>LLKB01000012.1:321-2087 GCA_001414325.1 Butyribacter intestini | reverse complement strand
CTTGATGAATACGACACACCTATGCAGGAAGCATATGTAAATGGATATTGGGAGGAACTTGTAGCATTTACAAGAAGTCTTTTTAATTCTACTTTTAAGACAAACCCATATTTAGAGCGAGCAATAATGACAGGAATTACGAGAGTATCTAAAGAAAGCATTTTTAGTGACCTCAATAATCTTGAAATAGTCACGACATTGTCAACAAAATATGAAACTTCATTTGGTTTTACAGAAAAAGAGGTGTTTAATGCACTTGATGAACAGGGGCTGCCGGATGAAAAGGAAGATGTAAAAAAATGGTACGATGGTTTTATTTTTGGAAAACAAAAAGATATTTATAATCCGTGGTCGATAATCAACTTTTTAGATAAAAAAGAATATAACACTTATTGGGCGGACTCAAGTTCAAATGGACTTATAAATAATCTTGTTCAAAAAGGAAGTCCATGTATAAAGATGATGATGGAAACCCTTCTTAAAGAAGAAACAATAGATGTACCAATAAATGAGCAGATAGTATTTTCAGAGCTTGATTATTCGGAGGATGCCGTGTGGAGTCTTATGCTTGCGAGCGGCTATCTTAAGGTAGTATCAGCAGAGCCACTTGTTGGAAATCGAAGGAAAGCACGCAAATATACGCTTGCACTAACAAATTTGGAAATACAATTTATGTTTGAAGATATGATACTCAGATGGTTCAGTCCCGCAAAGCATGAAACAAATGAGTTTATAAGAGCACTCATAAGTGGTGATATAGAAAGTATGAATGAGTACATGAATGATGTAGCATTGAATACATTTAGTTCATTTGACTCAGGAAAACATAATTCAGAAAGAAAAGCACCGGAAAACTTTTTCCATGGCTTTGTACTAGGACTTATGGTAGACCAGACAGAAAACTACATCATTACCTCAAATCGTGAAAGCGGCTATGGACGGTATGACATAATGCTGGAGCCAATAGACAAAACAAATGAAAAATATCCGGGTATCGTAATAGAATTTAAAGTAATAAATCCTAGAAAAGAAAGTTCGCTTGAGGAGACAGTTGCAGCGGCATTAAAGCAGATAGAGGACAAAAACTATGATGCAGAGATTATCAAAAGAGGAGTGAAAGAAGAAAACATTCATCACTATGGTTTTGCGTTTAGAGGTAAAGAGGTGTTGATAGATGGACGGTAGATATTTTCGGAACCGAAAATATCGTAAGAAAAAGTTTCGTGTGAGGATTTTGGCAATTTAGGATGCGAAGCATTGCCAAAATCTGTTGCAGTTTGTTTTTTAAACTGCGACAAAGAGGTGCTGATAGACGGCAGGTAGTAACCGTTCAATCTTTTATGAATGTAATAAATGAACGGTTACTTTTTTAATCCAAAAAATTCAAAAAACGCTTGACAATCCGTAAAAATATATGTATGATATATGAGATGCCGCTTGACGAGGCTCCTTGAAGATGACTTTTGTCACGCCAAAGTTAGCGAGTAATGATAAATAGGAGGTGCGATTATGTACGCAATTATTGCAACAGGTGGAAAGCAGTACAAAGTATCCGAAGGTGATATCATTAACGTAGAAAAACTTGCTGTTTCCGCAGGAGAGACAGTTACTTTTGATCAGGTTGTTGCTGTAAATGATGGAACTATGAAGGCTGGAGACGATGTAGCAAACGCAACAGTTACTGCTTCTGTAGTTAAGGAAGGCCGTGCAAAGAAGGTTATCGTTTACAGATATAAGAGAAAATCTGGATATCATAAGAAAAACGG
>LLKB01000012.1:0-311 GCA_001414325.1 Butyribacter intestini | reverse complement strand
TTGCAGGGGACATATCCGGTAATATTTCTTAGTTTTGCGGGAATAAAACAGGTAAAGTATAATGAGACGGTTATAAAGATAAAAGATGAGCTTATAAGAATATATAATGAATATGATTATATAATGAAAAGTGGTATATATAATACCAATGAAAAAATGCAATATCAATCTGTGTGCGTTGGTATGAGTGATACTGTGGCACAGGAGGCATTGAAAAATCTTTCAAACTATCTCAGCCGTTATTATGGAAAAAAAGTAATCATACTTCTTGATGAATACGACACACCTATGCAGGAAGCATATGTAAATGG
>LLKB01000011.1:1443-2118 GCA_001414325.1 Butyribacter intestini | reverse complement strand
GGACTGTCACTGAAAAGCCATCCCTTTCTACCTATAACATATGATTTCATTTTCTGTTCACTTAAATTATTACTCAGACTGCAGCGACAATCTTCGAGATATGTCATCATATGTTCTTTTCTATTTAATGCATATGTAACTGCTGTGGCAAATTTACTGCCTTTAATGGGTTTCTGCTTTTCAAGCCATGACAAAAAAGCCTCAATTACCGGTTTTTCTTTCTTGAGACGACCATTTTTTATCTGTTTGTATGAATAACCTTTTTCTTTAAAATGTCTTTCATATGCAAACAGCTTATCACAATACTCTACACCTTGCACCGCCGGACAACTGATATCACGATTTTTCCCTTTAGGTATGGCATCAAAGAAATATCTTCTTATGTGTGCAAAACAGCAACAGCGTTTTATATCCTGCACTTTGTTATAGCCTGTATAACCATCTGCCATAAGATATCCATTAAAACCTTTCAGAAATTCTTTCGCAACATCTCCTCTACGCGTTGATGCATATTTATACAAAACTATCGGTGGGGTATCATCTTCGCCGCTTCTAAATAGCCACATATATGATTTTGCCGTTGCTTCGCGTCCCTCCTCTTTCAAAACCTGTATAGGGCTTTCATCTGCCATAGCAAACTCTCTGCTTAACAGCAGTTTGTGGTAAAATTCGTAC
>LLKB01000011.1:0-237 GCA_001414325.1 Butyribacter intestini | reverse complement strand
GTAAGCGCAAAAAACTCAGGCGTACATTATAAAATAACTTAGCATAAATATTATTTTACTCTTTATGCTAAGTTATTTTTTTCTTTATCTATCTTTCGATTTTACATATTTCAAAAACTTTATCATTCCATGGTAACAGCTTTTCTAATTCACTGTCTGCCATTTCTTCAGTAGGTCGTTTCTCTAATACATATGTTATATATTTATATACATTTAATCCATTCGCTAATGCTGTTT
>LLKB01000010.1 GCA_001414325.1 Butyribacter intestini | reverse complement strand
CCAAATATATCAAGAAGAATGAAAGAATTAAAACATGGTGAGGAGGATGAGAAGATGTGTAAAAGTGTAGAGGAATATGCCGAGAGAAAAGCAAAAGAGGCAGCAAAAGAAACAGCAAGAAAAACAGTAGAAAAATTAAATGATATGGGAATGGATATTTCTTTAATAGCAAGTGCTGTAGATATGGATGAAGAAACTATAAAACAGTGGTTAGAGAAATAATGTTTTTTAATGTTAAGGCACAAATTTGGTTAATTAGTTTGCTAGAAACATCAAGCATCTACATATGTTTGCCAGGTGTGAAAGTTGGAAAAGTAACAGTTCAGCCTTTTATTTCCTCAATTCATAAACCTGCCAGTAAACTGTCAGTCGCTGCCATGCAGCTTTTGTTTATTTACGCGAAAGCAAAGTGAGGATGAACAAATAAATTTGTTCCATCTGAGCGTGCTCGCGAGGGATTTGCCCTCATTTCAGAAATGAAAGGCTATTCTACCATAAAAAGAGAATCAACAATACAATGAGCAAGCTCAAGTATTATCAATTATTTTTTATGGCTGAACTGTTACTTGGAAAAATTGGAAATTGAAAGTTTTTATATACATTTATAACATGATATGTTAAAATAAAGTTATAAATCCATTTTTACAACTAAGGTCTAAAAATGACAAAAAAATATGAACAAAGTGTAAAGAGACACAAAAACAGCAAAAAATAAGCAGATTTTGATGTTGTCAGACAATTACCTGCAAAATCGAGTCTGCAAATGCTTCATTTTAGGGCGTTCCCAGAGGGGAGCGTAGAAATGGAGAAAGCCCGATAAAGGGCATTGACACATATCAGATTCATTAAATGTGAGCGTGAAAGTCCAGTTTCGTAGAAATGGAGAAAGCCCGATAAAGGGCATTGACACACTTTACCACCGTATTGTATATCTCTTTTTCTAGGTGGTAGAAATGGAGAAAGCCCGATAAAGGGCATTGACACCTACCTTTTCAAGTAGTCTATCCATTGCTCGCTTTAAAGTAGAAATGGAGAAAGCCCGATAAAGGGCATTGACACTACACATTGCGCCACAAGTCTGAACAAAACATCTTCGTAGAAATGGAGAAAACCAGATAAAGGGCATTATTAAAAAAGTAACGCAAACAATGATAAAATCGCCATTTAAAGCAGTTAAGTGGTGATTTTTTTGTATGTTATTAACAAAGAAATCTATATAAAATAATGCATATTGCATAAGAAAATAAAAAATCTAATATTACAAAATTGTTTATAGTGTACCAAATTATATAAAATATTTCTAACAATATTCACATATTAAAAAGATAAATCGTATGTTATCATTATTTCACTTAAGAAAAACAAGCATTTTCATCTGTTTATCAGATGATAAAGTTCAGTTATGAACATATATTTCTGAAGCAAATACTGAAAGAAGGTGGAACAAGTGTCTAATAAAATACAAAATAAAGGAAAATCTAAAAAGAATAGAAAAACTGATGAAGAAGTGATACAGATAATAAGAAATCTTCGTTTGATTGACGATGTATTATTTGAGAAGTTTATAGAAGATGCAGCGGCGTGCGAAGAGTTATTACAGGTAATACTTGAAAATTCACGGCTAAAAGTTAAGCCGGAAACATTAGTTGCACAAAAGTCATTAAGAAATCTTGCAAAGAGATCAGTTCGCTTAGATGCATATATTGAAGGTGTTGAAGATAAAGTATATAATATAGAAATACAGAGATCAGATAATTGCAATCATGTAAAACGCGTGCGTTATAATGCATCAACGATAACAATTAATAAATCTGAACCGGGTGATGAATTTGAGGATGTTCAGGATGTAATAGTAATTTATATATCCGAGTTCGATATGTTTGGAGCAGGAAAAACAGTGTATCATGTAGAAAATGTTATAAAGGAAACAGGCAATCCGGTGAATGATGGTCTTATGTCAGTATATGTCAATACGGAAGTGGCAGATGATAGTCTGATAAGTGACCTCATGCAATGTTTTCTAAAAACAGATTTCAAGGATGATAAATTTCCAAATATATCAAGAAGAATGAAAGAATTAAAACATGGTGAGGAGGACGAGAAGATGTGTAAAAGTGTAGAGGAATATGCCGAGAGAAAAGCGAAAGAGGCAGCAAAAAAAGCAGCAAAAAAAGCTACAAAAGAAACAGCAAGAAAAACAGTAGAAAAATTAAATGATATGGGAATGGATATTTCTTTAATAGCAAGTGTTGTAGATATGGATGAGGAAACTATAAAACAGTGGTTAGATAAATAATGTTTTTTAATGTTAAGGCACCGATTTGGTTGATTAGTTTGCTTGAAACATCAAGTATCTACATATGTTTGCCAGGTGTGAAAGTTGGAAAAGTAACAGTTCAGCCTGTTACTTGGAAAAATTGGAAGTTGAAAGTTTTTATATACATTTATAATATGATATGTTAAAATAAAGTTATAAATACATTTTTACAACTAAGGTCTAAAAATGACAAAAAAATATGAACAAAGTGTGAAGAGACACAAAAACAGCAAAAAATAAGCAGATTTTGATGTTGTCAGACAATTACCTGCAAAATCGAGTCTGCAAATGCTTCATTTTAGGGCGTTCCCAGAGGGGAGCGTAGAAATGGAAGAAGCCCGATAAAGGGCATTGACACCTGCTATATTATAATGCTGATATTGCTCTCTACTAATATGTAGAAATGGAAGAAGCCCGATAAAGGGCATTGACACGCTTTGCCTACAAACACATGATTGATTCCAAAGGTTCCGTAGAAATGGAGAAAGCCCGATAAAGGGCATTGACACGCATCCTGAATTTTAATTTTAGAAGCTTTCATTCCCTGTAGAAATGGAGAAAGCCTGTTGAAAGGGATTATTAAAAAAGTAACGCAAACAATGATAAAATTGCCATTTAAAGCAGTTAAGTGGTGATTTTTTTGTATGTTATTAACAAAGAAATCTATATAAAATAATGCATATTGCATAAGAAAATAAAAAATCTAATATTACAAAATTGTTTATAGTGTACCAAATCATATAAAATATTTCTAACAATATTCACATATTAAAAAGATAAATCGTATGTTATCATTATTTCACTTAAGAAAAACAAGCATTTTCATCTGTTTATCAGATGATAAAGTTCAGTTATGAACATATATTTCTGAAGCAAATACTGAAAGAAGGTGGAACAAGTGTCTAATAAAATACAAAATAAAGGAAAATCTAAAAAGAATAGAAAAACTGATGAAGAAGTGATACAGATAATAAGAAATCTTCGTTTGATTGACGATGTATTATTTGAGAAGTTTATAGAAGATGCAGCGGCGTGCGAAGAGTTATTACAGGTAATACTTGAAAATTCACGGCTAAAAGTTAAGCCGGAAACATTAGTTGCACAAAAGTCATTAAGAAATCTTGCAAAGAGATCAGTTCGCTTAGATGCATATATTGAAGGTGTTGAAGATAAAGTATATAATATAGAAATACAGAGATCAGATAATTGCAATCATGTAAAACGCGTGCGTTATAATGCATCAACGATAACAATTAATAAATCTGAACCGGGTGATGAATTTGAGGATGTTCAGGATGTAATAGTAATTTATATATCCGAGTTCGATATGTTTGGAGCAGGAAAAACAGTGTATCATGTAGAAAATGTTATAAGGGAAACAGGCAATCCGGTGAATGATGGTCTTATGTCAGTATATGTCAATACGGAAGTGGCAGATGATAGTCTGATAAGTGACCTCATGCAATGTTTTCTAAAAACAGATTTCAAGGATGATAAATTTCCAAATATATCAAGAAGAATGAAAGAATTAAAACATGGTGAGGAGGA
>LLKB01000009.1:28605-29259 GCA_001414325.1 Butyribacter intestini | reverse complement strand
TTGTGTTTACTTCATTTCATAAATGAAAGGCTATTCTACCATAAAAAGATAATTGACAATACAATGAACAAGCTCATTGTATTGTCAATTATCTTTTTATGCTGAACTGTTACAAAATATGAACAAAGTGTAAAGAGACACAAAAACAGCAAAAAATAAGCAGATTTTGATGTTGTCAGACAATTACCTGCAAAATCGAGTCTGCAAATGCTTCATTTTAGGGCGTTCCCAGAGGGGAGCGTAGAAATGGAGAAAGCCCGATAAAGGGCATTGACACATCCTAACATCTTCTTTTTTATTATTGACTTGATTAGTAGAAATGGAGAAAGCCCGATAAAGGGCATTGACACTTAATTAGATTAAATTTGACAGCAGTAATACTGTCATGTAGAAATGGAGAAAGCCCGATAAAGGGCATTGACACTTCTTTCTTACTTTGCAAAATACTATTTTATAACTGTAGAAATGGAGAAAGCCCGATAAAGGGCATTGACACACAATACTTCCTTACTTTTAAAGTATAGCCATATTTCAGTAGAAATGGAGAAAGCCCGATAAAGGGCATTGACACAATACTTTACTCCCGAATATTCGTCAGCTAGAAAATTGTAGAAATGGAGAAAGCCTGATAAAGGGCCTTATTAAAAAAGTAAT
>LLKB01000009.1:2736-28595 GCA_001414325.1 Butyribacter intestini | reverse complement strand
AGGGGAGCGTAGAAATGGAGAAAGCCCGATAAAGGGCATTGACACATACTCATCCTCGTCATCGACGAGGGTTTCAAGACCGTAGAAATGGAGAAAGCCCGATAAAGGGCATTGACACGGGAAACTTATACTCATATTATATAAATAAGATGAGTTAGTAGAAATGGAGAAAGCCCGATAAAGGGCATTGACACACATATGCGGTGTCGTGTTGACCACCGTGACTCCGTGTAGAAATGGAGAAAGCCCGATAAAGGGCATTGACACCAATTGCCATAGTTACATCTCCTTTCAATGTTTAAATGTAGAAATGGAGAAAGCCCGATAAAGGGCATTGACACTCGTAAACAAGAGTATCCAGCCCATAGCCCTCCAGGTAGAAATGGAGAAAGCCCGATAAAGGGCATTGACACGCATTAGCTCGTTGAAGTAGCCTTCTTGAGCAAGGGCGTAGAAATGGAGAAAGCCCGATAAAGGGCATTGACACATACATCTATTTTCATTCTCAATCTATGCGTTGCTTCTTGTAGAAATGGAGAAAGCCCGATAAAGGGCATTGACACACACTAGCAACCGTAATGTTATTTCCATAGATTTTGTAGAAATGGAGAAAGATAAAAATACCCTTTGGTAGATATTTACAAAATTTATCTTGAAAGTTTGTTAGATTTTTTGCGTAAAAATCGAAAATTTGTGAAAGATTACTAAAAACAATGTAAATTTTTTGTAAAATATCACACTAAAAATATACTTTCATTTTGTGAGAGATTGTGATAACATTCTTATCAATTTAACACTATCAAGCAAATAGCAGGGCGGATTGCGAATGTTTGCCTGATAATTTATTTATTGTTTTCGTATGCTAAAGTTTTATGTATTGATGCGTATATTTTGATACGAAAATGATAAGAGGTTCTGAAAATATAAAGTCCCTATAAATTTTTACTGATACTTGATGTTTTGTTTTTTGCAAAGAAAGAGGGTATTGTATGGAAAATAATGAACTTTTAGAAAGAACTGAGGAATGGAAGTGTTTGGAGAGAAAGACACTCAGACAAAGAGAGATGGCTGATGCCTTTTACGAAAAAAAGCTTATGAAGCTTATTGAGTCGGCATACATCATGAATAATTCTGAAAAGGTGTATGAGAAAGTTGAATATTTAATAATGTCGGTGGGGACTTCTTATGAACCGCTTGCCCTAAATATTCAGCTTCTAAAACCACAAAAAATCTTATTTCTTTATACTAAAGCTACGGAACATATCATTGATAAAATCGTAAAGTATTGTAAACTAGATAATATTAATTTCGACAAGAGTGAAGTGCATGAAACAAATCCCCTTGACATATACAAAGAGATAAAAAATGTTTATCTGAGATGGAGTAAGCCGAAAAAATTATATATTGATTTTACTGGAGGCACTAAGTCAATGTCGGTTGCAGCAGCTATGGCAGGAGCTTTGATTGATGTTCAACTGGTATATGTCGGGACGACAAATTATCTTGTTGATTTCAGAAAACCGAATCCTGGTTCAGAGACTTTATTTTATATATCAAATCCGATTGAAGTATTTGGTGATATGGAAATTGAAAAAGCGTTTGCATTATTTGATAAATATAACTATGCAGGGGCAAGAAGCAGACTGGCGGATTTGAAAGAGAGTGTTCCTGAACCGCAGATAAGGCAGCAGTTAAATTTTGTATATTATTTATCGTGTACTTATGAGTATTGGGATGCACTTGATTTTCCAAAGGCATATGAATCTATAAATATTCTTAATAAACAGTTGATGCGTGACAGTCGTTTAAATAATCATTATATATTGATGGATTTCCTGGATAAATTGTTGCATCAGGAATCAATTCTCGAAGCGTTAAAAGAAATTCCACAAATTATTGCAGAAAAAAAGAATATGGAAATATTAAAAAATAAGGAATATATTATTCCATTAATGTTTTCAATGTATATAAATGCAGGTGTAAGAGAAAAACAGGAAAAGTATGATATGGCGACATTACTGTTATACAGACTTTTGGAGATGATAGAGCAGAGAAGGCTTGCGATATACAATTTGTATGTATCAAAAATGAAATATGATGAGATAGAGTGGGATTATAAAAAAGTGCCTGAATTGTCAAAGGCTGCACCTGAGACCAAAGTCAAATATTTATCAAGAAAGGTTTATTGAGTTTTGTGCTATTGAGAAGATTGAATTCGAGAAGTATTTAGAAAAAGTTTCATGGGTAAATCCGCTTAATTCAAAGAACTACACGGGAATGGAGGTGTAAAATTGGCAGTAATATATGTAAAAGAACAGGGTGCTTTGATACAAAAAAGAAGTGAGAGAATTATTGTATCAAAAAATTCAAAAACATTGCTGGAATTATCAAAAGATAATATTGAAGATATTGCTGTTGTGGGAAATGTGCAGGTCACAACTCAGGTATTACAAATGCTGATGCAGAGTGGTATAGATGTAAGTTATTTTTCATATTCAGGAAAATATCTGGGTCATACGGCAGCAGAAAGTTCAAAAAATATATTTTTGAGATTTGAACAATATGAATTATATCATGATGAAAATAGAAGGCTTGCTTTTGCAAAAAATATCGTGTGGAATAAAGTTCAAAATCAGATAGATTTGATAAAAAATTACAGATGGTCAGGGGAATATGATTGGAAGCCCGATGTGGAACAAATGCTGTACATTAGAGAAAAATTAAAGGGGGATATTACAGGAAATCAGATTTTAGGAATAGAGGGTAAGTGCAGCAATATATATTTTGGTGCGTTTGGAAAAATGTTCAAGTGCAAATGTCAGTTTAATGGAAGAAACAGACGCCCACCAAAAGACCCCATAAATGTGATTATCAGTCTTGGATATACATTGCTTACAAAAGAAATCTGTTCAGCGTTAGATGCTGAATCTTTTGAGCCATATCTGGGATTTTTACATGGTATAAGATATGGAAGAAAGTCGTTGGCATTAGATATTATAGAAGAATTTAGACAGCCGGTTGTAGACAGACTTGCAATAAGATTTTTTAGGCTATACATTTAGCAGTCATGGTAAAAAAATACCGAGGAAAGCGGAAGTATCTTTAGAGTCAAGACTTGAAACAATGTGGCTCACATCAGGAGAAAAAATTGATAAAAAGCTTAAAAAAGGACAGGAAATATTAGGCGGCTGGGAGCAGTATTACAGAGATGAAAGAGAAATAGGGAGTATTATAGAGTTTGTTGTTGCTATATCAATGTTAAAAGGCAAAAGTGATGATTTTAGAAAGAAAATAGAGCAGTCGAGAAACAAATTCAGTAATATTTATAAGGATATTTTAGAATATCTTGTACTATATTGGGATACAAGGCTTATGCCTGAAAATATATTATATGAATATGAAGATTACTTAGAGATAACTGCAGATAACAAAATTAAATCATATGAAAATAAGGCACTTTTAAAAGAACTGATACAACTTTATTCAAAATTTTTAATAAACCCCACAGAAGATTTATATTCTGAAATCATGCAGTTATATACAGATTTGGGAGAGTACGAGAAGGCTTCTATGGTTTCTGATATGAAAAACAGCTTTATGTCAAATAAAGTAAACAGAAATAAGATAAAATTTGATGAAAATAAACATGATTCGGAGTATAAATGGAATGAATCTGACATTTCTTTGTTTATAAATTTTTTTATTGGGCGTGAAGATACTTATGCTATAGACAATATATTTGAAAACAGCAGAAATACAGTTGAGCAGGTTATGGAGCCGGTAAATGCGGAAGTCATTAAAAGACATTTTATGGGTGAAATAACTGCGGCAACATATGTGCAGCGGAGCAATTCGACTTCAAAATATATGGTTATGGATATAGATATTTCAAAAAAAGTCTTAATATTACATCCTTATGGTTCAGAAGAATTTAAAAGTTATAAGGAAAAGGCACTTGATATAGTTAAAAACATGGAGAGTGAAATAGAAAAACTAGGTTTGAAATGTTATATAGAAGACACAGGACACCGTGGGTATCATATGTGGCTTTTTTTCGGGGAATGGATACCGGTCAGGTATATCCATATGCTTGCTGATTATATACAAAAAAATATCTTTCCGGATGAAGAGGATATAAGTATATTCGGAAAAACAGATGAAGCAATAAATCAAGTGTTAAGTAAATGTAACCTGATGCGTTATTTATGTCAAAAGGCATATAAAACGGGATATTTATCACACTTTGAGAGATTGTCAGTTTTATATGTTTTTGGACATATGGGCGATAATGGAAAAGAATTTGTTCATACGGTTATGTCATACACGCTAAATTATCAGTACAGTATAACCCAAAAATTTATATCAAAAATCCCGGCAAAGCCGGTAAGCTGCATAAAACTTCGTGAGCAATATAAGATGATAACGGCAGAGTATGGATGCAATTGCAATTTCAGAAGAACCAAAAATTGTTATCCCTCACCAGTACTTCATGCAATAAAAAATGCTGACAGTGAGCAGGGCGAAGTGACAATACCAACGAGCCGTACTATAACAAAGGAAAAAGAACGAGTAGTATATGATGAGATAAATATACATAAAAAAGCAAATGCAATAGCAGCCAAAATCCTCGAATACAAAAAACAGAAAAGAGGAATTGATAAAAATATTGAAAGACTTGAGGATGATTTGCAAAACATATTTGAAAATGCAGGGATAGATTGTCTTGAAATAGAAATAGGTATGCTTGTAAGAAGAAAAAAGGAGAACGGTGAGTATGAATGGATAATAGAAATATAGAGATTAGTGTTAAATAACATTGATAGAAAAAAGTAAAAAATGTCTGTTATTGTAAAAAAATAAAAAATGCTTTTATTTTATTTGTGAAAGTTGTATAATAAAATGCGTGGAAGATATAATTGTTTTGGTGAAAAAGGTTAAAGTGTTATTTTAAGGATTTAAAAGGAGGGTTATATGGATAGATATTTAGCTATTTTAGAGGTGTCACAGAAACAGGCATATATATTTGGAAGTAATAAAGTTAGGGACAATATCGTAAATTCAACGATTATTGCTTATGTGTTAGGAGAAGACTATATAGAAAAAGTATTGTCAAAATTTGGATATGATAAAGAAAAAAATATGGTCTATTCTGGAGGCGGACATACAATTTTAGAGTTTTCTGATATTGATGTGGGAAAAAGCATGATTAAAGAACTAACGGAACAGATTTATAGAAATTTTAATGGACTTGAGGTATTCGCAACAATTATGTTGTATGTTGAGGAGGAAAGTGTAGGAAATAATTTAAAAAAATTGGTAAAACAATTAGAAAAGAAAAAATCCATAAGAAAATCAGCTTTTAAACAAGGCAGTTATGGAATAGAGCAGCCAGACGCAAATACTTTAAAGCCAAAATGTGTAGATACTGATTCGGAAGAAAAATTAAAAGTCAAAGAAATAGAAAATAAGGAAGCAAAAAGTTTTTATCCTGATAAGTTTAAGCCTGCCTATGAATTTGAAAAATTAGGCGGAAAAAAGAATGATTCAAATTTCATTGCAGTTGTTCATATTGATGGTAATGGAATGGGAAAGCGTGTGGAAGCACTTTATAAAGAACTTAAAAATGCCTCGTGGGACGAGGCAAAAAAAAGACTATATACTTTTAGTAGATGTATAGATAAAGATTTTAAAGATTCTTACAGAGAGATGGCAGATGAAGTTGCAAAGCGAATATCAGATAAAGAAATTTGTAAAGAATTGGAGTTGATAGAAAATTATTTTCCGGTTCGTCATATTATCACGGCAGGTGATGATATATGCTTTGTTACAGAGGGAAGAATAGGCATCGAATGTGCTAGGATTTTCATAGAAAAATTGTCTGAAAAAACAAATGAAGAGGATAAAAAGGGATATACAGCATGTGCGGGAGTATGCATCGTTCATTGCAAATATCCATTTTTCAGAGCATATGAACTTGCTGAAATGTTATGCAGCAATGCAAAGGCGTATGGTGCTGAAATTTCACCAGAGGATAATGGAAGTGGTATAAGTTCTGTGGATTGGCATGTTGAATTTGGAGAACTGCAAGATTCATTAGCCGAAATAAGAAAAGAGCATGTAGTAGGTGATGGCACAGAACTTGAACTAAGACCGTATGTTATAAAAGTATCAGATGAAAGTAAGTGGAAAAAAATAAATGAGTATAAAAAATACGAAAACTTTAAAAATACAATCAATAGTATTCAAAAATGCGAAAAAGATTACGGTATAGGAAAAGTTAAGGGACTTAGAGCTGCGTTAAAGCAGGGAGAGACGAGTGTTAAAAATTATATGCATTTTTATAAAATGAATGATTTTATAAGTGATTATACTTACAGAGATTTTAATTTGGATAAGGAAAAAATATTTACAGGAGCCAAACTTGAAATACCGGCATATATAGAATTAGATGGGAAAAAGCATAGTGTGATTTTTGATGCGATAGAGCTTATGGACACATATATTTCACTTTGATAGAGGAGAGAGGACAGCTATGAGAATAAAAATGGAGTTGATTTCAGATGTTATTTTTGGTAATGGAATGAGTGTTCCAGGGGCAGAAGATACATCTGTTTTATGTGATGAACAGGGTTTCCCGTATTATAAAGGAAGCACATTTAAAGGCGTATTGAGGGAAGAAACAGAGCGGTATCTCGAATGGATTGGAGATAGCGAAGCAAAAAATAAGATTGAAAAGATGTTTGGAATGGGCGGAAATGATAATAAAACGGAGCAAATATATTTTTCGGATTTCAAATTGTCGCCATATGTAAAAGAAAAAATGATAACTGAAATTACAAGAATGGAAAACGAAACGGCAGACATTGCAGAGATTATAAAAGAATGTTTGACTAACCTTCGTACATTTACAAGTATTTCAAAAGATGGTGTGGCAAAAAAAGGGTCACTTAGAATTGCTAGGTGTGTTAATAAAGGTGTAAGTTTTTATAGCGATATTGTATGTGAGCAGGAACAGGAACAACTAATAAAAGATGTAATAAAAACAATAAAATGGATTGGAACAAAAAGAAATCGTGGTTTTGGAAGGGTAAAATTTTCTATTGAGGAGGTGTCTGAATGAGTAAGTATTTGAAGTATATAATTGAGAATGTATCACCATTAAGAATTTCAGATAATAGTACAAGTCAGAGTGGGCAGTCAACATCGTTAAAACATATTCCCGGGACAACTATCAGGGGGTATGTAATAAATAAATTGTCAGAAAGAGACACATTTCAGAATGTAGAAAAGAAGTTGCTTTTTTCAAATAAAATTAGATTTTTAAATGCATATTTAACAACAGCTAAACATGAATTGTTACCTTCTCCTAAAGGTTTTTATGAAAATAAAGATCCTAGAGATAATAATCTTGAAAGTGTGTTGGAAAATGGGGATATAAGTGATGGAAAGAAAAGAGCAGGCTTAGGAAGATATTGTTATTTTGAAAATAATTGTATTTATTATTATAATCTTGAGACAGAATCTGACATGAGAATAAGGATCGGGGCTAAAAAAGAACAGGGAATATTCAGAAATGAATGTATTAAATCAGGATATGAATTTACTGGATATATAGCATTTGATGATGAAACAATTTTAGATGATGTAAGGGGAATATTACAGGGAAATATTTATTTAGGAAATGGCAGAAGTCAGGGCCTTGGCAGATGCAGTGTTCTTAAAACAGAGATCGTGGATGAAATTCCGTTTATAGAATATGCAGTAAAGGAGAATGTTAAAGATGAATGTTATTTAATGCTGATTTCACATGGAACTATGCGAGATACAAATGGAGAATTTTGTGGACTTGCTTTGTGTGCACTAGAGCAGGATTTAGGTATAAAAAATTTAAAAATAGACTATGCATCTACATCGATCGTTAATGTCAATGGTTATAACCGTATATACAGATCAAAAACACCATCAGTTCCAATGTATGAGCAGGGCAGTGTTTTTAGGCTGAGTTTTGATGGTGAGATTCAGATTGATAAGATGCTAGATCTGATGAACAGTGGTATTGGCATAAGAAAAAATGAAGGTTTTGGAAGAATATTATTTTTGAATGGCTATCATAAATTAAATATAAAACAAAAATGTGATATAGATGAAAGTAAAAAGAGCTTTGATAAAATTGAAAAATATTCTGACGATGATGAGACATTAAGTACAGTAGCATCAAATTATTATCGTATGCTGATTGAAAGAAAAATTAAAGAAAAAGTTTTAGACGGAACAAATTCTAAAGGATTAGCAGGAAGTCAGATTGGAAATGTACAGTCGATATTAGAAAAAAATAAATATAATCCTGATAGATGTATAGAAACAATAGATATGTATTTTAGTAATGAATTAAAGAAGGAAAAAAATAAAAATATACATAATGAAAAGAAGAGTATAGAAGATTTTGCAAATTATATACAATATATATTAAAAGCACCATTGAAAAGTGTTTTGGGCTTAAACGAAATATCAGAAGTGATGGGGATATCCGTTTCAGAACTTATTGAGGAAAAGGATGAGGAAATTATAAAGATAAACTATTTACTTAACCTTATAAAATATGAGAAGAAGGGGAAGGAGGATTAGATAATGGAGAGATTAAAGTATGATCAGATTATAAAGTATAAAGTAAAAGCAAAATGTTGTAGCACATTACATATAGGCAGTTCGACAGGTGGAAAGGAAGAAGTGCTTACACATCCTGTTGATGGTAAACCGTATATTCAGGCAACAGGTATTTGTGGGGCATTTAGAAGTTATTTCCTTAAAAAGTACGGTATAGATGAAACTAATTATTTGTTTGGCGGTTTGGATGCTGATGATGATTTTTCAAGTAGGTTAAAATTTACGGATGGAATCTTTGATATACCAACAGTTAAAATTGAGATTAGACCTCATGTAAAAATAGATGAAAAGTCAGGAGCTGTATCAAGTGATTCTAAATCTGATAGTGGACAAAAATTTGATATGGAATATATTTCAAAGGGAGCAGAATATTCATTTGAGATATTTTTGTATATAGATAAAGAAGATAGTGATATTATAATGGAATTTGAAACATTATTTTCAGATATGAACGGTGGAAATATTGTATTTGGTGCAAAGAAAAGTACAGGCTCTGGAAGAAACAGACTTATATCACTAAAAAAAATATCATTTGATATGACGAAACAGTCAGATAGAGAATTATGGGGAAAGGAAGATTCTTTATTAGATATAGAATATGAAGATTATTTATCTAAAGTTGCGAAATCAAACAATATAGGAAATGCTTATAAAATTTATTTAGAAGGTGAGACAGAGGGAGCCTTACAAATAAAAGGAATAGCAATGGATATATTTGGAGAAGATGCACCAGATAGTGAAAATATCAAGAATGGTAATGGTGAGTATATAGTTCCGGGAAGTTCCATAAGAGGTGTACTTCATGCTCAGATGAAGAAAATTGCAAAATATTTGGATAGAACTGATCTGATCGACAAAGCTTTTGGATATGGCGGTGAAAGAGATGGCGAAGGAAAAGCAGGAAACCTGATATGCAGCGACACGGTGATTAATTGTGATAAACAAACGGAAGTAATACGCAATCGTATTCATATAGATAAATTCACCGGTGGGGTTATTCATGGACATAAATTTAGAGAAAAAAATGTGGCAGGCAGAATGAAATTTGAATTTAAGATTGCAGATGATAAAAATGCCGGAACAACGGCTGCGTTGTTATTATTTGCACTTAGAGATATGGCAGCAGGCATGATAAATATTGGAAATGGATATGCAACAGGAAAAGGTTTTATCACTAATGCAAAGATAACTGTTGAAAGGATGAAAAAAACAGGTGAGTTGTTAGAGGCGGACATAGTTTACAAAGGAAATGAAAATATTGAGGTATCTGATCAGGATAATGTATTGTCAGATATTATGAATTCTTTAATGGAGGTGGGGTAAAATGAGCGTAATTGGATTAAAAAAAGTTTCTTTTGAAGAAGGAAAAAAGCTTGTGCAGGATTATGAGTATGCATTGATCTATTATTACAGTGAGAAATATTTTGGGAAAATCTGTAGTCTGGCAGAAATAAATTGGGAGGAGTGTTTGGAAGCGTATTTCTTTAATAAGACAGGACAGATGCATATGTATGAATCAGAATCTTCTGAAATGGAAGTGACGGTTTTTCAGGAAGAACAAAATAATGCATACAATTATATAGACCATAAATATGAAATAGCAAATACATTTAAAGCAGAAACAGGAGATATTGTGGTAGTGAGAGAATACCTGAATGTAGATATAGATAATCAGACATTTGTAGAATATACAAGGCTATTGGATGTTATGTAAGAGGAGGAAGTTTGATGGAGTATAATGACAGAAGATTTGATGATGACTATAGGCAGAATAATAATTCATTTAATAATCGAAGGAAAAGTGATAAGAAAAATAAAACAAAATATGTAGGTGCACCTTACAATTTCATCCCTTTCTCAAAGAAAACCATAAAAATAAAAGAAGAGCGGATGGCAGTGCATGACAGAATAGAGAATGGGCTGCTCACTGGTGTGATTGACTATACAATAGAGGCGCAGACACCTATTTTGATTAGTGATGGAAATAAAGAAAAAGAAGATTTTACAAGGGATGAACTTGGAAGAGTTGTTATACCGGGCAGTACTATGAGAGGATTGATAAGAAATAATGTCCAGGTATTGGGATTTTCAAGTTTTGACGATGATATTGATGATTATAATCTTATGTATCGTCATGTGGCAAGTGGTGCAGAAAAAAAACAATATAGCGAGATGCTTGGAAATAAGCAGATAAGCGTTGGAAATGGGAAGCAAATGGGTGTACTTGCTAATGTGCGTGGCGGGTATGTAAAGAATAATAATGGAAAGTATGAAATATATCCTGCTATAGAACATTTTGCTGGAAATAGCGATAACAAGAATGTAAATATGAGTTATTATGTGTTGAATGAAAGAAATATTTTAGAAAATATAGATAAATATCCATTTTTCACAAAACATGAAAATAATAAATATATGCAGTATAAATTTGGAACTGTATTTCATGAAGAAGTTGATGGAAGTGGAAAAACACATTATAAAGCAGATAATTGGAATAAAAATGAGAAATATAAACCTTTTTATGTTGAGATTTCGTTTGAAGCATCAGGAAATATGGTAAAAAAGGTAGATGAACCGGGTATATGCAGCAATAGTGGATTTCTTGTAGGAACAGGGATAATGAATGAGAAGAAAGCTTTATATATTATTCCACAAAAAGATGAAAAAAAGAAAATGATTGAGATACCACAATCGGATATAAAAAATTTTAAAATAGATTTTAATGGAAGAAAAAATACATTGAAGGATTCAAAAAGGCAAAATAAGGGTGGTGAAAAAATCTTTGATCTTCCAGAGAATGGAGATGAGAGACCGGTATTTTTTATAAATGGTCTTGATAATCATACATATTTTGGATTTACACCAAGGTTAAGGATGTTCTATAGACATAAAATTAAAGATGGCTATCAAGTTGAGAAAAATGATTATGATTATGCAAAATCTTTATTTGGAACAACAGGAGATAAATCTTATAAATCAAAAGTATCATTTTCGGATGCATTACTTGAAAGCGATATAGCACATATACAGGCAGTAAAGGTTATACAAGGAGAACCAAAACCGACAAGTTATATGGATTATTTAAAACAGGGGAAAGGTGCTAAAATTAACGGAAATAATAATACTGTCACATATAATACAGATGATTTTGAGCTTAGAGGTCAAAAGCAGTATTGGCTACATAAGCAGAAAAATGAACTTATCAATATAAAAGAGGGAAATGGAAATGAAAATGTCGGAAGTAATATTTATCCGTTAAAAAGCGGAAGTAAATTTTGTGGAAAGGTGCGTTTTCAAAATCTGACAAATGATGAATTAGGATTGCTTTTATGGTCAATAAGATTAAATGAAAATTCTTATATGAATGTAGGAAAGGCAAAGGCATATGGCGGTGGAGTTATAAAAGTAAAAAATATAAATTGCTGTTTGGTAAATTATGAAAAAGCATATAATATAAATTCAGGGCTTACTAATAATCCTTTTGAAAGAGTTGACAATATAGACCAGTATATAGAGGAATATAAGAAAGCTGTTAAAGATAAGGGAATAGTAATTGAAAAACAGCCATCTGTAAAAGCATTTTTTGTTATGAAAAGTAAATTTTTGGATGATGATTTAATAAAATATATGAGTTTGGAGACTAAAGACTATCAAAATAGAAAGGCATTGCCTACTATTGAATCGCTGACGGGGCAAGAAATAGGTGAGGAAATATATGTGTCAAAAAAATCCAATGAAACTTCTGATGAGGTAGTTTTTTATGATGATTCTAAGCAAAAAAATATTAAAAATGAAAAGAAAAAAGTTCAATTTGAAGAAAATAAGGAATATGAGGCTTATGTAAAGAAATATAAAGATGGAAGTAACATTCAGTTTAGTGTTAATAATCAGATAGTTACGGTCAGGACAAAAAAAGTAGAAATAGACGGTCAGAAAGTTAATAAAGCAAATATGCCGGAATTATTGCCGCTTGACTCTAAATGTATTTTAAGATATGAAAACAAGAAGATGATTTTTGTAAGTAGATCAGAATAAATTGGATGGGTTACAGTAGTAAAAGACTGCTGTAACCCTTGATTGGAATAAAAGTTCGTCATTATTGTTAAATGTTGTCTAACTTGCGAAATTATGATAGAAAAATGCAAAAACATGAAAATGAGAGGATAAAATTATATGAATATAATGATTACAAATGTTAGCACAATTTTTTTGCCCAAAATATCTAATTCTAAGTATTCATTGAGTGATGATCCTGAGATAATAACAGATGGTGTTATTACAAATGAGGCTCCAATAAAGTTAATAATGCAGGAATTAAAAAAAGAAAATGATAAGCTTGATGAAATAATTTTCATTGTAAGTAAAAAAGCAGCAAGAGAAATAAAAGAGCCTAGTGTCGAAGCTTTACAGAAAATGGATAAAGGACAGCTTGAACTTGTAGGGGATGTTGTAGGGGAAACAGCAGTAAGTTATTTAAAAAAGAAGATTCAGGATGCGGCAGTAAAATATGAATGTGATATTCCAGAAATGAAAGAAGTTTCTATTAAAGATGAACCGGATGATAAAGATGTGGTAAAGTGCATTATGAAGGTACAAGATAGACTTTTGAAAAAATCTGAGGAAGTTGGTGAAAATGGAATAGTAAATGTACATATTGAAGCAAATGGCGGAATCAGATATGTAATGGTTATGCTGACATCAATTATGAATGTGCTGGAGAGTCAATATAAAAATATCAATTTACAAAATGTTTTTAGCACTGTATATGATTCAGGTTCTTCTGTGAATATGGTTAGAAATACAAAATCTACATATATTTCAGCACAGTTAGTGGCAGCAGTTAATGAATTTACGAATTATGGAAGAATTACTTCGTTAGAAAATTATTTTGATATGCGACATAGTATGGATAATAGCAAAGATACATGGCTGATGTGGAATGATATTGATAAGTGTATAGAAAAATTATCAGAAATTTCAGAAGCACTGCAGCTTTGTCGTTCAAGTGTGATTTTGGAACTTTTTTATGGGAAAAGTGATAGCAGTGAATTTGGAATAAATGCAATTTTAAATAAATTTAAAGAAGAGTATAAAAATAGCGATTTTGCTGATGCCAAAATCTTTAGTTATGTTATAGATATAATAAACAAACAATATGCGTATTTGTATGAAAATATTGATGAAAATGATAATAAAGATGCAATAAATAATTTACCACGGGTGATCAAATGGTGTGTGGATAAAGATTATATACAGCAGGCAATTACAATTTATATTGAAAAAATGCCGGAATATTATTTTCATAACGAATATATAGACAAAAAAATTGTAGATTTAAATAATGTAGAAATTGGACAAATGGATAGTTCAAAGGCATCAAAAGGATTTTATACAGAGTTGTATGAGTATTGTGCTGGAAATGTAAAAGAAGAAAGTTTTTGTGACAAAGTTAAACAGAAAGTTTTGAAGATATGGAACAAGGCAAAGACTCAGAGTAGTAAGGAAAGTGCATTTATAAGAGAGATGAATCTTGCATTAGAGAAAAAAATAGATGCAGATTTAAAAAAAGCTTTAGAAGAAGTAAAAGAAATAGTAGCGTTTTATATTAATAATAATAAACCGCCGGTAATTAAATTAAAAAATAACGGTGAACATCCAATAAAGGCTGGAAAATTGGAGGGCTTTATGAATTCTCTTGATAATGGTAATAAAAACGATTTGTATGCTATTATATATAAGTGTGAGAATAATGAGGAGAAACAAAGTAATACATATGAAAAGAAAGTAAGTGCAATCGAAAATTTAGTTAGAGGAAAGGTAAAGATGAAAAATTCAGATAAGCTTATTCATGCTATGAAGTATTATCTTGCGGTTAAGCTTATAAGAAATAGAGTCAATCATGCCAGTGAGAAAGATATTTCAGAAGATGAGAAAATGGCAATAAGTAAAATGGAGGAATATGGAATAATTATAGATATGAATTTTGAAAACATAAAAAATATTTTGTTACAAGGGATAAAGGAAATGTGATAATTTAGAAAGTATAGTGGATTTATAAAATTAAAATAATAATCCACTGTACTTTTAACAATAAAAGTGTTAGAATAAATTCATGAAATCCATTTTTACAACTATGGTCTAAAAACGACGAGTAAGTGTGAACAAAATGTAAAGAGACACAAAAATAGCAAATAATGAGCAGATTTTGAAATTGTCAGACAATTACTTGCAAAATCGAGTCTGCAAATGCCCTATTTCAAGGCGTTCCCAGAGGGGAGCGTAGAAATGGAGTAAGCCCGTTAAAGGGCATTGACACACATCTGTGGAGATGCTATGTAGTTCTCCAAACTCAACGTAGAAATGGAGTAAGCCCGTTAAAGGGCATTGACACCCCTGAGCGGCTACGGTTACTCTAACATCAGGATCTGTAGAAATGGAGTAAGCCCGTTAAAGGGCATTGACACATTAAAAGCCTTCTTGACTTTTTCTACTATTCGTCTAGTAGAAATGGAGTAAGCCCGTTAAAGGGCATTGACACGCTTCCGCCATAAAAATTTTGCCCGCTGAAGATTTGTAGAAATGGAGTAAGCCCGTTAAAGGGCATTGACACACTACATAACCAAAAATAGATGCTCATTGTTAAAATGTAGAAATGGAGTAAGCCCGTTAAAGGGCATTGACACAGAAATGTCAGATCGTGTGGTGTTGCGTTCACGATCGGTAGAAATGGAGTAAGCCCGTTAAAGGGCATTGACACAGCTTCATTGCCGGTGAATGATGTGCGAACAAGGTGTTCGTAGAAATGGAGTAAGCCCGTTAAAGGGCATTGACACTCTCATTATTATCCGGGTAGTCTTCCACAAGTTTTTTAGTAGAAATGGAGTAAGCCCGTTAAAGGGCATTATAATTTCACATCTTCACAATATAAGCAAAATATTTACTACGCATATAAAGAACGGAAAATACTCCGTTCTTTTTGTTTACTAAAAATAAAAAAACAGTCTTGACAAAAGTTTTAATACGCATTATAATCCGTATTAAAAGAAAATGAGGTGATGAAATGAAAGAAAATTATTTTTATCCAGCAAGAATAGATTTTAGTGATGGAAAGTATCAAGTGCATTTTATAGATTTTCCTAATATGATCTTGGCAGAAGAATCGACAAAGGAGGATGCTATTGTTGAGGCTCAGAGGGGGCTTGCATTGGTGATACTTGATTATGAAAATTCGGGAAAAGAGTTACCTGAACCAGACGAATCAGAAACAGGCGTGATATATATTCATGTATGGCTTCCATATTATAGAAATTCAGCCAAAGAAATATATGTCAAAAAGAATGTAACTATACCAAGTAAATTGGATATGGAGGCTAAGGAAAAGAAGTTAAGTTATTCGGCGGCACTTGTTAATCAGTTAAAAAGAGAACTGGGGATTGATGTTGACAGATAAGATTATATAAGTGTTTAAATTTATACTTAAAAATACATTGTCATAGGTGTATATTATGCAAATAGAAGTTATAAATTTGGTATATAAGACCTGTGTATGTGCATAGAAATGAGGATTAGAATGAAAGAAAATTATGTTTATCCGGCAAGGATGGAGTTTGTTGATGGAAATTACAGGGTACGCTTTATAGATTTTCCTGATATGACTTGCGATGAAGAACCAACAAAAAAAGAAGTACTGGAGAGTGCCAGAGAAAGTTTAGTTTTAAAAATACTTGAATCTCTAGATAATGGAGAAGAATTACCAAAGCCTACAGAATCAGAAGAAGATGTGATATATATTCATATATGGCTTCCATATTATAGAAATATTTCAAAAGAGGTATATATTAAGAAAAATGTAACTATACCGCAGTGGCTTGATATTCTTGCTAAAAGGAAGAAAATAAATTATTCAGCAGCACTTGTTAAAGGATTGGAACATGAACTTGAGAAAGATAATGAAAAATAGATTGGGCTGGAAGTTGAAGGTGATGGCATTTTTGAATGAAAGCCAGGAAAAGGGTCAAAGGCTAAAAGTGGCTGGTGTTTTTTGAATGGCAGTCTGTGATGATAGAAAGTTAAAGAAAAACAGGTTTATCTCCGAAGAGATAAACCTGTTTTTCTTTCGATATCCTTGAGCACACCAATAGTAAGATCTTGTCCGTTATGATCGGGTACAGTAATAGGTTTCATACCAATCTTATGGTAACGATGGTGTGAACCAAGTACCCTAACTAAACACCAGCCATCAGCAGTCAAGATTTTATCAATTTTACGAAATGTCATAAGCAACCTCCTTAAAAACAGTTAATGGTTTCTAAATCAGATACTATTACACTGCCGTAAGTTGCTCATTTCGTGCTCTTATTATATATCAGGTAATAAAAAAAATCAATAAGTAAAAAGCTTAAAATGTGTTTTTATAAAATGCTTTAGTAAAAAATATTCTAATAGTCAGGCATTGTATTTTCTGAATTTATAAATCTGTAAATAAACTGTCGGTCGTTGCAATGCACCTTTTGTTAATTTTTATTTCAGAAGTGGAAGTTTGTTATTAAATAAAAAATTTTAAAAAATTTTAAAAAAGGTGTTGACAAGTAATTCAATGCGTACTATAATCTGTATTACAAGTTGAGCGATACGCATTACAATCTTCCTTGGGTGCTGTGAGCAAGCAGTAGAGTAGATTGTCAATATCCGCTTGACTATATATAAAAGGGATAAAGACTTGAGATTATCAAATGATGATAGGGGGTAAAGCTTATGAGATATTTAGAAGTTGCGGGGTGGAAGAAAAACAGTTGTGATGACGGTCCTGGGATAAGAAGTGTGCTTTTTTTACAGGGATGCAGTATGAATTGTCCGGGTTGTCACAATAGGGATATTCAAAAAAGAGGAGAGGGCAGTTTGATGAGCATAGACGAAATTATTTCATTTGTTGAAAGTAGGTGTCACAACAAACGCATTACGATTTCAGGTGGTGAGCCGTTGGAACAGTGGGAGGCATTAGAAAAGCTGCTTATCAGTTTGAAAGAAAAAGGATTTGATATTTGTCTTTATACGGGCTGGGATTTCAGGCAGATACCAGAAAAGGTTTTCAAGCTTGTCGATTATATTAAAACCGGAAATTTTGTTATGGAAAAAAGAAATGTGGATATACACTATGTCGGCTCTGAAAATCAAAAAATGTATCATCTTACGGGTGACGGGGTATGTGAACTTTTGGATCTTAGGCTTAGTGCATAAGTTGTTTATAGACAGTAGTTACTCATCAAATACAAAATAAACTAAAAGCCGTGGAACTTAATCGGATCAGACTATATGAAATGGAGGAAACGCCAATGAATACATCAATCAAAACAAGAGATTTAGCAAACTCAAGAATGAATGCTTCAGGTAAAGTTGTTAAGGCTGGGGAAGACTTTGAAAAGAACAGAATATTATCAGATGTAGTGCCTGAGAAGTATGCACGTTTTCATAGGGAAAGACTTTGTCATATGCATGATCTGGAATTTTATGATACATCTTATAACTGTATTGGGATTAATGTGAAAGATCTGCTTGAAGAAAAACAATACACATTTAAAGCGGCTGTCAGAAAACTTAATCGTGAGATTATTGCACTTACAAATATTCAGGCAGGGGGAATTGGATTTTTAAATTTTGACGCAGATATGGCTGAGTATGTATCGGATGAAACAGTAGCAGACATGACAGATGAGTTGAGGGAGTTACTTTTTGATTTGAATGTATATAGCAGAAAGGGATGCGAGAAGGCATATGTAACCTTTAACTTTGGATTGGATAAGACAGAAAAGGGAAGAAAGGTTTCGTTCGCATTGTTGAAGGCATATTCATTGGGGGATGAGGAGGGCAATCCGTTTGTTTTTCCTAATCTGGTGTTTAAGATGTCTAAGGATGTTAATGTTGCCAAAAGTGCGGTTAATCACGATGTTTATATGGCTGCTTTAAAGTCTACATCAAAAAGAATGGTGCCTACATATTTTAACTGTGATTCTGAGAGCAACAAGGGGGCAGATCCTGAAAAAATAGGAATAATGGGATGCAGGACAAGGGTGGTAGATAATATTTATGGAGAAAAAAGCGGGTTAAAGCGTGGTAATGTTGCTTGTGTTACATTGAATCTGGTTCAGCTTGCGTATGATTCTGTCGGAAATATTGAGCGTTTTATTGGTTTGGTTAAAGAGGCTATGAATGATGCAAAAGATTCATTGTTATACAGATACAAAACACTATTGGCATCAGCAGATTTTTCAGAGGTGTATAAACGCAGGATATATAAGGACTCAGAACATTTGGATGCAGCTCTGGCATTTCGTAATGGAACATTATCTATTGGTTTTATAGGTTTGTGGGATGCACTTGCAATTATTTATGGTAAAAAGTGGAATAAAGTTTCTGATATGGAGAGATATTTAGATGATGCGTTTCATATTGTTTATGTCATGCGCGAGATGACAGATATTTACACAAAAGAAACAAAAATGAATTTTTCTCTTTTAGCATCTGCTGCAGAAAGTGTTTCAGGAAATTTTGCGGCATATGATGCTGAACATAGTGGTAAGGGTATGGAGGTCGCTGAGAAAGGGTATTATTCAAATTCGTTTCATGTTCCGGTAAATGTTGAGGCAGATTTTATGGAAAAAATTCAGTTTGAAGGTAGGTTTCATCATTTATGTAATGGTGGTTCAATAACTTATATCGAACTTGAAGAAATGCCGGAGGGTAATATTGAGGCAGTGCAGGAAATTATTGAGTTTGCATATGAGAATGACTGCAATTATATAGGATTAAACTTTCCGATGGACAATTGCAATGACTGTGGTTTTGTCGGCCGTGTTGCATCTGTTTGTCCTAAATGCGGAAGTGCTAATATACGCAGGCTTAGAAGAGTGTCAGGTTATCTTGCGGAAGTAGACAGATTTGTAAAAGGCAAAAAACTTGAATTATTAGACAGATTAAATCATGACAGATGGTATTTAAAAGGAGGTGTGCAAAAAAACAAAACAGACAATGATACAGCATATTGATGAACAGGGGATAACATATTGAAAGATTGAATGGAGGAATGTTGTATGAATGAGACTTACAGAATAAATGATATTGACAGAAACTTAAAAATTGCACGATTTAATCCACTTGATGTTTTGGTTATAGGAGGGACTGGTGCAGGAAAATCGTCTACATTAAATGCAATGTTTGAACGGGAGATTTCAAAGGTGGGTCGCGGCTGTGATCCTGAGACAATGGAAATTAGTTCATATAAGCTTAATGAAAAACTTAGATTTTGGGATACTCCGGGACTTGGGGACAGTAAGGAAGGGGACAGGATTTATTCTAAGAAACTTATTGATATGCTCTATTCTGATTATTATCTGGACAATACACAATACGGTTTGATAGATTTGGTCTTAGTGATTATAGATGGCACCGGAAGAGACATGGGGACAACATACAAACTGTTAAATGAGGTGATTGTGCCAAACTTTCAGAAAGACAGGATTTTAGTAGCAATAAATCAGGCAGATATGGCGATGAAGGGAAGACACTGGGATGAAGAGAAAAATAGACCTGATGAAAAGCTGCTTTCATTTTTAAAAGATAAGACTGAGTCGGTTGTAAGCAGGGTTAAGGAGGGAACAGGAGTAAGTATAAAAAGACCAGTCTTTTATTCAGCAGAGAGAGGGTACAATATTGAAAGTCTTTTAGATTTGATAGTAGATAATATGCCAAGGGAAAGGAGGAATCTGGTAGCATAACCTTAAATTAATGTATAGTGTGTAAAATAAGTGGAACATAAGACGGGATTATGAAACAACATTGCAGGAAGAAGAAATTAAACGCAGACAAATTGGAGGAAAACGCATATGAAAAAAGAAAATATATATGAGACAATGGAAAATGATGTTTTAAACGCAAACTTAGATGAGGCAGAAAAAAGCAAGTTACTTAAAAATATTATGAGACTAAAGGACAAAAAGGTCAATATTATGATTACCGGTGCCACCGGCTGTGGAAAGAGTTCGACTATTAATGCATTATTTGATATGGAAGTTGCAAAGGTGGGAGTTGGCGTTGATCCTGAGACAATGGATATTGAAAAATATGAGCTTAATAATCTGACTTTATGGGATACTCCGGGTTTAGGTGATGGAAAAGAAGCAGACAACAGACACGCAAAAAATATAATTAAAAAACTGGCAGAAGTAGATGAAAACGGTGATGCACTTATTGATTTAGTTTTGGTAATCTTAGACGGTGGAACCCGTGACCTTGGAACATCATATGAACTTATAAATAGTGTTATTATACCAAATTTGGGTGAGGATAAGAAAAACAGGATATTAGTAGCAATAAATCAGGCAGATGTAGCAATGAAAGGAAGATACTGGGATTACGAGAAAAATGAACCGATGGATAAGTTAAAAGAGTTTTTGGACAATAAGGTCATATCAGTAAAGAACAGGATTAAAGAGGCAACAGGAGTTGATATTGAACCGATATATTATAGTGCTGGATTTAAAGAGGAAGGGGAAGAACAGTCCAGACCATACAACTTGTCAAAATTACTTTATTATATAGTCAAGGCAACACCGACAGAAAAAAGAGCAGTATATGTTAATAATACGAATGAAGATGAAAATATGTGGAGAGACAACGATGATTTGCTCGATTACGGAGAAGAAACAAGAAAAAGTATTATGGATTCGGTTGTGGAAGGAGCATCAAGAGGAGTAGATGTAGGCGGAGATATAGGCGGGGAAATAGGAGGTATATTTGGAAAAACAGGAGAAAGAATAGGCAGAGCCGTAGGAAGTGTTGTTGGAGGAGTGATTGGAGCTGTTGGAGGATTTATAGGAGGATTTTTTAGTTGATGCCATACTTTTTAAGTTGTTTTGGGCTGAATATTGTCTAAAGGAAGGAGGTTATAGACAATATTCAGCAGATGTTATGAAAAGATATGTTTTTGATTAAGGAGGTTGTGCTATGTCAATGATGCCTATGTATAAGATTTGTCCAAGATGTAAAAGAAGATATTCATGGAATCCGGATGTTGGGAAAATGTCTTGTCCGTACTGTAGAGGATTAGGAAAATCGGATATGGGTTACGCAAAATTAAATAAAATATTTAAGAACAGAAAAAAGTAAAATACAGCCTGGTTTAAGACACGAGATCTAATAATTAATTATCTAAAGGGGGTATTTATAATATGAAAAAAGTTAAATTACATAATAATATTTTTATTGTTGCAAGAAAATCAAAACAGATGAAAAAATTGGATTATTATATTCAGATGCCGGATAATAAAGAATTTTATATGTTTACGAGAAATTATTCAAAAGTATGTTATGATATATGTAAGGCGGGTACGCCGGTTAACAAGGTGATTGGAGAGAAGACAAGAAATGAAGCCGTAATGAAACTGGTTAAGTATTTGAGATTTACAATGCCGTATTTTGCAGAAGAGTTTGCATTGAAGATTGCGGCATAGTGATTTGCAAAAGTGCTTGATTTGAAGATAATGCCATAATATTTTGCAAGGGTGTTTGGTCTTGAGATGATAGTATGGTATTTTGCAAGGGGAGTATATTTGTAAAAGTTCAAAGATTGAAATTAAAAAGGAGTGTAAAAATGTTTATTAATTTAACAAATCATCCAAGTGATAAGTGGAGTGAAAGTCAGAGAAAGGCAGCAGAGGAATATGGAGAGATAGTAGATATTGGATTTCCGGACATAGACAGCAAGATGTCTTCAGAAGAAGTCAAAAGATTTGCAATGGATTATGTAAAGAAGATTATGGAGAAGAAACCAAAGTGTGTGTTATGTCAGGGTGAATTTACATTTTCGTATCAGGTAATAAAAGAGTTGAAAGCGAGAGGGATAAAAACAGTGGCGGCTTGCAGCGAAAGGCATACCTCAGAGATGGTAGCAGGAGATGTTACAAGTAGAGTGTCATTGTTTGAATTTGTACAGTTTAGGGAGTATTGATTAGGATGGCTGCAAAGTAAATTTGTATATTACAGTTTTATAAATGCCTTGAGTATTGATTTTTAAGGAGGAAATAGCTATGGACACAAATGTAAATGGAAATGAAGATGCAATGATGCTGATTTTTTTGAGTGATTATAAACCCGGAAATAAAGAGGGCAAATATAAATATAAGGATGATGAATTTTCAGGAATTCAGACAAGTGATGCTCCGACATTATGTTTGTTAGACTGTGCACATAAGGCTGGTCATGATATAAGTAAAATTATCTGTATAGTTTCAAAGGATGTATATGAAAAGGAGATTGTTCAGGTCAGTAATGAGGAGAAGAAAACGACAGAGTTTAAAAACTATAAAAATTTTGTAAGAGAAAAGTGTAGGAAAAAATATGGAGATGAGTATGCAGAAAAACTTAAATTTGAACCTGTCTATTATGATTTTAATCCTGATGCTGCTCCAGATGATGAAGAAATAAAAGGTGATAAGGCAATATACATATATAATCAGATTGCTAAAATCTTACATGATGAAAATTATCAGAAGAATTTGTCGATATATCTTGATTATACAAGTGGTTTAAGGGATGTAAGTTTCTTAATGACATCTATCATACGATATATGGAATTTTATGATATTAAATTAAAGAAGATAGTATATAGTAAGTTTAATAGAAATAAAAAAGAGGATGACAAATTTAATGGTGAGATATTTGAAATAGATTATATTTATGGTATGTATAATCTGATAAATGGTGTGAGTGAGTTTGTAAATACAGGCAATGCCAGTCAGCTGAAAATAGTTTATCAGAATGAAAAAGAAAATATGGAGAAGAATGAACTGTTAAATGAGATCTCAAAAGTGATTGATACGATTATACAGTTTTCTGATACAATTAGCTTATGCTCATTAAAAGAGTTAGATGTAGTAATGAAAAATGTACAGGATGGCATAAACCAGTTAGAAGAAAAGTATAAAAATGACAAACAAATATCAAAGGCTGAAAAAGAGGGTGATTTTTATACCCAGATTTTTATAAGCCTGTTGCCGTTGATTAGAGAAAAAATGTATTTTAATAATAGTGAATTTGATTATCCGCAGTTAATTCACTGGTGTATTGATAACAGAATGTTGCAGCAGGCTCTTACAATTTATACTGAAAAAATGCCGGAATATTATTTTAGAAAAGGTTTTATAGCAAAAGAAGTAGTAGACATAAACAAGGTTGAGAGTAAGAAAAATGAAAGTTCAAAATATACTACGGCATTTTATACAAATCTGTATGACTGGAGCGAGGCACAGAAGGAGGAACCTGAAACATTTTTTGATAAAATAAGAAGGATAATATTGGAAGTGTGGGAAGACTCTGTTGATAACAAAGCAGAAAAACAATTTGCAAATGAGTTAAATAACAGAATTGGCAGAGAAACAGATGAGAGTATAAAATTAGCATTACAAAATTTTAAAGAGATTGTAGATATGTATGCCAGTCATAATTGCAATAAGCCTAAAATTAAATTAAAAGATGGTGCGGAAGAGGAAATACGAGAGACAAAATTGTCTAAGTTTATGAATTCATTATCATCGGGGACAAATAAAGATGAATTATATATGATTATTTATAAAAAGAAGTATAATAAGGATAAAGATGCACAAACATATAGGAAAAAGGTTAAAGGTATTGAAAATCTGATAGATGGAACTGTAAAAATAGAAAATTCAGAAAAACTCATTGATATTATGAAATATTATCTTGCAGTAAAACTTATAAGGAATCGTGTAAATCATGCCAGTGAAAAGAACCTTTCAACAGATGAAGAAGTTGCATTTAACAAACTGAAAGAATATGGTATTGATATTGATGAGAGTATGAGGTTTAACAACATTGAGAATATATTATTACAAGGGGTAAAGTGTACTTTGAAGTATATTTAAAAGATATATAATTGCAAGTGTAAAAACATTTATAATATGAAGACATATTTCAATATAAAAAGGCAGTCGAAAGGCTGTCTTTTTATGGATGAACTGTTACAAGGATGGTTATAGTGTTCAGAAAATTGCTATACTTTTTTGTCAAAAAGTGTTAAAATAAATTTATAAATCCATTTCGGGAATTTTAGTCTATATATGACAAAAAATATGAACAAAGTGTAAAGAGGCATAAAAATGGCAAAAAATAAGCAGATTTTGATGTTGTCAGACAATTACCTGCAAAATCGAGTCTGCAAATGCTTCATTTTAGGGCGTTCCCAGAGGGGAGCGTAGAAATGGAGAAAGCCCGATAGAGAGCATTGACACAAACTAATTGTTCAATTTTCTTTTTTGCCTTTTCAAGGTAGAAATGGAGAAAGCCCGATAGAGAGCATTGACACTCCATAACATAATATGGTTTATCATCAATATAACAGTGTAGAAATGGAGAAAGCCCGATAGAGAGCATTGACACATCCAGATATACGAATGCTCTGGGATGGTGTCTCCTTGTAGAAATGGAGAAAGCCCGATAAAGGGCATTGACTCACAATTTTGTTTTTGTTCTTTTTGTAAGCTCATCAGTTAGTAGAAATGGAGAAAGCCCGATAAAGGGCATTGACTCACAATTTCAGAATTTTCTCCAATTCCACCAGAAAAAACATAGAAATGGAAGAAGCCCGTTAAAGGGCATTGACTCATTCAACTCAAAACATTCATTTTTTGCAAGATTTTTTGTATAAATGGAAGAAGCCCGTTAAAGGGCATTGACACAGAGCCTCTGTGATTTCATCTTCTGTATATATATCTGTAGAAATGGAGAAAGCCCGATAAAGGACATTATTAAAAAAGTAACGCAAACAATGATAAAATCACCATTTAAAGCAGTTAAGTGGTGATTTTTTTGTATGTTATTAACAAAGAAATCTATATAAAATAATGCATATTGCATAAGAAAATAAAAAATCTAATATTACAAAATTGTTTATAGTGTACCAAATTATATAAAATATTTCTAACAATATTCACATATTAAAAAGATAAATCGTATGTTATCATTATTTCACTTAAGAAAAACAAGCATTTTCATCTGTTTATCAGATGATAAAGTTCAGTTATGAACATATATTTCTGAAGCAAATACTGAAAGAAGGTGAAAGAAGGTGGAACAAGTGTCTAATAAAATGCAAAATAAAGGAAAATCTAAAAAGAATAGAAAAA
>LLKB01000009.1:0-2113 GCA_001414325.1 Butyribacter intestini | reverse complement strand
AGCAAAAAATAAGCAGATTTTGATGTTGTCAGACAATTACCTGCAAAATCGAGTCTGCAAATGCTTCATTTTAGGGCGTTCCCAGAGGGGAGCGTAGAAATGGAAGAAGCCTGATAAAGGGCATTGACACGAACCAACAATAAAAGCTCCAGGGAGCTCCGTTTCAAGTAGAAATGGAAGAAGCCTGATAAAGGGCATTGACACATCACCTCTTCCAATCTCCCAAGTAAATCATTCTTCATGTAGAAATGGAAGAAGCCCGATAAAGGGCATTGACACGCTATCGTAAGCCTCACTACAGCCATCTTTCGTCATGGTAGAAATGGAAGAAGCCCGATAAAGGGCATTGACACAAGTCCTCTAACAGACTTGAATTTTCCGTAGCATCTAGTAGAAATGGAGAAAGCCCGATAAAGGGCATTATTAAAAAAGTAACGCAAACAATGATAAAATCACCATTTAAAGCAGTTAAGTGGTGATTTTTTTGTATGTTATTAACAAAGAAATCTATATAAAATAATGAATATTGCATAAGAAAATAAAAAATCTAATATTACAAAATTGTTTATAGTGTACCAAATTATATAAAATATTTCTAACAATATTCACATATTAAAAAGATAAATCGTATGTTATCATTATTTCACTTAAGAAAAACAAGCATTTTCATCTGTTTATCAGATGATAAAGTTCAGTTATGAACATATATTTCTGAAGCAAATACTGAAAGAAGGTGGAACAAGTGTCTAATAAAATACAAAATAAAGGAAAATCTAAAAAGAATAGAAAAACTGATGAAGAAGTGATACAGATAATAAGAAATCTTCGTTTGATTGACGATGTATTATTTGAGAAGTTTATAGAAGATGCAGCGGCGTGCGAAGAGTTATTACAGGTAATACTTGAAAATTCACGGCTAAAAGTTAAGCCGGAAACATTAGTTGCACAAAAGTCATTAAGAAATCTTGCAAAGAGATCAGTTCGCTTAGATGCATATATTGAAGGTGTTGAAGATAAAGTATATAATATAGAAATACAGAGATCAGATAATTGCAATCATGTAAAACGCGTGCGTTATAATGCATCAACGATAACAATTAATAAATCTGAACCGGGTGATGAATTTGAGGATGTTCAGGATGTAATAGTAATTTATATATCCGAGTTCGATATGTTTGGAGCAGGAAAAACAGTGTATCATGTAGAAAATGTTATAAGGGAAACAGGCAATCCGGTGAATGATGGTCTTATGTCAGTATATGTCAATACGGAAGTGGCAGATGATAGTCTGATAAGTGACCTCATGCAATGTTTTCTAAAAACAGATTTCAAGGATGATAAATTTCCAAATATATCAAGAAGAATGAAAGAATTAAAACATGGTGAGGAGGACGAGAAGATGTGTAAAAGTGTAGAGGAATATGCCGAGAGAAAAGCTAAGGAAGCAGTAAAAGAGGCCACAAAAAAAGCTATGGCTGAGAAGAAAAAAACAGTAGAAAAATTAAATGATATGGGAATGGATATTTCTTTAATAGCAAGTGCTGTAGATATGGATGAGGAAACTATAAAACAGTGGTTAGAGAAATAATGTTTTTTAATGTTAAGGCACCGATTTGGTTAATTAGTTTGCTAGAAACATCAAGTATCTACATATGTTTGCCAGGTGTGAAAGTGGGAAAAGTAACAGTTCAGCCTTTTATTTCCTCAATTCATAAACCTGCCAGTAAACTGTCAGTCGCTGCCATGCAGCTTTTGTTTATTTACGCGAAAGCAAAGTGAGGATGGAACAAATAAATTTGTTCTATCTGAGCGTGCTCGCGAGGGCTTTGCCATCATTTCAGAAATGAAAGGCTATTCTACCATAAAAAGATAATCAACAATACAATGAGCAAGCTCAAGTATTGTCAATTATTTTTTTTGCTGAACTGTTACTTGGAAAAATTGGAAATTGAAAGTTTTTATATACATTTATAACATGATATGTTAAAATAAAATTATAAATCCATTTTTACAACTAAGGTCTAAAAATGACAAAAAAATAGTAACAGTTCAGCCTTTTATTTCTTACATTCATAAACCTGCCAGTAAACTGTCAGTCGCTGCCATGCAGCTT
>LLKB01000008.1:3036-92252 GCA_001414325.1 Butyribacter intestini | reverse complement strand
AATGGGATTGCGTTATCAGAAACAGTGATGACAAAGAACTTGTGCACAGTTATTTGCAATTTCTTCATTCACTGTTTAAATCAGAGGAATCAAAAGCATTTTTAGCACTCGGATATATCACCGGAATTTTACCTATTAAAAAGATTAAGGACGAGTCAGCTCTTAACAATTTCCGTGAATATACAATGTTAAAATCAAAGCCTATAACAAAATATTATGGTTTTACAGAGGAAGAAGTCAAAGAATTGTGTAAAAAATATGATATGGATTTTGACTCAGTTAAAGCATGGTATAATGGTTATCTGATAGACGGCATCCATATGTATAACCCAAATTCAGTTACACAAGCAATGATAGACCAGGACTGTGACTCTTACTGGAGAAACACTTCTTCTTTTTCCTCCATCAATACATTTATTACAATGAATTATGCAGGTCTTAAAGATGACATTATGACAATGCTTGCAGGCGGAAAAATCAGAGTAAATCCATATACATTTAAAAATGATTTTTCAACTATCGCATCAAAGGATGATGCTTTGACTGCACTTATTCATTTGGGTTATTTAGGCTATGATGCGGATAGAAAAAAATCATTTATTCCAAATTATGAAGTTGCAACAGCCTTTGAATCAGCTTTGCAGACCGGTGAGTGGAATGAGATTGCAAAAGCAATTTCAACTTGTGATGAATTACTCGACGAAACTATAGATGGAAATGCCCAAAGAGTTGCAGAATTGATAGAACAGGCTCATGACACCTACACATCAGTCCTTAAGTACAATGACGAAAACTCCCTAAGCTGTGTCCTTACAATGGCATATTTTACCGCACCGGGATATTACAATATCGTCCGTGAGATGCCTGCGGGCAAAGGATTTGCCGATTTTGCTTTTATTCCGAGAGCAAATGCAGGTTTCAGACCCGCAATGATTGTTGAACTTAAATATAATCAGTCTGCCGAAACCGCTATTAAGCAGATAAAAGAGAAAAAATATCATGGCGCATTATCCGGATACAGTAACAAAATTCTTTTAGTGGGTATCAATTATAATACGGATGGGTCAAACAAAAAACACCATACCTGTGTGATTGAGGAGTGGAGAAATTCCTGATATAACAGCTACAAAATTCTCTTGTTTAAAATGAAGTTAAACAGGAAATTTGTCTTATAATTTCAAAAAAAGAGAACATTGCAACCCTTACATTTTCTATAGTGCGGTCTGCAATGTCCTCTTTTTTAATAAACAATGTAAGCCATTACAATGTTAATCTGATCATTTGCATCAAATGCCTTTTTTGATATAACTATGTCGTGATTTTTCACATAAATTGTAGCCATATTTTTATATGTATTCGGAACATCTGCTGCCAAAAGTACATTTTCTTCTACATATTTAACTCCACTTCCAAATGTTAAGGATTTTACAAGAAATCCCGTGAACGCTTCTGTTCCTATTGTCTTAACATTATCAGGCACCACAAGTCCATCTATTGTTTCCCAAGCTGATCTATCGTCTATCTTGCTGATATCTTTCATAAGATAAGCACACAGATAGCCGTCATCAAGCATGAGCATACGCTCATTTTCCTCATTTAACTTTGCAAGCCCTTTTCTTAAGAGTTCATCCTTTAATGAATTTCTCCAATATTTATTTGTTTGCCACAATATCTTTATTGAGTCGTCATCAAGATAATCCATATTTAATGTTATTTTTATATTATTACATTCATAATAACTTGGTCCTAACAGAGTGTCATCTAATATTATCTTAGTTACTGTTTTGGGAAATACTATTTCTTTCATTGCACTGTCCGCAAGATACATCTCATACCCATAGCTTCCTGCTGTAACTGTTGTACATTTATCTGATATAATTACTTTTTTTCGTCCATGTGGTATCCTTAAAAGTGTCTTTCCATCCTTTGAGTATATCAATCCGTCCACACTCTTATACTTTGGATCATTTGCCATAACTTCAAAACCGCCGCTTTTACCAACTCTTTTTAAAATATTAATATTAAGTGATGTTGTAAATTTTATTTTTTTAAGCGATTTGCAAGAATCTCCCACAAAAGACTTTGGCTGATATTCATCATCCGGCTCTTCATATTTTATTACTCCTATATTTCCAGGCATTGTTATACTTTCAAGTTTTTTACAGTTACCAAACACACCTTCACCCAGCTTTTTTACTGTTTTGGGAATAGTTATACTTTTTATTGAACTGCTTGCAAACGCTCCTGGTTCAATGCTCTTTACTGATTTTGGAATGGAAATATTTTTTATTGGACATCCTTCAAACGCATAAGCACCAATCTTTTTTACTGTTTTTGGAATATTAACTTTTTCAATTCCAGATTTTTCAAATGTATATTCTTTTATTGTTTTTATACCATTGGGCAGATTTAAGCTTTCTAATGCCGTGGTATTTGAAAACGCACGAGCACCAATCCGTTTTAAAGTTGATGGTAATACTATTTTTTTTAACTTTTTGCAATCTTTAAACGCATTGTCAGGTAATGACACAACCCCTTTTTTAATTACAACTTTTTTAATATTTTTACCCTCATACACTGTTATATTTATGGGATCTCCCATTTCCCCATTTCCTTTAACTGTAAGTACACCATTTTTAAAACTCATAGTTACATAATGGTTATCCTGCTTTGTTTTCTTTTTTGCAGCCGAAGCATTATCGGCCTGCATAAATATTATTGATACCGATGCTATGATAACAACTCCGAGCATTATACTTTGTTTAAAAGTGAACTTATCGGCAGACTTTCTTTTTCTGATAAATTTTTCTTTTCCCATACTAAACCTCCATTTCTACACAATGTGCTCTCGTAATCTTCTGAACTAAAAATTTTGAGAAGATACCGAGTACACATCACATATAAGATTTGTGCCTGTGAATACTGAAATCTCCATTTCTAACTGTTTTTGTCCGATGTCATATCATTTCTTATAATATAAGACAGATTTTTATGAATTATGTTGCAGGGAAATATAAAATTTTATTCATGTATAAGTCCGTTATCAATATAATATATGAATGCCCTGTTTCTTTGGTTTTCGGCTTTAGGAGATATGCCCATATATATCTTATCATTTATTATTTGCAAACCTTCTATTTCTAATTCTAATTCTTCCGAGCTGGATATAGTATCTCCTAAATAATATAATATTTCACTAACACTACCATATATACTGTAATATATTGTTTTTTTTGATTTTTTAAAAATAACAGAAAGATTAGCTAATGTATTATATGTTCCATCTCCGTCAGACACAATATATATATTCATATCATTATCTATTGCTATTCCCTGTAATTGCCCATTAGGAACATTATCGGCATTTATTACATCACTATCACAGGCTTCAGCTAATTTATCATTATATCTAAAACTTCTGTCATTAGTTGAATTGCTGTCTAACGCTTTTTTTATGGCATTAAAATCATAAAATGAATATTGGACATTTCCTTGCCTGCTCTGTTTAAACATAAGCATCTTTTTTCCGTCAGGAGATACATTGACAGCACATCTTCTTAAATCATAAAATGGTGTTCTTGTTTTGTTTGAATACTCTGTGTCATCCAGTTTGTCAATTTTTGTACTCGTAAATGTAACATCCGGTTGATATTCAATTTTACCGATTTTACCAGCTTCCCAATAGGTAGTATTTTCATCTATTTTTGTCTTATTTGCATTTGCACATACAATAAAATATTGATTATTGTTATACTGATACGGTATCAGATTTTGACCATGACCAACACCTTCAATATTCATAGAGTCTCTCATGACTGCCTGCTTACGATTTTGAGGCATTATTTCACATCTTGAAATTTTTACATTATTTGAATTTCCATTCTTAGCATATACCTGAGTAACATATATCTCATTATTCGTTATATATATATTTTGTATTGGTCTGTTTGCTGAATATACTCCATCCATACCAGAAAAATCACTTAAATTATTTATCCAAAAAGCAAACTCTCCATGTATCATATTTCTCGCCATATTTCCTTGCGTAACTGCATCATTAACATCAACTTCAACTTTTCCATCAGCATCAGGCACAATATTTTTATCACTTAGATCTAATGTCATTCCATCAAGATCATCGAAACTGTCAATGTCATCCTCTCTTGTCATAATCAGTGTCTTTGTTTCTTCCTGCCCCTGTGCAGATACTATATTGCTATGTGCACTCATTGGCAAAATTCCCATTGTCACTACCAAACCAAATGTTACCATTCTTCTTAAATTTTTACTCATAATCTACCTCCCTATATTGTTCTGCTTTTCAGCATTTTCTTTTGTCAACAACATTATATCGCAAAATTTAGCATTATTTTATATCTTTCCAGTTTTAATAGTTATTTGTATAGCAAACATAAATGATAACCTACCACAAAATTGCACAGGTTCACATAATTGACATTATACCCGAAACAAAATATACTAAAAACAAACAGACAACACTAATAATCTTTTCGCAAATACTAACTATTTTTTATAAGAAACGGGGTGTTTAAATGGGTATATATTTCAATCCGACAAATGAGAGCTTTACACAGGCAAAAAATAGTATGATTTATGTAGATAAAACAGAATTATTGGAACAATTAAATTTAAGATTATCAACAGAAAATAAATGTATCGCCGTAAGCCATGCAAGGCGTTTTGGCAAGTCACACGCTGCCGGTATGATAGACGCATATTACAGTCTCGGTTGTGATTCATCAAAGCTTTTTGATAACACAAAGATTTCTTCCCATGCAGACTATAAGAAATACATGAACAAATACAATGTTATTCATCTGGATATTTCTTCTTTTTGGGATTTTCATAAAAAGGACTTGATAGAGTCAATCAAAGAACGCGTGTATGATGATTTTAAAGAGATATATGCAGAGTCATTAAATTACAATAAGGACATTCATGTGCTGTTAAATGAAATTTATCATAAAACAACTATTCAATTTGTAATCATTATTGATGAATGGGATTGCGTTATCAGAAACAGTGATGATAAAGAACTTGTGCACAGTTATTTGCAATTTCTTCATTCCCTTTTTAAATCGGAGGAATCAAAAGCATTTTTAGCACTCGGATATATTACCGGAATTTTACCTATTAAAAAGATTAAGGACGAGTCAGCTCTTAACAATTTCCGTGAATATACAATGTTAAAATCAAAGCCTATAACAAAATATTATGGTTTTACAGAGGAAGAAGTCAAAGAATTGTGTAAAAAATATGATATGGATTTTGACTCAGTTAAAGCATGGTATAATGGTTATCTGATAGACGGCATCCATATGTATAACCCAAATTCAGTTACACAAGCAATGATAGACCAGGACTGTGACTCTTACTGGAGAAACACTTCTTCTTTTTCCTCCATCAATACATTTATTACAATGAATTATGCAGGTCTTAAAGATGACATTATGACAATGCTTGCAGGCGGAAAAATCAGAGTAAATCCATATACATTTAAAAATGATTTTTCAACTATCGCATCAAAAGATGATGCTTTGACTGCACTTATTCATTTGGGATATTTAGGCTATGATGCGGATAGAAAAAAATCATTTATTCCAAACCACGAAGTAGCAACCGCATTTGAACTTGCTTTGCAGACCGGTGAGTGGCCTGAGATAGCAAAAGCAATTTCAACCTGTGACGAACTGCTTGACGAAACTATAGATGGAAATGCTGAAAGAGTTGCCGAATTGATAGAACAGGCTCACGACACTTATACATCAATCCTTAAGTACAACGATGAAAACTCATTAAGCTGCGTCCTCACAATGGCATATTTTACAGCACCGGGATATTACAATATCGTCCGTGAAATGCCTGCTGGCAAAGGTTTTGACGATTTTGCATTTATTCCGAGATCAAATGCAGGTTTCAGACCCGCAATGATTGTTGAACTTAAATATAATCAGTCTGCCGAAACCGCTATTAAACAGATAAAAGAGAAAAAATATCATGGAGCATTATCCGGATACAGCGACAAAATTCTCTTAGTTGGTATCAATTATAATGCGGATGGTTCAGACAAAAAGCACCATACTTGTGTGATTGAGGAGTGGAGAAATTCCTGATATAACAGCTACAAAATTCTCTTGTTTAAAATGAAGTTAAACCGGAAATCTCTCTTGTAATTAAAAAAGAGAGCATTGCAATCCTTACATTTTCTATAGTATAACTTGCAATGCTCTCTTTTCCTCACCCACTTTATTTATTGCTCTATGATAACCTTAACTTTATCTCCATTAATAAACGCATTATCTGATATGGATATATCAGGTCTTTTTACATAAATCTTTGTAAAGCCTGTATATGCCTCCGGCTCCTCATCAGGTTCAGCCTGTATCGAATTATCTTCTATATACATCACACCACTTCCCAGTATTAAAGACCTTACATAGCACTGTCTAAAGAGTGTACATTATGTTTAAGTCAAGTAGATATTGGCAACTCGCTCTTCAAAAATACTAAAAAGCTGCCTGCTCCTACTGGGAGTGTTTAGTGTGGTTGTTTTAAAACCAGGTTATTTATTATCATTATCATAAATATCCAAAAAGCCAAAGCTTTTATTTAATACTTCATTATTTTTCCAATCATATGCTCTTAGAACTCTGGATCTTTCACCACATTTTTCTTCCGGTGTTCTTATCGCAAAATATGTATTAAAAACTGCCTTTGCTATCAATGACTTTCTCTGCAAATATCTGTCCTGATTTTCTCTAATATACAAAATAAATTTTTCGCTGTTATTGACTAAATTTTCCTCAATATCATCCGTTACTAAAGCCTCAAGCATAACACTTTCAATTGCACCTGTTTCCTCCTCCGGGAGACAACTAATATAAAAATCAAGTTCAATTTCCTTAAATACAAGATTGTCTGTTTTCCATTTTATGTCAACATTTATATCTCTCTCATTAAAATTTGTCTGCAGCTTTTCATTAAGTTTATCTACAAATATTTTATTACTATCAACAGTATCGTGGTCTATCAAAATAATGACTTTATCAAATAATTCTTCTTTTTTAGTTGAATACTCCATCTGTTCCTGAAATCTTCTCATTTCGTCTGGTATATTCGTAATTCCTCCACAGCTTCTTATCTCTATTTTAGCTCCATCTTTCACAAGAATTCTTTTCATCAGTCTGTTAGACACTGTGTTCTCCACAAATCCATCATATTTCCAGCCATATTTATATTGTAATACAAATTGTATCATCAATAAATCTGTTGTCCCTTCACAAAATACGACAGCTTTCATCTATCTCAACTCCAATCCATATTCGTCCATCAACTGTATAGCTTTTAACGCATCAACATTGCGTGCTTTTACACCATCTTCCGTATTAACTAAAGTAATCATTCTAATATCTTTTTGCATATCCGGGCAACATTTTAAAACTGAATTTATTGCTTCCAGACTATGGGATGTCATAAATATCTGCACATTTAATTTTGCTGCATTTTCTATTATCCACTTAAACACTTTCCCCATGACAGAAACATGAATTGCTGTCTCAAATTCATCCAACAATAAAATGCCATCTTTTGCCTTAAGTAAAGCACTCAAAAGCAACATTGCTTTTTTCATGCCATCTCCATATGCGTTTAACAGAAGACCCTCATTAAATTTTTTTGACAATACAACATATTTTCTTGAACGAGTCATCTCATCTTCTACAGAATTAATCGAAACAAAATCCGGATCAAATTCTTTCATAATCTCTACAAACTGTTCATATAATTTTGGGTCTGTCATCAATGCGTTTAAGTAAAATGAGTTATTTGCGTGTTGAGTAGGTGACACATATACAACATTTTCGACTATGCTTGCAATTATGTCCGTCGATGTTGCAAAGCCTCTTTGAACATTATAAATTTTATCCGAGCCAAAATTTTCACCATTTATCTTATAATATATGTCAAGAAGCGATACTTCATATTCATTATGCTCATATTCCGTTGTTCCATAATCATGTCTATAACCTCTGATTTTCTCTAACTGTTCATCATTTAAAATGGTATCTGAAAACTCTCCTGTCAACTCAACAGTAAAAAGCTTATTATTATACTCTCCCGAATAAACAATGCTTGTTTTTTTATTTTCATTATTTATTGGAAACAATGACTTCATTGTGTCATAGCTGGTAGTAGAGATACGCATTGAATTTCCCTCTCTACGCCCAATCAAACGCCACGCTCTTAAATCATTTGGACGCTCTAAACTTTCTATAACCTCCAAAATACTTGTTTTGCCCGTATTATTTTCACCGGCTATCACATTTACTCTGCCTAAATCTTCCAATTTTAAACTATCTATACCTCGATATTTTTCTATATTCAACTCCGATAGCATATTTTTTCCTCTTTTAATAAAATTTTATTGTTATCATATAACTTACTATTTATATTATATACACTGTTGCAATAAAATAATAATATCTTACCACCATTATAAATGCAAGCATTACTATTTATATCTGCTGTTAAACGGATACTCGCAATAGAAGTATGTTACTTCCCTGATAGTGTTAAAATATAGGTCATTTTCAACAAATTCCTAAACTCAAAAATGAGATGTCTCCCATTTTGTCATCAGAGTTCACATTTTCAGTGTACCCCAAAACTTTGGTCTGACATCTCATTTCCTGCTGCCACTATTTATTCATATTTTCGTTATCCACATACAACATTATATGCGGCATAATGTTTTTTATGTCTTTATTTCTTCGCACTTGCCGCCTTGATACGCGCCATCGCTCTTGCAAGTGAAGCTCTGGAATGATAATACTCACGAATACTCTGTTTCTGACGCATCTGTTCCTCGGCTCTCTCTTTCGCTTCTTTTGCTCTCGCCATATCTATTTCCTCCGGATGCTCTGCTGTTTCCACAAGCAGAGTCACACGGTTATTCATTATCTCGACAAGTCCCATTCCTACAACAGCTTCCTGCCACTCACTCTCGCCCTCCGGTTTAAAACGCATATCCCCACGGTTGATGGCGATTACCATATTTTCATGGTGAGCAAGGATTTCTTTTTCTCCGTCAAATTCAGGCACTACTACTGACTCGCATTTTCCCGAGAAAAATATTCTGTTTGCAGATATAACTTTTAAATAAAACGAATTAGCCATATTACCTCATTTCTGTGCAAAAACTCTTAAAATCCAAGACTTCGTGCAAGTCAATTTTAATAATATCAAGTATATTTTTCATCACCGATATAACCCTGCAATAAATCTTCACTTTTAAGTCTCACACGAAAATCATCTTTACTCTGCGTCTTTCATAGTCTCTGCTTTCTTTTTAACATCTTCTATCGTTCCGACATTGAAGAAAGCATTTTCAGGATATTCGTCCATCTCTCCTGAGAGAATTGCCTTAAATCCACGGATTGTCTCCTCTACCGGCACATAAACACCTTTGATACCTGTAAAGTTTTCAGCTACATGGAATGGCTGTGAAAGGAATTTCTGTATTTTTCTTGCTCTGAATACTACCGTCTTATCCTCGTCTGCAAGTTCTTCCATACCGAGGATTGCAATAATATCCTGCAATTCTTTATACTTCTGCAAAATTCCCTGAACTTCTCTTGCCACATTATAATGCTCCTCGCCTACTATGTCTGCCTCAAGTATTCTTGATGATGACTCAAGTGGGTCTACGGCCGGGTAGATACCCTGTTCAACAATCTTTCTTGATAATACTGTTGTCGCATCAAGATGTGCAAATGTTGTTGCAGGAGCCGGGTCTGTAAGGTCATCGGCAGGTACATATACAGCCTGTACTGATGTTACGGAACCGTTCTTTGTTGATGCGATTCTCTCCTGAAGTTCACCCATCTCAGTTGCAAGTGTTGGCTGATAACCTACGGCTGAAGGCATACGGCCAAGAAGTGCTGAAACCTCTGAACCGGCCTGTGTAAAACGGAAGATATTATCAATAAATAAAAGCACATCTTTCTGTTTCTCATCTCTAAAATACTCAGCCATTGTAAGTCCTGTCTCAGCAACACGCATACGCGCTCCAGGTGGCTCATTCATCTGCCCAAACACTAACGCTGTCTTTTTAAGAACGCCTGATTCTCTCATTTCTGTCCAAAGATCATTACCCTCACGGGAACGCTCACCAACACCGGTAAATATTGAATATCCGCCGTGCTCAGTTGCGATATTTCTGATAAGTTCCTGAATAAGTACAGTCTTACCAACACCGGCACCACCGAAAAGGCCAATCTTTCCACCTTTTGCATATGGTGCAAGTAAGTCGATTACCTTGATACCTGTTTCAAGAATCTGCTCAGCAGGATTCTGTTCCTCAAATGTAGGAGGTTCTCTGTGAATCTCCCAGTTTGCTTCGCCCTCAGGCTGCTTATCTCCGTCAATTGTCTGTCCAAGTACATTGAAAAGACGGCCAAGTGTATCCTCACCAACAGGAACTTTGATTCCGCTTCCCGTTGCTACAACTTCCATATCTCTGCAAAGACCCTCACTGGCTGCCAACATGATACAGCGTACAATGTGATTACCTATATGCTGTGCAACTTCCATAACGCATTTCTTATCGCCATTCATTACTTCCAATGCATCTCTGATTGCCGGCAGGTCATCATTTTCAAACTCAACATCCACAACAGGTCCGGAAACCTGTACGATTTTTCCTGTATTCATCTCTGCCTCCCAATTTATCTTTCTATCTCTTCTTTTTGCGTTTCTGTGCCTTTGCACCCGCTATTACTTCTGTTATCTCCTGTGTAATAGCTGCCTGTCTGGCACGATTATATAAAATATCCAATTCATGCAGCATATCCTTTGCACTGTTTGTCGCATTTTCCATCGCCATCATTCTGGCATTCTGCTCACACGAAAATGCCTCAACAAGTGCACCGTACACGAAACCTACCAGATAATCAGGAACTATTCTGTCCATTACCGCTTCTGCTGACGGAACAAGTGCAAGTTCCTCTCTCGGTGCATCCACCGGAATATGCATTGCAGCAAAATCAGCTCTCTTGAGTGGAAGAAGCTGCTTTATCTCGACTTCCTCCGCAACCGCATTTACCATTGCAGTATAAATGATGTATATCTCATCAAGTTTTCCCTCATGGTACTGCTGCAAAAGTTCCTCTGATATGTTTCTTGCTCTGTTAAGAGAAGGATTTTGAACAGTGTAGTGAAACTGCTTGTCAATACGCACACCCTGCTGTTCAAAATAATGTCTTCCAAGTTCTCCGAGAACAAAAAGTTTATTGTTTGGATGAGTCTGAAGATGCTCATAGGCTGCTTTCATGATATTGTGATTGTATGAACCTGCAAGACCTTTGTCCGCTGTAATTACAATATAGCCTACACGCTTTTCCTCAGACTTCTTTTCTACGGCTGAATCGGATTCAAAATATATATCTTCAAATTCAGGCAAATGTCTTAAAATACGACTCATCTCTGACTGTAAAGCAAAGAAATACGGCTCTGTATCTGCAAGCATTTTCTTTGACTTTTTGAGTTTAGATGTGGAGATCATATACATGGCATTTGTGATTTTTAATGTATCCTGAATACTTCTCATTCTATCCTGAATCTCTTTAATATTTGCCATAAATATTCCTCCGGTTCTATTTAGACATTTCCTTTCCTAACTCAACGATCTTATTTATCATCTCGTCAGAAATAACTTTTTTATCATCTATCTCTTTTCCAATCTCAGGATGTTTTGTATCAAACTGTCCTAAAATATCCATCTGAAGTTTCTTTACATTCTTCTTTCCGACTTTGTCAAACACACCTGCATTTGCAAGACAGAGTGTGATAACCTGCTCATGAAGACTGAGCTGGCTGCAAAGAGGCTGCTTAAGAAGCTCCATAAGTGCTTCACCATGATCAAGCTGTGCCTTTGTAGCACTATCAAGGTCAGAAGAAAACTGTGTGAACACTTCCATTTCCCTGTACTGTGCAAGGTCAATACGGATACTTCCGGCAACTTTCTTCATTGCCTTTGTCTGTGCCGCACCACCTACACGGGATACTGATAAGCCGACATTTACGGCAGGACGCATACCTGAGAAGAAAAGATTACTCTCAAGGAATATCTGTCCGTCTGTGATAGAAATAACATTTGTAGGAATGTAAGCTGATACATCTCCTGCCTGTGTCTCTATGATAGGAAGTGCTGTTATAGAACCTCCGCCAAGTTCATCGCTAAGTCTGCTCGATCTTTCAAGAAGTCTTGAATGAAGATAAAATACATCACCTGGATAAGCCTCACGACCTGGTGAACGCTCAAGCAGAAGTGAGATTGCTCTGTATGCAACAGCGTGTTTTGAAAGATCATCATAAACTATCAAAACATCTTTTCCTTTATGCATAAAATACTCTGCAAGTGCTGTTCCTGCATATGGAGCAATATACTGTAATGACGCCGGATCACTTGCCGTCGATGAAACTACGATAGAATAATCCATTGCATCATGTTTCTTTAATGTATTTACGATTTTTGCAACCGTTGAAGCTTTCTGTCCTATTGCGACATATACACAAATAACATCCTTGCCTCTCTGGTTGATAATAGTATCTGTAGCTATAGAAGTCTTACCTGTCTGTCTGTCACCGATGATAAGCTCACGCTGACCTCTTCCTATAGGGAACATAGAGTCAATCGAGAGAATACCTGTCTCAAGCGGTGTATCAACCGACTTTCTATCCACGATACTTGGTGCTTCCTGCTCAACAGGGAAATAATCGTCTTCCTTTATATCTCCTTCACCGTCGATAGGCTCACCTAATGCATTTACAACTCTGCCAAGGAATGCATCTCCGACAGGAATACCTGCCTTTTTCTTTGTTCTTACAACTTTTGTTCCCTCTTTGATACCGAGATCACTGCCAAAAAGAATACATCCTATTTCATTCTGTCTTATATCCTGAACCATTCCCTTGACACCGTTTTCAAAAGTTACGATTTCACCATACATTGCATGGTCTATACCATATATTGTTGCGATTCCGTCACCGACCCAGATAACCTCTCCGGTTTCTCTTGCCGAATCGTCCCAATCAAAATCTTCTATCTCTTTTTTAATTATAGATATGATATCTGTTGCGCTAATAGCTCCCAACAAATTCACCTCCCAGTCATTTTTCGTTCCAACTGGCTCAACCGCCATGTGAAACTCTTATCATATTCTTCCATCTTTGTCTTAACTACATATCCGCCAAGTAACGAATCATCCACATTCTCAGATAATTCAACGGTATAATCCGGATATTTCTTTTTAATATCATCTTTTATACTCTTTATCTCATCCTGTGACATCTCTTTTGCACTTGTTACTGTAGCACGAAGAATATGATTTTTTTCATCCCAGTATTCATGGTAAGCCTTAAAAATATCGCTAAGTTCATCGGCATTACCGACCTTGCACATTTCCTTTATGAAATTTGCGATTACGGACGAAAGTTTTGCTTTTTGGAAAATATCATCAATCACTTTTTCCTTCTTGTCAAGACTGACAACAGGACATTCCAAAACCTCTTTCAGAACAGGTGTAAGTGACAATATATCCTCAGCATCATTTACATCTTTTCTGTCAACCGACAGATCGTACAAAACCTTTGCACTATTTACTGCTGTCTGCGTCACGGCTATCACCTGTCTCTAAAATTTTTCTTGCTGCGACAACGGCGAGTTTTGCAATCTCTGCCTGTGTTGCCTGCATTGCTTTTTCATGCTGAGCCTCGATGTCTTTCTTGGCTTTTTCTTTCAAGCGTTCTGTCTCAACTCTGATGTCTTCCATCTGGGAATTATAAGCCTCATCAGCACGCTCCTTAGCATCTGCTAATATCTGGTCAGCCTCTGTCTTTGCTGTCTTAATCTTATCGTGATATTCTTTCTTAAGTTTGTCTGCCTCGTCCTCTGCATCCTTAGCACTCTTGAACTGATTATTTATCATTTTCTCTCGTGCGTTGATAACATTCATAACCGGCTGGAACAAAAACTTTCTGAATATCGCATATATGACAAGCAGATTTACGACTGTCCATAAAATATTCCACGGGTTTATACTTAACATATATTGTCCTTCTTTCAACAATCCATCAAAAAAACTGCTGCCGTATCAACAATCCGGCTGTTATTTCCACATTTTATATACGACACACTCAGTCAATAATTAATTATCATACTTTCCTAAATGTTTATCCTCAGACGGGTTGATTATTTAAGAAGTAAGATGATAAGAAGTGCGATAACGAAACCGTAAATAGCTGTTGCCTCGGCAAGTGCACAACCTAAAAGAAGTGAACTACTGATCTTTCCTGATGCTTCAGGCTGTCTTGCGATAGCGTCTACTGCTGAAGATGTTGCTTTACCAATACCAAGACCTGCTCCGATTCCTGTTAAAACTGCGATTCCTGCTCCGATTGCTACTAATAATGTTGCTGACATAATATTAATCTCCTTTTCTGTTTCATTTAAATCTTTTCTTTAATTTAATCTTGCTGAACTATGCCCAGCAAAAATATTTCTGTTTTCAAAAATCCTTATTATACTATTCCGTTTCTGTCGCTTCTTTTATAAACAATGCAGTTAAGAATACAAAGACATATGCCTGGATAAGACCGTCAAATATATCAAAGTACATACTGCAAAACGCCGGTAATACTGCCGGAACCACAAGTTTTAGAAGCTCCATAACAACGAATGAACCAAGTACATTTCCAAATAGTCGCATACACAATGAAAGTGGCCTGATAAATATTTCCAATATATTAATTGGTAATATTATAGGCATCGGTTCTGCAAAACTCTTAAGCCATCCCTTTGTACCTTTCTGACGAATACCTGAAACCTCTATCAGAATAATACTCATCAGTGCAAGTGCTATGGTGACATTCATATCCTTTGTCGGTGGTTTAAATCCCAAAAGACCGATAAGGTTTGCTATTCCTATGTAAATAGCCACCGATGCAAGATACGGTATGTATGCAGTACCGTTTTCGCCGACTGTACCTTTAAAGAAATTGTACAATCCACTCACCGCTGTTTCTAAAACAAGCTGTTTACGACTGGGATTTTCTATACTCAGGTTTTTGACAAGCAGAACACACAAGACCAGAACTACAAGCATTATTATCCATGTAACGACAACAGACTCATAAATAGGTATGCCGCCGAATATTGGAATCTTAAATACTGTTTTACAGTTCAGTTCTTCCATCAAACTCTCTACCAGAGTATCCACAATATTCACCTCCATCTTATTTTTTAAGGAAAACATAAAAATCAAAATACCTATACGCAGGAAATCATCTGCCTGCTGAATATCAATCGGCATCTGTGATATTTTTGTGTCAACTTCCTTTCAACGACTGATATTATAACTACTGCTGTTAAGATATGTAAAAAGTATTTTTGACATAATGGTTATACAATTTTTATATACTAAATTTTACCATAATATGCTATTATTATTATATGTTAATTTTTTGTAAACTCGGCTTAAAGACTGAATTTTCACGCATTGAGCTGCGTTTATCTGTTAAAACTAAGACAATAAATACACAAAAAATTCTAGATTTAGAGGAGCAAAATTATGGGAAATATTTTAATAAAAAAAACACCTGCAAAAATAAATCTGACACTTGATGTGACGGGAAAACTTGAAAACGGTTATCATACATTGTCTATGATAATGCAGAGCATAGATGTATGCGACGAACTCTCTTTTGAAAAAACTGCAGATGAAACAATTCTTTTTTCAATGAATAAAGAGCTTCCAGACAAGATACCTGCTGAGAAAAATCTTGTATATAAAGCTGCAAAACTTATGAAAGACACTTTTAAGATTGATGGTGGATTTAAGATACACCTCACCAAAAATATACCTGCCGCTGCCGGACTCGCCGGCGGAAGTTCCGACTGTGCCGCCACACTTATCGGAATAAACGAATTGTGCGGGCTTGGTCTTGACATTGAAAAACTTTGCGAGATAGGTGTAAAACTCGGAGCTGATGTACCATTTTGCATAAGAAAAGGTACAATGCTTGCCGAGGGCATTGGTGAGATACTCACACCCCTCACACCGCTTACAGGCATACCCGTACTTCTTATAAAACCAAACATATCAATAAGCACACCGTATGTTTACAAACACCTCAAACTAAACGAACTCGATTATCATCCGGATAACAAAGCCGTAATCTCATATATAAAGGATAAAAACATAAAAAAAATAGCAGCTTCACTTTCAAATGTACTAGAGACAGTAACCATACCCGAAAATCCGATAATCGCCGAACTTAAACGCTATCTCACCGAAATTGGTGCAATAGGCTCACTTATGAGTGGAAGCGGTCCAACAACATTTGGTATATTTAAAAATATGGAAACTGCAAAAAAAGCATACGAAAAAGCAAAAGCTGATTACCCTGATTTTGATGTGGTGTTGTGTCGGACTATGTAGGGTGAGAATTATTAAAAGGTTGTAAACTTTCCTATTATATTACGTCATATTCCTGACGATATAATTATCAGAAGAAACAATTTGCTATCCAAATAAGTTTTTGCATACGACCAAAATAATAACTAATAACGATAATTTAAACAATTTAGCAGTGTTTCAAAGAAATGAGCACTTATACTTTTGAAAATGAAGGTTTCAGTGTGAAAAATGAAGGTTTCACACACAAGATTTGTATTTGTGCACACTTGATACAAATCTTATGTATGAAAGATAAAAACTTTCGCACTATACGCAAAAAAAATGTGTGCAGAAAAGAGGTTAATCATGAGTTTAGATGCAATTTCATCATCAATAAACACATACAGCAAAGTTGATACCAAAAAGGCTGACAGCACAAAAGAAACAGAAGCAGCCGTTGCCGCATCAACGAAAAATACATCATCAGCAGACAAAGCAGCTTCTACTGATACTTCAAAAGAAAACGGTGTTGTTTTCGACAAGACAACTGACAAAAAGACCGACAGTGCAAACCAGATTTACAACAAAGATGCTATTATCTCAAAGCTTAAGGCAGACCAGCAATCACGCTTACAGTCTATGCAAAATCTTGTAGAGAAACTTTTAAATAAGCAAAAAGGTACTTTTGACCTTGCCAGCCTTATGAAAAAGGATGATGTTTCAGGCCTCAATCTTTCTGCTACATTTGAAGCCGCAGCTAAAAATGCAGATCCTGATACCATCAAAGCTGCTCAGGAAAGTATTTCTGAGGACGGTTACTGGGGTGTAAACAAGACTTCTGACCGTCTTGTAAGTATGGCTATTGCACTTTCAGGTGGAGATACAGACAAAGCAGATGAAATGATGTCAGCTATCCAAAAAGGTTACGACAGAGCAACAGCAGCCTGGGGCAAAGACCTTCCTGACATTTGCAAAGACACACTTGAAGCAACAAAGCAGAAAATGGATGACTGGAAAAACGGCAAGACTACAGCAAAAGATTATTCAGATCTCCAGTAGGCAAGATATTTCAAACACAAAGGACAAAGATGTCTCCCAAAAGACATACTTTGTCCTTTTTTATAAGATAAAAAACTTTTACCATACAACACCACATAAGATAACAACAACAAATCATAATAAAATAAAACGAAATGAGGGGTTAAATGACAAATAAAAACAGATTTCAGATTTTGATAGAATTTTTTATGCTCACCATAGGCTCAATAATCGCAGCTTTCGCCATCGAGGAATTTCTCGTACCGAACACTATACTTGACGGTGGAGTCATCGGCATCGGCATAATGATAAACAATCTTACCAAACTCCCACTCAGTATGCTTACCATTATACTAAACATACCTTTTCTGCTCTTTGGTCTGCACAAACTTGGCAAGATATTTATTATAAAAGCAGCATACTGCATGATAATATTTTCTCTTTTTGTATCACTCTTTGCTCCGTGGACAAATGCAACCGATGAAACCTTTCTCGCCGTCTGCTATGGCGGTGTCATTCTCGGAATAGGTGTCGGTCTTATCATAAAATTTGGCGGCTGTCTTGACGGTACTGAAACAGTAGCTATAATCCTAAACAGAAAATTTGGTCTTGCCGTCGGACAAATGGTTCTCATAATGAACCTTGTCATCTATTCCATTGCCGGTATTCTTTTTGGTCCTGACAGAGCCATGTACAGCCTTTTGACATATTTTATCACATCAAAGGTACTTGATGTTGTTGAAAACGGTGTAAACACGGCTAAAGCAGCAACCATAATCACTGATGATGCTAAAGAAATATCAGATAAAATATACCAGACACTCGGCAGAACCGTTACCCTTATGGAAGGAGAGGGGCTTGTCAGCGGAAAAAAAGTAGTTCTCTACTGTGTCATTACACGCTTTGAAGTAAGAGAACTTACAAATATAATCAATTCCATTGATACATCCGCATTTGTTTCAATAACTGATGTTTCCGAAATAATAGGCAAACACATTAAAAAAAAACATCTAACTCAAAACTGCTATCTGCCTATAGCCAAACTTCTCCTATTCAGCATCATCTATAATCTTTGTATATCTCTCAAATTGCCCGGCATATATCACCTTGAGCAATGCGTCCGCACTCCTCAAAGCCTTTGCGATAACGGTATTATCAAGTCTTTTCTCATCCATTATATCAGCAAACTCGTCTATATCTACCACTTTAACAAATCCGTCAGGGTAAACTAAAACATCTATAAGAAGATCATTAAACACATATTTCTGACTGTCCTTTTCATGAACCGTCTCCACAATATCACAATACCAATAGACAAGATTGTCCTCACTGTCATATACCTTGCTCACTTTTATACCCTTGTCAATAAAATAAGCAGACACACCTCTTGCAATGTCTTTTCTCGGTTTTAAAACATTCCATTTTGTAAGTATCATATCATCTGTGACAGACAACACTATATCGTCTTTAAGTTCCTTGATTTCATCCGGGATATATCTTCTTCGGAAAAGCTGTATTTTATCCATATTCTCCCCCTGTATCTTCAAATTTGTTACAGTTAGCATCTGAGCCGTAAACCGCAACCAAAATATTGTTAAGTCTAATTATAATATCCGCTGTTTAGCTTGTAAAGAAAAAAATCCGTCATTCTATGTTGTAATATAACAGTTCAGCCATAAAAATATAATCGGTAATATCTGAGCTTGCTCATTGTATTTCTGATTATATTTTTATGGTAGAATAGCCTTTCATTTATTATATGAGGTAAACATAAGCTGCGTAGCAGCAACTGACAGTTTACTGGCAGGTTTATGAATGTAATAAATGGAAGGCTGAACTGTTATGCTGCAACAATTAAGCCCACATATATACAGTTGAACCAATACATTTTACCGTCGCAAAATATTTTCAATTACACAACCATTATATATAGAAGAAACTCATTCACCAAATGTATAAAATCATACTTAGAATGTTACAATATTGTAAAAGATTAACTCCAAAATATGAAAAAATCACCAAAAACATACACCTAATTCTTAATCTAATAGTAATTTTTCCTTAATTTGTGTTGACAAATACATATTAAGTTGTTACAATAAAAATCGTGATGTAATATTTTTGTAACAAACTTAAATAATTCATTACATATTCTTTTAAAAATACACACAAATTATTATAATATCAAAAAATTATGGAGGATAATATGTTTAAGGAAGGCTTGACAAAAAAGGCATTATCACTTGGAACAGCACTTACATTGTCTGTTGCCTGTGTACTTACTTCGTTTAGTACATCACCTGCTGAAACAAAAGCAGCAACAATTCCCGGTATGTCTTTTTTAAGCGACGAGATTAATAATGGTGATAATACTACTGATGTAGACGACAATAACAATAATGATAACAACACTACTGATGTAGTAACTGGTTCAGCTATAAAGGTTACAACAAATTTCAATAAACTTGGTATTGTTACTAAAAAGACTGGATTTGTTAATGTAAACAAAGGTGCCGGTACAAAGACTAAGGTTGTCGGAAGACTTTATAAAGGATATAAAGTCAACATCATCGGTTCTACAAACAAAAGCTGGCTCAAGGTTAAATCCGGACGAGTTTCAGGTTATGTATGCAAAAAATATTTTGCAATAGGTGCAAAGGCAGCTAAGGTTGCAAACAAATATGGTACTGCATATGTAAAAGTAAACAAGTCAGCAAAAAAAGTTTCCTTAAAGAAATCAAAGAGTTCTTCAGCAAAAACTCTTACAAGCCTTAAAGCAGGAAAGAGTTATAAATTAGTTAAGACTTACAATAACGGATGGGTAAAAGTTAAGTCAGGTAAAAAGACAGGTTTTACAGACAGTCTTTCATCTATGACAGCTTATTATAAATTCAGCAACGCTCTCACTCTTAACGGTGTTAGAGCAAGAAGATATGGTTCACTTAAAGGCTATCAGGCTTCTGTTTATGCACAGCGATTTGTAGGCAATCGTTATGTATGGGGAGGAACAAGCCTTACACACGGAACTGACTGTTCAGGATTTACAATGAGTGTTTACAGAAAGTTCGGTTACAGAATTCCTAGAACTTCTCGTGAACAGTCAACATACGGAAAGAGAGTAAGTTTTTCAAATCTCAGACCGGGAGATCTTCTTTTCTACACACACGGTACAGGCAGAGTAAATCATGTTGCTATGTATATTGGAAGTGGACGCATCGTTCATGCAAGCAATCCAAGGACAGGTATCAAGATTTCAAAATACAATTACTCTAGACCTAAATGTGCAAGACGAATTGTTTATAAGAAATAATATTTTTTATAATATTATTCTTTTCATAAATCTCTTTCTTAAAAACACCGCATAAGCGGTGTTTTTTATTTTACCCATTTCAATCCTATATCTTCAATCCATTGTAACAGTTCAGCCTCTCATTTCTTTTTATTATATTTTTTCCTTGACAAATCATAACTCCACCCTTATAATCATATATATCCTATCAGTTTAGTATGAATAGTATGATTTAAAAAATTAGGAGGGTTTGTCATGAAAGAGATATTATGTTTTGGAGATTCAAATACTTATGGACTTATACCGGGTACAACATCAAGATTTGACCGCAGCACACGCTGGACCGGTATTCTTGAGTCGGCACTTTTCCCTAACGGATATAAAATAGTTGAAGAAGGACTCTGTGGACGCACTACCATCTTTGAAGATGAGCTTCGTGACAACAGACGCGGTATAGATATGCTTCCGGCACTCCTTGAATCACACTCACCTATAGATTATGTAATACTTATGCTTGGCACAAACGACTGCAAGACATATTATAATGCCTCTGCCGGTCTTATCGGCAAAGGTATTGAAAAGCTTATATCACAGATTAAAAAGTATGATTCGTCTTTAGACATACTGCTCATGTCACCTATCGTACTTGGTGATGATGTCTGGAAGCCCGAGTTTGACCCTGAGTTTAACAAAAACTCCGTAAAAACATCACACAAACTTAAAGATGTATATAAAAAGATAGCTGACAAATACGGCTGCCACTTTCTAGCTGCATCTGATGTATCTTCCTACAGCACTGATGATATGGAACATATGGATGCATCCGGCCACAGACACCTCGCCGATGCAATCCTTGATCTTGGTCTTTTTGCTTAAAAACAGACAGTTCCTTTTTATTGATAAAATTTTACATATGCCAAAACAGGCTTTCTGCTATTTTTAATAATAACAAAAAGCCTGTTTTTAACTCTTTTATTATCTTATTGACTTGCTGAAGCCGTCGGGCTTTCTGTCGCTGATGCTCCCGTATCGTTGTTACTGCTGCCTGCATTTGCTGCTGAAGTCTGCGAATAATTGAAGTCGTATTGATTTTTCTTTTCGACATCATACTTATAACTTCCCTTTACGACCACATTATCCTTTGCATTGGCGGCAAATCCGATTTTTAACACATCGTTTTCCTTTTCCTGTAGAGTATATACAACCAAATCATCTTTGTTAAACGCAATGTCATTCTGATTTCCATTGTAACGGTCAAACACACTGCTTAAAGCACTGTTTCCGTCCTCCTGTTTATAATATATCTCTTTCAGCTTTGTATCAAATACAACAAATGTCTGTGACTTTATGCCATTGTATGTAAGCACAGCATACCTGTTTTCCTCATTATCCGTTGTCTGCACCCACTGAAGTTCACAATAATATCCTTTAATATTACTTATTTTCTTTGATGCACCGTTTGGAGATATAACAATATTTTTTATTTCCTCTGAACCGGTTGAGTCCTTTTGAGTTACAACTCTTACACTCTCCCTGTCACTGTCATTCTTTAAGGAATGAACGCTCTTTTCTCCGCTTTCATCGGTTTTGTCGCTGTCTTTTTTATATTTTTTGAGCTGTTTTTTTGTAAGTTCTTTTCTTACAAACATTTCATTAGTACCATCCCATACATAATAAAACTTGTTTTTTAAAACTTTTACTTTTATAACTCCATTAGTTCCCTTTGGTATCTTAAATTCACAGGAATTAGCCTCCGCACCCGTCTTGTCTGCCGTATAAATCGGCTCAGACACACATTGCAGCTTGTCAGCCTCGATATTCCAGATATAATACTTCTGAATACTCTTTATTTTATTTTTCTCTTTCTTCTTTGGCTCTCTGCCAAGCAAAGCGTTAAGATTTTCATCAGTAAATTCTATATCCTGACCTATCGCAACTTCATTTACCTTATCGCTGTTATAATCTGATATATGCAATGCAACATTCTTTTCAAAGTGCAGCTTATCATTCTTATTCTCACCAAACTGTCCGTTTAAATTTTCCTCGGCAAGCTTATTTCCCTCCGTGTCCTCCAAAACAAGCTTAAACTCACCATCATAACCTGAATCTTCCTGCTGCCCATCCGTCATTACTATCTTTATGACCTTTGACAAGCCGTCTGCACTCTTAACATTAGTCTGTGCAACGACAACCTGTTTTGTTTTATCAAATAACGGTTCTTCTGTCTGCGAAATGCTGTTGTCTACCGTTGTGTCTAAACTGCCCTCCCACAACATATATAGCGGTCTTAACATAAACCACCAGATAAAGAATATTAGGACAACAAGCACTACTACCTGTCTGTCTTTTTTCTTTATCTTATTCTGATAAAGCATCTTTGATGCACGGTCGTCAATACGGTTTTCCTGAAAAGTCACAAGAGATGGTCTTATAACTTTTTTCCCCTTGTTCATATTCAGTATTTCCTGTGCATATTTCGCCCTGTCATCGTATCCAAAATAACTAAGCGTATCCTCGTCTGCCGCTGTCTCAATATCTCTTAAGATAAAATAATGAGCAAGCCACATAAACGGATTAAACCATTGCAGCGACAACACAATAAAAGCTGCTGCCCTTAGCACACCGTCATGTCTCTCCTCATGTATCTCCATATGCCTTAACACATATTTTGCCTCGGAAACATTCATCTTGCCCGGAAGATATTTCTTTAATCTGAAAACACCTGTCATTACCGGAATATTAAGTTTCTCATGCTGATATATACTTCCATCCAGTCTTTCAGCCTTTTGAAGCCACTTTCTTATCCCGGTCTGCTTTACTAATGTGTATATCCATATGAACAAAACACCTGCGGCCCACATGATACTGCAAAATCTAAAATTTGTATTTACCGTAAACTGCCGCACAAAAACACTCTGCCAGCCTGTCAGCACTCCGCCCTGTTCATCAAATGAAAGTCCTATCAACTCAAGAAATATATGAAATTTTCTATTTATTCCTGATGACAGTGAATATATACTCGACAATGACACCGGACATATGCTCCTTATCAAAAAAAGCCACCACAGACACATAAAATACTTTTTAGGTACTTTAACTATTATAAATCTTATCAGCAAAACAACCACAAGAGCAAATGCCGACACAACTGCCAGTGAAAAAGAAGTATAAAATAAACCATACAACAATTTCAATGTCACTTTCCTCCTAAATGTTTATCTAAAAATTTCCATATAACCTCATAATACCATTTTATTGTATTATAAGTTGAACCGTATATCTCATGCTTTGAGTTTGGTATCTGTATCAGGATAACATTTTTATTTTTCTCTGCAAACCTGTTCTGTCCTCTATTATCCACTAAGTCATCATCCGATGCCTGAAAAAGCAATACCGGTATTTTCACCTTCTCTGCTTCTCTTTGGAGCTTTTTTGTCGCTTTCATCGCACTTATACTCCAGCCGTAAGTCGCACCATTCATATGGTACCTGTCATTCTTTTCACGCTTTCTGAATATATACTCATATCTCTCACCTGATGTACAGCAGCCAAATTTTTCATCTCTAACGCCATCAAATGCACTCTGACCGGGTACATATTTTAATTTTACCGGGAAAATTGCCGCATAAATTCTCAAAAGATTTGCAACAAATTCAGGAATACCATTAAATTTCATTTTTAACATAGGAGAAGTAAGCACTGCACAATCAAACAGTTCAGGATATTGCTCAAGCACGAGTGCACCTATCGCACCTCCCATCGAATGTGCATACAGTACCATTTTTTTGCCCAGATTTTCATTTCTTACAATGTCTCTCACAAACCCGTAAAAATCATTTACATATTTATCAAAACCATCTACATATACCTTTGACAGATCATCAGTCTCCCTGTCAGAATTGCCATGCCCTCTGTGCTCCGGAATATATACCGAGTATCCCTTGCACAAAAAATAATATATGACTTCCTCAAATTTTTCCGCAAATTCACAAAATCCATGAGAAATTACAATTATTGCTTTCTCATTTTTATTTTTAAATTTATCATAATATATTTTTATTCCATCATATGCAGTATAATATCCGCTTGTCCTTGCCGCATCCAGCTTTGGAACTGCCACCTTTTCCATTTTTTCAAAAAAATCATTATCCTTAAAATACTCCATACTTCCTACACCTCCTTCATAGACAGATATTCGCAATCCGCTCTGCTACCCGCCTGACAATTTTAAAATACCGTCATATCTCATACCATTATTGCTTACATCTATTTTACCATACTTCGCAACATACACGCAAAAAATATTATATAACTTCAAATTATATTTTTACACTTAATTTCATTTTACTTCTCATTTTCACTATCTTTATTTTTCCTCAAAATCACAAAAAATCACTGTAAAAACATGCCAAATTATTACTATATTTATCCTAAAAATTGTATTTAAAATAAATCTAAAATGTTGTAAAATAAATACATATGTATTGCGGTTTTATATACTAATGTCAGGGCATTTTTTTGCCCAATTTTTATGTCTAAGATACATAAAAATATATTATGGACGATGAAGGGAGAAATTTATTATGAAACTAAAAAACACAAGCATAAAAATCAAAATTATGCTTCCTGTCGCTGTGATAGTGGTTCTTCTTGCATTATCAAGTTTAACCTCTATTAGCATAGCCAACAATATGCTAAATGTCGGTACTGAAATTTCTGACAATTATTCCAAAAGCCTTGTATTGCTCGGTGATATATCAGAGAAATTTGAGTCATTAAACAGCATAATCTATAAACATTGCATATCTACTGACGACAGCGTAAAATCAAGCCTTGTCCAAAACTACAAAACGAGAACAAAAGAGATTTCAAATCTCTGTACCCAGTTTGAGAAAACACTTGATGCAGGTCAGGAAGAAGACAACTTCAATGAATTTAAGTCAAATTATGATAAGTACCTCAAAGATTTTAACACTGCACTTAATGCCAGTACCGCAGGTCAGGGTACTTTAGCTGCTGAGATGGCAAATAACACACTCTTCACACAGTCGCAAAAAATTGAAGATAATATAACTGAAATGCAGGATGCGAATCAGAAAGCAATGGATGCAGGTGTTGCAAAACAAAAAAGTGTACATAGTGCAAGCCAGATAACAGGCATTACACTTCTTGTCATTGGTTTAATACTTGGTTTTAGTGTACTCTATATCTGCTATATGTCTATATGTCGTCCCGTTGCAGGTATGAACAAAGCACTTGCTGAAATTATAGAAAACATAAATACCGGCAATGGCGATCTTACAAAACGACTTAACATCAGAGCAAAAGACGAGATTGGTATAATAGGTGATGATATAAATAAGTTTATTGAAACTTTACAGGAGATTATGAAAAAAATCACCAGCAATACTAACAAGCTTGAAAATATTGTCGGTACCGTATCTAACAAGGTTGTCAAAGCCAATGATAATTCATGTGATATATCAGCAGTTATGGAAGAACTTTCATCTGCAATGGAAGAAGTGTCTGCCACTGTTATCTCGGTAAACGATAACACAAATGATGTAGATTCAAATGTCACAGACCTCTCAGACGAGTCTGTTAAGCTTCTTGATTATGTAAATGAAATGAAAGAGCGTGCAAATGCACTTGAAAAAACAGCTGTAGACAACGGAAATACCGCCAATGAAATTATAAGCGGAATCGTTCAAAGCCTTGAAAAAGCTATTGAAGAAAGCAAGAGTGTTGATAAGGTCAATGACCTTACAAAAGACATATTAGACATATCCAACCAGACAAATCTTCTTGCGTTAAATGCTTCTATCGAAGCTGCAAGAGCAGGTGAAGCCGGAAAGGGCTTTGCTGTTGTAGCTGATGAAATCCGCCAGCTTGCAGATTCAAGCCGTGAAGCAGCAAACAATATCCAAAATATCAACAGTATGGTTATTATAGCCGTTAAAGAACTTACTCAAAATTCAAACCAAATGATAGACTACATAACAAACAATGTTTTGGAAGATTATGTCGGATTTGTCAAATCAGGACACCAGTACAGTGATGATGCTGAGCATGTCACCGAAATAGTAACTAAGTTTAACACTATGGCATCATCTATTAAAGAAGCCATGTCAAATGTTTCAGAGTCTTTAAATGGTATATCTACAGCCGTTGAAGAAAGCACAAACGGAATTACAAATGTTGCAACAAACACAACAGACCTTGTATCCGGCATTGAGGCTATCTCAAATGAGATGCATGAAAATGAGCAGATTGCAAATGAATTAAAGGACGAGGCAGACAGATTTGTTTCTCTCTAATCCCTTATAAGCCAACTTTACATTGCAATATTTATTTTAGTGTTGACACTTATAATTCAATTACCAACTTGCAATGTATCATTTATACTATATAATGTAACAGTTCAGCCTTTCATTTCTTACATTCATAAACCTGCCAGCGAGCTGTCAGTCGCTGCTTTGCAGCTTATATTTATTTCATTTCAGAAATGAAAGGCTATTCTACCATAAAAAGGTACTTAACAATACAAAGAACAAGCTCGTTGTATTGCCAATCACCTTTTTATGGCTGAACTGTTACAATATAGCACAAAAAGAAGCAGCAAAACCTTGCCGCTTCTTTTTATTATATTCACTTTGATGCCTGATTTTATTTTTTAGTTAAGCAGATATTCGCAACCCACATTCAAACTTTAGTCCTCATACAATCTGAACTTCTTTATGTAATCACTCATATCCGCTGCAAGATTTTGCAAATCATTTGCACTATCTCCTATAACATCAATCGAAGCTCCAATCTCCTGAACTGATGCGGATGTTTCTTCTGTGCTTGCTGCATTTTGTTCAGCTATTGCTGAAAGGCTTTCAAGAACCGAACTTACATTGTTCTTTGCATTGTTTATCTCATTTATCTGCTTTGAAATACTATCTGTAAGTTCTATAACCTTGTCAGTTTCGTTTGTAAGCCCCTTAAATGATTTTCTTGTATTTCCAAGTTTGTCAATCTGTATTGAAACATCATCACTTACTGTTGCCATTCTCTCAACGCTTACATTGGAGTTTTCCAATAGCTCTGACACAATCCTCTCTATCTCGTCTGCACTGTTCATACTGCTCTCAGAAAGGCTTCTTATCTCATCTGCCACTACTGCAAAGCCTTTTCCGTGTTCTCCGGCTCGTGCAGCTTCTATAGAAGCATTAAGCGAGAGAAGACTTGTCTGGTCAGCTATCGACTGTATCAGCTCAACTGCACTCCTTATAGCTTCCGCCGAAACATTTGTTTTAGATGTTTCTTCTTTAAGCACTGAAATCTCATCTGAAGTATTTTCACTTATCTTAACAAGCTCTTTTAATACTGCCATTGTCTCCCCACTCATATTTTTCATCTTCTCAACTGACTCTGAGAGGTTATTCATCGTATCAGTACATCTGTCTATATCTGCACCAATGTTTATAACACTTTCATTTGCACTCTGGGTATCAGATGCCTGACTTCCTGCCCCATCTGCAATTCCTGTAACAGCTTGTTCTATACTTGAAACCGTATCATCAACTTTTTCTATACTGTCCTTTAATGACACTGATGCATCATCAAGCTTAGAACTATTGTCCATCAAAGCCTTTGCCATTGTTGAAAGTTCTTCTTTAAGAACCAATGCCGACCTTGCCAGCATACCCATCTCGTCATTGTACTTTGCAACCTTATGCACATTTATGTCCCTGTGTGCCAGATCAAGTTCTGCCATACGGTTCATTGAAAATACTACATCCTTTATAGGTGCTGCTATTCTCTTCGGTATAATTATTGCCAGACTTCCCATAATCACAACTACAATAATTATAGCAATCGCAGATCTTGCATACACTTTTCTTACCGGTGCATTTATTTCAGATTTGTCGCAACATAATACCAATGTAAATGCACCGGTATTGCTTGTAAGGTATGAAGCTGTTTTATTTTTTCCTTTATATTTGTAATCAACAAATCCACCATTTGTACTACCACCGCCTTTATTGAGCATCTTATCTACAATACCTTCAATAACCGGCACTTCAACTTTTGAACCAATTTTATTCTCATCCGGATGCCATGCATAATTTTTGTCAGAATCAATAATATACATATATGATGTTGACAATCCCTCTATCCCGGCTCCTTTCAAAGCATTTCGCAATGCAACCTTTGTAAGTACGACATTCTTGCCACTTCTGTCAATCTGCTTGTCAAAAGATTCTCCTAAAGTTTTGACAACATCACTCATCGTCGATTTTGTATTGCTTTGCAATGTTTTACTCACATACGGAACTACCAACAATGCAATAAGTATAACTGTAGCAAATATGCTGATATATACAAGAGATGCAATCCTCGTAACTATTGATCTTGACTTCTTTATCCCGGATTTCTGTTTTTTATTTTCCACCACATTCTTTTCAGTCGGATTTTCATTTGTCTTTGTAAATGACTCTGTTTTCTTTTTTACCTTATTTTCTTTTAATGTCATTTTTAAGATTTTTTTCATGATTATCCCCTCCATCTATATGTTTCTCACGGCAGACACCATGAGTATCGTGCCTATAATAATGCATTTCATCCAAACAACTTCGTTCTTTAGCCCTTATTTTATAACAAACTGCACAAAATTTCAATATTTTTAAGCAATTATCCTTAAGACTATTTATTCAACTTCACCAACACAAAAATCCCCTCCGCCTGTTGTGACGGAGAGGATAAATATCCATATAAGGTTTAACTTTAAATTTTGTTTAGTTAGTCAATGCTTTTTCTAATGAACGACGAGTTGCAGCTTCGTTCTCACACCACTTAAGGCACTTATCGTAACCATATGCTGCTGTATCTTTCTTCATCTTCTGAACACACTTATTGTACTCAGCATCTGTCTTAGCATAAATCGCTTTCCAAGAGTTCTCTTTGATAGATGTTGTAACCTGTGCCCATGTTGTCTTTAACTCATCATCCTTAGCACTTGCTGAGTAAGATGTTGCAGGTGCAACTACATAGTTTCCACCCTTTTCCATGTACTCGTTAAGGTTCTTACATCCTGTCTTGTTGACCCAATCCTGCTGAATCTTATACTCAGGAGTCTGAACATTAGATTTCCAGTTATCACTGTTGTATGTTTCACCGTTTGAATCAGGGTTCTCTGCATCGTTAGCCCATGTAGAGAATGCAGCCTGGATACTTCCATCCTGGAATGATCCCTTATGCTTCTCCATCTTTGTCTTACCATCGGCATGAGTCTTTTTACCAAGCTCTGTAAAGTATGTGTTACCATCCTTATCGTAATTCCATGTTTCACCCTTAGGACCATACTGATATACCATACGACCTTCCGGAGTTGCAAAGTAGTTGATAATTTCCATACATAAATCAGGGTACTCTGTCTTAGCACCGATTGTTGTAACACGGTCGCCACCCTGTGTATTCATACCATAAACGATAGGTTTAGCTTCGTCAGGTTTCATACAGTACATATACTTACCTGCTTTAAGATGTGCGTCTGTGTTAAATCCAAGTGAGCCTGAGTAGTTGAAGATTGAGAATAATACACCACCACTCTTAACCTTAGCACTCATCTGGTCATATGTCTGTGTCATCGAATCAGGATCTACAAGACCTGCACGATATAAGTCATTGTAGAACTTAAGCATCTGGAGGTATGGTCCGTTATCCTCAAGTGCGTCATGGAACTTACCTGTCTGAGGATCATATAATCCGATACCCATCTCATCATAACCATAGTAAGCTGTAACTGTAGACTTAACATACATAACCATTCCGTCATCCCAGTCAGACCAGAGTGAAACGGCATATGTAGGATTTCCGTTATCATCCTTAGGACAAATTTCGTGCATCTTAATAAGCATATTCTTGAATTCATCAAGATTTTTAACCTTCGGGTAACCCATCTTCTTATATAAATCCCAACGAGTATCCCATGTATAGAAGAATGCATCATGATCCTTACTGCTGGTTGCTATACTGTGTCCAAGACCATAAGTAGTATCTCTTTCGCCATCTGTAATCGTCTTTGTAAGACCACTGTTCTTCTTAAGAGCATCTGACATATGTTTCTTAATATATGGTCCGCAGTCTGTAAGAAGATCATCTTCGTTCCAGTCGAGGAGAAGGTTGTTCTTAACAGCATCTACATAATCCTTTGAATCACTTCCCCAGATAACGATGTCTCCAAGGTCACCTTTCTGGGCACGTGTCTGGTAAACACCATCTGCATCAGGAATAATATTAAGCTCAACATTGAACTTTTCTTTAAGCACATCTGCTCCCCATCCTGTCTGCATACCCTGTGTGTTAGCCAACTGGCTGTAAACATCTAATTTAACGACGCCGTTTTTCTTTTTAGTACCACATCCGGAAAGCACTGACGCAGAACCTACAACCATACTGCCTGCAAGCAATACAGAAAGCATTTTTTTACTAAATGCACCTTTTCTCATAATTTTCCTCTTTTCTGTGTTGTATAATAAATCTCATATAAATTTGTGCACAACACAGCACAAATTCATTTGTCTTATGTATATATTTTACATTTTCAAGGACAAATGTGCAATATTTTTAAGCACTTTTATTACCCTCACTTTTTTTGAAACTTTATATTATTATTTCTACATTTTTTGTTTACATATAGTTTATTCATTCTTTTTTGCTTTTTTAGCAAGTTTTTCATAATCTATAGTCTCATATTCAGACACATCTACTTCTTCTTCGGTTTCTTCTTCCTCATCATCAGAACCGCTGTTATCTTTTTCAATCCGGAGGAATATTGGTTTTGCCATTCCGCTTATCGTAAACATTATACATACCGGTCCAATAATAAGTCCAATAAACTCTGTTGTTCCCGACCATACAAACAACAGGATTTCAAATGCGACAACTAAAAATATAAGTATTGTTTTCTTAAAATATCTGAGAGAAATCGTAAATGAATTTCTAAGCGTATTTATAACAGTATTCTCATATCTTCCCATAAGTGCATACGCATAAACATAATGCGTAAATAATAATATCAGACCCAGTATAAAGACTATAAGAAACATTATATTTGAATCTTTGACATTATTAAAAAGCTGGAAATCAAGATACAGTGCATATACTGCAAATGTCTGTATTATACCTGCTATTCCGCCCTTAAAAAAACTCGCTTTAAACTCTTTAAAGAAAGGTTTAAATATATAACCCTCCTCGTCATCCACCATTTTAAGCGTAATCGAAAATGCCGCCACCGATGCAGCTCCCATAGTAAATGCACCTATGATACCACATGGTATCCAAAACAATCCAAGCCACTTCGGAAAAGCAAGTGCCAGCAAAAGCGGCAGACTGCAAAAGAGCCATAAAAAATTGAGTTCGAGCACATCCACAAGTCTTGTGCCAAATTTGTATAACGGGCTTTCAAAGAAACCATTTTTGAACATATAAATATTATCCCTCATTTCTGCACACGTTTTTTGTGCATATTAAGTTTGTGTCAAGTGTGCGCAGACACAAATCTTGTGTGCGAAAAATCTTGCATATATGGATTTTTCACACTATCCCCCCTATCTGACTGTAAATTTTTTAATGGGTGACTGTTTACACAATCACCCATCTATAAAAACTATAATCAGATTATCAAATCTTGAGTTAAATTGCAATACCTTACAGCATCAACCCTTAACCGCACCAAGCATGATACCTTTCTCGAAGTATCTCTGCATAAACGGATATACGCAAAGGATAGGAATAACTGATATCATTGAGATAGTGTACTTAATAACCTTTGAGTTCATAGCCTGTTCCATTGCATTCTTAGCTGTAGATGAATCTGCACTGTCCATCAATGTACCGAGGTTTGATGACTGGTTCAGGTAAATGTAAAGTCTATGCTGCAATGTAAAGAGTTTTGAATCACTCATAAGTATTAAAGAATCCTGGAATGAGTTCCAATGACCTACCGCACCGAAAATTGCGATTGTCGCAAGGATTGGTTTACTAAGAGGCCATATAAGTTTCCTAAATACCATCATATATGAAGCACCATCAATAAATGCACTTTCCTCAAGTTCCGCCGGAATCGACTCTATGTATGTCTTTACCAGAATGATATTATACGGAGCCACAATAGCAGGTATAATATATGCTGAGTAATGATTTGTCATACCGAGCATTGCAAAGTTCATGTACCATGGAATAAGACCTGCATTAAAATACATTGTAATAACAAGGAAACGATACCAGAAACTTCTGTGCCACATTTCCTGTTTTGTAACAAGATAACCGATAAATGCTGATGCAATTACCATAAGTGCAGTACCAATAAGTGTTCTTGATACTGATATGATAAATGCTGAACCAAGGTCACTAACCTCTTTAAGTGCAAGGTAATTTTGAATATTAAATCCCTTTGGCCAGAAGTTTACGATACCTCTCTGAACATAATCATTCCTTGATACTGTATTTACAAACAGATACCAGAATGGGAATATACATGTAACTGTAAACAAAGTAAAGAACAAATAGTTAAAAATATAAAATACTATATCACCAGGTGTAAGACGATATTTTCTTTTATGCTTCTTTTCATACTCTCTTTCTCTCTTAGCATCTTCTTTTTCCTGTTTTGTCTTTGCCATATCGTACTCACCTCCTATATGATACTCTCACCACGAAGCAGCTTAGATGCTCCATTGGCAACAAACAACAATACTACGGATATTACTGATTTAAACATACCTACAACCGTTGACAACGGAATACTTCCGCTGCTTCCCATACCTAACTGGTAAACATAAAGGTCAAGAACTCTGATTGACTGTGCGTTCTGTGCGTTTGTGAAGCAGAGATACTGGTCAAGACCGTTTGTAAGGATGTTTGCGATTGACATAAGTAAAAGTACAAAGAATGTTGGCAGAAGTCCCGGAAGTGTAACATGCCACATCTTCTGGAATCTTCCGGCACCATCAACCGTCGCCGCCTCATAAAGACTCTGGTCGATACCTGAAATACCTGCTATATAGATGATGGCACTCCAGCCGACACCTTTCCATGTGCCCCACGCCCACATCTTAATCCACATATGTGAGTCAGCCATCAGATAGTTCTTACCCTGTGCATTCTGTGCTAACATTCCAAACTCTTTCATGAATGTATTGATGAAACCATCTGTAGAGAAGATAGCTATAGCTATAGCATATACAAGTACCCAGCTTATGAAGTTAGGGATTGTTGTAAATGTCTGTACAAAACGACGGAATCTGAGACTCTTAATCTCGCAGAGAAATACAGCGAACATCATAGGAATCCAGCTTGTCAATACATTTAACATACTAAGACCAAGTGTATTTTTAATAACATTTATAAGGTCACGCCTTGTAGCTTCATTCTTAAATAAATATGTAAACCACTTAAAACCTACAAAATTGCTCATTGATAAAGTTCCACCGGCTTTGTAATCGAAGAATGCATATCTCCAGCCCCAAAGTGGTAAGTAGCAGAATACGAAAGCAAGTGCTGCAAATGGAAGGAACATAAGGAAGAGCTTATATTTTGATTCCATTTCAAATTTCTCATTCTTGTCTGCCTTAGGCATACCCGCCATAAGGATAAGTGTTGTAACAAGAAGTATAATTGCAAATACTGCATATAAAATCATTCCATTAGGGAATACAGGTTTTACGCGTTTTACATTTTCACTGTTCTGAATCATGTTGTAACTTATATAACAAAAGACAACACCGACAATCTCAGCTAACGAACCGCCAAAAGAAAACTTAAGTCCAAGTCTCTGTAATCTGAGATTTCCTAATGACATACATCCCCCTGCAATCGCAAGACAAATACCGAGCATCAATATAAGTGAACCGATAAATACTACAACAAATACAGTTTCATCAACCCATTCCATACGAAGTGCTCTGCTTGCACCGTCTGTAAGACTTGAGTATGAAACACCTGATGTAAACAATGAAATCGTGTCGTCGATCAATTTTGTAATTCTTGATGGACTAAATGCAGGAAAGAACGCTGCAACTATGGCTAAAATAGTAACAAGTCTCTGAACTATATAAACATAGTCTAGCTTGCCTCTCCCTTCTTTTTTTTCTTCTTTCATAATGACCTCCTAAGTTATGATTGGATAATCTTTTTGGCTATATAAATCTTTTATAACCATTTATCTTTTATCTGACCTTCTTCTTGATTTAATTATATAAATTTGGGGTGTAAAATACTACCACAAATTATTGACCGAAAATACATTTATTTTTCATACAAGTTTAATATTAGTTTATTTTTTGAATGTATTTTTAATATATTTCAATAACCTGTATATTTACTGATATATACATTTTCCTTTAAGCACCTACACCGCAGATACACATCAAAAAAACTGCCGCATCAGCACGATACGGCAGTTTTATTTAAACATTTATTATCCTTATAATAAATCCTAACTAAAGGTCATATGTTTTTATTTCTGATTAGTTTTTCTTTTTCTTAACGAATACTATAACACCTGCGACAACTACTACTGCAACAACTACAACTACTGCAACTGCTGTTGTGTTTGTACCTCCATTACTTTCAGTACTGCTTGTTGATGAAGTTGATGATGATGCACTTGAGTCTGCTGCCGGTGTAGGAGTAGCTGCAACTGCATTAGGATTGTCATTTGTAAATCCGCTTATAGTAAATGTAATCTGGATAGAATCAGATGGGCAAAGGATTGAAGGATTTTCAAACTGATCCTTTTTGTATGTATTTGTGCAGTCAAACTGGTAAAGTTTAACAAGCTCTGTATCCTCGTTTGTATAAGGCTCTCCTGAGAATGCCTCTCTGCCGTCGATAGACATCTTTACATCTGAAATCTTAACTGTGCCGTCTTTGATAGCACTGATAGGAATATCTGTTGATGCGTAAATCATTGATATAGGGTTTGCATCAAGGTCTGTGTCGATACAACCGTTAAGACCTGTTACACCGATAGTGTAAGTACCGTTTCCTGTAATCTCGGCATCAGTAACGGTTCCGTCCTTCTTTAATACTTTTCCATCTTTTGACTGAAGAATACTTGCATAATCATTTCCTGCAAGGTCAGTTCCCTTTACACCTAATGTAGGGCTGAACCACTGATCACGGAAAATCCATGTATTCTGCTGCTGAAGTCCGAAGTATGCATGATATGTTCCATCAGGATTAAATTTTGCTTTACCTGCTTTTTCACCGTCTTTTGTACACTGTGGTTTTACTGCCGCATTTGCTGCATTTGGTACTGCACCAACCGTAAGTGCCATTGCGAGAGCACATCCTGCGATTGCTGCTGAAATTTTTCTTAAAGATTTTCTCATAGTAAATCTTCCTCCTATACTTTTTTGTCCGGTGACCTTACTTTTACCTGATAATCATATAGCCACCACATTTCCAATATCTTAACATAATTCTAGGGGTAAATACCGCAAAATAAAACCATACTTTTTTGACATATTTACCCCTAGAATTAGTTAAATTATTTGATTTTAAGCAACATTACTCCCCAAAAACAAACGGCATCATTATTGTTATTTTTGTTCCTTTTCCAAGAGTGCTGTCTACCGTAACTCCAAACTGCTCTCCATATTGCAGCTTAAGTCTTTGATTTACATTGCTTACACCTATATGACCTTTTTCTGCCGCCTCACCTGAATTTATGGCATATCTCAATTTTCCAAGCTGATAGTAGTCCATTCCGACACCGTCATCCTCTATTGTCACGACGATGACTCCCATGTCACGGCTCACATGCACTGTAAGATTTCCACCGTCCTCACTTGACTCCAGACCATGCACAAAGGCATTTTCGACAAACGGCTGTATTATAAGAGGAAGAACTTTTGCATCCTGTTCCACATCATCATCAACGATAACCTGCGAATGTATCCTGTCTCCAAACCTATAATTTTGTATTTTTAAATAATATTCTATAAGCTGGACTTCCGATTTAAGAGTGACCTTTTTGTCGCTTACCTGAATATTTCTTCTCATTATCTTTGCAAGCATCTTTACAAGTTCCTCTATTTCAGGCTCTTTGTTTATTTTTGCTTTCATTCTTATTGTTTCGAGTGTGTTGTAAAGGAAATGCGGATTTATCTGACTGGCAAGCATCTTAAATTCCACTTCTCTTTGTTTCGTATGAATCTTTTCTTTCTGAACCTGTTCCTCAACAATTTTTTGCATAAGTTCACGATTGTCATCACGCATCTTTTCGACTTCCTTATAAAGTTCAGCAATCTCGTCAGTCCCCTCAATAGGCGTAACCTTATCATATTCTCCAATAGCAACATAATGCATCTGTTTACGCAAAAGTTCCATTCGATTTGAATACATTTTGGAAAACACAAGTATCAGAATAACTGACGCAAAAAGCCCTACGATAACAGCAGTATAACTTTTCAGGCTGTTAATATTTATACTTGATGTAAGATCCTGAAATCTCTCTATCGTTGTAATTGTAAAATGCGGCGGGTCTTCATACTCATATCCCTTTATCCGTGGATATATCTTATTGTAAACAAGAAGATAGTCTTCAACTCCGACCGTAATCTGTCCTGCATACTCATGCTGCTTCTTTTTTTTAAGCCGTTCTGCCAAAAACGGTGTATCATCATCCATGGCATAATTTGTATATATTATTTCACTATCATTATATAAAAGCACCGTATGCATAGAACGGTCTGAAATGGTATCTATAATAAAATCATTTTGTAACTGCACACACAATACCGCTATAATCTTTCCATATTTGTCCTTCATCGCCCTTGTTACCTGGATATGTTTCTGTCTGGTAGTTCGTCCAACGCCATAATTCCAGCATACATCTCCGTTTCTTTCAATCGTCGGCTTATACCAGTTCTCTGTCTTTACGGCATCACCCAGATAAAAGAAATACTTATTTGCACTTATCGGCTTATTATCAACAAATATCTTTATATCAGATATATCTCTTTTATAATAAGACAGATAGCGGTCAATAATCCCAAGTCTTGCATTGCACTCGTTTTCAAAATCAGATATGCTGTCGTAAGTTTTTCTTGTAACATCATTGACTGCCGAACTTACATATAATTGATTTAACACATCAACGGCCACAGTCATTGACTCTGAAATCTGTCGTTTTAGTATTTCAATCTCACTTTCCTGAGTATTTTTATTTAATTTTATCATGTTAGATTGATTTTTTGCATTTGTATATAAACTTGCAGCTATAAAAGGGAGCATTCCACCTATAATATATATAAGAATCATCCTGTTATGCAGTCTCAGTCCGCCTTTAACTTTATTCTTAATTTTTTGTTTTAATCCCATTGCTATATTTCCTTAACTTTTATTTTTATGTAACAGTTCAGCCATAAAAAGATAATTGGCAATACAATGAGCTTGTTCATTGTATTGTTAAGTACCTTTTTATGGCAGAATAGCCTTTCATTTCTAAAATGAGTAAGCATAAGCTGCAAAGCAGCGACTGACAGCTCGCTGGCAGGTTTATGAATGTAAGAAATGCAAGACTGAACTGTTACATTTTTATGTATGACCTATTATTGCCATTTTTTTATTTTACCATATTTATACTATTATTTATAGAAAAAATTTGCCATTATTTGAATTTTATTTTATACTTATATATATTTTTGTAAGGTGTTTTAACTAATGGTATTTTTAGTTTTCCACCTAAGTATAATAATTTGGGTAAAAGCCTTTTTGGGGGCAGAATGGAGTTTTATATGTTTAATAAGAAAAAGAAGAAGAAAATATTTATTTTTTTTGAAGCCGCACTTGCACTTTCAATATGCTGTTTTGCAGCCCGTATGATAAAGGCACACGCCTCATCAACCGACTCTGCCGACAGCTTACCTAATAAATTTATCAGCATTTTCTCGGAAACATTTTCGGATAATTCATCATCAGACGGCTCACCATCAGACAACACAACCGATGTGACACCTGAAGCCACCCCGGAACCTACGATTCCTGCTGCCCTCGATGGTACGGTTACGGAATCTCACACTACATCCGCCACGACTTCTGCCGTGTCTATAGAATGGACACCAGTCGAAGATGCCGAGGGTTACAGCCTTACCCTTACATACAACAACAATACAACTACAATCGAAACTACTGAAAACACTTACAATATAACAGATTTGTCACCTGCAACAGTTATTTCTTATCATCTGAGCTTTTATAAGACAATTTTAGGTCAAAAAGTTTACAGTTCTCCATCTGCAGAGTTTTCCACAAGTTCTTCCGTGACAAAAGTCACCGGATTGACACTTACAGATAGGACTTCACCTTTAGAAGATAACGGTCAGGTTACTTTGAGCTGGGATGCCATGAGCAACGCTCTTTACAATGTTTACTACAAACAAAAAAATGCTTCTGACTATACTTTAGCCGGAACTGCAACAACCAATTCACTCGTTATATCACAGCTTAAAGCATCTGAAAACTATGATTTTTATGTTCAGGCATATTGTCTTTCACCGGACAATATTGGCGAAGCCTCTGATGTTATTTCCGTCACAACGCTCCCTTACACAGTATATGGTTTTTCTGCTGACTCGGAAACGGAAACACAGATTGACCTTTCATGGGACGAAAATACAAGCGGTAATTACTACAAAATATACAGAAGTGTCAATGACGGACCTGCAGAATTTCTTTTACAGACTGAACAGACATCCTATTCGGACACAAATCTGGAGCCCGGAACTGTCTGCTCATATCAGATTTCTGTCGTAAACACAACTACAGGACTTGAGAGTACATTAACCAGTGTTTTGCGTTGTGCATCACGCCCAACTGCCGTAACAGGCGCAGCTATAGAAAAAAGTACGGCTACGACCATCTCTTTTAACTGGGAGCAAAACACCTCTGCCACAGGATATATTATATACAGAAAAAAGGGGTCCGGCTCATATGTATATCTCACAAGCACGACTGAGACATCATATACAGACACTTCCCTTGCATCAGGCTCAAATTACAGATATAAACTTCTTGCATATGCAGATACCGAACAGCATCCAAGTTTAAACTATTCTAATGAAATAAAAACTTCTACTTTACCTGCAAGACTTACGGTAAAAGGAAAAGCCGGCTACGGAAAACTCAGGCTTTCATGGACTGCCACCACAGGTGCGAGCGGTTACTATATTTATCAGCTTAAAGATGGCAGTTACGAACTCATAGATACCTTAGAGGGCAAATCAAATGTATCTAAAGTTTACGAAAATATGACTATAGGCACTTTCTACAAATACAAAGTAACTGCTTATAGAAATGCATTCAGTCAGAAATTTATCGGTCAGAATTCTGTTGTAACAACCGTAAAACCGGTAAAAACAAAGAAAACACTTACAACACCAAGTTACTACTCCACAAAGAAAGCATTGACTTCAAGCTATGCGTGGAGCAAAGTTCCTTATGTTAAAAAATATGCTAATTACAAAAAATGCATAACTATTCCCGGTATCCGTTCAACAAATGTTGCCGGATTTGAGAGTACAAAAATGTGTCCTCAGGCAATTACATTTGCCGGAAAATATCTGCTTATAACAGCATATGACACTTACTCAGAAGAAAAATCAGTAATATATGTAATGAACAAATATAACAGAAAACTGCTTACGGTTATTGTGCTTCCAAACAAGACACATGGCGGCGGCATATGTTATGACGGCAAGACCGTATGGGTTACAAACGGTCAAAAGATAAGCGGTATTGCCTTTACCGACATAAACTATGCGGCATCTAAAAGACTTGCCTACAAAGAAGTTGAATATACTAAAACACTTGCAACAAACTATAAGTGTTCATTCCTTACATATTATAAGAAGCAGATTTGGACAGGTAACTTTGAATATACAAAAAATGGAACACTCAGAAGTTACACTATTATCAATCCAAATTCAGAAAATACAACATTAAAAGAGCGTTCAAGCGTAACCATCCCTCCTGCAGTTCAGGGTATCACTTTTGCAACCGGCGGAAAGCTTATCGTTTCAAGAGCATACGGATATACAAATGAGCTTGACATTTACAAACCGGCAAAACCGGGAACAACTTCCATGCGTCTTGGCAAGAGACTAAAAAAGATAACAATGCCTGCATTAAATGAGGGAATCGCCATAAACGGTGCATATTTATATGTAAACTTTGAATCAGGTCTTCCGGGTTCACTCGCACTTAATCATATGGATCGTATCCTCGCACTCAAACTTAAGGCGATATTAAAGTAAACTGATGCCGCTTTCTAAAATGCTGCAATACACGGCATCAGTCTGCAGCGAAACAAACAATAAAATACCTAAATTAAAGCGAAGCACTTATATAAATGCTTCGCTTTAATTTTAATGTTTTGCTTTTATATTATTTAATTGATATTAACAACACTTCACAAATTAATCAATCTTAAACTGAACCTGTATCGGCTCTTTAAGTGGTTTTCCGTTTAAAGACTTTACATTTGTCGTAATGTTTAAAATATAAGATTCATTCTGTGCGTATGCCTCCATAGGCTCTATTTCTATCTCATTTTCAAGTGAATTATATCTTATAGCAGTCTTTAACGGCGAAAGATTTAATGATGTAACATAAAGATTTACATTATTTACCGTCTTAGGATCAAGTGGAACATTAAACTTAATCTTCCATACAAAATTGCCTGTCTTAAACTTGAGATCCTGCTTTACCTTATTTTCCATACCTGCACTCATGGACTCAAACTCCAAATAGTTTGCCATACCTTATCCCCTGCCTTTCATTATGTATATTAAAATAATTTTATTTTTATCTTATAAGGCTTCATGCTCCACATGAAGTATTTTTCCAATTTAGATATATCTCGCAATTTCTATTACAATTCTATCACAATTATTTTCTTTTGAATAGTGTTTTTGAACACAAGATTTGTTATACTATATATAATATGGTTAGGTAATTGCGAAGCTAACTATATGCTGTGATAATTGCACACTTGTAACACTATCAGATAAATTCTTTTGGATAGTGTTATGAGCAAGCAGCAGAGCGGATTACGAATATCCGTTTGACCAGCATATTACAAGAGTTCCGCAAATATCTATATGTAGATGTAAGAAAGGAAAAAGAATGAGCAAGATAAATTTTAAACCAGGCAACATGATATATCCGCTTCCTGCGGTCATGGTTTCATGTGGTGATATTGAAACAGAGTCAAATATCCTCACTGTTGCATGGACAGGCACCATATGTACTAATCCGCCGATGGCATACATATCAGTCCGTCCTGAGAGATATTCCTATGACATGATTAAAAAATCAGGTGAATTTGTGATAAATCTCACAACCGAACAGCTTATAAAAGCCACCGATTTTTGTGGTGTACGCTCCGGCAGGGATGTAGATAAATGGCTCAAATGTAATCTCACAAAAGAAAAAGCCGACACTGTAAAATGTCCTCTTATTGCCGAGTCCCCGGTAAACATTGAGTGCAAAGTGACTGAGATAAAAGAACTCGGCTCTCACCATATGTTTATCGCCAATGTAACCGCCGTCCATGTCGATGAGAGTTATATGGATAAAAACAATTCATTCCACCTAAATGATTCAAACCTGCTCGCCTACTCACACGGTTCCTATTTTGGACTTGGAAATGAACTTGGAACCTTCGGCTACTCTATCCGAAAGAAGAAAGCAGCGGCAAAGAGTTCACAAAAAACAGAAAAAAAGTCACACACAGACAAGAAACGAATTGTTAAAGAAAAAAAAAGTATGTCTCAAAAAGTAATGGCAAAACAAAACATAAAACACAGCAAAACAACTGTAAAAAACAAACGAATAAAAAAACATAAATAAAAGCACTTACAAAATATAAGACAAAACTTACCGTTTAAACATTATAGCCGGTAACAAAACAGTACCTCAAAACATAAAATTATTATACAAAGAGAGAAGGCAGCCGTATGAAAATAATTTATATAAAAATCAAAAATTTTAAATCAATATCAGAACTTGAAATAAACGACATTGAAAATGCACTTATCCTTGTCGGTAAGAACAATACAGGTAAAACCTCCATGATAGATGCTATACTTTTGGCATCAAACTTAAAAGCTGCATCAGAACATGAGTTTCTCGATATAAACAAACCCATCGAGATTTCCATGCAGATAGAGTTTACCGAAGATGACCTTAATTATTATTATTCAAGAGGAATTTTGTGCAAGGCAAATAATTTTGAAAAGTGGTTTGAAGAATTCAAAGAAAAGATACCGTCTTATAATAATGGAATTGTATCTTTTACTTTCCACAATAACCCAAACGGTGCAACACGCTACAGTGACGGTTTCAGCAAACACAATCCTTATATCGAAAAGATATTTCCACGCATTTACCACATCGACCAGACACGCAATCTCGATGCATTACAAAATGATGTGTTTAGTTTTTATGACAAGGAATCTTTTCAGAAACTTAAAGACAATGAGTGTACCTTTGACCCAAAAAGGAAATGTAACCGTTGTTTCCAGTGTATAGGACTCATCAACAAAAAAACACCTGAGGAGCTGACGCTTTTTGAGACTATACGCCTGCTTCAGTTCAAACTTTTCCACACAAACCTCAGTGCGTTTGAGCATAAAGTCAATGAATATTTTCGTGCTAACGGCAGTCCGTCACAGGAAATACGCTACGAATTAAATTCAAATATCGACAATCTCCTCAAGGTAGAAACAAAAGTCTACAATAAAGAAAGAGAAAAGATAATCGGCTCACTCAATGTACTCGGGGAGGGACTAAAAAGCATCTACACACTCTCATTACTTGAAGCATATATTGATGAGAAAGACACTCTCCCATGCATAATACTTATGGAAGACCCTGAGATTTATCTTCATCCTCAGCTTCAGAAAGTGGCGAGTGAAATCTTATATAACCTTTCAAAGAAAAATCAGGTTATCTTCTCAACTCACTCACCAAACCTGATATTCAACTTCTCAACAAAACAGATACGGGAAGTTATATTAAATGAAGAATATTATACTGATATAAGAAAAAATACTGACATTGACATGATACTCAATGACCTCGGATATACGGCAAACGACCTTATGAATGTCAGTTTTGTATTTATCGTTGAGGGCAAACAGGACAGCAACCGTCTGCCTCTCCTGCTCAAAAAATATTACTCTGAGATTTATGACGAAAACGGGCAGTTGCAGAGGATTACAATAATTCCGACAAACAGTTGCACCAATATAAAAACTTACGCAAACCTTAAATATATAAACAAACTTTACCTTAAAGACCAGTTCCTTATGATAAGGGACAGCGACGGCAAAAATCCAAAATATCTAAAAAAACAGTTGTGCAGTTACTACACACAGCGTGCAAAAGAAGATATTGGAAACCTGCCGAGAGTAGAGCCAAAAAATGTTCTTATATTAAAATATTATTCCTTTGAAAATTATTTTCTCGACCCCAAAATAATGGCAAGGATAGGAGTAATAAAATCAGAAGAAGATTTTTATAACATACTTTTCAAAAAGTATAAGGACTATCTGTATAAGCTTACAAGTGTCAAAAAAATGCAGCGTGTCATCGGCAAACACATAAAGACAAAACAAGACATAAAAGACAACATTGAAAACATAAAAATTTATGTACGCGGTCATAATCTTTTCGATATATTTTACGGCAGGTATCATGGAACGGCAGAACAGGAAATATTACAAAAATATATTGATGTTGCACCAAGGGACACCTTTAAAGATATATTTGATGCTATAGATGCTTTTGTTTATTTTGAAAACAGAAAGAAATAAAATACTTTGTAACAGTTCTACCTAAAAAGATAATAAACAATAAAATAAGCAAGCTTATTTATTGCCAATTATCTTTTTTGTGCTGAACTGTTACAAAGACTTAAACTTTTCTTAATAAAATTTAGGTTGACATAACTGTACATTTGACTATAATAGTTTTATGTGTTGAACTCTGCCTATTGTGATTAAATCACTGTTTTTCAGGGCATTTTACCAACACATATATATACTGCTCACACTTATGTGTGTTTGGCAGCTATATTTTTACAAAAGTACAGATATGTATAAAAAAAGATTTACTTGAATATAACAGACTTAATATAGATAGAAAAATAAATAAAAATCCGTTCTAATGAGGTGTAAAATGGAAAATCAGTATATTATAAAAGGTGGCACCCCTCTCAAAGGTGAGGTAACAATCGGAGGTGCAAAAAATGCAGCATTAGGTATTCTTGCCGCTGCTATTATGACAGACGAAACAGTAACTATCGAAAATCTGCCTGATGTCCGTGACATAAATGTATTATTACAGGCAATAGAGGGAATCGGTGCAACAGTTCAGCGTATCAACTCTCACACTGTCAAGATTAACGGTAGTACCATAGGTAATATCACCATAGATTATGATTCAATCAGAAAAATCCGTGCATCCTACTATCTTTTAGGTGCGTTACTCGGAAAATACAACAAAGCACAGGTAGCTCTCCCTGGCGGCTGTGACATAGGAAGTCGCCCTATTGACCAGCATTTAAAGGGCTTTAGGGCACTTGGTGCAACAGTTACCATTGAACATGGCATGATAAACACATTTGCTGACTCACTCGTTGGAAATCATATATTCCTCGATGTTGTATCAGTAGGTGCAACGATAAACATTATGCTTGCTTCATGTATGGCAGAAGGCCGTACAGTCATTGAAAATGCTGCAAAGGAGCCACATATCGTTGATGTTGCAAACTTCTTAAACAGTATGGGTGCAGACATCAAAGGTGCCGGTACAGACAAAATCCGTATAAATGGCGTGAGCAAACTTCATTCGAGCGAGTATTCTATAATTCCCGACCAGATTGAAGCTGGTACTTTTATGGTCGCTGCTGCCGCAACTCACGGTGATGTCCTTATCAAAAATGTTATCCCTAAACATTTAGAGGCAATTTCCGTTAAACTTATCGAAATCGGTGCAACCGTTGAGGAATACGATGATGCAGTCCGTGTATCTGCCGACCACCGTCTCGGTCACACTCAGGTAAAGACTCTCCCATATCCTGGATTTCCTACGGATATGCAGCCACAGATTGCCACTCTTCTCGCCCTTTCAGAGGGTACAAGTACGGTTACGGAAAGCATATTTGAAAACCGTTTTAAATATGTTGATGAACTTGCCCGTATGGGAGCTTCAATAAAAGTTGAGGGCAATGTTGCCATTATCGAGGGTGTTGAGGGCTTTACAGGTGCGGCTATTTCTGCCCCTGACCTTCGTGCCGGTGCTGCACTCGTCGTTGCCGGTCTTGTTGCAGAAGGCTACACTACTATTGATTCAATACACTTTATCGAACGCGGTTACGAAAACTTTGAGGGAAAAATAACCGCTCTAGGTGCGTCCATGGAAAAGATTCCGGTTGATGATGAACGTGCCGTGATGAAATTTAAATTAAAAGTCGGTTAAACCTATATAAGGGCAAGCATCACGCTTGCCCTTGCTTATAATGAGGGGGTGTATTAAAATCAGGCATTTATTTAAAGATTATTATCAGATTTTACAGGTGCATTATGACGCTTCTCCTGACGTTATTAAAGCAGCTTATCGCAAGCTCTGTACCCTGTATCATCCGGATACCAGCCACAACCCAAATGAAGACAAAAGAATGCTCGATATAAACGAAGCCTACAGCATACTTTCAAATCCAGAAAAACGGACAACCTATCATAAACTCTGGCTTCAAAACCGTACAGACCGCTCAAGACAGGTTCACCCCGCTTCTGCTTTTAACGCATCCTTATCAGACATATCGGCAAAGGATGTACTTGACAGATTTTTTCATGCACTTCTTACAAAAAACTGGAAAAACGCTTATGCCTGTCTCACTCTTGAGGACCAGGAACACTTTACCCTTGACGAATTTTCTGCCTGGAAAGATGCAGTAAATTCATGTTTTGAGATGCAGGATTACAGAATTTCTTTTTATAAAAATTATAGCAAATGCCGCATTGAAGGTACCGTATATCCTTTTGTAAAGGAATTTGCAGTCACGATAACTGATACCGACCTTCAGCTTTCACAGACTTCCCAAAATATGTCTCACAAATATGTTGCATATGACGGAAATTCATGGAAAGTATGTCTCGGTATGCACTCTCTTAAACAAGCAACATTAAAATTTAAGCTGATGGCATCAAGAAGACAAAATTATGACCCGATTATGATTTATAATAATGCTGTATCAAGAACAGACCCACTTACCGGACTGCTAAGTGAAAAAGGCTTTTATGACGATTCATTTAAAGAGATAGAACGACATAAACGCTACCATAATCCGGTCAGTTTTGCCGTCTTTCAGATAGACTGCTACAGACCGGAGCGTGAAATCTACTGTCTTTGCCAATGTGCAAGTATTTTAAAAACGGAATGTCGTATAAATGACATTATAGGCCGTCTCGGAAATAAGCAGATAGTATGTCTTTTTGCCGAGACAAATGAAAAACAGGCAGAAGCAGCCGTAAATAAATTTTTAAAGTCAATAAAAATACGGCAGAGCGAGCCTTTCACCGTAAATGCAGGAATATTGCAATACAACCGGATTCATTCTCTTGAAGATACCGTTTTTACCATATCGTCGAATGTCAGTAAACAGCAGAACACGATAAAAATGAACAATACATAATGTACTCTCTGAATCTTCTGAACGAAGAATTTCGAGATGGATTTTCGATATACAATGACATTTTCGCAGTGCATACACGGTGTGTACAACGAGAAAATTCAAACAGTATATCGGAAAAGCATCCGAAATGCCCCGGTTTGAGAAGATACCTAGAGTACATCACATAAATAAGGGGGACTAAGTATGAATATGACTACTGCAAAAAGAACGACAAATAAAATATTTAAAATAGCCGTTTTAAGTATTTTAATAATAGCCGCCGCTGCTCTTTACCTTCCGTCAGAGTCATCGGCAGCTACAAAAAAAACAACTTTAAAAACAAAATCAGCAACAATATATGTAAACGGAAAATACACTATCTCACTTAAAAACAAACTTAAAAATGCTACTTATTTTTATACTTCAAACAAAACATCAATAGCCAAAGTATCTGCAAAAGGTGCTATTACCGGATGCGGTAAAGGTACGGCGAAAATAAGTGTAAGATACAAATATAAAAAAGAATTTAAGTCTGTAGGTACATTTAAGGTAACTGTCAAAAAAGCGTCATTAAAAAGCAACTACAAAAAATTCACTGCTACTGTAGGTGATGTATTCCAGCCGTCTGATTATCTAAACAGCGTAAACAAATCGGCTGAATATCTTTTTACAAACACATCCTCAAAAGTTGCCAGTGCCGTGACAAGCGGTGCTATAACCTGTTTGAAAGCAGGTTATACAAATCTGTCAATCCACGAAGTTTACAACAAAAAAAGCCGCACTATAGGTCATATGGAACTCACTGTAATGGGAGCTTCTCTTCGTGCTGACTCATTTAAACTCGCATATTTAAAACAGCTTCCAATCGATGACATTGTAGAAAATATTGACAGCACAGCTACATACAGCTTTACTTCAGACCATCCGGAGCTTTTTGAGCTAAATGACAGTGGAGTTATATCAACCACAACCGGCAACACTGTCCAGACCAGCAATATCACGCTTACCGAGACAACTCCTGACGGCATTAAAAGAGTTCTCGGAACATTTAAAGTTGAACTCACAAACGAGCCGTTTATATCTGCTTCAGACCAGAGTATAACAGTAGGGCTTGGTTCAACCATCCAGGCATCTGATTACGAAGGAATAAGCATTACAAACCCTCGTGCCGGTGCGTCTTATTTCTTCACACCTAAAGATACAAATATAATATCAAATGATATGGTTGCCGTTAATTACGGAACCACCACCGTTGAAGTAAAAGAATATTATAACAACCAGATAACCACTCTTCCTGAGACAGTTCAGGTAACGGTTACTACTGCATCAATAAAGAAATCACTTTCACTAAACGGTTTTACAACAATGGTTGACGGTGATGTTTACGGTGATTACCCTGTTGACTGCCGTAACCATACAAAACTGTATCATTATGAATCTGCCAACACATCAATCTGTACTGTCACGACAGGTGGTGACAAACAGGATCAGGATTATCTTGTTATATCACCACTCAAGGTTGGAATAACTTCAATATCAGTTTACGAAACTGTTTCCGGTGAGTCAGATAAAACAAAAATCGGAAGCTTTAAAGTAACAGTAAAAGAAGATACAAGTGATCTTCCTGACCTTGATACACTCAAAGCAAGCCAGATTTTTAGAAGCATTGCTTACACACACAATGATAAAACAATAAATGGTGTTGTAAATACCAACTCATTATCATGCAGTTTCTATGACAGCTATGGCGGATATATTGACTATGGTACTGATTTTTCAAGTCTTACAGCCGGCAGCTTTACATATGTACTCAAAAAATCAAAATACAAGGTTACAAATGTTGAAACAATTGATGGTGGCATGAACTGGACATTCACCATTGATCTCGGTGACACAGACCACACACTTGTAAATGTACCGGTTACATTATCACCGGCACAGCTTGACACAAGCACAATTATTGACAATATCGTTGTCAAACTCGGAACAACGACAAACCGGATAACAGATATAAAAGCCGCAGATTCATCATTTGAAACAACATTTACTGCCGCACAATACATTGCAGCCGGTGCAACAGAATACAGTAATACTGCCGTAAACCCTGTCGCACTGAGTGATCTCACAAATGTAACCTGCACCGTAACACAAAAAACTTACAATGCGGTAAACACACCTAACGCAAATATAGCAGTGAAACATATTACTGAGCCTGCAACAAAAGACAACAAAACATGGATGTTTACAGTAACTTTTGAAGATGGCACAAGCAAAGATTACACTGTTACATTAGGATTAAAAAAGTAAAAAACATCAAATTAAACACACGGAGGAAAACGGACATGGCATCAAAAAAGGGAAAGTTTATTGTATTTGAGGGAATTGACGGGAGTGGCAAAACCACACAGATAAATCTCCTCAAACAAAAAATTGAGAACACGGGGACAAAATGTTTAGAAACCCGTGAGCCATCAGATGGTCCTGTCGGTGTCATGATCCGCCAATGCCTTACCGGACGAATGAAGATGGACGAAGCGGCACTTGCAGCACTTTTTGCCGCAGACAGACTTGACCATATTAACAACTCCGTAAACGGTCTGAAATCAAAAATTGATGAGGGCATATCCATAATATCTGACAGATTTGTGCTCTCAAACTATGCATACCAGAGCGTGAAAGCCCCGCTCGAATGGGTGATGGAGTTAAACCGCATATCACTTGATACTCTCCGCCCTGACTGTCACATATATATTGATGTAGACCCTGAGATAACACTCGACCGTATGCAAAACGGCCGTTTCCAAACGGAGCTCTTTGAAAACAAAAAAAGACTTACAGAAGTAAGAAACCGTTATCTCGAACTGATAGAAAAATTAAAAGAAACAGAAAATATTATTGTTATTGATGGAAACAATTCAATAGAAGATATTTCTGCTGAGATCTGGGATAAAGTCGCTCATTTTTACAAATAAGAAAATACTTATATATCTTCCAAAGATTGCTACCTCATATAAATTTGTGGTACAATAATATACATAAAAATGAAAGGAGGCACCTGTTTGGATCTTAAAATAACACCTATGCAGCAGTTACAGCAAATTGAACAGGCTGCAAAAACAAACGAATCAGATGGTTCCTTTCGCTTTACTCTGCTTAGTACCATAGAAGAGCAGGAACTTCAGGCTACCCTTTTTACCATGATGGAGGAGATAACCCAGCAGGGTGACAAACTCGGCAAACGCATGGACATAAGAGATATGAAAAACTACCGCAGGCTCATCAAAGAATTTATGAACGAGATAGCCTCACATACACATGAATTCAGCCGCGAAAATTTTCTCGACAAAAAAGGCCGCCACCGTGTATATGGTATTGTAAAGCAGATAAATCAGACCTTAGACGAACTGGCCGCAGAACTTCTCAAAGAAGAAAAAGACCACTTGGCGATACTTGGAAAAATTGATGAGATTCGAGGTCTGATACTTGATATTATCACATAATTGGAGGTTTAGTTATGGCAAACTTTAAAGACATTATTGGCCAGGAAAGTATAAAAAAACATTTGCAGACAGCTATCAAAACAGGCAATCTGTCACACGCATATATAATCAACGGAGAATACGGTTCAGGACGGCAGACTATTGCTTCTGCACTCGCAAAGACAATTCAGTGCCAGTCAAAAACAGACGATACTGATGCCTGCGGAGTGTGCACATCATGCAAACAGGCTGAATCGCACAATCACCCTGATATTAAATATATCACTCATGACAAGACCAGCATAAGTGTAAATGATATTCGAGAGCAGCTCAACAACGATATTTCCATTAAACCATACAGCAGCGAATATAAGATTTACATTATACCTGATGCAAATAAAATGACTGAGCAGGCACAGAACGCACTTTTAAAAACAATAGAAGAACCACCCGTGTATGCAATTATTATATTGCTCACGGAAAATTGCGACAGTCTTTTACCAACAATAAGATCGCGTTGTGTCACTCTCACGATGAATCCTGTAGAAAAAGACAAAATATGCACCTACCTTGAAAATAAATTTCAATTAGAACCCGAACAGGCACAGATAGCAGCAAATTATTGTCAGGGAAATATAGGAAAAGCAATCCGTTTTGCAAGTTCAAGTGATTTTATAGAGATGAAAAATCAGGTATTAAAATTACTTAAAAATCTCGACTCAATGGATATTGCTTCAATAATAGATACAATTAAAGAATTTTCAACGCACAAAAATGATATAAATGATTATCTTGACCTTATGCTTTTATGGTATCGCGATGTACTTATGTTTAAAGTTACAAAAGATGCAAATCTTTTATTATACAGCGATGAATATTCTGCCATTTCCGAGCAGGCAACAAAACGCGATTATGAAAATATTGAAAACATTATTGCTGCCATTGACAAGGCAAAAGTTCGTCTCAAAGCAAATGTAAACTTTGATGTGACAATAGAATTAATGATTCTTGCAATGAAAGATTAATTGTATATGGAGGAAAAAATGATTTTAATTATTGGAGTAAGGTTCCGTAAATCCGGCAAAGTGTACTATTTTGCCCCAAACGGACTTGATATAAAAAAAGGCGATCATGTCATAGTTGAAACGGCACGAGGAATAGAATACGGACTTGTTGTTCTCGGTCAAAAAGAAGTCACTGATGACAAAGTTGTCCAGCCATTAAAAGATGTTATCAGAATAGCAACAGAGAGTGATTATGAAATACACGCTGAGAACGAAGAAAAAGAAAAAGAAGCATATAAAATATGCCTTGAAAAAATAGCAAAGCATGAACTTCAGATGAAACTTATCGACTGTGAATACACCTTTGATAAAAACAAGCTTCTATTTTACTTTACGGCAGATGGCAGAATAGATTTCAGAGAACTTGTAAAAGACCTTGCTTCTATTTTCAGAACAAGAATAGAACTTCGTCAGATTGGTGTTCGTGATGAGACAAAACTTATAGGTGGCATAGGTATATGCGGAAGACCACTCTGCTGCCACACATATCTTTCAGATTTCGCCCCTGTGTCTATCAAAATGGCAAAGGAACAAAATCTTTCGCTTAATCCAAGCAAAATATCAGGTGTATGCGGAAGACTTATGTGTTGTCTGAAAAACGAGGAAGAAGCCTACGAATATCTCAATGCAAAACTCCCTCACATAAATGAAGATGTAAAAACCATAGACGGTTACAACGGTATTGTGCAGAGCGTAAGTGTATTAAAACAGCTTGTAAAAGTAATTATCACAAAAGACAATGACGAAAAAGAAGTCCGTGAATATCATGTTGACGACCTTAAATTTGAGAAATCAGCTTCAAGAACTTCCGTATCGCCGGGACAAGCTTTACCCGATGAGGAATTAGACGAAAATGCCTTAAAAGAACTTGAGCAGATGGAAAAAGGCGATATTGAAGATATGACCGAAGAAGAAGAACAGAATAAAAAGTACAAAAACAATCACTACCAGAAAAAGAATTTCAATAAACGCCCTAAATATCCGGATACAAAAAATAAACCGGCTGAAAATTTTTCAGGAAAAAAAGGTAAACACTATAACCGTGAGCGTGATAACAATAACTATCGTCACAACAACAATAATAACAATAATCAGCCACGCAAAAATTATCACAAATCATCCGGCGGAAACGGCGGTTATGGTAATGGCTACAACAACATTAAACCTGAATAAGAAATACAATGAGGGTTAATATGGAAAAAGAAAATTATTTAAAGAACGGAGAACGCCTTGATGATCTCCAGCTAAACGGTTTACACATAATACAGAATCCCGAAAAATTCTGCTTTGGCATGGATGCGGTTCTGCTGTCATCATTTTGTGCCAAAACCATACGAAAGAAAGACAAAGTTCTTGATTTAGGTACCGGTACAGGTATCATTCCGATACTCCTATCCGCAAAAGCTGAGCCGGCACATATCAGTGCTCTTGAAATTCAGGATGAAAGCGTTGATATGGCAAAAAGAAGTGTAAACTTAAACGGTCTTGACGAAAAAATAGATATTATTCATGGCGATATTAAAACAGCTTCACTAAATTTCGGTGCGGCTGTTTTTGATGCTGTCACAACAAATCCCCCATATATGAATGACAATCACGGCATTAAAAATCCGGATATTCCAAAAGCAATAGCACGACATGAAATATTATGCAATCTCGATGACATTGCAAGAGAAAGCTCAAAACTTTTAAAGACACAGGGGCGTTTCTATATGGTACACCGCCCGTTCAGAATGACCGAGATAATTTGTACATTAGCTAAATATAAGCTTGAAACAAAACGCATCTGCATGGTTCATCCTTTTGTATCAAAAGAGCCTAATATGCTGCTTATCGAAGCTGTAAAAAACGGAAAACCTTTTGTCAAATTTGAACCTCCGATAATAGTTTATGAAACACCTGGAAAATACACTGAACAATTATTAGAGATATATGGTTTGCAGCAGCATACACCTTAAATCAAATGAAAGGAAAACTGATATGAATACCACCACTCCCGGCACACTTTATCTCTGTGCAACACCTATAGGCAATCTTGAAGACATAACATTCAGAGTTCTTAAAACACTAAAAAAAGTAGACCTTATTGCCGCCGAAGACACAAGAAATACGATAAAACTGTTAAATCATTTTGAGATAAAAACTCCAATGACAAGTTACCACGAATACAATAAAATTGAAAAAGCAAAATATCTTGTCGAAAAAATAACAAACGGAACAGATATTGCACTCGTTACAGATGCCGGAACACCGGGTATATCCGACCCCGGAGAAGAACTCGTCAAACAGGCATATGAAGCCGGCTTAACAGTCACTTCCTTACCCGGAGCCTGTGCCTGCGTTACTGCTCTCACACTTTCCGGTCTCTCAACAAGGCGATTCTGTTTTGAAGCATTTCTTCCTGTTGACAAAAAAGAACGCCGTGCAATACTCGACTCCTTAAAAAAAGAAACACGCACCATTATAATATATGAAGCACCGCACCATTTGAAAGCAACACTTTCAGAACTTTACTCATATCTTGGTGACCGCAAGATAACATTTTGTAAAGAACTCACAAAATTGCACGAAACTGTACAGCAAATGACCTTAAGTCAGGCAATCGAATATTACGGGCAGACTCCGCCAAAAGGCGAATATGTCATGGTTATCGAAGGTATCTCCCATAAAGAACTGGAAAAACAGTCGATACAGGAATGGGAAAAAATCACCATACAGGAACATATGGATATTTATCTTTCACAGGGAATGGATAAAAAATCATCCATGAAACAGGTCGCACTCGACAGAGGCATCCCAAAAAGAGAAGTATATAATACCCTCTTAAAATAATTTATTATTTGATATGCAGGCGTGTCTGTTTTTTCTATAAACAATCACGCCTGACAAAAGTGCATAGATTAACAAATCAGGGTTTTTATCCACAAAATTTATGTTATCTTTCTCATTATTCTTATAATCTTTTAAAACTCTTTCAACAATTCCGTCAATAAATCTCTTATCAGGCAGCTCATCAAACATTGGGCTTCCATCATACTCATATTTATCACATTCATTATTGACATACATAAGTATTATTCTAAGATTGACAGGCATAAGATAGTCATACTTTTTTTCGCCTTTTTCCGAAACACACTCCGAACAAACATAGGAATTTTTATTATCTTTCACACCGTCTGCTGCTGCATATATCATCAGATTTCCATTATCATACATCCCTCTTATTATGTTTTCTTTCACAATAAACCTCATTTCCGCTGGCATTTTTTACATATAATATGAAAATTATTATCACACCATAACATAAAAAACATTTTTTAACATATTATATGCTTAAGTTTTCATTAAGTTCATTGCCTTTTTGCTCAAAAAACACTATACTAATTTATTGTACGGAACAGCTTACTTTCTTTTTTTATATTAAGCAGTTTCACAAAAAAAAATATAAATAAAATTACTATTCACACAGTAAGTGCCATGGATATTAACAATTCGTTTCGCTGCTTACTCATATAAATAATAAAAATCAGGAGGTATATTTTGAAACATATATATAAATTTTTTGCATTATTTTTAATATTTGGTCTTTCAATTTTTTTATTTAGAAAAATGATACCGGAGGCTTCAGCGGGCACATCAAGTGCCACAACGCTTCAGACAGCAACATTTCCAATAATGTACCTTGAAATAGGCAATGGATATACCGTAAACACTTTGCACGGTTACAGCAGCGAATTAAACAGTTCCAATGTAAGAGAATGTATTACACCTCTTGAAGCTGACAAATCATTTATTGTTAAATTTAAAGAAAATCAGACAAAAGTAAAAAAACTTACTTTCAATCTCAAAGATATTACAAACAATAAAGTAATCGAGTCAGACACTCTTACTGCTTTTGATAATAAAAAAGGACTTAAAACGCTTAAAATAAAGTTGTCGGAAAGTATTGATACAAGTACCGAATATGGAATGGATATTGTACTTACGACCAATTTAAGCAAAAAAATCCATTACTATACACGAATAAAATATTACGATACTGATTTCTTCCTTAAACAGAAACTCGAATTTGTTACAGGCTTTCATAATGCGACATTTAATCCCGGCAAATCCTTTAAATACGCAAAATACCTTGAAAGCAATACATCAACAAACAAATCGTATGCCAATGTAGGGATTAATTCCTCTCCTGAGCTCGTTACATGGGGCAAATTAAAGCCAAAACTTCTCTCCGAGACAATTCCTACAATAAAGGAGGTAAATGTTGAGACAGCCGCAATACAATATGTTTATTATGTAAGGGCTAAAACTTCATCCGGCAGCGAAACTTTTCTTGTAAAAGAATTTTATCGTGTACGCTATTCTGGCAGCAGACTTTATCTGTTAAATTTCAGGCGTACGATGGAAGCAGTCTTTAATCCAAAACTTACTTCCGTCAGAAAAAGCCAGTTTAAAATAGGTGTATCCAATGAAAGCAACTTTCAGTTGACTTTAAACGATAGGGCAAATGAGCTTGCATTTGTCCGCAATGGTTCACTCTGGTACTACGACATGGATAAAGACAATCTCCACGAAGTATTTTCTTTTGCACAGAAAAAAACTGATTACTTAAGAGACACCTATGACCAGCACAATATAAAAATCCTTAATTTTGATGACAATAATACAATCAATTTTGTTGTCTATGGTTATATGAACTGCGGTGATTATGAGGGGCGTGTTGCTGTAATACTTTACAATTACGACCCTGCCAAAAATCTTATTACAGAGCGTGTATATATTCCGCTTGAGACAACATATCAGCAGTTAAAAGAGGATTTTGGAAAATATTGCTATGTTAATAAACAAAATATTTTCTACTTCTCAATGAACAATGTCATGTATGCATATAACATTTCATCAAAAAAATACGAACTGCTTACCAAAAATATAGCAAAAGATAATTTTTCAATGATGGAAGATGCAAAATGCTTTGTCTGGTCTAATGCGTCAAAGTCGGATTACTCGCAAAAGATTACAATATTAAATCTTGATACGGCAAATAAACTTGAAGTAACCGCACCGGAAAATCAAAGTATCGTAGTCCTCGGAACTATTGATGCAAATGTGGTTTACGGCTTTGTCAAAAATAAAGACATTTATGAAGGCTCAAACGGAGAAACCACACAACCTGCATACAAACTCGTCATTTCCGATTGCAACGGAAATATCATGCGTGAATATAAAAACAAAAATATTTATGTTATTTCGGCAACCGTTGAGAATAATGTAATAACCTTAAAAAGAGTCAGAAAAACAGGCAACGGTTTTAAACCGACAAATCCTGATAGTATATTGAACCAGAAAAAAGCGACAAAAAAGACTGTTCATGTTGCATCAAGAATTACAAAACAGTCACTCGCCGAAAAATATATATGCCTGCCGTCAGGTTACAAAATGAAAAAAACACCTGAAATACAAAAGGCAAAACATGTAATGGTGACAGAAAACACCACTCTTCATCTCGCTGACGAGAGCAGCAGCTCATTTAAATATTATATATATGCCTACGGAGAAGTTACAGCAAGCTTTACAACCCCTGCAAAAGCAATTCAAAAGGCTGATGAGCAGATGGGGGTCGTAATGGATAACAGGTCCCATGTTGTCTGGGAAAGAGGTGGAAAGTTCATATCAAAAGAAGTATCCGGTATGTCATATCCTGACACCGCAGACAGCAAAAAAGCAGCAGTTCTTATGCTGTTGCAGGCAGCCCAGTCAGAAACAGACGAAAGTTCATTAAAAGGCAGTTCGATAATGTCAATGCTAAAAACACATATAAAACAACCTGCTGATCTTACCGGCTGTACCCTTGACGAAGTATTGTATTTTGTAAGCAGCGGTAAACCTGTGATTGGTATGCTAAGCGACTCACACGCAGTTGTCATAACAGGTTACACAACATCGACTGTTACATGGTTAGACCCTGTAACACACAAAAAGAATACTACTTCACTAACTTCTGCTGAGCATACATTTAAGGATGCTGGATATAGATTTGCAAGTTATATGTAAAAAACAAATAAAAAAAAGCCGATTTGGAAATTCAAACCGGCTTTTTACTTTGCTTTTTCAGAGTGTCGTTCCACGAATATATGTTCCTCATAATAATTTTTTGTGAACATTTCACAAAAAAAAATATTTTTTTTGTATGATTTTAAGCTGGAAAACTCTTACTATATATAATAGAATATGACCATCTTATTTTTATTAGATGATGTGTGGAAAGGAAAGCTATGTACCACACACATTCAAAATTATCATTTATATTATTTTTTTGTAACATAAAAAGTTCAAAAAAATATCATATAAAAACGGCAGCAAATTTATCCGCCGTCTTTATCACAATGTTAATCACATTTTTTATAATAACACCACCTATACAAACATTCTGTCATACAAAAACTGACAACACAAATATATCAACGGTGTTTAGTTCTGATGCCGTAAAACAAACACTTACATTATCTGAAACCCACTATATGCTTACAAATTCGGCACAGCTAAAGCAAAATATATTATATAAAGATACCATAAAAAACAATTCAGTAAATTACTATTATATCAACAACCCTGCTGCCACAAATCTATTTTGTATAAAATGTGTATCAGGTAAATTAACCACCAATGAAATACAATTTTTTGATGATGCAAACAACGAAATAAACACCAATATTATAAGACATCAAAATTATTTCTATATAGATATAAAAAAATTATTAGCAAAAGCCCCCTCTGCCACCCGTATTTATATAACGGCAGGCAGCAGAAAAACAAGTAATATAGAAATTATTTATACCAAAAATATTACGACACCAAAAAGTAATAATAATAATAATGCTGATAAAAAAGGCATTGCCAAACGCAACACACAAAAAAGCATAACCAAAAGTAGCACTAAAAAAAAGACATATAAAAAAGATACTAAAAAACGCATAATAAAAAAAGCTGCAAATAAGGAAGATACCAAAACACACGCAACTAAAAAAAGCACTACAAAAAACAAGAAAAACATAACTGCAATATACAAAAAAACAGTTCAAAAAAGCAAGCCTAAAAAAAATAATATACATAACCAAAACAATAAATCACGCAGAAAAACAAACAACAACGCAGCAGCCAAAAAAAGCAACAAAAATAAAATTGCACATCATAAAACAACTGATAAAAATAAGAGCAAAAACAATATTGCACATCATAAAATAACTGATAAAAATAGGAGCAAAAACAATATTGCACATCATAAAACAACTGATAAAAATAAGACTAAAAATCAAAATGTAAATAATAAATATGTAAAATTTAATACTAAATTTATTACACTTAAAAGCACTAAAAATACATTTCTTGCATATAGAACAAATATAAAAGTAACAAACGAAACCAAGATAATATGGACAAGCAGTAATACAAATATTGTCTCAACGAACAAACATAAAATAACAGCACACCACAAGGGATTAGCTATTATAACACTTACAATAAAAGACAGGACCGTATGCAAAAAGGCAATATGCACAATTCGCGTTACATAAATAATTCTTTTATAAAAAAGGAGGTAACTATGTTTTTAAATAATGCACCTAAAAAACTTTTAAAAAAATATCCGATAACCGACTTGATATACATAACTCATGACTGTTTTGTTTATAAGTCTGAACAGACTAATAGTGGTAATCTCCGCATTATCAAGATAACCCCATATGTTCATAAACAACATTGCATTTTAAAGGCAGTTTCACATATAAATGATACACATCTGCTTACCCCGGTTTCAGTAGAAAAATACCAGAATTTTACTGTTTCAGTATATCCTTATAAATTGTCTGTTATAGATAAGATAATTTATAGTAAACTTTGTTTTGATGAACTTCTGACCCTTGCCTTAGACTTATGCGACGGCATTATCAGGCTTCACTCAAGCAATATTCTTCATCTGGATATATCACCAAATAATATATATCTTAATGATGATAATACTTTTTGTATTGGTGACTTTTCATCTTCCCAGAAAAAAAGTAATAATAAAATACGCCGCAATATTTATTTTACAGAAGGCTACTCTCCTCCTGAATTTAAAGCATATTCCAAAAATTTGGTACAGATAAATGAACTGTCTGACGAATATTCACTTGCAAAAACAATTCTGAGTCTTTGCCACGGATATAACACTTCTGCTAAAGACCATCCGGTTCAAGATACAACGGACATTCCTGAATATTTTTTTGATATTTTGAATAAAGCATCCTCTGAAATCCAGGAATATCGTTATCCATCTATCAATGCTTTTAAAACTGAACTGCTCTCTTTTAAAGCTGAATACGATATTTCCGAAATAAAATATTATATTAGTTTTAATTCAGAAAATAACCCTTTCAATAATACAAAAACAAGACCAATGGTGAAACCACATATTGAAGAACCTACTCCTACAATACAAAAAATTATTAACTCGCCTGCATTTATGACTGTTGCTATTTTATTAGCCGTTATTTTACCAATACTGAGTCTGTATAAAATTTTTTACACTCCTAATAATGCCGATAAAATTGCAGCCCACAACATCCAAAATATATCCATCTCCTATGAGACAAAAGAACCTGTTGCAATTATCGAAGAAAATAAAACTAATAACAAAAACACTGATTCTGCAGAAATTGATAATAGTAACAAAAACACTGATTCTACAGAAATTGATTGCAATGACAAAAACACTAATACCACAAAAATTGATTGCAATGACAATGTCGATAACTCAAAAATTAAGAAAGACAACATCAATAAATCTTCTGTTAAAGAAATTGATATTGAGGACAAGAATATTACTTTATTATCTGAAGATTGTATTAAAAGTACACTTAATATTAACTTTGATATTAACTCTGTTACTATTATTTCAGCGAACAATAATAATATCTCTGACATAAGCAGATTATCTGAATTTGTATCAGTCAGAGAACTATATTTATCTGACAACCGTATAAAAAATATCGACTCTCTTAAACAGCTTTTCAATCTAAAAACACTTGTTATATCTTCAAACTTAATTGATGACATAACTTCCTTAAAGGAACTAAAAAACCTTGAGAACCTCGATATATCCAATAACAAAAAACTTAAAAACCTCTCTGCCTTATATGAACTAAAAACGCTAAAGCTATTATGTATTAATGAAACTGCAGTCACTAAAAGTACCATAAAAAAATTAAAAGTAAGCTTGCCTGATTGTGAAATAATATATTAGTCCATAACCAAAAAGTTACACTTAAAAAGGCATTAAATTATATTTTAAAATCAATAAAAAGGAGAACTTTATATGAGAAAAACAACTAATAAAAAGACGATACACCCGACAATATTTAAATCAATTAACCACTGTACATTGAGAGCAAACGGTGCAATATTTTTTTTATTTATTAATATGAGTTTTTGTGCTATTTTTTCGCTGGCTTTATTACTGACATTTCCCCCTATAATCTCTCACGGAAAAACAACCAAAACAAGCTTTGAAAACAGATATAATGCTATATATATCGGAAAAACTTACAAATACAATATTGTCAATCCTCCTAAAAAAGCAAAAATAAAATTTGCTGTCAGCAACAACAAATTAGCAACAATAAATCAAAACTCCGGTATTTTATATCCACGCAAAAAAGGCAGCGTAACCATTAAAGCTTTTGTTACTGATATTAATAAAAATCAAAAACTTACGCTCAAAAAAACAGTTAAAATAAAAGCTTCGAAAACGGTCAAAAAAGATACCTCTGAAATACCATTTTCTCTCCCATCAACTTATGTCAACAGTATAAACTATACCGTAAAATTAAAAGCAGCAAAAATTATGCAGACATCCGAAGTTAAATCATCTTATATACAACTTGTAAAACAGAAACATGAGCTAAAAGGACAGTTTAAAAATTTATCTGCTAACGGCAGATATATCACCTATGAACTTGATAATGACGCTGTAAAACAGCTTACTCCCGGTGATAGAACAATGGATGGAACTTATACTATGTCCTGCTCTCTTTCTTCACGCAAACTAAACATTAACTATGCAGAACACTTTGTTGGTCAGTCTGTAACAGGTTTTGTCATGACTCCCGGAGGAAATCCGGTTGAAAATGCAAATATAACTATATCCAACAATAATTTTACCGTAAATACAACAAGTGACAAAAACGGTTATTATAATGTTCGTTTTCCAAAACCTGAAACTGTTGTGCTAACTGTATCATGCAACAATTACTATACTCGCACAATAAAAGATATTTACTTGAAAATCCCAAAATCTGTCTGTAAAAACATTGTAATGCATAAAAAGGAAACTTCGGACAAAAACAGCTTTTTACTGTCTGCATATTTTAATATACGGTCATATGATAAACAGCCTGTAAAGCTCGAAATTTCTTCATGTGATGCAACTGCTGGTGTTTCATCATCTGATACAACCTCTAACAATTTATCACGCAATTCAACCGCCGATACTTTGTTATCTGATACAACTGCCAACGCTTTGTCAAACAATTCAACCGCTGATGCTTATAGCAACCCTCAGACTTTTACCACTGATGAGTCAGGCGGACTTTTTATCTCACCGGATGATGCACTCACTTCAAAAAAGCTTCTGTCCGATGCTGACATTATTACACTTTCTTCAACAAATAAAAATATTTCTCATAAAGAAAATATAGAAGCCAAAAACTATCCAGCATTTAGTTATCCATTTTTATATCAGAAAAAATATCATGTGAAAATTTTTAGTTCTGCTAACAAAAGCCTTCAAGCTGACTGTGAATTTTATTTTTCATTTGATAACTTTACTTCATGCAACCTCATATTTGATATAACTCTAAACCAAACTAACAAAACCATTTTTCCGTTATCCTTACTGCCCCTTAATCCGGGCAGTAATATTGATTTAGAAAAGATAAATTATTATCATGCTGATTTATACCAGATTGGCATACCGGCTCCTTTATGTTATTTTAATTTTTGTGAGAACACACCTGCCAATTTTGTATCAAAGATAAACTCATCAGAACTCTATCTTAAAAACGGTAATTTTTATTATGCAGTTTTTAGGGCTTTAGATTATACTAACAACATAATTTTGTCAGACATTCTTGCTCCATTTAAAATTGAAAATGGCATTATGCATTTTGATGATGACTCTCTGATTTTTTCAGACAATAATGCATTTGACATAAAATCAAAACAACTTCCAATTCTTTCCGACATACTTTTGAATGCAGCTAATCTTCCACAGGACAGCAGTTATAAAAATACCGTTTTATGTACTTATGACAGCTATGGAAAAATCAAAAGCACATTCTTTTCATCGCTCTCCTCAACCCTATTGCAAAAAAAATTATCTCAGGCATCATCCGGCTATATTATTTACACTGACTCTGAATCATTTGACATCGGTATTTAATTTTTTTTGCTAAAAAGTTATAAATCACAAATGTTATAAATAATTAAGAATTATTTCCTTTAATATAATTCAATTTCATTATATAATAGTGTTAAAGTAAACTATAAATAACCCAGCTAACAGTTGGAACCTCTTCCTGACTTTCAGCAGGGAAGATTACAATTAATAAATAATGATTGGAGATATTATGAAACTATTAAGCGTAACTATTCCTAGTTATAACTCACAGGAATACATGGAAAAAGCTATTAACTCAGCACTTATAGGTGGGGATGACATTGAAATTCTCGTTGTTGACGACGGTTCATCGGACAACACTCTTGATATAGCACTTAAGTATGAAAAAAAATATCCGGGAATCGTGCGTGCCATCCATAAAGAAAATGGCGGACATGGCTCGGCTGTTAATACGGGTCTTGCAAATGCCACCGGTCTTTACTTCAAAGTTTTAGACAGTGACGACTGGTTCGATAAAGAGAGCCTTGTCAAAGTTCTTGACTTTTTACGCGAAATTGTAACTGATTCCAAACAACTTGATATGCTTATAAGCAATTATGTATATGAAAAACCTAGTGCACATAAACATAAGGCTATTAATTATCACAGTGCAATTCCATGCAATGAATTTATAGGCTGGAAAGATGTAAAACATTTTAAAATGAGTCAAAATTTACTTATGCATTCCATAATTTACAGAACAAAACTTTTAAGAGATTGCAGCCTCAAATTACCTGAGCATACATTTTATGTTGATAACTTATACGCCTACATTCCACTACCATATGTAAACACTATCTTTTACCTCGATGTAGATCTGTATAGGTATTTTATCGGGCGTGAAGACCAGTCTGTAAATGAAGCCATTATGATAAAAAGAATCGACCAGCAGCTTAAAGTTACCAAGCTTATGATTGACTCTCATGATCTTTCATCAATAAAAAATAAAAAGTTACAATCATACATGACAAAATATCTCGCTATGATGATGATAGTCAGTTCTGCTCTGCTTGTTAAAGACGGTACACCTGAAAGTCTTAGAAAAAGACAGGAACTTTGGGATTATTTAAAAAGCAACAGCAAGCGTGTGTATCGAGACATAACAAACAAAAAATTTGGCAGACCATTACAATTAAAGAGCAAAGTCGGAAGACAGGTGATTATTCTTGGATATCGTTTTTGTAACAAAATTTACGGTTTCAATTAAATAATACCAGGCTTATATTTTAAATTAAAAACAGCTAAACACTATTAGTTAATTTGATATTTCCAATTAACTAATATCAAGTTTATATTTTAAACTGAAAACACAAAACAAAAATCTTTTTATTTTGTTTTCAGCTAATTAATACCAAACTTACTTTTCAAACGGTTAGTAGTACATTTTATATCAAGGGGGGTTTTTATGGAAGTACCAATATATTATGATGAAGAAGAAGAATGGCAGCGAGCATTACTGCTTTACGATGCAGTATTAAAAGAAATATGTACCAAGATAGAAATATTAAATAACGAATTTAAACTAGCTCATCAGTATAACCCGATAGAACACATATCTTCGCGTATTAAATCTGCTGACAGTATAGCTCGTAAAATGCGTATAAACAACAGAGAGCTTACCGTAGAAAATATTATCAGATATGTAAATGATGTTGCAGGGGTACGCATCATCTGTACCTTTACTTCAGACATATACCGTATAGCAGATGCTATAGCCAAGCAAAGCGATGTAACTGTACTGCGTGTCAAAGATTATATCGCCAATCCAAAACCTAATGGATATACAAGCTACCATATGATAGTATCTATTCCTATTTTTCTTTCTAATGACAAAATAGATACAAAGGTTGAAATACAGATACGCACAATAGCTATGGATTTTTGGGCGAGCCTTGAGCATAAGATATATTACAAATTTGACGGAAAAGCTCCTGATGGTATCAGAGAAGAACTTAAAGAATGTGCAAATATTATCTCATTTCTTGACCAGAAAATGTTTTCTATCAACGAAGATGTAAAACACTATCACGATGATTTTAACGGCGGTTCATTTGTTACAGATGACTTGCCTGCACATATTTCAAAAGAAAAATCTGATACTATTCCATCAGAATTAAAATCTCTATATGGCAGTGTAGTATCAGAATAGTGCTGCATATATGCTACATTTATTTTAAAAAAGCATAACACATATATTTATTTACTTATAAGAATATCAGAAGCCATTTTCCTGATATTCTTATAATGTTATTTATAAAATTATATTTACGAATATACACTAAAATTAAAAGGCTGCTGAATTTTCCAGCAACCTTTTTTATATATTTCATATACTCTTATTTCATATATTCTTATTTCAGTTTCAAACAGAAAACTTTTTATATATTACTCTCCGGTAAAAAACTTTTTATATATTACTCTCGGTCTAAAAAATTATTGTATTTCACTCTCCAGAACAATTTATATATATATTACTCTCCATCTGAAAACTTCTTAAGACCGATATTTGATTTTGCCTCCTCGAGAGCCTGCTGTTCTTCTTCAGATAAAATCACAAAGGCTTCTCCGTTTACAACTTCTTTAGCATATGTAAAACAGCCTTCTCTTGAACTGTGCATAGAATTTATAATAAAACCATTGTCCTCTTCAGTAAGCAAAACAAGTACAAAACTAAGTTTTCCACCTATTTCCTTAAATGCATCATATTTTACAAGTCCTATTTTTTGATATGACGAAACAAGTCGCCCAGATACATTTTCAACTCTCTCACTAAGTTCATGAACTTCTGCCTCCAGCACATCTACTGTCGAAAACTTATCTAAAATAGCTTTTTCGAGATTTTTTCCATTTTCGCCAGCCATAAATTTTTTATATTTTTTTCTTGTACTGCTGTTTTTTGCCATTGTCACAATTAGCATAATAAACATAAGCAATATTACCCCTGCCATACCTAACACAACATATCCAATATCAATTCCAAATTCATTAAATAATTTCATTTTTAGTCTGCCTCTCTCTCGTCTTTAATTCCATGAATTAATTCAAGTATTCTTTCAAATTCACTCTGTGAATAATACTCAATTTCAATTTTTCCCCTATCTTTTGATTTTCTGTTAATATTAACTTTTGTTCCAAAAGTCATTTTTAAATCTTCTTCAAATCTCTTATAAATTATTTCTTCCTGAGAATTTACCTGTTTTTTATTTTCTTTTTTCTTACTCTTTCCGTTCAAAATATTCTTAACAAGTTTTTCTGTATCTCTTACACTTAACTTTTCATCAAAAATTTTCTGTGCAATTTCATATTGCAAATCCCCATCTTCTATTGGAATAAGCGTTCTTGCGTGACCACTTTTTAATTTTTCCTCAATAACCATCCGTCTTACTCTCTCATCCAATTTGAGAAGTCTGAGTGAATTAGTTATAGCCACCCTGCTCTTTGACACTTTTTCAGCAACTTCATCCTGTCTCAGATTATATTCCTTTATAAGCTGTTCATATGCCTCTGCTTCTTCAATGGGATTTAAGTCTTCTCTTTGAATATTCTCAATAAGTGCAATCTCCATTATTTCCTGATTGCTGTAATTTTTCACAACTACCGGAATATCCTTAAGTCCGGCTATTTTTGCAGCCCTCCATCTTCTCTCTCCTGCAATAATTGTATATAACCCTTTTTCGCCCTTTTGCACTACAAGTGGTTGAATGATCCCCCTCAATTTAATTGACTCAGCAAGTTCATGTATAGAATCTTCATCAAAACTCTTTCTAGGCTGATTTTTATTAGGTTCTATTTTATTAATATCTATGGTATCAACCTCTTTAATAACTTCCTTAACAACCTCTTTGATAACTTCTTTTGTCTTTATGTTTTCTTTTTCTGACTTAGTTTTTTCTTTTGCCTGCGGTATCAATACATCGATACCTTTTCCAAGACCTTTCTTAGCCATAATATGTTTTCCTTTCATAACTTATTTTCTTGCAATAACCTCATCTGCTAAAGCCCTATATGCTTCCGCTCCAGCGGATCTGGGCGAATACAAATTAATTGGCTGTCCATAGCTTGGAGCCTCCGCAAGCCTTACATTTCTTGGAATAATTGATTTATATATTTTCTTATCGATATTCTCTTTTACATTTTCTACAACCTGTAATGACAAACAAGTTCTTGCATCATACATAGTGAATACGATTCCCTCAATTTCAAGTTCATTATTTAATCTCTCTTTAACAAGCTGGATTGTGTACATTAATTCGCTGAGTCCTTCTAATGCATAATACTCACATTGAATAGGTACTATCACCGTATCAGCCGTAGTCATTGCATTAACAGTAAGCGTATTTAATGATGGTGGACAGTCAATTATAATAAAATCATAGTCATCTTTTATTCTTTCAACTTCCTTTTTTAATATAAACTCTCTGTCTACTTTCCCAATAAGTTCAATTTCAGCTCCGGCCAAGCCTCTTTCTGACGGAACTACAAATAACCCATCCATAATTGATTTAGTTATAGCATTTTCTATCTTAGCCTCGCCTAACAGGACTTCATAACTCGTATCTTCAACTTCATTTTTGTCAATTCCCAACCCACTCGTTGTATTTCCCTGAGGATCCATATCAATCGTCAAAACTTTTTTATCTTTTTCAGCCAGACAAGCTGATAAATTTATTGCAGTAGTAGTTTTACCTACACCACCCTTTTGATTTGATATTGCAATTATTCTCCCCATTTTTTCACCTCATTTCTTTTATCTTGTTAAATATCAGCCGTAAAAAAGAGTAAAACCAGCGTTTTGCTCTCCAAGAATTGTTTCGCTATTCTCGTTGATGCCACACTACTTTACGAGCATTTTCCTGTACAGTAAAATAGTAATATTGATAATGTTATAATGTTTCACGTGAAACATTATAATATTATCAATATTATTTGGTTTCACTAGCTGTATTTTATTTTTGACATTTTCTATTTTACAACAAACAGAACTTTTTTTAAATACAAATACTTATTTTTTTATTTAGTAATAGTTCTTTTTTTAAAATCAACTCTGTGCTTCTATCCATTTATTCTCTAAAACTCTGCACATCAGTCTCTAATATATACTTTTCCTTAATAGCTTTTAACTTTTTCATATGTTCTGTTTTTAAATGCTGTTGTTGTTTTTCTTCAGATATCCACTTTTCTACCAGAAGTAAACCATCAGAATTTGTTACATTATAAAAATATTCATAAGAAATAAATCCATCTTCTTTTTTTTATTTTGTCTAAGATTTCACTTTCGATTACTTCATTAACAAATATCTCTCTGGTTTCATGTTTTACCTTATAATTAACTAATATTGTTATTTGTCCCATTAATTTATTTTGTCTTTCCTTCCCTGATATAATGTAACATTAATATTTCACCAAATAATTTGTATAAATTTTCATCTGCTTCATTGCGTCAACTGTAAACCGCCACATTCTTTTGCACATTTTTCCACCGTGCGTACCGAAAATCCACTCTATGTCGTTTAACTTAAAATCTGAGATACACTACACTGATTTTCAAATTCAAAAACGGTATAATGTTTCACGTGAAACATTATACCATTTTTATTAATAATCTTCTACTGTCCTTCACAAATATTTATATATTTTTAGTAACAGTTCAGCCATAAAAAGATACTTAACAATACAATGAGCTTGTTCATTGTATTGTTAAGTACCTTTTTATGGTAGAACTGTTACTATTTTTAAGCAAAAAATTGACTATATTTGAAATTTCAAATTATCCCTTTTTCCAAAGTTCTGCAGAAATGCTAAAACTTAAAAATCAAACTTATATTTCAAACAATATTTTTGGATAGTAATTAACTATCTAAAATAGTTAATTACTCTAAACAGATATTCACAACCATCTCTTTTTTGTCCTTAACACTATCCGCTGTTGCTGGCAGCAAAACACAAAATATTAATATTCTCTGTTTAGTTCCATCTGGGTGATACAAATGAACCATTTTATAATGGACTCTTTTTAGGCTTACCGCCCTGTCTCGGATATTTTTTATTTAATTCCTTTTTCTTTTCAAACACGACAAAACTTCTGCTTATATCTGTATTTGGGATTGAAAAGCCAATAACATCTTTTATCCTGCAAAACAATTGTTTTTGAGCATTTTTTGATAATTCAATTTCTTCTGTCACATCACCGGATTTATATGACACAAATACACCTCCTACTCTCACAAACGGTATGCAATATTCCAAAAGTGTAGACATATTTGCAACAGCTCTCGAAACACAATAATCGAATTTTTCTCTATACTCCGTATCTCTTCCTAGTTCCTCCGCCCTCGCATGAATTGTTGTAACATTTTTCAAATCACAGATTTCTATTACTTCGTTTAAAAATTTTATTCTTTTATTCAGCGAGTCCATAAGAACAAATTCTGCATTGTCAGTCACGATAGCAAGTGGTATTCCCGGAAACCCTGCTCCTGTTCCCACATCAATAACTTTTTTACCGTCAAAGTTAATCTTTTTAATCAATGCAATACTGTCAATAAAATGCTTATAAACCACATCTCTCTCATCAGTAATAGCAGTAAGATTCATCACTTTATTTTTTTCTATCAAATGTTCATAAAACTTTTCAAACTTATCAAGCTGACTATCAGTCAAATCAATATCTGCTGCCAACGCTCCATCTTTTAGAATTTCTTTTAACTTTTCACCCATTATTCCACCTCTCTTCCAAAAAAAGATAATCTTTACTTTATAACCAAATCAGGCAATTAAATATAACATTTATTTTATAATTAAACCATACGATTAAAGCTCGTTTTAATTTTGCAATCAAGCCAGCAGACATAGACAATCTGTATTTTATAATTATTATTTCAAACACTTAACAATACACCTGATTTATACCATCAAAAAAAATCACTTTCTTATCTAATCTCAGCAGTATATCACCGTTGTTTACAAAAATCACTTTCCAAGATATATAAGAAGCACCGATATATCCGCCGGTGATACTCCCGATATTCTTGATGCCTGTCCCACCGATGCCGGTCTTAATTCTTTTAGTTTCTGGACCGCTTCTTTTCTAAGGCTATAAACATCATCATAATCAATATCTTCAGGTATTTTTTTATTTTCAAGTTTTTTATACTGCTCTACCTGTCGTAACTGTCTTTTTATATAGCCCTCATATTTGAGTTCAATGTTTACCTGTTCTTTTACATCTTCCGGAAGTTCTTTTCTGTCCTTGTCTATATCCTTGATTATCTCATATGACAATTCCGGTCTTTTCAATAATTCCGCAAGAGTTGTTCCCGACTGTAACGGTGTACTTTCATATTTTGCAAGAAGTTCCTGAACTTCTGCTCTCGCACCTACAGTTGTCTTTTTCATCCTATCCACTTCTTCTTCAATAAGTCTTTCTTTTTCAAGCAGCTTTTCGTAACGCTCATCATCTATAAGACCTATCTCATGACCTATTCCCGTCAGACGCATATCTGCATTATCCTGTCTTAGCAAAAGCCTGTACTCTGCTCTTGATGTCATCATTCTGTACGGCTCATTTGTCCCCTTTGTCACAAGATCATCTATAAGCACACCTATATATGCCTGCGATCTGTCCAAAACGACCGGTTCTTTTCCCAAGAACTTTCTTGCCGCATTTATTCCTGCAATTATCCCCTGGGCTGCTGCCTCCTCATATCCTGAGCTTCCATTTGCCTGTCCTGCACTGAAAAATCCTGATATATTTTTAAATTCCAATGATGCTTTTAACTGCAATGGATTTATACAGTCATATTCGATAGCATAAGCATTCCTCACGATTGCTGCGTGTTCAAGCCCCGGAACTGTATGGTACATTCTGTACTGCACATCCTCTGGCAGTGAACTTGACATTCCACCTATATACATCTCATTTGTGTATAGACCCTCAGGCTCTAAAAATACCTGATGTCTTTTTTTGTCAGCAAATCTAACAACTTTATCCTCTATTGACGGACAATATCTGGGACCCGTTCCCTTTATATTTCCAGAGTACATTGGCGACCTGTCAATATTTTCTCTAATAATTTCATGTGTTTCTTCGTTAGTGTAGGTAAGCCAGCACGATACCTGCTCTCTCTCCAACTCTTCAGGTGTGTTTGTAAATGAAAACGGAACTATATTTTCATCACCTTTCTGCTCCTCCATTTTAGAAAAGTCAATCGTTCTCTTATCAACTCTTGCCGGTGTACCCGTTTTAAATCTTCTAAGCTCTATTCCGAGGTCTAAAAGCGACTGACTGAGACTGTTAGCCGCACTTAGTCCATTAGGACCTGTATATTGGCTTACATCACCATATATACATCTTGCCTTTAAATATGTTCCCGTACACATGATAACAACATTGCAAGGGTAAATTGCATCAGAAGTTGTCTTAACCCCCGCAACTTTTCCATCTTCCACAAGCACCTGTGCAACCTCACCCTGTTTTATCGTGAGATTATCCGTATTTTCAAGCACTCTTCTCATTGAATTACTGTAATTTTTTTTATCAGCCTGTGCCCTTAAAGAGTGAACAGCCGGACCTTTAGACATATTTAACATTTTCGTCTGAATAAATGTCCTGTCTATGTTTTTTCCCATCTCGCCACCGAGCGCATCTATCTCCCTAACCAAATGCCCTTTTGAACTTCCACCTACATTTGGATTACACGGCATCATTGCAATACTGTCAACGCTAACCGTAAATATAAGCGTTTTTAAGCCAAGCCTTGCTGTCGCTAAAGCAGCTTCGCAGCCGGCATGACCTGCACCTATTACAACCGCATCATAACTTTCATAAGTATATGGCATTTTCTTAACCTCCATCTTATTTTCCCATACAAAATTCTTTAAATATTTTATTGACTAAATCCTCTGATGCCGTTTCACCGTTTATCAGACCAAGTCCCTTATAAGCATCCATCATATCTATTGTAAAGAAATCCTCCGGCATTTCATCGTCTATTGCCTGCAGCACGGCATCTATGCTTTCTATTGCAGCCATAACCGCCTCTTTATGCCTTATACCTGTCAAATGTACTTGATCGTTAAACGATATATCTCCGTCAAGGAATGAATTATTAACATAATCTTCTAACTCTTTCATTCCCTGTTTTGTCTCATTAGAAAATGTAATACATTCCCAGTCAAGCCTTTTTTGAATATCGTTGACAGTCGTAACCGGGTTAAGATCAGACTTATTCATTAATATTACACCCTTTTTCTGCTGCAATATATCAATTATCTGGAAATCTGCATCATCCAGTTTTTCACTTGAATCAACAACATATATTATAAAATCACATTTATCTGCATACTCTATTGCTTTATTTACACCGATATTTTCTACAACATCATCCGTTTCATGTATTCCTGCCGTATCCACAAGATTTAAAATAACATCCCCAAGCTTAACTCGCTCCTCAAGAATGTCCCTTGTCGTACCTGCTACATTTGTGACAATGGCTCTTTCCTCATCGAGAAGCAGATTCATAAGCGAAGACTTTCCGGCATTTGGTTTTCCTACTATAACCGTATTTATCCCCTCTGACTTCATTCTGCCATCATCAAAATGCTCAACAAGCTCATTAAGCTTATCTTTATCCCTCTCAAGTTTATCTCTTAATTCAAACCTAAACTTTCCAAGGTCATAATGTTCAGGGTCGTCAAGTGCAGCTTCTATATATCCCATATCATAAAGTATATCCTGCCTTATATCTTCAATATATTTTGATAAATTTCCTTCAAGCTGGCTCAGTGCACTGTCTAAAGCATAATTATTTTCAGATGATATAAGCTTCATTACAGCCTCAGCCTGTGCAAGATCTATTCTTCCATTAAAAAATGCCCTTTTGGTAAATTCACCCGGCTCAGCAAGAGCAGCCCCGTTTTTCAGTACCGTTTCCAAAATCTTTTTTACTATAAATGGTCCTCCGTGTGAATCAATCTCTATCACATCTTCCCTTGTATAACTGTTAGGTTTTTTCATAACCAAAACCATAACCTCGTCTACAACTTTCCCCTCATCAACAATAAATCCATAATGTATCGTATGTGTATCTGTTTTTTCAAAAAATTTATCATCAGACTGCACATCTTCTTTCTCACATTCTGATGACAGGTCTATCTGACTTCTTTTTCTAAATATCTTACCGGCGATAGTCATAGCATCATCTCCGCTTATTCTTATTACTCCTATTCCACCGCCCATTCCACTTGCAATACTCGCAATAGTTTTTGTATGCATCAAAACCTCCAAATTTAATATAAAGCAAAAGGGACTGAAAACCAGCCCCTTTCCTTATTCATAGTTACCATCTGCCAGCAACTATTCTCCGTCTGTTGCATTTTTTGTTTCATCAAGAACTACATCTTTATTTTCATCGTATCTGTTATAATTTTTCCTATATGAATTATTATACTTTTTATAACCACCATTATTTCTGTATCTTGATTTATTACCATAACCATACTTTTTCTTCTTGTCGTATTCCTTTTCAAAGCCCGGCTTTAAAGAAATAACAACTTTTCTATATGGCTCCTCACCTTCACTGTGAGTTTCAACATATTTATCATTCTGAAGTGTAGAATGAATCACTCTTCTCTCATAAGGATTCATCGGCTCTAAAATAACACTCTTATGAATCCTCTTAACCTTATGTGCAAGATTTCTTGCAAGATTTTCAAGAGTTTCCTTTCTTCTCTGACGATAATTTTCTGTATCTATCTTTACTTTAACATACTCTTCTGTCTTTTTGTTTATCACAAGACTTACAAGATACTGAAGCGAATCAAGTGTAACGCCTCTCTTACCGATGAGCATCCCCATCTCATCTCCTGAAAGTTCAATATTCATCTGATTTTCAACTTCATTATATTCAATTTCAATATCGACATTCATCTCCATTGCCTTGAATACATCATTTAAGAATTCTACCGCTGTTTCTCTTATATCATCAAGCTTTTTGACACGGATAACAGCAGCTTTACTGAATAATCCAAGTATTCCTGAACTTCCTTCTTCTAAAACTTCATATTCCACTTTGTCACTTGTAGTTTCCAGTTCAACCAATGCATTTGTCAATGCATCATCAACTGTTTTTCCTGTAAATTCTCTCCAATCTGACATATTCTCCTCCATTTCCATAACAGTCAATGCGATTATTGATATTCACACTAAGTGTTATAAACAACAACCTTACTTTTTCTTCCCTGTCTGGCTTTTACCGCTGCTCTGCGAATTTATACGATATTCTTTCTTATCTTTGTCACCGGTATCACGAGCCAGCATATTTGCATAAGCCGCTATACTGCCTTTTTTATAATTCTTGTTTCCGCCATTATTAGGTGAGTCTTTTTTACTGACTGTATTTGCATTTTTATTTATCCCACTGTTTTTATTTGAACTCTTAGCCTGTGTGGTCTTATTGTTAATGGAACTCGTCCTCTGTTTAGCTATATCCTGCATTGTGGTATTAGGATCAAGCCCCATCTTTTCCATGCGCTTTTTATTCTTCTCAACATTTTTTGCCATCTCGGCATCCATATCTATCTTTGAGAAATAGACATTTATTCCAATTCCCTGGAATATACGAAATACATTACCTGCAACCCAGTATATACCAACACCTATTGGGAACATAAAACACATCAGACCGGTAATAAATGGCATTACATTATTCATAGTCTTCATAGACTGTGCCGTAGGATTGTCTGATGCATCCGGCTGCTGTGTTCCTGCCATACTTATCTTCGTGCTGAGTATCTGTGTCACCACCGATAAAATCGGAATAATAACACTTACACTCTTTATTGCCGGAGTATCTGCAATATTCAACCCTAAGAATGTGTTGATATGCTTTGATTTTTCTGCTACTTCCATAATAGCTGTCTTTAAATCAGGGCACTTTGCTGCAAGCTGTGTCCATGCATTCGTATTGAACTGTCCAAGTACATCTACAAAATAACTTATATTATCACTATTTTTTGCTGCTGATACAGCATTTGTAACAACATATGTGCTTGATGAAACCATCTTTGAGAGCTGCTCAACGCTTACTCCCGCACTTTTAATCTGCTGTGCGATTCCGCTGTAAACATCATATACTTGAGGTACATATGCCGGAATATTATAAATAACACGATATAACGCAAATAATATAGGAAATGTTATCAGCATAGGCAGACATCCGCTTGCCGGACTTACTCCATATTTCTGATACACTGCCTGAGTTTCTAAAGACATCTTCTGCTGTGATGCCTGATCTTTCTTATTTTTATATTTTTTCTGAATCGCCTGAATTTCAGGATTCATTATCATCGACATTTTTGAGAATTTCTGCTGTTTGATCTGCATTGGCATCATCAGACCATTTACCAAAAATGTAAACAAAATCATACAAATTCCTGTATTCTCAATACCGAAATTCGCCAATAAAGCATATAATGCCTGTAAAATATAACCCAGAACTCTCGCTATCGGTCCTAAAATAGCACCTTGGTAAGTTGTTAAAATTACATTCATAAATTATAAGTCCTCCTGTGCCAAATCAAAGGGGAATCTCAAGGAACCGGATCGTACCCGCCCTTCGCAAAAGGATGACACCTCAAAATTCTTTTTACAGCCAAAAAACTCCCTTTAAAAAAACCATACTTTTCCAGTGCTTCTATCGCATATTGCGAACAAGTAGGTGTATATATACACGTCGGTCTTCCTTTCAAGGGAGATATATATTTACGATATATTTTTATTATAAATACAAGTATTGATTTCATAGTTGATCATCTCTTAAAATTTTATGCATCTTACCCAAATGTAAAAATGCACTTGCAATATCACTATACTTTTTACCTTTAGCTGTATTTCTAGCAATTATAACAATGTCATAACCCCTGGCAAACTTTTCTTCATTTAATCTGATACTCTCTCTTATCAATCTGGTAACCCTATGCCTGACAACACTGTTTCCAACTTTTTTACTGACTGTAATCCCATATCTGTTATTACTGCTGCCATTTTTTAGTATATACATAACCAAATATCTGTTGGCATAGGATTTACCATGATGATATACATTTAAAAATTCAAAATTTTTTGAAATCGATATAAACACAACTTTTCCCTCTACAAAGGCAAATCTTTATGATAGAAGAAAAGGTCACATAAATGCGACCTATGCGGATAACTTATGTCTTCCTTTTGCTCTTCTGCTTGCTAATACTTTTCTTCCATTAGCTGTCTGCATTCTCTTTCTAAAACCATGAACCTTTGATCTTGATCTTTTCTTTGGCTGAAATGTCATCTTCATTACAAAACACCTCCTTTATTTCTACTTCTACGCATATAATCACGCATATCACATATTATATTAGCAAAAGAGCAATTCGTCAAGTAAAATTCTTGATTTTAGATGAATTTAAGAAATGAAAGGCTGAACTGTTACGAATTTAATAAAACCAGTGCTATTAGTTTTATAAACTCCGCTGGTACACAGATATTTATATAGCATGATAAATTTAAACATTCCAAAATAACAATATTTACCCATATATCCGATTAATATAAACACTGTTAATATTAACATTAAAATCACATTATTTAACACATTTTCAACAGTTTTATTCACAAGTTAATACTGTTAATCAAAAAAATTGTTTATATGTTGATTGTATCAATAACATATTATAATAGGAAGAAACTTTTTTATTTCTATTTCCACAATTAATATTCCACATTAATAATCAACATCATTAACATAGCTGTTTATATAGTGTAAAGTCCTATAAATACTGTATTTGAGAATGTTGATAAAATGTATGTTCGTCAAGAGTTATGAACAAAATGTGCACAATTTGTGGATAACTCTCCCTCTATGCAACATACTTTCAACAGTTATCCACAAAGTTATTAACATTATCCACTTTTTTGCCGAAATTTCGTGTTTTTTTGTCTTTTCTAATAAATAACAAGTTATGCACAATTTTTGTTAATTTAGTGTTGATAACTGTTAATTAGTTATAAATTTCAGTTTTAACTTCATTTTCAACATTATTAACAACATATCAACAGTTTTTATTAACATCTATGCACTTTTGTTGATAATAACTTGTATTTTATGCCTTTTTGAGATAAAATGATTATATATGATGTGTTATTAGTGCCTATTTTATCTTTATTTAGATAGGTTATTAACATTTTGGAAATTTTTAAGAAATGAGGTACAAAGTCTTGGAAAATGAACTTTATGAAAGATGGGACGAAATCCTTGAGCGGATGAAAGTGGATTTTGATATTTCTGATGTATCCTATCGTACTTTCATTAAAAAATTAAGTTTGTATGGCGTAAAAGACAATACTATTACCATATTAATAGATGATACAAGCATTGGAAGCAACAGCAAACAGTTTATTGAACAGAAATACAACACTTTTCTTTCTGTTGCGATTGAAGAAGTTACTAATGTTCATTATGAACTTACCTACATTTCTTTAACTGAGCTTGATGCCAAAAATTCCACTAATATGCCTGAAAAAGAAGAAAAAAAAGTGAGGTTGAACCCATCCATTAACCCAAACTACACCTTTGACACTTTTATTGTCGGCGACAACAATGACTATGCCCATGCTGCATCTTTGAAAGTAGCCGAAGAACCCGGTGATACTTACAACCCTCTTTTTATATATGGAGGTGCCGGACTCGGTAAAACCCATCTGATGCACGCCATCGCCAACTATATTTTGGAGCACGACAAGACCAAAAAGGTCGTTTATGTTACAAGCGAAACTTTTACAAACGAAATAGTTGATGCCGTTCGAGACAGCAAAAATGAACATTCCACGGCACGTCAGGATTTTAGAAATAAATATAGAACGGTTGATGTACTCCTTATAGATGATATTCAGTTTATTGAAGGAAAAGAAGCTACGCAGCTTGAATTTTTCCATACATTTAATCATCTTCATGGTTTAGGAAAACAAATTATCATATCCAGCGATAAACATCCTTCTACAATGACTACGCTAGAAGAACGTCTTCGTTCCCGTTTTGAGATGGGACTTACTGTTGATATAAAAACGCCTACCTATGAGACAAGAATGGCGATTCTCCGCAAAAAAGTCATCGAGGAAAATATTGCTATAGACGATTCTATATTAGATTACATTGCTTCTAATATAATATCAAACATACGAGAGTTACAGGGTGCCATAAATAAAGTAATCTCTTTTTCAAACCTATGCGGCAAAGAAGTCACAATGGAACTTGCCAAAGAAGCTTTGTCAGATATGATAAATCCGAATATGAAACGACAAATAACCATTGATTATATTACCGAGACTGTTGCAGATCATTTTGGAATTACAGTTAAAGACCTTATGTCTACTAAGCGTAATTCAAATATTGCATTTCCTCGTCATATCTGTATGTATTTATGCCGCCAGCTTACAAGCAGTCCGCTTGCAGAAATTGGTAATAAACTTGGCAACAGACATCATTCTACTATACTTCATGGTATTGAAATAATAGAGAAGAAATTAAATGATCCGGACAACAATGAGGATCTTATAAAAACTCTTGATGTCCTGAATAAGAAAATTGACCCTCAATGATCTTTTAATTAAGTTTTACTTTATATAAGTAATAACATTTACAGTTTATATCCGACTATGGATGTAATCTGTATATGTTTGTTGATATAAAATTGACATATCGACAATTTTTGTTGATACAGATTAACATTTTCCCAATTTTCACTTTTGTAATTGTGGATAATTTAGCAGTTATCAACATCAATTCAGATTTTGTTAAGATAGTTATCCATACTGACTAATTCAGTATCCACAGTGGTTTGAGGTACTTTTCAACTTATCAACACCCCCTACTGCTGCTACTGCTGAATTTACTATTATTATTTTTTATTTTTTTTCTAAAAAAGTTTTGAAGGGAGTTATACACAATGAACATCATTTGTGATAAAAGTAAATTACTCGATGGTATAAATATTGTTCTTAAAGCTATTCCGGGGAAATCAACTATGGCAATCTTAGAATGTCTTGTTATTGAAGCTGAGAATAATATTATTAAGCTTATTGCCAATGACCTTGAGATTGGTATTGAAACTGTAATTGAAGGTCAAATTGTTGAAGAAGGTAATGTTGCTATAGGAGCAAAAGTATTTTCAGACATTATTCGTAAATTACCATCTGAGCAGGTAGAGATTAATGTTAATGAAAACTATCAATTATTTATTAAATGTGGAAAGGCAAAGTTCAATATTGCAGCTAAACCTACAGATGAATTTCCATACCTCCCACAGATTGTTAAAGAAAAACATGTAGAAATATCTCAATTTACGCTTAAAGATATTATCAGACAGACTGTCTTTAGTATTTCTGATAATGAAAATACTAAAGTTATGACAGGCGAATTATTTGAGATTACTGATAATAAATTAAAGGTTGTTTCTCTTGATGGACATAGAATATCTATAAGAAATGTTGAGTTAAACAACTCCTATGACAATATCAGCGTTATTATTCCAGGTAAAACGCTCATTGAGATTAACAAGATTCTTAATGGAGGTGTTGATGATATTGTTAAGATTTATTTTACGGACAAGCATATACTTTTTGAATTTGAAAATACAGTAGTTCTCTCAAGACTTATAGAGGGTGAGTATTATAAAATAGATAAGATGCTTTCAAGTGATTATGAAACTAAGATTACTGTAAATAAAAAAGAAATGCTCGACAGTATTGACAGAACAACTCTTCTCATGAAGGAATCTGAAAAGAAACCTGTTATTATTGATATAAAGGACAATAGTATGGGACTTGCAATGAATTCGTCTATTGGTTCTATGGATGAAGAAATAGATGCAGTTAAGGAAGGTAAAGATATTCTTATCGGCTTTAATCCACGATTCTTAATTGATGCATTAAGGGTTATAGATGATGAGGAGATTACGCTTTATATGATAAATCCAAAAGCTCCGTGCTTTATCAGAGATAAGGATGAAAGCTATATTTATCTCATATTACCTGTTAATTTTAATTAAAATGATTGGAGGCTGAAATGGAAGCAATACAGATTAGTGATGAATTTATAAAACTTGGTCAGGCTCTTAAACTTGCAAATCTTGTATCATCAGGTGTTGAAGCAAAGATAGTCGTTCAAAATGGTGAGGTTAAAGTTAATGGCGAAGTTGATACAAGAAGGGGAAGAAAACTTTATCCTCAGGATGTATTTGAGTATGACGGAAAGCAAGTTACTGTTATCGGGGAGTAAGGTGGAATGTTATGAAGATTGATTCAATAGAGGTGGGAAATTTCAGAAATTATGATTCTGCCAGACTTGATTTTCATGAGCATACTAATATTTTGTATGGTGACAATGCTCAGGGAAAAACCAACATACTGGAATCTGTCTTTGTAGCCGGAACTACCAAATCTCATAAGGGAAGTAATGATAAGGAACTCATAAAAATAGGCTGTGACGAAGCTCATATCCGTATGTTTATAACCAAGCGTGGAGTGTCACACCGTATAGATATGCATCTTAGAAAAAATAAGGCGAAGGGAATTGCGATTGACGGAATACCTATCAGACGGTCAAGTGAGCTGTTAGGCATGGTAAATATCATCTTTTTTTCACCGGAGGATTTAAAAATAGTCAAGAATGGACCGTCAGAGAGGAGAAGATTTGTAAATCTCGAATTGTCACAGCTTGACAATGTATATCTTTATGATCTTGGAGAATACAATAAAGTGCTTCACCAGCGAAACAAGCTTTTAAAACAGATGATTTATGAGCCGTCACTTATTGATACGCTTGATATATGGGACGAACAGCTTGTAAATTATGGTATCAGGATAATAAAAACCCGTACAAAATTTTTACAGATGCTTTCTGAGATTGTGACTAAATACAATTCAAGGCTGACCGGCGGAAAAGAGCGGGTTGAAGTTTTTTATGAGCCGGATGTATCATGGGAAAATTTTGCAGACAAGCTTAAGCAGACAAGAAAAAAGGATTTGCATTTTTGTAATACAGGTGTTGGACCTCACAGAGATGATATATGTTTCATGAATGGAGATATAGATATTCGCAGATTTGGTTCACAGGGACAGCAAAGAACTTGTGCCTTGTCTTTAAAACTTGCGGAGATAGAACTTGTAAAAAAGATAATAGGTGATACACCTGTATTATTACTTGATGATGTGTTGTCAGAGCTTGACAGGAACAGACAAAATTTTTTGATGGAAAGCATAAGTGACATACAGACGATAGTTACCTGTACCGGACTTGAAGAATTTATAGACAAAAGTCTTGCTTTAGACAGAATTTTTAAAGTGACAGATGGTACAGTAAAGATAGAAAAATAAAGTGGAGAGTATTTAGAAGTAATGCAGTTAGCAGGAAATGGAGGAAAAGATGGGAACAGAAGTTAATGGTGAATACGGTGCAGACCAGATTCAGATATTAGAGGGACTTGAGGCTGTGCGTAAAAGACCTGGTATGTATATTGGAAGTACATCTGTAAGAGGACTTCATCATCTGGTCTATGAGATAGTAGATAATTCGGTTGATGAGGCGCTGGCTGGATATTGTACGGAGATAGAGGTATCAATAAATGAGGATAATTCCATCTGTGTAAAGGACAATGGTCGTGGAATTCCTGTAGGTATAAACAAAAAAGCAGGACTGCCTGCGGTAGAAGTTGTATTTACAATCCTTCATGCCGGAGGTAAGTTCGGAGGCGGTGGATACAAAGTATCAGGTGGTCTCCACGGTGTAGGAGCATCTGTTGTAAATGCTTTGTCGGAATGGCTTGAGGTTACGATTCACAAGGACGGAAAAATGTATAGGCAGAGATATGAGCGTGGAAAAGTAATGTATCCGCTCAAAGTGGTCGGAGATACGACAAAGAGAGGAACAGAGGTTGTATTTTTACCTGACAAAGAAATTTTTGAAGAAACTGTTTTTGATTTTGATACGCTCAGGCAGAGACTTCGTGAGATGGCATTTCTTACAAAGGGAATAAAGATAATACTTATAGATAAAAGACTTGAAGAGCCTAAGATAAGAGCTTTTCACTATGAGGGCGGTATTAAGGAGTATGTTGACTATTTAAATAAAAGTCAGACACCAATCTATGATGATGTTATCTACTGTGAGGGAATTAAAAACAACATATATGTTGAAGTTGCAATGCAGCACAATGATTCATATACAGAAAGTACATACAGCTTTGTAAATAATATCACGACACCTGAGGGAGGAACACATCTTACAGGCTTTAGAAATGCCCTTACAAAGTGCTTTAACGATTATGCGAGAACAAACAAACTTCTCAAAGACAGCGAGCCTAATCTTGCCGGTGAGGATATTAGAGAGGGACTTGCAGCAATCGTCAGTATAAAGATTTCTGAACCTCAGTTTGAAGGTCAGACTAAACAGAAACTTGGAAACAGTGAGGCGAGAGGTGCTGTTGAGAGTGTAATGAGTGAACAGCTTACCTACTTCCTTGAGCAAAATCCTCAGATTGCAAAGATTATCTGTGACAAAGCTATACTTGCACAGAGAGCAAGGGATGCTGCGAGAAAGGCAAGAGATCTTACAAGAAGAAAGACTGCACTTGAAAGCACAAGTCTTCCGGGAAAACTTGCAGATTGCAGTGATAAAGACCCAAAGAATTGCGAGATTTACATAGTCGAGGGAGATTCAGCCGGTGGAAGTGCAAAGACTGCAAGAAACAGGGCAACACAGGCGATACTTCCGCTTCGTGGTAAGATATTGAATGTTGAGAAATCAAGACTTGACAAGATTCTTGTAAACAATGAAATAAAAGCAATGATAACGGCATTTGGTACTGGTATCGGGGAGGATTTTGACATATCAAAGCTAAGATATGATAAAATAGTCATAATGACTGATGCCGATGTAGACGGTGCTCATATTGCAACACTTATGCTTACATTCCTTTACAGATTTATGCCTGAACTTATCAAGCAGGGACATGTATATCTTGCACAGCCGCCTCTTTACAAAGTAGAGAGAAACAAGGTCGTGCACTATGCTTATGATGACAATGAGCTTGCACAGATACTTGCAGAGATAGGACGAGACAGCAATAACAAGATACAGCGTTACAAAGGTCTTGGAGAGATGGATGCAGAGCAGCTCTGGGATACAACAATGGACCCTGAAAAGAGAATACTTCTCCGTGTAAACATGGACAATGATTCTGAGGCGGAAATGAATGTAGTATTTAATACATTGATGGGCGACAAAGTAGAGCCGCGTCGCCAGTTCATTGAGGAAAATGCTAAGTATGTAAGAAATTTAGATATATAGCGTAAAAATCAATATATTCAGGATTTGTGCTTTGCACAAACTTGTTGTGTGCAAAACAGCACAGGATTAGTATGAAAATCAGCAAAATGCAGAAATGAGGATGAAAATGGACGAAAATATCTTTGATAAGATTAATGAAGTTGACCTTAAAAAGACCATGGAGACCTCATACATAGATTACGCAATGTCGGTAATAGCTGCGAGAGCTTTACCGGATGTAAGGGACGGTCTAAAGCCTGTTCAAAGGCGTATTATGTATGCCATGATAGAATTAAATAACGGACCTGACAAGCCACACCGTAAATGTGCCCGTATTGTCGGTGATACTATGGGTAAATATCATCCACACGGTGACAGCTCTATTTATGGAGCACTTGTAAATCTTGCTCAGGACTGGTCTACAAGATACCCTCTTGTTGACGGACATGGAAACTTTGGCTCGGTTGACGGTGATGGGGCAGCAGCCATGCGTTACACTGAGGCAAGACTCAGCAAGATTTCAATAGAGATGCTTAGAGACATCAAGAAAGATACTGTTGATTTTATACCGAACTTCGATGAGACTGAAAAAGAGCCTGTTGTACTTCCGTCAAGATTTCCGAATCTTCTTGTAAACGGAACAAGTGGTATCGCAGTAGGTATGGCAACAAATATTCCGCCTCACAATCTCCGTGAGGTTATTGACGGTGTCGTAAAGATAATAGACAACTATGAGATAGACAAAGAAACTGAGATAGAAGAATTATTAAAAATAATAAAAGGACCTGATTTCCCAACGGGAGCAGAGATACTTGGAACAAGCGGCATTGAGCAGGCTTATAGAACAGGAAGGGGCAAGATAAGAGTTCGTGCTGTTTCAAACATAGAGCCTATGGAAAACGGCAAAAACAGAATTGTTGTGACTGAACTTCCGTACATGGTAAACAAGGCAAAACTCATAGAAAAAATATCCGAGCTTCACAGGGATAAGAGAGTTGACGGAATAACAGACCTTAGAGATGAGACAAGCCGAGAGGGTATGCGTATTTGTATCGAGCTTAGACGAGATGTAAATCCAAACATAGTTCTTAACCAGCTTTATAAGCATACCCAGTTACAGGACACATTTGGTGTTATCATGCTTGCACTTGTAAATAATGAGCCTGTCGTAATGAACCTTTTGCAGATGCTTCAGTATTATCTGAAACATCAGGAGGAAGTCGTTACCAGAAGGACGCAGTATGACTTAAATAAGGCTGAGGAAAGAGCACATATCGTAGAGGGACTGCTTATTGCCCTCGACAACATAGACGAGGTAATACAGCTTATAAGAGCCTCAAAAACGGCAGCAGAGGCAAAAGAAAAGCTTATGGAGAGATTTTCTCTGTCTGAACCGCAGGCAAACTCCATTGTCGAGATGCGTCTTCGTGCACTTACAGGTCTGGAAAGAGAAAAACTTGAAAATGAGTATGCAGAATTAAAGAAAGTAATTGAAGAATACAGAGCAATCCTTGCAGACCGCAAGGTATTACTTGGTGTTGTCAAAAAAGAGATTATTGAAATCCGTGACAAATACGGTGATGACAGAAGAACATCTATCGGATATGATGAATTTGACATATCAATGGAAGACCTCATACCAAACGAAAATACGGTCATCACAATGACAAAACTCGGATATATCAAGCGTATGTCAGTAGACAACTTTAAGAGTCAGCACCGTGGCGGTAAGGGCATAAAGGGAATGCAGACGATAGATGATGATTACATCGAAAATATGCTTATGACAACGACACACCACTATATAATGTTCTTTACAAACAAAGGAAGAATGTATAGGCTTAAGGTGTATCAGATACCTGAATGTGGCCGTACGGCGAGAGGAACAGCAATAATCAACCTTATTCAGCTAATGCCAGAAGAGAAGATAACAGCGGTTATAACGCTCCGTGATTATGACGAAAATAAATATCTCTTTATGGCAACAAAGAAAGGTATTGTAAAGAAAACATCCATAATGGAATATGCCAATATTAGAAAATCAGGACTTCAGGCGATAAACCTCAGGGATGACGATGATCTGATAGAAGTTAAAGTCACTGACAATACAAAGGACATCTTCCTTGTCACAAAGCATGGTCAGTGTATCAGATTTGATGAAAATGATGTAAGAACGACAGGACGAGTATCTATGGGTGTTATAGGTATGAATCTTTCATATGATGATGAAGTAGTCGCAATGCAGTTAAATACCCAGGGAACGCATATGCTTATCGTATCAGAGTACGGAATGGGCAAGAGAACGGATATAGATGAATTTACCGTACAGCACCGTGGCGGAAAAGGAATTAAGTGCTATAAGATTACCGAAAAGACAGGTAATGTAGTTGCAGCCAAAGCCGTAAATGAAGATACAGAAGTTATGATTATCAATACAGAGGGTATAATCATACAGCTTATGGTAAGTGAAGTGTCAGTTCTTGGGCGTATCACATCGGGCGTAAAGATGATCGAGATGGATTCGGAAAATAAAGAAGTCGTTGTAGCAAGTATGACTCGTGTAAGAGAAACAATTCCTGAAGAAGTTGAGAATGGTCTTATCGAGGAAGATGAAATAAAATAATAAATCTTATTAGCCCGGTTTAATATGACCGGGCTATATTGAAATATATTAAAAAGATTTATCTAAGAAAGAGGGATAAAATGAGAGAAGTTTCAACAGATGAAATCACAAAGAACATTAAGGAAATGTGTATAGAAGCGAACTATATACTTTCGGATGATGTAAAAAATAAAATAATAAATTCGGCAGCAGTCGAAAATTCAGAAATTGGGAAAAAAATATTGAGCCAGCTTGAAGAAAACATGGAAATTGCTGAAAGGGAGCAGATTCCAATATGTCAGGACACAGGTATGGCAGTCGTATTTATAAAAGTCGGTCAGGAAGTACATATAACAGGCGGAAATCTTGAGGATGCCATAAATCAGGGTGTCAGAGAGGGATATACAGAGGGATATCTAAGAAAGTCAGTAGTAAAAGATCCGCTTATAAGAGAAAACACAAAAGACAACACACCAGCAATAATACATTATGAGATAGTTCAGGGTGATAAGGTAGAGATAACTGTGGCACCAAAAGGATTTGGAAGCGAAAATATGAGCAGGGTATGTATGTTAAAGCCAGCCGATGGCATAGAGGGGGTTAAAAATGCCGTTATAGAGACAGTAAAGCTTGCAGGACCAAATGCGTGCCCTCCTGTGGTGGTCGGAGTAGGAATAGGCGGAACATTTGAAAAATGTGCACTGCTTGCCAAAAAAGCACTTACAAGAGATATAAACAGTGAAAGCAGCATAGAATATGTCGCAGAGCTTGAAAAGGAACTTTTAGATGAGATAAACAATCTTAATATCGGACCAGGTGGACTTGGGGGAAAGATAACGGCACTCGGTGTAAATATCGAGACTTACCCGACACATATAGCGGGACTTCCTGTTGCCATAAATATGTGCTGTCATGTAAACCGTCATAAAAAGAGAATATTGTAAAAATTATAAATTTTCACACCTGAAATTTATGGCTTACATATGCTATGCACAAAAAATATTGCAAAAATGTGATTCATAAGTATTGTATATAAGGGCTTGAAATTTGTTTCTGAGCAAAAAATGTTTTTATGGCAGATGGAAATTTGAGATTGACCGTGCCAAAAGCAAGAAATATTTTAATGTTAAAAGTCAGGAAAATTGAGTTTTAGAAAAAATAATTAAACGAAATATAAGGAAATGAGGGATAAAATGGACAGATATATAAATGCACCAATAGATAATGAAATTGTAAATTCATTAAAAGCAGGAGATTGTGTATATATAACGGGAACAATCTATACTGCGAGAGATGCGGCACATAAGAGAATGTATGAAGCAATAAAAAATGGTGAGAACATACCATTTGAACTTAAGAATAACATAATTTATTATCTCGGACCATCTCCGGCGAGAGAAGGACAGGTCATAGGCTCAGCAGGACCAACTACAAGCAGCCGAATGGACAAATATACACCATTGCTGCTTGAGCATGGATTAAAGGGAATGATTGGCAAAGGAAAGCGTTCAGATAATGTCATAGAATCAATGTATAAGAATAATGCAGTATATTTTGCAGCAATAGGTGGGGCCGGTGCATTATTATCAAAATGCATAAAAAAAGCGGAAGTAATAGCATATGATGATCTTGGAACAGAAGCTATAAGAAAACTCGAAGTAGAAAATCTGCCGGCAATAGTTGTAATAGATAATAAAAAGAATAATATGTATGAGTCACATAAATAGTTATCATGTTGTAAAGTAAAATGTTATATAAGCTCAAAAAGGGCAAATAAAAAATAAAAAAAATAAAAAAAGTGATTGACAAGTAGTCATAAAATTGATATACTAGGTATTGCTCAGCGGAAAAACGCTGAATGGAGAAATACTCAAGAGGCTGAAGAGGCGCCCCTGCTAAGGGTGTAGGTCGTTCACGCGGCGCGAGGGTTCAAATCCCTCTTTCTCCGTTGTGGTTTATTCCACTAAATTTCAATTTATTGGACGGTCGTGAGACGAGATACAAAAGATTGAAAAAAGTTCTTGACAATGTCGAAAAGATGTTGTAAGATACATATCGCTGTCGCAAAAAGCGATAAGAAACAAAGCGTGAAAGCAAAAAGTTTCTTGTTGGTGCGAAAGCAGGAAATCAAAAAGATTTCCAAGATTTTATTTTTTGAAAGATTTCAAAAAATAAAATAAAAAAGTTCTTGACAAGCTAAAGCAAAAGTGATAAGATATATATTGCTGACGCAAACAGCAAGTCGGTTACACTGATAAAGAAATGTCAGTGCAAAAAAGGTCAGATAAAGACCTGGAACCTTGATAATTGAACAGTAAAACAACCCTGAAAATTCTAAAATAAATTTTCAAAGTTCTTATCTAACACATGCAGATAAGAACACGCGAGGTAAATCGGATTTCTTAATGAAATTCAGACGCGAAGTTGTGAAACAACTTCTAATGACAAAATTTATTAAAATTTTGTCTATGCCAAGTTTTACTTGGACAGGTCAAAACTTAAACATGAGAGTTTGATCCTGGCTCAGGATGAACGCTGGCGGCGTGCCTAACACATGCAAGTCGAACGAAGCTCCTGCGACAGATTCCTTCGGGATGAAGATGCTTGAGACTTAGTGGCGGACGGGTGAGTAACGCGTGGGTAACCTGCCCTGTACTGGGGGACAACAGTTAGAAATGACTGCTAATACCGCATAAGCCTAC
>LLKB01000008.1:1333-2605 GCA_001414325.1 Butyribacter intestini | reverse complement strand
TGCAACTCGACTACATGAAGCTGGAATCGCTAGTAATCGCAGATCAGAATGCTGCGGTGAATACGTTCCCGGGTCTTGTACACACCGCCCGTCACACCATGGGAGTTGGAAATGCCCGAAGTCAGTGACCCAACCGCAAGGAGGGAGCTGCCGAAGGCAGGTCTGATAACTGGGGTGAAGTCGTAACAAGGTAGCCGTATCGGAAGGTGCGGCTGGATCACCTCCTTTCTAAGAGAAATGAGTAAGAGTTGTTTTACTGTTAAGTTATTAAGGTGTAGACGTAAGCACCTCGAAAGCAAAGCTTTCTCGGTCGCGACTGCGTCGCAAATACTTGATAAAAAATCTGTTTAGATGAACAAGTTCATCACACGATTTTTATATCAAGTGCACTTACTTAGTAACACAAAAATCTTTGGTGGCGATGCGCTTAGGGGAAACACCCGTTCCCATCCCGAATTACTATGCTGGAGACGGCATGGGAGAGTAGGTGGCCGCCAATTAAAATGGGCTTATAGCTCAGCTGGTTAGAGCGCACGCCTGATAAGCGTGAGGTCGGTGGTTCGAGTCCACTTAAGCCCATTAAAAACTAAATATTTGCTAACTTAGTTTTTATTAAGTTGGGGGCGTAGCTCAGTTGGGAGAGCACCTGCCTTGCAAGCAGGGGGTCAAGAGTTCGAATCTCTCCGTCTCCATTGTGAACGAAAGTTCACAGTCAACAATTTAAATTTTTTTAAAAAAGTGTTGACAAAGCAAAATAAGTTTGATATACTTCAACAGCTGTCAAAAACAGCAGATAAGTAAATAAAACTTATTGGTACCTTGAAAACTGTATATTGATTAGAGTAATAGATAGATTGAATAACAATGTATCATGATGAAGTTACGAAGTAACTTCTAATGGTTCGATTTTCAATCGAAACTATTCAGACATCCAAGCGCGTTATATTAAATATAACGGTTGATTCAAAAGCATATTTGCTTTTAGAAATTAACAAATGCAAAAGCAATTATAATTGCTTTAGAAAGCAAACTAATAAATATGGTGATAACGCTATATCATCCATATGAGAATCAGAATCGTTCAGTTGTGTGAGAGCACAATGAAGGTCAAGCTGATAAGGGCGCAGGGTGGATGCCTTGGCACTAAGAGCCGAAGAAAGACGTGATAAGCTGCGAAAAGCTGCGGTGAGGAGCAAATATCCATTGACCCGCAGATATCTGAATGGGGAAACCCGGCTGAGCAAACCTCAGTCATCCATACGCCAATACATA
>LLKB01000008.1:0-530 GCA_001414325.1 Butyribacter intestini | reverse complement strand
GGGGACGACGTCAAATCATCATGCCCCTTATGGGCTGGGCTACACACGTGCTACAATGGTGCTAACAAAGTGAAGCAAGCTGGTGACAGTAAGCAAATCACAAAAATGGCATCTCAGTTCGGATTGTAGTCTGCAACTCGACTACATGAAGCTGGAATCGCTAGTAATCGCAGATCAGAATGCTGCGGTGAATACGTTCCCGGGTCTTGTACACACCGCCCGTCACACCATGGGAGTTGGAAATGCCCGAAGTCAGTGACCCAACCGCAAGGAGGGAGCTGCCGAAGGCAGGTCTGATAACTGGGGTGAAGTCGTAACAAGGTAGCCGTATCGGAAGGTGCGGCTGGATCACCTCCTTTCTAAGAGAAATGAGTAAGAGTTGTTTTACTGTTAAGTTATCAAGGATTGAGTGCAGTTTTTGATGCGAATGAGTAGAGAAAACTATTTGAGAGAAGAATTGTACGAAATCATGTATAACGAAAGTCTTTGGTGGCGATGCGCTTAGGGGAAACACCCGTTCCCATCCCGAA
>LLKB01000007.1:147119-191331 GCA_001414325.1 Butyribacter intestini | reverse complement strand
TTCTTATCGCTTTTTGCGACAGCGATATGTATCTTACAACATCTTTTGGATATTGTCAAGAACTTTTTTCATTTAATTTCATCATTTTCAAACGAAACCAAATTACTTTTTTTTACTGTTCAATTATCAAGGTTCCAGGTCTTTATCTGACCTTTTTTACACTGACATTTCTTTATCAGTGTTACCGACTTGCTGTTTGCATCAGCGATATATATCTTATCACTTTTGCTTTAGCTTGTCAAGAACTTTTTTCATTTAATTTCATCATTTTCAAACGAAACCAAATTACTTTTCGTTGTGCAATCTCTCAATCGCGACAACAGATAAAATCTTATCACACATTCAGCATCATGTCAAGAACTTTTTCACTTCATGCAAACCATGTTCTTTAAACTCAATATAACCAAATATGTATTATCCTATTATAAAATAGATAAATCTCCGCCACTGCACAGGCTCTCACTTTCCAGCCGTCTCTGTGCGACAGCGAAGACTATCTTATCACACTGACATATCTATGTCAAGGATTATTTTTATTTTTTTAACAATCAGCGATTCATCAGATATTTGGCAACATCCGAACCCGCTGATTGTATTCCGCTACTCTTTTTTTCTGCAGAAAATGCTCCTGAATATAAATCTTGCTAACGGACCTGCAATAAACAACTGTATTGGAAGTGCCATCACAAAATTTCTTATATAAGCCATTATATAATTTGGAATAAAGTCCGCATTGTCCCCATTTGAGTGAAACAATGCCAGAAAACTTGCAAAAAACACCTGTGCTACAACTGTAAATGTCTGTATTGCAAATATTATAAAAATAGGTCTGTCACCTGGCTGCACGACCCTGAATGCAAAAAATTTTGCAATATGCCCCGACACAAAGAATGCGAGCAAAAAGATTATTATATATTCTATCCACATCGTCTTAAAAGCTGTTATAAATGTAGCATTTGTGAATTGTCCTGTTGCCAGCACCGTATTATATACAGTCATTACAAATACCATGAGCCACGCTGTCACTGCTGTAAAAAATATTAATTGTCCTGTTGTTTTTGGCATTTCATTTTCCTTTCCATACAAACAAAAAAGAACACCAAATATACCTGCCCGTCTGACATTAGGCAAGCGACATTTAGTGTCCTTTGATATTTATATTCACTTTTTATCTGTTATAGTTTAACACATTTTTCCATAAGATGTAAGCACAAATTTTAAGTTAATTTAAGGTTCATGCTTTAAAATGCACTTATAATACAAAAGGAGGTTTTGATTATGAGAACTACAAAAAAAATAATCGCCTGCATTTTATCGTGCAGCCTGTTGTTTTATACTTCTTCCCCTTCATATACAGAAGCAAAAAGCAATACTGTAATAAAAAAAGCTTATACGATTTCAAAAAAAGCAGGCAAATATAACAATTCCGTCAAACTAAAACTTAAGGCAAAGAAAGGATATACTGTTTACTATTCAACCGGCAAAAAACTTTCTTTATCTAAAAAGGTTACTTCCAGCAAATCAAAAACATTTACTTTCAAAAAGACGACAACTTTAAAAGTGTATGCTGTTAAAAAATCCAAAAAACTGACTGCTGCCAAATTAAAGAAAGTCAAATCTTCAGCTGTTGCAAAATAAAAATATACTATTATAAAGAGAAACAGCTCAAGTACTTCTACTCCAACTGTTTCTCCTGAAAGTGCGGTTACGCAAACCCCTGCTGCCGATACAACAGCTTCTCCGGGCACAACTGGGACAACTTCAACACAAGCCCCAAGCAGCACCTCAGAGACCTTTTCGACAAAATCACCGGACAGCACCTCAGATGCAGTTTCAACGAAAACTCCGGACAGCAATTTGGATGAAGTTTCAACTTCTTCACCTGTAACACCAACTCCGACTACTTCACCTTCGGCAACGATAAAACCAACTACTTCACCTACAGCCGTTCCGATTTCAACACCAGGTAACAGCCATTATACCGGCAATGATTCATTGTCAGATTATGCAACTCCTACCCGTACTGTCTATGACACCTTCCACTACTTACACTGCGGGTATTGTTTGCAAAAAAGTTACATTAACCATCAACGGAACAGGAGCATTAAACATTATCTCTACAACCGGTGGCAATGGTGCATTGGATTATGGTGATGGTTCAGATTGTGTATGTGAGATTTCAGGCGGCAGCTCAAACGGTGGGGCACCAAATGACATCATCTATTTATATAGGCAAAAAATACATTAAAAATTGCATATAATCACTAAAATTAGCATTAAAAATCAGACATGATTATCAAACATAATTGAAATACTTTCTCATAAAAGTTATTATTATTTAAGGATATCCGGCTTTGTTAATATTGCATTTTATGCTATATACCCGTAAATCACAATGTATTTTTACATTATATAGTACAACAAAATACGAATATCTAATTTAAAAAAGAGAGTGAGGATCTTATATGAGAAAAAAATTTTTTAAAAAATGCCTGGCTTCAACTATGGCATTAGCACTGGTTATAACCGGCACAAACTCAATACCGGCTTTAGCTGCAAAGAAAGCGAGTGTAAGTTTAAAGAAAACATCCGTATCAGTCACAGTCGGAAAAAATGTAAAATTAAGTGTTGTGAAAAAAAATGTAAAAAAAGTCAAAACCACTACTTGGACTTCCAAGAAAAAAAGTATTGCTTCTGTAACTAAAAAGGGAGTGGTAACCGGAAAAAAAGCAGGTTCAACAACTGTCACCTGTAAGATAAGCTACCTTCCTGTTTCATCAAAGAAGTACATAACAAAGACATTAACTTGTAAGGTTAAGGTTATCAAAAAATCTGCTGCAACACCTACAGCATCTCCTGTCAATTACAAAGGAGACGACACTTCTAATATAGGTGAAGCAAGAGAAGTTTCAATTGCAGGTGGTATTTCCGACAAAATGACAGTAAAAGATAACGGCAAAATGCGTACAAATCTTTCATCTCAGGAGCTTATCAAAAAAGAGATGGGTATCGGTATAAATCTCGGAAATACAATGGAAGCAACAAAAGCTGCCAACGAAAAAGACAATTTCAGTAATGCTACTGATTATGAAACAGCATGGGGTGCACCCGTTACCACACAGAAATATATTGATGCTATACATTCGTATGGTTTTAACACCATTCGTGTCCCTGTTGCATGGACCAGCATGGTTAAAGAAAACGATACAACCTATACAATTAACGAAAAAATGCTTGGTCGTGTAGAAGAAATTGTAAACTATGCACTTAACGATGGTATGTATGTTATTATCAATGACCACTTTGATTATGGATGGTGGGGTAAATTCGGTGCCTGCACTGAAGATGCAAACGGCAATAAAATTGCTGATGAGACCACCCGTGCCGAAGCTTTGAAGAGATATGAAAGATACTGGGAGCAGATTTCAGAACGCTTCAAAGGCTATTCAGATCATCTTATTTTTGAATCTGCGAACGAAGAATTCGGCAACCATATCAACGATTATAACTTAGGTTTCAACACAGCAGTAAATGGTGTTACCGGAAACTTAACTGTCGCTGAATGTTATACTCTGACTAATAAATTAAATCAGGATTTTGTTGATATTGTCCGCAAATCAGGCGGAAACAATGAAAACAGACATTTGCTTTTGGCCGGATACAATACTAATATTAAAAGCACCTTAGATGACAGCTACAAGATGCCTAAAGACACTGATGCCAATGGTACAAGCAAACTGAGTGTATCGGTTCACTACTATGATCCATGGGGCTTCTGTGGTGACGATGCACACGGTACCTATACTGAACAAGATAAGAAGCATACAGAAGAAACATTTGATTCATTAAAGAAATTTACAGATGCAGGATATGGAGTCATTATTGGTGAATGTGGTGTATGTAATCCAAAACAGGTCGGTGTCACAACCTGCCTTAACGATGTTATAACACTTGCAAAAGAGCGTGGTCTTTTACCGGTACTCTGGGAAACACCAGGCAGCTATTTTGACCGCGAAAAATGCATTATGCTTTATAAAGATATTGCAGAATTTTTCAATAACCTTACAGGCTCTAATGGAAACACAAAAGACATAACAGCACGTTCAGATGATCCTGTTGTAGAAATTACACCAGTTGATGTTCCTGCCGATGCAACTCCAGTTTGGTCATGGACAGGAAAATGGAAAAAGAACGATGGTAGCAATATCGGATTAGACGGAAACAAAGTGACAAGCACCGATGAATCAAAATTCATTCAAAAAGAATCATGTACAGATGATTCTAAGATTCAGTTTAACAGCTGGGGTTATCAGACATTCTTACAGCTTGACTGGAATCAGTTTAAAAAACCTTGCATAAAAGTCACCTTTGAGGACAGTTCGGAAGATGCCACCGGAGAGCTTATGTTATCAACAACAGATAAGGCAGACGGTTCTTCAACAGACAGACAGAACTATCCAAACAGTTCATGGGCTGGAAAAGGTTTTATCCTTCCTGAATCTATGATTACATCATTGAAAGGAAGCAACCCTGTACTTAATCTTACATTTGGAAATGCTCCTACTGTTACATCTATTGCAGTTTATGAAATGGGACAGTAAAACAACTAAATTATTGAATTTGTATTATCACGATTGCAACAATTCAGTTTTGGAGTCCCTGTAACTACATACAAAAAGCAGGACTGTCTTTTCTAAGATGGTCCTGCTTTTTATTAATTATTCTTTTGTGATATTGAGGCAAATGCCTTAAATTACATCATTTGTCCATTTTTAAATCACATTTTCAGCTTTTCTGCGAAATCGTCTCACGGCATCCTGCTCACTTAATTTTATTCCCTCTAATGGTTCAGTGTCTCCCTCAAAAGCATCTATTATTTTGGCAACCGTGGAATATTTTTTCTTTGCTTTCTCTTTATCTCCGGCATCTTCATAAAACTTAGCCATTATCATCTGCATTTCTATAAGAGTATAACCTGATACCTGCTGTTGCAATGACGCATTTTCAAGACTTTCCTGTCCTTCGAGCAGCCTTGCCTTTAATTCCGTAGCCGAAAAATATAATTCCGGTATTTTTTCTATAACCTTCCTGCACGCACTCAAATCACCAAGTTTATGATATGTCTCTGCCATAATCCTAAATGAATCCAGCTTCACTTCAAGTTCAACATTAGGTGTCTCCGTTAAAACTTCCGCAATCTCTATTATTTCTTCTTCTCTATCTTCCTGAATCATCATTGGATATAACAAATTATTTAATATCAACACATTTCCCGGAAACTTTTTCAAGCCCTCTCTAAGGATTTTTTCAGCCTTTTTGGGATTGTCATCTCTGATTTCATAAGCCTTATGGCAGACTGTGATAACTTTTTCTTCTAATTTCATTCTGTCATAATCAAACAATTCATCAATCGAAATTTCAAAAAAGAATGCGATTGCCGGAAACATTGTAACATCAGGCATGGCAAGTCCATTCTCCCACTTACTGACCGCCTGAAATGACACTCCAAGATACTGTGCAAGGGTGTCCTGTGAAATCCCCTTTTCTTTTCTAAGTTTTCTTATTTTCTCTCCTATATTTACAACTGTCATATATACTTTCCTTTCATCATAAATGCAACTGTGCCATTGCGAAACCATCACTGCAATTAACTTTTGCACATATAGTAAGTTTCACAATTACCTATTGTATATGTAACCCTGCAGAGTTTATGTTAAAAGTATATATTTATATAGTTCAAAATACCATAACGCAAAAATAGAAAATCATTCAACCTTTGGTTGATACAAAATTTATATAATAATTAATTTTTTATGCAACTTCAACAGAGTTGTCCTGTATCTGTTTAATCACCATCATTATCTGCTTTGCGGTTACCATATCATTTTTAAACAGCGAAGTGATACTGCCTGCACTTCTGAAAGGTTCTTCCGTAAGCACCTTATTATCCTCAATATTTCCATTCTTCACAATATAATCAATTATAAGTCTTACAAAACGGTACTGATTTACATTCAGTCTTTCCTCGTTTAAAAACTCATTAAATGCCTTATTTACGGCTTCACGGTCAAGACCCACGATACGCCTTACCATTTTGCCTACCGGTGTATCTCCGTACTCATTTTCATAATCGGCTTTACTTCCAAGCTCCGTCCACAATATATGTTCAAGTGTATCTAAATCCGTACGGGTTAATTTCTCATTATTGCGGAGTTTGTGTACGGCAAGCGTGTCCTGATGCTGCTTAAGATAAAACTCAACCTGTTTTTTATAATTTTTCAGATTATTTGCTGCACTTATCGGCTGTCCCTCTACCGGTTCGCTGATTTTATCAGTAAAATTCGTATAATAAATATTTCTTTTTATCTTATCTATATATTGAAGAAGATTGCGAATCGATGTCCTGACATAATCGATTTCAATTATCGTGGCATTTTCCCAAAATTCCTCTTTCTGTACTTTTTCAATAACATCTCTCTGTTCCTGAACTGCAGGAATATTATATTTCTTCGACAATAAAACTGCCGTTTTTACAACCGTATCTATTGGCTTGGAAATATTTTTCCTCTGCAATATGCCGAGATTTATAGTGTGCATAAGATAATCAAATCTTCTGACTAACTCATCGCTCTTTTCAGGCATAACCAACGGTGCTACATGATTTTTTAACTCTGACACGCTATTAGCTTCTAATGACTGCCAATTACTAAGATTTCGATACTTTTCAACATACCGTAAATGCCTTTTAACACGAAAACTGTCATCATTCATATCCATCACTATATGGTGCATACCTGAAACAAGATCATTTCTGTACTTTGAATACTTTTCATTTTCCGGTTTTTCCAATTCTCTTGTAATCTGCACTTTCACATTAAATATTTTTTCGGCAAGCGACTCCTGTATTCCTGACTCCGTACCGTTCTTATTTGCACGAAAATATTCAAAATTTCTGCACCAGTCAAAAATCAAAAACTTTTCTTTATCAAGTCCCTCGCCAAACAAATCCTTGCAAAGTCTTGTTCCACGACCTACCATCTGCCAGAATTTAGCATAACTTTTAACCTTTTTAAAGAAAACAAGATTTGTAATCTCAGGAATATCAATACCCGTGTCAAGCATATCCACTGAAACTGCTATCTGCGGCATTTTATTTTTATCACTGAAATCGTCAATAAGCGAATCAACATACTTGATGCTATAGTCAATTTCCTTGATAAAATCCCCACCGTATTCGGGAAATCTCGCCAAAAATCTGTCAACAATAGCTTTCGCATGGCGATTATTCTTAGCAAAAATAATCGTTTTGCCGAGCTTGTCTCCTCCCTCAACTTTAATTCCTTTGTCAAGCAAAACCGATAAAACGCTGTCTATAGTGTCTGTGTTATACACCCATGTGTTAAGTTCTGAACTCAAAACCGTATCTTCAATCACCGGGTCATCGTCAAAAGTATCTTCAAATTCTTCTTTTTCTTCCTCAGACAAATCCTTATAGCAAATACCATTGTCAATAAATTTAGAATTAGTTTCAATCGTGGAATAATTTACAAGATAGCCCTCTTCAACTGCTGTTTCAAGTTCATATGCAAAAGTAGGGTTGCCACGCTCAAGGTCAAAAATCGCATATGTATCCTTATCAACATCTGTTTTTGGAGTCGCTGTCATGCCAATCAGCATAGCATCAAAATAAAAGAAAATATCCTGATATTTTTTATATATACTTCGATGGCTTTCATCAATGATTATCAGGTCAAAATGTCCCGGTGTAAACAATTTTTCTCCGAACTTATTTTTCTTTTCATCTATCATATTCATCATTGTCGCATATGTAGAAAAAATCATTTTAGAATTTTCCGGGTCGTCTTTATAATCCAGCAGATTGCAACAGGTCAAATCAGGCAGTAAATTTGAAAAATTCTTCTTAGCCTGTCGCACAAGTGCCGTTCTGTCTGCAAGGAAAAGAATGTTTTTAATATAATTATGTTTTCTAAGCACATCAACAATGCTGATACTGACTCTTGTTTTTCCCGAACCTGTAGCCTGTACTATCAGCATTTTTCTATGTCTTTTTTCAATAGCATCACAAACAGCCAGAACTGCTTCTTTCTGATATGGTCTGTCAGTAATCTTATCATTGATTTCCACATTAACCAAAGGTGTTCTTAATTTTCTTCTGTCAATCTCTAACTGTAATTCATCCTGAGTGAAAAATCCCGAAACTTCTCTCTCAGCATAATTCATATAATCATTTTTGTAGTAAAATTCAAAACCGTTTGTAGTAAAAATCAACGGTCTTTGGTTATATTTATTTTGCAAACAATCCGCATACAACTTAGCCTGATGACTGCCAACTTTAGGATTAACAGTTGATTTCTTGGCTTCTACCACAGCCAATGGCAAATTATCTTTCCCCCAAAGCACATAGTCTACATAACCTATTCCGCTTGCATTTGGCATACCTGTAACTTCTTCTTCCTCAGTCACATTCTTTCCGATAATCCATCCTGCTTCTTTTAATTCTAAATCTATGTAATACTTGCGTGTCTTAGCTTCGCTTATCTCGTCAACCTGATAAGTCCTGTTCTTTATATTTTCCTCACGCAGTTTTGCCATCTCAATACGGAGATTTTCATTTTCTTTTAAAACTTCATCAAGCTTTTTATCCTTGCCCGACAAGGACTCATATAATTCTTTTAATTTTGAAGCCTTTACCGACTCCTCTTTGCCTGTCGGAACAATATTTTCTTTAAATGTCCTATTGTGATATTCTTTAGAATAACTATAATCAATCCAGTCGCAAAAACAAAAAAGATTCCTGAGTGACAACAATGCATCATCACGCTTAATGCTGTTGTTGGTATGAACGGCAATATTGCCTAACTTTATTACATACTTTAACTTTCCAAACAATCCCGGCTCAATAATATCCCTGAAAGTCTGCTCATGAATCAAACTTGAGACATTATCTCTATATGGCAGTTTCAAATCATAATCATAAGAATAAACGAATCTGACAGCAAGCTCAAGTGCTCTCCTTGACAATATCGCACAGGTAGCAGGTGATATAGCTATAGCTTTCTCCGCCTCAACCGCCTGCTCGGCAAACTCCCCAAACAATTCTTTTTCCAATAAATAATCAAAATTTGTTGCCATAGTCACCCTCCCCTGACAGCTTTAGTACATTATTGTAATTTAACTAATGTAAATGAAGTCTTATTTATATGATTTTATACCACTGCCGAGTTTTTCTGTTTTATTATCTCCTTAATTTCGTGAATACTTTTTTGAGTTGCAAGTGATATTTGCTCTAATGTAAATTTGTTATTATACATATTCATAATAATCTTTTCACTGCTTTTCTTTTCTCCGATTAGTTTACCTCTGGCTTCTCCTATCGACTCTCCTCTCGCCTCTCCTCTCGCCTCAGCTCTTTCCTCTATTCCTAAACTCAGATTACACATAACACTCACATCCTCTGTAAAGCATACTGAAAATTTTTGTCTTGATATTATTATAAACAAGGTGGTTTGGGAAATCAACTGCATTTCGATATTGTTTTAGTAGTCTGATAGATTAATTATTGTTGTCACACTATATATAAACAATAATGGTGGAAAACCGTCTTTTCTGTTTTTATAGTAATAATTAACTTTTGATTTGTCTATCTGATGGACGAAGTCGGCAAATTCATCTTGTATATTTCTAGGCGGTATTAATATATCAATATCTTTTAATAAAAAAATCTTAAATTCCGCAAAAGTTGAACCAGAACCAAGTTTTGGATATTCCACTAATGTTTTTGCTTTCATAAAATACTCTAGATATTTTGTATTAAATATATTTCTATCAGGCGATATACAAAGCACTCGACCATCTTTGTAATAAAATGGTTCAGTTGTATCTACCATCCAAACCTGACCTTTATTGCAAATTGACGGCATCAATAAATCACCTATTTGCGGTTTTGTATCATCATTTGTAAGTCTATTGTAGTGTTCCACTGATATGTAATATAAATTAGTTGGCTTTGTCCCCTTTGCTAACTCTGCTATTTCTTTACCTCTATAAAACGGAATTCCACTTTCAACAAACTCTGTAGTAAACACTCTATGGCTTGAGCCAATATTCGCAACATCTCCAAGTTTTCTAGTTTCATACCTATAATCACCTATGCTTACATCCCCAAACATCTCGACAAATCGGGCTTTCACCAATTCGTCTAAAAATATTCATATATCTGTCAATCTCACTTTTTCCATCCTCCTCACAAATCCGAAGTTACCGAGTTTTCAGCATTTCTATACCCCATCTTCTTGACTTGCAGTCAAGAAGCATCCCTCGCTTTACGCTCGGTCAATCCGAAGCAAACTCTTGTCATTGAAGATGAATTTATAAATCTTTTCGCTTTGCTAAAATCTGTTTAAGCTATATATTTCCTATGAGATGCCTTTACATTATTTTGATTTACGATTGCATATTGCATTGTTGTGTCTATCTGAGAATGTCCAAGTATTTTTTGCACCTGCTCTATCGGCATCCCTTTATCTATCGCTCTCGTTGCCATTGTTCTTCTGAATTTATGTGGATGAACTTTTTCTAAATTTAACATTCTCCCCAATTCCCGTATTCTTATTTCGACTCCGCTTATCTTTAGTCTGTCATATGGTGCATTTAAAGTTACAAACAAAGCCGGATTGTTATCTTTGCGGCTTTCTATATAATTTTTCAAATGTATTTTTGACTTTGCATCAAAATAAACCCGTCTTTCCTTATCTCCCTTTCCGAAAACAACACATTCTCTCTCCGAAAAATCAATATCCTCAATATTCAATTTTACAAGCTCGCCTACCCTTATCCCGGTAGAATACAGCAAATCAATCATTGCCGTATCACGGATATTTTTGCAATTATCACGCAATTTCTCAATTTCTTCATCCGAGATAATGTTTTTTACTGTTTTTTGAGTTTTAATTTTATGTATTCTCCGCATCGGACTTTTTAAAATATAATCCTCTTCTTCCAACCATGAAAAGAAACTTGAAATATTTCTTCGTATATTATCTACCGTCGTTTTTCCGCAATTATTTATTTTTTGATAATCAACAAGATATGCCCTCATCATTTCCGTTGTTATTTTTCTGATAGGACTTACCACATTTTTTAACAAATGCTCTATCGTGACTCTATAATATTTAATAGTTCGGTCTGAACATCCCTCTATCCTCTTTGCATCAAGAAACATTTTTAAAAACTCATCATTTGATATTTCTGTTTTAGGTGCTTCATTTTCTGCAAATGTTTTCACTATTACTTCCTGCAGTTTTTTCATCTGTTCTACTGTTAAATACTCTGACATTTCATTTAATACTAATACTATTTTTTCTTCCATGTTAATATCTCCTTTCAAAGATACCAACATCCTACACCTGCATTTGCAATAGCAATAAATTGCAAGAAAAAATTCTTGCTTTATAAATTCGTAATAAAAATTCAAAATTATATTATGCCCACATATTAATTAACCGAATTTTATCATAGTTACCATGCTGTTTTTCCTGTTTTGATAAGGCTGTCAATGTCCATATATGCGTTTTCTATGGCTTCTACATGATATATTTCATACATATTAAAAATAAAATCGGTAAGATTTTTTTCATCTAATATTTTTAAAACATCTGATGCCGACATATTTTTTTCCCTTGCATAGCTTTCAATTAAAAATGTAAAAAATCTAAATTCTTTACTCAATCTCATCACCTCGCAAATATAAAGAATTTCCCGGATCTCCTGTTGCTTCTTCATTTTCCCACATATCAAAAACCGCCAACGGACTAAAATACCACAATTTCATTTCGTCATTCTCTAACATTTCATGCGTTTTAGATGCAAGAAATATCCTAAGAGCGTCCATTATGGAAATTCCACGATTTTTTGCTATCAACTCCGCAATTTCCGTATCGAAATTTTGAAGAATTGATGGTTCTGTCCTTTTTGTCATACATTCTCACCACCCAAAAATCTTAATATTGAAATTCCTTTTTCTGTTAAAAAAGCATATTGGTCTGAAAGCTTTTGAGGTTTTAACAAAATCAATGCTGTTTTTTCATCAATTATTCCAGACATATAATTACTTATAACAGGCATAGTATTATCATTTGCAACCGGTCCTATTACCAAGTCATATTTTTCACCAACATACTTTCCTTTACGATTATCAGCAACAAAATTTAACCACTCTTTATCAGCCGATTCAAATCTACAAACAGATATTCCGTCCAGTTTTTCTTCATCAAAATCATACATAGAAACAATCGGCTTCCCTTTTCTTCGTCGAATAGCCTGTGTTTTCGCCCATTTAACAGCCTGCTGTCTATTAGATGTTGTATAAAAACCGGCACCAAAGTCAAGCATCCTATTAGTAACAAGTATTTTAGGCATACTTACCTGCACATTACTTCCATGATATAAAATCATAAATTCTGTTTCCTTTCAATTTTTCACCCAAAATATTTCTGCATCAATGAGTCAAACAAAATCTGTGTCTCATCTAATGACTTTTGAATTGCAACTTTTGATTTGTCTATCTGTTCTAGAAATCTAATAAATTTTCTTTGCAATTCAATGGGCGGTATTACTTGTTTATATTTTTTCATTATTGCTGTGTTTAAATTAGGCTGAGTTCCAACTGGAGCTATTGCCCTAAAATGCTCTGTCATTTGGTTTAACGCTTGCAATAAAAATACTTTATCTAGCCTCTCATCAATATCTTCCATTGCAAGCCATCCATCATGAATGCATCCATCAAAAGTGATAATTCTCGCAAATCCTAAAGACACTCCACAATTTGCAAATATTAGACTCCCTGCCTTTACAAATCTGCTCTTTTTTACCCCCTCTTCAATAATATGTTCCTTTGTAGAATTTAAATAAATACTATCCCCATATGTTGCATCACCAATCTTAATCCAAGGAACATTTCCACCTAGGAATTGCTCTATTGGTCTTGGTGATCCACCTCTAACGATAGTACAAAGTTCTCCTAATAGCTCACAATTCCAATTTTTATCATTAATATTTACATCTCCAAACATCTCGACAAATCGGGCTTTCACCAATTCGTCTAAAAATATAAGTTCTTTTTTTCTTTTACCAATAATAGACTCAACCTTTTGTAATATATCTATAATACTATCTTGTTCTGACAATAAAGGACATTTAATTTCTAACTTAGATAAGTCTTCTTTATTAAATCCTGCCTGTGCAGCTCTTGAACCAACATTTAATATTGCAGTTTGAAAATACGGAGATTTCAAATAATAGTATAAATATTTTTTTTGAAGCATATGTGTATCGGGAATTGCACGCATTATTGCTACATTATACGCCCCGGATAGTCCTGTCAATATTTTTCCAATTGATGCACCATATCTTGCTATTAAAATGTCATCTGCTTGACATATCTTTGTACTCTTACTTATCTTTACATATTCCGGAACCACCTTTTCACTCTGAGTAAAGTCTCGTATTTGAAGCATACGAATATATCCTTCTTGCTTTTCAAATAACCACTCATCTTTTGGCGGCTGTGAACCACCTTGAAAATCACATATATCTGTCAATCTCACTTTTTCCATCCTCCTCACAAATCCGAATTTATCAAATCATTCAGCCTTTCTATACCTCATCTCCTTGACTTTCAGTCAAGAAGCATCCCTCGCTTTACGCTCGCTTATAAATAATTGGTTCATCATATCCAAAAGTTCTTTTTCCGTTAATTTCCATGCTTTCAGATACTTCCAGGCAGCTATCGGAAAACTTTTCCCATAGCTTAAACATCATTACCGGAGTAAACTGGCTTATACTGCCTCCTTCCCAGATTCCATCCTTTTCATGATAGAGTGCAGGAGTAAATTTTTCGGATTTTTTCAATTCAGTGTAATCAACATTTTTCATAGAACCATATGAAAATGTACTCTTATCCTCTCCTTCAGGTATTTCATAAGAAGACAGTACAATTCCATCTTCCCTCTCTGTAATAAGGAAAAGATGCGGGGAAGCATGGCGTTTCCCATTTGTCTCATAGTAGCTTTCCTCAACAATAAATTTACCATTAAAATCTTTAGGAAGGTTCAAAATTTTTCCATTACAGATTGTATTAATGTGTTCTGCATAAGGATATATTTTACCTTCTTTCTGCATCTTATCAAATTGCTCTTTGTTATTAAAGTGTCCGGTCATCATGTCAATAAAATTATCGAGTTTCCTCATGTTTTTTACCTCCAAATTTCGATTATTAAGTTTATTTTTTCATTCAACAATAAATCTCTAAGAAACAATTCCAGTTACTCAGTAGTTTCGTGAATACCTTTTTGAACAGTTGCACCATCAAGTACCCATTCTTTTTTGTAACATTGTAATCTCTTATCTGTCCTGCATATTTGTATATTCCCTAAATGGGTCTTTGTCCATATTCGTCCCCCCTCCATCACAACTCTAACAACTTTTTCAATTCTGACATTTCTTTCTGAATTTCACTCTCTATCTTTTCAATTTTCCCAAAAATCACATCCGTCGGCTCATATTCAACCGGTTCATATACTATTTCCTTATACTTATTGATGGAAAGGTCATATCCATTAGCTTTTATTTCGTCAAAATCGACCATAAAACTTTGCTCAGTTCTCTCCCTCTCTGTTTCCCCTTCAAGATTTTTAAATCTGTCAATTATATCCGGAATGTCATTTTCGCTCACTTCCTGTCTCTTATCGTCAAGACTGTAACCATCGGCTTTCATATCATAAAACCAGACTTTGTCTGTTCCGCCCGAACCGGTCTTTGTAAATATCAATATCGCAGTTGACACTCCTGCATATGGCTTAAACACACCGCTTGGCATAGAGATAACTGCATCCAGTTTATTATTTTCTATAATTTCTTTTCTTATCTGTTTATGTGCTTTACTGCTGCCAAACAACACTCCATCCGGCACGATAACGGCTGCCCGTCCGCCCTTTTTTAGTATTCTCAAAAACAATGCCAAAAATAATAACTCTGTTTTCTTTGTTTTTGTTACCTTTAACAAATCTGCCGAAACAGCTTCATAATCCAAACTTCCCTTAAATGGTGGATTTGCCAGTACAAGTGAATACTTTTCAACATCCTTATTTTGCTCGGATAAACTATCCCTATAAGAAATATTAGGATTGTCCACTCCGTGAAGAAGCATATTCATCGCTCCGATGCGGAGCATTGTTCTATCCATGTCATTTCCATAAAACATATGATTAGCAAAATGTTCCTTAAATGCTTCATCATAAAATGACTCCTCATGATACTTTCGCAGGTACTCCTGTGCTTCTATCAAAAATCCTGCTGAACCCATTGCCGGGTCGATTATCACATCATCCGGATTTGGCTGTACTAATTCCACCATCATCTTAATTATATGACGCGGAGTTCTAAACTGTCCGTTAGTTCCTGCCGTTGCAACTTTTGACAAAAGATACTCATATAAATCTCCCTTTGAGTCAGTGTCGGTATCTTTTTCGTCACCAATTCCGAGATTGTCAATTCCATCAACGATTTTTGAAAGCATTGCCGCCGTCGGTATCTTGAATATTGCATCACCCATATATTTAGAATATGCCGAATCGCCATCCTGATGCAGATTTTTAATAAACGGAAATACACCGTTCAACACAAGGTCATACATTTCATCGGCAGAGCCTAAATTTTTAAACTTGCTCCACCTGTATTTCTGGCAATCCCCCGGAAACATGGACTCATATTCAAATCCCAGAAAATTTGCCTCATTTTCCTTAGTTGTCTCTACATCATCCAACTGCTTTATAAACAACAGATATGTAAATTGCTCAATAACATCAAGCGGATTTGTAATACCACCCGTCCAAAATATCTCCCATATTTTATCTATTTTATTCTTAAGTTCACCTGTTATCATTTTCATCCTCCACAGTTTATTTGTTAATTATACAACTTCAATTTTATGCCAAGCTGACAGATTATGTTTATTATATCTTCTTTACTTTCATTACTATAACTTGACAAAGTATTATATTTCACATTATATTCTAACAGGCATTTTGTTTCAATGAGAAAATTTGTATCAACTTTATATTTGCAATCAGTTCTGCTGCTTCTTTGACAATATTAAAATATTCAAAATTCTACTATTTATACTTAATATACAAACAGTAACAGAGCAGCTTTCCGTCTATTTTCCCTCTCTTTTATCTGATTGAATGTCTTTTTAAAAAAGGCGGTATCTGTATAACTTCCGTATCATCTCTTTTAGGTGCGATATTGTTACGGTTCGGATTATCCATGTGCTCTCCTAATGCCGTATGTCTTACTTCCTTTTCCGGCATACCTGTTGCAAAAAGTGATACAACAATTTTATCACTCTCTTCTTCTGACACTGTTCCCCATATAATGTTTACTTCTTCTCCTGCAATATCTGTCTCCAGCAACGGACAGTTTACCGCCTGTTTTACTGCTTCTATAATTGACCCGTCACGTTCAACAGTTCCTATTCCAAAATGACCTGTTCCCTTATTTTCCAAGGTTGTTTTAACATCGTTATAATCAATATTAATATTTCCACAATTATAAACAATATTTGAAATTCCACGAATTGTATCTTTCAATACAGAGTCCGCCAATTCAAACGCATCACATAATGTGAGGGACTTTTCCGAAATAGAAAGAAGCTTTTCATTAGGAATAACCAACAGCGTATCAACATTTTCCCTCAGTTTATTTATTCCTCCCTGTGCCACCACCATTCGTGGCTTATTCTCAAATAGCAAGCTATAAATATAAAAATATATAAACACAGGGGGATTTATGAAAGCACAGGATATAATTGAAATGGCTAGGTCAATCAAGAAAAATTGGAAAATCAATGACCCATACGAAATAGCCACACGACTTGGTATTTCAGTAATACATACAGATTCGTGCGTAAAAGATTTTACTGCACATACTATTAAAATGCCAGGATACCCAACTACAATATCAATCAATAACAAATACAGTGAAAAAGCTAAAAAAATATTATGTGCACATGAACTAGGTCATGCGTTATTACATGAACAGTGCATAAATTATTTTGCCACGACAAGTTCTAATGTTATGACTAATATTGAATTTGAAGCAAATCTTTTTGCTGTTGCACTTCTGGCAGACAACGACATTAACATGAAACTATCTATTCCCCTTGAAAAAATGAATAATTATCTCTTAAAAACAATAATGGATTATAATATAAGCACGAATTAATCTTATGTGCAAATACTATAATCCAAAAAACTCCACAATTTTTACAACTTATCAATATTTCAAAAAAATAGTATCAAATACCTATTTTTATAATTGCTAAACACATCAATACTGTAATCAGTCAGTTTTCATACACTCCTCCCCAAAATACTTATCCCTGAAAATAAAAAGACCGCCAACACACTAATCTTAGTGCATTGACGGTCTATGTTGTTTAATCACTATATTTTGTAGAATATCTCTACGAAAATCTACTTTTTCAGCTATAATTATTTAGCTGCTTTCTCAGCGATAGCTGCCTGTGCTGCTGCAAGTCTTGCGATAGGCACACGGAATGGTGAGCATGACACATAGTCAAGACCAATCTTATGGCAGAACTCAACTGATGAAGGATCTCCACCGTGCTCACCACAGATACCGCAGTGAAGTGATGGACGAACTTTCTTTCCTTTTTCTACAGCCATTTCCATAAGCTGACCAACACCTGTCTGGTCAAGTTTTGCAAATGGATCGCTCTCGAAAATCTTAGCATCATAGTAAGCATCAAGGAACTTACCTGCATCATCACGAGAGAAACCGAATGTCATCTGTGTTAAGTCGTTTGTACCGAAGCAGAAGAACTCAGCCTCTTTAGCAATCTCATCAGCTGTAAGTGCAGCTCTTGGAATCTCGATCATTGTACCAACTTCGTACTTCATATCGATGCCTGCTGCTGCGATCTCAGCGTCTGCTGTCTCAACAACAACCTTCTTGACATACTTAAGCTCTTTAACCTCTCCAACAAGTGGAATCATGATTTCAGGCTCTACTGTCCAGTCTGGATGTTTCTTCTTTACATTGATTGCTGCACGGATAACTGCTGCTGTCTGCATCTTAGCAATTTCAGGATATGTTACTGCAAGACGGCATCCACGATGTCCCATCATAGGGTTGAACTCGTGAAGTGAATCAATGATAGCTTTGATTTCTTCTACGCTCTTATTCTTAGCCTTTGCTAACTTCTCGATGTCAGCTTCCTCTGTAGGAACGAACTCATGAAGTGGTGGGTCTAAGAAACGGATTGTTACAGGATTTCCTTCAAGTGCCTCATAGAGAGCCTCGAAGTCTCCCTGCTGGTAAGGAAGAATCTTAGCAAGTGCTTCTTCTCTTTCTTCTACTGTATCTGAGCAGATCATCTCACGGAATGCAGCAATTCTGTCTTCCTCAAAGAACATATGCTCTGTACGGCAAAGTCCGATACCTTCAGCACCAAGCTCACGAGCTTTCTTAGCATCTGCAGGAGTATCAGCGTTTGTACGAACTTTAAGTGTTCTGTACTTGTCAGCCCAAGCCATAACACGTCCGAACTCACCGGCAATTGTTGCATCTACAGTTGGGATAAGACCGTCATAGATGTTACCTGTTGTACCATCAATAGAAATCTCAGAACCCTCTGTATATGTCTTTCCTGCTAATTCAAATTTCTTGTTCTCTTCGTCCATAACGATGTCGCCACATCCTGATACACAGCAAGTACCCATACCACGAGCAACTACGGCTGCGTGAGATGTCATACCACCACGAACTGTGAGGATACCCTGTGCACTCTTCATACCTGTAATATCTTCCGGAGATGTCTCAAGACGAACAAGTACAACTTTCTCACCACGCTCAGCCCACTCTACAGCATCTTCTGCTGTGAATACGACTTTACCGCAAGCAGCTCCAGGAGAAGCACCAAGTCCTTTTCCGATTGGAGTAGCTTTCTTTAACTCAGCAGCATCGAACTGTGGGTGAAGAAGTGTATCAAGGTTACGAGGATCAATCATAGCAACTGCTTCTTCTTCTGTCTTATGTCCTTCATCAACAAGGTCACAAGCAATCTTTAATGCAGCAGGAGCTGTTCTCTTACCGTTACGGCACTGAAGCATATAAAGCTTCTTGTTTTCAACTGTGAACTCCATATCCTGCATATCGTGGTAGTGATTTTCAAGTGTATCACAAACCTTAACGAACTCAGCATATGCTTCTGGGAATTCCTGCTCCATCTGAGCGATTGGCATTGGTGTACGAACACCGGCAACTACGTCCTCGCCCTGTGCGTTGATAAGGAACTCACCCATAAGTTTGTTCTCACCTGTTGCAGGGTCACGAGTAAATGCAACACCTGTACCAGATTCATTGTTTAAGTTACCGAATACCATAGGCATTACGTTAACTGCAGTTCCCCATGAGTAAGGGATGTCGTTGTCACGACGATATACGTTTGCACGAGGGTTGTCCCATGAACGGAATACAGCCTCTACAGCAAGTTTCATCTGCTCTACAGGGTCAGAAGGGAAGTCTGTTCCTAACTGATTTTTGTACTCAGCCTTGAACTGCTCTGCAAGAGTCTTAAGATCCTGTGCTGTAAGATCTACATCATACTTAACACCTTTTTCTTCTTTCATCTTGTCGATGAGCTGCTCGAAGTATTTCTTACCAACTTCCATAACTACATCTGAGAACATCTGGATAAAACGTCTGTATGAGTCATATACGAAACGCTCAAATGTTGGGTCCGGGTTTCCTTTGATCATTGTAGCTACAACATCGTCATTCAAACCGAGGTTAAGGATTGTATCCATCATACCAGGCATTGAAGCACGAGCACCTGAACGAACTGAAACTAATAATGGATTTTCAGAATCTCCGAATTTCTTTCCGTTGATTTCTTCCATCTTTTTAACGCCATCCATGATCTGAGCCATAATCTCGTCGTTAATCTGACGTCCATCTTCATAGTACTGTGTACAAGCTTCTGTAGTTACTGTAAATCCCTGTGGTACAGGAAGACCGATATTTGTCATCTCTGCAAGGTTAGCACCCTTACCACCGAGTAAGTTACGCATGGTCATGTCGCCTTCGCTAAACATATATACCCATTTGTTTGCCATTGTAAAGTTACCTCCTAAATATGAATAAATAATTGTCTGCGATATAAATCGCATTGCAACCGCCATCATTTCAAAATGAAAATCCGGCACAAAACTGACTCCATGTCAGATATATCTGTATCTCCTGCCAGGCAGGAAACGGCACACTCCTCAAATCAAGGACTGTACTCATGTCACTCGATAAACACGACATTTTCCGTTCCGCATGAAGCCGCTACCCATAGTATAACATATAAAATCAAAATGTAAAAATCTTTTTTTACAAAAAACTAAAAAATTTGTAACAGTTCCACCATAAAAAGATATTTGGCGGAATAGCCTTTCAAATATATGAAGTAAACATAAGCTGCGAATCAGCGTCTAACAACTTCAGATCATCTTAAAACTACAAACCCTTATATATCCTCTCATTTTAAGTTTTAACTCAAACTCCCCATCAGGAATCTTATTGCCATCGAGTTCTATATCATATTTCTTAAAGTCCGTTTTTCTTCCAAATGCTGCCCACGGCATCTTTTTGTCCGTCCTGAATGCCGCTGTACCTATTTCGCTGTGTATATCAGTGGTTTTTGTCTGTCCTTTTACAAAGCATCCGATTTTTTCATCATTTGCAAAAGCTTCGACCACACCATCATCCTCTATAGATGCCAGTATTTCGAGAGAATATTTCTCCGGCTTAAACGAACAGGCTTTCTTAACACACACATTTCTATATGAAATTTCACCATCCGTTTTATTATCCAGTGTGCATACTGCATCAAATCCGTTTATTCCCTCATACAGATAAATATTCTCATATTTATCATAATGGTTTGCTTTTATCGTCTGCCATGCATCTCTTGAACTTCTTGCCGTCCCTTTTATATTTACAGCCCTTTTTAAATAAATATCACGGCTTGACGAACCTGCCTGAATTTCATATTCTCCATCTTCAAGGATAAATCTTTCATCAGCCACATCATAATATTTGAGGTCGCCTATTTTTATTTCAAGCCTGACTGTTCTTCTCTCTCCAGATGCAAGCTCTTTTACTCGCTCAAATGCCTTTAATTCTCTTATTGCCCTCTTAACTGCCGAGCCCTTCTTCGTCACATAAATCTGTACAACCTCATCCGTCACATATTTCCCTGTATTTTCGACTTCAACGGTCACTGCAATCTTTGTGTAATCTTTTATTTCTGCCGTCATGTCAAGGTATCTCACCTCGGAATATGTTTTTCCATATCCAAAAGGATAAAGCACTTCATCGTCATAATAAGCATAAGTTCTCGGATGAGCTATTATATCGTAATCTTCTTTAGGCGGAAGTTTTGCAAGTTCCTTATACCATGTCGTACTGAGTCTTCCCGCCGGACTTACCTTGCCAAAAATATTGTCAGCTATAGCTGTTCCAAGTTCCATACATCCTGACGCCGATAATAATATTGATTTGATATGCTCTTTTGCCCATGATATATCAAACGCGACATTACTTATAAGCACTATAATGACATTTTGATTGGCTTCATATACCGCTTCAAGAAGCTCCTGCTGATATGCCGGAAAATCAATATCCTCTCTGTCTACATCCTCTTTACAGGTAATCATTGGATCTCCTCCGAGGAAAAGTATCGGATATTTTACTTTTTTTGCAAGTTTTACCGCTTTTTCAATACCATCCGAAACAAGTTCAAATTCAAAATGGCTTATCTTTACAGATTTATCAATTTCATTCCTATTTTCCTCGTTCGCACTCATTTTCTGAGACATACTTTCTTCAACTACTTCATCATTATTACCATAATCGCATTTTTCTGTTTTTTGTAATGCACTTTCCACGCATAGTTTTCCATTTTCATCTATATATAATGTCTCATCATTCCAGCTTGTCACTCCACACGAAACAGAACTGTTAAAAATAATCTGTCTGTTCTCATTTTGTGAAACCTTTGTCTCCTCCGCTTCTTTTTTTGAAAGTTCTCCATCAGATTCTGATATTTTAAAAGCTTCTTTTACGAACCAGCCAAACGCTCTCTCTTTACAGGCACATATATCTCCACTTTCACCGCCATTAATATCATCCCTCACCGACAAAAATTTTCCTTTTGAACAGCTTTTCAGGGTAAACTGCTTTTTATCCCATTGTTCAACTTCAAATATTTCAGCATTTTTTTCATCTACAATGACAAGTCTGTCCTCTTTGTCCAGTCCGAGATATTTTCCGTCTGCCTTTATCTTAAATCTGCACAATCCTTTTTCAAAAGAAGTGTCCGTATATTTTTTTATTCCATCAAGTCCCGTCACATAATATGGTGGAAGTCCGGAATACCAGTCAAGCTGCCACACATCTGCAAGAGGTCCGATTACACCTATATTTCCAATCGCATCTCTTTTATCAATAGGCAGCAGACCATTTTTATTTTCAAGAAGTACAACCGACTCCTGTCCCATCTTCAGTGCAGTTTCCTGATTTTTCTTTGTACTGACATCTTCAATAGTAATCTGCGAATATGGATTGTCACCGTAGGCATCAAAGAGTCCAAGCCTTATCATTGTGCCAAAACGATTTCTGACCGCCTCGTCTATATCTTTCATTTCAATCAGACCGAGGGCATATGCTTCTCTTACTGCATCCTCCATCTTTTCTCTATTATCAGAAAAACTGTCAACACCTGCTTTAATTCCTGCTGCCACAGTCTGTGCATCCGTGCCAAAATACTCATGCTGGTTTACCGTCTGAAGCACATCACCACCATCCGTCACCACATGATGAAGTCCCCACCTGTCTTTTGCATAATCCTTAATATCACGCATAACCATACATGGTACACCGTTTATCTCGTTATATGCCGTCATCATAGCTTCCGCACCATGCTCTTTTATAATTCTTCTGAAAGGCTCATGATAATATTCGTGTTTATTTCTTGGATCTATTGACGATGAAGTAAATGTCCTGTCCTCCTCAACATTATTAGCATAAAAATGTTTTAAAGTCGCAGCACATCTCAGATAGAAATCGTCATCTCCCTGCATTCCCTCAACATATGCACCTGCAAGACTCCCTGTCAGATAAGGGTCTTCTCCATATGCCTCCTCATTTCTTCCCCACCTCGGATCACGCTCCATATCAACCGTAGGTGCCCACACCGAAAGACTTCCGCTCTTTCCTGCAGCAAAAAGACCTCTTGTTTCAATTCCCACTACTTCGCCCGACTTTTTAAGCATATCCTCGTCCCACGACCTACTCATTCCTATGGGATTAGGAAAAATTGTTGTAAAATCAGGCTCACGCAAATCCCATCCCTGGTCGTGTCTCGCCTGCACTCCGTGTGCTCCCTCGCCGCCTATATTGAAAGCCCTGATACCAAGTCTGTCAATATCAGGATTAGCATTGCTCATACAGCTTATCTTCTCATCTAAAGTAAGGCTGTTAATTAAAAAATCAAGTCTTTTTTCTATATTAAGTTCATTGTCCCACAAAGGATTTTTTATCTTTTTATTAGACATATCAAGCTCCATTCTCAAAATATAATTCGTTAGTTTTGTCTATATTGGCAAACCGATATTTAATGTGCATCTATCACTTTCAGTTCTTAATGCAGTCATTTTACACTTTTATACCATAATTTTTTATAAAATATTACCCCAAATATTCCCCAAAAATACACCATTTATCGGTTTATGTGTTTTTCATAAAGTTACTTTAGCAGCCTTTGTTGCATAATTTCCCATCAATTTGACTTTGCACCCCCTCTTGCCTTATAATATTTCCATTGCAATCAAAAAGGAGGACATTATGAAATTATCTAAAAAAATAGTATCTTTACTTACTGTTACCGCACTGGCAGCAAGTCTTACAGCCTGCGGAAGTTCAAATGGCAAATCAGGTTCTGACAGTTCAGGCAAAAAAACATACAAAATCGGCATCTGTCAGCTTGTGGAGCATAATGCTCTTGATGCCGCAACTAAGGGCTTTAAAAAAGCACTTACGGACAAGCTTGGAAAAGACAATGTTGAATTTGACGAACAGAACGCACAGGGCGAGTCAACTAACTGCTCTACAATTTGCAACGGTTTCGTCACAAACGGAGTAGATCTTATCATGGCAAACGCAACAGGTGCTTTACAGGCTGCTGTTTCAGCAACAAATGAAATTCCAATCGTGGGCACTTCTGTTACTGATTACGGTACTGCACTTAACATCAAAGACTGGAAAGGTACATCCGGCACAAATGTTACCGGAACTGCAGACCTTGCTCCTATCGACAAGCAGGAGGACATGATTCTTGAAATCAAACCTGATGTCAAAAAAGTTGGTATTCTTTTCTGTTCATCTGAACCAAACTCAGCATATCAGGCCAAACTTATGGAAGAAGAACTTAAGAAAGATAAAATCGAATATAAAGAATATACTGCATCTGACTCAAACGAGATACAGTCTGTTACTCAGACAGCCTGTTCCGAAGTTGATGCTATCTACATTCCAACAGACAACACTATGGCTTCTGGTATTGAAACTGTTAAAAATGTTGTTATTCCTGCCGGTATTCCTGTATTTGCAGGAGAAAAAGGAATTTGTGAAGCCGGAGTCACTGCTCTTTCCATCAGTTACTACAACCTTGGTTACCAGACAGGTGAGATGGCTTATAAAATTCTTAAAGAGGGTGCTGATCCCGGAAAAATGGCTATCGAGACAGACAAAAATCCGACAAAACTTTACAACAAAGAAAACTGCGACACTTTAGGAATTAAGATTCCGGATGGATATACAGAAATGAATGATGCCAAATAGTCACACTTCCTAAAATGTGTTTTATAAAACAATTTACCCCCATAAGCTTACATCAAAATATAAGTTTATGGGGGTATTTTTTATATGGTTTTTGTTGCTTTATATCAATCCTTGAAAATCAACTTTCATGTCAATAGACTTGTCTCTTTCTATTTGTCTTTTTTATTACTCTTCCTGCAATGCCATCATCATCGCCGGTATTATCTGCTTCTTTCTGGATACCGTATTTTTAAGAATTATCGTTTCTGTATCTTTCGGCAAATGAAATGCCTCAAGTGCAAGTTCTCTCGCACCACTTCCATAATATAAAAGTTCTGTACTTGCCTGTAATATATCAGTAAGCATAAAAAACAGCATTGATACTTCATGAGCTGCCATTGCTTTTTGCATATATGGTATAAGTTTTTCTTTTATTGCTGTGAGTTCCCTGCCAGTCATCGCTGTTATCTGACCTACGCCAAATGTCTGCTCTCCCACAACAAATTTTTTGAAATCCTGATAAAATATCTCTTCCGGAGATTTTGATGACAAATCACTTCCTGCCGCAAACATTTCCATAGCATAATCTTGTGTTTTTATTCCTGCTATAGCTGCAAGTTCTTCTGCTGCCGCCTTGTCTGTCTCAGTGCAGGTAGGTGACCTGTAGACAAGCGTATCTGACAATATCGCTGAACATAGAAGTCCCGCAATTTCAGGTGTCACATCCACCTTATTTTCTTTGTACATCTGATATATAATGGTAGCTGTACATCCAAGCGGCTGATTTCTGAAGAATACCGGACCCATTGTTTCGATACTTCCTATTCGATGATGGTCTATTATCTCTAAAAGTTCAGCATCTTCTATACCATCTACTGCCTGTGACGGCTCATTGTGATCCACAAGAATAAGCTTTTTCTTTCTCGCACCAAGAAGTCTTCGTCTGGAAATCATCCCAAAGTATCTGCCATTCCAATCAAGTATTGGAAAATCCCTGTATCTTTTTTTTGCCATAACATCTCGTATATCATCAAGAAATTCACCAAGTCCAAAGGTTATAAGATTTTCACTTTTCATAAAAAACCTTATCGGTATGCTCTGATTAATAAGTCTTGATGCCGTAAATGTATCATATGGTGTCTTAATTATAAAACAGCCCTTGTCCTGTGCAAGTTTTGTTATTGTAAACGATACCGGAGCACCATCGCAAACTATTATACATTTTGCACCCATCTCAATGGCACAGAGCTGCGATTCATACCTGTTTCCCAAAATCACTATATCTCCTTTTTCAATATAGCTTTCCATAAGATCCGGATTTGCTGCTGCGATAAGACATTTGCCTGATTTTATCGTTTCATCAGGCTCTCCTGATATCATCTCTCCACCAAGTGTCTCAACAATATTCCTAAATGGAGTTCCCGCATTTGCAATAATACGGCTGTCGTAAACATCCATGTATGATTTTGCTATATCCTCGATTGTGATAAGTCCCTTTAAAAACTCGTTTTCATCTACTATCGGAAGTGTCTGAAGTGCATCTTCCCTCATAAGTTCCCACGCTTTTTTTAATGAAATGTCTTCACCGACACCTTTTACGCGTCCCACATCAATGTCGATAACCTGAGGTCTTACATCATTCATATAATCAGGTGGAAGTATTCCAAATCGCTTAAGTACAAATCTTGTCTCTGCATTTATCTGACCTGCTCTCTTAGCAACATAGTTTTCACCTGTCACCTCTCTCTTAAGTCTCGCATAAGCGATGGCTGAACAAATAGAATCCGTGTCCGGATTTATATGTCCTATGACATTTACTACTTTCTCTGAACCAAGCGGCATACAATCCCCGCCTCCTTTTCTGACTTAATCCAAATCTTCTGCCGTATATCTGTTTATATCTATTACATATTTGAATTTTTTTGCAAGTGCAGGTGCAAACCTGAACATCTGGTCAAGTGTATTTCCCTCATCTGCAAGTATTACAATAAAATCTCCATAAAATTCATCCATAAGCTCAAAAATCTTTGTGATAGTAGGAAAATAAAGATCTGCAGCACCATCTACAAGCAGGCAGCTTCCTTTAAGCTGATCCCGACAGGCATCAAAATCCATTTGATTTAACTGCTTAGCCTGAATACAGCCTATTCTTCCTTTGCTCAAAAAACCATTTGCCTTAAGCACCTTTACGATTTTTTTAGAAACTGCTATTATCTTATCTGTGTCCTCTCCAATCAAAACAAAATGTGATGGATCTTTCTCTCCGTTTATAAGTGTCAGCACATCCTTAAATGTCTTATGTAATGCCCTAGTTGTAGGTAATTCATCTTCCGGTGTTGAATAATCATCCATGTTTGTCTCCTCCTTCTTTAGTTCACTTGTATTTATTCCAAATAATTTAGCTGCTTTTTCTAATTTTATCTCTGTTTCAGACTTTACTTCATTATTAGCACCAGGCTGCACCTCTGATTTATTTTCATCATTCTTTTGAATATACTCTGATTTTCCATTAATGTTTATTTCCGGCTCTGCTCCGTTGTCTAACACAAATCTTGTATCGGATTTTTCGCTATATTCTACATTCTTTTTAACACTTTCATCTGACAGACTATCATTTTCCTGCTGCATTTCCGTCTCACGCACTTTGCTTACAGCCTCATTTATAGGTTTCGTATGTCCCCAGTCATCAGCAACCGAATCAATAATGCGTCTTTTCTTTTTCTCTCCAAAAATATTGCCTGTTATATCCTTTATATCGTTTTTTATTTCTTCCAAATCGGCTGGAGTCATCGCATCCTGTCTTGAAATAACGGCATTTTCTTCTGACTCTTGAATATCTTCCGGAATTTCTGACGATGCAGCTTCACCATTTTCTGTATTTTGCTGAATCAAATCATGATTTCCATTATCAAAGTCATCTTCCATCACAACAGAATGAACTTTCAACTGTTCCCTGCGCTCTGCCTCGTATATGGCAGATATTTCCTTTGAAAGATCCTGTGTAATGCCCGTGCCCGACTGTGAATGATGCTCGTACTGAGCCTTTTCCTCCGCATATGCCTGTTTCTTTTCCATCTGCTGATTTCTGTTTTTTTTATGCGGCTGCTTTTTATTGTCATCTACAGAATCTTCTTCATACTCAGACTGCTCACTCGTATGTTGCTCTTTTGCAGCCTGATGTTTCCAACGCCCCGACAATTTCTGAAGACCATCTATGGCTTTTCTTGCCATCTGTGCACCATCGAACTCTTCTTCCTCATCTTCTCCATAATCATATAATTCATTTTCATACTCAGACTGCTCATCATTATAAGACTGTTCTGATATTTCTGAATTTAGCAAAGCATCATATTCTTCTTTTGTAAGGCTTTCCATTTTATCCCCGGAGCTTTTCTCTGAATTATTATCCCCACCCATATTTAGCAATTCATCTACAGCCTCGTCTCTGCCGTACTTTGAACTTTCGTCCTCATCCTCATAATAATCGGCAAATGTATCATCAAATTTATCCTCATCATCCTCAAAGGTTGTTTTTAATGCCTTTTTAACCTTATTTCCGATTGAATTTTCACGCCTTTGTATCACACTTTCAGATTCCACATATTCACTAAGGTCCGGAAGCGAGCCGGTATCCTCAGGGTTTGGCACTTCTTTTTCTATTGTATAATCTCTATCGTCAACATAAGCAATCTGTTCATCATCATCTATACTGGCAATAAGTCGTTTTGCCCTTTCCACTATCTCACCTTTGCCAAACCAGAGTTTTATATCCTCGCACTCACTTCTGCACTCTTCAAATCTTCCTGCTTTAAAATAAAGTTTTGCAAGTTCGTATGCCCATTCTTCTATATACTCCTCTTCTTTTAATGATTCAAGAATACCGATAAGCTGTCCGACTGATGCCCCTGAAGCTTTATCTATACGATACCGTAAAATAAGTGAATCTCGCTGGCTCGAACTCATTGCCACAAATTCCTGATAATATCCCTCCGCTTCATCTAACGCATTTGTTCTTATGGCAAGATAAATAAGTCTGTATAAAACTCGTCTTGTGCGGCTTTTCTTATATATTCTTAAATAAGTATTTTTTGCAGCATCAAATTGTTCTGTTTTTGTATAAACCTCAGCAATAGCACTGAGATCACTTATACCTTTTACCTGACGCATATCAAGCGTCTTTACAACCGCAAGTGCTTTTTTATATTTACGCACCTCTATCAAATGATGAATCTGTGCGATTCTTATCGTCAATTCATATTGTCTCATCTTACTCCTCCAATAACCTGTAATAAAGATTCTCTCTTCGGTCCTTACCTATCGCAAATTTATTTCTGAGTTCCCACGCTCTGTCATCAATATCACATATAAGCATACCCTCTCTGCCTGACAGTTGTCCAAGAATATTTCCGATAGAATCTATAGCCATGCTGTCACCGCTGTAGCCAAGTCCGTCCCTGACACCAAAGCTGTTGACCCCTACAATATATGACTGCGTCTCTATTGCCCTTGCCCTGAGAAGAGTCTGCCAATGAATACTCCTTGTCTCCGGCCACTGTGCGATTACAAACATCACATCAGACTTTTTTGCTGCCGCCTGAAATACTTCCGGAAATCTCAGGTCATAGCATACAAACAAGCTTATATTATGCCCTTTAAACGAGAAAGAAACTAATTTTTCACCGCCCTCATATACCCGACTTTCGCCACCATATGTAAACGGGTGTATCTTTTCATATTCTGCGATTAATTTTCCCTCTCTGTCCGTAACCGAAAATATATTTTTCCCTTTTCCGCCTTTTTTGTCAGGAAGTGATGCCCATCCAAAACCTATGGCAATATTGTATTTTTTTGACAAAGTGCTCATACATGAAACCGTCTCTGAACAATCTCTCTTTTCTCCTATTTTCTCAAGATTCATAGAAAATCCGGTGAAACTCATTTCAGGAAAAATTATGATATCTGTCTTTGATTTTGCAGCTTCGCTTACCATCTTTTCTGCCTTTTGTATAGATGCTTTTTTATCTTCCCATACCATATCTGTCTGTGCAAGTGCAACTCTCATAAGACATTCCTCCCGTTTTTATCTGTCAAACACCCTGATGCTATACCTATATATTTTATAATATATTTACCAAAACAACAAAATCTCAATTTGATTATACCTTGAAAACTCTTATAAAACAAGTATAGCAGTTCGTATTTTTAAAGTGACATGATATATCCTGTGTGCTATAATAACTCTGAAATCCAGATGTTTCACATCTTTATAAAAGACAAAAAAACAATTATATTTTAGGAGGATAATACATCATGAAAATTCAATCGGTTAAAGATGATGCTTTTAAGCCTTATGGACGAATCGTAGACGGTTACGATTACAAACTTCTTTTAGAAAGACTTGAGAGCGAAACTGAAAAACCTGCTGACGGAGTAATCTATGAGCCTACCTGTGAAGCACTTGAAGATACACCTGCTTTTGCACAGCTCCGTGACAACTGCTACGGTGGTATGCCTATTGAAATCGGCTATTGCAATGGTACAAACACAAAATTAAACTGTTTTGAGTATCACAGAGACAACGAGATAAATATCGCCGCTGATGATGCAATTCTCCTCGTTGCCAAGCTTCAGGATGTTGAAAACGGAATAATCGATTCAAGCAAGACAGAGGCTTTCTTATGTCCTAAAGGAACTGCCGTTGAAGTTTACTCAACAACGCTTCACTACGCACCTTGCAGTGCAAAAAAAGGTGAGGGATTCAGGGTTGCCATTGTACTCCCAAGAGAAACTAACTTTGATATGCCAAATATCACAAAAGCAAATTCCGAAGATGCTTACCTTTGGGCAAAAAACAAATGGCTTATCGCACATAAGGATACGGCAGAAGCTAAAGCCGGTGCTCATGTCGGCATCACCGGAGAAAACATTGATATTGCTGACTTGATTTAACTTATATTTAATATGATGATGTTGGGGTCAAAAGGTACTTTACCCCCAACTAATACCACGGATTGCTTCATTGCTGTGCAATTTTCGCAATCCTTACTGCATCACGATATAAATTTCAAATGGAGATTTACATATGAATTTACCTGAAGAATTTACCAGACGAATGAAATTGCTGCTTGAACCGGAGGATTTTAAAGCATTTATTGAGAGCTATTCAGATGACAAATCCTACGGACTTCGCATAAATCCGTTAAAGATAGAGTCTCAGGAAACATTACCCTTCTTTTTAAGTCCTGTTCCCTGGGCTAAAGAAGGGTTTTATGCTGTTCCTGAGGAAAAACCCGGCAGACACGCACTGCATGAAGCCGGTGCTTACTATATACAGGAACCAAGTGCAATGGCTGTTGCCGCACTTCTCGCAGAGCCTAAGGCACTTAATGTCAGGCAGACATTTCTTAATAATGATAATAAAAACACACCAGATGATAATGCAACTATTTTTACAGAAGGCACCCCTCCAAAAGTTTGTGACCTCTGTGCCGCACCGGGCGGTAAATCGACACAGATTGCCGGTATGCTGGGCAATAAAGGGCTTCTCGTCTCAAACGAGATTTTCCCACAGCGTGCTAAAATCCTTTCGCAGAATATCGAAAGACTCGGTGTACCAAATGCTGTTGTATGCAATGAGACACCTGAAAACATGGCAAAATTCTTTCCATGCTTTTTTGATAAGATTGTGGTTGATGCTCCATGCTCAGGTGAAGGAATGTTTAGAAAAGACGAAACGGCAATAAAAGAATGGACTCCTGAAAATGTCACTTTATGTGCTGAAAGGCAAAAGTCAATACTTGCAGAAGCAGAGAAAATGCTTAAACCCGGAGGAGTTCTGGTATATTCCACCTGTACTTTTGCACCTGCTGAGGACGAAGAAATTCTTCTTTGGTTTTTACGCACATATCCTGATTTTCATGTCGAAGATTATCACGACATACTCAGTCTTGATATTTCTGACGGAAATCCCGATTTTATATCTGACGAAATGAAGCCGCTTTCTGACAACGAGATACAGTCAATACACGGTTCGCTAAGATTATGGCCGCACAAAGTCAGGGGTGAGGGACATTTTGCCGTAAGATTAAAGAAACAGGATGGAGAGCCTCCGATTCAGAAGAAGAAAAAGAAATCTTCCGGAAAAAATATCCTTTCTAAAAGTGAGCGAAAACAATTTATTGATTTTATCTCGGAATTTGTTTCTGAAACAAATGATTATGAGGACAAACGCTATGAATATTTCGGCGATGAACTTTATATGGTGCCGGAACAGATGCCGGAACTTAAAGGCATAAAACTCGTAAGAGCAGGACTTCATATTGCAACCAAGAAAAAGAACCGCTTCGAGCCTGCACACGCATTTGCAAAATATCTTAAACCAGACGATGTAAAACAGTATTACGAATGTTCATTAGAAGAAGCCGAAAAATATCTGCATGGTGATGTTTTACAAACTTCCGATGAGAGACTTTCCACTTCTAAGGGTTTTATCCTTGTATGTTACAATGGTCTTTCTCTCGGATGGGGCAAGATTACAAACGGAACGATAAAAAATCACTATCCGAAAGGACTTAGGATAAATTACTGATATATATAATATAGTGACCATCCGCAAAATAATATATCATAAATTATCAGACACAAAACACGGCAGATGCAAAGCATCCGGTTTTTGGAATTATCATCACAAAAAATGCAGCAGGTTTTCAATCAACCTACTGCATTTGCTGTTTCATATGCTTTTTTATAACTCAGTACACGGTTTACATATGTCTTACAATATGAGGGAACTCCGCCGTACCTCTTAACTGCACCGCTTCCCGCATTGTATGCAGCCAGTGCATACCTGACATTTCCGTTAAATTTCTTCAAATGGGCTGCTATAAGCTTTGCCCCTCCCATTATATTCTGCTCGGCATCGTAAGGATTTTTGACTCCAAGTTCTTTAGCCGTTGATGGCATAAGCTGCATAACGCCTACTGCCCCAGCACTTGATACATCATTTGGATTAAAATCAGACTCGGCTTTCGCAACCGCTTTAAGCAGACTCTCCGACACTCCGTACTTTTTTGCAGCCTTTTTAAATATGGCATCATACTTTGTCTTTTTCATCGAGTCAACGGTTGTAGTATTTGAACTCTTACTTGTCGATGATGTTTTTGTATTGTCATCATCTGCCACATCCGTATATGTATATGTCTCACCGGTCGTAGCATTTGTGTATAATATCTTATTGCCCGAAGCCGTGTCCGTACCCTGCGTGGCACTATTTTTTGACGATGACTCCGTATCTGTCTTATCACTATTTTCCTGTACTTTGTCAGACGCATCAGCTTTCTTTTCGCTTGACTTAAGTACAGTGCTAAAACTCTCAATCCCACTGTGACGCTTAACTCCATCATTTTTAAAGGTCGTCAATGGTTTAATCTTTAATCCTTCAACTCCGCTTATCAATTTTCTCCCCCTGTATTTCAAACAGTCTGTCTAAAGTAATATCATCTTTTACACTCTCGATACGCTCCGGCTTTATATCTACACCAAAAACGCTCGCTGTTTTTATTTTAGCATTTTTTGTGCTGCTTTTCAACGAAACTTTTGAAACTCCTATCATATCCGGTTTTCTGTATATATCTTTTTCAAACACAACAGCTTTTTTTAAGGGAATCGTTGTCGCTTTTTTCCCATTTACAGGTCTTTTAAACAAGCAATCTCCCCCTTTCACCAAACAGATATTCACGATACACTCTTCCGCTTCCCTGATAGTGTTAATATATTTATTGCCGGGTACATATAAATGCCCCCGGCAACTTAACATCATTACTTATTTACTGTGTGACAGGCAACTGATACTGCAATTTGCTGCATTGCTATCTGCTCCTGCATCATACCTACAATACAATATGTATAAATATGCCTTATTTTAAGCATCAGTCCTTAACCGTAATCTTTTCAATAACAGGCTGATTTTCCTTTTCAACCGTGCCGTTTGAATCTGTGACCGGAGTATCCTTGCATATCTTGTCCACTATATCCATCCCACTTGTAACTTTTCCAAATCCGGCATACTGACCGTCAAGATATGTGCTGTCTGACTGTACGATAAAGAACTGTGAGCTTGCACTGTCATTTTCAGATGAGCGTGCCATAGAGATAGTTCCTCTCACATGGGATATATTATTCTCAACACCATTATCACTAAACTCACCTTTAATAGTTTCATCAGAACCGCCTGTTCCATCTCCGCTCGGATCGCCACCCTGAATCATAAATCCATCTATGATACGGTGAAATGTAAGACCATCATAAAAACCTTTCTTAGCAAGGTTTATAAAGTTCGTAACCGATATAGGTGCTGTATCTGCATCAAGTTCAACTTTAATATTTCCATATTTCTTAACTTTTATAACAACATGATGCTTGCCTGAAAGCTGCTTTGTATCATCTGACGAAGAAATATCCGAGCCTGCATCTGTACTTTCTGTGCTCTCAGGAACTGCTGTTTCCTCCTGCTTTGCACTCTCTGAAGATGATGTACCTGAATTTGCATTTGATGATGTGTTACTCTTTTTAGAACCACATCCTGCAAACATACATACCACAAGTGCCATAATTGCTATAATACTAAAATATCTTTTCATGTTTCCTCTTTCCCATACGCACAATCACGGTAACGCAACTCAACCTTGCTGCCATTCACACTTGCAATGCCTCTATCAGCTATAAAATCATCTTTTTTCACTCAACAGGCATATTTTTCGTTGCAAAACTTACTCTGAAATCTCGGCAGCCGAAACACTGCTTTTAAATGAACAGCTTCCTTTTGATGAAACATTTGCCCTGACAACATTGGCAACTCCAAGAGCAATCACTAGAATTGTAAGACCTACCATAACTCTGCGTAACATTGTTTTTTCCATAAAATATGTACCTCCCATTTCGTTTTTCCCTTTATACGTTTGTCTTTGTAAGCATGGCTGAAAAACTGTCATCAGTTATACTCACAATATCATTATACTATGCATTTAACATTTTTGCAACAATTTTAATATATTGTAAGATTTTTGTAAGAAATGGGTTCGTATAAGTAAAAAGCCTGTTTTTATGCTTGATTTACTTTAGAACCTTGAAATATATTAACATATTTTTTCAATATTTCGGCTTACTTGTAAAAATTTACATTGTTTTTGTAACATTTTACACTGATAATCACTTTCTTATTGTATGCTTCATCTTATAAGAAAGAAATTATTGCAAATTGTTGCAAAATACTTAATTTACTATAAAATCCTTCCAAAACAGGCAACTGCACTTTCTGGCACAATTACCTGTTCTGTAAACTTTATTTTTCTATCAATTTATAAATATTTTCTCCATCCTTATTCTGCACTGAAAAATCACAATTATCGCAAGTTATCCGTTTAAACTTTTTATACTTTCCCAAATCAAATGAAAATCCCAGATTTTGAGCATCACCAAATAACTGATATACAACTTTATTTTTTTCTGTAAACACCACATATATCGTACTATCATTATTATTATTATCTTGAATTTCATCCGATTTTATTGAAATTATTTTTTCAATTTCCTCTTTACTTACATATGGCGAAATAAAATAAGCATAGTCCCACTTAAAGTCAGTAAGTTCCGTCAGTTTTACTTTGGAAACTTCCTTTTGTTCTGATAATTTTGCTTCAAATTTCTCATTATTTCCCGAACACGCTGAAAACACTAATGTAATAATACATAATGTTATAACCAATAACTTTTTCATATACTTTCTCCTAATCATGCAACCAATAAATATCTAATTTTTTATTTAACTGTTAAAAGAAACACCCCAGCCAAAATTACCACACCGATTATAAGCATAATTATCCCAATATTTCTCCACATATTTGGAATAATAAATATTAAACCTAAAATTATAAACAAAACTGATATTATTCCCAACAATAATATTACTGTTTGTTTTTCCCCAACTTTTCTAAGTCCGATTATGGCAATAACCAAAATCAAAATGGCAAAAAAAGTCACTATGACAGAAAGAAAATTCATATAATCATCACCTCACATAAATTAAAAATATTTAACATCCAAATTGTTTTCTTACTTATTACTATAAAAACTTAAATCTGATGAATATACACTGAAACTTTTAAGGTGCAAATAAATTTATAAAATTGTTTTATTTATCAATTTATTTACACCCACTTTACAGTTAAAAAAGTTTATTTTGTCAATTATTGTCAAACACTTTATAAGCAATCTTATTTTTCTTCGCCCATTTCACCGCTTTTGAACCTGAGACAGTATAAAGTTTTCCTAAAAACAAATGTTTTTTATTCCATCCCTCAATAGTCGTATTCTTACCTTCGACAAGCAACTTATCAATCTCAAATATTCCCCAATTACGATATTTTTTATCCGACTCTTTCAATATTAGCTTTTTAACATTTTTGCCCAAATAAATCGTGCCAATCTTTCCATTTGTATATCGTGAAATATCATAGATTTTCTTCATTTCTATTCTACATCGAAAATTACAATCAATAATATATACTTTGTTCATAACTATAACCACTTAATGTTTTACCATCTCTTAAATCTGTATATCGACATATAATAGGTCCCTTTTTAGGATCATAAACTTTAACCTTGCCATTTGAATCATATCCGTATAGTAATATAGTATGTCCTCCATAAAGTGGATTCTGCATTGCCATAATTACCCCACCTCCTTTATTTATTTTTTCTTTAAGTGTCTTAAATGACAATCTTGCAAACTTATATGATGATTTGCATGATACATTAAAAATTTTTATTGCCTTTGATGTTTCCCGCAAACTACCCGTCTCATTTTTTATACTTCCCTTAATAATTTGTACCACATTACTTTGTGATTTAACCACATTAACTTTACTGACTTTTGTCACTGCCATATTTCTCGCACTAGCCACCCAACACCAATTCGTTCTTTCTTGCTTTTGAAATCCTGTTGTAATCGTCGTATAAATCCATGAAGCCTTTGCATTTATTGGATTTGTTATATTCAAAGAAATAAATGCACAAATTAATATTATACTCAATTTTCTTAATCTAATTTTCATATTTCCTCCTTATTATAAATTTAATTACGAAAAGCACTCCCACAGCTAAAACAATCGAAATAATCATAATCGTAATATGCCCTGAAAAGAAATCTCTTGATTTATCTTTTTCCTCAACTTTTTTCTTTTTAGGCAACAGACTTCCTCCCAAGTTCTGTTGCGTTTTATTTTCTTTTACTATCTGTTTTAACTCCTGTTCACTATACTCCTCATACTCATTTTCCATATTCGATATAAACTCTGAGACTGTATAAAGTTTTCCTTCTTCCTCACCAATATCATTTAATGTTATTGCACTTTCCGACTGGTATGGTATAACTTTTTCTTTTCCATCTTCCTGCCTTATATATATAAGATTTATATCATAAAACGGTATCGAGATATTCCTTACCTCAGTTATATACACACCTGATAATTCTTTTTTAATCTTATCTTTTATTTCATCTGCCGTATCAGCAACATAATTGTCATCATTACCAAAATACTGTCCATAGACATGATAACCGTCTTTTTCTTTTTGCAATAAAATCGTCGCATCTTCACCTGTCATCGTTTTTGCCGGTATGTACCATCTGTCGCTCCACTTAATAAGACCTGACAAACTGTTATTATTTTTATGATAGTCTGCAATCATTGTCATGTCAGATGACAATGTCCACATTGGAACTGCATTGTTTATATCATATGACTTAATTGTTGTAGCTTTTTCTTCTTCACTTACATCTTTATCATTAAATGTAATCTCTTTTTTTAACACAGCAGTTGCCCCGTCTGCCATTTGCTTTTGCAAACCAGTCCACTCTTTTTCCCATTCGTACGCATTTATATCTGCCGCTTTCGCCTCACACTCCATAATTTTTAATGCACAGTCTCCAAAATAATCTGTCACAAAAATTGTTATCCCCATACCAAATATAAATGCCATAATAACTACTGTACAATAATTTTTAAATCCTTTTATAATCATTTCATTCTCCTACCATCGTATTAATTTTTGCTAAGTGTTATTTTTATAATGTTATTATCAAAATGTACTTTGCCATACAACAAGTCATCTTTTTAACTTTTTATTTATCTGGTGAAACTTTTGCGATGCAGATAAACTTCAAAGCGTCACCGACCGCATCCTGCTGCAACCGGTGACACTTTATCACACTAACCTACACGCACAATTTTAACTCCTGCTCCCTCTCTCTTTGTCATCTTTGTTACTTTGCATTTCTTTGATACTTTAACCTTTTTTAGACTGACTGAATCTCTCGGACTTATCACTATACTTTTAACACTTTTTGGAACTGTAAGTTCTGTCAGGTATCTTGTATAGACAAAAGCACTGTCATTAACGGTTTTTGTACCTTTTAAAATTTTGTAACTTCCTTTTTTGGCAGGCGGATAATACTCTAACTGCCCCGTTTTTTTTGCATACAGTACACCGTCTACTGCCTTGAAATATTTATTTCCTTTTGCAACTTTTACACAGCTAAGGTTCATATCGGCTTTGGTTATCTCTGCCGTTCCAGCCCAATCAAGATAATCCTCAACATATCTGAATGTCATAGCCGGAAACTCTTTCAATGTAGCAGGAAGTGTATATGTTGTTTTATATGTTGGAAAAACCATTATATTAGTAACATCCTTATCATACACAACATTATCCTTGACTGTAAAATATTTGTTTCCTTTCTCAACTTCTATTTTTTCAAATTTGTTAAGTGTTATTCCACCATAGAATTCTTCTGTTTCTTTAGGTATAATTATATTCTTACTGCCATATGGCAATAATATCGCTCTCTTTCTGCCCTTTGTGAATAATTCATTATTGTACGATTCATACTTTGCATTACCAGCATCAACTTCTATCTTTTTTAAATTTGAAAGATTATTGTCAGAAACATAACAGCCATAGTCCCATCTAAATCTAACAACTTTCTTTACTCTTGAAGATAATCTCAATATTTCAAGTCCACTACAATTTTGTATTGAATCACACTCAAACTCAGTGACTCCTCCGCCTATTGAAATTTCTTTTACAGCGTCTCTGCCTTTAAAAGCACTATCGCTTACTTCCACCACATTATCCGGTGTAACATATTTAAAATCCGAAGTGTTTGCCGAAAACAACAATTTCAGACTGCCTTTTGCACTGTCAGTTATCTCATACAGACTGCCGTCAATGCTCTTATATTTCTTATTAGTATCTTCTACATAAAACTCTTTACAACCTCCATCTACAAACGCATCTCCATTTATATCTTTTAGTTTATCAGATAAACAAATCTTGTTTAAACTCACGCAGCCGCCAAATGAATAATCTAGTTTTTCCAGACCTTTGCCTATATCCATATTTTGCAGGTTTTTACATAATTCAAATGTCAGCCAGCCCGTTTCAGATACTCTGTAACCGCCTGTTATCTCTTTTAAATTGCAACACTGTGCAAAAGCCTCCGCCATTAGTTTAAGTTTTTTTCCGGCATCAGCCTTGCCACCTGACAACTCAATATGCTCAATCTTTGTTCCCTTAAATGCACCTTCATCAATTTTTGTAACATTTTCATCTATGGTAATGTTTTTCAGACTTTCATTTCCCATAAATGCCCAACACCCGATATAATTTACCGTTGATGGCAGCTTATATGTGCTTCCACTCTTTTTGGCAGGATATACTACCAGCTTAGTGCCCTTTTTATTATACAGAACACCGTTTACTGATTTATAATATTTATTTTCTTTTGAAACTATTATCTTTTCAAGTTCCGTACATCCCTCTCCAATAGTCATATAATTAAGAGCACCGTCATCAAAATGTTTCACATTTTTACCTAAAATAATTTTCTTAATGTTTTTATTCCCTATAAATGCTACGCAATCAACATACTTGACCGATGACGGTATCTTATATGTGCTCCCACTCTTTTTGGCAGGATAATGAACCAGTTCTGTTCCTTTTTTATTATACAAAACTCCGTTTACTGATTTGTAATATTTATTTTCCTTTGAAACAACTACCTTTTTTAATGACTTGTAATAAATACCACCACAATGCATATTTAAACCATATACTGTCTTTACCGTTTTCGGAATATACAATACCTCGCCGTTTTCACTCACAGTTCCGTAAGCAGTTTTCTTTCCTGCCGCATGGCATACATCTGAATTGGCATATTGAAATGCCAATGCCATAAACACTATTGCAATTAATAATATACCTTTTCGCTTCATGTCTAACTCCTCCCTCCAAATAGATGTATATTTTTAATTTTGTATGCTTCATCTTATAAGACAGAAATTATTGCAAATTGTTGCAAAATACTTAATTTGTTATAAAATCCCTCCAAATAAGCAACTGCACTTTCTGGCACAATTACCTGTTATGTAAACTTTATTTTAACAAACATATCTGCAATATTCCAGCACAATGCGACGAACGGTCGATTTTTGCGATAAACGGTAATTGACATATATAAAACTGTATTTTATAATTACCCTAGTGTGTTTTTACGGAAAGATATGGGGTAGGTTATGAATATTACAGCAGATAATTTAGGAAGTACATTAAATTATATATTAGAACTTATAATCATTTTGTATATACCAAAAAATATACTTTTAATACCGCTTGCCGGAGCTAAAAAAAGATATATTGCTCTTGCACTTTCATCAGCATGGCTTTTATATACACTTCTGGCAGCTTTTCCATTACCTAATACATTTATTATCCTGCCGGTTTCATTACTTGTTTTTGCTGAGCGTCCGGCTTTGATTTCTTTTACCGTCATATCCGAAACACTCGCAATCAATATAATAGCTTTAATCAGCTTTTACTCTTATTGTATGATCAGCCATACCAAATACAACAGTTCATCACACGAATATAATGACTTGATAACCGGTATAATCATTTTTTGCATTATCACCCAATTGCGAAAGAAATTTTCGTTTACAATCAACTTTTTAAAAGAAATACAGATAAAGCATTTTGTTTTAATCTTCTGCGTTATCCTTGTCGATTTTTTCCTGTCACTCGTTTCCGGTTTATTATTTTTCCAAAATATAAACCAACTCGGCCGCAGGCTTCTGGTGCTGGCAATCTACACAATGATAGTCCTCAGCATCGTGATACTTATACTGTATTTTAGAATTGTCCATATCCATTCCGAGCTTGAACAGCTCAGCAATGTAAAATCAAAAATGCTCTCTCTAGAGGAAAAGCACTATAAAGATATGCTTCAAAAAAATACAGACCTCCGTGCTTTCAGACATGATTACAATTATCACATAACAGCAATGCAGGCACTCGCACAAAATGATGATTTTGACGCATTGAAAGCTTATGTAAACCAGCTTACTACAATAAAAGCAAAAATATATTTTATATCAACAAACAACACCATAGCCGATGCGATAATCAACTATTTTTATGAAATTTTACCTGACAACACCTCTTTTAAAGTTGACGGAAAATTTTCCTATGATACATTTATAAGCAATGATGACCTATGTATCATACTCTCAAATCTGCTGAAAAACGCTTATGAAGCTCTCTGCCGCATTAACACTGACACTTTCAGTCTGCATACCGATACTACCGACGACAATACTATTGAAACAGAAAAGAAATTATATATTTCTATCTCAAATGACGAAAACAATATAACATTATATATTATGAACACTTGCAAACCATACGAAAAACAGAGTGGTTCTATTTTTTCAACTTCAAAATCCGATACCCTAAATCATGGATTTGGACTGAAAAATGTTGCGGATACCGTCGAAAAGTATGACGGAAAACTTGAACTCAAAACAGAAAACAGTACATTTTCCGCTTATGTTTTTCTACATAATGTAACATAAACTCCGGTTGTATGGCTATAGTCTAATCACTATCAAACAAGCAGCGAAGTGTACCACTAATATCTGCTTGAACAAAACAGGAGGTTTCGCAATGAAAATAGGAATTTGTGATGACGACCCTAAAACAAGGGAACAACTAAACAATTTATGCCATAACCTCGGATATATTGATACTTATCAATTTGACTCCGGCGAAGAACTTCTTTCTTCTGATATATGCCAATCGCTCACATTAGTCTTTCTAGATATAGAAATGAACGGTATGACAGGCATAGAAGTCAAAAATATACTTGAACAAAAATGTCCTTTTACCCTTATAATTTTTAACACTTCCCATGAGGACCAGATAAAAGAAGCTTTTGGGCGAAATGTAATTTCATTTATCTCCAAACCGTTTTCAGAAATATCAATCAAAACAAACATTGAACGCGCTGCCACTTTAAGCAGCAATTTTCTTCCTATAAAAATAAATGATGAGGTATCTGTTCCATGTCAGGATATACTGTATGTAACTTCCGAACATAAATACAGCATCTTTTATACTAATAACGGAAATTCTTTCTCAAGCCGCAAAGCATTAAAAGACTTAGCAAAAGAGCTTGAAGAATTTGATTTCTGCCCTATTTCACGGGGAATCATCATAAATTTAAAACATTATAAAAAAATTCAGGATAAAAAAGTAGTTTTATATAATGGCATGAGTTTTCCAATAAGCCGCCGCTACTCAAATTTACTAAAACTCAAATTTGATGAATATACATTGAAACTTTTGAGGTGCAGATAAATTTAAACACAATATTTTAGATATGTGTATTTAGATACAACCTATGTGCAAATAACTATTTTTTGTATTTAACTTTACTAAATATAGTTACTACACATTTTTTTAATTTTTGCTATAACTACTTTTCCAATTTCCCCGAAATCTCACTTTGCAATATACACTTTGCAATCTCATTATCATTAAATGAATTTGCAGAATAAATCTCCCCCAAATTTCTTCCCCTATGATTATTTTCCAAATCCATTTTTGTATCAATATCATTTATTTTAGAATATGACCCCTCTTTATATCCTTCATGTGCATAGCTCTCTTTATAAGCAAAGTCTTTAAGTTAGTAAACACCACAAAAACATCCTTACTCTTATACTAACCATTTCCGGCACACAAAATCCACCCATGCTCAACATCAAAACTCCTTTGTCATTTTTCGCATAAGCATTATCTTTATCTATTACATACTCACACATTTATAAACATATATACAAAAAACTTTCCTGAAAAAACGAATAATTTTAACTGCTTAATAGACCTTTAATTTACTTCTTTCCTTAACTTCAAGAACATTATCACTCCCAGATAACCTAAAGAACGAGAGTCCTTTTGTAACTTTATCTCAACTATAATTTACCGTAGTTTCACCTTAAACCTTTAACTAAAAAAAACTTTTTAAGCCAAAAAAGCCAATCTTCGCCCGAATATAACTCCAAAACTATCCCTTCCTCTTAAATTAAATTTCAAACATTGCAATTTTTGATTAACTTTATCTTAACAAACATATCTGCAATATTCCATTACAATGCGACGAACGGTCAATTTTTGCGATAAGCGGTAACCTAAAAAAGTACAAAACAAAAAACTCATATTCTCCCCCCTACACCTGCTCCGTCTCAATTTCTTTTATCAGTTCAATCACTTTTTCCACTGTTTCTTCTACTTCATCTGCTATCTGTGGAATCGCTTTTCCCTTTGCAAGTTTCTTTCTTATCTGATTTTTTAATCCCTCACTTCTTCCACGGTTTTCTCCAATTTCAATTCCACGGGCTTCTCCAATTTCAATCCCACGGGCTTCTCCGGCTTCTTCGCCTTTCCTATACTGTTCTTCTCTTTCAAGTCTCATGTGCTCTTCTTCGTCATACTCAAATATCGTCATCGAAATCACCTCTGCCTTGTTTTTTACGAAAAACTCTTTTAAAATACCTTCCTCGATACACTCATCTACTGCTTTTTTGACTGCTTCTTCATATGTCATACCGGTTTTATGATATTTTCTGGTTTTTTCAACATATTTTATGTAACCGTCCAGCTCCGGACAGCGTCTTTTCAGCTCTTCATTATAGCTTGGATTTACATTATACTGTGTCACCATAAGTTCAAGCTCCGGGTTTTCAGTTTTGTTTTTATATGCATCTGACAATCTTAATATCTGTTTCTCGGGCTGTTCTTTGCTTCCATAGTATAATGTCACAAAATATGGTGTCGATATTTTCTGTATATATTT
>LLKB01000007.1:145467-147109 GCA_001414325.1 Butyribacter intestini | reverse complement strand
GTTTTTTCAACATATTTTATGTAACCGTCCAGCTCCGGACAGCGTCTTTTCAGCTCTTCATTATAGCTTGGATTTACATTATACTGTGTCACCATAAGTTCAAGCTCCGGGTTTTCAGTTTTGTTTTTATATGCATCTGACAATCTTAATATCTGTTTCTCGGGCTGTTCTTTGCTTCCATAGTATAATGTCACAAAATATGGTGTCGATATTTTCTGTATATATTTCGAATATAGATTTAATTCATGCTCCGCTATATATTTTTCGTATTCATTTGATACATATATAAGTGTTCTAAGCGGCATATTCGGATTGAAAGTTGTCTGAAACTCCGTAAGCAGCATATTAAAATGCAGTATTATTGTTGTCCTGTTCCGTATTTTTGTTTGTTAAACCATGTCTTTTCCCCATATACTTTCCTCCATTATAGTAATTTTCCTGTAAGTTTTCAATTTATTTTGCTGATTGTTTTTTGAAAAAATTTTAAGATTTTAAATATTTGTTGCGTAAAAATAACTTATTTTAGGAGATATTTTTCGATTTGACTTTCTTTTGTTCAAAAAATCAATTTTATCTAATTCATTTTTCGCAATTTTAAGATGTATCAATTTTAGAATTAATAGTAACAGAACAGTTCAGCCAAAAAAAGATAAGTCAATAATACACGAGCTTGCTCGATGTATTATTGGCTTGTTTTTTTGGGCGGAATAGCCTTTCATTTATGAAATGAAGTAAACACAAGCTGCATAGCAGCGACTGACAGCTTGCTGTCAAGTTTACGAATGTAATAAATGAGAGGCTGAACTGTTACAATTAATATGATAATTCAAAACTTTTTCATATGGTAACATAATGTTTCCATCTTTTCTATTTGCATTTTTCACATATTTATCCTTTTTCTTTTGTCTATTTTATACAAAGAGATTTTTTTGATGATAAATCTTGTTCTTTTTATTATTGATTATCTTCTCATTTTCAATTTGAAAAGCATACGATAAGAGGACTGGAAAAGATGAAAATATTTATGACCGTAACATTTATAATACAACTTACATTAGCAAAAGCAAAAATAGAGTCAGGGATAACCAATGGACTTGCAAGATACACTGCATAATGTGAAAATAACATATATAAACAGCAGCCACAACGAAAATAATTTACAATCGAGTAGGAGGAATTTCTCTTAACTGAGAAATTCCGACCTCTCACACCACCGTGCGTACCGTTCGGTACACGGCGGTTCCATCAACTTAACAAGTAACACACCTTTCGGTATAGTAATCTAACATTGAGACTAATCCAAATGAGGTTAGTCTCTTTGTACTTATAGCCTTTTGTATCCATCCATTGTGGGCGAGTCTTGCATATCTGTCTCCGCAATACGCTATTTTAAATGCCGCCCATCTTGGTACATCAAGCTTCATAAGGTTCTTTGCTCTGTTTTGTGGAGTTTTCCAATGTTTCCAAATGCACATACGAAGTCTATATCTGATGTTACCATCTAATTCTCGACAAAGTGTTTTCATACTACCTATTTTGAAGTAGTTTATCCAACCTCTTATGAGCTGATTAAGTTTCTCCACTTTATAGCTGTTGCTAACACCCCAGCTACGACAGGTGAGTTCCTTCATTCTCTTTTTGA
>LLKB01000007.1:0-144870 GCA_001414325.1 Butyribacter intestini | reverse complement strand
GACCGGAGATTTGCTTACAGCTTCCTTCAGATTCCACCTCACGATGGACACCCTTGCTGTTCGGCTATACACTTCCCACTATCTGGGCATGTTCGGGACTTTCACCCGTTAGAGTGCGCCCATGGCGCGCAAACATAAAAAAGGCTTGCAGACTTTGTATCTGCAAACCTTTTGATTTTTATTTATATTTTCCTGCAATATCAATTCTGGTAAGTGCCTTTTTAAGTGCAAGCTCCGCACGAAGCATATCTACGGCAGGTTCGCCGCTCTTAAGCCTGCGCTCTGCTCTTGTCTTTGCTTCATTTGCCCTGTTTACATCTATCTCGTCAGGCCACTCGCAGGATTCGGCAAGGATCGTTACCTTGTCTTTTGTGATTTTTACAAATCCGTCATGAAGTGCCGCTTCTTTGTCACCGTCTGACTTCTTTATGCGAAGCACACCCGGTTCAAGAATAGCCGTAAGCGGAATGTGTCCGGCGAGTACACCGATTTCACCCTCCGTTGTCTTCATTTCCACCATATCTATGTCTCCGTCAAAGAAAACTCTGGTAGGTGATATAATCTGAAGATTAAACTTCTTTTCAGCCATAATACACCTCCCGAACTATTTAGAATTCATTCTCTCAACAACTTCATCTATAGTTCCTGCATTGAGGAAAAGATTTTCAGGTATATCATCATGTTTTCCTTCAAGGATTTCCTGAAATCCTCTTATAGTTTCTGCTACAGGTACATATTTACCGGGAAGTCCGGTAAACTGCTCTGCTACATGGAATGGCTGAGAAAGGAATCTCTGAATCTTTCTTGCTCTGTTTACGACAATCTTGTCGTCCTCTGAAAGTTCATCCATACCTAGGATTGCAATAATATCCTGTAATTCTTTGTATTTCTGTAATATTTCCTGTACTCCACGGGCAACTTTGTAATGCTCCTCACCGACAATATGCGGATCAAGTATGCGCGATGTTGATTCAAGCGGATCTACCGCAGGGTAAATTCCAAGCTCAACGATTGAACGCGAAAGTACCGTTGTGGCATCAAGATGTGTGAATGTGTTTGCCGGAGCCGGATCAGTAAGGTCATCGGCAGGTACATATACCGCCTGAACTGATGTGATGGAACCTTTCTTTGTAGATGTGATACGCTCCTGCAAAGCACCCATCTCCGTCTGAAGTGTAGGCTGATAACCTACGGCACTAGGCATACGGCCGAGAAGTGCTGAAACTTCTGAACCAGCCTGTGTGAAACGGAAAATGTTGTCGATAAATAAAAGTACATCTTTTCCCGATCTGTCTCGGAAATTTTCTGCCATCGTAAGTCCCGTAAGAGCAACTCTCATACGCGCTCCAGGTGGCTCGTTCATCTGACCGAATACCATTGTTGTCTTGTCGATAACCCCTGACTCGATCATTTCGTAATAGAGATCATTTCCCTCTCTTGTACGCTCTCCTACACCGGTGAATACTGAATATCCACCATGCTCCTGAGCGATATTTGTGATAAGCTCCTGTATAAGTACAGTCTTACCAACTCCTGCACCACCGAAAAGACCGATTTTTCCACCTTTCTGATATGGGCAGAGAAGGTCAACGACTTTGATTCCTGTCTCAAGGATTTCTGTCTGTGTTGACTGCTCCTCAAAAGCAGGGGCTTTTCTGTGAATAGGGTCATATTCAACACCTTCCGGTGCTGGTTTTTCATCTATAGGATTGCCAAGTACATTGAACATTCGTCCAAGTGTCTTTTCACCGACCGGAACTGATATAGGACCACCGGTAGCAACAGCTTCCATTCCTCTTACCAGTCCGTCTGTCGGACCCATGGCAATACAGCGGACAGTATCATCACCAAGATGCTGTGCTACTTCTACTACAAGTTCTTCACCATCTTTGAGAGGAACTTTGATAGCGTCATTGATTTCAGGAAGTTTTCCTTCTGAAAATCTGACATCGAGAACGGCACCGATGATCTGTGTAAGTTTACCTGTATTTAATTCTGCCATCTCTTTTTCCCTTCTTAAAATTTATTATCTTTCGGACAATATCCAATATTTATTTAGATTTTGACCGAAAAGTTTTGCAGTTTTTTCAGCAATATTTTTTAAATCAGTTATTTATACATAATTTGACAGATAAGTTTGAACGCTAAAGTCAAATTTACAAATAATCAACAGCCATAATCAATCAACTTGACATAATTTAAGAAATAGCCGATGCACCTGCAATAATCTCCGTAAGCTCCTGAGTGATAGATGCCTGTCTTGCTCTGTTATATTTAAGTGACAGGTCACTTATCATGTCCTCCGCATTACTTGTCGCTGAATCCATCGCCTGCATACGGGCACCATTTTCGCTGGCGTGTGCCTCCACAAGTCCTCCATATATAAGACTGTTTATATATTTTGGAATTATGGCATCGAGTGCCTCCTCAGGTTCCGGCTCATAATTCATAAGCGTAAGCTTGTCTAACGGACTCTGGTCTTCTTCCTGCTCAGATACTATATCCTCTGCATCAATAGGAAGAAGTTTCATAAGTGTTGGAATCTGAACAACAGTATTTTTAAAGATAGTGTAGGCGATATAAATCTCACCTATCTCACCCTTGACAAACTTGCCAAGTACATCTTTTCCAATGCCTGTCGCATCACTGTAAAGCGGCTCGTTCATAGCCTCCGAATAATCGCCTGCTATCTCGTAGCCCTGACGCATAAGGGTATCTCTGCCCTTTGTTCCAACAGCATATATAAGTGTATTTTCTTTTTTAAAGCGTTCATCATGTGTCACAAGTTTTACTACATTTGAATTGTAACCGCCTGCAAGTCCTCTGTTTGATGTAATAACAATAACAGCCTTTTTGTCTGACTCGCTTTTCTTTAAAAACGGATGTGACAACTGGCCTGACCTTGCTATCATATCGGCAACAGTTTCATACATCGTATCAAAATACGGCTTTGACAACTCTGCTCCGACTTTCGCCTTTTGCAGTTTTACAGATGATACAAGCTTCATAGCCTTTGTAATCTGCCCTGTACTCTGGACACTTTCCTTACGCCTTTTTATATCTCTCATTGAGGCCATATTATCACACCTCTCTATCTGTTCTTAACGAACTCTGCCTTGAATTTTTCGATTGCCTGAACAAATCTTTCTTCCATATCTTTTGAAAGTTCACCGGTCTCTTTTATCGTACCCGGAACTTCAGGATACTTCTCATCGATGAACTGTAAAAGACCTTTTTCAAAGTCGGCAATATCTTCAAGTTCAATATCTATGAGATATTTATGTGTTGCCGCATAAATACTGATAAATTCATGCTCAACAGACATAGGATTGTAGTTGTCCTGTTTTAATACCTCACGGATTCTCTCTCCCTGTGCAAGCTGTGCTTTTGTCTCAGGGTCAAGGTCTGAACTAAACTGCGAGAATGCCGCAAGTTCTCTGTACTGAGCAAGCTCGATACGGATAGAACCTGAAATCTTCTTCATGGCTTTTATCTGTGCAGCTCCACCTACTCGTGAAACTGAAAGACCGGCATTTACGGCAGGACGGAAACCTGAGTTGAACATCTCTGTCTCAAGATATATCTGTCCGTCTGTTATTGAGATAACATTTGTAGGAATGTATGCTGATACATCACCTGCCTGTGTCTCAATGATAGGAAGTGCTGTAAGTGAACCTCCTCCAAGCTTGTCTGAAAGGCGTGCTGCTCTCTCAAGAAGTCTTGAGTGAAGATAGAATACATCGCCCGGATATGCCTCTCGTCCAGGTGGACGCTTTAAGAGCAATGCAAGTGTACGGTATGCTGCTGCGTGCTTTGTAAGGTCATCATAGATTACAAGTACATCCTCGCCATTTTCCATCCATTCTTCACCGATGGCACATCCTGAATATGGTGCAATATACTGTAATGGTGCAAGTTCGCTGGCTGTTGATGCAACTACTGTCGTATAGTCCATCGCACCGAACTCTTCAAGTTTATTTACAAGTGCCGCAACTGTTGATGCTTTCTGACCTATGGCAACATAAATACACTTAACACCCTGACCTTTCTGATTGATGATGGTATCAATGGCTATCGCCGTCTTACCTGTCTGGCGGTCGCCTATGATAAGCTCACGCTGTCCTCTTCCGATAGGAACCATCGAGTCAATCGCCTTGATACCTGTCTGAAGCGGTGTATCTACCGATTTTCTTGAGATAACACCTGATGCAACTCTCTCAATCGGTCTTGTTTTTGTTGTCTTTATCGGACCTTTGCCATCTATAGGCTGTCCGAGAGAATTTACTACTCGTCCGAGCATTTCATCACCAACCGGCACCTCAACAACTCGTCCTGTAGTCTTTACTATATCGCCCTCGTTGATATTTTTATGGTCACCTAAGAGTACGGCTCCGACATTGTCTTCCTCAAGGTTTAAAACCATGCCGTAAATTTCATTTGGAAATTTCAGCAACTCGCCCTCCATAGCCTTTGCAAGACCATGAATACGCGTAATACCATCGGCAACCTGTATAACAGTACCCGTATCTGCGACTTCAAATTTGGTACTGTACTGTTTAATCTGTTCTTTGATAACCGAACTGATTTCTTCAGGTTTCAAATTCATGATACTCTCGCACCTTCTTTCAATTTAATTTAGTTTGACAAACGGACTTTTGACAATTCTCTTGCCATAGTCTCAAGTTTTGTCTTTACGCTGCTGTCCACGATCCTGTCACCGATGCGTATAACCATACCGCCTATAAGTGACTCATCCACACTGTACTTTGCGATTATCTTTTTGTACTGTGTAGTTGTAAGCAGCTTGTCTTCAACCGCCTTTTTCTGTGCTTCACTAAGCTCTACGGCGGATTTAATCTCAGCAGTTCCTATTTTTTCTGCTTCATGTACTCTCTCAACAAAATAGTTCAAGATTTCTTCTATCTTTGAAAATCTTCCCTTTTCCACGATGACCGTAAGGAAACCGACCATATCATCAGACACTTTGTCTTTGAAAGCACTTTCTATCATGGCTTTCTTTTCTTCAACGGGAATTCTAGGATAGCCTATTATCTTTATATACTCTTCGTTTTCTTTCAGCACATCAAGTACAGCTTCCACTTCCTCGAGATGGCTTTCAAGCTTATCTTCCTCAGCCGCCACCTCAAAAAGTGCGTCACCGTAAGTTTTGGATATTAGCTTAGCCATGTCTCTTCACCCATCTCTTCCAATGTATCTGCGATAAGCTGTGACTGTTTTTCTTCATCAAGAGAAGATGCCACTATCTTTTCAGCCATAACTGTTGCAACAGATACCATTTCTTTCTTAACATCATCCTTAACCTTAGACTTTTCAAGTTCTATGTCATGATTTGCCCTGTCAACAATCCTTGCAGCTTCTGCCTTAGCCTCGTCCACTATCTCGTTTTCTCTCTTGACAGCGTTCTTTCTCGTCTGGCTCAAAATCTGTTCTGCTTCTTTATCAACAGCCTTAAGTTTTTCATCATATTCTGCCTTAAATTCAATGGCATCCTGTTTTTCTTTTGCTGCTTTTTCAAGCTGTTCTTTTATATATGCCTGCCTCTTTTCAAGAAGATCCCTTGCAGGATTGAAAAGAAGATGTGACAAAAGAAGAAACATTGCGAACATTGCAAGTATTGTGATAGCCGAATCCACAAGAAGCTGTGGGTCAAGACCAAATATATAATCTCCAAGTCCGTCACCTGCTAAAGCAACCTTTACCAAACCATTCACTTTACAGCCTCCTTTCTATTTTAACTCTTTCCAGTTCCTTCGCTTTCCCGAAAAAACTCCCTTCTTGAACTATCGTTCAAGAAGTATCCTTCGCTTTCAGCTCAGTCTATTTAAGTTTGCCATAAAGAGGGTTAGCAAATAAGAGAATAAGGGCAACTACGAGTCCGTAAAGACCTGTTGTCTCTGCTACCGCCTGTCCTAAAAGCATTGTTGACATGATGTCACCTTTTGCTCCCGGATTGCGTCCTACTGCTGATGCACCATAACCTGCTGCGATACCCTGACCTACACCAGGTCCGATACCTGCGATAACTGCAAGACCTGCACCGATTGCAGAGCCCATTAAAACTAAACCTTCGTTTGTAATATTCATTGTTCTTCCTCCTCAAAATAAATATAATAATTGTTATGCGTCTTCTCCTATCGCATCTGCGACAAAGCACATAGTCAGCATACAGAATACATATGTCTGAATGCATCCTGAGAATACATCAAGATATACATGCAATGCTGCCGGCCATACCAAAGTAAGCACTTTTGGCAACAAACCATAGATAAGTCCCATCATTACGGTACCTGACAGGATGTTTCCGAAAAGTCGGAGAGACATCGATACAGGCGTTGAAAATTCACTGATAAGATTCATTGGGAAAAATAAGAAAATCGGTTCAAACAAACCTTTTATCTTGCCCATCTTCTGGTACTTAAATCCATTGTACTGAATCATCACCCATGTAATAACGGCGAGCGGAAATGTCACACCAAAATCCGCTGTCGGCGGTCTTAAGCCTAACAATCCTGATAAGTTGCATGTAAGTATAAACAAAAACAAGGCACTTACATAATTTCTAAACTTCACGGCATTTCTAGCTCCCATTGAGCTTGCAACCATTCCATCAAGTTTTTCAACTATCAGTTCGACCACATTTAAAAACGGACCGGGTGCTTCTTTGGGATCTGCTTTCTTAATCGCATGGTTTGCAAACAAGGCAAAAACAAGCAGAAATGCCATGACGATTATCATTGATATATGCGTCGTCGTAAGATAGACTTCGTGTCCGAGAAACATAAATTTCTTGTCAGTATATCCTCTGATAAAGAAGTCTACTTCACCGCCTGCCAGCAGTGCCTTACTGTTTACCCATGACATATTTAAGATGTCACTTCCCACATTCTCATCCTCCTTCTTTATTTTTTATGACTATCTTAGTCATTACAACTATAGTCATGAAAATATATTTTTATGTTCAATGCACAACTCAACACCTTTTATCATAAATTCACGCAATTTTTTTGCATATAATGCTGAATACCTATGCATTTTATATCACGCAGGCAAATGAACAAAAATAACAAATATACTCTCATCACCATAGTTTCTTATATGTCAGTTCTCATCCCACTCTTTTGACACTGGCAATAAAACGGTGCACATACGGCTGCATATAAGCAGTCATCTTCACACCCATAAGCCCTAATACAACACCTATAGGATGCACATAACTGTACCATATCATCGACACCATAAGAACTGCCACCATTATAAATGTTCTCTGAAATGCAGATTTTAATGTATGTTTTCTTGCATTTTCCGGGTCCATGTCAAGTGCTATGTCAAGATGTTTATACATATGGTATATTATCCCTGCTGCCGTAAATGCCCCAGCCAGAACACCACAAACAGCCGCTGGTTTGTTTTCTGCTATAAAAGCAAGCATAACCAAAACCGGCAGCGACCATATAAACACTCCTATAATCATTTCTTTTAAAATCTTTTTCGCTTCTCGCATATTTTTATTTTTCTACCTTTTCCTATCTCTATTCCAGCCTTCATCTATATTTATCATTACATTCATTAACACTCTGTATTGCAAAACTTTTGTTTCACATATTTATATTTAGCTCAAAAATTCTGTCGTGTCTTATGTTCCGGATACCTCTTTTTCTTGCCCTCCATAACATCTGAAAAATCCTCGTCCGGATGTGTATTTCTATAATTTTTCAAATCTTCCATATATTGAAGCTTTTCATTTTCTTTCTTTTTATCTGATGCATAAAATGATTTTGTAACCATATATACACTTCTAAATCCCGAGCCAATGCCAAGCACAAGCAAAATAGGGAATATAATATCTATACCCGTCAGCCTGTTCAACCACACACCTAAAGCTCCGCACAAGAAAATCGGAACCATCATAACTATTCCTAACTGCGTAACCATCATCATGCTTTTTAAAACTTTTCGACTATCTTCTTTCAAAATCTTCCTCCATAATCTACATATCAAGCCTTGGCATTAGTTGGGTCAAAATAAATTTTGACCCCAACATCATAATATATCTATATATCTCTTATATTATTTCTACATATGTTTTATTATAAGTTATCATTAGACAAAAGTCCACCCACAAGGTAAATTTTATCACTTAATCGGTAACAGTTCAGCCCTGAAAAGAGAATTCATCTCTGAAATCAAGCCAACACCCCTATGACCTTGCTCGGATTACCTTTTACTTCTCGAACTCCGTCATATGCCCCCTAAATCTCAACGGAAGATTTCCCGTTTGCAATTTTTTATTTTCTCTCTCCTTGACAGCTATATTTTCAAAAAATACTTTCCATAAGTCTGAGTATTCCTCTTCCGTCTCATTCAGTTCTTTAAGCCGTTGTTCCTCATTCTCACTTAATAGTCTTACTTCCCACTTTCCTCCTGCTTCATGGAAAACTGCCTTGTGATGCCTTGCATCATATATAATAAACCACTCACTGTTAAACCTGTCCGCAAAATGATTTGCTAAATGTGCCACAATATCGTGTTTTGGCTCTATCACACTTAAAAGAAGCGGTGGTTTGTGTATAACTTCCTTAAATCTCAGCACCTCAATATACCGATACGCTTCATTTTGGACACTGCGTACAAGCGTAAACATATCCGAAACCTCCTGAAACTGAACCGCCATGACAACCTTTGCCCCAAGAGTAAATCCATATGTGATAAACTGATATATCACATCTCCCCTGCCGGCATCTCCGCTCACTATTGCTTTCATGACATACTCATATGCTTCATGCGAAATCTTTTCCTTAATCGCATCAAGAACAGAATTCATCTTCTTTATGGAACTCTCCACATCTATATAATCCGCAAACAGCTCCATGCTATACATATAATCAGCAGACTGCGGCTGAATTTTAATATACTTATGACCATACCCTGATATACCTGCTTCATATATGGCACTAAAAATGCCCACTTCATCATCCGCACACCTGTATATGCGTACCCTCTTATCTCCCATAATGATTACGGCTCTCCTTTCTACCCAAGTTGGAAATCATCAAACAGTGTAAGCTGCTTATAAGTAATATCCGCCCCAAAACCTCTCATCACATCGCCCTCATTAGTAACAAGACTCCTCGTAATATAATCTTCATCCACTTTAAGAAAATCATACATCATCTTTCCGTTGCAGGTTATAAAAAATACGGCACGCTTTAAAACAACACCTATTGTCTTTAACGAATTAAAGTCAAGACTTCCCGACTTTCTCGCACGGACTATACGCCCTGCCGACTTGACTCCTATCCCCGGTACTCTGAGAAGAGTGTTGTAATCTGCTTTATTTATCTCTACCGGAAAATCCTCCAGATGTCCTAATGCCCAGTCACACTTAGGGTCTAAGAATGTATTGAAAAATGGCCTTTTTTCAGATAAAAGTTCATTTGCCTCAAAGCCATAATATCTCAGGAGCCAGTCTGCCTGATAAAGTCTGTGTTCCCTGCGAAGCGGCGGTCCTCCCGCCTGTGCCGGAAGTGTACTGTCATTATTTACATTGATAAATGCAGAGTAGAATACCCTCTTTAAATCAAACCTTTTATAAAGTGCTTCAGATACAGACATTATCTCGTAATCACTCTCACCTGTCGCTCCAATTATCATCTGTGTGCTCTGTCCTGCCGGAACAAACCCTCTGCTTATATCAGTCTTGTTCCACATGGTAAGTGCATTTGAGCCGGTCTTATGTTCCTGCATAGACAAAATATCCGTTTTTTCAATCTGCTTTTCCGACTTTCTGCCTTTAAAATCTGCATTTAATATTGCATTTTTTCCTGTGTCCATCGATAAGTTATCTGTTTTGTCATTACTGCTTTTATGAATGTTTTTCTGTTCTTCAAATCTATCATTTCTCCCACCTATTAAACTGCTATCAGGTGTAATCTTATGTTCCTCAATCTCCATACTCCGTCCCAAACGCTTTGATGTGTACCAGTACGCACTCCTATTGCCGCCTTTCATCCCTAACATTTCCCTGCTCTGTGCCATACCCGACTGTATCTGACGCATCGGTGTAAGTATGTTTTTTCTGCTCTTGTTCGGAGCAAGTTCTTTAAGACCTGCCTCTGTCGGAAGTTCAAGATTGACACTCATCCTGTCTGCATACCAGCCCGCAAGTTCAACAAGCTCCTGTGAAGCTCCCGGAATAGCCTTGCAATGTATATAGCCATTAAAATGGTGTACTATCCTAAGCTCATGAAGCGTTTTACAGATAAGTTCCATCGTATAATCAGGAGAATATAAGATACCCGAACTCAAAAACAATCCCTCTATATAATTTCTCCTGTAAAACTCCATTGTAAGCCTGCACACCTCCTCAGGTGTAAAAGAAGTCCTCGGAACATCATTTGATACACGATTTATACAATATCTGCAATTATAAATGCACTCATTTGTAAACAATATCTTAAGCAACGACACGCATCTTCCATCTGCCGCAAAGCTGTGGCAGATACCACACGACATTGCATTTCCTATCTCACCCTTGATGCCGTCACGCTGCACTCCGCTCGAAGTACAGGCAACATCATACTTTGCCGCATCTGATAATATCTGTAATTTCTTCATAAGATTTGTATCACTCTCAAAAACCATGTAACCGACCGCCTTTCTCGAACTTTAGTTCCCGAACATTTGTTTATATTTTATCATCACATAGCTTAACTGTCAATCACCATTTATTACCATTATGTCTATATCTATATTTCAAGCGGATATTCACAATCCGCTGTGCTGCCTGCTTACAACACTATCACAACATATCAAAATGTACTTTTGCCTCTCCTGATATCAAAAAGTATCCCCACCACTTACTTCTCTATGCAATAAATGTTAGGGACTTTATTAATAGTGTCAAACATTTTGTAACAGTTCAGCCTTGCATTTCTTACATTCATAAACCTGCCAGCAAGCTGTCAGCCGCTGCTTTGCAGCTTTTGTTAATTTCATGCAATAAATGAAAGGCTATTCTACCATAAAAAGGTACTTAACAATACAATGAACAAGCTCATTGTATTGCCAATTATCTTTTTATGGCTGAACTGTTACAACTTTTTTTTGACATATCACACATATATACTGTAGAATACCATAGAAAAGTAAGTAACAGTTCTAATAAACATAACACTTGCAAAATCTTGACAGATTTACAAGATTGTAATGATATAGCAAATAATATAAGCAGACATTCCGTCGTCGCCAGCACTTGGGCAATGTTTTTTATTGACCTATGTACTGCTGCGAACGACGGCATAGCGAGAGCGTGCCTGCGTTATTATTGTTATATCATTACAATCAGCACAACTTTCAACTGATTTTGTAAGCACAACAAACTTTAGGGGGGACATCATGAAAAAGAAACTATTGTCAAAACTGCTCGTCTGCACACTTGCCTTACAAAGTGCATTTGCATCGACTGTATCTATGCCTGCAAACACCAAAAAGGCATCTGCCGCACTGACCGGAAAAAGTCCGTTCACAAGCTCCACTTATACACATAATGATAATTTTAGCGGATATAATATATATCACGGAATTGATGTTTCTAAATACAACAATAACAACGGCACTATTGATTGGAACAAAGTCAAAAAAGCCGGAGTTGACTTCGTAATTGTAAGAGTAGGCTACAGAGGTTACGGAAAATCAGGCACTCTCTGTACTGATCCTTTCTATAAAACAAATATAGAAGGTGCTCTTGCCGCCGGCATAAAGGTCGGTGTTTACTATTTTACCGAAGCACTCACGACAGCCGAAGCTAAGGAAGAGGCCAAATTCTGTATAGATAAGATTAAAGATTACGATATTACACTGCCGGTTGCCATCGACTATGAATATCCGACCGACGGCTCCAAACCGGTCGGCAGAATGTATGATGCCAAGTTAAGCAAATCCGCTGCAACAGCTAATGTAAAAGCATTTTGTGCCGCCGTTAAGGATGCCGGATATACACCTCTTGTCTACGCAAACAAGAGCGACTTTTCAAGCCTTATTGACGGTGCTTCAATAGGCAAATCATATAAAGTATGGCTTGCAAATTACACTACAAAAACAACTTATGCAAACAAATATGAATACTGGCAGTACACAAGCTCAGGAAAAGTCAATGGTATAACAGGAAAAGTTGACTGTAACTTCTGGTACACAAAGAGCAAACTTGATGACACAAGCTCAACACCCGCTCCAGCAGCAACAAACACACCAAAGCCAACTGCTTCTCCAACGGTCAAACCGACTGCTAAGCCTACCGCAAAACCTACTGTCAAGCCAACGGTTAAACCGACAGCCAAACCGACTGCTAAGCCTACCGCAAAACCTACTGCTAAAGCAACGGCAAAGCCGACTGTAAAGCCGACTGCTAAACCTGCCGGCACCAAAATGACAGCACCAAAGAATTTCAGAGCTGTTTCCGGCACAAAAGCAATCACTTTAAAATGGACAAAAAGCAGTAATGCTGCCGGATACCAGATATTCAGAAAAAACTTTTACGATGGCAGCTACAAAAATGTTAAAATAATATCAAATGTAAATACGACAACTTATAAAGACACAAAAGTAACAAACGGACATGAATATTATTATAAAATAAGAAGCATAAACAAAACCGCTTCTGATACTACATACAGCAATTATGCTTCACTCACGGCTTCCGCTTCAAAGAGCCGTGCAGGCATAACGCAAGCAAAACACAAACTATTGAAAAAACCTTCGGCACAGTCAGATGCCTTTAGAACGATACCTAAAAATTCAATAGTTGAATATCTCGGTAAAACGGTTTACAAAAACAATACAACATTTATTCATGTAAATTATTATATTAAAGGCAAAAAAAACAGTGTTTATCTTCCCGCCGATGCAAAACTTAAATATTATAAGGGCGGCACCGCTAAACAGGCAGCTAAACTTTACAATAATTTAAGTTCACTGACAAAGCCAAAAGTAAAAATACCTAAAGGTTCGTATCTGGCTGTGCTCAAAACTCAAAAGGCGGGTAAAGTCAAGTTTTATAAAGTAAGATATTCTGACACAAAGAAATCTTATGTGGGATATGTTAATGCAAAGTATGTGAAGTAAAATTGAAGATAAGATTATCTGAAAATATTCTAAAGAATAAAAAATTTTATTATAAAAAGAGCAAAACCAGCGTTTTGCTCCTGCAAGAATTGCTTCGCAATTTTTGTTGGCACCGCATTGCGTTACAAGCATTTTCCTATGCATTAAAAATAAGAGAGTGCAATACTAAAAATTGTTGCACTCTCTTTTATATTTTTTAATATTAATGTTTTTTATAAATTACATATCAGTTTATTTATAATCAAACTTAAATACCGTAACTGACATAGGCGGAAGATTTAACTCTATTGAGTATTCTTTTTTCTCACACTCAATCTTTTCTGCTTTTACTACCTTTTTAACATTCACGCCTGTTCCGCCAAACTTCTCATCATCTGATGAAAGTATCTTTGTATATTCACCTGCACAAGGCACTCCTGTACGATATTCCTCATACTGCACCGGTGTAAAGTTGCAAATAAACAAAAGCTGCTCTTTCGCAGAACTTCCACGACGCACAAAACTTACAGTGCTCATATTAGCATTATCACAACTCATCCACTCAAATCCGATAGGCTCACAGTCATTTACATACATGGCATCATATTTTTCATAAAGTTTGTTAAGCTCTCTTACATATGCCTGCATCTTCTGGTGCATATCGTAGTCAAGAAGTTCCCAGTCAAGACTTCGCTTCTCGCTCCACTCCCTGAACTGTGCAAATTCCTGTCCCATAAAAAGAAGTTTCTTTCCCGGATGACCATACATAAATCCATATGCCGTGCGGAGATTTGCAAATTTGTCCTCGTACTCACCCGGCATCTTTTCTATCATTGAACCTTTTCCGTGAACAACTTCATCATGAGAGAGAACCTGAATAAAGTTTTCACTGTATGCGTACTGCATACTAAATGTAAGTTTTCCATGATTGTTTGCCCTGAAATAAGGATCAAGCTTCATATATTCAAGGAAGTCGTTCATCCATCCCATATTCCACTTGAACAGAAATCCAAGTCCATTCATTGAAACAGGTGATGTAACACCCGCCCATGCCGTTGACTCTTCGGCTATTATCTCTGTTCCCGGACACTGTTTTTCAAACTGCTCGTTCATATGTCTGAAAAGATTTATGGCATCATAATTTTCATTGCCACCCTTTTCATTTGGAAGCCACTCGCCGTCATCCTTTCCATAATCAAGATAAAGCATTGATGCAACCGCATCAACTCTAAGACCGTCTACATGGAACTCCTTGAGCCAGAAAAGTCCGTTTGCGATAAGGAAGTTTTCGACTTCCCTCTTGCCATAATTGAAGATATAAGTTCCCCAGTGCGGATGCTCTCCTCTCCTCGGATCAGGATGCTCATAAAGCGGCTGTCCATCAAATCTTCCCAGACCATGCTCGTCCTTTGGAAAATGTGCAGGAACCCAGTCAAGAATTACATGAATACCTTTTTCATGCATATAATCAACAAAATACATGAAGTCTCTCGGCGAACCATATCTTCTTGTAGGTGCATAATAACCTGTCACCTGGTATCCCCATGAGCCATCAAACGGATGCTCGGCAATTCCCATAAGCTCGACATGAGTATATCCCATCTTCTTAACATACTCTGCAAGCATAGGTGCCATCTCACGATAAGTATAAAATCCATCTTCCGTACCGTCATCTTTCTTGTGCCATGAACCGATATGAACTTCGTATATAGCCATCGGCTCTTTGCGAAGCGTATTTCTGTCCTTCTTTTCACGCTCACGCATCCATTTAGTATCATTCCACTTAAATCCGCTTATGTCTGCGACTACAGATGCGTTTGCCGGACGAAGTTCAGAACAGTTTGCATACGGATCTGCTTTCATCAGAACTTCACCTGTTCTTGTAAGTATCTGGTATTTATAAATTGCTCCCGGCTCAACACCCGGAATAAACAGTTCATAAACACCTGAAACCTGAAGTGTTCTCATATGATGTAGCCTGCCATCCCACATATTAAAACTTCCTGCCACACTTACCGCCCTGGCATGAGGTGCCCATACCGCAAAGTATGTTCCTTTCACACCATTTATCGTCATAGGATGTGCACCAAGTTTTTTGTATATCTCGTAATGCTTACCCTCCGCAAAATAATATAAATCTTCATCACCAATCTGCGGTTCAAAACAATATGGATCTACATATTCTATAACATCATTCTCAGAATATTGAACCTTTACCTTATATGGTGCTCTGTAGTTTTTTCTCGGAATATATTTTCCAAAAAAACCTGAACCCTCACCAATTTCCTCTAACTCAAGTTCATTTTTCCCTGACATATCGGTTATAAAAACTCTTTCAGCTTCAGGTCTGTAGACCGTAAGAACCTGACCTCTGCCAAAGCTGTGCAATCCCAGTAAATTATGTGGTGCATTATGTCTTCCCTCAAGCAGCTCATCATATTCAACCCAGTTAATCCACTGGTCCATTTTTTCCTGCATACGCTTTCCCCCGAATCTTTTTAACATGAACAGCCATATATGGCTGTCCATGTTATTATTTTTAATTTACATTTGCAAAACACTTTAAATATCTAAACTTTTTAATATTCTGCTGCATTTTTAAATGCCGTTTAATAATATTGAGATCAAAAAGCATTTTACCCTTTTATTATGATGTTTGGGACCAAAAAGCATTTTGACCCTTGCATCTTGTTGTTTAATTAGATAAGGTCATCAACAGCCTTTGCCATCTGCTCTGACTTCTTATCCGCATCTTCAAGAGATGTTCCGACAACTCCATAGTAGAATTTAATCTTTGGCTCTGTTCCTGATGGTCTTACACACATCCATACATTGTCTTCCATATCAAAGTAAAGTACATTTGACTTAGGAAGTCCCGTAGGTTTAACCTCACCTGTTGCAAGGTCTGTAATAGTATCAGCCTGGTAATCTCTGAATGAAAGTACCTTGTGTCCGTTAATCTCCTTAGGAGGATTTTTACGAAGGTCTGACATAATCTCCTGAATTTTTGCAAGTCCCTCGATACCTTTCATAGTAACGGCCTTCACTCCGTCCTTGCAATATCCGTATCTCTCGTACATTGCAATCATGGCATCCCAGAGTGTCATATTCTTTGTCTTGTAATAAGCTGCTGCCTCACAGAGAGCCATAGTCGCAACGATAGCATCCTTATCCCTTGCATGAGTACCGATAAGACAGCCATAACTCTCCTCAAATCCAAAGAGATATGTACCCTTGCCTGTTGTCTCAAAATTAAGTATCTGCTGTCCGATATACTTAAATCCTGTAAGAACTTCAATAAGGTCTACACCGTAATATTTCGCAATCTCATCTGCAAGATTTGATGTAACGATAGTTTTGATAAGCTTTCCGTCCTCTGGAAGTCCCTTTGTCTCCTTAATCTGTGAAATCTCATAATCAGCGAGAAGGCAGCCTGACATATTTCCGGTAAGAGTGATATACTCGCCTGATTTTGTATCTTTTACATAAACACCAAGTCTGTCCGCATCGGGGTCAGTTGCAAGAACAAGGTCTGCATCCTTTTCTTTTGCAAGTTTGAGTGCAAGTTCAAATGCCTCTGCTGCCTCAGGGTTTGGATAACTTACTGTCGGGAAGTCTCCGTCAGGAAGTTCCTGCTCAGGTACAACATAAACATTCTTAAATCCAAGTTCCTCAAGGACACGCCTTGCAGGAATATTTCCAGTGCCATGAAGTGGAGTGTAAACAATCTTAAGCTTGTCCCCCATCTCCTTAATGCTGTCCCAATGGATAACCTGTTTTTTAAGTTCTTCAATATATTTGTCATCAATATCTTTGCCAATCTGCTGATACAATCCCTGTTTAACGGCATCGTCTTTTGACATTGTCTTGACTGTGTTGTAATCCGTAACTGCCTTAACCTCGTCCATTATACCTGTGTCATGAGGTGGTGTAATCTGTGCTCCATCCTCCCAGTACACCTTGTAACCATTGTACTCAGGTGGATTGTGGCTTGCGGTAACATTGATACCTGCTACGCATTTAAGCTCTCTTACAGCATACGAAAGTTCAGGTGTAGGTCTGAGTGACTCAAATACATATGCTTTAATTCCATTGGCTGCAAGGCAGAGTGCTGCTTCATCTGCAAACTCAGGTGACATATGGCGTGAATCGTATGCGATAGCAACGCCCTGTGACTGTTTTCCTGCTTTTATAATATAATTTGCAAGTCCCTGTGTAGCCTTGCGGACTGTATAAATGTTCATACGGTTTGTACCTGCACCTATAACACCTCTGAGTCCGGCTGTACCAAACTCAAGTTCCTGATAAAAACGCTCCTTAATCTCGTTATCATCATCTGCAATAGCCTTAAGTTCAGCTTTTGTCTCCTCGTCGAAATAAGGGTTTGCAAGCCATGACTCATAAATCTCTTTGTAATCCATCTTGTATATCCTCCTCTTTCTGCTCTTTTATTTGAAATTATATATTTGATGCCGGGGTCAAAATATCTTTTGACCCCGACTGATGCAATGGTCCGCTGTCGCTTTTGACCTTTGCATCATACATTTATGATACTGCAAAATCTGTCATATAGAGTTTGCTTTGTATCTGTTTAGTAAAATTTTAAAAACAATTTTATTTATCTGCATCCTCGATAAGTTCTGAAAATGAAAGTTTTACATTTTTGTCATCATCAAGAATATCCACCGAATAACTTTTTGTCACATAACCACTTTTACTCAATGTAATAGTCTGTGAACCTATAACCTTTGTAAATTTACACGGAACTATGCCTTTATAAACATTGTCCAGATAAACCTCCGCACCCTCAGGTGCCGTCACCGATATGGTATGGTTGCTGTCTATCTTTTTAGTTTTAGTCTTACTCTTGCTCGTCGCTGCCGCAGTCGCCTGGGGTTCTGTCGTTTCAGACGATGCCGTGCTCTGCGGAGCACTCGTTGCCGCTGACGCCGTATCAGAGGTTTCCAGACTTATATTTATAGTCTTGCTTGCCTCTGCAACAGTAAGCTTTCCATTATATGTACTGTATCCGTTAAGGCTTGCGGAAACTGAATAAGTACCATAATTAAGTGATATTGGTTTGCTGTAATCAATCTTAGTACCATTTATATACAAATCTGCACCTATCGGGTCAATATTAAACTTAATGCTTCCTACATTTTTTATACTATTTCTGTAGTCGCTAAAATCAAGAGTGCTCTCTTTATTATTTTTTATACTGACTGTCTTTGACGCTTTTGCAGTTCCTTTGTTCAGGGTAACCCTGTAATTGCCGCAGCTCACTGTTATAAGCATATTATTTGTCACCGGTAAAATTATGTCATCATCAATATTTATCATACCACCGATGAAATCCTTATAATTTAACAGCCTCAAATAGCCATGTCCCTCTGTCCTTATAACAGAATAGACCTTATACCCTATCCCACGCACCGTAAGTTCATCAGCCTCACTAAGCTCCACCATTTCAATAGCCTTGTTACCCGATGTGCCAAAATATGTCTGTTCTGAATACTGATATAATTCATCGGCAACTTCCATTGATGACTCAGATGTATCAAAAGAAAACTTGTCCACATTTTTATACTCCCATGCGTCCTCAGGCACTTCCATAGATACAAGCTTGGCATCGCTTGTCCTATAGGTAGTCTTCATGATCATTCCCTGTTCAAGTTCATCCCCGTAAATATCCTGCTTATACTTATCCTTAATCTCTGCCGTATCATCATAATTTATGATAGTGTCAACATCTGTGTCAATCTCCCTTACCGAAAGCTGTTTCAGTTCCTTGTCAACACTCGTGATAACCCCTGTAAAAGACTGTGCAGCCATAGGCTTAGCCGTATCCTGCACTTTGTTTTGTGAATCGCTTTTATTTGCACATCCACACATCATTACCACCAAAAATACAAGGCACACACACCGTTTAATAAAACCGGTCCCTATTTTCTTGTGCATCTTAAAATGCCCCTCCTAATCAAAAAGTCACTGCACAGTCATAAGACTAATACACTAATCCTTATTTCTGAACAACTTGTTTTACTCAAACCCAAATTGTCGTATGAAAAATACTGCATCAGCGGCATTTTTCATACTGTACTATTTGATTATAACTCAAAACCACTTAAAAAAAAAGTCAAACTCTTAAATCTTTTATCTTAGCGATAAATTTTTGTCTGTCAGGTTCCTGTGCCCTTATTTTTTCAAGTTTTTCATAATTTTTTTCGGAAATCCATGTCTTTTTTCCATTATAATAAAAATTAACCAGTTTCCAATACTTTTCAGGATAGAGTAACAGTGCATGCAAAACTTCCATTTCACCGGGTTCAGGCTCTCTTTTTTTAATATATTCCTCAACGATAGAAACTCCAAGCTCACAGTTCCATCCGTTTTTCTCCATAATTTTTCTAATCCAGTCATATAAATCTGTCATTTGAAGTCCCACCGCAGATTTTTCAAAATTTGATGTTATTATATTTTCCCTGCTAAAAAAAATATTATGATAATTATAACTTCCATGAATTATCCTGTTTTCACTTATTGTCTTCTCACATAACTCATCTATGCCGCATCTTTGTATATATTCCAAAGCCTCTACTCCCTGCTCATAAAACTCTCTAAACGAATTGAGTATGCTTATCTCCATATGATTTTTCTGTTTTTTTGCCTTGATATAACTGTTCACACGCTTCATTTCATTATTATGTTTCTTAAACAAAGAAACTATATCTATTCTTGATGTATTAAATTTTGCCTCAGATTCATCAGGCAGTCTCATACATCTATGTAAATATGCAAGATGCCCCGCCGCCATACGGACCTCACTTTTATCTCTCACATCACAATCCTGTGCCTGAAACCATCTTCTTATAACCCACTTCCCGCCACACGAATCCTCGCTTATATATTTCTCTAAATTATTTTTCAAAGCAAAATCAGCAAATTCATAGCCGTTTTTATAGAGACATTCTTTTACACTCTCCTCAAACAAAATCCTCATCTCATCCCTAAGATATGGTTTTACAACATAAAATTCATCCCCACTTTCTACAACCACTGAACCCCTCACGCGTCTTTTTGCCTTTATATCAAGCTCATACTGTTTAAGCACTTCATCAACTTTTTCATCCATTCCCATAAAAAACACCTCCATAACATACCTTGACTTATATACATTTGTATCTTATTCAAGTTATGCTATGGAGGTTTAAAATAGAACTTTTTACAGTCGTCATATCAATCGGATATTCGCAATCCGCTCTGCGGCTTGCTCATAACACTATATTTTATCCTTCAATCGCAATATATTTCTTTTCTTCAACTTCCTTTTCAGGCTCTTTCTTTGGAACAGTGAGTTTCAAAATACCATGTTTAAACTCAGCCTTGACATCTTCCTGTTTGACACCCTCACCAACATAGAAACTTCTCTGGCAGGCACCTGCATAACGCTCTTTGCGGATATATTTACCGCTGTCTTTTTCTTTCTCGTCTTTATCAAGACCTTTTGCGGCACTGATTGTCAAATAGCCGTCCTCAATAGAAGCATTTATCTCATCTTTAGTAAATCCCGGCAAGTCAACTTCAAGCTCATAACTGTCTTTTTTCTCTTTAATATCAGTTTTCATAATCCTGCTTGCTTTCTTACCATATAATTTCTTTTCCGTGTTTTTCATGCTCTTATCGAAATCATAAAACGGGAATTCATCAAACCAATCATCAAACAAATTTTCTCCAAAAATACTAGGCATTAACATAAGTCATCTCTCCTTTTTCATATATGCTTTGTTACCTTGTTTCATGGAACCGGGAGGAGCAAAGCAGACATTCGCAATCCGCTTTCGCTACTTGCTCATGAACACAGTCGCTTTGCGACCTGTCAGTGAAAGTTTTTAATCTCAATCTCCAAATCCGATTGTCTGATTGAAATCTTATTTCTTTTCTTCTTTTTGTTCCCTTCCTTTGTTCTGATTATGTTATAGCACTTTTATTAGCACTCGTCAATAGCGAGTGCTAATAATTTTTGTGAACTTTTTGTGTTCTTTGTTCTGTTTATTTAGATTTTACAGCTATAACGCAAGCTCTATCACTGATACAAGAAGAACCGCAAGGCAGGCTGCGACCGCAACCGTCAAAAGACTTTTCCTTTTATATGCAAAGAATACTCCGACCACCGTTCCTGCTATTCCCGAAATCAAATCTGCCGTTGAATAGATTATTGCCGGAAATGTCATCGCACCAAGCACCGCATACGGCACATACGCAAGAAATGATTTGATAAATCTGTTCTCAATCTTTCCCGTAAAAACCGTGAGCGGAATTGCCCTGATAAGATATGTAACCCCTGCCATCACTATAAGATATATAAAAAATGTCTGTGTGTTCATTTATTTTCCTCATTTCTCCACATACTTTTATGGATATAAAATCATTTTTCGTTTTCAACATTACTTCTTCACAAATCTTTACTAAATATATCAGAGATTTAATTTCCTTCCTCCTCATCAATCGGATAAAGCCACGCACCGACTGCCGATGCAGCTACCGCACATATTATTATAACAAAGCCTGACGAAACTTTATTTAACACCGGAACCCATCTGAACATACAGCTTAATACCACGGCAATTATTATTACTTTCAGAAAACGACTGTCGTCCCTTGCCGCCGGAAGAATTATCGCAAGGAACATTCCATATATTGCAATACCCAGTGCGTCACTTATAACTGCCGGAAGTATGCCGCCAAGCAGTGCACCAAACGCTGTTCCCGCTATCCAGCCGATGTATGAAACCGATATAATCCCAAGCATATAATATTTGCTTACGGTCTTGTTTCTGCTGACTGAAACCGCAAATATCTCGTCCGTCACGCAAAAACTTACTGCCATTCGTGTCGGCTTTTTAAAGGTGTCATCCACCTTTTGTGCAAGTGACAGTGACATAAGTGCATATCGTATATTTATAACAAGCTGCGTAAGTGCCATCTCAACAAGACCGCCACACGCAGCCATTATCTCAACACCAGCAAACTGTCCCGCCGATGTTACATTTGCAACCGATATAAGTATCGCCTGCCACGGTGTAAGCCCTGCCGAAACTGCCATTATTCCAAATGCAAAACTCACCGACAGATAACCAAGTGCTATCGGTATTCCGTCCTGTACTCCTCTTTTTATATCTTTCTTTTTATCTGATGCTTCATTTTCCATTTTTTCCTCATTTCCATATAGATACATCACTTCGTAAAACTTGTTTCCTGATATATCCAAACAATGTATTTATACGATTTTTCTTTTATATTTTCAGCCGTTTTCGCATAACGGTTTTTGTCATATCTGATTAAAAATCTTATATTTTATAACCGCAAATGCTTCTCTCACAAAACTGTTGGGTATCGTAATCGGCTTAGTCTTTGCACTTGCACCGCTCACATCTGTGTAACCCATCTTTTTTGCTATGCATTTTGCCCTGTAAATATGAAAATCATTGCTGACAATAACAGTCTTTTTTTCTTTGCTGCCGATAAGCTCAGCCGAAAATTTCAGATTTTCATTTGTATTTTTTGACCGGTCCTCAAGTATTATCCTGTCACTTTTAATTCCGTTTTTGACAAGATAATCAGACATTGCTTTAGCCTCCGTTATTTCCTCGCCTTTACCCTGACCGCCCGAAACAACAACCTTTGTCCCCTCATTTTCATTAAGATAATCAAGTGCCACATCAAGACGGTATTTGAGGTTTAAAGTAACTCTTGTCCCATTCACCCTCGCACCGAGAACCACTATATAATCCGCATTTTTCTCCGGTTTCTGAACCGCATTTTTAATTATAGCACTTTCTGCAACACCGAAAGCACCTAGAAATAATATCACACATACAATCAATGCCACTGACACCGCCTTAGGCAGATGCAGTCTGCCGTTGTGACACATCCTCGAAGCTGTTCCAGCCGCCGAAAGCACCACGCCGAGAAGCAGCCAGAAATATGTAAATGAATTATTCAAACCGATAATGAACGCATAAGCGCCAAAATACACCACGGATGCAATCCCAAGCACCCATAATACAAAAGCTAAAACCATAAAAAACTCCATTCCTGCCCGCTTTTCAGGGCATCTCAAATTTGTGCGTAAACACAAATCCTGCGTGTAAAAATGTCAAGCGGCTATTCGCAATCCGCTTTGCTACCTGATAGTTTTAAACTGCACGACCGCATACGCTTTGCCCTCTTCATCATCAAGCGAAACAAAAGTCTCATTTTCCTGCTCACATATCACCGGAACAATAACATCACCAAGAAGTGCCTGTTTCTTATACTCGACACGGAGTTCTTTAACAGACTTAAGTTCAATCTGGTTCATCGCCATCCTCACATACTGTCCGTTATTTACATGGTGGTTTGTGTCAAGCTGTGACTCCTGCACCACAAACTCCCTGCCTTTCACACCGCCCTCCGGCACTTTAATCTTTCTCGGTGCATAATCCATTTCAAGCGGCTCATGTGTACCATAGACATCCCCTATCTCAGGCGTAACTATCATAGGTCTGTTTTTCTTTAAATCCATAAGCACCCAGAGTGAATTTGCAATAGCAACCCTGCTGCCGTCCTCCTTTGTAATAAGAAAATTTCTGTGACCGAACATCTTTTCATATCCAAATGACTGCGTACCAATTATAATATTTTCGCCCATCCTCGGATATTCATCAATAACTATCTGCCATGAATTAAGAATCCACGCAATCTGCCTTTCCTTATGAAAATCAAGACCGACTCCCAAATCCTCGGACTGAAAATTCGTGCAGTCCTGCATATAATTTATAATACCGTCAAGCGTAAGCCTTGCGTCACTGTCAACCTCACTATATCTTACTCTGCTGTTAAAAGTGTACATATCATTCCAATCCTTTCTGTCAAATCATATCGTTTTATAAACATCTTTACTATTATACTCCTTATGACACAAATTTTCATTTACTTTTTTATGACAATACCAAAAAGATAGTAACAGTTCAGCCAAAAAACAAGCCAATAATACATCGAGCAAGCTCGTGTATTATTGACTTATCTTTTTTTGGCTGAACTGTTACAAAAGAGATGCAATTTGTAAATTTATACAAACTACATCCCTTTTATTACACTGCTTACCTTATACAAAAAATCATTTCTTAAGCTTCATTTTTCTGCCGAATCCTGTTTTTTTATTAAACAGCTTTTTATACTTTTTATATTTTGACTTTGGTACCTTTATAACAGCTTTTTTGTATATGCCCTTAAATACATTCTTTCCAACACTCTTAAGCACTGATGATTTTACTGTTATATTTTTAAGCTTTTTGCTTCCGGTAAAAGCATTTTTTCCAATTGTTGTAACATTTTTACCAATAGTTACTTTCTTCAAAGTCTTTTTGTTTTTTAGTGCATTTCCGGCAACAGACTTAACCTTATAAGAAAATTTTCCTATCTTTACAGTGTCCGGTACAGATATTGAAGTCTTATTTTTAATCGGTTTAACAAACTGAACTTCTCCACCTGTTATCTTACTTTTAACAACTTTTCCAGGTTTTGTAACCTTAAAATATGCATTATATTTTGTAAGTTTCTTTACAATTCCCTTTTTCAACAGCTTAACCTTACTGCCTGCACTTGGATTACTGCCCGGCTTTGTTGTCGGTTTCGTTGTCGGTTTTGCTGTCGCTTTTGCTGTTGCAGCCGGTGTCTTTGTTGGTGTTGTCGTCGGCTTTACAAGCGGTTTCTCAGTCACCTCCGGTGCAGGAGTTTTTGTTGCTTCTGCTTCTTTTTGCTTCCACTTAGCATAGACACTTATGTCCTGTGCATTTCCCGATGCAATCTCAGAGATTCTTGAGATAATATCAAATTTTGAAGATGTGTACCAGCCTTCAAATGTATAACCGTCTTTTGTCGGCTCCTTAAGTTTTATCCTATCTGATGTTGTATAAGTCGATGGGTTTTCAGAATTATTTACACCACCATTCAAAATATAATTTATCAAAAATCTTCCATAATTTATGGTCGTATATTGATATGCATAATTATTATATGTGTACATTTCGTTTGAGGCATCCTGAACATGAGCAAGCACCGCTACTTTTCCATTATCATCTGCCCAATCCTGCTTTATGTTTACCTTAAACATCTTGGCACTTCCCGGTTCCAGATTTGAAACATCCCTTTCTCCATATGACTCTGTCACATCATTTGCGTTGTATAGTTTAAGTTTCGCTGAATCCTTTCTATTGCCTTCATTCTTAACCTCGACAAGCATATATGGATAAGCACCCGAATCGCACATCTGTGTTCTTACAACAAAGTCACTATTTCCTAAAGTCATCTCTGTGCCGTTGTTATCCTTTGTCTTTTCCTCTATCTCTTTTGGCTCATTATTAATATTCGGTGAAGTTGTCGCTTCCTCTGTTTGTGCCGGTTCCATCGAAATCAAATTATCTCCTGAGGCGGCAGTATCCTCCGGCACTGACGAAACTATATTTGCCGAAACTTTCCAGTCTCCATATTCTGCAGCATTTATACCTGACAATTCAAGTGTAATGTTCTTTTCATTACCCGGCTCTATATCAACCGTATAATATTTTGACTTCTGTGCCACTTCTTTTCCGTCTGCATCATTTACATTTACCTCAACATACGAAATCTTTTTATTTCCATCATTCTTAAGTTTTAAAGTTACCGGAAGTTCCTCTCCCATCAAAGAATTATTCAAATCATAACTTGCCTCTTCCACATTCAGATCATAGTAATCCGTCACTTCAAAAGCATCTATCTCTGAATCTGTAACACCTCTGTCACCCTCGGTATCATAATCATCCGATGATGCAACGATAAAATCTTTATCTGCTATTGTAAATGCCGATACATTTCTCAGCCAGCGTTCTTCCTGTGTAACCTCAACAGCATCTCCATATGTACCATCTGCCGTTTTATACCTTCCAAAAATCTCTGTTCCATTTTCAGTATTCTTCGCATAATAAATACCTCTGTCAGTTATAGCATATACTCCGTCATAACTTCCCATATCATCAACGATACCATTAACCGTACCATCATCTTTCAGATACGAAAGATTGCTGTTTGATGCAATCGTAAATGTTTCTTTTCCATCATTCTTGTATCCATAATCTACAGTTACCGCATTTCCTGTGCAAACACTGGTGTTTTCCTGACTATCACCATCCGTATATGATTTTATTTCCTGCTCATCCGTAGAAAGGTCATTATCTGAATCCACACCATATACGCAGGTTATCTTATTGTCTTTAATACCTGCTGCAAGGGATGTAACTGAGTTGAGGTTTCCTGCTGCTTTCTTTACATTCCAGTTTTTTGTTGCCGAAGCATCATTTATGGTGCAGTTTGAGATATTTATATAGTTCTTATCTGTTCCTGTTCCAAAGTAATCGCCCTCCATGTTAGCAGCACTGCACACATATATCTTACCGTCATTAACAATAATATCAGCATTATAATCAAATGCACCGTCTGTTTTTATCTTTCCATAATCAATCCACTGATTATTTTCAGTATCATATTTTTTCACATGAAGTTCAACATTCTTCCATATTGATTTAAGAATACTGTCTTTTTCTTCATCTGTTGAAGCTGAAGCATAACTTTTTAATATATTGGTATCAACAGATGACTCCTGATAAACCATATAATAGTTCTTGCCATCAGTATATAATTTCTGATTCATCTCACTGACCGCTGTCGAAGAATCACTTTCATCCTGGTCTACTTTTTTTGCGTCCGACCACGAACCTGTATTTCCATCGGCAGTATATGTCTGATAATACAGTTTAGGTGCTGTATAATCCGTACCATTTACATTTTCACGCACCGTATATACATTTAAAGCATCTTTTCCATTTGATGACACAACCGGTTCTGCCGCCGGATTAACTCCCGAAGCAATTACTGTTTTGTCACCTTTAGAAACAGCCTTTATCTTTATTTTATCTGCATTTTTTGAAAGTTTATAATTTGTCAAGTCATATAATTGTGAAAAATCTGTCATGCCATCAGATATTTTCTTAACTGACTGTGCCGACTTTTTATCTTCTCTTGTCCATAAATGGAATGTTCCTTTTGCAATGTCATATTTTGGTTCAAACCATGCAACTCTTGCATATATTCCTATCGAACTGCTAAGATCAAGATATGTAAATCCAGGCTCCTCGCTCAAACTTGCTATAACAAGTTTTGTCTCGAGTCCTGCCGAGCCATACACTCCACCATTGAGATATTTAAATCCCACGCCTGCATTTGCCTCAAGAGATGGTTTTAATGTTAGTGACGAATCTCCCTCAAGTTTATTTTCATTAAAATCATATGTTATGGTATCCGCAAAATCCGCTTCAATTGCTCCTGTTATTCCTATAGTTACCGGTATAACCCATACAACAAACTGCCAGTCAAACTCTGCTGATGCCTCAGCCGTCACGCACAGATAACCTGTTCCTGACGATAATGTTCCGTCACTATTTACGCCTGCCTCTGCATATCCGCTTGCCGTCACCTCTACGCCTTTATCAAAACCTGCCATTCCCATGACGCCTTTTTTCTTCTGCTTCTTTTTCAACTGTGCTATGGCAGTCTTCATATTTGTTGAAGCAAACTTTGCCGCTTTAACCTGATTAAGCATTTTTTTGTAATTTTCAAACAGGGCATTATCATCAAAAGTTTCATCATCGACATTAAACCCTATATGAATAGTATCTTCAGACACTTTATAATCCAATGGTATTGAAGGAAAACCAAAATTTAATTCCGTCCCGCCAAATATAGGCACTTTGTCGCTAACAGTTATCTTATTCTCATTTCCAAAACTAAGCTCTGTATGCTCAGTATAATTTGGATTTTCCGCTATCTCAAGCCTAAGCGAAGTTGATATTTGATTTCCATCATTATCATACACGGTTATAAACACTCCCGTACCTACCGAAAAATCATTAATACTTATATCATTGAACTCACCTGTGGTACTGCTTGCAATTTCTTTATCTCCACTTTCCGTTCTCTGAAAAAGTTTATATGATGCTACTGTTTCTGCATCATTGCAAACAGCGGCATCAATAGAAAACTTCCAGCCTGCCGTTCCTTTATTAACCTTTTTATATGTATCAACCAGGTCTACTTTTCCAGCCCCTCTTTTATATACGGCTGACTGTAACCTGTGTGCGTCTAAAGTTGCCGCTTTAATCGTAATCTTTCCTGTACTCTCATCACCAATACTATATTTAGCATTGTAATCATAATAATTATTACACTTAACAGATATATCATAATTTCCCATACCCGGATTATCTATTTTAATAGTTCCATAATCACTTGTCGTATATGTACTTCCGCCTATACTAACCTCTGCCCCCGGAACAATCTCTCCATACTGATTCATGACAACAAGTTCATATTGTCCCTTAGGTACATCATCTTCACCGTCATCTGTAGGTTCCCCTCCTGAACAACCTGTTAAGACCAAAGAAGTTGCGACCAACACACACAACAATTTCTTTTTAAACCTTTTCCCAAACTCCATTTACAAAACTCCTTTCTTTTCTCTTCATTATCAGGCATTTGCGAAACTGTCATAATCTGTGATTAATTGTAACTATAATCAGTTTTGCAATCACCTATTTTCAATTATACTATCAGTAATACAAAATTGCATTACTTTTTATCTTGGCTACTCATGACATTCCAAAATTCATTCCTCTATAGCACCATGCCGCCCTGCTTGCCTGCTTACAGCACTATTAGCTGCTGACACCGGCATATAACCGCCATAACCAAACCTCCATAATCTTTTAATATTTTCTTGAAACAAACTCCCATGCCTCATCAGAATTGCTAAATATTTTTACCTTTTCGCCATAAGAATTTAACTCCTTAAACAAATCCTTTTTCATATCATCAAATTCCAACACCCACTTAATATTATACCTCAAAAAATTCAAAGTCGGCTTTGTATTATAATGTTCTTTCCCTATTCTTTGTTTTATCCACCGTTTGAATACCCTGAACAATCTCACAGAAGTTTTTTCGTTCAAGACAATAATATAATCACAAATTTCAAAGCTTTCCTTAAGGCACTTTCTTGGACTTCCCTCTACTATCCAAACATCACCACTGATAATCTTTTGAAAATACAAATCACGCTCTTCAGGTGTCCGTTTTCTGTCTCCATCCGGAGTCCTGTCCCAGACAACATTGTCCTTTTCATAATACGGCACATTATATTTCTTGGATATTTTTCCTGCCAGTGTTGTTTTTCCACTTGCCACCGAACCTATAATGTCTATCTTCATTATAACAGTACCACCTTTCCAAAATCACCCGCCATTGTATTACAATTTTTTTAACCCATTTATAAACTCAGGCAATACCGTCTGGTCTGCATCAAATTCAAATTCCAAAGAATGTGTCATATGGACGCCATATATTTTCCCTTTTACAGCAAAATGACCGCAAGCATCCATTTCAAAAGATATTTTGCTCCCATAACTTATATCTTTAAATTCTAATTTATCACACTTGAATTGATAAAACAGTTCCATTTGCCTGACAAACTGTTCCCACTTACTGCGGTCACATTCATAATCAGCCAGTCCCGAAAAATTCCCCGAAACAACTTTTATCTGAAATGAACAATTATATGGATTACCACTTACAGCATCCTCCCTGTTATATCTATAATTTATTATTTCAATAGAATTACCTGCGTACTCAAATCCACTATTCATAAAAACTTTCCCCATTCTTAATATTATTAAAAAACCGGATATTTTTCCAATTCTGTCATCTTCTTTATCTCCTTTACAATCCACTAAACTCTCTTAAACCCAAGATACCTTGTCCCCTGATAACTTAACACACCCTCATCTCCTTCAATCAAAAGACCATACTCTGAATCTTCAACAGAAAACTCTATTCTCTCACCGCTTTTTGTCTGAAATGTTATGTAATAATCTGTAGATGAAGTTGTTCTGTAACCATGCGCTCCCGAAAAATCATTTGCATTTGCATACCTGTGACTTGAAACATCTGCCCTCTTTGCAATCACTGTCGCAGGAACATTTATTAAAGGGGAGTGATTATTTCTATTCCATTGCACTACAACTTTCACCACGACATAACCTATAACTCCAAAAAAGCACACAAAAAACAGCACGACCAAAATATCAAATGATGTGTCAAACATTGCATCAGATTCCAAAAACATACCTAACATCTCCTCTCTTTCCTTACAATATAAATATATCTTGACATTACTTTTGCAAATTCCTCATACGGTCTGTTTGCATACTCAGTTTGACCAATAAGCATATTAAACCAGTCAATATTACCTTCTTCTGCAAATTCTTTCTCAAATAAATTAGCAATAACTCTCTTGTGTAAAAGCATGTCATAAGTTTCCCTTGTAATATCAATGCTGTCAAAATCTATTTTTTTATCAAGCAAAGTCTTGGCAAAAACTGTTGTATTCACATTTTCTGTCTTTGGCATTACATCCCCCTCCTGATAACAAACAAAGAAAACTCCATCCTTTTTTAACCACTTCATAATCTGGTCTACAAAATCAGACATATCAGGTGCAAAATACATGGTATCCATTGAAATGATAACATCAAACATTTCTTCTGAATAATCCACCTCGCCTATACAGCCCTGTATAAATTCACTATCAATACTAAATAATTCTTTAGCAGTTTCGATAGCATTTTTTGAATAATCAAATCCATGTATAAAACAATTTGTCTTTTCCTGCAGATAACCTAACATCTTTCCATTTCCGCAGCCAATATCAAGAATATATGCTTTCTCATTTTTGGGAATATATTGTAAAATTCTATCGGTCTGACTAATATCACTAAATCCGTCTTGTGAAAAATCCATTCCAAATGCTTTCTCACAAAACAAACGAAATACTTCAGACTTCCTCGCCATTAAATAAAACTGCTCATATTCATTATAGAATAATAAATCCTTTTCCATTCCCCAGCTCCTCTCCCCAATCAATTCTATATTATTCTCATGATAACATTACATTTAACTATATGCAACAAAATAACCCCTTTCAATCGTATATTCCCCAAAATCAATCCAACTGATAATGTAACAGTTCAGCTTTCCATTTCCTACATTCATAAACCTGCCATGTCATTTTTTGTTCATTTCTCCAATAAACAGGAAAACAGGGGCTATAATGTTTAGCAAGTGGCATTTTCAAACTCGCCGGCACTTATGCACCGTATTTTGGTGCATTAGTACCGCTGCGTGTTTGTATAGCGCAAGCGTGCCACCTAAGAACATATATAGCCCCTGTTTTCCGTTATTCCTACTACTTAACTGTTACATATATTGCGACATATAAAGCTCATAATAAGCCCCTTTATTTTCAAGAAGTTCATCATGACTTCCAGCCTCCACGATGCCGCCCTTATCTATATACATGATAGTGTCGGCATTTTTTATAGTGGAAAGTCTGTGTGCTATGATAAATGAAGTTCTTCCTTTAAGAAGATTGTTAAGACCTTCCTGAAGTACGATTTCCGTTTCCGTATCAATACTTGAAGTAGCTTCGTCAAGTATAAGGATTGCGGGGTCTGCAAGCAATGCCCTCGCAAATGAGATAAGCTGTCTCTGTCCAACTGAGAGTCTGCTTCCTCTCTCATTTACCTGAGTATTATAACCGTCCTCCATCTCCATAATAAAGTCATGTGCACATACCGTCTTTGCCGCCTTTATTACTTCTTCATCCGTTGCAGTCTTATTTCCGTACCTTATGTTATCCATAATAGTTCCCGAAAATATAAAACTGTCCTGCATCATCACACCCATCTGTGTTCTGAGCGAATGTATTTTTACCTTTGATATGTCAATTCCATCAATAAGAACTTTTCCGCTGTCAACATTGTAAAAACGGCTCAAAAGATTTACGATTGTTGTCTTTCCTGCTCCCGTTGGTCCGACTATCGCTATTGTCTGTCCCTGTTTCACATCAAAACTTACATCTTTAAGAATAGGTACTCCATCCTCATAGCTGAATTTTACATTTTCAAATGATACATCACCCTTTATCGGAGGCATATCCGTTGCGTCAGGTGCGTCCTTAACTTCCACCGGCTCATCTATTGTCTCAAATATTCTTTCAAGATATGAGATTGCAGTTAAAAGGCTGTTATAAAAACTTGCAATAGTATTTATAGGTGCCCAAAATCTGCTTATATAAGCCGTAAATGCGATAAGTACACCGACTGTGACGCCCGACTGTCCGCCGTTTATAATACACGAAACACCAACTACATATATAAATGATGTTGTTATCGTTGATATAAGGTCAACCATAGGACCCATAGCAAAGTTATAATATACCGCCTTAAGCCATGCATTTCTGTAGGACATACTGAGGTCATTAAATATGTCCATGTTTTTTTCTTCTCTTACAAAAGCCTGTGTAACTCTGATTCCGTTAATACTCTCTGCTATGTAAGCATTTAAGTTTGACTGCTTGTTGCTCTGAACCTGCCATGCATGGCTCTGTCTCCGTTTCAAAAACACTACATATATGACAAGCACAGGAAGTCCGCAGAGACATATAAGTGTAAGTTTAGGACTCATTGCAAACATAAATATCAATATAAATATAAGATTGCAAAGGTCGGTTATCGTATTTATAATACCGTTTGAAAGAAGGTCACTAAGGTTGTTTACATAATTTACTACCCTTACCTGAATTTTTCCGTGCGGTCTTTCATCATAATAACTAAAAGGAAGTTCCTGAAGATGTTTAAAAATATCTTCTCTTATTGTATGTATTATGTCCTGACCGACTTTAGTTGTCACATCTATCTTTATCCTTGTGCTTATTACCGAATAGAGAACGATAACACCGGCAAGTGCCGTGAGCATCACAATTGATTTTATATCTTTATCAGGTATATACTTATCCATTTCAATCTGCAAAAACTTCGGAAGAAACATTCCAAGTCCCGATGAGGAAAGCATAAGCACAAGCACAAAAAGCATTTTTCCTTTATAAGGCCTGATATAATCAACAAGTCTTTTAAGCTGCTTAATATCAAATTTCTGCTCTACTACTTCGTCAACATCGTATTTATTTCTAGCCATCTATTTCACCCCCTGTTCTCTCATTTTAGCTGCCATTGGATACTGGTGGTAATAAACCGTCGCATAATATCCGTTTTTTGCAACAAGCTCCTCATGTGTTCCCTGCTCAATAATCCTGCCCTGGTCAAGCACGAGTATCTTATCCGCATCTTTAATAGAAGAAATTCTGTATGCGATTATAAATGTCGTGCAGGCATGATTTATATTTTCAAGCTGTCTCTGAATATAACTCTCCGTTTCCATATCAACAGCCGATGTTGTATCGTCAAGAATAAGGATTGACGGATCTTTAAGTAATGCTCTTGCAAGCGAAATTCTCTGCTTCTGACCGCCTGAAAGACCTACTCCACGCTCACCTACGATAGTGTCGTATCCGTCAGGAAGATTTTTAATAAATAAATTTGCATCCGCCATCTTTGCAACACGCTTTACATCCTCAAAGCTGCAATCCGGTCTTCCGTATGCGATATTTCCCTCGATTGTATCTGAAAAGAGAAATACATCCTGCATTGCAATACCGATATTTTCCCTGAGTTCATACATATCCATGTCTTTAACATTTACACCATCAACATAGACACTTCCCTCTGTCGCATCAAAGAAACGGCACAAAAGGTTCATCACCGTAGACTTTCCTGCACCTGTAGTTCCTATTATTCCGACAGTTTCACCTTTCTTAACATCAAAATTTATATCGTGAAGAATGTCCTCATCATCTGCCTGATACGAAACATGCTCAAATTTGACATTTCCATCAAGTTTCTTGCGGTGTATAGGATTAAGCGGCTTCTTAACATCCGGCTCAGCGATATATGTATTGTAGATTTTTTCAACAGAAGTCGTAAATCTCTGCATATCATTGATAAGCCAGCCCGCCATACGAAGCGGCATTGTGAGCATCCAGAGATAACCATTCACTGCAACAAGGTCACCCATTGTCATCTGACCGTTCACAACCATAATACCGCCGACAAGCATAAGTACCAATGTAAGAATATTTGAGAAAAGTTCAAACAGCGGCACATATTTTTTCCAAACATTTGCCGCGCCAAGCTCAGAATCCCTGTACTTATCATTCTCAACGGCAAACTTTTCCATCTCATAATCTTCTTTTGCAAAAGCCTTAACAACCCTGTTTCCACTTACATTTTCCTGAACAAAAGTATTAAGACTTGAAAACGCATTACGGCAGTTTCTAAAAGCAGGCTTAACACTCTTTGCCTGAAAATATGTGGTAAGTGCCGTAAGCGGGAGCACGAGCACCATGCAGAGAGCCATTTTCAGATTTGTCGCAAAAATCATGATAAGAGCTATCACAAAATACAAGACATATTCATATGTAACATATATTACATACGCAACAAAATGTCTGATAGCATCCATATCACCGGTCTGGCGGCTCATCAGGTCACCTGTTCTGTTCTTGTTGTAAAAAGCAAAATCCTCCTGAAGAAGTTTTCTGTAAACAGTGTCACGCATACTGTAAAGAACATTCTGCGAACTCGTCTCAAAAAGCACCTGCGAAAAAAATCTGCATATTCCTCTTATTATAATAGTAACAATAAGCACGATAATAAGATTTTTAAGCATACCGTACTGTTCATGCTGAATAACTCTGTCAACGATAAGTTTTGAAACATACGGACTCACCAAAGCACAAGCCGCAACAATAGTAGTCAGCACAATGCCCCAAAACATACGCCAGCGGTATTTCTTCAGAAACGAATAAAACCATTTCATCGGTGTCATTTTTCTTGTCCTCCTTTTTCTGTTCATGTACTCTTTTTCTTCTGTTTTTCGTAATTGTTAATGCTTACACCTAGTGTGCTGACCTATTCATATTTAGCTAAATAACAACATGCCAGTACACTAGTGTATTGCCAACTCTGTCATTTGCACATAGCTTTATATCTAATATCAAGTTTGCCGGTAAACAATAACTTACGAAAGTTTCTACAGTATAGCACAGCAGACATATAGATAATATAATAAACATATAAAAAAATTGCATAAACCTATCATATATCAAAATCATATAATACTATTTTAAGCCGCAAAGATACTATTTTGCTTTATTTTTTGCTATCTTTATCACAAACTTATATTATTGAAAAAATCGTTTATATGTTATATAATATCTGCAAACAAAATCAGTGCAAACTAACATTTTCACACCTCATTATTTTTAGTATTATGATGCACGGAGCAACAACATATAGAAATATAACAATTCGTGACAGCAATTTAGGTAAAGAATATTTTCCCAAACATCATATCACTTCTGATAAAACGGCATAACACCAAAGAACGGAGAATCACTATGGAAAAAAACATTAAAAATCTTTATGAATACTGCGATGGACTTAACTCACCTATAGAGGCCTTTTTGCATACCTCGATACCGGACAACTTCCCAATCCTCCCACACTGGCACTATTTTTTTGAAATTATTCATATATTAAACGGAAATGTAGAAGTTACCTGCAATGAAAATGTTTATAATCTTACTCCGGGCGACATTATTATCTTCTGTCCGAAACATATACATTCAATTTATGAAACACCAGCCGAAGCCAGTGCCCCAACAACTGAAACAGATATTTTAACTTTCAGTAATTTATTTGCAAACAGTCCTTCTGGCAATAAATATGTGTCAAACAATAATATTTCCATCGCCAAAAAAGGTCTTTCTTTAAGTAAAAAAGCCTGTTTAAGTCCGCTTTCAACCGATGAAATACATCCTAAGATTGACAAAAAACACGGTTCTATCCAGCCTGTTCCCGACAAAACAATATTATCGAAAAGCTGTAATATACGCTATCAGGTATTAAAATTTGACCTTAACTTTCTTCATATATCAGGCAACTACAAATCAAGATTTTTAAATATGATGAATGTTGCTTATGAACAAAATCCGGAAAATATATTTTTTTCAAAAGAGGATTTAAAAAACTATCAGATTTACGAACTCTTTGAACAATGCATTGAAGAAATAAAAACAAGACAATATGGATACGATACACTCATCGGCACAAATATCGCAAAACTCCTTACATATCTGAGCCGTATATGGATATCAAAAGGCATAGCTGTAGACGAGAAAATACTCTGTGCATCAGCCCCTGACAATCCATTTGACAACATCACGGAATATATTGACCGACATTACAATGAGCAGCTTCAAGTAAAAGAACTAGCAAAGATGTGTAATATGAGTTACTCAAACTTTGCCCGTTCATTCAGACAGCTTTATAACCAGTCATGCAAGGAATATATAGAATTTATACGGCTTAATCGTGTAGCAGACCTGCTTATATATACCGACCTTGACTTAAATTATATAAGTCAGGAAACCGGATTTTCCGATTGCAGCCATCTGATACGCTCGTTTAAGCATTGGAAAGGAATGACACCTAAGGTCTGGAGGAGGGAATATGGAAATTCATGAGAGATTATGATATACTTGTCTAGTTAGTTGTCCCACCTATACCTAATAACAGGCATAGGTGTTTAAATGAATAAATCATATCTTTTTGCCTATGCCACATTATATCATATGCAAAAAGGTTATGCAATATACATATACCAGAAACGAGGCACATTATGAACTACTTAAAAAATTTTTACGGTCACTTATGTACGATCCTTCACCACAAAAATCTTGTAAGACATTACTGCTTTAAAGCAGGTCTTTACAAGCAAGGAATTATGCACGACTGGTCTAAATATAATCCTATAGAATTTTTTGCAGGTGTAAAATATTATCAGGGTGGCAAAAGAAGCCCGAATTTTGCAGAAAAAGAAGATAAAAAATATTCTTCCGCATGGCTTCACCACAAAGGACGCAACAAACATCATTTTGAATACTGGATAGATTTTGCAATAAACCCAAGAGATGGTCTTATCGGTATGCCTATGCCTACAAGATATGTCCTCGAAATGTTCTGTGACAGGATTTCCGCAAGCAAAAACTATAACCGTGATACCTACAATGACTCTTTCCCATTGGCATACTACAACAAAAACAAAGATTACTATGTACTGCATCCCGATACACGGGAATTGCTCGAAAAACTGCTGACTATGCTTGCTGATGAGGGCGAAGAAGCAACTTTTAAGTACATTAGGGAAAATATTGACTGGAAGAAATCGAATAAGTATTGAAATTAAAACAGTAAAAATGAGAAATATTTTTTGAAGAAAAGTAAAAATATTAAAAGTAAAAAATTAAAATTTAGAAAAAATCGGGGAATAATAATTTATTAGTTAAAGGTGGATATGTTGTTATCCACCTTATAAGCAAAAATTAAAGCATAAAGTCTGTCATGTCGTTATCTTTACCCCAAAAATCTTTTTCAAGCCATTTTTCCTGTCTGCTTTTAAAGACAATAACCGAGTCAAGATTTTTATCTATATGAGGTTTTAATTCATTTTGCATTTTCGTTAATTGAACTTTTGAAATCTCACCTTCAAATACCGAATTTTGTATATGTGACAGATATTTTTTACATATCTTAAAAACAGACCTCCATCTTTTTGCCCCTTTATCTTCTAGACTTATATCATATACCAAAACTACATACATTTTTTACCACCATATTTTAAACCCTTCATATTCTTTTTCTCCAATTATGTGCTTTATCAATTTATATAATTCTAGACGAATTAAATATTGATAAGAAACCTGTCGTCCTAATTCCTTATGTTTAATTGTCTTTTTTAATGAATTTTCAAGTTCCCTAACAATCAGCTTTGATGCTTCTTTTTTCAAATGTAAAAAATTTAACTCCTGCGTAAAACTTTCTTCTGTAATCTGTTGTCTATTTAACAATGAAAAAATCAATCTGTCACCTATTAAAGGTTTAAAAACTTCAGATATATCTAGACACAACGAATAACGTCTTACACCAGGCTCATGCAGATAACTGATTGTCGGATTTAACTGTGTATGATAAACCTCGCTCAATGTTTTTGAATAAATCAATGAATTTACATATGATATCAACGAATTTATCATATTATCAGGTGGGTGCATTACTCTTTTTTCAAACTTTATTTCCTGATTCACTATAACATTCCATGCCGCATAATATTGTTGTCTTATATTTCCCTCAATACCCATAAGTTCATTTATCGTATTTGTCTTTTCAATCTGTTTCCGCAGTCCATCTATTTCATTCATCCATTTTGAAACATCTTTACCTCTGCCATTATAATATCTTAAATTTCTATATATATTGAAAGTTGCCGCATCTATGATTTTTTGAGCAATTTTCAGTCTTTTCACACTATCCTGATAGTATTCCACCTGATTAACCAATAACTGTCCGGCAAGCAATGATTCTCTCGGATAATAACTTCCCGTATAAAAATTATAATAATTAAAAAAGTGAATAGGAATACCATATTGAGAAATATAATTTAAAAATGCTGTATTAAATGACATTTCTGACATAACATAAATATCTGAAATCCGCTCTATCGGAATATCCCTTTTTTCTCCCTCATATGTGCGAAATTGCAATGTATTATCTTTTCTTTTAATTTCACCATCATTGTAAACATAAAAACTTTGCTTCATAGACACACTCCCCTCAAATTAAACACAAATCACGATATGCACATTTTGAACACAACTTTGTTTTCTTCATAATTGGCGGTCTTTTTTCCTTTTTAATTTTAACAATATCTCCAATTACAAATTGTAGCTGATTTTCGTCATCTTTTGATAATTCAACCATAACATTTTCTTTTAATAATGGATAATCAATTTTTGCCTTTAATCCATCTACTCCACGCTTTTTTAAATAATACAGATAATATTTAACTTGCCATATTCCTGCCTGCTCTATTGACTTACTTTTTTTAATCTCATGTAACTCACGATGTTCTTTTATAAAATCTATATTAATCTCTCCATTAATCTGAATGTGTTTCTCACTTCTTCCATAACTTGTCTCATCCAAAATCTTTCCAAGCTGCACATCCTCATTACCTGATTCCATATTAATTTCATGACAAAAATACCACAATTTACGCTTACACACAAAATAATAATAAATCATTACTCCTGTTATTCTTTCTTCCATACATTTTTCTCCTTCCATGCTTAATATTTGGCAGTTGATATTCCACTATGTTTCTATTAAATTGGTAATGGTGCAAAAAATTCAGTTGCAGAAGCCATAGGCTTTACATTCCATTATGTTTCTATTAAATCTTTGTTGAGTGTGAAGAAATCCTTTTTGTTGAGTTCTTTACATTACAATATGTATCTATTAATCCAAAAGTAAAATTATCCGAATATCTTTCGTGACTCAACTTTACATCCCATTATGTTCCTATTAAATCGTTTTTTTCTTCCGTATGCCGTCACAAACATGATGACCTTTACATCCCATTATGTTCCTATTAAATCCATTTGTATCTTTTTCAAATTTTACGCCATAGTCACTCTTTACATCCCATTATGTTCCTATTAAATCTGGACTGGTGAAGCACTTTCAAATAAAGTTGCTACTTTACATCCCATTATGTTTCTATTAAATCTTTAATCTTAGTGATGCTATTGCTGATTTATTTCGATTTACATCCCATTATGTTCCTATTAAATCTTAAATTATGCAAAATTACTTTTGCCAGACAATTAATTTACATCCCATTATGTTCCTATTAAATCATCATCTTCCATAAGCACAAATTCTTCAAAAAAGAATTTACATCCCATTATGTTCCTATTAAATCTCGTCAGTCGATATGAACATGATATGAGATTATCTATTTACATCCCATTATGTTCCTATTAAATCCGATAGAGGTACACGCTCAAATGGATGTAGTGAGATTTACATCCCATTATGTTCCTATTAAATCGTGTTTTTGTTTATGTAAAAACATCTGATAGTACTGATTTACATCCCATTATGTTCCTATTAAATCAGCATTGAGTTTATCAGATAAATCATTTATATCATATTTACATCCCATTATGTTCCTATTAAATCCCCTCTATCATATTTACTCATCTGTCTATATTCTTCACATTTACATCCCATTATGTTCCTATTAAATCAAATTTAATTTAAGCACCGATTTTTTCAGTGACAAATTTACATCCCATTATGTTCCTATTAAATCTTGTTTAGCCGCCAACACAATGATAGATGGTAATGATTTACATCCCATTATGTTCCTATTAAATCAATTCCAAATTTTTACACATATCATTAGATAAAGTAAATTTACATCCCATTATGTTCCTATTAAATCGACCCAACTCCCCAAACAGAAGTATAATCACCTTGAAATTTACATCCCATTATGTTCCTATTAAATCGTTTTTGACGGGAAAAGTAAAGATGTTAGACTATCTATTTACATCCCATTATGTTCCTATTAAATCTAAATCACTACTCTAAGTTAGCGAGTAAGGGCAAAATTTACATCCCATTATGTTCCTATTAAATCGGCATGTCAATTACAATATTCTTGTACAGTTACTCTATTTACATCCCATTATGTTCCTATTAAATCCATTTTTCAATAACCGTCACAACAAACTTAAACATATTTACATCCCATTATGTTCCTATTAAATCGTGCAACAGATATAACGCTAACCGTTCACGCTCAAAATTTACATCCCATTATGTTCCTATTAAATCTCTACATAAGTTACGAGTGTTTATCAATTCTTGAAAAATTTACATCCCATTATGTTCCTATTAAATCATCTAAGCCGCTATTTTGTAATTTATAAAGTTGAGATTTACATCCCATTATGTTCCTATTAAATCTGAAAATAGATTTGTTGCTATGTTATATAACTGTTATTTACATCCCATTATGTTCCTATTAAATCTATTTCAGTTTCTGACAAAAAGTTTTCGTATGTGATATTTACATCCCATTATGTTCCTATTAAATCAAATCTAACCCACTATCTTGTAATTTATAAAGTTGTGTATTTACATCCCATTATGTTCCTATTAAATCCGAGAGGTCTATAAAGTTATAGACCTCCTTGTTAAAATTTACATCCCATTATGTTCCTATTAAATCGAAAAAATAACTTTTGCTGACATTACAGTAAACCAATTTACATCCCATTATGTTCCTATTAAATCCTAGTGGTTTTTATTCTCAATAACCGCTACATCTTGATTTACATCCCATTATGTTCCTATTAAATCGTAATACCTGTCATATATACAAAACCTTGCTGAGTATTTACATCCCATTATGTTCCTATTAAATCAGAATACCACATCTTTTTTCACCTCTTTTATGCGGATTTACATCCCATTATGTTCCTATTAAATCAATGTGCCGTGGTCGCAAGGCGATAGCAATATCCGCATTTACATCCCATTATGTTCCTATTAAATCTGATTATAATTTTGTAAGGTCAAACGGAATAAGTGATTTACATCCCATTATGTTCCTATTAAATCGCTGTGCGAGTAATTCAGCTTCACACAATTCAGCTGTATTTACATCCCATTATGTTCCTATTAAATCCAACTTTCATCGGTCGCAATTTGACCGGTGGGAATAATTTACATCCCATTATGTTCCTATTAAATCTTATATTTAGTAATTGTATTTAATAGCCACATTTATTTACATCCCATTATGTTCCTATTAAATCTAAAAATGCAAAATAACTTCGGTCTTACAAACGAATTTACATCCCATTATGTTCCTATTAAATCCATATATACAACATACGGAAAGTAAATAAACACATATTTACATCCCATTATGTTCCTATTAAATCGACGAGCTTTACAAAAATATTCTCTTAGGCTTTGAATTTACATCCCATTATGTTCCTATTAAATCGGGCAGGCTATTGCTGATTTTATCGGTTCTATTGATATTTACATCCCATTATGTTCCTATTAAATCCTCGTTTATTTTTGCTTAGCCGCTAACACAATGATATTTACATCCCATTATGTTCCTATTAAATCAACACTTCATTTTCATTTACAAAGAGTTTTTCGACATTTACATCCCATTATGTTCCTATTAAATCATGTACCATGGTCGCAAGGTGACAGCAACATAAGAATTTACATCCCATTATGTTCCTATTAAATCTCAGTACATTTATTGCTATATTACGAGTATAGAAATTTACATCCCATTATGTTCCTATTAAATCGAATATCAGTGAAGAACTTTATAAAGATATTCTTTTATTTACATCCCATTATGTTCCTATTAAATCATGAGTGTATGCTATATGATAAAATACCTACTCAAATTTACATCCCATTATGTTCCTATTAAATCATTTGTCTGCCGCTTTTTGCAACCCCGTTATAGAATTATTTACATCCCATTATGTTCCTATTAAATCCCATACCTATATAATACTCTATTTTCTACGATTTTCAACCCCCTTTTTGTCTACCCCCGAAAAAACAAGTCAAGTAGATGTTCGCAATCTGCTCAATTACTTGCTCACAACGCTTCTCATACCACACGAATCAATGGATTGTCAACTCCCCCACAAAAATGCACTTTCTTAGGTCGACAATAGCACAGCAATCATTTCTAAACTACTATATCTCTTAGTACCTTTTGCACTTCAACAGATTGTATTAACATACGCATTTTCATAATTCCTGATTTGACATTTGGTTGTCCGCATCTGATACTGTCTTTATGTTCTGAAATGCAACAATCCTTATGCCAACATCCCCCCATTTCTTTTCCTTTTATCGACCATCTTTCATTTTCTGTTAATTCCCCTGCCAATGATTTCATTACTCTTTCCGTAGAAAACCTCTTAAATCCTGCTAATTATTTTAAAGTTTTCTCGTCTTGTATTTTCGATAAATTAATATGGTGATTTTCTATTGTTTTCAGTATTTCCATACGCATCTTTACCTTATCCTTTTTACCAGTCCCTGTCCATTCCACAAGTTTATCAAAAGTTAAAATCAAATATTCAAAGCAAATCATATCAAGTATTACAATGTGGCTATCCGATTTGGCAGCATATGTTCTGAGTAATCTGTATTTATTCCGAATATCCTGATTATCAACCACATAGTCAAATGCAATATAATATATATTATTATCATTAGCATCTATATGTGATACTGCATCTAATATCCCCTGATTGCTCCCTTTGCTTTCTACCTCTAATTCGCCACCAAAGAAAAGCTCATTTGCCAACTGCCAAAAATATAATCCTGCACCTGTATCCTCTGTCCATAAATATTTCATTTTATTCCCCATTTCTACACACACTATAACTCATCTTGAAGTGTTATTTTATTGTCATCAAGCTGCAATATTTTAAAACTTTTATCTGATACATTCAAGCCATCACAATTTCTTGAAAAAAGCATATACTGATTAGAAAACTCAAAATTAATAAATCTTCTTATATCATCGTCAATCAGAATGTCTGCATTATCAATAACAATAAAACAATCCCTGCATTTTTTCAGATTTTCTTTCATATTCTCTGATTTGTAATTAAACAATTTTATTGCATTATATTCCTCTGTCAACTTAAGATCCTCAAGTATTTCATATAACACTGTTTTCCCTGTTCCACTGTCTCCGCCAACCAGTGTTATTCTATCATCAAAAAATAATTCATACGAAAATGGAGCTGCTTTAAATGAAATATTTTTATAAATCATCTTTTTCCCTCCTCTCATATTCCTTACTCCACCATGCACTATATCCTGCACTCCCTGTCACAATCTCATCACCATTAAACCTGATTTTTGTATTATCCGAAACATAAACAAAACTTGGTCTTGACATATATATCTTAATATTATCCATCTCAAATATTATTTTTAGTACATTAGGTCCACATTCCTCTACACATACAACTTTATCCGGATGTTTTATAATATTTAACAAAGTTTTGCATCCTGATGATAAATTTCTGATTGTTCCCAAACCGAACTTTGTCTGAATATGCTTGTCTGGTGTTAATACAGCATCATCCGCCTGCTTGATAAGATTTATATCTCTTTCTGTCATCTCCTCATTACAGGTGTTTAAATTAAAGTAGAGGTCGTTTTGTATTATCCAGTCCTCACAATTTTTCTTATCTGTATATATATCTATCATTTATATCCCTCCATTTTATTCTGTCATATAATCAATCGGATATTCACAATCTGCTCTGCTACTTCCTTGATAGTGTTAAAGTATGTTTCCCTCTCTCTCCGTTTTCGATAACCCGATACCTTTTCCCGTCTCCTCATCAAAATCGTACACAAAATCTGTACGATGTATATCCGTTTTTTCGATAACGCCTTCTATACCTTCCTTTGAATATTTATTATATATAGTTACACTTAAAGTCAATTCATCAAGCTTTGTTTTTAATATTTCTTTGGCTTCTCTCCCTAAATGTCTATCGTATATTTCACTCTGATACTTTTCTATTAAATCCTCATTTTCATTGTAAATTTTATCAGGCATCACAGACACACTCTCTATCATTCTGAATTTTTTCTTACCATCCATTTTACTCAGTTCGTTCACAGATAGTTTCTGAAAATATTCAAGATATGCTTCTATTTCTTTATAATATTCAGTATTTACTATTTTTTCCGTATCGTAAACTTCGTTGATATAATTTATTTTCTGTTCTTCAGTAAATAGCTGATTCTCATAATCGCCCATACATTCCCAAGAACGCTCAAATAAATCCCGATAATATATTCCTGTGTTGTTAATTCTGTTTTTTACTTGTCTTTTTGCATTTTCTGTTTTATAAATTTTTATATTAGGTTTTGACGGAATATATCTACCTTTTCTATTGCAGCGTCCCATACGCTGTAACAAACTGTCTGCGGTACACATTTCCGTATAAAGTATATCAAAGTCTATATCCAGACTCGCCTCTACAATCTGTGTTGTCACCCATATACCTATGCTTTCTCTGTTTTCCGAAAACTGCATTATATTTTTTTCAAGCATTTTTCTGTGTTTTTTAATATATCTTGCATGTAACGAATATACATTGTCCGTATATTCTTCCAACAAACGATATGTTTCTTGTGCTTTTTTTACAGTGTTGCATATAACAAGCACTTTTTTTGTTTTTGATTCCTCTGCGATTTCTTCCAGATTAAATTCCTGTTCATATAACTTTATCATATGTCTCTGCATCACATTTTCTGCCGAAAAATCTTCAAAACAATATGTCTCATTTTTTATCAATCCATATTTGTTCATAAAATCAAGCAATACCGGTGGGAGTGTTGCTGTCATAATAGCAAATTTTCCTCCCATCTGTGAAATCGTTTTTAAACCATATATAAGTGCCGCAACAATTCTTGGTTCATATGACTGTATTTCATCTATTATAACCTTTGAATATTTCAATGTTGCTGCCATTATTTCTGTTCCCAATGCTTTATACACAAATAAAAACAACTGGTCTACAGTAGATATTGTTAATGGTGCACTAAACATTTTTGTCTTTTCAAACTTTTCTTTTGCAGACTTTTCCTCCGCATCTTTCTCCTGTTCATCAGCAGATTCCTCTATATACTTTTGCAAACTCTCAGAGTGAAGCAACGCAGCATCTTTAAAATTATATTCCTCCCGTATTCTTTTATATATTGCATTTGAAGACACTTTAAGCGGCAATGTATAAAACCCCTTTTCTCCGTTAAGCCAATATAAGGCTGCTTCTGTTTTTCCCGAACCTGTAGGTGCGATTATGACAACATTGCTGTCCGCTTTTTCTCTCATATACTTCTGAACCGCTCTCATATTTTTTCCATATCTTTTATCAATATTATTTATCAGTATCTTCTTTTCAAAATCAACCTTTTCCTCGGATTCAATTTTTCCACTGCTTACTGTCCAGTCAAATTTATTTAGCATTCCTTTTATAAGCATATATTCTTGCCATATATCCTCATTTATCACAACATTAGGATATGCTTTTGAGTTGACAAAAAGGAGTTCCCTGCCTCGATTTCTCATACTGGTTTTCCATTCACTTGCTTTGCAAAATTCATTAAAACAATCTTTAAAATATTTTTCTGAAAACTCTCTTATTTCACACGCTTCAAACTCATCATCCCTTGTATGATGATAATAAACTGCCGTTACAAGGCATTTAAAATCTTCCTTTGTTATGTCATCAAATTCTTTTTGCAATTTTTCAAAAGATAAAGTCAAAGCACTAAGAAACCCATGCGGAACCTGTGTTATATTTTTATACTTTCCATCTCCCCCATCAGATAGCTTTGCCTGAAAAACAAGATTTGCCTTTCCAACATCATGATATTTACACGCAATATAAATAAGATTTTTTTCCTTTTCAGTAAAATATTTTCCATACTGTTCAAAAAATTTTTCCGCACATTCAACAGTCTCGTCTAAGTGTTCCCTAAGTGTTTTTTGTTCTTCGTAAACATCGTTAATGATATTGTTCTTCTCATTTTCCAATGCCGCAATCTCAGCTTTTGAAAGTATGTCAGCCATTTCTTCTATTAAATCTGAATACACTTTCTCAACTTTCTCTTTTTCATTATATTTTAATATGTGCTTTTTTGATTTAGCGTAAAAATTCATTTTCATCCCCCTAAATTTTTCATCCCAAAATGTATCTATTATATTTTCTTTAGGCAAATGCGACAACTGTTTCTCCGCCCTCATAATCATCTACATAGGCATCAAAAACTGTTTCTCCCTTTGGGAAATAATATGCCTTTACTTTTCCACCATCTTTTTTCCATCTTCTTACACCCTTTATAATCTCATATTCTTTTGTAAGTGTATAGGTCGTTGCTGATTTAATATCACCTTCCTCAAAACACTCAACTGGTATATAAATATCCATCTTAGGCTCTGCTTCTTCTTCCTGATGAATATTGACAATATCAACACTTTCAATATCCAGCAAATCTTCATATCTTCCTAATGCAGGATATTTTTTCGGTGATAAAAGGGACTTATAGATTATATCAAAATCTTCATCATTTTCCGGTGCAATATGTATAACCATTCTATTTTCGCAAACAAGTTCCACATTTGCAATTCCTTTAAAAACACCATACTCCTTATCTTTGTCTTTCACGCATATCTGATGCCTGCCCGCTTCATATTTACTGCCTGCGTTAAAAGAATATCTTGTATAAAGTTCTGAAACTGTTCCCTGATTACATCCCTGGATACTTATTCTCAATCTATGCAACTCCGTAAATCCGCATATGGCATGAACCATTCCTGATACCGTAGAATATGGCGGTAAGGGATATGTTTCTTTAATAATAAAACTGCTCGGTTTACGATAATTTGCAAGTGTCTGATAACACTGAAGTCTTATCGCTCTACTAATTGCTTTCTCCATAATATTTATCAACTTCCTTTTTCAACTGCTCAAATGCTTTTCCTATTGTATCAGCATTTAATTTTTCACGAATCTCCGTATCATTTTCAAATGTATCTGCTGCAACTCCTACAACAGTATTCGCTTTAATATCTTCACTCTGAGCTACTATCTCTGCCAGTCTTTTTACACCTAACTTATTATTGTCAAGTTTAACCTGATTTTCAAAGAAAGGATTTTTTCTCTCATAGCATCCTCCTATTATAAATAGAGGGCTCATATTTTCTCGTCTTCCTTTAATATCACGATAGAGATACTCAATTCCGTCTAATAATGTTTTAACCCTGTCACTTTTTTTCTCCTGCGAAATAGATATTTCTCCGTCCACTCCAACACAATCTAAATCTATTGATACCGTATATGTATAGTATGAACGCTGAATTTCACTCTGTGCAATCGCATTATCCAGACCAGCCCTCTTAGCCATTCCCATATTTGTAAGAAATTCCAAATCACTCTGATATGGCTCAAGAGCAATCGCATTACTAAGTCTTGCTACCGCACTTCTGGTTGATGCTCCGCCTTTCTCTCCTTTTCCGTCTTCCTTAGATGTTGTTTTCATATATCCAAAAAGGTCGATTTCGGGATAATCTTCAATTGTCGCTGACGGTGCGAACTGCACAACACCACTTTTTCCGTCAACAGGTGTATTATCCCACTTTAACTGCCTTACAAGGCTGTATCTCATAGCCTGTCTTGAAATATATGAATACTGCTCATAATTTCCTCTTGTCATTTTTTTAAGTGTAGTTATATTTCCGATGCCCTCTCCATAATTAGCACTTTCTGCTAAAAAAATCATAGTAATTGTTAAGCCTTTATTATCCATTTTCGTTTTCCTCCTTACTTACATGATGACTTCCTTTTAACCCTAAAACAAACGCATATCCATATTGATTGAATTTATCTCTATCCTGTAACATATCAACAAAACCATTTGGCACATCAAGTCTGCTTGATGTATATAATCTAATAATAACATCCATAAATCTTTCCGTATTACCTACCGAAAGTGCATTTGTCAGTCTGTAAATCGTTCCTCTTATGCACTCATCAGAAACAACTCCTTTTGCGGCTAAAATTGCTTTTCTCAATTCATATCCGCTATTTCTCATAGACCATACATTCATTTTCTTATTACCTCCTTCATCTTGTACAATCATAAATGTCCTGACCTGAATCTTAAATACAAGCACTGCCCTGCTCAAAATACTTTCTGTTTCAATACTTGCCTTTATAAGCCTGTTTATAAGCCTGTACTGATTATTATAACTTATCAGATTTTCAATCGAGCTTTCATACACATTTAAAAAGTCATTTTTTATCTTCACATTTGGATGTTCTGATAATTTTTCTAAATATTCCATTATCTTCTTATCTTTAAGAATATTTAGAATATCTTTGTGTAATATATTGAAAGTATATCTGTCTTTTTCATTTGTTCCTCTTAGTATCACAGGTATATTGTTAAGCTCTCTAATCTTTAATTTAAATACAGTATTTAAAGTCCTTGCAACCCATGTAGCGTACTTTTCTCCGATATGCTTTGCATTTTCTTTCAGTACTACCGTTCCCATTTTATTAGAATCTATTAATGCCTTAAGACTACAATCTATATTTTGAAAAACAAACTTATTTCCAACCAGACGAAATCCCAAAGGAACAAGTGCATACAGATAAGCACATAAAGGACATATATACGCATCAACTTTGCAGTTCCAAAATGCCGAACGCTTTCTTGAGAGGTCATCTGCCATATCATTCATAAAGGCAATTGAAATCTTTTCTTTACTGTCTATCATCGTATTACATTCAATACAATATTCCTTAGATTTTTCATGTGATTTTTGCAGATAATCTTTTAAAGGTTTTGAAAAATCTTTTTCAAACATCTCACGCATATCTTTTGCCGCATTTGCCCTAAGCAAAAAACTCTTGCCATTCCAAAAACGATTTATGTAGTTGTAAATTACACTTTTCATACAAAAAGTTTCCCTGCACAATGGCTGTTCCAAAAAATCTTCAAGTTCTGACAATCTTTTCAGAATCTCATCAGACTCCATTTTCATATTTATTTTTTTACTTTTAAGATTTTCATACACTTCCGGATTTTCAATTTTGTCACGAATATTTGCAAAACCACTTTTGTAACTACTCGACGTCATCTTATCTGTAATGTATTTCAAGTCATCTTTTACATTGTTGTTTTTTTCTATACCATCTCCTTTTTCTATAACTCCTCTGCACTTTTCAATTCTATTTATAATTTCCTGATATGTACACATTGGACCATAAATTTCTACAAATGCCTTAAAGTACATATCTGTCCAGTCTGCATTTAATGCAAACTCACGACTTATGCAGAGTACTTGTTCTTCTTCATCAATCCAAAAATCCTCACCTTTTCTTGCCTTGAAAACATGAAGCATATTATACATTCCTACAATACCTGCATTTTTCAGGAAATCACCTTTTGTAATCTTGATTGGCTCCAAATATTTCACTCCCCTCTACATAACGATTTCAAATTTACCATGCCCTTCTGACCTTCTGCACCCTAACCCTGCCATATACAAAAAGTTCAAAAGTTCAGGTGTCCCAGTCAATTTATAAATCCCTATATTAGCATCTATCATATGTTCAAATACACACTGAACAACCTTTTTTCCTTTTATTGGAACAATTGAAAAACCATCTGTTGAAATCGGTACATCAAGTTTTTTCAGCATAAAATCAACATTTTCTCTCAAAACTTCTCCAAATTCATCATCTTCATAAGTGTAATAAATATCGGAATTGTCGTCAGAATTATGTCTTCTGACAATAAGAGAACTCAACATTTTCACAACAATCTCTGAATCCCTTATTTCCTTTCGTTTTTGTGCAACGATAGACACAAGTTTTATAGAATTACACTTCATGGGATAACTTTTTCCATACATAGTCTTGAAAGACTTGAGCATCTGTATGCTTTCCTCAAGATCAGCGTCACTAAAGAACACCTCAAAACAAGGCATCCCTAGTGAGATCTGTTCTTTTTGAAACTTTGCATTTGGAAGATAATATGAAAATGTATAACTTTTCATGACAGATTTGCTCTTGTCGTAAAGACTCATATGAAATTGTTCTGAATAGTTCAATGTTGCCTCTTTAAAAAAACTAATCATGAGTGATTCCAAACTTTTTGGCAAAAATTGTTTTTCCAAACTAAAAGTTAATTTGAACTGGTTCATTTTTTCACCCCTTTCTATAATCCATAATTATTTCTTCAATCATTTCAACTCTGATTATTTGAATGATTGAGTTTAGTATATCACTTTTACATCAAAAGTCAATAATTAAATATAATTTATTTGGATGAATATTTATTCGACACAAAATAAAATTAATCCTTACACTCTTTTTTCTTTACAATCTTTTTCTTTTCACCTATACTTAATATACATTTTGGGATGTAAAAAATAAATTATATTTAATTATTTCAATTTTAATAGCTACATTATGGAAATCATTCACTTCCCTATAAAAAAAGCATCTCTCCTAGTGCTGATATACCCCTCTAAAGCAACAGATTTTATATCTAATCCGTCTACTTTAGAAGTATCATGTCAACACAAAGAAAAGATGCTTTTTCCATTTATATTTTTCCAAATATTACTATACTGATATCAAAAAACATTTTAACACAAACAAACACATAACAGTTTGCTACATTGTCACGCAATTTTCTTCTATAATATGCTCAATCTCCTCAACACTTTTCTGCGTTGCAAGTGAAATCTGTTCCAATGTAAACTTATTTTTATACATATTTATAATAATCGTTTCATTGGTTCTTTTCATTCCTCTGGCTTCTCCCCTCGCTTCTCCTCTCGCCTCTGCTCTTTCTTCTATTCCTAAACTTAAATTACACATCACACTCACATCCTCTCTTAATTTTGTATCAACCGGAATATTATATTCTTTTTCAAGAATATCAAATTTCTGTGCCTCTGGCAGTTCATTTGATAGTAATGTACATATCAAACGATGTAATTCATATTTTTCTTCATATTCCGGCAATGTATTGGTTATACCTATCAACACAATGTTTATCAGATCAAGATTCCCCTTCCAATCATATGGCTCTAAAATCTCATCTTTTGCAAGATGTATATGCGACATGCTATTGTACTTCATATTCATACATATCCATATGCTAAACACCTGATTTATATCATCATAATTTGAATTCACAAAATCTCTTTCTTTTTGTGATGATATCAATCTGCTCACATAAAAGATTGCCCTATTTAATATTTCATATGCTGACGGTTCATCTTTTTGACATTCTACATTTATTATAATCTTCGACAAATTGTTTTGGGACTTATCCGGCAGCGGCATTCTTACATAAAATATAATATCAAACCTTATCATCCCCTCATTTATTTCATTATCTTCTGTATTAAATCCTTTTATCTTCTCACCGGATACATATTCTGCATTTGTCATACCAGGTTCAATAGGTACTACTCCTATTTCAGGTTCTCCTTCAATATACTTTACAACATCTTTCGGATTCATACCTTTAAATGCACCAACAGTTTTTACTAATATATTTGCTAATATACTCTTTTGTGCAATCAGCTTCTTTGCATACGCATCATATTGTGCCTTATCATCTGCTGCACTCAGCACATTTTTTATTTCTGTATTCAACTTTTCATTCCCCCTCTTATCTTTTTGCATATCACCTCTTATATACCTTATACTCATATTCTTTGATACAATTATATTAAAGATACACTACAAACGCAACTAAATTAATTTTAATATTAATACCTAAAATTTAAATCCATTTATCCCTTATATCAGGATTGTTTAATCCCAAATTTTATGCTAAACTATTCATTACATTTGTTGTCTGACACCTACACACAGCAAATGCAGCAAGTTTTACACAATAATATGTCCCACAGCAATAACGCAACGGTATTTTTATTCTCAACAACATTTGCTTTGACATAACTATATTTACACAAAAACAGCAGAACGAGGTTTTTTATGACTAGATTAAAAGAATTTCTTTTCAAATACAAACACGCAATTATTATTTTATATATGCCGATTTATCTTTTATGGTTTACAAGTCTCGAGAAGAGAACCAATGTGCATTTCACCGACATTCATTGCAAGATCGATGATTATATACCCTTTTGTGAGTTTTTTATAATTCCTTATCTTTTATGGTTTTTATATGTTGCAGTCAGTTTAGTATATCTTTTCTTTCAGACAAAACACCTCGACGATTTTTATAGGTGTTGTGCCGTGCTGCTACTAGGAATGACGACTTCACTTCTCATTTATACGATTTTTCCAAATCAGCAGACAATGCGGCCTAAAACCTTTGACCACAGCAATATTTTTACTACTATCATTGACATACTTTACCGAACCGACACGGATACAAATGTTTTTCCAAGCATCCATGTGTTCAACTCGATTGCAATCCATTTTGGCATAAGCCGCAGTTATTATTTTAGAAATGTCGATGATGTTAATATTGTTAAGAACGACAAAAAAAGAAAAGCGATTAAAATCTTAAGACTTTCATCGCTTATACTTTGTATTCTTATCTGCATATCAACGCTGACACTTAAACAGCACTCATTTTTAGACCTTGTCGGCGGTTGTGTATTATTTGCTTTTTATTACACGATTATTTATATCAGACCTTTCAGGCAGACTAAGCTTTCAACAGATTGCTAAGCTCGGCGAACTGTTCAAGACTTAATGCCTCTCCTCTGACCGTTGCAGGAAGTCCCATTTTTTCTAATGCTGTGACAACCTGTTCTTTATTTACACTTAGATTTGAAGCATTATTTAATCCGTTCTGAAGTGTTTTTCTTCTCTGATTAAATGATGCTCTTATTATTTTAAACATAAATGCTTCGTCTTTTACATCAACCGGTCTTTCCGCATGGCAGGTAAGCCTTATAACCGCAGAGCCGACATTTGGACGCGGCATAAAACAATTTGCCGGAACATTAGCGACTATCTCCGCTTTTGAATAAAACTGTACGGCAAGCGACAATGCACCATAATCTTTTGTTCCCGGTCCTGACTGCATCCTGTCTGCGACCTCTTTCTGCACCATGACCGTTATGCTTTCAAGTGGCACATGACTTTCAAATAATCCCATTATGATAGGTGTTGTTATATAATATGGAAGATTTGCAACAACCTTTATCGGCTTGCCGCCGTTATGCTCCTTTGCCACTTTTGCAATGTCAAGTTTAAGTATATCCTCATTTACAACCGTGACATTGTCATAAGCAGACAATGTATCTGCAAGTATGGGTATGAGATTGTCATCTATCTCTACCGCCATTACCTCCCTTGCACTTTCACAAAGATACTGCGTCATCGTACCTATTCCGGGTCCTATTTCAAGTACAAAATCATCTTTTGTTATCCCTGCCTCGCTTATTATCCTCTCTAAAACATGAGTGTCTATAAGAAAGTTCTGACCAAATTTCTTCTGAAATCTGAAATTGTATTTCTGTAATATTTCTATTGTATTTTGTGGTATTCCAAGTGTTGCCATATTTCCTCATTTCCGTGCTGTTACACACTAATTATTTTATCCGGTACATCTTCACCGCATTTTCGCAAGTAGTTTTTATGATTTTCTCAGCCGAAATCCCCTTAAGTTTGGAAATACATTCCACCACATACTTAAGATACGATGAGTCATTCCTCTTTCCACGATGAGGTTCAGGGGTCAGATATGGGCAATCTGTTTCAAGCACAATACGCTCAAGTGGTGTCATTTTCACTACTTCTTTGAGTTTTTTGCTGTTTTTAAATGTAACTACTCCGCCAATTCCAAGATAATATCCCATATCAAGATAAATCTGTGCCATCTCCGGACTGTAAGAAAAACAATGGATAACTCCGTTAAGCTCGTCCCCGTGATGTGCTTTCATTATATCGAGTGTATCTGCTGCCGCATCCCTGCTGTGAATAATAATCGGCATATCAAGTTCATAGGCAAGGTCAAGCTGTCTTGCAAACCATTTCTTCTGAACTTCTCGTTCCGGCTCGTCATAGTGATAATCAAGTCCTATCTCGCCTATCGCCACGATTTTTTCATCAGTCGCAAGACTTTTAAGCCACTCCATATGACTCTCGTCAAGTCTCTCTACATCCTCCGGATGGATACCGACCGCACCGTACATAAAATCATATTTCTTAACTATCTCAAATGTCTTTTTTGTCGATGCGACACTTGCCCCAACATTTACAACGGTCCCAATCCCTTTATTTTTTAAAGAAAAAAGTAGTTCTTCCCTGTCCTCATCAAATCTCTCATCATCATAATGAGCGTGTGTATCAAAAATCATATAGCCTCTTTTCCGTGCTGTTTTCTGCACATGATAGCGTTTCATTAGAAACTCTTAAATATAAATAAATCTGTTAAGTTTCATTATTATCTCTTTTTTGTGCTGTTTTCTGCACACGACAGCGTTTCATTCAAAACTCTTAATAAGCCTGTTAAAGTTTATTATATTTTTCTATTAAACAGACATTATTCATAGATATAAATCTTCTGTCAAAATCAGATTTTACCCTAAATTCTGTCTGCGGTAAAAACTGTCAAAAAAATCCACCATACAAACATTATGCTTAGTATAGCGGATTTTTTACTAAAATACAATTTTTAAAATATTATAAATAGAACACAATCATGTCTATCAAAAATACCGGAATAAGACAGCTTATTGACCAAAGCATATATCCGAAGAATGACGGCATCTTGATACCGTTTTCCTCGGCAATCGAGCGAACCATAAAGTTCGGTGCATTTCCGATATATGTGTTTGCTCCCATGAATACTGCACCTGACGAAATCGCCATAAGAAGTATTTTTGGAACAAATCCTCCCGTAACCTGTATTCCGTCTTTAAATCCAAGTGAAAGTGCTGTCTTAAAGAATACAAGGTATGTCGGTGTATTATCAAGAAAACTTGACAAAAATCCTGTTATCCAAAAGAACTGCCACGGCTTTGTCACTCCTAGTTCCCCACCCTTTACTTCAAGAATAAGAAGTGTAGGTATCATTGTAATAAATATACCGATGAAAAGAATTGCAACTTCCTCGATGGCATCCCATGTAAAATGGTTATCCTCCCTGATACCCTTGTCCGTAGTCTTGTAAGAAATCAAAGCTGCGGCAAGTATTATGATAACTTCGAGGAGTGATGCATATCCAAACTCTACCTCACCGTATATATGAATATTCTTTGCAAAGAATGGACTTATCTGCGGAAGAACTCCGCTCAATATAACGGCTCCAACTATCATTGCAAGGAAAATTATATTCTTTGCACCCGAAAGACGGATAGGTGTCTTATTTTCAAGTACTTCCGGTTTAAGACCGTCAGCAATATCTTTCTTATATGCATTTGTATCAACTACAAAAAATAGTGCTAAAAGAAGTACAATATTTAATAACAATATCGGAATGAGGTGCAAACTCCAGAAGAAATCAACACCATTCATAAATCCCATCAAAAGCGGTGGGTCACCGACCGGTGTAAGGCATCCTCCGATATTTGATACAAGGAAAATAAAGAATACTATTATCTGTACTTTTCTTTTACGCCATTTATTTGCTCTGATTATAGGTCTTATCATAAGCATACTTGCTCCTGTCGTACCAATCCAGCTCGACAAAAGCGTACCGATAAGAAGCATCAAAATATTTACTTTAGGTGTACCTACAAGATCGCCCTCAAGTGCTATATTTCCTGCCACGCAGAACAGACCAAACAACAACACTATAAATGTAATATAATCTCCAAAAATAACTTCGAGAAATTCTTCAAATGTTTTACTTCCGCCATAACCTATGGCAAATGGTATCAAAAACGCAAGTGACCAAAAGATTACTGCTACTGCTTTATATTTTTCCCATAACTCCCCGATAACTAACGGGCATATCGCTATACAAAGAAGCATTCCGACAAACGGAATACAATACGCAAGCGACAGACTGTTTCCAAGCTCCTGCTCAGCTCCCTTTTCTGCTGCAAATGACACAGCCGGATTGACGGCAGCCGCAAGAAGAAGCATTGATATAATAGCCAAAAAGCTGTTTTTTACTGTTTTCATACTCTTACGCCTCCTGTGTAAAATAACACTGTTTCTACTTATTAGAATATAACACTATTCGCATACCGAGTTATTATAGTACAGAGGTCATAAAAAATCAATAAATGTTTTATATTTTTTTATTATTTTGTAACAGTTCTGCCATAGATTGACGCTCCCTCTTATTCCTGTTTGTGCGTCTTTTCATATGCCGGCAGGCTCATTCTAAAAAATCTTCTTGCAAGACATTTTGCATTGAACGGTATCAGCGGATAGAGATATCCCTCTCCTAATAGTGTATGTGTCATAAGAAGTGATGCTATAAGAAGTACCGTTCCTGCTATAAATCCATATACACCAAATATACTTGTCAATATCAGTAGTATCACTCTATGAAATTTGACTGCATAGGTGAGTTCCATATTGCTCTGCGTATAATTTGCCACCGCAACAAATGCCATGTAGAGCATTATTTCCGGATTAAACCATCCTGAGTCTACCGTATAATCACCAAATACGATACCGGCAACGATACTAAGTGGTGTTGTGAGCATATTTGGGGTGTTGACCGCTGCCATTTTCAATCCGTCTATTGCAAATTCAAGTATAAGGAACTGAAATACAGGTGCCACATTTATATCATCACGGATTAATATAAATTCAAGCGGCTTCGGCACCCACTCCGGATTTTCGATAAGGAGCAGGAAAACAGGTGTGATAAAAACGGCAAGTATATTTGTCACCATTCTTGTAATCCTTAAGTATGTTCCCGTTACAGGAGGAAAATAATAATCATTTGCGTCTTCGATTATACCGAACAATGATGTAGGCAGTATCATAACGGCAGGTGAGTTATCGACAAGTATTACAATACTTCCCTCCAGCATACTTGCCGCCGCCGTGTCAGGTCTTTCCGTATATTTGTACTTTGGAAACGGATTTATCCATTTTCCCGGAAAAAGCATCTCCGCAAGGCTTTCCTGATTCATTGTAAGTGCATCAACATCCATTGAATTTATGCTGTCCATGACTTTTTTTACATCTTTTTCATTTACCCTGCCGTACATATATCCGACAGCAATATCCGTCCTTGAACTTCTGCCTACTCTCGCAAATTTAAACATAAGGTTTTTATCTCTTATTCGTCTCCTGATAAGTGCCATATTCGGTATAAGTGCCTCGATAAATCCATCCCTTGACCCCCTTAAAACCTTATCCTTTTCAGGTTCTTCCACACTTCGTCCCGGATATTCCCTAAGGTCGAGAGCAAGAATCCCTTCGTACCCTTCTATCATCATACAGGTGAGTCCTGCAAGGAAATTATCTATAAAATCCTGTTCTTTATCAATCTCAATAATATCGACGAACGGTGTACTTTTACTTATAAAACCTGCTAAATTCTCAGGCATATCCTCCTCTTTTATCGAATAAAAAAACTGCATAAGTTTTTCTATCGTATCTCCGGGCAGAAATCCGTCCACTGAATAAATAGAAACTTTTCTGCCTCCAATCCGAACCTCACGGTGAAGCAGATCAAAATTTTCATCAAGTTTAAAAAGATTGCTTATCTCCTGCTGACGCATTTTGAAATCACTTCCAAAAATAATGGAGCTTTTTTGTTTTGTATTATCTGTACTGTTTTGCTGCGTACCACTATTCATTTCCGACTGCCTCCGATTTGTTACTGTTCGCATTTGCGATATTTGCAAGCAACTTCAATATATTTTTCAATATATCTGATTTTTAACACTATTAAACAAGCAGAAAAGCGAATTGCAAATATCCGCCTGACTATGAACAATGGTTATTGTTTGCAGAAAACAGTAAAATATACATATGCTATGCAGCACATCACAAAGAATAGTATTGATGGACTTGACGAGACTGACAATGATTATATATATTATTATTCAGTTAAATTTGTGAATTAAAGATTTTCAAAAAATATTACACCTTAATCCCCTAGGAGCCGCCCTATGTCAATCACTACATACGACCAGAAACTTTTCGCCGATGCCTGCCAAAAAATTGTTGCCAAAGAGCGTGAAACAAACGGTATCGGCACTCTAAAAGAAAAAACAATGCACGCAGTACTTAAAAACTTTTATGAGCCTGACATTTCACATCAGGAGATAAAAGTTGGCCGCTTTGTTGCGGATATTTTGCGTGATGATGAGATTATAGAGATACAGACAAGAAGTTTCAATGCAATGCGTAAGAAACTCAGTGTTTTTTTAGAAAAATATCCTGTTACCATTGTCTATCCCATCCCACACAACAAGTGGCTTTACTGGATAGACGAGGACACGGGAGAAGTCTCTAAAAAGCGTAAATCACCTAAAACCGGAACTTTTTTTGATGCTTTTATAGAGCTGTATAAGATAAGTATGTTTTTGTCAAATCCTAATCTGCACATCTGTCTTGTCCTTGTTGATATGGAGGAATACCGACTTTTAAACGGCTGGAACGAGACAAGAAAAAAAGGCTCATCACGCTACGACCGCATACCTGTCGCACTCCATGATGAACTCTATATAGGCGGTGGCAAGGACTATGCCCTGCTGCTGCCTCATAACCTCCCGGAAACATTCACCTCAAAAGACCTTGCCAAATGTGCAAAAATCCCCCTCCGCCTTGCACAAACTACACTTACCGTCCTGAAACGAACCGGTGCAGTCGAAGAAATCGGAAAAAACGGGCGGTGTATCTTATATAAAAGATAGGACCTTGCGAAAATATTCAATAATCTAATATATTTACTCCACCCCGTTTATTACCGGATTTTTCTTTATCCCGATAAGCAGTGGCATTACCATTATGACCCATGCAATAGGCTCAGCCCATATGATTGCCCAATATCCGAGTACCGGGGTCAAAAATGTTGCCACAAGCACTTTACATATAAGCTCAAATGAACTTGATACAACAGGTGTCACACTGTCCCCGATTCCCTGCATTGCATTTCTAAGGATACATATGACTGCCGGTATAAAATAGAGCAGCGTGTCAACTCTGAGATAAAGCGTTGCCGTGTCTATCACCTGCTGCTGTTTTGTCGCAGTTATCATCTCAACCATGTACGGCACAACAGTATATGACAAAAGCACCATAAATGCACACCATATCCATGTGACTATCGTTACCTGCCATATTCCTTTCTTTATCCTGTCTGGTTTCTTTGCCCCCATATTCTGACCGCAGAATGTTGCCATCGTTGTTCCAAACACGGTAAACGGCAGCATGAAAAACTCTGAAATCTTTCTCGCCGCAGTATGTGCGACTATATAGTTCGCATTGTTGAGAGAGTTTATCGCTCCCTGAAGTGCAACAGAACCTATATTAATAAGCGAACTCATAAATCCCATTGAACAGCCTATCGCAAACATTGATTTTACAAGTCCTTTTTCAAGTTTTATATCTTTTATCCCAAAGTGAAGTACGGGATATTTCTTAAGCATATACACGAAACAGCACACAAATGACATTATCTGTGACAGGATTGTTGCAAATGCTGCACCTTCAACTCCCCACTTAAATCCACAAACGAACAAAATATCAAGACCTATATTAACAAATGTGGAAATTATCAGAAAAATAAGTGGGGTTATCGAGTCACCTATCGCCCTGAACAGCCCGGCACAGACATTGTAGAGCATCGCACCGGTCATTCCTAAAAGGATTATTCTGAAATATCTGTAAGCACCGTCTATCAGATTTTTGGGAGTGTTGAGAAATTCAAGTATGTTCCTTAAAAATCCCACACTGAGCACCGTAAACACAAACGACACCGCTATTCCAAGCACAAATGTTGCAGCTACTGCCTTTTTTATCGCTTTTTCGTCCTTTGCGCCATAACTTCTCGCAACGATTATCGCAAATCCGTTTGTCATACCGAGCAGAAATCCTATTATCATATTGTTGAGTGAGCTTGTAGCACCCACAGACGCAAGTGCGTTTTCCCCTAGAAACTGTCCTACTATCCTCGTGTCAGCAAGACTGTAGAATAACTGAAATATATTTCCTATCGCAATAGGAATTGCAAATCCCATTATAAGCGGCAATGTTTTTCCTTTTGTCAAATCTTTCATCTTAATTCAAACCTCATTTCCATACTTCTGTATCACTTTTTGCGGACCGGAAATCATTTTAACACACTTTTCACTAAAGTAAACATTTTTATGGCTGAACTGTTACTATTGTACGAATATTTCTTTAATCAATTTATTCCATAATTATCTGTTTTGTGGTAAAATAGATATATGCATTTACAAATCAGACTATATTAAGCATTTAATAACATACAACCATGATTGGAGGGACATCAGTGTGAAAAATCCGATTTTTTACACACAAGATTTGTGTCTGTGCACACTTGGCACAAACTTGATATGCAAAAAATGTGTGCAGAAATGAGGGTTATTATGAAATCTATCAAGACTAAAATTATTGCAGCAGTTATATTCTGCTCACTCCTTTCAACTGTTATATGCGGTGGAATAAGCATTGTAAATTCTTCTAAAACATCTGTTGAAGATTCAAAGAGACAGATGGAGATTGCCTGCATTACCCAGACAGATAAATTAAATAAAACCATGCAGAATGTTGAAAATTCCGTAAACATGGTTTACAGCATGGCAAAAGCCAAAATTGACAACACTGCGATATTTTGCAGCAGTGCACGCTATGTAAATGAATACACAAAGAAAATGCTTCCTATACTTATGGAGTCTGCCGAGGACACCCCCGGTGCCCTTTCTGCTTATATCAGATACAATCCCGAATTTACCGAGCCTACAAGCGGATTATTTCTCACCAGAGATGACGAAAAAAGCAGCTTTAACAGTGTAACTCCTACAGATTTTTCTATGTATGACCAAGACGATACTGAACATGTAGGCTGGTATTATATCCCTGTCAAAAACAAAAAAGCAACATGGATGTCTCCTTACATGAATTCCAACATAAATGTTTACATGATATCATATGTTGTACCTATCTATGTTGACGGAAAATCTATTGGTATTGTAGGTATGGATATTAATTTCAATACATTTACTGATACCGTAGATTCATCTAAAATATTTAAAACAGGATATTCTTTTCTTACAGACAGCGACGGAAATATAACATACCACAACAAAATTGATGTGGGCACTAATCTTCAAAAGACAGACAATGGTACAAATCTGCTTGTAAGTGCTCTAAAAGATCCAAAAAAAGAACAGACATTGATTTCATACTCATATAAAAACACATCAAAGGTAATGTATTATAAAACTTTACAAAATGGCATGAAGTACATTCTTACCGCTCCAAAAAGCGAGTTAAATGCCCAATCTGCTGCTCTATCAAAACAGATTGCAGGCGGAGCCGTTACCGCTATGATTATTACTGTTATCATAGGATTTATCATAGGCACGGCAATCACAAAACCTATCAAACAAATCGACGGCATAGTACAGGATACCGCTGACTTTAATTTCAAGAGCAATCCCGCATCTCAAAAGCTTTATAAACACAAAGATGAAGCAGGACATATGGCACTATCCATTCACGAAATGCGTAAAAATCTTCGCAATATGATATCAACCATAAAGCAGGTACAATCAGATATAAAAAGTACCTCTGACCAGCTCACTGAAATAACCGACAAAATACATACAATGAGCAATTCTAACAATGATACAACACGCGAGATTGCTGCCGCAATGCAGGAAAGTGCTGCTACCATGGAGACTGTAAATGAAACTGTCGGCGAGATAAGACAGCACGCTGCAGACATTGAACAACACTCAGTCAACGGAAAAGAAACAGCACAGACAATAAAGAAAAGAGCTCATGGTCTTGAACAAAAAACAAAACTTGCAACAGATAAAACCGTTGATATATATGAAAATGTCAGACAGAAGATGGACAAGGCTATGATACAGGCTAAATCAGTTGAAAAGATAAACCAGTTTACCCAGACTATCCTTGAAATCTCAGAACAAACGAACCTGCTTGCCCTCAATGCTTCGATTGAAGCTGCAAGAGCCGGTGAAGCCGGAAAGGGATTTGCCGTTGTCGCAAATGAAATTGGTAATCTTGCAGCTCAGACAACTGCAACAGTCAGCAACATCGAAACTATCATCAGTGAAGTAAACACCGCCGTATCTGACCTTACACAATGTTTACAGGAAAGTACTGATTTTCTTAACGGAACAGTTTTAAATGATTACAAAGACTTTACCACTGTTGCCAAACAGTACAATAGCGATGCCTCTGTTTTTGACGACAGCATGACAGCCATAAACGACCAGATAGATATACTTTTAAATTCCATTGTCAATATTGCCGATTCGGTAAATACGGTAAATATAACAGTATCAGAAACGGCGGAGGGCATTAATGATATTGCCGAAAAAACATCAGAACTCTCCACAGTAGTTGACGACAATGAATCACTTGTAAATACTAACAAAGAAAATACCGATAAATTAGACAGCGTATTATCTATGTTCAAACATTGATATTTAACACATTCTTTTAATGGAGGTTGGTATTAAATGGGTAAAATATACACTATACTAATATACTTAATGATAATTCCAATATTGGTCTGTATAAAAAACATTAAAAAATTTCACAACGACATTTCATCTTCCATTACAAGATGTCTTGTCTTTGCAATATTTACCATCCTGGGAAATGGCTTATTTACACTGAATATAAACGAAACCATATCGTATCTTGCAATGGCATTATATCTTTTTGCATATGATCTAATGCTTATTTACATACTACAATACTCACAGCAATATACTAATGTTTTCAGTGAAGTCAGACCTTTTAGATCCGGATGCTTTATTCTTGCTTTTGCAGATGGTATATCTTTGTTTTTAAATGCTTTTTTTCATCATGTCTTTACATTAAAACTTACAACTTATGGCAATCTTTTAATCTATCGCATTGATAAAAGATATGCTGCATATTATCTGCATTATATCTTTGCTTATTTTATTGTGCTGATGTTTATCGCAGCACTGATAGTTAAGATTGCCGAAATACCACATTTCTACCGCAAGAAGTACTACCCTATCATATTGGTCATGAGTGTCATCATAATATTAAACCTTATATACACAATATCAGGTTTTCCTATAGACTTGTCACTCCCGTTTTTTCTATTAGCAGCATTTCTTATATGTTATTTTACATTTTACCATACACCAAATGAGCTGATAGACAAAACGCTTTCTATAGTAGTCACTGAAATTAACAACTCCGTAATCTGTTTTGACATTGACAGCAAATGTGTTTACGCAAACGACAGTGCACGCAGACTCTTTAATTTAGATTCAGATGACGGTTCAACCGAAAATATAAGCAAATATGCACAAAAACTGATTGAAGAAAACATAATAGACAACAAAGATTATTTCACCTGGAGTGAAAAAAGAATGTTAGGTGACGAGGAACATCATTTCGATGTCGAATTCAGAAAACTCCATGATTCACACAAAAATTATATTGGTTTCTTTATCAGCCTTATAGATGTAACCGAAAAGTATATAGCATACAACAAAGAGCGTTACCTTGCAACTCATGACAGACTTACCGGAATATACAACAGCTCATATTTCAGCGAGAAAGTATCAGAACTTCTCAAGCGTGATCCTGATACTCCCCGCCTTATTCTTTGTTCAAACATCAAAGATTTTAAGCTGGTAAATGACTTATTCGGACTTGAAAAGGGTAATGAAGTCTTAAAAATGCTTGCAGAGCTTCTTAAAACAACTTGCAGCAATGGCACTCTTTACGGAAGAACAGGCGGTGATAAATTTGCAATATGTATCCCTAAAGACCGTTTTAAAGAGGAAGATTTGCTCAATGCAATACACACACTGAGCAAATCTTTTAACAACACGCTTTATCACCTGCACATATATGTCGGTGTATATGAAATAACAGATTGTAACGAAGATGTCTCTATTATGTGTGACAAAGCAAATATCGCCATAAAAACACTTCACGAAACATATGATAAATGTATTGCTTATTACAACGACAGTATATTTAACGACACTCTGCTTGAAAAACGCCTTGTAGGAGAATTTGATACTGCGCTTGCTGAAAAACAATTCTGTATGTACCTGCAGCCGCAGATGACACCTGAAGGACAAATGCTTGGTGCCGAAGCTCTTGTACGCTGGCAGCATCCGAACAGAGGACTTATATTCCCAGGAGATTTTATTAATGTCTTTGAACGAACGGGACTTATATACCGCCTCGACAAATATGTCTGGGAACTCGCCGTACAAAAACTTTCAGAATGGCAGAAACATGGAAAAAATGAACTTTATATTTCAATAAATATTTCTGCAAAAGATTTTTATTACATGGATGTTTACAAAACCATAACAACACTTGTTGAAAAATATGGCATCATACCTAAAACACTTAAACTTGAAATTACTGAAACCGCCATAATGACCGGTATATCAGGTGAACTTGAAATCCTTGAACAATTCAGAAACTATGGTTTCCAAGTCGAAATTGATGATTTTGGAAGCGGTTATTCATCTTTAAATACCTTAAAAGATATGGATGTCGATGTACTTAAAATAGACATGGGATTTTTAAGAACAACAAAACCTGACAGAATAAAACGAAGTATGTCAATACTAAACAACATTATAGACCTTTCAAAAACACTTGGTCTTTCAGTTATTACAGAAGGTGTGGAAACTAAAGAACAGGTCACGGCACTTACCAAAATGGGCTGTCGCATTTATCAGGGATATTATTTTTCAAAACCTATTCCTATTGAAGATTTTGAAAATACCTATTTAAAGTAAAAAAGTCTGGACTATTACTCATATGATTTTTTACTCAAAAAGAAAGAGTCAGTAAATCTGCTGACTCTTTCTTTATTGTAACTATACTTCCTACATTCCGGTAAACTTACTCATAATCCTTTACATTTGAGCTGTCTACCTTTTCAAATGGCACCCATACATATTTCTTATCCTTTGTAACTCCCTTAAATCCTGATAAATCTCCGCCATTCGCAAGATCTATGGCAGCCTTTACAGCCATTTCTCCCTGACCGGTAGCGGACTGATATACCGTAAATGCCATATCACCTGACTCAATAGCCTTACAGCCATCAGATGTTGCATCAATTCCTAAAATCTTTATATCGCTAATCCCCTCATCCTTGCACGCCTGTATAATACCTGTCGCCATTGTGTCATTGTTGCAGGCAACAGCATCACATTTCTGACCTGTTTTCAAAAACAGCTTAAACATATCTTCAGCCTTGACATTATCCCATTCTGCCGTGTCCTCAAACACAAAGTTTACTGTTTTTCCCGATGCCCTCAAAGCATTTTTCAAAGCCTCTGTTCTCGGTTTTGTTGCCGCATGGGAAAGTGCACCTTTAAATATTGCCACATTTATTTCATCTGATGACTTAAATTCATTAAGTATATATTCAGCCTGATATTTTCCTGCGTCTTCTTCATTTGAACCCACATAAACATATTTTCCTGCATCAAGCTTGTCGTCCTCAGGACAAGTATTGAAAAATACAATAGGAATATCCCCCGCAAGTGCTTCAACCTCAAACGCCGTATCTATATCAACAAGACCACATATTATCGCGTCATACTTCTCAGATACAGCCTTCTTTATGTCACTTACCTGAGTTTCAATGGAATTCTTTTCATCCACAACTTCAACCTGTGCACCACTTTTTTCTGCTAATTCTTTAGCCTTCTGTGCAAATGCTCCTCTAAAATCATCTGCCTGTGATACAGATATAAAAATCTTCATTCCATCTGCATTTATATCACCGCTTTTTGAATCGTTTTTACATCCGCTCAAGCAACATATCATTAATGAAATACATATAGCCAAACTTACAATCTTCTTCATGAGTTATACCTCCTTTACCTATATCCGAAACTGTTGAACCTGATTTTCAAGCTGTACTGCAGACATGGCAAGATTTTCTGCCTCATCTTCAACCGCTTCACTATTCTTTGAAATGTTCTTAGCCTGCTGAAGCATTGATTCTGAAGTTGCAAGTATTTCGTCTGAACTTGCCGCCTGTTCTTCTGAGATTGCCGCAACATTTGTTGCAACCTCATCTACCTCATTTATCTTGCCTGCCATTTCGCTTATCAATGCACCGGTATCCTGTATATTTTTAAATATAACATCAAATGTATCAACTGCCGTATGTATAAGACCTGCACTGCCTGATATATCCTCTGCACTGCCTGATGCCTGTCTTACCGCATCTCCAACAAGATTATTAATCTCTGTTATAAGTGCCGTAATATTTGCAACCGATTCTGTACTGTTATTTGCCAGCTTTCCTATCTCAGATGCAACAACCGCAAAGCCTTTTCCTGCTTCGCCTGCTCGTGCCGCTTCTATAGAGGCATTTAGCGATAACAGATTTGTCTCATCCGCAATCTCACCAATAAGATTAATAATCTGCACAATTTCACCTGATGCATTTCCAACCTTATTTACAGCAGCTTCAAGATTATGTATCGACTCCTCTATACTCTCAAGAGCACTGCTTACACGCTCCATATCCTGTCTGCCTTTTTCAGATATTGCTACAGTTTCATTCATCTTTTGTTTAACCAAGCTACTGTCCTCTTTTGTATCAGATGCAACTCCTGCAAGCTGTGTTGCATTTTCCGCAATCTCATTTACAGAGAGAGAAAGCTGGTCAACCGTTGTGTTCAGCTCACCCATGGATTGTGACTGTATTGATGCCGCCGAATTCATCTCACTTGAAACTTCTTTGCTGGAATCCGCCTGTTCTTTAAGTTTTCCGGAAATGCTTCCCATTTCTTTTATCATCTGTTTCATATTTTCTATAAATTTCTTTACACTGTATCCCATAACAGCAATCTCATCATTGCCCTTTACATCCATTGTTACAGTGAAATCTCCTGATGACATCTGAGTAATAATCTTTGTCATCTTCTTTACCGGCTTGATAACAATGTGTGTCACACGCTCAATAAGCACGCATAACAGAAGTATGCACACAACGCTTATAACTATCATTACCATACGAAGATGAGCAATATCTGACATTATAACACTCTTTGGTATATAAGAAACAAGCAGCCAGTCCGTTCCGTCAACCTCTTTAAAAACAGTCATATTTCCGTCAAGCGTTGTAGAATCATATTTTTTTGCCGTCACCTTCTTGGCAAGTTGTTTATAATAGTCACTCTGTTTTCCATCACCAATTTTCTGTGATATAAGCTCACTGTCTCTGTTAGCTATTATTACCCCGGTATTCTTGTCAACAAGTACCGCTTCTGCGTGTTTCATCTCTATAAATGAATTAACGATAATCGCAACACGGTCAAGTGTCATATCGGCAGAAATAACACTCACATTTCCAGCTCCATCATTTATCATAGCCGATGCACTGATAACATTTTCTCCCTTAGAATTTTTGTATGCTGAACCCACCTTAGGATTAACCCTTGTAAGTCCTTCTTTGTACCACACGCTTCCTGTTACATCACTCTCAGACTTATCCGACTCAGAAGCCTTCATCAGCTTCCCGTTTGAATCAGCTATATATATTCCACCCGGATAATTCTCATCAAATCCATAATAACCATCAAGAATATTCTGCATTTCCTCATTATCAGGTTTCAACTGTTCAATAGTCTTCTTTGCCGACTTAATACCTGCAATATTTTTATTAAGCCATGACTCAATTTCATTTGCCTGATTATCTACCGAAGATTCCAAAAGATTCTCTGAATAATTTCCAATTATCCCTGATGACATCTCATAGGCAACAAGTACCAGCACAACTACAATCGCAACCATAACCGGAATTATTATCCCAAGTAGTTTTGCCTTAATTGACATATTTCTTTTTTTCTTCATAACAATCCTCCATTCCTTTATAAATGTACTCTCGGTATGTTCTTAACAAAAAATTCCGAGAGTACATCACATAATCTTCAATCAAATCAATCAAATTTGACAAAATATATTTAATTTATACCAATTATAACATTTTTTACATAATATTTATATCTGTTTTTTAACGCTTTTTACATAATATTTATATCTGTTTTTTAACGCTTTTTAATAAAACACACACACTTGTTCCTGTATTCCAAATATCCCGCTGCAATTCATTACTGCGTTTTGAATATTGAAAATTTTTCTGCTATATTTAACTGAAAATCATTGATACATTGCGGGCATTTTCTATACATATAAAAATCCCAGACCTGAACAGTCCGGGATTTTTAATCTATTTAATATTTCAAACTCAAATACTTACTTTAAATATCATAAAGCCTTTTTGACAGCCGCCATAAGCTCATCATATGTATCAAATGCTTCAAGGTCAGGATTTTCTGCCTTAATGCTGTCAGGACTCTTGAAAAGAAATCCTGCTTTACTTGCACGAATCATACCGAGGTCATTGTGACTGTCACCGCTTGCGATAGTCTCATAACCGATAGACTGAAGTGCCTTAACTGTTGTAAGTTTCGACTGCTCACAACGCATCTTAAATCCTGTAATCTCTCCGTCATCCGCAACCTCAAGTGAATTACAGAAAATTGTAGGCCAGCCGAGTTTCTTCATAAGCGGGCTTGCAAACTGTGTAAATGTATCACTGATGATGATAACCTGTGTGATAGAACGAAGCTCATCCAAAAACTCTTTTGCTCCAGGTATAGGATCAATCTTTGCAATAGTGTTCTGAATTTCTTTAAGACCAAGACCATGCTCTTTTAAAATCCCGAGTCTGTAGTTCATGAGCTTGTCATAATCAGGCTCGTCTCTTGTTGTTCTCTTAAGCTCCGGAATCCCAGTCTCCTCAGCAAATGCTATCCAGATTTCCGGTACAAGAACTCCCTCTAAGTCTAAACATACAATATTCATCTCAACCATCCTCTTTTCTCTTTATATCTGTTCTTTAAGTAACTGGACCGGCGGGATTCGAACCCGCGGGATGCAGGAGTCAAAGTCCTGTGCCTTACCGCTTGGCGACGGCCCATCATATATGCCATTTACATTTGTTATGCAAACCACAGTTTATCATAAACTATATAAAAAGTCTCCGCAAATTATTCTTAAATATTGCAACTCTCCTATATAGTAAAAAATCCTTGTAAACTACAAGGAAATCAAAGGTGGATAGAGGGATTCGAACCCTCGGCCTCCAGAGCCACAATCTGGCGCGCTAACCAACTGCGCTATACCCACCATATAAAATTAAAACGTGCCAGGAGGGATTCGAACCCCCGACCCACGGCTTAGAAGGCCGTTGCTCTATCCAACTGAGCTACTGACACATACAAAGCGGGTGATGGGAATCGAACCCACGTATCCAGCTTGGAAGGCTGGTGTTCTACCATTGAACTACACCCGCACATTTGGAAACAAATGTGTTTCCCGCTTTATTTATTTAATGCGTCACCAGTCGGGGTGACAGGATTCGAACCTGCGACCCCCTGATCCCAAATCAGGTACTCTAGCCAAACTGAGCCACACCCCGAGTTGTTTGCTTTCTCGCTTTCGCCTTACTCGCTAACCGCTTTCCCGTGACGCAAGATATATATTACATTATGTTGCACTGTTTGTCAACAACTTTTTTCAAATTTTTTAATTTTTTTTTGTAACAGTTCACCTATAAAAAGATAATTGGCAATACAATGAGCTTGTTCATTGTATTTTCAAATGCTGAACTGTTACTTTATTCACCTAAGAATTCGGGGAGGCACTTCTGCCTCCCCGCTTTATCCATTATCTGATAATCCTTAATTTACTCTGACTTGTTCCTGCACTATTTGTTGCAAAAGCTCTCAGATGTGTCCTGTACGGATACCTTCTAATCTTAAATATATAGCGGTATCTGTGCATTCTCTTAGAATAACCGCTGTTTTTTCTTCTTGTATATCTGTGTTTTCCGATTCTTAATACTACTCTCGGACACTTTTCTCTTGTAAGCACGATTATCTTTGTGGTTCTCGTCGTAAGTCTTCCATATATATTTGGCGTACTTGGTTTTCCAAGCACAACTTTCCACTTACGCATCGCCTTTATTGATTTGCCATGCCCTGTCCTTATCGTGGCATAAATTCCTGTTCCTACAGCAACACGCTTTTTCAGCTTAAATTTAAACTTGCCACTTGAACCTGTCTTTCTGACATATACTATACCATCCACAAACACATATACCGTAGCTTTACCTTTAGCCCATCTTCCTGTCACATAGGTACTCTTATTTGTCACCTTACCTATATGAAGATTAGTATTTCTGTGCTTCTTGTAAACATCATATGCTGAGCTTACGGTTTTACTCTTAGATACACCTGTCCTTACTTTGCCTTTTACCTTGTCCTGTGCATATATCGTGATAGTCTCCTTAGCGTGCAGCCTCGGTGATGTTATTCTGTAATAACCATCCGCATCCGCTTTTGCTTTATAGCTTTTTTTGCCACGCTTCAATATAACTGTACACTTTCCACTATCCGGCACTTTTCCGAATACATATCGGTCAGAACTTGAAACCGTGTAGATAGTCGGTTTATTCGGTGCACTCTTTGAAACCTTTTTATTTCTGACATGGCTCACTCTGCTAAGTTTATCAACCGAATATACAGATACATTTGTTCCTGAATACTGATTAGGAATAGCTATCGTATAGTCTCCATTGCTTTTTATGACAACATTAACTTTCTTTATCTTAAGTTTCTTATCGTAACCGTTACACTTCTTATAATAAGAAGAACCTATTGCCTTTGAAACATACACATTTTTGCCAATAACCGCATAAACCTTGACATTGCTGTCATTTGTATTTCCTTTTATCTCATAACCGTTATTTTTAACAGATGTAATCTTAGGGCTGTTTGGTCCATTTCTCTTGACGGTAACACTCGTGCTCTTGCTCTTGTCACCACTCTTATCGGAAACATATACCGTAATCTTTTTCCCTGCATTTTGAACCGGTATCTTAACAGTAAACTTTCCTTTGACATTTACTGATGCCTTATAAACTTTAGAACCAATCTTAACATTTACCGTAAGGTTTGGATACGCAGTACCTGTAACCTCATCATCAATATTTGTAACTGTTCCTACTACCGGTGCTATAAGCGAAGTCGGATAAATATTGGTAATCGCAACTTTCTCAATTACTGATTTTCCGTTTCCGCTCTCAACATAAACTGAATAGACACCGTTTTCTGACACACTGAAAGTATCTGAATCCATTGTTATAGCACCACCACTTGCCGGTGTCAGATTCCATACCTCAGAGTCCTTATCATAGTCCCCTTTAACATACTTTTTGACGGTTATTCCTGATTTTGCATTTGCCACAACTCTTACCGGAACACTGCTCTTTGTATCTGCCTTGCTTGTCTCCGATACGACAACTGACGGTATCATATCATCCTGTTTATTTTGTACACCTGTATTACAATTATAATAATTGAAATAACCTATTGTATCATAAACACCTTTACACCAGTTCTTTGCAAGCAGCAGACTCTCACCTGACTTTCCACTTTCCATAAGGAATTTATAATTGTCCGGAAGATTAAGCTGCCAGTTCTGTGAAATATTTAATTTAAGATCACTTATCTGTGCCTTTTCCTTCATGTACTCCTCTATAACATCCTGAAGATTGTCATGTGAACTCTGAAGTATATTGTCATTTACGCCTGCATTTGCATCACACTGCATATGTGGTGTAATCTTGTCCGTCACAAGCACGATATTCTGGTCATCACTTATAGGATTGCCATTGTAGGTCATCGAAGTAATCCTGTTTGTGTCATTTAAATAACTTCCGTTCACATCATATCTCGGTGCAACACTTGGATCAATCGTATATTCTATACCGCTGCACTGAAAAAACTCACTCCAGTCGCCAAGATAAGGTTCCTGTACCAACGAATTTCCACCGGTTTTATTTATATAATCTGACAATATGATATTGTTCCACTTAGTGTCCTTTGAAGTTCCCGTAGTCTGATATATAGATGCTGCCCACTCCAGCCATTCTTTAAGCTGTTTTCCGGTCATTGAATATATATATACATACCTGTGGTAGTTCGCAATAGTATCAAGATTACCCTCCATCAGTTTGCCTGAAATATCAGCATAATCTCCTCCACTTTCTCCACCATACTTCGTGTATCTCGCCAACGAGACTATTGGCCAGTTTCCGTACTTTGATTTATTGGCTTCAACAAACCGTGCCGCATAGTCAAGCTGTGCCTCGTGAACCGTCTGGATTATCTCATTACTCTCAAGCAATGCTGAATAATTATTCCATCTGTCTCCGTTTGCAATAGTTCCTATCTCCGTATTACAATATGTCTTAAGAACACTATCCCATTTTGACATAGTCCCGGTAATAGCTTCATCACAAGAAGTGTCTTTCTTTGTTTTTCTTATCTCATACTTAGAGTCACCGACTACTATCTTTCCTGTCTCATCTCTCTTGAGATTTAAATCAACAACTCCGATGCCACGACAACTGTCCTGAACCATGATAAGTCTTTTTCCATTTACAAGACCTGTCTTAAGTTCAACATTTGGCAGCGAGTAATGTGCATCACTTGAAGATCCGGTTGGAAAATCTATATGTTCATGTCCTGCAAGCACTAAATCTATATCACTTACCGTTGTGAGCATATAAGCCATATCCCCGGCTTTTTTCTTCGGATTATCTGTTCCAAAACCGGAATGAGCCAGTGCAATTACTATATCTGCCCCTTTTTTCTTAAGTGCAGCCGCCTGCTTCTTGGCATTCTCAAGGATATCTTCAGTCACGAGTTTTCCTTTATATTTCTCTGTCTTGCTCGAAAGCGATGGTACCGTTTCACCCAATATACCAACTTTTACAGTCATTACCTGACCTTCATCATTGGTAATGTTTTTTTCGATTATCTTATTCTCAACACCAAATATACTCTTATTATCCGCAGCACTATAAACATTTGATAACACACATGATTGTTCAAGACCTGATGTTTCAAGCTGATTTACCAGATAATCATATCCATAATCAAAGTCATGGTTTCCAAGTGTGATAGCATCATAACCTATCATTGTCATAGCATTATAAACCGGCTGCAATGCCTCAGGCTCATGATTATATATGTAATCTGTAGTAAAATCATACACACTGTCACCGAGGTCAAATGTAAGATAATTTCCTGTTCCAACCTCATTTCTCGCCTTTTTAACAAGCGTATATGCCTTATTAAGACCTCTGTTTACTTCCTTCGCCGACTGATAATCATAATTGACCACCTGACCATGAATGTCTGTAGTAAATATAACTCTCATATCCGCATCCATAGCTGCAGCAGATGCATTGTTTGTCGGCTCCGGACTGCTTGTCAGAACTATATCAGCAGCCTTTGCTTTCTTTGTCATTCCCGATATACTGTTACTTAAAGCTGTAACATTCATTGATGTTATTGAAATTGCAAAACTTAAAAATAAGCTTATTTGTTTTCTCAACCTCATAAATTACCTCTTTCTTATCCTGTTTTCACCCTATTCTTCCATATTACCGCAAATTTGTGTTAATAATGTGTTACCATATATTCCCGGATTGCCCCAAACTTCCGGCAGTCACACCATTATTAAACCTAAATTCGCAGCGTCCGGTATAACAACTACGGGCGCTGCGAATATTTTAACAATATTAATATCCTTTACTCTTAAGATAGATATAAGTACGCTCACTGTTCTTATCATCTATATACTCAAAGTAATGATTGTGATTTTTCTCATCATCCGGCAAAAGTGCAAAATCTTTATTTATGCAGTCTTCTATATTATCTATAAGCTCTTCTTTCTCATATGCGTGTCGTCCAAACAACTCATTTTCCATATCAATATAGCTTCCATGAGCATTATTATAATGGTCAAGGTCGAACTGATAGAAAATTACCGGTTTCTTCTGATAATAAACATCCCAGCATACACTTGAATAATCTGTTATAAGTAAATGACATTTTTTCATAATCTCATTTAATGGCTCCTGTCCAAATGGAACCAATGTTATTCTCTCACCCGTTTTTTTGAAGTTCTTAAGGTATCCTGCAAACTTTGGATGAATGTAGAATATCATCCTTGCATCATTCTTCTCCAATATAGCGTCAAGTCGCTCGCTCTGAAGAAGACTTGAATAATTCTTGTAATATTCACTCTTCAAGAAATCTTCATCACTTACCTCCTCAAGCCATGAACGCCATGTCGGCATAAGAAGTATAAGTTTATCATCTTTTGTCGAAGTATCCTCAAGAACATCCCATCTTGTAAATCCCGTAATAGGCGATTTTGCCTCGGAATAATCAAGATATTTTACTACTATATCCTGCTCAAACTGTGAAGTTGTCGCAAAATAGGTCATAGGACTGCTTCCCTTTCTTCCAAACAGTGGTCCGACCTGTTTAAGAGCCGTAACTCCATGCTGGAGAAAGAATATAGGTCGTTTGTCAATCTTTGACCTGATAAGGCTCGTCTTGCATCTCCATGCGTAAAGATGCGTTCTGGAGTCCGATGCAACATACAATACGGCGGCAAGTACATATAAAACATGTTTCAGGCTCATAAACTGTATTATATGGTCATCATATTCTTTAATCTTCTCATAATCAGGAGCTTTCTTATCTATTACATAATAAATATTTTTCTTCTCCTCATCCGAGAGATTTTCCATACAATATTTAAAGAAATAATATCCGTTGTCCTGTGCCATCGAACAGAATTTCTCATATACAAGCCATATCTTCTTTCTCTTTAATAAAGGCTTAAACAATACATATATTCCGCTCGCAACTATCTCTTTAACTTTCGTCGAATACGCATCATATTCTGAATCCTGACGATAGAGGAATGCAAGACAGCCTCCCTTTGTATAATAAGGGAATGTCATATGCCCCTCGCCTGCTGAATACTGTCTGTTTGTAATATAAAATTTATCTTTCCAGTAATTATTTACAAATCTTGCCCTTATCTCATTTTCAAAGCCATGTTTGTCTGCAAGTATTCTTAAATCCCAATAAAGCTCTCTTAAGTTCATCTCATCAAAATTGATGTATGCGGTAATGAAATAATGAACATCATTTTCCCTTATATCGTATTTGACCGGAATATCATAAGTAAGTGCACTTCTGTATCTTAGCACAACATCCTTAATCTTAAGACCGTCCTGCTTCCTCATCTTCATATATACGATACAGGTGTTTTTGCTGGACTTAATCTTTTTAATCTTCGCCTGTGTGTACTCATCAACAATCTTCTCCGGTCTGCGGAGCGTGATTGAAATCGTTCTGTCTCCGTTTCTTGAATATGGAATAACAGCCACTTTTCCCTCTTCATAGAAGCGTATGCTGTCCGGATCTCCGACTTTTTCTATTATGCACGGAGCAAGATATGCATCCGGCTTATCATACTTTTCTGCCCCTGCATCTGCTTTTTTAGCAATTTCAGGACAATAGAATGTTCCGATAAATTTTTCTTCGGACTCCATGTCCACAAATTCGGCTGCAAGCTGGTATCTTCCGACCGGCGACATTTTTTCATTCCATTTTTTGAAATCTTCGTGGATAACTCCGCTCTTTCTCTCTTCGTCTGAAAGTTCTCTCATACACAAGATAGAATAATCTTTCTCAAGAAGCATAAAGCTGAGTGGTACAAAACGCTCTTTATTTCTTACGGTTAATGTAATCCCATTTTCACCGCTTTCTATATCTGACTCAACCGGTATTCTCTCAGTATTTCTTGTACCACAACCCTCCGCTGCAATATAAAACTCTCTGAGATACGGTGTCTGAACCTTTAAGTTAGGGAAAGTTCTCTTAAGTTCTCTCTCCTGCAGTCTTGCAATGACAGATTTAACACCAAGCTTATACAAAAACTCTTCCCAGTAGGTTCTCGGTGTTGTATTTGTGATTATGACATAATCAAAGTCATAATTGTAATCATCATACAGTATGCAACTAACCTTTTTTCTAAACCACTTCTTCTCAAACTGTACAATATCGTTATCCTTTGAAAACTGTTTGATAACTTCAAAGTCACCTTTTGTCGATGCTTTCTGAGGATGTATGATTCTTCTGGGTTTCTGTCTATTTTCTGAATAATCCTCAACTATCATACCTTCTTCCTTGCCGTATAATACAAGGTCGAGCATTTTAGCAGGTGCATCGAGCGAATCATATTTGATGAACTTCTCGCAATAATCTCCATCATCATAGCTTGCACCGAGTATCTTTTCAGATACAAGCCATTCCTTTAAATCTTCGAGTTCATAAAGTTTTACAAAAGGAAGTTCTTTTATATCAAAATAAGTTCCTCTGTCTGACATATATTTATCATAGTCATACATATAGAGGATAATAGGCTTTCTCGTAACTGAAAAATCAAAGAATACACTCGAATAATCCGTTATAAGTGCATCAACACTATTTAAAAATTCGTATTTATCGACCTCAGCCGGAAAGCTCTTAATATGTTTATAATCTCCAAGCTGTATGCTGTTTTTAAGTATCGGATGGAAGTTTACATATAAAACCTGATTATCCTTGAGGTTTTTATCAAGGTACTGCATCATCTTCGTTACTTCTCTGCCGTAAGCATTCTGATTTACTGAATGATTGCTCGTACCGCGCCATGTAGGCATATATGCATATACGACCTTGTCCTCAAGACCAAGCTGCTTTCTAACCTCTTTCGCCTTTTCCTTATCCATAAAGATACTGTTTCTCGGATAACCGCTGAGTGCAACTTTTCCCGTATATAAAGGATTGAGATTGTAATCCTCCATAATCGCATTTTTGGTGAACTCATTTGGATGCATAAGATAAGTAGCCTGCAAGAAGTTATGCTGAACATTATACATTGACTCGATACCCTTACGCATCTGCTTTCCAAGAGTCTTTAACGGTGTTCCGTGCCAGGTCTGAAGATAAACCTGCTCATCCTTTTTTATAAAATACACCGGAAACGAACTGTTATTAATAAGATATTTTGCTGTTGCAAGTACCTTTAAATATTTATAAGAAGTAATACTTACAAGCTTAACCGGAATGTTATTTGCTTCAATAAATTTCTTGTGTGTCTCATAGTCCTGTGGATTTGTACTATAATAAATCTCATATTTGTCCGCATCTTCTCTCGATAAAAGTTCCTTTAAAATATAAAACGGAGAATCTGAGATTGTCGAACCATGAAACGACTCAAACAATATCCTGTTCTCCACAACAGGACAGTGCTTATAATAGCTGCCATAAAAAAACTTCATTTTTGGTGCTCTTTTCAGTATTCTTCTGGCATTGTTTTTCAACACATGGTAACCGCTTACCATTTTTGCCCTCGCCTTATTTATAAACATCTTAAAAATCCTTTCTAAACACTTGTAAGGGACTGTCGTCACCAACAGTCCCACCTTTTAATTCAGGCGGATATTCACAATCCGCTCTGCTGTCTGCTCATAACACTACTAGCTGCTAGTGTTAAAATATTCAGGTTTATCAGTCCTCTTTTTTCTGACCATTAATACCTAAATCTTTTTTTATCTTTGATGTAGAAATTCCCTCTGTTCGTGGCAGATACACAACCTCACAATAATCTTTAAGGAAGTCAAACTTGCCTTCCCAGTCATGTCCCATAACAAACACATCTATATCATTATCTACAACATCTGAAATTTTCTGTTCCCATGTATTTTCAGGAATAACTTTATCGACATATCTTATCGCTTCAAGAATCTGCTTTCTATCCTCATATGAGTAATATGCCTTCTTATTCTTTATGGCATTGAACTCATCTGTTGAAAGTACAACTATAAGATAATCACCAAGTTCTTTCGCTCTTCTTAATATGTTTATATGCCCTACATGAAGCAGGTCAAATGTTCCGTAAGTTATTACTTTTTTCATCTTTACCCTCCAGTATGATACAGTTGTAAAACATCCATATTTTTTTATACTATACTATTTTCTTTAACTCGTCAATGAATTTTTCCATCTCAGCCATCGTTCCTATTGATATACGAAGATAGTTTCTTATGCGTTCACCCGAAAAATGTCTTACAAAAATATGTTTTTCACGAAGTTTATCAAAAATCACTTCCGCATCCACCGTACTGTGTTTTGCAAAGATAAAGTTTGTCTTTGAGTCACCAAAAGTAAAACCGAGTGCTTTAAGCTCTCTTTTAGTCCACTCCCTTGTCTCGATTATCTGATTTTTGGTTGCCTGGAAATAATCCTCATCCTCAATAGCCGCAACACCTAAAGCAACTGAAAGTCTTGTCATTGGATAACTGTTATAAGAAAATCTCACATCATTCATGGCATTGATAAGCTCAGGATTTCCCATGGCATAGCCTATTCTCATACCTGCCATTGAACGGGATTTTGAAAAAGTCTGAACAATAAGCACATTATCGTACTCTTTTGTCAAATATAAGGCAGACTCTCCGCAAAAATCAACATAAGCTTCATCTATTATAACAACAACATCACGATTATGTTCTATAACATCTCTCAGGAAACTCTCATTCTGCACGATACCTGTTGGTGCATTTGGATTTGCGATAACAACTCCGCCGTTTTCCTTATAATAATCTGCTGCCACAAGATTGAAATCATCATCTAAAGCCGGTCTTTCAAACGGAATATTAAAAAGTGTTGCCCACACATCATAAAATGAATATGTTATATCCGGGAAAAGTATCGGTTTTTTGCTGTTAAAAAATGTCATAAACGCTATCGCAAGCACATCATCAGAACCCACACCGACAAACACCTGGTCCGCTCCAACCTCATATCTTTTTGCTATCGCATTTACGAGAAGTGACGAATCAGGATCCGGATAAAGCCTGAGTGTATCAAGTGCGAAATTTGTCAGCACATCCCTTGCCTTCGGTGATGGTGGATATGGATTTTCGTTAGTGTTTAACTTTATCATATCACTAAGCTGTGGCTGCTCTCCCGGTACATATGGGTCTATAGTTCTTAAATTATCTTTCCAACTGCTCATGGTAATCCTCCGTCTGATTTACTGTCTTATCGGCTTTTCGCCGTTTTTATATAAAATTTTATTTAAATTTTTATTTTTCAGCCGCTCATTCTGTTTTATACGATTTCTTGTTTATATTTTTACTTTTAAACCATTTATTTTTTAATGAAAAATTTAGCTGTGTTTTTATTTTTTCAGCGGCTTGTTTATTTCAATCCATAACTCTGTGCCAGCTTCTCAAATGCCGCAAACGACCTTTCTATCATCGCCTTTTCCACACAGTAAGCAATCCTTACATATCCCGGACACATAAATGAACTTCCCGGAACTATCAAAAGATTAAACTCTTTTGCCTTTGTCGCAAATGCCACATCATCAGGCTCTGCCGTTTTCATCCAGAGATAGAAAGCACCCTGTGGCTTTACACACTCAAAGCCAAGTGATGTAAGTTTATCATACAAAAGTGTACGATTTGTGTCGTAAATTGAAATATCAGTGCTCGCATCAAGGCATTTCTTTATAACAAGCTGCTGAAGTGACGGTGCATTTACAAATCCTAAAATCCTGTTTGCAACATTTGCCGCCGCAATAAGATTTTCAAAATCGTCTGCTTCATCAGGAATAACAAGATAACCGATACGCTCTCCCGGAAGTGACAATGACTTACTGTATGAATACCCAACAATAGCATTATCATAATATTTTGTAAGATATGGAACTTCGACCCCATCGTATGCAAGCTCTCTGTAAGGCTCGTCAGCTATAAGATAAATCGCCGTTCCGTATTCTTTCTGCTTATCCTCAAGGACTTTTGCAAGCTCCTTTATCGTCTTCTCCGAATATACAACTCCCGTAGGATTATTTGGATTGTTTATGATAACCGCCTTTGTCTTAGGTGTTATCTTTTCCGCAAATTCTTTTATATTTGGCTGAAATGATGGTGGATTAGGAGAAACCGCAACTATCTTTCCATCAAAGTTTGCCACATAATTATTGTACTCTCCAAAATACGGTGCAAATGCGATAACCTCATCCTCCGGGTCTATTATAGACTTAAGAATAACATTAAGACCTCCTGCCGCACCTACCGTCATCAAAATATTTTTCTGGGAAAAATGTGTGTCAAACCTTTTATTAAGTGACTGTGCTATAGCTTCTCTTACATCCTCAAAACCAGAATTATTCATATATCCATGTAAACGGTTTGGATCCTCGTTAGATGCAATATCAATAATTGCTTCATTCACTTCTTTAGGTGGAAGTGTGCTCGGATTACCCAAACTGAAATCATATACATTTTCTGCTCCATATTTTGCTGCCATTTTCTTTCCTTCCTCAAACATGGCACGGATTACAGAACTTCCTTCAACATATTTAACCATCTTTTTTGCTATCATTTCAAACCTCATTTCTATACTTAACTGCATTTAGTCCAATGTAAAATCCACTCATAAATTCATAGGCTGAAAACTAATGTGTTTGCGAGTGAACAATAACACACTTCCCTCTAAGTATAGCACTCTTATATGGCATATGCTAGATTTTTTTGTAATAGATTTTGCTGTTTGGTAACAGTTCAGCCATAAAAAGATAATTGGCAATACAATGAGCTTGTTCATTGTATTGTTAAGTACCTTTTTATGGTAGAATAGCCTTTCATTTCTGAAATGAGCAAACATAAGCTGCAAAGCAGCGACTGACAGCTCGCTGGCAGGTTTATGAATGTAAGAAATGCAAGGCTGAACTGTTACGCTGTTTGACGATACCCAAAATACAAGAATAGACACAGCGAAAATAATTCTCATAATATGCATATTGCAAATCATTTTTACATATGCTATAATGTCGTTAGACAAAAGGAAGTTATGTTCCATAGCGAACACAAAACAAAACCCCCGATGCTGCTACATCGGGGGTTTTTATTCCTATTTTTTGCGTGGAAGGCTTAATACCACAGGCTAGTTACCAATTATTTGTCACCATCTAACCATTTGATAATGTAATGACAAATCACACCACCCATGACAGTAACAAATATGGAAGTTATGCGCTCCATAGCAAACACCTCCTTTCCTTGCCGGTATAGGAGATGGCAACGAATTTGTTCTATCATATAAATTTACAAATTACTACAAAATAAAATCAGTATTTTTTCAAAAAAAGTGCTTGCATTTGCATAAACATTCTGATATAATCTGATTGTTGTCGAGTTCGAGTTGAAAAAAGACAATATATGCGCTTCTAGCTCAGTTGGCAGAGCACCTGACTCTTAATCAGGGTGTCCAGGGTTCGAACCCCTGGAGGCGCATTGCAACATATTCTATTTCTTAGGTTCCACGAAAGTGGAATCTTTTTTATTGTATAGGAAAATGCTCGTAAAGCAGTGGGGCACCAGGAGCAAAAAACATCATAAAATAACACCACATAAAAACTATCCCACTATTATTATGTCATATCAAAAAAACGCCACAACGGGCGTTTTTCAATTTAACTTTATTTTCAAAATATGATGCAGGGTGCAAAAAACATTTTGACCCCTGCATATTAATATCATTTATACAATTTTTCTTCTCTTTAACAATACAAGTCCAACACCGATAAACACAATTCCTGCTGCTCCGGCATATCTTGTATCAAAATCCTGTCCTGTTTTCGGAGCTTTATAGCTGCCTGTATGATAATTAACCGGTGCTTTTCCCGACCTTTTAAGAGCCTGTACAGACTTTGAACTTCCTGACTTAGTACCGCTCGTACCACTGCCGCTTTTACTCTTATTGCCTGTTGACTTTTTCTTGTTCGTAGTTTTTTTTGCAGTCGTCTTTTTCTTCTTTGATTTGCTGTCACTTGAACCCGATTTGTCAGCTATCGCTATAATAGTAGTATCCCCCGAAACCGAGTCTATTGTCAATACTCCACTGTCGTATGAATATCCGCCTGAAACTTTCTTTCCGTCTACGGCAACTGAAACTTTTGAACTTTTAAGTTTATATCCGTCATTTGCAGTAAGCTTGACAGAAAAAGATGTTCCTGCCTTTACATTGCTTTCACCCTTGCTCGCCGTAACACCATAAAAGTCATACGAAACCTTATATGTGGATTCTCCACTAGAACCGCCTTTACCCTTAGCTGTGATAACAGTATTTCCATAAACTTCATCTATGGTAAGAACACCGTTTTCATATGTATATCCATCAGTAAGCGTTGCACCGTTCATCGTAACCGTAACACTGTCAGGAAGTGTATATCCATCCTGAGGAGTAAGCGTGATGCTCATTGAACTTCCCTGATTTACAGTTGTTTCCTGTGATGATGCCGTAAGTCCCGTGAGATTATATGTAACTGAATATGTATCATTTTCATCAGCAGATGCAAAACCTGCTCCGTACATACATAATGCCATAACGACAACCAAAACCATTACCTTTTTTATCAATTTCATACTATCCTCATTTCTGCACACTTTTTATATCCGTTAAGTTTGTGTCAAATGTGCACAGACACAAATCTTGTGAGTTAAATTTTTTCACATTAATCTCAATTTCTTTTTGCAATAACAAAAAGTCTTCCGTTTTTTTCTACGCTGTTACAAGTAGACAAAGTTATAAGCTTATCCCCATATTTCATTTTAACCCCTGTATCATAAACTTCCAGACTTTTAATCTTTTCTTTAAAGTTGTCAAATTCCTTCTCACTGGCTGCATTAAGAAAATCATAATATTTAAAAGTATCTGCAGACTCATCCGTTATCTTGGAAAGCCCTACAGCCACAATCTGATAATCATATCTTTTATACAAAGTATCAAATGACATAGTCTTGTGTTTCTCATAATATGACTTATCGAGATAATATTGGAGCGTTCCAAAAATCGAACCGTTTTTCATATTATGTCCATACAATATAACATTGTCATCCGGTTTAAAAACATCATTGCGGGCATCGGCAAAAACTGCTCCCGACTCGTCATTCTCACCGTCAAAATTATGGTCAAGATAAAACTCCTGATATACGGTACTTTGAACCACCGGATAATTTATCTGTGTGCCATTCACCACAAGCCATCCGACAAGGTCTGAGTTTGTCTTATACAGATTTCTGTACTCCGGAAGTATTTTTGATGTATCAATCCCGTTTCCATTGTCACTCGAAGCTTCTTTTAGCTGCTGAAGTTTTCTAATCTCAATAGCACTTTTATAACTCTGGTACTCACCAAATCCAAATACCAAAATAAGCAAAACTCCGATAAGCACAAACAAAATTCCTACCTGTTTTCTCTTTTTGCTGTTTTTTTTATGCTTTTTCTTTTCTTTATGCATATTTTTCTTCATACAAATATACCCTCTAAAAAAAATGTCAAGGATATTCACAATCCACGCAGACACATAAAATCAGTATAAACTATATTCTGACATTTTTCAATAAAATCCAAGCAGATATTCACAATCCTCTCTGTTGCCTGTTACTGTTAAACCTACTGTGTGACCGGCAACGATTACAGTGTTAAGCTCTTTTACAGTCCACATACCGCTTTATAAGATTTTCAAGTTCTATATAGCCTATCGGCTTTGAAATATAATCGTCAAATCCCTCTGACAGATACATACTCTTTGCTCCAAGAACCGCATTTGCAGTCATCGCTATGACCGGAGTATCTTTATTAGGTGAATTTTCCATTTTTCTTATAAGTTTTAATGTCTCTATCCCGTCCATTCCTGGCATCATATGATCAAGAAGAACAAGGTCATACCTGTTGTTTTTCATAAGTTCAAGGCACATCTCTCCGCTGCTTGCAACCTCCACATTTATATCAGTGACACGAAGCAGTTCTTTTACAACTATCCTGTTTGTCTCAACATCATCGACAACAAGAATTTTTGCATCAGGTGCACTTATATGTGTATCCTCATGTTTTTCCCTGTTTTGCAGCTTCAAAACATTTTCACCGTTCTTCTCATGCACTATCCTTTGCAATATCTGGACTTCAAAAACGGAACCTTTTCCAAATTCACTCTTCACACTTATCTCTCCACCCATAAGCCTTACGAGTTTTCTTGTGATGGCAAGACCAAGTCCGTTCCCCTCTATCGTATGATTTCGCTGTTCTTCCGCTCTCTCAAACGGTGAAAAAATCCTTTCAATATCTTTCTTTTTTATACCACGCCCGGTATCTCTTATCTCAAATATCAGCATTATACTCTCCTTATCAGCCTTTTCCCAGCCGACACCAAGCGTAATCTGACCCTTATCCGTATATTTAACGGCATTGTTCATGATATTGATGATAACCTGCTTAATTCTCAAAACATCACCATGCAGATACATTGGAATATCCTTTGCCATATCAAGCCGGAACTTAAGCCCCTTTTCCCTGATTTTCAAAGAAACAAGATTGATTATATCATTGATTACAAACTTAAGATTATAATCCTCTGCAACTATATTTGTCTTACCCACCTCAAGCTTAGACAGATCAAGAATATCATTTATAATACCGAGCAATGTCTGTCCCGCATTTTTTATGTACGAAGCATACTTTGAAACCGTCTCAGAGTCAGACTCTCTCAAAATCATCTCATTCATTCCCAGCACCGTATTTAACGGTGTCCTTATCTCATGACTCATCTGTGCAAGGAAATTTGACTTTGCATTATTTGCATCATCTGCACTCTTTCTTGCTGCCTCAGCACTTTTCCTTGCCGCCTCAAGAGCTTCAATAGTCTTTATCTTATCTGTAAGATCATCAATGATAATAATATATCCCATTGTCTCGCCGTACTCATCAGATATCTGGTTTATATCAAGCCGGCAGTGAGCACCATTCGCCCTGCACCTTACATCTATCTTATTAGAATACCCACCATATTTAAGTTTTTCATTTCCCATTTCAAAAAGATCTGTAAACAAAACATTCTCACAATTTTGTTCTGAAATTTTCAGAAAATCCGTCGCACTTTTATTGACAATCCTAAGTTTCTTATTGTAATCATATATAAGAATCGGCGATTTGACCGAATAGTAAACAAACTCTGATACATTTTCCAGCTTAACTTTATTTTTATTTATAAAAAGATAAATTCTGTAAAGAAGCAACACCCCAAATAACTGTGACAGTGTGCTTCCCGGAAAAGCATTAAATCCAAACACCGGCATTATCGTATCAAGCAGCATACCGGCAACAATAACACTCTCGCAAAACAACAGGCGTTTACCTACGATACGCTCCCACTTGCGCTCTCCGTTTTTTTTCATAAAACCACTGAGTGCAAACAAGCCTATAGCACACACAATACAATATATATCATATAATGTGTTCCATATTCCCGGAACAAACACATATGTCATACCTATTGCAGACATATGATATACAGTATTGCTTTTCTGCATTAAAAACGGATATAGCAGAATTGCCGAAAAAGCAAAGCCTTTTATCGCACTTATCCACAATCTCTTTTGTCCACACCATCTTGCAATGACTAACATAGCACATATCATATACATAAATGTGCCAACCATACCCGCACACCGCCAGTAATATGCACGAAGCGGATCTGTCTGAATCCATATAAATCCAAAACAGAAACTCCAAATAGAACTTCCTATACATACAAGTGCAAAAAGAATATTATTTATTTCTAATTTTTCCCTACTACGCAAAACACTCGCTGACATTATCGTAGTACAGACAAAAAAACCGAACATCACATACGATAGTATTCTGCCCATATCGCTCAACTCCTCTACATTGGCTGTCCCGTTCACACCTATTATGCATCCGTCAGCCTAAAATGCACTTTACCGTCACTATCTTTTAAAAGTACATTATCATATTTACAAAATTTAATCAGGCAGACTTGGAATAAGTTCAACATAAACCTGATCAAACTCCTTTCTAAGTTCTGCTCTGATGTCATTACGAAGCTGCAAAAGAATTTTTGTATTTATCAGATCATTGTGACTTTTAAAATAAATCTCAACCCATGTTTTTCTTCCAGTCTGAATAACATCAAGAAATTCAATATCACAATACACCTTGTCCATATGCTTTTCCGCAACAAATCTTATACTATCCATTATATCCTGTTCGGGGGCAAAAAGCACCAGATTTTTCAGATTTACAAAAATCATTTTCACCGGTTCTATAAGAAGGAAACAAGCCATCACTATGGCAACCACAGGATCGACATAATATGCAATCCATGCAAACTGCGTTTTCTTAACAAGTATCTGTATAAAAAAAGCAACCGCCACACCAAAGCTTGAGATAACATCCAGTTTCCATATGTAAATCTCCGCCTGAATCGTTAGAGAAGCGTATTTTCTGCTGAAATAGTACATTAAAATATAGATTATAAGACACCCCGCACATACCGCAAGCTCAAAAACAGCGATACTCCCGCCATCAACATGCCTGCCCCCGTGAAAAATCGTATAGAGATTGTCCCACACGAGCTGAATCGTTATAACAAGCAAAACGCTGTATTTGATAACTACAAAGAGAGACTCCACCTGCGAAAATCCATACGGTCTTTTTTCCGTGACCGGCTTATACAAAAGAGGTACGAGCACCATCATAAACGGTCCTATCATTATCAAATCTGTAACATCAAAAATACAATCCATCAAAAGCGAATGTGATTTTGTATAATATGCCATAAATCCTTCTGACAGCATAAACAAAATACTTCCTATTAAAGAGATATTCATGATAATCTTTTCGTATCTCATTTTGTTTTGATTTTTTTCATTTTCTCCCACACCAAAACCTCCCTCATTCCCGATTTTTTCATTTTATAAGCTGCTTCGCACCCCGACTGCCGCCTGTAACTTTGTTTTTCTTCTTCCATGTACTTTTTGCCTGTATCTTTCCGTTTTTTTCACATTCAATATCAAAGATGTTTTTCAAACCGTCCCATGATGTTAAGACCATCCTTCTCAACAACAAAAGCGTGCTCATCAATCTGCTTTAACTCTCTCCTAAGCTGTGCACACTCATATTTAGACAAAATAACAATCGTCATATAAGTCTTTTCCTCAGTATAACCGCCCTTTGCCTCCCACCATGTAGCATCACGCTTAAACTGCTTCACTATATAATCCATTATCTGAACAGGTTCTTTCTTGGTAAAGATAATAACCTCAGCATTTATATTCTGCGTGTGAGTGCGGTCTGTCACGAGCATACTTACTGCCGAATAGATTATACAATAAATTGCCGTCTGAACGCCAAACAAAACAGCACAAATTCCATACACGACGGCATTTAACATAAGTGAAATCCTGCCGACCGAAAATCCCTTAAACTTCTTTGTAAGGAACATTCCTACAATATCCATTCCACCGCTTGAACCACCTGACCTCAAAGCAATACCTATACCTGCACCACCAAATATACCACCTATGATACTCGCTGAAAGTGCATCCGCAACAATAGGCTTAGCTGGTATCGGCACAACACTCAGAAACAAAGTCTGACTAACCACACACACAAGAGTTTTCACAAAAAAATTCTTACTTATTGAAAAATATGCCAAAATAAAAAGCGGCACATTGAGAATCATATTGATAATACCTGCAATATCCGTACTTCCCGAAAAAAGATGCAGATACCTGACAAGAAATGTTCTGATTATCTGACTGACACCAAGCACTCCACCATTATACAGGTCAGCGGGCACAATAAAGAAATTTATGCCCATAGAAAAAATCAGCATCCCCACGACCGCCGTAATATTTCTTTTCCAAAATTCCATCTGTTTATGAGTTATAATAATTCCCATAGCAATCCTCATCTCCGTACAATTATTTGTACACATCAGATATGCTTCAAGTGTGCATCAAATGTATGCATACACAAATCTGATGTGCAATTTTTTACTGTCCTAATTTTATTATCGGCATTTTTTCATCTCTTAATTCCATAAAATAGAGCAAAACCAGCGTTTTGCTCCTATTGCCTCACTACTTTACGAACATTTTCCTATACAATAAAAAAAGTCCCTACCCAACAGACCAAACTGCCAAACGAGGACTTTCAATGCGCCTCCAGGGGTTCGAACCCTGGACACCCTGATTAAGAGTCAGGTGCTCTGCCAACTGAGCTAGAAGCGCATACAATATAAATAACACCGCTGTCTTACGACAACGATATTACTATATCACACTGTTTTTTATGTGTCAACAGTTTTTTACAATTTTTTTCATCTTTTATGACTCAGACGGAGTGATAAGGTCTCGGCTGTTTTATTGTAATCCATCTTCTCCCAGTCAAAAAGGAGCTTGTGAAAATAATCATGAATTCATAAGAAGAATACTTCTGGCCTTATTTTGACTGATGAATACTATTTTGATGAAAATCAGCCACGCAAAGTAAGAATAAAGATTTCTGTATCAGCAGAAATGTCATTATTAACACTAAAAAAGCCGGAGTCCTACGCAGTTGGGATGAGCTCCATAACACTCTCTTTGAGACATGTACGGATAATTATGGACTAATTCCAATATATTTTTATCATCATCTGATAGTGTTAATTCCTTGCTTTGGGTAGTTTGGTGTGTTTGGGTAGCCACACCATTGACACCAAACTCACCTTTTACCTTACGGTACATATTTACTCTGAAATCGCCATCAAAATCAATCAGCTCTGGCTTTGGTAATCCGTACTCCTCACAGGCTTCAAATAACCTCGGTATTCCGGTTCCCCATTTTATGTTTGATCTGCCGTCATGTAATATGGTTCCTGTATCACACGACTAAATCTTCTTGTATCACTTGCAAGTGGTTATCCCTTACGGACAATTAAAGTATATCAATGCAGGTATTTAATAAAGAGAACCCAGAAGGTAAGTTACTGGTACTGATGGGAAAATTTGCGTAAAAAAATAGGCAGCTCTCTTTCGAACTGCCTACCCGCCAATGGGATATTCGGATCAGGGCTTTACCCACGCCTCCCTACGGATATTACTATTATATTCAAACATTACTATTAAAATTCACTGATTTCATCGTATAGTATCTCCCATTGTTCCGGAAGTATTTTTAATGTATAAATATCTACACTGCTCTTTTTTATCAGTTTCACCAAATCCTTCTTCATGGACTTCGCATCTTCAACAGACAACAATTTCTTCAATGCGTATAATCTGGAATATAAATCATTGTTCTTAGGTAACAGATTTTCTGCATCTTTCTGATGTCGTAGTACAATGGAGGATTTCAGTCCAACCACCATGGAATTATGTGCACAATAATTTCTCAAATTTCGTACACCATCTAGCCATGTATCCACCAGTTCCGTATCTCCTTTAGAATATCTTTTCTCATGAAACAGATATGTAAGCACACCCTTTCTCAAATCGCCGCGAAGATAATTATACATCATTGACATAGTACCAAATTCCGTATAACTGAATGTTACCCATATTGGGAGTTTATTGGTATGCCTGTTTCCACCTTTACGATACTCTTTTAGTTCCGGATATTTAACAACATTTTTTCTCAGTTTTTCTTCTTTGCGTACAATATCATCATAGAAAACGCTTTCAAAATATTTTATATTCGTTTTTCTCTTCTTGGTATCCCTCTCTCCTCTTGACGGAGCATAATACTCCTTTTTCATATAAAAAGTCCCATCCTGTGCCTTTATCGCACAGGCATTAGATATTGCACTCTTAAATCGCACTTCGACACGATTGCAATAATAAATAAGTATTCTCCTCAGATCAACATCAAACTGATACAATGCAAACAATGCATCCTGTGACGATTTATAACCCACATTCTCAACATTAGAAAGCAAAAATTTTCCATATCTGCTCGCTCTAAAATATCCTGCATGCAGTAAAAAACGACGCATTCGTATTCGTTGTCTAAAAGACACATACTTTTTCATCATGTCTATCTGTTCTTCAAGCGTAATCGGTAATTCCTTTTGTGCCATTTTATCTCTCCTTTAGGTAAAAAAAAAGAATGGATATACCATTCTTAATCCCGCTAATGGGATATTTGGATTAAGGCATTACCCATGCCTCCCTACGGCCTATAATTATATTAACACATATTTCAGAACAATGCAAGGCACAACTTGCCGTCTCTGACAATAATTGACCCTGAACTGTTATAACCTCCTAAGCCCCATATCTGTTTGGAATAAGATTATGCATTTCCCCTTTTTTATCATACATTCTGATATAACCGTTAGCGTAAATATCTGTATCACTGTCAGTTTCAAACACACATACACTAAACTTAAGCATACCCGCTTTCTTTATATACATCTCGCAATTCTGAGCTGCAACAGTCTGATTGCCAGCTCGTATGTACTCACAATCTGACGGTGCTACCACACTTAAATACATATTTTTTGAACATACGCCGCTTTCTTCCGGTTTACATATGGTATAAATATTTGCCTGCGTATAATCTATACTTGCAAGATAATCTGCCGGAATAAAAAACTCCTTACTTTTAAATCTGCGATACCTGTCAGACCTCGCTTTCACAGACACACGATACCCGTCAAACTTCTGCAAAACCGGAATATAATCCGAGTTCTCATTTTTGTCACTATAAGCAGCATTGTCTGAAACATCACCGGACTCCGACTCCTCATCGTCATATGGCTTTCCTACATCTGTCATTCTCAACCACAGATTCATATCACCTACCGGCTCACTTTTCCAGCTTCTATGTATAGAATTGTTTCTGTTAAAAATACTCATATCATTTTTAACTGATATATCCGACTTTGCCGATGCTGCTTTGACCGGCTGTGAAACTTTGGTCTTGCTTGTTTTTCCGCCAAAGAAAAATACTATGACAATTGCAAAAACCGCCGCAAGCATTGCAATCCCAAGTAAAGTCCCTATTATATTTTCATAAATCTCTCTACGCATAACTTTTTCCTCCCTTTTGAACTTCCTGTATTTTCCGTATATATTTATTTCCCCTTGTTAATAAATATACTACTCTTTATTTTCTTAAGAAAAAAGTTATTAAACATTTAAGATTTGCTTAAGATTTTGTTACTGCATTATTATTCATAAAAACTTCCCGGCTCCAGATAATCATGTAATGTATCTATTATTCCCTGTTTAAATTCCAAAATTTTTTTCAAAGTTTCTTCATCATTACAAAAAAATTCACTATCACGCACATTCTTATACTTTGTATGTTTTTTACCTTTTTTACAGACATAACTTTTATTTTCCGAAACATTAAGCCTGTTAAAACCTATCATAATTACCCAATATTCCATTTTTTAAAATAGATATAATATTAGCCAAAAGTACAATCGAAAAACTCCATAATGTGTAAATAATCAAATATCTGACTACCAAAAATGAAAACTGCGTACAATCCCGGATATAAATAATATATACCACACACCCAAAATATCCCACCGGTACCATCAACATTATTCCTTTTATCATATGCCTGATAAACTGATCTCATTTCTTCGGATGCTTCATTTGGAAATGCACATACATTCAATATAATCTCAATCAAAAAAGGAACTGTAAAACATACAAAAGTAACAGTAAAAAACACCCCTTTGTCTGGCTATAATATTTATCTGCGTTTTTATATTCTTTAACATCTTAACTCCATTTCTAAATATTTCTTAGTTACATTTATACCCTGTTCAATGGCATCTTTGTCTGCAATCGTCTTATCACTCATTACAATCTCTTTAAGTCTGCCTGTGTTCTGATTATTGAATGTATATTTTTCAATTTTCAAAACGCTGTCAGGTATTGTTATCTTTTCAGGCATCTGAGTGCATTGTGCAAATGCTCCGGCATTTATTTCCGTCATTCCATCAGGTATTTCAAGCGAAGCCTCCTTACCGTCATAATCCGTCAGATATTTTTCTCCCCATATATACATTCCGTTCTGATATTTCATTTCTTTATCAAAAGCTTTATACAATTTTCTTCCAAAATATCCCTCTGTCAATAATGCCTTTACACTATCATATTTAAGAACAATGCCATTTTCAAATGTAATGTCACTCCATTTAAGATTTCCACTATATGCAGCACCCTCTTCACTTACGGCAAAAGGCACATCCGAGTTGGTCGTAATCTTTTCAATTCCTTTACCGATAACAATACTCTTCGGAACTTTAAATGAAAAATCCACATTCTTGCAGCTATCAGCAAATTTTAACACCGTATTTTTTCCGGCATACATAACAAATGTCTTTCCGTCCTTACTATATATATTGCCATCTACATTTTTATATTTCTTGTCTTTTGACCATACATATATCTTTTTTGCAGATATAATATCAGTATTTACTTTCTTTGTATTAAGCTGCGAATTAAATCTGACCGTGCCGCACTCCTCCGGAAAAGGTGTATCTTTACTCCATGAATTATCTGAATTGCTGCCATTGTCCGCATATCCGTTTCCATAAACATTAAATTCTCCCGGACATACAACTTCCTTTATTTTCTTACATCCCCCAAAAGCCCTGTCTCCAATTTTCTTTACACTTGATGCTATATTCACACTTTCAATATTTGTGCAGCTTCTGAATGCAGATGGCGGCAGCTCAGTAATTCCTTTCTTTACAACTACCTTTTTAATAGCAGTATTCTCCCAAAAAAGACCGCTTTCCTTAGAAAAAGCTTTGCCTTTTCCTTTAATCGTAAGAGTTCCTTTCTTTAATGAACAAACCACTTTCTTAACTTTAATCTTATACTTAAATATTGTGTTCTTTCCGGATACTTTTGCATTTATTATTGCAGTACCGGTCTTTTTTCCGGATATACTCAGTTGATTTGCTTTTTTATCAACTATTTTAATATTATTTTTTCCAGATACTACCGTCCATTTAATACTATTACTCTTGTTTCCTACACTAAGTTTTTCACTGTTCCCTATTGCAACCTGCACATTTTTACTAAAGTTTTTTGCTCCGACAGTTTCCTTTCCATAAAAAATTCCTCCTGCCATTGCAAGTCCCATCACCAGCAGATAAATTTCAGATTTAGATTTTTTCATATCAATCCCTCCCACGTAAATTCATTATTCAAAACTTCCTGTTATAATATATAACAGGAAAATTTTTAAAATGTTGCACATATTTAATTAAAATCATGACTCATTTTATCGACATTGCTTTTATTTTCCGAAATATTAAGCCTGTTAAAACCTATCATATGCCTATTCACATTAATAACACTGCATTTATTTTATAGAACTATTAATGGACTATGCAGATCACTCTCTTCTCCTTATGCCTATTTCTATATTTTCCACCACCTTACTCCCAACGATAAAAATTAATATATTTATACAAATAAAATAAAACATTCCCCATAAAACAAAACTCTGTGAAAAATTCCAACTTACAACAACATTTGAAATTATATTAAATTTAAGAATATTCATAGCAATATATTTATTCTTTATAGATTGTGCTGCATAAACAATTATAAGACTAACAGCAATTATAGAATACATAATCAAAACAGCTACATTTACATCTATTTTCATAGATATAACATTTATAACCTGACAGCAGAAAAATGAAAAAAGTGACAGCATAATTATAGTTTGCAAGATTACTGCAATATCCGTTTTTCTTAAACTCTGCTGAGATGTTACTGCTGACATAACTGCATATGGCACCACCGTAATGACTACCCCCATAAGACAATAAAAAAACATATTTATACATTTCTTAAGATACCATACTTTTTTATTTATTAATCGTGTAAATATATACTCTCCGTTTTCCTTAATATCTCCACTTATATAATCACTCAACAATATAATTATAATTGTAATTGCAGCTAATGATTGTACAGCTAAGGTTATTTCGACTTTGTCACGACCATATGACCCTCCAAACATATTTGTTAAAAAAGTCGAGGCAACCGGCTCATTTACTTCATTTTTCCCACCAAAAAATAGAAAGGGTCTAAACAATATCATAAGCGGTATTACTGCAAAAACATACTTATATTTTTTCTTAAAAAACATAATCTCCTTATTCTCCTTTAAACAAGATAATCACAAGAAAATATTTTCTACTTTTCATATAATCCCACAATATTTTTCTTTAATTTATTATAATATGATAATATTTTTGATGAATCACTATAAAATTCCTGACCCATATTATATTTCTTGCTTTTTACTGTTTTATTGTAATCATTACTCAGATTAAAATAATTATAATTCATATTTTCTGCAAGATCTAATATTTTCTTTTTTGACCATTTATTAATCTTGCAATTATTTCCAAAAACCATATATTGATTATCTTTCTCCATAAGATTATAATCCTGACCTACAAGTTTTACAGTCCCCTTTTTATCCATAACAATCCATGAGTTCGTGTTTCTAAGCCATATTTTTTTATATTGGCATTTTCCTTTATAAACTTTTTGAACATTGACCTCTTGCATAATAACACCATTATTTGCATAAGTATTTCCTGTAGGCACCACTTTTACAACAACACTGTTGTCACTTGCATTTTTTAACTCGTCCTTAATCATACTTTTTTCTTCTTTTAAATCATAGTCATTTTCTCCATAATAATAATCTAATATATCTATATTTTTTTCCAAAGAGAAGTCACGCATCTCTGCTGACATATCAGACTTTTTTGAATTGACACTTTTTATTCCAAAAGCTGCTATCAATGATATAATACACACAATAGCAAATATATATAATTTTTTTAATTTAAATTTCATTTTGTTCTCCACTATATTGATGTTTTAAAATTTTTCCTGTTTCAATTTTGTATGTTTCATCACACAAAATCCCAATATCCTCCTCATTGTGACTTGCTAAACATATCAATGTTCCTCTTTCCTTTTCTTCCAATATTATTTTTCGTATAAGATTAACTCCATCTTTATCAAGCGCATTAGTAGGTTCATCTAAAAGAAGTATATCCGGTTTTTCCATTATAGCCTGTGCAAATATCAGTCTTTGACGCATACCCAATGAATATTTTCTGACTGTTCTTTTATCGTTAGGATCAAGTCCTACTCTACTCAAAGCATATTCTATCTCTTTTTCTCCAATAATCCCCTTTATTGATGCTAAAAACCTAAGATTTTCTTTTCCGGTAAATTCCCTATATAATCCTGCATTCTCTATAATTATACCTACAGACAACGGATAACGAGAATTAAACTCAACCGCTTTTCCATCAATCTGCATTTCACCCTTATCAGCTTTTATAAGCCCAGCAATCAATCTCAATATCATTGTCTTTCCCGAACCATTTTTTCCGATAAATCCATATACCTTTCCAGTTTCCAGTTTAACATTTATATCCTTTAAAATTTCAACATCTTTTATTTGCTTACTCACATTATTCAATACTATTGTATGTTTCATATATAACCTCTCCCGTTGAATATTTTATAATTCATCTTCCTTTATTTTTCTTTTTACTACCAAAATCTCCGCTATAACAAAACTTAGCATCACTAATAAAATATATATATAATTTTTTCCTGCCTGTGAATGTGTACAGGTGGACATATAATTTAAAATTGATGTCATGAGATAACATTTACCTTTACTTGCCATTGAAACAAGCACTGTATCAATAGTAGAAAAAATTTCAAAAACTATAAAAGAAAACAACAATATAAATACTTTTCCTTGTCTAACAAACAGTGAAAACACATATGCAGCAACCGACATTACTCCCCCAACAGTTGCAGCAATCAATGTAATAATCAAATTATATATTTGAGGATAATTTATATAGAGATATTTAAAACTCATTCCTTTTGATAATACATTCATGGCAAGATTATCATCTAATATATTAGGAACATAATTTATTGAATATCTACTTATTGTACTAAGATAATCATTTCCATCTTTTGGAAATAAAATGCTGTTCAAAATTATATTTAATGAATATGAAACTGCAATAATAATAAACATTCCAAAAAAGCATACTATTATTTGAGAAAAATAATATTTTTTTCTATCTCCTCTTGTTTGAATATAAAACTTAACTCCTAATTTATTTTCATCGTAAAATGACATCGCATACGGAAATACCACCAAAAATGGAAAAATAACCACTAAATAATCCCAGCATTGCATAAATGTATTAGCCATAAATACAGAATTTGCTGCCGGCATATTAAATTCAAAGTTTTTCATATATCTGATATATGTCACAAACGGAAACGCTATTGCTATAGCTAACATAACCGCAAATGCAACAATAAATGTTTTCTTTTTTGTCATCAACTTAAAATTTAGTTTTATGTAATTAAGCATACAAACCACCTCTCTGTCTGTACAGTATATTGTATAACATTTTCACTTTACTAAATATTATAATTACTTAGTCTATAGTCTATTTGTTAAACTGATAAATAGTTCCTGTTATTTCTGCATCTAAATTACTTGTATTCCCCTTAACATTTATTGCAAGTTTTTTCTTTGTTGATGTAACCCTGCTGAGTGGAATTGTTGTATATATTCCCTGTGCCACTTTTGTTTTATTACTAATGAGTACACCATCACTGATATTAACAACTCGCCATATACTATATTTATAATCGCTTGAACTTCCATCGTCTTTATACATTGTTGTCACAGTAACATTTAAACTTTTATTCGTCACATTTTTATTGCCTTTCACAATTTGTTTATAGGCATTTCCTTTTATGTATTCCCTAACAAATCCTACATTTCTACCCTCATTTGAAGTTTTTGCATATGCTTTCACTGAAAATATCATACTTAACATAGCCAACATTATAACGCTTATTTTTATATTTTTCATTATATTATATTCTCTCTTTCTTTCATTAAATCTTTATCATAATACATTAGTAAAGTGATTTTGTTATTTTCTTCTACCCACATCATCTTAACAGCCCTCACCCGGGTAGAGGTTAAGGGTGAGGGTGTATTTTGTTTAATAGTCCCATTCCCTTTATACACCTTTCGATATTAATGTTACATTTTTACACTGTAACATCAACATCACTTCTTAGCACGGCTGCTTACCAGCTTTTCTAAGCCTTCTGGCTTTTCCGGTTCAAACAAAAAGGTTCTGCAACTCATAACAGAAACTCCCCCGAAAGCCACCGCCATAGCACAAATCCTGTTGCCATGCTTTTCGATAAACTTCTTTAGTTTTCTCAACCCGTCCTCTCTCCTTTCCGTACTCCGCTCAAGACTTTTTAGTCTTTAACAGATAAAATTTTGTGTAAGACAAACTTTTGCAATCAAAATTGCACTTTTATCTTGCACAATTTATACTATACACCTTTTTTCGACCAAAAACGAAAAAATGGGAAAAGTGGTCAAAATTTAAGGAAAAGTGGTAAATTTCATTGTTTTTTTGCTACTTTTTACCACTTTTCCCCGATTTTTGACCACTTTTCCCATTTTTTGGCACAATTATATATTTTCATGTATAATAATTATTTACCAGTCATACTTGGGAATACAAGATGCAAAAACAACTATATTATGGATAATTATTATAAACAGCAAAATCTTTCACACAAACTTAGTGTCCGTGCACACCTGACACAAACACCGATATATAAAATGTGTACATAAACAGAAATGAGGAATACTATGAAAATATCAAATACAGCAGCAAAACATATAACAGATTTTTTTATCAATTCAGGCACTATAAGTAATGACGACAGGGCTTCCTATATCTATTGTTTTGAATATGCAATAGATACTATTATATTTCCGCTGACCATTCTTTTGTCAGGACTTATCTTTAACAGATTTATTTCCGCACTTTTATTCGCAGTCATTATCATTCCATTAAAAATGTCTGCCGGAGGTGCTCATGCTTCAACCCGCATAATGTGCAGCATTTTATCTTATTCATTGTATTTTGTCACATTATTTTGTTATCAGTTATTGGGTAATATACCTTTAACACTCTTAAATATATGCTATATAATATGTTGTGTACTTATAATGTATCTGTCACCCGTCGACCACAAAAACAACAGACTTGTCTCAGATGCAAAGCACAGATTAAAAAAATTTTGTATTATATATATAATTTTAATTTCAACTGTATATACGGCATTTATTTATAATGATATGCCTGAATTTTATCTTATGATAAACGCCTGTATATTTATAATTGCAATAAATCAGATAATCGGTAAATTAAAACACTAAATATAAACTGCTAACAGGGAGGATTAATATGAACTATAGAATTGCCGTCTGTGATGATGACCCCGTCTTTTTAGAAGAAACAACAAATCTTATTTTAAATTATCAGTTTGAAAAAGATATGAATCTTACGCTGTCTCCTTTTAAGAGCAGTAAGAACCTGCTTACAAATTTCAGGCACGCTAATGACTATCACATAGTCTTTCTCGATATAGAAATGCCTGAACCAAATGGCATAGAGCTTGCATCTATTATCCGTTCAAGTATAGACCGCCATGTATTTATTGTTTTTGTGAGCAGTTATCCTGAATATATGCATGACAGTTTCAAGGTACACCCTTATAACTATCTGCAAAAACCCGTAAGCAAAGAAACTCTCTTTGAAGTTCTCGATGAAATCCGCCTTGACATGGATGATAATAATTGCTACCTTACTATAGATGCTATTGATAATACATCAACAGCAGTCAATTTTAATGACATTTTATATATTGAGACCATTGATTCCAAAAAAAATCTTTTACAATTTTGTCTGACAGATAAAAAGCTCACTGCGAAAGGCACTTTAAAAGAATGGACAAAAAAACTGGAACAGTTTCCTTTTCAAAAATGCCACAACAGTTTTCTTGTAAATATTGCCCATATTCACTTTTTTTCTGGCTCAGAACTGACAATGGATAATCTTGATACGCTTCCTCTAAGCCGCCGCATGAGGAAAGAGCTTGAAACAGCTTATAAACATCAGTTGGTCATACATGACACCGGGAGGGTTTAGTTTAAATGATAATATTTGACATTTTATCTTATATCACTGATATGCTTTTGGTCTTTGTTTATCTCAACAGGGCTTTTCACACACGCAGGACAAATATTCCCGCACCCCTGTTTTATGCCGCATTTGTACTGGCTGAATCTGTTTTAATGGCAAACCAGCTTTTATTTCACAATCCTGACAAACAGTTCTCTATTTTTGTAACCATTTCTTTAAGCATACTTTCCACCTTTGCATTATGTTTTTTGTATGAGACTACTTTACGGCGAAAAGTTATCTACAGTATAATCTTTCAATTTTTTGCTACTTTTTCTGAAGCTACCTTTATGCTCATCATCAAACTTACATCTCCTGATATATTAAAACATGAAACACCATATCTTGTTGCTGTTTTAGGTTTTGGTTCAAAAATAATATTATTTTTGTTTATACTTATTTTTACAATGTTTTCAAAGGATGGCGAAAAATCTGATTTTGAGTATCATATATTCAGTCTCGTCACACCTGTTATATCGTTGATACTGCTTATTGCGATGCCAGCTCAAAATTTTTATAGCAGTAAAATCTCCTTTTATAATATTATTATCTTACCTTGTATTTTGATTTTAAATATTACAAATTATTTTATCCTTGAACGCATAAAATACACGCATAAGCTGGTATTGAAAAACACACAGCTCGAACAGCAGATTAATTTTCAGAAAAACAAATATTCACAGCTTAGTACCACATACAGAAATACACGACGCGTTGTGCACGACACCAAGAAACATCATTTTACCATTTTAAAATACATCGAGGAAAAAAGATATGACGAACTCAACACTTATGTTAAAGCTTCATATGAAGACCTTGAGAATACTTATTCTCTTTTCAACACCGGAAACCTGGTTATCGACTCATTACTAAGCAACTATAGTAACCTGGCTAAAGAAAATAGTATTGTATTCTCTACTTCCTTAAATTTAGAGGCAGTACGCATCCCCATAGAAGATTATGACCTGTGTATAATACTTGGAAATCTTCTTGACAACTGTATCAATGCCTGTAAAAAGCTTGCTGTTTCTGACAGATGGATTAAGCTAAGCATCTATATAGATGCTTATGACAAATTTCGTATAGACTGCTGCAATAGCACCAAAAATCTTCCCAAAAAAATTAAGCCTGACACCTCTTTAGAACATGGCTTCGGCACGACAAATGTTGACCAAACTGTCAAGAAAAACCGTGGCATGATGATAAGCGACATGACCGATGATGAATACACAACCATAATATCCATCCCTATATTAAATTTAAAACAGAAATCCAATTCACAAAAAAAGTGTTGAGATAAAAATCTCTATCTTTGACACCTCTATTTCCGGGTGATAATATGATGATAAGGTTAAGATAGCAATCTACAGCATTAGCTAAGGTTAAAAGTTATTCTGCCCCCAACTTCAACAAACATTCCCGGAGGAGTTTTTTATGAGTACAAATATAATGATAGTAGACGATGAAAAAGATATTGCAGACCTTGTCCAGATATATCTCGAAAACGATGGTTTTAAGGTCTTTAAATTTTACAACGGCAAAGATGCACTCGAATGTGCCCTGCACGAAAAACTCGACCTCGCAATCCTTGATGTAATGCTTCCCGATATTGATGGCTTTTCTCTGTGCAAACAGATACGCAAAGATTATTTTTTCCCTATTATCATGTTGACGGCAAAAAATGAAGATTCTGACAAGATTACAGGGCTTACTCTCGGTGCTGATGACTATATCTGCAAACCTTTCAATCCGCTTGAACTTACCGCCCGTGTAAAAACGCAGCTTCGCCGCTACACCCGTTACAACAAAGCCGATAATGAAAATACTAACACTTTTGCTCCAACAACAGAACATAATATAAGAGGCCTAAACATTTCAAAAAGCAGTCACCGAGTATTTCTGAACAATAAAGAACTTGCCCTCACACCGCTTGAATTTGATATTCTCTGGTATCTGTGTGAACACAAGGGAAATGTGGTGTCCTCGGAAGAACTCTTTGAAGCCGTCTGGAAAGAAAAGTACATAGACAGCAACAACACCGTAATGACGCACATTGCAAGACTTCGTGAAAAACTGCACGAACCTGCCAGAAAACCTAAGTATGTCAAGACGGTATGGGGTGTCGGATATACGATTGATGATTGAAAAGTAAAGAGCCTATTCGTGGTTCAAAAATAATCAACAGAGGTGTCACATGAAAAATAACAGCCTTACTAAAAAACTTATCAAACGATATATGCTTACCGTTATCGGCTTTATCGCACTTGTTTTTATTATATTTATCATCGGAGCGGCAGTCTGCTCCCTCAAAATCTGGTATCCCGATGACCCGGATTACATTATTCTTAAATCAATAAAGACACATAAATGGCTTATCGGAGGTTTTCTGTGCTTTATTACATGGTTTATTGTCACAATATCCTTTCTTGTGAAGTGGACACGATATATCAACGAAATACTTAATGCTTCAAAAAAACTTACCACTCAGGCAGAACAGCCTATCGTTCTGTCAGAAGATTTAAAATCCATTCAGGACGAGCTTAATGCCGTAAGAGAAAATGCTGTTCACAATTCCATGCTTGCCAAAGAAGCTGAACAGCGAAAAAATGACCTTATAGTCTATCTCGCCCATGACCTCAAAACACCACTTACAAGTGTTATCGGTTACCTGACATTGTTAGAGGATGAGCCTGATATTCCCCAAAAAACACGCGAAAAATACACCTCGATAGCACTAAATAAAGCCGAACGGCTCGAAGATTTAATAAACGAATTTTTTGATATTACACGCTTCAACCTTACAAACATTGAACTTGATATCGAAAAAGTCAATTTAAGCCGTATGCTCGAACAGATATGCAGCGAATTTCTACCTATATTATCAGAGCATAAATTAAGCTGGAATCTTGATATTGCACCTGATATAAATCTTATGTGTGACCCCGACAAACTCTCACGGGTGTTTGACAATCTTATCCGCAATGCCGTTAATTACAGCTATCCGGACACCGAAATAACCTGTGTACTCACAAAGCAGGATAAGGATATACATATTCTGTTTAAAAATCATGGCAAGACAATCTCTCCTGAAAAACTCAGCCGTGTATTTGAGCAGTTTTTTAGGCTTGACTCATCCAGAGCCTCATCAACAGGCGGTGCCGGACTTGGACTCGCCATTGCAAAAGAGATTGTTGAACTTCACGGCGGACAGATAAATGCTGCAAGCGAAAATGAGAGCATCAGTTTTGAGGTTGTGTTTAGAAATGACTTATAACGGTCTTATCTATATTTACACACAAAATGCAAGAATATTGTAAGTTTTACTTATGATTTTCTCAAAACAAAATATTTCCTCATAGATTAAAATAATCCCAGATAGCGAAAGTTTCGCTAACACCTAATAACAGTTTAGTGGGAGGAAATATCTATGAGTACAAAAAGATATAAAAGAAGAAAAAGAAATCTTAAAAAACTTACACTTGCAATACTTTTATTTTTTATAATATTCCGTGGTGTTCCTAAAGTAATCGATACGGCATCAAATGCCATAAGTGCCGTTTTAAATAACGGCAGCATTGAAACTGCTAAATCTCACGGAAACATTACTTCAAAAGAACTTTCAGAGGGCATACCTCTCCTTATCCAATGGGATAAACGCTGGAGGGATGCAGCTTACGGAAATTCAGATATAGGAATATCCGGCTGTGCCCCAACCTGTCTTTCAATGGTAATATCCGGACTTACCCGCAACAAACAGATAACACCATATAAAGTTGCAAAATTCGCCGAAAGAAACGGCTATTATATAGAGGGAACAGGTACTTCTTGGAGCCTGATGACCGAAGGTGCATCTGCATTTGGCATAACAGGAACAGAAATTCCACTGAGCAAATACACTGTATTCTCTCATCTTGAAAATAACGACCCCATCATATGCAGCATGAAACCGGGCGATTTTACGACAGCAGGACACTTTATAGTCCTCACCAAAACAGAAAACGGACAGATAAAAGTAAATGACCCCAACAGCCGCTCACGAAGCCGGCTTTGGGACTATGAAACACTCGCAAAACAGATTAAAAATTTATGGGCATTCAGCAAAAACTGATGCCCATATAAAACATTCAATTTATTTCTTTAATACTCCCACAAAGTACATCTTAATCTCCGATGGTATTAACCTTAAAACATTGTTTATTATTCCCGGAACTATAACACCTCTGCCACGCATCAGTCCGTCAACTGCAATTTTTGCCGTTCTTTCTGCTGACATTGCCCATATCGGTGTTTTCAGTCCCTCTTTTTCAAAAAATTTTGTTCTTGTTGTTCCCGGACACAGTGTACTCACGACCACACCTCTTACTGCTGCCTCCTGCCTTATCGCCCTGCTGTAACTGTATATGAAAGACTTGCCCGCAAAATATGTCGAGGTATATGGTCCCGGCTGGAATGCTCCTGTCGAAGCCACATTTAAAATCTTTCCTCTCCCCTTTTCATACATATCACGCAAAAACAATTTACAAAGACAAACCGGTGCAGTCACAATTAACTGTATCATTTTTTTATCGTCTTTTATATTTATACTTTCGGTCCCACCCGTCAGTCCAAAGCCTGCGTTATTTACAAGTATCTCTATATCAACACCAAGAGTTTTTGCTTTGTGATACAATCTTTCTGCCCCACCTTCAACAGAAAGATCCTGCTCTATCGTAATGATATACCTAGTACTTTTCACAATCTTTGATTTCTTAACTTCAAGTTTTCTTTTTGCTATGGCAAGATTTTTTCTGCTCGATGAAGCAAGTATCACTCCATATCCTCTTTCAAGAAATTCACCTGCCATAGCAAACCCTATACCGCTTGTTCCACCCGTTATCAATACATATTTCATATTATATTCAAACTCCATTTCTGTTTGTTGTGTCTAGTCTAAAGCAAATCACATCAAAAGGATTATTGTTCCCTGATTTTCCACCGATGCTTATTTTGCTGTCTGATTTTGGCACTTATATCATAATGTGAAAAATTCATATATGCAAGATTTTTTACACTATGCACAAAAAATGTGTGCAGAAATAGGAAGCCAAGCAAATATTCATAATCCGCTCTGCTACTTGCCTGATAATGTTAAAATATAATTTTTGTAATTCCTAATACTGATAATCCCAATTATTTATATAATCACCTTCCACATCATAATCAACAGTTATCTTCCTGCCATCATCCGTCTTACCATTAAATGTGATTGACCCAAATGTTGTCAGGTTATTTGAAATATACTCATGTGTATAATAATCTTTTTTTACCTCTTTTACTATATTTATTCCATACAGCTCTTTTATCTGCTTTTTTATTTTAGCAACACTTTCTTTAACACATTTATTCATCTTTGTTTTATCTGCACAGAGCTTTTCATACTTTTTGAACTCAGCCTTAACTTTATCACTCATATTTCCCGATGTAAGCATCCAGTCAATTTTACTGCTCATTGAAATATGAGTATATTTTCCACTTTCAACATCTGTCACAAAATACGCAACATTCAAAGGGCTATCTTGGTCTTCTATGCCAAAATGTATGTTCCATACTCTAATCAATTTACCGTAGTATTTTTCATTAACCAGTTTTGAATTATCTATCCGCCAGTCAATATCAGCCGTTATCATATCCTTTTTTCCTTTAAGACATTCAAACATAAACTTCCAGTTACCGTTTTCCGTTTTATCAATAATATCCCTGAATGTCTTTTTATAATCGTAATCTCTGGATTTTACTTTATCAGAAAGATATTCACCTGTCTTTGGATCTTTATATCTTATAAATGAAATCTCATACCCTTTATAATTATACTTCTCAATAATCTCCTTATCCATTTTTCTTTCACCTTCGGATGGTGTCTCGCCCTCCATACTTCCGCTAGAAACATCTACCCCAACCTTTGCCACATCGGACTCTTTTAGGTCTGATGCCTCAGTCTTTACATTCTGGTACTTCATCGCCCCCATAAGTCCCACACAGCCTGCACCCAGCATGACCGTCGTAGCAATCATTAAGATTTTCTTATTATATCTCATAATTTCTTCCTCCCAATTATTTTTAATTTAAGATTTCATTCTAATTCTACCAGTATTTGTAATTTACATAATATATATAATTACCGACTAAATCATATTGCACTTCTATTTCCTGACCATCATCCATATAGCCATAAATTTCAATCAAACCGTTATTCATCTCATTTTCAGCAAACTTATATTTTTCATAATATGAATCCTTTACTATTTTTACAAGATTTATATTATACACTTCCTTTAATTCTTTTATTATCTTATCCTTATTTTCTTCAATCCTCTTATATATTGCTTTTTTGTCATTTGAAATACTCTTACACTTCTCTAATTTTTCTTTTACCTCCTGTCTCTTTTCTTTTGACGGAAGTCTCCACTGTTCTGGAGCTTCTAATAATTCTGAGCTTGATGACCTTACGCCCGTTGTATATTTACCTGTTTCTGCAACCGTTGAAAACCAGCCAATCACATCGTAAGATGAAATATATTTACCCTCGTATATCTGTGGTTTTTTAAAACGGATATTACATTCTCTTATAAGTTTTCCATAATACTTTCCATTTACAATTTGATCCTCATCTCTTTTCCAATCTACCTCTGCCGTTATCTGATTTTTCATCCCTTTCATTTCTTCCAGCATATAATTCCAGCCGCTTTTTTCCGCATTGTCAATAATTTCCCTGAATGTCTTTTTATAACCGTAATCACCGTCCTGCTCTTTGTCCGAAAGATACTCTTTTGTTTTTTGGTCTTTGTATCTTATAAATGAAATTTCATATCCCTTATAAGCATATTTCTCTACAACCTCCTTATCCATCTTCCTTTCAACCTCATTCGGAGTCTCCCCCTCCATAGTAGCACTGGTAACATCAATACCGGCTTTTGCAACATCAGATTCTTTTATGTCTGATGCCTCTGTCTTTACATTCTGGTATTTCATTGCTCCCATAAGACCTATACAGCCTACACCCAGCATGACCGTCGTAGCAATCATTAAAACTTTCTTATTACATCTCATAACTTTTTCCTCCCTGTCTATTATAATTTTTTAAAGTGAATCCCACATTTCTATTTGCATCAATAATCTTTTTTACCTTATAGCCTGCAGGCAGCCGTGACTTTTGACTTTTATCTAAAAATCTCATTCACTTTATGTTACAAAATATACAGCTTTGTCCTTACCAAAAAACAACCATAAGGTTACCAAACGGTAAACATTTCGGATTATAATGGGATTTTCACGGTTACTGTCGTTCCGACTCCCTTTTTAGAACGGTACTCCATTGAGCCTTCATGCTTTTCAACTATCTTCTGGCAAAGTGAAACACCCAGTCCCGTTCCTCCCTGCTTCCTGCTTCTCGACTTATCTACACGATAAAATGGTTCTTTTATCTTCTCAAGTTCCTCTGGCTCCATTCCGCAGCCTGTATCAGTAATCTCGAAAACAGTATTTTTCTCATTTTCATATACATATGTACTTATTTTTCCACCCTCATCTGTTGCCCTGAACGCATTTTCAAATATATTTCTTATGAGCATTTCCAAAAGAAGCTCGTCCCCGAATAAACGGTCAGCCTTAATTTCCCACTCTGCTTTAATATTCTTTTCTGCAAATCTCTTCTCCTGCCACTTTTTAAGCTCATCCGTAAATTTATTCATACTGATATTCTGCTTTTTAATGTCGGAATGTCTTATTACCGCAAGGTCAAGCAGCTCATATGACATATTTTGCAGACGCTTTGCTTCATGTCCTATAAACCCAAGACACTCCATCTTTTCTTCATCGGAAATCTTAGCTCTCTCCATATACTCGACAAAGCCGCAAATCCCTGTTACCGGAGTTTTCATTTCATGTGCAAGATTATCAATAAACCACTGTTTACGCTCTGCCTCATCCATAATCTGTTTCATGTTATTCTCTATCGTCTCTGCCATTATATTTATATTCTTTCCAAGAACAGCAAGCTCATCACTTCCTTTTATATCGGTTCTTGTCTCAAGTTCGCCGCCTGCCATTTTTTTAACTGTCTCATTAAGATTTTCCACCGGTTTTATGCATTTCTGCAAAACAACTATCATAAACAATGCCATGATAATTGATATTACAAGACTTCCAATCGCATAATATATTCTGATATTTTTCCACATACTGTCAAGATTATATAGAGTTTTCTCATATCCAAAATAGAATGTCTTTTTTTGACATTTTTGCAGCTTAAACACCATAAGTCTTGTATGCCCGTCAATATAACACTTTATAACCTTATTGTTTTTAATGCTGTTTTTTTTAGTATTAAAATGAGCCTTATCCGAATAATAAATCTTCTTTTTTTTCTCGCCCTGCCATAGTCCAAGTTCTATCTTCTGCTGTTTATAATAATTGGTATATTTCTGAATTATATTTTTAACATCCTTGTCATTTAACTGTGACTGCTGCATTTCACCATAAATCTGGTCAATTATCATTCCAAAATCCCCGACCGCCTGTTTTTTTTCCGCTGCAATATTTTCCTTATATGTAATTCCAAAAAGCAGGTATATTGCAATATTTAAAATCAACAGTATCGGAATAATAAGCACCACATATAATTTCTGCCATAACTTCATAATAATCTCCTCTTTTTAATCAGTTTCAAGCCTGTAACCAAGCTTATTTATCGTGCAGATTTCCTTTTCAAGCCCTAATTTTTTTCTAAGTTTTCTTATATGAACATCAACCGTTTTTGTATCTCCCATATAGTCCCATCCCCACGCAAGTTCAAGAAGTTTCTCCCTCGACATTGCCATATTTCTATTTAAAATAAGCACTTCCAGAAGCTCATACTCCTGCGGTGCAAGCTGAACTCTCTCCCCATTTTTAAATACATCGTGCCTGTCAAGATTTACCTCAATATCACTTATCTTAAAGACATCATCATTTTTCTTTGCCCTGCGGAGCACTACATTTATTCTTGCGATAAGTTCCAATATCTCAAACGGCTTTACGATATAATCCTCCGCTCCTATCGAAAGACCGTGCAGTTTATCGTTAAGTTCCCCCTTTGCCGTCACAAATATTACGGGTACATCCTTAGTCTTTTCCATAATCTCAAACCCCGACATTCCGGGCAGCATAACATCCAGCAGCACCAAGTCGAAATCTCCATTTTCAATCATTTCAAGTCCCTCTTTACCGTCATATACCTGTGTACATTTGTGACCTACCATCTTAAGATTTCTTGCAACCATCTCATTTATTGTAGTATCGTCCTCAACAATTAAAATTCCAGCCATAATAAACCTCTTTTCTCAGCAACTTTTTATGAGATGATTATATAATAACAATTTGTTTTGCTCTGCAACAGATTGTCATCTAACTTCACCTCTAAGCTCTTGTATTTTTATAACTTCTGCCTATAGCCTGACAGCTATTGTCAAACTTGCGAGTAAACATTAACCCAAACACATCATATATAGCATACTACAAAATAGTAACCAAATGATTATCAAATTAATATAATAATATAGATGGTAACAGTTCAGCACAAAAAAGATAATTGGCAATAAATAATATTCCCCGGCAAAAGGAGGCTCTAGCATATGTCAATCAAAAACTGCATTAGAAAAGCAACCCAATACAACTGCTGTCTTGACAGAAAAGCAATCTGTATGAAACATTCATGGGACGAAGTTTCAAAAATGCTCGACACTTTCTGCGACTGTAAAAAATGCCGCAAATGTCAAAAATGCAAAAAACACCCAAAATGTAAGTGCAGATAACTTTTTTTGTATATATTTTTTCATATATTAACTTACTTATATATGGTAAAATATATTTAAAAAACAGGAGAAAAAGATGTTTACACCAAAACTTATAGTTACGGATTTAGACGGAACTGCCCTAAATAACAATAAAGAGATAACAACAGAAACCATAAAAGCCTTTGAACGATGCCGCAAAAAAGGTATTCACATTGCAATCGCAACAGCCAGATACATAGTCGGTGCTTCTTATTATGCAAGAAAACTTCACGCAGATTTTCAGATACTTACCGATGGAACACTTGTATATGAAAACGGCAGACTCGTATATTCACGCACAATGACTAAAGATATGACAAACGACATAATAAACGAACTAAAAAAATATGACTGCACTTCCCACATAGCCATTCCAACAACTACGGCATTGTATAGGTTTCCATCTGATAATACTAACACTACTGCAGACCAAAAAAATGTTGTCAATATCAATGCAGCCTCAAACAGCAAAAAACCTGAAAATCAATCTTTTAACAATATAAAACAGGATCACTCTCCGGGAATTTATTTTGACATAGACAAATCATTTCCCGAAGAAGCGTGCAAGATAGTTGCTCATATATCTGATAACAATATTGCAAAAGCCATTGCCGACAAATGCGGCTGTGAATATTTCCATTACCGTGGTGAAACCACATATACATTTTTTCACAAAAAAGCAAGCAAACTCGATGCCATCAAACATATGGCAGATTATCTTGATATTTCACTTAAAGATATATGTGCTTTTGGTGATGATATAAACGATATTGAGATGATAGAACATTGTGGATACGGCATTGCGATGGCAAACGCACTTGATATTGTCAAAGAAAAAGCCGACTTTGTTACATTATCAAATGAAGAGAACGGTGTTGCAAAAGTGCTGGATGAGTTTTAATACTCATCCGAAGCCTGCTCTAATTTTCTCCTAAACATCGCTTCTCGTTTCAACGCCTTTGGCAGAGACACATCAACAAAAAAGACGAACTACTTTGAAAGCAGTCCGCCTTTTTATTTCTGTCTGTATGACAGTATATTTTCCTCACATTATAAATGTTCAGTAAATTATTTAAGTGTAACCTTAGCACCTTCAGCTTCGATCTTAGCTTTGATGTCTTCAGCTTCTTCCTTAGATGCACCCTCTTTAACAACCTTAGGAGCTCCGTCAACAACTTCCTTAGCTTCCTTAAGTCCTAAACCTGTTACTTCACGAACAACTTTGATAACCTTAACTTTGTTTGGTCCAACTTCTGTAAGCTCTACATCGAACTCATCTTTCTCTGCTGCTCCGTCAGCACCTGCTGCACCTGCTGCAACTACAACACCTGCTGCTGCAGAAACACCAAATTCTTCCTCACAAGCTTTTACTAAATCATTTAATTCTAAAACTGTCATGCCTTTGATAGCATCGATAAATTCCTGAGTTGTCATCTCATTACCTCCATAATAAATATATTTTATAAATTCGTTGCATCAGTCATCTGACTGATGTAGTATCCTGCCGCCGCTCACACCGAAAGTGCAAACATCAGCATTTTCTTTGGAAACCTACCGTTCCCGTTTCGTTCAAATAATTAAGCCTCTGCAGCTCCATCACCCTTTTCAGCGATCTGATTAAGAACACGAGCAAGATTTGTGATAGGTGACTGTAAAGAACCAAGTAACTTGGAAATAAGTTCCTCTCTTGAAGGGATGCTTGCAAGTGCTTTAACACCGTCAACATCGTAGAATGTTCCTTCTACTACTGCACCCTTAAATTCAAGTGCCTCAGCTTCCTTTGCTACATTGTTAAGCACTCTGATAGGAGCTGTTGCATCCTCTTTTGAAATAGCGATAGCAGATGGTCCGTCAAGTAAGTCATCTAACTGAGCAAAATCAGTTCCTTCAAAAGCACGCTTCATAAGTGTGTTCTTGTAAACTTTGTACTCACATCCTGCCTCTCTAAGTCCTTTACGAAGCTTTGTATCCTGCTCTACTGTAAGTCCACGATAATCTACAAGTACAACAGTTGCAGCACCGTCAATCTTTGCCTTAATCTCATCAACTATAGGCTGTTTGATTTCAACTTTTGCCATGAGTAAGTCTCCTTTCCTGGGTTCTCCCCATAATATCCACTGCAGACAGACAATATAGTTTGTCCTGAAAAGTCGATTATATTTAAACGAAACACAATCTCTTTCAGGCAAAATAAAAACCTCGTCGCATAAATCCAGCCGAACGAGGTGAAAATAATTCATATCGAAATTCATCTTCCTCGGTAGGCGTTTGTACTTACACCGGTTCACCGGCACCTACTGTCTACGGCAGTGTGTCCTGCAATTCACAGAACAAAACTAACATTACCACAATATATATATGTGTGTCAAGTGTTTTTTGCGTTTTTATCTCAATTATATTATTCCCTCGCCTTTCTGTTTATATATTCTGCCTTATATTTAGAATAAACGATAGTCTGATCATGATACAATCCATAATATCCTGACATAAGATAACTTACACTTATTGCAATAAGAAAGAATGGCACAGCTTCATAGCCGAAAAGTTCAAATGCTATCAACATTGATGTTATCGGGCAGTTTGTCACTCCACAGAAAACAGCCATCATAGCAACTGCTGCACAAAGTGACGGTGAAATTCCAAAAATCTGACCGAAAAGGCAGCCAAAAGTCGCCCCTATAAAAAATGACGGTACTATCTCACCACCCTTAAATCCGGCTTCAAGAGTAAGTGCCGTAAAAATTATCTTCCATATAAAAGCCATCGGCTTTACATTTCCATGTATCGCCCTCACTATCACGGGCACGCCTGCCCCCATATAATCGTCCGTATGAAGTATAACAGTGAGTATTATTATGATAATGCTTGAAAAAACTATCCTTATATAGGGATTCTTAATTTTTTCCCTGTAAATGTCGCCGAGACCGTGAAGTACCATACAAAAAATTACACTCAATGCCGCACAGCACATTGCAAGAATGATTATCTTTATGCTCGGTACTATCTGAAATCCCGGTATATGTGCTATATTAAATGTATTAGGTCCTATGCCCATATGTGTTGCAAATTTTGATGCAATGAGTGCCGCAAATACGCATGGCACAAGTGCGGCATAATACATTACCCCAACACTCACAACTTCCATTGAAAATATTGACGCAGCTATCGGAGTCCCAAATATTGCCGAAAATGCCGCACTCATTCCACACATAACTACTATTCGTCTGTCTTTTTCATCAAATCTAAACAATCTTCCAAGCTGATTTCCAATGCTTCCGCCAAGCTGCAATGCTGCTCCCTCTCTGCCTGCCGAACCTCCCAAAAAATGCGTGATAATCGTAGATATAAAAATGAGCGGTGCCATTCTGAAAGGTATTTCTGTTTCCGCATGAATTGTCGATAAGACAAGATTTGTACCCTTATCATTTTTATATTTAAAAATTCCGTAAAGTGCCACTATAATAATACCTCCGAGCGGAAGTGCAAATATTATCTGCGGATGCCCGGTTCTTATCTCTGTCACCACTCTCAGACAATACGCAAACAATGTACTAAAAGAACCGACAACGATTCCTACTATCGCCGAAAAAATCCCCCATCTAATAAATCTGTATATGTTTTTATAAATTCTTGATATGTAAAATTTTATCATCTGATACTTTTTCATTTTATTTGTTATCCTCTATTCATAGATTTGTGACCCATTTCCTGTCAAACACCGACAAAAAATTAAAGCGTTTTGTAATATTACAAAAGATACACAGCAATAATACAATCTGCGACACTAATTTACCTCAAAACCGCTATGCCACTATATCAATTATAATAGAATACTATTTTTTTTGCAAAATGACAAATATTTCATACTTTATCAGTATTCATTATCATTATCAGCCATACCTAACCCATTTGCAATACCACCGGTCTTTTTCTCCCCACAAGATGTAAAATATATTTTTTACATCTTTGATAATGATATTTTATATAAAATTTACAATATTCGTACCATTATCCTATTTTCCTGATTTATTCTTATATATCACTATATTCCAACGGTTTTCACACAACCTTGCCACTCTATTACAACTACATTTTCATTGTACTTTCACCCTTAAACAGTATTTTTTCATCATTTTAAAAAAAAATACATTTTTTCTGTTGACAAAGCAAATAATAAATGATAACATATAACACATAAACAGTAATAATTACTATTTACTAATGATTAAACAACAAATTTTTTAACAAAAATCAAACAATATAATTTTTAGAAAAGGAGATTATTATTATGGCAAAATGGGTATGTTCAGTATGCGGTTATGTTTATGAAGGAGATGCAGCTCCTGAAAAATGTCCACAGTGTGGAGTTTCAGCAGACAAGTTTAACAAACAGGAAGAGGGCGAGCTTACATGGGCTGCTGAGCACGTTGTTGGTGTAGCACAGGGCGTAGATGAGGAAATTCTTCAGGGACTCAGAGACAACTTCAACGGCGAATGTTCAGAAGTAGGTATGTATCTTGCTATGGCAAGAGTTGCTCATCGTGAGGGTTATCCTGAAATCGGACTTTACTGGGAGAAAGCAGCCTACGAAGAAGCAGAGCATGCTGCTAAGTTTGCAGAACTTCTCGGCGAAGTTATCACAGACAGCACAAAGAAAAACCTTGAGATGCGTGTAGATGCCGAGTGCGGTGCTACAGCAGGAAAGATGGCTCTTGCTAAAAAAGCTAAAGAACTCGGACTTGACGCAATCCATGATACAGTTCATGAGATGGCTAGAGATGAGGCTAGACATGGAAAAGCTTTCAAAGGCTTACTTGAAAGATATTTCGGTTAATAATTTCTGCGTAAACATCGTATAAAGATTTTTAAAGGAGGAAATCACAAAAGTGTTTTCCTCCTTTTTGCTATTTTGACTGCTGCACACATTTGATGTCACCCCGGATTAATCAAGCAGCTCCACTATATTTAAGTCTTTTCTCAATGCCAGATCAACAAATCCCGAACCAACCTGAATAAGTGGTCTTAATATACTGTACTTATTAAACAATACTATTTTTCCTTCCTGACCGTTATTCAGCCGCACTCTGCACTGTATGAAAGTCTGTGCAAGCCTTGATGTAAATATCAGAAGTGCTGACGGATCATATTTATTACCTTCCACTTCATTTAATTGTATCAATACTTCAAAAGGTGACATTCTCTTAAATCCCGGCTCTCTCATAAGCAGCGTATCATAAACATCTACTATCTCAATAACTCTCTGTATCGGATTTAAGCTTTTATTGTCAACACCGAGTGGAAATCCGGAACCATCTGCGTGTTCATGATGTGTCAAAACAGCCTGCTTTATACTCTGGTCGAGATCCTTATTTTTAACAAGTTCATATCCATACATTGAATGTTTTGAAAAAGCTCCCATTTCAAGTTCCTTGTGAAAGGAAAAATCATCTAACTCATTTTGTGTAAATTTAAGAATCCCTATATCATGCAAAATACCCGTAATCGCAACTTTTTCTATCATATCCTCTCTGTATCCCATCCATCCTGCAAGTATCTGCCCCCACAATGCAACATTAACAGAATGTGTATAAAGACCGGAGGCATTTTCTTTCATCTTCGATAATAAAACGCATAAATTCACTGTATTGTCAGCTTTTGTTACAACTTCATTTAATGACTCCAGCAATTCATTTACATCTATATCCTTATCATTTGACACCATTTTCTTAAGATTTTTCGATACTGTTTCCTCTGCTATACAAAATTTTTCTTTAAATATTTTCTTCTGTTCAGGAGTTATCGTACTTGTTTGTGATTGCCCGTGTGCCAATAAATCATACTCAACATTAACATACTCTATAAGATGTTTTGTAAGCAAAGAAATAATATCAGGTGTAGCTACAGTCCCCGCTCCTATTAAAAATGTCCCTGTTCTAGAATAAATATTATCCTTTATTATCATTCCGCTTTTCAATCTACTTAAGCGAATACGCATTTGTGCCATCCTGTTTTCTCCTTTTATAACAATATTCCTTTATTGATAAATATAACTTATATTATACCTTATTATTAAATTTTTTGTACTATTATTTTTGACATATACCTGCCTTATTGGTATAATATACTATATTAGTAATTATTATTGTTTATACACTTAAAACCTTTTGTTTTTTACCATTATATAGGAGTGATTTTTATGTCAACGATTCGCTACAGCAAACAGCGCGAAGCAATAAAGGACTATCTTAAGTCTGTTACCTGTCATCCGACCGCTGATACAGTTTATTTAAATATCCAAAAAACATTTCCTAATATCAGTCTTGGCACAGTTTACAGAAATCTGAATTTTCTTGTAGAACATGGCGAAGCTATACAGATAGATTGCGGAGATGGATTTGTTCACTTTGATGGCAATCCCATTCCGCACAATCATTTTTTCTGTAGAGCCTGCAAGTGCCTGTTAGATATTAAAATGGACTCCATTGAGCATATCGACATTATTGCAAATGCAAACTTTCCCGGCAAAATAGAAGGACATACAGTTATTTTTCACGGTCTTTGCGAAAAATGCTGCCAAAAGGAACATTGCTAAATATTTAGCTTTTCAAATGCTGCCTTCAAAACGGATATATCTGCATCCTTACTGATATGCATTGTTATTCCCATTTCCTCCGAAAATACGGAATCTTCTATATAATGGGTTTTTGACATGGCTATTATAGGCAGATATATCCCTTTTTCTTCTTTTCGTATTTCTAGTGCAAGTTCATAACCACTTATTTCCGGAAGCTGTGCATCAGTTATTATGGCACAATAATACCCCTCTCCTTTTTCCCTGTATATCATAAGTGCTTCTTTTCCCGTTGAAGCACATTCTACATCAAATCCCAGACATATCAGTTTTTGTCTGAGTGTATTTTTGGATGTTATTAAATTTTGTACTATTAAAACTCTTTTTGTCTGGTTTTTATTTTTTTGTCTGATAAATTTCAATGCCTGGTTTTCTGAAAGATAATTATTATCCTCACAATAATCCTTTTCTGTTGACAACGGAACACTTATCGTACACTTTGTTCCATTTTCAAGTTTACTATCAACCTTTAAATCTCCATTCAAAACTCTTATGGAATTTTTTGTTATCCAAAGACCAAGCCCGATTCCATGTCCATTCTGTTTATTGTCATGTTCAAATATGATACTTTTTAATGCATTATCAATATATTGTTTTTCAATTCCCGGACCATTGTCCTCCACTATTATTTCATATATTGATAAATTTCCAAATTTTTGTTTTCCCTCTATTACCGTAACTTTTATAATCCCGTTTTTATATGTATATTTAACTGCATTAAGCACAATATTTTTAATTGCCTGCTTTAATCTCATTTTGTCTGTATATACATTATCCTGTGATATGTCATCCATATTTACAATAAGTTCATGCCCTTTTTCGATTATATATTCTTCTATTTCCCCAATTATTTCTTCAATAAGTTCGCTAATAGAAATCTTTTCATATAAAAGTCTTGTGTCTCCGACTGCTATCCTGCTTACATCCAACATCTTATTTATATTTTCCAGCAATACATCTGAGGCATTTCTTATCTTACCTATATATCTCTCATTGTCATGATAATATTTTTTAGATGCCCACAACATATCAGTTATCCCAATAATATAATTTACCGGAGTTTTCATATATTGTCCCATATGCCTCAAAAAGGCACTTTTTGCTTCATTTGCTACTTTTGAAATATCATAAGCACACTTTAATGATTTATTCTCCATGCTTCCAAATTCTTCCCTGAAAATACATATGCAATATTCGGGTTCTCCTGCGATATAAAATTGTGCAGAAAAATTTCCTCCAATTTCTTCATTATACAAAGAAATTATCTCTGCCTTTTTTATCCCCGCAAAAATATCCGATATTACCATCTTAATTTCATCATATCTATCTCGAAAAATTTTCAAAAGAACATTTGATTCAAAACTGTCTATTAAACTCTTTTTGTTCTTAAATGCTTTATTTAAATATACTTCTTCAAAGCCATCTTCTCTGTCTAAATTCCGTTTGACAACCACCATGCAGTCAGGCATATTGTCAAACGCTCCTGTAAAATCCAAACCTTATCCTCCATTATCACATCTGAAGTCCTCTGTACTCCACACAAGTTGAAAACACAATAAGTGTTTTTGTCCTGCCATACTTTTGTAATTCTCCTATAAACTGATCTAATTCATCCGTGCTTGGAAATAATACTTCAAGCAGCATTGAATAATCACCTGTTACACAATTACATTCTACAACATTTTTGCAACTGTTTATATATGGATAAAAATCTTTTTTGTCGATTGGTGACACCTCAAGATTAATAAATGCTTTTATATGATACCCTAACTTGATTGGATTTATTCTTGCATGAAACCCCTCTATATATCCGTTCTGAACAAGTGTATCTATTCGTGCCGAAACAGCCGGAGAGGAAAGATATACTTTCTGTGCAATCTCTTTCAAAGACATTCTTGCATTTTCCTGAAGCATTGTTATTATCATTTTATCTATGTTGTCTAATTCATCGTTTTTCATTTTTTCTCCAATCCTATATCGTATTAACCCTTAAATCCTAATATTTTTTGCTTAATAAAATTAAGTTTTTTATTTTTCTACTTATTATAATAGCACATTTCCCGTTAATTATGTTAATTTATTTCAACTTAACTTTTCCCCCTTGACCTTAATTCCTTTTAATAGTATCATCACAACTGTTGATGTTGAGACAATCGAAGGAAACTTTCCTTGATTTTCTTATATATTTTAATTTAATATTTTTTAACGCCCAAAAGAAATCAGGACAAATACTTATGTGTTTCCTGATTTTTTTATTTGCTTTTTACTTATTTATCCTTAATCTTTATCCGTTAATTTTTTAGTTTTTCAAAAAAACACCCTGTTTCTACAAAAAATGATATTTTTTAAATTTTTGTTCACATTTAATTAACAAAAATAACATTGCAAGTTCACATTCCCTTGTTATTATAACATCATCAAATGAAACGAAATCATTTGATAGTGCTTAAATTTTTTTCATACCTTCTCCTTAAGAATCGTCACTCCAGGCGATTCTTATTTTTTTATCTAAATTACGATAACATTTTATCCCCCCCAATTTTCCATAATGTGTTATACTTTTTTATGTGTGGTTGCGAATTTATTTGCAATACACTATATTGCATATGGTTTGTGCAAAGCACCTTTGCACCACCATGATTCCATTTTAAAAGAACTTAATGTAATTTAAAATAACGGAGGTAACAATGAAAGATAAATTTTTAAAAGCTGCCGCCATCACCCCTGACATAAGAGTCGGTGATACGGATTTTAATACAGAAAACATTATAAAAGCAATGATTGAAGCTCATAAACTTGATGTAAAACTTGCCGTTTTCTCTGAGCTTGTAATATCAGGTTATACCTGTAATGACCTTTTCTTACAGGATATTCTTCTCAAAGGCTCGCTTGACGGTCTGAAAAAGATAATCAAGGCATCTGAAAATCTTGATATGGTAACAATAGTCGGACTGCCATTTCTTAATAATTTTAAACTTTACAATGTCGCCGCTGTAGTATTTAACGGCACACTGCTCGGACTCGTTCCAAAACAACATATTCCGAATTATTCAGAATTTTACGAAGCAAGGCATTTTGCAGTCGGACCTAAAGAAGTTTCTTATATAGATATACCTGAACTTGGTTATGAATTAGAAGATTCCGGCTCATTTGTCTCATTTGGTGCAAATCTGCTGTTCAAAGCAAAAAATCTCCCGGAACTTGTCATAGGCATAGATATATGCGAGGATTTATGGATGCCGGTTCCGCCATCATGTTATCATGCCATGGCATCAGCGACCGTTATCGCAAATCTTTCAGCAAGCGATGAAACAACAGGCAAAGACCTTTACAGGCGTGAACTCGTAAAAAACCAGTCAGCACGACTTATTAGCGGCTACATCTATGCAGATGCCGGTGAGGGCGAATCCTCAACAGACCTCGTCTTTGCAGGACACAATCTTATAGCCGAAAACGGAAGTATTCTCTCTGAAACAAAACGCTTTGAAAACGGTATGACAATAAGCGAGATTGATCTTGGCAGACTTGTTAGCGAACGCAGGAGAATGTCCACTTTTACCATCAATGATCCTGAAACAAACGGATATGAGGTAGCTGAATTTGAATTTAAAAACATTTGCGACACAACTCTCACCCGTCACTTTGAGAAAACACCATTTGTACCTAATGATAAAAATGACCGTGACCGCCGATGCGACGAAATACTTAATATTCAGGCAAAAGGATTAAAAAAGCGACTTGAACACACACATTGTAAATCAGCCGTAGTCGGTATTTCAGGCGGACTTGACTCAACACTTGCACTCTTAGTTACAGCAAAAGCCTTTGATATGCTCGGCCTTGACAGAAGCGGCATCTGTGCAGTAACAATGCCATGTTTTGGAACAACCGACCGAACTTACCAGAATGCGTGCATCCTTACCGAAAAAATCGGTGCAACACTAAAAGAAGTACCTATTCATGAAGCAGTTAATCTTCATTTCAGGGATATAGGGCATGACAGTTCAATCCATGATGTAACTTACGAAAACTCTCAGGCAAGACAGCGTACCCTTATCCTTATGAACCTTGCCAATGAGCTAAACGGAATGGTAATAGGAACAGGTGATATGTCAGAGCTTGCACTCGGATGGGCAACCTACAACGGTGACCATATGTCAATGTACGGTGTCAACTGCTCCGTACCAAAAACACTTGTAAGATACCTTGTCTTGTATTATGCCGAGACAACACCTGACAAACAGCTTCACGATGTACTTATGGATGTACTCGACACTCCTGTAAGCCCTGAACTTCTTCCGCCTGACAAAGACGGAAAAATCGCACAGAAAACAGAAGACCTTGTCGGTCCATATGAATTGCACGATTTCTTCTTATATTATATTATGCGATTTGGCTACACTCCGTCAAAGATATACCGCCTTGCAAAATACACATTTGACGGTGACTACGACAAAGAAACCATCTATAAATGGCTCAGAACATTCTATTGGCGTTTCTTTGCACAGCAGTTCAAACGCTCATGCCTGCCTGACGGACCAAAAGTCGGAAGTGTTGCACTCTCTCCGCGAGGTGACTGGCGTATGCCTAGTGATGCATCAGTCAATATGTGGATAAAGGATATAGAAACACTTGAAAAAGAGTTATAACTAACTGTGAAAAGGTAATTATTAAAACATTTCTTTACCAAAATACCCCCCGTGTAATGTAAAAAAATATACTTTACATTACACGGGGGGTATTTTAATTGGATTTTACTTTGAACATTCCTTTAAATACTTTGCTGCCGCATCCTCACTTAAACTAAACTTTTTTATAATCTGTTTTTTTATTTCACTTTCAGACATATTCAAATCTTTTAATATTCCGATTGCTCCAATAATTCCTTCGCTTCTTCCATTTTCTTCGCCAAGTAATATTCCCTCACTAATGCCACGATTATACATCTTCTTCGCTTCTGTCTCTATTACTTTTCCTCCCATAATTCCTTCAACTCCTTTCCTTATTCTCTCATACTTCCTTGCTATATTATCAACTACTTTTTTTGACAGCTCTACTATTATCCTGTTTTCAAGTTCAGTCATTTTACCCTGATGTGTCAGTTCTTCCATTTTAACACATATTTCCTTAAATTCATCTACAAGCCCCTGTAATAATTTTTCATCCTCATTATACTTCGGAAAGTTTGCTTCATGCGTAAATATATAAATATGAACAATACCACCGATTTAATAGAGGTGGAGTATCCCACCTACTCCACCTCTATCGTCTTCCCAAGCGAAAATGAATAAATAATCTTTTCGTTCACCTTTTTACCGGTCACACTCTCTATCGCTCTCGCATAGTAATCAAGCTGCGTTTTATACCTTTCTACCAGTTTTTCTTCCTGTCCTTTCATGACAAAATCCGTCTTGTAATCAACAAGTATTATATCCTCGCCCTCATAAAAAAAGGCATCAATAATTCCCTGAATCATTATAAGCTCATCACTGTCACTATTGTCAGGATATACTTCATTTGCGGGTATTCCTATCATAAACGGCTGCTCTCTTTTAAGTTCCCCTGTTTCTGCTGCCGCCCTCATCCTGCCGCATAATCTGCTCTTTGCAAACCACTCAAACTTCTTTACATTCAACGCTTTTGCATCTTCTTCGGTCATATAACCGCCCTGCACAAGTTCTTCAATAAACAGTGCAAAGTCAAAATCTTTGTCAAGTCTTTCATACGGAATATGTTCCATAACAAGATGATAGAGTGTTCCCCTTGCGGCACCCGTCTTTACTTCCTCTTTTTTCATAAAGTCAGGTCGTGGTATATCTGCATATTTGCTTTCTGCTACATTCTCATTATTTTTACCGTCTAATGAACACTCCTCATACGAACCGTCAAAAAGCGAAATTTCCTCCTCTCGTACCGGATTTTCCTCAACATCTCCAGCATTAAACTCGTCAAGTTTTTCCATCGCTATTCTTTTAAGTTCAGATACAGACACTTTAACAGGTATTCCAAGTTCATTTTCATATTTATACGAAAATTCCAAGTTCTGTGCTATATAATCTTTCATTTCTTTATCATAAACTTTTGACGCATCCCAGTTTATAAGTTCTTTTTCTTTTTGTTTTGCTATCTCACGGTTTTCCTTTGATACGCTTACAATATTATTGACTGATACCACCTCAAGGTCAAAAAGTTCATCATTTGTTCCATACACTTTTTCAGATTCCAGCTCTTCTATGCACTCCTTAAAAACAGGTCTGTCAGCTATCGCAGCCATTATCATGTCTATGTGCTTTGTAAGTGACAAAAGTCCCGAAAATTCAAGGTTTTGCCCTTTTTCTTTCCATGTCGTTATCTTCTTTTTTCCCTCTCCTCTTGCTCCCATGTTTCCCTGCAGAATATTTGCAGACACTCCGGTTAAAAACAGTTTTTCTTCGGCTCTTGTCATCGCAACATAAAGCATTCTTACTTCCTCGGCAAGTGCATTAACTTTTATCCTGCTTCTGAGGAAATTGTTGAACAGACTTTTTTCGGTGTACATAAGTTTAAGATTTACATAATCAGTTCCGACACCATAGTCCGAATTTATTATAACCTTGTCGTTTGCCTCCATGAGATTTACACTTTTTCCAAGTCCTGACACAAATACAACCGGAAACTGAAGTCCCTTGCTTTTGTGCATTGTCATTATTCTTACTGCGTTCATGCTCTCATTGTTTACCGATGCTTCTCCAATATCAAGCGCCGCCTTTTTTATATTCTCGACAAAATGTGTAAACTTAAATATTCCATGATGCCCGTTTGCTGCATAATCCCTCGCCTGTCCCAGTAAAATATCGAGATTTGCCGCCCTCTTTTCGCCCGCTGGCATTGCCGACATAATATCATAAAAATCAGTTTCATCATAAATTGTCTGTATTATCTTATCGACCGGAAGTTCTTTTGCCAATTCACGATAATAATTTAATTTATCCATAAAATCTTCCAGTCTGTCTGCCAGCTCATCTGCTTCTTTTTCATCAAGAACTATATTTGTCATATACTTTTCTGTGCCGTCTTCTTTTCTCACTGTCTTTACAAAAAGGCTCATTGCATCCCAATAATCAAGAGTCCTCGGCATTACGGCTATCGCCGCAAGTTCATCATCACTAAGTCCCACAAAGACCGAGCGAAGCACTGACACAAGCGGTATATCCTGTCTCGGATTGTCTATTATCCTGAGCAGATTTGTCATTGTGAGAATTTCTATCGACTCATAAAATCCTGCTTTCGTGCCTGCCGACACTGGTATTCCCATATCAGACAATGTTTCAAGAAACGGCTCTGTCCACCCCTGAACGCTCCTTAAAAGTATTACAATATCGCTGTATGTAACCCTGTGATAACCCTGTTTTCCCCATACATAAAGAGGATTTTCACCCTGCACCATCTCAATTATCTTATTTCCGATTGCTGCGGCCTCAAGCTCTTTGTCCATCATTCCATCGTCATTATCTGCTTTTTTGTCAATAAGAATAATTGACGCTTTTTCTGCCGTTTTTTTGTCTGTCTCCTCGTAAACCCGCCCCGGCACAAGTCTTGCCGCTTCGTCATACTCAACACCGCCAAGACACGGCTTCATTATCTTCTCAAAGACAGCATTTGAACTTTCAAGCACACAAGCCCTGCTTCTGAAATTCTGCTTTAAATCAATTCTATGCTCCTTTGTTCCACCCTCAAGACTGTAGCTGTTATATTTGTTCATAAACAATTCCGGTCTTGCCAGCCTGAAACCGTAAATACTCTGCTTTACATCACCTACCATAAACATATAAGGAGCTGTTGCAGGCTCTCCCGAAATGCTGGTAAGTATAAGCTCCTGAACATAATTGCTGTCCTGATACTCATCCGTCATTATCTCCTGATAATACTCCCTGAGTTCTTCTGCCACCTTGCTCGGAACTACCTCACCTTCCTTATTTTCACTCGTCAGTATTGCAAGGGCAAAATGCTCCATATCATTAAAATCAATAACCCCGTCCTCTCTTTTTCGCTTTGCAAACGCATGGATAAAATCAATCGTCAGCTTAACAAGTTCCTCCACGGCAGGTGCCATCTCATTTAATTCCTGTATCTGCTGCTCCAAAGTTTTATTGAAAAATTTCTCCTGAAGTTTTATCATTCCTCCCTGACTTGAAAAATAAGCGTCCCTGAACGCACTTGCCATGTCCTTTTTCTCTGCATCGACATTGTCTTTCTTTGTAATTCTGCCCTTATCCATCCTTGAAACTTTTCCAAATGCCGCCGACAATTCTTCAAAATTCTCCGCCTTGCATATATCATCAAACTGCCTTATGTCATCCTCAAAAGCTGCTCTGTATTTTGCCGGACCGTCAGGCTCATCACATATTTTTATTGCTTTTTCGGCAAGTAATTTGTATGAATTTACAAGCTCCTTAACATAACTTACAAGCTCGCCTATCCATTTAGTCTTTTCGAGTGACTGCACATTCTCACATTTATATATGTCCGTAATCGAATTGAGCCACTTTTCAGGCCACGGGTAACTCATGGCTTTTCCATATAATTCAAGCACAATCGACTCAATCTTGCTGTCATCACGGCCGTGAGCAAACATTTCTGAAAATAGATGAAACGCTGAATTTTCATTATCTTTTTCCGTTTCATAACGCTGTTCGATAAGCTCAGCAAGAATTTCACTCTGAGCAATCTTCATATCATTCTCATTTGCAACCTTAAAAGCAGGGTCAATATCTATCACATGAAAATAATTTCTTATGACATACTGACAAAAACTGTGCATTGTCGTAATCTGTGCATTATGAAGAAGCGAAGCCTGTCTTTGGAGATGTTCATTGTCAGGTTCTTCAAGAAGCCTGCTCTCTATAGCTTCACCCACTCTTGTTTTCATCTCTACTGCCGCCGCATTTGTAAAGGTAACCACCAGCAATCTATCAATATCCACATTGTTTTTTTCATCAGTTATCATTTTTATAATTCGCTCAACTAACACCGCAGTCTTGCCCGAACCAGCCGCCGCTGAAACTAAAAGATTGCAATTTCTCGCATCAATAACTCTCTGCTGGTCATCCGTCCATCTTGTATCGCCCATATCATTCCTCCTCCGACAGTTCCCCATGAATAATTCTCATAACATCATCATCCGACAATTTTTCAAACACCCTATAATCATTGCCATAAAGCCTGCTGTCAAATCTGCACACGCTCCTGAACGCACAATACATACAGGCTGATTTTGGCTGTGACTCATTTGTCTTATACGGATTTACAAGTGTTTTTCCGTCAAGTATCTCCTCTGACATATCCACAACTTTTTTCTCCGTAAATTTAATAAGCTCATTAAGACAATCTGTATTTGTGACACCTGAGCTTTTCTTAAGCTGACCTTTTTTCCCGGTTTCAATATTGCTTACGGAAGACACATAATCAGGCTGGTACACGCCGTTGTTCTGCTCAAGATTTCTGTCACTTCCCTCAAGCATAGGAAAATCTCCGTTTACAAGCCCGTTCATCGCAAGCGATTCCAAAGTTTTCTGCTCAAAATTTTCAGGCGTAACCTTTTCATTTAAGATAGGGTCTTTTATCCTGTAATAGAGCATACCCGCAGGCACAACTATCTTTTCAGCCTTAGATTTCTTATCAATGCTCGCCTTAAGATAAATGACAAGCTGCATCTGAAGTCCGTAATAAAGTTCACTGAGCGACAATTCCTTGTTTCCTGTCTTATAATCGACAACCCTCACATAGTCCTTTGAACCGTCCGAAAATCCGTCGAGTCTGTCAATCTTTCCCACAAGTTTTATAAGTTCCTCATCTGTTTCTTTGGCTTTTCCTACAGTCTCAAAAATCAGCTCACTCTCAATAGTGTCAAAACTTCCCTGACCCATCTGTTTTGAAATCGCCCATATCGTCTTATTAACAACATTGTGAATACGCTTTATCATATACTGATTTCTGCTCGTATCTCTCATAATACCGTCCTTACAAAGACTTACCGCTTTCTCCACACATTCGCCTGCTATCTTTTCCTGCTCTTTTTTATCAACATCCTGCCATCTCCTGTTTCCTGCAAGAAGTATCTTAGTGTACATATCAAGTGCATCATGAACAATATTTCCTATATCATAGGCTTCAATGGTGTGTTCCTGTCTCTCCTGAAGTTTAAGTCCATATTGCATAAAATACGAAAATGCACAAGCCGCATATCTCTCAAGCTGTGATGTACTTCCTCTGAGATTTTCAGGATAAAGGCTCTTTGCGATTTTTTTGGAAATACTGCTCTTGTTTTCCTTAAAGAAAGCCGCTGTCAATATGTTATCAAGCGTTTTTTTATTCTCCTCTGAGTCAAAATAACAATTATATATCTCCTGCCATTTTTTATCAGAAAAATCTCCATTTCTAAGACCTGCGATAAGATATTTCTTTCCCTCATCATCAGACCAAGCATTTTCTTCGCTCTGTTTTCGCTCCTCAAATTTGACACTTACTGACGGAAAAATCTTATTTATCCTCGAAATAATATACGACGGCTCGTTTACACTTCCGTCCCTCTCGCTGTCGCAATATGTTATATATAGGTGTTTTGATGGCTTTGTCAGGTTTAAATAAAGATAAAACTGCTCCGTATATACCTGCTGCCTTGCCGTCGGTGCAAGTTCAAATTCATTTTCCGCAAGAAAATTTCTCTCCGACTCCGAAATAATACCGCCGCTTCCATTACCCTTTGGAATATTTGAAGAGTTAGCACCCACAAGAAACAAGTATTTTATATTTGAAATCCTTGTTCTCGACATATCACCAGCCATAACCTGGTCTATCCCCGGTGGAATTACTCCTATCCTTGCCTCCGAAAAACCAACATCAAGAATATCCTTAAATTCCTTTAGCGACATTTCCTCATCACCCATCAGCGAGACAAGTTTTTCAAATACTTCTATCACCATGCCGTAAAGCTGTCTGTACTCACTCGCCATATCAAAATTTTCATTTTCTTCGTATTCGTCAGCAAATTCCATCAGCTTCTCATAAAAATGCTGTCTCTCAAAAAACTCAAACAATGATGCCGCATATTCTCTGACCGTATGCTTTCCTTTTGCCGTTTTTTCATAAAGCTCTGACAGATTTTCCAGAACACCAAGCCTGACATTCTCGACAACTCCGTTTGCAAAATCCTTTGACTCGTCAGTCATCCTTCTGTAGGCATATGCCGTGTTCCATTCCCTGTTCCACGATTTAAAACCTCTGATTCCCGTAGCCAGAAGATAATTATCAAGAATATCATTCTGACTGTCACTCGTCCACGAAAGACAGCTTTTCAGATAGTCCATCACATCCTCATAAGCAAAATCTTTTATTATTATCTGCAAAAGTGCATCTATGGCACGCACCGGCACACTCGACTGAACACCTCTTTTCTGGTCGACAAAGCAGGCAATCCCAGCCTTTTTCATTGAGTGTTCGATAATACTTCCGTATGTTTCAAGACTTCCTGCAACAATCGCAATATCCCTATAACGACAGCCGCCAACAAGCAGTCCTTTTATTTTCTGAACAACAAAATCAACCTCATCCTCGGCATATTTAAGCACATGGCAGCTTATATCAGGAACCTCATTTTTCTTATTGTATCTCTTATACGGATATCTGAACAGATTGCGTTCAAGCCATTCAAGTTCCTCTGACTCACCAAATCTTGTCTGGCTTATCTCTTTTCCCGTCCATATGTCATCCAAAACCTCAACACCTGTCTCACTCGCAATCTGCCTTATATTATGAACAGTCTTTCTGCTCATAAAAAATAACTGATAATTTTTTCCTTTATTTATAACCGACTCCCTGTCATCAGCCGTCACCGTCACATAGACCATTTCAGCCGTCTTGATAAGCTCACGCAAAAGCCTGTACTGAAGTGGTGTAAAACCTGTAAAGCCGTCAAGACATATAACAGCCCCTTTAAGAAGTTCTGACTGTGAGACAACATCGGCAAAGACACTCAGAAGTTCCTCAGAAGTAATATAGTTCTTTTCAATATATTCCTTAAATGACTTAAAAGCCACAGACATATCCTGCAATTTATATTTAAGAACCGGTTTCTTTTCAGAAGCCTTAATCATCCGTTCTATCTCGTCCTCATCAGCACCATACTGTATAAGTTCAGACATAAACGATTTAATTTCCGAAATATAGCCGTCCTTATTTATATTTCTTCCAAAATATTTAAGCTCGTCCTTCTTCTGTCCGAGCACTTTTTTCAATATCATAATCTTTCCAAGGTCATCAAGCACCGGCAAATTTCCCGCACCTGTCTCCGAAAACACTCTGAATGCAAGCCTTACAAAACTCTGCACATCAATATTCATAATGCCGTGCCCCGGACTTATCTTTATCATATCTTTCTGTGTCTGCATGGTAAACTGCTCAGGCACTATCATAATATAATCCTTTTTAGGATTGTTCACAGCCTCCTCCATAATCTTGTGCTGCAAAAAATAAGTCTTACCTCTGCCCGAACCGCCAAAAATAAACTGAACTGCCATCCCGTTATCCTTTCTCCTGTATAAACATCAATATATCATAAATTCGCAAGATAAGAGAAATCGCACTCTTGCACTAAATTTACAAATAAGATATAACATAAATAATAAAATTTAACTATACTACACATCTGGATTTTTGAATAGTCATTAAATAAATTATCCAAACCAAATAAAAAATCTTATATCTAAGTATAACATAAAATACAAGTCAACAGACTTACATTTACAAAAAACTATATCAGTTCAGTAAATAATAAAAAAATTGTATGTCTGCTATAACAGGAATTTGCGATACTCTCATAAAAACAAACAAAATGTGCGGATATAGAAATTATTGTTCTATCCGCACATTTCTTACAATCCTATAAGTTTCACAAATTCCGTCCCCAAATATTTTCAAATTCCCTACAATCTCTGCTCATCAAGTACCGCTTTTACCGCATCCAAAATAAGCTTTTCCGTGTACATGGAATTTTTTGATAAAACAACTTCATCAATCGACACCCCAGCCGAAAGCTGTTTTGACACATCTTTAACTGCCGATTTCATCAGCGGATACATAGTCTCAACAGACTCATCTAAATTTTTGACTTTAACAGATTTAACCTGTTCTTCATCAAGGGCAACTTCGAGATTTATTGTTTTTTCCCCTATTACAAACTGGCTCTCATAAATTCCCGCTCTATATATTGCATCATTTTTATATGTACTGCTTTCGTTGTTTATGGTACTCTGTGTACTTTCACTTTTAGGCGAATTCTGTCTGCCAAACATAAAAAACAAAACTATCAGCAGCAAAACACCTATTCCAACAAACACAGCCGTATATACAACTTCTTTCATACGCAAAACCACAATTTTTGTTTTCGACATAGCAACCCCCATAAATTAAATCTTATTACTAAATATATATGCGTTATGAAAGAAGTTTATTACTCCCTACCTCAATGTCTTTTTAGCAACTGCCTTAGACCATGTACTGTAATATTTCTTTTTGCCAATATTACGATATGTTCTAACCTGTATATAATAAGTTTTGCGACGCTTTAATTTTTTTATAGTTGCAGATGTTCTGGTATTTCTTGTCAATGTTATCGTCTTTGAACCTTTCATGTTTTTCTTCAAAGAATATCTTATCTGATAACCGTTTGTTTTAACTTTCTGTGCTTTTACCTTTACAACAAGTTTCTTAGAACCCGCTTTTACCTTTGCTATTTTTGTTCCTTTAGGATTTTTAGACGATGTTTTTGTCGGTTTCTTTGTCGGTTTCTTTGTCGCAGCCGCATCATCATCCGGTGCTGTCGTTGGGTTTGCACTAGCTGTAACAGATGGTGTTCTCGTCGGTTTTACTGTTGCTGTTGCTTTTGGTGTAGCCGTCGGTTTTTTCGTTGGCTTTACTGTAGGAGTTGCCGTTGGCTCACTCTTAGCTTTTACAGTAACATAATATGAAGTAGTAAGTCCATTGCAAGTTACCGTAATTTTCTGTATGCCGGTCTTTTTCTTATCATAACCACTGTAAGTAACATCCGCATTATTTACCATCAGCTCTTCACCGTTTTTCAATACATAATATACTTTATTTCCGGTAGTGTCGAGTTCCTGTCCCTGTTCAAAAGACTTATTTGCTGCAACACAGCCAAGCCCAACTGCTAATACCACCTTTATCTTGTATTTTGCAGTCAATCCAAGATATGTAACCGTTACTTCCTGTTCACCCACTTTATTTAAGTTGCTAAGGTCATATCCTGTACAAGTGGCAAGCGAAGTTCCGTTTTCAACTAACTGCTTAGTTCCGTCCGACTTAGTAACATATAATTTAAAGTTTGGTTTGAACTGAGTCCCATATGGATAAACCGGTGTCTCGTCAGTCTCAACACTGATTTCTTTTGCATCTACTACATTAATATCATACTGTGCCGTTAAATCCTTATAAGAAACCGTAACGGTCTGCTTACCCTCCTTGTTCATATCATAACCGCTGCAGGTAACATATGTATTTTCAGCGTTTGTATCTTTTATAAGAACTTCTTTACCGTCTTTTGCTACAACATATAATTTAAAATCAGTTTTTAATTTACTTCCTATAAGATATGTTGTATTTTCGCTTGGCACAACCTTGATATGATCCATTTCGAGCACTTCAATATCATATGTTGTTTCAAGCCCCATATATCTGACCGTAACAGTCTGTTTACCCGGTTTACTCAAGTCATATCCGCTATATGCCGCATTCTCTTTAACTCCATACCAGGTCTTTTTATTATTTTCAACTGTAAGTTCTATTTCGCTGTTCTTTTCAAGATTTTGACCCACAAAATACTGTGTCCTCGGATTGACAACTTTTATACCGGTTACCTCTTCTGCGTCATCAAATATCTGTCTTTGGTAATGAGAAACTCCGAACAATTCTGCCTGTATCCCAAAATATGTATAATACGGTGCTTTTCCGGAAATATTTCTACTATCGCCTTTACCATAATAAACATTCGGACTATCCCATGTCAGGTCCATAAAATGCCATGAATTATTGTAATATACAACATTCCATTCATGATTGCAATCAAACTTCGACTTATTTTCAGTGCCATCATCTAATGCACCTCCTGTTCCCTCGATACACATACTTGGGATACCTGCTGCACGGAACATAAGCTCGCCAAGTGAGGCATATCCTGAACATACTGCAAGTCCATCTTCAAATGCTCTGTCAATTCCATATTTTTCCCCATACTTATAGGATGTATCAATATCAGTAGTATTTCCACTTGTTGTACCTTGAATAGCCGGATAATTGTACGCTACATTCGTACATATCCAGTCATGGATAATCTTAATTTTCTCGCCATCGTTTTTACAGTCCTTAGTAAGTTCTTTTGCTTTTTCAACAATCTTCTCAAATGACTTGCTGGCAATATTTGTGAATGTTCTTGTCTTAAGATAATTCTCAGGTTTATAATTTGCATTAAAGTCCTCCAAAGCCTTAACTGCGGCTGCACCGTATGGAGAATAGATTGAGATTTTTCCGTTTTCCTTTTCAAGATATATAGGAAAATTATAGCAAAGAGTTGTTTTTTTAGTTGTTTTTAAACCTACTTTAGTCGTCGTCACCAAACTTACACTGACAGTAAGAGTGTTTATAGTTTGAGCAATACTTGAAACATCTTGCGATATGTTACAAGTATTTCCATCAAAATTTCTGGAAGTTAATGGTTTTGCGGTGGATGTTCCTGTTGCTACATTATCTATGTATAAATCCAAATCCGCTTGATAATATGCTTTAGTTGCACCGTCGGCAATCGCTGCTTTGACATTTTTCTCAGCCTCTGTGTCAGTCAGATTAATAGTAAGCTTATTATCCTCAAGCTTGTAATCCCAATAATGACTCAACAGTTCAGACATATCAGATGATTTGATTTCCGTTACATCTGCTTTCATAAAAGCATCTGCTTTTTTAGGAGAAATAGCAGTCATAGAAAGCATCATACTTAAACTTAATATAACCGCAAGTATCTTTCTTTGTGTTTTTTTTGTTTTGTTCATAGGCATTTCCTCTCTTTCAGTTATTTATTGATTAAACCCTTTTTTATGTTCATATTTTCCTTTTCGCCTGAAAGCATCTTTTAATTTTGGCTCTGTCAACGCTATAGTTATTATACTACCCGGCATCATTTTATTGTGACAATATGTGTGAATCGCCCCAAAATGCGGTTAAATCGACCTAAAAACACGCATAAACGACAAAAAAACAGCAGTCTCAATATTTTACATACTGAAACTGCTGCCTTTATATCACTACCCTTAAGATAAACATATCTCCCTTTGTATTAAAAGAACACATTCCGTTATATTTATTCACAACCGAGCATATACTTTTAGTACCGACACCATGTCCCTCTGCCTTCGTGACAGGCATACCATCATTAAATAACACATTCTGACGGCAGGTGTTTGAAATCTGTATAAAAATCCTGTTATCCTTTTCATATCCGTTCACGCTTATCTCCGTTGAAATATTCTGCGTCATAAGAAATTTGCATTCATTTAACGCATTTTCAAGTGCATTTGCAAGAATTATGCACATATCGACAGATGAAATCCTGATATCCCTGCCAAGCACAAACTTAATTTCACAACTGATACCTGATTTTTCAAAACGCTGTGCATATGCTGTCAATATCAAGTTTGCCGTCTCATTCTGACAATAATCAACAACTTTTTGTGCTTCAATCTCCTTGCACACTGAATTAATGTATTCCAATGCCTGTTTATTCTGATTATTTGCTATGCATGAAGCAAGATACTGCATATGATGACGCAGGTCATGTCTGTGTGCAGCCGCTTGTTCCTGACTCTTTCTCAAAAAATCAATCTCCTTAACAGACTGTTTTGCCTGCATCTCAAATGCGTTCTTTTCCTGCTCCAGTCTGTATCTGGTCTTTTCCTGTTTTGTACTCTGTTTGACATAAATAAGGAAAAACAGACATGAAAATGTCGGCATAAATTCAGCAACAATATAACTCCCCTCATACAAAAGCTTCGTATATACAACCGTTGAATAATCGAACAGATAATAAACTATCGGCACTATGGCAAAAGTCCACATCTCTGCTGCCGGACGCATAATCATCTCTCTCACGGATGCAACTACATATTTTAATAATAAAATTAAAAATGGAACAGTTATGATAATCTGCACTATCTGCAGCAACTCATCACTGTTTTTAAAGACAAATGTAAACAAAAGTGCCAGCCACCTCCTGAACTGACAGCACAAATAAGCAGTCAGCACCGAAGATAGACTGCTCAAAAAGCGTTTTGTTATAACCCATAATACTATCACAAGCGGAATATGTGCAAAAACCGGATAAAACTCATGAACAACCCTTTCTCCATAAAAATAATAAACTATTCCTTCTATTATAAGAGCCACTCCAACAGTAAAAACAATTAGATTTCTTTGCTTTTTTTCTTTCCCAATTCCACAAAAAGCAGCCGACAATATACTTCCAAATATACTCACGGCTATATAATTTATCAGCGTAATCAACTCACTCATACGCTTCCTCCCACATTTGTAAATAATTCATTTTCAAACGCATATTCCAAATATCGTTCTTTTGTCTGAGTATATTTTCCATGTGGTATAGGAATTTTTGCTCCGGATTTCATTATTATATTTTTCTGAGATATATTTTCTATATACCTCAAATTAGTAAGATAAGAGCGATGCGGACGGATAAAACATCCAAATTTTCCCAGCTTTTCCTCAATCTCTGTTATCTTTGCCGTACTTTTTAAACTTGTACCGTCAGCAAGACATATCACAAGTGCCCTGTTTACCACCTCACAATATTCAAGATTTCTTATATCAATCTTATTTATTCCGTTATCACATTTGACAATAAAAAACTCTGCTTTTTCCCTCTCCCACTCAGAATACAACCTATCAATAAGCTTAAAAAAGCTTTCCCGTCTCACCGGCTTTAATTCATAATAAAACGCTCCCACTGTATATGACTGTACCGCAAATTCAGGTGACGAAGTCAGGAAAACAATCCTGACATCCTTATCGGTCTTTCTCAGTTCACGAGCCACCTCTATTCCGTTATCATCATTCATAAGAATATCTAAAAACAACGCATCATAACATCCGCTCTGTTCCATTTTCGTCAAAAGTTCAAGCGAACTTTGAAACACATCGCAGCTAATCTCTCTGTCGTAATCTTTGCAATATTCAGCCAGCAGACTCTTTATTTCGTTTAATACTGATATTTCATCATCACATATTGCTATCTTCATCTGAATCCTCCATTTTATGTTCTCTTGTCTTTGGTATAATTCAAGCAGATATCCGCAATCCACTCTGCTATTTGCTCATAACACTACTTGTGTATTGACTTATTTATAGTGTTAAATCAATCTAAAAACAGTCAACCAGACAATAAAGATACCGATTTAATGATAAAACAAAAGACCCAAAATGAAAATACCTAATATATAAATTTTACAAAACTACTGTAACAGTTCAGCCATAAAAAGATAATCAGCAATGCATAAGGCCGCTTAATGAATTGCTGATTATCTTTTTATAGTAGAATAGCCTTTTATCTCAACGCTTCTTTCTTTTATAACAAATTCCTGCTGCCACAATCACAACAGCAACAGCTCCAACAGCCGCTGCAACTGTTTTTTTTACATCTGTCCCATTATTTCCCCTGCCAGCTCCATTATAGCAGGTGTTTATTTTTCCAGCCCTCTGATTATTATCATCGCTTACCTCGTCCTCTAAATCCAAGCCATCATCCGCATTAGTCCCATTTTTATCTGATAAAGTTCCATTTCCGCATACATATTTACTTTTCTTGTCACCGGAACTATTCCCATTCCTGCCGGATATTTTTGCCGTATTTTTTAAATATTTAGTTATTATCTTCTTCTTTTCATCATAGCTTAATTTCTTAAATTTGATATATTTAACATCCGAATGTTCTACCAGATTATCCCCTGAGCCACCCATTAATACTCCACCGGTACCGGAGCCATCATATACCATCTCATTTTTATTTTTTGTCTGTGCATATATCTTTCCATTCATCCAATAAAACAAAGTATTGTCAGTTATCTTATTTTTCATACCGGTATATTTGTCCCAGATCTTATCATAATCAAATTTAATTTTGCCCTCCTCCACATAAATAGTAAACAAACTCACTTTCTCATTATTCTTCTTTACCACAAAATAATATGTGTAGCCGGTATATTTTTCATCCTCATCGTTAATATCATAAATTATAAAAGGATTACAGATAACAATTTTGTCATTATCATTTAAATCTCCTACCGCATCATGCAGATCCTTATAAGCTAATGGTACTTTTTGCAAAAAATCATAATCGCTTTCATTTTTATGCTTTTCATAATATTTCATAACTTTATCAACATTCTTTTTAAACAAAACAGGTGCATTTTTCATAACATTTTCCGGAATATACTTTGCATAAATACCATTCTTCACCAATTCAACAGAATACGCCTTTGCCCTCACCGTACTAAATCCACAAACGAAAGCCAAAATCAAAACCAGATTAACAATAATTTTTTTCATAACCATCCGCCTCCCTTATTACCATTTATAACTAATAACGATACAACCACCCAAAATGATGCAAAAAATTTTTATTTTAGTTCAAGCAAAAAAACAGGACTGCTTTGATATAACTTCATAGCAATCCCTCTTCCCACATATATTCGCCTTATACAATCATTTTTTCAAAAACTCTTTTTTGCTTCCACCCATTAAATCATTTACTCTCTCACCCCCGGGTAGAGTAAAGAGTGAGAGAGCCGTTTTATTCCCCGGTACCCAATTATACAACGCTTTGCAAAAACGATGTTTTTAATAAAACAGCATCATTTTTATTATTTTTCAGTATGTTCTGCCACAAACTTGTCTAAACCGTCAGGCTGTTCAGACTCATACCATAAAAGCTTACAGCTTCTTGCTGCTACAGGTGCAACCATTACTGCCAATGCACATATAGCTGTGCCGTACTTTACGACAATATCAGAAAAAGTCTTTTTCATAGTTCATTTTTCTCCTTTCTTTAAAATTTCATCAGGAAACTTTTTTCAATCGTTTTCCAATGTAATTTAACTATACCACAAAAAATGAGTTGTGAACGAAATTAGGACTGAGAGGTCGAAATACAGGACTGAAATGCAAAAAATTGAGTTTTTTGGTCATTTTTTCATAAAAATTTACCTCTCACACCCCAATTTTGACCTCTCAGTCCAATTCTATAGTTATTTATATAAAAATGTTTTATAATGAAATAACAAAATCTGAGTTATACTTTTAACAGAAAAGAGGAACAAATGATTATATCAAAAAAAATAAGTTCATCTATTGCTGAAACATTATCTGCCAATAATATAATCTCCGAGCAGGAAATTCCTATTTATTCTTATTGTCTTGACTATATTATAGAATTGTTTTTCCTGTTTATATTTGCAGTCTTATATGGTGTGTTTTCACACAAACTGCCTGAAACACTTATATTTTTGGCTGTTTTTACACCACTTCGCTCTTTCGGCGGCGGATTTCATGCATCCACTCCAAAACGGTGTGCCATACTTTCACTTATCACCTTTGTATTTGTGCTTTATTCAGGTGCAATATCCTCCGCACTTACATGGCAATGGACTGCTGCCTTTGCAATATCACTGTCTGTAATAGCTGTTTTATCCCCTGTCGGCACCAAAAACAGACCTATGACTCCTGAGCGAAAAATTTCGCTAAAAAAACGCTGCCTGCTGTTCTGCGTTATCTTAACAATACTTTACATATTTTTTTATTTACACAACCTGCAAAGATTATACGGAACACTTGCCATATGTATGTTGATAAATTTAATAAATATTGTAGCAGGTTATATTTTAGAAAAAAAGACTACAAACATTTGAATTGATGAAAGGATTAAAACTATGCTCTTAAAAATTGGAATATGTGATGATGAATCTGAATATACAACAATACTTGCAGACTACCTCAAAACCTATGATATTGACTCAGAGAAAGATTATTCATTTCAGATAGACAAGTTCACCTCTGCAAAAGAACTTCTTTCTGCTTATACAAAACCTGAGACATATCATATTTTATTTCTTGATGTTGAAATGCCTGAAATCACAGGTATTGAGCTCGCCAAAAAAATCCGTATGCTTGGTGACAAAAATGTCCGTATCGTATTTGTCAGCCATTATCCTGAATATATGCAGGACAGTTTTGATGTCCAGGCTTTTTATTATCTCTCAAAACCACTCAACTACAACGATTTTTGCATAATAATAAAAAAACTAATCAAATCCATAGAGGACTCTGTTATACACAAGATAATAATTCCTACAAATACACACCAAAAAATCATTGTAAATACGGATGACATTATTTATATAGAAGCAATTAAAACTGAAAAAAATGCCTTGCACTTTATTCTAAAAAATGATGATGTTTATTGCAATGGAACAATCAATGAATGGGAAAATAAACTCGGTAAAACACATTTTTTGACACCATACCGCGGCACACTTGTCAATCTGAACCACATCCATATTGTCGAGAAAACCTCTCTAATCATGACAAATGGAGACACTCTCCCTCTCAGCAGACACTATCAAAAACAGGTTCGCAGTTTCTTTGCCAAAAAGACATTAAATATCTTCAACTGATTTGGTTATTTTAAAATAATTTGTTAAGAAATGAGGTTTTTATGTTTAATTTTATGTTTTTAGCACTTATAGGCATATCCGACATATGTCTTTTAATACTGTATTTTACCGTATTTTATAAAGAACGCAAAAAAGAAATTCCATTTGTATTATATCTGCTTGGATTTATCGTCATAGAATCATTTAGCATTTTTAATCTGCTTAACTTTTTAAATGTATATTCCATAATAAAGATAATATTAAATTCATTTATAAGTATATTATCCACTTTTATACTGTCATTTTATTATACTGCATCACTCTCATCAAGACTTTTCATATCAATAAGCTACCATATTTCTCTTGGTGCAATCGAGGGATTGTCAGTAAATTTTATTTTACCTCATCTTCAGCATATCATACAGACTAACGCTGACTATACTGACATATATGTAAATTTTATTTCTAATATCTTATCCTTTATTTTTATATTAGGACTTAAGATTTTATTTAACCGCAAATCCGTATCGCAAAATATGACCTACAACTTCTCTGTTTTTGTAACTCCGGTCATATCATTTATATTGTACATCACAACACCTATTTCACAGGTTCTCGATAAGTCAAATCAATACAGATTGCTGATATTTTATTTTATGCTTATCATACTAAATATTGTTAATTATTTTCTATTAAACAATATAGTACAGGTAATATTTTTGAAAGAACACGAAAAAGTTATAACAAAACAGCTTTTTTTTCAGACTGAAAAATATAATCAGCTTTCTTCTGCCTACAAAGCAACAAGAAGCGTTGTTCACGACACAAAAAAGCACCTTTTCTATATAAAAGACTGCATAAAAAACAACACACTCGACAACATTGATAATTACATTGATACATCTGTAGCTGATATCGAGAACTCATATAGCCGCATAAATACCGGAAATCTTGTTATTGACGCATTTATTAGCAATTACATTAACATGGCAAAAGCCGAGGGCATACAACTTAACACAAATATTAAAATTAACGCAAAAACAATTCCCGTAAAGGATTATGACCTTTGTATAATTATTGGAAATCTTATGGATAACAGTTTTAATGCCGTAAGAAAAATAACGAATGCAAACTCAAGGCATATCAATATAGATCTATATACAGATGACTTTCAGTTTGTCGTTCATGTCAAAAACACCCGCGTTGCCGTAGATGCCGAAAAAGAGAAAAAAATCGACCCAAATGAATATTACCACGGCTATGGAATTACCAATATCATAAACACTTCGGATAAGTACAAGGGTGTTTATAGTTGTTATACCGAATCTGAGATTTTTGAAACAATAATAATCTATCCTATAATTACTGATACTGAACTTAGACGCAAGTTAAATATACCTGAGAATTTTTAAAACACGAAAGTCTGTTTTTTGTCTGCATAAGTAACACCTTTCCCCACTGCCTAATACTCTATGCACTAGAGTCGTGGGAATGTTTATCTGCATTCATACTTTGTAAAATTCATGAATTTTACAAAGTTTTTCATAGACTTTCGTGTTTTATTTTAAATTTTATTCAATGATTTTCTTTACCAAAAATTACTGGAGTACCATGCGTACTGCACCGTACATTCCAGCATCATTTCCAAGCTCCGCAAGTCTGAACTCTGTATTTTTAAGTGCAAACATTACATTCTTCCTATACTGCTCTTTAACAATGTCGATAACTACAGGACCATTCTTAGAAAGTCCTCCACCGATTACAAATGCCTGTGTGTCAACTACTGAAGCTACATTTCCGAGTCCCATTCCAAGATATATAGCAAACTCATTTACTGCTTCTGCTGCAAGCTCGTCTCCTGCCTTATAAGCGTCAAAAACCTCTTTGCCACCTATTTCATCAGCAGAAAATTTTCTAAGCTCTGACGGCTTGTCAGACGCTTCAAGACGCTCTTTAGCCATTCTTATAACACCTGTTGCCGAACTATACTGTTCAAGACAACCCTTACACCCGCATCCGCAGGTAAGAGTTTCTTTAGGATTTACAGTTATATGACCTATCTCACCGGCAGCTCCATTCTCACCGGTAAGGATTTTGCCATCCATAATAATTCCACCACCTACACCTGTTCCAAGCGTAACCATAACGATATTGTCAAAACCGCGTCCGCCGCCACGCCACTGCTCACCAAGAGCTGCAACATTTGCATCATTACCAACCTTAACTTTCTCAACTCCGGTAAGTTTACTCATCTCATCTGCAACCGAGAAAATCCCCCAGCCGAGATTTGCACACTTAAGAACTCGTCCGTCCTCTGTTATAGGCCCCGGAACACCCATGCCAATACCGAGAATATCGTCTGTCTCAATAGATTTCTCTGTATTCTTTTCCTTAATAGACTTCACAATGTCAGGAAGAATATTTTCTCCATTATTTTCTTTTCTGGTAACAATTTCCCACTTTTCAAGCATATCGCCCTTTTCGTCAAAAAGTCCCATCTTGACCGTAGTTCCACCTATATCAATTCCATAAATATACTTTGTCATATTGTTCCACCTTTCTTTTTATTACAATATTTTCTTAATACAATTTTTTCTAATCACCGTTAGTTATTATGTATATAATTTTTTACTATTTTTATATTACATTTTACTGCTTATTACTCGTAATACTTATATACCAATTTAAATATCAGTACTATTCACACCTTTAATGCAACCGCTAAAAATTATCTGCACCTATTTATAGAGTTGCAACTTATTGACTAAAACATTGTTTCTATATAATTTACAACAGCACTTTAATCTCTTTACAATATTACTTGTATTTTTTATATTTTCATACTCTTGTTATACCACTACTTTAAATTGCAGCTTTATTTATATTTTACTATGATAAAATTTGAAACCGGTTATTATAACTCCTCGACAGCCTCATATCTGATACGAAGTTCAGGCATTTTTTTCATCTCAGTATAATAATTAACTGCCCAGTCATCGCCCTGACTTTCGTCATTTTCACCTGTTGCCGGTGGTGCAAACATCTTCAATGTAAGAACCTGTCCATCTTTTACCTCCGAATCAAAGAACGCAGGCATAAGGTCAACTGTCTTAGTCTCAGGTGCTTTATAGAACCACTTTCCGTTTATCTCCATCATGATATTAAGTTCTTCTTCAAAAGTAATCTCAAAAAATTCCGGATTTCCTTCCATCTTAATATCAATGGCAACACCGTCTGCGTCCTCAGAACCGCCCCAGCGCATCTTTGCAGGGAGTTCCAACTTATCTTTTTCCTCGATAACCGGCTGGAAATAAGGGTCTTTCAAAATTTCCTGATACTGTTTAAGTAACGGCTGTGCTATTCCAACAGATTTATTGTTTGGATCTTCGATTTCAAGACCAAGCCGTCCTCTGTCTCTAAACTGGTACATAGAAAAACCATCAAACCAATCCGCATCATCCGATTTTATTCTTTCAACAAATCTCTTAATTGACTCACCCTGTCGTCTCGGACCTGTCACATCTCCATCCGTGTTAAACTCAGATATAACAAGAGGTTTGCATACATTGTCAGCAACCTTTGTAAGACGCTTTGAAGTCTTTTCAAGCCTTTCCACAAATGTATCAAGCGGTGTCACTGCATAGCTGTCTCCGCCTTTCTCGCAAACATCAAACGGCCAGCCGTAATGAAGTGCAAGATAACAGTCATTTGACCAGTAATCCGCCACTTTGTATGCCTCCGTGAACTCCTTCTCGTACTGGATAGGTGCATCATCATCAAGACTTGTAACTGAACCTCCACAATACACAATAGATACATTTGGAGCTTCCTCCTTGACAATCTTTGCAAATCTTACAAAAAAATCACCAATATCCTGATATGAAAATCTCTGATTGTGTGTAAACCAGTCACCTGTGCACTCATGGTTTATACGAAGTCTCATTCTTCCAAAAGTTCTAAGTTCCTTTGCAATCTGCCTGAGATATTCATCCTCCAAAGAACAGTCAATCGTAAGTGTCAGTGCAACATCCTGTCCGTGCTTCCTTATATCACGCATAAAAGTAAACGGCTCACCATCCATACTGCCGCCAATGCCACCAAGGTAAGGGAAATAATCGTCATACGGATAATCCCACTGAAAATGAATTTCCATATCCTTGCAAGCCTCACTTATCCTCTGAGGCCATTCCTTATCCTTAGGATAATAGGTGTACATAATCCCAATATTTCTGTGAGGTCTGCCGAGCACATTCAATATGTAATCCTGATTTACATATTCGGCTCGCTCACTACCATCCCCTAAGTCAAGACCGCACTTAGCAGGATTTAAAGTAATTCTCTTTAAACTCTCCATAAACTTCCTCATTTCTTTTTATTCTCTGATATTTATTATATGACATTCCCATATGTTGAAGCATATGGCTTTGCTAGGGCTATATCTATCACTATTTCTATATATATTTTATCGCCCATCAATCAGATTTAATAAAAACTTCCACATAAACATACTCATTATAACATACCTAAAACACATTCTGCCACTAAAATATCAGTTTTTGGTTGTTGTCTTTAAGTGTAACAGCTTTTAGTTGTTTTTTTATCATATTTCAACTTTTAGATTTTGTTTTTATATTATAACTGCCTTTTATTTATATCTTTATATTATAACTGCCTTTTATTTTTGTCTTTATATAATAATTACTTTACCTTGTTGCTTTTAAACAATGAAAACTTTTTACTTTTGTCCATATATTATAACTGCGTTATTTCAAGTTTTACACTGGACTTATAAAAATCCCCAGATTAAGTGGATGATATGTCAACAATACAAAGACAAAAAGCTGTGCCAGATTAACAATCAACACTGTTTTTCCACAATTTTGTGTCTGTTTTTTATATGAATATATCAACACATGATATTGCACTGCAAACGCAATTAAGACAGCAACAAAAAATGTACTTATATCTACCCATGCAATTTCAAAGCCGAGTATTCCCTTATATCCGTAAAACAAAAACGGTATGCTCCATGTACCGAATATATTTCCAAACAGTCCTGTATATCCTATCTGATGCAGCTCATTATTTTTATCTTGCCTGTCATTTACTATTTCCGCATTGTAACCATATATATCCCTATTTATCTTGATATTATTACTTCTGTTTTTTTCCTTATATTTTTTACTTTGCATAAATTCCTGTCTTTTAATATACAAATTGCCAAGCATAATATAAATAAGCATAGGTACAAACAACAGCTTCATATGTTCCCATGTTGACTCATTAACAGGTACAAACAATCCAACAAACCACATTTGACCCGACCAATCATACACAAAATGAAACAGCGTTCCCAATATCCCAACAACAAAAAATCCTATCACAACATAACTTTTGTAAAACTTTTTTATATTTTCAAACTCATTTATATCCTTATTATTTTTCTTCTTTTTTATATCCCCAATTTCATTTATATTTTTATATTTCTTTACTTTCTCACTGTTTTTTATATTTTTAAACTTATTTGTATTTTTCTTGTTATTCATGTTTTCAAACTTATTTGTATTTTTCTTCTCTTTTATGTTTTCACTTTCCTTAATATTTTCCTTGTCCTCTTTTTCTTTTCCTGTTATCTTTTTTTCTGCCATAGAATTTTTATTGGAACTAATACTCAAATTACTTTTTTTATTATCCATCAACATACAATTTGTCTCCAAACTTTTTAAACTTTTAAATCATATTTCCAGCTTCCAACAGATAAGTTAAGCTCTTAACAGCTTTTAATATGTATTTTATTATTTATAAGTTGTTTACTAGAATAACTTTTATAAAATCTCCAACAAAGTTTCTAATAAATATTGTATGTAGTAATTGTTATTATATGTAATGTGATTTCTTTACACGCTGGAAAGAAATCTTTGTCATAAATCTTCTTTTTTTATTAATATTTATCTCTAAAAATCTTTAACAAAATATATAAGCTTAGTACATTATGTACGGCAACATATTAGATCGATAAAAAAAGGACTTACTACGAAATCGTAATAAATCCTTTTTTACTTTTATTATTTCAATGAGACACGGGGGATTCGAACCCCCGACAACTTGATTAAAAGTCAAGTGCTCTACCACCTGAGCTAGTATCCCATCTAAAATATGAGGTTTTTACCTCAATGCCCAGAGCCGGAATCGAACCAGCGACACGAGGATTTTCAGTCCTCTGCTCTACCAACTGAGCTATCTGGGCATATAGATAAATAATTATCTAAGTAGCGGGAACAGGATTTGAACCTGTGACCTTCGGGTTATGAGCCCGACGAGCTTCCTAGCTGCTCCATCCCGCGTCATTAAATCCTTTTGGTAAACTCTGCGGTTTATCAACTTAGGTAAATGGGCGGAGATGGATTCGAACCATCGAAGCATAAAGCAGCAGATTTACAGTCTGTCCCCTTTGGCCACTCGGGAATCCGCCCATAACACAACAAATATTCAATTGTGTAAGCCGATGATCGGACTCGAACCGATAACCTGCTGATTACAAATCAGCTGCTCTGCCAATTGAGCCACATCGGCAAAAAATAAATGGGACCTACAGGGCTCGAACCTGTGACCCTCTGCTTGTAAGGCAGATGCTCTCCCAGCTGAGCTAAGATCCCAACTTAAACGACCCGGAAGGGATTCGAACCCTCGACCTCCGCCGTGACAGGGCGGCGCTCTAACCAACTGAGCCACCAGGCCATTCTAGTATAGGTAAAACCTGATACCTTCAAAACTGTATATTGAATATTTCGACTTCCTTTCGAT
>LLKB01000006.1 GCA_001414325.1 Butyribacter intestini | reverse complement strand
AAACTCTCATGTTTAAGTTTTGACCTGTCCAAGTAAAACTTGGCATAGACAAAATTTTAATTAACTTTGTCATTAGAAGTTGTTTTACAACTTCGCGTCTGAATTTCATTAAGAAATCCGATTTACCTTGCGTGTTCTTATCTGCATGTGTTAGATAAGAACTTTGAAAATTTATTTTAGAATTTTCAGGGTTGTTTTACTGTTCAATTATCAAGGTTCCAGGTCTTTATCAGACCTTTTTTACACTGACATTTCTTTATCAGTGTAACCGACTTGCTGTTTGCGTCAGCAATATATATCTTATCACTTTTGCTTTAGCTTGTCAAGAACTTTTTTATTTTATTTTTTGAAGTCTTTCAAAAAATAAAACCTTGGAAATCTTTTTGATTTCCTGCTTTCGCACCAATAAGAAACTCTTTGCTTTCACATTTTGTTTCTTATCGCTTTTTGCGACAGCGATATGTATTTTACAACATCTTTTGGATATTGTCAAGAACTTTTTTTCATTTAATTTCATCATTTTCAAACGAAACCAAATTACTTTTCGTTGCGCAATCTCTCAATCGCAACAACAGATAAAATCTTATCACATATTCAGCACCATGTCAAGAACTTTTTTTCATTATGAAAATTAAATTCTTTTGAATTGTTCCAACCAAATATGCTATATACTAAATCTTCGCTATTGCACAAGCTCTCACTTTCCAGCCGTCTTTGTGCGACAGCGAAAACTATACTATCACACTGAGATATCAATGTCAAGGATTATTCTTATTTTTTTACAATCACCTTTTTCTTTTTCACTTTGCAAAAAAATATCGTAACAATTCAGTTTTCCATCTCTTACATTCGTAAGCTGTCAGCCGCTGCAATGCAGCTTTCGTTTACCTCATTTCATAAATGAATGGCTATTATATAATAAAAAGATAATCAGCAATACAATGAGTTGCTCATGTATTTCTGATTATCTTTTTATGGCTGAACTGTTACCTGGTGCCAAAAATCCTATCACCTGCATCACCTAGTCCAGGACATATATATGCATCTTCGTTAAGCTCTCTGTCAAGGTGTCCAACATATATCTGCACATCAGGATGTGACCTATGCAATACTCTTACTCCCTCCGGAGCTGCTATAATACATAAAAACTTTATGTTTTTACCACCATGTTTTTTTATGAAATTAATGGCTGCTATTGCCGAACCGCCTGTTGCAAGCATAGGGTCCACCACTACTACCTGTCTTTCTCCTATAGTATCAGGAAGTTTGCAATAATATTCTTCCGGCTGATGTGTTTCTTCATTTCTGCACAGACCTATATGACCTATTTTTGCTGTTGGCACTAATGCTGTTATACCCCCGACCATTCCAAGTCCTGCACGTAATATAGGAACTACTGCAAGCTTTCTACCTGAAAGCATTGGCGTTTTACAGGTTTCTATCGGTGTCTTTACTTCAACATTCTCTGTCGGAAGGTCATTGAGTGCTTCGTAACCCATAAGCATCGCTATTTCCTCCACTAACGCTCTAAATTCGTTTGTTCCCGTTGTTTCATCCCTTAATCTCGAAATTTTATGCTGTAATAAAGGATGTTCTAAAATCTTTACATTTTCCATACTTACCTCATTTTAATAATTATATATTACTTTTTATGCTATTTTAACATCATTTAAGCGTTCCGTAAACAAATAACGCATATTATTTTATTAAATTCATACAAATATAAAAAACAATTCTTCAGGAGGCCGTTTTGAATCTAAAAATGTTTTTTATCGAAAAAAATTCATCTGACACTCAAAACACATCCTCACTATATTGCTTTATTAAAACAGGCATATATATTCTGTCAACAGTATGTATTGCCAGCATTGCCATAGCATTTGTAATGTCAGGCACACAAAAAAGCACATCAAGACAAGCCATGTCATCGACAATTTCAAAAAAGAAGCTTCCTATCTACTGTGTAGATACCGACAAACCCAAAATAGCACTCTCATTTGATGCTGCATGGGGGAATATTATATTGATGAAGGAGCAGATTTATGAAAATTGAAAATGATAAGCTCATTGTTATTCGTGAATACAAAGGACTTTATTCATCAGAAAACCTGTTAAAAAAAATAATACATTTCGAACTTGAATCTTATAGAGATTGTAAACTTTCATTAGACAAAATCCCCAATGCTGAAATCTGTAGCAGAAATACATATTTTATCCCTAAAAAATGAACCACTGACCGTGTACTTATTTAAGCATTTGCAAAACTATTATAATCTGCTATTAAATTATTATATTTGAACAATTAGCACACCACAATATATCATTATTTTCACAATTACACAAAATCAAAACAATTAGACAGGAGTGAACACAATGCCAGATAATGCAAACTGCTGCTGGGCACTATATATACGGCTCAGCCATGAGGACGGCGACAAAGCCGAAAGTCTCAGCGTCTCAAATCAAAAACTAAAACTTACTGAATATATAAAAAAACTCGATAATAACCCAATTCAAAAGTTTTATATCGATGATGGTTTTAGTGGAACCACTTTTGACAGACCCGGTTTCAAAAAACTTTTATACGATATAGAACATGGTCTAATCAAAGGAATACTTGTTAAAGACTTATCGAGACTCGGACGAAATAGTCCTAAAACAAGCTATTTTATACACGATTACTTTCCAGCACATAAAATAAGATTTATTGCCATTGATGACAATATAGATAAAAATTTTTTTGATATTGACACATCAAATGACATGATAATAGATATAAAAAATCTATTCAATGGTTTTTATCCGCGTGATATAAGCAGCAAAGTCCGTTCAACCTTCAGAGCTAAACAAAAGGCAGGACATTTTATCGGTGCATTTGCGTGTTATGGATACAAAAAATCCCTAACCGACCACAATAAACTTATTATCGATCCTGTTGCTGCCGATATCGTAAAAAAAATCTTTTCCATGTATCTTTCCGGAAAAGGTCAAAATACAATAGCTAAAATCCTTAATTCAGACAATATCCCCTGCCCTTCCGAATATAAAAAAATGCAGGGACTTAATTATAAAAATTCAAACAGATTAACTTCCACTACCTACTGGACATACAGCAGCATAAGAAGTATCTTAAAAAACGAAATATACACTGGCTGTATGGTTCAGAACAAATCTTTCCGTATGATGTGCAGTAAGTCAGCTTCACCACTTCCACACGAAAAATGGATAATAGTACCTGATACACACGAAGCGATAATTGATAAAAAGACATTTGATATTGTTCAGAGTATGCTTTCAAATAATGTAAGACAAATGAAAACTTCTTCACATACACATATCCTTGCTGGTCTGTTAAAATGCGGTGACTGCGGGCGTGCCATGGTCAAGATAAAAAATAAAGATAAAATATTTTTTGTATGCGGGAGCTACAACAGATATGGTACTGATAAGTGTAGTTCTCACAAAATAAGTGAATCAACAATTTTAAATATAATATCAGATGATTTTAACAATATATTAAAGAACACTGAAAACTTTAAACAATTATTAAAAAATGAACCTGCTTATGCCATAAAAACATCTGATAATTCCGAAAACAATAACTATATCTTAAACAGGCTCAGACAACTCAATCACAAAAAAATGCAATTTTTAGAAAATCTAAACGAAAACCTTATAACGCACGATGAATTTGAAACTTTTGTCAGCCGATGTAACGAGCAGATTTATAAGCTGCAAGAGTATCTTACTCCTCATAATGCTTATCCTAAACTGTCTGCTCCCTGTAAAATTCATTCCGTCGACTCTAATACTCCACAACCGTGCAATCGCAAAACAGACAAACAAATATATCCTAAGTCACTTCCGGATATAATATATGAAATCATAAAGAAAAACAGGATAACCATACCTGACAGAATAGTCGTCACTCAGATGGTATCCTGTATATACATTTATAAAAATAATAGTTTAAAAATCATATATAACTTTGATAACGACAGTTAAAAACTTTCAATTAATAAAGCTGATATGACTTTGATGACAACAGATAAAAAAGTGTGTATAATTTTAATAACAACTATTACAAAGCTAAGTTTCTATCTGCATCCACACATATGCGGTAAACTTAGCTGTTTTCATTTCCAAGAATTATACTGATAAGTTTTTTATCAAGCATTATTGTACGATTCCATGGGTTTAATATAATTCCTGATATTTCACCAACTTCAATTGCCGATTTAAAAAGCTGTTCTATATCTGTTAAAAATGTAGATTTAACTTCATTACCGCCTTTAAGCTCTTCATCAAAGCTTGTGAACGCACTCCACCACTTTAATCCGTCTGGAGACTGTACCACACCGATATTTATTTTTTCAGATGATATATACGGCTCTACCGCAATTATAAACTGCCCGCCTTTTCTCATCTGTTTTCTTATGACTGTAAGGGTATGTGCCAGCATTTCCTGTGTGCACTCTCCCTGAAGTAGCTTTATTGCCTCCTCGATTTTTTCATTTCCTAAAAGACTTTCATCAATTTTTTTATCATCTTTCATAATAACCCTCATTTCTATGCACTTTTTTGCATAGTGTGAAAAATCTTGCATAAACGATGAACCCGTCTGCTTTGCTTTGTACTTCCACACGCTGTCAAAACTACCGCCATCAATATAAATCCAAGAATGAACTTAACCGTTTTTTTTCTCTCTCATTAATATTGCTTCTTTGTTTAATATTTTGCTGCAAAATAACATATTACGGCTCCAAATACACTTATGACCGCAAATCCTATACCTATTGATATAAGCCACACCCATGTTGGTATTGATTCATGCACTATAAAAAAATCTGACGGATCATTTGCATTGAATTTTATCTGAACTTTATCACCCTTTTTCCAGATGTCTCTTGCATAACCTATCTTAGACTCCTCCTGCACTATGTGATTTCCGTCAAAAAAAGCAAAAGTCGGATAATAATTACAACTTTCACCACTTACACTTATCCTTCTTACTTTTTCAACTGTTCCTGATGCGGCTTCCGTACAATCTACTCTCTTGCGTTCAAGTTCTCTCTTAGACCTTACCGCCAAATAAATAAGAACAATAGCTGCAACAAAAAAAGCCACCATCAATACTATTCCTGTTAATAAATCCATAACTTACCAATCCTCATTTTATTTTTCATATTTTTTTACAGTATACAACTTAGACCTTTAAAAATCAAATGAGCCTTTTGGGGTATTTTTTATGCTGCGTAAATCTCTGCTATTTCCAAAAATAATCTAAGAAAGAGCACAACCAGCGTTTTGCTCCTGGTGTCACACTATTTTACAAGCATTTTCATATAACATTAAAAATACCGATTTTCTAACATTAGACCTATACTCTAATCTTTGAAAATCGGTATTGCAAAAATAATTTTTCTAAATAATGCAGTTTTTAATCTTCAATACGCATCATAGGTGCCAGTGGCAGATATAACAGCCACGCAATAACAACACTTATTAATCCCTTTAACATAGTAAATGGAACATTGAATACTACAAGTGCCTGTAAAATGCTGTGCACTCCCGGAAAAATTGCCTGATATGCTTTCAGTATCACATCCTTTGGCATAAAATTATAATAAATGGGATATACGAAGAAATAGTTTGACACAATGCTTAAAAGCGACATAGCTACCGTTCCTGTAACCGAAGCTATCACTGCTCCTTTTTTGTCACTTTTCTTTTTATAGATAAGACCTGCCGGTATCACAAATGCACAGCCTAATATAAAATTTGAAATCTCACCGACAAACATCGTATTAGTTGCAAATGAATGAAGTACATTTTTTACAAGACATATAAACACTCCGCAAAGCGGACCATATATAAAACTTCCAAATAATGCCGGGAGATCTGATATATCAAGTTTTATAAATCCCGGCATAAACGGTACCGGTATCTCCATATACATAAGAATGACTGCAATAGCAGCAAGCATAGCCGTAAGCGTCATTTTTTTAATATTTCCTCTGTTTCCTGTTTTCTTTGAACCTTTTGTAAATTGTAATGTCTTTCCTGCTGATGCCATGTTTCCTCTTCCTTTCTTTAATACGATCAAATAAATAATAACTTTACCATATTATTATCTGATCTTTATGCAGAAAATTCTTTGAGGTGCCTGCTATTGCACTATACTGATTTTAAAATCAAAAAGCCCTGAAATACGATAATCCCAGGGCATGACATTTCAAATCATAATATAACAAAACAAGCCAAAATCTTCTCTCATCCAGACTATACTGTTGGTATCGGAGTTTCACCGATTCGGTCGATATTGATAATCGATTCGCGGACTATACCGCCAGTGGGGAATCACACCCCGCCCTGAAGAATTTTCTTTAATTTACTTTCATATGATAGCACATACTTCTATTATGTGCAAGGGTATTTTCTAGTGTACTGGCATGTTGCTATTTAGTTAAATGACACAGAATGAATTTTTCATTCTGCAAGGCGGAAGAATGAGCCGTAGCGGGCTACGGCAATTGATGACAACGCAGCAGATGAAAATTCAGGCAAGTTATTCAGCTAAATATGAATAGGTCAGCACACTAGCTTTGTTCAAAAGCTGTCTGTTTCGGAGCAGCAGTATTATTTAAACTGTGCTGGCGTCCCTCCGTGTCCATTTCATAATTTTTAGTATAGATAAGTTCGGACATTTTTACAAACTCAAATCCTTTCTCTTTTAAACTATCAATAAGTTTTGGAAGTGCCTTAGCCGTATATTTTGCTCCATTGTGGCAGAGTATTATTGAACCTTTTCCTAAGTGTTTGTGATTTAGTACGGTTGTAAGGATTGAATCAACACCATAATTTTTCCAGTCTAAGCTATCAACATCCCACTGTATCGCATGATAACCACATTTTTCTGCACTTTCAATAAGCACATCATTATAATCACCATATGGTGGTCTGAAAACTTTCATGTCATATCCGGTGAGCTTTTTTACTTTATTATGTACTTTTATTATTTCATCTTCACATTCAGCCGCAGAAATTGTTGACATTTGTTTGTGGTTTTGACTGTGGTTTCCAAGTTCGTGACCTGCCTTATAGAGTGCCTTTACATCATCAGGATAAGTATCGACCCAGCCACCGGTCATAAAGAAAGTTACATGCACATTTTTCTCCTTTAGTGTTTTTATAATTGACTGTGTGTCTTCATTCCCCCAGGGAGCGTGTTTCCTGATGTAAACTCCTAAATCTTCAAATTGACTAACCTGCTTTTTAATGCTACAATCGCAAATGTAGAAACTGCAAAACTAACCATATGTTATGTTAATCATACAAATATATTTGAGCAAGAATTATAACATTTTCTCAAATACCTAAAATTACACACTGCAGGAAAGGAGGTTATACGATGAATATCAGGAAATATTTTACCAGCAGATTTTTTATTATACTTCTCATTTTACTCCCTGCCATATGCACCGATTCACTTTTGACTAATGAATTGTCAGGTACAGTGCACTTTCAGACTATAGCTCCTTTCTTTTTACAAACAGAAAATGACATATCTGCAAATAAATTATATGCAAATGCTACATCAACAGATAATACCACCGCAAATGATGAACAGGGCGGTGTTTCTTTATCCGGAACAGATGATAATTCTCTGTATCATTATGAACTTATCTGCACGACAAACACGCTGAGCATTTCTGAAAATTTTCAATTTAATGAGCTGATAAACCGCATACGAAAACAAGGAGGAATTTTAGATTTTTCCTTTATTTTCATGCCCGTTTTTATATTATCTGCATTATATCCTGTCTGTTCTGAATACATTTCTTTACATTTTCCAAAAACAACCGAAATCGTAACCTGTTATCTTCATAGATCCGACGGCAAAAAAAAGAATGGCTTAATACAATAGTTTTCTATGTGATTATGATGTTAATATCAAAACAATACACTACAATTAACCAAGTTGAAATCAATGGTTGATTCTTGACTTAAAGTCCAAAAGACAGATATTATTTTTTAATTAATGCATCATATAAAATCACTATACTTTCTTTTTTTAGGAGGATTTTTAATTTATGAACCTTTCAAATATAATGGGATTACTAGGCGGTCTTGCTCTATTCCTTTATGGAATGCAGATGATGAGCAATGGCCTTGAACAGACTGCAAGAAATCAGATGAGAGATATTCTCAAAAAAATAACTTCAAACAGGATAACCGGTGTTCTTACCGGTGCACTTATCACGGCTGTCATTCAGTCTTCTTCCGCAACTACGGTTATGGTTGTCGGTTTTGTTAATTCAGGAATAATGAATCTTGAACAGGCAACCTGGATAATAATGGGAGCAAATATCGGAACTACAATCACAGGACAGCTCATTGCACTTGATGTCGGTGCCATTGCCCCGCTTTTTGCATTTATAGGTGTAGCAGCAGTTGTATTTCAGAAAAATGAAAAACTTAAACATGTCGGTGAGATACTCGCCGGTCTTGGTGTTTTGTTCATCGGTATGAACATGATGAGTTCCGCAATGAAACCTCTTGCCAATGAGCCGCAATTTGTAAATATGCTTACAAAGGTTGAAAACCCTATTGTCGGAATACTCATGGGTATGGTATTTACTGCGATAATACAGTCTTCTTCCGCTTCGGTCGGAATACTTCAGGCACTTGCCGCAAGCGGTGTAATAGGGCTTAACAGTGCTGCATTTATCCTTTTTGGTCAGAATATCGGTACATGTATAACTGCACTTCTCGCATCTATCGGAACTACAACAAATGCAAAAAGGACAACTCTTATACATATCATTTTTAATGTATTCGGTACTATCGTGTTCACTATATTATGCCTGATAACACCTCTTATCAGCATTATGCAGCATATTACACCGGCATCTGTTCCATCGCAGATAGCCAATCTTCACACATTGTTTAATATCGTCACAACACTGCTTTTGCTTCCTATCGGCAGTTTTCTTCCAAAAGCCGCTTCTCTTATACTGCGTGACCGCAAAGATGAAGCCCGCACCAAAAACGGCATGTTTGTAAAATATCTTTTAGATCCAAAGAATGTGCATACAGAAACAACCATGATTTCTGTTATATGCATCGAGGGAATACGAAACGAGCTTTCAAGAATGACGGCAATGGCAAAGGAAAATGTGCACGACTCTTTTGATGTATTTGAGCATTGTGATGAAGAAAAATTTAAAGAAGTTGAAAGCCGCGAAGAATATGTGGATTTTCTCAACAAGGAAATATCGAGTTATATAACTAATGCAATTACACATGAAGCAACAAAAGCCGGCAGCCAGATATTCAACTCATTTTATACGGTCACAAGCAATATAGAACGAATAAGTGACCATGCTGTCAATATTGCCGGATATTACAAGATGATACATGAAAAGAATATTATTTTTTCTGACAACGCCAATCTTGAGATAGCTGAAATAAAAGATACCTGCGACCAGACTATGGATATGCTTCTTGAAAAACCTGAAAATATTGTGAAATGGCATGAAAATGTGACCTGTATGGAACAAAAAATAGATGATATGACCGAACATTTCCGTAACAATATGTATAAACGTATTCAGGATGGAAAATGCTCTGACGAAGGCAGCATACTCTTTTCAGAAATGCTTACTGATTTTGAGAGGATAGGCGACCATGCACTCAATATTTCAAATGAGATACTAAAGATAACAATGAAAGAAATCGTGTAAAACCGCCAAAATGTTTTAATTTAATATTTAACATAAAAAAGCACAAAACCAGCGTTTTGCTCCTGGCATTACACTGCTTTACGAGCATTTGCCTATACAATAAAAACAATCCCGGAAAATCTTCTCTTTTGATTTTCCGGGATTTTAACTTAATTATTTTAATCTGCAAATATTTGAACTCCTGTCTGCTGCCCGATTATAACACTATCAGCTACTATCGCATCATATCAGAAAGTGCTTCATCAATAATGTTAAATTTTATACAGACTATTTCTTATACATAATCATACCAGAAACCTTTGGTGCAGCAATATTTCTTAAATCAGCTTTTTTAATCTTGACATTCTTTTTTGCAATAGTATATTTAACATACTTTTTACCACCACTCTTAAGTGTTATCTTTTTATTTTTTACTGTATATGAACAAATTGTTTTTCCATCCAGTGTCTTTACCTGAATATTAATCTTTTTTATCTTTATTGCCATATACTGTGTATTATTTAATATATTTGCCTGTAATACAATATTTCCTTTTTTCCAAATGTTATTTTATTTTTATATTATAGAAATACACATCGTCCATATCTTTTACTTCACATTCATACCCGGATTTTTTTATGACTTTTTTCCAAAATTTAACCGAGCCTTTATTTGCTTTTAATGCACACACGGAGCATATGCCTTTATTTATACTCCATACAGCTTCTATCAATTCTTCTGCTATGTGCTGTTTTCTATATGCTTTTAAGATAAATAATTCCTCAATATAAAAATCTGCTTCATCAGGTTCTCTTTCCCTGTCCGGTACTAAAAACACAATAAGTCCTGCAATTTTCCCTTTTACTTTAATTATAAACGGCTGTTTTTCCGACATTTCAAAATATTCTGAAACTTTATCCGGTATAAAAAGTGCATCCTCTGTCATACATTCTCCCATCCATTCGGCATATGATGACATTTCGTATATATATAGGTTAAATAATCTTTCAAATACTCTCCTATTTTCACTTGCTTCTGACAGATAAAATCTTTTGCTTGAAATAGCTGCTGACCGTTCTTCAGCGTCTATACCACATATTTTCTTTATAAATTCCTGATGTTTTTTTGTCGGCTCGCTAAAAATAAAATTTCTTATATCACCAGTGTCCCTTATCGCCAGTTTTCCGGCATATTCCATACCAACATGGTCGCACCACCTTTTATATCCGATTTCAAAAGGCTCAACCGCATAACCTTCATCATAACCATGAGATACCATTATGGCACTTTTTATCTTTATACCACTTTCTTTTCTCCTGCCATCAAAATAATCCTCATTTTCAAATGCAAAATCCATGAGTTCTTTTACCGCATCACTGCAATAAAATGAATGAATTGGAGTGGCTATTATGACAACATCATATTTTTTTATCTCTTCAGCTACAAAATCAACTTCTTCTTCATACAGATTAAATAAATCGTATTTTATTTTCATGTCCTTTAAATATGCTGCTGCATTATCACACATAATAGCCGTATTTCCATTTGGATTTTCACTTCCCGATAATATACAAACTTTCATAACTTTACCTATGCCTTTATAAAAGATAATATTCCATCTACAAAACCAAGACCAAGTTTATACAGACAATAAAGAAGAACTATCGCCAGTATCCATACTAAAACCTTATAGATAAGGTATCCTCTTGCAAAGTCTTTTCTCTCTTCAGATGTTTTTTTACTAAATGCAAGTACGAGAACATATATGAAACCGATTATGGGAATATTCATGTAACAGATAGTCTGAAACCATCCTCCTGCTCTTCCTATCTTTTCAATCCTTTCATTTTTCTTCTGTTCTTTTATCTCCGGAGAAATCTCAGGCTTTTTTTCTTTTTCTACAGCATTCTTAATTTTCCTGTCATTTAACGCTTTAATTTTTTTTCTATCCGCATCAGCCACTCTGACAGGATTTTCCGCCTTATTGTCATCCTCCCGTTTTTTCAAATTAGCTTGAACAGGCTTATATACCTTTTTTTTCATGTCAAAATCTTCATCTTTTGTTCTTTTAACTCTCTCAGGCTTTTTTTTCACCGGTTGTTTTGGTGGCTTCTCCTCTTTTTTTTCATTTTCTGTCAGGGAAGCCGCCCCAAAATACTCCTCATGTGTGGCAACAATATCTTTAAGCGACATCTCTTTAAAAGAGGAGTCGATGCTTTTTACAAGCTCATCTATATCATTTTTATTTTCTTCCATTTATCACTTCCTCCTCTATTCCTCTTCCTGAGGTTCTTCCGTTGCCACCGGTTCACTTGTATCTGTTGGCGTCTGATTTTTTTTGTTACTTTCTCCCTTTACCGGAAGTTCCTCAAGTTCTTTCTTATACATATCAAACATCGCTTTAAGATTATAATATTCTGAATAACCTTTACAAGCATCTAGGGCTTCTTTTGCCGAATCAATAAGAAGCTGCATATTTGACGGCTGATACAAATAACCATGCATCCTCTTTATTCTTGTTCTGGCAAGCTCTATCTTATTTTTGTAAATCTGATTTTTCAAAGCTCTCTCTGAATCATTTTTCTTCTTCTCTGCAAGACGTTCGTTCTCCTCTTTTTGCTGTTTTTCATATGCTTTTACTACTTTCTTCCAGCTTACTGTCTCGTCCTTTAAAGAGTCATATTTATTTCTCGCCCTTACCGCATAATCTGTTCTTACATCATCATCCACGATACTTGATATCATATCCGTAAGTTCCTTATAATCATTTTCCAAATCGTAGTAATCGGCGATATTACTGATATACCTCTTTTCAAAATTCTTGAGTTTTTTAAGCACTTCTTTCTGATATTTTTTATCCTTAAGTACCTGAACCTCATCTGCTTTCTCAGAGAGAATTGTCTTTGAGAAATAATCCATACCATATGTTCTTTTGCTGCTTCCTGAAATAGCTGTTCCCTCTATGATATTTCCATTTCCATCATATTTTGCAAGACTTATCGTAGACGGCATAATAAAGTCTTCCGGTTTTAATTTTTTATGAATATCATCCATATAATCTTTCCATATAACACCCGGAATAGAAGCACCTGAAGCCCCCGGCATTGCTCTAGGAGTGTCATAACCAGCCCAAACTACAGTTGTATAATACTTTGTATATCCGCAGAACCACACATCCTTACTTGAGTTTGTCGTACCGGTCTTACCTGCACATATCTGACCGTTATCAAGTTTTAATTTGCGTCCCGTTCCGTATGACTCATTAAATACTCCCTTTAACACATCAGTCATCATCCATGCAGCATCCTGTGAATACACCTGATCTTTTTCATTGTTATTCTTGTAAACTACACCGTCAGAAACATGTTCTATTTTCTTAATGCAAGTCCTGTCACTGTAACTTCCGTTGTTTGCAAGCGTTGAAAATCCTTTCGCCATATCGACTACACGCACACCCTCTGTAAATCCACCAAGAGAAAGTGCCATATTGTCATTATCAATATAACTTATATTATGGAAATGAAGCTTATCAAGGAATGACAATCCGTATTTTACGGTAATATTGTCAAGCACCTGCCATGCTACCGTATTGAGCGACCTTGCTACTGCCTCTCTTATCCTTACATTTCCATGATAACCGCCACCTGCATTTGATGGTCCGTTTACAAATTTATGGTCATTTACTATGGTAGACGGAGAATACATACCTGATTCAAATCCGGGAGTATAGTCAATAAGCGGTTTTATCGCACTTCCTGACTGTCTTGCAGCAAGATATGCCCTATTATACTGGTCATTTTTTCCACGACCTCCGACAATCGCCTCGACATAGTTTGTCTCATTATTGATACATACCGCTGCCCCCTGAAGTGCATATTTTCCAGTATCACCATCTTTTTCTTTATTAAATGAAAGTCCGTTATCTACTGCCTTTTGAAGTTTTTTCTGTTTCTTCATGTTTATTGAAGTATAGAGCTTATATCCGCCTGAACGTATGCTCTCTATTTTTTCACTATATACTTTGGAATATTGTTTATTGTATTTCTGATAATCTTCTTTTGAATCAAATACATATTGAAACTTGAAATTTTCTTTTTCCATAAGTGATATGGCTGCACAATGGATAGCATAGCTCATAACATAGCTCTCTTTACTGCCACCTTTTTCCGAAAACTGCTTTATATTTAATTTCTTTTTCAGTGCGGATTTGTACTCTTTAGGTGTGATAACCCCCTCTTTACACATAATCCTTAAAACACTGTTTCTCTTTTTTAATGCTGCCTTTGGATGAAGAACAGGATTGTATGATGCAGGGCTGTTTGACAGTCCTATAAGCATCGCTGCCTCATGTGGTTCTAAGTCTGCACACTTCTTTCCAAAATAATATTTGCTTGCGGCACCAACACCATAACATTTGTTTCCATAAAAGTTACTATTACAATAAAACTCCATAATCTGAGCTTTTGTAAATTTACTCTCTATTGTCGGTGCAAGAAGAATTTCAGCAATCTTTCTTGTGTAACTCTTGTTCTGCGTGAGCAGGTTGTTCTTTATAACCTGCTGTGTAATCGTACTTCCACCCTGTGTTATCTCCATGTTGTGTTTCAAAAGCGAAACACCTGCTCTCATCGTGGCAACAAGGTCCACACCTCCGTGTGTCTTAAATCGCTTGTCCTCCACGGCAATATAACCCTCATAAATATATGGCGATACATCATTTATCTTGACATATTTATAACTTCCGGCATTTACTGAACCTACTTGCTTACCCTTTGAGTCATATACCACCGTGTCTTCTTTCATTACAAAATCATCTTCACTAAGATGAACAAGTTTGTCAAATACTTCCTCTCTTGCCTCTGTAAACATAGGAAGCACTTTAACATATACACACAAACCTACTATTCCGCCTATCACCATTACTGATGCCAGAATACCCATAGCAGTTCCTATTATATTGGAAATAACTCCTGCATAACTGCCTATTACTCCTGCTATGATACGGAATACATCTTTCGCGTTTTTAACATATCTGCGTAAAGTGTTCATAACTTTCCTCCAACTAAAAATCAAATACGGCTTATTTTTCACCAAAACAGCCCATCTTATATCAAATGCCATGGATTGCAATATTGCTATCCGCTTTTGACCCTTGCATCATATAATACTATTTTTTGAGATATGTGTAAAGTTTTATTAGATTATATTGACATGATTTTTTAGCTGAATTACAATAAAAGAAGCTCTATATGAGAGGTTTTTTGTTGCTTACCGCACTATAAGTGTGAACAGTAACTTTTTCTCGTGAAGCAAAAAAATAACGAAAGGTTAAATCATGACTGAACAACTCTCTTTTAATAATTTTGGATTTATTGGATTTGGACTTATCGGTGGCTCTATAGCACACGCATTAAAAGAAATCTATCCTTCTTCCAATATTATTGCATATAACTACTATAAAACTAAAACACACAAAAAACTTGAAGCAGCAAAACAAGATGGTATCGTTGATAATATCAGCACATCACTAAGTGATTTTTCAGATTGTGATGTTATATTTCTTTGTGCTCCGGTTCTTACTAATATTTCTTATCTTAACGAACTCTCACCTTACATATCAGAAAATTGTTTACTTACTGATGTTGGAAGTGTAAAAGGAAATATCCACAAAGTCGTAGCAGAGCTTGGACTTAACAAAAATTTTATCGGTGGTCATCCAATGACCGGCTCTGAAAAAACCGGATATGCAAACTCCGACTCATCATATCTTAAAGATGCCTACTACATTCTCACTCCGACTGAGGAAGTCCCGGCTGAATATACTTCATGGCTTAAAAATTTTATAATCACTGCAGGCTCACATTGTGAGATAATGGACTATAAAACCCATGACAATGTAACTGCTGCCATAAGTCACTGCCCTCATATCATATCGGCTTCTCTTATAAATACCGTGGCTAAGCTTGATGATGACGGAAAATATGGCAGACTTGCCGCCGGCGGACTTAAGGATATAACACGCATTTCTTCTTCTTCCCCCGAAATGTGGCAGAATATCTGTCTTTCAAACCCAGATGCAATAGTTTCATTTCTCAACAGATACATTGCTACTCTTACAAATGCGAAAGAAGCAGTTATAAGTGGTGATTCAGACAAACTGATGCAATTTTTTGAAAGTGCAAAAAAATATCGTGATAAACTTTAATAAATGGAGGTAACAATGAATATATTAGAAGGACTGAACCCCGAACAGGAAAAAGCTGTTAAACATTTTCAGGGACCTCTCCTTATACTTGCAGGTGCAGGCTCCGGTAAAACAAGGGTTCTTACACACAGAATAGCCTTTTTGATAAATGAATACAGAGTAAAACCTTGGAACATTTTAGCACTCACATTTACAAACAAGGCTGCCGGTGAGATGCGTGAGCGTGTGCAGTCACTCCTTGCAGAACAGGCTGATGATATATGGGTGAGCACTTTTCACTCAACCTGCGTCAGGATATTGCGAAGAAATATTGAGGCACTCGGTTACTCACGGAGTTTTACGATATATGACGGTGACGACCAGAAAACGCTTATGCGTGAGATAATCAAATTTCTTAACCTTGACCCGAAAAAATATAAAGAAAGAACTTTTATGAACGCTATCTCCTCAGCAAAAGACGAACTTGTCTCACCTGAGGAATACGAAAAAATGGCGATGGGCGACCACCAGAAAGAACTTTATGCAAGAGCATACAGAGAATATGAAAGACGGCTTCACGATGCCAATGCACTCGATTTTGATGACCTTATCTGTAAAACGGTACAGCTTTTTAAAGAAAACCCGGATATACTTGAATATTACCAAAACAGATTTAAGTACATAATGGTTGATGAATATCAGGACACAAACACAGCACAGTTTAGACTTATACATCTTCTTGCCAGCACAAAAGGTGATAACGGTGAGACATTGCACAATCTTTGTGTGGTAGGTGATGATGATCAGTCCATCTACAAATTTCGTGGTGCAAACATCAAAAACATACTGAATTTTGAAAACTCCTATCCTGAAACAGAAGTCATAAAACTTGAGGAAAACTATCGTTCGACCCAGAACATCCTTGATGCAGCAAATGCTGTTATTAAAAACAATCAGGTGAGAAAAGATAAGGCTCTCTGGACACAGCACGAAAAAGGTGATCTTATATATCTCTCACAATTTGATTCCGATTATGACGAGGCATCTTCCATCGCTGCTGCCATTGCAGCAGTCACAAGAAGCGGGCAGGCAGACTATAAGGACTTTGCAATTCTTTACAGAACAAATGCCCAGTCACGTATTTTCGAGGAAAAACTTGTAACAAACAATATTCCTTACAGGATAGTCGGTGCTGTAAACTTCTACCAGCGTAAAGAAATAAAAGATATGCTCGCCTATCTCCGCACGATAGAAAATGGTCTTGATGACATATCGGTAAAGCGAATAATCAATGTTCCAAAAAGAGGTATAGGACTTACAACGATAGACCGAATAACCTCTTATGCCATAGAGCATGAAACAAGTTTTTACGGAGCATTGCAAAACTGTGATTACATCGATGGTGTCAAACGAAGTACCGGAAAGATAAATTCCTTTGTAAATCTTATCGAGTCATTTAAGAGACATTTAGAGATGGACGGCTATGGTCTTGATGATCTCATAAAAGAAATCATCGACGAAACAGGTTATGTAAAGCTTCTTGAGGAAGAAGATACCGAGGAAGCAAAAGGCCGTATAGAAAATATCGAGGAACTTGTCAACAAGATTGCATCATACATTGAAAGCTGTGACGATGAAGAACCATCGCTTAGCGGTTTTCTTGAGGAGATAGCTCTTGTAGCTGATATTGACAATGTGGATGAGAGTAATGACCTTGTTCTCCTTATGACACTTCACAGTGCAAAAGGTCTTGAATTTCCGTATGTCTACCTTGTCGGCATGGAAGACGGCATCTTTCCAGGATATATGGCAGTAACAGGTGATGACCCTGAGGAGATGGAGGAAGAAAGGCGACTCTGCTATGTAGGCATAACGCGTGCAAAGAAAAAACTTTCACTCAGTTGTGCTAAAGCAAGGTTTAGAAACGGCGAAATGCAATTCTACAGACCATCACGCTTTATAGATGAGATACCCCGCTATCTTATCAAGCAAACAGGTCCGGCAAAACAACAGACCACGCAGTCTGCAAAAAAAACATCCGGAAGCTACAGTGCGGCAGACTTCCTCAAAATGCAGCCAAAAATGCAGCAGACTCCGATATATAAAAAACCAGATGCAGCAGCCACAACCTGGAATCCGCTTGCGGAAAAAAAAGTAAAACAAAAACAGCATCAGGCATCAGGCATCGGACTCCTGGACAATCCTCTTATCAAAAAGGGCTTCGGAAACACTAAGGCTGCCACTGCTTCCTCTTCCACGCCTGATTATAAAACAGGTGACAGAGTTTCACACATCAAGTTTGGAGAAGGTGTAGTCAAGGATATGACTGAGCATTCAGGTGATTATATGGTGACTGTTGAATTTAACAACCAAACCACACGCAAAATGATGGCTTCCTTTGCAAAACTTAAGAAAAAATAACTATTATACTACTAGATATAACGGTTATCTTATGATATAATAATGACAAAATCCAGATGCATCGCATCTGCCGCACTTCGTGCTATATGATTTTATCGTTCACAAATTCGGTACAAGAAGATAACACCTTCTCTTGCCTTGCGAATTTGTGATATATTTCAACAGACATTTTTTAAGAAGAAAGGATGGGGATTATGAGCAACAAATTTGAAGATTTGATCAATGCAGCAAAAGTTTCTGAATTATTACACAAAAAAGAACTTGAAGAAAAGAACAAAAACGCTATCGTTATCGTTCTTGCCGTACTCGGTGCGATTGCAGCCGTAGCAGGTATCGCATTTGCGGTTTATAAGTATCTCACACCTGATTATCTTGAGGATTTTGATCCTGATGATTACTCAGATGATTTTGACGATGACTATATCGAGTTCTCTGACGGAGAACCTGAGGCTGAGGACTAATATATATTTGATATGATCTATTATCTAATTTTAATATATATTTTAGACTTAGGCAAATATTATAATTACAAGAATACCGAAGTGGATATTCCATTTCGGTATTTTAACAATTACCTGACATTATAACTGAAACGGAGGAACAACCAATATGAAACTTTGGGGAGGACGATTCACAAAGGAAACCAACCAACTCGTGCACAATTTCAATGCATCACTCTCATTTGACCAAAAATTTTATGAGGAAGACATAACAGGAAGTATCGCTCATGTAACTATGCTCGCTGAGCAGAAGATAATCTCTGATGAAGACAAAGACACTATAATCGGAGGTCTTAAATCAATTCTTGAAGATATAAAATCTGGAAAACTCATAATCAATGAGGAGCATGAGGATATACACAGTTTTGTAGAAGCTCATCTTATCGAGCGTGTCGGTGATGCCGGAAAGAAACTTCACACCGGAAGAAGCCGTAACGACCAGGTTGCACTTGATATGAAACTCTATACAAGGAAAGAAGTCCTTGAGATGGATAAGCTTCTCAAAAATCTTCTTAATAGTCTCTTAAAGATAATGAAAGAAAATCTTGACACTATAATACCGGGATTTACTCATCTCCAGAAAGCACAGCCTATAACTCTCGCACATCACATGGGTGCATATTTTGAGATGTTTAAAAGAGACCGCTCACGCCTTAAAGATATATATGAACGCATGAACTACTGCCCACTTGGCTCAGGTGCACTTGCCGGCACTACATATCCATTAAACAGAGAGAGAACAGCAGAGCTCCTTGGTTTTTACGGTCCTACATTAAACAGTATGGACTCCGTTTCTGACAGAGATTATCTCATCGAATTTTCATGTGCGATGTCTATTATAATGATGCATTTAAGCCGTTTTTGTGAGGAGATAATCATCTGGAACACAAACGAGTACAGATATATTGAGATAGATGATTCATACTCAACCGGCAGCAGTATTATGCCGCAGAAGAAAAACCCTGACATTGCCGAGCTTGTGCGTGGAAAGACAGGCAGGGTTTATGGCTCACTTACTTCACTTCTCACTACAATGAAAGGTCTTTCACTTGCATACAACAAAGATATGCAGGAGGACAAAGAATTTGTATTTGATGCCATCGACACTACAAAGGGATGTATTCTTCTTTTCAACGGTATGCTCGACACAATGACATTCAATAAAGACCGTATGCGTGCAAGTGCAGAAGGCGGATTTACAAATGCTACTGATGCCGCAGATTATCTTGTTAAACACGGTGTTCCATTCAGGGATGCACACGGAATTATTGGTCAGCTTGTACTTTACTGCATAGACAAAAATATATCACTTGGAGAAATGACTCTTGACGAATACAAAGCGATAAGCCCTGTATTTGAAGAAGATATATACGATGCAATAAGCATGGAAACCTGTGTCGATAAACGAAACACAATCGGTGCACCGGGACCACAGGCTATGCGTGATGTTATAAAATTATATGACGAATATCTTGCTGGGTAGAAAAGAGCAAAACCAGCGTTTTGCTCCCCAAGAATTGCAAAGCAATTCTTGTTGGTATCATACTATTTTACGAGCATTTCACTATACTGTAGAAAGGAGCAAAACCAGCGTTTTGCTCCTTTCTACTATGTTACGAACATTTTGCTATAACTAAAAAAGAAAAAGTTTTTGCAGGCTACAGCCTACAAAAACTTTTTCTTTTTTAATACTATAAGCATAACTGCACACACAATAAGTATCACTCCACAAATAATCCCAAAACCAAACGGTGTATTTGAAAACGGAACCCATTTTGAATTTACGTTCATTCCATATATTCCTGAAATAAGAGTTGGAATACCCATGACGAGCGTAACTATCGTAAGCGTCTTCATTACATTATTCAGTCTGTTGTCAATAACTGATGACATAAGTTCTCTTGTTCCGTTTACTATATCTCTGTATATGCTTGTCATCTCAATAGCCTGCTGGTTCTCGACAATTACATCATCAAGCAAGTCCTTATCATCAGGATACTGCTCAAGTCTTTTATATCTTGTCAGTCTGTCCATTACAACGGCATTTGCACGAAGCGATGTTGCAAAGTAAACAAGCGTTGACTCTAAGGCATGGAGATCTATAAGGTCTATATCTTCCGTATCATCATCGATTCTCTCCTCTATTTCAGTACGCTTCTTATCTATAACCCTAAGGCTGGTCTGATAGGATGATGCCACTCTAAACAATATCTGATAAACAAATCTGAGTTTTTTCTTTGTACTAAACTCCTTTACCCTTCCATTTACAAATGCTTGCAATATAGAAGTCTCCTCAGTACAGACAGTAATAATCGTATCTGATGTAAGTATGATACCAAGTGGTATAGTAGTATATGCTTCTTTATCGTGTCTTATCTCAGTCGTAGGTATATCAATGAGAATAAGTGTGTATCCATCCTCAAGCTCCACACGCGAGCTTTCCTCTTCATCAAGTGCTGCCAACAGATCCTGAATATCTATATTTAATTTTTCTGCTACTTCCTCACCTTCAGAAACCGTCGGGTTTACCATATCAATCCAGATTCCCTGAGTAAGTTCAGAAACCTCATATATCTTTTTATCATCTGTCCTGTAATACTTAACCACTTAATCTCACCAGCTTTCTTTCATTTTTTAATGACAATGCAGACATTTGCAATCCGCTTTCGCTGCTTTCCCATGAATACATTCACTTTGCTTATCTGCATTCTCAAAACACATTTAATTATACCCTATCCCCTGAATCCTTGCAACACAATACTTATCTGCTCAAGTAAAAGATACTTTACATCCCAGTAATCTTCGCTCTTTGTCCATGCCTTTGCCTGCATCTTTATGTTGACCGGTGTAAGTTTATCAACAACAACACATCTGTTCATTTCATGAAGTATCCTTTCGTTGCCCTCGATAAGCTTCATTATCTCAGTTTTAACTTCCTCGATATTTGCATCTAAAGAAACCGTAAACTCTAACACAAGCATTCTTTCGTCCTGCTTAGTTGTATTTGTGACATTTGAGTTTGAAATGGTACCGTTCGGTATAACGACAACCTTGTTATCCGTGGTGGCTATCCTTGTATAAAATATATCTATACTCATAACCGTTCCCTCAGCACCGGCAGTGATTATATAATCTCCCACTCTAAAAGGCTTCAAAAGAAGTATAAGCACACCGCCTGCAAGATTTGAAAGACTTCCCTGTAATGCAAGACCAACCGCCAATCCTGCCGAACCAAGAACCGCAACAATAGAACTTGTACCTATGCCGATTATTCCTGCTATAACCATCAGGAGTAGAATATTATAGGCAAATGTAGCAAGTGACATAACAAACTTTTGAACACTTATCTCTACCGCCTTACGCTCCATAGTCTTTTTTGTAACCTTGAGAGCCAGTTTGACAAGTTTTCTTCCAATAACAAAAACAATTACCGCTATCAGAAGCGTCTTTGCAAAATCAAGCAGCCACTCTCTCTGGCTAAGCAGATATTGTATAAAAAAGCTTGTTTTCTGCTCATCAGATGCAGATGAATTCATGACTTTCTGAAGTTCATCGACACCTATCGCCTTTCCACTTGCCGACTGCTCCACGACACCCGCTGCTGAGCTTAAAAGCCCTCTTGTATATAACATAAATCCCTCCTGTTTACCGTTATGCACTCTCTATATCTTCTCAATAAATGATTTTCCACCACTTATTACCATACGCAACAAAAGCTTTGGGACTTGCCTGTAATATTAAATCCTGTGAATAAAAAGACCGCTCCTGAGCTTTGGCTCAAACCATGTACTCTTAGGTGGCATTAAAAGACCTGCATCTGCCACATCAAACAATTCTGATATAGATGTAGGATACATTGCAAATGATACTTTCATATCTGAATCAGCACGCTTTTCAAGTTCCTTAAGACCTCTTATACCACCGATAAAATCTATTCTCTCATCTGTTCTCGGATCTTTTATTCCAAGAACCGGTTCAAGAAGATAATTCTGTAACAGTGAAACATCGAGCGACAATACAGGGTCATTTATCTCAAGAAGCTCTTTCTTTGCAGAAAGCATATACCATTTTCCTGATAAATACATTGAAACCTTACCTTTTTTGTCAGGATGTTTTGCTTCACTTAAAGTTGTGACCTCAAAATTATCTTTGATTTTTTCGATAAATTCATCCTCTGAAAGTCCATTCAGATCCTTTACCGTGCGGTTATAATCCATTATCATAAGCTGGTCATCCGGGAAAAGCACTGATAAGAAATAATTAAATTCCTCCGTTCCGTCATAACCAGGATTTTCTTTTCTTCTCTTTAATCCGACTTTTACCGCAGAAGCTGCTCTGTGATGTCCATCTGCTATGTATATCTCTCCAATACCTGCAAACGCATTTTTGATAATCTCAACCTCTTTACTTTCAGCAATCTTCCATACTGTATGACCTATGCCGTCAACCGCCGTAAAATCATAAAGCGGACTTTCCTCAGTCATGACTTTTGACACTACATCATTTATTGCTTTTTTAGATCTGTATGCAAGAAAGATAGGTCCTGTCTGTGCACTTAATGTATCTACATGTCTGATACGATCCTGTTCCTTTTCCTCTCTTGTATTTTCATGCTTTTTAATAACATTATTTACATAATCGTCAACACTTGCACATGCAACAATCCCCGTCTGCTCTCTTCCATCCATCGTAAGTCTGTAAATATAATAACACTCGTCCTCATCCGTTACATATATGCCGTCTGCCACCATACTCTCAAAAATTTCTTTTGCCTTGTCATAAACCTGCGGTGCATATGTATCAACACTGTCATCAAACTGAGTTTCTGCCCTGTCTATCTTCAAAAAAGATAAAGGTTCTCTTATCACCTCTTCTGCTGCCTCCGCCCTGTTATAAACATCATAAGGTAATGCTGCAACCCTGTCTGCGACATCTGTATCCGGTCTTATTGCAACAAACGGTTTAATTACTGCCATAATACTTTTCCTCCATTTTTCTATAACTTTTTACTTATATGTAACAGTTCAGTCATAAAAAGATAATTGGCAATACAATGAGCTTGTTCATTGTATTGTTAAGTATCTTTTTATGGTAGAACTGTTACGCTTATATTTATCTAAAATAAAATATCTTTTGACCCTAACATACACATATGATATTATAACAAAAAAGAGAATAAAAAAACAGATGTAAATTAAACCAATACTGTTTATTGCAACAACTAAAAACAGACAGCGTAAAAAGGGGGCGGATGATTATGTTAAAAACTATTATATTTGACATGGATGGCGTTATCATAGACAGTGAACCACAACACGCAAAAGCAGCAGTCAGGACATTTAAGGAGCTTGGTGCTGATGTTGATATAGAATATTGCTATTCATTTATAGGAAGTTCAACTAAAAAAATGGCAGAGACAGCTATTAAAGATTTTTCTCTCGATATATCAACAGATGAACTTCTTGAAAAATTAAACAAGACCAAAAAAGAAATGCATGAAAAAGAAGGCTATATCGCTGTTCCCGGTGTCATAGAGCTTATCAAAAGGCTTTACAGAGACGGCATACAACTTGCAATAGCTTCATCATCTTCACCTAAAGAGATTGAAACTGTAGTAAAAAAACTCGGTATAAAAAAATACTTTGAAAAACTCGTGTCAGCATCACAAGTCAAACATCCAAAACCTGCACCTGACACATTTCTCCTTGCACTTGAAAAACTCGGTGCATCACTTGAGGATACCGTTATAATCGAGGATTCAGAAAATGGTGTAAAGGCAGCGAAAGAATGTAATGTCACCTGCATAGGTTTTTCTTCTCCAGATGCCGTAAAGCCACAGAATCTCTACAAAGCAGATGTGCTCATCGAGTCTTTTGACAGCATTGACAAGACATTTATCGAAAACACATTGTTACGCTCACATGGAAAACCGATAACTATAGCATCGACAAAACGACTTATCATAAGAGAACTTGCCGTATCAGATATACCCCAGATATATACTATATACTCTGACCCTCAGGTAAGAAAGTACATAGACAATATAGACGATTATCTTGACGCTGAAATAGAAAAACAAAAAGCCTATATACAGAAAGTCTATTCTTTTTACGGCTATGGTCTTTGGGGAGTATTTGGCAAGACAAGTAAAAAACTAATAGGAAGATGTGGCTTTGAAAATGAAACCATAGACGGCAAAGACGAAATAATGCTCTCTTATCTGCTTGACAGTGAGCACTGGGGCTATGGCTATGCATTAGAATGCTGTGAGGCAGCTTTAAGATATGCAAAAGAAAACCTGGACATGAACCGTATAGTTGTCGTCATCGACCATGACAATAGCCGCTCTATCAAAACAGCTGAAAAACTTGGTTTTAAATATGAAAAAGATGTAGTATTCAACGATAAAGATCGGAAACTTTTTTCGATTCAATTATAATCAGCAAAGCGTCTGCTTGCAATAATTAGTAAAACTATTTATATTCAGGGATATTCGCAATTTGTTTCACTAATTGCTCATAAATCTGTTAACTACTAAAATTATTTATTTGAAAAAAACGGGTAAAACTTAATATTTTACCCGTTTTTATTATAAATTTTATACCAGAAACCGTCTGTTTTTATGCCACCGATTGTAAAAACAATAAGTGCACCCCGGCTTATTTCATGTTACCATTATCTTTTGTTGTTCTTTTTATTATTGTTTTTGTCTGTATTCTTGTTTGTATTTTTCTTATTATTTGCTTTCTTTTTGTTTGGCTTCTTTGTCGTTTTAGGTTTTGCTGTTGCAGTATTTCCATTTGCATTGCCAGTTGTCCCTGCCTGTCCCGCATTATTTGCTGTTCCATCAGTTCCCTGATTTCCTGTAGCATCATCGACAACATCCGCCGTATCATCCGCAACATCGTCAACTACATCTGCTGCATCATCAACAACATCACCCACAACACCGTCATCATCACCGGTCATATCACTCTCATCATAATCACTGTCATCCTCATTTACAACAGGTCCAGCTGTCTTTTCAGCCTCAGGTTCCTGTGTAGCAGATGATGTAACCGAATTATTGTTCTTACCGTTTCCACAACCGGCAAGCATCATAGTAGATAATGCCAATGTAGTTATTAACATCACAATTCTTCTTCGCATAATTTCCTCCTAACACAACTATATTTTTGTACTTAAGTGAAGCATTACCGCTGCCATAAGATTCCAGCAACAGCCACGCATTAGAAACAGGTCAATCAGTGCAATCATCCCATCTCTTAAACATAGTATGTTACGAGTTTAGCAAAGTTATTCATTTTTCAATTATTTAACAACAATTTTCATAAATTTTTTCTTTCCTCGTTTGAGTACAATACCATCTTCCGTGATATTATCTTTATTGATAACAGATTTAGGCTCTGTAACTTTCTCACCATCGACAGAAACTCCACCCTGCTGCACATTTCTTCTCGCCTCACCATTTGACGAAGCAAGTCCTGCCTTTACGAGAAGTGTAAGTATTCCTATATTTCCATCCACATCAAAATCTTCACCAGAAAGTTCAGTAACAGGCATCTGTGATGTATTTCCACCACCTGCAAATAATGCTCTTGCACCCTCTTTTGCCTTGTTTGCTTCCTCCTCGCCGTGAACGAGTTTTGTAAGTTCAAATGCAAGTATCTCCTTAGCTTCATTTAACTTGCTGCCTTCCCACTTGTCCATCTCATCAATCTGCTCTAATGGAAGGAATGTGAGCATACGGAGACATTTAAGTACATCAGCATCACTAACATTTCTCCAATACTGGAAGAAGTCAAACGGGGAAGTCTTGTCCGGGTCAAGCCAAACTGCTCCTGACTGTGTCTTACCCATCTTCTTTCCTTCAGAGTTAAGTAAAAGATTTATAGTCATTGCATATGCGTCCTTACCAAGCTTTCTTCTGATAAGCTCAGTACCACCGAGCATATTACTCCACTGGTCATCCCCACCAAACTCCATGTTACAGCCGTATTTCTGATATAATGTGTAGAAATCAAAACTCTGCATTATCATGTAGTTAAATTCAAGGAATGAAAGTCCCTTCTCCATTCTCTGCTTGTAACATTCAGCGGCAAGCATACGATTGACTGTAAAATGTGGTCCTATATCTCTTAAAACTTCCATATAATTTAAGTCTGTAAGCCAATCAGCATTGTTTACAAGCATTGCCTTACCCTCGCCAAACTCAATAAAACGGCTCATCTGTTTCTTGAAACATTCAACATTATGATTTATCGTCTCGACAGTCATCATCTGTCTCATGTCCGTTCTTCCTGATGGATCACCAATCATTGCCGTACCACCACCGATAAGTGCGATTGGCTTATTTCCTGCCATCTGGAGTCTCTTCATAAGACAGAGAGCCATAAAATGCCCCACATGAAGACTGTCAGCTGTCGGATCAAAACCGATATAAAAAGTTGCCTTACCATTGTTTATAAGTTCCTTTATCTCTTTCTCGTCTGTGACCTGTGCTATAAGACCACGAGCCACTAACTCATCGTATAATTTCATAATTATAATTCCTCCATTTATCTGCAATTATGCTTTCTTTTTTTATCCTCATACATTCTGTCATCTGCTATCTTGCACAATTCCTCTATTCTGAATGAGCCTTTTGCAAATGCTGTTCCAACAGCCACACTGCACGGACTCATACCATACTTTTCATTGACTATTTCTAGCTCTTTTTCCCATCTTTCCTTTATCTTGGTGACATCACTTTCAGCACAATTTAATGCAACCATTATAAACTCATCGCCACCCATTCTGAAACCGTGTATATTTTCAGACAACATAGCCTTAATACTCTCGGCAGCCTTTTTAAGAAGTGCATCCCCGGCATCATGTCCATATCTGTCGTTCGTCTCTTTCAGATGATTTACATCCATGAAAAATATACCGACTGATGCAAGCATAGTATATTCTTCCCTGCTTTTCGTGAAATAACTTCGTCTGTTATAAAGTCCCGTGAGAAGATCATGTTCACTGTCATAGCGCATTTTCTCACTCATTATCTTATTTTCCATCATAAGATGCACAGCGTTTAAAAACATATCAGAACAATCATTAAAATCAATTCCCACTTCCTCATCCTGCTCACCAAGCACAAGAACAATGCTATATAAAACACCCTCTACTATTCCTGAACAAACTACTATCCTTTTGTTTTCAATAAACTCATAACAACTCAATAATTCTTCTCTCATATCATCTGACATTTCAGCAACAGATGTATATATATAATGTCTGGTATTAAACAGTCTCCCCATTCCTGCATTGAGATATGTCTGATATTTTGTCACATCATCCGAATCTTTTCTGTAAACCACACTGTCAACAATACCTGACTCTGTACACGAATATGTCAACATTGCATCCATTCCAAAGCACTTTGAAAGCACCTTAAACAAAACTGAAAAATCATCGTGTATATGTTCCAAAACATAACTCTGAAACTGAACAATATTTTCTAAGGATTTAAGATATTCCATCATTTCTGCATTTTGTTTTTCCAACTTTTAGTCCTCCTGCAATCTGCAAAATCAAAATAACAATCCTACTCTGATTCTCCGTTTCAAAGCTGTCACAAAGTATCAGACATTTTCCTGCAATATATTTTATTAAACCGGGGACAAACTTCTAGCCAAAACTTTGTATTTAAACATACATACCTACCTGACTTTGTCCACACATCATCTTATCCCTCATAACCATTAGGATTTTTAGTCTGCCATCTCCATGCATCTTCACACATCTTATCTATGCTTCTCGTTGCCTCCCAGCCAAGTTCCTCCTTAGCTTTTGCCGGGTCGGCATAACACATATCAATATCTCCCGGTCTGCGTGGGGTAATCTTGTATGGTATCTCTTTTCCACAAGCTTTTTCAAAATTCTTAATTATATCAAGAACACTGTAGCCAACGCCTGTTCCAAGATTGTAAGTCACAAGTCCCGGATGTGTGACAAGTTTCTCAAGAGCCTTTATATGACCTGTTGCAAGGTCAACAACATGAATATAATCACGCACTCCGGTTCCATCCGGTGTATCATAATCATCGCCAAAAACATTTACACATTCAAGCTGTCCTGCAGCCACTTTTGCTACATATGGCAGAAGATTATTTGGTATGCCATGCGGATTTTCACCTATCATTCCACTCTCATGTGCTCCGATAGGATTAAAATATCTAAGCAGTGCTATATCCCACTCATTATCAGATTTGTATATATCTCTGAGCATATCTTCTATTATAAGCTTTGTTCGTCCATAAGGATTTGATACCGACAGTGGAAAATCTTCTCTAATAGGCACAGATTCAGGCTTTCCGTAAACAGTAGCCGATGAGCTGAAAACTATCGACTTAACACCATGCTTTTCCATAACCTTTAAAAGATTTAATGTACCTGTAAGATTGTTATCAAAATATCTAAGAGGTATCTGGCATGATTCACCGACTGCTTTAAGTGCAGCAAAATGAATTACAGAATCTATGTTTTCCTTTTCAAATATAGCATCAATGGCTTTTTCGTTTAAAAGATCTTCCTCATAAAAAGAAATCTTTTTTCCTGTAAGTTCTTCAACCCTTGCAACAGACTCCCTGCTGGAATTTACAAGATTATCCACAACTACTACATCATAACCTGCATTTAAAAGTTCCACATTTGTATGGCTTGCAATAAAACCTGCTCCACCGGTTACTAAAATCTTCATAAAGCACCTCATTTCGTTAATCTATTATTTTTCCGTCTGTTTTCTGCTTAATTTATCAATCAATGTCATAAACCACACACTCAATGTGATACAAAACATCTCTCATATGTTCATACACTTTTCCTATAACTCATTATCACACATTTCAAGTGCTGCCGCAATAACCTTATCCATATCATAATATTTGTACTGACCGAGTCTTCCGCCAAATAAAACATTTTTCTCATTTTTTGCAAGCTCCTCATACTGCCGGTAAAGACTGTCATTTTTTTCATTGTTGACCGGATAATACGGTTCATCACCCTTTTTCCACTCAGAAGAATACTCCCTGCTTATAATAGTTACGGGCTGTTTTCCAAAATTAAAATGCTTATGCTCGATTATCCTCGTATAAGGTACATCCGCAGAAGTATAATTGACAACTGCATTTCCCTGATAATTCTCCATATCAAGCTTTTCAGTCTCAAATCTGACTGAACGGTACTCAAGAACACCGAGTTTATAATCAAAAAACCGGTCTATCATACCTGTATATATTATTTTATCGGCATCAATCTGATTTTTTATATCAAAATAATCGACTGAAAGTTTAACTTCAATGCCCTTAAGCATATTCTCAATCATTTTTGTATAACCTTCAACCGGAATACCCTGATACCTGTCATTGAAATAATTGTTATCATAAGTAAATCTAAGAGGAAGTCTTTTTATGATAAATGCAGGAAGCTCCTTACATTCCCTGCCCCACTGTTTCTGGGTATATCCTTTTACAAGTTTCTCATACACATCTTTACCGGCAAGTTTTAAAGCCTGCTCCTCAAGATTTTTTGGCTCACCTATATTTAACTCAGCAATCTGCCTTTCTATCACAGCCTTAGCTTCAGCCGGAGTCTTAATGCCCCACATCTTGCTGAAAGTATTCATATTGAACGGAAGATTATAAAGTTCATCCCCATATATGGCAACCGGAGAATTTATATAATTATTAAACTCTGCAAATTGATTTACATACTGCCATATCCTCTTGTCAGAAGTATGAAAAATATGTGCTCCGTATTTGTGAACATCAATATCATCAATTTTTTCAGTATAAATATTACCTGCAAGATGCTCTCTCTTGTCGATAACAAGACATTTCTTTCCCTTTTTATGTGCTTCATGTGCAAAAACCGCACCAAACAGTCCCGCACCTACTATTAAGTAATCGTATTTCATATTTTTCCCCTTTTCCGTCATAATCAGACAACTTATTCACACGCTTTATACCAGCAGTCTTTTTAACTGCATACACATTTTTAAAAATTTTATCAAAGGCATTTCTTATGATTTTAAATCTTAATTAGGGTTCTTTAAGTCTCCGCCTTCTTTTGAAGAAAAATTGATACTGTCAAGTGTAAAATCATGCGGTATCATAATCTTATAACCCGAATATTTTTCGCTGTCCTTAACAGGAATCCTGCAATAATTTGTTCCTTTTTTCCATGTTGCATTGATGTAATCAGTCAATTTATTACCATCTTTGTCAAAAAATTTAAGACTTAAAACAACATCCTGTTCTGCTGTTTCAGCAAAATTAACATCAATTTCTTTTACTCCGTTATAATTGTCCGTTTTCAGATAACATTCCTGCTGGGTGTTAAACCCATAGTGAAGCCCCTCAACATTATAACCGGAATACTCAATGACACCTGAACTGCCCTCCTTAAATGCACCCTTTGGTGCAAAAACCGTATTTTTTAAGATAACGGCACATATTATCACAACAACTGCTATTGCTATACATATTATTGTTTTCTTTGATTTATTCATGTTTTTTCTCCTTACACCTATTTGTCATGTAGGTAAATGCAAAACTAATTATATCCTGTGTTAATTTCTCTATTTAATCAAGGATTATGCCATTTTCACAAATGCCTAATTAAGCAGGTGTGACTGCCCCTTATACGCTCTCAGCCTTTTTAGCAAAAATAATAAGTTTACTGAACACAAAATTCAAAACTATCACGAGGACATTCGACAATATTTTCATTATCATATCCGACCAGTGCAGGCAGTCAACAGTCACATACATTATAACCATATCCATAACCCCGGTAGCCAGACGGCACCATACAAATGACATACACTCTTTGAGTAATGCCGAAAGTGTATCAGTTTTGCTCTCGAAAACAAAAATCTTGTTTGTCACATACGCAAACGCAACACCGAGCACCCACGCTATTGCATTGCTGGGGATAGTATCTATCCCTATAAGATGCTTGCAAACCGCATATGCCACAATGTTTATAAGTGTCGTAAATCCTCCGAACACAAGGTAAAGGATTGGCTCTTTATACTTTAAATATAAATCCCATATTTTTTTAATCATATCTTATCTGTTAGTCTCCATTCCATTACGGCTTTCCGTTAATAATCTATCATACATTCCTGTTCATATCCGTCCAAACAACATTTATTCAACGGTAACGCTCTTTGCAAGATTTCTAGGCTTATCAACATCAAGACCTTTAGCTACAGAAACATAATAAGCTAAAAGCTGAAGTGGAATTACTGCAAGACTTGCTGCAAAATGCTCATCTGTCTTAGGAATATATGTTGCAAATTCTACTGTATCTTCTATATTATAGTTGCCATATGTAGTAAGTCCCATGAGGTATGCACCTCTACTCTTACACTCTACCATATTGCTTATCGTCTTTTCATAAAGACCATTCTGCGTAAGCACACCTATAACAAGCGTTCCATCCTCGATAAGACTTATAGTTCCATGCTTAAGTTCACCTGCCGCATATGCCTCAGAGTGAATATAGCTTATCTCCTTAAGCTTGAGACTTCCCTCAAGTGAGATAGCATAATCTATTCCACGGCCTACAAAGAAAATATCCTTTGCATTTGCCTGTTTAGAAGCAAACCACTGAAGTCTCTCTTTATCGTCTATTATCTTTTGAATCTTATCAGGAAGTTCACTAAGTTCTGACAAAAATCCGTCATACTGCTCCTGATTTATCTGACCTCTTACCATAGCAAACTCAATAGCAAGAATATAGCTTGCTATAAGCTGTGTGCTGTATGCCTTAGTAGTGGCAACTGAAATCTCAGGACCCGCAAGTGTATAAAATACATTGTCAGCCTCTCTTGCAATAGAAGAACCGACAACATTAACAATACTGAGTGTCTTTATTCCCCTGCTCTTAGCTTCCCTGAGTGCTGCAAGACTGTCTGCCGTCTCACCTGACTGGCTGATTATAATAACAAGTGCATCTTTATCAATAATAGGATTTCTATATCTGAACTCTGAAGCAAGTTCAACTCTTACCGGTATTCTTGCAAGATCCTCAATAACATACTGTGCAACCATACCAACATGCCATGCAGAACCGCACGCAACAATATGAATCTGACTGATATTTTCAATATCTTCCTTTGCAAGACCTACATTAGAAAGATCAATCTTTCCATCCTTGACAACTGAACCAAGCGTATCCTTTATAGCCTTTGGCTGCTCATGTATCTCTTTCATCATGAAATGCTCAAAACCAGCTTTCTCTGCTGCCTGTGCATCCCACTTAATCTCCTTAGGCTCTTTCTCAATCTCATCACCGTCAAGATTGTAAAAAGTAATCTCACCGGCTCTAAGTCTTCCGATTTCAAGATTTCCTATATAATAAACATTTCTCGCATAGCTGAGTATAGCCGGAACATCAGATGCAACATAAGACTCCCCATTTGCCGTAGCAAGAATCATCGGACTGTCTTTTCTTGCAACATAAATCTCCTCAGGATACTCCTTAAACATAACTGCGAGTGCATACGAACCACGGATTCTTATCATCGCATGATTGATGGCATCGACAGGAGTTCCCTCATATTTTTTATAATAATAGTCAATAAGTTTTACGGCAACCTCTGTATCAGTCTGTGAATAAAACTCATATCCTTTTTTGGCAAGCTTATCTCTAAGTTCCTGATAATTCTCAATAATACCGTTATGTACTGCAACAACATTACCATCATCACTGTGATGCGGATGTGCATTAGTCTCTGACGGCTCACCATGTGTAGCCCATCTTGTATGACCGATACCACAAGTTCCTTGCATAGCCTTACCGTCATTTGTCTTTTCGGCAAGCACTTTAAGACGACCTTTCGCCTTAACTACCTCTATATCTGCATCCCCGTTTCTCACAGCAAGCCCTGCTGAATCATACCCTCTGTATTCAAGCTTAGACAAACTGTCCAAAAGAATAGGTGCTGCCTGATGTTTACCAATAAAACCAACAATTCCACACATATTTTATAGTCTCCTTTATCATCAACATTATCTAAAGCAATTAAAAATCATAAACTTAGTCTATTATATTTAATTTATCTGTAAATTGCAACTAAAATATGTCAAGTGCGTAGGTTTAGGGGAAAAATTTCAATGTGAAAAGGCAGATGCTCACTGCATCCGCCTTTTCACATTCTTTTTTACTTTATAATATTGACCTTATATTTCCAAGCAGCTTATTCACCCAAAATATCTTTATTATAAAACTTTGAATTTTTAGATAATTCCTGTTCTATATATTCATAACCATATTTTTCTGCTAATGTTTTCTTATCTGCATACAGATTAGTTCCAAGACCCAGTCTGTCACTATCTATGTCTACGCCTAATACTGCAAGTGTTGTAGGGAACATATTCATACTTGTAAATTTACGATTTTTGTTATTTGATGTCTCAATGGCAGAATTTATAAAACAGTTATAAACTCTTCTGTCCTTAGAACCGTCATAATAATTTTCCATATAATCATTATCCATTGTAGGATGAGCACCTGAAATAACTATCGTAGTATTGTCATAAAAGTCCTGCCTCTGTATAAGTTACTTTCTCACTTTTTCTTTACCACACAATGCTTTTTGAAGAATGAAATTCCATAACTGTTTTTTGCAACTTTGTCCAATTTGGACTTGCAATAATGTCCAAAAATGTTTTGCAACTTTGTCCAAAAAGTGCTTGCAAAAAACAGACGCAGATAACCAACCTGGTTTTCCACGTTTCCCTTTTCCCATCCAGATTCGGGATTCATGAATACCAGCTTAACACGGTAGTGCTCGCAGAAACGCTGAAAACGCTCTGTTACATTGCGACCGCCACCTTTAATAACTTTGGTGACAATGGTTCTGGTATTGTCAAACCAGCTTTCAGTAGGAACTCCACCGATGTGCTCAAATATGGCAACCAGTCCCTCTAGAAGACACTCCATGTTTTCCCCGTAATTAAGCTGGAGAAAGCCGCCGTTGCTGTATGGAAAACTGAGCACAAGATACTTTGCTTCGTGGTGAAGCCTGCTGTTTTCACAAAAATCAGCAGTTCCAAAATCTGCCTGGCCTTCACCGGGATGATGCACAAGAAGAATGTAGCCATCGGTTCTCTTTAGCCATAGTTCCTCTTTTGTTTTTTTGAAAAAAGTTGTAAAGTGGTGTATATATTATACTGTCATTTTATTAATAATCTCTCTATCATCTACATCTCTATGCATTTCAATGAAAATTATCGAAATACTCAATTCATTCAATAACTCTTAACATTAATAATAAAAACACAAAAGTATGCATTGTTTTTGTCAAAAATAATGCATACTTCTAAAGAATACTTATTCTCCGTAAGCACAAAATATCCCTACGGCTAGCACAGCAACAAACATTATGCCATAATTAGAGTGTCTCAAAAATTTGAAACATCCGCTCCAACAATTTTGAAGTTTCTCCTTCAAAATTGAAACCATTTACTATATCTAATCTCTAAAATAGATATCCCTTGTATATACTTTATTCATAACATCACTTAATTCATCACTATATCTATTTGCAATTATCTGATTGCACATAACTTTAAATTTGTCCAAATCATTGATAACTTCACTTCCAAAAAATTCCTTTTCTTTCAAAGTAGGTTCATATATAACAACCTTTACTCCCTTAGCTTTTATTCTTTTCATTACTCCCTGTATGCTACTCTGTCTAAAGTTGTCAGAATTTGCCTTCATCGTTAATCTATATATACCTATTGTACATTCATGCCCTGGAGTTCCATCATAACCTGCACTTGTTTCATCATAATACCCCGCTCTTTTTAAAACTCTTTCTGCTATAAAATCCTTTCTTGTTTTATTAGCGTCAACTATTGCAGCTATTATATTATTAGGAACATTCTCATAATTAGCTAACAGTTGCTTAGTATCTTTCGGCAAACAATACCCTCCATATCCAAAAGACGGATTATTATAATGATTGCCTATCCTAGGGTCTAAACCTATTCCCTCTATTATCTGTTTAGTGTTTAATCCTCTAACCTCTGCATATGTATCAAGTTCATTAAAAAATGACACTCTTAACGCCAAATAAGTATTTGCAAACAACTTTATTGCCTCTGCCTCTGTCAAATCGGTAAATAAAACATCTATATTTTCCTTTATTGCTCCTTCCTTTAATAAATCTGCAAACTTTTCAGCCGCTTTTCTTAACCTTTCATCCTCTAACGGCGCTCCAACTATAATTCTAGACGGATATAAATTATCATATAAAGCTCTACCTTCACGCAAAAATTCAGGACTAAAAATTATATTTTCCATATCAAATTTTTCTCTGATTGATTTAGTATATCCGACAGGAATAGTTGATTTAATAACTATAATAGCATTTGTATTATATTTTTTTACAAGCTTTAAAACTGTTTCTACTGAACTAGTATCAAAATAATTTTTTACTGGATCATAATTTGTAGGTGTAGATATAATAATATAATCAGCCCCCATATAAGCTTTTTTTTCATCCATTGTCGCATGAAGATTCAGCTTTTTATTTGCAAGATATTCTGAAATTTCCTTATCTACTATAGGAGATTTTTTATTATTTATCATCTCAACCTTATCATTAATTATATCAACTGCCCAAACTTCATTATTCTGTGAAAGCAATACTGCATTTGATAATCCTACATATCCTGTTCCTGCAACTGCTATTTTCATCTCAATTTCCTCCTTTTTTCCTTTAATATTTTCACAAATTCACTATACACTATATCTTCTTTTAATATAATTAGTAAAGCAAAATATGTTACTGAACAACATAAAACCATTATAAATGTATATATTATAAAATTCATACTTACCATTTTTCTTAATACAACATAAAATACTACCATTGGACATGCTGATATAAACATTTTCACATATTCAGATGCTCCATTATTTTCTATCTTTATATACTCTTTTCCAAGAAAGACGGATATTAACATTACTATTCCTTCAGCAATTACCGTCGCCATAGCAGCTCCATTGTAACTTAAATATGGAATCAAAAACAAATTCATTATAATATTAGATACTGCTCCTCCACATGTTGCCCAAAATATTATTTTTTCTTTTTTAATTGGCATAAAAACTTGATAAGCTATAAAACCATTTATTGGAGATAAAAACAAATTTAAAACCAGTATTCTGACTGTTGGTACAGCATCCATATATCTTTCACCTGATATTAACATAATAATTTGAGGTGCTAACAAATACATTCCAAACATCGCAGGAATAATTAAAAGTATTAAAAATCTAAATACATTTGTTAATAAATTATAATATTCATCTTCCTTGTCATTACTCTTATAAAAAGATAATCTAGCCAATACAACCGTACTTATTGATTTTATCAATTGACACAGTACCTGATTCATCTTTGTTGCTGCTGTATAAATTCCAACATCTCTATTATTTTTCATTGTTCCTAACATTGTTATATCTGAATTTAAATAAATAACTGATGCAACAGATACTCCAAACATATATGTCATTGGTTTTAAATGCTTTTTTATATCCGTATAGCGTATTCCCTTAATAGATATTTTAATGTAATTTTTACTATGAAAAAAATTCAATATGTTAGATCCTGCCGTAGCAAATACTGTTAAACCTATATACCATGCTACATCATTTGAATTTTTAACAAAAACAAATAACAAAACTAACGAAACTACCTGAAATATTATAGATCTTATTGTTATATATTGATATTCCTCTATAAGCTCATATAACCATTCTATTCCAACTGTAGAAAAGAATATCGTTGTACAACTTATCAGTAATAAATATCTATATGTTTTAAAATGTGGAAAGAAAAATATAATTATAAATCCTATATATGCTATAACCATTGTAAATAAATTAATATAAAACATCTCAGAAACGAATCTATTTAATTTTTGTCTGTCATTTCTTATTTTAGCACCTTCTGTTATAGCATAATTACTTATTCCAAATGCAGCAATAAGCTGAAAATAACTTACCATAGTAGTAACATATGTAACCTTACCTAAACCATATTCCGTTAATACCCTTGATGCATATGGAAAAGTAATCATTGGAAATACTATAGTCATTAACACACGGATAAAATTCATTATAAAATTATATTTTATTGATTTATATTTATTCAAGCTATCTCTCCTCATTCAATTTATGACACTTTTTTATTAGTATCCCTAGCGATACAATCTGATTTTCATAATTAAAAATTAGTTTCTTTCTATCATTATTATAAATGTAATTTGTAGAAACATCTTCTAAATGCTTAACCTCTATTTCTGGATAATACAACATATTCAATTCTTTATCTCTACACCTTAAATAAAGCAATTCTTCTTCTCTAAACATAAAAGTTTCTGTATCAAATCCCTCATCAAACTTTTTTATGTACGATGGCATAAAAATCAAACAACATCCATGTAATATTATATTATAATGTTTGTCTAAACTTCCTTCTATCATTTCTTCATGTAAAACTAATTTGTCCATTACTCCTATGTAACCTAATAGTTTTCTTACTACCAATTTGAATTTGTCCCACTTAGTCCAAAATCTCCATATAGATGACTTAATTCTTCTAAGTTGTTTAATATATGCATTACGCTCTTTTTCTAATTCTTCTACACTATTCATTTTATAATACATAGCATTTTCTTCACCATTTTTTAAACAGATATGTGGACCAACAACTGCCAAATTATTCTCATCAATTCTTTTTACTAAATCCCAAAAATTTTCTTGAAGAATAAATACATCATTATTCATGACACAAATATACTCACTATTTAGTACATCTTTTGCAAATTTATATCCCACATTATTTCCATTTGCAAAACCTAAATTTTTCTTATTGTAAATAAAGAAAACATTATTTTTACTTTCAAATTCTCCATCAACCTGTTTTCCCGTCTGTAATGGCGAATTATTATCAACTACAATTATGGCACTTTTTTCATCTTTGATTTTATCTAGCAAATTATTCACGCAATCTATTGTCATTTTAGCTTCACCATAATGTAATATCACAAATGCATATATATATTTTTTCATTTTATCACCTATTTCTTTTTACAATCCATTTCATGTTAAATAAAATATAAGCAATCATCGCCTTAAAAAATAAAGAATATGCTTTTATACTAAATCTTTTTTTTCCTACATTATAGCGATACAGTATTTCCGTATTATACAATTTATCTTTAGCTATCTGCTTTAAATAAAACTTTATTTTGTCATTGCTTTCATTGTTTACATTTTTCCTAAACACAAAATAATAAATATCCCAAAAATGTCTTATTAAACTTGATACCCAAAAATCATCATTTATCTTTATCTCCAAATCCATATCCATTAAATTTCTAAGACAACCAACATATTTTGAACTTCCTGTCCATATTCCATCGCCAGTTTGAGTATAACATGCCATTATATCAGCCATATAATAAATATCTCCATGCTGTAAAAAAGAGTAAACTATCATATTATCATTAAAATAATCTTTTACTAAATTATATTTTATCTCTTTTATATATTCACTTCTAAAAATAATTGAATCTGGATGAAAATAATACTTTTTCCAATAATCTTTAGCCTTTAATTTCATATTTCTTTCCATTTTTTTTAGAAATATTGTTTTTGTACCACTTTTACCGTCAACTGAATAAACATTATGTGCACACATCGAAAATCGTTTTTCATTATCATTTTCAAGAAATGCAATTTGCTTTTGAAACTTATTATTATTGCAAAAATAATCATCACCATCCAAATATGTAAAATATTTTCCCTTTACATACTTTAATAGATTAATTCTATTCCTTGATGCCCTAAAACTGCTATTATATTTTTTTCCCTCTTGTCTATCCATAATATATACACTTATCTTATTAGGATATTTTGCTTGCCATTCCTTTATTTTATCTAGTGTCCCGTCTGTAGAACCATCATCACCGACTAGAATCTCATATTCAAAATCAGTGTTTTGTAATAAAATACTTCTTAAAGCCCTATCAACATAATCTTTCTGATTATAAAATGTTACAAGAACGCTCAATTTCATTCGTTACTCTCCTTTTATGTAATAAGTAAGATTATTACAATATCTGCTTCCAAAATCTTCCTTACTTGTTATTAAGCCAGTATTTAGGTACTGCCCTAAATTTTCTGTTGCTGTTCCCCAAGAAACTTTTTTATATCCCAAATCTTTCATTTTTTCAATCATACTATAATACATATATGTCATTGGACTTAGCTTGTTATATGCCTGTCTTGCTGCTAAATACTGTGTATGTGCACAGGATACCTTAGGAAAATAAAACATCATTGAACCAGCAATCATTTCATTGTCCAAGAATGTCCCAAAAAATCCACATTCATTTTTTAACCTGTCATTTTTGAATTCTAATAATTCCTCAATCGTATGGACAGGTTTAGTATCATATTTAGCAAGATTTTCACACAGAATATCATAAAAAACTTTTATTTCATCATCTGTTTCAAGTTCTCTTGTCACAAGACCTTCTTTAATACAATTATGAACATTTGTCCTTTTACCCTGAGCAAAATTAGATAAAATATCTTCTTTATAATTATTCAAATCAACATATGTACTTAACTCCTTAAATTCTTTAAAGTTATTATATTGAAATGCATATTGAAATAAATCTGATTCCGCATCTGAAAATATATCTGATGTCATTTTCAGATACATCTCATCAAATTTTTCCTGTAATAGATATTCTTTAAATTCTTTGACCATATCTATTATATATTTCGCTCTGTAGTGCTTTTTATCTGTTATTATTCCTCCAAAAGTTGTCCCTTTATGTGAAAAGAAAATTCTCTTTCCATCTTCCTCAATAAGGCAGGCCGGACAAACCGCTGCAATATTATTTTTTTTATTATAAATTATTATTGATTCATCTACAAATCTGTCTTTTGGATGATAGTTAAGAAATCTTCTTGTCTGTAAAAAAGTTCCATTTATTGATTTTTCCATAACAAAATCATCCCATTTTTTCTCATCCTTTTCATTATATTTTTCAAAATGAAACATTTTACTACCTCCAGTTGTTAATTGTATTAATTACATAATCCACTTCTTCTTCTGACATTCCGTAATACATAGGAATGCTAAGTTCCGTATCTGAAATTTCTTCTGCAATCGGATAATCCCCTTCTTTGTATCCTAAATAACTATATGCTTTCTGGATATGTATTGGTATAGGATAGTGTTTATTTGTTCCAATTCCATTGTCATTTAGATGTTTTTCTAAACTTGCTCTTTCTTCACATCTTATAGCAAAAATATGAAAAACATGCTCGCAGTTTTGATTTATTTTAGGCAAAATAATCTTACTGTTATTTATTCCTAATAAATATGCATTTGCAATTTCCTGTCTGTTCTTATTCCATTTATCTAAATTTTTTAATTTAATTCTAAGAACTGCTGCCTGAATTTCATCAAGCCTTGAATTATTTCCCATATATATATGATGATACTTATAATCAGAACCATAATTTCCCAATGCCCTTACTTTATCTGCAAGCTCTTTATTATTTGTAACCACAGCCCCCGCATCACCTAATGCTCCAAGATTTTTTCCGGGATAAAAACTAAATCCGCCCGCATCACCTAATGCTCCAGCTTTCTGTCCGTACAATCTTGCACCATGAGCCTGAGCAGCATCCTCCAAAACAAACAAATTATGTTTTTTTGCAATTTTATTTATTTTTTTTACCTCAGCTGTTTGTCCATATAAATGTACAGCTGCAATAGCTTTAGTATTACTATTTATTTTTTCCTCTATCAATTCCTCATTTATAAGATAATCATCTATTCTAGGTTCTACAAAAACCGGTTTTGCACCAGTATAAGAAACCGCAAGTGCAGTAGCAATAAATGTATTAGACGGTACAATAACCTCATCACCTTCTCCTATTCCCTGTGCTTTCAAAGTTAAAAATAACGCATCTAAACCATTCCCTGTGCCTACACAATACTTTGTTCCACAATACTCTGCAAATTCACTTTCAAATTTTTCTACTTCTTCTCCTTGTATAAACCATCCTTTTTCATATACATCTTTTATTTTTTTTAATACTTCATCTTTTATCTCGTTATGCATATGCTCAAATGTTACAAACGGTATATTCATCATTCTTTCACCTCATTTTTTATATATTGTATGTACTCATCATAATTCCTTATATAATCACTCTCATCGTAATATTCCGATGCCAGTACCATCAGAACAGCATCCTCCGAAAAATCATACATTTCCCTCCACATATCATTTGAAATATATAATCCCTCATATGGTTTATCCAATAAAATCTCTGCGGTTTCTTTTCCATTGTCCAAATGAATCTTACAGTTTCCATGTATTGCTATAAGAATTTGCTTCAAACACTTATGTGCATGGTATCCTCTCCTGACTCCTTTCACGGTATCATACATATAATATACTCTTTTCACCTGAAATGGTATATCTTTATTTTCTTCAAGAGCTACCAATTGTCCTCTCTCATCACCATGTTGCTGAAATCTATACTTTACTATCTCCATCTTTATCACTCCCTAGCTATTCCACTGTTCACCTTTACTATTGATTTTGTAATCACCTCTTATAACAGATACATAATGCTTTACCAAATAGATGATTGCATATGGATCATACAAAAAACGTACAATCGTTCTTAGATATAAATTATCTATTCTGTACAGTTTTGACAATCTCATCCTTTTCTGCACATATTTATTTTCTCCAAATTTTAAATTCATTAGGTCAAAAAAATGTTCTACATCCAATGCAATCTTTTTCTTGAAAGGACTATTTTTATTTGTAGAAATACCTTCTGAGGTTTCATACCATATCAAACATTCATCTAAAAATTCAAAATTATTTCCTTCAAGTGCCGCATATACCTGAAAAATATCTTCCTCATATACTACACTTCCAACTATTTTCTTAAGATAACTTAAATAATAGTCCGTCTTATACGATGTAGATGCCCCTGAGACATTGTCACTATACAAAATCAAGTTTTTTATAATTAAGTCTTTTTTACCTTTTTTATATGCGTTTATGTCGAACGGATGTATATATTCTTTCTCTGTCAATGTTCCGTTTTTCTCAATATAACCCTGTACTCTGCAAAAACAACTGTCACATTGCTTCTTTTCCATAAATTCATATAACTTTTTTAATGAATCTTTTGTATAAAACATATCACCAGGTCCAAAATCTCTTACATACTTCCCGGAACAATTTTCAAGACCACTTATAAGATTTTTAACTGTTCCCTGATTTTTATCATGTCCAACCATCTTATAATTGAAGAATTTATGTTCTTTCATAAATTCTTCAATCTGTTTAAATTTGTTATCTTCAGAACCATCATCAGACAAAACAATCTCAAAATGCTCAAACTCCTGATTTATAATTGAAGTTAATGTCTTAAATATATCACTCAATTCTGAATTATATGTCACTAATAAAACAGAAAATAATATGTTACTCATTTTATTCCTTTCCTCTACAACACAATCTTTAATATCTTTAAAAACAAATTATCAGCTCTCAATGTATTTAATCTGACTATTCCCCACACACTTAACCTGTTTCTTAATGAATCCCCTTTCGGAAGTCCCATCTTTATGTTTGGATTTTTCCTATAATACGGAAACTTTGTTTCAAGCCAATCAAACATTTCCTTTTTCTTTTCCCTGACTTTTTTCCACTCACTGTTTTTCAATGTAAACAATATATACCATACAATATACCTAATAAAATAATATTCTATAAATTCCTTTTTTTTACCTGATACTTCCGGCATCCTGTCGTATATTGACTGTAATAAAAACAATGGATCTATATTTTCATCAATTTTAGCCTGCTTTGAATTTGAAACCGACTCCGGATTGTTTGTCCAATAATATAATTCTTCTTCACATATTTTTACATTTTTTGCATACGCATATGCCAATATATTGAAATACACATCCTCTCCGATTGCCGACTTTAAAAATTCTATTTTGTTATTTACCAGAAAATCTCTCTTATAAATATGAGCCCACGGTGCGGTAACTATATACTTACTCCACTCCGCTTCTGCTAAATGTTCACGATAAAGTTCTTTCTCCTCTGAATCAACTCTTATATATCCCCCAACAACAATATCCGTATTTTCGTCAACAAGTCCCATATAACTGCTGCAATAATTTTCAGAATACATATCATCCTGATCTATAAAAGTAATATAATCACCTGAAGCAATACTTATGGCATAATTTCGTGTGTCTGCAACCCCTGTATTTTCTTTATATATATATATAACATCTTTTCTGCCATACTCTTCTATTACACTTTTTATTATCTCCTCAGAATTGTCTGTAGAGCCGTCATTTACAATTATAATTTCTAAGTTTGTATAATCTTGGGCAAATATGCTTTTTATACACTTTTTTACACTTTTTGCACCATTATACACCGGTAAAACAATTGATATTTTTTTCATTTTATCCTCACAATTATCATACATCCTTATTTGAATTGTATCTTTCATACATATCTTTTCTGATAATAGCAATCTCCTGTGCCATTTTTTTAACCTTGTCAGTCAGGTTACTCAATGCTATAGACAATGTAAATATAACTACTATGGACAAACAAAATCCAAAAAAGAATAACATATTTACCGGTGATGCTATCCCAAATGCTTTTGCAACCACATTCAACAATTTAGGAAATATCGCTAGTACCAATACACATATACATACAAAAAGCCATAATAATGCGTATTTAAAATCTATGCTTTTCTTTCTAACATGATTAACAATATATAACATTGCCAAAATAATGACAACTATTATCAAAATCTGTAATTTTATCGACATTTTTATCCACCTTTATTTTTTCATTCTTGCTATCAGTATTGCAAAACTAACTTTAATCATATAATATACACTGTTTTTTAATGAAATTGAAGATACACCTTCTTCTCTTTCATTCATAACTACAGGAATTTCCGTTACCTTATATTTTTCAGCTAAAATCGTTACTACACTTTCGGGCTCAGGATAATCTTTGGGATATTCATCTGTAAATTTTTCCAAGAGCTTTTTATTAACCATTCTCATTCCTGAAGTCGGATCAGTTATTTTCTTTCCAGTCAGCAATTTAATAAGTCCGGTAAAATATTTAATTCCTATTCTTCTTAAACCAGAGGACTGAAAACCTTCTTTTTCAATAAATCTTGAACCGATTACCATATCTGACTCTGTATCGATAAGTGTCGTAACCATATCCTCTAAATGTGATGCACTGTGCTGTCCGTCACCATCAAACTGAACTGCTATATCATAACCATGATAATACGCATATCTGTATCCTGTCTGGACAGCACCACCTATTCCAAGGTTTACCGGAAGATTAAGATAACTAAATCCATGTCTCCTACACATTTCAAGTGTTTTATCGGTTGAACAGTCATTGATTATAACATAATCAAAGTCCGGTGCATTATCTTTTATATCTTTTATTGTTTTTTCTAAATTTCCTTCTTCATTAAAAGCCGGAATTATTACAAGTTTTTTCATTGTATTTTAACTCCCTAATCTTGTATAACTTTAATTCATCTTTATCTATTTACTATATCTCATTTGATTTTTCAGATTTTGTATAAAAATGATTTATCAGTTTCGCTATCGGTTTCGGCCAAAATTTACAATACATGGTATAATTTTCCTGAACTCTTGCATTATCATGTATTATAGCCGTTGTTGCCGATTCCTCATGTATTCTGTGACACATCAGGGGTTCATTTATATAAATAAATTTTCCTTTTAATCCAGATAATTTTTCCCATGCTTCCCAGTCCTCGCAACTTCTGAATCCATCTTGAAAAATTGGTCTTTTAACATTTTTAAGATCAAATGTAACGGCAGGACAACATATTGGATCGCCCATAGATAAAACTCTTCTTCTTATAAACTTGCTTTTCCAAAATGCCCTTATTCTCAATGGCAATAACATTATCCTCTTAATTTTAAGCATCGTTGTATCATGTATCTTTTCACCTTTTCTAAGCTCACTATAATCAGAAAATGCAATAATCGAATTGTCCGATTTAGCCATCTCCTTAATTATTTTTTCTGCATATTCAGGCTCATATATATCATCCTGATGTGCAACTGTGGCATATCTGGTCTTAACTTTACTAAGTCCAAAGTTCCAATCCTGTGTTATTCCACCCTGACCTTTATTTACCATAACAACAATCCCATGTTTTTCTGCAATATCATCTATATATTTATTTGGTGTTGATGTTGCAATAAAAATATTTGATCTTACTGTCTGCTTTTTCAAAGACAAGATACATTCTTCTAAAAATTCACTTTCTTTATATGCACAAATCACAAATGTATGTTTCATATTTTTCCTCTTTATTTTATCTTTGCAATAAAACCTACGCCATTTTGATACACTTTTTCCAAGCTGTCAAAATATGCCTGATTAGTCTGATATGCATCTCCATATAATACACAGACATATTCTGCTTTTCCTGTACTCACTATTTCATTATATGTGTTTATGTCTCCATTACATTTAGGAGAATCCTGATCAGTTAATGTCTGAAACCATCCCTCTTCCAATTCATTTCCAAAAACCAGCACATTATTATTGACATCTGGTTGGTATGCATCGCTTGCATATTTATATAATTCCAGTTTTCCACCATCAAATTTAGGCTGATCATACCACAATTTTGTAAAATCATATATATTAATAAAATTTTTTGATGTTACAGATATAAAATTTGAATTCTTATTTAAAATATAATTATCTCCTCCTTTAAAATCAAACCCAAATAAAATCAAATAAGTAACAAAAAAACCTATAACTATTTCTTTATGTTTTTCAGATAATGTTTCCACGCACCAAAAAACACATATAAAAGACAATAACCATAGCAAACTATGATTTTTACAAAAATAATAACTCGATACTTTTCCGTCCATTCCTAATTTAAAAAGAATAATCATAAAAATTATTAATAATGGCATAGTCGTAATAACCATATTAATTTTTTTTATTTTCTTTATAATAAACCAATATCCAGCAATTATCAAAGGTAATATTAATATGAAATCCGAATATAAATCTCTATAGCTACCACCTTCATTTGCAAATGCAGTCGTAGTCGAAGATGTTATCGCCAATTCCTTAACATTTCTAAATGAATATATCAATCCCAAAATACATGGAATTAAAAATACACTTAACATAGTCCAAATAGTCTCAAGTGAAATCATCATCTTTTTCTTTATTTGTCCATTAAGAATGCAGATAAATATTCCCAAAAAAACTACTGGTACAAATAATGTGTAACAAACCATAAGCGAATAACATCCTAATGCCAGCATTATTATACATATTTCCCTCTTTATCAATTTATCAACATACATATCACAAACAGCAATCAAATATGCAATAACAGTTATTCCTAATCCAAAATATGAAAAACCAAAAACTGTACTATACAAAGGATAACCTAACCAATAAAAAATTGTTGTAACACATGCAGCTAATTGTAAAAATATATTTTTACTATAATTGCGTACAATAGTGTAGAAAATCATCCCAGCTAAAAATAAGTAAAAAATTTCACATAACACAAAAATTTTATAATAGAAAAATTTAGGAACAATTCCTTTTAATACTTCTATTATCAAAGCTTCATTCAAAGATGATAAATATAAGTTAGTTGAAATACTATGATTTTTGACTGTATCTGTAGCCAGTTTCATATGAACTGTTGCATCTACAGACTGAAAATTAATATCTAAACCAAAGCCAAATCTATGATACACCAAATTCAGCAAAATCAAAAAGGCAACTATGGTAAAAATAATATCAATCCTATCATAATAATACTTTTGTATTTTTTTATTCTCAAAAATAATTTTAAAAAATATAAGTGAAACCAGCCAGTTTGCTCCTCCTATAGTTATTATACCAACAGGTAAATTAACTAAATTTACTATTCCTCCAATAAATCCTTGATAACCTATTATGGTGATAATAGTCAGTACAAACCACGATATACCATTTAATTTTTCCTTACTTTTTTCTATAAGGAAAATTGAAGCGGCAATTGAACATATAGATGTGATATAAAAAATAAGTGCTAACATATATCGGTATCCTTTCTTAACTTATCCCCAAAATCTTTGAAGCAACTGCATTATCACATAAATAAACATTATCGGATATACTATTACCTCAACAATGCTGATAACTTTGTCCTTTATCTTGACAAGGTCATACAATAATGCATATATTAAAAATACAATAGGTACAAAATATCTTCCTTGGGTTCCTAAACTCAATTCTGTATTATTTAAATATTTTGCCATTTCTATAAATGATACATTTATGTCCATTTCAGCAATTTGAAAAGTCCATGTAAACATGATAGTGATTATAGTAACAACTATTAAAAAAGCAATCGTCAACATAATAATCCTATCTCTTAATACAAAACCATTCTTGTATCTATTATTTATATTGTCTTTCTGTGCTATAATTGCCAAGAAAATAATTATAAATAAATAATAACATATTGAAAATTTTGTATCAAGCCATCCCATTATTCCAATAGTAGACACTGTGTAAAACTCAGCATATGACTTTAATGTATTAAACACAATGACAACATATCTTTTAAAGTTAAATACACATGCCAAAACCACTTTAACATACATATTCTCCCTAAATAATATGCATCCTAATATAATGGCAAATATAATTAAAACTGCAAAACAATATTTAAATTTTTTAATCTTCTGATATACTAAACTATCAAAAAAAGAAATCTTTTCACATCGCAACATTAACAGTAGCCCTAATAAAAGTAAATACGGCGGTTTAATTAACATTATAACAACTGATAACGCACCTAAACACAATATCTGTTTATATCCTACCGTTATATAATCATATATTAAATGAAAAATGTAACTTGTCAACAAAAAACAAACTGGCAACAATACTGCATCATAACTTACACTTGAACACTGCTGCAAATTCATAGGCAAAAGCATTATTGCAAATAATAAACTTTTTTTGACTGGCATAATCTTTAATGCAATATATCCTATTATTACAAAAAATAATACCGCTGCAAATTCTGCTGCATACATACACACTGCTATCGGTGCTCCTAACAATGCAAATATAAAAAATGCTATGCCCTGAGGCAAATGTGTTATCATTTTTATACTTATCTTGCCTGTCCATTTACATTCCTTAGAAAATCTGTCACCACTATGCTTTTTAAGCGATTCTTTACTTTGTTTTACATCATAGTTTCTAACAACATTAGTGGCTCCAATATCTTCATAATATTTGTAGATTTCATTATAATAACCAGAAAAACCAAATTCATTTTCAATCATACTATATTGAGCAGGTTCATCTGGTACCTGTTCTGGTGGAATCAATACCGCAAACAAACATCCCATTATTATTCCAACAACAGTGAAAATCTTTTCTATCTTCTTGTCAAGCTGTTTTAAAATTCCATCTAATTGTTTCACTGTTTTAAACAAAAAAGCATTAATTTTATCATATCTATTTTTAATATTTATTGCTCCCAAAATTGCAATAACCAAAAATATACATATACTTATTGTAAACTTAACATCATTTTTTTCCAACCTTTTTCCATTAAGTTCAATTTTATCTAATATAAAATCTTTTTCTACATCTAGCCGTATATATTTATATTTATTTTTTTTGAGATAAAATTTAATATCACTTTCTCCCTTTTTTATTTTACTATACCTAACATTTTTTTCGCTAAATTGTTCTGTTTTTTTTGCATAATAAACAGCAATATCAATATCATCTTCCACAGCTTGTTCAAATTTTATATCCACTATATTGATATATTCCAAATCATCCGTTATTGTAAAATTAGGATCATCTCCAATTACATTAAATGTATTGTCAACTATATTATAAGAATTGTAACCTGATATATTTTCAATCCCCACAACCTGTTTTCCATTTATGTAATCATATCTGATGCTCGGATATATTACATAAAAAATAAGCATTAATGCTATTAACATAATTGTTTGATAAGATAAAATCAAGCATTTTCTTTTATTAACTTTATCCTCTAATTTTTTCTTCAAATTCATAATTTAAATTTTCCTCTTACTAAATCAGTAAACACTTTTCACTTTTTCCAATATTCTGCTACTATCAAAAATATATTTTCCTTTTTTTATATAAATGTTATATTTTCGACTCGGTAACTGATTCGAATCAAAATATACTCTAAAACAACTCAAATTATTTTTTCCATTTATACCAGTAAGCTCATTCATATGTTCTCTATACATTTTCTGTGTTTTTAATTCAAATATTTTATCATCACAAACCAAAAGTATTTTCGCTCTTATAAAATTGTTCCATCTCGATTTCTCATTTATGCACCAACCACTAACTAGCATATACTTTCCTGTAACAACTATATTCTCTATTGAACCTTTAATAAAATTACTCTTTCTTTTTTCTAAACAATCTTTACTTTGCAAATTTAAGACTATATTTTCTAAATTATCAAGCCCGCCTTCTACAGTACAATCTCCTCTCCTCATCGTAAGATTCGGATTATAAAACGGATCTTTTCCCTCCAGTGATGGATGTATATCATATAATCTGCGGCGTTCTTTTAAAAGTCTCTCATATTTTGCCTTGTCAAGCACATCACTTCCACGGCTTAATGATTCATGGTGATATAATACTGCATCTGTCCGTACTACATTATAATAGCCTTTCTCTAATAAGTCAAAACAGAATTTTACATCATTATACGCTACCGCAAAGCTTTCATCAAGTCCACCGACTTCTAAGTATTTCTCACGGGTAACCATAAGGCACGCAGCAGTCACTGCACTATAATTGTATTCAATCTTATTTCTGCAAAAATTAAACAAGATACTATCATCATATCGGCATAATGCATGGCTTGGTCCACAATCAAAACTAAATACACCAGTATGTTGTATAAGCGTACTGTTTGGATATAATAGTTTTGCACCGACTGCACCTGTATATGGCAGCATCGCATGACCTGCCATACGCTCCATCCATTCTCCGTCTATTATCTCCATATCATCATTTAACAATAATACAAGTTCTCCATCTGAATTTTCTACTCCTATATTACACATTTTTGAGAAGTTGAAATCCATTGGCTTGTAAATATATTTCTGAGCCTTATCTTTATTATACTGTTCATATTTTTTTCTGTTTTCTTCAGAACTTCCATTATCGACAGTTACTATCTCATAATTTTTATATTTTGTTTTTTCAGTCAGTGTTTCTATACACCTTTTATATACATCAAAATTGTCTTTAGACGGTATTATCACACTTATCTTTGGATTTCCAACAGGCTTGTAATTTACTCTGAACTGATATATATTATCAACCCATTCAAGTTGTGCCTCATATCCCCTTCTTTTTAATGCTTCTTCTTTCGTTTTTCTGGTAGCATCTACTATATACCCTTTCGCTTCCGGATTTATAGCAGTAGATTCTTTTCTTTCTCTCCAATGATAAAGTATTTTTGTAATGTGACCTATCCTTTTTGTCTTTTCCGTAAATCTTAATGTAAGGTCATAATCCTGTGCTCCCTCGAAGCCTGTTCTAAGCCATTCAAGTTCATCACCTATCCTTTTTCTATATACCCCAAGATGACATGTGTACATGAGTGACATCATAGTATCAGGTGACCAGTCAGGTTTAAAATGTGGCTGATGTCTGTGTTTTCCATCTTCTGACAGCTTATCTTCATCACTATATATAAAGTCAAGGCTTTTATCCTGATTGAGCAGCTTTACAACTTCATATAACGCATTTGGAGCAAGAACATCATCACAGTCCATAAATGCTATATATTCACCTGTTGCCATCTTTATCGCTGTATTCGTACAGCGTGATATATGACCATTTTTTTCCCTGTATTTAATTTTTATCTTGGGATTGTCCTCAAATGATTTCAGGCACTTTCTTACTTCGGGCATCGTAGATGCATCGTCAGCAAGGCAAAGTTCCCAATTTGCATATGTCTGATCTATCACAGACATTATACACTCTTTTAACATCTTAGTTGATACATTATAAACAGGCACTACAACCGAAATCAACGGCTTATATGGAATTTTCTCTTCATCAAACTCATTTAGAGCTGTTTCATTTTTCTTTATCCAGTTCTGATAGTTTTTTTCATCATTTGATGCAATGCCAGCATTTTCCCCTGCTGAACCTATTCCTAATTTTGCTTTAAATTTGTATAACATTACATACATGCCTTCTTCTTTAACTATCCTGCATGCCGTATTTATCTTCTTTAATATACCCATCTTTTGTTATTCTCCTATTTGCCATTCATGTTTAAGGTAAAACATTCCCTCCGAAAAGTATTCATTTGCAACCGAAAAGCCTTCACAGTTATTTTTGTAATCTAAATTTACAATTCCACCGCTGTTAAATATTCCTACATCAACCGTATAATCTCCTCCCATAAGCATAAGCTCAGGTACTATGTATTTCACCACATGACGCCCCTGCTTTTGAGGTACTGATATTTTGTCAAGATTAGTGTTAGGTCCAAATACATATATCTTTCTGTCAAGACTGTAAAATGCAACCCCTACCTGAAGATCTTCCATATGATTATCATAAACATCGTATGTTACTTCAACTTCAAGTTTCTCAAATGTTTTAAACATATTTTTATTTATTGAAACTTTTTGTATTACAGCAAGGTAATCTGAATTCTCAGGTAGTCTAAATTCATCTTCATTATTTACTTTTTCTATTTTCTTTTCACCGTATTTCATGAAATTATCATATAAATCAACAACCTGACTCGCTTCACCATCTTCTATAAGTTCACCGTTTTTTATCCATATTGCTCTTGTGCAAAATCTTTTTATCTGCTCTATCGCATGTGTTACAAACAATATCGTCGTTCCGCTCTCCTGAAGTTCACGCATCTTATCTATACATTTAACCTGAAATCTGGTGTCGCCTACTGATAATGCTTCATCTACTATCAATATGTCAGGTTCAACATTTATCGAAACAGCGAATGCAAGTCTCGCAAACATACCACTTGAATATGATTTTACAGGCTGATTTATAAATTCTCCTATATCCGCAAATTCTATTATATCTGGAACACGTTTCTTCATTTCTTCTTCTGTATATCCCATCATAGTCCCGTTAAGATATATATTTTCTATACCTGTATATTCAGGATTGAATCCTGCACCAAGCTCAAGTAAAGCTGCAATTTTACCATCTGTTTTTATAGTTCCAGTAGTAGGTGTCACAACTCCAGTAACTAATTTTAATAATGTAGATTTACCTGAACCGTTTGTCCCTACTATACCAATCGACTCACCCTTATTTATTTTTAAGTTAATATTTTTTAAAGCATAATGTTCTTTTGAATACTTTTTCTTTCTTATACTAAATGTTTCGCGTATTCTGTCACTCGGTTTATTATATAAGTGGTAGACTTTAGATAAATCTCTGACCTCTATTGTTCCCTTATCCATTTACTGAATTCCTTTCCTAACATCAATTGGATGCAAAATACATTTTATCTGCAACATCTTTCAATATATTTCTACAATACATCTGCAAAATGAGGTCTTAATTTTTGGAATACATGAGTTCCTGCTATATATATGAACAGAACTAACACCCAAAAATAAATCGTCCATATCGGTCTTTCCCAAAACCATTTTTCTGCAAACATAGCATCTCTATATCCCTGAACTATATAAAAGACGGGATTTAACTTAAGCAGATTTACAAGCCACGGAAATCTTCCCTGTACCATCTGTATATTCCACATAATAGGTGTCATCCACATAAGCACCTGCAATACTATTCCTAGCAGATGTCCGAGATCTCTTATAAAAACTATTATTGATGATGTAAAGTATGACATTGCACCACATAATGCAATTATACATATAAGACAATATATAAGCTGCAATGTATGCATAGTAGGCATATACCCATTTACCATAAACAAAACTACCATAAACAGTGAAAAGAATATATTTACAAAAAAAGCAGAAAATATTTTGATAACTGGCAATATTCCTATGTCAAACACTACTTTTTTTACAAGAAAGCTATATTCCAGCATACTGTTTGTTGCACCATTCCACGCATCACTGAAAAAGAACCACGGAACAAGACCTGCCGTAAGCCATAGCACAAACGGATAATCACCATATGGCTGGCTTCTAAATCCCACCTGAAATACAAACCAATATAATAATATTGTCATTATCGGCTGTACAAATGCCCAGATAATTCCTAAATAAGAGCCTGCATATTTTGTTTTAAAATCATTTTTTGCAAGTTTAAATATCATTTTCCTGCTTTTATAATTTTCTTTCAATATACCTATTGCCGCTGGTAATCTTTTTGTCTTTTCCATAATATTCCTCATCTATCTCAGTTCAAAATTTTCATATCTTAATGTCAAATGTGGGTTATAATACAAATCCCCTTCTTCCAGTTCTTTTCCCCATTTATTTTTAAACCTTTCAGTTTCACTGCGAAATCTTTTTTCTTTCGCTTCTGTTGTTTCGTATCCTCTGCTTATAGATTCGTAATGATACAGCCTTGAATATGGTGTAAATATGATTCCAAGTCCTTTTTCTCTTAATTTCATACAATAATCTATATCATTAAAGGCAACTTCAAACTTTTCATCAAGTCCGCAAACTTCATTATATATATCCTTTCTTGTCATCATGCATGCTGCCGTAACTGCACTAAGTTCCTGAACATAGTTCATTCTCTCATTATACCCACTTGCTGATGAACTGAAATGTTTGTGGGAATGACCTGCTACCCCACCGATACCAAGTATAACTCCTGCGTGCTGAACCGTATCATCAGGATAATATAACATACATCCTACTGCCCCTATCTCTGACATTTGTGCATACATAAGCATTTCCTCTATCCAATGGGGAGATATTATTTCCACATCATTATTCAAAAGAACAAGATAATCTCCTTTTGCTTTTCCTGCTCCAAAATTATTGATTGCTGAATAATTAAAACCATTCTTCCACTCACAAATTGTTATATTATCTTTCTCTGACAATTCTTTATAATACTCTTTTATATTTTCTGAAGTGCTTCCGTTTTCCACTATTATAATTTCATAATCCGTATAACTTGTCTTTGTTTCAATTGAATCTATACATCTCTTTAAATCATCCCTATGCTCCTTATTTGGAATGATTATCGATACTTTTTTGTCTTTGTTTATTGGATAAATGATATGTCTCTCGTGTAATCTATCATCATACATAATCTTTGCAGATATATCACACCTGTTAAAGTGCTCCTCTAACACCTTTATTTCTATTAGATCATTTTCTATTTTCTTTTCTTCTGATTTATCGTTGTCCTGTTTATAATACATAGGTTCCTTAATATGTACAAAACCATCATCCAACATTTTTTTAATTTCCCTGTCATTTGATTTTGTTTCTTTTGCACAATGGTCTATATACTCTACAGTTTTCAATAAATAGTTATAATAGCTTGCCCGTGTTTCTCCATCAAACCCTCTTAACTTTACAAAAACATCTGCTCTTGTCATAAAAAAATCATCTATATAGTTTTTGGAATAAAGTGAAATCCTTGAAAAATCACTTTTATAATTATGCTTCCTGGCTTTTCTGACATCATCTTCAAAATACCACTCGTCGAAATAATAGAGAAATTTTCTATTATTTTGACTAATTTCTTTAAGCAAAAAGTATGTCATATATGGATGAAGCAGGTCTCCTGCCTGAATTTCACCATAATAGTCGAATTTATTCTTTTCTACAAAAGATACAACATCCTTTCCATCTTCCATAAAATACAGACACATCTCTGACTCTTTGCTAAAAACACTTTTTAACCTCTCTCTGTCTTTAATATCCGTCCCTATGCATACTACTGACAACACCTTGTCAACACTTTGCCTAGATAATGATATAAGACTTGAAAGTATGTTGGCATTTGTTTTTTCCTCACATGAAATACCAATAAGAATATTTGCATTTGAATTTGCAAACTCTTTTTTTTGCCTAATTACTTCTTTTTTATTAACTACCCACGGCTTTCTATAATATTTGTTATATCTTTCTTCCCCAATGACATTGCCCAAATGCGATATTCCATCTTTTTTTACTCCAAAATATATCTTGAGCAGTGAATTGGCAAAATCATTTGAACAAATCATATACTTAATTTTTGATTTTATATCACCCAAAACATTTCCTCCAATAGTCTAATACCTGTCTACACTATATACAAACTATTATTTTACCTAATTTTCTTTTCTTTTTCAATATAATATTAAATTTTTATATTGGTAATTTTCAACAAAAAGTATGTTTCCCCCTTTTACCACATAAAATGCTCTCGCCCAAATTTCTCCATTCCTTCATTATAATACCTGTCCTTTTCAGCCATTTCAAACTCAGATACAAACTCTGCATTTTCCAATTCTATTTTCTTCACCTTACTTATAACTGCCGGAAAGTATGGTGTCAGCACACAGCAGCCTCCTGTTTTATTTCCTTCCATGCACATCTCAAACCAGCTGCTGCGGCAAAAGAAATCTATATCTTTTCGTTCTTTATCCTGTTTTTTTATGCCCCGTGTCTTTTTTTCAAGCCATTTTTTTACAATTTCTGTTTTTATTGCAAGCACGCTGCCATCTAATAGTGACACACTTTGCCGGAAATGAAGTCTGTTCATATATCCCGGTTCTTTTACGGGTACTCCTTTGTAAAGTGGTCTGCATTTTTCTTTCCATTTCTTATTATAACACCAGCCTGCATTTATATATTTTTGCCTGTTATCTAAAACGGTATTGGATGCTGCCATATTTTCTTTTGGTATCAGACAATTTACAAGTTCGTCAATGCCCTTGTTAGTTTCTGTTTTATCTGCTGAAACTATATCCGGCATAAATGCCTCGTAACCTTTTCGTGAAAGAATGATTATATCATATTTTCCACTGTTTTTACCAAGATCTGCTATTATTTCCTCCGAAGTTATATCACCCTGTCTATATGCTTTTACCCGGTCTTTTTCTATTTTATTTTCATATGTAACCCTGTAAAAAGGTCCATGTTCTTTTGATGCTTCTACTTTTCCAGGCTGTCCTATTCTTCTTAGATGTTCTTCTACGGCTTTTCTGCCTGCCTCGACTATATACGGTTTTGCTGCAACGCCTGCTGCTGACGATGCACTATGTATCCTCCAATAGTAAAGCACTTTTTGTATGTGATATACCTTTTTTGTCTGTTCTAATATTCTAAGAAACAAGTCATAATCCTGACCTCCATCATATTCTTTTCTATACCCACCGGCTTTTTCAAATAATTCCTTTTTAAATACAGTGAAATGACATATAAAATTATTATATCTGAATGTCTCCCATGAAAAATCAGGTTTGAAGTTTATACTCTGTACTTTTCTTGTATCTCCATCGAAGGATAATTCATCTGTGTATATAAATTCGCTACCATGTTCTTCTATTGCCATTGCTACATTATAGAGTGCTGACGGGTGCAGGAGATCATCATGATCGAGCAAGCCTATATAATTTCCTATTGCCATTTCTGCTGCCCTGTTTGTGTTTTCACCTATTCCTGCATTTGTTTCCAGTTTCTTATATTTTATCCTGTCATCTTTCTGTGCTAGTTTCTTTACAACACCCTCTACTGCTGCTCCATTTTCATCGCTTGCATCCGCAAGACAAAGTTCCCAGTTTTTATATGTCTGTTTTTTTACTGACTCTATCATCGGTACAAGATATGAAACCGGAGTATTATATACGGGTACTACTATACTTATTTTTATATCATCATGCGTTATATACTGTTCTTCGAGTTTTCTTTCTTCTGACGAAATATCAATCGGACAGTATTTTCTTCCTTTATGGTATTTTATTATATAGCGGTTATATACTTTTTTTATAGTGTATGTAAAACCATAATCTTTTAAGTACCCTTTTATTTTTGCTGCTTTTCCCATATTCCCAGCCTTTCCATCTAAAACAGTCAGACGGATACTTTCAATCCGATCTGCTTCCTGCTTGCAATACTGTTAGATTTTCATATACATAAATCTTGTTTTTATAATTTACAGACAATGATTTTATTTTTACAGTAAAAATGTTACTATACATCTTTTTAGTAACTGCCAGACAACAATATTATCTTAAATATTATATTATCAACCTTCCTCTGACGATATATACCCGTCTTTTTCAGCAAACCTGCCCGTTTGATGATAAATCCCGGTTTTCCACTGTATTTTACCAGCATTTTTGCAATATGAATCTTTTGCTTTGTCTTTTTTGCCTTAAATACACTGTTATCAGGTTCATCTTTTAAATACAATTCATATATTCTCACAAAATCCTTAAGCTGATTTGTTATGTTTCTCCTGTTTCCTTTAAATCTTTTTACTCTGTCTTTAAATTCTTTCAACTTACTTGTGTTGTATCCTACCGTGTTGGTTCCATGCTGTCTGTAACTTATTAACTGCCTGCCGTCAAAGTATAGCTCACCATAGCAGCTTGCCAGAAGATAGAACCACCAGTCATGCATTACCGTAAATTTTGGCGGATGCTTTTTTGCCATGTTTCTTAATGTCTTGTTCATCACAATAGTACATCCTGTAACTATGTTTTCCACCACAGCATTTTCAAAACTTGGTATTTTGTTCTTCCTAGTCATTTCATTATCTATCTCTTTAAGATTTTCGTCTACCAGCAATGGACTACAGCAATAGAGCAATGGGACTTTTAAATATACACTATTTTTTTCACTAAATCCTATATATTTATCTTTTTCCTGTTGATACTTTTTTGACATTTCTTTTATTTTTTCTATGCCGGCCCTTAATTTTTCTTTATGCCAGTAATCATCCTGATCTGAAAATGCATAGTAATCTGCTTTTTCATCTGATTTTTCTATAAGATCAAAAAAACTTTTTATTACTCCTATGTTTTCTCCCTGATACCAGCTCACCTGATCCGGATATTTTGCAGCATATTTTCTAAGTATCTCCTGTGTTCCGTCTTTTGAACCATCATCTCTTATCAGAAGTTTTAATTTTACATCTGCTTTTTCTTCACAATCCTGTGAGAGTATGCTGTCTATCTGTTCTCTTAAATAGTCTTTTCCATTGTAGGTTGACATAAGTACCTGTATCACTTTAGTTTTCTCCTCCTAATAAGTCTGCGTATATTTTACGCATCTGTTTATCTACTACTTCTATACTGTATTTTTTTACATATTCCATATTGAATTCACCCATCTGCTGTCTGCGTTTATTTCGTGGAATTGCACTTTTCCCATATTTTTCAGTAAATATTCTTCTTATCTTTACAGCATAATCTTCCGGAGCATGACCATGTACAAGATATCCCCCTTTTGCATGAACCACAAGTTCCCTGACTCCCCTTATATCTGAGGCTATCACAGGAAGACCTGCTGCCATTGCCTCCATTACCGAAACAGGTAGTCCCTCTCTTGCTGACGGAAATACAAATACATCACTCTGAGATAATATGAGTGGTGTGTCAGTTACATATCCTGCAAAAACTATCCTGTCACTTACACCTAACTCTGCGGCTCTCTTTTCAAGTTCTTCTCTCATCTGTCCTTCACCGCATATCAGATATGATATTTTCAAATCCTTTAATTCCGCAAGCGCATCAATAACAACCATATTTTTCTTTCCCGGTGCAAGTTCCCCTACACTCACCAATATATAATGATCATTAGGTATTCCATATCTCAATCGTATATTATTTTGTACAGTCTGTGTTTCTTCTTTATCGGGCATATATATATCCCAGCTTTTTTTGTGAAACTCTTTAAACCTCTCTGTCTTAAGCCCAACCCCATTTATTTTTTCCGCCTTTCCTCTTATCGGAAATCTTACTGCCCTGCCATAATCTTCATCATTTATCGTTATAAGCCTGTCTGTATATCTTGCAAGCTCCCTCTCCACCGGATACATGATCCAATTTTTCAACGGACATCCCCTAAAAAAATGCATACCATGTACAGTATATATTACCGGTACATTTTTCTTTGTTTCTTTTCTAACTGCATTAGCCGCAAGCCTTGCAAGGATTCCGCTAAGAGGCATATGACAATGAACAACATCATAATCACCATGATACATTTCATCCTTTAGCTGTTTATATGCTTTCTTTATATCTTTTATGGACGGTTTTCTTAAAAAATCTATCTGATGTGTGATTATCCCCGTTTCCTCAAGCCTGCTGTTGTCCTTTCCATACACAACAACATTAAGATTTGTAGCATAATGAACTTCATATCCCATTTCCTGAAGAATCTTCACATTATTCATCTCATGCTGAGGTATAAAGCCACTAACCCTTGTAACAAGAAGTGCTTTCTTAACCTTTCCCACTTCTTCCGTTTTTTCCACATCTAAATTCTCTTTCAAAATCTTCCTCCAACTTATGCTATTGATTAAGCTTTTGCGAAACCCTCAATAAATTACATTTTATATGTGCAAATATTCACAGTGAAAAACTGCGTTTCGCAATCACATCATTGGTTATTCTTAACTATTTCCTTAACTATCTTCTCCACCGGCTCCTGTGCCGCATCATCTGCTTTCTCGGCTGTAACCTGATTGTCTGAAACACCTTCCGTTGCATCCTTCTTAAGAACCGTTTTTACTGTCATAAGTATAAGTTTTATATCAGTCCATAGTGAATAATTTTCTATATAAAACAAGTCAAGTTTTAATTTGTCATAAGGCGTTGTATTGTACTTACCATATACCTGTGCATATCCCGTAAGTCCCGCTTTTACTCTTGTCCTGAACGAAAATTCCGGCATTTCCTCGCAATACTGCTTCATTATCTCAGGTCTTTCCGGTCTTGGACCTACAAATGACATATCTCCCTTTATTATATTAAATAATTGTGGCAATTCATCGATACGGGTCGCCCTAATAAATTTTCCTATCGGTGTTATCCTGTCGTCATTTTCCTTTGCAAGCTTTGCGACACCGTCACTCTCAGCATTTACTATCATGCTCCTGAATTTGTATATCTCAAATTCACGCTCATATTTTGTGCATCTTACCTGTTTGTAAAATACCGGACCTCCATCATACAATTTTATTGCTATTGCCGTGATAAGCATAAACGGTGAAGCTATGACTGTCATTGGAATTGCAATGATAAGGTCTAGTGCTCTTTTAAACAATCTCTGGTCAAGGCTCAATGTATAGCCTTTTGAAAGCAAAAACGGTGTATCAAACACATGAATCCTGTCTGCTCCCATAAGTATTATGTCTGAGAGTTTCGGTATAACATATGCCCTCATTTTATGTGCATAACAGTATTTGAGCATATCGTTTCTCTTTTCGGCAGATATATCACCGATTATGACAGCCTGAAAATCTTTCATTTTCTCAGCTATCTTATCTATCCCCTCATCTATATTTACCGCATCATAGATTGCATACTTATCACGCCTTGCCTCAACCTTATATACAAGGTCTGCCGCCGGTCTTTCACCATATATAAGCAAAATCTTCCACGGCTGGAAAATTCTGTTGTAGAAATGGATTATCACAAAATTCCATATCGTGGAAAGAGTCATCTCAACTGCCATTGCAGCAATCATATACATGGGATTTACTATTCCGAATGCCAAAAGGCATATTACAAAATACATCACCATATTAGACAAAAACAGACTGAGATACTGCGACAGCATAACCTCAAGCCGCCTGTACTGCCCTATTTTCATGCTTCCATACATCGTTGAAAAAAAGAAAAGAATAAGTGCGTATAAACCAATCATAGCATAATGTCCTTTTCTGTAAAAAGTTGCCACAAACATCGTAGCTGCATAGTAATGAAACCATACATACATAAATACAAGTGACATAAGCACTATATTAACAAGCGATGCAAAAAAAAGTATCGTTTTTTTGTATGGGTCGTAATTTCTCATCTTTATCCTTAAACCTCGTTTCTTTATAAAACCTCCAAAACTCATTGTATATTCAAACAGATATTCGCAATCCTCTCTGTCGTTTATTGCTCTACGCAATAAAAATGGTTATGTTCATAAACTTACCATAAGGCAGAAAACTGCATTATCATTAAAAATATACGGTACAATACTTCTTATTCTACTAATTTCCTTATTTAATGTCAACTTTACTGTTGTTTCTTTTTAAAATATATGTATAATTAGATGTGTGTATCTGAACATAATCTATGTTTACATACATATATTTCAGTTTGCAAAATAGTCTATATATGTTCAATCTTTACAGCATACAGCTATTTTTGCAATCATAAAAAATTTTTAGGAGGTTTACCTATGGCATCTCAAAATGCTAAGAAAAAAGGCACAGCGGCTGAGCCAAAGTACCCATTAGGTCTTTTGCTCCCGATAATCGCCGTACTCAGCGTGATACCACTTATCACTTATATGTATTCTTATGAAACCAAACTTGGCAAGTTTGAATGGTACACAAGCCAGACTTCCGCAGTCGACTTTTTCCTTCACACAAAACTCATATGGTTTCTCGTTGCCTGTGCATGCATGATATTCTGTCTTGTCTATATGATATTTGCAGATGAACAGAAGGCTGCATGGTGCAAAATACTTATACCACTTGCAATTTATTGTGGCATTTCCTTTATTTCGGCTCTTGCATCCTCAAACAGAGATTTCTGTTTTTCAGGTATCTATGAGCAGTTTGAACCTGTCTGGGCTCTTATGGGATATTGCCTTACCGCATACTATTGTTTCTTTATAATGCGTACAGAAGCAGCAGTAAAGCGTATAATGCCGTGGTTTGTTGCCGGTATTACGGTTATGGTTCTGCTTGGACTCAGCCAGGCATTAAAGCACGATTTTTTCAGGACTTCACTCGGTCAGAAACTTATGACACCTTCTACATACAAGGGAGGTCCTCTTAAGTTTAATTTTGAGGAGGGGCGTACTTATCTTTCCCTCTACAATCCTAACTATGTAGGATTTTATGTCTGCCTTATAGTTCCTATTCTTGTAGGTCTTATATTTGCACTCAAAAAAGTGTGGGCGAAGATAGGCTGTACTGTTTTGATAGTATCTCTTATGCTTATTCTTTTTGCATCACAGTCGCGTGCCGGTATTCTTGCGGTTATCTTTTCTCTTATAGTTATGCTTCTCTGTATGAGGAAAGTGTTTATTAAAAATATCAAAATCGTTATTGCCGCAATCGCTGTTTTTATAGTTGCATTTATTGGAATAAATGTGGCAAACCAGGGTATATTGCTTGACAGAATGAAATCCATGTTCAGTACTGAAGCTGAATATCATCCGCTCAGCGAGATTACCACAAATGATGACAATGTTTCCATTGTTTATAATAATGAAACTCTTATCATCAAGTGTACTCAGGATGCTAACGGTACTGACCAGTTTTCACTTACTGACAAGTCAGGTAAAGAAGTGGCTTTCGCACTTAATGAGGACTCTTCAAGCTATGTTATAAATGATGAGAGATTTCCATTCTCATTCTCTTCTATCCGCTCTGACAGTTTCAATGGTTATCAGATTACGATAGATGATAAAACATGGTACTTTACAAATATGATGAAAGAAAATGATTCAACATTTTATACTTATGGTCCGGGTGGTGCCATTATGAAACTTACAAAACAGACCAAATCACTTTCTTTCCTTGAAAACCATTTCCATTTTGCAAATATGCGTGGATATATCTGGGCAAGAACACTTCCGCTTCTCAAGAAGTATTTCTTACTCGGTTCAGGTCCTGATACATTTATCATTGCGTTTCCTAACAATGACCTTGTCGGTCTTTACAATTCAGGACACATAAATGAGATTATTACAAAACCCCACTGTACGCTGATGCAGATTGGTGTACAGACTGGTGTTATCTCGCTTATCGCATGGCTGGTATTCTTTATATGGTACCTTGTCAGCAGCTTAAAACTCTACTGGAAACACGATTTTAGCGGTTATCTTCCAAAAATCGGAGTGAGTATATTTGTCGGTGTTATAGGCTACCTGATAATCTCACTCACAAACGACTCCTGTATAGCTGTTGCTCCTGTATTCTATGCAGTTACGGGTATGGGACTTGGTATCAATTACAAGTTGAAGAAAGACCAAAAAGAAACTGGGACAGCTCAGATTAAAGAGGTCGCAAAATAAATCAATAAAATTAAAGTAATTACAGCTTGCACTATTGCTGTGACACAGTAAAAAACAAAATATATTGTTTTATAAAAAAATAACACCAATTGCTTTTAAACGATTGGTGTTGTTTTTTTGTGTATATCATATATCATTGGTGTACGGCCCATTATACGATATACACTGATATAGTAAATCATATTCTCACAATCTGAAACTCTCTGGAGAGTGTACGGCCAATCCTTTGAACTTCGGACTATGTTGATATGTTTTACCTCGTGAGTAAGTATTTTACCTTTTTGCCATCCATAAATAATATCGGATTATTTTATCATTTTTTTAATGATTATTGTACAATTTCACGATTATTTCACAAATTATGCACAACAGGTGAACAAACTATCTATGTCAATATCTGAACCTGCTCATTGTATCGTCAAAGCTATTTATTTAATGTAACAGCCATTCATTTTATAATAATCCAAATGCTGAATGTTTGTCTATTTTGCAAGTTCAAGCATTTTCTGAAGCGGTTTACAGGCTTCATCCATTATATCATCAGGAAGAATTACTTCCTCCATCGGATTTTCCATTACATCTGCCACTTTTTCAAGGCTTACTTTCTTCATATTCGGGCAGAACTGTCTGTGTCCTACTGAATAGAACTTCTTGTCAGGATTCTGCTTGCTGAGTTTAAAGAATATGCCCATCTCTGTACAGATGATAAATTTCTTGCAGTCACTCTCTGTTGCATAATCAAGTATTCCTGCCGTACTTCCTATATAATCGGCAAGTTCGAGTACATCCTCAGTACATTCAGGATGTGCGAGCACGAGTGCGTCAGGATGATGCTCTTTTGCTTCTTTGACAAGCTCTGGGTCAATACTCTTATGGACATGACAAAATCCGTCATTGAATATAAACTCTTTTTCAGGCAACTGCTTTGCAACATATCTTCCAAGGTTATTGTCAGGCACAAAGAATATCCTCTTATTCTCTATATTTTTTACTACCTTGATGGCATTTGATGAAGTCACACATACATCTGATACTGCCTTTATCTCGGCTGTTGAGTTTACATAACAGACTACGGCAACATCGTCATACTGCTCTTTTACTTCTTTTATACGGTCAACCGTTACCATATGAGCCATAGGACAGTCGGCAGTCACATCTGCCATATATACATGCTTTTCAGGATTTAAGAGTTTTGCACTCTCACCCATAAATGACACACCTGCAAATAATATGTTTTTTGCCTCAACTTTTGTCGCAACCTTGCTTAAATAAAATGAGTCTCCAACATAGTCTGCTATATCCTGAACAGCACCATCTACATAGTAATGTGCAAGTATGACAAAATCGTTTTCTTTCTTTAATCTCTCAATCTTTTGAATAAGTTCTTCCATCTTTATCTCCATTTCGTTTTAATTATGTGCTAAATTAAATGCATCTTTCCCAAATCATGGCAGTTTGTCATAAATATTTTGCAATTTTCAATATTTGTAATACAGCCAGTATAAATTATAACTATCGTTTTTTATAAATTCCTGCAATCATTTATAAGGCTTTCTAACTGCTCATAATTTTCTACTTCATTTACTTGTCTGCGTATTGATGATGAATTCTTATAGCCTGCCGTGTACCAGCCGACATGTTTTCTCATCTCGCGTATGCCAAGATATTCACCTTTATATTCTATCTGCATTTTTGTATGTCTGAGTATCATAGCTGCCACCTCATCAAATGATGGCTTGTCCTGATATTGACCGCTTTTTTCAAATTCCTTTATCTGCCTGAATATCCACGGATTTCCTCTCGCACCTCTCGCTATCATAAGACCGTCGCAGCCTGTTTCATTCTTGCATCTTACCGCATCCTCAGGTGTAAATATGTCTCCACTCGCTATGACCGGGATTTTTACTGCTTCCTTTACTTTTCTTATTATATCCCAGTCCGCCGTTCCGGAGTAATATTCTTCCCTTGTCCTGCCGTGTACCGCAACGGCACTTGCACCGCTTTGTTCCATCATTCTTGCAAATTCAACGGCATTTATGTTTTCGTCATTAAAACCTTTCCTGAATTTGACCGTGACAGGCTTTTTTATCCTGTCTGATATGGCTCTCACTATTTTTGCGGCAAGTTCCGGATTTTTCATAAGTGCCGAACCCTCACCGTTGTTTACTACTTTTGGCACGGGACAGCCCATATTTATATCGAGTATGTCAAAGTTTCTGTATTCTATCTGCTCCGCCATATCCGCCATAAGTTCCGGTTCTGAACCAAAAAGCTGCAATGCTACCGGATGCTCCGTATCGTCTATCTGCCACAGGGGTTCTGTATTTTTATTTTTATAATAGATGCCTTTTGCACTTATCATCTCAGTGTAAAGCAGATCTGCACCAAACTCTTTACAAATCATGCGAAATGGCATATCCGTCACTCCTGCCATAGGTCCTAAAGCAAGATTACCGTCTATTTTTACATTTCCTATATAAAATTCACTCATAACTCTCTATTTTTTCTGTTTGCTGTGTATAAGCTGCAACCCTTTTAATGTGAGGTCACCGTCATATATCTCTATAGACTTGGTATTTTCATATACAACCTTTCCAAGCCCGCCTGTTGCGATGACTTTAGCATCCATAAGTCCGGATTCTTCCTTAATCTTTCTTATGATATACTCTGTCTGACCTATCGTTCCATAAAAAAGTCCCGCCTGCATTGCAGAAATAGTATCTTTAGCAATAATATTTCCGGGACATTTTATCTCTATCTCAGGAAGATTAGCCGTGTTATTCCAGAGTGCATTTGCCGATATTCTTATTCCCGGGCTGATAACTCCGCCCTTAAATGCTCCATCTGCCGTCACAAGATCATAAGTCGTCGCTGTTCCATAATCCACGACGATTATAGGTCCACCATAAAGTTCAAACGCACTTACTGCATCCACTATCCTGTCAGGTCCTATTTCTTTTGGGTTCATCGTATCTATTCTTATGCCTGTCTTTGTACCTGCTCCGACAACTATAGGATGGCAGTTGAGGTACTTGATTATACCACTCGTAAAGGAGTACATCATCTTAGGCACTACCGATGCTATTATAACCTCTGTTATATCGTCAGGCTTGTACCCTTTCTGCTCTAAAATATTGCACAATAATTCTCCATATTCATCTGATGTTCTCGGAACCTGAACAGTAAATCTGAACCTTGCTGCAAGTCTCTCTCCATCAAATACTCCAAATGTCACATCCGTATTTCCAACATCTACTGCTAATAACATGATTTTTTCCTCACATTTCTATATATGTTATCACACAAAGCCATATATAATTTATTATTCCTGCGTCTGTATAGCATCTAAATCTTCGTGTAATATCACTGCTTTATAATATTTTTCAAGTGATTCAAGAAGATCCCTTTTCTCATTTTGCAATGCTTTTATCTTTAATGCACTTCCTATCTCGTCAAATGAAAAATCGTCTTCCTCTGCTACGACATTCATGTAAAGGTTGCCCTCTTCATCATACTGTAATGAAAAAATTCCGCCTATCTCTGCCGTATAGAGTACACACATTATCTGTAATTCATCCTTAATTGTCTGTGGAAGTGAACTGAAATTTTCATTGAGATAATATTTCTGTTCATAGGCATTTGCCGCACACAATATCACCGCTTCACTGTTTATGTCAGCCTCATCATACATAGCCATACAACCCCCTTACTGATACTTCTCCCGACACAATGCTCTTAATGCCGTCTTTTGTCTCGACAAGCAGTGCACCGTCCTTGTCTATTCCTCTTGCGATACCTGTTTCTTCTTCCTTAGGATCTGCTGTCTCCGCCATGCCATAAAGCACTTTTACTTCACTGTCCATGCTTATGAGCATAGAATTATACTTATCGACAACCTGCGACAAATCATTTGTCTCAAGAAATTTTTTGTAATATTCATCAAATTTCTCTACAACCTTTGCTGTAAGTTTATTTCTGTTTGTCATTTTGCCTGTCTCCAGATATATTGAAGAAGCATTTTTTCTAAGTTCGTCAGGTATATCATCATCGTTTACATTTATGCCTATTCCTATAACGGCATAATTTACATAGTTCATCTCTGAACTCATCTCAGTAAGAATACCACATATTTTCTTTTTTTCAAGTACAATATCATTAGGCCACTTTATCTTTGTGTCCGCACCACACACATCTTTTATTGCTCCTGCAACAGACATTGCCGCAAGAAGCGTGATACCCGAAAGATGTTTAGGCTCAGTCTTTGGTCTTATGAGAAGTGTCATAAAAATATTTGCACCTTTTTTAGAGCACCATTTTCTGCCACGCCTGCCCTTGCCGTTTGTCTGCTCGTCAGCCACCAGCAAAATCCCCTCCGGCTCTCCTGCCTCGGCAAGCTGCTTTGCCTTTGTATTCGTTGAATCTATCGTGTCATATGTCACGGCTTTCTTGCAAATGCAGTCCTTGGGCAGATAACTTTCTATCGCTGGTGCATTTAATATGTCAGGCTCACTCTTAAGTTTATATCCCTTATTAGAAACTGACTCTATCTCAAATCCTTTTTCCTTAAGCTGCGTTATATTCTTCCAGACAGCCTGTCTTGACACGCCGAAACGCTCACACAAACTCTGCCCCGAAACACACTCATCTCCCGCTTCGCGTAAAATGCGTAGTAGCTCACTTTTCATGTCATCCTCTTTTCTGTGCCTTTTTGTACATTAACAAGTTTGTGCAAAGCACAAATCTTGAGTGTGAAAATTGCTGTTTACCATATTTTACAGGTTTTCCTGCTGTTAATTTTCACACTATTCCCTTTCTCCAAGTGTGGCAACCATAACTGCCTTTATAGTGTGCATACGGTTTTCGGCTTCATCAAACACAACTGACTGCTCTGACTCAAATACCTCGTCAGTAACTTCAAGTTCGCTCATTCCGAATTTCTCATAAACTTCTTTACCGATTTTGGTCTTAAGGTCATGGAATGCCGGAAGACAGTGCATAAATATCGCATCCCTGCCTGCATTTTCCATTACTTTTTTATTTATCTGATATGGTGATAAAGCTTTTATTCTCTCTGCCCATACTTCGTCAGGCTCACCCATTGATACCCATACATCAGTATAGAGAACATCTGCACCTTTTGTTCCACTCTCAACATCCTCAGTAAGTGTAATAGAACCGCCTGATGCCTTTGCATATTCCTGACACTGTTCAACAAGTTCCTGATTTGGGAAATATTCCTTTGCAGTACAAGCCGTAAAATTCATCCCCATCTTTGCACACGCTATCATAAGCGAATTTCCCATATTATAACGGGCATCCCCCATATATACGAGTTTTACACCTTTAATCTTTCCTAAATGCTCTTTGATGGTAAGTAAGTCAGCAAGCATCTGTGTAGGATGATATTCATTTGTAAGACCATTCCATACCGGAACTCCTGCATATTTTGCAAGTTCTTCTACAATATCCTGTCCATATCCACGGTACTCGATACCGTCAAACATTCTTCCGAGAACCCTTGCAGTATCAGGTATACTCTCCTTTTTGCCTATCTGTGAACCGGACGGGTCAAGATATGTAACTCCCATACCCATATCATTTGCTGCAACTTCAAAAGAACATCGTGTGCGTGTGCTTGTCTTTTCAAATATAAGTGCGATATTTTTATCTGTGTAGTTTTTAATTGATACTCCGTTTTTCTTTTTCGCCTTTAAATCAGCCGACAGATCAAGCATATACTGTATCTCTTCCGGTGTAAAGTCCTTTAAAGTAAGAAAATTGCGTCCTTTTAAATTGATAGCCATTGATATGTCCTCCATTTCTTTTTTATACTATGATGTAATAATACACATATAGAGTCTGCCAGTGACAGACTCCTACTTTTTAATATTAAAACAGGTACTTGCGAAATTCTCGCAACATATAATCATTTTCGCAACAACCTAATTCTCTTTTGCAATCTCGGTTACTGATTTTGCAAGTCCCGCAAGCCCTTGTATCTCTGACGGAATGATTATCTTTGTTGCTTTTCCATCTGCTGCCTTTGCAAATGCATCAAGGCTCTTTAATTTGATAACATTGTCGGATGCAGCCGCATCGTTAAGCATCTTTATACCATCTGCGTTTGCCTGCTGAACCGCAAGTATAGCCTGAGCCTGACCTTCAGCCTCACGGATAGTTGCCTCTTTTTTGGCTTCGGCTCTAAGTATCGCAGCCTGCTTCTCAGCCTCCGCATCAAGGATTGCTGACTGTTTCTTTCCCTCCGCAACAAGGATTGCCGACTCTTTTTCTCCCTGTGAGCGAAGGATTGCTTCACGCTTTTCACGCTCTGCCTTCATCTGTTTTTCCATCGCATCCTGGATTGCTGCCGGCGGAATGATATTCTTAAGCTCGACTCTGTTTACCTTTATTCCCCATGGATCTGTCGCCGTGTCAAGTGATGAACGCATTTTTGCATTTATAATCTCTCTTGATGTAAGTGTTTCATCAAGTTCAAGCTCACCGATAACATTTCTAAGCGTTGTAGCTGTGAGATTTTCGATAGCCATTATCGGATTTTCAACACCGTATGTATAAAGTTTAGGATCAGTTATCTGATAAAAGATAACAGTGTCTATTCTCATTGTTACATTGTCTTTTGTAATAACCGGCTGTGGTGGAAAATCTGCAACCTGCTCTTTTAAATCTACTTTTCTTGCAACTCTGTCTATAAAAGGGATTTTAAAGTGGATTCCAACTCCCCATGTCCCCTGATATCCTCCAAGTCTCTCAATAACATACGCCCTTGCCTGTGGTACTACATTTATACATGACAAAAGTATAATTACAATCAATATTACTAAAGCTGCTAAAAATGGCATTTTCATATCTCCTTTCTACCAATTCTGCTTTTCTACAAGCAATTTAACTCCATTTACCTCTTTTACTTTGACTTTTGAACCCTCAGGAATGATTTCATTGTCATCAACACTCCTCGCTGTCCACTCAAGCCCTCTTACAACAACCGCACCTTTCTGGTTAAAGTTGTCAATCTCCTCTGTAACCTTTGCTTCTTCACCGATAATACTGTTTATATTTGTCTTTGTCCTGCTGTTATTTAGGTATTTTTCTGCAATAGGTCTTGTAAAACAGAACAATACCACCGATACGGTCAAAAACAATGCAAACTGCACGATGAGCGGAGCATGAAAAAGTGCTGCAACAACCGCTGCTAATGCTCCTGCCGCAAACCATATGGTCGTAAGCCCCATAGTGATTATCTCAATGACAAGCAGTATCGCCATAGCAATAAGCCAATACATCGGTTCCATATTTTCCTCCTCTCCTATACCATAATCTCTCAGTATCTTTTCAAAACGAATTATTTTGGCTGGATTTCCGAGAGTATATGATTTGTACGATTTTATCGCATTTATTCACTGAATATAGCTCAAACAACTGTATTTGTCAACTAAATGATACTTTCGTTTCTCTATTCAACTATTATTCACAACCTCAAATAAACTAAATAACAGACTATTTTCGTTTCTGTCTCGCCATCTCATACATTATTATGGCGGCTGATACTGCTGCGTTAAGCGACTCCAATTTTCCCTCCATAGGAATCCTGATACGCTTTGATGCTTTTTCAAACACTGCATCAGATACACCGTTTGCTTCATTGCCTATTATAAAGGCGGAACCCTTTGTGTAATCAACACAGTCATATACCTCACTGCCCTCCATTGCCGTTGCATACACATCATATCCGGATTTTTTAATCTCTTCTATAATGTCTATAAGCGACTCAACATAACAGAACTTAACCCTGAATATTGCTCCCATCGTTGAACGCACCACTTTAGGATTAAAAAGGTCAACGCTCTCCTTACTCATGATAACACCGGACATTCCAGCCCCCTCCGATGTTCTTATTATAGTACCTAGATTGCCGGGGTCTCTTAAATCATCCAAAAGTACCCACGCTTTTCTCTCATCCGACAGAATTTCTTTAACATCGTACTCGGGCATATTGACTATAGCAAGAACTCCCTGAGGTGTAACCGTATCGGAAATCTGTTTAAAAACATTATCGGCAACAACCTCATACGGTATTCTTTCAAGCTTATCACCAAGTCTCTGTGCCGTCCTGTCAAAAGCAGACTCCGAAACATATAATTTATCGAGCTTATCAAAATTGATTGCTTCAAGAACCATCTTAATCCCCTCTGCAACAAATTTCTTAGTCTTTCTTCGCTCCCTCGCCTGCTTCTGAAGTTTTATAAGTTCTTTAATCTGTCCGTTAGACTCGCTTGTGATTATTAAATCCTTTGATTTCAAACCAAATCTCCTCTTTAAAACAATATATATACATAAATGTATGCAAATCCCAAACATATATAATGCGTGGTTGCATACAATTATTTTTGTAGCAAAATTTATTTTAACATTAGCATACCGACATTATTATTCTGTCGTAATATTTGCTTGGATTGTGCAGCTATAACAAATAATGTTAGCCGGCATTTTTGTCACCGTCAGTACTCAGTCAGCGTCTTTTGCTGACTTTATGTACTGCTACGAGTGACAACATAGCGAAAGCGTGCCGGCGGTATTATTCTGTTATAGCTGCACAATCAACACAACCTACATAATTTCGCAGCTGAAAAAACTTACTCCTCGCTCATCTTCGCAAGTCTTGCCGTCTGGTCTGCCGCAATGATATTTTCAAGAAGCTCATTTATATCACCGTCAAGTATCTCTCCAAGTCTGTGGCTTGTGTACTTTATTCTGTGGTCTGTAACCCTGCCCTGTGGGAAGTTGTATGTTCTTATCTTCTCTGAACGGTCACCTGTTCCTACCTGACTTCTTCTCTCTGCCGCCTGCTCGCTGTTTGCCTTTTCCTGCTCCATGTCATAAATTCTTGAACGGAGAACTTTCATGGCTTTATCTTTATTTTTAAGCTGTGATTTCTCATCCTGACAGGTTACGACTATTCCCGTAGGGATATGTGTGATTCGTACTGCCGAGTCCGTTGTATTTACACACTGACCGCCGTTTCCTGATGCTCTATACACATCAATCTTACAGTCATTAGGGTCTACATGAACATCAACTTCCTCAACTTCCGGCATAATTGCCACCGTTGCCGTTGATGTATGAATTCTTCCACCCGACTCCGTAGAAGGTATTCTCTGCACACGATGAACACCACTCTCATATTTAAGTTTTGAGTACGCACCTGCACCTATTACCATAAATACGATTTCTTTGAAGCCACCGATTCCATTCTCGCTCGCACTCATAACTTCTACTTTCCAGCGGTTTGCCTCGGCAAATTTTGAATACATCCTGAAAAGGTCTGCCGCAAAAAGTGCTGCTTCATCTCCGCCTGCACCTCCACGGATTTCGACAATAACATTCTTCTCATCGTTAGGGTCTTTTGGAAGCATGAGAATTTTAAGCTCCTGCTCACATTTCTCAACAGTTTCCTTGCACTCATTAAGTTCCTCTTTTGCGAGTTCACGCATATCCTCGTCACTCTCCTCGTCAAGTATCGCAAGACTGTCCTCTATTCCATCTTTTGCAGCCTTGTATTCCTTGTACTTTTCAACGATAGGAGTAAGTTCGTTCTGCTCACGCATAAGCTCCCTGTATTTTTTCTGGTCATTGATAACCTCCGGCTCAGTGAGCATCATGTTTATCTCTTCCAATCGTCCTACAAGTTCTTCTAATTTATCAAACATCGTTTTTCCTCCATATAAAAATATTGTTTATATTTATATTCAGTGTATAAATCCTAAAAATCTTTAAAGCAAAGCCTGTGTATTCTTTTTTGCATAACAAAATTTCAACTTTTATTTTACAGCCATAACAACCCTGTCATTTTCACACAAATCTTTCTTTACGATAACCTCTTTAAAGCCCTCGTTTTCAAAAATCTCTTTTACGGCTCTGCCCTGGTCATGCCCTATCTCCATAAACATCATCCCCGGACCGGCAAGATGTTTTTTTCCCTCTTTTGCAAGTATGCGGTAAAACATAAGACCATCCTCTCCGCCATCAAGTGCAAGCATCGGGTCATGCTCCCTCACCTCCGGTTCAAGAGTTTTTATCACATCGGGTCTGATATAAGGCGGATTTGATACTATAATATCATATTTTCCGTTTATTTTCTCAAACATATCACTTTCTATAAAATAAACCTCAGCTTCATTTGAAGCCGCATTTTTCTGTGCAACCTCCAGGGCCTTTTTAGAAATATCAGCACCGGTACATTCTGCTGTTTCCTCAAGTTTTTTCAGTGATATTATAATACAGCCTGAACCCGTACACATATCAAGTATCTTCTTTCCATGTGCAAAGGGAAGGACATTTTCGACAAGGCACTCCGTATCCTGTCTTGGAACCAGGACATTTTCATTTACAAAAAAGTCAAATCCCATAAATTCCTGAGTTCCCGTTATATGCTGCAATGGTATATGTTCTTTTCTCATATGGATAAGTGAGAGGTATCTGTCTTTTATTTCATCAGACACTTCCATATCTCTATCAAGAAAAAATTTTGCCCTGCTCATCCCCGTAATATACTCAAGCAGATACCATGCGTCAAGCTCTGCATCTGAAATATTTGATGACACGAGTTCATTTTCTCCGCTTTTTAACAATTCCTGATATGTTATCATGTTAATCCTCATTCCTGCACATACTTTTGAATTACTGATATGTTATCATCGTAATCCTCACTTCCGTACCTTTTGTCTGAACACGATACAAAAACTGCATATATATCTTTTATAGTCACTCTGCATCCTTATTTTTCTGAAACTCTTTCCAGTCAAAGACAGCCTCTACCGAAGCTATCGCAACTTCTATCATAGAGTCATCTGGTTCTTTTGTCGTTAGTTTCTGTATAAGCATACCCGGCTTACTCAGTGCATTTACAATGCTGTTTTCTGATTTTCCCGCAAGCCGTATAAACTCATAGGAAACTCCGGCTATAACAGGCACCAGCAAAATCCTACACAAAATCTTAAGCCACATATTATCAACTCTTATAAATATAAAAAATATAATACTTATAAATAATACTATAAAAATGAAACTTGTTCCACATCTTTTATGTTCTCTCGACTGTTTTTTTACATTTTCGACAGTCAGTGGAAGCATATGTTCAACACAGTTTATTGTCTTGTGCTCTGCTCCGTGATACATAAAGACACGCTTTATATCTTTAACAAAGGAAATCGCAAATACATAACCGATAAACAGTAAAATCCTTATAACTCCCTCTATCACTGCAAGAAGTTTTTCTGATGCGACAACTTTTTTCAAAAGTTCTGATATGAAAAACGGTAAAATCATAAAAATCCCAACCGCAAGTATTATCGACAAAATGACCGTAAAAGTCGTTTCCACCTTTTCACGCTTTTCCTTTTTGTCCTCGTCAATCTCCTCTGCATCATCTTCCTCGTCCTCAAAATATTTTGATGAGTCCGTAAGGCTTTTCATTCCGAGTACCAGCGACTCGACAAAAGTCACAACACCTCTTATTATAGGCAGGTCGCAGATAAAGTATTTATCTCTGAGACTTTTGCAAGTTCCTTCTTCTACCTCAATCTCTCCGTCAGGTTTTCTGACGGCAACGGCATATCTGTCTTTATTTTTCATCATGACACCCTCAAGAACAGCCTGCCCTCCTATACCTGATGGTTTTACTACCGATTTTTTGTTCATATAATACCCTCCAAATGAAAAAGAGCAAAACCAGCGTTTTGCTCCTGGTTTCACACTACTTCACGAGCATTTACCTATACAATGAAAAATGGTCACAGCCCCCTTTTGGTTGCTGTGACCATCTATAAGACCGAATCTTACATTATTCTTATACTAAAGTCATTGATACAGTACACTAATTTAGTTTGCCTGCATTCCATATTTACGGTTGAACTTGTCAATCGCACCACGAGCCTTAACAGCTTTCTGCTGACCTGTGTAGAAAGAATGACATTTTGAACAGATTTCTACATGAATTTCTTCCTTTGTAGAACCAGTTACAAACTCATTACCACAGTTGCAAACAACTTTAGCCTGATAATAATTAGGATGAATTCCCTCTCTCATGTCTTATGACCTCCATTCCGCTGCCATCACGACAGCAAATACATATCACGAAAAAGATCACACCCAGAATGTAGGACTGTATCTTTTCGATTTCAATTTTCAACACAACTTCATTATTATAACACACTTAGTATAAAAGTGCAAGCACATTTTTATTTTTTGTAACAGTTCCGCCCAAAAAAGATAAGTCAATAATACACGAGCTTGCTCGATGTATTATTGGCTTGTTTTTTTGGGCGGAATAGCCTTTCATTTATGAAATGAGGGCAAAGCCCTCGCGAGTGCGCTCAGATGGAACAAATTTATTTGTTCCATCCTCACTTTGCTTTCGCGTAAATAAACACAAGCTGCATAGCAGCGACTGACAGCTCGCTGGCAGGTTTACGAATGTAATAAATGAGAGGCTGAACTGATTTTAGAAATGTATCTTTCTTATCATTTCAACAAATTCCCTGTTGTTTCTTGTCTTTCTGAACAAATCTATGATTTTTTCCACAGCTTCATCATTTCTCATTGAGCTGAAAGCCTTGCGTATGCGGTAAGCCGCATCTTTCTCATCCTGTGTGAGTAAAAGGTCGTCTCTTCTAGTGCTTGATTTTGGAAGATCTATAGCCGGGAATACTCTCTTTTCCGAGAGTCCTCTGTCGAGAACCATTTCCATGTTACCTGTTCCCTTAAACTCCTCAAATACAACATCGTCCATCTTGCTTCCCGTATCGACAAGTGCCGTTGCAAGTACGGTAAGGCTTCCGCCCTCTCTCATATTTCTCGCTGCACCAAAGAATTTCTTCGGCATATGAAGTGCAGCCGGGTCAAGACCTCCGGAAAGTGTTCTTCCGCTCGGTGACACCGTGAGGTTGTAGGCTCTTGCAAGTCTTGTGATACTGTCAAGAAGTATCGTAACATCCTCGCCATGCTCAACAAGTCTCTTTGCTCTCTCGATTACCATCTCTGAAACTCTCTTGTGATTTTCAGGAAGTTCGTCAAATGTGGAGTAGATAACATCAACATTGTGTCCCATGATAGACTCTTTTATATCAGTAACTTCCTCAGGTCTTTCATCTATAAGAAGAACAATAAGGTTCATTTTAGGATAATTTGTCTTTATAGCCTTTGCAACCTGCTTAAGAAGTGTTGTCTTTCCTGTCTTTGGCTGAGAAACTATCATTCCACGCTGTCCCTTGCCGATAGGAGCAATTATATCCATCATTCTTGTTGAGATAGTCGCACCGTCCGTCTCAAGTCTTATCTTTTCATTTGGAAAGATAGGTGTGAGCTGTTCAAACTTTGGTCTTGCCAAAAGATCTTCTACCGGATAACCATTTACAGTAACAACATACAGCAATGCCGCAAATTTCTCACTCTGGCTTCTGACTTTCAAATTTCCCTTAAGAATATCTCCCGTGCGGAGTCTGTATTTCTTTATGAGTGCATGAGATACATAAACATCATTATCACCCGGCAGGAAATTGTCGCATCTGATAAATCCATAACCCTCTGTCATTATCTCAAGGATTCCCTCTCTTGACTCACCGCTGTCAAGCTGACTTAAATCAGGCTGCTTGTCAATATCCGCTGTGTTCTGTGCAGCATTATTCTGGTAACCCTGATTTCCATAACTGCCATTCTGATAACCGTTGTTTGAATATGAACCTGACTGGTTCTGATAATTGTTGTTTTGATTATAGCCGCCGTTCTGATAATTATTACTCTGGCTGTAATTGTTCTGTCCGTAACCGCCATTCTGACCGTAACCACCGTTTTGATTGTAACTGCCATTCTGATAGCCGTTGTTATAACCATTCTGTGAATATCCGCCGTTTGACTGACCGTTATTCTGGTTATAATTATTCTGATAACCGCCATGATTAGAATTTGACTGGTAGCCGTTCTGAGAATAACCCGGATTTTGATTTAAATAAGGATTATTGCCCTGTCTTTGATTCATTCTGCCGTTGTTTCTCTGCTGTCCACGCACATTGCCTGTTCTTCCGTATGATGACTGGATGCCACCCTCTCTCCTGTTTTTATATGTATTTTTATGTTCTTCATTATAATCATTTCTCACATACGAATTCTGAAACTGTGGTCTTTTTTCATCTGCGTTCTCAATTTTATCACTGTTCTTTAAATCTGACTCTGCTGTTCCTGCCTGTTCAGCCACATTATCATGTTCTGCAGCCGGAATATCATCTTTCTTTTCTTCTTTTTTTCTGTTTTCTGTCTTTTTTATCTTAACATCTGCTGATGCATTTTCAGCATTGTCCACTGCACTTTCTGCCACATTTGACGACTGCTTCTTTTCAACTTCCAAAAGTAACTCTAAAAGCTCTCTTTTCTTATAAGTTGTTACATTCTTCACGCCCATCTTTCTGCCTGCAACCCTAAGTTCAACAAGAGACATTTTTTCTAAATCTGACATTATTTTGCTCCTTTACAAATACATTTTGATTTTTCTTTGATTGTTTAATTTTTAAATTATATTGACGATTCCGGGATTTTAATTTCACGATAGTGTCTGAATAATTTTATAATACTTTCAATTTACTATACACAATCTTTTAGCATTTGTAAAGGATAAAAAAAGCAAGGCTGACCTGTTACATCAGCTCAGCCAAAAAAATAATTGACAATGCAATAAATTAAATACTAAATTCTCTTTTTATGGCGGAACAGCCTTTCCTCAATCAACATTAAGCTTTTTGTTTAAAAGGTACACACTCATTCCGCAATAAAATGTCATCATCACTATCATAAGTATGATACTTCCGATAAGAACATCACTTATATATGCATTGAGAACTCCCATATCAGGTGCCTCCGCACTTTCCACAAGCTGCGTCATCATTCCTCTCCCTGCTGCTGCGATGACAACAAAAGCTATTGAAAATACCTGCATTACGACATAACCTATAAAGTATGTCAAAAAAGAACATACATCTTTATTCATTTTCTTTCCAAATGAATAACCGATCGTAATCGATCCAAATAGTTGGCTTATTCCGTATAATGCTCCCACTACTAATGAAATAACAACAAGCCACTGGCTCAGTATGGTAAAACCGCTCTCTTTCATGCCATCTGCAAATCCTTTTATGAATTTTATGCACCACAAAGGGCTGCCTACCGATATAGACATTGTTATATATGCCCCCACAATATTTATGATAAACAGTATCAATGCAGACAAATATTTAGATGTGAATATCATAGTCTCGCTTACGGGAAGTGTATGTGTCAGATAGCTTTCATCTTTAAACATACTTTTTCTGTAATATAATACACTGGTTATTATCGTAATGGCAAATCCTGCTCCCACACTCAAAATATGCAGTATAAATAAAATATTTTCCAGCACAATCCATTGAACCGCTCCCGGATAAGCTTTATAAAGTTTTTCCATTATCAGGTGTAAAATGGCAAACAATGTTATCAAACTATATGCCCCTGCAATTACTTTTATATTTGACTTTACATCATGTTTTATAAGTTTCTTTAGCATGAAAACACCTCCCTGAATAAAGCGTCAACTGACTTTTCTTTTTCCATCCTGAGTTCATCCACATCACTGTGAAGCATCACTTTTCCCTCTTTCAGAAAAACAACCTCATCAAGTATCTGCTCAACATCCTGAATAAGATGGGTAGATATGATAACCGTCGCATCCTCTGAATAATTGCTTATTATGGTTTTTAAGATATAATCTCTTGCGGCAGGGTCAACACCGCCCATCGGTTCATCGAGTAGATACAGCTTTGCTTTTCTGCTCATTACCATGATAAGCTGAACCTTTTCCCTGTTTCCCTTTGAGAGAGATTTTAGTTTGCTCTCTTTGTCAAGACTAAGTTCCCCAAGCATCGCATCCGCCTTTTTTGCATCAAAGTCCTCATAAAATTCTTGAAAAAAGCTTACCACTTCTTTTATCTTCATCTCCGGTGAAAGATAACTCCTCTCAGGAAGATATGAAACTATTTTCTTTGTCCCGACCCCTATCCTTTTGCCGTCTATGAGAACTTTTCCCTTATCTTTGCTTAAAAGACCACTCAAAGTCTTTATAAGAGTAGTCTTGCCGTGACCGTTCGGTCCGAGAAGTCCCACTATCTTTCCGCTTTCAATCTTAAGTGTCAGATTATCAAGAGCTTTAACACTGCCATAGTTTTTCGATAGATTTTCACATTCTAATATCATCATGACCTCCATTTCCGCACAGACTCCCGTGCATCTAAAGTCTGCATCAAATATATGCAGACACAAATCCTGTATGTGAAAAAATTTTTTATGCTAATTCCTTACCAAATTCATGCCTAAATTTCATTTTCCATGCTTTTATCAAAATCCCCACGCTTTGGTAAAGTTAATTTCTTCACGCTGACTTTACTTATTTTCAGATATATATTTGTTTAACATTTCTATAATCTGTTCTTTTTTATATCCCATTTTCTCCATCTGAGCCACAAATGTTTTTATACACTCCATTGTCATTTCCTCCTGCAGCCTGTCTGTCTTTTCCTTATTGTCTGATACAAATCTCCCAGCCGTCCTCTGCGAATATACAAGTCCCTCTCTCTCAAGTTCGGCAAGTGCTTTTTGCATCGTATTTGGATTTACTCCCGCTTCTAAGGCAAGCTCCCTGACTGACTTTAATTTACTTCCGGCTTTCCACTCCCCAGCCACTATACGCTCTTTTATCTGGCTGATTATCTGCTGATAAATAGGCTGTTCATCATTGAATTTCCAAACCAATCATATATCCTCCTTTCCTTGTTCCACATTGTATCATTGTATTACTCACTTAGTACAATAATACTGTAATACAGTTTTTATAAAATGTCAACACTTATTTATATTTTTGACCAAACTTTTCATATATGGTATTCTTATCTATGTAACATTCATTTTTATATGCGGTATCGCAAACTTATATAAAAATTTCAAATCATATATCAGTAAAACAAACGGAGGAAATAAAAATGACAAACAGCGAAAAAGCTATTGCACTTCACAAAGAATGGAACGGAAAAATCGACACAACACCAAAATGTCATGTAAAGTCAAGAGAAGACCTTGCTATCGCATACACACCCGGTGTCGCTGAGCCTTGCAAGATAATCGCAAAAGATAAAAAAGAAGCATACAACTATACCATCAAATCAAATACTGTTGCCGTTGTCTCTGACGGCAGTGCCGTTCTCGGTTTAGGCAATATCGGTCCTGAGGCTGCCATGCCTGTTATGGAGGGAAAAGCTGTTTTGTTTAAGGAATTTGGCAATGTAAACGCATTTCCTATCTGCCTTGATACGCAGGATACCGAGGAGATAATAAAGACCGTTATAAATATAGCACCTGCTTTTGGTGGCATCAACCTTGAAGATATATCAGCTCCAAGATGTTTTGAGATAGAGACAAGATTAAAAGAAGCACTTGACATTCCTGTTTTCCATGACGACCAGCACGGTACGGCTATCGTTGTCCTCGCCGGAATAATAAACGGTCTTAAGGTTGTCGGAAAGACAAAAGAAGAATGTCATGTAGTTGTAAACGGTGCCGGTTCTGCCGGAGTTGCCATTACTAAACTTCTTCTCAGATACGGCTTTAAGGATGTTGTTATGTGCGACAAATCAGGTATTCTCTCAAAAGCAAGTGATGACCTTAACTGGATGCAGAAAGAAATGATGGAAGTTACAAACCTTACAGGAAAAACAGGTACTCTCGCAGACGCACTCAAAGGTGCGGACATTTTTGTAGGTGTGTCAGCTCCGGGCATTGTATCAGAAGATATGGTTAAGAGCATGAATAAGGATGCCATCCTCTTTGCAATGGCAAATCCTGTTCCTGAGATAATGCCTGATGTGGCAAAGAAAGCCGGTGCAAAAGTTGTCGGCACAGGCCGTTCAGATTTTCCAAATCAGGTAAACAATGTCGTTGCTTTCCCTGGTATATTCAAGGGTGCACTTGAAGGCCACGCAAAACAGATAACTGAAGAAATGAAACTTGCTGCTGCACTTGCTATCGCAGGGCTTGTAGACGAAAAGGATTTAAATGAGGACAATATCATGCCCGAAGCCTTTGACCCTCGTGTAGCAGATGTGGTATCTCAGGCAGTAAAGGCAAACATAAAGTAACTTAATATATGAAAAAAAATGAACATATAAAACGGTGGGGCGAAAAACCTTACTACTCTCTCGATTATTATTTGAAAAAAACTTTCGGTGAAAAAATATATAAAGTTGCCCTTGACGGAGGCATGAGCTGTCCAAACCGTGACGGCACTGTCTCCACGGGCGGCTGTATATTCTGCAGCAACGGAGGTTCGGGGGATTTTGCCATAAAACATGATAAAGACAATGACATAACAAGACAGATTGAAACCGGAATAAATTCACTAAAGGCAAATGAAAAATTTGTTGGAGAAAAATTTATAGCATACTTTCAGTCATTTTCAAATACATATGCTCCCGTTTCATATCTTGAAGATATTTTCTTGCAGGCAATAGACCACCCTCTTATATCAGCTCTTTCCATCGGCACAAGACCCGACTGTTTCTCATCTGAAATATATGACCTTATTGAAAGGCTGAACCATATAAAACCGGTCTGGGTAGAACTTGGTCTACAGACAAAGCATGAAAAAACTGCTGAGTTTATAAACCGTGGTTATACACTGGAGGTATTTGAAAAAGCCGTTCATGAACTTAGAAAGCGAAACATAACCGTTATCGTCCATGTCATAATCGGACTTCCGGGCGAAAATGCCGATAATCTATATGAAACTATCGATTATCTTAATCAAATGGACATTCAGGGCATAAAGCTGCAGCTTCTTCATATCCTAAAAGATACTGCTTTAGCTGACCTTATGGGAAGTTTTCATATATTGACACCGGACGAATATATAGACATACTATGTGAATGTATAGCAAAACTCTCGCCTGACATAGTTATACACCGGCTTACCGGAGACGGACCGAAAGATTTACTTATAGCACCTGAATGGAGCAAAAACAAACGACAGGTTTTAAATACCCTGAGCCATGAATTAAAGGTGCGTGGCATATATCAGGGACAAAAACTTAAAAGAAATGGGGGATTTTAATGACACCTGAATCACGAAAGCTGTATAAACTGATAATACTTTATTTTTTAAGTCTGACTAAACAGCCAATGTCAAACGCTATCATCTCTGATTTTATCCTTACAAACAATTATACGGATTATTTTTCAATACAGGAAACGCTCACCAACCTGCTTGAAGATGATATGATAGAGAGTGAGCAGACGCACGCAACTTCATATTATAAGATAAAGCCTGCCGGTCAGGAAATACTTACTTTCTTTGGCAAACAGCTCCCTGACAGCACAAAGGCACAGATACGAAAATATCTCTCTGAAAATAGGGTAAGCATTGTAGAGAATACCTCGATACATACTGATTACACCCATGTCAAAAACAAAGAGTACATCGCCCGCTGTTCAATAGTAGAACGAGGCAGTGTACTCCTTGAAGTCTCCCTCAATGTACCGACCGAGGAAGAAGCGATACAGGTATGCAAAAACTTTAAAAAGAAAAATGAAAAGATTTACAGTCTTTTATTCAGCGAATTGTCGGTAGAGTAATCTGCCGGCTTTTCTTATTCATAATTTCTCTCATCATTCTCCCTAAAAATCCATCGGAATTATAACAATCGCACTAAACTCATCACCCTCCGGCTCAAACAGATAAAATCCGTCATATTTTTCAACTACTTTTATAACATTTTTTATACCTATACCATGAAGCTCATTATTTTCTCTTTTTGTCGAAAGAAATCTCTCCCCGTCTTTTCTAAGATTTCCGTCAAAAGTATTTTTCACGGATACAATAAATTTTTCATCTTCAATAACGGTCTTTAACTTTATCATCTTTCTGCCATTGCATTTTTCAACTGCCTCGATGGCATTATTTAAAAGATTTGACAAAACTAAAATAAGCTCCCCCTCCATCATCGTAATTCCTGCCAGGTCATTTATTTTACATATGAATGAAGCTCCTGCCCTCTTTGCCTCGTAATATTTTGTGTTCAATATAATATTTACCACCGAATTATTTGTATCTATGACATCTTCCCCTGCCATATTTCCATCGCTCAACTTTTTCAGATAATCCGAAAGTTCATCATACTCTTTTTTCTGAAGCAGTCCCCCAATATATAAAAGGTTATTTCTATATTCATGTGATATACTTCTCTGCTGCTTTACATTCTCTTCGAGCGACTCATACATTTCCTGCTGTTTCTTTACATCCATCTCAAACATAAGCTTTTCCCGCTTTAACTTTGCTTTTTCAGCAAGGTCATCCATAAAAAATATCACAAGTATGTTCATTGCTATAAGGCTTACCATAACTATCCAGACAAATTGCATTTCATTTTGAAACTTTACTGCGATTTCTATTTTAAGTGTAAATAAAATACAGGCTATTGATATGATGGGAAATATCATCAAAAAGAATACATCTGTTGTCTCGACACTTTCAAGCCATCTTCTGCTCATACATTTTTTGAAGATAAGTATAAGCAATAACAATACCGACTTGCTCAACAGTATTACAAACACATTTATACTATATGAGCCATTTGTATCAATTTTAAATACATTGCTATCTATCAATATTGTTATTATATCAGCAGCAAGCAGCAAGAATATAAATAAAACTGATACTATAACTGCCCTTTCAAACTTTTTCTTTTCCATAATCATACTCACGGTTACAAGAATGACTATATTTAATATCTGTTTTAGTATAGGACTTTGTCCAAAAACATCACTTACAATAAGAACCAGCGTTGCCATAATAAATACATAGACAACTCTCGTCCATTTTTTAAATCTAAACTCGGGTTTATAAAACGACGAACTGAATATCAAAAAGCATGACATTTCAATAAGTATAATCAGATAACTCTGTAAAACATTCATTATAATTTTCCTCTCTGCTTTATATATTCACTGGCAACGGATTTATACTTCTGTTTTGATACCGGAAGTTCCCTTCCATTTACAAGCTTTGCATAATATCTCTTTACATCACACACATAATCCATATTAACGATAAAACTCTGGTGAATCCTGACAAACTTCTCCTCTTTAATCTCCTGCTCTATATCATTCAGCTTTTTATAAACTGTATATTCTTTTTCGCTGTCATTCTCAACTAAATGAAAACACGCCCTATGTAAAAAATTTTCAATATAGACTATGTTGTCAATATTTACCTTTTTTTCTCTCTGTTCAACAAAATCATATACAAGCTCATGGACGCTTCTTCCCATTTTTTCTAAAATAACATTCAAAGCCTCGATAATGTCAGATTCTATAGTTGTCTCATCTTTTATTATATATCTTATGGCATCAACCTTATATCCTGCCAGTGAATACTCAATAAAACCGGTCACAAATACAAGAAATGTCCTGTCACTGTATTTTCTTAGATCTTCAGCCGTTTTTATCCCGTCCATCTCTTTCATATTCACATCCATAAAAACAATATCATACCCGCTCATAGCTTTTTCTAAAGCTGCAAACTCCTCACCCGACTGATAAATGTCTATCTTATATGGAAATCCTGCTTTTTTTATATGCTTCTCGATATATCCCCGCAGCCTGTCTATAATAACCTTTTCATCATCACATATAGCTATTTTAATAATATCAGTCCCCAAATATGTTTCCTCCTTTGTGATTTATACAATAACTATAACACAAAATAGAGATTATGAACAAAATTCTGACTGAGAGGTCAAAATAATGGACTGAAATGCAAAAATGGCACTTATCTATAAAAAATAATAAATGCCATTTATAAAAATCACATACTTTTCTTAATCATCACTAATTTTTTTTGTAAATTCTTCAATTCTCTTAATGTTCCATGAAAAATATATTCTTCAGAATTTAACAATATATCCAATTGTTTCAATGCACTTTCAACATACTGTTCAGCATAATTATCCCAATCATATTTCTCATAATACCTTATAGCATTTCTAGCATAAGTTAAAATATGATAATTTACTCTAACATCTTGAGTAATGCAAAATTCTAATGTTAAAAACGATTTTTCTATCGTTTTCTTTAACATATCCAATTCCCTTTGATCACTTGCTTCACTTATAATATTTCTTTCAAACATAATAATCGCATGTGTATTTGCAATTGAAAAAATTTTCTTTTTACTTTCAGTATATGCCTGGTCTATCTGCGACCATGCTAAATCATACTCTTTTTTTCTCTGTAAAAACAAAGCATATTGATGTCTTATATATGGAGATTTATTGTTTTTTAATATTTTTTCATAAAATTCAATTCCATCTTCTAGGCAAAATGCTTTTTTAGTTAAATCAGCGTCATAAGCTCTACGTTTAAAAATATCATACCTATATATTATATGAATTCCAACTTTATCCAAAAACTTATTCATAACTTTTGCTATTACACTTGCCTCCAATACATTAAATGATTTTTCTGCAAACAATTTACTTCTCATTTCTTTGTAGTCTTGGTTTTTTCCAATACTGTCATAATCCGTACTTTCTACTATAATTCGGTTCATCTTTTTCAATGCATATAATATGTCTTTATATGACTCAATACAATCACTAAAATAAAAATACATCATATCCATTGAACATGGTATTCCACAATAACTTGTATAATTAACCAATACAAATAATTCCAGTAAATCAATTTTTAAGCTATTATCCTTATATTCCTTTAAATCTCTCACATAACTTTTTATTCTCTCCTGAATTTGTGTTGATGTTGCGGTATAAAATACAATTTCTAATAATGATATATTTTCATTTGATGCCATTAAATCAAATGCATCTGAACTTGAACGATTCATAGACTTGCATATCACTTGTACATCATTTTTATTCAGTTCACTAATGTCCACAATTCTATCTGATGAAATATTTAAAAAACGCTTGACATATTCATAATTTAATGCTCTTTCCGCTAATACTAGTTTAATATTTTCATTTTTTCTTAATACCTTAAGTGCATCTACATTATTATACAAATTGTCAATAAAAACAGTTACGTTTTCATCATCTCTTACAAGATTCACAAGTTTTACGGCTTCTTGCTCTATAATATTGTTAAACCAAAATTTTCTACCACTGAGTTCCTTCGAAAAGGCTAATTGCATTAACAATGTAGACTTTCCGCAGCCTGGTATTCCAGTTATTAAAGTAATATTCCCCTTTAATATTGTACCTAACAAAACAGTATAATATGAAGTTCTAGAAACATTACTAGATACTATATCTGAGATAATAGGTTCTGCACCCGCAAAAAAATCCACAACCGGACGTTTTACACCCGACTTTTTTAACTCATTGCAGATAAAACTTGTTGGGAACTTGTCCCTATACTCTTTATATATATTTTTATCCCCCTCGTCGACCCTTGCAAAACTCTGCTCTCCAAGATAATTAATCAATTCTTTAGTATCAGCTTCTATAATATTAAACCCCAAATCTATGTAATCTTCAATAAATTCTTTATTTTTTTCGTCAGGATAAACAACTAACCATCTTTGCATCGATGATTTTGCATAAGCTTCACTATTACATATTATTTGCATAATGTTGTTATCACTTAACTTGGTTCCCCAAAATATAGTAGGTGCTGTAGAAAGCTTAAATGAAACTGTTTCAAACAATTTATTATCTCTAATAAATAAATCTGTCAATTCTGTTTCTGTAAATGACATTCTACTACCAACAGGATAAGTAACTGAACCATGCAGTTTATATAAACTAACAACTTTCTCTTTCTCCAATGAACCATAAATTGCCGTATCCGATATGTTTACTGAAGATTCTTGAGAATCATATATTTTTTCCAACAAATTATCTATATTTACAGTTATAATATTCTTTATCGGAAGTCTTGTTATTTTGAAATATTCCTTGTCAAAATTTTCAACTGTATATATATCCTTTAATTTTTTTCCAACATATCTGAATTATTTATTTTTATCTTTTGGCATGTTTTACTCAAATTAAATTTTCTTCCGTTATCTAACGAAAAAAGCTTTATCAATTTTTTGTTTATTTCTTCACCTAACGGTAAACTTTCTTTATCCTCATTATAAGCATAAACAGAAAACCCTGCTCCTACAAACAAATTCATTCCATATTTTTTTACTAATTCCTTAAATAATTCTTCATTATCAAATCTCATGTAATTATATCCTCCTAAAATAAATTTAATTACCCCAAAATATTTGTTTGCTTTTAACATATATAGCATATTTTGTTTATAATATACTCTTATTTTGCATAATTTTAATAAATAATAATATAATACATAATGTAATTATATTTTCAATGTAACATCTCCCTGGATGATATAACAAAATATTTACTTTTTCTATATTTATATCTGTCATTGACATAATTAAAAATAATATATTTACCATAAAAAATGATATTCCCGTGCCATATTTTATATAGATTAAAAATAATATATTACCAAATACTGTCAATACTACAATTCTTAAAATTGAAAACATCAAAATATCATGTAATATGCTACTATTCATTGATATTTCACACATATTATTTCCTATTAATACTACACACACCATAAATCCCACAACATACACAGAAAATAAAAAAAATGGTCTTTTTCTTATATTTTTTATTACCTCCTTATTCGAATTAAGCCTTACCATAATCATTGGATAATATGTTTCTGTTTCCCTTGAATATTTATATAAGAGAAACATTAATGGCGGTATATAAAAATACAACAATATTGTCAATAACTTAGTTATACTTCCATTCATATATGCAATATCTTTATATCCATCATTAAAAAATATCACATTTATAATATAGTCAAAATATTTATTCTTCAGTATATTTTCTATATTTTGATTTATATATGAATTGGTCACAACTAATGATACCAGCCCACTGATAATACCACAACACAACATCTCAATATAATTTAATATAAGATATTTATATGTAATCTTTTTATTCATATCAAACTCCGTTTCATTACCTTCCAAGTCATCTTTATTCTGGAATTATACTTATTTCTATTTTTCCTGAATTATTATTCATAATCATTGAAGCATCTTCTAATTTTATTTCTTTTGAAGCATTGTCGTTTTTAAGCTCCTTTAGCTGTAAAATGTATTTTTCTATCTTATTATTAGAAATATTATTACATACCATATTTAAAATACAACCTAAAATCCTACAGTTTTCTAAAACTCCATTATCATCTTTTAAGCTCACTAATGTTGTTTGAATATATATTGCCTCTGTGCTAGTTTCTTTACCAATTTTCTCTTGATTGTCTCTTATTATTACTGTGGCTACTTTGTTTTTTAATGTCAACATCCTTTTCACAAAATCCAACTCACCTTTTGATTTAATCTCTGACACTACTATTTCTTCACTTTTTAATTTATCCCAAACATCATTCCGATTAAAATCAAATGTTTTTTCCTGTTCGTTTGCAAAATCGTTTGCAACTATCCTTAATTTAATCTCATCTCCCTCCCAGCTATACTCTAACTGTATTTTATTATTATATTTTAAATCTATACTCTTGTCTTTCTGTTTTTTTTCAAACATCTCTTTTAATTTATCAAAAACAATACTTTTATACTCATACCCTATATCTTCAAAAATTGCCTTTAACAACCTTTTATTTTCTTTTTTATTATCTCTTATCATTTTCTCTGAATAATATATGTCAATATCCTTGCACCCACTTGCTTTTTTATTCAAGATATCGTCAAATAACTCAATCACAAACAGATTACCTTTTTCTTTCAACCTAAAACAATTTTTCATGTCTTCTTCCATTTGTTCCTCATCAAGATTGAACCCTAATGACAGCAAATTGTCTTTTATTTTCTCTGACTTAACTTTAAATACATATGAATTATTTTGTTTTTCATTATCTTCAACACTCTTCATTTCCATTTTTTCAAAAAGTTCTTTATTCCCACCTATTCCAGTCTTAGAACACCCTGTTACTATCACAGACATTATGCCAAATGATAAAATTCCAATATACTGAACCAATTTATATATTTTCATCTATAATTCTCCCTAATTCCATCTTAAAAATATGATCACACAATACTTGCAAATCTTCACTCATATGACTTGCAAGCAAAACTGTTTTATTCTGCTTTTTTAAATCATTTAAATATTCTCTTATTTTTAACACACTTTCCCTGTCTACCCCATTAAACGGCTCATCCAATATCAATATCTCAGGTTCTTCCATTATAGCCTGAGCTATTCGTAACTTTTGTTTCATTCCAACTGAATACTTTTTAAATTTTTTATCCTTTTCCTCAAAAAGATTTACTTTCTTTAACACAGATAAAATTTCCTCATCAGTTATTTTATTATTTATCTCTGCAAGCAGTTTAAGATTTTCATATCCACTCAAATGTCTTAAAAAATCAGATTCTCCTATTGACGCCCCTGTATTTCTTATGTATTCAATATCTTTTCCTATTCTCAAATTGTCTACAATAATTTCACCTGCTGCCGGCTTTACAAAACCGCATATAGTCCTAAAAAGCATTGTTTTTCCACAGCCATTTCTCCCTACAAATCCATAAACTTTTCCTTTTTCCATAGAAATATTTATATTATCAAGAATTTTATTTTGATTTTTTAGCTGCAAAGTCAAATTTTTACATTCAATATAACCTGACATTATTCAATCACTCCTCTCCTGGAATGTATTTTTACCTCAATCATCACAATACTTATCCCTATTATTATCAGCAACGGCAATGAAAGCTCTAAAATGTTATGTGGTGTATTAAATGCAACTATACTATCAGCAGACCATAACGGCATAAAACCACCAAGTTGTGATGAAATAAAGTTTTCCAAATGATAAAATAAAAACGGAATGCCTAATATAAAAACTGCATCATTCTTCCATATTGCAACACTACATGCCATAAAGGCAAAAGCAAAACCTGCTAAAAAATATATTGTACATGCAAGAGTATTAAAAACAAAAAAAGGATGAAGTACATAAAAATTTTTAGGAAAAAAATCATCTGCCCCACCAATATCCGTAAGTGCCGCCTTAGCAAACGGAGCAAGCATAATGTCTCCAAGAAGCAATGACACCGATACTACAATTCCGCCAAGTATTGCATAAAATATGCACGCTTTTCTTATTGACATATTTCCGTTTTTCATATAAATCACTGCATGGGGAAAATATCCCTTTAGTTCTTTTGAAAATTCCAAAACAACCAAACAAGGGAACAAGGTAAAAAAATTTACAAGATATGTAAAAGCACCCATCCATGAATTTTCCCATGACAATATCTGCGGCAATATCATATTAAGATATTCTTTTTTTGACATTCCACCATTAGCTTTTATATAATCCTCGCTGTATGTTATAACCGTTAGAAATTCACTTCCAAACAACCACGAAACTATTAAAACTGTAATCAATGATAAAACGGCAATAAATAAAAATGGATTTTTTATTCTTTCTTTAGTAATCGTTTTCATCTTGTCCCCCTGTCTGTAATTAACAAAACTAATTAAAAAATCACAACACTTTTAATAATCAGCTCTCCAATACCCATTAACATATGAAACAGGATTATTCCCCTTATATGTCCGTGTAATATATAATGTGTAATTAGTATTAGCAACTCCGCTATTGGTAAATGTAGCACTCGTACCTTCCTGTAAAACTACTGATCCGGCAACATAACTTTTTTTTACTTTTTTTCCTTTTTTCATTCTTGCCGTAATCCATCGACTGTTAGCATCCTCCTTCAAATTGACAAAACCATTTCGTCTACTAACATTTTTTGTCAATGTACTAGCTGCTTCTTCACCATTACCGTATTTCACCTTAATATTATTAATGTCTCCATTTTTTGCAAATGCAGAACTTCCCGCCAATACTGATGCACACAATGCAATTATAGTACTTTTGGCAACCAATTTCTTTATTCTATCATTCATAGAATACTCCTTTTCTTCTACCCATCCCATCAAGAACTCCCTCACCTGGGTAGAGGTAAAAGGTGAGAGGTTCTTCTTTAATTTTTAGCAGCTATTACTTTATCTTTTTAAGTGTTGCCGGTCTTTTAGGCTGATGCAAAAATCCCATACATCCTGGTTTCTTCTGCTGTTCTTTTTCAACCATCTTCTTAAGAACAGAACCAGAAATTTTTAATGCACTGTCTTTAATTCCCATAATCTTATACTCTCCTTTCTTCTGTATTGGTGGGTCACAAATCTATGATAATGTCTTTCTCCTGTTTTCATCCCACAAAATCACAAAAATCTCTGCCGGCACATCATTTTTTATGACCCACAGTGCAGCGATTACATACTAAAATTAATTTCTCTTTAATTTCTTCATCTTCGCTGCAATAGAAAAATATCACTTAATTTTTCACTTTTCAATAGATATTGCAGATTTGGAAATTTTATTGCATATTTGGGAATTTTTTGTCGAAATTACAATTTTTTTATGAATAATAAACTTTTTTATGCTGACCCATTGTAAATGCCATCACAAGAAGTACCGCTGAAAGTATAATCGAATATTCCACTGCCTGGATATATATTTCTGATACATCTAATCCGATAAAAAAGAGAATTGCCGAAAATTCTACGATTACTATAAGTCTTGCATATTTTTTATTGAAACGGTATTCGTCTTTGTCATAATTCATATTGGGATGGTTTGATGCCCCTAAAATAAAGATGATAACTGCCGCGATTGCAGACAATATTTCCGATATAATGAGCGGTACGACACGATATTTTATCAGAAGTATAAGCACTATCTCTGTGCCTATGGTGCCTACAAAGCACCCCTTAAAAGAATCAAGATGAAAGCCACCCATTCTGCTTCTCAGCCAAAAAAAAGATACGATAAACATAACAATACTGATGGTCTGTCTGAAAATCAGACTTATCAATATCATTATACTTATCGTAAATGTTTTTTCAAGAAAACAAGTCAGTTTATACTTATATATTTCTTCTTCTCCCTGCCATATTATTCCTCTGTCTATCAAAAGATTTATATATCTGTCAATCATCCCTCAAATACCTCCTGTTTGATTTACCAGAAGATACCATTTATCATTTATCTTTTCAATAGATATTGCAGATTTGGGAATTTTATTGCAGATTTGGGAACTGTTCCGAAAACATCTACCGTCCGTCTATTAGCACCTCTTTACCTCTAAACGCAAAACCATAGTGATGGATGTTTTCTGCTCTCACCCCTCGTTTGACAAGTTCTGCATCATAGTGTTAAATACTCCCAATTATCTCCGACAGCCTCTGTGTATATGTATGCTCCTCTCTCACCTTTCTGCATCCGTTTTCTGCTATCATCTTTCTCTCGTCTTCATGTTCAAGATAATATTTTATCTTGTTAAGCATATCTTCTCTGTCACTGTAACTAACATAATCTTCCCCATCCACAAAGTGCATTGAAAAATCATTCTGATAATTTGTCAGCAAGAATCCTCCTGCACCCATTATATCCATTGCACGAAGCGGTATTCCGTTTCTTATGCTTCTTAGCGTGATGTTGAGATTTATCTTACTGTACTTAAATACAAGCGGCATTTCATACATATAGTGGACTTCGCCCATGTTTTTTATTCCCTTTAACTGTGGTGTCGGCTCTGATGTGTAAAGTTTCATTGGAGCTATATTTCTTCCGTTTTCAAGCTTTATTTCATGAAGTTTCTCACCTAAATAACTGAATATCTCCGTTCTGTCAAGCTGTGTCATTTTGCGGCATAAAAAATAATTTGCATAGATATATTCTATACTCTCCATCCCGTTTTCCTGCACTTTTATAGGCATTGCAGCCATCATTTTTTCCACTATATCAGGTGTTAGGAGTTCTTCAATAAATGTGTAGCCGTATATCATTCTCTGCGACTCCATTATCCCCTCAAGATAGCCTTTTGTATAATCATCAAGTTTTGGTTCCATTCTGTCATAAAGATTGTGTTCCTCCGTATAAAGCCTGCCGACAAATGAAACATCACTCTCAACAATCTTTCTGTCCTGCGGTGAAATACTTAAATCTGCAAGCCTTTTTTCATTCACTGCCATAGGCATATACCAGACATTTTTCACACCCAGATTTCTAAGTTCCTGAACCATCAGCGAATCAAATATAAAAATCCTGTTTACCTCGTTAAAGACTGATTTTGAATATGTAAGTATAAGCGGGCTGTCATAACACCATGAAAGATACGGTATCTTAATGTCATTGCAGCCATCTGATATAACCGGATAATAATTTGATGTAAACACAGCATCTATGTCATTTTCTTTAATATATTTTTTTATTTCTGATTTGTATCTTGGGTCAATGCGATAATTTTTCGGTTCTCTTTCATATAAAGATACCTTATGTCCCAATTCTTCAAATGTCTCTTTTATATCTTCAACTCCAAAACTTTTCCATGTTGGAAATAAAATGTTCATCTTTAATCCGCCTTTCGCAATTACCTAATCAATAACTTACAACATTTACATAGTCTATTCCGTACTCCTCAAATATACTTATCATATTTTGGTCTATCCTCTCGCCGCACACGGCTATAGGGATTGCCGGAGGACACGCTATTGTCTGTGATGCACATATACTGCCACCGGCATCAGAAACTTTTATTTTCCTGTACGGCGAAAATGCCGCTTTTCTTATGCTCATCACTCTTTCTGCCCTGTGCAATATAAGTTTTTTAGGTTCTATTTTCTTTTTCGCCACTCTTTTATACTTAGTTTTAACTGCCCACTTTTCAAGCCGTTCAAAATCTTTCTCATCATTCTGCGGTGTTATCATCAATACAACAAAATATTTGTCTGCATATTCACATTCTATCTTATATTTTCTAAGTTCTTCGGCGAGTTTCCCACCCTCCATACCTGCTGCCGCAGTATCTATAACTATCTTAAGCGGCTCTGTTTCCATAAGTTTTACATTATTTTCAACAAGAACTTTTTTTGTCTTTTCTATCCGTCCGATACATTCACTTAATTCATGTCTGATTTTTTCATCAATATATCTGTTACACATATCAAGTGACTGCATTATCAGATATGAAGGACTTGTCGAGCCAAACATTGTCATGTAGGATGCGACATAAGGTGCAAATCTTTCCTTATATTTTCTTGAAACATGGATATACGCTCCGCCTGTCAAAACCGGAAGTGTCTTGTGTGCCGAATCACAACATATGGCTGCTCCGCTTTTTATCGGATGAATGTTTCCGTATTTTTCCTCATCAAGAAATGCCTGATATGCCCCGTGTGCATTGTCGACAATTAATGGAATGTCATATTTTTCACATACTTTTGATATTCCCTCTATATCGGCGGTATTTCCAAGATAATCAGGAGAAGTTATATATACTGCCATCGGCAGCATATTTCTTTTATTATCTTTTCCACATATGTTCTTTCGCTCTGTATCTGATAACTTTATATCATCCCTTTCGGCATTGTCTGATTTTCTTTCAACTTCCTCCGTCTTTATTTCTGCAATGTCTAATATTTTTTTAACTTCTTCTGTCTTTATTTCTGTATTGTCTGATACTTTTTCAAGATATTCCATAATGTCCGCCGGTGTCACCATACTCACACATATGCTGTCCGCATCTTTGGGATAGATAAATTCCACATCAAGGTCAAGAAGTGCAAGTGCATCTATCATAGACTTGTGGACATTTCTTGCTGCAAGTACATATGCACGCTCTGTTATTGCTTCTGGCTTTTCAATTATCTCATTCTCACAAAAAGGCCTCGCACTTGTATTTTTGTTTTCACAAAGCTTTTCCGACTTATCTGTTTTTTTAGCTTCACTAAGATTTTCCGGCTTGTCTGTTTTTTCATACAAAAACTTTCTTCTGTAGTCGGCAAAAACAACGGCAAGCATAGTTTTTATGCACTGTGAGGAGCCTTCTGTTGAATAAAAAGAAGCACCACTTCCAAATAGTTTTGCCGCATTTTCCTGACTTTTCTTTATTATTCCATCTGCATGGCTTAATACATCTGCACCATCTATCTCCGTTATGTCGTATTTCTCACAACCAATAAATTTTCTGCCCTTATGCCCCGGCATATGAAATCTTGAAAAGCCGTTGTCGGCGTATTCTTTCACAAAATCACAGATTGGTGTTTCCATCTATCTTGCTCCTTTTTAATCTCTCTATCTCTTGTCAGGCGTATATTAGCAATCCGCTTTGCTGCTTGCACATAACACTATTGTGTACTTACCTGATAGTGTTAAAATTTCTCTCCGATAACATCCCCCATCTTTACAATGGTTTCAAAGTCCTCTGCTGAGTTTTTGATTATCTCATCCTTAATCTTTACCATGTCTTTTGCAAATGCAAGTATAACCGTAGAGCCGCCAAATTCAAAACGACCTTTCTCCTGTCCTCTTGATACATGACATTTCTCATCATTGTTGACAATCCGTCCAACCATCAACGCACCTACTTCTATCTGAAGTATCTTTCCAAAATTCTCGCTGTGCAGAACGCTGCACTCTCTTGTATTTTCCTTGTATATATCGTTTCCTGCTTCTATAGCAACAGGGTTTACTGTATGATAAACACCGTTTATTCTTCTTACCGGTCCGAGATAACCATTATCCACATATGAATATCTGTGATAATCATCCACGCAAAGCCTGAAAACAAGCATATGACCGCCGTTGTAATAATCAGCGAGCTTTTTGCTCCTTGTAAGGCTTTCAAATGAATATTTTGTGCCCTTAATCTCATACTCTGAATTTTCATCTATATTATAAACCGTAAGTTTACTGTCACATGGCGAACACAAAAACTCCGGTGTCAAATCAAAGACTCTCTCACCCTCTTTAATCTTTCTGGTAAAAAAATCATTGTAGCTTTTATATTCTTTTTCTTCATACTGTGACATATCAATATTGTTTTTTTCGATAAATGGCTTTATTACCGGTACTGAAAGCGGGCTGTCCATAAACTTGCCGCCAAGTTCAGACACGGCTCTGCCGGTAAGTACCTTTAATAACTGCTTTCCTATATCACTTTTATACATTTTTTCAAGTAATTTGTCCTGACTGTTTTGCTGTAATTTGCAATTTATTCTTTCAAATTCCATTTTTTACTCCATTTTTAACATAGGTACTTGCCATCTGTACCACCTACTGTTTTTATTTCACATCTTCCCCAATATCATCCTCTAAAAATTTTCCATAAAGGTTTCTCAAAGAAATGCGGCTTTGGTACTCTGTATTTAGAAAATAAAACGACTATTATAACTGCTGCCGCTACCACTACAACAAGAAATACAAGTGTCTTATTATCCGGTTTTTTTAGTTTGAAATCAACAATAAATAATGTTCCAACTATCGCAAGGGCAAAATATAACACAAGCACAAATGCCCTGTCACTAACAAATACCTGGAGCATAAATACGAGTGGAAGTACGATAGCCATTGATGTTATCGGAAGTCCGTGATAATACTTGTTTGCTCCTTCCTCCACCTGCTGTCTCCTAGTCTCAAGTACATTGAAAAATGCAAGTCTTATAACTGAGCATACACAATAATATCCTACAATAAACATTCCTATCGGTCCTCTCACGCCTATAAGGAAACATATAAGTGCCGGAAACACACCGAAGCAGACTACATCACAGAGAGAGTCTATCTGTACACCGTAAAGCTTTTCATCGTCTGTCCTGTTCTTTTTGCTTCTGGCTATCTTTCCGTCAAACATATCACAAAGTCCCGAAAGTGCAAGACAGGTAACTGCCGTCCTAAATCTTCCGTTCATCGCCTGCGTCATGCCTATAACTGATATAAAAAGACTTATATATGTAAGTATAACTGTATAATCATATACTCCTATAAGCTTATCAGTGATTTTTTTCTTTTCAACATTCTCTTTCATATTAATCCTCATTTCTTTCTAAAATACAACCGTTTCAGGCTTAGTATCTTATCTGCTGACCCAATCCTAAGATACGCAACAACCGTCATTACAGCACTTATTCCAAGCTGAACATAAAAACTTAATCCCCTGCTGACTATCATAACAGGAAGCGTATATTTTTTTGTGCATATCTGCAAGAATATATCTTTAAATAATTTTTCGCTTATCCCAAGTCCTCCCGGTAACGGAAGCATATCAACTGCAACAGAAATCATTCCCTGGAGCGTTATAACCACACCTGCCCCGGCAAGGTTGAGTGAAAATGACCTATATACAAGATATGTAACTGCAAACAGCAGAAATCTCTGCATGCAGGTTATCAGAAATACATTTACTATAACTTTTATATTTTTATAGAAAAATTCTGCCGCATACCTGTATTTTTCCATTGCTCTCTCCAGGCGTCCGCCATATTTTTTTTCCATATCTTTCTTAAATATCCTGTCAAACAATCTTAAGCAAAATAATACAATATTACTTGCGAGCGTAGGATGAAATACAAGTATAAGCATACCAAAAACACACACAACATTCAAGAAAATTCCAAGATAACACCAGCCGTATATCGGTTTTAAAAGTCTCCATACAGGCTCAGGTCTTAATATCATTACAACAAGACCAAGCACGACAAGTACAAGTTTATATGTAATCGTTACTATAAGAAGTACCATTGTCGATGTAGGCAATGACAGTTTATCTTTTTTCATAAAGTAAAGCTGTGCCGGCTGGCCACCCGTAGCCGATGGTGTGATGAGCGAGAAGAAAAATCCGACAAATGAATATAAAAAACAATGTGTCAGTTTTACATTTTCGCCTAATACTTTCATCATATAATAGATTATCACCGACTCTGACTCGATAAATCCTACAACAAATACCGCACCGAGCAGCCAATATCTTAAATCTCCCTGCTTTAAATAAATTAGAAGCTCTGAAAGATTTTCTCCATGAAATACCGAATAGAGCGTGATAAGAAGCACCAACAACAAAAAAGCACCATTAAAAATATTTTTCTTTACTCCTGACATTTAATCTCTCCCAAATACAACATTATTAACTTTATCAAAAAATCTCCATATCTTTTTATAAAAGTTAGTATGTGTCCCTATAAAATATGACAGTTCAGCAATCGCGGCCCCTGCAAACACATCAATTATATAATGCTGCTTCGTAAACTGCGTTGATGCAAACACGAGTACCGCAAACACCGCCGAAAAAACTTTGTACCAAACCGGTATATGTTTCTGTTTTCTTATCCCGATGAAACACATCCAGCTTACAAGACAATGTATCGACGGAAACAGATTTGATGCAGGGTCAGCCGTATATACGAACCTCATAAGAATACTTGAAAGACCGTTTCCAGTAATCTCAGGTCTTACATTGGTAGTAGGAAGCAATATAAAAAACACACCACAGATAAGTCTTGACAGATAATCACCTGTTGCAAACTTATACCAGTGTTCTCTCTCAGTCCTTGATATCATTATGTAGTTGACCGCCCAGAAAGCAAAGCATATAAGATATATGTATATCCATTCCTTAACAAACGGCAGACTCTTATCAAACTTAGTCGATAAGTCATAATGCTTAGCATTTTTCATAAGAAGCTGAGTTCCTGTATATATTGCCGAATTAAGCACAAAGCATGAAATAAGTGAGACAACCGTCTGCTTAGGAATAAGTTTTCCCACAGATTTTTCATACCATATTCCAAACCTTGTGCCCCCTGTCTTACTCTCTTTTTTATCTCTCATATCTTTAATTTTCCTTATCCCTATTATCATCATTATCCCTGCCGGCATTATTCTCGCTATCCGGTTCGCAGCCATCATTCTCACCATTTAGCCCGCCGCCATCATCATATTTTTCCATATCCTCACACATTTCATCCTCCTCATGCACTTCAGGATGAATAACCCTGTAAATAATCGTGTATGCATAAAGAAGTAACGGAATCATAATCGTCATACCCACACTAGCCATAAAAAGACCGTGAGCCTGCGGCTTGGCAAAAATCGCCGCCACAAACGAAGCAACATACATCCCAACTAAAAGAACACACATAACGATAGCTGCAGCCTGTTTAATTTTCTTCAATCAAATCACCTCACAACTACTCAAGAGTTTCGCTCTCAACCTTTATTTTATTAAAGTATTCAGAAATATTCCTCTCATACCCATTGTCTGACGGCACATAAAACTTTCGTCCCACAAGTTCATCCGGAAGATACTGCTGTCTTACATAATGATTCGGATAATCATGTGCATACTTATATCCCGTGCCATGACCGAGTTTCCCGGCACTTTTGTAATGTGCATCTTTTAAATGATTTGGTACTCCGCTTATCTTCTCATTCCGAACTGACTGCATTGCCTCGTCTATCGCCATTATTGCCGAATTACTCTTTGGTGCTGATGCCACATATGCAGCCGCCTGTGCAAGCACTATCCGTCCCTCCGGCATACCAAGTCTTTCCACTGCCTGCGCCGCACTTACCGCTACTACAAGTGCCTGTGGGTCTGCGTTTGATACATCCTCGGCTGCACATATCATTATTCTCCTTGCGATAAATTTTACATCTTCACCAGCATAGAGCATCCTTGCAAGGTAATAGACCGCCGCATCCGGATCTGAACCACGCATACTCTTTATAAATGCAGATATTGTATCATAATGATTGTCACCTGTCTTATCATATCTTACAGGTCTTTTCTGGATACATTCCCCTGCTGCTTCAAGCGTTATATGAATAATACCGTCAGCTCCTCTGTCGGTCGTGAGTATTCCAAGTTCAATGGCATTTAAAGCTGCCCTTGCATCTCCATTTGCCATGTCTGCAAGAAATTCAAGTGCCTCATCGTCTATCTTAGCATTGTACGAACCCATTCCCCTCTCTTTATCATTTACGGCACGAAGTATCAGTTCTTTTATGTCCTCTGTATCAAGTGCTTTTAATTCAAATATCCTTGACCTTGATATAAGCGCACCATTTACCTCAAAATATGGGTTTTCAGTTGTCGCACCAATAAGAATGACTGTTCCGTCCTCGACAAACGGCAGCAGATAATCCTGCTGTCCTTTATTAAATCTATGAATCTCGTCTACAAAAAGGATAGTTTTTTTGCCATACATTCCTGCGTTGTTTTTGGCTTTCTCTATGACTTCCTCCATATCCTTTTTTCCTGCACTTGTCGCATTTATCTGTAAAAACTCTGCACTTGTCGTGTTTGCGATAACCTTAGCAAGTGTTGTCTTTCCTGTTCCCGGAGGTCCGTAAAATATGATAGAACCCAGTTTGTCAGCTTTTATTGCACGATATAAAAGTTTGCCTTTTCCGACAATATGCTGCTGTCCCACCACTTCATCGAGCGTTCTCGGTCTGAGTCTTGATGCAAGCGGAGATTCATCTTCTTTGTTCTGTTCACGCATATAATCAAATAAATCCATGATGTACTACCTTTCTAAAAGATTACCGGACTGCCATCAAGCATTGCAAAATATATTTCCTCTCTGTCATCTATCCCAGCCTTGCCTGCCGTCGCTTCTACTATCTTTTTCTTTAATTCCTCACATTTATCAAGCGGTACTATAAATGTCATTACAACCTTATCAGTGTACTGTGTATCTGTTATCGTTATGTCCATATTTGCTGCAATATACTGTAATTTGCCTACACCGTTGTAATCAGTGTCTATCACAAATTTCTTTCCGGCTTCTTTGTTAATTATACTGCTATTTGCTATTCCCTCTTTTGCCGCACCGGAGTATGCTCTTACAAGTCCTCCCGTGCCAAGAAGCGTTCCACCGAAATATCTTGTCACAACAACAAGGATATTTATGATGCCCGCCCCCTCGATAACTTCAAGTATAGGCTTTCCCGCCGTTCCCTGCGGTTCTTTGTCATCACTGCATCTTTTTGTCTGCCCGTTTTCTCCTATAATATAAGCAAAACAGTTGTGTCTTGCATCCCAGTATTTTTTTCTTGTCTGCTCAATAATCTCAAGAGCCTCATCTTCGCTCTCTACCTTAAACACATTTGCTATAAATCTTGATTTTTTTTCAACTATCTCCCCTGTTCCGCCTTTATAAACTATCTTGTATTCTGACATTTACTCCTCCGTACATTCTGAAACTGTGCAAACATTGATACTGCTGCACTGACTATAACTAAAACATAGAAGCTTGAACCCCTGCTGAGAAGCATTGCTGATACCGCGATGCTGTGTCCCATGACCGGTGCAAACAGCGCTACGAAAAATCCCTCGTTGGCTCCGACACCTCCCGGAAACGGAAGGATATCTATACATACCGACACGAAACTTTGAAGCATTATTATCTCCAATGCCGAAAATCCACTGCCGCCAAGTGCCCTATAGACAAACCATGTTACTGCAAAGTACGAAATCCTCTGAACACAGGTCGTTAAGAATACGATTATTGCAACCTTTACATGGGTACGCATATAGACTGCACCCTCTTTGTATGAATCAAGCAGAGCGTCAAGTTTTTTTTCTGCCTTTTCTTTATGTCTTACTATCTTTAATTTATGTAAAAACCATGTTCCCATATAAGCAAGCTTTTTTGCACCCGTTTCTGAAAAAACTATAATTGTATATAAAACTATTGAAACAACATTTACCGCCATCCCAATAATAAACAGCCACATATATCCGCCGATATATTTTACGGCAAAATCAAAATGGAACAAAAATACATACAACTCAAATACGACGAGTACGACTTTGTATATTATCGTCCAGAAAAGAAGTGTCACTGAAGATGCTCCCGCATTTATCCCCTCCTCGTGCATATAATATACCTGCATGGGCTGCCCACCGGATGCCGACGGTGTTATCGCATTAAAGAAAAATCCTATAAACGAATATTTTACACATTTTAGTCCCTGTTTCTTGAAATCGAGCGAGTGTAATATTATCTGCATGGAAACTCCCTCCATGATAACATAAACAAGTGCCGCAAACATCGAGAGAATCATATCAAATTTCTTAGCACCTCTCATCGCATTTAATATGTCATTTAAGTCCTGGTCTTTTAAAAGCACATAAAACACTGCCGCTAAAAGAACCGCCATAAATATTACATTTAAATAGTATTTTTTATTTTTGCCCATTCTTCCTCCCATCCTGTCATTTCAGTAATACACCGGTAAAATCATCATCACCTTTAATTATTCGCAATCCACTCTGCTCCCTGCCATAACTCTATCAGCTTCTATTTTTGTAAAATCAACACCGTATGCATCCGCTTAACAAACATATGCATTTATTTCAAAACAAATCTTTTCGGTGCCATAAGATATGCAAGTGCATAACCTGCGACAAGCCCTACAACAGTTATCACCATTATTATTGCAGCAAAATACTGTGGAAGCGTATCTATCTGCAGGCATGAATATGATGCCACATATATAACACCCTTACATACTGAATATCCGACTCCCGTCTCTTTTCCGCCCTCTGTGTACGGCTGGAAAATATAATACATACAAAGATATACCACTGAATAAAAGATACTCAGCAATACTATGCAGGCTATTATCGAAAGAAGCTTTACCCACTGGTCTGCCTTTCCGATGATTATCGTATCTATCACAAAACCGACACATAATACAACTACCATAGGAAGTTCGCTTTTTAACATAAATCTCAGTCTTATCCTGAAATTTTTAAGTATGGCATCAGGTCTTCTGTAATAACCGTATTTCATAAGACTATGGTCGCAATTATAAAATAACGCTCTCGTTATGCTTCTTCCTGATGTAATGCAATACATAAGAAATACAAAGATAGTCATAACCCTGTCCATTGCATTCCACATATCATTTGCAAATGAATTAAACTCCTTTGCCGTTGAGCCTGCCTTAAATACGATAAGCCCCACTATGCTCGCAGCCATTATGATAAATGAAATAACCGTTTTTAATTTTCTCGGTCTTGAAAAAATCTTTTTGTGCCGCTCAAAAAATATCGCATTGAGATATTCATATCCCTCTTTTTCTTCAAAAATCTTCTGTCCTGTTTCTTTTTTGCTAAGGTCATCCGCCTCAACATTCTGATTTACCTTTACAAGCGCATCTACGGCAGCCTTCTGCTCCATAACCGTATTAAAACCGGCAAGTCTTTTGGCAACAAGCGGATAATTTTGATAATTTACAATATATCTTATTGATAGTACCGCCAGTACAACTGACAATATAAGAAACACCGGATTTGTCGCTACAATGCGTATATCAGGGTAAACTATCCCGTCAATGTCAAGTACATATTTGAGAAATATCAACAGATAAAAAGTTCCATATGCCACAAAAAACATAACTACCGTATAAATATTATAAAATATGCTCGGCAGCTTTTTATCAGTAAACGGCATACCAAATCTGTCGTTTAAGAAAAGTCTTACCGCCTCTCCTATAAACCTGAACGCTGCAAATCCAAGCATATAAAGAAACACCGTCATTAAACTTTCATCAAATATGATATGCTGTGCCACGCTCATAAATACCGTGTAATATATTATCTGTGTAATCTGCGATTTAAATATTTTTAATAAAAAATACTTTTTTGCATCAATCCTCAGCAGACCGACAAGCAGATAATCTTTTTCATCACAGGCACATATCGTACTGTTTACAAATGAACCCAGCAAAAAATTCATAAAGAAAAATATCCAGAACAACATGATACTTTGTCCCGTGAAAGCATTTTTCCCATCGTCCAAAAAAATATAAACAACAGCAGCTCCTAAACATATGGCGGCTAAAAAATATAAAAGTTTATTTATCATATCTCCAAGCACTGACCGTATTGCCGCCAACACCGCAAGCACTCTTTTTAAAGATACTCTCGCATAAAGTTCCTCAGGTATGCATTTTCCGATAACCGGTATTCTCCTAACCGTATATATAAATTTGTTTATTCTCTCGGCAAACGCAATCTGCATCTGCTGATACATCAATTCAAACATTCTTCTTCCTCCTGACTACGAAATTTCTGAGCAATTTGCTATAAAGATTCAGGTGTCAAATCTATTTGTCATCTCTCATAAGCAAATATTCGTGAAAAAAATAAACTCTCGAACTTATTTCTCACATTTATCAATCAAAATCATATGGATCGTAGTCGTCAGTCCTGCTGTCTGATTGTGTATGATTTTCGGTATTGCCATCGGTCATTAAATTATCTTTCTCATTTCTATTTTTATCATCCGAAAGATTTTGTTCATACAAACCTGCATCTGCACTCCACATATCAATATTTTCTGTATCTTCATCACTTTCGGCACTAAGCATCTGTATAAGCTTTTCTTCAAAGTCTGCACTGTGATAAACCTCATCTGCCACTCCTGCAAGCTTTCCTCAGTGAAGAAGCACTATCTCATCACAAAGATCTTTTGCAAGCTGAAGTATATGTGTAGAAAAAATGATTATATGATCCTTTTTCATATTCATAAGCATTTCTTTCATCTCATGTGCGGCGACAACATCAAGTGATGTTAGCGGCTCGTCGAGAAGTATAACCTCAGGGCTTGCAATAACTGTCGCAAGCATCTGCATCTTGTTTTTCATTCCATGCGAATAGCCTTTTATAAGTTTGTCGAGGTCACTTCTGTCAAAGCACACCATATCTGCATATTCCTCTGGTGTTTTAATATTTTTTATTTTCTTTTTGTTTATATCAGTAAAAAATCTGATAAACTCATAACCTGTAAGAAACTCCGGAAGTATCGGTGTTGAATAGACATAACCTATCTTTTCATAATCCATGCTCTCACTGTTTTCTTCATCTGTCATATAAATCTTTCCGCTGTCAAAATCCATCTCACCGCTTATACAGTTAAAAAGTGTTGTCTTTCCTGCACCGTTTCTTCCCAGCAGCCCATATATTTTTCCTTTCTCGAACGAGTAGTCCGCACCTTTTATAACTCTTTTTTCTTCAAAACTCTTTATCAGATTTTCTACTTTTAATTCCATAACCCTTTCCCTTTCCCTATTTTCTTATCTGTCCATCTCCGTTTATGAGGTATTTCATCGTTGTAAGTTCCCTAAGTCCCATAGGTCCTCTTGCATGAAGCCTCTGTGTTGATATTCCTATCTCAGCTCCAAATCCAAATTCACCGCCATCAGTAAATCTCGTTGAACAGTTTACATATACGCACGCACTGTCTATCTCCCTCTGGAATTTCTCAGCATTTTTAAGGTCATTTGTAATGATACACTCAGAATGTCCCGTAGAATATTCTGATATATGCTCTATCGCCTCATCTATATCATCAACAACCTTTACAGCCATGATATAATCATCAAACTCCGTGGCATAATCTTCCTCTGTAGCAGGCTTTATGCCTTCTCCGAGTATCTCAACGGTCCTCTCACATCCTCTTACATCGACATTAAACTTTTTAAACTCCTCCATAAGTTTTGGAAGAAACTCCTTTGCAACCGACTTATGCACAAGACAAGTCTCAAGTGCATTGCACACGCTCGGACGCTGTGTCTTTCCATTGTTTGTGACTGATACCGCCATGTCAATATCGGCACTCTCATCTATATAAATATGGCAGTTACCGCTTCCCGTTTCAATAACCGGCACCGTGGCATTTTCAACCACCGCTTTTATAAGTCCTTTTCCTCCTCTTGGAATAAGCACATCTATGTAACCGTTCGCTCTCATCATCTGATTTGAACTCTCTCTCGATGTATCTTCGACAAGCTGGATTATATCTTTCGGCAGACCACATTCCTCTACTGACTCCCTCATTATGTCCATAAGAATTTTATTTGAGTTTATCGCTTCTTTTCCACCTCTAAGTATCGCTGCATTTCCGCTTTTTATACAAAGCGTTGCCGCATCGACCGTGACATTTGGTCTTGACTCAAAGATAATACCGATAACTCCCATCGGAACTCTTGTCTTTGTGATACGCATACCGTTCGGTCTGGTGTAACCCTCGATAACCTCGCCGACCGGGTCATTTAACCCGGTCAGATATATGCACGCATCAGCGATATCATTTATCCTTTCAGGTGTAAGCCGGAGTCTGTCTACCATTGCATCAGTTATACCATTTTCCTTTGCCATAGCCGTATCTTTTTCATTTTCTTTAAGTATCACATCAATATTTTTTCTGAGATTTTCTGCTATCTTTTCAAGAACCTCATTTTTCTTAGCCGTTCCTGCCGTTGCTATACTCTTTTTTGATGCCTTAGCTGCTTTACCAAGCTGTTCGATATAATTCATCCCGTCTTTCCCCCTCATTCTATAAACGATTTCAGGTGATTGCAAAACCAATGTGTTGTGCCGGGTGCACAATCTAATCATATCTTTACGACAGTTCCGCATACACCTATATAACGATTTGTTTCAATAAAAATCTTCAATATTTTAATAATTATATAAATTTTTTCAGTCAATAACTTTTGAGCACGCAACTGCTATAGAACCAGGTCCTATATGACACGCAATGCTTAATGACAACGGATAAAGGTCAACCTCAGTCACTCCGAATTTTTCGATTATCTGCTGTTTTAAATCCTCTGCCGCCTCAGGATTTTTGGTATGTGCTATCTCCATGTGTATGTTTTCCATATGGTCAGTACCGCCAAATCTCTTGTTTATGTCATCTTCTATTGCTGCGAGCATCTTCTTGACACCCTGCTTTTTTGTCTTGGCTATCGCATATGCGTCAAGTTTTTCTCCCTGAATCGTAAGAACAGGTTTTAACCTTAGTGCAGAGCCAACTGCTGCTGCCGCCGGTGTTATCCTGCCGCCCTTTTTGAGATATTTAAGCGTATCGAGCATTATATATATACTCGATTCAAACTTAACTTTCTCAAGCTTTTCTTTTATCTGAACTGCCGTAAGTCCTCTTTTTGCAAGTTCCATAGCATCAAGCACTGACTGACGCTGTGTGACAGATATTCTCTGGTTATCAACAACCTGAACTTTTCCATCATAATCATCTGCCAGCATCAATGCCGTATGGCATGAACTTGAAAGACCGCTCGACATAGGTATATAAACCACCTCGTCAGCCTCCTCAAGTGCCTCATCCCATATCTTCATGACGCTCTCCGGTGACGGCTGGGATGTCGATATGTCAACATCATTTTCAAGTTTCTCAAAAAATTCTTCCTGCGAAAGACTTATCTCCTCAAAATAAGTCTTTCCATCAATAAGAAAAGGCATAGGCAGAACTTTAATCCCAAGTTCTTTTGCATCTTCAAAATTTATACCACTGTTACTATCCGTAATAACCGCAATCCTGCTCATATTAATCTCCATTCTTGTGCTGTTTTTTGTGCAAACTGCTTTTAAGCCGACCGGTTTACACTGAAACTCATTAGATTATACCCTAAAAGTCGCTTTTTTACAAGAAAATAGCCGAATATTATACTTGTAGCTGTGGCAGTCATGTAGTATCATATGATGCAAGATAGTATTAAATAGTATTAAATAAATTTTTTATAAATAATGGAGTAATATCATATGCATAGATTTTTAAGAGCTGTCGGTTTCAGCAACATCACAACAAAACAGGATATGGATAAACTTCTTGGTATCACTATGGATAAACCGTCCGTCAGCAAACAGATTTTGTCTAAGGATGGCAGAAAGATTACGGAACTGAGCCGTGAATTTGCACATAATACAGGACTTACGGTGCGTGGTGAATACGACAAGCTCGGCTTTTTTCATGTTGACCATTATTTTCCATATTGCTACAGTTCACTTATCACTATGAGAACTGAAGTCACAATAAACCGGCGTGTCGATACAAGTGCTTTTACAGGTATGTGTGATGATATACGCATGGCTGTTTCTGTTATTTTTTATCTGCAAAATTCCGTAGATTATATTAAACTTAATTTTACTGATAATACTCCGCACAGGGCAAATCTTGCACTCTCAGGTCTTTCACTTACTGGACGCATCTTACTTGGCATAGAGAAAACTGATGACAGCATCGAAAGATTAAGACATGAAACACGCATGAAAAGACAGCTTATCATTCAGGCAAAAAACGGAGACCAGGATGCCATCGACAATCTAACTCTCGATGAGATAGACCTCTCCGGCCAACTCATGAAAAGAATTATGACAGAAGATTTGTACTCTATAGTCGATTCCACATTTATTCCATATGGCTCGGAATCAGACAACTATATGATAATAGGTACTATACTTAACTGGTCACTTACGACCAATCCTTACACAAATGAAGATGTTTTCCAGCTTCTTATAAACTGTAATGATGTTGTTATGAACATCTCCATAAACAGAAAAGACCTTGAAGGAGAACCTATGATAGGTCGTCGCTTCAAGGGCGTTATCTGGATGCAGGGACACGCTGACTTTATTTCAACCAGCCTGGTATAAGATACGGTGTATCTTTTGTCTGTGCCTTATAAGTTGATTCGTCTTTATTGAGATACACTTTATCATTAGTCGAAGCAGATGCACCTGTTTCTGCCATATGACCGGTTGAATTTGAAAAAGTATATTTCACATGACAGTCACAACTTTCCTTTGGCTGTGTTCCTCTTGCAAAATATTCGGTTTTTATATCATTTCCATCAAGTGCTCTGTCACAAAGACCGTAAACCGCAAGCTTGCCGCACTTCTTACATATTTTTCTAGTTATTATGTCTTCCGGTTTCTTAAAGTTTTTATTCTTCAATTTTTTGACTTTATGAACTTTCTCCATAATATCACGCCACATTATCTTGCTTGCACTTCCTGACATCTGCGTAAACATCGAATCATAGCCAAGCCATATTCCTGCCGTATAATACGGTGTATATCCCTCAAACCAGAAGTCCGTATTGTCAGATGTTGTTCCTGTTTTTCCTGCCTGTGGCATTTTGATTTTCTTAAATGCAGCTTTCTTTCCTGTTCCTCTTTTTATCACATCTTTCATTGCATCAGTAAGAAGCCATGCCGTCGTATTCTTCATCACTTTTTTACCGGACTTACTGTTTTGCAGCAGAACATTTCCCTTAGAGTCAACTATTTTTGTATAATATACAGGCTTTATATATGTTCCGCCATTTGCTATCGCAGCATATGCCGCCGTAAGCTCAACATTGGTTACACCATCCGTAAGTCCACCGAGTGCTGTCGGAAGCTGAATATCTGAATATATCTGCCCATCTGAAGTCTCTCGCCGGTCAACTAATGTCGTAAATCCAAGATTTAACAGATAATCAAATCCGGTCTGGGGTGTAACTTTCTGAAAAGTTTTTACCGTAACAATATTTACCGAATCGACAATACCCTGTCGCAGTGATGTAAGTCCTTTGTATCCTGATGAATCCCAGTCTTTTACACGCTTATTTGTTCCGGGATATTTATATGGTGCATCATCCATAACATTTGCAAGTGTAAAACCACTTGTATCAAGTGCAGGCAGATATGTCGATAAAACTTTAAATGTAGAACCCGGCTGTCTCTTTGAGGAAGATGCCCTGTTCAATGTTCTGTTTGCTGTCTTTTCACCTCTTCCTCCCACTATAGCCCTAACTTTTCCTGTAGACTGTTCCATCAAAACAAAAGATGCCTGCGGCTGCTTTATCAGATTGATGCTCTCACTCAGTATCTTATCATGCTTATCCAAATTTTTCTTTTTAAACAATTTTATATACTTCTCAGCTTTTTTACGGTTTTTAAAATAAAAACTTATTCTCTTTTTGTGTGCATCATTTATAAATGCTCTTACGTCGCCCTCAGTATATGATTCAGTTTCACCATCTGATTTTTTTACCTTAAGCTGATATGAAAGATACGACTTTGTATTTTTCTGATAATATTTATCATTGTTTATAACATCATCACATATCTTTTGAAGTGACTGATCCTGACAAGTATATATTTTCAGCCCCTCCCTGTAGATTGCATTATATGCCTGTGTTTCCGTATATCCAAGTTTCTGTTTAAGATCACTTACAACATTTTCAATAACCGCATCAACATAATATGAGTTTATATCACCATAAGAAGATGTCCTTTTTTCTTTATTTATATCTTGTATCCGGCTGTAAACATCATCCCCCAATGCTTCCTCATACTCATCTTCAGTTATATATTTCTGATCAAGCATATTTTTCAATATAATCTTTCTTTTTGCTTCATTGTTCTGCTGCTCTGTGATAGGATTATATTCTGTCGGATTTTGGGTAATTCCTGCAAGCACTGCTGCCTCAGATACCGTCAGTTTTGAAACTGATTTTCCAAAATATCTTTTGCTTGCCGTCTCAACCCCCATTGTATTTTGTCCAAGATTTATCGTGTTCAGATAATATTCAAGTATTTTTTTCTTGTCTATGGTACTTTCAAGCTTAATGGCAAGTGACTGTTCCTGTATCTTTCTTGAAACTTTTCCAAAAAATGACTTTTCATTTCCACCGCCAAACACCTGATTTTTCAAAAGCTGCTGGGTAATGGTACTCGCTCCCTGCGTCATTTTTTCATCAGATAATGCTGAAAACACCGCACGCAAAATTCCCTGAAGATCTACACCACTGTGTTTGTAAAATCTTGCATCCTCGATTGCAACAAATGCATTCTGAACACACTCAGGAATGTCAGTTATCTTTTTATACTCTCTGTTAGCGTTTATGCCCATCAGTTTTTGAACCTTTTTGCCGTTAGCATCATATATAATGGAAGGATATCCATCAGGCATTATATTTTCTTCATTTATATCAGGTGCACTGTCCGTAAGTCCTCTTACTATCCCGACTACCGAAAATACCACACACAAAATCAAGGTAAACACAATGATAACAGCAAAAATCTTTACATTAAGCTTTATTTTGTTGAATACTTTTTTATTAGATGAATTAATTTTGTCTATTTTGCTGTCTATCTCTTTTTTGCCGTAATTCATAATTTCCTTTCCACTTAACACTATACGGGCTAATCGTTTTTCAAAAGCATTATGCCGTATCTGAAAACCAACTAACCCGTATATTTTCTTGATTTATATATTTTTAAGCTCTATGAATAATATCATGTCTCTTTGGTCCATTTGATACCATCTTAATAGGAACTCCGATTTCTTTTTCAATAAACTCAATGTAGTCCCTACATTCTTTTGGAAGTTTATCATATTCTTTGATTCCGCTTATGTCACAATTCCATCCCGGAAGAACTTTGTAAACAGGCTTTGCTTTTGCAAGCTTTTCCGTAACAGGGAAGTCTTTTACGACTTCTCCATCAATCTCATAACCTACACATACCGGAATTTCCTTGAGATAACCGAGACAATCAAGCACTGTAAGTACAACCTCAGTTGCACCCTGAATCTCACATCCGTAACGCGTTGCAACCGCGTCAAACCATCCCATACGACGAGGACGACCTGTTGTTGCTCCATACTCTCCGCCGTCACCACCATGCTTACGAAGTTTGTCTGCTTCTTCCTCATCAAGAATCTCACTTACAAATTCACCTGCTCCAACAGCACTCGAATAAGCCTTGACTACAGTAACGATTCTTTTTATCTCATATGGTGGTATGCCTGCACCGATTGCTCCGTATGCGGCAAGTGTTGATGATGATGTAACCATAGGATAAATTCCGTGGTCCGGATCTTTGAGTGAACCAAGCTGTCCCTCTAAAAGAATATTCTTTCCTTCTTTAATAGCCTTCCTAAGATATGCAGATACATCACATACATATGGTGCAACCATATCTCTGTACTTATGAAGTGTATCAAGTATCTCTGCCTGGTCAAGTTCAGGTTTATTGTATAAATGTTTTAATATAACATTTTTCTGGACACAAATTCTTTCAATCTTCTCTTTTAATGCATCATCATCCTGGAAAAGCTCTGAAACCTGGATTCCAATCTTTGCATATTTATCTGAATAAAATGGTGCAATTCCTGACTTTGTAGAACCAAATGACTTCTTGCCAAGTCTTTCTTCTTCATACTCATCAAATGCGACATGATAAGGCATAAGAATCTGAGCCCTGTCAGATACGAGGATTTTTGGCTGTGGTACTCCTCTTTTAACAAGTTCATTTATTTCATTGAATAAATATGGGATATTGAGTGCAACACCATTACCGATAATACTTGTAGTATGATCATAAAATACACCTGATGGAAGTAAATGCAATGCAAATTTACCATAGTTGTTTATAATTGTATGACCTGCATTACTTCCTCCCTGGAAACGAACGATGATGTCCGACTCTTCTCCAAGCATATCAGTAATCTTACCTTTACCTTCATCTCCCCAGTTAGCACCTACGATAGCTGTAACCATAAAAATCCTCCAATCTGTCATAATATGTATGACACCATATATTTTACGATATGTATAGACGAGTCTGCTGACCCCTTTGACAATATACCACTGTTCGTGCTTATGATATGACCGCCGGCAGTAAGACAACATTCTCATGTCTTTATTTATAAGACCACAATGGATTATACCTAATTTGAAGAATTATATCAAGACCTTATCTATAACAATATCATTTGTTTCTTTTGATAAGTCATAAAATTCATCTCCCACCTGGACAACAGGCTTTGAAAATTCATTTTTGTTTATCATTATTACTTTTCCAATCTGATTTGTGGAAAGCCTTACATCAGTATTCATATATGCCTGTACTGCTTTTTCGAGAAACGGAAGCAAAAACGCAACATCATACTTGACGATTCCCTCGCGTTCAAACATCTCTATAACATCAAACGGACATATTGCTGCCCTATATGCTCTGTCTGATGTCATGGCATCATATGTATCCGCTATTGCGACAATTCTCGCAAATGGCTCTATCTGTTCTCTTTTGTATCCCCCCGGATAACCGGTTCCATCACATCTCTCATGATGACGCATCGCAACTTCTGCTATCCTTGGGTCAAGATTGTCAATGCCTTTAAGAATATTATTTCCAAACAGTACATGCGTCTTGACAAGATTATACTCCGGAAGTGTAAGTCTGCCTTTTTTCTGTATTATATTGTCAGGTACCATCATTTTTCCTATATCATGTAGAAGTCCTGCCAATGTAAGTACCTTAAGTTCCTCGTCACTAATGTCCGGATATACAATACGCCCTATCATATTACTGAGCAATGCAACATTGACACTGTGAACATATGTTACATCATCATACCCTCTCATACACTGAAGCATATCAAGAATATGAATACTATTTCTTCCTTTCGATACAACATTTTCAACATCGCTGAGTATCGACTCACCATCTATCTGCTCATTGTGCATTACAACCTTGCTGAATACATTTTTAAGATTGTCAACGCTGTCAACAAATGCACTGTGAAACACTTCAAACTCTTTGCTCTCTTTAACTTGTTTCAGAAAGCTTTCATGTTCCTGTTCTGCTGAGTTTTTAATTTCCTGCCTCTGTTCGTTCAGGGCTTCGTCCCCGGCAGGCGTGACTTTTTCATTCTCCGCTGCTGCATTGTTTCCGTCATCATCGACTTTAATTCTAATTGCGAAGACACCATATTCTTTTAGTGAATCAATAATATCTTCCGTAAGTACCGTACCTTCAGGAATTACCAGCTTATCATCTGATGTATAAACATCATCTGCCACTATCATGTTTTGTGTTGCCCTGGAAGTCAAAATACGCTTAGCTGCCATATAGCCTCCATTCTGCTTGCCAAATTTTCAATTCATACCCTTTTGCAAGCCCTAATTTAATTATTTTTATCAGACATTTATTTCTGCCTTAACTCCTAATATATCTTTATTTGCATCCAAGATAGGATTTACGATATTTTCAAGAAATTCCGTAACCTGTGAAGCTGAACGTCCAACATATTTTGCCGGATCCATCGTTGCATTTAATTCTTCAATTCCTACCGGGAACTTATCATCGTCTGCAATGAGTTCAAGAAGATTGTTATCTTTTCCATATTTCTTTACATTTTCTCCGGCTTTCATTGAAAGTTTACGAATTTCCTCATGAAGTTCCTGTCTGTTTCCGCCAGCCTTTACTGAATCCATCATGATATTTTCAGTTGCCATAAACGGAAGTTCTGACATAAGGCGTTTCTCTATAACTTTGTCATAAACTACAAGTCCATCAACAACATTGAGCACGAGGTCTAAGATTCCGTCTGTTGCAAGGAATCCCTCCGGAACACTGATTCTCTTATTTGCCGAATCATCAAGTGTTCTCTCAAACCACTGACACGCCGATGTGAACATTGTGTTTGTCACATCTGACATGACATATCTTGAAAGCGATGCGATACGCTCACTTCTCATAGGATTTCTCTTGTATGCCATAGCCGATGAACCTATCTGGTTTTTCTCAAATGGCTCCTCTATCTCTTTAAGATGCTGTAAAAGTCTTATATCATTTGAAAATTTATGTGCACTTGCAGCAACACCGGCAAGAACATTCAATACACGTGTATCAAGTTTACGCGAATATGTCTGTCCTGAAACAGGGAAACATTTTTCAAATCCCATCTTCTTTGCAATAATATCATCTAACTTTTTAACCTTTTCCTCATCACCGTCAAAAAGTTCCATGAAACTTGCCTGCGTTCCTGTGGTTCCCTTTGAACCTAAAAGCTTCATAGTAGAAAGAACATATTCAACATCTTCAAGATCCATAACAAATTCCTGAAGCCATAATGTAGCTCTCTTACCTACCGTTGTAGGCTGTGCCGGCTGAAAATGTGTAAATGCAAGTGTCGGCTGGCTTTTATATTTGTCTGCAAATTTTGAAAGTTCGTCAATAACATTGATAAGTTTTTTTCTTACAAGCTTAAGCCCCTCTGTCATAACGATAACATCTGTATTGTCTCCTACATAGCAGGATGTTGCTCCAAGATGGATGATTCCTGCTGCCTTAGGACACTGTACACCGTATGCATATACATGCGACATAACATCATGACGAACTTCTTTTTCTCTCTGTTTTGCCACATCATAGTTTATGTTATCGGCATTTGCCTTAAGCTCGTCTATCTGCTCTTTAGTTACCGCCGGCTCTCCATGCTCATTTTTAAGTCCGAGTTCATTTTCCGCTTCTGCAAGTGCAATCCAGAGTCTTCTCCAGGTTTTAAACTTCTTATCAGGCGAAAAAATGTATTGCATTTCTTTACTTGCATAACGCTCTGAAAGCGGGCTTGTATATCTATCATAACTCATATCTTCTATTCCTTTCCCTTCCGTGATGATAAAACATCATCAGCTTTGTGCCATAGTTTATAATATCAGGTCTGAATTTTTAACTTTTCGTATCATATCGTATCCTGTGTCTGAGGATTACTTTTCAAAATCTCCTCTTATATCCTCCTTAGGAGGCTCTACAGGATAATTTCCGGAGAAACAGGCATTACAATAACCTTTGTCTCCGTCTATAAGTTCACTTAATCTTTCTATGTCAAGATAACCGAGAGAATCTGCACCTATCATCTCACATATCTGTTCTACTGAATGATTGTATGCTATAAGCTGATCACTTGACGGTACATCCGTTCCAAAATAACACGGATACAGAAACGGTGGTGAACTGATGCGTACATGCACCTCAGATGCTCCTGCATCTTTTATCATCTTTACTATCCTTGCACTTGTCGTTCCTCTTACAATGGAATCATCTATCATTACAACTCTCTTGCCCCTTACAACTTCCCTTAACGCATTTAATTTTACTCTTACGCTCGACTCTCTCGCCGACTGCTTAGGTTTGATAAATGTTCTTCCCACATAACTGTTCTTGACGAATGCAATGCCATAAGGTATTCCGGACTCCATTGCATATCCCATAGCTGCCGCATTTCCTGATTCAGGTACACCTACTACGATGTCTGCATCTACCGGATGCGTCTGTGCCAGAATCCTTCCGGCTGTTATCCTCGACGAATTTACTGATATGCCGTCTATGTAACTGTCAGGTCTTGCAAAATAAATATACTCAAATATACATTTTGCCGCTTTTGCCTGTGTCAGACTCTTGTCAGATTTTATGCCATCCTGTGTGATGGTTACAATCTCACCCGGTTCTACATCTCTTATAAACTCTGCCCCCACCGTATCGAGTGCACATGACTCTGATGAAAGTACATATGCATTGTCCCTCTTTCCTATACATAGTGGTCTGAATCCAAATGGATCTCTTGCTCCTATAAGTTTTCTCGGACTTGCCACAACAAGTGAGTATGCTCCCTTAAGCTTAACCATCGCATTTTTAACGGCTTCTTCAACTTTTCCGGTCTTTAGTCTTTCCCTTGCAATAAGATAAGCAATAACCTCTGAGTCGATACTTGTCTGAAAAATAGCTCCGTTCATCTCAAGCTCATTTCTAAGTTCTAATGCATTTACAAGGTTTCCGTTGTGTGCCATTGAGAGAGTACCTTTTATATAGTTCAAAACAAGTGGCTGTGTATTCTCAGCAACACTTGCCCCCGCTGTCGAATAACGCACATGACCTACTCCGATATCACCTGCCATCTTTTCAAGATTTTCTGCATTAAAGACTTCATTTACAAGTCCCATACCTTTGCATACATTTGAATTTCTCGGCGGACCATCTGTCCTGCTGACTGCGATACCACAGCTTTCCTGTCCACGATGCTGTAATGCAAACAATCCATAATAGATTGAAGATGCAACATCATTTCCATCAAGGTCATACATACCAAAAACTCCACATTCTTCTCCGAGTTTAGGTTCCTCTATACCTCTCAGAAGACAACCTTTGCAATCACCTTTCTGACAGGATTTTCTTTCCCCGCAATAATTTGTTTCGTTATTCATTGTTTCCTCCGGATTTGTATTTTAACGCAATTACCACAAATATAATTATATCAATTTTTTACAAAATCGCAAGTTAATATTGATTTTTCGTATAAATATAACAAAAAACGGTTACTTTTCACTCTTCATAAATATAAACACAAAAAAATCTATTGCGGTGTTGTTGTTACCGCCTGTGCCGTTGCAGCCTGTACCGGACTATCCACATTCTCAGGGATTATTCCCCTCATGAATTTAACAGTGAGTATTCTCTGAACTGACTCATCGAGTCTGTCCATACCTATCTCACCTGAGTCTACCGCTGAAAGTATATTTTTATATGCTTCTTCAAAATCCATAGGCATAAGGATTATATCGGCACCTGCCTCGAATGCACCTAGTGCAGCTTCTTCTGACGAGTATTTGTCTGTTATTGATGCCATATCCATAGCATCTGTTATTATAACGCCCTCAAAACCAAGTTCCTCTCTGAGTATGGTCTTCATGATAAGTTCTGACATACTTGCCGGCTGTGCAGTCTCCGTAACCCTGCTTACCGATATATGCGATACCATTACAAAATCGGCACCTGCCTTTATTCCTTTTTCAAAAGGTACAAAATCGACTTTTCTAAGTGCAGCTATACTGCTGTCAATATTTACATTTTCAATATGAGTATCCCCCTTTGACGAACCTTGTCCCGGAAAATGTTTGAGTGTTGCCGAAACATTTGTTGACTGGATACCTTTTACAAATGCCTCCACAAGCTCTGCCACCTTGTCCGGGTCCTTTCCAAATGACCTTGAACCTATCTCGAGATTCAGGTTACTCGTCTTTACATCTGCAACCGGTGCAAAATCAACATTAAAGCCCAGCTTTTTTATATCATTTCCTATGGTTTTTCCCATATTGTTTACATAATCAGCATCTTTCTTTTTGCCAACATCCTCCATTGAAGGATACTTTGTTGTTTTCATATCAGGATTGCCTGCGATTCTTGCAACCTCTCCGCCCTCTTCATCAACCGTTACAAATGCCGGAATGTCAGCAGCTTTCTGAATTTCTTTTATGAGTTTTTTCGTCTGCTTTCTTTTTCCGATATTTCTCGAAAACATTATAACTCCGCCTATGCTGTTTTTCTTAATAGCTTCTTTCATCTTCTTTGAGCATTTTTTCCACTCATAATAACTTCCTTTAGATGAATCGAGCTGTTCAAGATTTACCACAAATAACTGTCCGACTTTTTGTTCAACACTCATATTCTTAAGATACTGTGCTGCCTTTGCAAATGCATCTTCCTTTGACAAAGTTTTTACCTCTGCCTGTTTTACGGTAGACGCAGGTGCCTTTGTATTTTCAGCTTTTTTATCACCGCCGGATAACGAACATCCTGTAAGCGAAATGACAAGCAATAAACTCACCGCTGCCTTTATAATTCCATATGTGCTGTTTATTTTCTTTCTAAACATAATTACCTCTTTCCTGTTTTTAATTACAACGCTCTTGAAAACTCAAAATCTTATTTATGCTCCGGCAAAAAGTTCGCAAAAGCTTTGCTTTTACGAACTCGCGGGTGCATTCACATAGAAATTAGCAGATGCTGTGTGTAAACACCCATATCTGTTAATTTCTATGTTCATTTTTGCCTTCGCGGATATTATATCATATAGCCCTATGATTTTTAATTAATTTTTTCTAAATAAAATCAATTCATCCTCCATTTTTCGCCACTCCAAAAGTCATTTTAACCTTTTTTCAAATTTCTTTCAATTTTTTGTAAATAAGACAACCCACACCGCATATTATGAGATTGTAGATAATTATTAAGTCGATGAAATCGACAAATGGAGGATTTATGAGTGATTTAGCAGCAACAACATGTGGCGGATGCAGCAACGGAGATAGCGGATGCAGTTGGATTATCATTCTTCTTTTACTCTGCTCATGCTGTGGCAACGGAAATGGCTTTGGTTTCGGTAACGGCTGCGGATGCGGTTCTGACAACGGATGCAATTCAATCATCTGGATTTTACTTATTCTTTGCTGCTGTGGCAGCGGTGGTTTCTAAATATCCGCAAAAACAGCAAAACATTTACATTACTTAACGACAATATTTAACAATATTTGGGGAGCCTTAAAAAGGCTCCCCGTTTTTTTGCAAAACAACTATCCGAAACAAAATAAGATTTCGTTTGAAATACTGTTTTTGATTTAAACTAAGTTTTACAACTCATATACTGTTCTTATCACAAACTCAGCTTTATCTGCATCTTCCCTTGTTTTTCTTACACTCTACACATTTCCTGTCTATCTCATAGACCGTATCTTTCTCTATAACAAGCTCCGTATCGTCATCTATTATGATTCTTTTTATCACATTATCACTTTCTTTTTCAACCGGAGTTTTCTCTTTTTTTTCAACAGCTTTAAGTTCTGCGGACTCATTTCCATAATAATAGCATCTTCCCATATTTTTTCTCCGTATATCAGGATATACACTATTATTTTATGTAGCTTTTATATCGAAGTGAAAACCTTAACCGTTGTAATTTTTTATTATTTAAACAAACATTCGCAATCTGCTTCGCTACTTGCTCATGAACTCAGTCGCTTTGTGACCTGTCAGTGGAAGTTTTTATACTATACGCACTAAAAAACCGGACTGCTTATATGCGTTCAAAATACTTTTTAATATTATACATCTTTGATGTCATCGACTCTAAGAGCATATCAAACGCACATATCGCCGCCATAGACTCGACAACTACAACCGCTCTCGGCACGATTATCGGGTCGTGTCTTCCCTTTATCTGAACTTCAATATCCTCACCGTCACGGTTTACGGTCTCCTGACTCCTTGCAATAGATGGTGTCGGCTTAACTGCCGCTCTTAAAAATATATCACTTCCATCACTTATGCCGCCCAGTATCCCTCCGGCATTGTTTGTCTTTTTAGAGACATTTTCTCCGTCCATCTTAAATGCGTCGTTGTTGTCTGAGCCATACATTGAAGCCGCTTCAAAACCTGCACCTATCTCCACACCTTTAACTGCACCTATCGACATAACAGCCTTTGCAAGATTTGCGTCGAGCTTCTCAAAAACCGGCTCTCCTACACCTGTAGGTATTCCTGAGATGACACATTCAATAATTCCGCCCACTGAGTCCTGTTCATTCATCTTCTCCTCAAGAAGCTTTTCGGCTTTATGTGATGCCACAATGTCAGGCATATAAAGAGGACTTTCCATAATCTTATCAAATGAAACATCTGTCGTATCTGCTTCAATGCCGCCTATTGCCTTACTGTATGCCATAACATTAACACCAAGCTGTTTCAATGCCTCGCACGCAATGGCACCTGCCGCGACCCTGCCTATAGTCTCACGGCCTGAAGAACGACCGCCGCCCCTGTAATCTCTGAAACCGAATTTTTCATCAAAAGTATAATCAGCGTGTCCAGGTCTGTAATACTTAGCAATCTCCGAATAATCCTTTGAACGCTGTGTCTTATTGTAAACAACCATAGAGATAGGTGTCCCCGTCGTCTTACCCTCAAAAACACCTGACTGTATCTCGACAAGATCGTCCTCCTTTCTCGGAGTCGAATAACGCGTCTGCCCCGGCTTCCTTCTGTTGAGATACTTCTGGATAACCTCCTCGCTAATCTCAAGCCCTGCCGGACAACCATCAACAACAACGCCAATGCCCTTACCATGGGACTCACCCCATGTAGTCACACGAAACAAATTTCCAAACGATGAACCTGCTGCCATATCAATTTCTCCTTTTTCTAAATTTATATTATTGTTATATCCGCACAATCCTCACAGCCTACATTTTAAAATCAATCAGTAAACTTTAAGCTCCTTCCAAAGCCTGTTATAATACTCCTCCGCATCCTTTCCAAGATACTTAAAGACCTTGCACCTGTCTATAACATCATCTGACGGAAAAATCGCATTTCTCTCTGCCTTTTCCTCGTCATCTATCTGATCTAATACCGCTTCATTAGGTGTTGAATAATATACATATTCAAAATTTGTCATTGCCACATCTTCCCTGCACAAAAAGTCAAGGAATTTGACGGCTCCATCATAATTTTTACCTTTCTTTGGTATAACCCAGCTATCCATCCATATGTCAGAACCCTCTTTAGGAACAACATATTCAAGTTTATCATTGTAGTCCTGTGCGATACTAGCCTCACCTGAATATATAAGTCCCATAGCAGCCTGGTTATTCGCCATATCATCCCTAATCTCATCCACAAGGTAGGATTGTACTATCTCCTTTTGCTGCTTAAGGTCATTAAGTGCAGTCCTCAGCTCTTTTTTATCTGTCGTATTTATAGAATAACCATGTCTTACAAGTGCCGGTATAAAGCTATCCCTGACACTGTTCTGCATGATTATGTTGTTTTTATACTTCTTATCCCATAGGACATCCCAGCTGTCAGGTACTTTATCCACCATTTCAGTATTATACAGTATGCCGACTGTTCCCCAGTAATAAGGAACTGTATAACTAAGTGTCTTGTCAAAACTTTTCGACATATCCCAGTATTTTTGACCAATATTTTTGATATATTTCATCTTATCGTAGTCAATTTTTCTTACATCTTTTTCCTTTATCATCTTGTCGAGCATATAATCAGAACAACAGATAAGGTCATAATCCACCGCACCATTTTTAAACTTTGTGTACATCGCTTCAGGTGTCAGAAACTCCTCATATACCACCTTTATCCCTGTTTCTTTCTCAAATTTATCAAGAAGCGTGGAATCAATATAATCGCCATAATTAAAAACTACTATCTTATTTTTTGAAGAAACATCATTATTTTTACACGCAGTAAGAAAAAAAGTTGATGAGACCGTTATGCTCATAAACAAAACTGCCGCCGTAAGTCTCTTTATGCTTTTTCTCATCATGCCGCTGCCCCCTTCTTTTTCAAAGACATAACGCTTTTTCTGTTTATCACAAACAGCACAATAAGCACTATTATGAATATTATCGTTGACAGAGCATATATCTCCGTCTGAATACCCTTTCTGTACTCCGCATTTATCATTGTAGACATTGTGTGTATTCCCGGTGCTTTAGTGAAATATGTCACTGAGAAATCATCGAGAGACATTGTAAATGCGAGTAAAAATCCTGACATTATGCCCGGCATTATATCAGGGATAACGACTTTCCACATTGCATACAGCCTTGACGCACCAAGGTCTAGTGCAGCCTCGTATGTGCTTATGTTAAGCTGCAAAACTTTCGGCCAGACCGACAAGACCACATACGGTATTATCAGTGTGATATGTGCTACCATCATAGTCGAAAAACTAAGCTCTGTAAACCTCGTAAACAGAAGCATAAGTGCTATACCTGTTACAACATCAGCATTTAACATCGGTATATTTGTAACCCCCATTATCGCAGAGCGTACTTTTTTGCTCATGCCTATCATTCCAATACAGACGAGCGTTCCTAAAATCGTTGCTATAAAACCTGCCGCTGCCGCAAGGATAACGGTCGTATAAAGTGCATTCATTATCGTACCGTCATGGAACAGCTTTTTGTATGCAGCAAGAGAAAATCCTCCCCATACGGCTTTATTCTTTTCTGAGGCGTTGACGGAAGAAATTATCAAAACGCCTATTGGAAGATAGAGCATTATGAGGATAACGGCAAGATATATTTTCTGAAAAATGTTCTTTTTCTTTACCATATACTCTCTGACTCCTTTCCATTATCAAATATCCTGTATATAACGATACTTATAAGAATAAGCACCATAAGTGACATGGACAGTCCCGAACCCGCATGAACATCAGCATATCCTGAATTAAAAGCCTGCTCAATGGCATTACCGATAAGATATATCTTACCGCCGCCAAGCATATCCGCTATGACGAACTCGCTCATTGACGGAACAAGCACCATCGTTATGCCGCTTACTATCCCCGGAACACTCAACGGGAGAATTATCTTTCTAAGCACGACCGAATTGGTGGCTCCGAGGTCTTTCGCCGCATTTATAACATCCTTGTCTATCTTTACGACAGCATTGTATATCGGCAGAACCATAAACGGAAAATAATCGTATGCCGTTCCAAAGATAATGGCGGCTTTCGTGTTCATTAGATACACTTTTGAAAGACCAAGCATTGTAAGAAATTGGTTTAAAAATCCATTATTTAGTAAAATAAGTCTCCACGCAAGTGTCCTCAGCATGAAATTCATCCACATAGGCAGGATAAATATCATAACGATAAAGCTGTTTTTGTCCGTCGAATATTTACTCAATATTACTGCAAGCGGAAATGCAAGCAAAAGGCAGACAACCGTCACGATAAGAGACATTTCAAAACTTAACAGAAGCGGTTTTGCATTAACCGGGTCTGCGATGGCTGCAACATATTTAAAAGTAAATCTTCCGTCTGAATTTGTAAATCCGTTGTAGATGATAAGTCCGAGAGGAATCACCGTAAACAGCAGCATCCAGATAACATACGGTCCTGCCAGAAGTTTGGAACCGAGATTTTTTAACTTACCCATAAAATCACTCCTCTCCTACTCCTCAACAAGTACCTTTTCGTCTTCTGACTCAGGCTTGTTCATAATCTGGATATTGAAAGGATCTACCCAGAGTCCGACTTCTTTTCCCGGCTCCGCCATGACTGTACTGTGCACAAGAAATGTAAATCCACAGGCATCTATCTCCATCTCATAGTGAACGCCCTTAAATATTGCTGAAATAACCCTGCCGTTTATTATACCTTTGTCCTTTTCAGTGATAACAAGATCCTCAGGTCTTATGACAACATCAACCGGCTTGTTTGTACCGAAGCCCTCATCGACACACTCAAACTTAGTACCGAGAATATTTACGACCCTGTCCTGAACCATCGTCGAAGCTATAATATTACTCTCACCGATAAAATCGGCAACAAATGCATTCTGCGGCTCATTGTAAATATCTTCTGGAGTGCCTATCTGCTGGATATAGCCCTGATTCATTACAACTATAGTATCAGACATTGTAAGAGCTTCCTCCTGGTCATGCGTTACATAAATAAAAGTAATGCCAAGCTCATTTTTAAGCCTGATAAGCTCGTATTGCATATCCTGACGCATCTTAAGGTCGAGTGCCCCAAGCGGCTCATCAAGAAGAAGCACCCTAGGTTCATTTACGATGGCTCTCGCTATCGCAATCCTCTGCTGCTGGCCTCCTGAAAGAGAGTCCGGCATACGCTTCTCAAACCCGTCAAGATTTACAAGTTTCAACGCGTATTTTATCTTGTCCTTTATATAAGACTTTGATTTATTTTTAATCTTAAGTCCAAAAGCGATATTTTCTTCTATATTCATATGCGTAAATAACGCATATTTCTGGAAAACCGTATTTAAGTTACGCTCATTAGGCGGCATATTTGTAATATCTTTTCCGTCGAATATGACCTTGCCCCTGTCAGGAGTCTCAAAACCACCTATTATCCTGAGTGTCGTTGTCTTGCCACATCCACTCGGTCCAAGCAGTGTCAAAAATCTGTTTTCATTCATAAAAAGGTTCATATCATCAAGAATGACCTTATCCCCATAAGATTTTGTAATTCCTACCAAATCAATAAGTTTCTTCGCCATTTATTTCACTCCAGTCTTTCTTCTAATGTCTTGTGCAGATAATGTAAAAATATTGCTGATACAATATTTTGCCGCAAAACAATGGCGGCATCACTTTGCAGCAAGCTGCTCAAAATAATGATTACTTTCAAAATGTTATCAATATATCTGCATAAAATCAATTATATATCATAAAATCAATTTAGAAAATACTTTAAAGGAGAATTATATTGGAATTTTCAAACGAACATCAACGCCGTCTTGCGATGCTCAAAGCGGCACTGCCATATGTTCCTCCACATAACAAAAAAGCCATGGAAATAATACTCCAGGCTGATAATCTCATTTCGCTGGCAACAGAAGTCTCACAAAATGACGACGAGATGACACTGCGTGCAGCCCAGGCAGAAGCCGCTGCCACTCCGGCAGTTTATGAAAAACTGCTTCTAAACATAAAAGACTATTGCACACCTGCCGAGTCAGAGGTAGTCCGTATGCTGTTAAATTTCCTGCACGCCGGCGAACTGTTTAAAAATTACAGAGATTTTGCAAAAACACATTCTGCCGTCAAAAGTGAGGAATACAGCGAAAACAGTACACAAAATTTTATGATGGAGTTTCTAATGTCACAGCTTTCACCACAGCAGCGTACAACATTTGAACAGGTATCCAAAGTCATGAACAATAAAAAAGGAGAAGACAAAGTATATGAATAACTGGAAAAATAACAAATCTTTTATGCAGATGGATCCAGGCAAACAGCATATGGTGGAGCTTCTCGTAAACTCGCTCCACGGCAAAGACCTAAACGAGGCACTGCCAATCCTCGCAAACTGGAAAGACAAACTAAGAACAGAACATATAAGTTTCACTGCTGAGGAAGATAAACTTCTCACTGACATCTTCATTGAAATGCTCCCTCCAAAACAGAAAAGCCAGTATGAATTTCTACGGTCTTTTTTGTAAAAATAATATATACCATATCAGCTCAGTTTTATTATGCTAATAATACACTAAGCCATTTTCTGTTGACCTTTGCATCAATTTATAAAAATCTCAATATATTTTTTAAAGCTGAGACTACTTACGGCACAGACATAACCTTTTGCGGCTGCTCTTGCAGCCTCTAAAGGATGTGTCAGTAAATCCCTGACAAGCATAGCCGCACCTGTCATATCCTCAAGCGAATACATAAAAATGTTTTCACCGTCAACAAATTTCTTTTCAAGATAAGTACTCTCATCTGTCACGCAGACACAACCGTTACACATAGCAAGTGCTATGCGGTCATGCTGCCCAGCCTTAAACCACGGCAGAACATTCAATGCAATCTTAGTATCAGCGTATAATTCAGGAAGTTGTCTATAATCAACCTCACCACATATATTTATCTTTCCCTTAAATCTACCCTCGCTTTTTTCCACATTTCCACACTTTTCTACAAACTTTTCCCATCCATGTCCGAATATATCAACATCGATGCCGTTTCTTAACATCTCCATTAACAATTCTTCCCTGATAACCGCTCTTATAAACATATCCGCCAAAAAATTAAGTTCAAGACCATCTGCAAAAGCTGCAGCTGTTTTTCTTAATACTTTTTCATCCTGAAAATCTTCATCTGTTTCTTTTGTTGCTTCCCTGCCTTCAAAAGATATACCTTTTTCCTCCGTTATATCTCCCAATGCAAAAGTGTAAGCATTTTCTATTGTTTCACACGGGTTTTCCAACAGATAACCAGCCATCTTGTTAAATATCTGCATACTATTTATAAATTCCTGTGCCGGTTCTTTGTGCATAGTTTGAAAATTTTTAATTTCCACACTATCTCCGCCACTTCGCATGGCAAGTGCAACAATATCCTCCGATGATGTATAAGTTCCGGTAAAAAGAACATCCCTGCTCCTCTCATTGTATGGGACAAGATTTTTCGCCGTATCAGCCGGCAAAGGCATCACGATAACCTCCTTAATATGACTGTAATGCTTTCTGATATACTCTGCATGAGTCTCATCAAGACACACTACTCTTATATTCTTAAGAGGCTGCCTCAAGACACTGTTGTGGTAAAGAGGATGGTCAAGAATAATATGCCACAACTTTACATAGTCGCTGCCGCTGTTATCATTTTTAATGTCAAATATGTAATTTTCTCTGTCATACTTCACGCTGCCGCCTGCACATTCTGTCCCGGCAACATAACTCTCTGCATTATAATTATCATAATAATTTTTAGGAAATATATACGAAAAAATATCCGTATTAAAATCTATTATATCCGTAACTTCATTTAATCTTTCATACTTTTGCACAAATCTTTCAGCATCTTCCTTAGAATTTATATCTACTATCTCCGAACTTATCCCAGTCTTTTTAAACTCCTCGTTGATACGCTCCGCAAAGTATGATGTCGAACCGTAACAGACATTTCCTTTTTTTAGTATTATAATGTGTTTTTTCATATGACCTCATCCCCACATTTTTAATAATAAACTCCAATTTCAAATGTTTAGGCAAAACAAAATCTTTTGTATAACTTTTTCCCGATTATTCACCGCCTTACAATAGCCGTCACAAGTTTCTCAACCTCTCTTGATGGTTCTTTAAGGTCAGGAATACATATAACCGGGATTCCTGCAGCTCTTGCCGCCCTTATTCCATTTTCACTGTCCTCAAGCACAAGAGCTTTCATTGGAGATACATTAAGTCTCTCGCAGGCATAGATAAAAATATCCGGCTCCGGCTTTGATACCTTAACTTTATCCCCACCAATCACAACATCAAAAAAGCCGTCAAGTTCTGCCTGTTTCAAATATTTCTCAACAAGTTCAGTCTTTGTCGATGAAGCAACCCCACATTTAATATTCCCTGCTTTTAACTCCTGTAAAAGCTCTCTTATCTGAGGTTTAACCGAAAGACCAATAGTTTCTGAAATCATTGCCATTCTCTCCTGTGCCTTTCTGCTACACTCCTCAAAAGGATAATCATAACCAAATTTTGACTGCATAAAATCAACAAGCTTTTTTCCACCAAGACCAAGTGTCTCTGTGTAAATTTCCCTCGTCAGTACATAGCCATGTTCTTTCATCGCAACCGCAAGCTGTTCCATAAAAACACGCTCAGTATCAAAAATAAGACCATCCATATCAAAAATAACCGCCTGCTTTGACTTCACACTACGAACAGCCTCCAAAATATCGTTATATTCTCTAACCACTCTTATACTTCCCTTCCTATTCCCAGTTTAATAAACATTTGCGAAACTCCTATAATACATAATTAAATTGTGCAGCTAACACAGCCTATATCCGTTTTCGCAATTCACTATTAAAATTTAATAACTGCTGTTTTCCCTGTATTCTTTTGGTGTACATCCTATCGTATTCAAGAATACCCTGTTAAAATAACTTATATTATTAAATCCTGACAGATTTGCTATCTCACCTATCTTTTTCTCCGTATCCTGCAACAATTTGCAGCTTTGCAATATCCTGTATCTCATAAGATACTGTATCGGAGACAGTTTCATCGTCTGCTTAAAAACCCTGCTGAACTGCCCCTCACTCATAGGAAGTATCGCCGCAAGCTCTCCTAGTGTTATCTCATACGCATAATTTTCTTTAATATAGGAAATAACAGGTTCAAGTCTCTCAGAATAACGGCTCTCTATATCGTTGTCTTTCTGTGCACGAACACCATTTTTATCAAGAATATCCCATATAGCCAAAATACGGCTTCTTATCATAAGCTCAAACGGTTCTAGCTCATGCTCCGGACACTCTCCTATTTCATGCAGATAATTCCTTATATCTTTCTGCCAGCATTTATCTTCATCCTCACTCACGGGCATAAATTCCGGAAATACATACTTATCATTTAATATTGGTCTTATAAATTTCTTAGAAAAAATGCTATGTATATCCTCATTAAGCACATGATATGAAAAATCAATGGCATAAAATGAACATACTCCGCCACAAATATTTTTTGCCGTATGAAGATAATTTGAATTTATAAATACTATATCTCCAGGATTCATAACATATTCCCTGCCCTCAATCGTAAACAGCACTTTCCCCTCAGTCAGAACAAGAAACTCAAATTCCTGATGCCAGTGAACATAAAACATTACATCCGTATCCGCCGGATATTCAAGTTTGTGAAGTCCAACCGGAAACTGAGCCGTACCATGTTTTTCTTTTTCTTCGTATTCCTTTTTTCTGCTCATCTTTCCTCCTCATCTCCAAATGTTTTTATAAAATTCATTATTAAATGTGTAATCATACCACGACAGGCATTATCAAACTTCCACAATAAAGCATCTTTATTTCATTTACCGCATATATCTTTTTATCCACTTTTTCACTTTGCACATATGTCTTTCTCATTCGTGTTTGTTGTGCTTTACCGCATATATGCCGGCTTTATCCACTTTCCTCTAGCTTTTCTGTTCTTAAAAGCATCTTTCTTATTATTGTACCCTGTCACACATACATACTGGTATCTGCTCGCCTTTTTAAGTGAACGATAAACCTTTTTAAGACTTATCCATCTGCGGTTGTGCTTCGGATCACCTGAATCAGCTAGAAATACCCTGTCACGCTTCTTATCATATGCAAAAATAGTAACATAATGTCCGGGCGTGCCTTTCCAAAAACAAGTCGAATCATAACTGCTGACAAGCACAACAGCACATTTTGACTTCGCAATATCCCGCCTAAACGAAGAATATCTCTTCGGCTTTCTCTTAGGTCCGCAATAAATACCTGCCTTTCGCATACCAACCACCATATATTTCCAGTCGATTGCACCTACCCCCCAGTAGCCTGTTTTCTTCTTTACGAAATTTCGCATATCTACCGGTGATGCCTTATATGTTTCCGAAGTGATAGATGAATAAACATTTGCCATGCAGCAAAGACCACATCCATACGCACCAAACTTTCTTCCGCCAATATACGCATCTCCCCAGTAACCCGACCACGCAAGCTTCTTTTTCCATGCCTTTGGTCCCTGAAAATATGAATAAAGATATCTTGTGTCAACAGTGTTTTTCTTTGCCGGAACTTTTGTCTGCACCGGAGCAGGTGCAGCAGTCTGAACAACCTCCTCCGTAGGCTGCGGGGTCATGGTATCAGCCGGTGCTTCCGTAACACTTGCTTCTTCGCTTTCTGAAAAATGTCTCACAAAATCATGTGCCAGACCGGTTTTAAAAGTTGCAAATGCCACAATTGCAAGAATACACACCGTTGTGATAATATGCAATCTATATGCCTTTAACGGATTTTTTCTCTTCCACATTCTGAAAGTTTTTTTAATTTTTCTCATCAGCCTTACAATATAAGGCTTTTTTCTTTTCTTATTTGCCATGTTTTTTCCTTTTCTGTTCTTTGTTTTTGTATTTTCCTCTTATACAGTTCTACTTTCCTTTCATTATATCCACATAATTCGATGTTAGAGTCAAAAGGTATTTTGACCCTAACTGATGCTCCGGATTGCTTCATTGCTATCTACTTTTGACCCTAACATCATAGTATAAAACATAATCTCAATTCTTTCCATTAAAATTTAATAAAAAACAAAAAAAAAGAGCAAAACCAGCGTTTTGCCTTGACACCACCACTACATTACGAGCATTTTACTATACATAAAAAAATGATGAAATCATTCAAAAATAATTTCATCATTTCTCTACCCTTTTTTCTACCCTTTAAATTTTCCCGACTCCCTATTTTCAATCATACCTTTTATATGATGTCCTACACTTATATGTATGAGAGACTTACCAGCTACATTACCCGATGCAGCAGACATTTATACAACCGTGATAAAACACCATAACCCTTTCCAATACCCTTTTTATCCTTGAAAGATTTAGCTGCCGTTCACACTATAAGTATCATCAACGGCTTCTACCCGTTAATCTTTCAATCTTGTCTCTCTTAATCATCATTAACTTAGTTGCTGCTCACACTTTCACTGTCACCGGCAACTAGACTTTCTCAATGACTTTTTACATTTTTTATTTTACTCATTTTCGCCTAAAACTCAACACTTTTCGCATAATTTGGTCTGAAATACATATATTCTGGTCTGAATTGCAATTTTGTAAAATGAATGAATCTGTGATATAATAATATTTAAATATACTTGTATTAAATAAAGTAAAATTTTGACTACGATATTAATTTGAGAAATACAGCAATTAGTTTCAGAGCAAAAAACAAATTGCTTTTATGGTATCTATCCCACAAAAAAGTTGCTCAGGAATGAGGATGATTATGTTTACGGTACTTATTTTAGAAGATGACTATGAACAGCAGAAAGCTGTCAGCAAAATAATAAATGAACACTACAAAGACTGGCAGATTTTTATAGCCGGTACATATAAAGAAGCCTGCAACCTTACATCAACAAAATGTTTTGATCTTTTTTTACTTGATATTGAGTTAAAGCATGAAAACGAAAATGATCTGGACTGTGACGGACTTGATTTTGGAAAATATATACGAAGCATCGAGCATTACCTTTACACACCGATAGTTTATATGACAGCACTCCCTGATAGGATATTCTTTGCCCTTCAGGAGATACATTGCAGCTCATATCTGGTAAAACCATTCACCTCATATAAACTCATAGAAACACTTGACTATATAATAGGTGAACATAGAGAAAACAAAAAAGAAAAGATAACTTTAAAAGACAGTAATGGTGTATATCTCCATTTACTGCTTGATGACATAGACTACATTGAATCAACCAGCAAAGAAACTGTCGTTTACACACATGACGCAAATATTAAACTCACAAATATGACAATAAATGAACTGCTTGATATATTTCCCGACAATTTCATACAGTGCCACAGAAAATATATCGTAAACCTGCATCATTTTTATTCATATGATAAATCAACATTCATAATACAGGTTGGAAAACACTCCATTCCACTTGGAAGAAAACACAAAAAGGACATAGAAGAACGACTTCATTTGATTTAAAATTTTTTATTCAAATCCCCCGATGGAATCCATCGGGGGATAGGTCGGTTTCCTCATATGATACTCTGTTGTATATACAACTTTAGAGACACGCTGCTGATATTTTCTTTATAATCTCTTTTACATAATCCTCTGATTTTGACACTTTCTTTGCTATGTCAGATACTGACATATTGCAATCCGTGTATAAAGTCTCTATTCTGCCTTCTTCTCTACCTTTCTCAATTCCTTTTTCTATCCCTTTTTCCATCCCTTTCACCATCCCTTTTTCCATCCCTTCTACCATTCCTTTTTCCATCCCTTCTACCATTCCTTTTTCCATCCCTTTTTTCCAGCCTCTGTTCATCGCCTGCTCTTCATTAGCTTTTATCTCTTCCTTAAAAAACTCTCTTAATACATCATTCATAATACCTGTCCCTCCATTCTTTATACTGTCAAATAATTCTTGGTTTGACGATACCATTATCCCTAACAATGAATTTATACAATCTTTTTCAAACGGCTCATGCATTTCAAATGCTTTATCTAAAAAATCATCTACAGTACTTCTCTTCAGTCCTCGTTTCAGTGTCTTTAGGAATATATGTTCTTTTTCTCCGACTTCTGCCGTGACTACTACCTGTGTTTTTATAAATCCGTCTTTTTCTATGTAGTATATGCCACTCGTTTTTTCATATACTTTGTAGCTGTTTTCTTTAAACCATCTCAAAAGCTTTTCAGGTTTTCTTTCTCTTACAAGCGTAATCGTGATGCTGTTTATGTCTATATCACCTACATATTTTTCACTGCTTTTGTACAAATATGCATATGCCATTACTTTGAAATATGTGTCTTCATTTAATGTATCATTTTCAGACTTATACTCCATTATGTTATGTTTCTGAAATATCTGACCTATATCGTTCGCTATTTCAAAGTCGCCTGTTTTTTCCACTACAAGCAAATCTATAAGCAACGGCTTTCTACTTAGCGGATATTCCCTGTGAAATTCCAGCCTGTCTGCGTACTCTCTAAGCTCCAGTTCCATCGCTGCACAAAATCCCAAATGCCACTGTATATCATTTTCTTTCCCCATAATGTCTCCTTTCCTATATTATACATACCATATAATAAAAATGCAATGTTTTCTCCTACTTTTGCAAACATTTGTTTGTTTTTTGTATTTCTATCATAGCATATAAACAAATGTTCGCCAATATGTTTTTCTGTATGAAGTATTTACAAAAAGCTGCTGGAAACATGATAAAACTGTGATATTTGTGGCAGAAAAAAAGACCGCATAAAAGCAACATATCGTGAAAAAGATGGCATAGTTTTATTATATAAACGACTTACAGGTTCAGAAGTTGACTGTTCAGGTCAAATATGTTAATGGGATGCCATTGTACCGCCAGGAAAAAGACTGGCTGCAGTATGGTTTTGAACTAAGCCGTGCAACAATGGCGAACTGGGTTATAGAATGTACCGATAAGTATCTTCGGGTATTGTACGAATTTTACCACAGACTGCTGTTAAGCATAGAGTTTGCTATGGCAGATGAAAGCCCTATACAGGTCTTGAAAGAGGAAGAACGTGAAGCAACGGCAAAATCATATGTTATAGGTAGAAAGGGATGGCTTTTCAGTGACAGTCCTGAAGGTGCAGAGGCAAGTGCCATATCATACAGCATAGCCGAAACAGCATTAGCGAATGGATTAAATGTATATAAATATATAACATATGTATTAGAGAAACGACCCACTGAAGAAATGGCAGACAGTGAATTAGAAAAGCTGTTACCATGGAATGATAAAGTTTTTGAAATATGTAAAATCGAAAGATAGATAAAGAAAAAAATAACTTAGCATAAAGAGTAAAATAATATTTATGCTAAGTTATTTTATAATGTACGCCTGAGTTTTTTGCGCTTACTATTAATCTTTCACACCCTCTCACTCCTTTATCTCCTCCTATGTTCCCCAAGTCTAAACATCTGCTCAAGTCTCAGCGGATATGTATGACGCTTACTAACCTTCTCATACCCATTATGAGCAATTTCCCTACATACATCCGTATGAGATAAATAATATCTTATCTTTTCTTCCAATTCTTCAATGCTGGAATAGATATCCAGTTCTTCCCCTTGCAAAAACTCATTCAATAAATCAGACTGATAATTGCATAGCACAAATCCCTCACATGCAAGCAAGTCAAATATTCTTAACGGTATTCCACTTCGTATAGGTTTTGATGTCGGGTTTAAGTTTATCGTACTCTTATTAAAGACTATCGGCATCTGAGTGTGTGTCATTATAGTTCCGTGATTTTTAAGCTTAGGTATTTCCTTTGTATCACTCGCTGTATAAATGTCAACTTCAAATTTTTCAGATAAATATTTAAATGTATCCACACGCTCCATAGCTGTAATCTTATTGCCAATGTAAAACTGTGCGAGTGTTCTTTTCTTTGTAAGTAAATCCTCTTCTCCCGCCAGATAATATCCATCATAATTTTTTACAAATTCATCTACCAGTTCATCACTCAAAAGTTCTTCTACAAAGTAATATCCATAAATCTTCTCCTGTGCTTTCATAATCCCATGAAGGTAACCTGATATTTTCGGTGATAAGTTTTTGACCTTGTCATACGGACATTTCTCAGTATATAACGAGCCTACAAAACTGATATTGTGTGTGTACTTTTCTACATCAGATAATGAAGCATTTCTTATTGCATTCTGATAGAAGTCACAATCAGCAGCTAAAGGAAGATAAAAGATATTGTATGGATTGTAAACTGATATTTCTCTGTATAACTCCGAGTCAAATATAAATAACCTGTTGCACCTGTTTTTAATGGTCTTTGAATATAATTCAAGAACCGGAGCATCTACTATCCAACTGTAATACAATAATTTATATACTCTGGCAATTTCAGAAAGTGCCGGATAATAATTTATACTGAATATAATATCCGCATTTGACTTCTCCATTCCCATAACAACAGCATCTAAAATTTCCTGACCTGATGGCGACTTATTTTCTACTTCCAGTACAACTTCATATACAGTATGTCCAAGTTCTTTCAATCCACGGATAACTGCATCCTCACATATACTGTTATAACGATATATTAATATGTTCATATGTACTTTCCTTCATAGTTGTTCAAGCATTAAAATTTCATTACAAATTTATGTAAATCTCTGCCTTTTCACAACAACATCTTCATTTTCATTAATTTTACTTTGTCGCCTGCTCATAAGTATAAAATGCTCAAGCATAAATTCCAAAATAACATAAGTGTAAAAAACTCTGTTATGCCAAACATTAGTTGCAACACACCGACCTAATAAGATATAATATTAGTAATAAACAAGATATGTTACACATGAACAAACATTATGAACCATAATTCAAGATAAAGATTGTCCGACTTCATCTTGTTGAGGGATGTTCCCTCAAAAGGCTTGCAACTGAATATGATATATCAAAAGCAATCATATAGAGCTAGACAAAACAGTTCACAAATATATGAATGCCGAAATGCAACTGTTTTCAATATTCAGAAAAAAGAAACCTGCATATGAATATGTTATTGCTCACAAAGTTTATGATAACAAGCTGACTAGAGTTTTCTTGCAAATGCAATAAATCAAGAATGGTATACGGCTTTTACTTATCTATTTTTAACAAATGACAGTAAGCGTTATAATTGCACTATTATTAATCTTCATGTTCGAAGTGTTATCGCAAGCATAACGGATAAAAATATAACCATGTACATACGCATTCTTATAATAATTACAAAACGCCTTACGAGGCTCGCTACGAGCTTGTATAACCTCTGTGGCAAAATATTAGGTCATAGTGTTACAAAAAAAGCTTGACCACAACATCTAAATAAAAAATCTTTGTTTGTTCATATTTTTTTCATACCACTTCATTCTAGTATCTATTTGCTTATCTATATATTTGTTATTCAAATTGTATAAGTCCTTACTATCCATAATAAACTTCAAAATAATCGGATATATAAAACCTATCAATAAACTCAACAAAATACTAATTATATATTGAATAAACTCTGTATTATTCATCTGTAACCCAAATAGCCATTCTAATATATATAATAATAACTCTACCAATCCACAAGAGCCAACAATCATTGCTGAATAATATAGCAATATATTAAATAACTTCCAAATATTATTATCTATTTTATTTCTAAATTTTGCATCATTTTCTCTCATATGTATATAATCAAATACTAATATCATATATAACTTCTCTGGCTCTTTTTCTAATATTTTTATCACATATGTTGGAATACATTCTATGTATTTTTTCCTTTTTTTGTTAATAAATTCTTTACAAAAATCACCACTATTTTTCTTTTTTTTATATTTAACATAAAATGGTATTAATATCTTTCTATAATATTTTTCTTTCAAGCTAATCTTGGTACTATTCTTCTTTAAGTCAAAATAAAATTTTATTACACAAATAAGTGCACTTAAAATACCTGTAAAAACTGTAAAAAATTCTTCCATGTTACTCTATCTCTCCATCCTCTCTCTTAACACATACCCCTCAAATAATTTAACATCTTCCTTTGTTGTTATCTTTATATTCGTCTGATTTCCTTTTGAAAAATAAATTGTCTCTCCTAGCGCATACATCAATGAAGTCGTATGCGGCTCAACTTTATCAAGTAATTTCTGCTCTACTGCTCTCCTATATAACCCTGTTATATAGGCAAATTTATATACATGTGGAACATTCAGTCCCATAACTTTATCCCTATCAATCCATTTTGTTGACTTTATACCATCATCGTTTGAACCCGCTAATAAAAAAAACGGTGTTGCCGATGTTGCATTTCCTTTTTCATCACACACTTTTATTGCATCACTTATTATTTCATTTTCCACAAATGGTGATGCAGCATAATGAATCAATACATTATCATCTTCCTCTAATTTCCCGTTTAATTCATTGATTCCATTTAAAACTGAGTGTTGAAAATCTTTTCCCCCACTAACTATCCATTTTACTTTTGTATATTTACTGCATAATTCTATACATTTTTCTTTGTATGCATCTAAACATACTACCTCTATTGCATCAATTTCTCGATGATTTTGAAATTTTTCTATTGTGTATGCAATTATTGGTTTTCCTAATACCTCTATAAATTGTTTAGGTGTCTCTGCTCCTACCCTTGAACCTATTCCACCCGCTAATATAATAGCAATATTCATCTTATTTTTTCCTCTTTTCCTCGTTCAATTCTTTAATATACTTAAGCACTATTGGCGAATACTTTTTACAACTTCTGTATGCTGGCAGAAAGAAAAATCCATCATCATCATTTACAGAACCTTTATACAGTCCCCAACAAAACCAGTACCAGCCTGTCAATACCACATAAGCTAAATAATGACAATATTCTTTAAAATCAGGTTTCCTCTGTAAATACATTGCTACCACACTTTTTATTTCTTCTTCCGTATAATCATCTCTACAACAAATACATGCAATATCTGCTGCTTCATCATTTATTCCAGCATATTCCCAGTCAATCAAATATAATTTATTGTCTTCTGTAAATAAATAATTGGGTTCATATGTATCATTGTGAGATAAAACCATATTTCCTATATTATCTGTTTTCAAATACCCATTAATTATTTTAACCTTTTCATATAAATCGGAGAACTCATCAAACAAGTCACCTTTAGACTTAGAAGCTATCCCCATAAGTTTCTCCGCCTCAACAAATGTGTCAAACATTTTTATGTTAGCATCACATTCCACCGAATGTAGTTTTCTAATATAATCAATAGCATTCTGTAAAATTGCTTTGTCCCTTTTAAAATCAAAATCTATTGTTTTATCTATAAACTTTGATATTTTCCATCCCGATTTATCTATATAAATAATTGATTTATCTATTCCAATCTCCTTAGCTTTATTTTGAGCATAGCACTCCGCTTCACGATCCACTAAATTTCCCGAAGTATTTCCGGGATGTCTATATACATATGTTTTATCATTCATCTCAAACTTGAATGAAACATTAGTCAACCCTTTCTGAATAACTTCAATATTATCAATTTCATTTGCCTTGCCACCTAAGTATTTGCAAATATTATTAACAATAGAAGAATCAATATTATTTAAAAATTCTGAATCAAACCTTCTCAAATCATCTAATGACTCAAATTCCAATATATCTTCATCACTGAATTCACATGCATACAGTGTTAGTTCACTAATGTGCTTGGCATAAAACTCTTCCCAAAACAAATCCGCAACCCTAAATTCATTTATTTCATTCTCAAGAAATTCACAAAACATTTTAGAAAATTTTTCAGTAAAATAAGCATGTCCTACCATTGCAAAGCTGTTTTTTCCACCTATTGATACTTCAGTTATAACCTCACAATCGCTCTTTTTAATTGCAAATTCATTAAAACATCCTTTTTTCCATACACATGCCCTATATGAATAATCCTTTTCTGCTAAAAATGGATTTTCTACAAAATAATGATCCGCACAACATATATATGTATTCTTCATATGCTTCCGGGCTACAAAAAGTGAATATAAGTTTCCCTTATTTTCAAATTTGTTGTTAGAAATAAGGCAAACATCATACTTATCTTCAAGATAAAAATATCTTTCTTTCATAAAACCTACAACAATATAAATTTCATTTACACCAGCTTCTTTCAATTGTTTTATCTGACGCTCAATCAATCTTTCTCCCCTTACGACAAACAAGCCTTTTGGCTTTTCATAAGTAAATGGTGCAAATCTGCTTGATTTTCCAGCTGCCAAAATAATCGCATTTTTTTCCATACTATTTTCCTCAAATAATCTATACTCTCTTTATCTTATATATCAAACTTTTCTGAAATTTTATTAATAATTTGTTCTGGAGACTCATTTCCATTATTATCTATTATAACCTCTGGATTCTTAGGCTCTTCAAACGGTATGTCCATTCCCATAACATTACTAATTTCTTTTTTTAACACTCTCGAATATAATTGTTTCTGATCCCTTCGAATCAATTCATCAATTGAGACTCTTAAATAAATCTCATGATAATTTTCAATATTATCATGATTCCACTGTCTACACTCATCATACATTGCAATAACACAAATTACAACATCTATCCCTTGTTCTGAAAGCATCTTGCATAAACGTCCATGCTGTAAGGCAAGATTTAACCGCCCTTCATTACTATAATCTTTTGTCTGGTATACTTCACGGAGTACATCTCCATCCAAAAAAATAACATTGTCTTTTTTGTCTTTAATTCTATTGTACAACAACTTTCCAATTGTTGTCTTTCCAGCACCAGAAAGCCCTGTAATCCAATATACATTGCCTTTTTCTTTTTTGTATAATTTTAATGCATTAGCGAATTCCGGTATTTCTTTAATATTCAAAAAATAATTACCAGCTAGTCTTCTTAATTGCTCAATTCTATCTTTATACTCAGCACAATCAATTAAATTTATATTTTCATTTTCCAATTTATAATAAATTTCTTTTCCATTAGCTATCTTAATAAATTTATCAAATTTAGTCACCACACATCTATATGCCATACCATAAATATGATTATTCTCTTTAATAGTTTTATTTACTCTTGATTTATTATATAAATCAACATCCTGTAATAATGCATACTTATCAACAGCCTTTTGAATATATCCTTTTTCATTTGTTAATATAAATTTTATTACATATATCATATTTTTATAAGACAATATTTCTTCTATTTTCGCAGGTTTTATATTTCCACCATCAATGATGCAAAAAGTTCTTATCTTTCTTTCCAAAAAATTCCATTCATTGCGCATAAAATTAATACCATGATCTGACATATATATTTTTACAATATTATTTGGTATTATTTCATTATAAAATTTAAGTTCCTCATTAATATATTTATAATTACATTCAATCTGATTAGAATTAATTGCCTCCTTAAATTTGTATGAATAATTTTCTCCTACTCCAAATGATATAAATGGTCTATGTGTCTCACATATTGTATGTACGATTACAAAGAGTGGAACTTTTGTGTCTATAATTTTTTGTAACATTTTCCAATATGTATCACACATCGAAAAAGAAAATTTATCATCATCAAAAACTGATTCATCTTCTAAATATATATATTCTTTTTCAATATGATTATCCGCAACATGACCTATATATTTAAACTCATATCCTGCATCTCTAATTTCTCTTAAAAGCTTACTGTTTTCTTCTGATATTTTTTTCTTGGAAAACAAATAATCATCAATTCTTTGTGTTTCTTGAAATATAGTATGCATTGTCGGATGAGTATTAGGACAACTTGAATAAACTCTTTCAAAAAAAAGAGACTCATCTTTTTTATTATGTAGATATGGTATATATTTTAATTTTTCAAATGGAACTGCATCTATCCAATACATTATTATATGATTTAAATTTTGATTATTAATATAATGCTTTATACTATTAATTAATTGTTTTAAGTTATTTTTAACGTCTGAATATACCATATAATTACTATATTTATTATTTATATATATATCAATATACTTAAAAGCAGAAACAAAATCTTTTAATACTAATAGACTATTTATCAACAATACTAAATTTTCTTCTGACTTATTAGCTTCATATTTGCTTTTCAAATAAAGAGAAGTCTCATAGAACCCTTTCCTATAAAAGTAATAAGGCGCCGTTAATATTATATTTTTCTTTTCTAATTCATCATATAAATCAACTAAATTTATTTTATTCCCATCGTAATCTTTTTTCATTTCTTTTCTATATGAAAATGATGATATTACCACTGAATCATACTTTATTTTTTCTTGCATATTTTTATTAATTATTTTAATGCCTTCAATTTCTTCTCCACACAATATATCATCAACAATTGCCAAAATATTAATTTTGCTTAAATACCCTTCTCTTTTTATATTATCCAGAAAATGTTCAGTATGTATGCCAGCACCTCGTATAATCACTCTTTTTCCTTCTAATTTATAAATCATTTCTAAAAAACTTTTTTTAATCTCATTTTCTAAAAAATCATGATTTCGAAACTCTTTTAAACCACTAACTATTTTATTAAATTCATTTTCTATGTTCATATTTTAATACCTTTCTAATTCCCAAAAATCATTTATTTCCTTATCTAAAAATGTATATGATAATTTTTTTTCAGGTAATTTATTCTTAAGTTTTAAAACTCTATCTATATCTATATTTTTTTGAGATAATAGTTTAACTATTTTTGCAACAATATCTAATGCATTATCATCCCAATTATACCTGGCTATTTCCTGCGTTCCTATACGGATTCCATAGCCGTTAAATAATTCTTTCACTTTTTTATTTAATGTAACTTCACATCTATATGCATTATCATATATAGTATTCATCAAATTTTCATCACATCTTATAAAAATTTGATGTGTATATGATATTTGCCCATTTACTCTTGCAATATCATAACCAGCCTCTTGCAGCTTTTCACCTAAATAATTAGAACAATGTACCATATGTGCCATATAATCAACACCATACATTTCAAATTCTATCAAAGCAAATAATAAAGAGATCTTTTGATGCATCTGAGAATGTCTTAAATATTTAGGATTAATTTGTGTTTCCATTCTATCATGTAAATATTTTTCATTTGTCATTATTAGTCCTGATGCTGGTCCGGGAAAAGTCTTATGTGTTCCTGCAAACATAATTACATTATCCATATTGTCTAAAGGATTTTTGCATAATTTTGCAGCAATCAATCCTAGTAATTGACTACAGTCCCACATTAATACACATGATGAGGTATCTATTTTTTCCAAATCAAAAGCTTTAATTATATCTGACGGTGCTAATAATATATACTGAATCTTTTCTCTTTTTACCATATCATTTAATTCTTCATATTTTAAATCTAAATTCTTAACAGAAAATGGTGCAATAAAAGTCTTTAATCCTAATCTTTCTACAACTGGTTTTACTGATGCATGCCCGCCATGCTCTTTTCCCAATATCATAATTTTATCACCTGGTTTGCATACTGTTTTTACAATCATATCAATACAGTTCATTCCACTAAACGGTCTGGCATCTGTATATCTTGCCCCAAACATTATGCTGCATATTTCTGATATCTTTTGATAAAATGGAAACAATTTTTCACAACCGATAAAATTATCTTCCATATTAAAAGAATATGTATTATTCATGATATATCGTTCTTGAAATCCATATGTCAAAGGCAAATTTACAAATTTCGATATCACATTTTCTGCTGCACATAAAGGTAAGGCTCTTTTATGATAATCTATGAATTCCTTTGAATACTCATATACTTGTTTCAAATCTTTTTTTATATTATAGTCATTTTTCCCCATTACTTTAATACTTTTGTCTATTTTGTATAATCTTACGAACTTCTTTTTAATATCTCTACATAAATAATATACATAACCTTCATAAGAAATTTTATAATTGTCATTTTCAGCCACATCACAGATATAGAAACAATCTCTAAATTTAAATCTAAATAAAGTTTTCTTTATTTTTCTTAATGACTCAATATCTATAATTTCATCCTCTCTTGCCCCCAACATATAGCATACTTGGCGCATTATATTAGATTCAGAATTCACTAAATATTTCTTGTCGAATTTTCTCAATTCCTCTAATGAATCAAATTCATATATCACATTTTCATCACATAATTTCGCATACATATACAACTCTTTCAAATTTTCATCTTGTATATCAGCCCAAAATTTATTATATGTTTCTGGTAAATCATATATTGCATCCAAAATTTTAATCAAATTATTCGAAAATCTCTGATTAAAAAAAGCGTAACCTAATGTTACCCAAATATCATAACATCTATCACCATACATGGTATTTAATATTCTATCATCCTCATCTAATATAATACCTCTCTCCGCGGTTTTTCCTCTTTTATAAACAGCAGTATAATATGCATCATAAGCATATTTTTGAAAAATATTTTCTTTAAAATATAAATCTGAAGATGTAATTATTGAATTTTTCAAATACTTTCTAGCTGCATAAATACTTGAATGATTATTTTTTTTCTCATATTCCTTTGTTTCTATTAATATAACACCAAATTTATCGATTAAATATTTAAATTGTTCTTTCATATATCCAACTACTATTATAATTTCATCTATTCCTTTTTCTCTAAGTTGAAGTATCTGTCTTTCAATCAAAACCTGTCCCTTAACTTTTAACAACCCTTTGGGTTTTTCAAAACTTAAAGGCACAAATCTTGTTGACATACCTGCTGCCAATATTATTGCATTTTCTATCTCATGTTCTTTTAATATTTTTTCCCCTGTTATAGAAACTCTACTATCAATTAAGTAGCCTTTATCTGATAATTTTTTTTTTGCAACTTTAATTTTCTCTACATCCTTGTATAATTTAATTGCCAATTCTTTTTCAGTCAATTTATCATTTTCATATAACATATTTATTATGTCAAATTCTATTTTGCTTAACAATTAAAATTCCCCCTTTTATCTATAATAAACTTTAATCTTTTTATCTAATTTTTTCTCAATAGAAGGTATCTCCATATAATCACCATAATCCGTTCTTAAAATTTTGTCATATCCCTTAGGAATCCAAAAATTATATTGCTCAAATTTCGCTAGTTTTCGTTCTAAATAATCTTCTTTTAACATCACTCTCGATTTATTACCATTAAATCCAAATGTTCCACAATATACACATGAAACATATCTACTATTTTTTATATCATACCTTTTAATAGCATCTTTTATCTTATTTACCATATATTCGTACAATTCTTTTTTATATTCCATTGTTCCATACGGAATAACTACTTTCTGTTTCCATTCATTTCCTATATTTTCTAATTCTTGTGAAAATTCTAACTGTTTATCCTCATTTTCTGGTACTCCTCCCAACGGCCATATATCCATTCCTATTCCCATATCTACACGTAAAGGAAAATTTCTTTCTTCATATCTATAATGTTTAGATGTCAACTTTGATATCGTACTTATAAATGGATGATTATTTTCACTAAATATACTTTTAAATTCATATTTTTTTATTCCACTCAACATTTTACAACATTTAAGATAATCTCCCGCCGGCATAATTACATCAATATCATCATCCCATGGAATAATACCCCCATGTCTTATTGCACCAATTAAACTCCCACTATATAAAACATAATATAAATTATTATCTTCACAAAATTCATGAAACCATTTTAGTATATCTAACATTTCATCATGTACTTCTTTTAATTCAATATTGTGATAGCTATCTTTCCATTCCAGACAATCCTCTTTAGCCTTATAATTATATACATCTATACTTATTATTTTCTTAATAATTCTGTTTTTGCTGGAATATTTAATATCTAAAATGCATTTTTCATATTGTCCTCTTTCGCATAACAATACACTATCATCATCAATCTTTGTTTCAAATTCTTTAATATCAATTACAGGAATTCCTAAAAATTTTTTATCCAATTTATCATTTCTTATATCAACAATAGCAATTATGTTTATCTGTTTTTCCAATAAATATGTAATAAACAATTTAGCAGGTGAGCTATACTGATATATATATATTTTTTTCTTAAATAAATTAAACTCTTTTATTTTTTTTTCCAAATTACTAAATGCAAACTCAGCACATGTTTTAAATTCCATATATTTCCTCCAATTAACAACAATATGTTCCAGTCCATATAGGATGAATTTTTACTCCAAAACATTTTTTGAAATCAGATAATCCTTTAGTTTTCCCATTTCTTGCCCATAAATATATCCCACCTGTTTCAAACCAAAAATATTCATATTCATCGCTATATAATTTCTTAACCTCTAACATTACTTTCCATAATAAATATTTATTTACTCCATCTTCTTTGTCATTTTCAGATGCCCCCCACCAATAATATGCTGTATTTTTGAATAACAAAATTACTGTTGCTGCAACAACTTTATTTTCATGCTCATCAACCAAAAAATATACTTTACACAAATCCTTTGGCATTAAATTAAAAAATATATTTTCATTATACTCATCTCTTATAATAGCATGTTCACAATTTGTCCTTGTATAGGTCATTTTATGTAACTTTACATATATATCAAAATCTTCTCTTGTAGAATCTGCCATTCTCACTATATATCTCTTTTCATTTGAAATCTTACGAATTGCCTGTCTTGTTGTCTGCTCACAATCTGCCAGCATAGTTTCTATATTCTTTTTTAAATCAACCACTGCAGTATACCTAACAGATGGTCTGTACCCAAAAAACATTGTCTGATTTATCAAATTTCCTTTTTGTGGCTGCATCAATTCACACAATGGTGGAATAGCGATTTCCATAGCATTATAAACATTATATTTTTTATATAATTCATCTATATATTCTTTAAATCCTTTTACCAATTTATTAAATTCTTTTCTATGTAATCCGTCTTTATATACGAACCCCCACCTTGAATGAAGTCTAGCCCTTAACTCGCTATTCCCATTATCTGTGATTTTTTTATACTCCAAATGTAATTGCATTATCATAACTATCTCTTTCCGATCTTCATCAAAAATCGCAAAAGATTTATTTTTATCATTTTCCCAGCGATCCAATGCTATAACATCATAAAGATGATATGCATATCCACCCTTATTTTTATATACAAAATCGTCCCATTCTTCCGAATCAACCTCGCTATATTGTAAAATTTTCGTTTTCATGTTACTCTCCTTTTTTCAAAATAGCAGTGTCTTCATCTTTACTTTCAAATCTTTCCATAACATATCCTATAAAACATGACACTTCAGATGATAATAATACATTTCTATCCTTTGTTCTTATCTCTCGCATAAACTCTGCAATCTCATATCGTTCTCCTGTACCATCAATCTTATAAAAGTATCTTTTATTATCATTAAAATTTTCAAAACGGACTTCAAAATACTCGGTTTTCCACCACGGTGACGGTACATATATATATCCTTTCGTACCAGAAATAACCAAATCACCTTCTGATTTGACTCCATATCCTACCTTTAAGTTTGCAATACCGTTTTTATACAATAAACTTATTTGTGTAAAAATATCTATTCCCTTTTTTTCATCAATATCTGTTACAAAACTGCATTTTTTATAATCTAAACCAAAAATTTTTAAAACAGGTAATAATACAAACGGTCCCCAGTCCGTAAAACTCCCCCCCGCATTTTCCTTATTATAAAACCATTTATTTGATGGCTGCATTGATGTACAAGTAGCATCGATTGCTTTTATATCACCTATAATCCCACCTTTCACAAGAACAACCAATCTGTTAAAAGCTTTCATATAAGCTGTTTTAAGTGCTTCAAACAATACAATCCCTTTTTTCTTTGCATAATCATACAATTTTTTTGTCTGTTCTTTTTTCAACGATATTGGAGATTCGCACATAACATGGCAAGCATTATCTAATGCTTTTTTTACATAATCCCCTCTTGCTGCCGGTCCTGTCAATATATAAACCACATCAGATTTTTTAAGCATATCTTCTATATCTTTTTCTTTTGCAAACTTTATATCTGCACTATCCTCATATAATACAGGTTCACATATATCACCTATGGTAACTCCGCTTACAAATTTAGACTCAGACACAAATTTATCTATCATTGTGCCTTTTCCTATAATTCCCATAATTACAGACTGCTGTTTTTCTCTTATTTCTGAACTTGAAATTCCTTTTGTCCTATCAATATAAACAACATCGCAATATTCTTTAAGATAATCAAAATCACCTTTCCAGTCTGAACCTATAGCAAATATATCTATATCATATTTCTGTATATCATCTATCTTCTGCCCCTCATACTCTTCAACTATTATTTCATCAGCATAGCCGGATTCTTTTACATTTTTAATTCTTTCCATCAATGATTGCTGAACATTCAACTTTCCCCTGTTGACATCAAAATCTTCTGATGTTACCCCTACTATAAGGTAATCTCCAAGTTCTTTTGCTCTTTTTAACAAATTTTGATGACCATAATGAAACAAATCAAATGTTCCATATGTAATTACTTTTTTCAAGTTCATCACCTCACAATCACTGATATTACAATTCATATTAATTTAATACAAATCAATATGTTAATTTCAAAAATTTAGGAAACTCAATTTTATAATTATTATTTATCTCTTCGGCATATGCCATACCCTCTGGAGTATCAATAATATTATCACGATGATTTCCCATGCGATACACTTCTTTAACTCCTGTATTAGTAACTGCATATAAATAATCTTTTGATATAAAACCTGCTATTCCATCAATGTAATCAGTAAGTCCTTTTTCTTCGGCTACATCTCTGAAAGCCTTGTTATGCGTACTATAATACTGGAACTGTGCAATTTTTCTCTCTGGTAATTTATAATTTCTCTCCCATATAAAATCTTTAAATATCCTATTAAAGTCCACTAGTGATGCAACTTCATCATATTCTTTATGTTCTATGCCTGGCCCTTTTATAGCCATTACACAATGAGTCGAACGATCTGGATAATTATAATAATCAAAAAACGGTACACATTTCTCCTCATCATATACAATCTGAGAATGGTCACTAAATATAACTGTATAGCCATTATCAGCTACTATGTTTTTAAAATAGTCAAGTTGAAGATTTACATAGTCAAGACAATCAGCTAATTGTCCCTCTATAAATTCTGACATATCTACTATTCCAACATCTTTAAATCCCATCGGCACCGGTTTTTTTCTATGAAATCCGCATAACAATGGAAAGTGAAGTTCCCATGGATAGTAAAGATAATTAAATGTTTTTTCACTACTCTCAGCCGTATCACATGCCATCTTCCATAATTTATCTGTAAAATGTATCTGATCTACATAATTCACCCTGCTATCTTCTCTTATAATTCTCCACTCTCCTGATGAATAAAGGTTTATTTTATAATTTCTGTCTATAGCTTCCATCATAACCGGAAACTCTTCGGGAGCAAATATAAAACGATCTTCATAAACATTCTCAGTAAACGGCATCTTTCCTGTGGTTACACTATACATACTCTCATATGTTGTAGGTGCAGTGGAATATATATTTTTAAAAACTGCAGAATCTTTTAAATAATCTTTAAGTACCTTATATCTCCCAGGATTTTCATTATCAAATACATCAATAGCTCTTAATGCATCAATATAGTGTATTGTAATGTCATCTTTTCTTTCCGAATTTTTCCTTGCTACATCAGCAATTATATTTAAAAGTTTTTCTTTAAACTCCGCTAATAAACTGCTTTCCTTATAACCATTTTCTATATACTCATCTATATACTTTATTCCATAATAAAAATCTTTTATATGCATATACGAAGCAATGAGTTTCCGCAAAACATCTGCTTTTTTATCATCCTCCGCCTGTTCATATTCAATTCTTACATCATATAACTCCGAATAAAAACTTCTTTCTTCAAAGAAATTATAATGTATATCTATTCCTCTATCTCTTAGTTCCTGATATATATCCAGACTTTCTATTCCGAGTCCGAATTTTTCCAAGCTCTTCTTTATGGATTCACCACTTGAACGTGATGAAATAATTACTAAATCTAAATTGTATTTTTCAATATCCTCTGGAGCTATGATAGGATGTCCAAAGTATTCTTTTCCCTGTATCTCCTTACATGAATCAATCAAACATACGACTCCCTGAAGACAACTTGCATACTTTGTTAGAAGGACAGCTGCATGACTTGTAAGGGAGTTATTATATCCCGCCCCCCATAAAGCAATTCTTCCTTTCAAACATTTCTGCTGCAATAATCCAAGTATAATATTGTGTATCTGGACACTGTCTATAAAGTCATTTCTAATAAGACCATATTCCTCAATCAATTCATTGCACTTTTTATCATAGTATCCCATATTTTATGCCTTTCCTTTAATTCAGTTAATGCTTTTTTCTATCTCTAGCAATGCCGTAACAAACTTCTCCATATACTTCTTTTCTGCCGTAGTTACTCTCAAGCATTTTCCAAATCTGCCTATTCCATCATAACTTTTTATCAAGATTCCATATTTTTTTCTCATTATATCTACGATTTCATCTGCATCTGTTTTGGGTCTGATAAAAATAAAATTACCGTTTTCACCTTTATATTGATAAGAGTTCTTCTCTAATTCACTTATCAAATACGCTCTGCCAAATTTATGCTTTTCGATAAGTTCATCAATAATCTCTGGTTTTTCAATAATCCTTTGTGCAAATAACATTGCTACTGCATTTACATTATGTGGTGTGCACAATTTCTGCACCAGCTTTATTCCATCTTTCTTTCCAACGACATATCCAAGTCTAAGTCCTGCCAGAGAAAACAACTTTGAAAATGTTCTCGTAACAAAAATATTTTCTTCATTTAAAGCATATTTCAAAAAAGTATTTGGATAAAAATAGTGATATGCCTCATCTATTAATATTGTTATTTCATTTTCTTTTGCTTTCTTTATTATTTTCTTAATGTTTTTTTCCGAATAAGCATTTCCCATAGGATTGTTTGGATTAACCAATATCAATAATTGTATATCCGGAGTCATTGCAGACAATATATTTTCAATCGGCATTTCTAACTCATCTGTATAAGATACAGTTACAAATTCACGACCATACATTTTAGAATACACTTCAAACATAGCATATGTAGGCACCACCCCTAATATCTTTCCACCAACAGAAGTAAAAATTTCTATAATATATCTTATTCCCTCTGATGATCCATTTACAAGACAAATATTTTCCAAATCCACTTTCAAATAATCTGCCAGACTTTGTGAAAACTCTAATGTTTCCGGATATTCAGATATAAGCCTCGGCGTAATCTCTTTTAAAGTTTGTTCTATAAAATTTTCATCTAATCCACCTGGGTTTTCATTTAAATCCAATCTCACATACTGCTTTCTACTATTTTGATCATAAATTCGTTTTAAATTCTTTATATTTTCATCTGTATAATACACCTCTGCACCTCCCCTGTATTAATTTTTCTTTGCATAACTTATCATTTCTATACTCGCCAAGCAAGTTTTCAAATTATCATACTCAAAAACTTTCTCTCTGATCTTTTTTCTAAAATCAGAATATTCGTCTCGATTTTCATTGTCCAAATTTACACATCTTAATATGCTTTTTTTTAATTCATGATAATCGTTTACCTTCTCCCCTGGTGTAAACTCATCATAATCAAAATACATTTCTCTCGAATCATTCAAATATTCTTCTAAATCATAGGCGAAGAATATTATTGGTCTGTCAAGCAACAGATAATCAAAATATATTGACGAATAATCTGTAATAAGCACATCTGCCATTTTCAAAAAAACATATGGATCTGCATCCTTATTTATTACCATAATATTTTCACTTTGAATATTTCTAAATTCTTCATTAAGCTTTGACTTTGGATGAAGTTTTATGCAAAACAAAAGATTATTTTCTTCTAAAAATTTTTGAAAATCATCTCTATCAAAATTTTGAAAAAAAAGAGTTTCACTTTCTCTAAATGTTGGCATATAAAAAATCATTTTTTTATTTCCACCATTTATTTTTTTTTTCAAAAAACTGATAATCTTTTTTCTGTCTCTATTCTCTTCATCTAAATATATATTCTTTATATCATCGGATATAAGAACCTGATTTCTTGGATATCCTGCAATCAAAATATTTTCTGTCTTAAACGCCGAAGAAAAAATATATCTTAAATTTTCGGATGTAGTGAGTACATAGTGACTCGGTTTTTCATCTGAGATATTTCTTGGGAAATTCTTTATTTTTCCCCAAAAATTTTTCGGATGTCTGAATTTATCAAAAACATTATCATGCTGAATTTTCTTTAAAGGTATCCCATGCCATAGGTTTATCTTAAGTGCACCACCACTCTGCCAAAAATTTATATCCTTTGAATAATTATCATACAAATAAAGCTTTCCGCGTAAAGCAAACCAAATTCCTTTCAAACTGTGATACATATATGCTTCATAACCTTCAGCATTCAACATTTTAACTACATCTTCGTTATGTGATATCCAAATAGGTCTGATTCCCAATTCATCTCTATGCTGGCTTACATAAAGATATAAATATCTGGGATTATCTGCAAATCTTCTTCCAAAAGTGCTGCCAAAAAGCCAAATTTTTTTATCTCGTGGTACTAAAAAAGATAACCAATAGACCGGCAACAGTAATAACTGCCCCCAATAATGTAGTCTATCAGTTATCTTGATAATCATTACTATTTCCTCCATGAAATGTTCATTTGTCTGTTCACAGCTTCCCTGCTGCTTTACTTGATATATATATCGACATTTTTTTTATTTTGTTTAATCCCATATTCAAACTAAATGTTTTCCATTTTTTTCTAGATACACTTTTCCTATTTAACTTTATAATATTCTTATTCTCTCTCCTACATCTTTTTTTATTTATGCCGATATAGATAATGGTATATATACACATATATAACCAAATTATTGTGTTATACTCGACATGGAGGTTGAAATGCTTAACAATTTAAATATTAAATGTAAACTCTGCGGATGTACTGAAGTCGAACTACAAGATTATAAAATACGAAATATTACTGATGATTCATGTAAAATGTATAAATGCAAAAACTGCGAAACACATTTTATGTATCCACTTCCCTCTCAAGATTTATCAGAATATTACGACGGCACTTTTAGAGAAGAGGTGCATACTGCAGATTATTACGACTACACCGAACTCGATAAAGTATTTAATAATTTTTTAGGCGAGGCAAAACTCAGAACCGAACGAGTCAAAAATGACTTATCAGCCAATGACAAAATTCTTGAAATAGGTTCTTCTGTTGGATATTTCACTGCTGCTATATCTGCTTATGTAAAAGATGTGTATGCTACCGAATGGGATAGTAAAGCCAGGGCATATATTAAAGACAGACTTACCAAATATAATATTCATGTAGCCAAAAATCCTGAAGACTTTGAAACCAAATTTGATAAAATTTTTATGTTTCATGTATTAGAGCATATTGAAAAACCAATTGATTTTCTCAAGAATTTAAAACAATTATTAAATGAAAACGGAAAGATTTATATAGAGGTTCCTAATGTTGACGATGTAATGTTAAAAACTTTTCGATGCCGTCCATTTATAGAACATTATTATAAAAAAGCACATCTTTTTAATTATAATGAAAAAGGGCTTAAATACATTTTTGATAATTGCAAATTTTCAAATTACGAGATTAGCCAGATACAGCGGTACAATCTTTCTAATAACTTATACTGGTTATCTGACGGCAGACCAAGCGGTCGCCTAAGTTCTGTATATAAAGCTTTGATAACAGATGATTTAAATAAAGAATATATAGATTCTTTAATAAAAAATAAGCAAGCTGATACTTTATTCGCTGTTGTAGAAAAATAATTTACTATATTAAAAACGGTAGGCTATACAAAAAATTTTATATAGCTTACCGTTTTTATATTATTACATTTATTATCTCATCGTCACTTGACAATACACTCAAAAATTTATCTATAATCCCTTTCCTCTATATTTTACTATAATTTTCACTTTTAAATTTCCTTATATCCAATCCAATTCACTCCACCTTTTTATTACCACTTACGCAATATTGTCTTTCTATCCATAGGGTCAAGTTTACTTATTTTAGGATCATCATAATATGAATCATTGCGTATATGTGTTGTTGAAATCTCTTCAAATATTGCACCATTTCTTGATGTAAATGCATGTTTCTGTCCTCGAAGAACCGTCTGAACATCACCAGCCTTAAGCTCCTTTTCTTCTCCATCGAGCACAATTTCAAGGTCTCCATATAAAAGCTGGAATGTTTCCTCTTTTATCTTATGCATATGCATAGGATGTTTCTGCCCCGGAAGCACTATAAGTATTTTTTTACAATATTCTCTGTTTATAACACTTACTATGATAGCACCTGTCTGTCTGAAATTCTTCATCCCATAATGATGTGACAGTTCTATCTCTATGTCATCTCCAAGTACAATTCCAGCCTCATACAACATACCTTTAGCATCATGTATAACACTTCTTGCAAGCTTTGTCGATGTAATATGTCTTGTCTCAAAAAGTGCCTCATTAGCTGCATAATTTCTGGATACTTCTATACCATCGTTAAACTCTCCACTATTCATCTGTTTTTCCTGACATGGCATGGCAAAAAATACATCATCAATGCCTATTGTATCTCCTGCTTTTACATCATGTTTAAGATATACTCCACGCATAAGAGAATTAAGAGAATCAATCTCTGCCTGGCTTACATATTTGTCATTTTCTTTCTTTGTGGCACATATAGTTCTTGCTTTTATTACTGCTTCAACCCATTTATCTGCCTGAGCAGGTGTCATTGAATACGCATTTATTGAATATTTTTCTGTCGGCAGTGCAACATGTCTTTCAAGTATCTTTGCCCCCTTTGCAACAGCAAGCATTGCAACCGTATTATCATCAGGATCTTCATGACCGGAATATCCTATTGTAACATCTCTATATCTTTTATTCATGCGGTCAATAAAATCAAGTTGCAGATGGTCGGCAGGTGCCGGATATTCAGCAATACAATGCAAAAATGCAAAATCACATTTTCTGTGTGAAAAGAAATTATAAAGCTTATCTATGTCTGATAATGTTTTTCCACCTGTAGATATAATAAGCGGTTTACCCGTTGCTGCTGCCTTTTCGAGTAGTGGCCAGTCAAGTGAACTGCAGCTTGCAATCTTTATGATATCTATTCCCTGTTCCATACACCAATCTACACTACCCTCATCAAATGGTGTACTAATGGCTATCATTCCCTCTTCCTTGATAGCATCAACAAGTTCAGTAAATTGATCATATGTAAGTCTTGTGCTCATAAATCTTGGCACATGTGGTACATCGGTTCTGTTTACATAATCAGGATGTATAAAATTATCAAGATTTCTATATTGTAGTTTTACTGCTGCATTTATATTGTACTTTCTTGCAATCTTTCCCATTTCATGGATGATGTCTTTTCCATGTTCCACATCTCCCTGATGACTGTTTGCCATCTCAAAAATAAATAAATCATTAAATAATCTGCTCATTTTATTATCCTCCACTTCTCTCATATACTCTCCAATGCCTCCTGTAAGATTGGCATTGCGTAATCTACCGTCTCTATTGCTGCATTAAATGCTTCCTTTGATAACTCACATGAAAACTTTGCATTTTCTGTTCTATCATCACCGAGCATATTTATTTTTAATGCACTTTTAATTTTTGTTTCCATATAATCATTTATTATTTCATAAACCAGTTGTTCTTCAATAAATTTCATGTTTTTCTTGACAATCTCCGCTTTTTCTCCAAGCTTTATGTCTGCCTGCTGAGTTTCTTGTCCGTCAAGTAATAAAAGCATATCATCCGCAGCTTTAATCCCCTCCTCTGAACAACTATATATATCACTCAGCTCCTTTTTCATATTGTACAGGTCCTCTCTTAATTTTTCATACATATCTTCCGAAAATGTGGGCTGCATCTGATTTAATACTTCCTGAAAGTCAAATTTCTTCTTGCAATACAGTTCTATAGCTTCTGAAAGCTTCATTATTCTCGTTCCCTGTATCTTAGCACCACCTTCCGTTGCATCAATAACATCTATATCATCCCTGACTTTTGCAATTTCTGCTTCAAACCAGTGAATCATATCTACCCAATCGCCTCTCGCCTTTACTTTATCCCCATAAATTCCTTCTATCTCATAAATTCCGTTTATATTATCATAACTATGATTTGCTACACTTCCTGCGTGTGAATACTCTCCAGCATATGCAAGATCCTGCCCTATCAAAATTATTCTCTTGGCACCTATGAGCTCAGCCATCGTAAATGCATCTGTTGCTACTGACATTCCAAGCATACACGATGTGTATTTTAATCCATATTTGGCATACAGCCTGCACATAAAATTAGATGTGTTGTTCCATATCTTATGCCCTTTGTTTTCTTCCAATATACTATTTTTAGAACATATATCTGCTATCATAGGATGATCATGACATCTTTCATCCTTTAGATGTATAGAACTTTTCTTTACATCTTTTGTTATTATAACATCATAAGGAACATCATGTGCTATCAATATTTTGACAGCTGTGTCCGTAGCAACAATAAAAGCTTTTTTCTCTGCTTTTTTTAAATCATCTATATTTTTATCAAGTGAAGGACCTGCCGACACTATAATAATCGGCACATCATCAGATATCTTTCCTATAAATTCCGTCAAATAATTACTTTCTTTAATAAAATGCAGATTTTTAAAAGTATTATATATTGTTTTCTCATAAACATTGTTAAAATCTATCCCAAGTGACACTTGCACACTATAGCAATTCTTAATAATCTCCATGAAATTCTGAGCTTTATCACCATAAATCCTATCCATTTCCGGATATGTACAGACAATTTGATTAGGAAGCATAACTTCTGTAATCGTATTTAAAAAAGAAAAATAAATATCTTCATAATTTATGGTATCAACAAAAAAATGTACCCTTGCATCTGATATTATATCACGCATATCAAAATTTTTAAGACAATAGACAAATAACGATAAATCCGGTTCCACAAGAAAAAAGACAGCATCCTTTTTCAATTTGTCAAGTATTGCTCTTGCAAAAACACCATTTGCGATACCGAACATCACTACTGATGTATTTATATTGTTAAATTTATATTTATCAGCCCACCTTTCCGCTTCTTTTTTAGGACTATAGAGGCTATTCAATCTATGCCTTTCATTTCCTACTGCAATTTCTATTGTTTTGTCCCCGTCTCTTGTTGTGAGAATATTAAACCTATCATACTTCAAATCTCCTTTTTGCATAATATCAATAAGTTTTTCATAAAAATATTTACGGTATTTTCTTAATTTTTCAAGATTTTTTTCTAAATATTCCATTATTAAAGTCCCCTTTTGATACTTTCACTTGCTCTAATGAAATCTTCTTCAGTATCTATATCATAGTTCTCATTCATCTGATAACCAGCTATAACATCTCCCGTCATAGAATCTTTCTCCGTAACGACAGTGGTTCTAAATACATCTATACAGGCATTTTGATAATATACTTTTGGCAACTGTTGTCTCGGCATATTGTAACACTCAGGAATGTCTTTCATAATTGGTTCTAATAATCCATCCTGATCCATAAACCACATCTTATACGGTATTTCTTTTGCCGGTGCCACACATCTGACCGAATCAACATCCGGATGTTCTATTAGATATTTTATCATATTTTCAATATCCTGTATATCTCTTATAGGATAAGTTGGTCTAAGCTGAACTACTATATCCGGCACATAATTTTCTTCTTCTTTAAGGTATGACAATGCATGTTTAAATACATCTATATCAAGTGCAGTATCCGTAGCATATTCATCTGGACGCAAAAACGGAACTTCCGCTCCATATTCTTTTGATATATTTGCATATACTTCACTATCCGTACTTACTATAACTCTGTTTATACTAGGACTTTTTAATGCGTGTTCTATCGAATAGGCTATCATAGGTTTTCCGGCAATCAGTCTTATATTTTTGTCTTTAACACTCTTAGAACCGCTTCTTGCTGGTATTACCGCCAAAACTTCATATTTTTTTCTAAATATATCTTTTATACTCTTTTCTTCCATTCCATTTATCCTCGCACCATGTGATGCATTTATCATGTTTATATTTTTCTCATTTAAAACCCTTTTTTCTATCCATTTTCTATATAAATCCAAGTTCTTGTTTGTATAAATAACCTCTCCTCCAACAGCCTCAACTTTCTTCAGTCTGTTTTTATCAACAATTTTCTTTCCGACACCTAATGCGTGGGAACTTTCGCCTGCGTACCCCAAATCAAGACCTACACATATAAGACTTTTACACTTAAACCTTATTGCAACATCTATGACAAATGTTGCTACTGAACCACCGGTATCAAATAATGTATTTTTTTTTATTTCTGCCATTTTTTCAGCCTTTTCAAAACCGTTTTGGTAAGCAATATATCTCTTTCCTGTATATGAACTTACAACATTTGATGCTGCTGTGGAAAGATACAACAATGGAATTCCGCAATCTTCAATGCCAGATATCTGCCATCTTGTACTATCTTTTGCATCAGTAACAGCTATGTAATCAGGCTTAATTTTATTTTCCAACAACTTCCTGCTAATCTTTCCAACACAGATAACGCATATGTTTTGTCTTTCGTTTGACTCTAAAACATCCTTTAGAGACACAAGTTCATTTTCAAGAGATGGTCCCGCAGCAATCAATATTACATTTTTTCCGATAACATTTTTTCTTATATCATCTATATTATCATCATTTAATGATATATTGTTATCAAAATTCCGTATAAGATCATTTTTAAAATACTCCATCGAAAAAAAAGAAATATTATACTGTTCTAACAGTTCTTTTAATTCATTATTTTCTATTGCTTTAACTGATGGCATCCACATTTTACAATCAATTATATATCCGTCATATTTTTGAGTAATTCTTTCCAAATTTCCGGCATACTCTAATATTTCATTGCAATATATAATATGGATTCTTCTATTTGCCAATATATCTGTCATATTTCTATAATTTATTGCTGTTCTTATCTGCTCAATATCATTCTCTAACACATATATCTCCATATTGGGATACATTGCCGCCATTTCCTGGATATGATACCCCAGCCCAAAGCCAAATATTATACACACATCCGCATTGTCATTTATACTATGTACATAAAGCAATGCCTCTTGCCACGGATTTCCAAAAGAACAAATATTAATCTTTTCTCTTTTTTCTTTCTCAATTATCATCGAAATATCAAATATTCTATTCCATTCTATTTGGTATTTTCTTTCTTCACTGCCGCATGATAATCTGCTATCAATAACATATTTATACAATTTTTTATCTGTTTTAAATAATAAATCCAGATTTTTAGTGCAATACAAAGATGCATCTGTTTTATACTTACTCAATATATATTCTTTTATCTTACATACAATCTTTAAAAATTCACCGCCATATACATCGTTTTTTTCCCTAAGTTCCATAAACTGCTGTTGTAATTTTTCGTCATTTATTTCTTTAAAAAAAACAACCAGCTTTTGTAATTCTTCAGAAACATATTCGCAAATTCTGTCTGTTTTATCAAACAATTTATTTTTTTTATAATATATATTTTCAGATACTGCTCTTATTATGTTGTCCAAATATTGTATGCTTTTTTTCATATTCTATATTCCTCTGCTGCCTAAAGATGCTTTATTGTATCTTCTAAAACAGGTAACAATTCATTTGCTGCTTTTTCTAAAGCATCAAACAAAACTTTAGAATTTATACTTTTTTCCAATAATTCATCCCTGACATTATCATAATGCTCACCAACCGTACTTAATCTTTCTTCTATATCTGCTGATATATATTCATCAAGAAGAATATATATATCCTGATTTTGAATCTGTTTCTGCGATTGAACCATTATTTCCTGATTTCGGTTTAACTTATCTGGTAAATATTTTTTATTCTTAAGCATATCTATATTATCTCTCGCTGACATACTTCCTTTTTTTGCTGCCTTAGATATTTCCGCAAGTCCATTTTTTATCCCGGATATATCATTGCATAATTTTGTATATACTCTTTCATCAAATGTAACAGGCAGTTCTTTTAAAATCTCCGAGAATTTAAATTCTTTGTTACAATATCTTTCTATGGCATCACGCAACGGCATAATTAATGTTCCTGCAATTTTAGCTCCACCTTCGGTAGCATCTATAACATCTGTTTTTCCCTTTACTCTCTCAACTGCATTTTCAAACCAATTAATGAAGTTTAACCAATCGGCTCTTGTCTTCACTCTGCCTCCGTATAAACCTTCAACATATATTTCCCGTGAATCTTTCCACTCTGCATTTTGTTTTATTTTTCCTGCATGAGCCATTTCACCGTCATATGAAAGATCTTGCCCTACAAGAATTATCTTTTTCACTCCCAAAATTTCTGATATCCAAAATGCTGCCGTTGCAACAGAACCTCCAGAAATATATTTTGGAAATTTTAAATTATACTTTTCATATAAAACCTGTAAATAACCAGTTCCATTTATCCATATTTTTCTTGAATGATTTTTTTCAAGTACATCACTTTTTGCATCCGGTACAGTAAATAACGGATATCGGCTACATCTGTCATCATTAAAGTGTTTAAGACTCTTTCTGCCGTCTACAGTTACTATAGCGTCAAATTTGATGTCATTTGCAAGCAGGTATTTAACTGCTGTATCAACCGTCAATATAAAGGCTTTTCCCTCTGCCTTTCTTAAAATGTTTATATTTTTATCAAGTGACGGTCCTGCTGACACAATTATCACAGGGACATCTTTATCTATTTTTCCCTTTAATTCACTAATATAATTGCTTTCTTTTATAAACCTTAGATTTTTTAATGCATTTACAGTAAATTTTTTTGCATATAGCAGTGATGTGTTTTTTCTGGCAATCATAATGTTTCTAAATTCTTCAAGTTCATACTCAAATTTAAAATACTTCTCTTTGTAAAGCTTATCATATGCCGGATGAAAACACTCAAGCTGCGTTGACAACATTGCCCAATTTATTTTTTCTGACATATCTTCTAAAAATCTGTCACCATTTATACCATCTATATACAAAAAAACTTTGTCATTACATAATATATCCGACAAATCAAAATTGGCTAAACAAAAAATAAATAACTTAACATCCGGTTCATATAAAAATATATCTGCGTGTAAATTTAACTTTTCTTTCAACGCATTATAAAATACTCCGTTTCCGATACCAAACATAGCCACGGATGTATAATTTGATATATTATTAAAATTTATTACCCATTTTTGTGCTTCTCTCTCAGGATTATACATACTGTTCAGTCTTATTTTATTATGACCACTTAAACATTCTATTGTTTTACTGCCATTTTTTGTTTCAATCACAAAAAATTTGTTTGATATTTCGTCATATATTCTTTGATCAGCTAAAATTGTGTTTATGCAATCATACAGATACTCATTTTTACTTTTTAATTTTTCCAGATTATAATCAAGCAATTTCATAATTATTTCGATTCCTTTGCTCTTTTATTTTATTCCATTTTTTCTACAAGACTTTCAATATATTCTATAAAATCATACTGTAATATATCTGCCAAAAGCACCTTGTCATCCGATTCAAGGGCTTCCATAGCATTGCTTAATATACTAAATATTTTTTTATCATCCATTGCAAATCCCGGATTAGTATTTTTATATGTTGCAAGATTGTCAATAGCATTTGTCATATCTTCTAATACAATCAAAAATTTATCAAAGGCATCTTTATCGTTTTGCTGATAAAATAAATCTACAACTTTCTGTACTTCATTAATAGTATTTTTAATCTGCTCTTTTTCACTACTCATAATTAACCTCTTTTCTATTTAATATTTCTTTTCAAAAAAAGAAGCCGGCTTTACGCCAGCTCCTTTCAGAGTAACTGTTATAATCATAATATGAAAACACAACACCCTGTCTGCTCTCTTACGCATATAAGTATGCTTAACAAAACATCCTTTAATTACTGGAGTAATGAAAGAACACCCTGTGTAGCCTGGTTTGCATGAGAAAGCATTGACTGACCAGCCTGCTGAAGAATACTCATGCTTGAGTAAGATACCATCTCTGATGCGATGTTTACATCACGGATCTTGCTCTCTGAAGACTGGAGATTCTCAGCCATGTTATCAGCATTTGCGATTGTATGATCAAGTCTGTTTGAAATAGCACCAAGATCAGATCTTGCTGTTGATACCTTCGTGATAGCATCATCAATTGTTGTGAGCTGAGTACCGATATCTGCTCCCTTAGCTTTTCTAATAGCAGATGCAATTCCTGAAACGCCAAGAGCCTTAGCTGACATTGTATTGATGCTGAATGAGATAACCTGTCCATCATTTGCACCAACCTGAAGCTGTTTGCTCTGGAATGATCCGTTAAGAAGGTTCATCTTGTTGAACTGTGTCTGAGTAGCAATTCTTGTGATTTCTGACTGAAGCTGTTTCATCTCTGTCTGAATCTTTGCACGATCTTCTGATAAATATGTATCGTTCTTTGCCTGAACTGTAAGTTCTCTCATTCTCTGAAGAACTGAGTGAATCTCGTTCATAGCACCTTCTGCTGTCTGGATAAGTGACTGTCCATCCTGAGCGTTTGTAGATGCCTGCTTAAGACCTCTGATCTGTCCACGCATTTTTTCTGAAATAGAAAGTCCTGCTGCATCATCTGATGCACGGTTGATTCTATAACCTGAAGAAAGCTTCTCTGTGCTTCTTGCAAGGTTTGTGTTTGTGATACCTAACTGTCTGTTAGCATTTAACGCTGTCATATTATGCTGTACTATCATAATGTTTTCCTCCTTGAATTTGCAATGGCTTCCATGCCATTGAGATAATAATTAATAGTTTGCTTTTTCTATCTGTCCGTACACATATAGTTAAAAGCCTATGTTTACCGGAACTAAAATTCTGATAAACCTATAAGTATTAACTTACTCAATATATATATCGGTTGATTGATACATGACTTTAGTACTTTTTGAAATTTTTTTAGTTTTTCCCCAAAAAATCATTTCTTCTGGTCAAGAAAATGCGACTGCCATTCTCTATGCTGATTTGACATATTCTGATAATATGATGTTGCTACTCTGTTTGACTGTTTGAAATCATTTATTGCATGCCGTTTATTTCTTATAAATGTATTGAACTTTGTCTTGTTCTGCTGTTCAAGACTTTCAAGCTGTACTCCTATATCTGTGATACTTCTTATAAGATTCTGCATCTTAAGAATTTCCGATTTATATTCTTCTTTGTTTTCTGAAAGGAACCTGCCCACTTTTGCATAAACAGTGTCAAAGCCTTTGTCAAGCTCCTGCATCTGCCCGATAAGCTTCTCTTTTTTTTCTACTGCTGTATCGAAACCATATACATCAAATTTGTCAATGTCTTTCTCGCTTAATATCATATTCTGCTCTTTTGTCACTAAAAGAAGCTTTTTCAGTACATCAAGCTTCTTTTCTAATGAGTCAGACAGTATCGTTATATACACTCTTTTATTTTCCATATTAGTCACCATTCCGCAAATGTTTTAGATTTAAAAATCTATAAGCCACATTTCAGATTAAGCTCTGTGATAAATCATAATCTTAAACATCTGTGGCACAAAATAATCATACAAAATGTATAATAAAATCACTTATACTACGCTTTACCTTCATTATTAAGACGAACCACTTCTTTCCATGTATCACGCATAGTATGTATATGTGTAAGTGTATCTTTAATAATCTCTACATCTTTCGTCATATTTCCTTCTACAAGTCGTCTGTAAATATAATCATATACCTTTTCAAACTCACCTGCTACCGGATATTTAAAGTCAAGTCCCATTCTAAGTTCCATTATGCAATCCTGTGCTTTTTTTAGATTTTTATTTATCTCTTCAAAATTGTTTGGATCATTTTCCATAAGTTCTATACTCGTATCCGTAAATCTCACTGCCGCATCATAAAGCATACTTGTTAGTTTTGCCGGCGACGCTGTCTTTATTGCATTAAGCTTATATGCCTGTGCTGCATTTCTCTTATTTGGTGTCATTTTTCTTCTCCATTTCTTTTATAATATTTTCACTTATTATTTAATTTATAATATCATATTTTTATTATGTTTACAATTCTAACTATAGCGACGAATAAAAAATATCCGTCGCTATAATCTAATATAAGTTTCACAACAAATTACTATAAAATTGTTTTATATAATATATGCATTAAATACAGTCACTAAAATTTTTAGCTTCCCAGATAACTTGACAATGTATTCTGCTGGCTTTGTATCTTTGCAAGTGCAGTTTCCATTGCACTAAACTGTGAATAATATTTTTCTTCCATATCACTAAGTTTGGACTCCCAATCTGAAATTTCTTTTTTATAGTCAGAAAGCTGTGAAGCCATTTCCTTATCATTATAAAATGTAAGTGCACTACTTAATGTCGTCGTTCCCATCTTTTTATTTAAGCTGTCATAAAGATTTGATGCAAGCCCTGATAATACTTCTTTTACTGTATCCGGATCTTCCTCAAGCATCTGCATAAGTGTATTTGTTGAATCTGCAAACTCATCATCATCCTCATCGCCTTTTATATGAAGAAGTCCGCCCTCATTATAATTCTTTGAAGAAGTCGTAATACCAAGGTTAGCAAGCGAATATGTCTTACCGTTTGATGCAGTCACTGTCCCCATCATATCTGTCTTCAATGTCGAAATAAGGCTATTAAGGGTACTATCTCTGCGGAGAAGTGAATCTTTAATCTTTGTATTCCACTTATCTACTTCGTCGTCAGACATAGCTTTTTTCTGGTCATCAGTAAGTACCTCATAACTGCTTGCTGATGCTGCACCATAATATGTATTCATTGTCTTAAGAATACTGTTGTATTCTGTAATGAACTCTTTGATAGTATCATAAACGGCTGATGTATCATTGCTCACGGTTACATTGACTGTTTCACCTGCTGCTGTCGTTCCAAGAAGATCGAGTGTTACTCCTGCTACTTCAATGCTTGTATTATTGCTTTTAAGTGTTGCTCCATTGTAAACGATCTCTGTATCGGATGCTTCGGTTACAACCATTCCAAGAGAATTTGATGATTCAGATACAGCCGAGCCATCAACATTTTGAAGTCCTAAAGCTGCTAATGCGCTATTTGTTGATGTGATTCCCTTAGATGCAACCTTATTGTATGCTGTCACCGCATTGTTTACTGCCTCTTTTGCAACATTATCTCTTTCTGTTTTTGACTCAAATGTGTACTGTGATGCATCATCTAAGCCAGCATCTGACACATTCTGAGCTGTGATTCCACTTTCTACAAGCGTTGTTATTGCGGCTTTGCTCTCATCTGTTGCCATCTGTTTATCAATGTCTGCTTTTTTCTTTTCATCTTTTTCTTTTTGAATGGCAGTTGCTTTATCCTCATCTGTAAGTGTACCATTAGCATTATACTTATCTTCTATTGCCTTTGCATCTTCATCGGACAATGTATAATTCTTTTCGAGCTTCGATCTGTAAAAAGCTGTTGCCTTACTGTTTGCTTCCGCATCTGCTGAACTTTTTGCTAATGTCTGCAATGTAGTTATATCATCACTTGATATTTCTTTATTTGATGCTATCGCTCCATACACAATAGAATTATATGTCTTTTTCTGATCTGATGTAAGATTTGTTAAACCTACAGCATCGTTAAGATTATTTACAATCGTCTGTCCATCACTTGAATAACCATTTGCAGACAACTTAAATGAATTTTCTTCTCCACTGTCTTTTGAACTAAGGAAAAATCTCTGCTGTTTCTCATCAAATGTAGCATTTAATCCTGCGTTGCTGCAAAAATCTACAAAATCTTTTATAGTTGTGCTGTCATTTACTTCTAAAGCTGATGATTTGTCTCCCACTTCTAATTTAAGTACAGTACCTGATGACATTCCAAGTTCACTTAACTTTGTAGATGATGTTGCTGTTTTGGCTGTTTTTCCATCTGTATCTTTATAATCCAGTTTTCCACTTGTCACATACTGTGCAGATGCTATTTTATTTATTGCGACCTTATATGACCCTGCTGCCGCTTTTGTTGATGCCGTTGCCGTAAGCTTTGTAGAGTCACTCACTGACGCTTTTTTTGTTGAATAATTTGAGCTATATTTCATCTTTGAAAGCGAGTCTTTATAAAATCCATAGATTTTGGTATTAAGACCTTTCCAAATCTCCTGCTTCCACTCAAGCTTCTGCTTTTTATTTTCAACTTTTGTCTGTTTTGTACGCTGTGCTGACATTAGCTGATTTACTATAGACTCTGTATCAAGTCCTGATGTAAGTCCTGTCATTCTTATTGGCATAATAACCCTCCTATTCTAAGCAGGTACACCAAACAATTACCTGATAATGTACCTGTTATCTCTTTTCATCTACTATGATACCTGCAATCTCCCATATCTTTTTGATTGCTTCAAGTGTTTCCTCAGGTGGAACTTCACGGATAACTTTGTCTGTATCCTTGTCAATGATCTTGATAGATATACGCTGAGTTTCTTCATCTATATGATATTTCAACTGAGTATTAGACATTTTTATCTTTGAGTTAGTCTCAGATATAGTGCTGTCTATTGTACTCTTAGCTACCTTTCGATTTTCATTTGCCTGATTTTGCACTTCGCTCTGATTGTTTGAATCGCTATTGCTTTCACTTGGTGTCGCTGCTGCTTTCTGTGTATCATTGACAACTTTAACAGAATTTCCTGAAGTATCTGATACAGGCGGTACATAAGATGATGCTGCTCCTGAGTTTGCTGCTCCTACTGACTTTATTGATTCTATTTCCATAATATTGTCACCTCCGTGTGATTTTCATGTTTGTGTGCTGCTTATCCGAAATTGCAAAAAATCCATTTATATTACATTCCCGAATTTTTATGATTATCCCCGTACAATAAAAATTAAATCTTTAATATAATTACTGATTACTAATTTTTTTGTACCGATACCATTGACATATACTGTAACATTTTTTGTTTCTTTTTGTCTTTTCAATCTGATCTAATCTGATTTGCCATAAATGCAAAAAAACTTACAGCAAATATGAGTTTTTTGCTCTGCTTATTAAACCCAAATCAAAAATGTCATAAACTTCTTTATCCTTTATATCGGCAATTCCACGCCTTATTTTAGGCTTTGCCGGAAAATAACTTATTTAATACTTCTACATCTATTTCACCCTCTGATGCTTTTTTATTTTCATCCTGTATCTGCATATAAATTTCTTTCCTATATATAGGTACGGATTTTGGTGCATTTATTCCTATCTTCACCTGGTCGCCTTTTATTTCAAGCAATGTTATCTCTATGTCGCTGCCTATCATTATCGACTGGTTTATTTTTCTTGCTAATGCTAACATACTACCCTCCATTCCTATTCTTTACTAATATCTTCTATAATCTTATGCTTTATCTTATAGCCACCTTTTTCAAGTATTACCTGGATAGCTTTTCCATTTGCTGCATTTACTATGACCGGTGCTTTCATGTTTACTGATGCATCTTTTACATTCTTTGGTATAGTGGCAAACACAAGAAGAACTATATCTTCATCTTTAAGTTCACCCAGTGGTTCAAGAAGTGCATCTTCAACTACAGGATTATAGTCTTTTATGACATTTAGCGGATTTACAACCGGAAAAGCGAGCGACTTTTCCGTCACACACTGAAGCCATGAGAAAAACGGCTTTTTCTCTGCTTCACTGTCGTATAAAAGAGTGAAGTCCTTATATTCCTCAAATCCCATAATTCCATTTTCAAAGTGAATTATCTTATCATTATCTATTTCTATCTCACCGAAATATTTTGTATCTATTTTCATACAAACCTCCGTTCTGAATTTAATGTGCTCTCGGAATCTCCCGAACGAAGAATTTCGAGATGGATTTTTGATGTACAATAACATTTTCGCAATACATACAAAGTATGTATGCGTACACGGTGTGTACGACGAGAAAATGGAAACAGTATATCGGAAATCCAGCCGAAATGACTCGTTTTGAGAAGATGCCAAAAGCACATATTTAGAATACCTATTTAGAATACCGGAAGTAATGAACCTCTATTCATCACCTCCGGCATCCTTTCCATCTGTTCTAATAAAATAATTTTCGTTTATTTATTATTTATTTTCAATCCAGATTATTCTGAATTTTTAAATATAATCATCAGGTATATCTATATGGCATCATAAAATTTTAAATATAATTAACATTGCCATTTACATATCATCCTAAAATTCTAAATATAATTAAGAAGTGAATTTCCAAGTATCTTAGCCGTTGCTGAAAGTGATGCCTGATAAAGATTGTCCGCCTGTGTAAGATTTATATACACATCCGTAAGACTTACATCTTCATTTTCTGAAAGCTTATCTTCTGCATCTGTCTGTTCATCGAGAAGCTTATTGTATGTGAGCTGTGCTCTATTGTATTTTGCACCGAGTTCAGATGTTGCAACACTTACTTTCTGACCTGCTTCATCTACCATCGTAAGACCCATACCAAAAGCTTCCGTCATTACTTTTCCACGGAGGTCTTTTTCTGTTTCGAGTGATGTCTTAAGACTTTCTAATGTTGCAAGTTTGTCTTTGTCTGTAGTGTTTGATATCATCTTTTCCACTTCATCAAGTTTTGTTTCTACTTCATCGACATATTTTACCGTCTTGGCTATATAGTCTACCATTCTGTAAATATCCGTGCTTATCGCATCCTTTGCCTGCGTATTTACTGTTATGTTCTGACTATAGTTTATCTCATACTGGATTTCCTGATTACTTGGATCTGCATATTTTGTTGTCTTATTGTTGACTGAATCATATGCTGTACATTCAAAATACATTTCCGGTCTGATGTCACCTTTTTCAAAATCATTTTTTACATATGTTACACTGAAATCAGCCTGCTTTGTCTGTATATCCGCATATTTTGTCTTGCCTACGAGCACCTCTCCTGTATCGTAGAGATAAACCATCTCATCATCGCCTACATCATATGCGTTTGTATCTGTTGATGCACGAGTTATAATATTTCCGGATGCTGCCGGTGTTCCTTTATATCCTGCTGCTGCATAAACCTCTGTCTGTGTCTTTCCCGCCGCATCTTTATATGTAAATGAAATTGCTATGCCTGTACCGTTTGAACCTGTTTGATTAAATGCATCTTTTGAGCAATTATCGTAAGAAAGTCTTAACTGATATACATTATTTGTCTTTGCTGTCGCATCTGTATATGTCTGACCGTCCGTTACTGTATCACTGTAATTTGCACCACCTGTTACTACCGTGATGCTGTCAAATGAAGCATATGAAAAATCTTCTTTTATCTGATATGAAAGCTTGTCAGTATTTTCCTCAAATAAAAGTGATGTGTCAGTACGGTACCCGGTAAATACATATCTTCCTGAATAGTCCGTGTTTGCTTCATCCTCAAAGATTGACTTTACATACTGCTGTAAAGTTTTCAATACTGATTTTCTGTCATCTGCCTTGAGATAATCATTTGCACCCTGGTTGAAATATGATTTCATACTGTCAAACTTCTTTGATATATTTTCCAGCGCAGTCTCTGTTGTGTCCATCCAGCTCATGGAATCCTGAACATTCTTCTCAGCATACTGTGTAAGCTGTGAATATGTTGTACGAAGTTTCAGAGAACGAACGGCAACTGTCGGATCATCAGAAGGTCTCTGTATCTTTTTCTGTGTTGTGTACTGATCTGAATATTTTAAAAGACTATTCTTCGCATTTGTAATATGTGCCGAAGCACTATTTGAAATCATAGAATTTGTAACTCTCATGTTATTCCCCCTTGTTTTATCACCTATAATATCGGCTGACATTTTTACACTGAACTGCTAAATTTATACTTTTAAACATTTCTCGATTTGACACCAAACCGTCAGGTTTGGTGTTTTATACTCCAGTCTGATTTATCAGCTTGTCGAGCACCTCATTCATAACTGAAATAACCCTGTACTGTGCATTTAACAGGTTCTGCGTGATAACAAGGTTTTGTGCTTCTTCATCTTCGTCTACACCCATCACAGAAAGTCTTCTGTTTTCAATGGATTTCTGTATATTTTCTGAGTTCGTTGCTGCTGCGACAACTTTACTAGAATCTACACCTATCGTTGCAGTCATTATCTGAAGGAATGCCGTCGGTGTTCCCTGCTTAAATATATTCTGATCGTTTTGCAATGCAACAAGTCTGTCAAGGTTTCCTGATTCTGATAAACCGGTTTTTTCCTGCGGATATTTAGCTGCTGCCATAAGTCTTCCGTCTTTTACAACATTCTTGTTTGCCTGAAAGCGTGCCGCCGTAATTCCATAATATGATGAATGAACATCTCCGTTTGCATCCTCTGTTGAAGACGAGCTGAATGAGAATATGTTTTTTGCATCATCCGGTATAAATATTGTCTCTGTATCATCACCGTCTTTATTGACAAGTGTGTATATTTTTCCTTTTATGCCGTTTTTGCTTACAACTTCTTCTGAATCCTTTTTTATCGTATATTCATTATTTTTAAGGTAATCTATAAGTGTTGCATCATTTTTATCTGCCCCTGCTGTTATTTTCGTCGGGTCTGCAGAGTCATCTATATTTCCTGAGAACGAAAATACTTTGCTTCCATTGAGATAGTAATAACCATCTTTTGTGTTTCTGATAAGTTCAATCATATCCATCTGCTTGTTTGTCTTGCTGTCAAGTCCTACAAACAAATCTACACCATGGTCATTGTTCATATCATATCCTGCATTTTGAAGCTGATTTACATTCGCCGAAAATGTTCTTATAAACTCATTGAGCTGTGACATATAATAAGGTATTCCTCTGAAATCTACCGAATCGCCTATTGATGCCGAATCACCTTTTTTATAAGCTTTTTCTATGTTAGTAGTTGATGTTGCATCAAGATTTTCTGACAATGTAAATGTGTATGTGTATGTTCCATCCAATGCCACTGATACTTCAAATGAATCATATTTATAATCTATGCCTCCTATCGTAAGGCAGGCATTGGACTCCGGTATGCTGAGTTTTGCAAGATCGCAGTTGTTAGCTCCCGTTATCGACTCTGCTGATAATGTGATGGTCGATTTTCCTTTTGCATCCTTGCCTACGCAAGTTCCGTTGCCATTGTCAGTAAGCTTTGCATTAAAGTTTTCACCATTGTTTCCATCTCTTATCTCAAATAATGCCTGAAGTTTTCCTCCAAGTATCGTACTTCTTATATTAAATGTCTGACCGTCACTCCATTTAAGTCCGTAGAGTCCCTGAATATCACACTGATTGTCTTTTGTCGCAGATGTTTCAACAGATATTGTTTTATATGAATATGTGTCTACAAGGATATTACCTCCGAGTGCTACTATGTACTGATGAAGTCCGCTTCCTGTCTCAGGAACTTTTTCCGTGACTTCTACATCGGCAAGTGCCGAAAGTTCATCAAGTATCCTCGCTCTCTGGTCGCGCAGATCGTTTGCCTGTCCTCCGTACACTTCAAGCGAATTTATCTGCTTTGTAAGTGAAGCTAACTGCTCTGCATATGCGTTTATCTGCTTAACCGTAGAACTTATCTCAGTATTTATGTCATTCTGAAGTGTCTGAAGATTCATTGACATTTTCCTTGCATACTCTCCAAGTGAATCGGCATAACCTGCTGCCTCTGCCCTCTTTGTTGTATCCGTGGAATCAGTCGTCATATTTATAAGTGATTTAAAGAATGAATCAAGCGATGTTGAAAGTCCTCCACTCTTGTCATCCTTTACATATAAATAATCTTCTATGCTGCTCATATAATATTTTGCCGCATCATAATATCCAAATGTTGTTGTACTTTTTCTGTACTTATAGTCATAATAAGAATCTCTTGTATTTGCTATCTCAGTAACCTCAACACCGGTACCCTGCATTCCGAATGATGTTCTGAGCGACAATGCATTTTTTGCCTGCTGGTTTACCACCTGCTTTGAATATCCTTTTGTCTTAGTATTGGATATGTTGTGTGCTGTTGTATTTAACACGGCATTGTATGTGTTCATTCCGGATACAGCTATGTTTAATCCAAAAAATGTTGATGCCATATATTTTCCTCCCCTGAATTTATATGTACTCCCGGCAGCTTCTAAAGGAAAAATTCTGAGATAGATTCGTTCTTAGAAGATACTGACAGTACATTTATATGTTTTATCCGAGTCTTTCAAGCAGATGTTCAAGCATCTGATTTACTACATTTATATATCTCGACGCTGCGTTGTACGCGTGCTGGTAAGTCAAAAGGCTTGCAAGTTCTTCGTCCGTTGATACACCGGCTATCTGCTGACGCTTTTCCTCATCCTGTTGTACTTCTTTTTCCTGATTATCTACTATCGTCTGCCATACACTTCCTCTTGTACCAAAGTTTCCTATCATTTCATTGTAATATTCATCAAATGTATATGAAGTTTTGGTATTTGGGTCAAGCACTGCAAAATCTGACTTCCATGCCGTGAGAATTTTCTGATATATATCCTGTGCATATGCACCTGAATCTCCTCCGGTTGAATTTTCCTTTACCGGCAAAAGCGAATAATCAGCAAGTATATCAGGATTTATCTGAAGATTTGTGATAGTGTACATTGTTGTCTTGTCAGTGTAACCGTCTTTATCATCATGATAATTATATGTATATTTGCCGTCTGTCTTGTCTTGTTCTATTGATACATTTTCTTCATTGTAAACATATAATGTATATGTTCCATCGCCATTGTCTTTCGCAAGTCCCAGCGGATTTCCGTCTGAATCTACACAGCTGTCGGAATAAACCTGATGGTCAAGAGTTATCTTTGTATATCTTGACATACCTGTTCTGACAAACAGCTCTGTTCCGATAGTTTCATCATCATCTGCTCCTACCGGGCTGTTCGTGACATCAAGCAGCTTATATTTTTTGGATGTATCGAGCTTAAATGTTATATCATTGCCGTTTGCATCTTTTGTTGTACCCTCAACTGCACTTTTTATCGTAATCCTGTCATCATCATTTTTATCCTTTAGATTTGGGCAGAACACATCATTTAACATTGTTACAACTCCATTTATAAGAAGGTCAAACTGTGCTTCTGCCTGTGTAAGTATTGAATTTCCTATAGTGTTGTTGTAAAGCTCAACCTTGTCTTTATATTTGCCATAATCTGTATCATATAATGTCTGATTGAACGAACCATCCGCATTCAGATACTTTTTATCATTTGGATCGGGCTGCTGTGGAACATCACTGTAAACTGCATTTTTATTTCCTCTTGCCGTAAGTATTCCGTAAAGTGTACCTGTATCTGTCTTTTTAGCTGTCGAATACGCTTCATCCTGCTTGTAGACATCTCCGAAACCATTACTTTCCCATACAACATTATAAAGACCTGTCTGTGTGGCACTTTCCGTTTTCATATGAAATGCCTTTGTCTCTATAACCAGTGGTGCATTGTTTATATATATCTGAACTTTGCCATCTATATCTTCGTTGTAGGTATAGTATGTATATTTTGCAAGTTCATCCATGAGAAGATTTCGCTGATCACGGTAATCATTGGCATTTTCAACACCGGATGCCTCCTTTTCAGCTATCGTCTTATTTAATGCTGCTATCTTGTCTGCTATATCATTTACTTCTTTTACCTGTTTCGCCACTTCCGTATTCAATCCGCTTTGATACTTTGTAATGGCTGTATAAGCATTTTTTGCTGTTTCTATAAATGATTCGCACTGTGCTATAAAAAGCTGTCTGTTTACTACACTTTCAGGATTTGTTGACAGGTTCTGAATAGCTTCCCACATACTTTCCATAGAGTTTCTAAACTCTACACCCTCATTTTCACCGAAGATGTCCTCTACTTCCTGCTCACATTCAACCTGTTTTTCATAGAATGTCTGTCTGCTGACCTGCAATCTGTACTCTTTATCAAGAAACATATCTCTTATCTGACGCACATCTGCGACATATGTTCCCATTCCTATCTTCATAGCACCATTATTTGATACTTTGAAAGTCTGATAATACATATCCTTCTGGATTGTCTGCTGCCTCGTATATCCTGCTGTCTTTGTATTGGCAAGATTGTGTGCTGTCGTGTTAAGACCCGATGATGCAGCATTTAATCCGGAAACCCCGTTTTGTAAACTTGCGAATAAGCTCATCTTTTTCCTCCATACTCTTTAATTCACTCCCGGTATCTTCTGAACGAAGAATTTTGAGAGCATCTTTTATAGTTTAAATCAAAAAAAGAATGTACACCGTATAATCATAATCTTATCAGATGCTTATAGCTATACGCTGTACACTCCTAATGCATAGTTTTTAAAACCATGCATCTTTAAGAATATACTCCGTAAGAACTACTGTTTTGCATCAAATCCGCCTCTGCTTGAATCTGTGTAGCTTGTAGCGGCATTGCGATTATAATTGTTATTTCCCGGCGACATCCTTGTGCTTTTAATATAGTTCATATTGAACTCTATCATTTCTAGGGAATTTTCTATAAGTTCTTTATTTTTCTGATTGGCAATCACCAGCCTGTTCATAACCTGTCTCAGCGAGTCATGAAGCATATTGAGCTTTTTACGCTCATCCGGCTGCTTACATAATATATTGCCAAGTGTGGCAAGATCCAATTCCTTTGAATCCTTATTTAAAACAACGCTTATATTCTGAATGACTTTTTCCCTTTTCCTGTCAACAATACTTACTTTGTCAACAAGTAACTGTTCTTTGTCAGTAATCTTTTTGAGCTCTTTTAAATCCTCTTTTATAAGCACCTGCGTTTTTTTCTCCGATATTGGTGCAAGCTCTTCATAAATATCTCTCTCCTCTGATAAAACCTCAAGGAGTTCATCCATTAAACTAGCCAAATCTTTTTCCTCTTTTTTCATACCGGGGCATCCACTGCCAACGGCTTACTCTAAAAAATCGAATCGAAGTATTTACCTACCATCTTGTCTGCAATTTCTGCCGCTGATACATTGTAAGTACCACTCGTAACAGCTTCTTTAAGTTCAGCAACTTTGTCCTCCCTGATATCGGAAGAAGTTTTTACTGCTGCCTTTGCTGTCTGGTAATCCTTTGCTGACTGCGATATTTCAAATTTGTCTGATGTATCGTTTTCTTTGTTCTTTAATACTTTTTTAGGTTTGCTCGTCTGGTATAACTGACTTACCTGATTTAATGCATCTATCCTCATATTATCACCACCTAATCAAAACTTGTGATTTAAAGATTCCACAACATATTATCTGTATTTTCAACACAGATAATATGTGTAAATTTCATTTTCATACTATTTATCGACCTTAAGTAAAAAAAACTTTACCTGTATTCAGATATAATTCAAAAAGACACCGCCAAATTTTACCGGTGTCTTTTTTTCTTTTTATGCAATTTGAACAAATCCGCAACAGTTTAATAATTGTCAATACTTAAGTCCGCATATTGTATTGCATAACATTTTCTTACTTTTTAATATTTAACATCTTTGAGTATGTCGCAGAAATCAAATGTTGCAAAGTAATCCTTTGGTGTCTCAGCACGTCTTATCATCTGAACACTTCCGTCCTCTTTGAGGAGAAGTTCTGCTGATTTTAATTTACCGTTGTAGTTGTAGCCCATCGAAAATCCGTGTGCTCCTGCATCATGTATAAAGAGATAATCTCCCATGTCAATCTTTGGAAGCATACGGTCAATGGCAAATTTATCATTGTTTTCACAGAGTGAACCTGTTACATCGTATTTGTGGTCGCATGGCTCATTTTCTTTGCCGAGTACCGTGATGTGGTGATATGCACCGTACATTGCAGGACGCATAAGGTTTACCGCACAGGCATCAACTCCAATATACTCTTTGTATATATGTTTTTCATGAATTGCTTTTGTTACGAGTCCGCCATATGGTGCGAGCATGAAACGCCCAAGCTCTGTAAATATTGCCACATCTCCCATTCCTGCCGGTACCATTATCTCATCAAATTTCTTGTGTACACCCTCACCGATAATTGCTATATCGTTTGGCTCTTTATCCTCTGTATAAGGGATTCCGACACCACCGGAGAGGTTGATGAACTTAATCTCAACTCCTGTCTTTTCTTTAAGCTCTACAGCGAGTTCAAAGAGGATTCCTGCAAGTGTAGGATAGTAATCATTGCTTACTGTATTACTGGCAAGGAATGAATGTATTCCGAAATATTTTGCTCCCATTGATTTAAGTCTCTTGAAAGCTTCTATCATCTGCTCTTTTGTCATGCCATACTTGGCATCTCCAGGGTTGTCCATTATGTCTGTTCCCATCTTAAACACTCCGCCTGGATTGTAACGACAACAGATAGTTTCAGGGATTCCTGCTGTTTCGTCGAGGAAATCTATATGTGTAATATCATCAAGGTTTATATATGCACCGAGTTCTTTTGCTTTTTTGTACTCGGCTGCCGGTGTAACATTTGATGAAAACATTATATCGTCATTCTTAAAGCCGCAAGCCTCTGACATCATAAGCTCCGTGAGTGATGAACAATCAACACCGCATCCCTCTTCCTGGAGAAGTTTTAAGATAAATGGGTTTGGAGTTGCCTTTACCGCAAAATACTCACGATAACCTTTGTTCCATGAAAATGCCTTTTTAAGTCTGCGCGCATTTTCTCTGATGCCCTTTTCATCGTAGATGTGAAAAGGTGTAGGGTATGTTTTTGCTATTTCTTCAATCTGTTCTTTTGTTACAAATGGTGTCTTTTTCATGTTGTGTCATCCTTTCTTAAAGCCGGTCTTTTGCTTTGTTAGTAAATATACCACTTCTTATGGTATCAAAAATCAATTTAGGTTTCAATACCCTAACCGGAGAAATTTTACTCCCTTATCTTCGACCTCGATGCCTTGTCATTCCTTTTTCGTATTTTTATCTTCTTTGCCGAAAATTTCTTTCCGTCATGCTCAATCGTCTCAGTTTCTTTTGAGATAACCTCCGCATACCACGCATAATCATCTGCTGCCATCGTTATTCCCTTTACTCCCTTGCTGGCTTTCTTCAGTTCATTTACCTGTGAGAGCGGAAATCTCAGCGATGCTTCTTTGTGGGTTATTATGACTACACTGCTGTCTTCTGAGATGGATTCTTCATCACTTAGCGGTCTGACTGCTATAAGTTCGTCTCCATCATCGAGCTTTGTTGCATTTATAGTTGAGCGTATCGTTTCAAACTCTATTCCAGATACAAGTTTTACAAGTCCGTTTTTTGTAGCAAATAAAAGCTGTGAGTTAAACAGGTCTTCAAATGCTATATATATAAGCACTTCATCGTTTCCAAGTTTGCATAGTGACTGGATAAGTACACCCTTATCCCTGTTTCTTCCTTTTGGTACCGCTGACATTTTTATCTGATGCATAAATCCGTTTTTCGTGAATACACAGAGTTTGTCAGTGTTTCTTATCTGTAGCTTGTGCGTGTATTCTTTTAATGATTCAGCCGATATTCTCGAATAACTTGACTCGTCCACCGATTTGCAATAACCAAATCTGTCGATAAGTACATAGAGGTCTTCTTCTTTTACTTCCTCAACATATTTTCCTGCGTCCATATTTGTGAGTATTGTGCGTCTTCCTCTGCCAAACTGCTTTTTATAATTTTTAAGCCTTTTCTTTATTACTTTGTGCAATTCAACTATATTTCCAAGTATGTTGTTGTATTCTTCTATATTTGAAAGAAGCTGATCGTTTTCCTGATGAAGCTTTAAAAGTTCAAGTCCGATAAGTTTACTTAAAGGCATCGCAAGTATCGCATCTGCCTGATTTTTTGTAAAATCAAGTTTTGCTGCTGCCTTTTCTGATTTCTGAGACTTGAATTTTATATCGGTCGTAACTCCGTTTATAAGACAGTTTTTCGCCTGTTTTACGGAATTGCTTCCACGAAGTATCTCTATGATAAGGTCTATCACATCTGTTGCTTTTATAAGACCTGCTACTATCTCAAGTCTTGCCTTTGCTTTTTCTAAAAGATGCTCGTACTCTTTTGTGTAAAGTTCTTCCTGAAATTCCACAAATTCCTGTACAAGTCCTTTTAATGTAAATGTTATAGGCTGCTTATCTTTTACGGCAAGCATATTTACGCCGTATGTGTCTTCAAGTGCTGTTTTCTGGTAAAGTCCGTTTAAGAGGTTTTCTGCATTTCTGTCTTTTTTAACTTCTACTACTATCCTTATTCCCTCTTTTGATGACTCGTCACGCACATCATATATCTCATCAAACACCTTATCTTTTGAAAGTGACACAAGATTTTCAAGAAGTTTTGTCTTGTTTCCTGCGACGGTGTACGGTATCTCGGTTACAACTATATTTTTTCTTCCATTTGTACCGTTTTCTATCTCGGCTTTTGCACGAAGTTTTATCTTTCCCTCGCCCGTGTCATATATATCAAACAAATCATCCGTGTTTGTTATCGCCGCACCTGTCGGAAAATCAGGTCCTTTTATGTATTTCATAAGTCCTTTTGTGGAAATCTCCGGATTATCCATATATGCGATAACTCCGTCTATAACTTCGCCCGGATTGTGCGGCGGCATATTGGTTGCCATTCCGACTGCAATTCCCGTTGTTCCGTTTATGAGGAGATTTGGCAGTGTTGCCGGAAGAACGAGAGGCTCTTTTTCACTCTCATCAAAGTTTGGTCCAAACGGCACAAGACCTTTATCGAGATTTTCAAGCATCGTCATCGCAGTCTTTGACAGTCTTGCCTCAGTGTATCGCATAGCTGCCGCACCGTCACCGTCTATCGAACCGAAATTTCCGTGTCCGTCAACAAGCGGCAGTGAAAGCGAATACTCCTCCGTCATATGCACAAGTGCATCATAGATGGAGCTGTCACCGTGAGGATGATACTTACCCATCGTATCACCGACAATACGAGCACTCTTTCTGTGGGGTTTGTCAGGTGCAAGTGAAAGCTCATCCATAGCATAAAGAATCCTTCTCTGAACAGGTTTCAAACCGTCCCTGACATCAGGAAGTGCTCTCGCTATGATAACACTCATCGCATAATCTCTATATGAATTTCTCATCTCCTCAGAGAAATCAAGCTGAATAATTGGTTGTTCCTTTGTTTTCATTTTATTCTCCTTAAATTACTATATATCCAGATTTGCATACTGTGCTTCTTCCATTATAAACTGCCGTCTCGGCGGCACATTACTGCTCATAAGCGTCGTCGTCGCATCGTCCGCATCCACGCTGTCACTTATCGTTATCTGTGCGAGCAGTCTGCTCTCAGGATCAAGTGTCGTTTCCCAGAGCTGTGACGCGTCCATCTCACCAAGTCCTTTGTAACGCTGTATGCTTACTATCTTATTGTTTTTATTTTTTCTAAACTTTTCAAGTTCAAAGTCATTAAATACATATTCAGAATTTTTCTTCTTTGTCTTTTTGTCAAGCGCCTCATAATCAACCTTGTAAAGTGGTGGAAGACCTCTGTATATTTTCCCTGAATAGATAAGTTCAGGCATAAAACGGTAGAAAAATGTGAGCAGCAATGTGCTTATATGTGCTCCGTCAACATCAGCATCAGTGAGTATTATTATCTTGTCATATCTGAGTTTATTTATATCAAATTCATCACCTATGCCACAACCGAATGCTGCTATCATTGATTTTATCTCATTATTTAACAATATTTTTTCAAGTGATGCTTTTTCTACATTTAATATTTTTCCCCTAAGTGGAAGAACCGCCTGCGTTTTTCTGTTTCTCGCCGTTTTTACTGTACCGCCGGCTGAATCTCCCTCAACTATGTAGACCTCACATTCCTCCGGATTTTTGGAAGTACACGCAGCAAGTTTACTCTTTGTATCCACATCGTTTAACTGCTTTAATACTGTATTTCTTGCCTTGTCGCTCGCTTTTCTCGCATTGTAACTTTTTACGGAGTTGTCGAGTATCGCCTGAAGTACATTTATGTTTTTATCGAGATAACGCTGTATCTCTGTCGTCACGACCTCGTCCACCGCCGTTTTTGCGTCAGTGTTTCCAAGTTTTGTCTTTGTCTGCCCCTCAAACTGCGGGTCAGGATGCTTTATTGAAATGATTGCCACAAGTCCGTTTCTTATGTCTTTTCCATCGAAATTTTCATCTTTATCCTTGAGCACTCCAAGTTCCCTCGCATACTGGTTCATAACTCTTGTAAGTGCCATCTTAAATCCTGTCACAAGTGTACCGCCGTCTACTACATTTATCCTATTGCAATATGGATTTATCTGCTCAGAAAAGTTTGTAGTATATTGAAGAGCCACTTCGACCTCTATATCCCCGCTTGTCCCCTCAAAATAAATTGGTTCTTTATGGAGTACATGAGCATCCCTGTTTATATATGAAACAAAGCTTTTTATGCCATGTTCTTCAAGATATGTTTTCTCCTCGCCGTCATTTTCATTCTTAAATACAAGTTTGAGATTTTTGTTAAGATATGCTATCTCTTTAAGTTTTTTCTTTATGACTTCCGCCTTAAAATGTATAGTCTCAAAAATCTCAGCATCAGGATAAAATGTTACTTTTGTTCCCGTCGCTGATTTTGCACATTTACCGACCGGCTCTAAGGCACCATTCTTAAGTTCCGTAACAGGATGACCGCCGTCTTTATATTCATCTCTGTAAACAAGTCCGCCTCTTTTCACCTCAACTGTCATATGTGTTGAAAGGGCATTTACTACTGACGAACCAACACCGTGAAGCCCACCTGACACCTTGTAGGCTGAGTTTCCAAATTTGCCGCCCGCATGGAGTATCGTATATACCACACGCACCGTCGATACTTTTTTTGTCGGATGTATATCTACCGGAACTCCTCTGCCGTTATCTTCTATGCTGATTCCTCCGTCTTTTTTCATCGTTATATGTATCTCATTACAAAATCCCGCAAGATGTTCGTCTATACTGTTGTCTAATATTTCCCATATAAGATGGTGAAGCCCCCTCGAACCGGTAGAACCTATATACATACCCGGTCTTTTTCTGACTGCTTCAAGTCCTTCAAGTATCACTATCTCTTTTCCTGTATAGTCGCTCATTACGCCCTCCATTTTAATAAATATCTACTCCCGGTATCTTCCGAGAGTAGATTAAATCACAGGTAATTACAAGACTGTTTGTTATAAGAGTCTCGCAACTCCCTATTAATAAATCACTATCTGCCGTCTGTCTGTTGTTCTTAATTTTCACATAACAAAACTGTATATATCAGAACAAAATAAATATCAGCAGCAAACTGACACGAACAAATATTTGCATATTATAACAGAAAATCTTAAAAAATGCAAAAAAAATCTGTGCAGTCCGATATAAAATGTAACAGTTCAGCCTTTCATTTATTACATTCGTAAACCTGCCAGCAAGCTGTCAGTCGCTGCTATGCAGCTTAAGTTTACTTCATTTCATAAATGAAAGGCTATTCCGCCCCAAAAAACAAGTCAATAATACATTGAGCAAGCTCATGTATTATTGACTTATCTTTTTTGTGCTGAACTGTTACATAAAACCACACAGATTTTTAATTTTAATCAGTGAACAACTTAGTCCTCTGCTTTTTCTTCTTCTGAATCTTCTTTCTCCGAAGCTTCTTCACCATCCATATCAAGTGTTACATATTCTCTGTCACCTGATTCGTCATCATCTGATGTCTCGTTTTCTTCATCTGATTCTTCGTCATCATCTGAAGCATCGTCATAGTCATCGTCGAAATCTTCATCAAATTCCTCGTCAAACTCATCGAAATCTTCATCTCTGTTTAAAAGATCGATTCCGCAGAATTTCTTAAGGCAATAAACAACTCCGCAGGCTGCACCTGCAACTGCCGCCACTCCCGCAACAAATTTTAAAAATTTCTTCATATAAAACCTCCTTAAATGTTTACGAAACTATGATTATCCGTAATTATATCGTGCAATTAACACAACCTGTAATCAGTTTCGTAATTACCTTTTTCTATCTTGTTGTAAGTTTATGTGTAATATGGAACAAGTATGGATCAAGGTCTTTTGACATTGAAAGTGCTTCCTGGATATCAAAGTCTACAAACTCTCCTTCTTTGTATCCTACAACTCTGTTGCTCTTACCTTCACATAAAAGCTCAACTGCCATTGTACCCATAGCTGATGCAAATACTCTGTCCTTACATGTAGGATTACCGCCACGCTGAATGTGACCAAGTATTGTAGCTCTTGTTTCTACACCTGTGGCAACCTCGATTATCTTTGCCATCTCTGCTGAGTTTCCTACTCCCTCTGCGTTTACAATAATATGGTTTTTCTTACCGAGTTTTCTTCTATCCTGTATCTTTGTGATAATTCTCTGAATATCACCATGATATTTCTCTGTAGTAAGTATATATTCAGCACCACTTGCTATACCTGTCCAAAGTGCTATATGACCTGCCGTGCGTCCCATAACCTCTACAACACTGCATCGTTCATGTGACTCGGATGTATCCCTTAATTTGTCGATGGCTTCCATAGCTGTGTTTATAGCCGTATCAAATCCGATAGTGTACTCGGTACAGGCAATATCAAGGTCAATGGTTCCCGGAACTCCGATAGTGTTTATACCCTGCTCTGAGAGTCTGCTCGCTCCGTTGAATGAACCGTCACCACCGATAACAACTATACCGTCAATACCATGCTTGCGGCAGATATCTGCTGCCTTTTTCTGATATTCTTTCTTTTTAAATTCAAGACATCTTGCAGTATACAGAATAGTACCGCCTGTCTGGATAATGTCAGATACAGAAAGATTGTTCATGTCTATGATATCTTCCTCTAAAAGACCTGCATATCCTCTCCTGATTCCTTTTACTTTTAATCCGTTTGAAATTCCGGTGCGGACAACTGCCCTTATCGCAGCATTCATTCCTGGTGCATCACCACCACTTGTCAGTACACCAATAGTCTTAACAGCATTACTCATAATGTCCTCCTTAAGTATCGTCAAATAAAAACGTTAGTATAAATTTTCCGAAACAATAAGTATAGTACAATAAGTTTTGTCTGACACACAAAGTGCGTACAGTAACCGTAATCGTCCTTACATAAATTTTACTATTACTTATTCTCATTTATCCAACATAATTTTACGGCAAATCCAATTATTTTTCAATACTCTTTTCACGAATTGCGAGTGCCTCTTTCGGCATAAACTTAAAATTGTCATCTTTTACAAGTTTTCTCGCATCAACACCTCTGCTTTTTGGAAGTCTTTTAACCTGTTTTTCTTTTGCAACATATATACATACTAAATCTTTTCCATCATATGGCAGGAGGTTTTTATATAATTCCTGTTCTTTATCAACAAACTCCTCCATATTTTCAAACCGTATCCACAATTCGCACGGTATTCTGTCAAAAGGTATTATATCACGGCAGATAAGTTTTGCTGCTCTGTTCTCCGATGTTTGAACCCTGCCCCTGACAAATATCTTCGCATCATCAGTAAGAAGCGGCTTAAGTCTCTCGTAATCCCTCGGAAATATTGTTATCTCTATAGTTCCATAAAGATCTTCAAGCTGTATATATGCCATAAGTTTGTTTGAGGATTTTGTAACTTTTACATTTTTGTCTGCTATCATACCGCCGACAATAACATTCTGTCCGTCCTCGACTTTTACAGATGACTCCTCATCATCCTCAGACACCATAAAGTCAAGAGATGTATTTGTGCAGTTTTTTTTCATAAGCTCCGTATAATCATTTAAAGGATGCCCACTTATATATATACCCAGAACTTCTTTTTCAAATCCCAAAAGTTCTTCTTTTGCATACTCATCAATTTCGGGATACTTTATCTCATTCGCTTTGTCAAGGTCATCATCACCCATATCAAAAAGTGACATCTGCCCTGCAATGGCATCTTTCTTTTCCCTGTTTACGGCATCTAACATAGAATCATAAACCATCATTTTCTGACGGCGGTTTCCGGGCATAGAATCAAGTGCCCCTGCTTTTATAAAGTTTTCTATCGTGTGCCTGTTTATCTCTTTTGAGGTGAGGCGCATCATAAAATCATGCATTGACTCAAATTTCCCGCCACGCTCTCTTTCCGCCACGATTGCTTCGATAACCGGCTCTCCTACACCTTTTATGGCTGACATTCCAAAGCGTATTGCCCCGTTTGCCACATGAAATCTGCTGAATCCCTCGTTTACATCGGGCGGCAGTATGTCTATACCAAGACTTTTACTGCTCATTATATATGAGATTACTTTTGCAGTATTGTCTTTTACTGATGTGAGAAGTGCCGCCATAAATTCAACGGGATAATAGCATTTTAAATATGCGGTCTGATATGACACGACTGCATATGCCGCTGCGTGTGATTTATTGAAAGCATATTTGGCAAAATCTATCATCTCATCATATATCTTGTTTGCCGTTTTTTCATCTATTCCGTTTGCGATGCAGCCTTTTACACCCTCTTCCCCGTTGCCATACACAAAGTTTTTACGCTCTGCCTCCATGACTTTTGTTTTCTTTTTTGCCATCGCACGGCGCACGAGATCGCTTCGCCCGAAACTGTAGCCTGCAAGATTTCTTACTATCTGCATTACCTGCTCCTGATACACGATACAGCCGTATGTCGGTGCAAGTATCGGTTCAAGCTGTGGACAATCGTAAACTATGCTGTCACGGTTTGTCTTTCCGGCAATATATTTTGGTATAAAGTCCATCGGTCCGGGACGGTAAAGTGAGATACCTGCTATAACATCCTCCATGTTCTGAGGTTTAAGTTCTTTCATAAACTGCCTCATACCAGGACTTTCAAGCTGGAACACACCCTCTGTTTTTCCTGTTCCTATCATCTCAAACACTTTTTTGTCATCGTAATTTATATCCATCATAGTGTCATCGGCAAGTCCTGCCATGTGTGCCGCATTCTGGATAACGGTGAGTGTCCTAAGACCAAGAAAGTCCATCTTCAAAAGGCCAAGTTCCTCTAAGGTCGTCATGGTGTACTGCGTTGTTATTGTTCCGTCGGATGCCCTCGACAACGGTACAAACTCATCTACTGCCTCAGGACTTATAAGAACTCCCGCCGCGTGCATTGATGTGTGGCGTGGCAGTCCCTCAAGTCTCATAGACATGTCTATAAGATTTTTTGCCTGCTCATCACTGTCATAAAGTGCTTTTAATTCAGGATTTTCCTTAAGTCCCTTTTCTATCGTAATACCAAGTTCCATAGGAATTGCCTTTGCCACAGTATCGACAAAATTAAGCGGCAGGTCTAATGCTCTACCCACATCCCTTATGGCATTTCTCGCCGCCATAGTTCCAAATGTAACTATCTGAACAACACGGTCTTTTCCGTATTTTTCCATTACATATTTTATAACTTCAGGCCGTCTTTCATAACAAAAATCTATATCTATATCGGGCATTGTAACTCGCTCCGGATTTAGGAAACGCTCAAAGAGAAGGTCATACCTAAGCGGGTCTATATTGGTAATACCAAGTGTGTAGGATACGACACTTCCCGCTGCCGAACCTCGTCCCGGTCCTACGCTTATGCCGTGGTCCCTCGCATATTTGATAAAATCCCACACGATAAGGAAATAATCGACAAATCCCATTGTGTGGATTGTCTCAAGCTCATATTCAAGTCTCTCTTTAAGTTCTTTGTCAGGATTTCCATATCTTCTTACAAGTCCCTCATTACAGAGTTTATTTAGATATTCCCATGCCGTATAGCCGTCAGGTACATCGTACTGCGGCAGTTTGTAATTGCCAAATTCTATCTCGACATGACATCTGTTTGCAATCTTTTCCGTATTTTCCAATGCTTCAAGTGCATACGGAAAAAGCTGTTTCATCTCGTCCTCAGACTTGAGATAATACTGACCACCGTCATATCTCATCCTGTCCTCGTCGGTAACCTTTTTCTGTGTCTGTATGCAGAGAAGTATGTCATGTGCTTTCGCATCATCAGCCATTATGTAGTGCACATCATTTGTCGCAACAAGTTCTATACCTGTCTCCTGACTCATCCTGAGCAATCCCTGGTTTACGGTCGCCTGATCCGGTATTCCATGATCCTGAAGTTCCAAAAAGAAATTGTCCTCTCCAAATATGTCCCTTAACCTGAGTGCTTCTTTTTTTGCCTCATCATAAAATCCCTGTCTTAAATTTGTTGCAACTATACCTGCAAGACATGCACTCAAAGCGATAATTCCCTCATGAAACCGTTCAAGCACTTCATAATCCACTCTTGGCTTATAATAAAAACCCTCGGTAAATCCTCTTGAAACAATCTTCATAAGATTGGCATAACCTTTATCATTCTCTGCGAGCAGAACAAGATGATTATATCTGCCCTCGCCTTTGTCATTTTTCTTCTCAAATCTTGACCCCGGTGCAACATAAACCTCACAGCCTATGACCGGATTTATATCTGCCGCCTTTGCTGCCCTGTAAAAATCTATAACACCATACATATTTCCGTGATCCGTTATGGCAAGATTTTTCATACCAAGCTCCTTTGCCCTGTTCACAATCTCACCAATCTTGCAGGAACCGTCAAGCAGTGAATACTGTGTATGGACATGAAGATGCGTAAAACTCATGACTTTCCCCTTTCTAAATATAAAAAAGCGAACTATGCTGCCTAATGCAACCGTCCGCTTTAAACTTTATCTCAGGCAATACTTTTCTATGCATTGGCTGTGCTTAAGTACTTTACTATATCATCCATTGCTGTCTGCTCATCATCTCCATTGGCCGAAACTACAACTTCCTCGCCTGCCGTGAGTCCGAGTGTCATCATACCCATGATACTTTTTGCATTCACTTTTCTATCATCACACTCAACATAAATGCTGCTGTTGTACTGACTTGCAACCTGAACCAATACGGCTACCGGTCTTGCCTCCAAACCATTTTGAAGCTGAATCTGAATCTTTTTTGTAATCATGTTGTTCCTCCTTTTATCAGACAGATTACTTAAAATTTTTATAAATTCATATTTTCCTTTTCCTGTCTGATTTCGTTTGCAATATTGCTTAGTTTTTTCAGACGGTGATTGACACCTGACTTGCTTATTGGTCTGTCAAGCATCTTTCCAAGTTCCTGCAGGGAACTGTCAGGATATTCAAGTCTCAACTCGGCTATCTCCTTTAGTCCGTCCGTAAGTGCACTAAACCCCCTATTACATTGAATATACTTAATATCTTCTATCTGCCTTGCAGCAGTATTTACTATTTTTGAAATATTTGCAGTTTCACAATTCACCTGCCTGTTGACAAAGTTGCGCACTTCTTTAACAATGCGTACATTTTCAAATTCCATAAGTGCCTTATGTGCTCCTATGACATTTAAAAAATCAACAATCTGTGCCCCCTCTTTTATATAGACGACCTGATATTTTTTTCTCTCGACTATCTTCGCATCAATTTCAAAACAGCTCATTGCTTCTTTTAACTGCTGTGCAAGTGAGACGCTTGTCACGGCTATCTCAAGATGATAGCCTTTTTGAGGGTTGGTAACTGAACCGGCAACCATAAATGCTCCACGCAGAAACGCCCGTTTACAGCAGGTGTTCCTGATTATAAGCTGATTTACGGCATTAAAATCTCCCCATGTGTCCTCATCACTTAAAAGTTTTATCGTTCTTAGCACTTCAAGTACATTTTCACTGTCTTTTATACAGATAAAATAGTTTTTTGAGCGAGCCATAAGATTGTGCGTTCTTATCATCACTTCCGGCGATATGTCAAACATGCACTTTAATAACATATAAGATTTCTTTGCAACTGTCAAGTTCTCTGTTCGCATTTCAATGTAATTTTCATTTTTAAAATCTCTTTTTATATGTCCCGTAAGTGCGAATATCACTGCAAGCTGGGCTATCTGACAATGTCTTCCTTTGTCATACTGTTTTCCAATTTCTTCCTTTACATCACTTGCAAACGACATTAATTTTCTCCCTTTGTTTTGGCATCCTTTTCTATATCCCTGTGCTCAACTTTAAGACTGTATGGAAGTTCCTGCATATGCTTTGCAAGTGCATTTGCAAGTGATACCGAACGATGCTTTCCTCCCGTACAGCCTATTCCTATAACAAGCTGGTTTTTCCCCTCAGTGATATAATTTGGAACAAGAAATTTTATCATATCAAATAATTTTTCATCAAATTCTTTTGCCTGTTCCGATTTCATAACATAATCATACACTTCAAAATCATTTCCCGTTTTTTTCTTTAACTCCGGAATATAGTACGGATTTGGTAAAAATCTCACATCAAAAACAAGGTCACAGTCTGCCGGTATCCCGTATTTAAATCCAAATGACAGTATCGTGATAAAAAAGTTCTGATACTCTTCGTTTTCTAAAAATATCTTATCAATCTCCTGTTTGAGTTCACGCACCAGCATATGACTTGTATCCATAATATAGTCGGCGTGTTTTTTTATAAACTGGAGTTCTTCTCTCTCTGCCTCTATCGCTTTGTCAACCCTGCCTTGCAAGGCAAGAGGGTGATTTCTTCTTGTCTCTTTATATCTCTTAACGAGCACATTGCTGTCAGCATCAAGAAAAAGTATCTCATACGGATAGCCGTTTTCTCTCATTTCATTGAGTGTTTTATCAAGATGTGAAAGTCCCTCAAGATTTCTGATGTCTATACCAAGTGCCAGTTTTTCTATGCTGTCAGTTTCACATATAAACATTTTTGTAAGTTTTGGTATAAGTTTTACCGGAAGGTTATCTACACAAAAATATCCTATATCCTCAAGCATTTTAAGCACTGAGCTTTTCCCGGCTCCTGACATTCCCGTAACTATTACAAAACGCATATTCATCCTCATTTCTTTAACTCCATCCTAGTTTTCTTACTTCCATTTCAAGTATGACTCCAAACTTTTTCTCTACTTCTTCTCTTACATGAGTTATAACAGCTTTTGCTTCCTCGCAGGTTCCACCGCCGACATTTACGACAAATCCACAATGCTTCTCTGACACCATGACATTTCCGACACGGTAACCTCTTAGCCCTGCATCATCGACAAGTTTTCCGGCAAAATATCCCTCCGGTCTTTTAAATGTACTTCCGGCACTTGCATATTCAAGCGGCTGTTTATCCCGCCTCCTTGTCGAAAAATCTTTCATCTTTGCAAGTATTCCCTCTTTTTTTCCCTTCTTTAAAGCAAATTCAGCTGATAAAACTACAAGATTTTTTTTCTGTATTATACTGTTTCTATATGAAAGTTCTAATTCTTTATTTGTCATTTTCACGACACTTCCATTATCCATAAGAACATCCGCACTGACTATTACATCTTTAATCTCGCCCCCGTATGCTCCCGCATTCATCGAAACCGCTCCGCCTATACTTCCCGGTATTCCCCCTGCAAATTCAAACCCTGTAAGGGAACTTTCAGAAGCAAGAACTGCTGCTCTTGAAAGCATCACGCCTGCCTGTGCATAGATATATGTCATATCGCCATCTTCTTTTTCTATATTAAGTTCCTTTAAGTTTTCCGTAGAAACTACTATCCCATTATATCCCTCATCTGCAACTAAAAGATTACTTCCGTTACCTAGAATAAAATATTCCTGTTCTTCTTTTTTAAGTAATTCTATTGTCTTTATTATCTTTTCTATGTTATCAGGACTGACAAATACCTTTGCCGGACCTCCTATCCTGAATGTAGTATGTCTGCTCATTGCTTCTGACTCAGAAACACACTGTTTTCCATTTATATCAATTAGTTTTTTTACGATTTCAGTTTCAGCCATGCTGACCTCCAATTTTTTAAATGCATTTATATCACTTTTTGTGAAACTATTATATGTTTTGTTAATTCTGCTGCTATAACAAATACTAATTTATAATCCTCTTATATTTATATCACATTGCCGGTATTAGTTGCAAGTTTTTACGAGCAGGCTGAACTGTTACCAATTTTTTTAAATTTTTTCAAAATAAGTGTTGACTTTTTATTTTAGATGGGGTATAGTATAACTCGTCGGTGCGAAGCGACAACAACTAAATAACTAAATATGTGCGCGTAGCTCAGCTGGATAGAGCGTCTGACTACGGATCAGAAGGCCGGGAGTTCGAATCTTCTCGCGCACGTTGATTATCCTCGTATTATGAATGTCATGATATGGGGATTTTTTGTTACTGATAACTTGTTATTGCTTATCCTGCTGTACGATTGGTAACGATAATTCACAATTTTTACTGTCAATGCAGCAGTCAGTTAAAATTGCAAAAGCAACTCATTGTATTTCTGCAATTTGCGAAAGTGAGGTTTATATGTTCCATACTTTAAACAAAGAACTTTCTACTACCCAGATAATAGCACTTGGTTTTCTAGGTGCTATCTTTATAGGTGCCTTGATACTCTGTCTGCCATTTTCCTCGGCAGATGGAAATTTCACTCCTTTCATCGATGCCCTATTTACATCAACTACTTCCGTCTGCGTGACCGGACTTGTTGTTGTAAATACAGCAATCCACTGGAGTCTTTTTGGCAAGATAGTCATTCTCATACTTATCCAGCTAGGCGGACTTGGAATAGTTTCCTTTGTCACCGGGATAATGATGGTTGCAGGAAGCCGCATTACATTGAGCGACAGGCTTCTCCTTGAAGATGCACTCAATTTAAGCACTCTCAAAGGTCTTGTCCGCTTTTTAAAATTTATTTTCAGAGGTACTTTTATAATAGAAATAATCGGTGCAATCTGCTACAGTTTCGTTTTCGTTCCCGATTTCGGTCTGATAAAAGGACTGTGGTTTTCCATATTTCATGCTGTTTCCGCTTTTTGTAATGCCGGTATTGACCTGCTCGGTGCAAACAGCCTTGAACCGTATATTTCAAATCCATGGATAAATTTTGTAACGATGTTTCTTATTGTTTCAGGCGGAATCGGTTTTATCGTGTGGATGGATTTAAAAGCTACCGTTAAAAATTATTTTCAGAATAAAATTTCTGTTAAGAAGAGTTTGCAAAAATTAAGACTTCACACAAAGATAACACTTATAACAACTGCTATCCTTATCTTAGGCGGTGCATTACTTATATTTGTCCTTGAATATACAAATACTGACACGATTGGTAAACTGAGCTTTTTTGATAAAATAGTTGCAAGCCTTTTTCAATCGGTCACATTAAGGACTGCCGGATTTGCAACATTTTCACAGTCGGGCTTAAGACACGGAACTGTGCTTCTTTGTTACTTTTTGATGTTTATCGGTGGTTCTTCAATAGGTACGGCTGGCGGAATAAAAACAACAACCGTTGCCACATTATTTTTAAGCACCCGTGCCATTGTAAAAGGAAAGACACATCTTGTCGTTTTCAGGAAAAACATACCACACCAGACGGTCACAAAAGCACTTGCCGTAACAATGGTCAGCATATCATTCCTGCTGCTTGCATCCGTCGGACTATATCAGGCAGAGGGTGGCTCAATGGTCGATGTTGTCTACGAAACCACAAGTGCGATAGCAACCGTAGGTCTTACAAGAGATTACACCTCAAAGCTTCACCTCTTAGGCAAGCTTATAATAATAATATGTATGTATCTCGGCAGGATAGGACCAATCTCGATGGTTATCTTCTTCAATAAAGAAAGAAAAAATGACTTTGTTTCTTTCCCTCATGAAGATATAAATGTCGGCTGATACTTATAATATAATTTATGCTTTTTGCTGCCTTATGTACTGTTAAGAGTGACAGGCAGCGAAAGTGTGCCTGCGGCATTATTTGTTATATTTGTGCAATTAGCACAACATACAATTAGTTTCGCAACATGCCAGCACACTAGCTAGTACATTAAAATTTACTCTCGGTATCTTCTCAAAACGAATACTTTCGAGAGCACATTAAACAACAAGGAGGAACTCATGGAAAAATCATTCGCCGTTATCGGACTTGGAAAATTTGGACGAAGCGTTGCCATTGAACTTGCAAATACAGGTGCCGATGTTCTCGCTGTTGATATAGATAAAGAGCGTGTCCACTCTGTTGCCAACTTTGTCACCTGTGCAGTTGCTGTCGATATAAGGGATACAGAAGCAATGGATACTCTCGGTCTTTCTAATATGGATGCCGTTGTCGTTGCAATCACTGAAAAACTTGATATAAGTATTCTTGCAACAATTTATGCAAAAGATGCCGGTGTCAAAACCGTAGTATGCAAGGCTCAGGATGAAACACATAAAAAAATACTTGAAAAACTTGGAGCAGACCAGACAATAATGCCAGAACAGGAAACCGGAATCCGTCTTGCAAGGAAACTCTCCAACAGGCGTGTTATTAATTTTATGGAAATATCTGACAAACTTAAAATGGTGGAGATTGATGTCAAGCCAAACTGGATAGGAAAATCTCTTATGGAACTCGACCTAAGAAAAAAAGAAAACCTGAATGTAATTGCCGTAAGACAGGATACATCATCTGAATACGAGGTAAACCCGTCACCTGATATAAGACTGACCGATAAGATGACTATGCTTATCACCTGTGAGGTGAAAGACCTTGATAATCTATTATAATTTTTTGTATATAAAGGGATATTTAAATAATTATGAAAGTCCCTCTGTATAATAACAGCCAGACAATAGTCATAACTACATTTTACAGTATTACAGCCTATAAGCATTGCATTTAATATACATTTCTTATAGGCTGCAATCGTCACTGTTTACACCATAAGTTTCCATATAATCCTCTACGCATAAACAGCTATATTTATTTAATTTTCTAATTTAGATAAGTGACTCATAAAGTTTTGTTATATCTTCTACACTTGTCTCCTTTGGATTGCCAGGACGGCACGCATCGTCATATGCTGACTGTGCAAGGAATGGTATATCCTCTTTCTTTACGATTTCTTTAAGGTCTGCAGGTATTCCAACATCTTTTGAGAGCTGTTTTACTGCATCTACTGCTGCCTTTCTGTACTCTTCCTGAGACATATTCTCCGTGCCTTCAACTCCCATAGCCTTTGCTATGTCACGGTATTTCTCTCCTGTAGCTTCTGCATTGTACTCCATAACAGTAGGAAGAATTATGGCATTTGCAATACCGTGTGGTGTATCATAAAGTGCACCGAGCGGATGTGCCATACTATGTACTATACCAAGTCCGACATTTGAAAATCCCATACCTGCAACATACTGACCGAGAGCCATACCTTCTCTGCCCTCAGGCGTATTGTCAACTGCTCCTCTGAGTGAGCGTGATATGATTTCGATAGCTTTCAGATGGAACATATCAGAAAGTTCCCATGCACCTGCCGTAATATATCCCTCGATAGCATGAGTGAGTGCATCCATACCTGTCGCTGCCGTAAGTCCCTTAGGCATAGATGACATCATGTCAGGGTCCACAAAAGCAACAACCGGAATATCCTTAGGGTCTACACAGACCATCTTTCTGTTTTTTTCAGCGTCAGTTATAACATAGTTTATAGTAACCTCTGCCGCAGTTCCTGCTGTCGTAGGCACCGCAAGGATAGGCACTGATTTATTCTTTGTAGGAGCAACTCCCTCAAGACTTACAACATCGGCAAAATCAGGATTGTTGATGATGATACCGATAGCCTTTGCCGTATCCATAGACGAACCTCCACCGATAGCTATAAGATAATCTGCACCGGACTTCTTAAATGCTTCAACACCTGTCTGAACATTTTCAATAGTTGGATTTGGCTTGATATTTGAATACAACTCATAATCAAGACTGTCTTTCTCAAGAACATCAAGAACTTTCTTTGTAACACCAAACTTCACAAGATCAGGGTCGGAACAAACAAAAGCTTTCTTGTACCCTCTTGACTTAACCTCCGTAGCAATCTCTGCAATAGCACCGGCTCCATGATAAGATGTCTCATTTAAAATAAAACGATTTGCCATAATTTATCTACCTCCTGTATAAATGTATATCAGGTAATCACGAAACTAATCATTTGTTTTGTAAATTACAATGTTATAATCACATAATTTAATAATATATTATGATAATGTACTGTATCATTGATACAATCAACCAGTTTCGCAAACACCTAAAATATATGTAACGATATTTTTGTACAAAATCACTAATCATTTAAACATAACCAGCAAATTTATATATACATTATACAAAACATTTATTCAAAAATCAATAAAAAAATGAGCTTTAATAAAACCTTCATTAGCATACAAAAAACTTAACTTTACAACAAAAAAATTTATTAACATATGAACAAATTTTATAACAAAAACTTCATTGTCGCACGAAAAACTTAACTTTACAACAAAAAAACTTTATTAATATATGAACAAATTTTACAACAAGAACTTCATTGTCGCACGAAAAACTTAACTTTACAGCAAAAAAAATTTATTAACATATGAACAAATTTTACAACAAAAACTTCATTGTCGCACGAAAAACTTAACTTTACAACACCCAGACAAAAATAAGGATTATTATCATGACCGAAGGGCGTTTGAACAACGCCGGTACTTAAGGTGCGTTTTTTGCACCTTTATGTACCGCTGCGTTGTTCTCCGAGCGAAAGCGTCCCTAAGCGCATAATAATAATCCTTATTTTTGTCGTAACTGATATTGTTAAATCAAAATCCCATTGCAAAGTGCAATTCCAAGTACAGCCGATATAAGTATAAGTATTCCGTTACCTGCCTTTGCCTTGAGCATAAATACCAGATTTACAAAATAAATAACAAATGTAATGATAAGTGTCGTAACCACACTTCCTCCTATAGCTGTTCCTGTTTCTATATTCTGGTATATCATTGATACCATGACATTTAGCAAAAGTCCTGCTATTATCGGTCTTATCCATCTTCCGATAAGCTTAAATACTGCTATTCCCTCAAATTTTTCATAGAGGTAATATATTATACAAAATACTATTCCTGATGCTGCAACACTGCACGCAAATCCTGCAAGTGCTACCGCATATCCCTGAAGTACACTGCCGTCTATGTCAAAACCGATAAAGTAACCGATTCCGGCAAGTGTCTTACAGAGGATAGAACCCGGAAGTACATTTACTATTGAAACTAGCTGGCTGTAAAATTCACTTTCCTTTATCATTCCGGTACTTACAAACATACCGTCTGCTACTGATAAATAAGCATCACCGCCACCGAAAGATATTATTGATGATGCAAATCCTCTAAACAGATAAATCCATGTGTCTTTTGTTATGATAAATGCCGGTATTGAAAGTATTATTATAAATAATAACCATGTTATCATCTCTTTTGAAAATCCTGCCGCTGTGAGCCTGTGTCCTGCCTTTTCAAGCTCTTCTTCGGATCTTTTACCTTTGCTCATACCATATCTCGTACAAACATAAAGTCCATGTATTGCAAGTATGAACATAAATATCTTTAACACTGTCTCAAGATAAATATTCTGTATTATACCTGCTTTTCCTACACAAAGTATATATAATATAATGGTAATTCCTGAAACAAGTGTATTTTTTATGTTAAATCTGCAATGTGTATAAAATATTCCAAAAAATGCAATTCCAAGAACTTGAACCGTTGAAAGTCCAAATACAGGTGTTTCTTTTATGCCAAGTATATTGTAAACAGATTTTCCGCATGATAATATAAAAACAGCTATCATTATAACAAATGCCCTGCCAAATCTTTTTACAGACTCTTTCTTTGCTTCCTGCATACTCTTTACAGCATATTGTGTAAGAAGGCAGCTTATAAATGCTGTAAGACCGATAGAAAGACACTCTATCTGCACAAAAAGTTTTTCGTCAACCTTTGACAAAACTGATAACATAAGTACGGTCATAAGCACACCCGGAAAAGCCATAAGGAATGCAGCAAGTGCCATACCCTTAGCTCCATATGCACGCTTTCCAAGACCTGTAGCAATCTCGACCGGTAAAGCACCCGGAGTAATACTTGCCACGATCACATCCTTGTCATATTCACTTTTTTCAACTATTTTCTGGTCTTCAACAACTTCTCTTTCAATAACAGGGATTAAAGCAGTTCCGCCACCGAAACCAACCACACCTATTTTGAAGATTGAAGCCATCAGTTTTAATTCTTTTTGTATCTCTGCCTTCATATTCTTTAATTCCTATCTTTTTTCTATATCATATAGGATTACTATGAATAAAGCAAGCCTATTTACAAATTTTCTCACTTTTATTACAAAATCAAATATTTATTTGTATTTTTATAACATTTCATCATAATTCATAAAATATATCAAATAACTAATACTGTTCACTCACACAATATTTACTGTCATGCTATGCTTTCTCATAAGGTATATAAAATAAAACAGCATATGATTTCTGCCTAAGAACCATATACTGCCTTGTTTTTATAAATTCGGAAAACAGTTCTTATCATAAATACTTCTTTAATCTCGAAAAAATATATTCTACAGTTTCTTCTATACTTTTTCCTGTAGTATCTACTTCAATATCAGGATTTTCAGGCTCCTCATAAGGACTTGATATTCCCGAAAAATCGGCTATCTCACCTGCTCTTGCTTTTTTATATAAGCCTTTTACATCCCTTTTCTCACATTCCTCTAATGGAGTACTAATGTAAATTTCTATAAAACTGTCTTTTCCTACTATTTCTTTCGCATTTCTTCTATCTTTTCTAAATGGAGAAATAAATGATGTGAGTACAATAAGTCCTGCATCGTTCATCAGTTTTGATACCTCAGCTATCCGCCTGATATTTTCTACTCTGTCCGCTTCACTGAATCCCAGATTTTTGTTCAGTCCCATCCTGACATTGTCCCCGTCAAGTACCATTGTCTTTTTACCGTAAACAAATAATCTTTTCTCAAGCTCATTTACTATTGTCGATTTGCCTGAACCTGACAATCCCGTAAGCCATATCGTCTTTGGCTGCTGCCCTAACTGTTTTGCACGCACATCTTTTGTTATATCCATGCTGTGCCATGTTAGATTTTTCTCGGTATCAACTTTTTTCTTTAGCTCTTTTTTATCAAATGCTTCTGTATCCGAATATCCGGTCCCACCCAAAATATCCTGCATAAAACAAATTCCATCTGTCTCTTTTGCAGAAAAATCTGATAAATTATCCATTTCTTCCTCCATAAATAATTTATTGCCGCAATTCTTATAAGCTATACAGTTATAAATTACAGCCCATTATTTTACTATGCGTATTTCATTTTTTAGTTTATGCACCTCATCATTATATTCTACATACACATGATATTCGTCCTTTACAAACTCCTTTAAAGGTATCGCAAAGCTTTCCTTTTTATTTTTAAAAGCAACATTTTCCATATCTTTAACATATGCATTGTGCTCACCGATAAAATAAATCCTGTCAACTGTTCCCGGTCTCATATTGCAAAGAAATAATTCATCGCATATTCTTCCATTGCCAAAGTAATAACCATCTGTTTTTTCTTTTGACAATACCGGCAGTTCACCAGCAAATTTTTCTAGCGGATTAAGTTTTCCAAATATCACATTGTCATTCTTTTCCATTGATACGCAGAATTCTTTTATATCAGGTGCAAATATCCATGCACTTGAAAATACTTTTCTGATTTTTGAACCATGAAGTTTTTCTCCGGTGCCTGCATCAATTTCCTGGATAATGCTGTGCACATCATCCGTCTGCTCTCTTAGGTATCCCTGTGCAACAAGAAGATATTTTTCATCTTCAGAATGGATAACTCTTGAAAATCTAAGCGAACTTAAAACCTCCGTCTGTTCACTTACCCTGTATGACATATCCTTTTCGTCTATATCTATTATCTTCACCATAGAATTTTTGGTGGAGCGTTTTCCTCCGGGCACAATGACTTTTCCATCATATTTAACAACATTTCTTATATCAAACAATACGATTTTCTTTTTGTCCCCATTGTCCTCCATAAGTGATGTGTATTCAGGAAATGAGCATACCGGTATAACAGCTTCCCCTTCTCTATGCTCTGACTTGTCTTTAAGCACATACTTGCTCACATCGCTGTCCTGCCATACCTTTGGCGGTGCGATTATCCAGTCAGGCTTTAACTCTTTCCAGTCAATGCTTATTATAGAGTTAAGTCTTTTTGCCGTTATAAGTATCCTGCCGTCATTGTATTCTATGTTTGATGTGTCGATCCAGTTGTCATACACTCTGTATTTGTCACCGACAATACTGTGAATATCACAATATTTTATAAGTTCTCCTGTTTTTAGATTAAGCTCTGCTATCCTGTCAGATAAATGTCCATCATCAGATGCAGTAACAAAGAAAAGTGAATCTCCATGCTGTGTTATGGCTCTTCCTATCCTGTATTCAAGAAGATATGTCCTATACACTCTGCCCATATAATCCATCTCATGGTATCTGCACGGAGTGACCCTGCCATATTTGTCAATCCTGTTTGCAGTCTTGTCCACAAGCAGAAAATGACCGTTTGCAAGCGGTATCATACCAAGCTTTCCTGTTTTTATCTGAATAGAATATCTGACATCCCCGTTTCTGTCTATTGCAACCGGGCTACCTATCGCAGTATTAAGCATTATAAAACCAAATTGTGACATTTTCGTGTCGGTTTCTGAAACCATATTCCTTATATTTTCCTGAATAGGCGAAACATATATCTGAATGACTCTGTGCTTTATTGTCTCGCCGTTTTTATCTACAAGGCTTAAGTCAATTTTATTATTTCTACCGCCATACAAGCCAAGTATCGGAACTCTGTGTCTTGTCGTGTACTCTGTTTCGCCTGTAAAATCGCAGTCCGGAGTGTCACCTATAACTCTATACACAACTTTACATTCTTTTGAAGAATTGAATAAAATAAGTGCCGTCTGTTTTGCAAGTCCATATGGATTTGGTATGACAAGCAGATATTTAAATGTATAAAGATGCCTGTCAAGAATTTTTTCAAAAGCATAATCTCTGACCTGTGCCTGAAAACTTTTCTGCATCTCTTTCTTGAAAGGTGACATTACTCTTTTTTCTTTTCTCTCAAAAACTTCTGTCTCATACATCCTGTCAAGTTTGTTCAAATCACTTACGCTGTAAGTCATCTTGCCGCCATTTTTTACTTCCACAAATAATTTTTTCATAAATAAATTAGCCTTTCATCTTCATTGTAAGCTGAATCCTCTTTTTTTCAAGATCAACACTCATAACTTTGACATCAACTATATCTCCGACACTGACTACATCGAGCGGATGTTTAACAAATCTGCTGTCTGAAAGTTCCGATATATGAACAAGTCCGTCCTGGTGGACTCCTATATCCACAAATGCACCAAAATCAATAACATTTCTGACCGTTCCCTTAAGTATCATCCCCGGTTTTAAATCTTTCATTTCAAGTACATCGGTGCGAAGTATCGGCTTTGGCATCTCATCACGCGGATCTCTGCCCGGCTTTTCAAGTTCTTTTACTATGTCTGCAAGCGTTATCTCACCTATACCGAGTTCCTCTGCCATCTTTGCCTTGTCTTTTATGCGGTACTCAATGCTGTTTTTAGCATTTTTTCCACTTCCTGCAAAACTGTCCCTGCTGTTTTTAGAATTATTTCCATCATCCTCAAATTCGATACCTGCACCGTCACCTAATGCTTTCATTAGTGCCGCACCAAATGCTGAGTTTTTATTTTTTACAACAAAATCTTTCTTCTTTTTCTTTCTCTCAGGCTTTGTGTTTTGTGCATTTTTTTTATGCTCAATATTCTTTGCAGCCTCAGTCTGTATCTCTTTTAATTCTTCCTGTGATATGCCAAGTTTTTCAAGAAGTGCCTCGGCGGCATCATATGACTCCGGATGAACGCTTGTCGCATCAAGCGGATTGTCTCCACCCTCTATCCTCAAAAATCCCGCACATTGTAAAAATGCCTTTGGTCCGAGTTTGGCAACTTTCAAAAGCTGCTTTCTGTTTGTAAACTTACCATTTTCCTCTCTGTATATAACTATGTTTTTAGCTATAGCCTTGCTTATACCTGATATATACTCAAGAAGCGAAGCTGACGCTGTGTTTATGTCAACACCAACCCTGTTTACGCAGTCTTCAACAACTCCCGTAAGTGTTTCCTCAAGTTTTTTCTGGTTCATATCATGCTGATACTGACCGACACCTATGGATTTTGGATCTATTTTTACAAGTTCTGCAAGCGGGTCCTGAAGTCTTCTCGCTATCGAAGCTGCACTTCTCTCACCGACATTAAGTTCCGGAAATTCTTCCGTTGCAAGTTTGCTTGCTGAATAAACGGATGCCCCGGCCTCATTTACGATGATATACTGAACCGGCTTATTTATCTCTTTTAACATCTCCGCGATTATAAGCTCAGACTCCCTTGATGCAGTTCCGTTTCCTACTGATATAAGAGATATATCGTACTTATCAATAAGTTTCTTAACAGTTTTCTTTGTCTCCTCGACCTTATTCTGTGGTTCTGTTGGAAATACTACTGTCGTGTCGAGAACTTTTCCCGTACTGTCAACCACCGCAAGCTTACATCCTGTTCTGAAAGCCGGGTCCCAGCCAAGAACATTTCTTCCCTTAATAGGCGGCTGCATAAGAAGCTGTTCGAGATTTTTTCCAAAGACTTTTATCGCTCCGTCCTCAGCTTTTTCAGTAAGTTCATTTCTTATCTCACGCTCTATCGCAGGTGCTATAAGTCTTTTGTAACTGTCCTCTATAGTGTCCGCAAGTATCTCGTTTGTGTTTGCATTGTCGTTTGTTATAACCATCTTTTTAAGGTAAGTGATTATCCGCTCCTCAGGTGCTTCGATTTTTACGGTGAGAAACTTTTCTTTTTCTCCCCTGTTTATCGCCAATATCCTGTGACCTGCTATCTTGTCGAGTTTTTCCTGAAATTCGTAATACATTTCATAAACAGATTTTTCTTTTTCATCTTTAGCATTAGATATAAGTAAGCCCTCCTGCATCGTTATATTCCTTATATATATACGATAATCCGCATTGTCAGATATTATCTCGGCTATTATGTCTTTTGCTCCAGAAATGGCATCCTCAGGCGTTGCAATCTCTTTTTCCTCTGAAACATAGTCCATTGCAAGTGTTTCTACAGACTCTGATGCAGCCTGCTCAAAGATTATATCAGCGAGCGGTTCAAGACCTTTTTCTTTTGCTATTGTTGCCCTTGTTCTTCTCTTTGGTCTGTACGGCCTGTATAGGTCATCAACCACAACCTGTGTCTGTGCCTGCTCTATCTGCTTTTTAAGCTCCTCTGTGAGTTTTCCCTGCTCTTCAATGCTTGCAATCACCTGTGCTTTCTTTTCTTCAAGATTTCTAAGATAAGTCAGTCTCTCATTAAGATTTCTAAGCTGTTCATCATCAAGAGAACCGTGTGCTTCCTTTCTATATCTTGCGATAAAAGGAATCGTATTTCCCTCATCTATAAGTTTGATAACGGCTTCTACCTGCCATTTTTTTATCTCAAGTTCCTCGGCAATCTTTGCCGCAATATCTAATTTGTTATCCATGATAATCTCCATTTCTATGCACATTTTCTGCCCATAAACAGTGTTCCTGTCCACACCTATATATAGCAGGAAACACTTTTTCTCTAAACACACAACAGACGGCTATAAAATAGCCGCCTGTTGTAAATATTATAAACGATTAAATTTTTCCGTGCTAACTATTTTGTATGTTTTACGCATCAAAACGAATCTTATTTATAACACTGCCAATCTCTTTTGCAGCATTTTCATATACTGCTTCAGTGATATCTTTTGTTACAAAACCTGTCTCATCATCATAACCTGCATCAACAAACTCAACCTCGCCGAATAATTCTTTTATCTTTGCTTCGTTATCAGCTTTGTTTCCTGATACTCTTACAAAGAATTTAGAAACTACTTCATCCATAGGCATAAGCTCAAGTTTCTCATCTGACCAGATGACATTGATGTTATTGTCAAGATTTTCTGATGCCTCCATAATATCAGAGACAACCGCACTTGCTGTTGCAAGCTTACCTGCTCCCTGACCATAAAACATTACATCCCCGACCATGTTTCCTTTTACAAGGATAGCATTAAACACTCCGTCAACACTGTAGAGTGGATGGTCATGTGTGATAAGTTTTGGTGCTACCATCGCACTTACTTTATCCCCTGCTAATTTACTTGAACCAAATATCTTAACTTTTGCCTTAAGCTTTGCAGCATATTTAATATCCCTGTCAGTTATCTTTGTGATACCCTCTGTATAAATATCCTCAAAGTCAAGCTGCTTTCCATATGCAAGTGATGTGAGAATAGCAATCTTACGGCACGCATCATATCCCTCAACATCTGCCGTCGGATCAGCTTCCGCATATCCTTTTGCCTGTGCATCCTTAAGAACTGAGTCAAAGTCAGAACCGTTTTCTGTCATCTCAGTAAGAATAAAGTTTGTTGTACCGTTTAAGATACCTGAAATCTCATCTATCTCATCAGGAGCTAAAGATGTCTGAAGTGGTCTTATGATAGGAATACCACCACCTACACTTGCCTCAAATAAAAAGTTTACATTTTTATCTCTTGCAATCTGTAAAAGTTCGGTACCAAATGAAGCAACAAGTGCTTTGTTTGATGTTACGACATTTTTTCCTTTAAGAAGACTTGCCTTAACAAATTCATATGCAGGATGAAGTCCTCCCATTGTTTCGACAACAATCTTTACTTCATCGTCATTTTCAAGGATTGAGAAATCATGCACAACATATTTTTCTGCCGGATCTCCCGGAAAATCCCTGAGGTCAAGTACATATTTTACTTCTATATCCTGACCTGCTCTCTTTGATATTATATTGCTGTTTTTATCTAATATCTCAAAAACACCTGAACCTACTGTACCATATCCTAATATTCCTACTTTTACCATCTCATCCTCCATCTCTTAGTTCTGTTTGTCTGTCGATGTAATCCATGCAAGATATGCATTTATAAACGGATCAAGATTTCCATCCAGCACTCCTGCCACATTACTTACTTCCTGACCTGTTCTGTTGTCTTTTACCATAGTGTAAGGCTGCATTACATATGAACGAATCTGACTGCCCCAGCCGTTATCCTTGACCTCGCCACGGATACCGCTCGCCTTTTCAAGCTGCTCCTGTTGTTTAAGCATATAGAGCTTTGCCTTAAGCATCTGCATGGCTTTATCTTTATTCATATGCTGGGAACGCTCATTCTGACACTGTACCACGATTCCGGTTGGAAAATGCGTGATTCGTATTGCCGATGAGGTCTTGTTTATATGCTGTCCACCTGCACCACTTGAACGATATGTATCTATCCTGATATCATCATCTGCAATCTCAACATCAAGATCCTCCTCTATATCAGGCATCACATCACATGATACAAAAGAAGTCTGTCTTTTTCCTGCCGCATTGAACGGAGAAATCCTAACAAGACGGTGCACACCATGTTCTGATTTCAGATAACCATACGCATTTTCACCGTCTATTTGCAATGTAACTGATTTGTAGCCGGCCTCATCACCGTCAAGAAAATCTATCATCTCAACATTGAAACCTTTTTTCTCAGCCCACCGCTGGTACATTCTGCATAGCATACTCGCCCAGTCGCAACTCTCTGTTCCGCCTGCTCCTGCATGAAGCGTAAGTATAGCATTGCATTTATCATATTCACCACTTAATAATGTCTCTATCCTGAGTGCATTATATTCTTCCTCAAAGGCATTAAACGACTCCTCCACCTCAGGCAGAAGACTTGCATCATTTTCCTCCTCGGCTATGTCTATAAGTGTAAGTGTATCATCTTTGTCATTGCAAAGTTTCTCATATCTCTCGATAGTCGTCTTTAACTTTTTACAATCCTGAACAACTGCTGCCGATTTATTTGGATCATCCCAAAATCCCGGCTCTTCCATAGTATGCTCTAACTCTTCGACTCTGTCACGCTTATTAGCTAAGTCAAAGTGAGTTCCCCATTTCAAGCAGTGGTTCATCGTAATTTGATAATGCTATCCTGATATTATCAAATTCTACCATCAACTCACCTCTTTCTATTAAAACTTTTTAGAATTTTCTTCCGCAGCACATCTTATATTTCTTACCGCTTCCACATGGACACGGATCGTTTGGCTGCACTTTTCTTCCCTCGCGCTTTTTAGGCTTTGCTGCTACAGTCTCATCTTTGTTTGTTCCCGTAACTTTTGCTACCTGTTCACGCTCAACTTTCTGCTCTATCTGAATATGTGTAAGTGCTTTTACAGTCTCTTCAGTAATTGCATCTATCATCGAATCAAACATTTCAAATCCGGCAAATTTGTACTCAACTACAGGATCTCGCTGACCGTATGCCTGAAGTCCGATACCCTGACGGAGCTGATCCATATCGTCGATATGATCCATCCATTTTCTATCGATAACTTTAAGAAGGATAATTCTCTCTACTTCTCTTATCTGGTCTGCCTCAGGGAACTCAGCTTCCTTAGCTTCATAAACCTTTACGGCTTCTTCTTTAAGTCTCTGGATAAGTTCATCTTTTGAACCATGTTTTAATTCTTCATCTGAAAGAACTATCTTTTTTATAGGGATTATAGGACGGATAACATTATTTAACTCTGCAATATCCCATTCCTCAGGAGAACCCTCATCGCCTATAATCGAAGAAACACATTTTTCTACAACATCAGTTATCATCTTATAGATAGTATCTCTCATATTCTCACCGTCAAGAACCTTGCGGCGCTCTTTGTAGATAACTTCTCTCTGCTCATTGTTTACACGGTCAAATTCAAGGAGGTTCTTTCTGATACCAAAGTTGTTGCCCTCTATCTTCTTCTGTGCACTCTCAATGGCATTTGAAAGCATCTTGTGCTCTATCTGCTCACCATCAGGCATTGCTGAGAAAAGTCCCATAAGTCTCTCTGAACCGAAAAGACGCATAAGATCATCCTCAAGTGAGATGTAAAATCTTGACTCACCCGGATCGCCCTGACGACCGGCACGACCACGGAGCTGATTGTCGATACGGCGTGACTCATGTCTCTCTGTACCTATTATCTTCAAACCTCCGAGTTCCTTAACGCCATCGCCAAGCTTAATATCAGTACCACGACCAGCCATGTTAGTAGCAATTGTCACTGCACCCATCTGACCTGCATCGGCAATAATCTCAGCCTCAAGCTCATGGAATTTGGCATTAAGAACTTTATGCGGAATACCTTTCTTCTTAAGCTTTTCGCTAAGGTATTCAGATGTGTCAATATTTATCGTGCCCACAAGTACAGGCTGTCCTTTTTCGTGTGCCGCTACTATATCAGCAACAACAGCATTGAACTTTTCTTCCTTTGTCTTATAAACAGCATCTTCATAATCGATACGAGCTACCGGAAGATTTGTAGGAACCTCAACAACATCCATCTCATAGATGTCACGGAATTCTTTTTCCTCTGTAAGAGCTGTACCTGTCATACCTGATTTCTTTGCATATTTATTGAAGAAGTTCTGGAATGTAATGGTTGCAAGTGTCTTACTCTCTCTCTTAACCTTTACATGTTCTTTTGCTTCTATAGCCTGATGTAATCCGTCTGAGAAACGGCGTCCCGGCATGATTCGTCCGGTAAACTCATCGACGATAAGTACCTCATCATCTTTTACAACATAATCTTTATCCTTAAACATAAGAGAATGTGCTCTGAGTGCAAGGTTTATGTTGTGCTGTAATTCAAGATTGTCCGGATCTGCAAGGTTTTTAACCTGGAAAAATCTCTCTGCTTTTCTTACGCCTTCTTCAGTAAGGTTTACATTCTTATCTTTCTCATCAACAACATAATCACCGGTTTCCTGCTCTTCCTCGTTCATGATGATGTCCATCTTTGAAAGTTCTTTTGCAGTACCCTTTGTAAGCTGTTTAACAAATATATCACAAGCTTCGTAAAGCTTTGTTGACTTGCCACTCTGTCCTGAAATGATAAGTGGTGTTCTAGCCTCATCAATAAGTACTGAATCGACCTCATCGATAATCGCATAGTGAAGTTCTCTCTGCACAAGTTCCTCTTTATATACGACCATATTGTCACGAAGATAATCAAAACCAAGTTCATTGTTTGTAGCATATGTTATATCGCAGTTGTATGCTTCTCTTCTCTCGTCATTGTCCATTGAATTTAAGATAACACCAACTGTAAGGCCGAGAAACTCATGAACCTGACCCATCCACTCAGCATCACGTTTTGCAAGGTAATCATTTACCGTAACGATATGAACACCTTTGCCCTCTAATGCATTTAAGTATGCAGGAAGTGTCGAAACAAGTGTTTTACCTTCACCTGTACGCATCTCTGTAATTCTTCCCTGATGAAGAATCACACCACCGATAAGCTGTACACGGTAATGTCTCATTCCAAGAACTCTTGTTGCTGCCTCTCTGACTGTTGCATATGCCTCAGGAAGCAGATCATCTAATGTCTCTCCCTTTTCAAGACGTGCTTTAAACTCAGGTGTTTTCGCCTTAAGTTCATCATCTGTCAATTTTTCAAACTCAGGAGCAAGAGCTTCTATTTTATCCACTATCGGAATAATTCTTTTCACTTCATGCTGACTGTGAGTACCGAAAATTTTACTAAATACACTCATGAATTTCACTCCTATACATTATTACTATTTATTTGTATAAAAAAACTATTTTACAGTATATCATTAAATACTTTGTTTTTCAACCTTTGTTTTTTGCTAAAACACTATACTACCGCAAGAATAAAGAGTCGCTTACGACTCCCTTGTGCTTGAGCGGAATGCGTAATATTTATTTCTTTTCCGCGAAATGCACATCCTCACGGACTGTTTATTATGTTGTAGGAAATGAGAATTTTCATGCAACATAATAAACAGTCCCGGAATTTTCCGGGACTGCTTTTGCTTAAATCGATTTCATACTTTTGTTTTCATATATGTAACACTCTCTCCAAAGTGTTAATTTCATTTTATGTTACTTATGTAACAGCTCATTGTATTGCCAATTATCTTTTTATGGCTTAACTGTTACTATATTTATTAAAACTCAGGCTCTATAAGTCCAAATGTATTTCCTTTTCTCTTGTAAACTACATTTACCTCATCTGTTGCTGCATTACGGAATACATAGAAGTTGTGTCCGAGAAGATCCATCTGGATGCAGGCTTCTTCCGGATCCATAGGCTTCATGCCGAACTTCTTTGAACGGATGATCTTAATCTCATCATCGTCTTCTATCTCTTCTTCGATAAATGCTTTGCTTAAGCTTGTCGCTGCCTGCTGCTTGTCAACAAGCTTGTTCTTGTACTTGCGTAACTGTCTCTCAATAACCTCCTCAACCAAATCTATTGAAACATACATATCATCGCTGACCTGCTCAGCTCTTACGATGTTTCCTTTCATAGGGATCGTAATCTCTATTTTCTGTCTTTCTTTCTCTACACTCAAGGTAACATGAACTTCAGTTTCCGGAGTGAAATACCTCTCAAGCTTTCCGATCTTTTCCTCGATTGCTGCTTTAAGTCCATCTGTTACATCAAGATTTTTACCACTGATAATAAATTTCATGACTATCACTCCTTTACAAATTGTTAAATTTATTATACCTCACTTTTTCTTAAAAAGCAAGTAAAATTGCACAATAATATAATCATTTACATCTTTTTATTATACATTTATCACTAAACGCATATTATGATGTTAGGGTCAAAAGTAGATAGCAATGCATATTTATATGCAAATTGCTGCATTACCATCTGTTTTTGGTCTTTACGTTATGTTATTAACAAAATGTCTGATAAAAGAAATCCACAGGTTTTATTGACAACCTGTGGATTTCAATTTTGTTGATAATGTTGATAACTTAGTGCATAACTCAATTTTTTCGCATTTTTCGACATTATACGGCTCTCTTTACTGTCGATTTATCAACATTTTATGTTAATTTATTGTCGATTAATGACCTTGTGCTAAAACTTATCAACATTTTATGTCAGTTATCAACAACTTTTTGTTTATAATTGTTTTTACTATTCACATTTAACTTTTAAATTGTCAGACAATTCTTCTAATACAATACGGCGTCCTGTAATTCATTTTTGATATTTTTATGCCGTCTTTCTCATTACTTGCATGAATCACTTCCCCATCACCTATATACAATGCAACATGACCAACTGTTTTTCCACTCTGATAAAAAACCAAATCACCCTGTTTTATTGAAGAAACTGAAACTTTTGTCCCATACGATGACTGCTCAAGCGAAGTTCTTGGAATATCATATCCAAACTCCTTATATATGCTCTGTGTAAATCCTGAACAATCTGCTCCATTTGTAAGGCTTGTTCCTCCATATTTATACGGATTTCCCAAAAATTTCTTTGCATAATTAGCTATTTGGCTTCCGGTTACTTTTTTCTTTGCTGTATCATTTGTGTTATCTGTTTCCTCACTTAATGTTGTGCTGTCTTTCGTGGTCGTAGTTGAGTCTTTTTTAGTCGTGCTGTTCTTTGTCGTGGTTGTACTATTCTTAGTTGTAGTAGTATCTTTCTTAGTGGTAGTTTCCTGTTTCTTTTCTTCAGCTTTTACCTGAGCGATTGAAACAGGATGCTTATATTTCACTCTGAGATTGACATAATTTCTTGCCACATATCCCTGTTCCCCGTCAACAGATATGCGAACCCAGCTTTTCCCACATAATTTTCTTACATAAAAACTTTCTCCCGAACCTATAGAAGTAATTATTTTGGCTTTTTTGCTGGTCTTTTCCCGCACATTTAGTGCACCGACATTCTTTTTTACGGTTATGTATTTGACTCCATATTTTCTTGCAAGCTGTCTAGCCTTTGTGCCGGTTGCAAGAAATTCTTTTTTTATGTATCCTCTGAAATTTCCGCTTTTTATAAGTGCCCATCCGTTTTTATATGTTCTTGTAATATAAACTGCACTTCCTCTATAAAGCCTTCCTTTTACTTTTCCATTTAATGATGGTTTATTTCTGATATTTACATAGTCGTTAGCAATAGATATAGCAAGATTATTGCCAGCCGCCTCTGCCTTTTCGGATTTCAGAATGAATGTTCCTGATACAATAACTAATTGCGAAATTGCAAATACACAACACTTGATAAGCTGTTTTCTCAACTGTATTCTCTCCATATCCTACCTCTCTAATATGCTGTTGTCTATAATGTTAGTATTGGCAGTAACTTAAAAATCAGCTATTTTGTGGCTACAGCCTCTATCTCTATAGCAACATCCTTAGGAAGTCTTGCAACCTCTACACATGATCTTGCCGGATATGGCTCTTCAAAATATTTTGCATATACTTCATTAATCTTGCCAAAATCATTCATATCACTGATAAAAACCGTTGTCTTGATAACATTCGCAGTTGACGAACCTGCCGCTTCGAGAAGTGCCTTAAGACTCTTAAAAGCTCTCTCTGCCTGAACTTCAGCCGGTCCCGTAACAAGTTCTCCCGTAGCAGGGTCGATAGGAACAACCCCTGATGTAAATACAAGACCGTTTACTTCAACTGCCTGAGAATATGGTCCTATTGCCGCCGGTGCTTTGTCTGTACTGATAATGTTTTTCATTTAAATAACCTCTTTTCTGTTTTTGTCTTAGATAATCGTCAAACTATATATTTTTGTTAATCACACAATTTGATATGTATAATGATTTTCACCATATCAGCTCCACGCTTATCCGTTTTTTGTTTTAATCCATATAATATTAACCTTCATTTCTACACATGTTTTTTGTACATAGTATGAAAATTCTTGCATATATGGAATATTTCACACTAACTTTTTAATATGTTTGCTTTAGTATCAGTCAGGTGGATATCTGTGACCTGCTCTGCTGCTTGTTTAATATTATTAAATTTACATAAATTTTCCTACAATTTACAGTATAACGCAATTTTGCACAAATTTCAATTTTAACTGGATTTTTTTTTGTAAAAATTATATACTTATTTGTAACAGTTCAGCAATAATAACATAACAAATGAAAAACTGAACTGTTATACTTATTTTTAATACAAAACTCTGGCAACTTATTGTCAACTTAACAAAATGTACTCCCAGAATCTTCTGAATGAAGAATTCCGAGAGTACATCACAACAGAACGGAGGACCTTTAATTTTGAAAAACGAAAGAACTTATGGCGGCAGAAATGATGACAGAACATATTCCCATAACAGTCACAGAAAAAATGACAGATATGAAAAAAATAACAGGCGGGACGGATTTGACAAAAAAGACAGACGAGGCAGTTTCGACAGAAATGACAAAAAGGATGTGCGAAACCGCTTTAACAGACAAAACGGAAATGATAACAGACATAGCTTTTCTGACAAAAATCATTACTCAGATAAACACAGAGATGAGGATCAAAAAAAGAAATCAGCCATCCCAATCGGTAAAACCCAGGAACTTATAGTTGTAAAAACAACTGATTTTGGAGTATTTTTAAACACTCCTACCGGTGAGGACAGTGACAAGATACTCCTGCCAAAATCACAGGTTCCAAAAGGCACGCAGCTTAATGATGTACTAAATGTGTTTGTTTACAAAGATTCAGAGGACAGACCTATTGCAACTATGGAAGAACCGTCCATTGAACTTGGTCAAGTTGCAAGGCTCTATGTCAAGGAAGTCACAAAAATTGGTGCTTTTCTCGACTGGGGACTCTCAAAAGACCTTCTTCTTCCATTTAAAGAGCAGGCATATGAAGTAAAAGAAGATGACGCGGTACTTGTCACACTCTATGTTGACAAAAGTGACAGACTTTGTGCTTCAATGAAGGTCTACAATCACCTCTCAAATGAATCACCTTATAAAAAAGATGATGAGGTTTTCGGTCGTGTCTATGAAATAAGTGACAATTTTGGTGTATTTATCGCAGTTGATGATAAATATTCCGCACTTCTTCCTAAAAAAGAAGTTTTTGAAAAATACCGTATAAACCAGCCGGTATATGCAAGAGTTGCACAAGTCATGGATGATGGCAGACTTACTTTAAGTGTCAAGAAAAAAATACCTGAGCAAATGAATGATGACGCTTCATTTATATATGAAACTTTACAGAGAGAAAATGGATTTCTTCCATTTAATGATAAATCTGACTCAGAAGCGGTTAAAAACCGTTTTCATATGAGCAAAAATGCATTTAAGCGTGCCATCGGACATTTATATAAAGAAAGACTTATAACGATTGAAAAAGACGGTATTCATTTGAATGATTGATAATTTATCAAGTTAATAACCACCATTTCAACTTTCCCCCTTCTCCCACAGCATAGCTGGGGGAGAAGGCTTTTTTAGTTTCTTTTTCATAGAAGCTGCGTTTGTCCGGGTCTGAAATCGTCAACAGTTCACAATAATGTGACCATGACAATTTAACAGACACTGTCTGTTAAATTTGATAGTTTTGATAGAAGCAAGGCTGTTTTATCACTCTGCATATTCCCCGAATTTTCTAAATCTTTTATATCTCTCATCAAGTAATGTTTTTGTTTCTTTTTTCACGAGTTCAGGTAATTTTTTTCTGAGTGCTTCTCTTATCTGGTCTGTTGTGTAGTTTAAATTATTTTCTATTCCATCTTTATGTTCCGGAAACATTCTGTCTGCAACACCATTTTTTAAGAGTTCGTTTGCTGTCATTTTCATGAGTTCTGCGGCTTCTTCTACTCTTTCCGAATCTCTCCACAATATACTTGCAAATCCCTCCGGTGAGAGTACCGAATAAAGACTGTGCTCTAACATCCACACTTCATCTGCTACTGCGAGTGCAAGTGCTCCGCCACTTCCGCCCTCTCCGGTAAATATTGATATTATCGGAGTTTTCAGTCTTGACATTTCCATTATGTTTCTTGCAATAGCCTCGCCCTGACCTCTTTCTTCTGCTCCTATACCGCAGAATGCTCCTGCCGTATTTACAAGTGTGATAACAGGTCTGTGAAATTTTTCTGCCTGCTTCATGAGCCTTAATGCTTTTCTGTAACCCTCAGGGTTTGGACTTCCAAAATTACATTCCACATTTTCGTCAAGTGTGTGACCTTTCTGTATTCCTATGACAGTAACTGGTGTTCCCTCAAAGGACGCAATTCCTCCGACTATCGAACCATCATCCGCAAACAGTCTGTCACCGTGCATTTCCATAAAGTTTTCAAATAATTTATCAATAAATTCTCTTGTGTTAGGTCTGTCTATCTTTCTTGCAATCCTTACGGATTTCATTGCATTGTTCACACTGGCACTTCCTTTCTTAATAATCACTTAGCTTCATGCAGTTTTAATATCGAGATAAGTTCGTCTCTCATATCTTCCCTGTTGACTATCCTATCTACAAATCCATGCTCAAGCTGAAATTCTGCACGCTGAAATCCCTCCGGAAGTTTCTGGTGTATTGTTCCCTGTATAACTCTCTGCCCTGCAAATCCAATAAGTGCTTTCGGCTCGGCAAGTATTATATCTCCAAGCATCGCAAAACTTGCGGTCACCCCACCTGTTGTCGGGTCGGTCAGCACCGTCACATATAAAAGTCCCGCCTCGTCATGTTGTCCGACTGCCTCCGCTGTTTTTGCCATCTGCATAAGAGAAACTATTCCCTCCTGCATCCTTGCACCGCCTGAGGTTGTAAATATTATAATAGGAAGTTCATTTTCTGTTGAGTATTCTATTGCCCTTGTTATCTTTTCACCGACAACTGAACCCATACTCCCCATCATAAAGTGACTGTCCATTATAGCTATAACGGTTTTAAATCCGCCTATCGTACATTCACCTGTCACAACTCCCTCTTTTATGCCCGATTTTGCCTTTGCTTTTTTTATCACCTTATCATAATCGGGATAATTCATGGGATTTTTTGTTGACATATCTGCATCAAGTTCTTTGAAACTGCCCTCATCACATATTATCTTTATCCTCTCAGCAGGACTCATCCTGAAATGTGCTCCGCAGTTCGGACAGAGTTTAAATTCCGTTACTTCCTTTTTGTATATTATGTTTTTACAAGTATTACATTTTATCCACATACCGTCCGGAATTGATGGTTCCTGACTTTTTTTGTTTTTTTCAGTTTTTTTCTTTTCTTCTGTACCACTTACTGAAAAATAACTTTTTTTCTTGAAAATATTCATAACCTGCCTCACTCCAACATCTGATTAACAGTCAATCGTAAAAGACAGAAAATAAAGATTACACATTAACTGCCATAATATTATTTTACAATTTTACATTTTCTAAAAATGATGTATTATACTGACATTTTTCAAACTGCTTATTATTAAGAATTTTGTTCTGATATTCTATATTCGTATCTACACCCTCTATTATAAATTCATACAATGCTCTTTTCATTTTCGCTATCGCTTCGTCCCTGTCCCTGCCATGCACGATAACCTTTGCAAGCATGGAATCATAGTACGGCGGTATCTCATAGCCCTGATATATCGCACTGTCTACCCTGAGTCCAAGACCGCCTGACGGCATTAAAAGATAATCTATCGTACCCGGACATGGTGCAAAATTCCTTGACGGATTCTCTGCATTTATCCTGCACTCTATCGCATGACCGCTTATCTTTATGTCATCCTGTGTATATAATAATTTCTCTCCTGCCGCAATTCTTATCTGTTCTTTAACAATATCAACACCCGTCACCATCTCGGTTATCGGATGCTCTACCTGAACTCTTGTGTTCATCTCCATAAAATAATATTTATCGGAATCTTCATCATACAAAAATTCAATAGTTCCTGCATTCTCATAACCTGCTGCCTTAGCCGCTCTTACAGCAGAATCACAGATTTTTGCCCTTGTGCTCTCTGACAATACTTCGCACGGTGTTTCCTCTAAAACTTTCTGATTCTTTCTTTGCAATGAACAATCACGCTCACCGAGATGTATCACATTGCCAAAACTATCACCTAGTATCTGCACTTCAACATGTCTTGCACCCTCGATAAGTTTTTCCATATACATTGAGTCATCGCCAAACGCAGCTTTTGTCTCACTCTGGGCTGACAGAAATGCCTCTTTTAATTCTTCTTTTTTTCTGACTATCCTTATTCCTTTTCCACCGCCTCCGGCAGATGCTTTTACAATGACAGGATAACCTAACTTATCTGCCATTTCATAAGCCTGCTCAACATCAGCGAGAATCCCGTCACTTCCCGGAATAACAGGTACTCCTGCATTTATCATCATCTGTCTTGCGTTTGCCTTGTTGCCAAGTGCATCTATCACCGAACCTTTCGGTCCGATAAATTTGATATTGCAATCCTTACACACACCCGCAAACATACTGTTTTCCGACAAAAATCCAAATCCCGGATGTATTGCCTGTGCCTGCTTTTCAACAGCGGCACTGATTATATTATTCATATCAAGATAACTGTCGCCGACTTTTGCCGAACCTATGCATACTGCTTCATCTGCAAGCTGTGTGTGAAGTGCTTCCCTGTCCGGCTCTGAAAATACGGCAACCGTTTTTATCCCCATCTCTCGACACGCTCTTATTATCCTTACTGCTATCTCTCCACGATTTGCGATCAAAATTTTGTCAAACATAAAGTTTTCACCTCTAACCAATCATAAATACAAGTTCTGCCTGTGCTGCCACCTTGTCACCTACATAAGCCGTACCCTGTCCGATACCTGCATTTTTCTTAAGTTTTTCAATCTTAACTTCAAGGCGGAGTGTATCTCCCGGAACAACTTTCTTCTTAAATTTAGCTTTATTTATCCCGCCAAAATAAGCTGTCTTTCCCTTAAACTCATCCATAGACAATATAGCTACTGCTCCTGCCTGTGCCATAGCCTCAACAATAAGCACTCCCGGCATTACAGGCTCGTTTGGAAAATGCCCCGCAAAAAACGGTTCATTATAGGTAACATTCTTAATTGCCGTAACCGACTCTCCCTCGACTATCTCCTCAACTCTGTCGATAAGAAGAAACGGCTGTCTGTGTGGAATTATGCTCATGATTTCCTTGATATCCATTGCCATTTTAAATTTACTCCTATTCTATCTCTGCTCCTGCACAAAGTCTGATGCCCCAAAACTGCATCTGAAACTTTTTTATTTTTAATATTTTTTACTGAAAAATTTGTATCTAAAGTTTTATTGCAAAAAATTTTTCGCATAAAAATCCTTTTTATACAACCTACTGAACTCTGAAAAGCGGCTGTCCAAACTCGACAAACTCTCCGTCCTCTACAAGAACTTCAACTATTTTTCCGCTTACTTCACTTACAACTTCATTCATAAACTTCATTGCTTCTATGATACATACTACATCACCTTTGGCAACCGTATCGCCAACCTTTACAAAAGGCGGCTTATCAGGTGCCTGACTCTGATAATATGTTCCAACAATAGGTGCTGTGACAAGTTTGTCATCTGCTGACATGCTTTCTTTTTCCACATCTGCAGTCTGGTTTATATCAGTATCATTAGAAACTGCACCATTTGTCTGTACCGCAGATACCATGCCACTTTCTGCTCCCGCTATAACGGTTTTTACTGTCTCCGTTTCACTGTTTCCAACAGAAAATGAAGCATTTCTTCCAAGATGCACACTATCACCGTCAAGTTTTATCTCCATCTCACCCATATCGCTTTTTTCAAAAATAGCGATAAGTTCTTTAACTTCATCGAATTTCATTTTGTTCCCCCCACTTTTTAAAACAGAGCACTGCATTATGTCCACCAAATCCAAGTGAATTTGATAACGCATATTCAGCTTTTTCAACCTTTCTTGCCTCATTTGGAATATAATCAAGGTCACATTCCTCATCAGGTGTCTTATAATTTATTGTTGGTGGAAGTATATCATCCTGTAATGCCTTAACACACATTACCGCTTCAACTGCTCCTGCTGCTCCAAGCAAATGTCCTGTCATTGATTTTGTAGAGCTTATGGCAACATCTTTTGCCGCATCACCAAACGCGAGTTTGATTGCATTTGTCTCTGTTGAGTCGTTTGCCGGTGTACTTGTTCCATGTGCATTTATATATGAAACCTGCTCCGGTTTTATTCCAGCTTCTTCCATTGCAAGCTCCATGGCTTTTGCCGCACCAGCTCCTGTCTTTTCAGGAAGAGTAATGTGATATGCATCACTCGTTGCACCATATCCGACAATTTCTCCATATATAGTTGCATTTCTTGCAAGAGCGTGTTCAAGTTCTTCAACTACAAGTGCTCCTGCACCGTCACCGAGCACGAATCCATCCCTGTTCTTATCAAAAGGCTTGCACGCATCCTTTGGATCCGGATTTGTTGAAAGTGCCGTAAGATTTGTAAATCCTGCGATACCTATCTCACAAAGACCAGCCTCTGCACCTCCCGTAATGATAACATCCGCATAGCCGTGAATGATATTTCTAAAAGCTGCACCGATACTGCTTGTAGCTGTTGCGCAGGCTGTAACTATATCTTCATTTATACCCTTTGCACCAAATCTTATAGCAATATTTCCTGCTGCCATATTTCCTATAGTCATAGGTATAAACATAGGTGAAACCCTTGAAGCTCCTTTTTCGTTCATTCTCGTAACCTGCTGCTGCATCGTTCCAAGCCCGCCTACACCTGAACCAAAGATAACACCTACTCTTGAGGCATCCTCTTTTTCCATATCGATACCGCTGTCATCCATAGCCTGAACAGCAGCACCCATAGCATATACGGCAAATGGGTCATTTCTCTTGATGTCTTTTTTAGTCATATATTTTTCCGCATCAAAATCCCTGACTTCACCTGCTACTTTTACTTTAAAATCTGTTGCATCAAATTTTGTGATATTATCAATTCCACAAACACCGTTCTTGGCATTTTCCCACATACTATCCACTGTACTTCCAAGCGGGCTTACAACACCCATACCGGTTATCACACATCTTCTTGACATAATTCCCCCGTTTCTACAGTCCGGTACGGCAAATACATACCTAAACTGATTCTAATATCTAAATATCTGTCTTTCATTTTGTTTATAACTACATTATCATTCCGCCGTCTACATTTAAGACCTGTCCTGTAATATAACTGTTCTTAGCCAGAAATACTGCTGCATTTGCAACATCCTCAGGTTTTCCTGCCCTGCTAAGCGGAATAGAATTTAGTATAGCATCCTTTGTATCATCATTTAAAACCGCTGTCATGTCTGTCTCAATAAATCCAGGAGCTATCGCATTACAGGTAACTCCTCTCTGTGCAAGTTCCTTTGCAGTCGCTTTAGTAAGACCAATAACACCTGCCTTAGAAGCCGCATAATTTGCCTGTCCAATATTTCCTGCAACACCTGAAACAGATGACATATTTATTATCGCACCGCTTCTCTGCTTTAACATAACACTGCTTGCATGACGAATCATATTAAAAGAACCTTTAAGATTTGTATTGATAACAGAATCAAACTGTTCCTCAGTCATTCTCATAAGAAGCATATCCTTTGTGATACCTGCATTATTTACAAGCACATCAATAGAACCGAATTCTTTTTTAACATCCCTGATAAGATTTTTTGCAAAATCAAAATCACTCACATCACCCTGAACAGGCATACACTTAACTCCCTGCTCCTCAATCTCCTTAACAGTCTCATCCGACACACTGCTGTGATAATTGAGAACTATATTGCATCCCTCCTTAGCAAAAGCTATCGCAATCGCCTTACCGATACCCTTAGCAGCACCCGTAACAATCACTGTCTTTCCTTCTAACATATTATCCCTCCAAACTTTATCAAATCTATAAAAACTCCAACTAAAAGTTATTTTCACATTCCTGCGAACTCAGGTTTGCGGCCTGTCGAGTTATAATGTAAGACGGCATTCTAAGCACACCGGTACTTACGCACTATATTTCAAGTGCGTTATGTATCTGCTGTGTGATTAGCATAGCGAGAGCATGCCGTTGTTATTATAACTGACAGCCGCATGCCGTCCGTATATCTGTATTATGCTTTCTTAATCTTTAAAAGTGCTTTCTCAAGTGAAGCCGTATCTTCAACATTCACATTGACAATTCCCTTGACTGTTCTCTTTACAAAACCGCAAAGAGTCTTTCCCGGTCCTAATTCTATAAATGTATCTGCACCAGCATCGTACATATTTCTGATTATGTGCTCCCATCTTACCGGCGACACAACCTGTTTTGCAAGCGTAGGAACTATATCACTCTCACTCTTTAACACCTCTGCTGTCACATTTGTATAGACAGGAATTTCCATCTTTCCTATATTCATCTTTTCAAGTTCCGGCAAAAGTTTATCTGCTGCCGGCTGCAAAAGACTTGTATGGAACGGACCGCTTACTTTAAGCTTTACTGCAAGCTTTGCTCCCTTTTCCTTTGCTATCTCTCCTGCTTTCTCAACTGTTGCCGCATCTCCACCTATGACTATCTGTCCCGGTGCATTATAATTTGCCGGAACGGCAACTCCTCCGACCTCTTTAACTGCTTCCTCGCAGGCTTTTTCTACAAGTGCAGTATCAAGACCTATTATCGCAAACATTCCGCCTTTCCCTGCCGGAACGGCTTCTGACATAAATTTTCCTCTTTTCTGTACAAGTGCCACGGCTTCCTCAAACCTCATCGCACCACTTGCAACAAGTGCCGAATACTCACCAAGACTAAGTCCTGCCGTCATATCAGCATTTATCCCGTTTTCCTGTAAGACTTTCATAGCCGCAATACTCATTGTAAGGATTGCAGGCTGTGTAAACTCTGTAAGTCCGAGTTTTTCCTCATCAGAAAAACATATATCTTTTATCGAATATCCCAAAACCTCATCTGCTCTGTCAAATACTTCTTTTGCAACGGCGTAGTTTTCATACAGGTCTTTTCCCATACCTGCATACTGTGCACCCTGACCGCTAAACATAAATACTGTTTTCATTTGCATTTTCCTCCATTTTCAAGTGTCAAATCCATCTAATAAAATCACTACCGGTTATATAATGTATGTCCGATAAACAAAAATCTCCTGCTCAATGCCAAAAAAGTAAAGAGATAGCGCCGGTTGTGAATAAATATTATTAACTTCCAGCGCTGCCTTCCATGCTATATCAAGCAGATATCGCAATCCGCTCTGCTATTTGCCTGATAGTGTTAAATAGCTTATTATGCTTCTTTGTGACTTTCTACAAAATCAACGGCATCCTTTACAGTAACGATAGACTCAGGATCTTCAACTGATACATCGAACTCATCTTCAATATCGTTGATAATCTGAAATAAGTCTAAAGAATCTGCGTCGAGATCCTCTTTTACATTTGTCTCTAATGTGATCTCGTCAACATCCTTACCTGTCTGCTCAGCAATAATCTCTCTGATTTTCTCAAATACCATGGTTTTTCCTCCTAAAAATAGATTAAAATATATATATTTTTTGTTATGAAAATTTTATATCAAAATATTTGTGCCGGCAAATGCAGGCATGCAATGTCAATATAAAATCTTCTGATAACCGTTTACCACGAAATGAGCATTGTTCCCCAAGTCATTCCGCCACCGAAACCTGTGAGAAGAAGTTTGTCACCTCTCTCAATAAGTCCCTTTTCATTTAACTCATTTAATACAATAGGAATACTTGCAGAAGAAGTATTTCCATACTCAGCCATATTCCTGTAACATTTTTCATTGCTTATACCTAGTTTTCTTGAAATTATGTCAACAATCCTTGCATTTGCCTGATGCGGCACAACATATTTTATCTCCTCAGGCTTTACTCCTGCCGACTCCATAACTCTCTCTATGCTCTTTGTGACAGCTTTTGTTGCAAACTTAAACACTGCCCTGCCATCCATATTTACATACCAGAGATTGTCTTTCTCAAGTGGTTCTTCATTAAATGCATTTGAACATCCGACATAACCCTGTGTGAGAATATCCCAAAGTTCACCTTTCGCTCCGAGTTCCTCTTTTAATATCCCCTCATCTTCTGACTTTTCTACATATGCACCGCCTGAGCCATCTCCAAACAATACGCAGGTTGACCTGTCTTTCCAGTCAACTATCTTTGAAAGTGTCTCTGCACCTATGACTATGGCATTTTCATACATACCTGTTTTTATGTATTTGTCAGCTATGCTTAATGCAAACATAAATCCGCTGCACGCTGCATTTACATCGAATGCCACCGCATTTACTGCACCTATCTCCTTTTGAACCATACAGGCAAGGGACGGTGTTCCATAATCTGCCGTAACACTCGCCACGATTATAAGGTCAACATCCTCCGCTGAAACCTCTGCTCTCTCAAGCACCTGTCTTGCAGTATTTATAGCAAAATATGATGTATTCTCTCCTGCTGATATATGTCTTCTTTTTATACCAGTTCTCTGTGTTATCCATTCATCACTCGTATCAACTATTTTTGACAGATCATCATTTGTGATAACCTGTTCAGGCACACACGCACCTGTTGAAATAATTCTGGTAGTTATCATTTATTTTCTCCATTCTCAAAACGTTTTCCAACAAAGCTTTCTAAATTGTCAAGTGCTTTCGCAACAACATCCATCTCATTTTCATTAAGTCCTTTAACAAGGGCAAATACCATATCCTTATGAAATTTTTCATGTAATGCGTATATTTTTTTTCCTTCTTTTGTCAATGCTATCTTAACAACCCTTCTGTCACGCTCAGTCTTATAACGTTCCACAAATCCTTTTTTTACAAGATTATTTATCCCAACTGTCAATGTTCCGACAGTGATATTAAGCTGTGCAGCAAGTTCACTCATGCTTTTTAACTCCGCCATTCCTATGGCAGCTATAGTATGAACTTCTGTCATGGAAATCTTGTTGCCATACTCATTTTTTATGGTATAGGCTTCCACTTCCATAATATTATCAAATAATTTTATCAGATTTGTACTGATTGATCCTAAAACATTATTCATTTGTTTTTCCTATACATTAAAATAGTTTGTATATCAAACTTTACCAAACAATTAAAAGTATATTCTAAAATCTATCAATTCGTCAACACCACTTTCATTGTGATTTTTCACAATAAAATAGCTGTATTTTTGTGAAATTTTAACAAAAATACAGCTATTTTATTTTTTCTATCCATTTATAAAGTATTTGTTTTGATATTCAAAACTTTTCTCCTCTACTTAAAACAGTTTTTAAAACTACCTGTCACCGCTTACGCCTGTTTATTATTATTCTCCTGCTGTGACTCTTCTCTATGTTTTTTTAACAACTCAAGTGTTGCAAGAAGCACATCATCCTCCCATGGCTTTGGAATCAGATATTTAACTCCTATTGCTCTTACTTCCTCTAATGTTCCTGTATCACAAAGTGAACTTAGCATAAGTATTGTTGCAGACGGATCACTTTTAAAAAGAATTTCTGCTGTCTCTATCCCGTCAATTCCCGGCATTATTATGTCGAGAATGACTATGTCCGGATGAAGTTTCTCATACATTTTTATGCCTTCCTCACCGCTTTTTGCATAACCTATCACTTCATACCCGTTTTCTTCTACAAGATCTTTTATCTGCTTTGATGCAAATGGTGAATCATCTACCACAATTATAGTTGTTTTGTCCATTATATTTCCTCCTTTACACGCAGACTCTTATTTAATATGCATATCTTTTGTGTATAAGCCACAATATAATACTGCATATTACTGATTGTTATCTGCATTTTACTTTTGCATCATTATATTATTTTATAATAAATGCAAACTTCTATATTTCCAAATTCTGTTTCATAAAATAAAACTTCATTTTCCATCTCAGAATCATCAATATCAATGCTCTCTTTATCAGAACACATCATAGGTACAGTAAGCCTTGATGTTCTGCCCAATCTGTTATTTATTTCGGATAATGCCCTTCCACATATTATATTTACATACTCATTTATATATAATACTTTTTCGTCCTCTGACGGCATCTTTCCATCATTCATTCCAATTATTATCGCATCAAATATATCTGATGAAAACACGCAAATTATCGTTGAATTAAACTTACCTTTGGTTTTTACAAATTCCATACATTTTACACTAATTATCTCTTCTTTTTTTCGCCTTAAATCCAAAGATATAAGTTTTTTTGAAATTGATATAAATGCATCATCAAATATTTTTCCAACCTTCATTTCAGTCAAAGCGCTCCCCCTTTCACTTACTGCTCATTTAATCAGTTTTTAAGGAAACGCATTTTTCCATTAGGATCCTTTGTTGAACTCTTTTGAACCTTATTTTCAGTACCATACATTTTTGACAAATCTTTTTGCATTGTTTTCTTACATTCATTGCAAAATCTTCCCGTAAGGATAGGTTTTCCGCATTTTTCACATGATATGGTGATACCTGAATCCTTTGAAAATGCAAGTCTCTCCTCTCTCACCCACTTTTTAATCTGCTGGATAGGTACCTCCATCTCCTCAGACACCTGACTCATGTTTGCAGTTGGGTTTTCATAAATATAATCCCTTACTTCAAAAAATTTATCCTCAAGTTTTTTATTGCATGCCGGGCATAACGGTTTACCCACATACTGAAATAATTTTCCACAATTTTTACAATTCCTTACATCCATATCTATTCCCCTCCTTGGTCCTTTCCTATACAGGCACATAAAAAATAAACTTTCAATACTCCTGATTTTTTAAGTGTGGCGGCACATTCATTGATTGTACTTCCTGTTGTATATATATCATCTACAAGTATAACACACCTTAAATTACGATACAACAATTTGCTTGTCTCTGATACTAAAAAAGCATCTTCCAAACTTGCTTTCCTTTCGGCTGCACTTAATTCTTTTAGTGCTTCCGTATTTTTTATTCTGATGAGATAATCGTCAATAACCGGTATTCCTGTTTCACCCTCTAAATAATCTGCAATGACCTTTGCCTGATTATAGCCTCTTTTTTTATGTCTCTCTTTATGTATAGGAACCGGTATAAGTGCCTGTGCCCCTGTTTTTTTAATCCAGCTTTCATGTTTTTTTGCAAGTTCAGCAGCATAGTACCTTCCATATTCTTTTCTTGCTCCATACTTAAACGCAGCAATAGAACTTTTCATACTTCTGTTATACACAAATGCCGCCTTGCCCTGTTCATATAAATGTTGATTGTTTTTGCAGGAATAACAATATTGCATTGTTTCATCCTCAAGAGGTTTGCCACATCTCATACACGATGGCTCTGCCACTCTTTCCACACGGTTAATGCATTTACGGCATAAAGTTGTCTTTACACCTATACTGAGCACATCGTCACATACCGGACATCTGTATGGATATAAAATTTCCGCAAACCCCTCCGCTATCTGTTTTATAATCTTTGCAGCTTCTATTTATACTCCCCCATTTCTATAATTCTCTGACACAATGTCGAATATCTTTTCTGCTCATTTACATTTTTTATCATTCTACGGACAGTGTCACTGCTTCCCACTATGGTTACACATTTCTTAGCCCTTGTCACCGCCGTATATAATAAATTCCTGTTAAGCAGCATCCTCGGTCCGGATATTATCGGAAGAATAACTGCCGGATATTCGCTGCCTTGCGATTTATGTATAGTTATCGCATAGGCAAGTTCCATCTCATCCATATCGCTGAAATTATATTCTACAATCTTGCCTTCCTCATATTCGACATATACAACTTCCGCAGCTTCTATAATCTGTTTTATTATGCCAGTGTCACCATTGAACACGCCTGTTCCTTCCTCATATACATCACCAAAGCGGTTTTTCCTCTCCCATTTAATCTGATAATTATTTTTTATCTGCATAACTTTGTCATTTTCCCTGAAAATAACTCCGTGAAATTCATGCTCATTTTTTCCGTCCATCCTAGGATTCATATATGCCTGCAAAACCTTGTTTAAGTTTTCCACGCCAAGCTCACCTTTTCTCATCGGCGTAAGCACCTGAATATCATAGCTGGTCGCATCAACATACGGCGGCAGATTTTTCATTATAAGCTGTACCGTGACATTGATAACATCTTTCCCTGCACTTCTCTCCAGATGGAAAAAATCCATATTTTTATTGTCGAGAGATATTTGTTCCCCGTCATTTATCTTATGGGCATTTGTAACTATCTGACTCTCCGCCGCCTGTCTGAATATCCTGTTTAATTTCACAACATTGCAAAACTCAGATTTTATCATGTCTTTCAACACATTTCCGGGTCCTACTGACGGAAGCTGGTTCACATCACCCACCATTATAAGTCTCGTTCCCGGAACTATTGCCTTTAACAGAGCATTTAGCATATAAATATCGACCATTGAAAATTCGTCAACTATTATAACATCTGCTTCGAGCGGTTTTGTCTCATTTCTCTCAAAGTGCATACCGCCTCTGTCATCGTCGAGTGAACCTCCGTCTATCTCAAGCATCCTGTGTATCGTCTGTGCTTCCATACCGGAAGTTTCTGACATACGCTTTGCCGCCCTGCCTGTAGGTGCAGCGAGAAGTATATCAAATCCTTCACTCTCCATTATCTGGATAATCGTATTTATCGTCGTTGTCTTACCTGTTCCCGGACCACCGGTTATTATCATAATACCATTTTGAACAGCCTGAAACACCGCATCTTTTTGCATTTTATCGAGTTCTATCTTATCCTTCTTTTCGATTGCAGCTATTTTCTTTTCAAGTACGGCAGGCTTTATCTTATATGGGATATTGAGATCGTGAAGCATACGCCCGCAGTTCATCTCCATATAATAAAGATTACTCTGGTAAAGTCTCCTCTCTCCGTCACATTCCTCTATTACAAGTTCTTTGTTTAAAGTAAGATTGTCAAGCTCTCTCTCGACATTTTCTCTTTCTATACCAAGCAGTCCTGCTGTCTCGTCGATAAGCTCTGTCTCCGGAAGATAACAATGTCCGTTTGAACCGGACTGTTGCAAAACATACAGTATGCCAGCCTTAATCCTAAATTCACTATCCTGATTAAATCCGGCTTTAAGTGCTATCGTGTCTGCTATCTTAAAACCTATGCCTGCTATATCTTCCGCAAGCCTGTAAGGATTTTGCTGCATAATCTCATAAATCTTCTCTCCATAAAATTTGTATATCTTTACTGCCATATTTACAGATATACCATATTCCTGAAGAAATATGACTGACTGACGCATCTGCCTTTTGTCATTAAACTGCTTGGCAACACTTACTGCCATCTTCATGCTTATGCCTTTTATCTCAGCCAGTCTCTCAGGTTCATTTTCTATAATCTCAAAAGTTTTTTCTCCGAATCTTCTCACTATTCTTGCGGCAAGTGCAGCACCTATGCCCTTTATTGCACCCGAACCAAGATATTTTTCTATCGCTACCTGACTGCTTGGTCTTTTAGTCTCGTAACTTTCTACCTGTATCTGCGGCCCATAGCTTTTATGTACTGTCTCCCTGCCGTTTATGACAAGATACTCTCCCTCAGACACAAACGAAAAAAATCCGACACAGCAGACCTCATCATCCTCATCAGCTTTTGGCTCCGGGTTTGAAAGATAAATGACACTATAGCCGTTATCTTCATTTCTATATGTAATTCTCTCTACATATCCCTCTACCTGTTTCATAATAACCCTCTATTCCTTAGTAAAACGGACATTAGCAATCCGCTTTCACTTCCTGCTCATGAACGCAGCCGCCGGTCTGTCAGCAGGTCTTTTTAACTCCCACTAACACAAGCATCCCACCGCTTACCAGAAGCGATGGGATGTTTATTCTGCGTTCAAGTGCATAACTAAATGCTATTTTTACTTTATATTATATGTACCTTTTAACGAATCATATAACTGCTGTGCAAGACCTGTTCCACCATTATCCGTAATGATTTTTGAATATTCCTGGTTTAATGTATCTGAAAAATATTGCATATACTCTCCCTGTTCGTCCTCGTTATCAAGTGTTTTCTTTGACTCCTCGATAATCTTCTGCACGAAATATGACTCAAAGTCTTTACATACATCCATAAGCTTTTCTGAATCTGTGGAAGAATTTGTACTCTTTAATGTACTCTCAATCGAATCCGCGGATGTAGAACCAAGCTTTGATGAATATGAATTGTATATTGATGAAACATCTAAAACTGAACTCATATCCTAACCTCCTTAAGATCTTAAGTTGTTTGCCTGCTGGAGCATCTCATCTGATGCAGTTATAGCCTTTGAATTCATCTCATATGCACGCTGTGTAACAATCATATCAACCATCTCATCAACTGCCTGCACACTTGAACTTTCAAGGTAACCGTTCTTTACGACACTTCTCTGAAGATTTGCATCCTGACCTTCTATTCTCGGTGTTCCTGATGCAACTGACTCTTTAAAATAACTGTCACCCATTTTTTCAAGACCTGCCGGATTGTTGTACTGTGCAATTCCGATGGCAATTCCAAGATTTTGGGCATTTCCCGTAGCATCTACATATTTGATATTTCCATAATTGTCAAAAGTAAGCTTTGTCGTATCTACATTTGCATCAAAAGTGATAGGATTTCCTGTTGAATCAAGCACTGCATATCCATCTGATGTAGAAAGGGTAAGACCACCTGATGTATTAACTGAAAGCTGAAAATTACCGTTTCTTGTATAGGCAATACTTCCGTCAGGCTGTTCTATCATAAAGAAACCTTTGCCGTTTATCGCAAAATCAAATGCACCATCAGTAGTTGCAAAATTGCCCTGTTTAAAAGTCGTTCCAACGGCAGCGACCTTTACACCAAGACCAACCTGTGCACCGATAGGCTTTTCCTGACCGTTTGTGTCAGTAGTCTGTTTCTGAATGTTCTGATATAAGAGTGAACGAAACTCTGCTGTCTCTTTCTTATATCCTGTTGTATTTATATTTGATAAGTTATTTGAAATAATATCAAGACTTGTCTGCTGAGCTTTCATGCCCGAAGCAGCAGTCCAAAGCGATCTCATCATAATGCCTCTCCATTTCTGTCATGTATATTCCGTTTGAAATACATTGCTGACTTTACTGCTTAATATATGCCATTTGAATAATTATGACAAATGACAACATTATATTTTATCAGACCTTACCTACACTTGAAACCGCCTGCTCAAGCAGACTGTCCTGTGTCTTTATCATCTTCTGACCTGCTTCATATGCACGCGTAATAGTTATCATTGAAACCATTTCATCAACTACATTAACATTTGACTGTTCCGTAAATCCCTGAAGAATGGTAGCTGTTGAACTCTTTGTCGTAGCTCCGTCAACTGCGTTATACATATTGTCACCGTACAAATCAAGATAATTGTAATCCTCAAAATCAGTAAGTGTAATGGTATCAACCTGCTCGCCATTTGCATATACCGCACCATTTAACTTGATTGCTACATCTGTAGCATCTACCGGAACCTGCACATCACCGTTGGCTCCCTGAAGTCTGTTTCCGTCAACATCAACAACATAACCCTCATTTGTAATGGTAAACTGACCGTTTCGTGTATATTTGATGGATGAATCACCATTTTTGTCAACTACTTTTATGGCAAAAAAACCATTTCCCTGAATAGCCATATCATATGTGTTGTCCGTCTCACGAAGGGAACCCTGATCCCAGTTCATATATGTTTCGCCTATCTTGACACCCGGATTCATCGCACCAATTTCTCTGTCAACATATGCCTCTGAGCCATCTCTTATCTTTGTTATCATAAAATCCTTAAATGACTTACTCGTAACATTCTCTTCCTTATATCCGACTGTTGCTGAATTGGCAAGATTGTTTGATATAATGTCAAGTCTCTTTTGTTCATTAGCCATACCCGTGTAGGCAGTATATAATCCTCTAACCATCTACTATCCCCTTTCATAAGGAACAAACTCTTAATCTGTCTGATGCATATACCATATCAGCTTATTCTAAAATGCAATCTTAAACAACTGCTTCATACCCGGCTGCTGCACAGACACTTTCATACTTGATTTATCGTCAAAATCACATCTTTTCTTTAGTCGTCGTCACGCTTTCCTGCCAAAAACTCAACAAATTTTCCTGTACCTACGGCTACTGCTGTCATAGGCTCCTCTGCTGTCATAGTCGTAATTCCTGTCTTTTCCTCGATAAGCTCTTCAAGACCATATAAAAGACTTCCGCCACCGGTAAGGACAATTCCTCTGTCTGATACATCGGCTGCAAGTTCAGGCGGAGTCTTCTCAAGTACGCTGTGCACTGCTTCAACAATCTGTGAAGTAATCTCCTTAAGTGCCTCAAGTGTCTCATCAGATGTAACCGTAATAGTCTTTGGAAGACCTGTAACAAGATTTCTACCTCTTACATCCATAGTAACAACCTCAGGACGCTGATAAGCAGAACCTATCTTTATCTTGATTTCCTCAGCTGTTCTCTCACCGATAAGAAGATTGTGCGTTTTTCTCATATATCTTACGATAGCATCATCAAAGTTGTCACCTGCTACTTTTATAGAAGTGCTTACAACTGTACCGCCAAGCGAGATAACAGCAATGTCTGCCGTACCGCCACCTATATCAACTATCATATTTCCACATGGCTTTGAAATATCTATTCCTGCACCAATAGCTGCTGCAATAGGCTCCTCTATGATTGCAACTTCTCTTGCACCTGCTTCATAAGTGGCATCCTCTACTGCTTTCTTTTCAACTTCAGTAACACCACTAGGTACACATACACTTATGCGTGGCTTTCTGAAACGGCTCTTTCCACAAGATTTCTGAATAAAGTATCTGAGCATCTTCTCAGTAACTGTATAATCAGAAATAACACCCTGGCGAAGCGGACGAACTGCTACGATATTTCCAGGCGTACGACCAAGCATAAGTCTTGCATCTTCACCTATAGCCTTAATCTTATTTGTATCCCTGTCAAAAGCAACAACTGAAGGCTCTCTTAAAACAACACCTTTTCCTTTTATATAAACAAGTACATTTGCTGTACCAAGATCTATTCCGATATCGCTACCTACCATCTCTGTTTCTCCTTTCGATACATTTACTTTCATATTTCACTATTTTATTTTTCAGCATATTTCTACATATTCCAATTTATTATATACCATTTGCTTTCAATTTTAAAGACCCTTTTCAATTTAAAAGCAAATTGTAAGATTTTTGTCATTTTTGACTAAATTTGCTATACTGTTTATAATGTTTATATATATATTTATCATACATGGAAATGAGGATTATTATGTCACAGGCTAAAGAAATAAATCACGAATTAAACATTATAAGCAGATATATGGGACTTATTATATCCAAATATCTGATATTTGCTCTTCTTATCATAACATTATATCCGATGAACATTATCCCCGGATATATTCTTCTTGCAGGAATCATTTTCCCTGCTGCTCTCAGATTTGCAGTTAATCTTGAAACATCCCCGGATAAAAATACTGCTTCCCAAAAAAAGGCTGATGTTTCCGACAGGGAATGTTTTTTTACACTTAGCCAGACTGCAAAAAAATATAATTTTTCGTATAAAAAATATAAAGCAGAGAATTATAATTTTATACTTATTTCACTGCTTCTTGTTGTATGGCAAAATGTTTTGATACAAAAAAATGTATTTTCTTACCCGGTAAATATTATTCCCAGTTTTATGCTTATAATATACATAATATCCCGCTTTTTAGCCAAGATAATATTTCATTATAAAATTCATCATGATTTTATAAATCTCAATATATAAATGACAACATAGTAAGAGCGTGTCAGCACTATTATTAGTTATAATTACACACTAAGCACAGCCTGAAGTTAATTTTGCAAATTCCTGATTTAAAAAAATGGTATCTCACTAATGCTCCGGATTGCTTCATTGCTATCTACTGGCTTGACCCTAACATCATACAATAAAAAATAATGCAAGGGCGAAACTCTGATTCCCAGCCCTTGCATTTTATCTACATGGTAATACCCGTTGATGCCATCACTGACTCTATGCTGCTGTCAACATCACTCTCAAAACCGTCAAAATCAAACTCCGCCGCTGATGCCTGTCCGGCTGATGCAAGACTTTGTTCACTTGTGCTGCTATCTGTATCTGAAACCGATGAACTCTTTGTTCCTGTCGAATCCGCCGCTGATGCAATATTAGACTTCCCCTCAGCACTTGCCTTACTTGTAAAATAATCATATAATTCCTGCACTGTCTTATATGTGGTCAAAGATTTATCCTCTCCGTTTGCGTCTGCTTCTTTAAGAGCCTCCGACATTGTATTTGCCATCTTTGCCGCTTCAGTCTGTTCTGCCGTGAGATATGTCTTTAATATCTGGGAAAAACTTGAAATAGTGCCAAGTGATGAAATATCTCCGTCACTCGTAGAACTTCCAAGCAGTGATGACAATCCCGAAAGAGATGAAGAATCTGCTCCTGTAAGTGAGGATGCCTGACTAAGAAGATTTGTAATCCCTGACAGACTGCTACTGCTGTCACTATCACTCGAATCCCCGGACAACGCATTAAGCATATTGCTGGTCGAATTGTTGTTTATAAGATACTGGTAATAAGAATCCCTCTCATTAAGTCCCGACAAACCTGCTATCGCAGATAAAGAAGATAAATCTGACATAAAACTCCTCCTGTGTTATTTAAAAATTCCAAAAAATCATTTCAGTTTGTATTTATGTACTATTGCACTATTGCGTGCCATTTATTGCACAAAACTTGGTTATATTACATATAATAGCATTAACCGGCAAAGTCAGCAACATCTATTTCAATACGCTTTTGTCTTGTTAATTATCCCTACACACAGCCGTCATACACAAATACTATCCCCTACATACAATCAACAATCTTCATCTGCACATTTCCGCTCCAGTTATTAATCTCAGGCTGATAGAGAATACTTATCTGCTGCCCGAACTTCCCCTGCTTCATTTTCTCCCACTCATTTTTTCCGTACTTTTCTTCTATTGCACGCAAAAGGCAATTATCCGCATGAAAATCCACCGCTTCATACAAAAGTCCGTCATCTTCAAGTTTTAATTTTGCAATCTGATTTTCTTTTCCGCAGAGATACATCGAACTTATCTTAAGCTTTCCTCTCGCAAACACGGCACTGTCATTTGACTCACCAAAAGGCTCCATATATTGAAGCTGTTCTACAAGATTTTTTGTGGCTTTCGACAGCTCAAGTTCCATATCAAAACTTACTTTTTCAACAAGCTGCTCATCGGAAAGACGGCATTGTTCATTTAAAGTTTCCCTAAATTTTCCAAGATTTTCTTTTGGCAGCGAAAAACCTGCCGCCAGTGCATGGCCTCCAAATTCAGTGAGCAGTTCCTGACAGTTTTGCAATGCCTGCTGCATATGATACCCTGGTATTGAGCGTCCAGAACCTTTCAGCCCTTTTTCACCGTCGGTAAGTATATATGCCGGTCTGTAGTATTTCTCCCTTATCCGCCCAGCCACTATGCCCGCAACACTCTCATGACAGTCTTTAAGATAAACTACAAGTACAGGTCTTTCAAGTGCATTCGTTTCCTCAATCTGTGTAATTGCATCATCCGTTGCCTGTGCCGTTAGTTCCTTTCTCTCCTCGTTAAGCGTTATCAGTTCATTTGCAAGTTTTACTGCTTCTTTTTCATCTTCGGTCATAAGCATCTTAAGACCGAGTGAGGCATCATCAAGTCTCCCCGCTGCATTTATGCACGGACCTATACGAAAACCGAGAGACCCTGATTTTATATGTTCAGACAGTTCAAGAAGTTCTATCATCTTTCGCATGCCGGTATTTTTAAGATGTGCAGTATCGTTGAGTATCTTAAGTCCATTGCTCACTATTATCCTGTTTTCATCAGCGAGCGGTACAACATCACACACCGTTGCAGCTGCCGCAAACGGAAGAAGTTCATTTATATATGACTTGTCATTTTTCCCCTCAAAAATATAACTCATAAGTTTATAGACAATACCTGCACCACAAAGCATATTATAAGGATAGGTACACGCTTTCTGCTTCGGGTCAACAACTGCATCTGCAACCGGGATAATCTCCACCCCGTCCTTGTCCGGCACTTCATGATGATCCGTAAGAATATATTTAATATCAAGCTCTTTTGCCCTTTTAGCCGCACCTAAGGCAGATATTCCATTGTCACAGGTAATGATAAGACCGACTCCGTCATCTGCCGCCTCGTCAACCATGTAATCACGGATACCATAGCCGTCCTTTACCCTGTGCGGAATACGACAGGACACCTCTCCACCGAGCATCCTTATCCCCCGGTAAAGAATATACGACGACATAACTCCATCAACATCATAATCACCTATAACTCTTATCTTGATTTTATCATTTATCGAATTTACAAGAATATCTGCCGCCTTAGTGAGATCTTTCATAAGCTCAGGTCTATACATTTTTTCCATATCCGGAAAAATATAAGCATCCATTGCTTTCCATGAATGGAGTCCCCTGTTTACAAGAACTCTCGCAAATATCTCAGAAATATTATATCTTTTCGCAACTGCTGCGGTATCGGCATTGCATTTTTTATACATCCACTGTTTCATTGGAAATCTCCTGTTTTTTCTTTTAGGTATTCTTTCACTTGATATATGACTGTTTTAGCTAGTTCTATATGTGCTTTCAGCACTTTCCAAACGATATTTGCTTAAATTTAATCTATCCGCTTCTTTATTCATATACACATACTCCCTCCTTGACAACATTCTGGTAGAACGGAAGCACCTCCATCCATTTTTCAAAATGTTTATCATTTTTTATAATAGGCGAAATCACTATTCCGTACTTCATTTCATATTCAAATGCAATATCACATACCTCATTAAATGTTTCATGTATTTTATTTTCATCCAAAGTTACGATAAACATAATATCTATATCAGATTTTTCATTGTAATCCCCTCTTGCATATGAACCATATACTATAACTTTCATTAAGTATGTTCCAAATATTTTTTTTACAGCTTCTACATATTCATTTATAATATTTAAGATTATATCAGACATTTTATCCCCCTTTCAGCCACCATACACATATTATTTATACCTTAACACAAAACCTGAGCAACAACAACCCATAGTGCTATATCATTCAGTGACACAATACACCAGTACACATTTACATCTATATATGCTACAATCATTATAAAACTTAGACATTAGCGAAACGAAAATTACGCTGTGAATTTTTGTGCAACATATACAATATCAACACAAGGCACGCTCTCGCTGCCCGACACTCGTAGCGGTACATAAAGGCGTAAAAGACACACCTTAAGTACCGACGGTGTCAGAAGCACCTTGCTTATGATATTTAAAGTTGCACAAAAAATGTAGTCTTTTGATTGTTTTGCAATTAACTATCATTAAAAAACTCAATGAAAGGAATTTTTATGAACTGGCTTAAATATGAATTACATACAACCACACATGATGCCCCCATTATAGGAAACATCCTCTGCTCTATGGGCATTGACGGATATGAGATAAAGGATCATGTTCCTCTTACCGAGAAGGAAGAAAAACAGATGTACACTGATATTCCTGCTGATATGGGAGTTGATGATGGCAGCTCGATCCTTACTTTTTATACGGAAGTTCCCGGCGAGGAAAATACAGAATTTTTCAGCACAGGTTCTTCTATAAGAGATGAGGATATGGATAATAACAAAAAAGAAGTCTTAGAACCTGAAGTTCTTATTAAAAGACTTAAAAAGAAGATCAAAAAGATCAAGAAATTTACACATATAAAAATGCCGCAGATAAATTATTCAATCGAGGATGACAGTCAGTGGAAAGATAAATGGAAAGATAATTTCAAGGCTTTCAGAGTTGCAGATGATATCATCATCAAACCCACTTGGGAAGAAACACCTGATGATGCAGATCAAAATGACATAATAATGCAGATAGATCCCGGTTCTGCCTTTGGAACCGGAACTCACGAGACAACAAAACTCTGTCTTTTGTCACTCAGAAAATATATCACCACAGAAACCACGCTTCTTGATGCAGGCTGCGGAAGTGGAATCCTTGCGATATGCTCACTGCTCTGCGGTGCAAAATCTGCATTCTGTCTTGACATAGACCCATATGCAGTTGAGGCAACGATTGAAAATGCTGCACTTAATAATATAGAAGAAACACGCATCAAGGCTAAACACCTTAATATACTTGAAGATACCGAAAATGTCCGAAACGAATTAAAAGAACCTGTTGACATTGCAGTTGCGAACATTCTCGCTGATGTTATCATACCGCTCTCAGACTGCATTGCAAACTTTATCAAACCCGGCGGTCTTTTTATCTCATCCGGAATACTAGCCGAAAAAGCTGACCTTGTTGAAGAAGCACTTCTAAAAAATAATTTTGAGATAATCGAGAAAAACACCTTAGGTGACTGGGTATCATTTGTATGCAAATGTAAATAAAGCTAATGCGTTATGTACCCCATCATATGAACACAAAAACAAAACCGTAACAGTTCAGCCTCTCATTTATTACATTCGTAAACCTGACAGCAAGCTGTCAGTCGCTGCTATGCAGCTTGTGTTTACTTCATTTCATAAATGAAAGGCTATTCCGCCCAAAAAAACAAGCCAATAATACATCGAGCAAGCTCGTGTATTATTGACTTATCTTTTTTTGGCTGAACTGTTACACAAAACCCCATAAGTTGTGCCTTATGGGGTTTTTTCCTGTAACTTTCCAAAAACTTTATTTAGCTTTCTTAGCAGCCTTTCCACTCTTATTGTGTGTTGCTTTTTTAATCGTGTACCAGAGTGTACCTGTTATACATACTGATGAGTATGCACCACAAACGATACCTGCAAGAAGCGGTATAGCAAACTCTCTTACTGAATCTACTCCAAGTATTGCAAGCATGAATACCATGAAGAATGTTGTAAGTGATGTATTGATACTTCTTGTCAATGTCTGTGTAATACTGTCATTTACTATCTCTGAAAGTCTCTCGTCAGTAATAGATGAACGTGTTCCAATGTTTTCACGGATACGGTCGAATATGACGATAGTCGCATTTATTGAGTAACCCACTATCGTAAGCATACAGGCAATAAATGTATTTCCTACTGAAATCTTTGCTGCTGCATATACAAGAAGCACTACTATAACATCATGAAGCAATGCAAGTACGGCACTTCCTGCGAATACAATATCTTTAAATCTAAACCAAATATAAATAAGCATACAGATTGCTGCTATTATTACCGCAAGTACGGCATCACGCTTCATCTCGCCTGATACCGAAGCACTGATACTCTGTATCTGGATATTTTTCTCTTTAATACTGTATTTCTTAGAAAGCTCATTTGTAACATTAGCTCTCTGTTCTTCTGTAAGCTCAACAGTCTTTACATTAAGTTCATTAGAACCTGAAACCTCTGATATTACTATATCGTTTGAGTTGCTGTTCTTTGCAAAGATAGACTCAACCTCTTTCTTAAGACTTGAATCAATCTTTGTATCTTTGCCAAATGGTATGTCATATGTTGTACCACCGAGGAAGTCAAGACCATAATTTAATATGTTTCCTGATGTCGCCTTATTTACTATAAGACAAACAACACATCCAGCAATAAGCACTCCTGAGATAACAAAGAATTTAACCCTGTTCTGAACGAATTTAATCTGTCTTCTAGGTTTCTCAACACCAAAATATTTTACATCATCCACACCAAGTGAATACATTGCCTGAAGAATATATTTTGTGATGTAAAGTGCAGTAAACATTGAGAGGATAATACCCATTGCAAGTGTTGTTGCAAAACCTCTTATAGTTCCTGATCCTTTTATATAAAGTACGAATGCGGCGATAAGCGTTGTAACATTACCATCAACGATGGCTGAAAGAGCTTTTTCAAAACCAAGCTTAATACTTGTCTGAACTGATTTGCCCTTAGCCAGTTCTTCCTTGATACGGGTAAATATGATAACATTCGCATCAACCGCCATACCTATATTAAGTATGATACCTGCCACACCCGGAAGTGTAAGCGTTATATTCAATCCGTTTAATGCTACAAGCATCAGCACGAGGTAAAAAACAAGTGCTATAGAAGCTGCAAGTCCCGGAAGTCTGTAGAATACAAGCATAAATATTACTACAAGAGCAAAACCTATTGCACCGGCAAGTAAACTTGTCTGAATGGCATCCTGACCAAGCTGTGCTCCAACTACCTGTGACTGGATTTCCTTAAGTTCTACCGGAAGTGCACCGATACGAATCATTGATGCAAGCTCTTCTGCCTTGTCATATGTGTCAAAGCTGCCGGAAATAACTGCTTTTCCGTCTGTAATCTCAGCCTGAACATTTGGTGCTGAAAGCACTTTTCCGTCATATACAATATAAATCTTCTTTTTTGTAGGATAAGCGGCTTTTGTCGCATCCGCAAATAACTTTGTACCCTTTGCATTAAATGAAAGTTCAACTACATATTCTTTATTCTTTGTAACTTCATTCTGCTGTGTACCTGCCTCAGCCTTTTTGATATGTTTACCTGTACATACGGTCTTTGTGTATTGAGGATTTCCCTTTTTATCAAGCTTCATATCATCCTCTGCTACAAAGTCAAGTGAACCCTCTTTACCAAGTGATTTAAGAACCTCATCTGCATCCGCAACACCCGGTATATCAATCTCAATACGATTGTCACCCACCTGAACTACTGAAGACTCTGTGCTGTAAACCTCTGCACGCTGCTGCATCATCTGAATGGTATCTTTCATCTCCGTTGCCGTTGGATTGTCCTTAGTAGCTTCATATGTGATACTTACACCACCGGCTAAGTCCAAACCAAGTTTAATGTTTTTGGCACTGCCCTTATGTGCACTAGTGATACCTACTAATGTTATATAAGAACAGAGTCCGATTATTGCTATTATGATAAACAAATGCAATAATCCTTTTTTCTTGTCCTTCATGCTGTTTTTCTCCTTTTACTTAATACTTAAAACATGATTACCGTAGTTTACCGTACAATAAGCCACGCTAAATTGTATTATACCATAGCAAACAGCATATTGGCAAATTTTTTTAATAACTATTTTCTTCCACTCGCATAAACTTTTCCGGCTTTCGCCTTTATTCCTTTATAATAAAACAATTCATCTATCGTTACGAGCTGATACCCCTTTTTCCTTAACCTTGGAACAAGCTTCTTTACTGCATTTGCCGTACTCGGATAAAGATCATGCATAAGTATTATATCTCCATCCTTTACATTTTTGCACCCAGCAAGAATCTTTGCCGTATTTCTCCATTTCCAGTCATCTGTATCAACACTCCAGTACATCATCGGAATTTTGATGACTTTTCTCATAAGATCACTTATATTTCCATATGGAGGTCTGATAAGCGTCGCATTACATCCTATAACTGAGCGAAGTTCTCTATTTGTCTTTCTCATCTCAGATATAAGCTGCTTTTTATTCTTTTTACTTAAATCCTCATGGTCATATGTGTGGCTTCCAATCTGATTTCCCATGTCGTACGACTCTTTTAATATCTCTTTATATGTCTGTATTCTGTTTCCAACAACAAAGAATGTAGCCCTTGAATCATACTTTTTCAAAACCTTTAAAATCTTGGATGTAACCGGTGTGTATGGACCGTCATCAAATGACAAAGCTATCATCGGCTTGTCTTTGTCAAGATCTGTCCTTATCCACTTTTTTGCACCGACACCTGTATTCTGCGTTACGGCTTTCTTCGTAGGTGCCGGAGTTGCCGTCATGACCGGCTTCTTAGCTTTTTTTGTGTCTTTCTTTTTTATATTTTCCTGTGTATAATCTTTGCTGCCGCTGTTTCCTTTTCCATTTAATTTAATAATCGCAACAACAAACACAATAAGTATCACAACTAAAGCTATCGCCGCATTCATAAGAATAAATCTCGTCTTTTTAAGTTCACGCTCCCTGCGCCGCCTGCTTCGCACTGCTCTTTCTCTATAGCTTTCTATTCTCATTTCATCTCTGCGTTTCATAACACTCCCTGCCTTCCACTATGTTACTTTATATTCATGATAACACATTTTTTGTAATATGTGCTTACTTTTTTATTAAGTTTTATATATATTTTTAATGTTGCATTACAGTATAAAAAGATGTTATTTATTGCAACAATCCCATAATTTCAGCCGGCAATATTCTGCCGTCACTATTTATGTGAAATCATTCCACCTACCATGCCGGATGTCATACATATAATTCCATTAATAATCATACTGCTCTCAAATTTAAATGTCTTAAAAATTGCTGCACCTGCTGCTATAAGTACGGCAAAATACAATATCCCTGCCAGTATTCCCCAAAGATACCTGTTTTTTTCAAACATTTTTCCGGCAGTAAAGCCCCCCACAAGACTTACTATTATGTATGTCCCTGTGACAACGGCACTAACCATACTCTCATCTCCCGCACACTTCCATATTATTGCCGAAGCCGCAAATAATATTACCACGGTCAGTAAAATCTGAATTACCAATATTATCATATAATTTTTCACTATTTTCTCCGCCATAACAACCTCCATTCTGACCGGCATACACTACCTGCAAAGTCAAATATCCCTATTGGTGTGCCTAGATGTAATAAACAACATTCACACTTTGCCTTTGCATGACTAAACATCATTTACTGTTCACACCTTTCTTTTTCATGTCTATTCATTTTTATCCTTTTTTATGTTAAACTTTTGTTATATTACATGATGTTATGCAGTCTAAGCATAAATTTGAGATGCCACCTTAATGGAAAATCATACGAAATATAGAACTGCTTACCATCAATTATCTATATTTCGTATAAAACTTTTCTTTTGCGGCATTCCAGACAACACTATAAAAAGTACATAAAAAAGAAATGAGGCATTACATGAACAATATGATAAAAACAGTAGACTTACACACACATTCAACTTTTTCAGATGGAACATTTTCTCCGGCAGAGCTTGTTAAAAAAGCAGTTGAAAAAAATCTCGCTGCATTTGCTCTCACCGACCACGATGCAGTAGGCGGAATAGAAAGTGCGATTACCGCCATTAAAGAACAAAACGCATCCGTTCTTTTTGTTCCCGGAACTGAACTTTCTGTAGGATATAAAGACGGGGATATTCACATAGTCGGGCTTTTTATCGACTACAAAAATCCTGCATTTACCAAAATTTCTGACCTTTTAGTTTCAAGAAGAGTTGATAGAAACAAGGAAATGGTAGCAAAATTCAACAACGCTTCCATCAATATGACCTATGAAGAACTTCAGGAGGGCAATCCTGACACCGTTATAACAAGAGCACACTTTGCAAGATGGCTTATAAAACACGGTATTGTAAAAAATGCTGCCGAGGCTTTTGATAAATATCTCGACACACATTGTCCATTCTATGTTCCAAGAAAATATATCACTCCTGAGGAGGGTATTGAACTTATTCTCGAATCGGGCGGTGTTCCTATCCTTGCACACCCTCTCCACTATAAACTCGAAGAAAAAGAACTTGAAACTCTTATCGTCCGTCTTAAAGCTGCCGGACTTAAAGGTATGGAGGCAAAATATTCAAATCACACGGCACAGGACGAGACATATGCACGAAAACTTTGCAACAAATACGAGCTTCTTCCAAGCGGCGGCTCAGACTTCCACGGCAGTAACAAACCGGCTATAGATATGGGTACGGGCCGTGGCACATTAAGTGTTCCTTTCGAGTATCTTGTTAATATTGCAAAAGCCGCAAAGCCTTCAGAATTCACAAAAAAAGTTTTGGATTATGCTGAAAATGCCTAGTGTACTGACAAAGTTTGAGTTTCCAAAAAAATTACAGTCAAAAAAGTTTTAGAATTTTATAGATATTTATAATTTCAAAAAAATATTTGGATTTACCAAATATTTACAACAAGAACAAAGAGTCGCTTGCGACTCTTTCGCGCTTAAGCGGAATGCGTAGCATTTATTTCTTTTCCGCGAAATGCGCATCCTCACGGAGTGTTTTTATGTTATGGGAAACGAGAAGTTTCCTATAACATAAAAAAGCTGCAAATCCACAAAAATATGTGAATTTACAGCTTTTTAAATTTTATGGATAAGTCAAACGGATATTCTGAGTCCGCTCTGCTGCCTGTTCACAGCATTGCTTATATTGCCGTACATATCTTAAATGCGGCACAACAACTTATTTCTTTGCAGCTTTAGCTTCTTCTTCCTGCTTGTCTATCTCCACAATATTTTCCTTCTTCATAGGAATACGGCAGTTCTTGTTGTTTCCAAATTCTACGATAACTACTTCATCCATAATGTCGATTACAACACCGAAAAATCCGCTTGTTGTGAGTATGCTGTCACCTACTGCAAGCGTAGATACAAGTGCATCATGCTCTTTCTGCTGCTTCTTCTGTGGTCTGATTGCAAAGAACCAGAAAATCGCAATGATAGCCGCATATATTACAACCATACTTATTATACTCTGTGTTCCGCCTGCTTTTGTTGCTAACAATGTTGTTGTCAAATTCATTTTGCTTCCTCCTCAAGCTGTTCTAATTTTTTCTTTTTATATTCTTTAAAACACCCTTTTTCAATAGCATCACGAATTTCTTCCATCATGCTGTTATAGAAATAAAGGTTGTGCGTTACCATAAGTCTTAAACCAAGCATTTCCTTTGCCTTTAAGAGATGTCTTATGTAAGCTCTGCTGTACTTACGACAGGTAGGACAGTCGCAAGTCTCATCAAGCGGTCTGTCATCAAGCTCATATTTTTTATTCATAAGGTTCATCTTGCCGTGATTTGTATAGGCATGACCGTGACGGCCGTTTCTTGCCGGATATACACAGTCAAAGAAATCAACTCCACGCTCTACTGCCTCGAGAATATTTGCAGGAGTTCCGACTCCCATAAGATATGTCGGCTTGTCCTCCGGCAGATATGGTACTGTCTTTTCGATAATATCATACATCTCAGCATGACTTTCACCTACTGCAAGCCCTCCAAGTGCATAACCGTCAAGGTTAAGCTCTGATATTCTCTTTGCGTGTTCTACTCGTATGTCCTCAAAAGTTCCGCCCTGATTTATTCCAAAAAGAAGCTGGGACTTATTTATCGTAGTATCAAGCGAGTTAAGTCTGTCCATCTCCTTTTTACATCTCTCAAGCCATCTCGTTGTCCTGTCAACAGAATTCTGCATATACTGTCTTGTGGCAGGATGCGGAGGACACTCGTCAAATGCCATAGCTATCGTTGAAGCTATATTTGACTGAATCTGCATACTCTGTTCAGGCCCCATAAATATTTTTCTTCCGTCTATATGGGAATTAAAATAAACGCCCTCCTCTTTTATCTTTCTGAGTCCGGCAAGCGAAAAAACCTGAAATCCGCCTGAATCGGTAAGAATAGGTTTGTCCCAAGTCATAAATTTATGCAATCCACCCATCTTTTTAACAATTTCATCACCCGGTCTGACATGAAGATGGTAAGTATTACTCAATACAACCTGTGTTTTCAAATGCTGCAAATCCTCCGTCGAAACTGCACCTTTCATTGCTCCAACTGTTGCAACATTCATAAATACCGGTGTTTCTATCGTTCCATGTACCGTTTCAAGACGACCTCTTTTTGCACTGCCATCTTTACATAATATCTTATACATTTTTACTCCATTCTAATAAAATCAGTTTTATTTATAAACGCTGTATTGTACGCTGTCCGCACCATATATATTGAACTGCTGTCTATAGCTAAACCAGTGCTTTTTGTTCACTCTTATTTTACGGACAATAAGGATATTAACACTGTGTGAACCTTTATGTCAACCTTTCCATTATAAACTTAACTACAAAATATATAACTATAAGCGGAAGTATTATCCTAAAGAATATTCCAAGAGCGACTGCACCTAGTGCAAGAACCAGTGCTGCCACCACTATGATAATTATTATTCCCAATAATTTATCATACCATTTTAAAGAAAAACGGTTGTACCCATTATCATAATCATCTTCATAATTATTGTCATATGATGATGCATTATCATAATTTCCGCGATATTCGTCTCTTGCCTGTTTTGTATAAAAATCAGCCATAGGTCCTTTTTCAGCAATAAAACTGTCTATGATAGTCCTGGCTATAAGTCTTGGATCCCCAAGTTCTTCAAGTACCTGACTTTCAGCTTTATCATTATTTTCAATATAATCCCTGTAATAACTTATATTTTCATTGATAACATCAGAAGGCACATTTCCCGCCAGACTGTCCCTAAGTATGGATAAAAATTCGTTTTTAGTCATATAATTACTCCTTCCGGGCATTATAGCTTAAAAATTTATGGTTATAATTTTTAGACAATGCAAAAAAACACTGCATTTCAGTCGGTTTTTAGATAATTTTTATATTTTTTTATAAAGGAAAAACAACTTTGCAGCAATATATACTGCAAAGCTGTCTGATAACTTTTCTAAGCCTTAAAATACCATTTTAATTATGGCTCACTTTTTAGTTAGCTTTTCCAACTGATCCGAAGAGTTCCATCTTCTCTTTTACAGTTGCTTTGATTGCTTCTGCACCAGGAGCAAGAAGTTTACGAGGATCAAATCCCTTTCCTTCTAAGTCCTTGCCAGCTTCGATATACTTACGTGTAGCTTCCTGGAATGCTAACTGGCACTCTGTGTTTACATTAATCTTTGCAACACCAAGAGAGATAGCTTTCTTAATCATATCAGCAGGGATTCCTGTACCACCGTGAAGAACGAGAGGCATATCTCCTGTCTTAGCCTGGATAGCATCAAGTGTCTCAAAGCTGAGTCCTGCCCAGTTTTCAGGATATTTACCGTGAATATTTCCGATACCTGCTGCAAGCATTGTAACACCAAGGTCTGCAACTTTCTTACACTCATCAGGATCTGCACACTCACCGGCACCGATAACTCCGTCTTCTTCTCCGCCGATTGAACCTACTTCAGCTTCAAGAGAAAGACCAAGAATATTACATGTATTTACTAATTCTGTTGTTTTCTGAACATTTTCATCGATTGGAAGGCTTGAACCATCAAACATGATTGAAGAAAATCCTGCATTGATACAAGCTTTTGCACCTTCAAATGAACCGTGGTCAAGATGAAGTGCTACAGGAACAGTAATGTCTAATTCCTCAAGCATTCCCTCTACCATACCTACGACTGTTTTATAACCACACATATACTTTCCTGCACCTTCAGATACACCAAGGATAACAGGTGACTGTAATTCCTGTGCTGTCTGTAAAATAGACTTTGTCCACTCTAAGTTGTTGATGTTAAACTGACCTACTGCGTACTTACCAGCTTTAGCTTTTGTAAGCATTTCTTTTGCTGAAACTAATCTACTCATTTTAAAATCCTCCATCTTTAGACTTGTCCCTGATGTGTAGCAGGAACTTTATTTTCCCAGAACCTTTTAAACAAGGCTTTCTAGGCTTAACTTTTCTCAATCAGTTTTATTATATACTATTTCTTATAAAAATCAAATCATTTTTTTATATAGTGCCATCTTTCTGCCATAAAAAGATAATTTATAATGCAAAAAACAGTTGATTGTATTACAATATATTTTTATAGCAGAACCGTTACTCTATAAACTTTATCTTTTCCATATTAGCTTTTGCGACTTCTTTTCCCATCTCATATGTTTTTCTTAATGTGCTAACATCACTTTCAAGACTGTTTAGTTTACAGCGTGGTCTGAGTATTACTGCCTTGCCTGCTTTTTCGAGCTTTTCGCACATTTTTACAGACTCATTGTATTTGTCACATCTGTTAAGAAGTTCATCTGCTATCTTTGGATATTTTAATTTCATTATCTTTGCTATGTTTTTTTCTGATTTTCTTGGAGTTTTCACAAATCCGTCAGGCTGTGTAAGGACTATAAGCATCTTGTCACAACCATCCTCAAGGCATTTATCTATTGGAATGGGATTTGAAAGTCCCCCGTCATAATATTTTCTGCCATTTATCTTTGCCGGCGGACACGCACCCGGTAATGCACAGGTTGCACAAAACACCTCGAATGTCTCGTCCACATCATTCTGGTTAAAATAATGTACCTTGCCGGTTTTCGCATCCGTCGTAACTATTACAAAGCTGCCTTTATAATCTTTGAAAGTTTTCATATCGAACGGGTCAAGACTGTTTGGTATCTCTCTGAACACAAAGTCAAGCCCAAATATACTTCTTTCTTTTATAAAATTTCTTTTACTTAAATACCTTTTATCATTGCGATATTTTTCAAGTATCCTTATGTTTCTCTCTTTCTGCTTTGAAATATATGATGCAGCATCCGCCGCACCTGCTGAAACACCTATACAATACGGAAAAATAATATCCTCTTCCAGTAATGCATCCATCACTCCGCAACTGAAAACCGGTCTGAACGAACCACCCTCAAATAATACTCCTGTCATGAATTTCCCTCTACGATCTTTCTTATATTTTCATCGCCTGTCACCTGATACAAAACTTCCATACATTCTAATCCGGAAGCCTTGTCCCCCTGCTCCAGTTCAAGCTGTCCTGCCCTGAAAAGTATAGCAAGCGTTGTCTCTGATATACCGACAGGCAGTTTAATTTTCTTTACATCCTTTTGTATCTGCTCAACAGTATATTCCGGGCACTCCCTGCCAAGAGCAGTTTCAAGGAAGTTAATCTCACTGTCGGCAGTCTTGCTGTGACTGAACATATTGCTGTATGTATATAGCATCATTGCCTTTTCGGGCTCTTTTTTCTCCACATAATAATAAGCTATATTTCGATAATAACGGGCAATATCCGCCCTCGTATATATAAATTTGTGAAGTTCTTTTGTCGTTTCTTTAAGTTTTTTAAGTTCCCCAAGCTGTTTTAAGCACTCGGTCTTTTCCCAGTAAATATCCATATCGACCCGATTCCACTCCGCTGCCCTCTCCAGTTTTTCATATGCTTTGTCAAAATGCATCCTCTCCATATATTTTTTTGCAAGAGAATGATACATACGATGCACGGGATACCTCACCGCCTCATAATCTCTCGTCTTAAAATAATATTCAAACAGATAAAACTCTAAAATATGATTTGCACACAAAACAGTTCTGCCATCTGTTTTAAGTGCATATGCTATCGCATCAACCATTTCCGATGCTTTTTCGAGTTTGTTGCTTTTCTGGTACTGCTGAAATAATTTTATGTTTTCTTCGATGTTCATAGCGGTGCCTCCTCTTGTTGTGGTTTGTAAATTTCTCTATAAAAATATTACTAAATATATTTTTCGATAAACTCTCCGGGAGTAATTATCTCTGGTTTTTCTATATTTACATCAGAAAAATCCTTGTCTCCCGTAATCAATATATCCACATCCTCTATTATTGCCGTATATAAAACCGGATAGTCTTTACAGTCTCTTATATTAAAAAGAGTTTCATCCATTTTCTTAGGTGTATAAACATATTCATAGCTCATTACCATGAGTAACTTTTCTATCGCATATTCCTTAGCAGGAAACTTGCGTTTTACAACGCTTTTTAGTTCTTCAACTACATAAGAAGATAAAACGAGCTGATGTTGTGTAAAAATATAATCCATCATATCATTCATTCTTTTACTCGGAAATAATAATGCTGATATAATCACATTTGTATCAAGCATAATTCTCATCTGTCCACAACACCCTCTTTCCTCAATTCTTTAATCATATTTACAATATCTTCATCATCTCTAAGTCCTACTCTGTCAGCTTCACCCGCAAATTCCATCTGAGCTTCTCTAAAAGCATCCATTGATGAATTTATCATATATATTCTTCCTGCTTCTTCAACAAACAACACTTTATCACCATTTTTCAGACCAAGCTTTTTACGAATATCAATAGGAATTGTTACCTGCCCCTTAGATGTAACTTTTGCTAAATCCATCTTTCTTCCTCCCTTCACTGTAAGAAATCCCTTACTTTCATTGTAATATCAGTATAATCATTTCCGATATAAATAGCAACTTATATCTTTATTCTGCCTGATGTGAAAATCTATATTCATCATCCAATATACAACTCATGTGTTTTACAACTTTTTTCTCTTTTCCGTCACTACATTTAGAAATGAGATAAGAACAATCTCTTAATTCTTGAAATATTACTTCTCATTTTAAAAAGAAAATAGTCTGAGCGGTTAAACTCAGACTTAAATTTTCTTATATAAAATTGCAATTCATAATCATTGAACTAATAAAATCAAACAATACTTATTTATTCTTATTATAAATCTTACTCTCAAATGTTCCGTCTTCAATGTTTATAAATCTGATAAAAAGCGATACCTTATTATCTTCATTTAAGCTGTTCCATACAAGCTCGCCAAACTCATCCATATCATTTGGTATCTCAACAAGCTTTGGCTCTCCCTCAAAACTTGGAAGCGGATTTCCATCATGCATATATGTATGGATAAATCTTCCCTCGCCTGCGACCGGATTTTCATAGTCAAATGTAAATCTGTTGCAGCAGTCAGGATTTCCGTTATTGCTTTTAAGGATAGACATTGAATAGTCAAATCCGCCGTCTTCCACATGAAGTATAGCTGAAATCCTAGGTGTGAAGTTTGGCTCATCAGGCTCAAACTCTCTTGTGCAGAGTGACTGTTCAAATGTAGAACCATCCTGCATAAGCTCATATACCGTATCTGTCTGATCACCGTTTGTAACTATTGTGTCATTGCCAAGAACACGGACAGGTGCGTATATTATAAGACTTGGGTCTGTAAGCTTTGACGGGTCAAAAGCCTGTGTGCGGATTCCGTCGCCATCTGTCACAAATACCCTGTTTCTGCTGTTTTCACTTCTGCCCATGATAAAATATGCGATTGCTGCATGCTTTCCGTCAGCAGTCTTTCCGACAACAATGCCTCTACCCGGATATGTATTTGAAGCGAGTTCATTATTTAAAGATACTTTTTCCATAAAAACCTCCGTTTTTTCCGTAATGTACTCTCGAAATCTTCTGAACGAAAAATTCAAGATGAATTTTTTACGATTATTACATCTTAGTGATGGAATAATCTAAGTCCGGTGAATGCCATGAGTATTCCAAATTCGTTGCAGGCATCGATTACAGACTGGTCATTCTTTGAGCCGCCTGCCTGTGCAACATACTTGACACCACTCTTATTTGCACGCTCGATATTGTCGCTGAATGGGATAAAAGCATCTGAACCGAGTGTAACTCCGTCAAGATTTTTAATCCACTCCGCACGTTCCTCTCTTGTCATAGGTTCAGGCTTCTCTGTGAAGAACTGCTCCCATTTGCCGTCTGCAAGAACATCCATATATTCATCTGAAAGATATACATCTATAGTATTGTCCCTGTCAGGTTTTCTGATGTCATTCTTAAAAGGAAGATTAAGTGCTTTTGGTGACTGGCGTAAGAACCACTTGTCTGCTTTATCCCCTGCAAGTCTTGTACAGTGGATGCGTGACTGCTGTCCTGCACCAATACCGATTGCCTGTCCGTCTTTTACATAACATACTGAATTTGACTGTGTATATTTAAGTACAATATTTGCAATTATCATATCATTTAATGCATCTTCTGAGAGTTCTTTCTTCTCAGTTACAATATTTGCAAAAAGTTCCTTTGTTGTCTTGACCGTGTTGTGTCCCTGCTCAAATGTGATTCCGAATACATCTTTTGTCTCAAGCGGTGCTGCTTCATAATCAGGGTCAATCTTGATAACGCAGTAATTTCCACGCTTTTTGCCCTTAAGTATCTCAAGTGCTTCGTCCGAATATGACGGTGCAATGATGCCATCTGAAACAAGCGACTTAAGATATTTTGCTGTTGCTTCGTCACACTCATCTGAGAGTGCCACAAAATCACCGAAAGATGACATTCTGTCAGCTCCTCTTGCTCTGATGTAAGCTGTCGCCATAGGAGTAAGTTCTATATCATCATCTACGAAATAAACCTTTTTCATAGTGTCCGTAAGAGGTACATCTATAGCGGCTCCGGCAGGACTTACATGCTTAAATGAAGCTGCTGCGACATGACCTGTAGCCTCTTTTACTTCCTTAACAAGCTGCCAGCTGTTAAAAGCATCCAGAAGATTTATATATCCCGGCTTTCCGTTTAAAACCTCAAAAGGCAGGTCACTTCCATCTTTCATAAATACTCTTGCTGGTTTCTGATTTGGATTGCATCCGTATTTTAACTGAATTTCGTTCATTAAATATCTCCTTTCGTAAATGAAATATATAGGTGATTGCGAAACTAATTATAGGTTGTGTTAATTGCACAGATATAACAAATAATATCGTCGGCACGCTTTCGCTATGTTGTCGTTCGTAGCAGTACATAAATCAGCAAAAAACGCTGATTAAGTGCTGACGACGACAAAAATGCCGACTAACACTATTTGTTATACCTGCACAATTTAATGAAGTTTTATGATAGTTTCGCAAATGCCTAATGAAAAAAAAACCGACACTTCCGGGAACTTTTCTGCCCAGACGGTCGGCTGTCAAACTGTTATACTCCCTGTGGTCACTTCCACTTCCGTCAGTCATATAACTAAATTTAGTTTATCATAATTTATTTCACTCTGCAAGTTCTTTTTCTTCTATTATCTGCTTTGCTTTTCTCTTTACTTTAGCTTTGAAATGCTCCCTGTCTACTGCAAGAGCGAGTCCCATCTCCGCCATCGTAAATACGACTGCTGAACCTCCATAACTTATAAATGGCAGTGATACACCTGTGTTTGGTATTATCATAAGCACGACAAATATATTTACAACAACCTGGAGTGCTATATGTATCGCAATGCCTGCAACCATAGCACGACCAAATACCGTTTCTGCTCTCCCTGCTATCTTAAATAACTGATAAATAAGGTATATAAACATCATTATCAGTATCCCTGCACCAAGTATCCCAAGTTCTTCACATATAACGGCAAATATCATATCGTTCTGTGCCTCAGGAATTTTAGAAAGCTTCTGGACACTGTTTCCAAGTCCTTTTCCGGAAAATCCTCCTGATGCAACCGCATAGAGTGCCTGGAGGGACTGATAACTCTCATCATCCGCATATTTAAGCGGTGCAAGCCATCCCAAAAAACGCCTGGTTCTGAAACTGTAATCCTTGGGATTTACATTCAATTTGATAAGATTTCTAAGGTGATTTATATAATAATATACACCGACACCTCCGGCTGCAACAACTCCAATATGTATCTTCCAAAATGGAGTCATAATAAAAGTCATTCCGAAAATTATACCGCCGATTATAATGGCTGAGGAAAGATTGGAACTGACTTTAAATAAAAAAAGTACCGAAAGCATTGACGGAATCCATATAAATAACAACACTCTTATTTTGTTTCTGTGATTGATATATTTTGATATCATTGCTGCGACCCACAGAATAATGAGTATCTTTGATACCTCAGCAACCTGCAGTGAAAGCGGTCCTATCTTTATCCATCTAACTGCACCCTTTGCCGCAACTTTAAGCGTTGAAAACAATGTAAGCGTCATAACTATCGACATGATATATATAAGCCATGATAAAGATATTTTTTTATTTTTTAAAGCTTTTATATTCTTAAACAAATGGGATTTTGAAAAACGATAAATATATAATTGATTATAATTACACAAGCGTATGACAAGCATAACAGCAAATCCCAGAACAACATTAAATATCTGCTTCTTTGCAAAATACATACCATCGTAATTGTACTTTGGACTCAGACTGCAATTATAGCTTGATGCACTGTATATCATGATAATTCCAAATACATTCAGCATGAAAAGAATCATGATTACTTTTATGTCAACTCTTTCCTGACTGTCTATATATGAAGCAAGCGCACGTCTTGCTGATGGTTTTCTAAGCATTCGCCTGCCACCTCCGGATAATAGTATCATTTCATAATGATATTGACAGCGATCTTTATGCAGAGTATATCACTATCTGTTCCAGACCCCTGTATCATATAATTTAACACAAAAAAAACATAAAGTCCATTATAAATCACAATCTGACTGACAATTCGTAACAGTTCAGCCAAAAAAAGATAAGTCAATAATACACGAGCTTGCTCGATGTATTATTGGCTTGTTTTTTTGGGCGGAATAGCCTTTCATTTCTGAAATGAGTAAACATAAGCTGCAAAGCAGCGACTGACAGCTCGCTGGCAGGTTTATGAATGTAAGAAATGCAAGGCTGAACTGTTACGACAATTCAGATAAAAATGGCAAAACAGGCAATACAATGAACTTGTTCATTGTATTGCCTGTCATATTTTTATATTGGAACTTTTACCAAACAAGAACATTTATTATCGCTGTTACTTTATTGGATTTTTAGTTCCAAAACAAGTTTTATAAAATTTTGCTATTTAACGGTAACTTTAATCGTCTTAGATGCCGCCTTATACTTAGAAGTCTTTTTACTTGTTATCTTAATGGAAACCTTTCCCTTTTTCTTAAGTGCTTTTATCGTGAGTTTATTCTTCTTAAATTTAACTTTAACAATCTTTGCATACTTCTTTGAAAGTTTTGCCATTGAAAGTTTTGCTTTTGAGTTCACTGAAACTGAAAGTTTAACAGTTTTCTTTCTCTTAACGGTTACGGAAGATACTTTCTTCTTTCCTTTCTTAACCGTAATGGCTGCACTCTTAAGCTTCTTTGTTGCCGGTTTCTTTGTCGGTGCCGCCGTCGGAGTCTGTTCAGGCTCTGTGCTTGGCGATACTGATGGTGTAACAGCCGGTTCATTGCTTGGTGACACCGTCGGCTCTGCCGATGGGTTTGTCGTTGGTTTCTGTGTAGGTACTTCTGTCGGTTTTACTGTCGGAGTCTTACTTGGCATATCTGTCGGTTTTGTTGTTGCCGACGAACCCGGTGCAGGAGTCTGACTTGAAGCCGGTTTCTGCGATGGAGTAACCGTCGGGGTTACTGTTGGAGTAGGGGTAGGTGTTGAAACCACTGCGTTTTTATTCCACACGGCATATAAACTTATAGTTCCACCTGTCTCCGCAAGTTTCTTATCAATGCTTTGTTCATCATTATATACAACCGTTCCATTTGCTGTTTCTGCCCAGCCTGCAAATGTATATCCTGTTCTTGAAAATCTACATTTACTAAGTTTGAACTCAGCATTATTTAATGCTGACTGATTTGACATTGAGCCACTTCCGCCATTTGAGTTAAACTTAATTGTAAACTGATGCGTATCCTCCCATACCGCATACAATGTAACTGTCTGATTTTTTTCTGCAAGGTCTGCTAAAATTTCCTGTGCATTTTTGTATAAGACAATTCCATCTTTTGTTGTTGCCCATCCGCTAAACTTGTAACCGTTGCGAACATATGCATTTTCTATAAGTCGTATTCCGCAGCCTGGTTTTCCATACTGTAAAATCTCCTCTCCCGCAGCTCCATTTGCATTGTATTTTACGGTATATGAATCTTCTTTCCAAACCGCATACAATACAACCGCCTCTGTTGCTCCTGCAAGATTTTTTACACTCTGCTCATCCGCATAGTCAACTGCTCCATCAGGAGTTTTAGACCATCCGATAAATTCATATCCGTCGCGAGTAAATTCATTCTTTTTGAGCTTCTGCGACTCATTGACAGTAAATTCCTGTGTTTCTATAGTCGTTCCTGCTGCTACATGATTAGGACTGTAACATACTGAATATTTTTGGCTTGCAGATTCTTCATAGATACGGACATTGTCAAATCCAGCAACACCATTCGCTCTTCCACTCAGATACCATAATCCCTTTACATCTGAGATACTGCTCATTGCAATATCAATTTTCTTAAGTGTCTTTCCTGATGCATCCGTTATCTCTAATGTGACCTTTTTGTTGGTCTTATCAACAGTCGTCTTAAAATGTGTCCATGTATTCTTTGCAATAGTTACTGTATCTGTCTTTGCTGTTGAAGCCGTACTTCCTGATGAAATATTCCAGCTTGTTGAATTTGTTGTATCCAAACTCCATAAATACGAGGTATTTAATAAGCTATAATTTATATTACTGCTCTCACAATTTGTCCTGCTATAAGCAGCCGTTGACAATGCAAGCTGCGAACTAGATGTATTTCCTGCTGTAAGTTTAGCATCAAATTCAACTACATATTTGTCAGGCAGGGTTACATTTCCAAATGAAGTATAAGCACTTCTACCTCCTGTGACATTTCCCGGTGCAAACTGAACATACCCCCTATATGCATCGTCACTCTCACCTGCTAATGTAAGCGAACCCTGTGCACTTGTTGATGTCCATCCTGCCGTCTTTGCATCCGTATCTGCATTATAATTCTTGTAGAATATACTCTGCTGCTGCATGGCTTTTTCCTGAATCTGCATGGCTTTTTCCTGAATCTGCTCAGCATTTTTTGAATTGACAAGTTCTTCCTTTTCTGAATTATATAATACTGCAACATCACCTATATTTAATGCCCTGCTGTAAATTCGTACATTGTCCATATATGCTGGAGCCGAACCCCAGAAAGAGCCGTATCCAAGATAAAACCTATCTGATGATGAAATGACATTAAGCATATCCTCGGCAGCAGCCGCATATGATGAACCTGCATACAAAGTATATTTAGATTTATCGCACACAAGTTTTCCATCAACATATATTCCAAAATCACTCTTTCCAAGTGATACTGTTACATAGTGCCACTGATTTGTCCAAATATTTCCTGTAGTTTTGTCAGCCCTATTAAGATCAAACCACTTATTGATTCCATTCACCGTTCCATTATATCCAAGATAAGCATTCGGAGTAAAAAATACTCTGCCGTCTTTTGAATCAGATGAATCAGTATCATAAAAGCTCCAGAGTGCATCCCACAAATCTTCACTCGGACAATTTACCCACTGTGAAACAGTCACTCCACTTAATGTTTTTCCTTTTAACGGATTACTAAATTCTGTATAGCTTTCATTTCCATTAGCACCAAATCCCTGTTTTAATACGTTTCCACTTCTATCCTTATTATATTCAATAGTAGGAGTAGTTCCTGAACCGCGTTTTTTCGCTGTACCTGTCTGAGTCGTATCAGCTTCATTTCTAAGTCCGTTCTCAAATGTATAATTTGCTTCAAGGCCAGAATCTTTGTCAGCCATTTTATCTGTTGTTACGATAGTTTCATATGTCTTTTTTGTTGAATAATTATTATAGGTTATAGTTGCTGTCAGTGTCACTTTTACATCCTTTGGAGCATCAATAACCTCACCATTATCAGACATTACCGATGTATCAGAAGATGACCAGCTTATCCTAGAACCATTATCTCCGTTTGTAGGAAGCGAAAGGTCTACATATGTTTTTTCAGGAACAGTTACTTTCATCATTCCTGCATCTTTTATGACTATTGCTTCATCTGTATAACCTTTTGTTCCCCAGAAAGTTACATTGTTATTTCCAACGGTTGTAAAACACATTGTTTCGTATGCAGTGCCTTCTATCTTCTGTTTTATAAATACCCCCTGATAAACAACTCCACCCGCTACGATAGTCACGTATGGCCCGTCTTCTGACTGCACCCATGAACCTGAATAATCACCTGTAACAGTTCCATTTTTATTAAGCTTGATAGTTTCTTCATTGCAACATTCAAGGTTATTATTGTCAACCTTTTGTTTGTGTAATATAACTTTGTATTCTCCTTCTACTTCATCATTGCTATATGCAGACTTAGATAATGTCTCGCCGGAGTACTCAAACGGTGTCGCAACAAGACCTCCGTTTTTAGCCTTAAATAACTGATGCACTCTTACCTGATGTCCCTCAGTTCCATCATTAAATCGTGTATGATAAACAACATATGCTTTTCCATCGTCATCTGCTACCGCTGAATTATGCCCCTCTGCTACACGCCCTTTGTCAAGATAACTCCACTTATAATATGACATAAGACGCTCACCGACAACTCCGTTTGTATTTCCTGCATCTGTGCTTGTAGTATCGGACTGACTGCTACCATATCTCGCATCATTTCCAGCCACATCCTTATATGGACCATTTATTTTGTCTGATGCAAAAACACGCATATTATATCCACCCTTTGCAGCAAAACCACCATATGAAACAAATAAATAATATTTACTTCCTATTTTTTCTATATAAGAAGCTTCTCCTGATTTCTGATTTCCACCTGCAAGTTTATATCCCATATAAGGGTCACTCTCATTATCTTTATATGTATGCTCAATCGAAGCATCACGAAGTCCCGTACTTGTACTAAGTTCAAACATCCAGATACCACCTGACCATGAACCATAACTCATCCAAAGTCTTCCTTCTGAGTCATATGTTACACAAGGGTCAATAGCGTGTGCCCCGTAATAATTATTCCAATTTGTTTTGCTACATACATTTTTGCCATCATTGTATGAAGGTGTATATGAACCCCTTTTGTAGTGTTCTGAAATAAACTTTTTAGCATTTTCATCCGAACCGACTATATTCGCAAAGTCAGTATCCTTATAATCATGAACTCCTGACTCAGTAAATCCAGAATACACAACTGTACCTCTGTTTGTCCAATCACCATCCAAATCATCTGATGTAAGAAGTACAATGCTTGAGTTCCATGAGTTACCATTTATACTCATATACATACACCATGCTCCCTTTGAACCGTCCGAATTAACGTAATCAGGATTCCATATTACATCAGGTGCCCATAAATTTCCATCCCACTGGTATGATGCATCACCCTGCTTAGCCCAGTTGAACGCATCTTTAAACAAAGCCTGACAAGTCGTGTCATTATTTATATTATTCTGAAAATAGTTCCAATTCTGCATATCGGTCGACCATGCAAAAGCTCTGTGCGAACCAAATATAAAATAAACCTTTTTTCTTGTTTTAGCAGTATTCTGAACACCATATATTTTTACATTTTTATTCCCCGTATATTTAGTATCAGTATAACCTATTACAACAGATGGATCATGTACTGTTACATGATTTTTCTGATTACTGCTGTTGAAATATGTATTATATTTACTCTGAACTTCAGAAGCTGAAATCTCTGTCGGTTCTGATGATTCAGTTGTATTATCAGTCATGTCTACAGCTTTAATATTTGAAAGAGTACATTTTTCTCCTGTAAGATGCATTCCGACAGTATCTTCAAACTTACCAAATTCAATCGTATTTCTCAATGAGTAAACTTTTGAATTATCTTTATTATCGACAATATTATATTTCAATACAACTGACCTTTCTGCCCTATGAATATCTACCGTAACACTGGCATCTTCCATAGATTTTGCAAAGTCATCCCACACAAAATTTATATTATCCCATGTCGCTTTTGAGCCATCATTATTATGGTTATATTTATCACCACCATAAAACCAGCCATAATTATCAGCTCTTGCAGTATATCCGCTGTTTTCCCCATTGTTTGTATCCCATATTTCAACAGCAAAATTAAACCAATTTGCAGATGAATCTTTAGTTTTATTCGTAAATGTATAACGAACATCGAAATTACCACTTAAATATTCATCCCCTGATTTATTAGTGAATCCTGTATCAATATCGACAATATCAGATGTATTTTCACCAAATTTGCTTTTTTCATCCGCTTTTACAGTCTGGACAATGTTCTTATTGGGCACTGCCGTAAGTGCAATCACTGCTGACATGGCAATAGCTACCGCTTTTTTAATCTTATGTCTTACCATATGCTTATCTCCTTTTCAATACTTTGCAATTTTTTGTTATGTTGGATTCAAAATGTATTTTGCAAGATGTTAAGATCATACATTGCAATCTGCTTTTAATCCAGATAACACTTTATTTTTTTACTGTAAGAAATCAGAAGGAGGAGCTGACTTTATGTCAACTCCCCCCTCAATGTACATAAATAATATCTTTTTTGGAACTTTTTTATTTTTTGACAGTAACCTTAATCGTCTTTGTTGCTGCCTTATACTTAGATGTCTTCTTACTTGTAATCTTAATAGAAACTTTTCCTTTCTTAAGACCCTTTATAGTAAGTTTGTTTTTCTTAAATGTTACCTTTGCAATCTTAGCATTCTTCTTAGAAAGTTTTGCTACTGAAAGTTTTGCTTTTGAGTTTACTGAAACTGCAAGCTTAACTGACTTCTTTGCCTTAACAGTCACTGAAGAAACTTTCTTCTTGCCATTTTTAACAGTAATTGTTGCACTCTTAAGTTTCTTTGCCGGTTTCTTTGTATTACTTGGTTTCTTTGTAGGTGCTACAGTTGGTTTAGCTGTTGGTGTTGCACTTGTTCCCGGTGCTGGTGTTGCACTTGTTCCCGGTGCCGGTTTTGTGCTTGTTCCTGGTGCCGGTTTTGCACTTGTTCCCGGTGCTGGTGCTGCACTTGTTCCCGGTGCTGGTGTTGCACTTGTTCCCAGTGCTGGTGTTGCACTTGTTCCCGGTGCTGGTGCTGCACTTGTTCCCGGTGCTGGTGTTGCACTTGTTCCCGGTGCTGGTGTTGCACTTGTTCCCGGTGCTGGTGTTGCTTCTGTTCCTGGTGCTGGTGTTGACTCCGCTGGAGCAGGTGCAAATTTTAGATTATCTATCGTACACTGTTCACCTGTTAAAGAAAGATATGCTTTCTTTCCCTCTTCTACTGGAATTGTAGCAGTGTAGCCTATACCATTATTTAAGTATGTAAGGATAACTTTATTACCCTCTCTCTTAACAGTTCCTGTTACTTCTGTACCTGCTTTATTAGCATCAACCCATGGTTTCCAAGCTTCTGTTATTTTAGCGTTGTTTTCATCATCAATAGCTTTTTTCTCATCTGCATTTGCACCATCAGGGTATGCTTTTGTTTCAACTGTCGGAATACCTGTTGTTTTAAGGCTTCCTGATGTTTCATTTACAGTATCTGCTCCAGTAATAACAAAGCAATCTGACCTTATAACCGAATATTCCTTATACAAATTCTTTGAAGTAGTCGGTTTATAAAGACCACCATCCACTGATGTAAACACTACTGTTGTTGGTGTATTCCATCTAAGATCTGTAGACTCATTTGTTGTTGTTTTGAAAGAAAACTTCTGTGCATCTTCCGTAATTTCAACACCATTACTCCAATTAGTCCACCATCCGTCACATTTCACCTGACCGAAAGTAGTTGTCTTGTCGGTGTCAGAGTAAGTACCTGCAACTGACTTCAACCTTGTCTGCTCATTTGACAGTTCCATTTTCATATCTATTGGTAGTCCTGATATTGTACATAACTCACCTGTAACTGCAAAATATGTCTCTTTTCCTTCATCAGCTATAAATGAAAACTCTGATACACTTGTATAATCACCTGCAACAACTGTATATTTAATCGTAACCTTATTAGATGAATCTTTCTGATATTCTACAGTAGCTTTTCCTTCTTCTTTACAAGCCTTTAACCACTCATTCCAATCACTTGGATATGTTTTATTAATTGTTATATTTTTTGATGCATCTGTTTCAGTTGTACCCTCAGCATCAACCCAGCAATCAGACCTTACATTTGCATAATGTTTATAATTTGTATTTTTACTATCATAAATTCCATCATCAGATGTATAAACCAACAACACCGGCGTATCCCAATTTAATGTTGCAGTCTCATATGTCTTAAATGTAAAATTCAAAGTTTGCTTATCTGTTGTAACTTTCTTTCCAGCAGTATACGCAGCTAAATAATTGGGCTCATCCAAACTAAATGTTTCACCGGTAGTCTCATCCGCCTGTGCTACTACTACATCTCGATAAACCGCTGGAACTGATGACATTCCAACAACAGCAGCCATTGTGATTGCTAAAAGTTTTGTCTTTCTCATAAAATGTCTCCTCCTATAATCTTTTTAATTCTTTAATTTTTTTCTCAACCTTGGTCCTTAATCTATCTCCAGATTTCAACCAAAAAGTATTCCAGAAAACTTTATTTTTTTCTAAAATACTTTACATTATTTTGGATAGCCTAAGAATACCATAAATTAGTAATTAGTGTCAACAGATTTTTAACTGTATGTTAATTTTTTGTAAACATTTAACAAATCATGCATTTTTTGTTCATTTTTGCTTTTTGTAAACTATTTTATTCAAATGTATAGAACCCTAATAATTACAGTGTTTGTACCATATTTATTAGTCTGCATATAGCACTGTTTGTTTCTATATTTTTATATTGTTTTTGGTGATTTTGCACAAAGAATATTTATACGGTAATAGATTTTATAATGTTGATTTTTGAGATTTTATGGTGAAATCATTTTTATATAAAAAAACAGCAAATCCTAATATGAGTTCTTGATATTTTTGTTCCCATTGTTAAGATTTACTGTTTTTTCTTTAAATATTTGCTTTTCTGGCAAGAAATATCGCTCTTACAGACACGCCGCCGATATATTTTTTATTATCTCTCTTACATATTCTTCTGACTTTGACACCTTTTTAGCTATATCCGGCACTGACATATTGCAATCGGTATATAAAGTCTCTATCCTGCCCTCTTCGCGTCCTTCAAGGCGTCCTTCCTGCACTCCTTCGTTTCTTGCCTGTTCTTCGCCAGCCTTTATCTCTTCCTTAAAAAATTCTCTTAATACTTCATTCATAATCCCAGTCCCTCCATTCTTTATACTGTCAAATAATTCCTGGTTTGACGATACCATTATTCCTAACAGTGAATTTATGCAATCTTTTTCAAACGGCTCTTGCAGTTCAAAGTCTTCATCCAAAAAATTTTCTCCTACTTCTGCCGTTTCAGCTTTTTCGCCATATTAACATAATATTGTCAGCTTTTTCTATCTGCATTTTTCACATACCGTATTCTTATTTTCTGTGTAATTCTTACAATGAACATATAGCTTTTTATGAGATTTAATGAGATTTCAAAATTCTATACAAAATCAAGTATTATATTGAGATTACTTTTTGTTACATTTTACTTAACGCATATTTCACTAAATAGCACAGCACAATGAAGATTAAATAAAACTTTAAAAGAGAAGCTTATGTCTTAACTTCTATCCATCCTATTGTTAAAACATAAGCTTCTTATATATATTATATATATTCTATTTATTCGACCGGCTCTGCCATTATCTGCATTTTAAGTATCTACAAAATAATCATAATATTTTATTAAATGGTGCAGACTGAAAACTCACCCTATTTTAAATGTTTCTTTGCTTTAAAGAAATCTCTTGTTTCTTTTACGACAACACCGCTTAACGCAAATATTGCTATCATATTTGGCAGTGCCATAAGTCCGTTAAATATGTCTGCGATTACCCATACCGCACTTACTGTCATGTAAGGTCCGATAAATACTGCAAGTATATATACCCAACGGAATACTTTTACTTTTTTCATATTTCCATTTGTAAGATATTCCAAACAACGCTCACTATAATAATCCCATCCGAGTATCGTTGTAAAAGCAAAGAATACAAGACAGAGCATCAAGACAAATGCGGATACTTCTGCCGGGAACGGAAGACCCTGCTTAAACGCATATGTTGTCACCTGAACACCCTCAAGTCCCTTAACTTTCCATGCTCCTGTGAGTACGATTGAAAGTCCTGTCATTGTACAGATAATTATTGTGTCAATAAATGTTCCTGTCATGCTGACAAGTCCCTGTCTTACAGGTTCGTGTGTCTGAGCTGCTGCTGCCGCTATAGGTGCACTTCCAAGTCCCGCCTCATTTGAGAATATACCACGTGCAACACCTTTTTGCATTGCAACGAGCATACTTCCCGTCACGCCGCCTGCAACTGCCTGCGGATTAAATGCAGCTTTTACAATTATCACTATGGCATCAGGAATTTTTGTTATATTGCATATGACAAGCATTACTGCAAATATAAAATAAATTATTGCCATAAAAGGAACTATTATCTGACTTACACTTGCAATTCTCTTAATTCCACCTATAAGTACGGCTCCAACGCAGAATGCAAGAATAAGTGATGCAATTACTACCATCCATGAATATGTACCTATTCCGGGGATTGATACCGTATGTGCCTTATTTGGATCAAAAAAATTCTGAACAGCACTTGATATTCCATTCACCTGACTGAATGTTCCTATTCCAAAAAGTCCTACACAGACTCCAAAAAATGCAAATATTTTTGCAAGCCATTTGAATTTCTTACCCATTCCAAGCTCTATATAATAAAACGGCCCGCCAAGACTGTGATTGTCTTTATCTACCACACGGTATTTGACCGCCAGAAGTCCCTCTGCATACTTTGTTGCCATTCCGAACAACGCTGTTACAACCATCCAGAAAAGTGCTCCGGGTCCGCCTGCTCCAACAGCCGTTGCCACACCTACTATATTACCAGTTCCTATTGTTGCACTAAGTGCTGTGCACAATGCCGCAAAACTTGATATTTCGCCTTTTCCACCCTCTTCATTTTTAACCATCCATTTTAATGCAAGTGGAAGTCTGCGAATCTGCAAAAATCCAAGACGAAATGTAAGCAAAATTCCACCTGTTATTATGATTGCCATAAGTGGAACTCCCCAGACGAAATCGTCAATGTTAGCTAATATCTTATTAATACTATCCCACATGATTTTCTCCTTTTGTACGTAATTTAATATTTTTACACCAAACTAAATTATACGCAAAAAGAGTGTATCAGGCAAGAATTTTTTTTACTGCCGGCTCACAAACTTAACATAAATTGACAAATTATTTGCAAAAAAGATTATTCTCAACTATTTTGCAAGCTGCTTTACAATCTGACGCTTACTTTATCATTCTGTTGCCAAGAACTCATTTTCACCAGCTGCATCTGCCACAGTTAGTGCAGTTAGTACAGTTACTTTTTACCTTTCGCCTTTGCGGTGTAAAATCAGATGCTTTCACCTCTATATCACCGCTTTCTATATCCTGTTTTTTTATCTCAGTTTTAATATTTTCCGATATAAATATAATGCTGTCTTTCGTTTTTTCTATTTTAACCGGCGTAATTTTAAATATTCCGGGATTCATGCAGCTTTCCACAGCATACGGCTCTATTACTTTTAACAGATTATTGTCTTTGTCGTATATTTCTATACGATTATTTTCCATATTCAGTTCATCCAGCTTTTGTATATTCATATTTTTCACTCTTTCTTAATTGACCTATGACACATACTGCTTCAGTCAATACAGCCGCCGCAACCGGCTCTATCCATATTCCTGTAACTAAAAAAAGTTTTGGCAGCACAAATAAAAAAAACGGTGTATATATTATTGCTTCTCCATAAATTATTATTGATGCTTCTTGGTGCTGTCCTTTTCCGTTCATTATCGTTATACTTAGTCTGTTTAATCCATAAAACAACAATGATATGGCTGTTATTCTAAGTCCCTGCACAAATGATTCATAATTTTCACTGCTTAGTGAGAAAACTTTATGAAATACGGGTGCAGCAGCAAAAAGCAAAAGCATTACTAATATTGATACTAATACCACAAGTCTTGTCACAACACCTTTTATCTGCTTTTCTTTCTTTTCCGTATTTTCTTTTGCCGCACACATACTAAAAAGCGGCTGCACTCCGTCTGCTATGCCGGTGAGCATATTCTGAGCCGGATATACAAGATACGATATAACCGCATAACAAGCCACCGTCCTGCTGCCTCCATATGAAAGACATTGATAATTTGTCAATGCAAGTACCCAGGTAGGAAGAAGTGAAATTCCAAATGAAGCTATACCGCCTAAAAAAATCTTTTTTATATAACCTGACCTTTTTTCTTCTTCACATCCTTCTTTAATAATTTTCTCAATATTTCCCGAATATATTTTTTCTGATTTTTCTTCTATAAACTTATCCGATAATATTTTATTTCCCACTTTTTTATAACAACTTAAACCACCCGTATTTTCCGCTTTTTCTTCCACATCTTCTCTGCTTAATGCACCTGATTTTTTTATGCTCACACCTGCTATAACACTTGTTACCACCTGTGAAAGCACCGTTCCAAGTGCCGCTCCTCTCATTCCCATCTGAAGTACAAAAATAAATATCGTGTTAAATACAAAATTTGAACAGACACCACTTATCGTTGCTGCCATAGCCTGTATTGGCATATTAAGATTTCTGACTATCGGGACAAGTCCTGCTCCAAATATCTGTAAGAGTGCCGCTGCCGCTATTATCCTAGTATATTGTACCGCAAGCGTATGCACCTTCCCCTCTGCACCGAGTATTTTCATAAGATACGGTGCTGTCATTTCAAAAAATACACTGTATAAAATACCTGCACACGCCAAAAAGACAAAAGCATTTTTTAAAAATTCTTTTGCCTCTTTTTCATGTTTTTTTCCAAGTGCGGAAACATAATTTATCCCACATCCTACTCCTATACCTATACCGCTCGCAAGGATAAACGCTGGCACAGGCCATGCAATATTTATTGCTGCAAGTCCGTCCTCACCTATATTTCTGCCAATAAATAAACCGTCTATTATCGTGTTAAGTCCGCTTATTACCATACATACCATTGCAGGTATGCAGTTTCTAAGCACTTCTTTTTTTGTATTTTTCATCTTATTGCTTTTTCCGTTTCTATATCAAAGAAATGAATTTTTGACTCATCAAATCCAAAGTGATACTCCTCGCCTTCTCTGAAATCACCATTTCCCTCAATGCGTATTGTTACATTACTATTAAATTTATTTTCACTCTCAATCGTATCATTCCAGTTTTTTGCAACATTTTCATTTGAAGAAATTTTCTCATTTTCAATACTATCACTTTCGCCAGCCGTTTCCAAGTGCAAATATGAAACTGCCCCATCCGGCTCATAAACTTTTAATCTTGCTGCAAGGCTGCTCTGAAACATCTCATCATCCATACCCTTTACCTGTAAAAATATGTCTTCAGGTCTTATTCCAACATAGACTTCTTTATCAAAATATCCTCTTTTTCTCAAAAGTTCAGCATTTTTTTCTGACAGTCTGTATCTTCCAAGTCCACCGATAAAAAGCATTACATTCTTTTTTTCCTGAACGACTTTTGCTTTCCAGACATTCATCTGTGGGGTTCCTATAAACTGTGCTACAAAAAGATTTGCCGGTTTGTTATAAAGTTCTTTTGGGGTTGATGCCTGCTGAATTTTTCCATTGTTTAACACGACTATCTTTGTTCCAAGTGTCATTGCCTCTGTCTGGTCATGCGTAACATAGACAAATGTTGCATCTGAATGTTTATAAAGTTCTTTAATCTCCATACGCATCTGGGTTCTGAGCTTTGCATCAAGATTTGACAATGGTTCATCCATAAGAAATACCTTTGGCGTTCTGATAAGTGCCTTTCCTATTGCAACTCTCTGTTTCTGACCGCCCGAAAGCTGCCCCGGTTTTCTTTTAAGAACTTCTTTTAGACCTAGCATATCTGCAACTTTTTCAACATTTTCTTTTATTTGTCTTTTAGGTACTTTCTTTATCTTCATACTGTATGCTATATTGTCATACACTGACATATGCGGATAAAGGGCATAATTTTGGAAAACCATTGCTATATCTCCGTTTGCCGCCATTTTTTTATCAAGCACTTTTCCATCTATATAAATACTGCCTGCCGTTGCCTTTTCAAGACCTGCTATCATTCTTAATACCGTCGATTTACCGCAGCCTGAAGGTCCAACAAACACAACAAATTCTTTGTCTTTAATCTGTAAGTCAAAGTTTTTTATTGCAAAACTTCCACCGTCATATTTTTTTTCAATTCCGTCCATCAACAATTCTGCCATAACTGTAACTACCTGCTTTCCTGTATTTCTATATTCTTCCAGCTGTACATAAGTTGTCCCACATCAGCGATTATAAAGTCTGCACTTTCTTTCAATTCTTCTTTTTCACCGACACCACTCAACACTCCAACTGCCAATGCTCCACCGTTCTTTGCAAACTGCATATCCGTATTTGTATCTCCCACTACCATTATCTCATCTGAATTTATTTCAAATCTTCTTTTAAAATCTTCTATTATATCTGATGACGGTTTTGGTTTTAAAACCCCGTCATCAGAGCCAACATATGAAAAGAAATGTCTGACGCCCAGTCTGTCAAGACATTTAAGAGCTGTCTGCTTTGTATCAGCAGTAGCAAGCCCCACTATCAGCTTTCTGTCCGACAGCCACTTAAATAATTTATCAAGGTCAGCGGTAGGTAGGATATTTGCCGTGCTTTTAGTAACTTCTTCAAAATAAAGTTCTTCAAGCTGTTTAGAATAAAGACTTAACATTTTATCATCTGCTTCTATCTCAAAAAACTCAATGACTGCTTTCGTCATATCCCTGTAGGTCATTGCTGCAATGCTGTTTCCAACGGATTTCACCGCCATTGAAACATTTTCCTCATCAGCATCAATCCCTATCTTATGGAGAAACTTTGGCATCACCATTTTAGTAGCCTCATTCCACAACTCATCAAACTTAAGAAGCGTACCATCCTTATCAAACAAAATCCCCTTAATCATCGCTCGTCCCCTCTTTCCATATACTTACTTAAAATATTTGTGAAACTATCATAATCTGAAATTAAATTGTGAAATATAACAAATAATTAGTTTCACAATCACTAAAAACTACTTTGAAACTGAACTCATAGCTTCCTCTGCTGTTTTCTGAGCCTCGTCAAGTGCATCTTTTGCAGAAACTCCCTCAATCTCAACTTTATCTGCTGCTACCTTGAGTGCGTCATAAATCTTTCCGCCTGTAGGGTCTGTCGGAAGTACAGAACCATGTGAAGCCTGCTGTAATGGTACGAATGCCTGTGGATTTTTTTCTGTATAATCCTTAAATTCTTTTACATCCTGTGTTGATTTTCTAACTGCAACATAACCTGTTTCCATAGACCATTTAGCCTGATTTTCAGGTGTAGTGAAGTACTTTATAAATTCATAAGCACCTTTCTTTTCTTCATCTGAAGAATTTTTGAGGATAACAAGATTCTTAGCTTCTGCTGCCGGAGCTGATGCATTATTTCCAAATCCCGGCTGCTGCATTGCACCTACGATACTAAAGTCAAGGTCTGCCTGATCTCCTGACGAACCGGTATAACCGCCTGCCTTATTCTGCAAAACATCATCAATAGTTGTGTACCAGTATTCCCATCCCTGTCCGCCGGAATGAATTTTCATTATCTTATCATCGTGAATCCATTTTTTAAAGCTGTCCCACACTTCAACCCACGCATCACTGTTTACACACACTGTCTTTCCATCATCACTAAAAAGACTTCCGCCGTTACTTAGCACTGCATCAACAAGATTGTCCTTGCCCCACATAGGTTCCCAGCCTGTCATGCCCTTATTTTTTTCAGTAATCTTCTTAGAAGCATCTGCTAAATCCTGCCATGTCTTAATGCTTTCAGGCTTAATTCCTGCATTTTTAAATGCTTTTTTATTGTAATAAAGTACCTGTGTAGTTCCATAAGCAGGGATTGCAAATGTCTTATTCTCATCATCTACACCCTGATTTAAAAACACATCAAGATAATCATCCTTATTAAAATCAGAATCATCTTTTGTATATGTACTTATATCTTCAAGAACTTTCTTCTGATTAAGAGTCCTTGAACTATTTACATCCAGAAGTGCAATATCAGGTGCAGTACCACCTGCAATACCAGCCTGAACTTTCTGATAAGTTTCATCATAATCTGCCTGAGTAACACACTTAACCTTATAATCCGACTGGGACTTATTAAATTCATCAACAATGTCCGCAACAACATTCACGGCAGTCTTACCGCCGGAATACCAGAACTCAACCTCAACCGGACCATTCTTTTTAGAATCAGACCCACTCTTTACGGCAGACTTAGAACTTGTTCCGCAACCGGTAAGAAGCCCCACTGTCATGCTCATCATCAACGCCATACATAATAATTTCTTTCTCATGATAATCCTCCATTTTTTACTTTATATATAATCTATTTTCCAGACATCTGCAAAACTATCATTACACTGAATTGAATTGCATAGATATAACATAGTCTATAAGCAGTTCTGCAGGTGTCTTTCTAACCTTTAACGCCCGTATCTCCACCAATACCATTGATAAACCATTTCTGGGTAAATGCGAACATCACTAAAAGCGGCACAACTATAACAGCACTTGCAGCCATAACCTTAGGCCATTCCGTACCGTAAGCTCCACCTTCTATAAAAAAGCTGCGAAGCCCCTGCGATACAAGACTTATATTTTTATCGTTAGTTATAAGTGACGGCCACATATAACTGTTATACATTGTTATAAAACTCATAAGACCAAATGTTATAAATGATGATTTAGTCATGGGCATTACGACTTTCCACAAAACCTTCATATTCCCCGCACCATCCATCTTTGCCGCCTCTATAAGCGGTGTCGGCACCTGCATAAATGCCTGTCTTAACAAAAATATTCCAAATATATTTATCGTGTCTGAGATTATCAGACCCGTGTAGCTGTTTAAAAGTCCCAGTTTTGCAAGTATTATGTAACTTGGTATATATGTTGCCGCTGCCGGCAGCATATAAGTTCCCATAACTATCGCAAATAATATTTTTCTTCCCCTAAATCTCATAAATACCATTGCATAAGCAAGCATTGCACCTGTTATTATCTGTATCGCAACGACCACAACACTTACGAACAAACTATTTCCTATGTATTTAAGCATCGGCGATGCCGTAAATATGCTCACAAAATTTCCCCACTGTGCCTTTGCAGGAAATAATTTTGACACATCCATAACCTCCGCCTTTGTCTTTAATGCACTGATTATCATCCATATAAAAGGGAATACCGTAAATATACCTGCTATGACAAGAATAAACATTTTTCCGAATGTCTTTCCGATATTCCCAAAGACTTCAATGCTTTTTTCTAATGCCGGATTTCTCTCTGATACACTGTCTTTGTTTATCTTTGTAATTGATGAAAATGTCTTTTTTGTTCCAAATCCTGTATATTTATTTTCATTTACTATATTCTGCTGCATTTTTCTCTCGCTTTCTAAAGTTTCATTTATGATTTCAAATCAAATATCCCTTAAATACCTTGCAGTCAAGCGAATATTAACAATCCGCTCTGCTGCCGGCTCATTTCTTCTTCATAGTTCACAATCTATATCAATAATGAACCCATTTTTTAGAAATAATAAACTGAACTACCGACAGCAATACCGTTATTGCTATAAGAACTATTGCTACGGCTGTCGCCTGTCCCATGTCATATTCTTCAAAACCGAGCTGATAATACATATAAAGAAGTGTTCTTGTCGAACCTGACGGACCTCCCTGCGTAAGTATCTGAATCTGGTCATAAGCCTGCAATGAATTTACCATTGTCACTATCAGCAAAAAGAATGTTGTCGGTGATATACAGGGAAGTGTCACATCTTTGAAACGCTGCCATGCGTTAGCACCATCAAGTCCGTTTGCTTCGTAAAGCTCAGTCGGTACTTTTTCAAGTGCCGAGAGATAAAATATCATTGCATAACCGAGACTTTTCCACACCGTTACTACTATTACCGATAAAAGAGCCGTATCTGAACTATTTATCCATTGCAATGCAGGAAGATGAAAAAATTTTAACACCGCATTTGCAAGTCCGCTGTCGGGATTGAATATCCATGTCCACACGATAGATACCGCAACAGTCGGAGTTATCCACGGCGAAAAAAGAATGAATTTGAAAAATCCGCTTCCCCTGAATGTTTTTCTAAGAAGAAGTGCAAGTAAAAGTCCGCCGGCTATCGTTGGAAATAATGTTCCGATACTAAACCAAACAGTTGTGCCTAATGCTTCATAAAATCTGCTGTCCTTAAACAGCTTTATAAAGTTATCTAAAAATACGAAGTTATATGTAGGCGACATATAGTCCCAATCAGTAAAGCTTATGTATAATGATTTTAATATCGGATAAATCCAAAACACCATCAAAGGTATAAATGCCGGAAGTACAAAAAGCCACACACTTCCTATTTTCTTTAATTTACTGTTACCAAACATTTTTAATTCCCCATTTCTTTATTTTATTGACCTCGCCATAGCTGCACTGCTTCACCGAATGTCTTTAGTTTTGATTTTTTTCTTCCATGAAATATCGGATTTACATAGCCTAAGAAACCGTAATCTTTAGACAATACCTCAAATCTTTTCCATTCCCAGTCAATGGTGTGCCAGTTTGTCACAACATCTGCCATATATGTCCGTTCATCCCTCTTTTCAAGCACGACCTCTCTTTTTACTCCGTTTTCAATCAGATATAATTCAGGAATAATATTTTTTCCGTATGTTTCTTCATTTATTTTTATTGTCACACTCGCAACAATGTCATTTTCAAATTCAGAATCGCCTGTTATCTCTATCCTGTCACCGGGAAGATATTTTTTATTTTCAAAAAGAAAATAAACTTCCATTGTAATATATCTGGCAACTATGACATGACCTTTTGAAACCGCTTTCAACAGTTTAGAAGGCGTCATTCCATCCATATATACCAATGTTGCAGGGTCTCCCGGCACACTCGGCTCATCTGCCCCCTCGTACCTTTCGTCTATAAGGTTGTGCGAATCACTTCCCCCAAGTCCGAAAACCCTAAATCCCTGCTGCCACAAAAAATCTATAAATGATATAGCATCTTCATTTGCTTTTTTTGCATATTCATATGTCGGGTCATTTATTATCTCCATCAATCTTAGATTTTTCAATTTAAGGTCAAAATATGTCCATTTCCATATATGCAGGAATGGATGGTTTATACTCCAAAGCCATTCCTTTTCATCTGCTTCCCTGATGGTGTACTCTACTTCCTGACTTATCCTGTCCTCACCATCATGTTTTAAAATGTGTGTAAGTCTGCCCGGCATCCCAAGACAACCAAATATATTAAAATGCCCCAGACTTGTCGTAATCTCAACCCCCGGTACGACCATCACTTTTGCTTCTGGCCATCCGGTGTGCAAAACATTGTGTTCGGTCGGGATATAAAAATCCATTCCCATTTGTTCTGCCTTTTTCATCGCACTTCTCGTTGTCTCCTTTCCATCAGACAATCTCGTGTGTGTATGAAAATCACCTTTATACCATCTGCTCTCGTCCGAATAATTCTTATCAATATCAAATTCTTTATTCCCAACCCAGTCCTGTTCTCCCACTGGCTCTTTCACTGAAGAAATGTCATCAGAAATAGTAACTTTAACATTGAAACTGTTTTTCCCAAGACGCTGCATAACATATTCCCTAAATGCACATATTATAAACTTCCATCTGCCTATAGGAATATCTCCTGCCGTCCCACCTGCTGTCGTATGCATCCCATCATTTCCTATTATGAGTGTTCTGGGACCATACCCAATTTCCCTGAACATTCTAAACTTTCCATTACTATCCTTTACAATTATATAGCAAAGCAACGCATACTCTTTTGGTATATTTATTTTTATATTCATAATCTTTATTGGAGAACTGACATCCACTGTTCTTTCCTGCCATGTACTCCCGCCATTTTCAATATGATATATTAAAGTTTCCATGTGTAATCCTCACTTTTTATTGGTCTTAATTTCGTTGCTGTATCACACACTTGCAAGACATATTGTCTAACAAGCCATTTATCAGCTTATTTCAGCATTTTCATTACTGTTTATATATACTGTGAAAATTAAAACCAATTTCTTTTCTCTGACAAGGTTAATAATAGCAACCTTATGTAAAATCCATAACCATGCAATAGACAAATTTTTGTAAAATAATGTAAAATTCTTGTAACACTGTAGTGTGTTACAAAAAATTGCAAATTTGTGATATAATTATTCCAAAATCCGCACTAAAATAGGAGGACTACTATGGAAAATAATAAGAAATATCTTAAACTGCTCGCCCAAAAATATCCGACGAAACAAGCTGTGAGCAGCGAAATAATAAATTTAAGTGCTATTTGCAACCTGCCAAAAGGAACAGAACATTTTATGAGCGATATTCATGGCGAATATGAAGCATTCTGCCATATTCTAAATAACTGCTCAGGTGTCATTCATGAAAAGGTTGACCTTTTATTCCGTGATACACTCAGCAATGTGGAAAGACAGGAAATCTGCACGCTGATATATTATCCCAAAGAAAAACTTGAAATGCTCCACAAGGAATGTGAACTCCCTGAAGAATGGTACCGCATGATGCTTGGAAATCTCATTGAGGTCGCAAAACTCCTCTCCTCAAAATACACACGCTCAAAAGTTAGAAAAGCAATGCCAAAGGAATTTGCCTATATTATTGATGAGCTTTTACATGTACAGAAAGACGAGGATGACAACCAGGTCCGCTACCACAAAGTCATTCTTGATACAATATTAAACATTCATAATGGTGATGAATTTATCATTGCACTCGCAAATCTTATAAAAAGACTTGCCGTTGACCATCTTCATATCGTCGGTGATATATTTGACCGTGGGCCATGTGCCGATATGATACTTGACCTGCTCATGGAGCATCATTCACTTGATATTGAATGGGGTAACCACGATATTCTCTGGATGGGTGCGGCTTGCGGAAACAAGGCATCTATAGCAAATGTCATACGAAACAATCTGAAATATGATAATACAAGAATCCTTGAAAACGGTTATGGTATAAGTCTTAGAAACCTTGCTCTTTTCGGAGAAAAAACATATAAGGATAAAGAACCGATGGATGCTGCACTCAAAGCAATATCTGTTATTTTATTTAAACTTGAAGAACAGATAATTTGCCGCCATCCTGAATATGAGATGAACGAAAGACTGCTTCTTTCAAAAATAAATCTTAATGATTTTACCATAAAAACTGCTAACTCTGATTTAAACAATAAAAATACTATAACTGCTAATACTGATATAAAAAATAACTACAATAAAAATGACACTGATACCGTTTCAGACAGCAACTGTAACTCCGATTGCAATCCGACGGAATTACTTTATAAATTATCAGATACAGACCTGCCTACAATAAATCCTGATAATCCCCTGGCACTTACTGAACAGGAAAATGCCATTATGGACGAATTACAAGCTGCCTTTATCGGAAGTAACCGTCTGCAGAAGCATATAAAATTTTTATACGAAAAGGGCAGTATGTATAAGATATTTAACAACAATCTGTTGTACCACGGCTGTGTTCCTCTTGATGAATACGGAAACTTCGACGGAATCACACTTGATGGAGTTGTCTATCAGGGCAAAAAATACCTTGATTATGCAGACAAAATGGCAAGACTTGCTTATCTTGACAATGACAACGAAAATGCACTCGATTTTATGTGGTTTTTATGGGCAGGTCACAAGTCACCACTCTGCGGCCGTGTCATAAAGACCTTTGAGAGAAGTATGATAAACGATGAGAATACATGGCATGAACCGACAAACCCTTACTACAGATTTTATCATACTGAAAAGACCTGCAATATGATACTTCACGAATTTGGTCTTTTCTCACCTGAATCACATATCATAAACGGTCACACCCCTGTAAAAACTATTGAGGGAGAATCACCCATAAGGGCAAACGGAAAACTTCTTGTGATAGACGGCGGTTTCAGCAAAGCCTACCACGAAACAACCGGTATCGCCGGATACACGCTTATATTTAATTCACATGGAATGAGGATCAAAGCACACCACCCATTTGAAAGTGTGTATAAAGCACTTAGAGATAATAAAGATATAGACTCAGAATCTGAGATAGTTTACACGGCAAGTCCAAGAATACTTGTCAAGGATACCGAAAACGGTAAACAGATACGAGATGAAATTTCAGACCTTAAGATGCTTCTTGGCAGTGATGTGGTAAATTAAAAGATATTAAAAGGTCTTGCCATATGACAAGACCTTATTCATTCGTAAAAATACTGGTTTATTTAGGTGCGTGCCACCCACATGAAAGCTTTCCGCTTTCATGTGAAATCAACTATTTATCTTCGCTCAAAAAACAACCAAATGTAAAAAACTATCCTTCATCTCCAAAATCTATATTCTGCGTGCTTTTCTTATGACAACGCACATTATAAAATACCAAAGCAAATACGAACAATATATCTGCTCCATAAAAAATGTATCTCTTGTTTCTATTTTCTTTTATTTCTTTCAATGACAATTCTTCGCTGTCCTTTAAAATGTACTCCCCATATTTCTTAGTGTAGTCTTTCTTTTCATGTTCTTCCGGATTACACAATAAACCAATCCATTTGTATGTTATTTTCTGTCCTTTCAGATCAGTAAGCGTTATATATTTGTCATTGAAATTGCAATATATCGTATTGACTTTACCATTCTGTGAATATGTTTTAAATGCAAATTTATTATGCGAATAATATACTATTTTCTCATCATACATTCCAGCTGGTCTAAAATAATCCACTGGTAATGTCAAGCCACTTGTCGACCAGTCATATACCAAAACATCATCACAATACATATTCAAAAATGGCATATGCTCTTTTTTATCATCTTCATATATATAAACTCTTTTTTCAATATTCCTGTCAGCATCCTTATAAAATTTCCCTTTATCATCAATATGTTTATAATATCCAATCCTCGCTTTATTTGGGAAAAATATTCCTGCCAAATAAAATATTGCCACTATTAAAATTATTCCAATAATATTTATTATTTTTCGCTTTTTCATATACTCCCCCTATCAACGGTATGCAACTAAACATATTGAACTTGTATATCTATAAGTAGTATCTCCCCATCCACCATCATATTCATCTCCATTCCAAGTTTTTGCTTTAATAGGATCTCCATTGTATATAAGTACTGCTGAAGCAGTTCCTGGTTTATGACCCCAAAATGCTCCATCTTTATACCTTCTTCTCATGACATGATAATCTTGATATAATTTATTTCCGATTCCCTGCTTATTACTTTTTCCAGTTCTAATTGCAATCAACTTCCAATCACTTGTAACCGTTCGTACATCTGATGGAGATATTTTTCTACATTCATATTTTCTATTATTTAAATCTTTTATAACTAAATCTCTAATATATGACTCTGTAAAATTATAACTAAATTTATATCCACACGCTTCTCCTGGATCTTTCCTTTTACTCAAATCAACTGCATATGCATAACAATTAATATCACTATTGTTTGTAATATACTTCCAGTAATAATTCTTACCACTAGGTGATTTAGAGTGTTTTGTCACCCATGTCGGTACATTACCACTATAATTACTTGCATTTACCGGTGTATTTTCGCAATATGCATACATATTATGTGAAAACATTCCAAAACCTGTGTCTGTATATCTATCCATATTTATCATACGCTTTATTGATGAAGCATAATATCTGTTATTCAAATAATAAAAACCACTTTCCTCATCATAATAATATCCTCTATATCTCAATGGATTAATTTGGGCAATCTCTTTATCACCTGACTGATTTACTATCTCTCCCCAGCCATTATATATATATTCAACTATTTTTTTCCCGGCGGTATTATATATTCCTGTTATACTTCCCTGCTCATCTGTATTATAAATATACTGAACACCATTATATTTAAATCCTATCGGTATTCCATAAACATCATAATTAAACCATATCGCCTCTTTATCATTTTTTTGTAATATCAGCTTGTCTTCATCATAATAGTATTTTGTAATACTATCACCTGTATTTTTACAAACACGACGACCATTCATGTCATATTTATATTCTGCAATCTTTTTACCTGATTCATTATCAATCTCAGATAATTTATTTCCAAAACTCCATTTCATACTATATTTATTCATATATCTTATAGGATTTCCAACATCATCATAGGTTATATCTTTCCCACGAACCCTAATTAATTGATCCTTAAATTTATCATTATAGAAATAGTTTTCCTGACTTTCATATTTGTTTAATTCATTTGCAGGAATTCCATAACTATAATTAAATGACTTTACAGCAACAATATTTCCACCACCATCATATTCATAAATATATGTTTTCCCTGCATCTTTATTATCTTCTCTTACAAGCTCCATCAAATTATTATATTCATAATTTTCTTTAACAGATCCATTTTCTGTTATTTCATATAATAAACCATATTCATTATATTTGTAGCATATTTTTTTACCAAATTCATTAATTATCTTTTCTGAATCATTTTGCGAAAAATATTGCTTTTTTAAAATTGTACTACCTTTAAATGATATATTTTTTTCACTTTTATTTTGATAAGATTCTAAATCTCCTACACTATAAATATAGGTATCCAAATCTGTCCTATATTTTTCCTCTAATATTTCTCCATTATACTTTATTTTTTTATCCCATTCATATCCATTAATATCTTTTTGTATGCTAAATCCGTCACTGAGTTGCTCAGCTATAATCTCATCTTCATCATTATACTTATAATTATAAATAACATTATTGACATTATCGTAACATCTTGTCAACTTATAATGATCATCTGCATCATATTTCCAGCTATATTTCTTTGTTCCATTTTCTACATAATCTGTCACATTTCCAATTTCATCTGTTATTAAATTATAATCATAACCGTTTGCCATCGTTATACTTGTATTATTTGTTGATACAGATTTTCGTTCATATATCATTTTATCATTTATTGACAGCTTTGTCACTTCACCATCCGTATATCCGTATTTATATTCAACACCATTATGTTTGACTGTCTTCAATCCTTTTTTTCCATAATTATATTCATTATAAATTTGATTTTTTCCATCATAGGCACATTTTGCATATAAATCTCCATCTTTATTATAAATATATAACGAATATGTATTTCCAGACATCTCTACCACTTTTCTTAGATATAATATGTTATTTATCTTTATTACCTTATTTCCATTTGAATCATAATATTTCTCTATATCATCACCTCTTTTTAAGTGATAAATATATTTTACAACATTGTTTTCAACTTTTTTTTGAATAATACTATCGTATTTATTTATTTTGTTATATGTTTTTTCATCTAAAGATAATTCAATCGTTTCATTTACATCCCCACTATCCATTACAATATCATCATATGCATCTTGAATACCATCTTTATTCTCATCTCTTTGTACCGGACTATAACCTCCCTCTTTATCAGATTGAAATGTTTCAACCTGACTTAAATATTTTTGTCCAAATTTATCAGTGTATTCTGCATATGCCTCAAAATATTTACTTCCTTCACGAAATTTAAATTCCATACCATTCTTGTATCCACTTACCTTTTTAAAGCTTTCATCATCAAATCTTGTAAATAAGTTGATTTTCTGATATTCAATGTCCTCTATTCCGATTTTTCCTGTATTATTATCATAAAACATAGTAATATTCTTATACTTTGGAAGTTTGTATTGCTCAAGATTTTTTAATTTATTTATAGCTGTATTATCTTTCTCTATTTCCAATATAGATGCATTAATTTTAACTGCTTTTGAAATAATCACCCCCTGACATGTAAATTGCTGACAATTAATTTCAACATTTCCATTGGGTGCATATATTATACCACTAGAAATATAAGAATTTCCATTTATAATTATATTTCCATTTTTTGAATATAATATGGCATTATCCATTATCAGCTTCTGTCCATCTATCTTAATATCTTTTTCTGTCATAAGATTCCCTGAAAAGTTTGTATCTGCCGCCCTCATGTCATAATTATTTTTAGAATAAATATTTCCTGTAAATTTAAATTTTTCACCCTCACTATTTTCAGAAAATTCCAATTCTCTTTCATCTGAATTTTCATACTGATATACTATACCATCTGATAATTTAGAAATATTTTGATTTTGATTTTCATTCTTTATCTTCTTCCCATTTATACTTAAATCTCCAGTCATTATACTTTCTTTATAATATTCATCTTTTATTTCTGCATTAACCTTACTAGCTGAATAATTACCGACTATTCCACAAATTATAATTGTTAAACTTAAAATATTTGCTAAAATTTTTTCATATTTCTTCATATTTTCCCTCCACTATACTTTACTATCGTCTGCTATTTGTATATTGTTTTTATTATTGCTTTTTATCACCCCTATCTTTTGTTACTTTTATACAAATATTTACTACTTTTCCATAATATCATCATTGTTTTGCCCTGTCAAATATTTTTATCATCAAATATTTATATTCATTTCTGACAATACAATTCTTTTCTTCTGTTTTCTAAGTCAAACAGACTAGTGCAATGTATCAATGATACATTACACTAGTCTGCTAAATCTTTATATTTATTTTTCTCCGAAAATCTTTCCTGCAACCACTGCTATCACAATAGTAACAGCCATATCAGGCAATGTATTTCCGACAGGTATATCTACAGTCATAAGATAACGGTAGAGTATAAATCCGATAACCCAGATGATTGCATTTATCATATCAACTTTCTTACTGCTCTTATCTGCTTTTAAGATAAAGTAATCTGCTATCTGTATAGCTATCATTGGAGCAAATACCGAACCTATAAGATACATAAAATCTGTTATATCATCCATAGGGAATAATATTGCTGCCACTGTTCCTATTACGGTTACTGCTATTGTCACATATTTTCCGTTTAATTTTGATAAAATAGTTTCACTTGATATTCCGGCTGAATATGCATCAAGGAATGTTGTTGTCACTGTTGAAAATACAACAATTAAAAGACCAACAATTCCAAGCCCTGCTTTTACCATTATCTGTGCAACATCACTTTCTCCCGTAAATATAGCTGCACCCATTCCTATAATATACATCCAGCAGCTTACGATTCCATAAACTATCGTGCTTACAAGTGTTGCCTTTACAGGCTCTTTTGCTTCTCTTGTATAATCACTTATAAGTGTAAGCCATGACAACGGCATAGCTACCGCAAGCTCTACTGCTGCTCCAAAGCTCATGCTGTCGCCTGATACTTTTACTCCTGATGTATCGCTAAAGAATATAACCTTACACATTATTATAGTAAGAATAAATAATGCAGCCATTGCAACAGTATTTATTTTTCCAAGATTTGTTATTCCAATCACAACCCAGAGAATAATAAGAGCACCGATTACAAGACACCACACCCAGTTTCCTGTATTAAATATTCCATTTGCTGCAAGTGCTCCATCATAGATCATAATAGAAGTCCATCCCACAAGCTGGAGCACATTTAAAAATGCAAAAAATTTGCTTCCATCCGCACCAAAACTCATAGTAACAGTATCCATTGCACTTTTTCTTTCTTTTCCACCTATGATTCCTGCACAAAAAAGCATAAGGCAACCTATAATATGACCGATTATGATAGCAAGTATTCCTTTACCAAAACCGAGCGATGCAAACGATGTTCCCGTAAGTATCTCGGCTATCGACAGTCCGGCTCCAAACCATATAAGCCCGTTTTCAAATAATGATGTTCTTCCCTTGTTTTCCATTTAATTCCTCTTTCTTACTTCTTATTATTTCTTTTCTTGTTATCTTATATAAATATTTGTGAAACTCCCAATAAACTATATTTTGTTTTTGCAACTTTACATATCATAAACAAGGAGCTTATGACATTTAATATAGTATAAAGTCTTTCAAATATAACGGATTGCTCCATTGCTACGCAATTTTGACCCTTATTTCATAAATTCATTGTCACACGCAAATGCGTGGTTCATAGGTCCGCTTCCCTTTCCAAGATCAAGCATTGCCGCAAGTGCTCCTGATATATAATCCTTTGCCCTGAGTACCGCCTTATCAAGGTCATATCCTTTTGCAAGATTTGATGCTATGGCACTTGACAAAGTACATCCGGTTCCATGAGTATTAGGATTGTCTATCCTCTTTCCCGTAAACCACTTGTAATCACCATTTCTATATAAAAGGTCATTTGCATCATTTATCTGATGACCGCCTTTCATAAGCACTGCACAGTCAAATTTTTCACTTATAAACTTTGCCGCTTCTACCATGTCATTTTCATTCTCAATCTTCATTCCTGATAAAACTTCACCCTCAGGTATGTTTGGTGTGAGAACTGTTGCTATCGGAAGCAGTTTTTTCTTTAATGTACTTATCGCATCATCAGTTATGAGTTTTGCACCGCTTGTCGCAACCATAACGGGGTCAACAACTATATTTTTTGCCTTATACTCTATGAGTTTATCTGCGATTTTTTCTATAAGTCCGCTTGCCGATACCATTCCTATCTTTACCGCATCAGGGTAAATGTCCGTGAATATCTCGTCAATCTGCTCTCCTAAAAATTCAGGTGTCACATCCATGATAGCAGTCACACCCGTAGTATTCTGTGCCGTAAGTGCAGTTATCGCACTCATCGCATATACTCCGTTGCTTATCATTGTTTTTATATCAGCCTGAATTCCTGCTCCACCGCTTGAATCACTTCCTGCTATTGTTAATGCTGTTTTCAAAATTTATGTCCTCCTTTTTTTATTTATGTACTCTCGGTATCTGCGAAACTATCACCAATCTGCCTGAGTCAAACGGATATTGACAATCCGTTCCACTACCTGCTCGTAACACTATTAACTGCTATCGCAGAATATCAGTTTCGCAATTTCCTATAATCGTGCTACATCATATAAAAAGCCACAAAAAAAGAATATACATAACTACCATGCATATTCTCAACATAAATCATTGCAAATCTATACCGACAACTTCCTACGCTGGCATTATCCATCAGGTTATAAGGGTTAAGATACGCAATCTACTCTCAGCCTGTTTCACGCACAAGCTCCCCCGCATCGGCTATTATACATTAAGTTTATAATTAGTGCAAGTTGTTTACAGTATTTTTATGGCTGAACTGTTAATCTTCATCAAATTATGGTATAATTATTTTAGAAAGAAATTTTTCAAAATTATAATCTGAAAACAGACCAATAGGTCAATAGGTCAAAATGAAAAGGAGGGATTTCTATGGATATTGCAGCACTCTCTATGGGCATATCACAGGCAGATGTAATAAATAATGTTGAAACCGCAGTTCTTGCAAAAAGTCTAGATACAATGAAAGAAAGCGGAGCCGGTCTTATTGACATGATGAATCGTTCTGCTATGGAAAGGTCTGTCAATCCGGAACTCGGTGCAAATATTGATATTACGATATAAAACTGTTTTCTAAAAATTAACCCCCATCTATGTTGTGAATATTTTCATTATACAGATGGGGTAGTTTTTTATTCTTTTTTACTCTATTATTAAATGAGCTGTTGACCTTATAATATCAGTAAAATGTTCAACTTCTCCTTTAGAATATCTATTATTTTCTATCTTATAAGAAAGTAGCTGTCAACACCTAATTTTACATCTAAATACAATAATCACTCCATCCACCCTCATCAGTCCCTACACAACTGTTTCGTACCATAAGTTTTCCCTCAAGTTCTGTCCTGACAACACTTTTATGTCCTCCACGCATACGGTCAACTAAAAGATATAATGCAAACTTCCCCATCTCCTCTTTAGGAAGTCTTACTGTTGTGAGCATAGGTCTTGTATATTGTGCTTCTTCTATATCATCACTTGCTATTATAGATGGAATATAATACCTGTTTTTATTTGTTTCAAGGAATTTTAACATCCCGATAGCCGTTATATCGTTTGCACAATATATTCCTGTCGGTCTGTCCTCCGACTGCATAAATTTCTGCATTGCCGCAAACCCCTCCGCTTCTGTCTGCCCGGTCTGTACTATATAATCTGCCTCCGGGTCGATGTCATGTCTGTGCAATGCCTCAAGATACCCACGATACCTCGCTTCATTGTAGCAGTCACCAACATAACCTATACTTGTATGCCCTAGTGATATAAGATATTCTACTGCCATCATGGCAACTTTCTTTCCGTCACACAAAACCTCATCAACCTCATAATTTGTTGAATTACGGTTTACCGAAACGACATTTTTAAATTTGTTATTGAGTTTTTTCAATGCGTCTTTATTACATTTACCAATGATTATAAGACCGTCACATTTCTGCTCAAGCTCATCATACATTTTATCTACCAGCAGATTAAGATCCTCATGGCGGCATTTTTTATCATTTGAAAAAACAGGCATATACCAGACCTTTGTCAATATTGCAACCTGTTTATGTATCTCACTTTCTATCACCCGCAGCAGTTCATTAAAAAACGGATCTGCCGTTGCCTTTTCCATTCGTGTCATAAGAACACTGACATAATAGACTTTTTCTTCCTTCTCCTTAACTCCCATCTTTAGATTTCTTGCAGCAGTATTTGGGGTGTAATTAAGCTCTATCGCAATCTTCCAGATTTTGTCACGAAGCTTGGGAGATGAACATTTATAATTTGGATTGTTGAGCACGCGTGAAACAGTCGAAGCCGATACACCTGCCCTCTCTGCTATTTTCTTGATTGACATGATTTTTTCCTTTCTTACTTAAGGATGTACTCTATGAACAACTTTTGTCTTTTCCCACTTACATTATATTCATACTCTTTCCCTAGGACAACAATAATATTTGAAATCGTTTTCACACACTGCAATCCCCTGATATTCAGGTATTTCATAATTATATACATATAATATTTCAGCCAAAAAATCCCCTGACATAGCTAATCAGATATCTGCCCCCTCTCTGCTGCCTGCCTGATAATGTTAAAATTGCTGGGTTTTCCGTATTTTCATCCTGTTTCCACAAACTCTCCCCAATTAACTTTATTTGTTCACATTTATTAACATATATTTCACATTTAAAACATTACAAGTTCACACTTCCACGATAATATAAACCCATCAAATGAAACAAAATCATTTGATAAGTGCTTAAATTTTTTTCATACCTTCTCCAAACAGTTAAGCGAAAGCTTGACTGTTAGAACCGCTTTCTCCAGCGGTTCTTTTTTTTCGGCAAAACAAAAAACGCAGCTTTATGAAACTCAATTCACAAAACTGCGTTTTTTATCTGACACGCTGCCAACAGATAGCAATTTTTATGTAAACATACATTGCTATCTGCTTTTGACCCTTGCATCATGCTATTTGACAACGGCACCGTTTTCCCTGTTTCTACAGGAATATATACTTACATACAAACAATACCGCAAGTATATACATTAAAGGTTTAACTTTCTTTGCTTTTCCACAAAATACATTGATAACTACATATGATATAACACCGAGTGCGATTCCCTCTGAAATGCTATACATAAGCGGCATTGCAAGAAGTGCAAGATATGCCGGTACTGACTCTGTAAGGTCTGTAAAATCTACACTTATGATTGATGAAATCATAAGGAAACCTACAAAGATAAGTGCAGGTGCAGTAGCAAATGAAGGAATTGCAGTAAATATAGGTGCGAAGATTATCGCAAGCAGGAACATAATACCCGTTACTGCTGCCGAAAGTCCGGTGCGTCCTCCTGCAAGTACACCGGCTGATGACTCAACATATGTTGTAGTTGTTGATGTTCCAAGAACAGCTCCGACTGATGTTGCGATAGCATCGGCAAGAAGTGCAGGCTTAATTCTTGGAAGTTTTTCGTTTTCATCGAGCATACCCGCTTTTGTTGATACGCCGATAAGTGTTCCAAGTGTATCAAAAATATCTACAAAGAGGAATGCAAAAAGTACAACGATAAAATCAAGGATTCTGATGCTTGAAAAATCTGCTTTAAAGCACTGTCCAAATGTATCTCCGATAGCTGTAATATCTATCATCTTAAGTGTAGGATATAATGAATAAAATCCGGTGTCAGGATTCGGAACATAAATTCCGACAAGCTGGCACAACATTCCAAGTATCCATGTACTTAATATTCCGATAAGAATAGAACCTTTAACATTTTTTGCATAGAGAATAACTGTTATAAACAATCCGACAAGTGCAAGTAATGCTCCAATTCCTACAGTATGGAAATTTTTTGTAAATCTGACATAAGTAAGAAGTGTAGAATCATCAGCTACTACTATCTTTGCACCCTGAAGTCCGATAAATGCAATGAATAAACCGATACCTGCACTTACACCTTTTTTAAGTGAAGACGGAATTGTATTAAATATAGCTTCACGCACATTTGTAAGCGAGAGCACGATAAATATAAGACCTTCTACAAATACCGCAAGAAGTGCTACTTTCCATGAATATCCCATATTTGCACAAACTGTTCCTGCCATATATGCATTAAGTCCCATACCCGGTGCAAGTGCAAATGGATAATTTGCAAGAAGTGCCATAGCCATACAGCCGATAAACGATGCAATAGCTGTCGCAAGAAGTACCGCATCACGGTTCATTCCCGTGCCACTCAAAATGTTTGGGTTTACGGCAAGTATATATGCCATAGCCATAAATGTAGTAAGACCGGCTATAACTTCGGTCTTTACATTTGTATTATTTTCCTTTAACTTAAATAACTTATTTAACATAAATAATTATGTCTCCTTTTTTGTATTCTACTTTCCCTCATATGTAATCAATGATGTCACATCATACTTAGCAAGTTTTTCTCTTCCTTTAAGACCGGCAAGTTCGAGCAGGAATAAAATCTTAACTACTTCACCGCCGAGTTCCTCGACAAGCCCTGCACAGGCTTCAATAGTTCCGCCTGTTGCGATAAGATCATCCACAAGAAGAACTTTCTGTCCCGGCTTTATTGCATCCTTATGAATTTCAATCTCAGCCGTTCCATATTCAAGGGCATACGATGCCGTAACTGTCTCACATGGAAGTTTGCCCTTTTTGCGGCACGGAACAAATCCTTTGCCGAGTGCATATGCAATAGGCATACCGAAAATAAATCCTCTTGATTCAGTACCGACAACAACATCAAAATCAACATCCCTGACAGCCTCTATCATGGAATCAATAGCAAGTTTAAGCCCGTCCGGATCCTGTATCACTGATGTAATATCACGAAACATTATGCCTTTGCTTGGAAAATCCGGAATACATCTTACATAGTCCTCTAATTTCTTCATTTTATCTGTATCCTCCTTTTAAAATAAGCTAATAAGTAATTGCGAAACTAATTTTAGGTTGTGTTAATTACACACATTATATGCGTTTCGCAAATACTTAAAATAAGATAATGTCACCTCTCTTATGAGGGAACAGTAACTGCATTTAACAATGCACAATCTTTTTTATTATAGCAAAAAATCACCATATTATCAATATTGGTAACAGTTCAACCATAAAATCAGGGTAACAGTTCAGCCTTCCATTTATTACATTCATAAACCTGCCAGCAAACTGTCAGTCACTGCTACGCAGCTTATGTTTACCTCATATAATAAATAAAAGGCTATTCTACCGTAAAAATATAATCAGCAATACAATGAGCAAGCTCATGTATTATTGACTTATCTTTTTTGGGGCTGAACTGTTACTAAAATTAAAATAATGTAAATTTACAAATATATACAATGACAAATACTATCAGGTACACAACCGGTATGCCACGATACAGTCCTTTAAAGTCCTGTCTGCTCATAGTCATATGTAATATGATTGAAATAAATACATACCACAAAAGTACAGTCTGCCATACCGCTAATGCCGCACCATAAACAGTAAGATAATAATAAATACCCGCACTTGTCAATGCACCGCAGAATACCGGTGCTATCGAAGCCAATGCCTGCTGAATTGACCTCATTATTATATTTCCCCTTGTCACATACTCGACATATCCGAGCCTGTCACCGTCAGGATGAAAGAATACTATTTTGGTAACTTTCGCTCCCGTAACCGTTGCAAGCAGGGCATGAGACAGTTCATGGTGGAATACTCCTATAAAAGTCAGTCTGTTAAATATAAAATAGGTGAAACTGTCGCCAAGAAAGGCTGCTGTCACCGAATAAAGAAGTTTTACAAACTGCTCTATGACAACTCCCGCACCCGGTATTGCAAAAGTCAATATCAATGCTGTCAAAAGATAGTTTACATATATATTATCCATAAATTTCTCCTGTATATCATAAATTAAATATCTGTTAGACAAAAATTTGAGGTGCGGCACATCCGGTACCGCACCCACATACTTCTAAATATGCCAAGTTGTTAAGCTATTTTCTTTATTTCAACATCATCACTTGTTTCTCTCTATTTCCTGCGTCTGAATATAAGTGATAAAGCACATAATTCCGCCCCAACAAGGCAGATTATTGTAGGAATAGTCAAGCACAACCCCTTCTTTCACTCATTCTGTTATTTATTTTCGTACTATCAGCTTTCTTATCATATCTACCGGGATAATAAGCACAGCAAGCAACATTGACACAACAAGTGCTTTTACGCTGAGCATCGTTGTATCAAATACCGGACCGCCTATCTGAATGATAATTGTTTGCAATACAAATATTGCTCCCATTACAAGCCCAAAATTTTTATTCTCGCTTATATGCTCAAAGAGATTAAATCTCTCAGATCTTGTATTTAAACTATTTAATATTATCGAATAGATAAAGAAGGCAAACATAAATGTCTTTTCGTAAAGTTCAGGATTTTTACATCCTTCAGGCATTACAAATGATGTTATACCGCCCACATTTTCAAGTATCAGTATTGAACCTAATGTGATAAATATAGCACTGACTCCTATTGCTGACTTGATATACCCGGTGAGGATATTGTCAGTTCTTTTTGCAGGCTTCTCGTCCATATATCTGTTAAGAATAGGTTCACCACCAAATGCCATTGCTGCAAGCGTATCCATTATGAGGTTTATCCACAATATCTGCACGATTGAAAATGGCTCTGTCCAGCCAAGTATAGGTGCAAGAATGTTCATAAGAAGTGTACTTATATTTACCGTAAGCTGGAAAATAAGGAACTTGCCGACTGATTTTGCCATTGTTCTTGAGTTAAGTACGCAGTCTTTTATTGAAGTAAGACTGTTATTAAGAATAACTACATCACCGGCTTCCTGTGCAACTGCAGTTCCGTCACCCATAGCAAATCCTATATCAGCCTGTTTTAACGCAGGTGCATCATTTACACCGTCACCAGTCATACCACAAACATTGTCAAGCTGCTGTGCGATAGATACTAAACGCTTCTTGTCGAGAGGCTTTGCACGGCTTACAACCTTAAGATGTGGAAGTTCTTTCTTAAGCTCCTCATCTGACATTTTTTCAAGTTCTTCATGTGTGAGAACAACATCGTTTTTCTCATCCACGAGAATACCGGCTTCTTTTGCGATAGCCGTTGCTGTCTCCTCAGCATCACCTGTCACCATGACAACCTGTATTCCAGCACCGTTAAGCACCTCAACTGTCTCGATTGCATCTTTTCTGACATTATCCCTGAGACACAATACTGCAAGAAGTATTTTCTTTCCATCTGCTATCTTTGCAACAGATAAAAGTTTCATAGTACGCTTAGCCTGTGCTTCCATCTGTTTTATAACCTTTTCTTTGTCAGCAGCAGTAAACTCTTTTATACTTCCGTCTGCTGTCTCATAGTGGGTAATGTCATCAATTATCTGCTCTGTTGCACCTTTCCAGTAAACTACACCGTCGTTAAGTTCCACGATGGCACATTTCTTTTCAGAGTCAAATCCATTATTTTCTTTAACTCTTTTTTCAATTTCATCCTCATCCGGCTTTGCATTGTTGGCAAGAGCATAAGAAAGAAGTGCCCTGTCCATGTTGTTACTTCCGATAGCCTTTCCCTCTGATACTTTAGCAAGGTTATTGACTGTTATCGCATCTATAAAGTCAGCATTTAACAGTTTATCAGCAATCTCTCCATCACCTGTGATAAATTCTACCAAAGAGAGATTTCCCTCTGTGATAGTACCTGTTTTATCACTGAACAAAAGGTTCATATAAGCGGAATCTGAAAATGCAGCTTTGTGGCTTACTAAAATATTCTTTTTATACATTGACTCAGTATTCATCGACTGCACAAGACTGTTCATCATCGGAAGTCCCTCCGGAACCGCCATGATAACGATAGAAGCCATAAGCATCACTGCCTCCGCAACAAGCAAAATAACAAATACCGGAGTAATTGCTTCATTCGCTCTTACGATATTTAACACTACCTGTAAAACACCTGCTATGGCTGCTGCTGAGACACCGAGTTTACCGATACCTGCAGCTACTACCTCAAGTTTAAGGCTTGAAGTGTCTTTTCTTTCCTCTTCCTCATTATCTGTAAGTGCCTTATTTATCTTACCAAGCTCTGAAGCATCGCCTATAACAGTTGCCACCATATAAGCCTCACCGCTTGTAACTACAGAACCCATAAACACTTTATTTTCTGATGAATAATCTGTCGACTCTGCATCATCCATATTGTCTGCTGCCACTTTTGACTCATCTCTTGACTCACCATTTAATGCCGCCTGAGAGACTTTAACATGACCGTCAAAAATAAGTCCGTCAACCGGTACTTTGTCACCAGCCTGTATAAGTATCGTATCACCTTTTACGATTTCATTTGTAGAAATCTTTAAAAGTTTTCCGTCTCTCATTACTTTTGCAAAAGTTTTACTGTACTCCTCCTGCAAAGCTTCACTTCTTGAACTGTTTCTGTACTCCGACAATGTTGAAAAGCCCGTTGCAAGTGCTATTGCAAGAATGATACTCACGATTTCTATTGCATCGTTTCCGCCTGAAATAGCCGGAAATATAACACCAAGTACCGCAAGCACAATTTTAAGCAGAAGTGCAAAACATAAAACTTTTATCCATATATCATCAAATGCTCCTATAAACATTGATAATAATGACTCCGGTTGTTTTTTTGCAAGCTCATTTGTTCCAAACTCTGCTTTACTCTTAGCTGCCTGTTCACCGGACAAGCCTTTTTTAAGGCTGTCCTTTTTCATTATTTCAATCATGATTAGAAAATTTCCTCTCTTTTTTATATTCACGCAATACTTTATTAAAGCATCACGCAATTACCTGCTATCAATTCTTTCTAAAATAAACTTTTTCTGACTTTCAGCATATGCCCTGTCACTTATAATGTCTGCATAATTCACTGATACTTGTATCCTTTGTCCCCTGACCTATGGCATTGAACTTCCACTCTCCGTTATGTCTGTAGATTTCTCCAAATATCATCGCAGTCATTCCCGAATAGTCCTCAGAAAGGTCGTATTTGCACATTTCCCTGTTTGTTTTTCCGTCAACTATTCTTATAAATGCATTTTTTATCATACCAAATTCCTGTTTTCTCTTTATACAGTCATAAATATTTACCACAATGACTATCCTGTCATACTCAGCAGGAACTTTTGAAAGGTCTATAAGTATCTGCTCATCGTCACCCTCACCGTCACCTGTAAGATTGTCACCCATATGCCTTACAGTCCCTGATTTATGTTCGAGATTTCCAAAATATACCACATCACTCTTATCGCAGAACTTTCCGTCCTTTAAAAGAATAGCGGTCGCATCACAATCTATGTCAGCTGCCTGTGTTCCAAATAATGATGCAAGAAAACCTTTCTTACTCTCCACAGCGTCCCATCCAAGACCTACAAGTACATTTGAAAGACCGGCACTTTCCTTTGTAAGGCTTACCTTCTGCCCTTTTTTTAAGCTTATTGACATTTCATACCTCCTTTTTAGGCAACCTCAATTCCATAGTGTCCGCAAAGTGCAGCAAGACCACCCTGGAAACCGCTTCCTATCGCATTGAACTTCCACTCTCCGTTGTGTCTGTATATCTCGCCAACTACCACTGCCGTCTCGATTGAAAAATCTTCTCCGAGGTCGTATCTTATAATCTCCTCATTAGTCTCAACATTGACAAGTCTTATATAAGCATTTGACACCTGACCGAAATTCTGTCTCCTTGTCTCTGCATCATAAATTGTTGCCGTAAATGCGATTTTTTCAATATTTGCGGGAATATCAGCAAGATTTACCTCTATCTGCTCATCATCTCCCTCACCGTCACCTGTCCGGTTGTCACCCATATGCTTTATAGCACCTGATGGATGTTCAAGATTTCCATAAAATACAAACTCTTTTTCTGTCGGGCATTTACCATTTGAATCTACCATAAATGCGGCTGCATCAAGATCAAAATCAGCCCCCGAATCAAATGCATTAACATCCCATCCAAGACCTACCATAACATTTTTAAGTCCAGGATTTCCTTTTGTAAGATCTACTTTCTGTCCTTTTGATAAATTAATTGGCATAACTCATTTCCTCCTCTTTTTAAATGTAAAAATTTCATTAATATAAGTATAACACTAAAAGTATTTATCTAATACTTAAGTTTTTATTAACGCTTAACAGCACCGCCATATGTTTCCATAAACTCTTTCTTAATCTGGTCAAGTCTTGCTGCATCATCAATACGCTGTTTTCTGGCATTTTCCTGAATAGCTCTTGTCTCGTCAATACCGTTTACAATGGTTCTCCATGTCTTCTCAAGCGTATCTATCTTTATTGAACTGCCCGATGCAAGTTTTGCCGTCATCTTTGACTGCTCAACAGTATTCTTTGCATTTTTTATAAGCATCTCATTTGTCTTTTTGTCAAGTTCAGACATTGCCTCTGCCTGTATCTTTTGTCTCTTTAACATAATAGCCTGTGCAAGTGCCTGCTTAAATACAGGTAATGTGACGATAAATGCAGAATTTATCTTTCTGACAAGATTCATGTTGCTGTACTCCATCGTCTTAATCATGGGAATTGACTGCATGGCAATATTCTCTGCAGTCCTTAAATCCTGTGTTCTCTGCTCAAGCATCATCAACGCATTATTAAGGCTTGAAATTTCAAGCTGAATGGCATTGTCAGCCGTATTTTCATAGTCCTGCTGTCTCTGTGCAATATAATTTTCGAGTTCCTTGCATCCCTGCTCACCGGCAAGAATATATTTGACAAGTTCATGATAATAACCAACATTTGCATCAAACATCTGGTTTAAATTTCTATTTGACTGTTTTATCTCACTCTCATACTGCTTAAGCTGAACATATATCTTGTCAACCTCATCACCCATTGTATGATATTTCTGTAAGATTTTTTCAAGCTGCTTTCTCAGATTTCCAAATAACTTATTAAAAAGTCCCTTGTCCTCCCTAATCTCGTCAATATCAAACTTTGACATTATCTTTGAAAGTGCATTGAGCATCTCGCTCGACTCATCAATCTGGCTCATGCTCATACTGTTAAGAACTATATCAGAAGCCTTTGAAATCTCATCTGCTGCCTCAGCACCAAAAGACACTATCGTTTCAAGGTTGTTTACCTCGATAGTGCTGACAAGTGCATCAACCTCATCTGAACCCACAAGCTCGTTGTTCATCTGCTTTCTGTCCTCGACAATATCATACACCTCGACCGCTTCAATCTCATTCTGAACTGCCGGCTGAACTGCTGCCGGTTCTTTTTTTCCAAAATCAAGTCCCATACTTGTCCTCCTTAATATTTTTTGACTATCAATCTTCTTGACTTTCATTCAAGATGCGTCCCTCGCTTTCAGCTTTTAGTTCTCATCTTAAACTTTTGTTTAGTTAATATCTATTTTTTAACAGTCTGTTTTCACAAACTTCTGCAAACTGCCTGCTCAGAAATAAATATCTGTTTTTATTTTCTCAACCATGCCTGAACAACCTGTCACGCCATGATGTGTGCAAACTTAACGGAATACTTTCCCAGTCCGGTATCTGAATATCATATATATAGTCACCGAGCTGATGTTCTTCCATAAGTTTCAAATTGAAATATTTTTCCATATTGTAACCCGTAGGCACAAATAAAGCAACATCAAAACCGAGCAAATGCAAAAAAGTAAGATAAATCGTATCTTCTAAGGAAATCAGCTCGTCTGATGTATTTATATACAAAAGTTTTGGATTTTTCTTAGTAAAATCAAATGCCTGCAAAAGCCTTGTCACTTCCTTAGGCAGATTAAGAGCCACTGAAACTATAGTATATTCAGTTCCATTTTCAAAAGTCCCCTTAATATATTTTTGTGCTATCAAAAATTCCAGTTTGTCAAGAATATAATCCTGCATCTCATCACGCAGAAAACCATACCGGTATGCCCTGCTTTTTTTTATCTTGTCCCTGTGCAGCCTGCCATTCTTAAAAAATTCTGTGGCATATTCTTTAATCGGATTTGCATCTGTCGAAAGAATATTAGGAACTTTGTCTACAACAACCGTTTCAGGTGTCATAAGCTTTTTTAACATTATCATATATTCTCTGACATTTCCGTCTTTTACACCCGAAAACTTAGAAAAGATAACAGGAATATTTACAGAACCGTCAACAGTCGAAAATCCCGGTCTGTACTTAATCTCAGTCTCCCACAAAATCTTGATTTCCCTGTCCATAGTCTGCAATGAAACAGTCCGTGCTTTATCATACTGTTTATCCCTGAATATGGTATCATCGTTATACATAAGTGTGTCAAGCTCTCTCTCCGCATGGTATGCCGCCGTACCTATGTGCAGCCCCGAATTTTGTATAGGAAATTTATCTATGGCAAGCTGTTCCTCATAGTTTATATCATACAGAATATTATCCTCAAGTCGGCATCTCTCTGCCCTGTTTGGACATAAAATAAGCACATCAATCGGTGTCCTTGCAAGAAAATGCATAAACATAGCTTCATTTTCATCATTGCAGCCACCCATATAAATAAAACACGGTATGTTGTCATAGCTGAAATTCTTAAAAAACTGCGCCTGATATCTGTTAATAAAACAAAGAAGATATACGGCTTTATTCAAAATTTTATTTATATTTGCACCTGTCCCAAGCCTGTCCGCCTCTCCATAAACAGTATCCTCAAAAGAATTGATAAGAAACTCACTAACTATCGGATTTTCGGTAAAATTGATATTTAATTCAAGTCCCTTTACAAGCTGAAAAACATCACGGTAATTTCCTCTCCTTATCTTTGCAATCTCATCAACATCAGGCTTAGGTATCAGCTCACTAATGACAACAACATTTCGTTTCATAGCCTTAAGCGAAAGATAAAATTGATAAAGTTCATTTTCATATGTAAGTTTGTCCCAGACACCGTTTATCCTTACATAACAGTTTAAAAATATTTTATCTTTATCTGCCCCATAACCCTGTGCATTATCAGCAGAAAACATCCCATTTCCCAGATTATTTTCTATATTTCTTATATTATGCAAATTCTGTGCATTTTCTATATCGTTTACTTTATCTGCATTTCTTATATGCAAATTCTGTGCATTTTCTACATTGTTTACTTTTTCTGTTCTTCTTTCGTTTTCATATAATTTCCTAAATCTGTCTTTTCTGACCCCTGCCGGCTGCAAAAAATCGTCAAGCCCATTGCCCTCTATCCAGACATTAGTGCAATTACGAGTAGAAACCTTATACGATATTTTTGGCTGTGAACCACCTCTGTCTGCCATACTATTTATATTGTCTGCTTCTGTACTCTGAATTTTTATATTTAAACTTTTTTTGTTCTGTAAAGATTTCGTACTCTTTTCTTCTGCCTGCGTTATTCCACTTTCTTGTCTTTGTATGTTCTGCACATCTACTTGCGAACCTCCCATTCCATGACTTTTTGTTTCCTGTCCTCCTGACTGCAACTTTATCGTTCCTTGACTTTTCGCTCTCTGTACTTCTGCCTGCGAACTTACCGTTCCTTGACCGTTTTCTCTCTGTGCCTTAAAATCATGATTTTCAAGCATACTTTTTATACTAAAATCTGCCGCAAACGCTCTCATTACATCTTGCTCTGCCGCACCGTTTTCTCCCACATACTCAAAAGACTTTTCTAAATTTCCATCAACCTTAAGATAATACGCATCTCCATGTGGCTGAACAAAAACAACATCGCATCCTGCATCAGCAAGTATATTTATAAGCATAAATTCATAGCCGACAATATCTCCCACGAAAAAAATCTTTGGAATATTCTCACCGTTCATCTGCTCCACGATGCCCTCAAATTTATAATAAAGCCAGCACATAAATTTGATATACGCATTTTTAAGCATATTTTCATTCTTACCACTTCTTCGCAGTCCGTCAAGAACATCATATATCGCCCCTGCAATATTTTCACGCTGAATCGACCTCATGCGTGGCAGCCATTTTTTCAAAGAATCAGAAATAAATCCCATGCTCATCTGAAAATCCATCCCCATAATCTCCTGATAATACGAAAGATTACTTTCAGTCGGATTTCCTATCTTCCCGTCAATTACAACACCAGATTTTCTCGCCGCATTATAATATTTATAAATAAATTCATCTATTTTATCAGATGTTTTGTTAAAACGATAAAAATAAATTCCTTTTTCACTCCGTCCGCTAAGCGGAACAAAGAAATCGTCAAGGCTTTGAATTTTCATATGCTTAAATGACACTTTTACCACCTCAATATCCGTCGGTATTTGTATTTTTATTTAATGATATAATTGCAATCTCAATATTTTTGCCGTAATCATTTATCAATGTCATGATTTGCTAATCTCAATATTTCCTCACCCTGTATTTATTCATAGCAAATCCAAATACAGAACCGACAATTCCTCCGATTATATGTGTCAGATTTGATACATCATCTTTTACCAGAATTCCATCCCGTATCTGACCGCCTATATAGATAACTGCGACAAGAATAAAAGTAAGCGGAATTTTGCCATCTTCTATACTCGTCATACTTGCAAGCAATATAAACGCAAAAACAATACCACTCGCCCCTAAAAGAGCAACATTGGGAAAAAAGATAAAATGAATAAGTCCGGTGACAAATGCTGTCGTCAATATGACAAACAGTGTATCTGTCGAGCCATACTTTTCTTCAAGAAGCGGACCCACAACAAGAATCATCATAATATTACTAAGAAAATGTTCCCAGTTTGCATGACCAAGAACATGACCGAAAAATCTGAAATATGTCAAAGGATCTGACAAAGACGATCTATACACGCAAAATAATAACCTGTCTGAAACACCTCCGGTCATATAGCTAAGTCCTAATACCAAAAGACTCGCTATTGAAAAAATCAAAATAACCGGTGAATTAAATGAAATTCTTATACCTTTATTTTCTCTACCCATTTCTCTCCCCTAAACAATTCTAATACTTTATCAAGCTAAATGCCTGATAGTATTATTATTTTAAGTATCTTATATTTATAATAACACTTATATACAATTTTCTCAAGAAGCAAACATCTTTAACGATACTAATCCCCATAAATTTAACCAATACTTATCACACTTTAGATTTTGCCATATAAATTTTTCATTCTATCTTGGCCCCATAAATCGATCACCATTCAAATGTATCATATGCTCTGGCATTTCAGCAATCCAGACCTCTGTTTCCCATGCAAGTTCCTCTGCAAACCTTTTATATGTCTTAAAATCCAGAAATGCTGTTACAAATATTTTTCCTGCCGTGACATCTTTCGTCATTTCTGTAATTTCCAATATGCGTTTCGGATCCATCAGTCCTACAGATGTTACTGACTCAACAAAATAAATCCAGTTCTTGTCCTCACGATATAGCACTACATCCGGCATTTTATCATGAAGCGTAATCTCAAATCCAAACTCTTTCAATTTATCAACATTTTTTACAAGATCTTTTTCTATTGTATCTCCAACATATAAACATTCAGAAAATTTGGTGTAAATCTTGGTGCAAATTCTTCAATAATAGCCTTCTGTAGCTCATTATGTTTACCAGCAGAAAACTTAAACTCATTGCCATTTATATTTACCGGCATCATTGTCATCTTCTTTTTAGAAGCATACATATCAATTAACTTCTCATGGTAACAAAGAAACCTGCTTATAGATGCCCTACATGACAGCGTCTGCATAGTTTTCAACTTTAGAGCAACAATCTCAGAAAGAGATTGTTGCATTAGGTATATCCTCTAACAAGCCAAAAAAACTTCCAACATATAACCATATTGGAAGTTTTTCTAAATAAAAATGCCGCAGACCGGAATCGAACCGGTACGGGTATCACTACCCACAGGATTTTAAGTCCTGGGCGTCTGCCAGTTCCGCCACTGCGGCATACAACAATATTAAATTGTCATAATGGGACCTACAGGGCTCGAACCTGTGACCCTCTGCTTGTAAGGCAGATGCTCTCCCAGCTGAGCTAAGATCCCAGTAAAATCTTGTAACATACAAGAGAAACGACCCGGAAGGGATTCGAACCCTCGACCTCCGCCGTGACAGGGCGGCGCTCTAACCAACTGAGCCACCAGGCCAAAATATCATTCTTACTTACTTAATTTATCTAAAATGGACCCTCAGGGACTCGAACCCTGGACCGATCGGTTATGAGCCGATTGCTCTAACCAACTGAGCTAAAGGTCCATAAATATTTTGCCTAAGCCGATGATCGGACTCGAACCGATAACCTGCTGATTACAAATCAGCTGCTCTGCCAATTGAGCCACATCGGCAATTATATCTACAAAAAAAATAAACTCCCCGAGTTGGGCTCGAACCAACAACCCCACGGTTAACAGCCGTGTGCTCTACCATTGAGCTATCGAGGATTAGGTTTATACCCTAAAAACTGTATATTGATTATATCATGACTTCCTTTTGATTGCAAGAAGAATCTTCGTTCTATACTCAGATAAATGACTTTCTGTCATATATTTATCCTCGTTACACTCAAGCACTTGAGCTCCATGTCATTCGTATGCTTCGCATACTTCATGTCATTCCACTCAAATACCGGTCTGACTACAAGTCAAATCTGAAAACAAGTTTTCACTTTGCCTTGTCTGTCATCCCTGTGCTCTCGTTCTGAACTCAATTTATTGAGTTTATTTGGTCAAGCCCTCGACCTATTAGTGACAGTCAGCTA
>LLKB01000005.1:1473901-1474259 GCA_001414325.1 Butyribacter intestini | reverse complement strand
GATTGAAATATATACCCATTTAAACACCCCGTTTCTTATAAAAAATAGTTAGTATTGTAAAAAAATATTAGTATCATCTGTTTGTTTTTAGTATATTTTGTTTTGGATATAATGTCAATTATGTGAACCTGTGCAATTTTGTGGTAGGTTATCATTCCTGTTTGCTATACAAATAACTATTAAAACTGGAAAGATATAAAATAATGCCAAATTTTATGATATAATGTTGTTGACAAAAGAAAATGCTGAAAAGGAAGCAGATAAAATCGGTAAAATTGAATATCAACCAAATGTAACATTTACAAGTGCAGAAATTGACAAACTGGATGACACAGAGTATTCAAACAAAACAAGAACA
>LLKB01000005.1:1464568-1473891 GCA_001414325.1 Butyribacter intestini | reverse complement strand
CAATAATTCTGTTTTATCTACATAAATCATACTATTTTTTGCCTGTGTAAAACTTTCATTTGTTGGATTGAAATATATACCCATTTAAACACCCCGTTTCTTATAAAAAATAGTTAGTATTGTAAAAAAATATTAGTATCATCTGTTTGTTTTTAGTATATTTTGTTTTGGATATAATGTCAATTATGTGAACCTGTGCAATTTTGTGGTAGGTTATCATTCCTGTTTGCTATACAAATAACTATTAAAACTGGAAAGATATAAAATAATGCCAAATTTTATGATATAATGTTGTTGACAAAAGAAAATGCTGAAAAGGAAGCAGATAAAATCGGTAAAATTGAATATCAACCAAATGTAACATTTACAAGTGCAGAAATTGACAAACTGGATGACACAGAGTATTCAAACAAAACAAGAACACCATTTTATGATTTAAGAAGATGTGCTGTCAATGTATCTCCTGACGGAAAAAAGATGCTTATGTTTAAACAGAGCAGGCAAGGAAATGTCCAATATTCATTTTATGATTTTAATGCCATAAAAAAAGCGTTAGACAGCAATTCAACTAATGACAGAAGTTTTAGATATAATGATAAATTAGCTGAAGCCTGTGATAGTGATGTAATAAATGCCGATAATGTTCCTAATGGACAATTACAGGGAATAGCAATAGATAATGATTTGAATATATATACCTGTTCTGATGGGGAAAATAACTATAATTGCAGAGCAGTTATTTCTGTAATATTCAAATCATCAAAAAGAACATATAGTTATAATGTATATGGTGACATTGGAGAAATGCTATATTATTTACACGGTCAAGTATCTGATTTAGAGTTAGAAATAGAGGGCATACAAATACTAAATGATAAAATATATATAGGTATGGCTCCTAAAAATCAAGATATACGAAATAATGCATTTATATATTCTGTTGAATTAAGTGATATTCATGAAATTTAAATAAAGTGTATTTCCTTGCAACAAAATTCATAAAAAGCTGTCTTATATTATAAGGAATAATTTTTAAAAAGCAATTTAAAAAGCGTGCAGAAATGGAGGTTTATTATGAAGAAAGAAAAAATGTTTGTGAAAAGAAAATCCACCGATAATTGGTCTTTTAAACAAATTATGATATTTGGATTTGCTATTATAGTATTAGCATCAATAATATTTATGCAGGCTGATAATGCTTCGGCTGCAAAAAAGAAAAAACAGACTCAGGAATATGTATCTATGAGTTATAAAAAAGGTGTGCTTACGATTAAGGGAAAGGGGGAGATGGGAGACCCTATAAAAACAACTGTATATGAAAATAAAAATATTAAAAAAGTTGTAATTAAGAAAGGTGTTACGGCAATAGCAGATTTTGCGTTTAAAGGTTGTAAAAAGTTAAAGGAAATAATATTGCCATCAACTTTGAAAAAGATTGGTGCTTATGCGTTTGAAGATTGTCCAATAAAAAATATTACCATTCCAAAATCAGTAAAGAGCATTGAACCAGGAGCGTTTGCAGGCAGTTCAATAAAAAGTATAACTATTCCAAAAACAGTAAAAAAGCTGGGTGAAGGTGTGTTTGGTGACTGTAAAAAACTTGAAAGTATAACAATGCCTGGAAATATAGGAGTAATAAAATATGAGATTCCGGATTATGAATATCAGCCAAAGTCTTTTGTGGGAGATTCTTGCAAATCGCTTAAAAAAATAAAATTTACAACATCACTTAATATTAATATTTTAAAAAGAGTTGGTAAAAGCGGCGGTTTTGAAGTTATGGCAAATGATCCAAAGTATAAGAGTGTGGACGGATTGATATACTCAAAGGATGGAAAGACACTTTTAAGGATACCACATGGACGAAAAAAAGTAATTATATCAGATAAATGTACAACAGTTACAGCAGGAAGCTATGGGTATGAGATGTATCTTGCGGACAGTGCAATGAATGAGATCGTATTTCCCAAAACAGTCAAAAAAGTAATATTAGATGATACTCTGTTAGGACCAAGTTATTATGAATGTAATAATATAAAAATAACATTAAATATGGATTATCTTGATGACGACTCAATAAAGATATTGTGGCAAACAAATAAATATTGGAGAAATTCATTAAAGGATGAACTCTTAAGAAAAGGGCTTGCAAAGTTAAATGAGGAAAATGAGCGTATGCTCATGCTTGATGACGGCTATCTGTGTGCTTATCTTATGAAAGATATCAGCAAGATAGACGATAGATCAGCTTGGGAAACAATAGATGGACTTGTGGTGCCTGATAATGTTAAGACAATAGGAACAGAAGCGTTCACGGGATTTCTTGTAAAATCCTTAACATTTGGAAGTGGAGTTAAATATGTAGAAGAAAATGTACTTTTGGCAGCATTTGTTCCAGGTGAATATAGATCTATGGCTACAATTTATGTGAAAAATCACGACATAGTTATATCAAAAAAGGCATTTGATGCAAATGATCAGATTAACATTGTAATGGCTTAGATTGTTTGTTAAAAAAGAGGACATTGCAGACCGCACTATAGAAAATGTAAGGGCTGCAATGCTCTCTTTTTTAATTACAAGAGAGATTTCCGGTTTAACTTCATTTTAAACAAGAGAATTTTGTAGTTGTTCTATCAGGAATTTCTCCACTCCTCAATCACACAGGTATGGTACTTTTTGTCTGAACCATCCGCATTATAATTGATACCCACTAAAAGAATTTTGTCACTGTATCCGGATAATGCACCATGATATTTTTTCTCTTTTATCTGCTTTATAGCGGTTTCGGCAGACTGATTATATTTAAGTTCAACAATTATTGCGGGTCTGAAACCTGCATTTAATCTCGGAATAAATGCAAAATCAGCAAAACCTTTGCCGGCAGGCATCTCACGGACGATATTGTAATATCCCGGTGCTGTAAAATATGCCATTGTAAGGACGCAGCTTAATGAGTTTTCATCGTTGTACTTAAGAACGGATGTATAGGTGTCATGTGCCTGTTCTATAATTTCTGCAACTTTCGTTTCATCACCATCAATGGTAGCCATCAGCAGTTCATCACATCTTGAAATTGCCTTTGATATTTCATCCCATGTTCCTGTTTTTAATGCCATCTGGAAAGCTTCGGCAACCTCATAGTTAGGGATATATGCACTTTTTCTATCTGCATCATAACCTAAATATCCCAAATGAATAAGTGCTGTCAATGCGTCATCCTTTGAATGAATGTCGGATAAATCATTTTGAAACGACCGGGTATCAACCATTACCTTTCCGCCTGCAAGCATTGTCATAATGTCATCTTTAAGACCTGCATAATTCATTGTAATAAATGTATTGATTGATGAGAAAGAAGAAGTGTTTCTCCAGTAAGAAGCAAAGGCATGCCTGTCGATTGCTTCAGATACAGAGTTTGGATTATACATATGAAGTCCGTTTATCAGATAACCATTGTACCACGCTTTGATTGAATCAAAATCCATGTCATATTTTTGGCATAATTGTTTAACTTCTTCTTCCGTAAAACCATAGTATGGTGTTATAGGATATGAATCTAACATTGTATATTCACGGAAATTGTTAAGAGCTGACTCGTCCTTAATCTTTTTAATAGGTAAAATTCCGGTAATATATCCGAGTGCTAAAAATGCTTTTGATTCCTCTGATTTAAACAGGGAATGGAGAAATTGCAAATAACCGTGCACAAGTTCTTTGTCATCACTGTTTCTGATAACGCAATCCCATTCATCAATAATGATTACAAATGGGGTAGTTGTTTTATGATAAATTTCATTTAACAGCACATGAATGTCCTTATTGTAATTTAATGACTCTGCATATATCTCTTTAAAATCATCATACACGCGTTCTTTGATTGACTCTATCAAGTCCTTTTTATGAAAATCCCAAAAAGAAGAAATATCCAGATGAATAACATTATATTTGTTCATGTATTTCTTATAGTCTGCATTTGCCGCAATCTTTGTGTTATCAAAAAGATTTGATGAATCACAACCGAGACTGTAATATGCGTCTATCATACCGGCAGCGTGTGACTTGCCAAAACGCCTTGCGTGGCTTACGGCGATACATTTATTTTCTGTTGATAATCTTAAATTTAATTGTTCCAATAATTCTGTTTTATCTACATAAATCATACTATTTTTTGCCTGTGTAAAACTTTCATTTGTCGGATTAAAATATATACCCATTTAAACACCCCGTTTCTTATAAAAAATAGTTAGTATTGTAAAAAGATTATTAGTGTTGTTTGTTTGTTTTTAGTATATTTTGTTTCGGGGATAATGTCAATTATGTGAACCTGTGCAATTTTGTGGTAGGTTATCATTTATGTTTGCTATACAAATAATTATTAAAACCGGAAAGATATATAATTATGCCAAAAATCGTGAAAAGTGGTCGAAAACTTGGGAAAAGTGGTAAAAACAGCAAAAAAATGAAAGAATTTACCACTTTTCCCTTATTTTTGACCACTTTTCCAAAATTCTAAAATAATGCTAAATTTTGTGATATAATGTTGTTGACAAAAGAAAATGCTGAAAAGCAGAACAATATAGGGAGGTAGATTATGAGTAAAAATTTAAGAAGAATGGCACCTAAAGAGGAGAAATATAGAAAGTATGCATATATATATTCTATAGATAGAAGCTACATATATTAAGTTTAAATAAAATATTTTTCATTGCAACAAAATTCAAAGAAAGCTGTCTTATATTATAAGAGATGATATGGTGTAGGAATTAAGAGTAAAAAAGTGTGCAGAAATGGAGGTTCAGTATGAAAAAAGAAAAATATATTATAAGCAGAAAATTTATAGGCAGTTTGCTTTTAAAAAACATTATGATGTTTGGTGTTGTTATTTTAGCTGTAGCAGCGCCTATGTTTATGCAGCCTGATAAAACTTCAGCGGCAAAGAAAAAAACAAAACAGACTCAGGAATATGTATCTATGAGTTATAAAAAAGGTGTGCTTACGATTAAGGGAAAGGGGGAGATGGGAGACCCTATAAAAACAACTGTATATGAAAATAAAAATATTAAAAAAGTTGTAATTAAGAAAGGTGTTACGGCAATAGCAGATTTTGCGTTTAAAGGTTGTAAAAAGTTAAAGGAAATAATATTGCCATCAACTTTGAAAAAGATTGGTGCTTATGCGTTTGAAGATTGTCCAATAAAAAATATTACCATTCCAAAATCAGTAAAGAGCATTGAACCAGGAGCGTTTGCAGGCAGTTCAATAAAAAGTATAACTATTCCAAAAACAGTAAAAAAGCTGGGTGAAGGTGTGTTTGGTGACTGTAAAAAACTTGAAAGTATAACAATGCCTGGAAATATAGGAGTAATAAAATATGAAGAGCCGGATGATGAATATCAGCCAAAGTCTTTTGTGGGAGATTCTTGCAAATCGCTTAAAAAAATAAAATTTACAACAGCACTTGATATTAATATTCTAAAAAGAGTTGGTAAAAGTGGCGGTTTTGAAGTTCTGGCAAATGATCCGAAGTATAAGAGTGTGAACGGATTGTTATATTCAAAAGACGGAAAGACACTTTTAAGGATACCGCTTGGAAGAAAAAGGGTGGTTATATCAGATAAGTGTACAACAGTTACAGCAGGAAGCTATGGGTATGAGATGTATTTTATGGACAGTGCAATGAATGAGATCGTATTTCCCAAAACAGTCAAAAAAATAACATTTGATGATACTTTGGTGGATTCAGAACATTATGAATGTAAAAATATAAAAGTGACATTAAATATGGATTATCTTGATGATCAGTCAATACAGAACTTGTGGAGAACAAATAAGTATTGGAAAAATTCATTAAAGGATGAACTCTTAAGAAAAGGGCTTGCAAAGTTAAATGAGGAAAATGAGCGTATGTTAATGCTTAGCGATGGTTATCTGTGCGGTTATATTATGAAAGAGGGCAGTGATGTTGATGATGAGTCAACATGGGAAAAAATAGACGGACTTGTGATACCTGATAATGTTAAAACAATAGGCTGTGGTGCATTTGCCGGATATTCAATATGCAGTATAACGCTTGGAAGTTCGGTAGAGTGCATAGCCTCATTAGCATTTGGAGGGTGGTCATCAAAGGCAGGCTTGGTTGATGATAATTCAAAGAGGTATGCAGTTGTGTATATGAAAAATAATAATATACAGATAAAGGATAACGCATTTAATATAGGCGGTTATGTCAGGGTTGTTACTTTATAAGGGAGGGTCGGCTATGAAAATTGAAAAGAGTACCAAAAGAATAAAAAATATATTTGCTTTTACAGTAATGATTTGCAGCTTGTGTTTATTTTGTGGATTTTTGGTGACAGAAAAAGCATCAGCAAAAAAAACAACAGTGAAAAAAGTAAGTTCCACATTGAAGAATGGCACATTTACGGTTTCTGGCAAAGGAAAAATGCCTGAGAGTGCCATGCCAAAGGCTGCACAGAAAAAGAAGATTAAAAAGATCGTTATTAAAAATGGAGTAACCGAACTGCCGGAAGACGCATTTAGGGATTGCAGCAAGGCAACAGTTATAACAATAGCACCAACTGTAAGCAGGATAGGTGCAATGGCATTTTATAAAACGGGAGTAGAGAAAATAACAATTCCTAAAAAAGCGAGAAATTTAGGTTATGGTATGCTTCAAAATTGTAAAAATCTTAAGGAATTAACAATACCGGGAAATTTTTGGGCAAGAGAACCTAAAAAAGCGGTCAATAAAAAGAATCTTATTGGTTCATTGATACTTGGAAATGATAATTCAAATATTGTTAAAAAGGTTAAATTTTCAACAGATTTTGTATGGCAATGTCAGGAGACTTTGGGAGACTGCGAGGAATTTGAAGTTTTAGAAACAGATCCATATTATAAAAGCATAGATGGATGTATATATTCAAAGGATGGAAAGAGACTTGAAGCTGTACCATATGGAAGAAAGGAGATTGATATTGCTGAGGGCTGTGAAACCATTGATGTACAAAGTTATTCATATAATATAGAAGCATATATTAATGGAAAACTTGAACGATATATATATGGCGGATGCGGACAGATAGAAAAATTTGTTTTTCCATCGACATTCAAAAGTGTTCAGGGATCAATTTCGGCTTATCATAATCACTCGGATGCCATGTTCAAAAAATGTACTGATATTGAAGTTGAGTTTAAATCGGATAAACTTGACAGAGAGGCATTGAACGGATTATGGGATTCATATTTTATCTGGAGAAAATCACTTGCAAAGGAGCTTGTAAGGATGAATTATGCGGAAATAAAAGATGATATGCTGATAATGGTTGATGATGGGGAACTGTATGGCTATGTTGGGGAAAAGGAAAACGCAGAGCTAACGATTCCTAATGAGGTGAAGTATATTCGTGATAATGCGTTTAATTCGCTGCCGAGTGGAACAGCACAGAAATTTTCAATAAAATCCGTGGTGCTTAATGATATAGTTGATAATTTACCGGAGAATGTTTTTGCGGGAAATCATGGGGTAAAAGTATATATAAGGAGAGCCATATCGATACAGAAACAGGCATTTAACCAGTGCGATAATTATAATATTATCAGGATTACTCTGGTATAGGACAGTATAGAAATATAACAAAGTAAAAAGAGGACATTGCAGACCACATTATAGAAAATGTAAGGGCTGCAATGCTCTTTTTTTTGATTACAAGACAGATTTTCTGTTTAACTTCATTTTAAACAAGAGAATTTTGTAGCTGTTATATTAGGAATTTCTCCACTCCTCAATCACACAGGTATGGTGCTTTTTGTCTGAACCATCCTCATTATAATTGATACCCACTAAAAGAATTTTGTCACTGTATCCGGATAATGCTCCATGATATTTTTTCTCTTTTATCTGCTTAATAGCGGTTTCGGCAGACTGATTATATTTAAGTTCAACAATCATTGCGGGTCTGAATCCTGCATTTGATCTCGGAATAAAAGCAAAATCAGCAAAACCTTTGCCGGCAGGCATTTCACGGACGATATTGTAATATCCCGGTGCTGTAAAATATGCCATTGTGAGGACGCAGCTTAATGAGTTTTCATCGTTGTACTTAAGAACGGATGTGTAGGTGTCATGTGCCTGTTCTATAATTTCTGCAACTTTCGTTTCATCGCCATCAATGGTAGCCATCAGCAATTCGTCACATCTTGAAATTGCCTTTGATATTTCATCCCATGTTCCTGTTTTTAATGCCATCTGGAAAGCTTCGGCAACTTCATAGTTAGGGATATATGCACTTTTTCTATCTGCATCATAACCTAAATATCCCAAATGAATAAGTGCTGTCAATGCGTCATCCTTTGAATGAATGTCGGATAAATCATTTTGAAACGACCGGGTATCAACAATTACCTTTCCGCCTGCAAGCATTATCATAATATCATCCTTAAGACCGGCATAATTCATTGTAATAAATGTATTGATTGATGAGAAAGAAGAAGTGTTTCTCCAGTAAGAAGCAAAGGTATGCCTGTCGATTGCTTCAGATACAGAGTTTGGATTATACATATGAAGTCCGTTTATCAGATAACCGTTGTACCACGCTTTGATTGAATCAAAATCCATATCATATTTTTGGCATAATTGTTTAACTTCTTCTTCCGTAAAACCATAGTATGGTGTTATAGGATATGAATCTAACATTGTATATTCACGGAAATTGTTAAGTGCAGACTCGTCCTTGATTTTTTTAATAGGTAAAATTCCGGTAATATATCCGAGTGCTAAAAATGCTTTTGATTCCTCTGATTTAAAAAGGGAATGAAGAAATTGCAAATAACTGTGCACAAGTTCTTTATCATCACTGTTTCTGATAACGCAATCCCATTCATCAATAATGATTACAAATGGGATAGTTGTTTTTTGGTAAACAGACATAAGGATAACATTAAATTTTTTTGAATAATCAATTTCGTCATTAAATGACTTTTTAAAATCGTCTATTATATACTCTTTTATTTTCTCTACCAGATTATCCTTAAAATCATCCCAAAAAGAAGAAATATCCAGATGAATAACATTGTATTTGTTCATGTATTTCTTATAGTCTGCATGGGAAGAAATCTTTGTGTTATCAAAAAGCTTTGATGAATCGCAACCGAGACTGTAATATGCGTCTATCATACCGGCAGCGTGTGACTTGCCAAAACGCCTTGCATGGCTTACAGAAAGACAATTTCTGGGAGTGCAGATCACCTTATTAAGGTAGGCGATTAGTTCAGTTTTATCTACATATATTTCATAATTTCTATCTTTGGTAAAGCTTTCG
>LLKB01000005.1:1177032-1464558 GCA_001414325.1 Butyribacter intestini | reverse complement strand
TAAAACCATAGTATGGTGTTATAGGATATGAATCTAACATTGTATATTCACGGAAATTGTTAAGTGCAGACTCGTCCTTGATTTTTTTAATAGGTAAAATTCCGGTAATATATCCGAGTGCTAAAAATGCTTTTGATTCCTCTGATTTAAAAAGGGAATGAAGAAATTGCAAATAACTGTGCACAAGTTCTTTATCATCACTGTTTCTGATAACGCAATCCCATTCATCAATAATGATTACAAATGGGATAGTTGTTTTTTGGTAAACAGACATAAGGATAACATTAAATTTTTTTGAATAATCAATTTCGTCATTAAATGACTTTTTAAAATCGTCTATTATATACTCTTTTATTTTCTCTACCAGATTATCCTTAAAATCATCCCAAAAAGAAGAAATATCCAGATGAATAACATTGTATTTGTTCATGTATTTCTTATAGTCTGCATGGGAAGAAATCTTTGTGTTATCAAAAAGCTTTGATGAATCGCAACCGAGACTGTAATATGCGTCTATCATACCGGCAGCGTGTGACTTGCCAAAACGCCTTGCATGGCTTACAGAAAGACAATTTCTGGGAGTGCAGATCACCTTATTAAGGTAGGCGATTAGTTCAGTTTTATCTACATATATTTCATAATTTCTATCTTTGGTAAAGCTTTCGTTTGTCGGATTAAAATATATACCCATTTAAACACCCCGTTTCTTATAAAAAATAGTTAGTATTTGTGAAAAGATTATTAGTATTGTCTGATTGTTTTTAGTATATTTTGTTTCGGGTATAATGTCAATTATGTAAAAATTGTGCAATTTTGTGGTAGGTTATCATTCATGTTTGCTATACAAATAACTATTAAAACTGGAAAGATATATAATTATACCATTGGTTTGGTAGTGGCAATGGGAATTTTGCCAATAAGTGCACATAGTAATATAGCTTCTGCACAGGAACAAGAACAGACTGGGACACTGGTTATGACAAAGGAGGATGAGATTGACAGCTTTGATGACCTTGCAGGAATGACATTAGATATGAGTAATAAAAATATTGTGCCTGATGATAGTGGAAAGGTAGAAATTGATGTAAATGATGCTGTTCAGCAGGGAAATATGGCAAGAAATATGATAAAAGGAAATTTAAGTTTTGTAATAGAAGGTTTTAATTTTAAAAAAATGAATGGGGTATCTTCAATAAACAGGCCAATACAAAATATATATGTAATGAATAATGAGATATATGTTACGCAGACATATACTATAAATGATAATCGTGAACGACAGGGAATTGCAATTGATAATAGTTTAAATATATACATAGTATGCGATGGGAATGGTACATATAATACTAGAGCAGATCTTTGTGTTATTTTTAAAAAATCAAAAAGAACAATATATTACAATGTATATTGGGATATATCTGAAGAGATTGAAATAGAGGGCATACAGGTGTGTAATAATAAAATATATATAGGCGTGTCTCCTAAGAATGAAAAATCAAGAAACAAGGCATACATATATTCTGTTGATAATGGACTTATATATGAATAAAAATATATGCGAAATTTTGTATGGCTTGCAACAAAATTAAAGAAATGATGTCTTATATTATAAGAGATGATATGATATGATGCGAGAATTAAGAATGAGGAATAAATTTTTGTATGCAGGATTTGTGTATGTACACACTTGGCACAAATTTTATGCACGAAATATATCATATTTAATACTATGCAAAAAAGTGTGCAGAAATGGAGGGTCAGTATGAAAAATAAAAAAAGTACCAAAAGAATAAAAAATATATTTACTTTTACAGTAATGATTTGCAGCCTATGTTTATTTTGTGGATTTTTGGTGACAGAAAAAGCATCAGCCAAAAAAACAACAGTGAAAAAAGTAAGTTCCGCATTGAAGAATGGCACATTTACGGTTTCAGGCAAAGGAAAAATGCCTGAGAGTGCCATGCCAAAGGTTGCACAAAAAAAGAAGATTAAAAAGATTGTTATTAAAAATGGAGTAACCGAACTGCCGGAAGATGCATTTAGGGATTGCAGCAAGGCAACAGTTATAACAATAGCACCAACTGTAAACAGAATAGGTGCAATGGCATTTTATAACACGGGAGTAGAGAAAATATCGATTCCTGACGAAGTAAAGTATATTCGTGAGAATGCATTTAACTCACTTTTGAGTTCAACTTCACAGAAATTTTCGATAAGGTCGGTAGTGCTTAATAATAACATAGAAACGCTGCCAAAGTATGCTTTTGCCGGAAATAAAGAGATAAAAGTATATACAAACAAAGAGATAATGATTCAGAGATACACTTTTGATAACTGCGGAGAGTATGAAATAATAAGATTGACTCATTGATGCACCACAGTATGACAACAAACATTAGATTTGGGTGTGACAAGTGGTGGGAAGTAATATATTTATGGCATTGATATAGTGCAAATGTAAATTTTATCATGCTTAGAAAGGGAGGCTCAGTATGAAAAAAGAAAAATATATTATAAGCAGAAAACTCATAGGCGGTTTGCTTTTAAAAAACATTATTGTGTTTGGAGTTTTTATTTTAGCTGCAGCAGCGACTATGTTTATGCAGTCTGATAAAACTTTAGCGGCGAAGAAAAAAACAAATTCGTATATTAAAATATTAGGCGGCTCAATGCAGCTTAAAAATGGTGTCCTTACGATTCAAAAGAAAGGAGATCCTTTTGTAGCCGTTAATGAAACGGTACTACCCAAAAAATCAATAAGAAAAGTCATAGTAAAAGAAGGAGTTACCTGGTTACCGGATGAAGCATTTAAGGACTGTAAAAATCTGAAAACAGTTATATTGCCAAATTCTTTAAAAACAATAGGAATAAGTGCATTTAATAATACCGCAGTTAAAAGCATAAAATTACCTAAAAATCTTAAAGTAATTAAAAAATGGGCTTTTGAGGGCTGTAATATTGAAAAGATAAATATCCCTAAATCCGTTGAGAGAATAGGGGTACAGGCATTTTGCTATACAAAAATAAAAAATATTACTATACCAAAATCTGTTAAGAAACTCGGTGTTGGAGTGCTTGACGGTTGCAAAAAACTTGAGACTGTGACTATGCCGGGAGATGTAGAAGTGATAAAAGTTCCAAAACCCTCTATTGATAATGATTTTTTTTCATGTACGGACTTGTTTTATTATAAAAGAAGAGATGATGGTTCATCCGACCCGATAAAGAAAGTGAAATTTACAACTGCACTTAATACCGATATTTTGAAAAGATTAGCAGAGTGCGAAAGCTATGAAGTTTCATCAAAAGATCCACGTTTTAAGAGTGTTGATGGGATGATATATTCAAAAGACGGAAAAACACTCGTAAGGATACCGCTTGGAAGAAAAAAGGTAGTCATATCGGATAAATGTAGTACAGTAGCTACAAGAAGTTATGGGTATAGAACATATGGAATGAGTGTGCTTAGAGAAATTGTATTTCCTAAATCAGTTGTTAAAATAACAAGCGATGATGATTTGAATTTTGACATTTCACATTATAAATGTAAAAATATTAAAGTAAGCTTAAATATGTCCCAGCTTGACAATAAATCAATACAGAGGTTATGGACAACAAATAAGTACTGGAAAAAATCTTTGAAAAATGAATTGTTGAGAAAGGGATTTGCGAGTTTAAATGAAAAAAATGAGCGTATGCTCATGCTTGCAGATGGTTATCTGTGCAGTTATCTTAAAAAAGAAGAAACGGATACAGATGAAACTGAGACACGGGAAGATATAGTCGGTCTTGTAATTCCGGATAATGTTAAAACAATAGGAACGGAGGCATTTTCGGAGTACGACATAAGTTATATTACTTTGGAAAATGGAGTCGAATTTATAGAAGATTACGCATTTGAAGGTTGTGGACTGAAAGATGAAAATGATAATTGGTATGCTGTTGTATATGTAAAGAGAGATAATATACATATATCTGACAAGGCATTTGCCGGTGGAGAGAGTGTTAGGATTGTCATGGAAAAATAAGGTTAAAATAATTACAATATTATTAGGATTACTCCGGTATAGGACAGTATAGAAATGTAACAAAGCAGAAAGAGGACATTGCAAAGTCACATTATAGAAAATATGTGAACGACAAAGTCCTCTTTTTTTATTTAAATTTTTTCAATCTTCAATCAGCATATTTATGAGTTTAGACACTGCGATGCTTGTACCACGACTTATATCTTGAATGAGGCATATTTCCCTTTCAAGTTCACTTTCAATAAGTGGAATTTGGAGAATATCTCCACTTTCAATAAAAGGTTTTGCAAGTTTTTCAGGGCAGAAACCGATGCCGAGGTTATGTATTACCATAGGTATTATCTGGTCAGTTGTTGCAGCTTCTATATCAGGTGCAAATTTGAGATGATTGTCAAAAAAATACTGATGATGTGAATCGTGTGTAGCGGTTCCGTCTGTCAGTGAGATAAACGGTATGTTTAAAAGGTCGTGAAGGCTTTGTCGTTTTTGGGCAATTTCACTATAGTCTTTACCGCAGATGAGTATTTCTTTGAAAGGGTAAAGGGTAGTCATGTGCAGTGGCTTTTTATAGTCTACCGGAGTTGTGATGACGGCAAAGTCGACCAAACCCTTTTCAAGAGCTGAAACTGCCTGTGGTGCGGAATGATTGGAAATTCTGAGTCTCACATGAGGGTATTTTTTGTGGAATTTTTCAAGTTTAGGTAAAAGAAAAAGCCTAAGAGCCGTTTCACTTACACCTATCGAAACAATTCCAGTTTCAAGACTTTTGTTTCGTATAAGTTCGTTTTCGCCAGTGGTAAGCTGAGCCATAGCTACAGCAACATGGTCATAAAGCTGTTTTCCTTCAGGTGTGAGTTTGACACCTTTGTGCGAACGGATAAGAAGTTTACAGCCGAGTTCACTTTCTAAAATATTCATATATCGTGTGATGTTTGGCTGATTGTTGTTCAATGCTTCTGCGGCTTTTGAAAAACTTTTATATCTTGCCACATAGAAGAAAATTCTGTAGTAATCTAAAGTCATATAACACCTCATTTTTGTAAAAGTATGGGTAACAGTTCAGCCATAAAAAGATAATTGGCAATACAATGAACTTGTTCATTGTATTGTTAATTATCTTTTTATGGTAGAATAGCCTTTCATTTCTGAAATGAAAGGCTGAACTGTTACAAGTATGGAAATAAGTGCAACGAAAATTATTGATTTTTCGTTTTTATAGTATAATATGGTTTTTGTGGGATTGCAAGGAAACGATATGCAATTTATTTTTTGTAATTCGGAAAATAATCTGTTATAATAATCAGGCGGTGTAATGTGGAAAATATTTAACACTATCAGGCAAATGGCTGAGCGGATTGCAAATATACGCTTGACAATGCAGGGTACTTCAAGAAAAAAGAAATGAGGATTGATATGAGACTTATACTGGTTGCGATTTTTTTAATACTTTATACAATTTTTACGATTCCGATGGCTCTTGTGTTATGGATCATCGGCAAATTTGATGAGAGAAAAAAGGCGGTTGCTGCACAGGTATGTGTCAAGGGCGGCTTTAAAGTGATTTTGTTTCTGTCGGGTGTGAAGCTGACCGTTAAGGGCAGAGAGAATATAGTGAAAGACAGAGCGGCACTTTATGCCTACAATCACAGAGGATTTTTTGATATTCTTGTGGGTTACACGACAGCACCTATGCCTACGGCTTTTGTCTCTAAAAAGGAAATTGAAAAAACACCTATGATTTCATGGTGGATGAAACAGATGAATTGTCTTTTTCTTGACAGGGAAAATATAAAAGAGGGCATGAAAACCATTTTGCAGGGTATTGAACTTTTAAAGAATGGAACTTCTATATATATTGCACCTGAGGGAACAAGAAATAAGGGTGAGGAGCTTCTAGAGTTCCATGAGGCGAGTTTTAAACTTGCTGATAAGGCGAAATGTCCTATCATTCCGGTTGCGATAAACAATACCGATGAGGTCTTTGAAAAGCATCTTCCGTGGATTCACAGTGCCCATGTGACTATAGAGTATTGTGAGCCTGTTTATATGGAAGAGATGGAGAGAGCCGAGAAGAAGCATGTTGGTGAAAAGGTTAGAGAGATAATCGGAGAGAAAGTTAAAGCAAATGCATAGTCTGTTCAATGGTTAATGAGATATATCAAAGATTTAACACTATAAATGAAGCGGCAGAGCGAATTGAGAATATTTGCCTGACTTTACGATATACTGGAGCTGCAAAGTTTTTTGCACAATATCGTAAAGTGTGTTATACTGATATGGAAACGGTTTTTATTTTAAGGGGGAATTTCCGTAAGCTGTCTTGTGACAACTGGCTGCGAATATCCGCTTGACATAAAAATCTATGGATTGATATTCGTGTCTGGAGCACGAAAAAGAATTTATGCAGAAAGAGGTTACATTTTATGAACAATGAATTTGTTTTAGTGCCTGTACTTGGGGTAAAAGTGTGGGTCGTGGTTATGATTGTAATTATCGTTTTGCTGATAGCTGCACTTGTTGCCCTTAGTATATATGGCAGAAAATTGCAGAAACGTCAGGAAAGCACACAGAAAGAGATAGAGGCAGCAGCACAGAATGTGTCATTGCTTATAGTTGATAAAAAGCGTATGAAGCTTAAAGAGTCGGGTCTTCCACAGCTTGTTATAGACCAGACACCTAAGTATCTCAGAGGTCAGAAAGTGCCTATCGTAAAAGCTAAGGTCGGACCAAAGATTATGACGCTTATCTGTGATGAAAAGATTTTTGAACTTATTCCTGTTAAAAAATCAGTTCGTGCGACAGTGAGCGGTATCTATATTACAAAGGTTCAGGGACTTCGTACAAATCTTGAGGCTAAACCAAAGAAAGTTAAGTTTTCTCAGAAGATTAAGAATAAGTTTTCTAAAGACAAGTAAAGGTTATTTAAAATCCGCTGTTCATATTTTCATCGTGAGCAGCGGATTTTTTTAATTTAATGACTCAATAACCATCGTTATAGTGCAGTCAGAGACATGGCTGTAATTCATGTCGAGTCCGTAATCGATGGAAATCTCTATTTTATCGTCAGCTTCTTTGATGTCAACTCGTGTAGTATCAAGGGACATTTGCATTGAACCAAAGGGTGTTTCATAAAAACCTGTATGTGTTTTTCCGGTTTTAAATGTCATTTCGGTGTTTGTTGCACCACGCTTTGTCAGTGTGACGGTATCTCCTGATATTTTAAGGAGATTTGATATTGTAGCATCTCTTCCGGTTTCCTCATCTCTGAAATATTCTTTATATGATATTATGTGTTTTCCGGCGACAAGGCGGTAGTTTCCGGTCTGTTTTGTCTGTATGCCCTCTTTATCATCTATTTCATGCTGCAGACCGTGTACGGTGACAAGTACATTATTGTTCATAGTATTCCTATTCCTCACTTCATTTCTCTATTCGTTCAGTGTTACCCATGTAGAGCATTATAGCATATGAATGTGGAGAAGTACAATGTTACATGATAAATGTAAAAGGTTTTGCTGCAACAGCAATACAATGAGCAGGCTCAGATATTACCGATTATATTTTTATGGCTGGACGGTTACGGTTCTGTTGTTTAATTGTTTGTAAATACATCATAAATTCCGCAGCGGATTTTTACATCGGCGGTATTTTTGCCATCATTTTTTGTGTGCTGTGGTTTTTCAAGGGAATCATATTCTTCACGGGTAAGTGAATTTTTCAGCTTTGCTTTTGACTCGTCAGGAACTGTAGCTGTCGTTGCGTTTTCAAAGCAGAGACTTGGAAAGAGGACGCACCACCAGTTGTGACCGGCAGCTTTGCCGATTTCAACACATAGGGCATCGTAATATCCTGCCGGAAATGTGAGATCTCCGTATGTTTTTACAGGAAAATATCGGTTTTGTATAAATACTTTTACCGAATAAGAATAACCATTTTGGTGAATAGTATAATTGGCAGTATTTTTAATATTTTGAAATTTTGAGGCAACATACTGTTTTGCCTGAGCCGGTGAAGTGGCTGTGTTTAAACCGGTCTGAAGTTCATGTAAGATACTATCTCTTACTTTTAGTTTTAAATTCTGGTCGTTATCGCTGTCACTGTTGGCAATGACATGAAGTCTTAACACATTTTTTGCAATATTTTTCTGTATTTTGTTGATACAGTTTGCTTTTTCGATGTGTTTTGTGGATGATAAAACTTTGGTATGTTGTGTAGTTTTATTGCTTTTGTATGTGCTCAGATAAGATGTATAATTTTTAATACTGATAAGTAAAAGTGTAAATGCTGCCGAATAAATGGCGATAATAAATATAAGCTTATATAATTTTGTTTTGTTCATGTTTTTAACACTCCGTTTTTTATTTGACCGTCATTTATTACCGTTGTCCATGCATATGTTGCATTTGGCATTTAATATGCGGATGAAACCGACTGTTTTGTGACCTGTCATAATGGGGAGTGTTGCCGTGAAAAAAAATTTTATTCACATATTTATGCATTTTGTATATGCGAACATCAGCTAAAGTTTTTATTAAGATGATGGCGAAAAGGTGCATTGTCAGCGTAAATATGTTATTATAGCGTTAATTGGGAGTTAGTGTGAAAAATCTATATATGCAGGATTTTTTGCATGGCAATTTGTTTTTGAGCAGAACAAATTGTTTTTAAGGCAGACGCAAATTTGAAATTGACCGAGCTGAAAGCGAGGGAGGCTTCTTGACTGAAAGTCAGGGAGATGGAGTTTTAAAAGAACTTAATAAATGAAAATTTGTTCAATATTTGCCTATTAGCAACAAGTTGCTCGGAAATGAGGATTAATATATGTCAAATAGAAATATAAGAAGAGGAGACACCAGAGTGTTTAATCCGGATGACATTGTTGTCAGAGAGAGACAGTCGGGAAACAGGCAGGCAGGAAATGTTTCAGGTGGCGGTTATGGCAGAAACGGAAGTGGGGCATACGGTCAGAGAGTGGAACAGACTCGTGGACAGTACAGTGGTAATGCGGGACAGTACGGAAATCGTGCACAGGCGGCAGGCACAAGAAGAGTCGAAGCCGGAAATACACTTTCACCAAAACAGGCTAAAAAGCAACAGAAGAAGCTGAAAAAACAGAGAAGACATAAAAAGTTTTGGTTTGGTTTTAAGATTTTTATGCTTATTGCACTTATAGCGATACTTGCTGCACTTGTTGTTATATATTTTAAATTTGGTGATGACCTCCTAAAATGGAAGATGGAAGCAACGGATGTTGTTGAAAATTCGACAGCAGATACATTTAGGGCATCGGAGACAAGTATTATCTATGCTTCAAATAAGTCCATGATAGCAAAGCTTAAAGGTGATAAGGATTCATATTATCTTAGCTTTGATGAGATTCCACAATCGGTAAAAGACGCAATGGTTGTTACTGAGGACAGAGATTTTTATAAGCATGAGGGTGTAAACTTTTGGTCTACTGCAAAAGCAGCAGTTATGCTTGTTGAGAGCAAATTAAGACATAAGGATATTTCACGAGGTGGAAGTACGATAACACAGCAGCTTGCAAAAAATGTATTTTTGTCAAATGAGAGAACCTATGAGCGAAAAGTCAGGGAAATATTTATTGCTTTGGATCTTGAAAAGAAATATACAAAAGATCAGATTCTTGAATTTTATATAAATAATATTTATTTTGCAAATGGATATTATGGTATAGAAGCGGCGAGCAGGGGATATTTTAATAAGCCGGCGAAAGACCTTGACCTTGCAGAAGCTGTATTTCTGTGCTCTATACCGAACAGACCAAGTTTTTATAACCCTTTGGAGCATTACCAGAACACGCTCAAGAGAAAGAACCGTATTTTAAAACAGATGCTTGATGAAGATTGTATATCGGCTGCTGAGTACAGTGACGCAAATTATGAAAAAATAGTATTAAAGCCTGCACAGGCAATAAAGACTCAGAATTATATGACAACATATGCCGTAAGCTGTGCCACAAAGGCACTTATGAAAGCGAGAGGATTTGAGTTTAAGTACAAGTTTAAAAATGATGAAGAAAAGAAACAGTATGATAAGGAATATGACAAGTTGTACGATGAATGTCACAATTCTTTATATACCGGTGGGTATAGGATTTATACTTCGCTGAATAAAAAGAAGCAGAAGAAACTTCAAAAGGCAGTAAATGACCAGCTTGCAGGATTTAAGGAAAAGACAAAGAAGGATAAAGTATATAAATTACAGGGTGCAGCTACCTGTATAGATAATTCAAATGGGCTTGTTGTTGCAATAGTAGGTGGGCGAAAGCAAAAGAGTATTACAGGATATACACTAAACAGAGCTTATCAGAGTTACAGACAGCCGGGAAGCTGTTTTAAGCCGATAGCGGTCTATACACCGCAGCTTGAGAGAGGATATACACCTGACAGTATAGTTGATGATACTTATTTTAATGGAGGTCCACACAATGCTGACGGAAGTTATGCCGGAAAAATATCACTTAGATATGCAGTTGAAAAATCAAAGAATGTAATCGCATGGAAACTTTTCCAGGAACTTACACCTGAGGTGGGGCTTTCATATCCTATTAAGATGGGATTTGCCAACATTACAGACTCCGATTATTATCCGGCGGCTTCGCTTGGTGGTCTGACAAATGGTGTCACAACTGTTGAGATGGCATCTGCATTTGCAACAATAGAAAATGACGGTGTGTTCAGAGAGCCTACCTGCATAAGCAAGATTACGGATGCGGATGGCAAGACTATAGTAAATAATAAAAATAACCGCAGGGAAAAACAGGTATATAAGAAAAATGCCGCAAGGATGATGACAAGCATTTTGCAGGGAGTTCTTGTGAGTGGAACAGCAAGAGGAAACGCACTTGACAATATGTCATGTGCAGGTAAGACAGGAACTACAAGTGATAAAAAAGACGGATGGTTTTGTGGATATACACCATATTATACTACTACAGTATGGGTAGGATATGATAACCCGAAGACTATTTCAGACTTGTATGGAAATACATATCCGCTTAGGATATGGCGTGAATTTATGTCGGATATACATCAGGGGCTTAAGAATGTTGAATTTAAGTCTTATGATGGAGAAAAGAGTACAAGTTCATCAAGCGGATACAGTGGAAGTTATGGCTCGGATGGAAATACAACGGCAACGGCTGTGCCTACGATTGATCCGGATGCAGCAGAAGCAGATGAAACAGAACCGACAGAAGCACCAGTAACTGACGATGGAACAGATACGGGTGATAGCGGTGATAAAACACCTCCTACTAAAAAGCCGTCAAGTGACAATGTTGATACGGGAGATACCGGTGACGGAACAGATTCACAGCCGGACGATGTTGGTGGTGGAGATAATTCCAATCCGGATGATGTAGGTACGGATGATATGCAGGAATAACAATATTAACAGAATAGCCTTGCTTTGCATTTTTAAATCCATAAATTTGCCACAGCAAGGCTTTCAGATTAAAATTATGCAGGTACAGTGTATATATAAAATTTATATATAAAATTTATAGATAAAATTGATGAGAGTAAACAGGCATGAAACGAGGGATGGTATGACGACTTTTAGTTTATGTATGATAGTGAAGGATGAGGAGGAAGTGCTTTCAAGGTGTCTCAACAGTCTTTGCGATATCATGGATGAGATAATTATCGTAGATACTGGTTCAACTGACAGGACAAAAGAAATTGCAAAGAAATATACCGATAAGGTTTTTGATTATAAATGGTGCAATGATTTTGCAGATGCAAGAAATTTTGCGGCATCAAAGGCAGTTGGTGATTATATTTATACAGCAGATGCAGATGAATATCTGGATAATGAAAACAAAGAAAAGCTTCGTCAGTTAAAGAAGATAATGCTTCCTGAGATAGAAATTGTTCAGATGATTTATCATACACCGGCTGAATTAAGTACGGTTTACAATTTTGAAGAGGAATACAGACCAAAACTTTATAAGAGATTAAGAGCGTTTACCTGGATAGACCAGATACATGAGACTTTAAGAATAGACCCGGTTGTATATGACAGTGATATTATTGTGGAACACAGACCGCTTACAAATCATGCAACAAGAGATTTTAAAGCATTTGAGAGGATAGCGGCAGATGGGAAAAGGTTTTCAAAGAAACTTCATCATATGTATGCGATGGAGCTTTTCCGTTCGGGAGAAGATAAAGATTTTTTAAAGGCTGAGCGTCTGTTTAAAAGAACGCTTGAAGAAGATGGCAGAAGTATAGATGAAGTGAAAGAAGCCTTTTGCGTGCTGGCAAGGTGTTATAGATTGAAGGGTGATGCGGTGGCATTTATGGAATGTGCCCTCAAAGATGCGGCTACTACATTATGTGCTGAGATATGTTGTGAACTGGGAGTTTATTATGAAAGTATCGGGAATGTTTCGGAGGCTGTCATGTGGTATCAGAATGGACTTACGGAGACGGAGAGTATTCTTGATATAAGGAGCTCAGGGGAGATACCTAAGTTGGCGTTGAGGAGACTTGGGATGGATGTGTAGGCACAATCCAATTCAGTGCAATGAAAGTCGGCTGTTAGTACAATATTATATTGTAAGTTTTGATGTGCTTTACATATGAAAATGTTTTGTGACAATGCCGGATGTGCTTTACATACAAATATGCTTTCTAACGATGCTGGGTGTGTTTTTGTATATAAATGTCATTGGTAATAAAGTAGAATGTTTTATGATATATGCTGGAAAATAATGTTTTGGTGATTTTATAGCGATAAATAGTAATAATATAAATATCAAATGTTTGGAATGGAGTTTTAATATGGATGAGAAAACATATATGACGATTGATGAAAAGACAGCTGAGGAGATTGATAACAAGATGCCGGACGAGAGTGAGTTGTATGATCTTGCGGATTTGTTCAAGGTTTTTGGAGATTCGACCAGAATTAAAATTCTCTATGTTCTGTTTGAGAATGAGATGTGTGTTTATGACATCGCATCTATTTTAAATATGACGCAGAGTGCTATATCGCATCAGCTTCGCATATTGAAACAGAACAGGCTTGTCAAGTTTAGAAAAGAGGGCAAAACTGTGCTTTACACACTTGCGGATGAACATGTTTTTACTATATTGAGACAGGGGATTGAGCATGTGGAGGAGTAGGAGAGTATTTCGTTTTCATTTCGGCAAATTTTCACTTGCCTTTTTTTATTGCATATGATATATTAAAAACAACATATGAATGATTGTTCATATGTTGTTTTTAATATATCAGATCAATGTGACAATTCAGCTTTGTGTTGCAATTATTTTTTATGGCTGAACCGTTACAAACAAATATAAATAAAAGTGAGGTGTAATATTATGAGAAAGAAATATCATATAGAGGGTATTGACTGTGCGAATTGTGCAGCTAAAGTTGAAAAAAAGATGAATGAACTGCCGGATGTGGAAGTTACATTGACATTTGCGACGAGCCAGCTTATGGTAGATGCTGAAAATCCTGACGAGGTATTACTTGAACTTAGAAAAATTGCCGACAAGATGGAGCCGGGCACGGTGATAGAGGAAATCTCAAAGACAAGAAAACATGGAGGAAAGAAGAAATCTCACCACCATGACGACGATTGCTGTGAAGACGATTGTTGTCGTGAAGAGCATGAGGGACATGAACATCACCACCATGGCGAAGATTGTTGCGAAGACGATTGTTGTCGTGGAGAGCATGAGGGACATGAACATCATCATCACCACGATAAAGACGATTGCTGCGATGATGATTGTTGCTGTGGAGAGCATAAAGAACACGAGCATCATTATAAGCACCTTGAGGGTGTGGCTAAGAAAAAGTATCGTATAGAGGGCATTGATTGTGCGAACTGTGCAGCTAAAGTTGAAAAAAAGATGAACGAACTGCCGGATGTGGCGGTTACATTGACTTTTGCAACAAGCCAGCTTTTGGTAGAAGCCAAAAATCCCGACGAAGTTCTTCCAAAACTTAGAGAGATAGCAGACAAAATGGAACCGGGAACTGTTATTGAGGAATATAGCAGTGAAAAGGAGAAATCAGTTGAAGCGGATGAAGATGGAGATGATGATGTCAAATTGGAACTTATAAAAATTGTAACCGGTGCATTCGTTTTTATAGGTGGTGTTGTCTGTCAGAAATATCTTAATGCTATGCCGGCTGTGTATATAGCTCTTTTCGTTGTGTCATATGTGATACTTGGTGGTGAGGTTGTCTTAAAGGCTGTTAAAAATCTTTTCAGAGGAAAAGTTTTTGATGAAAACTTCCTTATGAGCATCGCAACAATCGGTGCATTTGCAACGGGTGAATATCCGGAGGCAGTAGGAGTTATGCTGTTTTATGAGATTGGCGAGCTTTTTGAGGATATTGCAGTCGGAAAGAGCCGCAAACAGATTATGGAAGCAGTTGATATGCGTCCAGAGATTGTAAGATATGTAGACGGAGACAATGTAATAGAACTTGACCCTGAGGAAATAGAGGTTGGAGATGTTATCGAGGTAAGACCGGGCGATAGAATACCGCTTGACGGTGTTATCATCAAGGGTGACAGCCGCATTGATACTTCGGCGGTAACGGGTGAGCCTGTTCCTGTAGGGGTAAAAGAGGGAAGTGAAGTTGTTTCGGGCTGTGTAAATATGTCGGGGGTTATATATGTAAAGGTTGAGAAAATTTTGGAAGAGTCTATGGTAAGCCGTATTCTTGAAGCGGTTGAAAATGCGGCGGCATCAAAACCTAAGATTGATAGATTTATAAGCAAATTTGCAAGAGTATATACACCTATCGTTGTATTTGCGGCTTTGGCTACGGCGGTTATCCCGTCATTTATAACGGGAAACTGGCATTACTGGATATACACGGCACTTACTTTTCTTGTAATAAGCTGTCCTTGTGCACTTGTTCTTAGTGTACCGCTTGCTTTCTTTGCAGGAATAGGTGCAGGTTCTAAAAAAGGAATTTTGTTCAAGGGCGGTGTTTCTCTTGAATCACTTGCAGCGGTAAAAGCAGTTGTCATGGATAAGACAGGAACAGTGACGGAGGGAAATTTCAAAGTAGCACAGATAGTAAGTGACGGTGGATATACAGAGGACAGAGTGCTTGCATTTGCAGGGGCAGCAGAGAGCCGTTCAACACATCCGATAGCTACGAGTATTATGGAGGAAGTGAAAAACAGACGACTCGATATACCTCAGGTTGCGGATATAAAGGAAATTTCCGGAAAAGGAATGGAAGTCACGCTTGAGGATGGAAAACTTTTATGTGGAAATTTAGAACTTCTTGCCATGAATGGGATTGAAGTGCCTGAAAAAGCAAAAGAAATTTATGGAACAGAGGTATTGCTTGCTTTTGAGGGAAAATATATAGGATATATTGTTATCAATGATAAGATAAAATCAGACTCAAAACAGGCGATAAATGACATAAAGAGGTACGGACTCTGGACAGCAATGCTTACGGGAGATTCACAGAAAAATGCCGAGATGGTAGCAAAAGAAGCGGGAATAGATGCCTGCTATGCAAAACAGCTTCCACAGGATAAACTTAACAATCTTTCAAAAATCCGTGAGGAAAAGGGTACGGTTATGTTTGTCGGTGATGGAATAAATGATGCACCGGTACTTGCAGGGGCAGATGTAGGAGCGGCTATGGGAAGCGGAGCAGATGCAGCGATAGAAGCGGCAGATGTTGTGTTTATGAATTCAAGACTCTCAGCTATACCTGAAAGTATAAAGATTGCCAGGAAAACAAAAGCCGTTGCAATGCAGAATGTAATAGGAGCACTTATAATAAAGGCACTTGTAATGGTTCTTGGATTTGTGGGAATTGCATCAATGTGGATGGCTGTATTTGCTGATTCCGGAGTTGCAATGATATGCGTGCTTAATTCGGTAAGGATTTTGTTTGGGAAGAAAGAGTGAGAAAATAAAAGGAATAAAGAATATTATTTTATGAACTTGTGAGGAATCCGCAAGGGAAATAAGGGGATTTTTTATTAAGCGTTGCTCGCTACTTTATCAAGAAGTCTTGCGGAATCCCGCTTTGCTTTTCTTGTTGAGTGAGCGTAAATGTTCATTGTGGTACTGACATCGGAATGTCCTAACAGTTCCTGTACATCTTTTGGAGCTGCCCCGTTTGAGAGCAGGTTGCTGGTGTAGGTGTGCCGTAACTGGTGAAAGTGAAAATCTGTTTATGGCAGTAATTTACTATGGAACTGGACTGCTGTTTATGATTATTGGAAATTATTTGCCAAAAGTGAAACAGGGTGCCAAAGGAAGGAAAATAGTTGTCGGAAACGCTGAGAAGAAATTATTCTCAGCGTTTTTGATAAATTATTCTATTTTTCTCATTTAGCAAATCTGTTTTAATAGCGTTGACAAATGTGTAAAATGGAACGCTACATTGAATGCTGTGCAAAAGTCACCTCGAAAATCGTTCCCCCAGTCTTGCCTGATTTGATACAAATACTGCCATCATGTACTCTAACGATTTCACGGACAAAAGCAAGACCTAGCCCTACGCCACCCAGCTCCCGGCTTCTGGATTTATCCACACGGAAGAATGGCTCGAACACTCTCTCCCTAAGCTCCTTTGGTATTCCGCTTCCCGTATCTTCTACAGACAGATAAACATGCTTGTTTCTCTGATATGCGGTTACTGTAACCTGTCCGAGCGGATGATTATATTTGATGGCATTCTCAACCAGATTGTATACAAGCCTGTAAATAAGGATATCACTTCCTATCATAGTGGCATCCTCACATTTTCCAATCAGCTTTATATTCCTTTCCACTGCAAGAGGCTCAAGGTCTGCCAAAACCTCTTCAACAATAGCATCCAATATAATTTTATCATCCCTTCCCACCGTCTGAAGCTCACTCATGTCAAGAAGAGTCTTTACCATCCTGTTTAATTTATCATTTTGTTCCGTAACCATTTTTATGGTCTGCAAAGTGTCTGCATCATTTCCCGGGTGAGAGGCAGAATTATATAAATCAAGCTGTACCTGCATTAACGCTAATGGAGTACGCAGCTCATGTGCTGCATTTGCAGTAAACTGTCTCTGTATCTCAAATGCTTCCGACAGACGCTCAAGCATCTTATTATAAGAAATACCCAGCTGGTTCAGTTCCTTAACATTGTTTTCCTCTATTCTTGAATCAGACAGATTCTGAGCCTGTACCTCTTCAATTTTATCTGAAAACTCCCTGATTGGTCTGAGTGCATGCCCGCTTATAAAATAAGTGACGACACCTCCCAAAAGCGCCAGCAAAACCGTGATTATCAGACTGTTTCTTTTATAGTCGGCTTTATTATTGTACACCTGAACCGAAAATTCATTCGCAAACTCATCCCACTTATCGTCCGGTATGCTGATATATATTTCATCTGATTTGTTTCCTTTTTCATCCCCCTGTGACTCTACCGCATTCTGCAGAGAATCGATGTAATGCACACCGTTTTTATAGACAAACATAGTCAGGCAGCCACATATAATAGCAATACACAATGTAGTAATGCACGTAAGTCTCCACTGTAGCGACATTCTTTTCATCTGTCAGACTCCTCCCGTATTTTATAGCCTTCACCTACCTTGTTCTGAATGGGATCATATCCAAGCTTCGCCTTAAGCTTTTTTCTAAGTGAAGACATGTGTACCCTGATTGCTCCGCTAAAGCTGTCTGCCGTGGCATCCCACACATGCTCTATCAGCTCCTCCTGACTCACCGGTCTGCCTATATTGATAAGTAAATATTCCAAAATACCATTCTCTTTTCTTGTCAGTGGAACCGGATCTTCCTTTGCATATGCCTCGCGTTTAATCGTATCAAACTTTATTTCTCCGCATTTAAGACATATATCATTCTGTACAAATTTCCTTCTTGTCAGGCTTCTGATACGTGCCTCAAGCTCCTGCAGATGGAATGGTTTTTCCATGTAATCATTTGCTCCTGCATCCAGTCCCTCTACCTTATCAGCAATCTGACCTCTTGCAGATAATATCAAAACCTTAGTTTCATCATTGTATTTTCTAAGCTCCTTAAGAAGCTCCATGCCATCCATCCCCGGCAGATTCAAATCCAAAACTATCAGATCATAATTCTCCGAAAGTATACATTCAAGAGCCTCTTTCCCATCATAACAGGTATCCACTTCATAACCGGCAGCATACAGACTCTTTGCAACCATATCACATATTTGTTTCTCATCCTCAACAATTAATAATCTCAAAATATTCTCCTGCTTCTTAACAATAATTTTACAACCTATATTATATAATACCAAAGTCAGCTGGTCAACAATACAACAAAAAGGAGCAACATTATGTTGAAATACCAAAAAATATGTCAAATCATTCTGCTTATCCTTGGTGTATCCATGATAAGCTATGGTGCAGTCAGAGGTGAGGCGGCTACAGTGCTTGGTAAAGCAATAAAACTATGTCTGGAGTGTGTTGGAATTGGATAAGGAAAAGAAATTACTATCAAGAAAACTGGCAAAAATACGTGGCTGGATACAGGCCGCAGCAACGCTGCTGACAAATATTCATATTCCAAATTTATTTAAGGGTAAAATATATCAGGGCAATGCAAAAACAGTATGCGTACCCGGATTAAACTGCTACTCCTGCCCTGCCGCGACAGGAGCCTGTCCAATAGGGGCATTTCAGGCAGTTGTCGGATCATCAAAATTTAAGTTTTCATACTACATAACCGGATTTTTTATTTTACTCGGTGTAATTCTCGGCAGATTTATATGTGGTTTTTTGTGTCCATTTGGATGGTTTCAGGATTTACTTCATAAAATCCCCGGAAAGAAATTATCCACAGCCAAACTAAAGTCTCTTAGGTACCTAAAATATGTCATTCTTATTGTTTTCGTTATACTTCTTCCGATGCTTGTAACGAACTCTATAGGAATGGGAGACCCGTTCTTCTGCAAATATATCTGTCCTCAGGGTGTTTTAGAGGGTGCTATACCGTTATCTATTGGAAATGCTGCTATCCGTTCTGCGCTGGGAAAGCTTTTTTCTTTCAAGTGTATGATTTTAATAGCAGTGATTGTACTAAGTATCTTATTTTACAGGCCCTTCTGTAAATGGATTTGTCCGCTTGGAGCAATCTACTCATTATTTAATAAGGTCAGCCTGCTCAAAATCACCGTTGATAGCAGCAAATGTGTCGGATGCGGTCAATGCTCAAAGGCATGTAAGATGGATGTGGATGTGTGTAAGACACCGGATCACCCCGAGTGCATACGCTGCGGTGCCTGCATAAAGGCCTGTCCGAAGGACGCCATCTGCTACCGGTTTATGGGAAAATCATGTCAAAAAAATGACAACAGATAGCTATTAAACATTTTACTATTATTTTAAAGGAGGAATTACTCATGAAAAACAAATTATCATTTATTTCTATTTTTACACTCTGCATAGCATTATCACTTACAGCATGTGGCGTAAAGCAAGCTTCCACAACAGATTCTAAGAACACTCAGACTAAAGCCGGCTCAGAAGCATCCGGCAAATCAGATTCCAGGCTTGATGATTTATATCAGCAGGAAAATCAGCTTTTTGCAGATCACGATGATGTGTGGAACAAGGCATTTGGCATGATGAACAAAAGTGACGCCGATCCAAACGGAAATTATGCTGATTATCTTGCCGGTACCGTAGAATCAAACAAGAATTCATTCACAGACGATGAGCTTAAAACACTTAATGAGGATATTGAAACCATACGAAAAATCGAGAAACAGATAGCAGAGCTTGAAAACAAAAATACATCATCAGACGATAACAAGAAGGACAGCTCTAAAGCCTCATCTGTATTCAGTGATTTTTCCGGTGAGGATTTTGATGGCAATAAGGTTGATGACAGCCTGTTTTCCGGTAATGCAGTAACAGTCGTCAATTTCTGGTTTACCGGCTGCAAACCATGTGTCGCTGAATTATCCAAGCTTAACGAATTAAATGATGCTATCAAATCAATGGGCGGAGAAGTTGTTGGCATCAACACTGAGACCTTCGATGGCAATAAAAAAGCTATCAAAGAGGCTGCCTCTGTTCTTGAAAGCCAGGGTGTCAAATATCGTAATCTGTCAATTGGCTCCTCTAGTGCTGCCGGTAAATATGCCTCAGAAATCATGGCCTTTCCAACAACTATACTTGTTGACAGAAATGGCAATATTGTAGGCGAACCAATGCTCGGCGGAATTGATAACAAGGACAACTATGATGCCCTTATGAAGCAGATTAAGTCTGTAATTGATGCAGACAGCACAAATAAATAGAGGTCTACATATAAAAAGGGGATGTGAAAAAACTCGATTGAGTTTTTTCGCATCTCCCTTTTTGTACCTGTTGTGTATAAATGACTGAAATCATGCGCAAAGAAAGCGCACTTCCCATACCCCATAGAAATTCTTTTTTTGAATCTATGCGGCAGTTCTGTTTCTCATCTTTTTTTCTGATATTTATATAGATTGTGGCCTATCGCCACAAGTAAAACTTCCAGTTTGACTGAATGAATACCTCTTCGGACAATTCTCTTGTACCAACGGTCGTTTTTCATAATTCCGAAAGTGCCTTCTGCTTGTATCGAACGGTTCATTCGTAATAATGCACCATGGATACTTTCTAGGTTTTCGATTACTTCCTGATGCATGGAAGTTAATTCCTGATTGATCCGAACGGTTCGATTCTTATCTGTCTTCTTACATTTCTCTGCATATGGACATCCACTACAGTCTTCGCATTCATACAATTCTTCCTTACGTCCGTATTGATTTCCCCTCACATTTTTTCTGTATAAAAAATGGAATGCTTTATCGTTAGGACATCTCATGACACCTTGCTCATCAATTCTGAAGTTAACTGCACGAAATGGATCTTCATGATATTTCTGATCCTTAGTTTCCTTTTTAAACATTGGAAATTTCATATACTTTTCAATTCCGTTCTGTTCACAAAAAACACCTCGCGGAATGTTACCAGTGAACCAATGGTATTTAGATAATGCAAACAATACTGTAGGCTTCAAACATAGTTGAAAGCTTGATTGCCAGTAAATAAACTATTTATTTTCAACGACAAATAAGATGATGTGATTTTATTAAAAGGAAGAGTTTCGCCGGCGGATATGAATATGGCGGTAGAGGAAGCAAGAAAGTTTACACTGGATGTATGTGAACAGTTTTGGTAAGGTGAAAGATTTAATTATTTAAAGTTTTTGACTTTAAACCCTAAAAGTACTTGCGTTTAAGGGTTAATATGGGCTATACTATTATGGTATCTGTCCGGGAATCAGGCTGTTGTAGATGACGTGAGCAGCATGTATCCCGGATGTTGTGAGTATGGAAGAGGGTTTAAAGTATGATAGTTACTCTGATTGAGAAAGTATATAGTTTTCTGTGGGGAGATCTGGTGCAGATTCCACTGCCGGGCGGCAGCACTCTGGGAATTTCGCTTCTGATTATATTACTGATTCCTACAGGAATTTATTTTACGGTTCGGACGCGTTTTCTGCCGATTCGCCTGTTCCCGGATATGGTGCAGGCACTGGTTGAGAAGAAACAAGAAAAAAACAGTCTGTCTTCATTTCAGACACTGATCGTTTCGACGGCAACCCGTGTCGGTATGGGAAATCTGATCGGTGTTGTTGCGGCAATTTCGGCAGGCGGCGCCGGTGCGGTTTTCTGGATGTGGGTGACGGCAATTATCGGTTCATCAACAGCTTTTATTGAAGCGACACTGGCACAGCTTTATAAAGAAAAAGATCCGCTGTACGGAGGTTACCGCGGCGGTCCGGCGTATTATATTCATGCATATGTAGAAGAAAAACAGAAGAAAAAGAGAAACAAAGTGGTGATTTCTGTGTTGTTTGCAATCTCCGGTCTGATCTGCTGGTGCGGTATCAGTCAAGTGATCAGCAATTCTGTTGTTTCTTCATTTAAAAATGCATTTTCCATTCCGCCGATCTATATGACGGTAGTACTTGTTGCTGTGGCTGCTGTGATAGTGCTTCGTAAAGATGCGACAGTTAAGATCCTGGATATGGTAGTGCCGGTCATGGCGGTATGCTATTTTGCAATCACGATTCTGATCATTGTGATGAATCTTGGAAGTTTGCCGGGTGTTTTTGCAAGAATTTTTGAGGAAGCATTTGGATTCCGACAGGCAGCAGCCGGCGGTTTTGGCGCAGTCCTAATGAATGGAATCAAACGTGGACTGTTTTCGAATGAAGCAGGTTCCGGATCTGCTCCGTGTGCGGCAGCAGCGGCAGAATGTGACCAGCCGGTCAAAGCCGGATTGGTACAGGCGCTCGGGGTATTTGTGGATACGATCGTGATCTGCAGCTGTACAGCATTTATCATGCTGCTTGCGCCGGAAGAAAAAGTTACAGGACTTTCCGGAATGGATCTTCTGCAGACAGCAATGGAACATCATCTTGGCCGTTTTGGTGTGATCTTTATTGCGGCGACGCTGTTTTTATTCAGTTTTTCGACGTTTCTGGGCATCCTTTTTTATGCGAGATGCAATGTTGCATATCTTTTCGGAGATAACTGGGCTTCACAGACTGCATACAAAGTACTGGCGCTTGTGATGCTGTTCATCGGCGGCCTTGCAGCATATACATTTGTGTGGGATCTTGGTGATGTTGGAATCGGACTGATGACGATCTTTAATATCATCATTCTTTACCCACAGGGTGAGAAGGCTCTGAAAGAACTGAAAGAATACGAAAAAGAAAAAAGAAAATGAAAAACACAAAGAGAAAGCATTTGAAACTATGTCTGTTGTTATTGTTTATGGTTCTGGGATGTTTTGCGATAACCAATGTCAGGACGACAACGGTGCAGGCATCATCGCGGATGTTCAAATCAAATGGCAGAACCTATATGGAAAAGCATAATGACAATACACTTAATACGGTATTGTATCAAAAAGTTTCCGGACATTACAAACAGGTTGCGAAATCGTCAAGATATCTCATCTACAGATTTTCTTATGGAAAGAAATTGTATTTTTCAAGTGCTGACGATGAAGGAACAGGTATTACCTGCACATATACGAAAGGCAAAAATGGATTTAAACTTGAACGAAGCAAGATGGTACTGACAGAACGCAGTGGAAGATATGCAGTCGGATATATCTGTATGATCGTGTATACAATTTTATGATCCCGTTTGTTGATGTTGTTTACGACGGGGATGATTATGAATTTGAAATTTCCCTTGAGCCAAAGGATCCGTGCTGCTTTGGATTTAAAGTAGTATATCATAACGGTTCATTTTTACTCCTGCAGAATATTGAGTCAATAGACATCCCCTTTTTTTGAACATTACTATAATGTCAAGGAATCTTCTGCATCTACCCACATCTGTAAATTCACATCAAGATATAATCTCGCATATTCTAGTGGTTCATCAATGGCAAGTGTGTTTAATGCACAATCTGATCCGGGTGTGGTTCTCAAATTCTTTTCTGCTTCCCAGCAGTCAATGCGAAGCATATAGTCTGCACTGGTATAAACATCCATAGCTTATATGCTACCCATATTCGTAGGAGAATATTTCATCATTCTTTATCGTTTAAATATTGAATATACTCGTTTCCCCATATTTCCAACTCCTTCAGTACTTTTCTGAATTTTTCTCCAATATCACTTAATTTGTATTCGACTTTTGGTGGAATCTGCTGATATTCTATGCGTTCAATCAAGCCTTCTTCTTCCAACTTTTTCAGCTGTCTTGATAGCGTTGTATGTGTCATTTCTTCTGGCATTTTTCTTTGTAATTCATTAAACCGGATGGGACCCTCTGTTAACAAATGCATAATATACATAGACCATTTACCTGTTAAAACTTTTTATCTTGCCACGGTAGAAGGAGACCAGCCACATGTTCGCCAATTTGATGACGGTATTCGTTTTTGAAAGTGGCATCGCAACTATTTATTCATTCACAGAAGAACCGAAGGTTATCAATCTGTAAAATTTTGAGTAATGTAACTTCTGATTTGTAAAGATATGGATAAAGTAGAAGCCCGGTATGCATTAGAATCTACTAGCCAACCACTTGGTATTTCTAGTTATGAATTATCAAAACTTATACCAGAAGAGTTCAAAGGTAGTATGCCTACCATTGAAGATATTGAGGCTGAATTAAATGAATAACTTCAAGTTTGAGCGGTCAGGGGAAACGGCTGGTTGGAAAGTACAAGAAATAATAATCTATGCAGTTGTATGTAATTGTTCACAGAATTAACACAAAAATAATATTGACTGAAAATGACTATCGTGATAGTATAAATGTGTAATAACTATTGCAATAGTCATTTTTTAAACTGAAAATACAGGGAGGAATTACCATGGGAATAAAGCTTTATGATTCAGAACTGAAAGTTATGGAAATTTTATGGAAAGAGGGTGAATTGACAGCAGGACATATAGCAAAGATTTTAAAAGAAGAAATAGGGTGGAATAGAAATACCACATATACAGTTATTAAAAAATGTATTGAAAAAGGTGCTGTTGAAAGATTTGAACCAAAATTCAGATGCAGGGCACTTATTTCAAAGAAAGATGCACAGGAATATGAGACAGAGGAACTTATAGACCGTATGTTTGAAGGGTCAAAAAAGAATTTTTTTGCAGCAATGTTGTCTGAGAACAGTTTAACGGCGGAAGAACTGGAGCAGTTAAAGGATATGGTAAATCAAATGAAGTGAGGTGTTTAAATGCTTATAGACATGAGTGTTTCGGCAGGAGTGCTTATTGTACTTACGATTATATTAGAAAAAATTGCCGGAAATTATTTCTCAAAGAGATTTATCGTAACAATGTGGAAAATTGTTTTGCTTCGTTTGATAATACCGATTAATCTTCCGATAACATTTGGTATTGCAAAGCCTTTCATTGGAATGGTCAGAGGTGCAAAAAATATTTTGGGTGGGCTTTTTGGAAGTGAAAATAAGTCCAGAATATATTATGCAGCAGGGGCATCAGTGATGTCAAAGCCGCAAAATCTGTATTCTGAAAATAACAATATAAATTTAGTGTTGACAGGGTGGGGACTTGTGGCAGTTGTTTTAATTGTGTTTTTTGCAGTTTCATATTATAGGGAGTACAAAAAGTTTAAAGTTGCATTACCATTACAGGAGGAATTTGAGCAGAACATCAGACAGATGAAAATTTTGCCGAAATATGTAAAACTTTATGTTTCTGATATGACGGCAACACCGATAACATTTGGAATTATACATCCGGAGATAATATTTCCAAAAATATTTGTGAAATTAAAGAAATCGGACGGAGTATTTTCTAATGAGGATAATGAAATAAAATATGTGTTGATGCATGAAAGTGTTCATATAAAATATGCGGATAACATTTGGAAACTGGCAGCAGTTTTTGCAGTCTGTATTCATTGGTTCAATCCTCTTGTATGGCTGATGTATGTTTTTATCAACCGTGATATTGAAATGGCTTGTGATGAACAGGTGATTTTGAGATGCGGTGAAGATTTCAGGAAAGAATATGCAATGGTGCTTTTGAACCTTGCGGAAAAACAGTATAAATTATCATTCTTTGCCAATGGTTTTGGAAAGAATTCAATAAAAGAAAGGATAGTGGCTATTATGAAATTTAAGAAAACAACAACAATCGGAGCATTAGGAGCAGCAGTTATACTTGCAGGAGCTGTGACAGTATTTACGCAGAACGGCATTGCTCAGGCTTTCACAGAAGCAAATAGTAAAGGAGAGATAAGAACGGAGCAGGTATCAGGCAAAAAACAGTCCGTTGCAACTGACGAATTAAAGAAATCCGGTGAAGTAAAAAAAGCTGATGATAATGATAATAAAGCACAGGCGAAAACAGATATAAGTAAGACATCAGAAGAAGATAAAAAATCAAAGGTTGCAGTTGAAATAAATGATGTCGAAGAATATGCAGAGGGTGATTCAGTTTCATGCACTGCATATGCCGATGGAACTGCGACATATTATGTAAATGGGAAACAGGTAAAATTGACAGAGGATGAACTTAAAAAGCTTGAAAAAGACGGCAAAGTTACAATAAAAATTAAAAATTTAAAAGAAAAATAGAAGCTGTCAGATGTAGATGGGTGTGGGCGGTAATAGATGGAAAAAGCCTTATAGAAAGTAAGTATTGTGAAAATCTCAAAAAAGAGTTAAGATGTTGAAAGTACATAGTACAACAAATAAATAATAAAAAAACACTTGTAAACAGAAAACTGCGAAGTTTTAGCCTTGTGTGTGGTTCATGAAAAGGCATTATCTTCAGAGAAAGTGTTTAATAATAAAAACAGGAGGCTCGACATGACTAAAGAGATTTTTGACGGATACAAATATATTGAGGGTGGTGTGTGTGCTGCCAAAGGATTTGTTGCAAACGGACTTAACTGTGGAATAAATCCGGTTAAGGAAAAGTTTGACCTTGGTGTTGTTTATAGTGAGACGGAATGCAATGCGGCTGGTGTCTACACTCAGAATAAAGTAAAAGGTGCACCTATCATTGTTACTAAAAAACACCTTGAAAAAAGTGGCGGTAAGGCAAAGGCTGTTATCGTTAATTCAAAAAATGCAAATACCTGTAATGCTGACGGCGAGGAGATTGCTGAAAAAGTTTCAAATCTTCTTGCAGATGTCGTGGGAATCAAACCGGAGGAAGTAATCGTTGCTTCAACAGGTGTTATCGGACAGAGACTTTCAGTAAAACCTTTTGAAGATTATATGCAGAAACTTGTTGACGGAATGACAACAGACGGTCATACGGCGGCAGCAGATGCGATAATGACAACGGATACCATTCGTAAGGAAGTTGCGGTAGAGTTTGAGATAGACGGAAAGGTGTGTCATCTCGGCGGCATGGCAAAGGGAAGCGGAATGATTCATCCAAACATGGCAACAACGCTTAACTTTGTTACAACAGATGTGGCAGTTACAACAGAGATGGTTCAGAAAGCACTCAGCGATATAGTAAAGGTTACATATAACTGTCTCAGCATTGACGGTGATACATCTACAAACGATATGGTAAGCGTAATGGCAAATGGTCTTGCCGGAAATAAGGAAATTGCAGCCGAGGGTGATGACTATGACAAATTCAAACAGGCTCTTTATATCGTAATGTCAAATATGACAAAGATGCTTGCATCTGACGGAGAGGGAGCGTCAAAACTTCTTGAGTGTACCTGCGGGGGAGCACCCGATATTGAAACGGCAATAATCGTAGCAAAGAGCGTTATCAGGAGTCCGTTGTTTAAATGTGCAATGTTTGGTGAGGATGCAAACTGGGGAAGAATACTCTGTGCAATCGGTTATGCAGAAGCTGATTTTGATATTGCAAAAGTCAGTGTATCACTTCGCTCAGAAGTCGGAAGCGTGAAAGTATGCGAAAATGGAGCAGGTGTTGAGTTCTCAGAGGACGAAGCCGCAAAGATACTTGCAAGGGACGAGATATTTATAGATATTGACCTCGGACAGGGAGATGTGAGTGCGAAAGCATGGGGCTGTGACCTCACTTATGATTATGTTAAGATTAACGGAGATTATCGTTCGTAGATTGATTGAATGCAGATAGGTATTATCATGCCTGCCGGGTTATTTATTCATCATAATGTCCTCGGCAGGCTATTATCTTTATGTTTTGTAATTCGTCTATTACATATACAAGGCGGTTGGCATCATCTATTCTTCTTGAATACTCAGGTCTGTTTTTTAACTTTTCAGGTTTGCCTATACCATTTAATGCGCCATTTCTTTTTATATCTTCCAATAATGAATTTATCTTTTTCAATGTTTTTTTATCTTGCATTTGCCAATATAAATAGTCTTTAAATCCATTGGCGGTAAATGTGAAATCATTCATTGTTTATTTTCTCTATGAAATCAAGCATTTTTTGTGATGGTTTCCAATCATCTGATTCCATTGCCTGTAATTCATCTAATGACAGTGTTATGGTGTTTCCCTCATTGGCTTGAGCCATGCTTTCATTTAGGCGTTTTAGGTATTCGGCATTTCTTTTTGCTCTTTGTAGTTCGTTGTATTCACTTTCAGAAATTACAACTACATTTTTATTTTGTTTTCTTGAAACTATAATTGGTTCTCCGGAAAATGCAATATCAAAATATTTTTTTAAGTTCGCTCGTAAATCCACTTGTTTTGTTGCTATCATAAGTCAAACCTCCTTTTGTACTAAAAACTGTACTGTTTCTAGTACATAAATTATATAACATTATTATGCACAATGCAAATGTTTTCATGTCTGCCGGGGTATTTATTCATCATAATGCTCTCGACAGGCTATTATCTTTCCGCCTTACCTTTTACTTTTCCCAAAATTTCTTTACCCGTTCCCTCATATTATTTTTAGTCACAACCTCATAAGGATACCATTCTTTAGGAAATAATTTCTGGTACGACATTTGCATAAATCTTTCATCAAGTAAAAGTATCGCACCTCTGTCGGTGTCGGTTCTGATAACCCTGCCTGCTGACTGCAAGACCTTATTCATGCCGGGGTATCGGTAAGAATAGTCAAATCCGGATCTATCTTCTCTATCAAAGTAATCCTTAAAAAGCTCATTTTCAGTGCAGACCATTGGAAGTCCGGTGCCTACAATGACAGCACCGATAAGTCTGCTGTCTTTTAAATCTATGCCCTCACCGAATATCCCACCCATGACACAGAAACCAAGTGTTGTGTTTGTGGGATTTGCCTTGAAATTCTCCAAAAATTCCTCACGCTGCTGCTCGTTCATTGACGGTGATTGTATAAATATACGAGGTGTTGTGTTTTTTTCGTTGTTGTAAGTGTCTTTTATATCTGATATTTCAGAAACATCAGTTTGTTGTTGATTCATAATTTTATTCGTTTTGGTTAAAATTTCAATTTCTTTAACCTTATTATAATCATTTGTTTCTATATTGCCATTATATAATTTAGTGAAATCTTCCTCATTATATGTCTTGCTAAAATTCTCCTCCACAAACGGCAGAACATCATCTATCATTTTATATGACGAGAAAAATATAAGATAGTTTCCCGTTTTGGCTGATACAAAGTCTGTGATGTAGTCGGCAATCTTTTTGTACTCCGCTGGACCACGCCTTGTATATTTGGTGCTTACATCACGCCCTATCATTATAAGTCTGTTTTCAGGGAGAAAAGGTGACGGGGCATAGACGGCATAGTCATCTGTTCCGCCTGCGAGCTGTTCCATATAGTATTTAATAGGAAGAAATGTTGCAGAGAAAAATATTCCGCATCTTCCTTTTTTAAGATAATTATCAAGGTTGGTAGATGGGTCCATACATTGCAAATGAAGTCTGAAATTACCCTCATCCGAGTAGTCTGAGTATATAATATATTTTTCATCAAGCAGTTCGTATGTATTCAAAAAAGACCTGACTGAAAAATAAAAATCAAGCAGTCGCTCTCTTGTATCAGGAAAAAGTTCGCTATTATCTACACCATCAAATTCCATAAAATTTATCTGACCGTTGACATTTTTTGAACCATGTTTATTGTTGCGTGAGTCCTGAAGATATTCATCAAGATAATTTGCAAGCTGCATGAGTCTGATGACGAAATCTTCTATGTTAAGAATATCCCATTCCGTAAGTACATCACAGTCTCTTTTGAGTGCGAGAAGTGATTTGTTGCAGCGTTCAAGTGCATTTGTGATTTTTTTACTCATAAATCTGGTGAGTTTTTTCACAGCTAAAAATTCTTCTTTTATAAGTGTTGCAGAGTACATTTCTCTTGCTCTGTCAACGAGATTGTGAGCCTCGTCAATAAGAAAAATGTAATCGTTTGATGATGCTTCTGTACCAAAAAAACGCTTAAGACAGGCATTTGGGTCAAAAGCATAATTGTAGTCACCGATAACGGCATCTACCCATGTGGATATGTCAAGACACATCTCGAACGGGCAGACATTGTGCTTTTCGGCATATTCGGTCACGATTTCCCGTGTGATATGTTCTTCGTGTGTTATAACATCAAAAACTGCATCATTGACTCTGTCAAAGTGTCCGAGTGCACGGGGGCATGAACCGGGGTTGCACATGGGTTTATCGAGAATACATATCTTTTCTTTTGCGGTGAGAGTGACATATTTTAGATGTAAGCCATTTTCTGTCAATATGTTAAATGCATCCTGTGCTACTGTTCTTGTAATAGTCTTTGCCGTGAGATAAAAAATCTTTTCGCTTAAGTTTTCGCCCATTGCCTTGACAGCGGGAAATACAGTGGAAATCGTCTTGCCGACACCTGTAGGAGCTTCTATATAAAGTCTTTTTTTCCTGAGAATAGTCTGATAAACCCCTTTGACAAGAGTGTTCTGTCCGGGACGGTATTCAAAAGGAAATTCAATATTTTTAATTGAAAGATTTCGCTTTTCATGCCATTTTATTTCCCACGATGCCCATTTTGCATATTCGTGGAGAAGATCATAAAACCATTTTTCAAGCGTTTTAAAATCAATATATTCATTAAAGCGTTTGATTTCTTCGGTCGGAATATGACAGTAAGTCATCTGTATTCCGATGCCGTCAAGCTGATGGGTTGATGCCCATATATAACCGTAACAGAGTGCCTGTGCCCTGTGGACTTCAACAGGATTTTCAAGAGATGCCAGTTCTCTGTAAACACCTTTAATCTCGTCGATATTATAACCTGTATCATCCGTAAAAATACCGTCAGCACGCCCCTCCACACATATTTCAAAATCAATGCCGTCATAATTTATGGGAACGGTGAGAGATAGTGCCGCTTCAGCCTGATAGCCTGCTTTCATTTTTCGCTGTATTTTTTTGTGGATGCGGGCACCCTCCTGCATGGCATCCGGGTCTTTAAGACCTGATGAGGTCGTGAGGTCGCCGCTTCTTAATATAAACTCGACAAGGTTTCTGACTGATATTTTAATGGTGTTCATAAATTTCTCCATCATAATAATTCTTTAAACATATCCCTGTCCCAAAGTACAACTCCAATTTTGTCGGCAAGTCTCTGTGCTGCTCTTGAAAAATAGCTGTTTGTCAAAACAACGGCAACATTACATTCATAGAAATCACGCCCGGCATAAACCTGCTGCACGGCATCAATGCCTACAGGACCGTGGTATCTTTTACACTGTATCGCATAAACAACACCGTCTCTCTCGGCGATAACATCAACACCAAAATCACCGCTGTTCTGTGTGCTCTCAGCAATCTCAAAGCCGTTGGCAACAAGAATATCACAGGTAAGGTCTTCAAATTCAAAACCATCCATATCGTCAAAATCAACAGCGTCATATATGCCCTTTTCAAAAAAGCCTGTACGCTTTCTTGCCCTGCATATTTTATAGACGCAGAACAGGAAGAATAAAAACCATATGCCGATGGAACTAAGGATAAATTTTATTTCTTTATTTTTACTATAATATAGGATAAATATTAAAATTACAAATGAAATGATAATGTATAAAGTGTATGTAATAATTTTTAAAATACTTCTGTTTCTTTTCATAGGCAGCAGTTCCTTTCAAGTGCTTTATTTTTAGGCGATAGCAAAACTGGCTGTGTTATGAGGAGGTAGCAGAGAGGATTGCAAATAGCCGCTTAAATTATGGATAATATAAGTATTGTAAATGCCTGTTTTTATGGTGGTAAGTTTTGTAAAAGTCTAATATGAACATATGTTCAAAAAGATTTTAACATTGCTATGCCCGAAAGTCAAGAAAAGAGATTGGAAATAGGATTTATGCACAATTTGTGGATAACTTGTGGATAACTTGCAAAATCCATGTGGAAAATAAGTGGAAATATGGTTGAATTGCTGTTAATTGATGTTGAGAAATTGTGGGAAAATTCATGAGAACCGAATAAAACTGTAGATACTGATTAAAAACTGCCGATATAAATTTAAAGGAGTTATAAAGATAAGTTGTGAAGCAATGACTGGCAGTCTGCTTATAAAATTATAAATTTAAGATGTGAAAGACTGAATTGTCATAAATTATCGGTTGCACAACAGAGATGAACGGTGAGTTATAGATATACAGACGGACTGACAGTGTCAAATGAATTATGAAAAAATGAGTTAAAGAAAAAAGGCTCAAGTTTAGGAGGGAGTTTTATGGCAGTTGTAATTAACAGTGGTTCGCTGTTTCAGGCAGGGGGTAAACAGATTGGGCATGGAACAAAGAGCAGCAGGACGGATAATGCAAAGCGAAAGAAAAATGTATCGACCGCCGGAAGATACAGCAGTGCTAAAAGGGATGACAGTGTGAAAAGTTCCGGGGTTGATATTAGAACTGAGAATGGAATAGGAATTTCGGTAAACAGGGCGGGAACCGGAGATAAAAGTACATATCTGACGGAAGATGACGGTGTTATGCTTGAACTTAGTGAGGGTAATGAAAAGGCTGAAAATATGGATGATGTTTCTGATAAAGCAAATAAAACGGCAGCAGGAAAGAATAAGAACGGCATTGAAAACAGTGAAGATAATGGGAGCGGTGTTTTGATTAGTGAAGCTTCGGATAAGGAGTCACAGAAAAGCAAAAAGGAAGAGGAATACGAAAAGTTTGAAAAACAGCTTGAGAGTCTGAAAGATATGCTTGACAGGATGAAAGAGACTCAGAAGAATATCAAAAAAACAGAGACGAAAACAAAGAAAGTTTTAAATTACAGCTATAAAAAGGTATCGTCAAGTATTCGGAGTGCAAAAAGTGTTTCGCAGGCGAGTAATGCCGTTTCTAGTGCAAGTTCAAATCTTGCGGCTCTTAAGAGAAAGGCGGCAAGCGGAAATTACGATGATGATGAGATTAATATTGCGATTTCCCATGCAAAGAAAATGATAGCCGTTGCTAAAAAGAAACTTGCAAATATCAAGCAGGAAGTTATGAACAAAAGGGATGATGATAAATATATTTCATCAAAGAAAGATGTTGTTATGAGGATTTCTGAAGAAAAAATAAGAGTCTGGCAGCAGAAAGAACTTAACGAGATTGAGGAGGAGATAAGGAAACAGGAGCAAAAAGAAAAACTGGCTCACAGAGGTGAGGAAAATAATAAAATGCTCGATGCGGATATGACTTATCTCAAAGAAAAGATTGAAATCTGGAAACGAGGCGGCGGAGATCTTGGTATCATGATGGCACAGAGTCGGGGAGCGGGAATTGGCATTGATATGACACAGGCAATTACAGATACTTCAAAACTTGCCACAGAGCAGACTATGATTTCGGCAGAGCAAAGTGAAGGAGGACAGACGGAAGTTGCGGCAAGTATAAATCTGTCAGTGTGACAGAAATATCTGCTTTTTGATAAATTTTATTCATCAGTCATGGTTAATCTGAAAATTATTTCATGCTAAAATATAATGATGTTGGGGTAAAAAGGTATTTTGCCCATCAAATAGCAATTTGTATGTAAACATACATTGTTATCTGCTTTTGACCCTTAGTAAATACATAAAACATTATAGGCATTTGCACAATTAACATAGCCTATAAGTAGTTTGACAAATACCTAAACATTAAAAAATGGAAAGGGGATTTATAAAGAACCATGAATGATGATAGTGAAGTTTTAAAAAATCAGGTGCTTATGGCACTCTGCGACAATGTTGACGAGGAAAAAAATGTATCGTCGATAGCTAAGATATTAAATGAAAAGAGTTACAAGATAAGCAGAGTGTTGTCGGCACTTGAACAGGAAGGGCTTGTGGATAAAAAAGTCGAGCGTCATCCGAGACTGACAGAGACTGGCAAAAAGAAGATTGAGGAGTACAAATATAAGGTTGGGATTTTTATTAATCACCTGCTTTATGAGGGGATAAGCGAAGAAAATGCAAAAAAAGATGCCGTCAGATGGGCACTAAGTGCATCCGAGGAGACAATGAATGTGCTTGATGAAGCCAATGAGCGTTACAGGATAAAAAATGAACTCAGGGGGGAGTGTGCGTTCAGCGGAAATATTCTTTGCAAACTTATGAGGGATGGTGATTATAAGTTTTCGTATGTATTTTACAGAATGTGTTCGGAGGACGGCAATGTGCTTTCAATGGCTAATAACGGATTTGAAAATCCTTGTACGCTGAGTGTGAAAAACGGAAAAGGTACGATAAGGTTAAAATCAAAGAGAGTATCTGCAAATTCAGCAGTCAACGGTCATATGATGATGGGAGAGGTGAGCAAGGTCATGTATTTTGATGGGATTACATATAAAGAAGCCATCAAAGAGGGTGATGAGATACTTATCCCGGTAAATATGATACAGTTTGTCAACTCCGGAACAGGCATAGGTCAGTTTATGAACGGAACAGTAAATATGAAAATGCAATGTTCGGTGGGAAATGTGCATATGCCGGAGTCGGTGGCATTATTTTCAATGACAATATAATACGAATATACAATAAAGAAAAATCAGGCTTGCAATCAGACTTTCAACCTCAATGCAGATAAAAATGTTGGGTAGTGAACTTTAAATATGCAATAATGCACTATGTGTTAAAAAAAGTGTGCAAAAGACATTTTCAAACGGCTATATGGGTGAGAAAAGTAGGAGAAAAGCCGAAAAAACACTGAAATTACTGATAAAATATCTCATGTAAAAAAATAGTTGCACGATTGCACCGAAAATATTAAATACTGAAAACAAGCGGTTTCAGCATGGAATTATTTGGAAGTTGATTAAGTTTTCTCAATTAATAATGGATTTCGTGCAAATATGCATCAAAAAAATATTCTTGCAAAAATCAAATGCTCTGATATACTTAAGCGTCGTAAGGAACGATGTAAAGCGTTTTTACAATGATGTTGACAATAGAGGTAACAAAGTGGCTGCCAATTAAGTTATTGTCAGCAGCTTTTTTTTGAGATTTGAGTTAGATGCATATAACTTGAAGCAGAAAAAGGTAACTCAAGGTTGTCAAAATGAACTTAAACCTGACATTAAAATATTTGGAGCGAATACATCGGTCGGATTTTGAAAAGCAGGTAGTGCAATTTTAATTCTATTCTTTTAAGGAGGATAACATGAGAAAGAAAAATATCTTTTGTAAGGCGGCGGCAGGAATACTTGCGGCGGCATTGGTCGTAACAAGTGCACCGACTAACAATATGGTGTTTGTCAAAGCGGCTGAGAGCAGTTCGCAGAGTGATGCGGCGTCAGAAGCATTGGCAGAAACTATAAAAAAGGCAGAGGCATTAGTGGAGACAGACTATTCGACAGATAGTTGGGAACAGTATAAACCACAAATAGATGAAGCTGTCGCAAAGGCAAAGACGGCAGCGGGTTCGGCTATATCAACATCTGACAGTAATCTTAAGAAACTGTTGAGAAAACTTAAGGCTGCAGCAACCGAAGCTGAAATAGAGAAACTTAAGGCAGCAGTTGAAACAGGAGAGACTTTCCTTAAAGAACATACGGAAAATGAATATACGGAGAAGTCATGGAAGAACTATGGAATTAAGATTTCAGACAATGTAACTAAGGCAAAAACTCTTAAGGAAAGTATAGATACAAATGCAGGCAAACGCAGAGAATCAGGTTATGATGTTAGAGTTGCTGCAAACAATATTACTGACAATATTTCAAGTCTTATCAAGTCAAGTGATAAAACAAAACTTGAAGCCCTTATAAAAGAAGCTGAAAATCTCAATGAAGAAGACTATACGGCAGATAGCTGGAAGAATGCTTCAAAAGCTATTTCATCAGCAATCGCTACGGCAAATGAAGAAATATCAATTCGTGGAGACAAGAATGATGAATATACGGGAAGACAGGCACTTATAGCAGCAATGGATAAGCTGGAGCTTGCACAGGTTACCGTCGGACGGGGAAGTTTCCAGAAGAAACTCGCACCGGGAACTTACAGTATTCCTATTGAATTGTTGAACGGAGGAAGATCCGAGTCGACAAAGCAGTACACATCAGCAGGATATATGAAAGAGACATCTATGGCGGGAGGTTGTTTCCCGGGAAATGCAACTCTTGTAATCCATAAGGACGGAACTGCTACACTCACGACGGCAACACAGGCTATAGAAGCTATGGGGATGTCAGATGCGGCAAATGACTGGACTGTATATGAGAGCACACAGAATTATCTTGACGGTAAGGCAAATGCAACAAGCGGAAACCGTTATAAGGCTCATGTTGATAAGACATATACTGTGAACGGAAAGAAAAAGCCTGCCCAGATTTCATTTATTGTGCCTGACCTAAAGCAGAATGTTGTTGCAGTCAGAATGTATATAAGTGTTATGAGCATCAATCAGGATGCGTGCATTGGTCTTGACTGGGCAAACATTGAGAAAGTAAGCGATGATACGGCGATTTCCGAGATGGAAAAAGAGTATGTTACATATGATGCGTCTGCAAAGGCTGATGTAAAGACTGACATGGCAGAGGCAGTTAAGACAATGAGTGAGGGTGTGACTGTCAAACTTGCCTCAAATGCTGAATTTGATGAGGATGTGACTGTTAAAGGCGGAACACTTGACCTTAACGGATATACTCTCGCACAGAAAGCTAACATCTTTACGGTAAGAGGAGATGTGACAATAAAGGATAGCAGTAAGGATAAGACAGGAAGAATCACACATGAGCGTTATGATGAGGCTATAAATACATCTACATCAATAGCCGTGGCTGCTGGTTCTCTTACGGCTGACGGAGTTGCCATTGAGGGACAGATAGGTAACTATGTAATGTCCGGCAGCTATGTTTGTATGCAGGATTTACCTCATATCGCGGTAACTCTTAAAAACTGTACGCTTACAAATAATGCTGTGACAACAGGCTTTACAGGATACGGCAGAAATATCAATAATGTTTATTTCGGTTACCTCGATGAAGGTATTGATTTCGAGATGGATAACTGTACTACTGATAATCTGGTTTCAGTAGGTTTTGGCGAAAAAGAAACAATGGTCATAAAAAACAGTAAATTAGGCTCATTAGAGTTTATGGGAGTAAGTGCTGATGTTGAAGACTGTGAGGTATCGGGTAAAGGATCAGTCGATGCTTCAGGAAAGGCTGTTGTAAAAAACAGCAAATTCAGCGGGCTTTCATTTAGTTCTGATGAGGATACAGAGATTGAAAATGTAACATCAATCCTTGCGGAAAACAACAACTTAAACGCTGCACTTACGGTAGACGGTGCAGGAACAGTCACAATAAAAAATGGTGTATATTCGGCTGAAAAATCAAGGTCAGGTGTTGGTCTTTTAGTAAATGGAACACCTGCAATGATAGAGGGCGGTTACTTTAAGGCTGTTGAAGGAAAGGACGCCGTGAGCGGACCTTATGAGACAAAGTCAGGATATATCTTAGGCGAGGTAAGTGATGGAGAGTATGCAGGATATACAACAGTCTTTGAGGGTACTGAAAAGGAGGACCCGGATGTAAAATATGCTGCAACTATCTACAATGCAGACGGAAGTGTTGCTAAGAACATAAAGGAAAAGGATGCGTCACTTGCCCTTGTTTATGCTAAGGACGGTCAGACGGTTAAGTTAAATGAGGATATGGATGTGAGTTCAGCAGACTCATTTACATTCTACAAAAACTTTACGCTCGACCTCAATGGTTATCTGTTGAACCTCGGTGACAATGCGATTACAGGAAATGCAGGAAAGTGTACCGTAGTTGACAGCTCAGAGAAAAAGACAGGAAAAATCACAACAAGCACCGCCGTGTTTGCAGGTAATTCAAAAACAACAGCTCTTGTACTTGACGGTGTAAATGTTGAAGCTGTGGCAATGGCATTGATGTCAGTAGGTCATGTATATGTTAAGAATGGTACAAAGGTAACAGGTGCGGCATATCTTACAGCGTTAATGGGAGCAGGTCCTACACATATTTATGACAGTACATGGATAATGGGCAAGCAGGATTTACAGGGAACTGAAATTACACAGGAAGCTGCAAAGGAACTTCTTGAGGGTTCGGTACGCATGGCACAGTACAGTATTAAAGAAAATAAAGACGGTTCATTCACTGTATCAGCAAAAGAACTCGGTAAACAGATGAGAGCATTTGAGGAATTAAATTCCGCTGATTACACGGAAAGCTCTTATAAGACAGCAAAAGAAATTTATGATGAGATTGACACAACAGCAGACGAAGATGTGACAGAAGATGTTTCAAAAGAATTTGTCACAAAACTTACAAATGCAATGAAAGCACTTGTAAAGGTTGCTTCTTCTGATGAATTAGCAGGACTTAACAGTGCCATTGAGAGTGCATCGGCATTAGACGAAAACTCATACACAGTTGCAAGCTGGAAAGATGCGGATATTGCGTCAGCAGTTGCAAATGCAAAAACAGCGGCAGAGAGCAAAGAAAAAGATAGCGTAGTAAACGCAAAGACAGCACTTGACAGTGCAGTTGCAAAACTTGTAAAAGCAGGAGATAAGACAGCACTTGAAGCAAAGATAAAAGAAGCAAATGCGATTGCAGAGGGTAATTATACGGCAGAGTCTTATAAAGTATTAAAAGATGCGGTTGCGGCAGCAGGACAGCGTATCACGGAGCGTGCGGCACAGGCAGACCTTGATAAAGCATCGGCTGATATTCAGACTGCAATATCAAATCTTAAGAAGAAAGAAGCACCGGGCATACCAAGCCAGACACCTACACAGACACCTGCACCGACAGAAAGTGCAGTGCCGGCACCGGCAAACACACCGAGTGCAGAGCCGACTAAGAAGCCGGAAGAGTCAACAGAACCAACAGCAACACCAACAGTTAAGCCGACGGTAAAACCAACTAAGAAGCCGACAAAGACACAAACGGTTAAGGTTGCGGCAGTTAAGGGTGTCAAAGTAAAGAATGTCAAGAAACTTAAAGCTGTTGTCTCATGGAAGAAAGTTTCAAAGGCATCAGGCTACGAAGTATATCGTGCTAACAAGAAGAAAGGCAAATTTAAGAAGATAGCAACTATTAAAAAGGGTAGTATTGTCAAATATACAAATAAAAAATTAAAGAAGAAAAAATCATACTTCTTCAAAATAAGGGCATACAGAGTTTCAGGAAAGAAGAAAGTATATGGAAAGTATTCTTCAACAGTAAAGGTAACTATTAAAAAATAATTTTTATTAATGCAAAGGCAATGTAGGTCATGCCGGTGAGGTATCGACTTAAGAAATGAGGAGTTAAGATGAGATTGAAGAAATGGCAGACAAAATTTGCGGCAGTAATGCTTGCAGGAGCCATGGTATTCGGTCAGTGTGCATGGGCTGCCACAGATGATGTGGTGGCTCTTGCCGCTGAAAACAGTACGGTGGCATTTGGAAAATCAGCAACAGCTCTCAGCAAAAACAGTACATACATAGTGCCGTTGTCACTTAAAAACGCTAATAATCTTGAGCAGGAGTCAGCGGCAAAGGAGAGCATCGGAAAGTACGGAGTGCTTAAAATTGATGAAAACGGCGATGCAGCTCTCAATATTGTGCTTAGAAGCGTTACAGTTGGAACAGCGACTGATTATGCAACGGATTATAAGATTTATCAGTCACAGACAAAGCCAAATACAGGTGATGCGTCTGTCAATGCGACTGTAATCTCAACACAGGATGTGTATTTTACAAACGGAAGTGAACAGAAAGCAAAGACAGTTCCAAAGGAGATTTCATTTAAGATTCCTGATGCGGCAAAGACGGAAAACGGAATTTATATGAGTATGTTTGTTGAAGCAATGGGTTATGCACCTGACGCTTATCTTTTGGTCGATTATGCAAATGCCGTGCTTTCGGGAGATACTTCTCTCAACTATACAACAGAGCAGGGAGTGTCAGAGGTTCAGCAGTTCGGAAAATATAATGTAGGCGTAAAAGTCAGCGTAAAAGACGGTCAGATAAGTGATGTTGTCATAGAGGGTTCTGATTTTAAGGGCGATTCTGCAGATGAAAATCAGGTTTATTTCAACAAAGCCGCAAAAGGAATGAAAGAAAAACTTGTCGGACTTTACCGCAATGATGCTGAAAAACTTAACGGACTTGATGCAGTTTCAGGAGCGACCGCTTCATCAAATGCAATTAAAGAAGCGGCAATGAATGCACTTGGTGTGACGATTGAAAAAGAAGTTATCCCTGATGCACCTACGGAAGCCTTGAAACCGGGATTTTACAGCATTGAGTTAAAAGATCGCACGGATGTTGTTGACCACGGACTTGTCGGGGAAGAGAAAAAGGCACTCGGTTATATCCGTGTTGATGCTTCGGGAAAAATGTACCTTACATATCAGATGGTTTCCGGTTCTGACAAAGAGCCGCTTTATGTACTAGGATATAACGGCTGGTATAAGGGAAATAACATTTCAGCGGAAAATCTTACTATGGACGGGGTGACTTATGAGACGGAGTCAGCCGAAGTTCCAACTATCGGTCAGCAGAATGTCGTGACGAACATTACAGTTCCGCTTGACGGTTTGAGACAGACTTATGTAAATAATGTTTATCTTTATGTTGAAGCCATGAAAAAACTTGACGGAGTTGTTTCGGGAGTTAATTTTGATAAAGGTAAATTTAATATTGATTCAACAGTTACACTTTACTGGGACACACTTACCGCATTGACGGATGAAAATGAGCAGGCTTTAGGCTTTGCTTCATTGAGTGACGGAGTTTATAAAGTTACGGGAAATATGCAGAAGCCTGACGGAACGGTATCAATGAGTGACAGTGCTATAAATCACAATATAAAACTTACCGTTAAAGATGGAGTTTATTATCTGACACTTGATTTTAACAGTCTTACTATCGGAAGCCTTAAGGGGTATCTTAGCAAATTGAGATACTATGATACGGGATATAAACCTGATACACAGACAAATCCTACGGGAATATTAAAAGATGTTACGATTGATGATTATCAGACATATACCGATGGAGTGAAACTTACTGACACGCTCGGAACTGATTATCCGAATAAGGTTACGATAAAGGTAATACCGGAGGCATTGTACGATTTTTCTTATAATAACAAAAATATATCAGCAGGAACAGTTCCTTTGCAGGTGTTTGTACCGATAATGGAAGCAATCACAAAGGGAACAGGTACACAGCCGGTTTATCTTAAGCTTGACCTGTCAACTGTTACTGCGACAACAGCGGATGATGCGGCATTTAATGAGACAGAGGCAAAACAGGCAAATCCAAATGCGTCGGCTGCACCAGTGGAAAGTTCAAAGCCGGATGGCACAGCAACACCGGGAAACTCAGCAACACCAGACAGTACATCAAAACCGGGTGCTACATCAAAGCCGGGTAGTACATCAAAACCAGATGAAAGCATAAAGCCAGGTGAAACACCATCTCCTGAAAATTCATCAGCACCGATGGAAACATTAAAGCCGGGTGAAACATCAAAACCAGATGAAAGCATAAAGCCAGAGCAGACAAACAATCCTAACCCTGGTAGTTCAACAAAAAAAGTAAAGGTAGGAACAAAGGCAAAGGTAGCAGGAAATACTTATAAAGTAACAGCAAAGGGAAAGGTTACACTCATTGCTGCAAAGAAAAATGTGAAAAGTGCAACTGTTCCACGGACGGTTAAGATAAAGAGAGTTTTGTTTAAGGTAACTGCTATTGCACCGAATGTATTTAAGAATAATAAGAAACTTACAACTGTTATAATTGGAAAATATGTGACAAAAGTTGGAAACAATGCGTTTAAAGGCTGCAAGAAACTTAAGACGGTTAAGTTTGCAAAGGGTATTTCAGCTAAGACAAAGAAATCCCTTAAAAAGCAGATAGTAAAAGCTGGGGCAAAGAAAGCTAAATTTAAGTGATTTTTGGATACAGATAAGCATTTTATACTTACGGGTCGCAAAGCGACTGCGTTTATCAGTAAACAGCAAAGGCAGATTGTGAATGACCGCTTTACATACAGGTATGAATTGATATAGAGAAAAAGTTTAATTTTAGTGAACAGGAGGTTCGACATGAGATTTTTAGGAAAACATAAGGTGATGGCATGGATTTTGGCGGTTGCTCTTGTTTTAGGTCTCATGTCGGATTTTTCCATTTTTGAGAGTACAAAGAGGGTTTATGCAGGGGATTTTAACGATGGAGTTTATACGATTGAGGGAAGGTTAAGACACGCGACTCTTGACCAGCCGTCAATGGGTGATTCGGCAGTTACGCAGCCGATGAAGATTATAAAAAAAGGAAACAGCATAAGTTTGAGATTGGAGTTTAAGTCACTTACATCGGGTATCTTTAAAGGGTATCTGTATGGATTTTATTATTTTCCGTCATGGAATGACAGTGAAAATGTGCCTAAATCAGCAACGGCAGAGAGCGTAAAAGTGACTGAGTATTATGAGGGAGTTTATGATGAGTACAACGACCCTGACACGGGGCTTGACTCAAATGTAAAAGGAAAATTATATCCGCATTATGCGTTGATGCCTATAGAATGGAAACAGGGTATGGCTTGGATTCAGGTTTATGTGCCTGTTATGGAGGCTATAAACAAGGGCGGTGGAACGCAGTTTGCGAGATTGTTATTAGATTGGAACACTCTTAAAAAAACGGACGAAAAGGCGGATGATATTGTGGGTACGGCAGAGCCGTCTGCAACAAAAAAACCGTCAACGGACAGCAAAAATATGGCAACAAAAAAACCGGCAACGGACAGGGAAAATACGGCAACAAAAAAACCGGTAACAACGGGCAGTAAAAATTCTTCTAAGAAAAATAAGAAGCTGAATATAAAAAAGCTGACTGATGGAACTTACATGATAACAGGGAATATGTTAAAAACTGATAAAAAGAGCAGCTCAATGTCAGATAAAGCAATAAATCACAATGTTTTATTGCGTGTAAAAAATGGAAAATACACGCTTATACTTGATTTTTCAGGACTTACGGTTGGAAGTGCAAAGGGGTATCTCGGCAGGCTTAAATATTTTAAAGCAGGCTATAAGGTGACCAAAAACGGTGTACCTCAGGGTAAGACTGCGGCGGCTAAAATCGTTTCTTTCCAGAAGAAAAACGGTAAGAAACTGACTGATACATACGGAACAAATTATCCGAAAAAGGTTTCTTTTCCTATGATAAAAGAAGCGAAGAAAAACGGATATGTGCCTATGCAGGTGTTTGTGCCTATTATGGATGCGATAAGTAAAGGTTCGGGAACACAGCCTGTCTATCTTAAACTTGACCTTAATTCTATCGTTGCCGGGAAAAAGAGCACTTCGGTGAGCAAATCTTCAAAGAGTAAAAAGTCATCAAAAAAGACAAACGCATCAAAAGGCGGCAGTTCGGCGGGAAACAGTGTATCAGATAAAAATACATTGACGGCAGACGGAAGTTTGTCAAACAGTGTGGCAGGTTCAGATGCAACAGATAATAAAAGCGGTACATCGGGCAGTGTGGTGAGCGGAAAAGTTTATTCGTGTAATATAGTGCCTTGTTACAGACATCCGGTTACAAACAAAGTCGAGGACGCAGGCGGCGAGAGTTCATACGCGACAGGACAGGGAATGGTAGAGAGTGTTCTTAAGACTTCGGGAATGTTGGAGCAGACGGATAACGGTCAGTGTTATCTCACAATGCGTGTGGGTCTTATAGATTACACTTCAGACCACAAGTTTTATGTGCAGAAAAGAGGGGCGGCATCATGGCAGCAGGTCAGTCCTACAGTGACAAAAAAAGGCTCAGACAGTAACGGAAAAACGGCGGATTATTGTATTTCTCTCTCTGATAAGAACAGCATCGTAAAGGTTTCAATGTATGTCCGGCCAATGGGAAGAAATGTTGTATTTTACGCATATGCTAAAAATTTCAAGTCAGGAAATGTATCGGGAATGGCTGTTACACATGTGTCCGCAAACGCATCATCAGATACAAGGACGGATAACACGAAAACTTCTGACAGTGATTTATCGGGGGATGCGTCTGGTTTAGAAAATGACAGTACAGCATTGATCGGTAATACATTGTCAGATGTAAACACTGAGCTTTCGGAGTCAGGACTTTCTGATGCACAGGGATTGAGTCTTTCGACAGAGAGCAAAGAAAACGGCTCTGATGTGTCTGAAACAGCAGAAGCGGCTTCTGATGGAAACAGTACGCAGACCGCAGGCGGTAATAACGGGAAGTCAGAGGATATGACAATGGCTAAATGGGTGATAGTGCTCACGATTTCAATAACATTATCGGGACTTGTTCTCATAGCGGCAGGTGCAGGTGTTACTTATTATTTCAGGCGTAACTGGCGAAGATGGGGAGAGGAGATGGAAGATGATGAAGAAGAATGAGGTTAAAAAAAATGGGTTTATCGCAAATAAGTATAAGAAAAATAAACTTATAAAAAATGGATTTTTCACAAACAGGCATAATAAATTGCTAAAACTTGGTGTCATATTAGGTTTTTCAATCTCTTTTCTGCTCGGCGGCTGTGTAAACCAGCATCCGGACAAAGAGCAGCCATCTACAAAAGAAACCGTTGCAGACAAAAATTCATCGGAAGATGGGAAAAATACAACAGCAAAAGACAACTCATCGGAAGATGGAGAAAACACAACAGCGAGTGACAACTCATCGACAGATGGGAAAGACATAACAGCAGACAAAAATTCATCAGCAGATATTGATATAAATTCAATGCTTGAGATTACAGATAAGTACGAGAGAGCGGCAGTTGAGTCGGCGAAAGAAAAGGTTGAGAAACTTGGGAGAAATCCACGCATAATCGCAACTTCGCCTGCTACGGCAGATATTTGTGACAAACTTAATATTGACCTTGCAGGTGTCTGTTCGTCAACAGTCTCGACAATTCCGTCAAGATATAAAAATGTCAAAAAAATCGGTACGGCTATGAGCCCCGATATGGAAATCGTATCTTCGGTTCAGCCTGACTGGATATTGTCTCCGTCATCATTGAAAAGTGACCTTAAACCTAAATATGAAGCCATTGATACGGAGTGGGCATTTTTAAATCTGAAAAGCGTGCAGGGAATGTACCGCTCAATACAGGAATTGGGAATTATTTTTGACAGGGAAAAAGAGGCTGACAGCCTTATAAATGAGTTTGTGGCTTTTTATAAGAAATATAAAAGTGAGAATAAGACTAAAAGTCATCCAAAAGTTCTTATTCTTATGGGACTTCCGGGAAGTTACATAATAGCAACTCCAAATTCGTATGTGGGAAATCTTGTAGAGCTTGCAGGCGGTGAAAATGTCTACAGTGACATAAAACAGGAATTTCTTACGGTAAACACGGAGGATATGAAAAAGAAAGAACCTGATATTATACTCCGTGCGGCTCATGCGATGCCAAAACAGGTTATAAAAATGTTTAATGATGACTTTAAGAAAAACGATATATGGAAACATTTTAATGCCGTAAAAGAAGGCAGAGTCTATGACCTTTCGTACGATAAATTTGGAATGAGTGCGACATTTAAGTACAAAGAGGCACTTGCTGAATTAAAACAGGACTTTGAACGCAGATAAGCATCCCCCCGCTACTGGTGTGCAGGACATTAATTAGATAGCATACTAAGCATAAAAATATATGGAGAAATGAGGGTTAAAATGGATTTAAAAGAAAATGACATACTTTCAAAAGACCATAAAAATCTGAGAAATAAGCGTATAAGAACAATCGTATCATTTGTTATGATTATCATTTTACTTGTAATATTATTTTTCATATCGGTAAATATAGGAAGTCTAAAGGTTTCATTTAAAAAGTTGTTTGACGGTCTTTTTATAAAATACAATCCTGATGTAGCAACTATCTATGACCTTCGTTTTCCGAGAATAATAATATCAATGCTTGCGGGGGCGGCAATAGCGGTTTCGGGTGTACTGTTTCAGGCGGTGCTTAAAAATCCGCTTGCTGATCCGGGGATTATAGGTATATCAAGCGGTGCAGGATTTGCGGCAGTATGTATAACGGCATTTGCACCGACGCTTTATTTCTTTACACCCGTTGCCGCCTGCTTTGGCGGGATAGCGGCATTTGTTATCGTTTATGCTCTTTCGTGGAAAGGCGGTTTAAGTCCGTTGCGTATTATACTTACGGGTGTTGCCGTAGAAGCATTCTTCACGGGAATGTCAAGTGTTGTAAATTCCATGTCAGGAGGTGACAGAACAGGTGTGGCATCTATTGTCGAGGGAAATATCACCCAGAAAACATGGGACGATGCAGCGACATTGTTTCCGTATGTTGTCGTGGGACTTGTGCTCTCGGTGCTGTTTATAGGAAGATGCAACCTGCTTGCACTTGAGGATAAAACAGCGAGAAGTCTTGGTGTAAATGTAAACCGTACGCGTATAATAATCTCAGTTATAGCGGTAATACTTGCAAGCATCTCGACAGCGGTTGTCGGGGCAATAAGTTTTCTTGGACTTATCGTGCCACATATAGGCAGAATACTCGTCGGCAGCGACCACAAAAGACTTGTACCGTTTTCGGTGTTCGCAGGAGCATTTACATTTTTGCTTGCCGACACGATAGGGAGAACGATATGCCGCCCGTATGAGGTGAGTGCGGCGGTTGTGATGAGTGTTATCGGTGGACCGTTCTTTATTTTACTGCTTAGGGGAAAGAGGTGATTAGATGAGCGATGATAAGAAATGTGATTATATGATGAAAGTTAAGGAGCTTTCGTTTTCTTATGGAAAGAACAGAATTTTAAATAATATTTCGCTTAAAATTCCTGAGGGCAGGATTACAACTATTCTGGGTGCGAACGGATGTGGCAAGTCTACTCTTTTCTCATTGATGACTAAAAATCTCGTGCCTGACCGTGGCAGGATTTTTTTGCAGAGAAAAAATATCGGCGGTATGTCACTTGGAGAGTTTGCTAAGCGTGTTTCCATCGTTCACCAGTACAATACGGCTGCCGCTGACATGACTGTTGAAAGACTTGTTTCTATGGGTAGGACACCGCATCATAAAATGTTTGGCGGTGGGAATGGTGATGACGAGGAACTTATAAACATGGCTCTTGAGGTCACAAATCTTTTGGCGTTTAAAGAGAGAGAAATTGGAAAATTGTCCGGAGGACAAAGGCAGCGTGTGTGGATTGCAATGGCACTTGCACAGAATACAAAACTTCTGTTTCTCGATGAACCGACAACTTATCTCGATATAAGATACCAGCTTGAAATACTCGAACTGGTTAAAAAACTTAACAGGGAGTTTGGGATTACGATAGTTATGGTACTGCACGAGATAAATCAGGCAATCCGTTTTTCCGATTCGATAATAGGTCTTAAGGACGGAAATGTGCTTGCACATGGAAATCCGGAGGAGATTATCACAAGTGAACTGCTTGAGCAGCTCTACGGTGTGAAACTTGGTGTGACTGAGATTGACGGACACAAATATGTGCTTACAGTAGGATGATACGAAATGGAGATTTATATGAATAATAAAATAAACCCGCTTAAATTTTTGTGGGTGCTTTTGGGATTTTTGAGTCTTGCACTTGGCACGATAGGAATCGTACTTCCTATACTGCCTACAGTACCGTTTTATATGGCAACGGTATTTTGTTTTGCAAAAAGCTCAGAAAGGCTTCATTCCTGGTTTACATCAACCGGACTTTACAAAAAGCATCTTGAAAGTTTTGTTCAGAAAAGGTCAATGACGGTAAAAAGCAAGTGTACCATTATGGGAAGTGTCACTATTGTTATGGCATTTGGTTTTATAATGATGAGCAGGGTGCCTGTCGGAAGAATATGTCTTGCCGTTGTATGGCTCTGTCATGTGATTTATTTTATTTTTTATATTAAAACTGAAAAAGAAACAGAAGAAATTACGCGGGAATTGACGGAAAAATAGATAACATATCAAAATATTGCTGTGCATGAACAGTAATAATCAATATGAAGGGACGGGGAATGAGATGATAAAAACAAGACTTGTGAGGTTATTATCCCATGCAAAAAAATATATAGTCTACAATGTGATGTGGCAGTGGATGGCACTTATTGCACAGGTGGTTTCGGTGTTTACGATAGCGGGACTGTTTGGAAAACTGTATGCAAAAAAGGCAGCGTCGGGTGATATTGTTAAGTGTGCCTGCGTGTTTGCGGCGGTTCTTGTTGTGCGTTTTTTATGTGACAAGATGGCGGCGGGAGCGTCATATAAAGCGAGTGTTGATGTGAAATGTATTTTGAGGGATAAAATTTATGAAAAATTGCTAAAACTCGGTGTGTCCTACAATGAAAAAATTGCGACTTCCGAGGTGGTGCAGCTTTCAACGGAGGGTGTCGAACAGCTTGAAATTTATTTTGGCAAATATCTTCCACAGCTTTTTTACAGTATTCTTGCACCTGTTACGCTTTTTATCGTGCTTGCGGCAAAGGCGAGCATAAAGGCGGGTGTTGTTCTTCTCCTCTGTGTGCCTTTAATCCCTGCTTCGATTGTGGCAGTTCAAAAAATTGCAAAAAAACTTTTAAATAATTATTGGGGAATATACACGGAACTTGGCGACTCGTTTCTTGAAAATCTTCAGGGACTTACAACGCTTAAGATTTACCAGGCTGACGGCATGAAAGCTGAGCAGATGGACGAGGAGGCAGCAGAGTTCAGGAAGATTACGATGAAAGTTCTGACAATGCAGCTTAATTCAACAAGCGTGATGGATATTGTTGCGTACGGTGGGGCGGTAGTCGGAATGATAGTGGCTTTAAGTGAGTTTTTAAAAGGAAATATAACACTTGAACAGACGCTTTGCATTGTACTTTTAGCAAGTGAATTTTTTATACCGCTGAGACTTCTCGGTTCATTTTTTCATATCGCAATGAACGGAATGGCGGCGAGTGACAAGATTTTCGGACTTCTTGATTTAGAGGAAGATAAGACAGGAAAAGTCATATTTACTAAAGAACAGCTTAAAAATCTGTCAGTGCGTTTTGAGGATGTAAATTTTTCATACAACAGTGACCGAAAGATTTTAAATGATGTATCGCTTGATATTTCACCGGGTTCATTCGTATCGCTCGTCGGCGAGTCGGGCTGCGGAAAAAGCACGATAGCGGGACTTATTTCAGGAAAGAATAAAAAATTTAACGGCAGACTCACGCTCAGCGGTGTTCCGATAGGAGATATAGCGGAGAGTGAACTGATGCGTCATGTGACAGTTGTGAGACATAACAGTTATCTTTTTAAGGGGACGGTGAGGGAAAATCTTATCATGGCTGATTTAGGTGCAGACGATGAGAAACTTAAAGCGGTTTTGATAAAAGTAAATCTCTGGGATTTTGTGAGCGAGAACGGCGGACTTGATATGGAGATTGCTGAAAAGGGCGATAATCTTTCAGGCGGTCAGTGTCAGAGGCTTTGTATTGCAAGAGCGATTTTGCATGATAGCGAGATGTATATATTTGATGAGGCTGCCTCAAATATTGATGCCGAGAGTGAGGGCATGATAATGGATGCGATACACGAACTTGCAAAAACAAAAACGGTGCTTTTAATATCACACCGTCTGTTCAATGTAATATCATCAGATAATATTTATATGCTTAAAGACGGAGAGATAGCGGAAAGTGGTACGCATGAGCAGTTGATGAAAAAAAGTGGAGAATATTTCAGGCTTTTTGAGAGTCAGAGAAAATTGGAGGAATTCGGAAAGGAGGATGCCGATGTCTGTAGAGAAATCAGTTAAAAAAAGAAGAAGTGCCATTAAAATAATGGGGCAGCTTATCGGTCTTGTTGCACCGCTTCTTCATATAATGCTGCTTGCGATATTGCTTGGTGTTATAGGGTATCTGTGTGCAATCTTTCTCACGATACTTGCAAGTCAGGTGCTTTTAAAAGGACTTGGAGAGCCTGCAACGGTATTTTCAGACATGAGCATAAAAACACTATTTATCATTATGGGAATGGCGGCAGTCATGAGAGGTGTGCTTCATTATGCGGAGCAGTATTGCAATCATTTTATTGCATTTAAACTGCTTGCGATAATAAGGCATAAAGTATTTGCGGCACTCAGGAGATTATGTCCTGCAAAACTTGAGGGCAGAGACAAGGGAAATCTTATATCAGTCATAACTACGGATATAGAGTTGCTGGAGGTGTTTTATGCACATACAATATCTCCGATAATGATAGCATTGCTTACATCGGCTGTAATGGTAATATTTATGGGAAGATACAGCCCTGTTGCGGCGGTTTATGCGGCAGCAGTATATATAATAGTAGGAATTTTTATTCCGCTTTGGAATGGAAAGCGTGGCGGTCAGACGGGAATGGAATTTAGAACCTCGTTCGGCGAATTAAACAGCTTTGTACTTAGTGCACTCAGAGGACTTTCAGAAACCATACAGTACGGTATGGGAAAAGAGAAAAGACATGAGATGCAGGAACGCTCTGAAAAACTCGGAAAAATGCAAAGAAAATTAAGCCGTTTAGAGGGAACACAGCGTGCAGTCACAAACTTTGTCATACTTCTTGCGTCATTTGGGATGCTTTTTCTCATGGGAGAAATGTACCGGCAGGGTGAGATTGGTTTTGACGCAGTAGTCACCTGCACAGTGGCAATGATGGGGTCATTTGGTCCCGTTGTCGCACTTGCAAGTCTGTCAAACAATCTAAATCAGACACTTGCAAGCGGTGAGAGGGTGCTGTCAGTCATTGAAGAAAATCCTGTGGTAGAGGAAGTATGGGAAGACGAAGCGTCAGATAGTAAAGCAGTGTATGTTGATAAGAGTACAAAATTTACCGGTGAACAAGTGGTAGATACTAAACTTATGTCAGATGAAAAAAATGTTACGGCAGAAGCTACAGAAACAATTTTAGACAAAAATAGAACAGAAAATTCTGCTGACAGAAAAAACAAGCAGATAGCAGCTTTAAAGAATGTAACATTTGCATATGAAAATGAAAATATTCTCAAAAATTTCAGTATGGAGATAAAAAAAGGAAAAATAACAGGGCTTCACGGAGTGAGCGGCTGCGGCAAATCGACAATACTTAAACTTCTGATGCGTTTTTGGGATACAGACAGTGGAGGAGTTGAGATTTCAGGAAAGAATGTAAAAGAGATTTCAACAAAAAAACTCAGGGATTATGAGAGCTTTGTAACACAGGAAACAGATATATTTCATGATACGATAGCCGCAAACATAGGCATTGCAAAAATTGGAGCGACAACGGAAGAAATCATTGCTGCGGCAAAAAAAGCATCACTTCACGATTTTATAAAGAGCCTGCCCGACGGATATGATACGCAGGTCGGAGAGCTTGGAGACACTTTGTCGGGCGGAGAAAAACAGCGGATAGGAATTGCGAGAGCATTTCTTCACGATGCACCATTGCTTTTGATGGATGAACCGACCAGCAATCTAGATTCACTCAATGAGGGAGTTATATTGAAAGCGGTAAAAGAAGAAGGAAAAGATAAAAATAAAACGGTAGTGCTTGTGTCGCATAGAAAATCCACAATGGGAATTGCGGACGAAGTGGTGGAGATGTGATTGTTACTATTTGAGAGGACAAAGTTACCTGAATACTCGAAATAGATTGTTGGAATATCAAGGCATATTAAAAGATGATATTTAAAGGTGTTAAAACTTTAAAAATGACAAGCAATAAAATTAAAATAAGTAATTTAACCCCAAAAAGAGTATATTATATAAGAGTTCGTCCATTTGCAATGTACGAAAATAGAGAAGAAGTTTACGGAGCATTTTCAAAAATAAGGAAAATTACAGTTAAGTGATTTAGTTCAAAAAATAAATGCCATAGAATATGACGATTTTATAGTTTATTCTGTGGTATTTTTTAATATAATCATAAAACTGTAATTATTTTTAATTTTGTTTTTATATAAAACTGTACCTTTAATTAATGTAATTGCCAATACTCTATAAAAATTTAGTTGATTTCAAAGTAGTCCTTGATTATAATAAGATTAATACAAAAATGTGTGCAAAAATGGGGGTAAAATGAATACGGAAATAAAAAATGCAATAACCGCAGCAGATGCAAAAATACAGTATGATACTTATGCAAAAAGATTGCTTGCACAAAAAAGCATACTAGCAAATATATTAGTAAAAACTGTTGCTGAATTTAAGGATATGAAGCCGAGTGAAGTGGTAAACTATATTGAGGGTGAACCAAAGATAGGGATTGCACCAGTTGAACCGGGCTTAACAAATGTAGAAAAAACGGATAACTCAGGACAGAGAATAGTAGGATTTAATACAGAAAATGCTGAGATAAATGAGGGCATGATAAGGTTTGATATAGTATTTTATGTAAGGATACCATCACCCGATAAAGAAGAAAATAAATTGTCAAAGGTTATAGTGAACATAGAATGTCAAAAAGATGAACCAACTGCATATAGCATATTAAACAGGGCAATCTTTTATGCTAGCAGACTTATATCATCACAAAAAGAAAGAGATTTTGTAAATTCAAACTATGATGATATAAAACAGGTATTCAGCATATGGGTTTGCATGAATATGGGAAATAACAGTATGGCGCATATTCATCTTACAAAAGATGAAATACTAGAAACTTATCAATGGAAAGGAAATCTTGATTTATTAAACATTGTGATGATAGGGATAACAAACGAACTTCCGGAAAAAGATGAGAAATATGAACTACATCGTTTGATTTGTGCATTGCTTTCAAATGAAATACAGAAAAATCAGAAGTTTGATATTCTTGAGAAAGAGTATAATATTCCAGTTGATACAGAGTTGAGAGAGGATGTGAGCGTTATGTGTAATCTGAGTTTAGGAATAGAAGAAAGAGCTGAGGCAAGGGGCGAAGCAAGAGGCGAGGCAAGGGGCGAAGCGAGAGGCGAGGCAAGAGCTGAGAAAAGGAACAATGAAAAGGTTGTTATGAATATGTATAAAAAAGGCTATACGACAGAGCAGATAGCGGAAATTGTGGAGCTGGGTAAGGAAGAAATAGAGGATATTATAAAAAACAACAATCGATAATACAATTAGCAGGCGGTGTATTCCGTTCCGCTGTCCATTATATGAAATTTAGCGTCTGTTTTACAGCAGACGTTTTTTCTGTATAAAAATATATGCTGCAAATAGTTTTGAAAGCACAATATAACAGTTGACAAAAATTACCCCACATATTAAAATACATTTATCTATAAGTGAAAAAGGCTGTGAAAAGAAAAGTATGTTACAGAAAGTATTACAGAGAACCCGTAGCGTTGCTTGGTACATTATGTGTTATGTATGAGGGAGCGACCCGTTGCTGAGAGAGGGCATATGGAATGTGGCAGAAGATGGTCTTGGAGCCGTACACTCTGAACATAATTTTATGTTTATGCCGTAGGTGTAAATAAAAATGATAGCATAGCAGCATAAAAAGTAGGAGGTACCGGGTACGCCCGTTAAAGCGTGGCACTGTGATGGCAGTGATTGAGGTCCGTATTGTGAAGTGCGGATAAATTAAAGTGGTAACGCGGTATAATCGTCTTTAAGAATATTTCTATTCTTAAAGATTTTTTTATTTTATTGGAGGTTCAAAATGGCAGAGAAAAAGAGATTTTATTTGACAACAGCGATTGCCTACACATCAGGCAAACCGCATATCGGAAACACTTACGAGGCTGTTCTCGCAGACAGTATCGTGCGTTTTAAAAGACAGCAGGGATATGATGTCCGTTTCCAGACTGGAACAGATGAGCATGGACAGAAAATCGAGATTAAAGCTGATGAAGCAGGTATAACACCAAAGAAATTTGTTGATGATGTATCGGGACAGATTAAGTCAATCTGGGATTTGATGAACACATCATATGACAAATTTATCAGAACAACTGATGAATACCATGAGAAACAGGTTCAGAAGATTTTTAAGAAATTATATGAGCAGGGAGATATTTATAAGGGATATTATGAGGGAATGTACTGTACACCTTGTGAGTCATTCTTTACTGCATCACAGCTTGTAGACGGAAAGTGTCCTGACTGTGGCAGGGAATGTCAGCCTGCAAAAGAGGAGGCTTATTTCCTTAAACTCAGCAACTATGCAGACAGACTTATTGAGCATATCAATACACATCCTGAATTTATCCAGCCTGAGTCACGCAAAAACGAGATGATGAACAACTTCCTTCTTCCGGGACTTCAGGATTTGTGTGTATCCCGTACTTCTTTCAAATGGGGCATTCCGGTAGATTTTGATCCGGGTCATGTCGTATATGTATGGGTGGATGCACTCAGCAACTATATCACGGGACTTGGATATGATGTTGACGGAAACAACGATACAAGCGAAACAGGAACAGACCTTTTTGAAAAATTCTGGCCTGCTGACCTTCATCTTATAGGTAAGGACATTCTTAGATTCCACACAATTTACTGGCCTATCATGCTTATGGCACTTGGACTTCCACTTCCAAAGCAGGTATTCGGTCATCCGTGGCTGCTTCAGGGCGAGGGCAAGATGAGTAAATCAAAAGGAAATGTAATCTATGCCGATGACCTTGTAGATATGTTCGGAGTTGATGCAGTTCGTTACTTTGTACTCCACGAAATGCCATTTGAAAATGATGGTGTGATTACATGGGAGCTTATGGTTGAGCGTATGAACTCAGACCTTGCAAACACACTTGGAAATCTTGTCAACAGAACGATTTCAATGACAAACAAATATCTTGGCGGAGTTGCAGAAGATAAGGGCGTTACGGAAAGTGTTGACGATGAACTTAAGTCATTTGTACTCTCAGTACCAAAGAAAGTTGAAGAAAAAATGGATAAACTTCGTGTTGCAGATTCAATTACGGAAGTGTTTACGATATTTAAGAGATGCAACAAGTATATCGATGAAACAGAGCCTTGGGTACTCGGAAAAGATGAGGCAAAGAAGGACAGACTTTCAACCGTTCTTTACAACCTTATCGAGAGCATCACAATCGGTGCAAGCCTTTTGAAATCATTTATGCCTGACACTACAGACAAGATTTTAAAACAGCTCAATACAACAGAGCGTGCACTTGAAGATATGGATAAATTCGGTCTTTATGAATCAGGAACAAAGGTGACAGATGCACCTGAAATTCTCTTTATGAGACTGGATGTGAAAGAGGTACTTGCAAAAGCTGAGGAAATTCAGGCGGCACAGAAAGCGGCAGCCGGAGCAGCAGAGGAAACAGGCTCAGACGAGGAAGTAATAGATATAGAAGCAAAACCTGAAATTACATTTGATGACTTTGAGAAAATGCAGTTCCAGGTAGGTGAGATAATTGCGTGTGAGGAAGTAAAGAAATCAAAGAAACTTCTCTGCTCACAGGTAAAAATCGGAAGTGAAGTAAAACAGATAGTATCAGGAATAAAGAAGCATTACTCAGCAGAAGAAATGGTAGGCAAAAAAGTAATGGTACTTGTAAACCTTAAACCTGCAAAACTCGCCGGTGTATTATCAGAGGGAATGTTACTCTGTGCAGAAGATGCAGACGGAAATCTCTCACTTATGACACCTGAAAAGAAGATGCCGGCAGGAGCAGAAATCTGCTAGTGGATTTACAAAGAACTTGAAAAGTATATATTAATATGGTAAAAAATAAAAGGGCAAAATATCAATTTTGCCCTTTTTAAGAAAGATTGAGAAATGAGGAATAAAAATGCAAAATCAATTTTCGCGTTCGGAATTATTAATAGGTAAAGAAGGTATTGAAAAACTCCACAAATCAAGAGTGGCAATCTTTGGTATAGGCGGAGTCGGCGGTTATACTGTTGATGCACTTGTCCGCAGCGGAGTGGAGCAGATAGATTTGATAGATGACGATAAAGTCTGCCTTACAAATCTTAACCGCCAGCTTATCGCAACGAGAAAAACGGTCGGAAAGGACAAAGTAGATATTATGCGTGAGCGTATTTTGGAGATAAATCCCAAAGTGACGGTAAATGTCTATAAGACCTTTTTCCTGCCTGAAAATGCAGATACATTTCCATTTGAAGAGTATGATTATGTTGTAGATGCAGTAGATACCGTGACAGCGAAAATATCACTTGTCATGAAGTGTCAGGAGATGAATATACCGATAATAAGCTGCATGGGAGCCGGAAATAAGATGGATGCAAGTGCATTTAAAGTGGCAGATATTTACAAAACAAAAGTGTGTCCGCTTGCAAAAGTAATGCGCCGTGAGCTTAAAAAACGAGGTGTTAAAAAGCTTAAAGTTGTTTATTCGGAAGAAAAACCTATGACACCTATCGAGGATGAAAATGATAATTGCAAAAATCACTGCATATGCCCTCCAGGGGTACAGCGTACCTGTTTGCAGAGAAGGTCAGTGCCGGGAAGTATGGCATTCGTGCCGGCGGTTGCAGGGCTTATTATTGCTGGTGAGGTTGTAAAGGATATTATTGCGGAGTAAATTAATCGGAAATAAAGATTGATATTAAGCGGCATAAATAAAGAAATCGTCACTTGTATGTATCGATTCTAAAGGATTAGTCTTTTGGAGATTGATTGAGTTATATAAGTGGCGATTTTTTGACTTATCAGGGAAGGAACTTGTACCCCTACTGATATGCTGCGATAGCATCTGGTAGTGTTATGAGCAGGCAGTGAATGTGTATTGCAAATATCCGCTTGACTGTAGTTATCTGTATTTTTATATGCACTTTCGCAATTCTTTTAATTTAGATAAAACAGAACAAATTTAATAAATAGTAAAAATAAGCAAAAAAGTTGTATAATAATTAAAAATTATATGGCATTTTTGCTTTTTTGTATTTTAAAAATGAAATAATGCTGATATAATCAACATAAAATATAAAATAATTTAGAATTATTTATGCAAAGTGTCTAATAGGATAAGGGATAGTTTCTGGAGGCTTAGTATTTAACACTATCAGGCAAAGAGCGGAGTGTACCACGAATATCCGCTTGGCAAATCTAAAGGAGAGTATGAAAATGAGACTTAAAAAAATCACAACTGTACTTATGGCAGCGGCAATGTGTATATCCGGTCTGACGGCTGTACCTGCTGATGCCAATGCGGCGGCAAGTTCATCAGCTACTTCAAGCACAACGAGAATTTCCGTGCATGACCCATCAATTTTTTATGATTCATCGACAGGTTCTTACAACATTTATGGTTCACACATGGCACAGGCATCATCAAAGGATTTGAGAAACTGGTCTGCTATGGGAACTCAGGGATATACAAACAAATCTTTGTATGCGAGTGAAAATGTCGAGGGTATTTATTATATCAAAAATAAGTTTAGTGGATTGTACCTTGATATTGAAAATGGCTCAGCACAAGATGGAGCAAATATCCGTCAGTGGTCTTACAACGGTTCTGATGCACAGAAGTTTAAATTTGTCTCTACCGGTGATGGTTATTATTATATTCTTACGGGTGCGACAAGCTATAAAAAGTGTGTCGATGTTGACGGTGGTTCATCAAAAGACGGCACTAACATTATGCAGTGGAGTTATTGGGGCGGAGAAATGCAAAAATACCGCATTGTTCAGAATGCAGACGGAACATATGCGATTTTGACAAAGGCAAGTGATTGTAAATCAGGTCTTGATGTATATGACTGGAGCAAATCAGCAGGTGGAAATATAAATGAATGGAACTATTGGGGCGGTGACTGTCAGAAATGGGAACTCGTGACGGCTGTTAAAAACAGTGGAAGCACAAAAGCTTCAAAAAATGAAGCACTTGAACAGTCGCTTGCATCATCATTCCAGTGGGCAGGTTACAATGACTCCGATTGTAAGGGCGGATACGGTGTCTGGGCACCTGATGTCATATACAATAAAAATTATGTATGGAAAGACGGAAGTAAGGGTGCGTACATGATTTATTATTGTACATCATCAACGGCTGTGCGTTCATGTATAGGATATGGGGTATCGAAGTCTGCGACAGGTCCGTTCTCTTATGTAGATACAGTTGTTTATTCTGGATTTACAAAGGGAGATGTAAATGTAACAACAAAATCTAATCTTGGAACGAAGACAGTTAATACAAACTATAACAATACCAATATTCCAAAATTGATAAATAACGGAAAAGTTGAGAAAGTTGGAAACTGGTTCTCATCAAATGGAGCATATAATAGCAGTTTTTATCCAAATGCGATAGATCCGTGTATTTTATTTGATGCAAATGGAAAACTCTGGATGACATATGGTTCATGGTCAGGAGGAATATATATTCTTGAGCTTGACGCGGCTACCGGTCAGCCGAAATATCCAAAAACTACAAGTGGTAACACAGACGGATATTTTGGTAAGAAAATAGCCGGAGGCTATAAAAAATCAGGTGAAGCACCTTATATTCAGTACGATGCAGAGAGTGGTTATTATTATCTTTATGTTACATATGGCTGGCTTGGTGCAGATGGAGGATATCATATAAGAATGTATCGTTCAAAGACGATTAACGGAAATTATGTTGATGCCGCAGGAAATTCAGCAGTATTTTCAGCAGGAACAAATCAGGCAGACCGTGGAATAAAAGTTATGGGAAATTATAACTTTACTCCGATAATGCAGGGTTACAAATCAGCCGGTCACAACTCAGCATTTATTGACACGGACAATCAGAGATACCTTGTTTATCACACCAGATTTGACAGCGGAAATGAGTCCCATGAAGTGAGAGTACACCAGCAGTTTTTAAATCAGGATAACTGGCCGGTTACTGCAGTTTATGAGTATCTCGGAAGTACGATTTCAAAAACGGGTTATTCAGCATCAGATATGCTTGGAGAATATGAATTTGTAAATCATGGAAAAGATGCTTCAACAAAAAATGTCGGAATGCTCACAACACAGAAAGTAAAATTAAATTCCAACGGAAAAATCACCGGGGATGTGACGGGAAGCTGGAGTTATATTAAAGGAACATATTACTGTCAGATGGTTATAGACGGTGTGATGTATAAAGGTGTATTTTTCAAGCAGAAAGATGAAACACCGAGCCACAATGAAGTTATGACATTCTCATTGATAGGAAAAAATAATCAGACGATATGGGGAACAAAAAATTCAGTTAAAGTAAACAAGACTGAGGGAACATTTTATATAAGAAACAAGTTTTCAGGCAAATATTTAGATGTGGCAGACGGAAGTTCGGCAGACCATGCGAATATCCAGCAGTGGGCATATAATGGACTTGCATCACAGAAATATAAGATAGTATCAAACGGTGACGGATATTACTATATACTTACAGGAGCATCAAATTATACAAAGGCACTTGATGTGGCAATGGGAAGTGCTGCGGACGGAACCAACATTGTACAGTACAGTCTGAACAAAGGGACAAATCAGTTGTTTAAATTAAGCAAACAGTCAGATGGAACATATGCGGTATTGTCAAAGGCATCAAGTTGTAAATCAGGTCTTGATGTATATGATTGGAGCAGGAATTCAGGCGGAAATATAAATCAGTGGAATTTCTGGGGCGGTGACTGCCAGAAGTGGATATTGGTTGCAGTAAAGTAAAAAATTAAAATATCTAATAAGAATAAAAACACCCGGATTATTTCATTTAAATAATCCGAGTGTTTTTTAAATCCTCCTACAGCTTTCCCTTACCACAAGTTCACATGGTATTTTAGCCTTAAGCGGTGTTTTTATACTAAGATTTGAAGAAACATATACAAGATTTGCCCCGTGCTGTCCCATATCGTATGCAGGTGCATGGATTGTGGTGAGCGGCGGCGTAATATAAGCACTTGTTTCCTCATCGTTAAATCCTATAATGGATATATCATCAGGGATTTTAAGCCCGTTTTCACGGATTGCTTTCATGGCACCGAGTGCAATAACATCATTTGCTGCAAATACAGCGGTCGGAATATTGTTTTCACGGAAAAGTTCATTCATCATGTCAAATCCTGATTCAAAAGAAAAACTTCCCTCTTTAAAATAAGTTTCACAATCCATTTTTCTGTGATTCATATATTTTTTGTAGGCTGTGGTGCGGGCGTCGGTTATAAGTTCATGTTTGCCTACATATTCTTTTCCGCCTAAAAATGCAATCTTACTATGCCCAAGTTCCGTCAGATAGTCAAGTGCACTGTAAACGGCGTGTTCAAAATCCATTGATAATGAAGTGATATTAAATTCGTCTACTGCCATATCGAGAAAAACAATATTGCTGCATATGTTTATAAAATTTTTGATTTCAAGGCGGCTGAATTTGCCGATACATATAAGACCGTCAACGGTATTTAATTTAGAAAAATATTCTGAATCACCCGGAAATACACGGAGTATATTTATATTGTTTTTCACGCAGAAATCTTCAACTCCCTGTCTTGCTTTAAGATAATAGTTGTCTTTTAATTCTTCCTCGGCAGAAAACCACAAAACAATTCCCATAGTAAAAAAATTTCCGGTTAGGGGTGTGTTTGCTCTTGGGATTTTTTTGTAATCTAAATTTTTGGCTGTCTCCAATACTCGTTTTCGTGTCCCGGCGGAAACATGAAGTGTTGTATCGTTGTTTAATATTCTTGAAACGGCACCGGGAGAAACTCCGGCAGCTTTGGCTATATCACGGATTGTAGGCATATTTATAAAAATCGTCCTTTCTGTTAGTCTGATTTATGAATATCTGATATACAAGTTGAAAAAGTATATCAAAGTGTTAAATGTGTTTATGTTTACTAAACATATGGTAACACAATATGCTGAAAATGTCGAGTTTATTTTGGAGCAAACGATAAATTTTGTAATAGCTGCCCGTTTTCTAGTGTGGAAATATATCTGGAAATGCAAAAGGTAAAGCAGGATAATGGCTCAGATATTGTTGATAAGTCATGTCTTACAATAAAGTTTGTAACAGTTCAGCCCTTCATTTATTACATTCGTAAACCTGCCAGCAAGCTGTCAGTCGCTGCTATGCAGCTTGAGTTTACTTCATTTCATAAATGAAAGGCTATTCTGCCCCAAAAAACAAGTCAATAATACATTGAGCAAGCTCATGTATTATTGACTTATCTTTTTTAGGCTGAATTGTTACAAAAGTTTAGTAAAAATAAGTAAACTTTTATTGACATTATAATAAATTGGCATTATATTAGAGTTAAATGTTGAAAGGTTTAGCTTTATGTTGAAATAAAATTAAAATTGGGAGGATTTTGTGCATGAAAAAAACAAATGAAATAAAAGAAGCATTAAAGAAAGGTGATTACAAAGACCTGTTGACAGACATTTATGTTGATGAGAGCAGGATAGAGTATCAGACAGAGCGTTATATAAAAGCGATTGAGAAGTTTGAAAAGCTTTATGGCGAGGGAGATGCAGCAATATACAGTGCACCGGGAAGAAGCGAGGTCGGAGGAAACCATACAGACCATCAGCACGGTGAGATTTTAGCGGCATCTATCAATTTGGACGCTATTGCAGTCACGAGAAAAACAGATGACAACATGATTCATCTTATCTCAGGTACATATAAAGAAATTGTTATTGATGTAAATGACATTTCTTATAAAGAAAGCGAAAAAGAAACAACAAAAGCCCTGATAAAAGGTGTGCTTAAAGGTGCAAAAGACCACGGTTTTGATATTGGCGGCTTTACTGCATATGTCACAAGTGATGTGCTCATAGGTGCAGGATTGTCTTCATCGGCAGCGTTTGAAACGGTTGTGGGAACTATTATTTCACATCTTTACAATGACGGAAAAATGGATGCGGTCACGATTGCTATTATCGGTCAGTATGCGGAAAATGTATATTTTGGAAAACCTTGTGGACTTATGGATCAGATGGCTTGTTCTGTAGGAAGTCTTGTACATGTTGATTTTGCAAAGCCAAAAGAGCCGGTTGTTGAAAAGGTTGAATTTGACATGAATAAGTATGGTTACAGTTTATGTATCACGGATACAAAGGGCTCTCATGCAGACCTTACGGCAGATTATGCGGCGGTACCACAGGAAATGAAAGAGGTTGCAGCTTATTTTGGAAAAGAAGTTCTTAGAGAAGTTTCAATGGACGATATTATTGAAAATATATCGAAGCTCAGAGAAAAATGTGGTGACAGAGCCGTACTTCGTGCAATTCATTTTATAAATGAAAATAAGCGTGTTGGAAAACAGGCAGAGGCTCTTAAATCAGAAAAGATAGATGAGTTTTTAACTCTTATAAAAGAATCAGGAGACTCATCATACAAGTATCTTCAGAATGTTTATACGGTAAATGATATCAGACATCAGAATGTATCACTTGCACTTGCGATAAGCGACACTGTACTTGAGGGTGGAAAAGGAGTATGTCGTGTGCATGGCGGCGGATTTGCAGGAACAATACAGGCATTTGTTAAAAATGAAGCCGTACCTGAATATCTTGAAAAGATGGATAAGGTATTTGGAAAAGGTGCTTGCAATGTGCTTAAAATTCGTAAGTACGGTGGAATGAAAGTTATTGACTAAAGAGATGGTATTTGCAAAGATTTAATGGATAATAAATGAGAATTAGTGAAATGTATTTTGGGTTTGAAGAAGAAGCAGGCATACATGATTGCTAAAAACAGCAGGAGGATATGAGAGTATGATTACTAAATATATCAGTGAACTTGTTTCATACGGGAAAGCTAATGGCTTGATTGAGGAATGTGATGAGATTTATGTTACAAATAGACTTTTAGAATTGTTTGATGTGATGGAATATGATGTAAAGAATGAAAATTCTGATACCAAGGATTTGAGTGAGTCGCAGAAGTGTGAAAACTCAGAAGAGAAACATGAGGCTGCATCATTCAGACCGGTACATGAGATACTTGAAGATATGATGAAGTATGCCTTTGAAAACGGTATTATGAAAGAGGACACGATTACTGCAAAGGACTTGTTTGACACAAAGATAATGGGCTGTATAACTCCGCCGCCAAGTATTGTGAGGAAAGAATTTAAGGATAAATATGCGGTTTCTCCAAAGGCGGCAACTGATTTTTATTATAGTTTCAGCCAGGCTGCCAATTATATAAGAAAAGACAGAATTGCAAGAGATGAAAAATGGGTTACTGATACGGAGTACGGCGAGATTGATATTACCATAAATCTTTCAAAGCCGGAGAAAGATCCAAGAGATATTGCAAAGGCTGGAAAAGCAAAGAAATCCGGTTATCCGGCTTGTCTTTTGTGCAAGGAAAACGAGGGATATGCAGGTCATTTTTCACATCCTGCAAGACAAAATCACAGGATTATTCCTGTTACATTAGACGGACAGCAGTATTATATGCAGTATTCGCCATATGTTTATTATAATGAACATTGCATTATATTTAATGCCGAGCATACACCGATGAAAATAGACCATGCAGTATTTAAGAAAATTCTTGATTTTGTAAGACAGTTTCCGCATTATATGGCTGGCTCAAACGCAGACCTGCCTATAGTTGGAGGCTCTATTTTAAGTCATGACCATTTTCAGGGCGGCGGATATACATTTGCAATGGCAAAAGCTGATTATGAGAAAACATTTGTAATTTCTGGATATGAAGATGTAAAAGCAGGAATTGTAAAATGGCCTATGTCCGTAATTCGTTTACAGGGGGAAAATGCAGACAGTATAGTAAATGCGGCAGACCATATTCTTACAAGCTGGAGAGCATATACAGATGAAGACGCATTTATATTCAGCGAGACAGACGGAGAACCACACAATACAATAACTCCTATTGCCCGTATGCGTGATGGAAAGTACGAACTTGACCTTGTGCTCCGCAACAACATCACAACTAAAGAAGCACCGTGGGGAGTTTACCATCCGTCAGCAGACCTTCATCATATTAAGAAAGAAAACATTGGACTTATCGAGGTAATGGGACTTGCGGTACTTCCGGCAAGACTTAAGAAGGAAATGAGCGACCTTGCAGATGCAATCTTAAATCACAAAGATATTCGTGCGGATGAGATACTTGAAAAACACGCTGACTGGGTAGACGAGTGGATAGGAAATTATACGATAACTCCGGAAAATATAATGGATATAATCCATGATGAGATAAGCAAAGTATTTGTTAAGGTGCTTGAATGTGCAGGAGTTTATAAACGCACGGAAGAGGGACAGAAAGCATTTATGAGATTTGTGGAGAGTTTGTAGGATGAAAAACAGTGAAAAGTTCGATATAAGATACAGTAAAATAAATTTAGTATTTGAATTCACAGAAGATACAAAAATGCCGGAAAATAAAGTTTCGGCGATAAGAGGCGGTATGGGAGAAATGCTTCTTGAACAATATTGCCTGTCGGATAGAAGTTGTAATGCTTGTAAATTCAAAGAAGATTGTACTGTACCAAGAATATTTTATCATCCATTAAAAATAAAACCGGAGTATGTAACAAACGGTGAAAGTCTGGGATATATAATAGAGTGTGAAAATAAGCAGACAACATTCAGCAGAGGAGACAAACTAAAAGTAAATATTATCTTATTTGGAAATGTTATAATATATTTTTCACAGATATTGCAGGCATTATATATGCTGGGGATGAAGGGAATAGGAAAAGAAAAAAGCAGATTTGAGATAGCAGGCATATTTAACGAAAAAAGACAGCCGATACTTGAGGATGGTGCTATTAACAATAACAAAATAATAATAAATACACTGTCAAACTATATCGAATATCAATTAAAAAAATTAAACAGCTCAGACAGAAAAATACTGAAATTTTGCACACCAATATCACAGAAATTCAGAGGACAATGGCTAAACAAATTTGACGGACAGGCATTGACAGAAGCTGCAATTAGGAGAGTATATCTGTTAAATTGTATGGAGGGAAATGATGTAGGAAAAATATATCTTGAAAGTGAATTTCCATATATAGAAGAGCAGGAAGTGTATCATACTAAGATTGACAGATATTCAAATACACATAAAAGCCATATTGCATTGCACGGAATTAAAGGGGAATGTGTCCTTGGAAACATAAGTGATGAGTCACTTGAATATCTTATCGCAGGACAGCTTGTGCATATAGGAAAGAATACAAGCATGGGGTTTGGAAGATATGTGATATTGGATTAGAAAAGTAACGCAAACAATGATAATAAATGTCAGTATATGTCAATACTGAAGTGGCAGATGATAGTCTGATAAGTGACCTCATGCAATTTTTTCTAAAAACAGATTTCAGGGATGATAAATTTCCAAATATATCAAGAAGAATGACACAATTAAAACATGGTGAGGAGGACGAGAAGATGTGTAAAAGCGTAGAGGAATATGCCGAGAGAAAAGCGAAAGAAGCAGCAAAAGAGGCAGCAAAAGAGGCAGCAAAAAAAGCTACAGAGGAGGCTGTAAAAAAAGCTATGGCTGAGAAGAAAAAAACGGTAGAAAAATTAAATGATATGGGAATGGATATTTCTTTAATAGCAAGTGCTGTAGATATGGATGAAGAAACTATAAAACAGTGGTTAGAGAAATAATGTTTTCACAAAACGAGCATTTCCTAACGACTTGCCCTTACTATGTCTTTCGTGGTAATATAAACAACTGTACGACAAAGCAAAAAGTACAGATTCAAAAGAAAAAATGTCTAAAACTATTAAGAAGCAGAGTGGATTGTAAATATCTGCCTGACTGGTAAAATGTTTTTGTTACACGAAAGGAGTAAAAAATGAGTAATCAACAATCTTCAGCCCCTATTCAGGAAAATAAGATGGGGATTATGCCAATAGGAAAACTGGTTTTCAATATGTCACTGCCGATGATGGTTTCGATGATGGTGCAGGCATTATACAATATTGTTGACAGTATATTTGTCGCAAAATTATCGGAGAATGCTTTGACGGCGGTTTCACTTGCATTCCCTTTGCAAACGCTTCTTATTGCGGTAGCTACGGGAACCGGTGTAGGTATGAATGCACTTTTGTCTAAGTCTCTCGGGGAGAAAGATTTTAAGAAAGCTAATAAAACGGCGACAAATGCAGCATTTATATATGCGGTAAGTTATATTATTTTTCTAATACTTGGATTTACCGTAGTGAAGCCTTTTTACAGAAGTCAGGTGGGAAGTGCCGATGCTGAGATTATGACCATGGGAGTTGATTATCTTAGCACGGTCATGATTTTTTCATTTGGTATTTTCACGCAGGTGTTTTTTGAGAGACTTCTCACATCGACAGGACGCACGATTTTTAGTATGACTTCCCAACTCAGCGGTGCGGTTACAAATATTATATTAGATCCGATTTTAATCTTCGGTATGTTTGGTGCTCCTAAAATGGGAGTGACGGGAGCTGCTGTTGCCACTGTTATCGGCCAGTGTGTTGCAGGGCTTGTTGCAGGAACCTGTAATCACAAATTTAATCATGAAGTTAGATTTCAATTTAAGGGATTTAAGCCTGATTTTAAGATTATCGGAACGATTTATGCAGTTGGAATACCTTCTATTATAATGCAGTCTATCGGCTCTGTTATGACATACTGCATGAACCGTATTCTTATTGAGTTTTCATCAACAGCTACGGCTGTTTTTGGTGTTTATTTTAAGCTGCAAAGCTTTTTCTTTATGCCTGTATTTGGTCTGAACAACGGAATTACACCCATTATTGCCTACAATTATGGTGCGAGACAGCGTAAGCGTATGGTAAAGACGATAAAAGTAAGTCTTGCGACGGCTTTTTGTCTTACATTTATTGGATTTGTTCTTTTTGAGAGTATTCCACAGGCATTGCTCGGATTGTTTAATGCCTCTGATGATATGCTTAAGATAGGTGTGCCTGCACTTAGAACGATAGGTGTACATTATCTGATTGCATGGTTCTGTATTATTGCAGGAACCGTATTTCAGGCACTTGGAAAAGCAGTGTTTAGTATGGTCGTATCAATCATGCGTCAGCTTGTAGTTCTCGTGCCGGCTGCGTATCTTCTTGCAAAATTTGGCGGACTTCATATGGTATGGTGGTCGTTTCCAATTGCAGAGGTTATGTCATTTATTGTGTCACTTACATTTCTTATAAAAATCTGGAATGACATTATAAAAGATATTCCTGAGGGACGGGAATAAGGCGGATAGCAAACATAAAAATAGGTGACCGGATAGGGTTGATGCATGAAAAAGCTGTTTTGCTTCTTCCAAACCGTCAAGAAGCTGCTTGTTTACATCAAACATACTTTTTAGAAAGAGTGGAAAATCTGCATTGTGATTCCATATATACTTTCCGTCAGCAATAACAAAAGCACCACTGTCCGGATGGACATGGTGCATAAGGTAACGGTATCTTTTCTTAATCAGCGTATTTTGCTGACGGGTCAATGTTTTTTATTGACATATGTACTGCTGCGAGCGACGATGTAGAGAGAGCGTGCCAGTGGCATTATTTGTTATACATCCTCGATTGACACAGATGTATATTACAGTTTTATTCCTTTGAGCAGCTTCGCAAAAGGACTTTCATCAGCTTTTTCTTCCTTATCTGCACGAAATTCGTCTGGAATTTCGTATGTATCTTCTTCTTCGTCAGGAATATCATTCTCAAGTGCTTTCATGCTGAGTGATATCCTGTCACCATCAAGAGCGATTATTTTTGCAGATACAGTATCACCGAGTTTAACAACTTCCTTTGGAGATTTGATAAATTTATTTGTAATCTGTGATATATGACAAAGTCCTATAAGGTCTTCACCTATTTCAATAAATACTCCATATGATTCCATGCGCACAATCTTTCCGGAAACGGTTTCGCCAACTGCGAGTTTTGAAACTTTCTGCGAATGTTCAAGCACTGCGTTTTCTCTTGCGATTTCTTTTGCTGAGAGGACAAGTCTTTTTTCGTTTGCGTCAGCGGTAATGATAATCGCATTTAAAGTCATGCCGACATAGCTTTCAGTGTCCTCAACATAGTCAAGACCGATTTTTGAAGCGGGAATAAATGCTTTAACTCCCTTGACAAAACCTGTCACACCACCTGGATTTGCTTCAGTGACCTTGAAAGCAAAAACAGTGCGGTCTGCCATATCCTTTTTAAGTTCATCCCATACAAGAAGATTGTGGGCAGCTTTTTTTGATAAGATGACAGCTCCGTTGTCACTTTCGGCATCAATTACCATTGCACGAATGGTATCGCCGATATTGCAGTCATTTTTGATTGAAAAAGAAGGATCATCGCTACATTCTTCAAGTGGAATGATACCCTCAGTATAATAATTCAAATCGACGGTGAGTTCTGTTTCAGAAATTCCTATAACGGTAACATCTAAAATGTCACCCTCTTTTATAACTTTAAAAGAACTTTCAAGTTCCTTTTCAAAATCTTTCATGCTTTCAGTCATGTTATGTACCCCCTTAGTTGATATATCTTATATTTTAGTATAGTGTGATTGAAAATACAATGATGGATTTTGTTGAGGCAGCAATGTATTCTGCATAGCATAAATATATTTATGTTTTGCTCTTTCAATATAATCAAAAAACATAGTAGAATATCAATCAGTTTTGTTTTATGTTGTGTTATAATATTATGGGTTACTTAGAAAATGGTAAATTTGATTAAAAAAATCAAGCCAGTCGCGAAGTGTTGTTGATACGATAATGTCAGTTGAAAGGATCATAGTTATGGATATTAAAATAGCAGTATGTGATGATGAGGTGGAGATATGCGCTTTATTGGAGATGATGTTGATTGATATTTTTAGGGATAAAGGTATGAGTTGTGAAGCAGAGTCATTTTATACAGGAGAAAGTCTGTGTAAAGAATTTGAACGCAGGAAATATGATTTAATCTTTTTAGATATAGAAATGGACGGAAAATCTGGGATAGATGTTGGAAGATTTTTGAGAGATGAACTGGGAAATGAAACGGTTCAGATTGTATATATATCCGCAAAGACAGAATATGCTATGGAACTTTTTGAATTTCATCCGATGAATTTTCTTGTAAAACCGATTGAGCGTTCAAAAATTGAAAAATTGGTTAATAAGTACCTGATTATTACTGAACAGAATAATAAGTTTTTTGGTTACAAAAAGAAAACGGACTATTTTAAAGTTCCGTTGTCAGATATATTATATTTTGAAAGCCATAATCGAAAGATACACATTCAAATGAAGGATAGGGAAGATGATTTTTATGGTTCAATGGATGATGTATATAAAATGGTAAAAGGACATTGTTATTTGTTTATTCACAAATCTATTATTGTAAATTATCGACAAATTAAAAAAATATTTTATGAAAAAGTTGTTATGATAGATGATACCGTATTACCGATCAGTCAGTCTAGGCGGTCTGCAATCAGGAAAATGTGTATGAAAATACGAAAAGAGGAAAAGTGATGGGAAATATATTTAACTATGCTATGGGAGGAATTGTTGATTTTTTGGAAGTATATATTATATTTCGTTATATGATGATATTTTTCGAGGATGCATATGTTAATGACAGATTAGCGTATATTGCCTATGCAGCACGCCTTTTTATTTCTTTTGCCCTGCGTTTTGCTTCCGTATCTCCAGTTATTAGTGCCGGAATTTCATACGGGAGTATTTTTTTTGTTTCGCTTTGTTATGTGACAATTATGTCAAAAAGATTGATTGTTTCTGCGTTTATTTATATGTGTTCATTTTCCTCTGAGGCAGTTGTAGCTGTGATTGTTGGAATAAGTGGTTTTGATGCTTTTGGAAATACTGAGCATATATCGGTATTCTGGAATTTGATAATAGAAATGATTTTTTGGAGCATTTCATTAATTATCAGAAAATTTAATAATATAAATGAAAAGCTCAAAGTACCGAAATCTTTTGTAACATTTATTATAGTGATTACTGTGTCTATGATATGTTTGGAGTGCATGATTTTTTCTCAGGAGAAATTGGATGAACGAATAGCGGGGATTTCACTGGTCTGTCTTATATCATCTGTTTTTATGCTGATGTATTTATATGATTCTTTGACCATAGTAATTAAGGAACATATGGAAACAGCAATTGCTAAAAAGGAAAAAGAATATTATCACAAACAATCTGAAATGCTAACAGAAAAATATGCAGAATTAAACAAATATCGTCATGATATGAAAAATCGAATGATAGCTATACAGCAGATGGTTAATAAAAAACAATATGAGTCTGTATCAAGATATACAGAGGAATTTGTTGAGAAAATAGAATTTGCTACTCCATACTGTAATACGGGAAATATTGCATTGGACAGCATTGTTAATTATAAATTAACAAAAATGACAGAATTGGGAATTTCGGTAGAAATTGATATAGTGCTTCCATCTAACCTGCCAATTAATGAGGATGATTTAGTAGTTATTGTGGGAAATCTTTTAGATAATGCAATGGACGGAACAGGCAGGATGGAAAAAGCAATAGATAGATTTGTTCAAATTGATTTTTCATATGAAAAGGGAAGTGTCTGGCTTTGTGTGAAAAACGCTTATAATGGTTGCTTACAACGACGAGGAAAGAGTTTTTTTACAAGTAAAAAAGACAAGACAATGCATGGCTTGGGCTTGCAAAATGTAAGGGAAATTGTTGAAAAGTATAACGGTTTGTTGGAATTTTCAACAGAAGATAATTTATTTGTAGTGGATATTGTTCTGCATATGTAGGTAAGAAAATTGAATTTTTGTAAAAATGTCATTGGAAAGCACAGAGGTCAAGTGGATATTCGCAATCCGCTTTGCTACTTCTTTGATAGTGCGTAAACTTTAAATTTCAACAAAAGTTTATATAGATTCATACAAATGGCCGTACAAAAGATGAATATATGGTAGAATGAATAAGTCAAGAATCAATAATACTTGTACTCTTGACTGTGAAATATGTATCATTAAGTGTATTTTGTCTGCTATTATTATTTATAATGAGTAGCATTGTGATTTTGTTGTTGGCACCTATTGATACTATTAATAAACGACTGGATGAAATTGAACACATTCATTATCGTAAAAAAGCTAGTGTAGTGTTGGCACTTGAATGTTTAATAGTAATTTTAAGTTTAGTGTTTCATAATATTCTGTTTTTGGAAAGTATTATTTTTTCGCAATTTACAATAGCGATATCGTTAATTTGTGGAGAGTTAAAAAATTATTTACAAAGTGATAGTTTGAATGGAGGAAAAATGTTATGAAAAAGATAATAAATGACACTCCTTATTTGAATAGGAGGTGCTGAATGAAATATATTTGGTTTAATATAAAAAGCTTTTTCATAAAAAAGAAATTGATATTTATTTTATCTTTTTTTTCTATAATCTGTTCGTGTATTATGATTCATTTTTCTTATGGATTATATCAAAACTATCAGTTAAAAAAACAGTATGATTTGTCAGATGAGAGAAAGATTGTATTGACTTTACAAGGGGATTTTGATGAAACATCAGATAATGAATTAAATGATGATGAAAGCTATTTTATGCCGGCTGATTCAGCAAAAAGTTATGTAACGGTGGATTTATTAAAGAAATATGTGGCGGAATTTAGTAATTCTTATACGGATAAATTGAAATACATTGAAGCGACAGCGATAGTAGACAAATTACCCTTTCATATGAACTTCTCTATAAAGGATGGATTGATTATTAAAAGTGATGAATTTGAAAAAGAAGTAGAAGATAACGCTATGTTGGAAAGTGGAAGATATTTTACGGAGGAAGAATATCGGAAAGGGGAAAAAGTTGCTATTTGTTGGGATTATTTACATTGGAATACAATGTCCTCTCCTGTCAGTAAGCGTATGGCTGTGGACAAGAAAATACTACATATTCAAGGAAAAGATTATAAAATTATTGCTTATGGAATCATTGATATTGACAGACCGGTTATACCAATTACATCTTTGGAGGATACGACGCCTTTTACCGGAGAAATAGTATTTAATTTTAAGAAACCGATTAGACAAGAGCAGTACGATATTGTGGTGGAAAAAACTGAGAAAATTTTTGGGGATAAAGCTGTTGTAGCAGCGGCAAATCTTCCAGATGATGATGCGGTATATCTGTATAACACAATTATAATGGTTACTATTTTTATTACACTTGTTTCTGCAATAAATTTTGCTGTTTTGTATCGTTATATTCTTTCCAGCAGAAAGCAGGCACTCATGGTTTACAGGATTTGTGGGTTGAGTTTTTGCAGAGTTGTATTATTGTACTTGGGAGAATGTACAGCTTTGACTATTACGGCTTACTTTATTGGCGTTTTGCTATTTGAAAATGTAATATTGAAAAAAATTTCGGGGTATTATGAATATATGAGCAGTAGCTACAGCAGTTATATTTATTTTGTATTGTTTGCTGTATATTTTTTGATTTCCTTGCTGGTATTGACTTTAATGATTATATATGCTTTGAAAACAGACATGAAGTTGAATGTAAAGGGAGGAGTTCGATGAAACTAAAATATGCACTTTATGAGCAAAAGAAAAATAAGCTTATGACTATACTGTTTTTTATTCAGACTATGATTGTTTTAATTATGATTGTCAGCATTATTTCAGCAATTTTTTCCAGATATGAAAAATACAAGCCTTTGGAAAGTTTTTTTCGTGGAGATGGTCTGAATATGCATATGACTGATTTGTTGGGGAGAAATGGGCAGAGATATCTTCCTTTTACGGAGTCATCTGATGTGGAAAAATATTTAAAGAAAGCGCATATGGTTAGTTCATATTCTATACAGATGACATTTGATATTGATAATAAAAAGAATGAGCTTGGCACATGGTCACCTGTCGTTGGATATGATGATGAATTACTCTCTGCATATACTCCTGAGATGGAAACAGGACGCTGGCTTAGGATAGAGGATGCAGATACTGATATGATTGAGATTGTGCTGGCACAGAAAGAGAATAGTCATAAAGTAGGAGATATTATAACGCTTACAACATCTGATGTAATAAAAGATTCGAGGAAGTACAAGCTGTCAAAACAGGTTAAGGCTAAGGTTGTAGGAATTCTTGCAGATGGAGCGAGCACAATTATGCGTACAAAACATTATGGAGAATATTCTGATTTTAGGGATTATTATTATCCGTTTAATAGGGACGAGGAGGAAAGGGCAGTCGTATTTGTATCAAAGAGGGATATAGAACATAACAATCGAATTAATGTTGCAACTGAACAAAAGAATTTGATAAAGGGTGAAAAATGCATATGGCCGTATATCATATCAGGGCCATGTTTTATACAATATGATAAGGGGATTTCAAAGAAGGAAAAAGAGTATAATTCAAAATATCTTGCGGTTAATGGCAGGTATGTATTTCGTCATACATCGGTAGAAATGAGAGAAAATAGTATGGAATATATTATGAATCAGATGAATATATTAATTCCTATTCTAATTGCTATGATTATTCTTACAATGATGTCTATTATTAGCAGTACGGTAATTATGATACGACAAAATATGCATAATTATTCTATCTATTATATGTTGGGGTTGACATGGAGAAAATGTATGTCTATTCATGTATTAAGTGTAATTATGATGCAGATGGGAATATTTGTGTTTACGATATTTTGCATTGGTATTTGTAAAAAGTTGGGTGCACTGGACAGAACTGTTTTTGCTCTGGGAGGCTGGCAGTTATTAGGTTGTTTAGTGATGATAGTGTTTTTTATTGTATTTAGTATCGTGCTGTCTTTTTTGTTGATTGGAAAGAAATCAGCAAAAGACATTTTAAGTGAGGTAGAATAGTGTGAAAAATAACACTGATGTGTTTATTTTTCACATGGTTATTTGCTTCTGAGCGAAAACAAATAGCCATGATTGCAGATGAGAAATCGCATACGCGAATTTCTCATCGCATCTTTGTAATAAAATCGCTCAGAAATGAGGAATAAAATGCTTAAATTAGATAAAATAATAAAAACATATAATAAGGGCAAAAACAATGCTTTTGAGGCACTTCATGGTATATCATTAACAGTAGAAAGTGGGGAGATGGTTGCGATTGTTGGAACATCCGGAGCCGGAAAATCTACCTTATTACATATTCTTGCCTGTATTGATGGCTACGATTCGGGAGAATACTATATTGATGATATGGTAATAGGTAAGCTTTCAGAGGGAAAGATGGCGGATATTCGCAACGAGAAAATCGGTATGGTGATGCAGGACTTTGCGCTGATAGAAGAATTTACTGCATTGGATAATGTGATGATTCCACTGGACTTTGCGGCAAGAGGTAAGAAAAAAGGGAAAAAAGAGAGAAAGGAAATTGCTATAAAAATGCTTGAAATGGTACAGATGCAGAATTTTGCTGACAAGCCTGTTAACAGTCTTTCGGGTGGACAAAAGCAGCGTGTAGCGATTGCCAGAGCAATCGTAAACGAACCTTCGCTGATTTTGGCTGATGAGCCGACAGGAGCTTTGGATACGGAGACAACCAGAGAAATTATGAAAGTATTTATTGATTTGAATAAACAAGGAAAAACAATTATTATAGTTACTCATGATTTAACGGTGGCAGAGCAATGCAGCAGAGTAATAAAAATTGAAGATGGTGTGATTATAGAGGGTAATTAAAAGTTTAGTTTTATGCGAGATGATGCTGGGAGGAGGTTTAAGAAAAAGAGTATTAGATTCAGGTAGAGTAAATAAAATCAATATCCGTGATAAATGCTATAAAATAAGCATTTATGAAGCATGGGTATAATTTATAAAGTTGTAAAGTGGTGTTATAATAATATTGTTGAAAGAAAACAGCTGAGTAAATTATAAAATTGATTTTGCAGATAATGATTTAGATAGGAAAATAAAATGAACATACTGATTTCAATAGATTCTTTTAAGGGAAGTATGACTTCAATGCAGGCAGGCGAAGCAGCGAAAAAAGGGATTTTAAAGGCTGTTCCTGATGCGGATGTGTTGGTATGTCCTCTTGCTGATGGTGGAGAGGGGACAACAGACGCACTGACCGATGGGATGGATGGCGAAAAGATAAGCCTTACGGTGACCGGTCCTCTTGGTGAAAAAACAGATTGCTATTATGGATGGCTTGACGGGAGCAAAAAGGCAGTTATGGAGATGGCTTCGGCAGCAGGAATTACACTTGTGCATGAAAAAAATCCGTTAGCCGCCACGACTTTTGGTGTCGGTGAAATGATTTTTGATGCGATTAAAAGAGGTGCAGAAAATATCATTATCGGAATAGGCGGAAGTGCGACAAATGATGGCGGTATTGGTATGCTTAAGGCACTTGGATATGAATTTCTTGATAAAAACGGGAAAGATGTAGGACTTGGTGCATCATCACTTGGAAAAGTAGAAAAGATTGTTGATGATAAAGTGAATCCTCTGATTTCAAAAGTTAAATTTCAGGTTGTGTGTGATGTTGATAATCCGCTGTGCGGTGAAAACGGTGCGACCTATATATTTGGTACGCAGAAAGGTGTGACCGATGAGATGAAGCCTGTTATTGATAGGGCAATGAAACATTTTGCAGAAAAAACAGCGGAAAAACTTGGTGTATCATGTGAAGATATTGCGGGAGCAGGTGCGGCTGGCGGTCTTGGTTTTGCATTTCTTTCATATCTAAATGCGGAACTTAAACCGGGAGTTGAACTTATTATGCAGGCAACCGATATGGAAGAAAAGATAAAAATGGCTGATATTGTAGTGACGGGAGAGGGACGGCTCGACAGCCAGACCGTGATGGGGAAAGCACCGATAGGTGTGGCAGGACTGGCAAAGAAATACAATAAAAAAGTGATAGCGTTTGCGGGGAGTGTATCTGACGATGCGGTTTTGTGCAATGCAAACGGAATAGATGCATTTTTCCCGATAGTGCGTGGAGCGACAACATTGGAAAAAGCAATGCGAACGGAAAATGCCGTAAAAAATATGGAACTTACGGCGGAGCAGGTGTTCAGATTGGCAGCAGACTTTATGGTACATTAGAGTTGTATTTAGCGTGTGTAAGGGGCGTGGTTGTAAAGTGAAAGGCATTATTATATAATGATATTGGGGTCAAAAGGTATTTTGACCCTTGCATCATATAATAAAACCAGTAATATTGTTTTGGGCGAAGGATGGAGGAGAGTTGCTTATGATAAAAGAAAATGAAACAGATAATCCGGTTTTGGCGATATGCTATGATTTTGACAAGACACTGTCGCCTGATGATATGCAGGCACAGGGCTATATCCAGTCGATTGATTATGAGGTTGACGATTTTTGGAGAGAGTCAAACGAACTTTCAGAAAAAAATGAGATGGACAGAAATCTTGCTTATATGTATCTGATGGCAGAGAAATCGAGGGGGAAAGTTCTTTTTACAAAAGAAACTTTACATAATGACGGGGCAAAAGTTAAACTTTATCCGGGTGTGGCAACATGGTTTGACAGGATAAATGATTACGGTGAAAAAAAGGGCGTAAAGGTTGAACACTATATTATTTCATCGGGATTAAAAGAGATGATAGAAGGCACGGAAGTTGCAGACAAATTTAAAAAGATTTATGCGAGTTCGTTTTATTTTGATGAGAGCGGGGTCGCCGTGTGGCCTGCACAGGTGGTAAATTACACCAATAAAACGCAGTTTTTGTTCAGGATAGAAAAGGGAATACTTGATGTAAATGATTCAAGGGTGAATGATTACTTTAAGCCAAATGAATACAGAGTTCCGTTTCGCAATATGGTCTATATCGGCGACAGCGAGACGGATATTCCATGCATGAAGCTCGTAAATATAAACGGCGGACATTCAATAGGTGTCTATGATTCAAAAACAAAAGACAAGACAAAAGTTTTTAATATGCTCGAAGAAAACAGGATAAAATATTTTGTTCCGGCGGATTATACTAAAAAATCTAAACTTGAAACTCTGGTAAAGCAGATAATTGACAGGACAGCTTCAAATGAAATTCTCGAAAGTTTCCATTTTGATTGTGTAAAAGAAAAAAATAATGTGCATAATACACTTGATTATTACAACTTAAATGCGGATAAATTTGTCGCAAGTACATTACAGGTGGATTTTGAGGAAACTCAGAAAAAATTTATTGAGAAGCTGGATAAAGGGGCATTTATTCTTGATTTTGGATGCGGTTCAGGCAGAGACACAAAATATTTTCTCGATAACGGCTATAAGGTGGATGCGGTTGACGGTTCAAAAGAGATGTGCAGGCGGGCGAGTGAATACACGGGGATTTCCGTCAAAAATATGATGTTTACTGAACTTAATGTAAAAGAAAAATATGACGGTATATGGGCGTGCTCGTCGATACTTCATCTGACAAAGGATGAACTTGAAAATGTTATGAATAAAATGACGACAGCATTGAAACCGAACGGGATTATATATGCGTCATTTAAGTATGGAAATTTTTCGGGGGAGCGTAACGGCAGATATTTTACCGATATGACCGAAGAAACATTCAAAGAATTGATAAAAAAAACAGATGGAGCAGCTCTTGAAGAACAGTGGATAACATCGGATGTGAGAGTAGGCAGAGGAGAGGAAAAGTGGCTGAATGTGTTGGTGCGGAGAGGATAAGAACAGAGTGGAAGCGATGGATGCTGTTTGGTTGAAAAATCAGGAAGAGAAATAAAAAGGATATTCTGACATAAAAATATATAATAAAATAGTGAGCAGACTTGGATATTGCCATATATTTTTTGCGGTTAGATTGTTTTAAAAAGAAAAATAGATAATAGGTATAAATTGTAATCATATAAGTATGATGCTATAATAGCATATAGATAAATATTGTCCAATTTTAATATTTGAGGTGGTAAAATTTGGATATACAGCATTTAAAATATAAAAATGACTTGAATATAGACAGCTTCATACATATGCTTGACGATACGACAGAATGTTATAAATTCTATTGGCTTGATGCATTGTTAAAATTATTTTCGCTTGGAAAGACAGAAATTGTCTTTGATGACCTTATAAATCAGATGATAGCAGATGCGTGGTATTCTGTTGTTGAATATCATCTGCATCTCGGTCCTAAAAATGCTTCGGGAAAAATAATGAATAGTTTGGAAAGAGCGGTTATCAAATTGTCGCAGTTGACAAATATTCCAAATGATGCGGACAGAGATACGATTATATTGGCTGTTAAAGAAAATGACAGGGAGCTGCATGGTGAAAAAGACCAGTTGACGAAGAATGTGCCTTATCGTATGCTGTCTCCGTTTATGCACGAAGTTAAAGGAAATGACAGGATATGGGATCAAAAAAAGAGATTGATAGCTTATATTGAGCAGTTAAATAAGAAAGAATGTATTCCATATCAGATAACGAATGGAGCAGGCTTGAAAAAGCGTGTCGTTATCAATGAGGAATGGCAGAATTTTTTCATGGACAATTTTGTCACGATTTCAGGCTGGATAGAAGTGAAAAAAGTACGGTATTTGCAAGGGAGAAATCCTGGTGTACCGGGGATAATCTATAAACTTGTTCCTGAAAATAATAAACAGAGAAAATTAAGATATGTAAGAAATTTGTGGAATACTATAATCGAGACAAAACCCGTATATGATATATATTCTGAAAAATTGCTTGGATTAGATGATTTTGATATAGATCATTTTGTGCCGTGGTCGTTTGTGGCAAATGATGAACTGTGGAATTTACTTCCTATGGATAGTTCGCTTAATTCAAGCAAGAGTAATAATCTGCCACAGTGGAAATATTTTGAACTGTTTGCAAAAAATCAATATATGATGTATGAAAGTGCAAAAAGCAGCGAAAAGATAATGGACAAATTTAAGAAATGTCAGAGAGATAATCTTGTGATGCCGTGGTCGATGGAAGAATTATACATTGCCGAAAATGACAGAGAAGCGTTTATTAAGGTTTTGGAGGAAAAATTGCATCCGGTGTATGACTCGGCAAGAATACAGGGGTATGAGATTTGGAGAATGTGAAATGTTATGGTTGATAAAAATGGAGATGATAATATTCTGCCAAAAGAATATTGCAAAAATATGACATAAAATGGATATGAGAATTTGCTTATACAAGGTATAATAAATACATGGAGTTTAACAAATCGAAATTTATAAAGGAGAATATTGATGAAATTATTTTTATGTTCGCACTTTTCAAGTGTAGGAAGTCTGATAAAGGAAGAAATTGAAAATAAGAAAGTCGCATTTATTCCAACAGCTTCACTGCGTGAAGGCTACACCGGTTATGTCGGCTCGGCTCGAAAATTATTCAAAAAGTTGGGAGCGATCGTAACTGAAATTGATATTTCAACGGAGGCTTATTCAACGATACAGTCTGTTTTTGAAGAAGCAGATGTGATATATTTTACCGGCGGAAATTCTTTCTTTCTTATGGACCAGCTCCGTAAAACGGGAACTGATGGACTGCTGAAAAAGGAATTGGCAAATGGAAAATTGATGATCGGCGAGTCGGCAGGCGCAATTATATGCGCTCCAAGCATCCAATATATCGAGCAAATGGATGAAAAGCCGGAGGACTACTCACAAGAAGATGATGCAGGGATTGATTTGATTGATTTCTATGTTCTTCCGCATTATCTTACAGCACCATTTAAGAAAGTTACCGAGAAAATAATGACTGAGTTTTCGGATTTGAATCTATGCCCAATTAACAACCGTCAGGGAATTGTAATTGATGGTGAAGATTCAAAGGTTATTTGCAAAGACTAATTTGAAAATTCCAATTTGTCGTGGTGACGAAACACAGAAAACTATATAAAAATAATCAACAGTCAGTCTTATAACGAGACTGCCTGCCATCTGATATCACTTTACTTTATATTTGATGAATGTTATTATATAAACATTACATCAAATAAAAAAGGTGGGACGAACAATGAAGAAACTTTTAAAAGCAACAATGAAGATTGTTATATCATTTATACTCCTTATTGCAATATCTATCACAGGTTCATATGTTGTAAATACATATGCTGCTGAGCGTACGGTGGTAGACGGTCATTCCATGGATGATAATTTTTATGATGGAGAGAATGTTATTGCAAACAAGATAATTTATAAATTTCAGAAGCCAAAGCGTTTTGATGTTGTCACGATATATCCGTATGGACATAAACATAAGGAAGATATTGTTGAGTTTACACAGAGACTTGCGACACAGTTATCAGAGATGGTAAAAAAAGATAATGGCGAGGACGATGTGGCGAAAGCAGCGGCGGAGGGAAAAAAAGATGAGTATTATATCAAGAGGATAATAGGGATGCCGGGTGAAACTATCCAGGTGAAAGGTGAGGATATCTATATAAACGGAGATATATTAAAGGAAAACTATCGTAAAGACAAGATGGGATATGCAGGAGTCGCTTCAAAACCGGTTAAATTGGGCAAAGATGAATACTTTGTTATGGGAGATAACAGAGTAAAAAGCAGTGACAGCCGTGAATTTGGACCCGTGAAGCTTAAGAATATTGCATCGAAGATATATAAATGATGTATATCTGCCATAAAAAGAGATAAAAAAAGTGTTGTCAAATGACAACACATCTGATAAAATACATATTTTAACAAAATTTCAAAATAATTCTTGACAAGTCAGCCTTTTAATGCTAACATGAAAAATGCACTATTGTGGCTGCCTATACTTTTATGCTTTTCTTAATTATTATATCACAGTTCGTTAAAAAAGAAAAGTCCTTAATGAAAAAAATAGTCAGACCGCAAAATACTCTAAAAAATTAAGGAGTGAACATCGATGGAGAAAAACAGGATACGCCCAGTAAAAGTAGGTAACGGTGTTAGAATGAGTTATGCCAAACAGCAGGAAGTGCTGGAGATGCCAAATCTCATTGAGCTGCAGACTAATTCTTATCAGTGGTTCTTGGACGAAGGACTAAAAGAAGTTTTCCGAGATATTTCGCCTATCTCTGATTTTGGTGGTCATCTCAGTCTCGAATTTGTAGATTTTGTTTTATGCAGGGATGAGACAAAGTATGACATCGATCAGTGTAAGGAAAGGGATGCAACATACGCAGCACCTTTAAAGGTGAAAGTAAGGTTACACAATAAGGAAACAGAAGAAATTAAAGAGCATGAGATCTTTATGGGAGATCTTCCTTTGATGACTGCGACAGGTACCTTTGTAATCAATGGTGCTGAACGAGTTATAGTTAGCCAGTTAGTTCGTTCACCTGGTATTTATTATGCAATCGGACATGATAAATTCGGTAAGGAACTTTATTCATCAACTGTAATTCCAAATCGTGGTGCATGGCTGGAATACGAGACTGACTCCAATGATGTATTTTATGTTCGTGTAGATAGAAACAGAAAGGTTCCTATTACTGTATTCCTTAGAGCTATGGGTCTTGGAAGCAATGAACAGATTAAGGACCTTTTCGGTGATGAGCAAAAGATTCTTGCAAGTATTGAGAAAGATACTACCGAGAATTATCAGGACGGTCTTCTTGAGTTATACAAGAAACTTCGTCCGGGCGAGCCATTGTCAGTAGACAGTGCTGAAAACTTATTAAATGGTATGTTCTTTGATCCTAAGAGATATGATCTTGCAAAGGTCGGAAGATATAAGTTTAATAAGAAACTTCATTTCAAAAACCGTATTACAGGCTGCAAGCTTGCAGAGGATGCTGTGAGCCCTGCAACTGGTGAAGTATATGAAGCAGGAACAACTATTACTGAAGAACTTGCAACTGAGCTTCAGAACGCAGCAGTTCCTTATGTAATGGTTGAAAAAGAAGAAAAAGTTACAAAGGTACTTTCTAACCTTATGGTTGACCTTAAGGCATATCTGCCTGATGTTGACCCGGCTGAGGTTGAGGTACATGAGAGTGTTTATTATCCTCTCTTAAAGCAGATTCTTGACGAGAACGACGATATTGAAGAGATTAAGGAACTTATCAGATATAATATTTCTGAACTTGTTCCTAAGCATATCACGAAGGAAGATATTTTTGCATCTATCAACTACAATATGCATCTTGAATATGGTGTTGGAACGGATGATGATATTGACCACTTAGGAAACCGTCGTATCCGTGCGGTCGGAGAGCTTTTACAGAACCAGTATCGTATTGGACTTTCAAGAATGGAGAGAGTTGTGCGTGAGAGAATGTCTACACAGGACATCAACAGCATCACTGCACAGTCACTTATAAATATCAAACCTGTAACTGCGGCAGTTAAGGAGTTCTTCGGAAGTTCACAGTTGTCACAGTTCATGGATCAGAACAATCCTCTTAGTGAGCTTACTCACAAGAGAAGATTATCGGCATTAGGACCTGGTGGTCTTTCACGAGACAGAGCCGGATTCGAGGTTCGAGATGTTCATTATACACATTATGGCCGTATGTGTCCTGTAGAAACACCTGAAGGACCAAACATCGGTCTTATCAACTCGCTTGCATCTTATGCGAGAATAAATGAGTATGGATTTATCGAGGCACCTTATCGTAAACTTGATAAAACTGACCCGGCAAATCCTGTCGTTACTGACGAGGTTGTATATCTCTCAGCAGACGAAGAAGATAAATATATCGTTGCACAGGCTAACGAGGAGCTTGATACTGACGGACATTTCGTGAGAAACAATGTTTCAGGTCGTTTCCGTGAAGAGACATCAGAGTTTGCAAAGAGCAAGATAGACCTCATGGATGTATCTCCTAAGATGGTATTCTCAGTAGCTACGGCAATGATTCCGTTCCTACAGAACGATGATGCCAACAGAGCATTGATGGGTTCAAACATGCAGCGTCAGGCAGTTCCGCTTCTTATTACTGAGGCACCTGCTGTTGGTACGGGTATGGAGATGAAAGCAGCAGTCGATTCAGGAAACTGTGTAGTTGCAGAGGAAGACGGTATTGTTGAGCGCTCAGCATCAAATGAGATTATCATCAAGCCTGCAACAGGAAATGTTCACAGATATAAGCTTTCTAAGTTCCAGCGAAGCAACCAGGGAACAAGTATGAACCAGAAGCCTATCGTAAGAAAAGGTGATGAAATTAAGAAAGGACAGGTTATCGCAGACGGACCTTCTACCTGCGGCGGTGAGATCGCACTTGGTAAGAACCCGCTTATCGGTTTCATGACATGGGAAGGTTACAACTACGAGGATGCCGTACTTCTTAGTGAAAGACTTGTAAAAGAAGATGTTTATACATCAGTTCATATAAATGAGTATGAGGCAGAGGCAAGAGATACAAAACTTGGTGCCGAGGAAATCACACGTGATGTACCGGGCGTAGGTGATGATGCCCTTAAAAATCTTGATGAGCGTGGAATCATCCGTATCGGTGCTGAGGTTCGTGCCGGAGATATCCTTGTAGGTAAAGTTACTCCTAAGGGAGAGACAGAGCTTACAGCCGAGGAAAGACTTCTTCGTGCAATCTTCGGAGAAAAAGCACGTGAGGTAAGAGATACATCTCTTAAAGTTCCTCATGGAGAGTTTGGTATTATCGTTGATGCCAAAGTATTTACAAGAGAAAACGGCGATGAGCTTCCACCGGGAGTAAATCAGTCAGTTCGTATATATATTGCACAGAAGCGTAAGATTCAGGTCGGAGATAAAATGGCCGGTCGTCATGGTAACAAGGGTGTCGTTTCAAGAGTTCTCCCTGTTGAAGATATGCCATTCCTTCCAAACGGTCGTCCGCTTGACATCGTGCTTAACCCGTTGGGTGTGCCTTCTCGAATGAACATCGGTCAGGTCCTTGAAATTCATTTAAGTCTTGCAGCGAAAGTTCTTGGCTTTAATGTATCAACCCCTGTATTTGACGGCGCGAACGAGAAAGATATTATGGATACTCTTGAACTTGCAAATGATTATGCAAATACACCGCTCAATCAGGAAGAACTCGCCGAGCAGCTTGCAAAGGCAGAGGAAGATGGCGACGAGCAGGAAATCGCACGCTTAAAGGAAGTTGTTCCTTTTGAAGATAAATATAAAGATATTCTTGCACCTGATGTTATGGAATATCTTGTTGAAAATGAAGCTTATCGTGCTCAGTGGAGAGGCGTTCCAATTAACAGAGACGGAAAAGTTCGTCTTCGTGATGGTCGTACGGGTGAGTATTTTGACGGTGCTGTTACAATCGGTTTCATGCACTACCTCAAACTCCATCATCTTGTTGATGATAAGATCCATGCACGTTCAACAGGTCCTTACTCATTAGTAACACAGCAGCCACTCGGTGGTAAGGCTCAGTTCGGTGGACAGCGTTTCGGTGAGATGGAGGTTTGGGCACTTGAGGCATATGGTGCTGCACACACACTTCAGGAAATTCTTACCGTTAAATCCGATGATGTTATCGGTCGTGTTAAGACTTATGAAGCTATTATCAAGGGTGACAATATTTCAGAGCCTGGTATTCCGGAGTCATTTAAGGTTCTTCTTAAAGAATTACAGGCACTTGCACTTGATGTTACTGTTCTTGATGAGAATGGCAATGAAGTAAAACTTGGTGAGGATGTTGACGAATCTGAAAACGATTCAATCAAATCACTTACTGATGATGATGAGACATATGACGCATTTGACAACGGTGAGTCATATGCATCAGCAGGCTATATCGAGGGAACACCTGACGAGCTTGAAGATGCATTTGGTGCAACTATGATTGATACAGAATCAGTATTTGATGACTAAGGAGGTTACTATGTCAGAGACTAATAAAGCAGAAAAGCACATCACTTATGATGCTATTAAGATTGGTCTTGCTTCGCCGGAAAAGATCAGAGAATGGTCTAGGGGCGAGGTTAAGAAGCCTGAGACAATAAATTATAGAACCTTAAAACCGGAAAAAGATGGTCTTTTCTGTGAAAAGATCTTCGGACCAAGCAAGGACTGGGAGTGTCATTGTGGTAAGTATAAGAAGATCCGTTATAAGGGTGTAGTTTGTGATAAGTGTGGTGTAGAAGTTACAAAGTCAAGCGTTCGTCGTGAGCGTATGGGACACATTGAACTTGCAGCACCGGTATCACATATCTGGTATTTCAAGGGTATTCCAAGCCGTATGGGACTTATCCTTGATGTATCGCCTAAGAACCTTGAGAGAGTATTATACTTTGCTTCTTACATCGTATTAGAGACAACACCTGATATAGGAATCCAGCAGAAACAGATTTTATCTGAAGCTGAGTATCAGGAAGCAAAGGCAAAATATGGCAATTCATTCCGTGCAGGAATGGGTGCTGAGTCTATCATGGAACTTCTTATGAACATTGATCTTGAGGAAGAATCTGTGACACTCAAAACTGAACTTGAAAATGCATCAGGTCAGAAGCGTGCAAGAATTATTAAGAGACTCGAAGTTATAGAGTCATTTAGGGAGTCAGGAAATAAGCCTGAATGGATGATACTTACAGTTATCCCTGTAATCCCTCCTGATCTTCGTCCTATGGTTCAGCTTGACGGTGGACGTTTTGCAACATCAGATATGAACGACTTATATCGTCGTATTATAAATAGAAACAACCGTCTTAAGAGACTTCTTGAACTTGGAGCACCTGACATTATTGTCAGAAACGAAAAGAGAATGCTTCAGGAAGCAGTAGATGCTCTTATTGACAATGGTCGTCGTGGTCGTCCTGTTACAGGTCCGGGAAACAGACCTCTCAAATCACTTTCAGATATGCTTAAAGGTAAGCAGGGTCGTTTCCGTCAGAACCTTCTCGGTAAGCGTGTTGACTATTCAGGACGTTCAGTTATCGTAGTAGGACCTGAACTTAAGATTTACCAGTGTGGTCTTCCAAAAGAAATGGCTATCGAGCTTTTCAAACCGTTCGTTATGAAAGAACTTGTTGCCAATGAGACAGCACACAACATCAAACAGGCTAAGAAGATGGTAGAAAAACTTCAGACAGAGGTTTGGGATGTACTTGAAGAAGTTATCCGCGAGCATCCGGTTATGCTTAACCGTGCCCCTACGCTTCATAGACTTGGTATTCAGGCATTCGAGCCTATCCTTGTAGAAGGTAAGGCTATCAAGCTTCATCCACTTGTATGTACAGCGTTCAATGCCGATTTCGATGGTGACCAGATGGCTGTCCATCTTCCGCTTTCCGTTGAAGCACAGGCAGAGTGCCGTTTCCTTTTGTTATCACCAAACAACCTGCTGAAGCCGTCAGACGGTGGAGTGGTTGCTGTTCCTTCACAGGATATGGTACTTGGTATCTACTATCTCACACAGGAGCGTCCGGAGCTTTCAAGAACAAAGCCTGACTATATTGATGACCCTGATGCAGATAAGCATCCGGAGAGATATTATAGATTTTACAAATCAATGGAGGAAGCTATCACGGCGTATGAAAACCATGAGATATGCCTCCATGAGAGAATAAATGTCCGCAGAACAGGCATCAATGCCGATGGCGAGACAGAGTCAAGGATTATTTGCTCAACACTCGGAAGATTTATCTTCAATGAAATTCTTCCACAGGATATGGGATTTGTAGACAGAACAAACCCTGACAATTTCCTTAAACTTGAGGTTGATTTCCATGTAGGAAAGAAACAGCTTAAGCAGATTCTTGAAAAATGTATCAACGCACATGGTGCAACAGGTACAGCAGAGACAATGGATGCCATTAAGGCAATCGGTTATAAATATTCAACCCGTGCAGCCATGACGGTTTCTATTTCCGACATGACAGTGCCGGCAGAGAAAAAGACAATTCTTGCAGAAGCTGAAAAGACTGTAGAGCAGATAGCAAGAAAGTATCGCCGCGGATTCCTTACAGAAGAGGAGAGATACAAGGGTGTTATCAAGGTTTGGCAGCAGGCGGATGATGAAATCACAACTGCACTTCTTACAGGACTTGATGCATACAACAACATCTTCATGATGGCGGATTCCGGAGCCCGTGGTTCTGACAAACAGATTAAACAGCTTGCCGGTATGCGTGGACTTATGGCAGATACATCAGGACGTACTATCGAGCTTCCTATCAAGTCAAACTTCCGTGAGGGACTTGATGTATTGGAATACTTCATTTCTGCACATGGTGCCAGAAAGGGTATGTCAGATACAGCTCTCCGTACAGCCGATTCAGGATACCTTACGCGTCGTCTTGTCGATGTATCACAGGATCTTATCATTCGTGAGATTGACTGCTGTGCAAACAGAAAAGAGATTTCAGGTATGGAGATTTCAGCGGTTACTGACGGAAAGGATGTAATCGAGGAACTTCAGGAGAGAATTACAGGACGTTTTGCCTGCGAAGATATATACAGTGATGATGGAGAGCTTATCGTAAAAGCAAACCACATGATTACGCCAAAGCGTGCCGCACTTGTATGCCAGCGTAAAGAGATTGCTGAAAACAGAGCAAAAGCAAAGGTTAAGATTCGTACAATACTTACATGTAAATCCCATGTCGGTGTTTGTGCTAAGTGTTACGGTGCCAACCTTGCAACAGGTGAGCCGGTTCAGGTCGGTGAAGCAGTTGGTATCATAGCAGCACAGTCTATCGGTGAGCCTGGTACACAGCTTACTATGCGTACATTCCATAGTGGTGGTGTTGCCGGAGATGATATTACACAGGGTCTTCCTCGTGTCGAGGAGCTTTTTGAGGCTCGTAAGCCAAAAGGACTTGCAATTATCGCAGAGATTGGTGGTAGAGTTTCTATCCGTGATACAAAGAAGAAGCGTGAAGTTGTTATAACAAATGACGAACTTAAAGATGAGAGAGCATATCTTATCCCTTATGGTTCGCGTATAAAAGTAACAGAGGGCGAAGTCCTCGAAGCAGGTGACGAGCTTACAGAAGGTAGTGTAAATCCACATGACATTCTTGCAATCAAGGGTGTTCGTGCCGTTCAGGATTACATGATCCGTGAAGTTCAGAGAGTTTACCGTTTACAGGGTGTTGAGATAAACGATAAGCATATCGAGGTCATAGTTCGTCAGATGCTTAAGAAAATCCGCATCGAGACAGCAGGAGATTCAGAATTCTTACCTGGTGTAATGGTTGATGCACTTGAATTTGAAGATGAAGTCGAGAGACTTACAGAGGAAGGAAAAGAAGCTCCTACAGGACAGCAGTGTATGCTCGGTATCACAAAGGCTTCACTTGCAACGAACTCATTCCTTTCAGCAGCATCATTCCAGGAGACAACAAAAGTTCTTACTGATGCAGCTATCAAGGGCAAGATTGACCCACTCGTTGGTCTTAAGGAAAATGTTATCCTCGGTAAACTTATACCGGCAGGTACAGGTATGAAGTGCTACCGTGAAGTTAAGCTTGACTGTGACGAGGCAGCAGAAAAGATGATTGAGGAGCGCAGAAGAGCTAAGATAGAAGCAGCAGAGAAAGAAGCTAAGGAAAAAGCAAAAGAAAAGAATGGCAAATCAGCAGAAAAAGAAGCTGAAAATTCAGCAGCAGAGCAGGAGACTCCGGCAGACGACACAGTAAAGTCTGAAGATGGAGAGCTTGTATTCTCAACAACAACTGAATTAGACGACTAATTTTTCATAAGCATATATCTGCATGGCAAAAGTTGTCAGGCAGATATAATGGCTGATTGACATAATACTTTAAATATAGTAAAGTAGAAATGCACAAGGATTAAAAAACGAGCGTAAACAATCCTTGGCAGGGGCGCCGAAATGGTATATAACCGCTTTCGGTAAATCAAAAGGTGTCGCATTGGCGGCATCTTTTTGATTTTATATGGTTTTATAGGATATTATATTGAATAGAAAATATAAGTTAAAAGTTTTATAGAGAACTAAATGCATTGTTTTATGGAGGAAAAAGAAAATGATAGTAGAACCAAAAGTAAGAGGATTTATGTGCACAACTGCACACCCTGAGGGATGTAAGGCTGCAGTTAGGGAGCAGATTGATTATATAAACAGTATGCCAAAGACTGACGGACCAAAGAAAGTTCTTGTCATCGGTGCTTCAATGGGGTATGGACTTGCGAGCAGAATAGCACTTACATATTCATGTGATGCAGATACTATCGGTGTCATATTTGACAAAGCAGGAAAAGAGAAAAGAACGGGAACAGCCGGATGGTACAATACCGTTGCATTTGAGGAGTTTGCCACAAAAGACGGTCATTATGCAAAGACGATAAACGGTGATGCGTTCTCAGATGATATAAAGAAAGAGACAATAGACCTTATAAAAAAAGATTTTGGCAAAGTTGACATGGTTATCTACAGTGTGGCTGCACCTAGAAGAAAAGCTCCTGACGGGGTGACATACCGTTCAGTGTTAAAGACAACTGACGGAGCATACACGAACAAGACGATAGACCTTTCTACAAATGAGATTTCAGAGGTAACTATTGAGCCTGCGACAGAGGACGAAATAAACGCTACCGTTAAGGTAATGGGCGGTGAGGACTGGCGTTTATGGATAGATGCCATGAAAGAAGCGGATGTGCTCTCAGACAATGCAGTGACGGTTGCATATTCATATATTGGACCTGTACTTACACATCCTATCTATTTTGATGGTTCTATCGGAAAGGCGAAAGCAGATTTATATAAGACTGCCGATGAGATAGACGAGCAGGTTGACGGAGTAAGTGCGTATGTTTCAGTAAACAAGGCTGTTGTAACACAGTCAAGTGCAGCTATTCCTATCGTGCCATTATATCTGTCAATACTTTTAAAAGTAATGAAAGAAAAAAATGTGCATGAAGAATGTATTCAGCAGATGTATAGACTTGTGCATGATAGACTTTGCAATCCTTCAGGTGTTCCGGTTGATGATAAGAGACTTATCCGTATGGATGATTATGAGATGGAATCTGAGGTACAGCAGGAAGTTGAGAAAATCTGGAACGGGATAACTCCTGAAAATCTTACCGAAGTTGCAGATATAGACGAATATTGGAAAGAATTTTATGAGATTTTTGGATTTAAGATAGACGGTGTTGACTATGGAATGGACTGTGATATACAGGTGCAGATTCCAAGTCTTGATAGTGCAGAATAATATTTATTATTTGCTGACCACATAGTACATGAATAGATAAGTATTTGTTAAAAAATATATGTGAAATCGTTATTCAAATCAGATTATACTTTGTGTTTTTGGGAGGCTGATGGAGTGCATGAAATATTAAAAGGAATGTTGACATATACAAAAACGGATATTATATGTGTGGCAACATTGTTGCTGATTATTACAAGAATATATGGCTGGAAGAAAAAAGATATTTTCATGAAATTGTATTTCTGGATTACATTTTCAAGTTTTTGCATGGTTGCTGCATTTGCAGCAGGTAATCTTGCAGATTATGGAATAATCAGTATGTGCAGAGGACTAAGAAGTCTGGTTTGGGCTTGTGCCTTTATAGCATTTAATTATACGATATTTTTGTGGTTTATATACTCAGGAATATTTAGGGAGTCATCAATCATATCAAATCAGATGAGCTGTCTGCATTGTGCGATACCGGCTGTCATAAATATGGTTATTATAATCATCGCCTGTTTTGTTGATGGATTTTACAGTATAAATGATGCGGGTAAATTTTTGAGAGGAAAATATTATGGATTTCTTTTTATAGTACCTGCGGTTTATATTACGATTTCGACAGCCGCATTGTTAAAAGATGCATATCTTGAAAAAAAGTCCGGCAGAGGCAAAAGATATGTTGTGCTAATATCATTTACTGTGCCTGTTATACTAGGAGCATTTATTCAAAATATGGAGCCTCAGACAAATATGCTTGTGATAGGTATCTGTATAGGTGTTATAAGTGCATATTGCAATCTTAGTGTTGATGAGGTGGCACAGGAAGTCATTATGAAAAATATCGAGCTTGAATATTCCCAGGCAGAATTAAAGATAGCACTTGAGCATGAAAAACGCCAGTACAATACCGTCAGTTCATTGGCAAATATTTACATATTCATGTATTACATTAATATGCATGATGACAGTTACGAGAGAATAAAAGATTATACATTGGCTAATGAGGCAGTTGGGGGCACAAAGTGTGCGTCAACGGCATTGAGAAAAATATATTCAGAGCGTGCCGTGCAAAAACATATAAACATGATGCTTGAATTTACAGATTTGTCAACTCTTGATGAGCGAATAGGAAAAAATGAATATATATCTACCGAGTATAAGGGGAAAAAGGTAGGCTGGTGTCGTGCAAGATTTATAGAAGTTGACAGGGATGAAAATGGAAAGCTAAAGCATGTTATATTTGCTGTTCAGGACATTTCAAACGAAAAACAGCAGATGTTAGAACTTCAGGATGCATTAAACTATGCAAATCAAAAAGCTTATGTTGATGGGCTTACGGGAGTTAAAAATGTTACTGCATATAAAGAATACATAGAGATTATTGATGATGTTATAAAAAACAGTGAGGTTGATTTTGCGGTTGCGATTTTTGATATAAATGGTCTGAAATATGTAAATGACAATTATGGCCATGAAAAGGGAAATATACTTATTATAGATTCATGCAGATGTATATGCCGCGCATTTAAGCATAGCCCGGTATTCAGGATAGGCGGTGATGAGTTTGTTGCAATAATAGAAAATGCAGATATGGAACAGCTCAACAACTGCCGCAGAAATCTTGAACAGCAGTTTGAACAGATAAATGAAATGTACCCTGATTATTATTTTGCTTCAGTAGCTATGGGAATCGTGCATTATGACAGTAAAAAACATAGTTGTTATGACGATGTTTTTAAGAAAGCAGATGCTGCAATGTATGAAAATAAACAGGAAATAAAAAGAAAACCTGAAAATTCATGGATGCTTAGATATTAGGTCACAAGCAGTTCAGCCATAAAAAGAGAATAAAATCATTGTGCAAATAGCAAAAAAAGTGTATAATGAATATATAATAATTTATGGAAAATAGCCAATTATATTGGGAATCAGAACAGGGGGTATGACCTATGAATAAGATTATTACGATAAGCAGACAGTATGGAAGCGGCGGACGCGAGATAGGACAAAAGCTTGCTAAACATTACGATATTCCTTTTTATGATAATGAAATCATTACGAGAGCGGCAAAGGAGAGCGGATTTGCTGAGGAAACATTTGCAAGAGCTGAGGATAAGGCTACAAACAGTTTGCTTTATTCACTTGCTATGGGTATAAATGTCTATGGAAACCAGGATTTTGGTTTCAGTGGTTTGTCGCTTGATGACAGGATTTTCCTTGCACAGTCTGATGTTATCAGAAAGGTTGCGGAGGAGGGACCGTGCATTATAGTGGGAAGATGTGCTGATTATGTATTAAAAGAGAGAGAGGATGTAGTAAATCTTTTCATAAAGGCAGCAATGTCATTTAGGATTGAGCGTGCCGTGAGTGAGTATGATATCGAGGAAAATAAGGCGGCAGATGTCATCTTGAAAAATGATAAGAGAAGAGGCAATTATTACAATTATCATGTAGGTGAAAAGTGGACAGATTTAAACAACTATGACCTTGTTGTCAGAAGTGATCTTTCAGGCATTGATAACGCTGTAAAGTGTATATGCACATATCTTGGAGAGTGATTTTAGGTATCATTAAAGGAGAAAGTGTGAAGATAGGTTTTTCGCACCGAAGATTTGTGTCTGTGCACACTTGACACAGATTTTGTATTTCACACTATGCACAAAAATGTGTGCAGAAATGAGGGTTCTATGGAGCAGGTTCTTGAAAAAATGAGAGACATTATACGCGAGGGCGGAAATATCGTAGTGCTTGCGGGTATGAACATTACATATGACATGGGACTTAACGGTGTAAATGCTGAGCATCTCGCATATGATGTTGAGCAAAAATATGGTTACCCAAATGATGAGATAGTATCTTCATCATTTTACACGAGACGTGCGCCTCTGTTTTACAAGTATTATAAGGAGGTTATTTTAAATATTGATGATCCGCAGCCTTCGCCCATCCATTATGGTATATATAAATTGCAGCAGTGCAGTAAGCTCAGTGCAGTGGTTACGCGTTCGGTTTATTCTATATATGATAAAGTAGGATGCAGCAATGTCATAAAGCTTCACGGTTCTGTAGATGAGAATGTATGTCCAAGGTGTAAAAGATTATATGACTCACATTATATAAAGCACGCAAAAGGCATACCGGTATGTGAAAAGTGCGGTATCCCACTCAGACCGGGATTTACACTTGTTGGAGAGATGCTTGACAATGGAAAAATAAGTAAGGCGAGCACCATAGTTGAGAATGCGGATATACTATTAGTATTAGGTGCAGGGATAAACTCAACACTCTGTCGTTATATGGTGAAGTATTATCAGGGGGATAAGCTTCTTCTTTTAAATGACATTGAAAAAGTTGGTGATGATCGTGCAGACTACAGGGCATATGGAAATCTAAGGGATATGTTTGCACAGGTTATGGATTTTTAGACACAGATGAGTTTAACATTATCAGGCGGATTAGGAATATCTGTCTGACACAGGTTTATGGAAAAGATATGGAAAAGCAAAATAAAAAGGCAGGGTTTCGTATGTTTTGAAATCCTGCCTAAATTAGTTAGTTAGGAGTAGCAGTTTTGAATTTGAATGAACAGCAGAAAAAAGCAATAGAACATTTTAAGGGACCATGTCTTGTTATAGGGACACCGGGCTCAGGAAAGACGAGGGTTATAACAGAACGAGTCAGGTATCTTGTTGAGGAAAAAGGAGTAAAAAATACTAACATACTTGTTATCACATTCACAAAAGCGGCGGCAGTCCAGATGAAAAAAAGATATGAGAGCATGATGGGTGATGCTTCTAAAAGAGTATATTTTGGAACATTTCATGCTATATTTTTTACAATATTAAAATATGCGTATCATTATACTGCAGATAATATTATCCGTGATGATACTAAAAGACAGATATTAAAAGAACTTATAAATAAAGAAGATATAGAGATACAGGATGAAAATGACTTTTTAAATGATATTGAGGGGGAGATAAGCAGAGTCAAGGGCGAGATGATAGAATTACAACACTATTATTCGCCAAACTGTCCGGGAGAGTCTTTCAGAAGAATATTTACAGGCTATCAGAAAGCTTTACAGGGCAGGAAACTTATAGATTTTGACGATATGCTGGTCTATTGTTATGAACTTCTTAAGGCGAGAGAGGACATAAGGCAGATGTGGCATAAACAGTATCCTTATATTCTCATAGATGAGTTTCAGGACATAAATAAGGTTCAATATGATATAGTAAAAATGCTTGCCGCACCTGAAAACAATCTTTTTATCGTAGGTGATGATGACCAGTCAATTTATGGTTTCAGAGGTGCAAAGCCTGACATAATGAAACAGTTTTTAAAGGACTATAAAGATTCAAAAAGATATGTACTCGGTATAAATTACAGGTGCAGCGGTGCTATTGTAGAACGGGCCGCAAAACTTATTGAAAAGAATGAAAACAGACTATCCAAAAAACTTACGGCTGAAAATGAGTATGGGGAAGAAATAGAGATAAAAGAATTTAACAAAATATCTGAAGAATGTGAAAATATCAGGGCAAAGATACTTGAATATAAAGACAGCGGGATACCGTACAGTCAGATGGCGGTGCTTTTTAGAACAAATACACAGGCAAGGACTATGAGTTCAAAGCTGATGGAATTTAATATACCGTTTGTTATGAAAGAACGCATACCCAATATGTATGATCACTGGATAGCCAGAGATATTATTACATATATAAAAATTGCACAGGGAAGCAGGGAGAGGGCTGATTTCCTCCGTATTATAAACAGACCAAAAAGATATGTGCACCGGTCAGCATTTACTGAAAGTGTTGTCGATATAGAGGAACTCAAAAAATATTATGAAGATAAGGAGTGGATGATTGAGCGTTTTGAGCAGTTTCAGTATGACCTTAAGATGCTCTCAAATCTGAAACCATATCCGGCGATAAATTTTATAAGAAACGGGATAGGATATGACGATTATATAAAAGACTATGCGGAGTACAAAGGTGTCAGAGCTGATGAGATGATGGATTTTTTAGATGAGCTTCAGGAGGAGGCAAAAGGCTATGATAACTTTGAAGAGTGGTTTGAGTATATAAGGTCATACTCGGAAGAACTTAAAGAACAGGCAGTCAAGAGCAGGATGCTTTCTAACGGGCAGGAACAGTCGGATGCCGTACTTCTTATGACAATGCATGGAGTAAAGGGACTTGAATATGAATGTGTATTCATACCTGATGCAAACGAGGGGGTGACACCGCACTCAAAAGCGGTTCTTGATGCCGACATGGAAGAAGAGAGAAGAATGTTTTATGTGGCTATGACAAGGGCGAAAAAACATCTTCATATATATTATGTTAAAGAGAGATTTAACAAAGATGCAGATGTTTCAAGGTTTGTTTATGAGATACAAAATAAAGATTTTGAAAAGGTACAAATGGAGAAAGAGGAGTTGAGGGCAAAGAGGACACTTATAGCAGAGAGAGAAAAGCGTGATTTTAAGTATAGCAAGGCACAAAAACAGGTAAGTTCAAAACAGTATGTATTTGGGCAGACCAATATAAGATATAAAAAGCAAGGATGAATTGTTACTATAAAAAGAGGTAACACAAAGAAATAGCGTGACAATGGGTGGTTGCTGTGATATTATGTTTTCTGAGAGTAAAAATAAATGGGATAGGATAGAATTATGAATTTTAAATTTACTAAAGAGTGGACAAAAAGTTTTTTTATGATGATAATAGCTGTTATCCTTATGGGAATGTGCGTGGCAATGCTTGTTTTAAGTGATATGGGGACGGACCCGTATTCCGCTATGAATTATGGCATTTCAGCCAGACTCGGCATGACATTTGGAAACTATCAGCTTATATCAAATTTGGTACTTCTTGTACTTGTTGTCATATTTGAGAGAAAACTTATAGGAACAGGAACTCTGGGAAATATGATACTTGTCGGATATTCAGCAGATTTTTTCTCATGGGTGTTTAAGGATATTTTTCATGTACCGTCACATCTTTCACTTGGTATGCGAGTCGGCTTTCTGATACCGGGACTTATAATATTTGTTGTTGCGGCAGCAGTATATATGCAGAGTGGGCACGGTACAGCTCCTTATGATGCGGTATCATTTCTTATAAGTGATAAGATAGAAAAATATACGGGAAAAAATACATTCAGGGTTGTAAGGATTATCTATGACCTGGTGGCAACATGTATAGGATTTGCGGCAGGTGGGGAAGTTGGTATTATGACTGTATGTATGGTCATAATGATGGGACCTACCGTGGACTATGTTGGAAAAATCTTTGATAGGAAAAAAAATAAGGTGGAAAATGCAAATGGCTGATACTTTTGAAAATAAAAAAGATAAAGCAACTCTAAAAGCTGAAAAAAGGGCGGCTATAAAGGCTGCAAGGGATGCGGCAAAAAAAGCGGCAGGAAAAGAAGTAAGAGTTCTGTCTGCAGAAGAAAAAATATACAATTCAGCGGTTTCAGTGATGGAAGCTGCAGACTGCGTTGAGAGATTTGAAAGAGTTTATATTTCTATGAACAATGCTGCCGCTAAGTTTGGAAAAATCCCAGGATATCTTGATTCCGATGAGAGAAGGGCAAAGTGTCTTGAGATTGCTGATAAAGCGGTAAAGAACGGAACTGCTGAGGTGTTTGATTTATCGTGCCAAAGACAGAAAAAGTCAAAGACTAAAAGCGATTTTGTAGATGCCATAGAGAATTTTGAAAGATGTAAAAAGTTCAAGTACAAGGTCGAAGAATGTGACAGGCATATAGAAGAATGTCAGAAAGGAATATTAAAACTTGAAACTAAGGCAGCATATAAAAGAAGAGGAATTGTGCTGGCTGTTTTTGCTGCACTGATAGTATTCCTTTGGCAAACTCCGGTGTATCCGATGTGCAAGGGGATATATCACCAGTCACAAAAAAGATACAAACTTGCCATAGCCAACTATAAAGAAGCAAATGGCTTTTTGGTTGCAAATGGCAATATGAAAAAGTGCTATTATTATATAGGATTGAAAAAGGAGAAAAAAGGAAAGGACAAATCGGCTTTGATAAATTTCAAAAAGGCTGAGAAAAAGTTTGACGCACAGGAGAGAGCTGCAAAACTTGAAAAGAAATTTATACAGGCAGCGAATGTCGGTGATGTGGTTATATTTGGAACTGCAAACTGGGTCATTCTTGAAAAAACATCTGATGGCAAAGTGCTTATGATGAAAGAGAAAGCAGGAAAGAAAAAGAGATTTTCGATGGAGAAAACGGAAAGTAACGACTGGTATGAGTCAAAAGCCCGCCGCTGGCTCAACACAAAGCAGTTGAAAAAATATTCCGACAACGAACTTGGACTTGTCGAGGTTCAAAATTATGTAAAATCTGCTGACGACAATGAATTTCCTGAATATTTCTTTGAATTGTCAAAGGATGATTTTGAAAAATACAAGAATGTGATTCCACAGGCAGATACGGCATACTGGCTTAAAGAAGCAGGCGAAAAGTCAAATGAGATATTATGCGTACAGCCTGATGGAAATATTAAAGGAGAGGATGTATCAAACAGTGAAATAGCCTTAAGGCAGGCTTGCTGGCTTGATATAAACAAAAGTGCGGAGACCGTACCGACAGCAACTCCGGCAGGATAGATAAATGATATTAAATATCAGAAGCAGATAATAGTATTAAAAGAAAGCAGCAGAGCGGATTATGAATATCCGCCTGAAAATGAGGATAATAGAATCGAGGAGAATTTATGAGATTTGCAGCAGATGAGAACAATACTAAGATAACGGGACGAACCATATACAGGGACGGAGTGCGTTATCTCGGTTATACCGGTTCAAGTGTATCGTTCAGATTTAAGGGAAAGACAGCAAAGGTGGAATTGGTATCGGATGCCTCAACCCATGAAAAGAGAGATTACGCATGGGTTGCCGTGTTTGTTAAGGAAGAAAAGGATAATGAAATATCGTATGGTGCGGCTGCCGATGAGGAGCCATATAAAAGATTTTGTCTTGACAAAGACGAAGCTGAGTATGTACTTTATGAGTCAGATGAAGAAAAAACGGTAACAGTCACTCTTATAAAATATTCAGAAGCAGAGTATGCAGCTTGCGGCATCAAATGGATAGAGACGGACAGTGAGGAGATTTTGACACCTCCTGCGGCTAAAAAGCTTAAGATAGAAATGGTAGGTGATTCGATTACCTGCGGATATGGCAATGAGGGTGGAGTTGAAGAGACACAGCATGATACTTCAAAAGAAAATCCGATGGGAGCATATTCACTTCTTACGGCAACACATCTTGATGCGGATGTAAATGTTGTTGCATGGAACGGTAAAGGTGTGATTACGGCATACATAGGAGAAGATGCACCAAAGGTTAAAGATGCGGACTGGCTTGTGCCGATGCTTTACGAATATACGGACGCAGGCTGCGAGAGGGATTATCTTCACACACCTGAGGACAAATGGGAAAAGTGGGATAACAGTAATTTTATTCCGGACATTATCACGGTGTATCTTGGAACAAATGATGCAAGTTACACGGATAATGATGCAGCACGAAACGAAGAATTTGTAAACGGTTATACAAAATTCCTCGGTACGATAAGGAGTAAAAATCCTGAAATACCGATTTTATGTATGCTCGGTACGATGGATAAAAGACTGTGTGGTTCAGTAGAAAGAGCGGTTGAACTTTTTAACAGTAAGAATAATACGGATAATGTATATTATCTTGAACTTCCGTTTCAGGATGAAGCTGACGGACTCAGCATAAACTGGCATCCTACGGTTAAGACTCATAGAAAAACGGCTGAAATTGTTGAGAAAAAGATAATTGAAATATTAAAAAAATAATAAAATACTTACAGCTTAAGTTTGATGGGAAAGGTCTGATTAAAAATGCGGGATATGTGGGCTAAATTAAAATATATATGTATAATATGCTTATTGCTGTCAGCAGTCTGCATTTTTGATTCTGATACTGCGTCAGCAGACGAATTGTCTACAGTAAAACTTAAAGTAGGTTTTTGCCGGCTTGACGGATTTTTTGAGTACGATTCAAATGGAGATGAATATGGATATGGTGTAGATTATCTGGACGAAATATCCAGATTTTCCAGTATTCATTTTGACTATAGTTATATAAAAGTAAAATCGTGGGAAGAATTGCCGGGACTTCTTAAAAGTGGCAGCATTGACATTATTATGCCGGCATCGGAGCCGGTTAATGCTTCAAGTGAACTGAGTTTTACTACTGAAGATATAATGACTACTTACCATGCCATAATGACGAAGAAAAACCGTGGTGACCTGTATTATGATGACTATAGCAGCATAGGCAGGATGAAGATTGCAATAACAAAACAGCTTCTTGATTATGTTGGGATGAAGTCTTATTTAAAATCCATAAATGTATATAAAAATTTAGTATATTATAATGATTACAATGAATGTAAACAGGCTTTAGACGATGAGAAAGTGGACGGTGTCATAAGCAATGTTATGGATCTTACTGATGATATGAAGATATTAAATAAATTCAGTGTATCCCATAATTATATTGTTATGAAAAACACTAATCCATATTATAAAAATGTCAATAAAGCACTTACGGAGCTTAAGCTTGCCGAGCCGACATTTGAAAATGCTCTTAATGTAAAATATTATCCGGACAGAATAAACACACCTCTTGGAAAGTACGAAGAAAATTATCTCAGAAAAAACAATACATTAAATGTTGCAGTATATGATGACTATAAGCCTATAAGTTATTATGACAAAAAGAGTCATAAATATAAAGGGATAGCAGTAGACCTTATGGATAAGCTGGGCGAAAAGCTCGGAATAAAGTTTAGGTATTTTGCGATAAATACGAAAGATCCCTATGATATGTTCAATAGTACGAAAACTGATATTGTACTGCCAGTCTATGTTGATGACCTGATGTATTATAAAACAAAGAGTCTGTTTGACTCAGATATAAATTATATAACAAAGAGCAGTTATGGAACACTTAATGATAATGCGCGAATTGCGGTTGTAAAAAAATATAAATATATATCAGATTGTCTGAAAAACAAAACAAAATACAATATTGTTGAGTATGACACGATAGAAGATGCCTGTAATGGGGTAAATGACGGTGAGGTGGATGCATTTGCGACCAGTACATACAATGCGAAGTTTATCATTCAAAATCCGAGATACAGGAAGCTTGATATAAGAGAATTTGATAATATATCATTGCCGTTTGGTCTTGCGATAAACAACAATTCCATATTAGAATCAGCTTTAAACAAGGGAATACAGTACATAACATCAGAAGAAAGAAAAAATATTATAGATAAAGATACAGCATATAAATGGTCTGACCTTTCGTGGTATGATAAGCTGTACTCTTATATAGATATACTTTCATTTGTTTCATTTATACTTGTATTTGCAGTTATCGGAATATTAATCTACATAAACAGCAAAAAGAAATTTATTGAGCAGATACAGCAAAAGAGTGATGAGGCAATAAAAGCAAGCCGTGCAAAAACTGACTTTTTATCGAGAATGAGTCATGAGATAAGAACACCTATGAATGCTATACTCGGCATGGCGGCTATAGGACGGTCGAGCACGGAGATAAAGAAAAAAGATGAGTGCATAGACCAGATAATTGATTCCGGCAATTTTCTGCTGCAGATAATAAACGACATTCTGGATATGAACAAGATTGAGCAGAATAAGATTGAATTAAAAGAAGAATATGTCGAGAGCATGGATTTTGTTGGTTCAATAAAGAAAATGTTAGAGGCAAATGCAAAAAAATACAATGTTGAACTTAGGGCAGATTTCAGCAAGTACAGATCTTTTCTTATCAAGATAGATCCGCTTAGGACAAAGCAGATATATGTAAATATCATAAATAATGCGTTGAAGTTTTCAAACAGCGGTTCCTATGTCGATTGGATAATGGAGGTAGAGGACATAGATGAAAAACTTGTTCATATTCATTGTGTAATAAGAGATTATGGTTGTGGGATGAGCAAAGAATTTCAGAAAAAGATGTTTATGCCGTTTGAACAGGAATATAATGAATTTACAAATAAAGTTGAGGGAACCGGACTTGGACTTACGATTGTAAAAAATCTTGTTGAGATAATGGGTGGAACTATAGAATGTGAGAGTGAACCCATGAAAGGCACAACATTTACGATAGACTTTGACAGGGAAGTTCATAGTATTGATGAAGCAAAAAGAAATTCAGCAGTAAAGCCGGACGAAAGTATTTTAAAGGATAAAAATGTATTATTAGCAGAGGATAATGATATAAATGCTGCCGTTGCAATGGAAATATTGAAAGCACATGGAATGAATGTAGAGCGTGCAAAAGACGGTCAGGAAGTAGTAGATATGTATTTAAAATCAGCTGAGGGCAGATATGATGTTATACTTATGGATGTCAGAATGCCTAAAATTGATGGGATGCAGGCGACAAAGATAATCAGAAATTCATCGCATGAGAGAGCAAAAAGCATCCCTATAATAGCGATGACGGCAGATGCATTTGATGAGGACATGAAAAGAACAATGCAGGCTGGAATGAATGCACATTTGACAAAGCCGATAGATATAAAGATGCTTATAAAAACGCTTGTGTCACTTATCCATAAAGAAAATTAAAAATATAATCAGCAATACAATGAGCAAGCCTAAATATTACCGATTATATTTTTAGGGTTGAACTGTTACTAAAAGTCAGATAAGAATCAAATCTACACTTGACATTCACACTAGAAATGGGTTAATATATACGGCAGAGTGAGATTTAAGTTGCAATTCACATTAGTGTGGATGGCATTATATTTAAGTCACATGAAGGGGTACACCACCGCGGGTGTATTTCTTTGTGTGGCTTTTTTTATTATATATGACAAAGTCATATATAATAAAAAAAGCTCCGCGGATGTGCACAGATGCGTAAAGTAATTAGTTGCAAAAAACGTGCAACACGCATCTGGCACGCAAAGTGTTGCAAAACCATCAAAGATTTAGAAAAAATGAAATATAAGCAGGTTTGCCCACTTTGTTCTCTAGTTATTAAATTCGCAAGGCAAGATAACTTGTCCTCAGACAATACTAATTTTAAAGGAGAGCGATATATGGTACATATTAATGGAAAAGACGAAAATGCGGCAGGTATGACTATTCAGAAATACCTTGATGACAATGATTATAAGGTTACGCACATTGCAGTTGAGTGTAACGAAAAGATAATTGATAAAAGTGACTATTCAAATTATATTTTAAAAGATAATGATGTTGTAGAAATAGTAAGTTTTGTTGGAGGTGGCAGTGGTATGTCAAAAGATACATTTACATTAGGTGGAAAAGAATTTTCATCAAGATTTATTTTAGGTTCAGGAAAATATTCAATGGAGCTTATCAAAGCGGCTGTTGAAAATGCAGGTGCACAGATAATCACACTTGCGGTAAGAAGAACAAATACAAAGAAAAGTGAAAATATTCTCGACTATATTCCGGAGGGTGTAACACTTCTTCCTAATACATCAGGTGCAAGGGATGCAAAAGAAGCAGTCAGAATAGCAAGAATGTCAAGAGAACTCGGCTGCGGTGATTTCGTAAAGATTGAGATAATGAAAGACAGCAAATATCTTCTTCCTGACAATGCCGAGACGGTAAAGGCTACGGAAATTCTTGCAAAAGAGGGATTTACGGTGCTTCCTTATATGTACCCTGACCTTTATACAGCGAGAGATCTTGCAAATGCGGGAGCCGCCGCTATCATGCCGCTTGCATCACCAATAGGTTCAAACAAAGGTCTTGCGACAAAAGAATTTATCCAGATAATAATTGACGAGTCAGATCTTCCGGTAATCGTTGATGCAGGTATCGGAAAACCTTCACAGGCTTGTGAAGCTATGGAGATGGGAGCCGCCGCTATCATGGCAAACACGGCTATTGCGACGGCTGGTGATATTCCGGCGATGGCAGGTGCATTTAAGTCAGCTATCGAAGCAGGAAGAAATGCATATCTTGCGGGACTTGGACGAGTGCTTGAGAGAGGTGCACAGGCCTCTGATCCGCTTACGGGATTTTTGAGGGATTGATCGAATGAAATCTTGTAAGATATTGAACGCAGATCGCAAAACGACTGCATTCATGAGCAATCCGCTTTACGGATTTAATTGGCTTATATTATATGTTACGGCATAGTAAAATATAGTTAAGATAGTTTTTTCAATTTAGATTGAATATGAGAGTACATCATATAGGAAAAGAGGAAGAAAAATGGCTGAAAATCAATTTTTTGTAGATTCTGATAAATTGTCAGAAAAGGCTTTAGAGCATAAGCACAAGTTAGAGACTGACCCATCCTGCCGTACTAATCATATGGAGTATATGGAGGGAATGGAGCAGATAAATTCTGATGTTATGGATAAGGTTCTCTCTCAGATGAATTCATATGATTATGATAAATATACTGCTGTTGATGTGCGTAGGGCACTTAACAGTGAGACTTGCAATGTTGAGGATTTCAAGGCTCTTTTGTCACCTGCCGCCGCTCCGTTTCTTGAAGAGATGGCACAGAGGGCAAAGATTGAGACGAGTAAACATTTTGGAAATACGGTGTATTTGTTTACACCTCTCTATATTGCTAACTATTGTGAGAATTATTGTGTTTATTGTGGTTTTAACTGCTACAATGACATTAACAGAAAGAAACTCAATGCTGATGAGATAGAGCATGAGATGAAAGTCATCGCCGACTCAGGCATCGAGGAAATACTTATGCTCACGGGTGAGAGCAGAAGTGCAAGTGATGTTAAATACATAGGTGAAGCGTGTAAACTTGCCACAAAGTATTTTAGAAATGTAGGTCTTGAGATTTACCCGGTAAACAGTGATGAGTACAAGTATCTTCACGAGTGCGGTGCCGATTATATAACGGTGTTCCAGGAGACATACAATTCAGATAAATACGAGACACTTCATCTTATGGGACATAAAAGAGTATTTCCTTACAGGTTTGAAGCACAGGAGCGTGCCATCATGGGAGGCATGAGAGGTGTAGGTTTCTCAGCACTTTTAGGTCTTTCAGATTTTAGAAAGGATGCACTTGCAAGTGCACTTCATGTTTATTATCTTCAGAGAAAATATCCTCATGTTGAGTATTCACTTTCATGTCCGAGACTTCGTCCTATCATCAATAATGATAAGATAAATCCACTTGATGTGCACGAAAAAGAGCTTTGTCAGGTGCTTTGTGCATACAGGATATTCCTGCCGTATATTGGAATAACGGTTTCATCAAGAGAGCAGAAGCATTTTAGGGACGGAATAGTAAAAATTGCCGCAACAAAGGTTTCGGCGGGAGTATCAACCGGCATAGGCGACCATGAGAGCAAATATGCAGGCGAGGACGATGCAGATGCAGGCGATGAGCAGTTTGAAATTTCTGACGCAAGAAGTTTTGATGAGATGTATGGAGATATGGAGGATGAGGGATTGCAGCCAGTCCTCAATGATTATGTGTATGTTGGATAGAAAGAACATTGTTTATAACACAAACATTGTTTATAACACAAACGTTGTTTATAACACAAACGTTGTTTGTGTGACAAACCGCAGGCTCGTGAAAGCATATGCAGAAACTGCAGGCGAATTAGACACAAATACAAAATTTGCAAAAGCATATGCAGAAACCACAGACAAGATGAACTTCATAAAAAAAAGGGAAGAAATGTCCTCATTTACTCCGTTTCTTGAAAAGATAGAGGAGGCTGCAAAAAAGCAGCCTGCCTTTATCATACTTCGTGAAAAGGATCTTCCACCCGTTACATACAGGGAGCTTGCCGTTAAAGTCCTTGAGATATGCGAAAATGCAGGAGTGTCATGTGTGCTTCATTATTTTTATAAGGAAGCAATCGAACTCGGGGTGAAAAAGATACATCTTCCGCTTCATATTCTTGAGAAAATGACAGAAAGAGAGAAAAACTGTTTTGAGGTGATAGGTGTCTCGACACATTCAGTAGAACAGGCGAAGATGGCTGAGGAACTTGGAGCATCCTACATAACAGCAGGTCATGTATTTGTCACAGACTGCAAGAAAGGGCTTGCACCGAGAGGGCTTGGTTTTCTTAAGGAAGTATGCGAAAGCGTTGACATAGATGTCTATGCCATAGGTGGAATATCTAAGGAAAATATGAGCAGCTGTATAGCTGCCGGGGCAAAAGGTGTCTGTATGATGTCGGGTTTTATGAAGTGAAATGCTTGGCATATACAAAAATGTGTAAAATATTATAATATGCGTATATTATATAGGTAAAAACTCTGTTTAATTAAAAATATAAAATTAAGGTAACAGTTCAGCTCAAAAAAACAAGCCAATAATACATCGAGCAAGCTCGTGTATTATTGACTTATCTTTTTTTGGCTGAACTGTTATTATTTACTGTAAAAATTGTCATATTTTGTTGATATGAGAAAAAAAATAGGGTAAAATACATATATAAGATTTAAGCAAAGAAGGTGGATAGGTGTGAGTTTTATAAATACAAATGAATTATGTACAGGGTGCAACAAATGTATTAGAAATTGCCCGGTTTTTCCATCAAACAGTGCGGTAGAGAATGACAAGGTAAATGTTGTTTTGGATGCCTGCATAGATTGTGGAGAGTGCATAGATGTATGTACTCATAATGCAAGGGAATATACGGATGATACAAAAGAATTTTTTGATGCTGTTAAAAATGGTCAAAAGATAACTGTTGTTATCGCTCCTGCATTTATAGCAAATTATCCGGCACAGTATAAAAGGATACTCGGTTATCTAAAGGAACTCGGTGTGTCACACATTTACAGTGTAAGTTTTGGTGCTGACATTTGCACATGGGGGTATCTTAAATATTTTGAAAAAACAGGAAAGAAAGGTATGATTTCAAGTCCATGTCCGGCAGTTGTAAATTATATAGAAAAGTATAGAAAAGAACTTATAGAATATATGATGCCTGTTTACAGTCCGGTCATGTGCATGGCAAAGTATTTGAAAAAATATGAACACATCACGGAAAAGATAGCATTTTTATCACCTTGTATTGCTAAAAAATCAGAGATAAACGATAAAAATTGTGAGCAGCTCATTTCATACAATGTGACATTTAACAATTTTATGGATTATATAGGTGATGCATACAAAACAGCGAGGGAATACAATGACGAACTTGCATATGGTCTTGGAAGTATGTATCCTATGCCGGGCGGCTTAAAGGAAAATGTAAAATGGTTCCTTGGTGAGGATGTGTCTGTCAGACAGGTTGAAGGTGAACATGAAGCATATAGATTTTTGGATGAGTATAAACCGTCATCGGATAGTCCTATAATGATAGATATACTCAACTGTGCAAACGGCTGTCTGTTTGGAACAGGTACGCAGTCAGGGATTGATGGGCAGAAAGTGTATGCTGAAATGTCAAGACAGAGAAAAATTGCAAAGAAAGAGGCGAAGAAATCTCGATTTAAAGTTCAAAAAATATCGTCATGGACTGAAAATGCGAGCCCACAGGAAAGATACAAGGCATTATGCAGGCAGTTTGAAAATCTTAGCCTCAATGACTTTGTCAGAAATTATACAGACAGAAAGATAGATGTTAATACACCGTCGGCAGCACAGCAGAACGAAATCTTTAGAGATATGAATAAAATTACGAGCGAGCAGCAATGTATTGACTGCGGATGCTGTGGTTATGACAGTTGTAAAGAGATGGTTAAGGCTATTTACAATGGCATCAATCGAAAAGAAAATTGTATTTATTACATAAAGAGTGTTGTAGAGAATGAGAGGGATGAGACTTCAAAGCTTCGTGAAACTGAAAAAGAAAATCAGATAAAAAAGGACGAAATGATAGCAGAAATCGTAAAGCAATTTGAAAGTTTAGGCAGTGGAATTGCTGAATTATCAAAGGCAAACGATACATCTGCGGGCGAAGCGACAGATATTTCAAAGATGGTTTCTGAAATATCTGAAAGATGTAACGAGCTTACTGATTCACTCAGTGTAATATCAGAATTTATCGATGTGTTTAAGTCTACATCTGAGAATATTACGGGAATAGCCGGTCAGACAAATATGTTATCGTTAAATGCTTCAATAGAAGCGGCGAGGGCAGGCGAATCGGGCAGAGGATTTGCGGTTGTTGCGGGGCAGATTGGCAAACTTGCAGATGAGACTAAAACACTTATCATTCAGAATAATAATAAGGCAGATGAGACATTGCCGAAGATGCAGCTTTGTATTGAACTTATTAAAAATCTCGTAAATGACATTGAAAGTATAAACGAGAAAGTAGCGGCTATAGCAGCAACAACAGAAGAAATTTCTGCACAGAGCCAGAGTTTGCAAATGATGTCGGGTGATATTGAGGAAAGTGTCAAGCTTATATAGCAGGCAGAAGTGTGAGTCAAAATTTAGTATGTTTTAGGATAAAATTACTATATAATTAACATTGTGGTCTATATAAGATTGCTTATACGATAGGTGGCATGAATTTTATAAAATAAAAACGGAGAAAATGGAGGAAAAATATGGATATTCAAAGGAATGTGAAAAATAAAAGTGAAACGGCAGATACAGAAAGGATAGGCTTTTTGCACTCTTTAAAAGCAAAGATATTGCTGCTTGTAGCGGCAGCGGTAGTGCTTACCGTGGTACTTAATCTATGGACGGTTATACCTAAATCATCATCAAACATATCAGAACTTACATCAAACTATATGCTAGATGTAGCGATGGTTGCAGGTGAGGGTATTGACAATCAGATAAGAATGTCATCTTATGATTCGGTTATGTCAGGCGGAAATCTTTCAAGGGTTATTGGAAATATAGAAATAAAAGGTGTAAAAGACAGTTATACATATATTGTAGATGGTGACGGAACTATGCTGTATCATCCTACTGCCGACAAAATAGGAAAACCTGTTGAAAATTCAGTTGTAAAAGGGGTTATTTCAAAATTAAAGTCAGAAAACAGACCGCAGCCGGAAGTGGTTCAATATAATTTTAATGGTGAAACAAAATATGCAGGAATTTATGTAGGTAAAAGCAAGGACTTTATTCTTGTTGTAAATGCAAATAAAAAACAGGCATTATCAGGGACAACTTCTATTGCAACATCGACTGTAAAAGGAAGTATTTTTGCAATGGTTTTGTGCCTTATAGCTGCAATATTTGTCACGAGAAAGATAGTTGCACCGATTATAAGTGCAACGGACACCGTTGAGAAACTTGGAAACCTCGATTTCAGTGGAGATGTTTCTTCGGATAAAAAAATGCTTAAAAGAAAAGATGAAGTCGGTGTGATGTTGAGGTCGATTACCGAATTGAAGAATATTATAGTAAAAGTTATGGCGGAAATCCGTGCATATAGTGAAAGTTTAGGTGAGGCTGCCGAGGCATTGAAGAATAGTGCAAATGAGTCATCAACAGCTGCCGGACAGGTGGAGACAGCTATCACCGGTATAGCAGACGGAGCGTCATCACAGGCACAGGAAACCCAGTCCGCTACGGAAAATGTTATTGTTATGGGAAAAATGATAGAGCAGGCGTCAACTGAAGTCGAGCAGCTTGGAGATAATGCGGCAGATATGCATAAGGCAAGCGAAAATGCAATGAGTATTCTTGCTGAACTTGAAAAAATCAATCAAAAGACAATGGAAGCTATTCATATTATAGGGGAGCAGACACAGAAAACAAATGAATCGGCTGCAAAGATCAAAGTTGCGACGGATATGATTTCGGAAATAGCAGAAGAAACTACACTTCTCTCACTTAACGCAAGCATTGAGGCAGCAAGAGCAGGCGAGCAGGGCAGAGGATTTGCAGTTGTCGCAAATCAGATACAAAAACTTGCAGAGCAGTCGGCAGATGCCACAACGCAGATTACGGAAGTTATTAGTGAACTTGTAAATGATGCTCAAGAGAGTGTACAGACTATGGATGAAGTAAAAGAGGTAATGAATCAGCAGAGTGAAAATGTGTCTCAGACTGAGAAAGCATTTAAAAATGTTGAAAAAGGAATTGCAGAGTCTATAGAAAGTGTTGAAAAAATTACAGACAAGACAAGAAAACTTGATGAGGCAAGAGCCGGAGTTGTTGATGTTGTGCAGAGTCTTTCAGCAATAGCAGAAGAAAATGCAGCAAGTGCAGAAGAAACATCTGCTTCAGCAAGCGAGGTAGGTTCAATAATGGAAGATGTATCACAGAATGCAAATATGCTTGATGAGATAGCGGTTAAACTGAATGAAAATGTTAAGAGGTTTAAAATCTAATGAAATATCAAGGAAGTCCCCGGCTTATTGCGTAGAGCAATAAGCCGGGGACTTTTTTGATGTATAGGAAAATGTTTGTACTGCAGCGTGATGCCAGAGCAAAACGCTGTTAGGGATATAAGCTTTTTCTGATATGTTGCAGCAGCAATTAATCGTGTTATGAGCAGTATCGGAGTGGGTTACGATTTTTATTTTAATGTTGATTTTGTATGGTTTACTGTCTGTAATGAGAAAGAAAATCCTTGAGTCCCTCCATAGACTTTTCAAGAACTGAAAGCTGTGGAAGATAAACAACACGGAAGTGGTTAGGACTTTCCCAGTTAAATCCGCTTCCGGGAACGATAAGGACTTTCTTTTCACGGAGAAAATCAATAGCAAATTTCTCATCATTTAAAATATTGAACTTTTTAATGTCGAGTTTAGGGAAAATATAAAATGCTGCTTTAGGTTTCACGGCAGATACTCCCGGAATATCGTTTAAAGCCTTGTAGATAAAATCTCTCTGTTCAAAAATTCTTCCGCCCGGCTGGATATAAGTTTCAACGCTCTGGTATCCGCCAAGTGCAGTCTGAACAATTGACTGTGCAGGAACATTTGAGCAGAGTCGCATATTAGAAAGCATATTCAATCCCTCGATATAGTCTTTTGCAATATCTTTTCGACCGCTTAATATCATCCAGCCGATTCTAAAGCCTGCAATCATATGTGATTTTGAAAGACCGCTGAAAGTTATGCAGAAAAGGTCAGGGGCAAGTGATGCTATTGAAATATGTTTTTCACCGTCCATGACAAGTCTGTCATAGATTTCGTCTGAGAAAATCATAAGCTGATGTTCTCTTGCAAGTTCAACAATCTGTTCAAGAATTTCTTTAGGATATAGGGCACCTGTAGGATTGTTAGGGTTGATGATAACGATAGCTTTTGTCTTATCTGTAATCTTGTTTCGCATATCTTCAATATCAGGATACCATTCAGATTGTTCATCACATATATAGTGAACAGCTTTACCGCCGGCAAGTGTTGCGGTAGCTGTCCAGAGAGGGTAATCAGGTGACGGAATAAGAATTTCATCTCCGTTGTTGAGGAGTGCCTGCATACAGAGATTGATAAGTTCACTTACACCGTTTCCGGTATATATGTCATTTATAGTCACATTAGGAATATTTTTAAGCTGTGCATATTGCATAATCGCTTTTCTTGCCGTATAAATACCCTTTGAATCAGAATATCCCTGTGAATATTCAAGTTCGTGACGCATATCTATAAGAACTTCTTCCGGGGCTTCAAATCCAAAAGGAGCAGGGTTTCCGATATTAAGTTTAAGGATTTTTGAACCCTCGGCTTCCATTCGGTTAGCCTCATCAAGAACGGGACCTCTTACATCATAAAGTACATTATCAAGTTTTGAAGATTTTTTTAAAGTTTTCATTTTTGCATATCCTTTCTCAGAATTGTCTGACGGGTTATCACTGTTAAAATTATTTCGTGAGTTGTTATTTGTATTATTATCTGATGTTTTATTGTTTTTACAAATATCCGCTGAGTTATTATTTTTAAAATCTGTCGCAGATGCCTGAGTGGTATCTGTTTTTTTGCCGGAGTTATCATCTCCGGTACGATTGTAGCGATTTTTTGAAATATCCTCTTTTATGCTGCTTTCTGCACCTGAAAACTCCTGTGGAACATCAAATCCCTGCAGCCATGCCGGATTAACATCAAGGGCAAGACTTAACACATTTAATATATCTTTTCCGGGCTCATTTTTTCCGCTGCAATATTGGCTTAAATAATTTTTGGCAAGCTTGACATTATATTTTTCACAATATGGTCTGGCGAGGTTGAGGACATCAACCTGTTTTAAACCACGCTGATTCATAATATATTTAAGGCGTGCCGCGACGCTTTCTGTTTTATTCATAAAAAACCTCATTTCTGCAAACACTTTTTATCTTATAGTAGGTGTCTGACTTTGAACTTTATATCATAATATCACTGGTTCAAAAAAAGTTCAAGAGAAATAAGACAATAAAAGAAATTAAAGGAGAAAATAATTGCAAATGTTGAAATAAAAGTTCAAAATAATTGAACCTAGTTCTGAGCATATGTAATCGGAGGCTATGTAAATATGTTTTTCGTAACAGTTCAGCCTTCCATTTATTACAATCATAAACCTGCCAGCAAACTGTCAGTCGCTGCTACGCAGCTTATGTTTACTCATTTCAGAAATGAAAGGCTATTTTACCATAAAAATATAATCAGCAATACAATGAGCAAGCTCAGATATTACCGATTATATTTTTATGACCGGACTGTTACTGTTTTTCACATATTGATGTGTTAATGTTTGATTTTAACCTTTGCATCATGATATATACCTGTTATAATGTAAAAAACAATTATTAAGTTTTAAGGAATATAGTGTGAAAAATAAAATTTTTCACATATAAGATTTGTGTCTGCGTACACCTGGCACAAACTTGCTATACAAAAAATGTGTGCAGAAATGAGGATTTTTATGGCAAAAAACAGTAATTATGATTATGAGGAAACGATGGTGACACTTACGGATGAAGATGGAGTTGACAGAGATTTTTATATAGATGAAATTTATGAAGTTGACGGAAAGACATATTGTGCCGCAATCCCAGGGGATGTGGAAAATGTCACGGAATATTATGTGTTTAGACTAAAAGACCTCGGAAATGATGATTTTGAGATGGAAGACATAGATGACGAAGAAGAATATGATGCGGCAGCAGATGCTTACGAGGAAAAACTTGATGCGAGAGCGTGGAGCAGAATGATGGAGCAGAAGTAAAATTATGTCATTCAAACAATCGAATTTTTAGTGCAACAATAATTAAATTTAATGTGGTTTTTTTGACATAACTAAATGTTATAATAGATGAAACTAAAGGCACAGTGCCTAAAAGTAATGTACTCTCGGAATCTTCTGAACGAAGAATTTCGAGATGGATTATTGATATACAATGACATTTTCGCAGTGCGTACACGGTGTGTACGACGAGAAAATGGAAACAGTATATCGGAAATCCAGCCGAAATGACTCGTTTTGAGAAGATACCGAGAGTACATAAGTATAGAAAGGTAGGAAATTATTATGAGAAAACAGATTAAAGGTATTTTAGCGGCAGCTCTATCTGCAGCTATGGTAGTTTCATTTGGCTCAGCAGCAGGTGTAAACAAAGCTTCAGCAGAAGACACAACAACAGACACAACAACAGAAGCAAAGCATACATACAATGCTATACTTGGATTTGAGTCAGCAGGAGACCCGGATTGGGCATATAGAAAATTTGTTGAGAATGAGGATCAGGGAATAAAAAGTAAAGATTATGACTGCCTCACTCAGTATATGGCAACAAATACGGGTAAACATGATGCAAGTATGACAAATGCAAAAATCGACAAAGATGGTACTTATACGGTTACTGTAGACAATCTTGATTTTTCAAAGCAGACAAGTATAAACATGGCTTATGTTATAACAGACATTCCGGCAGCAATGAAAGGTGTAGAGTTTACAAATGTAAAATATTCTGTTGACGGTGAAGTTGTAGCAACTCAGGATAAAGCAGTGCAGAAATATGATCAGAAAGATTATTATATGCTGATGAGCGTATGCACATACAACAATCCATCTAACAAAGTAAATGAAGCTCTCTCTACAAAATTACCTTCAAAGAGCCTTTCAATCACATTTGATGTAAAGGGTGTTGACTTTGATAAGTCTTACAAAGCAGAAACAGTAGGACTTGCAAAAGGCAAGACAATAAAAAAGAGCGGTGTTACATATAAGGTGACAACAGCAGCTACATATACAGAAGGAACAGACAAGAAAACGACAGGAAAAGTTCAGGTAACAGGATTTGACAAAAAAGCAAAAACATTAAAAGTTGCAGATACTATCAAAGTCGGAACAGAGTCATACGCTGTTACAAGCATCAAAGCAGGTGCGTTTAAAGGGGCATCAAAGGTTACGGCAGTAACGCTTGGAAAGAAAGTAAAATCTATCGGAAAGGATACATTTGTAAATTGCAAAAAGCTTAAGACTTTAACAATCGGTGTTAAGCTCAGCTCAGTAACAAAGAACTCTTTCAAGGGATGCAAGACAGTTAAAGTTAAGGGAACTGCTGCAGCAGCAAACAAGAAATTACTTGCAAAACAGAACAAGACAGTTAAATTTAAGTAATACTGAAGGCAGATGACTATTACACCACGCTTCTAGTGTGTAGGGCAATAAGTGGTAGGTAAAGATGTAAGCTTGACCCTAACATCATATTATAAGAATATAATGAAAAGGACATTGTACAATGGAAACACCGTTCTGGAAATATGATTTCAGAGGTGTGCCAAAGTGTGCGTGTCCTTTTTTATTGTATAGGAAAATGTTCGTAAAGTAGTGTGATGCCAGGAGCAAAACGCTGTTTTTGCTCTTTTATGGAAACGAATATTGTTAAATATTCGCTTCCGTTTTTTGTTTATACTCTTTTTACATATTATAAATAATTTTTGCCTTTACATCGTCAGCAGTTTCTTTATCTTTCAGGCGTGTGATAATAGCTCCTGCAAATTCAATGCAGGTACCCATGCCACGGCTTGTCGTGAACTGTCCGTCAATAACAACAGGTTCGGTGAGATATTCGGCACAATTAAGATTAACTTCCTGGCCTGGATAGCAGGTAGCTTTATGGTCTTTTAAAATGCCAAGCTGACCATAAACTGTAGGTGCGGCACAAACAGCGGAAAGCAGCTTACCGTTTTCTTTAAACTCCAGGATTTTGTCGGTAAGTGGTTTATAAGCTAAAAGATTAGGTGTTCCCGGAATACCGCCCGGAAGAATAATCATTTTAGCACTGTCAAAATCAGCTTCTTTAAAAAGTTTGTCTGCCTTGATAGTAACATTGTGTGAACTTGTAACCTCGAGTGTGTCAGTGATAGAAACCATATCTATCACAAGTCCGGCACGGCGCACCATATCAACAACTGTAAGCATTTCTACTTCTTCGTATCCCGGTGCCAAAAAAATAAGAGCATCTGTCATAATAAACCTCATTTCTGCACACATAAATTATTTTGTATTAATATATCATTAACATCACACTAAGCTGTGTCAGGTGTGCACAGACACAAAGCTTGTGGATTAAAATCCTGCATTAGCAGTGATTTTGCACTATACTATATTTGTCAATGAAATTAGTATCCGAATAAACTGCTTGTATTTTGCAACAATTCTACAATAAAAATAGAAGCAATAATACAATAAACAAGTCTATTATATCGAAAATTATCCTTTTATAGCTGAACCGTTCTTAAAATTTGATTAAAATTGCAAATCGGTACTGTTAAAATTGTGATAATTTGTTATTATTATAATACAAAGTTTAAAAACAATAAAGAGTGGTATAATTTATATATAATCATAGATTATATGTAATCATAGATTATATGTAATCAATGACAATATAAATAAAGACATTCGGGAATGGTGGAAATTATGGAAAACAAAGAAACGCGGCAGAAAAAAGATGGTGAGGATATGAAAAAAGGACGGTATGCAGATGGTCAGAGCAAACCTGTTGATGCAAATAGTGAAAATATCATAGAAGAAAAAGATATTATTAAGGAAGAAAAGATTTTGACTTTCACTGGAAAAAAAGTCAGGGAAACAGTCGGATGGTTTAATTTTGATAAAAAGTATCTTAAAGTCTGTCTATATGCATTGTTTGTTATATTCTGGGGAGCGATAATATTTATTATGATGCAAAACTGGGGTGCAACAAAGGCATTTATCATGAACTTTTTAGGAGTGTTGTCACCGTTTTTTGTAGCAGTTATCATTGCATATTTTGTTTCGCCTATATATGAAAAGATATATGGTTTGTTTGAAAAGTCAGTGAGAGGAAAGAAAACTGCAAAACCGGTCAGAATGTTATCATTATTGTTATCATATTTACTTCTGGTAGGATTTGTTACAGTAGCATTTGTATTTGTAATTCCTCAAATTGGTGAAAGTATTACTGAGCTGACAAACAACATACCGGTGGTATATAATAATATTATAGATATGCTTGCAAATCTTCATGAGAAATATCCGGAAATTGACACGGATTTTGTAAGTGAAAAGCTTAATGAAATGGTTCCAAATCTTATAAAATATGGAACGAATATTGTGGGAAATGTAATACCGATGGTGTTTTCTATTTCTGTATCTATCGTGAAAGTCATGATAAATATATTACTTGCACTTATAATATCGGTTTATATGATAGTGGGGAGAGAAACATTTAAACATCAGGGAAAGAGACTGGTTTATTCGGTCTTTAGTGAAACAAAAGGTGATACGATATGTAAGACACTAGGAGAATGTAATGATATATTCAGTGCATTTCTTATAAGTAAAGCGATAGACTCGCTCATAATAGGCTGTCTTTGCTGTGTCATAATGAATATAATTCATTTGCCATACACAGTGCTTATAAGCGTTATTGTCGGAATAACAAACATGATACCATACTTTGGACCATTTATAGGAGCGGTACCGGGAGTGTTGATATATCTTTGCATAAGTCCTAAAGATGCACTTATATTTGTAATAATGATATTTATATTACAGCAGTTTGATGGACTTATATTAGGACCAAGACTTCTAGGCCAGTCAACAGGGTTGAGTCCGATATGGGTAATATTCGGAATAACTGTCGGAGGAGCATATTTTGGTGTTGTTGGTATGTTTATTGGAGTTCCTGTGGTAGCAGTATTTGCATTTTTGCTTAATAAAATTATATCATACAGGCTCAGTGGCAAAGAGATAAAGGCATTAAAAGTGGAAGATGAAGAGTCGATTGAATAAAATGTGTTACTTCCGGGTAGCTTGCTGCTCGGAAGTAGAGATTAGTTTGCTAAGTTTATGCCTAGTGTACTGTATCAATGACATTTCGCCAAATAACTTGCATAAATTTCCATTTGCTGTGTTGTTGTCAATCGCCGTAGCCCGCTACGGCTCATTCCTCCACCTTGCAGAATGAAAATTTACCCTGCGTTATTTAGCTGAAAATCAATGATACACTATACTAGTATTTGATTTTTATCTGTGACATATGAGTTTGCAAATAGGTTTGCCCTGATTGAAGAATTTTTCTTCGTATTCGGTCATAATATTATCCTTTGCAGGACCATTTTTATGGAGATTAAAATCATACATATCAATAGTCCAGCCGGCATCCTTTATTTCTTCAAGAGAAAAATCGAAAAGAGGGCGGTTATCGGTTTTAAACTGGATATGTCCGTCTTTAGCCAAAATCTTATCGTATCGTGCAAGAAACTGTGAAGATGTAAGTCTCCGTTTGGCATGGCGGTCTTTCGGCCACGGATCAGAAAAATTAAGATATATGCGGGACACTTCGCCCGGAGCAAAATATTCTGCAATATCCTCGGCATCCATGCGTAAAAACATAAGATTATCGGTTTCTAGTGATTCCCTCTTATCAAGTGCACGGACAAGAACGCTCGAATATTTTTCAATACCAATATAATTTATATCAGGATTTTCAGCAGCAAGTCCCATGATAAACTGTCCCTTACCCATACCTATTTCAATATGAATTGGATTATCGTTTTTAAATATGTTTTTGTTCCAAAGACTTTTGTAATCTTCACCGTTTGTTCCATCAGTCTGTATAGTATAGGGGTTTTCAAGAATTTTTTCCTGAGAACCTTTGACATTTCTAAGTCGCATATAAATCCTCCAGTAAATATTTATTTAACATTATCAGGGAAATCCACATTGCTATTGCATAGAGCATAATAAGTAGTGGGTTGGAAATTTCCTCTAGCAGAGCAGATTGTAAATATCCGCATTAAATGTTGTAAAGGGTTAAAATATCATTTGCACCAAACACTCTTGGTGTCAGCGTGTATTCTACACAATAGTACAAAAAAAGAGAGGATAATGCAAGCTGTATTATAAATATTACGGTCGGAAATATTTTCATCTTTTTCAGTCCTCTTATCGTATGTTTTTCAAATTGAAAATGAGAAGATAATCAATAATAAAAAGCACAAGATTTATCATCAAAAAAATCTCTTTGTATAAAATAGACAAAAGAAAAAGGATAAATATGTGAAAAATGCAAATAGAAAAGATGGAAACATTATGTTACCATATGAAAAAGTTTTGAATTATCATATTAATTGTAACAGTTCAGCCTCTCATTTATTACATTCGTAAACTTGACAGCAAGCTGTCAGTCGCTGCTATGCAGCTTGTGTTTACTTCATTTCATAAATGAAAGGCTATTCCGCCCAAAAAAACAAGCCAATAATACATCGAGCAAGCTCGTGTATTATTGACTTATCTTTTTTTGGCTGAACTGTTACTATTAATTCTAAAATTGATACATCTTAAAATTGCGAAAAATGAATTAGATAAAATTGATTTTTTGAACAAAAGGAAGTCAAATCGAAGAATATCATCTAAAATTATTTATTTTTATGCAACAAATATTTAAAATCTTAAAATTTTTTCAAAAAACAATCAGCAAAATAAATTGAAAAATCACAGGAAAATTACTATAATGGAGGAAAGTATATGGGGAAAAGATATAGTTTAACAAACAAAAATACGGAGCAGGAAAACAATAATAATTATAGAAATGGCTCGAAAGAGACAGGGATTTACAGAAACCACAAAGATGGTGTCGCATACAAGCTTTTTTCGGGTAAGAAAGAGTCATTGTCGTTATATAACAGCATAATGAGAACAGATTACACCGACCCTGATGAGATTGAGGTAGTAACATTAAACAGTGCAATTTACATTGGCAGAAAAAATGACAATGCAATAATATTGCATTTTAATATGCTGCTTACGGAGTTTCAGACAACTTTCAATCCGAATATGCCGCTTAGAACACTTATATATGTATCAAATGAATACGAAAAATATATAGCGGAGCATGAATTAAATCTATATTCGGAATATATACAGAAAATACCGACACCATATTTTGTGACATTGTATTATGGAAGTAAAGAACAGCCCGAGAAACAGATACTAAGATTGTCAGATGCATATAAAAACAAAACTGAAAACCCGGAGCTTGAACTTATGGTGACACAGTATAATGTTAATCCAAGCTACAATGAAGAGTTGAAAAGACGCTGTCCGGAGCTGGACGGTTACATAAAATATGTCGAAAAAACCAGAAAATATCATAAAACCGGTATGACATATGAAGAAGCAGTCAAAAAAGCAGTAGATGAGTGTATCGAGGAAGGTATTTTAAAAGAGTTTTTCGTAAAAAACAAGGCAGAGGTGATTTCGATGACGATATTTGAGTATGACGAAGAAGAACACATGAGACTTGAAAGAGAAGAACAGTATAGGAAAGGCGAAGAAGCAGGAGAGGCCCGTGGGATTGAAATTGGAGAAGCCCGTGGAGAAGCCCGTGGGATTGAAATAGGAGAAGCTCGTGGAGAAAACCGTGGAAGATGTGAGGGATTAAAAAATCAGATAAGAAAGAAACTGGCAAAAGGAAAAACAATTCTACAGATAGCAGATGAAGTAGAAGAAACAGAGGAAAAGGTGATTGAGCTGATAAAAGAAATTGAGACGGAGCAGGTGTAGGAGGGAGGATAAATCAAGCCGTATTCGCAATTCTACGAAGTTCATTTATTGGAATATGATTTGACATTCTGTGTTAAAAAGCAAATAAATACCAATAATATAAACATAATTATAATAATCAAAATAACTCAAAACGCTTCAAAATTGGTAACAGTTCAGCCTTTCATTTATTACATTCATAAACCTGCAAAGCAGCAAGCTGTCAGTTGCTGCTTTGCAGCTTTTTGTTTATTTACGCGAAAGCAAAGTGAGGATGGAACAAATAAATTTGTTCCATCTGAGCGTGCTCGAGAGGGATTTGCCATCATTTCAGAAATGAAAGGCTATTCTACCATAAAAATGTACTTAACAATACAATGAACAAGCTCATTGTATTGCCAATTACATTTTTATGGCTGAACTGTTACCGAAATTATAAAATTAAAAAAAATCAATGTATAAAATTGCTAAATTTGCAGGTATAAAAAATATTAACACTGTGTTAATATTTTGTTCAAATGTTAAAGGCAGTTTGATGGGTGCAATAAAGACCGATGATTTCTGCTTTAAGCAAAAGTAAATTAACAATTTATTACCCATAGAGATGGGAGAAGGAGGATTTCTTAATGAGATTAAAAAAAGGAATGAGAAAAGCCCTTTCTTTAGCTCTTTCAACAGCACTCATTATTACAAGTGCAAACATTGGGAGTACAAAAAGTAAGGCAGCAGAAGCGGATGATACGACACATTCATATGTCGCAACAGTAAAAGATAACAAATTAACAAGTGTAACTCTTGATGGAAAAGATGTTACAAAAGAACAGAAAATATTTAATAATGGTACAGATGATAATGGTAAGTTTTATGTAACAGATAAAGAAAGTGCAAAAACAGTACATGGACTTGGAATTGATTTTTCTGAAGTTGTTTCTAGCACAAAGGGTTATAAAACACCAACTATCACATTAGCAGGTACAGGAGATTGCAATCAGTACTATTATGGCGGAAGTGTTGTTACTAAGTTTAATGGAACAGACAGTGATACTTGTGGTTCTTGGAATTATGTAGGAGATGGTGACTCATCAAAGGTTATCGCAGATGCAATAAAAGATAGCGGAAGTAAATTCCTTTTAAATATTAAAGATGAAGCTAGTGAGGATTGGACAAATATTAATTATACTGTTACAGTAGAGTATTATGACAGTTCAGCAAAACCAACTATTGATATGTCAAATGTCAAAGATGAGATTACTATTCATCGTGGAGAGACAATTAAGATTTCTGCACCTGTAACAAAACCAAATTCAACAAGAACTATTGAATTTGACGGATGGGCATATGACAAAACATATACTGCTATCAAAGGTGTAAAGGCTTGGTTTGATGATGAGACAGATGAGTTCTATATATCAGCAAGTGATGATGCAGATATGAATGCAGATACACCTAAGATTTATATGGGAACAAAAACAGATATTGATGGAACTACATATAAATTATCAGGTGGGAAAGATTGTACTCTCGTTGTTAAAGAAGCTTTAGCAACACCGACACCAACAGCAGAAGTTTCATCAGCACCTGCAGTGTCAACAAAGCCTTCAACAGCCCCAACAAATGGAGCAACAACAGCCCCAACAAACAGAGCAACAACAGCCCCAACAAATGGAGCAACAACAGCCCCAACAAATGGAGCAACAACAGCCCCAACAAGCGGAGCAACAAATACACCGGCACCTGTAACATCAAATACACCAGCACCAACAAGCGATGCAACACCAGCTCCGACAGAAGCTCCTAAGGGAAATATGGATAAATTTAATGTTGCATTTAACTATGTAGCAGATGACAAATGGGGCGAGCAGTCATGGGGAGACAAGTCAGTTGATGTAACTGGTGATGGAAAATATGAAATCAGCTACACTGCTCAGTCTGATACAACTGACATCTTTATGATGATTCTTTCAACAGACCTTTACAAAGGTTCATTAAACAAAGACTTTAAGCTTGTTCCTACAACTGTTTCTGTTGGAAAGACAGATTACAAAGTAAATGCGAAAGGCGGATGGTGCTTCTCAGACCAGGAAGAAACAAACGCTTACAGATACAACATTGTAAATCCATATAACGGACCTATTGGTTCAGATGGTGTAACATATGTTGACCCTGCCGTAACATCTATTGATGGACTTGGAACAGTACCTGTAAAGAAAGGAGATACAATCAAGGTATCATTTACTGTATCAGGAATGAAGAGCAGCACTAGTGCAAAATCAAAAGCTAAAGTAACAGTTTCTAAGAAAACAGTAACAGTAGCAGCAGGAAAGTCAACAACAGTTTCTTATAAAGCACTTAATAAGGCAGGAAAAGCAGTTAAGGCATCAGCTAAGACTTCTAATAAGAAACTTGCAACAGTAAAAGTAACAAGCAGCAAGAAAATTAAGATTTCAGTACCTAAGAAAGCAACAAAGGGTTCTTCAGCTAAGATTACACTTACAAGTGCAGGAAAGAAAGCAACTATCACAGTTAAGGTTGCAAACCCTGTTAAGAGTGCAAAAGCAGCTAAGAAAACAGTAAAGATTAAGAAGGGCAAGAAAGCAAAAATAACAGTTAAGGTTACAGCTCAGAATAAGAAGAAAGCAACAACAGATAAATTAACAGCTAAATCTTCTAAGTCAAAGATTGCTAAGATTACAGGCAAGAAAGTTTCTAAGGGTAAAGTAACAGTAACAGTTAAGGGTGCTAAGAAAGGTACTTCAAAACTTACAATCAAGATTGGTAAGAAATCAGTTAAGGTAACAGTTAAAGTAAAATAATTGCCATAATATAATAAAATTTTCCAAAGCATAATTTTTGAAATAAAAAGCAGAGGCGAATGTAAAAATTCGTCTCTGTTTTTCTTTGATTATAGCAAAATTAAGGCGGAATTATTATGATTTTTAAAAAATTCTATTCCAAATATTGTCAAAAATTAGCCTTAACTATAATGTTGATAATATGGGAAAAATCACTGAAAAAACTCTTGTATTTTATGTAGAAATATCTAATAAATATACAAAGTGCACAAAAAAAGCTGGAATTATTATGCATTTTTACTGTTTATTTGAAAATGTTATTCTGTTACTATGTTAGATGTAACGAAACGGCTTATAGGGTTGAGTGCGGACTACAACTTTATCGTTTCAAAAATTATGCAACCCTATATATGATAGGGAGAAGGAGGATATGTTAATGAGATTAACAAAGGGAACAAAAAAAGCTCTTTCCTTAGCACTTTCAACAGCGTTAGTATTGACAGGTGCAAATGTAGGTACATTAAAGGCAGATGCAGCTAAAGTTAATAACAAAGATGGTGTTAAATTAACACTTACAGGTAAAACTTTAACTGAAAAATACGCTACTGTTAAAGAGGATGGAACAGTTAAAGTTACAACAACTTTTGCAGATGCAGCTACAGCAGGTGCTCTTAAAGGAGCAAACTTTGGTGAAACAAAGACAGCTACTGATGTAAAATATGTTGATGACTGTGATTTCTCTTTAAAGATTGTTAAAGTTGAAGTTGCTGAGAAGAATGTATTAGCAAAGAATGTAACTGGAGATTACAATAATTCAGATTTATATGAAGTTAATACAACAGATAAATCTTTCAAAGATTTTGTGGCAGAAAAAGGCGATGAGATTACATTTACATACAAGGTAACCGGTCTTGAGGATTATGAGGATACTTTAGATGCACTTAAGAAAGAGAATGAAGCACTTGCAGCATCAAAGGCAGCCCTTGAGAAAAACAATGCTTCACTCGTAGCATCAAAAGCAGCCCTTGAGAAAGACAATGCTTCACTCGTAGCATCAAAAGCAGCCCTTGAAAAAGACAACAAGTCACTTGCAGCATCAAAGGCAGCTCTTGAGACAGAGAACAAAGCACTTGCAGCATCAAACTCAGCACTTGCAGCATCAAAAGCAGCTCTTGAGGATCAGCTTAAGAATACACCTGCACCAACAGAGACACCGGCACCGGTTGCTAAAGGTCAGATGGGTAACTTCAATGTTTCATTCGACTATGTTGGTGATGATACTTGGGGCGAGCAGTCTTGGGGTGACAAGAGTGTCAATGTAACAAAAGATGGTGATTACTCTATCGAATACACAGCAACAAGTGATTCAAAAGGAATCTACTTAATGATGCTTGACACAGACCTTTATTATGGAAGTCTTGCAGACAACTTTGCATTCACAGTTAAGAATGTAAAGATTGGTGACAAGACATACGCTATAGATAACAAAGGATGCTGGGGATTTGCAGATCAGACAGTTTCAAAGAACTACAGATTCAACATCGTAAATCCATGGAATGGTCTCTTTGACAAGACTGGTGTTAACTGGCAGGATGAAAAAGTTACAACTATTGATAAGTTAAACAAAGCTCCTGTTAAAGCTAATGATAAAATTGTAGTAAACTTCAATGTAACAACAAAGAAAGCTTCTTCAACAGTATCTATCAAGGCTGCTAAGTCTAAGGTTTCGGTTGCTCCATCTAAGTCTGCAACAGTTAAGTACACAGTTAAGGGTACATCAACAGTTAAGGCTACAAGCAACAACAAGGCTGTAACAGTTAAGGTAAACAAATCTAAGAAGAATGTTACAATCACAGCTAAGAAGACAGCAGTTATGGGCAAGACAGCTACAATCACACTTAAGGCTGGTTCTAAGAAGTCTACTATTAAAGTAACTGTTGCTAAGACAGCAAATGTTAAGAAGAAAAAGACAGCAAAATACACAGTTGCACTTGCAAAGGTAACTAAGAAAGTTAAGGCTAAGAAGATTAAAGTCTCTGTAAAGAACAAGAAAGTTGCAAAAGTCACAGTTAAAAAGACTGCAAAAGGACAGGTAACATTCCAGGTTAAGGGACTTAAGAAAGGTAAGACAACTGCTACACTTAAATATGGTAAGAAGTCCGCAAAAGTCAGCGTAGTAGTTAAATAATATTTAATAAGTTTGAATTCCCACAATTAAGGAAAACAAATCGAAAGAGCTTTCAGGGAGGGCACACCAATAGGTGTGCTCTCTTTGTGTTATGAACAGATAAAGAGTAGATTGAAGATGTCCGATTGAGTATGCAACAGGTGTTTATAAATGCCGTATATATTAAAAAACATGTATAATATATCTAAAAGTCAGGATATAAATATTAACAAAAATATAATAAAATATGAACATAATAATAACAGTTCAGCTATAAAAATATATTGCAATATTTGAGTTTGCCAATTCTATTGCTATATTTATGACAAAACTGTTACTTATAAAAGGTATAAAATGAATTAAAATTATGTGAGAGGAGAATTATATGAGAAAAACAACTAAAAAATTATTAGCTGCTGCATTGTCAACTGCTATGGTTGTTGCATCGTTTACAGGTGTAGGTGCAGTGAATGGTGCAAAGCCGGCAAGTGCTGCAATAAGTTCAGTCTGGAAAGAAGACGGTTATCACGCTTATCTTTATTATCAGACAAAGACATGGGATTACAGAGATCCGCTTAAAACAGGAAAAGAGTATTCTTATGTGCAGGCCGGTGGTCAGGATGTGACAGAGAAAGCAGAGATTACGGATGTTCTTTTAAAAGAAGGTGACGGAGAGTACACTGTTAAGATTTCAGGTGTTGACCTTACAGGAGCAGATGCGTTTAACATGATGGGAATTTCGACAGATATTCCTCTTAAATCAGCAGACAGCATAAAAGTCACAGATGCAACATTAAAAATTGATGGTAATGAGGTAGAGGGAGCAGCAGGAGTAGAACTTCCACATACAAAATCATATGAGGCAAACGGTTATAGTGTATTCAGTTATACAGGTTATGACGGATGGAATCTTTCAAGCACTATTCCTTTCAAACAGGGCAAACTTACAACAATGCCTAAATCCGATATTGAGATTTCATTTAAGATAACAGGTGTTCCTAAGTTTACAAAGACATATGGAAAAAAGGCTGGAGCTACATTTACAAGCGGAAATTATACATATAAGGTAACAACTGCCGCTACAGAAGATACAAATGGCAAAGTTGCAATTACAAAGCTTTCTACAAAGGGAAAGAAAGCAAAGACACTATCAGTTCCAAATACAGTTAAGGCATCAGGCGCGACATATACGGTATCTGCTGTTAATGCAAATGTTTTCAAAGCAGCAAAAGCAACATCTGTTACACTTGGAAAAGGTGTGACAAAGATTGCATCTTCAGCATTTGCAAATTGCAAGAAACTTACAAAACTTGTGGTAAACGGTAAATTATCGTCTGTTGCAAAGAATGCATTTAAAGGTTGTACTAAAAAGATTAGCATTTCAGGAAGTTCAGTTGATGCAAATGCTAAAAAGATTAAGGCAGCCGGTGCTAAGAGCATTAAAAAGGTTTATACACCTATTTTTGCCACAAAATATGCTACAAGTGGACTTGTGAGCGGAAAAGCTGGAACTGTTGCAATTACTGCTGAAAATGTTAAGAGTGTGACAAAGGTTACTGCTTCAAGTGCAGATGAAAAAATAATCAAAATTAAGAATGAGAAGACATCAGGTCTTACATATTCTGCTGAGATATTTGGTGTAGCTGCCGGAAGTGCAAAGGTTACATTTAAGATTGCATATAAGAGAATTGATGGAAAAACAGCAACAAAGACTATTACAAAAGATGTAACAGTTGCAGATGGCGGTTTTTACGGACAGCTTGAGGATAAAGATATTACACTCCGCGTGAAACTGCCGGAGACTTCAACAAATGTCGGTGAAGAGAGAACCGTTTCGATAAAGGGCGGGACTTCAGCAAACATGACTGTTAAAGACAACGGTACTGTTCGTAAAGATGTTTCTACACAGTGGCTCATTGAAAATGAGATGGGGGAGGGTGTAAACCTCGGAAATACTCTTGAAGCTACTTTAGGAACTTATGCTGACAAGGTTGCTGCTACAGATGCTACAGTATTTGAGCAGGCATGGGGGCAGCCTATTACAACAGAAGCTTATATCCAGTCACTCCGTTCATATGGCTTTAATACTATCCGTATTCCTGTAGCATGGTCAAACATGGATTCAGAGGATGGAACATATACTATCAATGAAAAATACCTCGGTCGTGTAGAAGAAGTTGTAAACTACGCATTAAACTGTGGTATGTATGTAATTGTCAACGATCATTGGGATTCTCAGTGGTGGGGACAGTTTGGTGCGTGCAAGGAAGATGCTGACGGAAAAAAAACTGCCGATGAGACAAAACGTGCAGAAGCATGGAAGAGATATAGTAGATATTGGACACAGATTTGTGACAGATTTAAGGATTATTCAGATCATCTCATTTTTGAAGGTGCAAACGAGGAACTTGGTGACAGATTAAACGACGCAATCTATGAAAGTGGTTATTGTGTACCAAAAGATGACAATGATACAAAGGCTATCTCAGGAAACCTTACAGAGGATGAGAGATACGAAATGGCAAATAAGATTAACCAGAAATTTGTAGACATTGTCCGCAGTACAGGCGGAAACAACGCATACAGACATCTCCTTATCGCAGGTTATGATACAAACATTGACAAGACTTGTGATGACAAATTTAAGATGCCAACAGATACAGCAGAAAATGGAACTACTAAACTCAGCGTTTCAGTTCATTACTATACACCATGGGATTTCTGTGGAGACGGTGGCAGCGGTATCTATACACAGAAAGACAAAGAAGCAACAGAAACATACTTCACAAAGATGGATAAATTCTACAATGCAGGATACGGAATCATCATGGGTGAGTTCAGTGTTTGCAATCCAAAGCAGGAGGGTGTTGCACAGTGGTTAAATGATACAATGACTATTGCAGCTAAACATCATATTTTACCTGTACTTTGGGAGACAAATCAGTACATGGATAAAGACAACTGTAAGATGAGATACAATGACATTGCCGTACTCTACAATACAATCACAGGTTCAACAGGTGATACAAGTTCAAAGATAAATACAAACGGAACAACAACAGACGGTTCAATCGCAGATTATCTTGAAACAACAAATGTAAATAACCTCAAAGCAGGCTTTGAATGGACAGGAAAGTGGTACAAGAACGGCGGTGGAAACCTCGTAGGAGATGATATATACACAACAGAAGAAGGTGGAACAAAGGTAACAAAAGGTTCTGTTGAAGCATTTGTACCTGAGTCATCATCAAAATCATCAATTGACGGAGATACAACAGAGCTTGGCTTTAATGACTGGGGCTATCAGGCATTCTTAAAGATTGATTTATCTAAGTATAAGAAGCCGGTTGTTGCATTCAACTTCTTAGATATATCAGATACAGAGGACTTTGTCGAAACAGTGACTATTGGAACATCAGACAAAGTTGGCGGAAGCGGAAAGAATACATATGACCTTAAGTATTCAGAATTCCATGGAAAAGGAATAGTGCTTAATGATACATTGTTAAAAGCACTTGAAACAGAGCCATACCTCTATATAACATTTGCAGGAAAACCTGCAGTGACAGGAATTACTGTTTACGAGGGTTAAAATCTTAACAGATAGTGTAAATAGAATATTTTGTATAGTGTATCACTGACTTTTAGTTAAATAAGCATTAAAACAAGCCGAATACAGAATAAAGTATTTGCGTTCGGCTTGTTTATTTATTTCTTAAAACCGGTTATGCTGATTATTTTCCACAGTTCTTTTTATCAATCTGCTGATTAAAAGCATAAAAGTTTCGACAGTCAAGGTTTTCCTGAGTGCGTCTGAGACATTCGCCAAATCTCTGGAAATGAACAATTTCTCTTTCTCTGAGGAAACGGATAGGTTCTGCAACTTCAGGGTCTTTTACTATACGAAGAATATTATCATAAGTCAGGCGGGCCTTCTGCTCTGCCGCCATGTCTTCATAAAGATCGGTTATTGTATCACCAGTGCTCTGAAGCTGGCTCGCACTGAAAGGCTCTCCACTTGCTGCCTGCGGCCATATGGCAAGTGTGTGGTCAATATAGTATTTATCAAAGCCGGATGCCTTGATTTCTTCCGGTGTAAGATTTTTTGTAAGCTGTCTGATAATGGTAGCAACAATTTCAAGATGACCGAGTTCTTCGGTGCCGATGTCAGTAAGAGCACCCATGACACGGCGGTCGGTCATACTGTAACGCTGTGAGAGATAACGCATAGCGGCACCAGCCTCGCCATCCGGACCACCGTAGTCGAGGACCTGTAATATTGTGAAAAGGCTTGAAAATAAGGACTTGTGAGAAGATATGGATTGCATTTAAATAAAAATTATCTTATCAGATTGTCTGGCATATGTAAATATAACATAAAACTTGTCGGAATCCGACAAGGACATGAATGTTTTTTGATGCTTAAGTACTTTATATGTGAATCTTTAATTTAATAGTTGCAATTATTTTTAGATTTGTATATAATGAATTTAACAAGAGAGCCGAACACTAGGTGCAGACTAGCCGCCGGCAATGATAAGTGTTATATAAAAAGTAACGCCTTACTTTGTCAGAGCAGGGGCGTTACTTTTTTGTGTGATATTTCTTAAGTTTTGTATGTTTTGCAACTACTGTCTCATTTTTACAATTAAATTCATTATCAGAAATATTACTATTATAATATAATAATTAACTATTATCAGTAGTAAGTATTTTTGTATAGCAGTTATTCCGCTTTAGTAAATGTGATAAGGAAAAAGTTAATTTGTTTTTATTGTATTGTTAAAATGTGAAAATATATAATACAAATAGAGGAATTATATATGGATAGGAAAAAAATTATAAGTGAGTTTGATGAAATTTTTGTTTTTGAACGAAATATTCAAAATGATATTAAGTCGTATGAATCTTTTATTGATTTGTATAATATTATTAACTTAAAAGAAAGTAAGCGCATATTGTTAGATTTTACAAAGGTTTCATTTATATCAGCAAATCTACTTTCGATTTTAGGAGCATGTGTTGATAATAAAATTGCAAAAAATAAAGAAAGAATTTCATTATTAAATTTAAATGCAAAAATTAAGCGTATTATGCAAAAAAATGGTTTTAATAGATACTTTACATGGGAAGACATTGATGATACATACAATAGTACAGTTGACTATAAAGTATTTAAAGCGAATACAGAACAGTTGGTTGAGTTTGAAAAATATTTACAATTAAATATTTTTTCAAGAAAAGAGCTACCAATAATGGATGAGGCATTTAAAACGGAGATTATTGATAATTTTTTAGAAATATTTAATAATGTAATAGATCATGCACATAGTGAAAATGTTTATGCATGTGGACAGTATTTTCCTAGAAGTGCAAATTTAACATTTACAATTGTAGATATAGGAAAAACTATTAACGAAAATGTTGTAGAATATTTCAGAAATTCGGAAAAAGAATTTAACGAAAATAGCTTAAAATGGGCAATTAAATTAGGTAATTCAACAAAAGTAAATAGTGCACCAGGAGGTTTAGGTCTTGGTGTGATTTTAGAGTTTTTGCGGTCAAATAATGGCAGTTTTGATTTATTATCAGATAATGAATTTTATAGTTTAAATAGGAAAAATGAGAGATTTACTGTATTAAACAAGAAATTTCCAGGAACAATAGTAACTGTAACAATAAATTTATCAGATAATTCAATTTACTTACTTGATAGCAAAAAAGAAAACATAATATTTTTTTAGGAGGTATAGAAATGGATATAGTTTTAAATGTAGCAGAATTGATTGGTAGCCCATCTGCACTTACAAGAGAACAAGGAGCAATAGTATTTGATGAAATTGTACCTTTATTAAAGGAAGGAAAAAAGGTTGTGTTGGATTTTGGTGAGATAGAAAGTATTATTACTCCTTTTTTAAATGTTTCAATCGGAAAATTATATGAGAAATTTAGTAGTGATGAATTACAGAAAAAGTTAGAAATTATAAACAGACCTGATATGACAACGCGAAAATTTCAAATTGTAATTGATAATGCAAAATCATATTATTCAGATAAAAGAAGGTTTGAAAATGCTATTGAGGAAGTGATCGATAATTATGAAAAATAAGAATAAATTACTAATTAGTTCTTATGTACCAGTTGCAGAAGATAAAGTGATTTTTGATACAAATGTACTGATTAATATTTTTTATCCAATAAACTTTAGTAAGAAGACTAATCAATATGAAAAATTGTATGTTAAATTATTAGAAAAAAGTGTAAAAATATTCTTGTCATCCATACAAATTTCTGAGTTTATAAATCGATGTATTCGTTTTAGATTTGCTACATATTGTGATGGAAGAAATCTTGATTTCAAAAAACAATATAGAAATACTGATGATTATCGTGAGCATATGGAAGGAATATTAGATATAATTAACACAGATATTATTGATAATTTTAGCTTTATAGATGACGGATTTTCTACTATGAATTATGATAATATTTTTAAATATGGATTTTCTTATGATTTTAATGATGCGCTCATTTCTGAGATAGCAAAAAGGGAAAATGCTTATTTAATTACGCATGACAGTGATTTTCTGAATTATGGTACTGATTTAAAAATAATAACTGCAAATGAGGGACTTCTTAAGTTTGGGCAGCATTAATTATTACAGAATATATATTTAATAGTGATATACCGTCTAAAAGAATAGTAAAAAATCCCCCGAAAGTGTATAAAACTTTCGGGGGATTTTTACTTGGCTGTCAAAATATTTCCATTCAAAACCACAGTCATTTCCTGCGTTTCTTTATCCCATACAAAATGGTCTACGACTTCCAGTAAAGCATTATGTTTCTTAGTGTCATTTGAATTTTCATCTTTTATAATATCAATCAATCCCTGAAAATCAACATCTTTGTGAACTGATGCAGGGTGAATGGTGATAGTGGCGGCTTCAAGTTTTTCATTTAACTCCGTGCGTCTTTTCAGGATGAGTTCTTTATTTGTCTTATATTCCTCCAGCGTATCTATTTCGTTTATATACGCATCTTTGATACGCTTCATTTTTGCATCAAGTGATTTGAGTTCTTTTAATATATATCCCCGTTCTGTATTTTCGGTATTGATTACATTTAGATTATAATTGTAAAAATATCCTGAGCCGGATAGTTCTTCGAGGATGGAGAGAACTTCTTTTTCAGCATTTTTCAATGTGATGCCGTTGTGTACAGAACAAAGTCCTTTTGAATGTTTCCAGCAACAAAAATTTGGAACGCTCTTACTGCCGCCTCGTGCGAAACCGAGCGAAGCACCGCATTTTGAACATTTAATCATACCGGATAGCCAGTTGGCAAGGAGTGGAGCAGGGCGGCGTTTCTTGTTATATCCCGTGCGGAGTCTGTCGTGTGCTCTGCGGTTTGCAGCCTTTGAGAATTGTTCTTCAGATATGATAGTTTCGTGTTTGCCGTCAGATATAATCACATCATCAGGATTTTTTCTTTTATTACTCTGTTTGTCAAAAAAGTTCCACCGGATTTTCCCTATATAAAAAGGGTTTTCAAGTATATATCCGACTACACGGGTTTCAAAAAGAGAGCCTCTTGCAGTTCTATAACCGGATTTATTAAGTTTTGCGGCTATGTCACCCATCGGGATATTCTGCTCTGTGTACATATTAAAAATCTTTCTGACAATCTCAGCACCTTTGGGTTCAATCTGTGGTATCTTATCTCTGCCACGCTCTTTGATGTAACCGATAGGAACATTTGAATTGTAGCCGCCCTTTAAGGCTTTTTGGGTCATTCCACGCATAACTTCACCTGAAAGATTATACAGATAAAATTCGTCACTCCATTCTATGACCATCTCGATAAGGCGGCCATACATACCCTCAGTGATAGGCTCGGATATGCTTATAACATCAACATTACATTTTTTTCTGAGGACTGATTTATAATAAGTGCTTTCATCAATGTTTCTGGCAAAACGGGAGAACTTCCAGAGCAGGATTGCATCGTAAGGATGTGACTTTTCTTTGCAGGTCGCAATCATTTCCTGAAAAGCCGGGCGTTTATCTGCTTTCTTGCCGGAAATGCCCTTGTCTTCTTGATAAATTCGTGTAAGCAGCATATTGTGCTGCTCCGCATAATCCTTAATGAGTCTTATCTGACTTTCCGGAGAAAGTTCCTCTTGTTTGTCAGTAGAGACTCGGATATATGCACAGACTTCTTTTAACTTTTCACTCATGCGTCTTCCTCCTTAAAATTGAGTATAAAAAATAAGCCTATACAAAAGAAGTGGCTTATGTTAAAATAAATATGCGTTATCTTTATATTTTAGCCATATTCTTTTGTGGGTAAAGTGTAAGGTCTTGACCGCCCGCAAAGGGCGGTCTTTTTGTTATGTATGTCTGTCGGAATCCGACAAAACAATATGATTATTTCAGTGTTGATTTGCGGCTTCCATTTCTTCAACACTCATTTCACCACAAAAGTCTTGATTTTGAATATGCCGCATCTCATGCCAGTAAGCCTCAAGTCTTCTTTCGTAGGAAAGCCTTGCATTTAGAAAAATGCTAAAGCTGCCATCATCATTTATAGTTGCAACTGCCGGAATAGAATTTCCGAAGTCTAAGATTTGTACATTTATATTGTAGTCATCGTTCAGATGTATCACCCCCAAAAATAAGTATATCAATTACCTTTTTCTTTGCGTTTTAATGCCATGAGCATACCGTGTAAAGCCTGTAAATCTTCTGGCTCTGCATCCTGGGCGGCATCAAATAAAACAGAAAGCTCTTTGTTGTCATATATTTTTTGTGCAATCCTGCTTGTTTCAGGATTGAGATAGTAGGATTGTTTATGTTCTGTGTCTTTATCTTCTATTAAATCGGAACGATTTATGTCGAAATATTTTGCTAAAATATCTACTTTATCCATGCGTGGCAAGCGTGTGCCATTGCACCAAGTTGATACAGAGGATTTATTGAAACCTAAATCATTTATTAAATCAGCTTGATTTTTATTGTGTAGTTTCATGTAATACTTTAAATTTTCAGCAAAAATTTTTTTATATCTATCATCAAGCATTAAGTTCACCTCGTTTCTGTTATTAAAACTAATCATACTACAATTAGTGGAATAAATCAACAAAAAAGTAAAAAAAGTTTACAAAAAGCATTGACATCTACAAAAAGTAGAGTTATAATATAATTGTAACAAGGAGTTAGCAAAAAGAAAGGAGTAAAACGATGGCTAAGAAACATAAGAAACAAAAAAAGCTATCAACTTATGAGGTACTCAGCCTTATAATAGATGCAGCCGCATTAGTTATTGCAGCTATTGCACTGTTTAAATAAGTTGATAGCTAGGGTGGGAGGGGCGAAAGCCCCAACTACCTACATCTTAGCACATTGTATAATATAAAGCAATGAGGAATAAAAAAAGTGATATTTTGTTTTGGTTATTATCCCTTAACTTAGTATTTGGGATAGTGAGCGGATGGCACATGGTAAGCCGTATTCTTACAATCGGAAATGCAATACTGTCGTTGTTTGAATGTGGAACAGAAGTGATGGAAAGAGAGTAATTGTAAGCTGTCCTAACGGCTATACGGGGAAAGAAAGGAAATGATGAGTATATGGATAAATTGGATAAATTGAGAAGCTCAATAACGGTTCTTCTATGTTGTCTTGTTGTAATCGGAGTAGTTAAAGGTATGCTTTTGATTACGAAAGTAGCTATAGGAATATTGGCAACATTTTTGCTGGTGCTAATATTAAGAAAAATATTTATGAGAGATTAAACAAAACCCCCGAAAGTGTGCGAGACTTTCGGGGGTTTTCATTGTGATTACATAATTTCTTTTTGTCTGACGAAATTATAGCATATGCAAAAATGATTTGCAATATGCGTATTAATGTTCGTCGGAATCCGACAAAGTTATCATTTTTGAGTTTGATTTTTTATTTTGACTTCTGTTTGGCAATAATTTCTTTGACTTTATCAACATTGTACTGGGTAGCTAAAGCTATCTGCTCTATAGTAAAGTTGTTGTTGTACATATTTAGGATTATATTGACAGTTACATTTTCTGTAGCTCTCTCCTCAATTCCCTGACCTAAATTGCACATACTGTTCACTCCTTCCTGAATGTCATTGTCAACAGGTATATTGTATTCCTTGTCTATTATTTCAATCTTTTCAGTGACACTTATCAAATTATTTTAATCAAGTCCCAATTCGTTTTTTAAATCTTCAATAGAAGTGTCAGGTGCGTAATCAGGTTCACCATTTTCAAAGGCATCAAGAATTTTGATTTCTTCCTCTGTTGGTTCTGTTTCTTCGGCAAGATAAGTTAAATTTAACATAAGCAATCGCTCCTTTACTTTATAATAGATTAAGCAGCAGTCTTAAAATCAACAATAGCGATTTCAGTTAGAATGTTTTTTAACTTATCAATTATAGATTCGATTTTTAGCATTGTGGTTCCGCTTACAAATTCTTCACCACACTGCTCACATTTCTGACAAGGTACATTTTTAATAATGATATAACAGTTATTGTATGTTGTCGTTGCATCTGTAACATTTCCTTTACATAAAAAACATTTCATGATTATTCCTCTTTTAACTTTATAATTCTTGTTGCTTACTGTTAAATGAATTAAGTATACATCAAACGACCTTTTGGCTGTGGAATTTCACGACCTATGGAATTGGCGGTTTCAATCCACTCATTTATGGCTTGCTCTGTATTTATTAGGGCATCAACAGCGGTAGCACCATCAGCCATGCATCCGGGAAGTTCTGGGACTTCAACAATGAAACTTGCGTCATCTTCTGACCAATAAACAATCATTTCATATTTATGCATATTTACACCTCAAACTTTTTGTTTACTGATATTCAATTCTGTATATTCATAACTGTTTTTATACATATACTCAGGAGCACAGTCAATTTCTTCATCCATCCATGTGATTACACCATGTGATAATTTAAAGTTTTCAAAAATTTTAATATCTTTTAAAGGTTCATAAGCAGGTCCGGTAAGTTGAGTGGCATCAAAGATGCGTTTTTCACCAGATGAGAAAGTTAATAATAACATATAATTGCCAACTACTTTGGCAGCAGTTATTTTCAAAATATTATTATCTGTGCATATAACACCGTTCAATCGTAATTCTTCACTTGCCAGGTCAATATTGTCATTCCAGCTTATTCCAAAACCCCCGGCATCGACTTTAACCTGTTGATATAATCCGGGGATAGTTTTCAGGTCATTAAACACTTCCCACTTATCAAAAAGTGGTTTTATGTCATATCCAGTTTTTACGCCATCTGTAAATAATACAGAGAGAATAAAGTTATCTTTTGGAGTAACAGTTTTTACATGATAAAACATAAATATCACCTCGACATATTAATCAAGCTCTAATTCCTTTAACGCTTCAGCTTCAGAAACAAATTCTTTACAATCAGGGTTTGTTTGAATATCTGTTATCATTGCTTTGTCCCACTCATCAGGTTCTACTTCTTCAATATCAGACCAAGTGTGTTTGGGAATATAATCTATTATAAAATTCCACACTTCTTTTGCTGCATCTTCATCCATGATGGAAACGGCACCGACAATTCTTTCTTTTATAGCATCCATATATTTTCCTCCTATTTTTTATATACTTGACCACGATTATCAATTTTTTCTATATAGCATACTTGCCCCTGTTTATTAAATATTATGCGGTAATTTCCAACACGTAAACGATATAAGAATTCATTATTACCTTGCATTTTTTTAATATCGCCATATGGAATTTTACGTATGGCTGTGACTATTCTTTGTCTTGTAGTTTTGTCTAATTTTTTTAAGAATTTTATTGCTTGTTTAGAGTAGTGTATTTCCAAAAATAATGTACCTCCGTTCTAATGTCATTGCATGGTTTAAAGGTGTCTAAAAATTTATACTTTTCACTGCACCCGGCTTATAAACGGAAGGTCGTGAAAAGATGATAAGAAAGTATATATATTACAGAAACACTTACATATATGCTATTTATTGTAAATGTAACAATACATTATATTATAATCTTGATTTTAAAGGTAGCACGCAACTTATAGTAATACAATATAAATGAAACTATAAGTCGGGTGCTTATCCGATATTCTTTCCTTTTAAGTCCTTGGCAGCTATAGGTGAATAGTTTGCTTCAATTTCTGCGGCTGTCGGTATTTCATCATACTTAAGTATGTCATCTTCTTCATCATTAAAGGCATTAGAAAAGACATTATAAATCGCCTGTCGTGTATCAGGATTTAATTCCATAAAACCACGAATAATAGAAATTTCGGTTTTATTTAGAGAGTTTGCAATGGCATATTCGTCCAATGAAAAAGAAGCAGGAGTTATAAACATATCTCCAACACCATTTCTTAACCAATTTTCATTAACACCAAAAGCAATACAAATAGAGTGTATTACCGGGTCGCTTGGGTTATTTCTACCCATTTCGTATGTAGCAATGGTATTTTGCTTTGCACCTATTTTTTCAGCAAATGCTTTTTGCGTCAAATGTAATGCTTTACGAAGTTCTTTTAATCGTTCGTTCATTCTGTACACCTCACTTTCTAATCGCATTATATAACTGAAATATCGGTGCGTCAATAAAAAAATCGCAAAATCAATAAAAAACACATTGACATAAGTGATTATGCGATATATAATAATCGCATAATCAAGAAAACAAAAACATTTGAAATAAAATGTGTGAGAAAGGAGATGGCAATTTTGGCTAAAGATATGGACACTCTTATTAAAACAGAGGATAAGCCGGAAGTAGACAACATAACAAAGCTCATTAAGAAAATGAATGATAGTGAGCTCAATAACATGTTTATTTTTTTACAAGGTGTTAAGTTTGCAGAAACATTGAATATGCAGCCAGTAACGAACATGTAATAAAAAGAAAGGAGGTGAGAATGATGGATAAAAAGGTAAAAGAGATAACAGAGCTGCAAAAAGAACTTGACCGAAGAACTGCAGTTGAAAAGTTAGCTGAGAAACTTATTATTGATGGAAAGTTTGAGGAAGCGAAAGAACTTCTTGACACATTGGATGATGATAAGGCTAGAGAGTTGATGGAAGAGGAACCGGAACATGAATTTTCAAAAAATGATGAACAAACTTTAATTGAATACATAGCAGGTGCTGGTAAATCATGTTCTAAAGAAGAGGAAATAAAAAGAGCCGAAACACTTGGGAGGCTGTTTGCGGTATTGAGACAACCAGAAGATTTATATGCACTTCGATTTGCGTTAAGCAACCTTATAAGTTCGATACAAGTGGGTAGTTCTTTTCAGCTTGTTGTTAATTACGACAAAGACTTAAAGAAATTAAAAATAAATTATAGTCATAAGCCAGAAAATTTTTTGAAGTAATTGCAACAAGCCTTTGCTGTAGAGAACAAAGGCTTGCTGAGAATTAATAGGAATATTTAGTATTAATGACAAACTTTGCAGGCTCTAAGTTTTAAAGCCTTAGCTTTTTTAAGAGTTATTTTTTTGATTGTTTTACTGCGTCTAAGAGTGCGGCAGTTGCGTGTGGAATGATACGCATAACTAGAACCGGGAACATAATAGACGCTCTTAGCTTTAACTTTTTTAGCCTTAGCCTGAACGGTTGTACTTGTAGTGTTTAATGGTGCAAGTGCAATACTTGATACAAGGCATAATGATAAAGCTATTGAACAAATTTTCTTTTTCATAATAGTAAGCCTCCTTATTTAGTATTAGTTGCTGCAACAACTTATATATATTATAGGAACATAGAATAAGAAAATCAATAGGTATGTAGATAATATTGGATTCCGACAAGGAGGTGAGAATGATGGATAAAGTAAAAAACATAACTATCCGGGTTCCTGCTGAGTTAAAGGAGAAACTTAAACAGGAAGCGGATAGTAAGGGGTATCCTATGAAAGATTTAATAAATTTTATTCTTTGGAATTATCTAAAATCCACTGTTCGAGAATGAATTCAATTTCTTTTGCAGCAGAGCGTTTGTTTGCTTGTGCCTGTGCTTTGATTTTATTTAATAGTTCAGTGTTTATACGCATTGTAAATCGTGTGTCTTCAGGTCGGGTGTATTTATCATTTGGTGAAGCCATAGTTTTTCCTCCTTTTGTGTCATTTTGACATCATTATAATCTGAAAGTGGGGAAAAGTCAAAAAACATACACTTGACACCAAAAAGATGACATGATAATATATCAAAAAAAGAAAGTTGGTGTCAAAAAGATGACAAAAGATGTTAGAAAGCGTTTTACATTTAGAATACCACATGATATGTATGAACAGTTGAAACACAAAGCTAAAAAAAGAGGTGTATCAATAAATTCATTGATATTAATGATATTAGATGATTGGGACAATGATAAGCGAGGTGAGAACGATGGATAAAAAGGTAAAAGAAATAACAGAGTTGCAGGCAGAACTTGACCGAAGAACTGCGGTTGAAAAACTTGCTGAGAAGATGATTATTGATGGAAAGTTTGCGGAGGCTAAGGAACTTCTTGACACATTGGATGATGATAAGGTTGTACGTTATTTGTGCAATGGACAGAAAGAGGATTGCAAGAAAAGAACTTGCTATATGAATGGAGATAAAAGCGACCACACTTGCTTTTGGACAAGGGATGTGAGATATGCAAAGAACTTTGAAAAGAATAAAGATGTTGTTGCAGAGGATGTATATTATGAAAAAAGAGCCAGAAGCAAGTTTCAGTAGGAGGTGAGAATTACAATATGGCACAGATTGTTATCAGTGCGGTAATTGCATCTGCAATATCCTTTGTGATATTGCACTGGTCGGATGTTGAGGATATTGCAGACGACATTTTGACAAGCTTAAAAAAGAGAAAGAAGTAATGTTGTTATCAATGAACTAAGCACACCTACAAAAATAGGAACGCCAATATTGGTAAGTGCATACTGAACAGTGGTCAAGACTTGAGCATAAAATAAAACAAAAGCAGAAAAGGAGAGAATTATGGCAAAAAAGAAGATAACGCATAAAATCCTCGTGCCGACTAAAGACGGCGGTTATGTAAACTTTAATGATTTGTCTGAGGAGCAGAAGCAGCATATAAGAAATCAGTGCTTTACAAGATTTGCTGACAGCTACATGGGACAGCTTGGATATACAAGGGTACATACAGAGGACGAAGCGGTTTCACAGAATTAATAATTTGCTGTGCTATCGGCATGACGGGCTTATGGAAAGGAGCATGAGGACAGTGAGCAGAAGAAAGAAAATGAAGAAAATGGTTAAGGTTGAGACAAAACAGCTTAATGATTTGCTTTGCAAGGAGTATCTTGTCGAGGCCGTAGCAAAGGTTATAGCGGATGATGGCAGTAATGATGTGAAGATTGCTCAGATAGCTGCTATTTTGCAGATGTAAAAAAGGCAAAAGAAAGGATGACGATTTTATGGATATTAGTTTACATGATTTGGCTGGTGGAGCTTTGCAGGAGAAAGTCAATCAGGCTTTTGAGCAGGTTATGAAGAATATGCAGGATCCAAATACTCCATGGAAGAATAAGAGAAAAATAAATCTTACTCTTTCGTTTGAGCAGAATGAGGATAGGACAGATTGCACTTGCGATATTTCAGTAGATACAAAGCTGGCATCTGTAAAACCTGTTAGCACAAAATTCTGTACTCAAAAAGATTTGACAACAGGCAAAGTTTATGCACAGGAGTATGGTCCGGGTATAAAAGGGCAGATGTCATTTGATGATGTTGAGAAAAACGAGATTGAGATTGACGGTCAGATTGTAGATACGGAGACGGGAGAAATTAAAGAAGATAAGAGCGTAATTGATTTTAGAAACAATGTTAAACAGGCATAAATTAGGAGGATATAAAGATGGAGAAAGAAGCATTAGCATATGCAGTTGAGCTGGCAGAGCCACACATAAAGGAAGTTAATGGGGAGTTTTATTCGGACAAGGTATTAAAGAGATTAGTACATAATCCAAAGGCAGAAGCTATTAAACTTACAACGCTTCGCAGCCTTGTTGATTACATTAAATCCGGTACAGATATTATGTCGGATAAAATGATTATTCATGTGGAAAGTCCGACAGTGGTAAGTTTGTATTCATGCCTTGACCTTGACAGAGGGCGTGAATATATAGCTTCTGTTTATGCAGAACTGCCGTCATTTCCTTTTGGGAAGTTTATTGAACATGAGAGGTTTCTTATTGGAGTTCAGTCAACATTTATATCAAACAATGACAAGGAGTTGCTTTTGAAGTTTGCAGGAACAGTGGAAAACGGAACGATTGCCAGTTATGGCGATGATGGTGTGACACAGAAAGCGACAGTAAAAACAGGGGTCGCTTCAAAGTCAGACGCTGTTATTCCTAGTCCTGTTAAGTTAAAGCCATATCGTACATTTACAGAGGTTGAACAGCCTGAAAGTAGTTTTATATTCCGTATGAAAGAGGATAAATACGAGGGTATTCAGTGTGCTTTGTTTGAAGCTGATGGAGGAGCGTGGAAATTACACGCTATGGAGAATATCCAGGAATATCTTGAGGAACAGCTTGATAATCTTTCGGGATTTACGATTATTTCATAAGGAGACAGATTTGCACAATGACAATAATTTTTATCGTTCCAGTGATCCATTTTTTGTAGTAACTTGCAATGATTGTGGCAGAAAAGTGTGGAGCACCAGACGAATAAATGAAAAGTGCAGCAGGTGTGGTAGTGGTGCAGTCAAAACAGAAGCACCTTATCACACTATAGAAGAACATAAAGGGAGATGTAATGAGGAGAGATGATAAGCCTTTGAAAAGGCTGAATCGGTTTAAATACCGGGAGTTAAATTATTTCTGTTATCAGTATAATTCATGGAAAGCTCAGATAAGAGATATTGAGGGCAGTTTAGGTGTTTCTGGAGTAAATTATGATGGGATGCCTCATGCTCATAATAATGAGTCTCCGGTGGAGAATGTAGCTATCAGACTTGCCTTGCTTAGCAGTAAAGTGGATATAGTTGAAAAAGCTGCAAGGCTGACTGATGCAGAGCTGGCAAGTGCGTTACTTAGATATTGCACAACTCCGGGTATGAGTTTTCAACAGCTCTGTAAAAAGGAGAATGTGCATTGTAGTCAGGCTACTTTTTACAGAAAAAGAAGTGAGTTTTTCTGTAAGCTGGACAAACTCAAGGAAGAAAATTTTTATTCAGAACTGCCAAGAAAATACAGGGCAGTTGAGAAACATCATAGAGGTAAATGGACCTCATGATATTTATTATTTTTTGTAATTAGCTTGTATATTTTACTTCAACTATTCGGGGAAAATATATGGGTTAAATAATATATTTTTTGTTTTTGGTGTGTATGCTTTTAACTGAGAAATCAGGGGGGAGTATATGTGCCGTAATTAAGGGAAGGTGCCGGCTATTCGGACGGTGTCAGTTGGTCGGATGTCTTCCTTGCCTTTGTAAAATAAACCTGTTTAATTAGACTTAGGAGGACGCACCATGAACCGAAAAGAGGGTATTGATTACTTTCCGGTAAAATGTGCGGCTGATAAAAACATTGAACTTGTAACAGCAGAGTGTGGGTTAAAGGCACACGCCGTCATATATGCGTTACTTCAGGAGATATACGGAGTACATGGTTATTATTGTGAATGGCAGCGAGAGAAAGCGTTGTCACTTTCGTCACGAATGTTTGGCGGGGGTGACAGGGCGGTCAATCGCATAAATGAAATAGTGAACTGCTGTGCAAGGTGGGGTGTCTTTTCATTGGAACAGCTTGAGCAAAATAGAATTTTAACTTCCGAGGAAATTCAGGAAAATTTTCTTTTTGCAACCAAAAGAAGAAAAGCTGTAAAAATGAAGAGAGCATACCTCTTAGTTAAAGTCGCCCTTTTATCAGATAATGTAATCATTTTGGATGAAAATGTAGACATTTTGGACGAAAATGCAGACATTTTAAAACATAGTAAAAGTAATAGTAAATATACTAACACTCTATCTATAGTGCCAACGCTTCAGGAGGTAAAAGATTATGTTGCTTTAAACAATCTTAAAATCAATCCTGAAAAGTTTTATGAATATTATGACCGTATTGATTGGAAAGACAAGTATGGCAGGAGAATAAACTGGAAAAGCACTGCTGATTATTGGAATAAGACAGAGAGGGCAGACCAAAAGCCGTTAGGCAATACAAAGTCAGGATATTCAACTAAAAAGAAAAATCAGTTTAATTCATTTAACCAGAGAGATATAAGTTCCTCAGATATGAGCGAACTTGAACAGCGATTATTAAATCGTGGTTGATTTGTCGGGATTCGACAAGATAAAAAATTTAAATGCACCTTTACATAGCAAAAAAATAGCTATAGGAAAATTAACTATCACAAATAAAATGCTGGGAGTGTGGTGCAGCTCCCGGAAAGGAGCAGATATGGGTCAGCTAGAGAAAAAATGTATAGGATGTGGCAAAACATTTACTGTAAGTGCAAAGAATCAAGTTTATTGCACTGTAGAGTGCCGAGAGAATGAACGCAGAAAAAGACATGCGGAAATGTACAAGAAAAGAAAAAGGCAGAAAAAAGTAAGCAAAGTCAAGGAAAAGAAAGAAGTACATATGGGAGAAATTGCCACATTTAATGATAAAGCAAAGCAGATGGGACTTACATATGGACAATATATGATTTTTTTACAGGCAGAAAAAGACAGGGAAGAAAGAGCAAAAATAAGTTAAAACAGGAGGATGTGGATATGTTGAATAAATTGTTGATAAAGATGGTAAAAAGATTTAGATATGTGCAGGATTTGGAAAGCAGGATAGAACAGCTTAAGGCAGTGGAAACAAGACTTCGTGAAGAAAAGGGTGATGCGGTAGTTGAGAAGAATAGGGTTGCGTTGAAATTAAACTATCTTGAAAGCGTGGTTATTGATTTGATACAGCAGCCACATATAGTATTTGCAGATGCACAGGGAAAGTTTATAAGCATTGACGAAGCTGATTTGGACGCAAATAAAAACAAGTATGTCAAGTGTACACATACATTCCCAAAAAACAGAATCATAGTGAGAGTTAAGGAGGGAACAGAAGAGTGATTGATGAAAAAATACTTATAAAAGTTTTTGAAAACAGGATTGATACATTTTTAAAGCAGCACCCAGACCAGAAAGATTGTGCAGCAGTGCAGGGACAGAGAGAAATTATACAGTTGATTGAGGCAGAAGCAAAAAGGCAGGAGGCAGAACGGCGGGAGCACATAAAGAGCTTTGAGTGTAAGCTGTTAGGCAGACTGGACGATATAAAGGAGTCAAAAGAAGCGTTTTGCGATGAGCAGGAAGAAAAGTGTGGTTTATATGATAGTTGTTTTAATTGCTTAATCGGTGGAATTGTCGATTTGATAAAACAACTTGAGGATGAACAGGAATACTCTTATGCAAACTTTGATGAATATGTGGAAGAGGTTGCACCGTACTTTGATGCGGAATATAATGACCGCTTTTGTGACGGCATTAAACAGGCAATTATGGTTATCAGAACGGCTTTTAGAGAGAAAATGCCGAGGATAATGGAATATGTTGTGACAAAGTGAAGATAAGGGAGGAGTGCCGGAGATGAGATTGATTAGTGATGAAAATTTAAAAGATAGAGCAAGTGAATATTGCTTATCAGAAGATGAGTTCAGAAGATTTTGTGAAATAATAGACGCAGAACCAACGGCTTGTGATGTGAATAAATTGATAAAACATTTAAACGATTATGCTTTGCAGGAAGCACCAAACGATAATGAAAGTCCAGGAGAAAGAAGAATATCAAAAGCTGTGTATGATACAATACAGAATTGTATTAAGAGTATAAAAGAAACAGTGGGAGCTTATGACAAAGGGTAAATTTAAAATACTTAAAAATTAAGGAAAGGCGGTCGAAAGACCGTCTTTTTTTGAAAAAAATAAAATAAATTTCAAAAAACTATTGACATAAGGGTAACCTTATAGTATGATATAATTGTAGCAAGGGAATGGCAGGAAAGGAGATAGAAATGGAAACGGAGATTGAAGAAATGACAAAAGCAGATTTGATAGCAATATTGGTATCAATTAGAGAAGTAGCAAAAGCAAATAATGAACAGGCAACAGTAAATCACATAACAAAAATGCTTGAAGAAATTCGTAAATAAAATCTTCAAGCATTAACCATCCAAACCGAGGGCAGACCTACAATTTCCTGCTATCTGTCCTTGGTATAAAAATAATAGCAGGAAAATAAAAAAAAGTAAAGAGGTGATATGATGCCAACAGCACAGACAAAGGCAACTGAAAAATGGCAGAAGAAAGCCGGATATATGACAAAAGGATTTAAGTTAAAAAGAGAGTTAGCCGATGAATTTAAGGAAGCCTGTGAAAAAGCAGGAGTGAGTCAGGCGGCACAGATTTCCAAAATGATGCGTGAGTTTATAGACGAACAGAAATAAATATTTGAGGTAGATTTTATGAAAGTTGCATATCCGGTTATTTTTACAGATGTCGGTACAAATATTTTGATTGAAGTACCGGATTTGGGTATTCTGACAGAGTCAAATGAGGAAGGTAAAACAAAGGGAAGTATGGCAGATGCAATTACAATGGCAAGAGATGCTATTGTACTGAGCAACAGCGAAGCACAAGAAGCAGGAAAGAAAGTAATACAGCCATCTAAAATGACGGATATAGACATATCCAAAGGTAAATTTTTTCAAGATGGGGTAAGCATTTTATCTTTAGTTGATGCTGAGATAGTATCATAAAAATATTATAAAAGGCGGTCGAAAGACCGTCTTTTTTAAAAAAATAAAATAAATTTTAAAAAAGTATTGACATAGGGGACACCGTATGGTATTATATAATTGTAGCAAGGGAATGGCAGGAAAGGAGAGAGAAATGGAGAACGAAGAAATGAACTTAGCGGAATTGTTAAAAGATACAGCAGAGGAAAATCAAACAAGAAAAATCTTAGCAATCTTGGAAGAAAGCAAAGACTTGCAAGAGGCAAAGGAAAAAGTAAAAGCCCTACTTAAAAAGTAGAGCTTACACAAATAACAAACCGAGGGCAGACCTACAACTTCCTGCTTCTGTCCTTGGTATAAAAATAATAGCAGGAAAATAAAAAAAAGTAAAGAGGTGATATGATGCCAAAGGCACAGACGAAAGCTACAGATAAATGGCAGAAAAAGGTTGGTATAATATCAAAGTCGTTCAAGCTGAAAAAAGAACTGACTGATGAATTTAAGGAAGCCTGTGAGAAAGCTGGAGTGAGTCAGGCGGCACAGATTTCCAAGATGATGCGTGAGTTTATAGATGAGCAGAAATGAAAAGTAAGATAATTTATAGAGAAAATAACTGTTGCACGAAGCATTATTCTGGCAATATGTAAAAAAGAAAACTATTATAAATTGTATAGATTATGCTGAGTGCAACAGCCTTACCGTTTTAACGATGCTTAAAAAAAGTATATACAATCGTTTTACAACAATTATATATATAATTTGAATTATCAATAAAAAATGTTAGTACATTACAGCAGTTTTTTAAACTGTTGTTGCAAGAATTAACAGGCATTATTGATATAGTTTTGATTATTAGCAATAGGGTTGTTAAAATAATCTTTTTTATTGTATTTTTTTTCATATAAATTCCTCCTTAAAAAAAACTAATGTCAAATTTTTGGTTCAAAGGAATTATGTAAGTTTTAAAATTTACTTTAATAAAATACATATATGTGTACCTTATAAATAGGAGAAAAAGTATAAAAATAAGAATAAAATGTATATAAAAATATAATAAATTTCAAAAAAATGAGAATCACACGAAGTAATTCTGTGATATAATGCTAATATCGCAAGAGTAGGAACAGTAGTTTTGATTAAGGAGAGGATGCATATCTTCTCCTTTTTTCGTACACTTATAACGGTAATTGTACTGTTGGGAGGTGGTTGGTTGAATACTGTTGAGCCTATCAGAGATTTAGATGTTGTTATGGATATTGCTGAATATCTAAAGGGTAAGAGCGATAGAAATTATGTGATGTTTATGTTTGGCATATACACGGGACTTAGAATATCCGATATACTTAAGTTTCGTGTGCGTGATGTCAGGGATAAAGATGCTGTTTATATCAGGGAGAAAAAGACTGGGAAAGAGAAAAGGTTTCCAATCAATGCAGAGCTTAAACCTGTCATAAAAGATTATGTATATGGCAAGGATGATTATGAGTATCTGTTTAAGTCTCCAAGAGGCAACAGACCAATCACAAGGCAGCAGGCTTACAACATTCTATCTGAAGCAGGCAGACAATTCGATATTGATAAGATAGGAACGCATACTCTTAGAAAGACTTTTGGGTATCATATGTATCAGCAGACGCATGATGCAGTGACGATAAAAGAGATACTTAACCATTCAGATATATCAATTACACTCAGATATATTGGAATAAATCAGGATAATAAGGACAAAGCAATAAAGAATTTATCATTTAAGAAGCGAAAAAGGTAGCTTCTTTTTTTATTATATGTGCTATTTGACATATTAAAGGTGTGTCAAATGGGGATAAATAATTTTGCTGCACTTTAATGAAAGAAGACAGATAAGAATGATTTGACAAAATATAAAGATATGTCAAATGAGTGAGGTTGAAAGATGGCAAAGGAATATGCGTACAAATTTTATCACAGTAAGGCTTGGAAAGACTGTAAGCGGTCTTTTATAAGTGAGAGGATTGCGGTCGATGGTGGTATGTGCCAGGAGTGTGGTAAACAGCTTGGATATATCGTACATCATCGTACACACATTACACCTGAGAACATATCAAATCCTTATATAACCCTGAATCACAGCAATTTAGAGTATGTCTGTAAGGATTGTCATGATAGGTTCGAGGGGCATGGAGTTAATAACAAGAGACGGGGCTTGCTTGTCATGTTTGACGAGAACGGACAGCCTATAGCAAAGCTCTAACCCCCCTGTTTATGGGTGTTTGGGACATTCTAAAAACACCGGTAGCCTAGATTGATTTGAAATGCAGGTCATTTCATAAGGGGGGTGTGGTATCAGGAGGTGAGAACAGAGTGGTAACACCGGAAGAAATTGAAGAGGAAGCAATGCACAGGGATGAAAAAGCGGATAGTATTTCGCAGTATTTAGAGAAACAAAAGCGTGTGAAAAAAGAAGTTGCAAGATTAAAGAGGTTGTTTAAGGAGATTGACGAGAATAAAAAGAAACTTGTTTTAGCAACCATTGATGATGTTGCTTTTATGAGTATCACGATGCAGGACCTCAGGGAAAACATCATTCGTGACGGAACTACAGCGGAGTATAAGAACGGCGAAAATCAATATGGAACTAAGCAGAGTCCTGATGCACAGCTTTATTTACAGTTTTCTCAGAAACAGACCCAGGCAATGAAGATATTGCAGGATTGTCTTCCGAAAACGAAAGCCGTTGAGGTTGTTGAGAAAGACGATGGCTTTGACGAGTTTGTTGGAGGGCGTGAGGATGTATGAGAAGATATTGTTTAGATTACAATCCTATCCTTGAGTATTTTGACAGGATTGAAAAAGGTGAGATTAAAGTATCAAATAAGATATACAGATGGTACAAGTATCTTGCGTGGCATATTAAAAATCCGGATGAATATCATTATTCGGCAAAGAGAGCAAATCATGTTTTGGAGTTTGCGGAAAATTATTGTAAATTGTCAAAACATAAGAAAGGAACAACAAATGATGTTCGTTTAGAACTGTGGGAGCAGGCACATCTTGCCGCCGTGTTTGGCTTTATTGATGATAATGGAAACAGACAGTGCAGAGAGTCAATTTTTATCGTTGGTAAGAAAAATGGTAAGTCGCTGCTTGCGTCTATCGTTGGTTTGTATCTTCTTATTGCGGATGGAGAGCCGGGAGCGGAGATATATGCCGTTGCGACTAAGAGAGAACAGGCAAATATCATTTGGGAAGAAGCAAAGAGAATGGTGCTTAAATCGGCGGCACTTCGCAAAAGGATAAAGCCGCTTGTGTCAAAGCTGTCCAGTGAGGAGTTTAATAATGGTGTGTATAGACCACTTGCATCCGATAAAGACAGTCTTGACGGTCTGAATGTTCATGGCTGTATGATGGATGAAATTCATCAGTGGAAGAATGGCAAAGCATTGTATGACATTATGGCAGATGGTGTGACGGCTAGAGACCAGCCGCTTATATATATCACATCTACGGCAGGAACTATCAGGGAAGATATTTACGACCAAAAATATGATGAAGCTGAGAGAGTTATCAATGGTCTTTTTGATGATAACGGCTATAAAGATCCACATCTGTTCCCGTTTATTTATGAGCTTGACAGCCGTAAGGAATGGGTTCGGGAAGATTGCTGGATTAAAGCAAACCCCGGCTTGGGAACCATCAAGAATAAAGATACACTGAGAGACAAAGTAAGAAAAGCTCAGGAAAATCCGCTTCTTGTAAAGAACCTTGTTTGCAAAGAGTTTAATATCAGAGAGACATCATCAGAGAGCTGGCTTAATTTTGAGGATATTGATAATCATGCAACATTTGATATAGCAGAACTTAAACCACGATATGGAATAGGCGGCAATGACTTGTCATCAACCAATGACCTGACAAATGCAACAATGCTTTTCATGGTGCCCGGTGATGATAATATCTATGTTGAGCAGATGTACTGGATTCCGGAAGATTTGGTGGAGCAAAGAGTAAAAGAAGATAAAATTCCTTATGATTTATGGATTGAACAGGGGTGGATGAGAACCTGTCCCGGAAATAAAATACATTACAAGTATGTGGTCGAGTGGTTCAAAGAAATGCAGCTTGAAAAAGATATTTATCTTTTCAAGGATGGCTATGACGCATGGAGTGCAACATATTTTGTTGAGGAAATGAATGACACATTTGGCCGCAGCGTTATGGAGCCGGTGGCACAGGGAAAGAAAACTTTATCTTCTCCAATGAAATCATTGGGTGCTGACCTTAAGGCAAAGAGAATTATTTACAACAACAATCCGGTGCTTAAATGGTGCATATGCAATACATCTGTTGATATTGATAAAAATAATAATATTCAGCCTTGTAAGGGTACAAGTCCTACAAGGAGAATTGACGGTCTTGCCGGTCTGCTGGATGCATATGTTATGCTTGAAAATCACCTTGAAGAATATTTGTCTCTTATATAAATTTTTGGAAGGGAGAAATTGTGGGACTTTTTAGTAGATTTAAAAATGTAAGTAAGAAAAGTTCTTTCCAGATGATTACTGATGTCGGTAATGGATTTTATGTGTGGAATGGTAAGCTGTATCAGTCTGATATAGTGCGTTCATGTATAAGACCCAAGACAAAGGCTATAGGTAAGGCGGTGGCTAAACATATCCGGGAAACATTTAAAAAAGATGGGTCAAAGGATATTGCTGTAAATCCCATGCCATACATAAAAAATCTTTTGGAAGAACCTAATGAGTATATGTCCGGGCAGATGATGCAGGAGAAAGTTGCAAATCAGCTTGCTCTTAATCATAATGCTTTTATTTTGATAATAAGGGATGATTTTGGTCTGCCCTGTGGCTTATATCCGATACCGGCTGCATCTGTTGATGCAAAATATTATAATCAGGTGCTTTATCTTAAATTTTATTTTCAAAATGGCAAGTGGATGGAAATACCGTACACGGATATTATTCATTTGCGTGAAGATTATTGCGATAACGATATTTTTGGTGAACCGCCAGGAAAAGCACTGGTTGAGCTTATGAATGTTGTGACTACATCGGACCAGGGAATTATCAAGGCCATTAAAAATGGTGCTGTGATAAGATGGCTGCTCAAGTTTACACAATCAATGCGACCGGAAGACTTGGAAAGTAATGCAAGGCAATTTGCTGAGAATTATATGAATATGTCTTCAAAGGCATTTGGAGTGGCAGCAGTTGATTCTAAAGCGGAGGCACAGCAGGTAAATCCTAATGATTATGTACCCAATGCGGCACAGACGGACAGAACCATACAGAGAGTGTATGGCTTTTTTAATACAAATGATAAGATTGTTCATTCAAATTATGACGAGGACGAGTGGATTTCATACTATGAGGCTGCGATAGAGCCTATCATATGCCAGATGGCAAATGAATATACAAGAAAACTGTTTTCAAGAAAGCAGAGAAATTGTGGTAATAAAATCATATTTGAAAGCAGCAATCTTACTTTTGCAAGTATGAGCACAAAGCTGCAGCTTACTTCATTTGTTGACAGAGGAATAATGACTATAAATGAGGTCAGACAGTACCTTAATCTTGCACCTGTTCCGGGTGGAGATGTTGCACTGCTCAGAAAAGATACCGGAAAGCTGAAAGAGGGAGGTGGAAGTGATGGTGAAGATTGATGCAAAAGGAACTATTGTAAACAATGATGATAAGTGGATATACGACTGGTTTGGTTATGATGCTTTTTGTCCGAAAGATATTGATAAACAGCTTGAGGATGCAAATGGTGATGATGTAACTATCGTTATTAACAGCGGTGGCGGTGATGTGTTTGCAGGCTCGGATATGTCTTATAGTATCAGTCAATATAAGGGTAATATTCAGGCAGATATAAGCGGGTCCTGCTGTAGTGCGGCAAGTATCGTGGCGTGTGCAACAGGTCATGTGAGAGCGTTTCCAACCGCCATGTATATGATTCATAATGTTTCAAGCGGTGCAAGAGGCGATTATCACGATATGGATAAACAGTCGCAGATATTACAGACGGCAAATAGAGCAATATCAGCTATTTATCAGCAGAAAACAGGCAGGAGTGAAAAAGAACTGCTTGACCTGATGGATAGAGAGTCATGGTTTGATGTAAAAACGGCTATGAAATATGGTTTTGTTGATGAACTGATAGAAACAGGCAGAAACGGCAATATGCCGTTTAGCATAAATAACGCATTTGGTGGAATCATACCGGATGAAACAAAGGCGAAGATAAGGAATCTTATCAAAGGGTCAGAAACAGGAAGTCTTGCTGATAAATCGAGTGAGGCTTTTTTTGTTGCCAAGGAAAAAATCAAAATTTTAAGAATGAAAGGGGAAATTTGAACATGAAATTTATGAATGTAATCAAAAATTTTAAAAGCAGACAGGATTATGTTGATTATCGTAATCAGATGCTTGATGAAGCCACACAGCTTCTTGATGATGGCAAGATGGACGAGTATAAGGCAAAGCTGGAGGATGTTGAAACTCTTGACAATGAATATACTCAGTACACAGAGGCGAAAGCTAATGTTGAATCTATGAAAGGTGCTGTTAAAGTGCCAAATGTACTCAGTAATGCGTCTCATGCAGGTGCTAAAGATGGAATTGTGGCTTCTGTGGGTGATATTGTAAAAGAAGATCCTACAAACAGTATCGAATATCGTTCTGCCTTTATGAACTATGTGCTGCATGGTGAGAAGATGGCGGCAAATTTTACGAATAGTGATGAAGTTACAACAACATCAGATACGGGTGCGGTTATTCCGAATACAATTCTTAATAAAATTGTTGAGAAAATGGAAAAGACAGGTGACATACTTAACAAGGTTACAAGAACCTTTTACAAAGGTGGTGCGACAGTCCCTACTTCGGCTGCGAAACCTGTTGCAACATGGACTACTGAAAGAGGAAAGACAGATAAGCAGAAGAAAACACTTGGCTCTATCACTTTCAGTTATTTCAAGTTAAAGTGTGTTGTTGCGGTTTCAATCGCTGTTGATACCGTAACGCTTGATGTGTTTGAGAGAACTCTTACAAGCAATATCGCAGAGGCAATGGTTAAGGCATTAGAAAAGGCTATTATTGCAGGAGAGGGTGCATCTGCAAATCAGCCTGAGGGTATTTTGTCAGATGCCGTTGAAGTAGTAGAGGGTCAGAAAGTTGAAATTGCAAAGGGTAAGGATATTACATTTAAAAACTTATGTGATGCAGAGGGAAAACTTCCGGCTGCTTATGAGTCTGCTGAATGGTATATGACTAAGAGTACATATTTTAATCAGATTGCAGCTATGACAGATACAAGCGGCCAGCCTATTGCCCGTGTTAATGCCGGAGTTTCCGGAAAGCCTGAGTACAGAATACTTGGCAGACCTGTAAACTTTGTGTCATCTGAGTATATGTCAGATTTTTCTTCAACTGTTTCAGCAGATACGGTAGTAGCTTTTATGTTCCGGATGGAGGACTATATACTTAATACTAATCTTAATGTAACGGTTAAGCGTTATGAAGATCATGAAACAGACGACCAGGTGACAAAGGCTATTATGATGGCAGATGGAAAGGTCGTTGACAACAATTCGCTTGTTGAGGTCATTCAAAAAAACTTATAGTCCCTAACACAATTTCAACATATACAGAGCAGGAGCTTGAGGAGATGACTATATCGGACATCAAGGCTCTTGCTGATGAACAGGGCTATAGTGTTAGCGGTAATGTGAAAAGTCTTATTATAGAGAGTTTTCTTGAAGCCCAGGAAAAAGCAGTCAAGGGGGTGTAATATTTGACGGATTTTGGAGAGAAAATCAAAAAGAGCCTGAGAATAAAGCACAGTTCCCTTGATGATGAGATTGAAAGCAATATTGAGATATGTCTGCTTCTGCTCAGAGGAGTAGGCATATCAGAAGAAAAAGCGTGTGCTGATACACAGGATATGCTTATATTTAAGGCTTGCGAATTGTATTGTAAGTGGCAGTTTAACTTTGATAATCAGGCTGAACGATTTGAGAAAGCATTTGAAGGACTTCGTGATTTTCTTTCGCTTGGGGGTGAATACACAAATGGAAGCACTAAATGATATTCTTTTTCTTATAAGTGAAGGGGAAAAGAAAGAAGATGAGGATGGCTTTGAGGTGGAAGTACCCGGAGAGGAACTGGAAGTTTTTTGTGCTGTCAAGTCGGTAAGACAGAGCGAGTTTTATAATGCTTTGAGAAATAATAAAAAGGTCGTGCAGGTCTTTAAAGTAGCTTTTGATGATTATTCAGGACAAAATAATGTGAAATACGATGAAAAATTGTACAAGGTAGAAAGGACATACCGTACAGATGAGTTTTACATTGAATTGTCATGCAGTGAGGTGGAATGATGGCGGTATTTGATTTTGATTTTCCGGATAATATGTTTGACGATGTTTTAAATATATTTGATGAGACAGCTCCAAAGATGATAGATGAGGCATTGCCGATTTATGAGAGTGCGGTCAAAAGTGAGTTGCAGCCACACCGGGATACAGGTGAACTTATAAGTTCTATCAAATGTAAGAAAGCAAAGAAAACTGTAAATGGTGCATACATCGGCTATCTGACAGCGGAGGGGGCTTCAACAAAATCTACTTACACCCGTGAAAACGGAAAAGTTGAACCGTTTAGAAATTATCAGAAAGCACTTGCACTTGAATACGGCAACAGTCATCAGCCGGCAAGACCTTTTATGCAGTCTGCTGTGAATAGCAGTGAGGACAAGGTTTTAGAGAAAATGCAGGAAGTTTTTAACAGGGGGATAAGATGAGTGTTCTTGGTGATTTGAAAACTGCCTTGAAATCCGTATGCACAGAGGCTGCTATGGATGTTTATGACGGAAAGGCAGACACATACATTGTTTATAATGTGGCAGCAGAAAAGCCGGGCGGATTTGCAGATGATAACCCGGCTGTGAATGAAATGTATTTTCAGGTACATCTTTTTGTACCTTTAAATAAAAATTATCTTAATATGCAAAAGGCTATTAAAACCGCTTTATTTTTAAGCGGTTTTTCTTATCCAAAAGTTGCCTTAAATACTGTTGAGAGAGATGTTAAAAAAAGACACATATGCTATGAGACAAACATAGCGGAAAGCGAGGTTTAAATGGCACAGGTAGGCTTAAAATCATTTTTACATGGTGAGTTAAAGGATGGTAAGTACAAGGCACCATCCAAACTTGCGGGAGCGATTGAGTTCAAGGAAAACTTAAACTCGAACGATGCGAAACTTTATGCAGATGATGTATTACAGGACAGTGACAGCTCAGTAACAGGCGGTGATATAACGCTTGGTATTGATGATGATGATCCTGTTATATTTGGACCGCTTCTTGGACAGAAGAAAAACAGCATTGCATTAAGCGGCGGAGAGTCGAAAACAGTTGATGTATATGATGCTACAAGCAATGATGAGCCGATAGCGGTAGGATTTGGCTATATTAGCAAGAAAAACGGTGGAAAGTATAAGGTTGTTTTCTATCCGAAAGTTAAATTTGCACCGTATTCTGTTGATGCAAAGACGAAAGAGGAAAAGTTGGAATATACAACACCATCTGTCGTAGGTACTATTTATCCTGATGAGCAGACAGGACTTTACAGAAGAACGGCTGTTGTTGAGTCGGAGGCAGATGCCGTAGCTGCTCTTAAAGCATTATTTACACCGACAGCGGAGTAGTTTTATTTTTTTGAAAGAAAGTTGTATGCTGCATTGCTAGGCGGTGCGGCATATTTTATATATTTTGATGTGAAAGGATGGTGAGGTTATGAGGATATTTAATCTGAGCATTGATGGGAAGACTTATCCGGCTTGTTGCGGAATAAGAGCACTTGCACAGCTTCAGAAACGGTATGGAAGTCTAAAAGAGTTTGAAAATAAGATATTTTCACGAAGTGAAGATACTGAGAAAAGTGAAAATTATCTGGATGAAATTGATTATCAGGCATTGCTTGATACTACAATACTTTTCCTTGAGGAAGGTGCAGAGGCTACAGGTAAGAAAGCTCCTGATAAAAAGATTGTGTATGCAGTTTCTAATCCGGCAAAACTTGCAACAGAAATTTTTACTGCATATGCAGGCTCAATGTTTCCGGAAAATGAGAACGATGAAAAAAACTCGGAGAGCCAGACGGAGGGAAAATAAATTTCGTCTGGTATAAGTTGATTGCAAAGACAAAACTGGGATGCTCTGAGACAGAATGTAATTTTCTGTCAATCGGGGAATTTTCTGATCTGTACTATGAATATAAGAGTGTATTTGACCTTGAAATGAGTATGCTTGCATCTTCAATCTGCAATATGTTTGCAGGAGGTTCAGCAAATACCTATGAGAGGATGATAACCAGTGTAGAGGAAAGAGAAGAAATCATTAACTTTTAGAAGCGGAGTGATAAGATGGCGAATAAAAATAAAATTGGTGCATCAATAGTGCTTGAGGGTGAGAAAGAGTTTAAAGCAGCGGTTACAGCTTGTAATAAACAGCTTTCGTCAATGAAATCAGAGCTTAGTCTTGTTAAAGAGAAGTATGCCGAGAATGCGAACAGCCTTGAAGCACTTCAGGCAAAGCATAAAGTTCTTTCTCAGGTGCTTCAGGGACAGAGAAGTAAACTCGATGCAACAAAAGCCGGTTATGTGCATAGTGCTGAGTCACAGAAAAAAGTTGCAGACGGTCTTGAAAAGTTAAGGGCAGAATATAAAAACGCACAGGCTGAAATGGATAAAATGAAGAAATCCGGAACAGCCACGGATGCGGAACTTGATAAACAGCAGAAAACCATTGATGAACTTGCAGAGGCAATAAAAAAAGGCGAGAGAAATTATGAAGCCGCCGGCAGCAGAGTGGAAAATTGGAAAAATAAATTAAATACTGCGGAAGCACAGACTATAAGAGCAAGCAGAGCCTTGAATACAAATGATAAGTATATGAAAGAGGCTAAAAACTCGGCAAATGGTTGTGCAACATCAATAGACCAGTATGGAAAATCAGTCAGGGAAGTAAGAGTTAATGTTGAACAGCTTGGAGAAAGTAACAGACAGGCTTTTAATAATCTTGCAGACCAGATAGTTGCATCAGGAGTAAAAGAAAAGGTCGAGGATATAGCAAAAACTTTGTATGAGTGTTCTGAGAGTGCTGAGAAGTTTGAAAGTGCATCAGCAAAGGTTAGTACCATTGCTGATACATCGAAAAAATCAATGGGTACACTTAACAAGGAGATGCTTGACCTGTCTACAAAGACAGGAACGGCGGTAACGGATATAGCTGAGTCAACATATCAGGCTATATCAGCGAGTGTTGATACATCAAAGGCGGTGGAAACAGTAGGTGAAGCCACTAAACTTGCAAAAGGTGGATTTACAGACAGCACAACGGCAATTGATGGTCTTACAACGGTTCTTAATTCGTATGGAAATAAGGTTAAAGATGCGTCTGAGGTATCAGATGTATTTCTGACAGTACAGAACTTAGGTAAAACATCGGTTAATGAACTTGCGTCAAGTATTGGTAAGGTTGCTACCAATGCGGCTAATTATGGTGTTTCATTACAGGATTTGGGAACAGCATATATACAGCTTACTAAAAGAGGTATTGAAACAAGCGAGTCTACGACTTATATTAAGTCTCTTATGAAAGAACTATCAAAACAGGGTTCAAAAACGGCAGCGACTTTGCAGACAGAGACAGGAAAATCATTTACAGAGTTGATGGCAGAGGGAAAATCGCTTGGTGATGTTATTCAGATTTTAAGTGACAGCGTAGGCGGTGATGCAACAGCATTTTCAAATCTTTTCAGCCGTCAGGAAGCTGCGACAGCAGCAACAGTTCTTTTAAAGACAGGAACAGAGGATTATAACAATACTCTGAAAAAGGTGACGAATAGTACCGGTGCGGCTAATGATGCTTATAAAAAGATGACTGATACATCAGAAACAGCTAAACAGAAGATGTTAAACGGCATTGAGAACTTAAAGATTGCTATCGGAACACAGCTTAATGAGTCTCTTGACGGAATGTACCAGCATGGACAGAAAGCAATCTCCTGGGCTATGGAGTTTATTAAGAAAAATCCTGATGTAGTAAAGGCGGTGGTTTCGCTTACGGCATCGTTAGGGGCATTAACAACAGCATTTGTGGGTGTAACAGTGGTAAAGACTGTAACTCCATTAATTACAGCTTTTGGTGCAGCACTTATGGCTAATCCTATTTTACTGGCGGCAACAGCACTTGCTACACTTACTGCTGGGATAGTTACATTTGCCATGCAGACTAAAAGGTCTACAAGTGAAACTGAAAAAGCGGCTCAGGCAGATCAGAAAGAAATTGATAAGCTGAATGAGAAGACAAAGGCTATAAAGGAAAGTGTGCAGGCAGCAAAAGACAGTTTTTCGTCTGCTGAGTCAGAAGTAGCGGCAGTAGATAAGCAGGCGGAAAGACTGAAAGAACTTAATAACATTGAACATAAGAACACTGCTCAAAAATCTGAGATGAAAGCAATAGTAAATTCATTATCTCAGCAAATACCAGAACTTGCAAATGCTTATGATGAAGAAAACGGAAAACTTAAGTTATCTAATAAGCAGATAACAGATAAAATTTCCAATTATAAAAAACTTTATATGACACAAGCTGCTGAGGCTGATATAAAGGAACAATATAAACAGCAGTATGAGGCTGAAATGGCACTTGCGGAGGCTACGCAGAAACGAGCAGATTCAAAAAAAAGATTAGCAGATGCAGAGAAAAAAGCAGAGTCAGCACAAAAGGCATTAGAAAAAGAGTATAAAGCTAATGCTGGAAATATGAATTATAATGAAAATTATAGTGAAACATATCAGAAAGCACAGCAGGCATTAAGTAAATACGCAGAAGAAAAGGAAAGACACAAAAAGACTTCCTCTGAATTAAATAAAACTATTAAAGAGCAGGAAAAAATAATTAAAGATTGTAATTCTAATGTAGATAAGGCACAGAAATATATTGAAAAGTATAGCAGAGCAACAGACGACCAAAAGAAAAAAACAAATAACTCAGCCAATGCCGCAAAGAAAGCTGCAAGACAGTATAAAAATCTTGGAAAAGCTTTTGATACTGCTGTTGTTCAGATGGGAAAGTCGGGCAGCAAGGTTGATGATGCCACAAAGAGAGCTTTTAGTAATTCTGTAAACATTGCTAAAAAGACAGGTACAAAGATACCTAAAGGACTTGCGGCAGGATTAAAAGATGGAAGTAAATCGCCTCAGACTGCACTTGATACATTAAATACGGCAATAAATAAAAAATTGATGATTCTTGCTACTAATGCAAGAAAACAGGGTGCATATATACCAGAGGAAATAACCAAAGGGATAAATGGCAGTTCTGCTGACCCGACAGTTGCATATGAAGCCATAAGCAAACAGATTCAGAAGCGTGCTGACAATATGCAGAAAAAACTTGACAAGGTCGGAATAAATATTTCTGCAGGGATGAAAAAGAGTTTTGAGAAAGGCGGCCAGAGTTCATTGGATGTAATTCAGAAATCTGATGCTAAAATATCAAAACTCATGAAAGCGGCAGGGGTAAACAGTGTTGATGGTCTGCTTGCCGGAGTTGAAAAGAAGAAACCTGAGGTTGTTAAGGCTTATGAGGACTTAGGTGATGCAGCAGACAAGGCTTTTAAAAAGAAACTTGATATTCATTCACCATCAAGAGTTTTTAAAAAGTCAGGCGAATATACGGTTGACGGTTTGATACAGGGTATCGAATCAAGTTCAAAAAATGTTGGAAAGTCTGCTGAACAGCTTGGAAATATTCTTGTTAAAGAATTGTCTGACAAGATTAAAAATAAGGATCTGAAAACTAACGGCAAAGGATATAGTAATGCCACGATTGCAAAATGGTGGAAAGCTGTCGTTAATGCTACATATGCCGGAACAACTGCACATACAAAGGCATTGCAAAAATATTATGCTGCAAGAAACAAAGTTACAAACGATGGAGAAAAGCAAAGGAAAAGCCTTGAAAAGCAGAGAGCAGCATATCAAAAAAAGCTGGAAAAAGAGCAGAAAGAGCGTAAGAAAAAACTGGAAGCACAGAAGAAAGCAACGGCAGAGAAACAACAGGCTCTTGTTACAAAGCTTCAGAACAAGATAGAAATGAGAGACTTAAAGACAAATGGACATGGTTACAACGAAAAGACTGTTAAAACATACTGGGATAAGGTTGTTAAAGCAACGAAAAAAGGAACATCTGCACATACAGATGCTTTAAAACAGTATTATGAGGCAAGAAATAATCTTATTAACAGTAAAAAGGAATATTTGAGTAATTATAAGAAAAGTTATAAGGAGTATATGTCAACTCTTAGATCAGAGTTGGAAGAACTTAAAAAAACATATAATGAATCCGTGAAGTCAACTAAAGAGTCGATTGCATCAAGTTTCAGCATTTTCAGTGATGTAAGTCTGACAAAAACGGATGACGAGAATGGTCTTGTAGTGAATTTACAGCGTCAGGTTGATGCACTTCAAAAATGGCGTACAAACCTGCAGGTTCTTCGTGACAGAGGAGCATCTGACGAGATGATGAAAGAAATCGAGGGTCTTGGAGTGAATTCTGCCGGTGATGTCGAAACGCTTACAAAGATGAATAATGAACAGTGGGCGGAGTACAAGCAGTTATACAGTCAAAAAAATGCTGTAGCAAAGATGGAAGCTGTAACGCAGAATAAAGATTTAAAAAAGTCTACAGATAAGAAAATGAAAGAACTTGAAAAAACATATAAGACAAAGATAGCCAAACTCAAAAAAACATATCAAAAAGAAATGAAATCAATCGGTGCGAATGTGGCAAAAGGTTTTGCAAATGGTATCGAAAAGGGAAGTAATGATGTGTATAAGGCTATAGCGAAACTGACAGGGCAGACGGTGAAGCAGGTTAAGAAAAATCTTGGAATACATTCACCGTCAAGAGTGATGGCTGAACTTGGAGCATACACAGGTCTTGGATTTGCACAGGGATTGCAAAGAGAAACACAGGGACTTGCAGATATTATTACCGGAAATCTTCCAACAACAGTACCTCAGGTAAATGGTAAAGCCGCATCGGGATTACAGAAATCAAGTCAGTTAAATCTTACGATTCAGATGGATGGAAATGTAGTTGGAAAGGCTGCGTTAAATACTGTAGATATGTTACAGGGTGCAAAGGTAAGTCTTACAAGAAGGGGGATAGCAAATGCGTGATTTTTCATTTAATGATATAAGGGCATCAAGTAAAGGAATGACAGTCGAAAGTATAGATATTGGCTATCCTGCGGTTAAAACAAGTGAGATACCGGTACCGTATCGTGATTCAGTAATAGATGCGTATGATCTTAACGGAATGAAAGTTTATGAGGACAGAACGATTACCGTGAAAATGTGGAAAAAGTGTTCAGACAGGGCAGAAGTGGAGAGGACTAAACATTATATAGCGGATTGGCTGTATCCACCTGCGGCAAGAAAAAAATTTATTGACAGTGCAATGCCTGATTATTATTTTTTGGCGAAAATAAGTTCTTTTGATGCATCTGCCTCAACCAGAAAGACCTGTATTATAACAGTTACATTTAAAGCGGATCCGTATATGTATTCATCGAAAGAGGGTGTGAGAAATACGATATGAGAACTATTAGGATTGAAAACATTGAAAATGGAAAGCCTAAGCAGGAAATTATTTTTGATATGCAGCCGGATCATATGGAAAGAAAATTGTCGGGAAGTATATCCAGGGAATTAAATTGTGCGGATTCTTTGTCTTTTGACATTTATCCGGATAATCCGGGATATGATATGCTTTCACCTTGTCTTACTAAAATATGGTGTGTTGATACTCCGGAGGTAGAGTTTTTAGGCAGGGTTCTTAAAGCAGTTCCTTTGATGGACAACACGGGAGCCATATATAAACAGGTAACCTGTGAAGGGTATCTTGCATATCTTCAGGACAGCAGTACAGAGATAGAAGCGTTTGATATGTCACCTGTCGAGCTTGCAAAGGAACTTATAGACAGGCACAACAGTAATGTACCTGAACATCAATTTATAATTGAATTTGATGCCACTGTCACAGATACGCAAAAAGCGGAGCTGTCAACATCCGGAGGAACGACATTTGATGAGTTGTCAGCATTGGTTTCAAAGTATGGCTGGGAAATATCGGTATCTTATAAAATGGACTTAGTCGAAGGAAAAGCATTATTCGATAAGCTGACAGTATCAAAAAAGATTGGAAAAATATGTGGGGACAGTGTAATAGAGATTGGATATAATCTTTTGTCCTATTCATGTGAACAGGACATGAGTACACTTTGTACGAGAATACTTCCGTTAGGTCAAAAGATTTATACCGATGAGGATAATCTTGAAAGGGTTTCTATAGCCGGTGTAAATGGAGGAAATAAATATCTTTCCAAAAATGAAGATGTGTATGGTGTTATACAGCGTACAGTTTTGTATGAAGATATTAATGACCCGACTGAACTTTTAAATGAGGCACAAAAGTATATTGATATATATTCTGTGCCGTATAGCAGTTATACGATTTCGGCCATAGACCCACATTATCTTAATGGTAATAAAGAGCGAATACAGGTAGGGAATTGGTACAAAGTTAATGCCAAAATGCTTGGAATCGACGGTGTGATGCTTAGAGTAAATAAACAGACGATAAGCCTTGAAAGTCCCGCAAATGACAGTTTTAGTGTAGGCAGTACGGCGGCTACGGCATCAGGTTCTATAGCCGGTGCAGTGACAGGGGAAAAATTGAGCCTTTTGGCTGATCAGAGTAATACCAACAACATTATTGTGACAAAGCAGCTTGCCGCACAGCAGGCATGGATAAATGACCTGGTAGCAGTCAACATAACTACTGACAATCTTAAGGCAAAGGTAGCAGAGATTGACAGTCTTACGGCTAATGATGCAATCATAAAGAATATTATTGCACAGACTATTACGACTGATAATATTTCGGCGGCAGTTGGAAATATAAAAAATCTTACTTCTGAGTCGGCACTTATTAACAATATCAGAAGTACGATTATCACAACGGATTTTTCAGATGCAGTTGTCGGAAGAATGAGTGACGGAGTTATTACAAATGCTCTTATCAAGTCATTGACTGCGGATAAGATAGCATCCGGTACAATCTATACGGATAATGTTCAGATACAGTCAAAAGACGGGACTATGGTGCTGAAAGACTCTACCATGCAGATTTCTGACGGAAAGAAAGTGAGAGTCCAGGTAGGTAAGGATGCAAATAACAATTATACTATTATAATTTATGATGAAAACGGAAATGTGCTCTGGGGCGAGGGTGGAATTACTGAAAATGCCGTAAGAGATGGTCTTATCAATGACAGGATGGTGGCGGATGATGCAAACATCAATGCCAAAAAGGTAAATATTCCATCTTTGGTAAGAGAGATAAACAATGGAACTGAGACTATCAAATCAAGCGCGATAAATTATGATCCTACGGGACAGAGTCTTAATATCGCATTTAATAAGATTGTGTCGCAGCTTCTTGACGACATAGGATTTAACCAGTATTACGATGCACAGAAAATGCAGGAGGGATGGATATATGTCGGAGAATACGCTCATAGTGGAAATGTGCAATGGGACAGGGAACATAAGCATTATGAGTGTGACATTATAAGTTTGTCGAAGAAATATTCTTATGTAAATAATTCATTTATGCCTTTAGATGGTACGGCTTATACATTGTCAGCTTACATAAAAGGCAGAGCAATGATATATTATCCGACTGCTCTTGAAACAGGAGATGTATTTGATAATGCAGAAACAACAAGGGTAAAATACGATTTTGTGTATGACAGTACAAAAGGAAAGCCGGTATTTACTCCGGCAGATGACGACGGAGTAATAGAGATATATGCGATAAAACTTGAATATGGCGGAGCAATGACAGAATTTTGTCTGAGTGCTGATGAGGAAGAAAGAGAAGGCAGGGTTCAGATGGCAAACTTTGAAGTGAGCAACACAAACCTTAAGTATGAACTCTATGAAAAGAATGAGGAAAATCAGCAGAAATTTTCGCAAATAGATGTGAACATTGATGGTATTAAGGAAACTGTCGGAGTAATCCAGGGAGATTATGTAACAAGTGCAGCATTAAATCTTAAAGCAGATGAGATAAATGCAAAGGTTTCTGAGACATATCAGACAATAGATGGAATGAATAATTATGCAAAGGCGTCAGAACTTGCATTGAAAGCAGATTCGGCAATACTTGGAAACTACCAGACGATAGCCGGGATGAGCAGTTATGCCACTACAACATGGGCACAAAATCAAATAAGCAGTAAGGTTTCTGTCGGTGATGTGTGTAGCGAGATAAATCAATCATCAGAGCAGATTGCACTTAATTCAAATCGTTTGGTTGTTAATAGCACAAACTTCAAACTTGACGATTCGGGAAATGGCTCAATTGGTGGATGGCAGTTTGGCAGGGGATATATGTATTCAGACGGAGAGGCATTTATTTCAACACATTCCAGAACTGGGTATTATAGCTGGGATGGGTTTCCTTATAAAGCAACTATAATGCAGGGTAAACTTATATGTGGAATCCAAAGCGGAGCTTTAGACGAGGCTGTTCCTGATACGACAAGGGGATATTGTGATTTTTCAGTTGCCGGAATTTTTGCTAAAGATAAAAAAATGAGCAGCGGGTATTTGTTTGCTGTAGGCACTGAAAATGGAGTTGTGACAACAAACACAGGAGCATTTACGGCATCAGACAGACGATTAAAAACAAATATAACTGAAATAGATGAACAATATGCCAATGACCTGATAGACGGATTAAAACCATCAACATACACAATGATAGATGGCAAAAGAACTCACAGCGGATTTATAGCAGATGAAGTTAAAATGACTGCTGAGAAAGTTTTGGGTACGGTAGATGATTTTGCCGCATATGCAACAGTTCAAATTGATGAAGATAAAAAAGACTATGCTGCATTGCGGTACGAGGAATTTATCGCACCTCTGACGAAATATTGTCAGTGTTTAAAAAGAGATTTGAAGCAGGAAATAGAAAGAAACAGACAACTGCAGTCTGAACTTCTAAAACTGCAGTGTGAAGTTATGACAATAAAAGCAAAATTGAACAATTAACATGGGAGGAATTGATAATATGGTTATATTAAGCAAGCAGACAACAGTAACAGGAGTAAGTGTATTAAAAGACGGTGATAAGGAGACAAGAATAGCCTTTATGAACGCAACCGTGCCGCAGGAGGGAAATCCAACAATAGGGCATGCGATTCAGGACAGAGAAGCTTTTGAAGCAAATATGCAAATGGTTATGGAAGATTTTACAACATTTGATAATTATATTTATTCATTGTTGTTGAGTAATAATGAGACAACACAGAGTTAAATCATCAGATAAATTTTAGAAAGGGGACAGTTATGAACATACCGGTAACATTGAATGTAAAATCTGCAAATGCAATACCTGTAATATCTTGTATGCAGGGAGATACACCGATCCTTGTTTGTACGATAATGAACGGTACTGAAAAATTTGTCGTTAATAAAGCTGAATTTGATTTGTGTGTTTGCGAGGGTGAAACAGCTAAGCATAAAGCAGTAACGATAAATGCAAGCATAAGTGGAAATACAGTTAGTGTCAAAATGACAAAGAATGAAACTGATGAAGCAGGAGATATAAAATTTTGTATCAGATTTTCAAATACAAAGAATAACACTGTGATAAGTACATTTCCGTTTATCCTTAAAGCTACTCAAAATCCATCATATACTGCTGCAGGGCAGATGGATGATGTGAGTGCTTTGACTGATTATGTGGCAGAGGCAAAGAAGTATGCTGATAGTGCAAAAGAGACAACTGCAGATGTTAGCACATTGGCACAAAAAACAACAGAGAAAGCACAAGAGGCAGAAAGTTCAGCGACTGCTGCAAAGGAGAGTGCTAATATAGCAGGCGATAGAGCAACAGAAGCACAGGAAGCAGCAGCGGCAACATTAAAGAGTTCAAGTACGGCAACATCTGCGGCTGAATATACAGCAAGTTGCCGGAAAGAGATAGAACAACTTGCATCTGAAGTTGAAAATAATTCAAACATTGCAAAATCTTATGCTGTTGGAGAAACATCGGCGAGAGATAATGAAGATATTGACAATGCAAAATATTATAGTCAACAGGCTAAAAAGTATGCAGACGAAGCACAACAGATAGTAGGCGGTAACTTCATACCTAACTCTGAAAAGGGAATTGCAGGCGGTGTAGCTGTATTAAATGCTAACTTAGCAGTTGAAAAAGCGGTAGCAGATGAAAATGGTAACAACATTCAAGAGACATATGCTAAAAAGACAGAAATAGCAGAAGTTATAGAAGTTGACAGCGAGTTATCGACAACAAGCACAAATCCAGTACAGAACAAAGTAGTAACTGCTGAAATTAACAGTGCAAGTTATCAGGCAGATGTTGCGAATGGCACATTAACTCAGTGGCAGGCACAAGGCAGAATACCAAATGGCATTGCAAACAACCTTGTTACGACCGAAGAGGGATATGTTGCGGATGCCAGACAGTTGAATAAAAGTGTGGCGGGCAGTTTCGCCGATAGTGTTGATAAGAGTATCTCTGCATTAAACAATGCCCTAACGCCATTCACATTTACAAATGTTGCTAGTGGAACACAAAACGTTATAGCGTTTTATAATTCAATTACAAAAATGATGTTTGTGAGTTTTAATTATAATATAGCTCGTGTAAATGAACCAACAAGTCTAGTTATACTTAACGACAATGCTCATACCATAGATACTGATAAATATAGATTCCCCGTTAGTGCTTGGGATGGTACAACCGGAAATATAGTATTATCGTATGGATATGTATCCGGACAAAACATATGCATATATGCTCCGCCATGCAATGAATTTAATGCTTATGCTGCATTTTTTTACCATTGCAAATAGTATTTAACTCTATATTGATTTTATATAAAGAAAGGAATGACTATTATGAAAATCAAATTAAAAGACAACACAGAACTTACCGTTACCGAAAGCAGCACAGCAACAAAAATCACAGCAGATTTTTCTTCTGCTGAAGATATTGAAAACTTCCGCAAGAAACTGACTGACGAAAATCTGGCAGCATTTAGGTACATAAAAGACGATACTGGCGAAATCATAGGCGAGTACAAAAATTATACTTTTGAAACAGTGTCATATCTATATTCAGAGGAAAAGAGTGTTTTTGAAGCGTCATTTAACATCCGTCAGTTCAGCAATATAGAGGTGAGACTTGCGGCAGTCGAAGCAGGGCAGACTACTCAGAATGATGCCATTGCTGAGATGTCAGAGGTTATTTATAGTGAATAGAAAGGGGGTGGACGATATGGTGAAATTTTGGTCTGAGAGAATTGCATACGATTTGAATCGTATTGACGAAGTTCCGGCGAAATTAAGAGTAAAAGTAAAAAAATATATCGAACAGCATAGTGAAGCGTAAAGGCTTCTTTTTTAATGCCTAAAGGCAGGAAAGGAGACACAAATGGCAGCATACGCAATAGAAATAATAATAGCAGTTATTTCAATGCTCGGAACAGCAAGCGGAGCATATTTTGCAAATAAGAGGTCAACGGCTCTTGTAGCATACCGCTTGGAACAGTTGGAGAAAAAGCAGGATGTACATAATCAGGTAATCGACCGGGTCTATGAGCTTGAAAAATCAGTAGCTTTAAACTCGGAAGATATAAAAGTAGCAAATCACAGAATAGAAGATTTAGAAAAGAAATAGGGAGGTTTTTATTTATGTTTAAAAATTGTGTGTTAAAGGTAAGTGTTGATACTCAGAAATGGGTAAAATCTGCGACAGTCAGAGCGATTAAAACAATGGCTCAGACTGCAGTTTCTGTAATAGCAGTTGGAAGCACAGTGGCAAATGTTGATTGGAAACTGGCAGCATCTTCGGCAGTAGTAGCCGGAGTTGTAAGTATTCTGACATCAGTTGCAGGACTTCCGGAAGTAAAGTGTGAAGAATAGAATAAATAATAATGTAAATAAAGTATACGGAAAGCGAGGAAAAAGATTATGAGTAAGATAAAAGCAGTAACAGTGCACGGAGGTCACAATCCACAGGGTAAGATAGCTTGTGGAGCATCTGACTATATTGACGAGAGCAGAGAGGACAGAATTATTACCAAAAAGGTAATAAGACTTTTGAAAAAGAATCGTATCAAGGCATATAATTGTACCGTGAACAACGGAACAAGCCAGACGGATGTGCTCAGGAAAATTTGTACCAAGTGCAATTCAAAGACGAGAGATATTGACATCTCAATTCATTTCAACTCAGCAGCTCATCAGAAAGTACAGGATGGAAAAACAACAGGAACAGAGGTATGGGTGAGAGATACCTTAGGTATCAAAGGAGATTTGTCAAAGAGAATATGCAACCAGCTTTCAAAAGTAGGTTTTAGAAACAGAGGTGTGAAAACAACATCGGGATTATGGGTTTTAAATAAGACAACAAAGCCGGCACTTCTTATTGAGGTGTGTTTTGTATCTGACCCTGACGATGCAAAACTTTACAAGAAGAACAGAGATGCCGTAGCAAAAGCTATAGTGCAGGCGATTCTTAATTATAATAAGGTGCATTGAGTTTGAATGTAGAAAATTGTCAATTTATATGATAGAATAGATTCGTTGCCATCTCCTATACCGGCAAGGGAAGGAGGTGTTTACTACGGAGTATATAGCAGCTCTTTTTGTCACTGTTATGGGTAGTGTGATTTCTCATTACATTATCAAATGGTTAGATGGTGATAAATGATTGGCAATTAGCCTGTGGTATTAAGCCTTCCACGCTAAATAGGAATAAAAATCCCCGATGTTGGCAGCATCGGGGATTTTGTTTTGTGTTCACTACGGAACAATAGCTTCTCTTTGTCTGACGACATTATATCATATGTAAAAGCAGATTTCAATATACATAAATATAATAAAATATGATATAATACGATAAAAGATAATATAATACATTTTAATATATTATAAGTTCTCGACTACAGACCACCGTATTGACTCATTATTACCATTGCAGCTTTTGGGTCGCACCTTGTTATATTGACAGGGTATTGCAATCGCTTTTCATAATTAAACATAAACTCCTCATTTCTGCGTCAAACGCAATGATATTTGTTTTTGGTGAAATTTACAGAAACTTTAAAAATCCATAATAAACAACAATAGTTTATTTTTTATTCCCATGGCCACGGGTCTTTTACCCATTCCCAGTAACATGAGTCCGGGACATCATATTTAGAAAGTGGACCATATTTCTGTGTATATTCATTTACTGCTTCTTTTCTTTCTTTTTTTAATTTGTTGTAATAACACAGAGCATCTTTGTCACATGGGTGTGTGTCTAAAAAAAGAACTGTATCGTCCATTGCGAAGCTTACCTGGGTGATATATGCCAAGAGGTTATGCTTTTCTCTATTCATCTCGCACCTCCTTTTTGACTGCAAAATCCATTTGGAATACAGCCGTAAAACGGATAGTCAAGTTCTTTAAAAATAGTTCCCTGTGAAAGACCTTCGCAGAGGGCATAGACATTTCTCCACTTTTGCCAAGGAACATAGCCTATTCCAATAGGAATATTGTGCATATCAATATGTGATATTGAATCAGCACAATTTTCAGGTGGTCTGTAATGTGGTCGCTCACAACCGGAATCGCATGTTCGTGGTTGATTTTGATGGTGGTTGTTGCAACCGGAAGCAATGTTATTTTGATTTGAAGAACAACTGTTGCAACCGGAAGTCATATTGCTCTGGTTTTGAGAATGACTATTGCATCCCGGAACCGTATTATTTGGTTTTTGAGAGCAGCAGCTGCAGTTACCACAATGCTGACAGCCTGCCTGTAATCTGAAATTCATGTTATTCATAGGAAATTCCTTTCGTTATCGGAATCATATATTTTAAGAATTAGAATATATTTATATATCTAATCTATATATTTTTATGAAGAAATAAGAAAAATGTTACTGAGATAGCATATTACTGACGGGATAGTTAGGTAGATATTAAGAAAACTTATATTATAAGGATTGAAGTTCAGAATAATCCCATAACATAATATCTAAGAGATAATCAGAATTGTTATAGTTGATAAGAAATGGAATATAATCAGGGACAGTTTCATCATGTATATCAATATTGGACATAATATACTGAATTGGATTTATGGTTTTGTCAATTTTAAAGACAGCAAAAAAGGATACCAGCATTTTCTGGTATTTGTTGGTTTGCAGTAATGTATTTTGGTTTTCAGAGTATGTATTCATGAAAATTGAAACCTCATTTCTTTGTGTGGTATAGCAATGTTGTAAGCCGTAGTACCAGTTTAGGGTCAGATACATTTTAAATCCAATAGGGTTATATAAATTGTTATTGGTTACATAGGCTATTTAAAATTAGTTCTATATTTATTTTAACATACTTTTGTAAAATTGTAACATAAATAATTAAAATATTTTATATTTTTGTGCAGAAACATGTCGAAAAATTCACAATAAATCAGGGGAGTAGTGCGAAAAATCTATATATACAGGATTTTTCGCACACAAGATTTGTGTCTGTGCACACTTGACACAAACTTAATATGCAAAAAAATGTGTGCAGAAATGAGGAGTAAAGTGAAAAATAGGATAATAAAAGTAATTATTTCATTATGTTTTATTTTGTTGGCGATAGGAGCAGTCAGGGGGGATTATTTTTCTGTTATTGATGTTTTACAAAAAAGTGTCGACTATGATAATTCAAGGTCTGTTGAAAAGATGCAGGAGGATTTTGATGCTTTTTTAAATCAGATTTTTATTGACAGCGTTTCGCAGGATACCCTGACAATGAATTATACTTTAAAAAATAAAAAGATATATGGTCTTGATAATATGGAGGTCAGTTTTGGAAATATGGATTTTGATGAACAGAAGGGGACTTATTCGGTTTATGAAAATATGATGGAGACTCTTAGAAGTTTTGATTATGATAAATTGAAAGAGGAACAGAAAATCTGTTATGATCTTGCAGAGTACATGATGAAACTAAATCTGGAATCGTCAAAATATCCGGACTTTGAGGAGTATTTAAGTGAGACTTCGGGTATCCAGGCACAGCTTCCTGTTTTGCTTGTTGAATATAATTTTTATACGGAAAATGATATTAAAGATTACATAAAGCTGTTAAATCTTATTCCGGAGTATTTTAATAATGTCATTAAATATGAAAAATATAAGGCAAGTAAGGGAACTTTTATGAGTGATACTTGTGTGAATCTGGTGATAAAACAGTGTAATGCGTTTGTTAAAAATCCGGATAAAAATTATCTTATTACGACTTTTGAAAAGAGAATATCAGGATTTGCCAATATAAATGATACTGATAAACAAAATTATATTGCTAAAAATAGAGATGCTGTACTTAATAAAGTTATCCCGGCATACAAAAATCTTGTATTTGGATTGGAGTCACTTAAGGGTAATGGAAAGAATAATGGAGGTCTTTGCGGTTTTAAAAATGGTAAAAAGTATTATGAATATCTTGTAAGGCGAAAGACGGGGTCTGACAGAAGCATTAAAGAAATGGAAATATTAATAGATAAGGAATTGAAGCAGGCACAGAAGAAAATTTCGGAGATTATTGCAAAAAATTCAAAGATTTATGATAGTGCCGTAAATGTAAAGTATAAATATACTGAGCCAAATGAAGTTATAAAACATTTAAAGAGTGCAATGAAAGAGGATTTTCCGTCACTTTCCGATGACATAAAGTGTCAGGTAAAGTACGTTGACCGTTCTCTTGAAGAAAGTCTAAGTCCCGCTTTTTATCTGACACCTGCGATAGATAATTATAATAATAATGTGGTTTATCTTAACGGAAATAAAAAATACGACCTTAGCAAAGCGTTTACAACAATAGCACATGAAAGTTATCCGGGACATTTGTACCAGAACTGCTTTTTCTATTCAAAATCACCGGTTCCTTTCAGAAGTGTTGTTAATATAGGCGGTTATGTTGAAGGATGGGGGACTTATGCAGAGCTTTACAGTTACAAATATGCCGGGTTGGATGAGAAAACGGCAGAGATACTTCGGGAAAACACTATCGCAACGCTTTGTATTTATGCACAGGCTGATATAGGAATAAATTATAACGGCTGGAGTCTTACAAAATTGGCAAAATATCTCACGGCATATGGATTTGATATAGAACAGAGTAAAACAGTGTATAACAGTATGGTTTCAGAGCCGGCAAATTATCTTAAATATACTATGGGTTATTTAGAGATAGAGCAGATGTATAAAAAGGCAGAGAAGAAGCTTGGAAAGAAGTTCACACCGAAGAAATTTCATGAATATATATTGTCGATAGGGGAAGCACCTTTCTCATTATTAAATGAAAGGCTTGATACTTGGATAAAGGAGCAGAGCCGGGGCTGAAAGAAAAGTATTATCTATATTAGTGCAGATAGGAAAACAGACAGCAATGTTGATGTTTGCAGATGTGAAAAATCTAAAATTGTATTATAATTTGAAAGCAGTTGAGAGATAAATAAAAACAGCACAGCAGTTTTTTTAAATACTGCTGTGCTTGTGGATTAAAAAAGTACAATATTTATATAATTCTGCGTTTATTTATCACGGTCAGGCAAATAGCACTTTATTCAATCAAATCTCTCTGGGTGAGGATTTTTGCTTCGCCACTTTCACGCATTTCAATAACCGGAGAACCTTTGTGGTTTATATAATCATCAGTGATAGTTACCCGTCCTATCATGTCATCCTTAGGAATTTCATACATTATATCAAGCATAAAGTCTTCAATAATGGCACGAAGAGCTCTTGCCCCGGTGTTTTTCTTTAAGGCTTTTTTTGCTATGCAGTGAACGGCTTCATCGTCAAATTTAAGGTCAACTTCATCAAGTGCGAGAAGCTTTTTGTACTGCTTTAAGATTGCATTTTTGGGCTGTGTGAGTATCTGTGCGAGCATATCCTCAGTCATTGCCTGAAGTGTAAATACTATAGGAAGTCTGCCTAGAAATTCAGGAATCATACCAAATTCTCTGAGATCCTCAGTAGTAACTTTTGAGAGAATATTTTCGTCGTTATCATATTTATCTTTAAGTTCAGCTTCAAATCCAATGGACGACTGTTTTGTAAGTCTGTTTTTAATAACTTTTTCAAGTTCAGGAAAAGCACCGCCACAGATAAATAAAATATTTCTCGTATTAACCGTTGTAAGCGGAACCATCGCATTTTTGCTTGTAGCACCGACCGGAACTTCGACATCACTGCCTTCAAGAAGTTTTAACATTCCCTGCTGAACGGATTCTCCACTTACATCTCTGCTGTTTGTGTTTCTTTTTTTAGCAATCTTGTCAATTTCATCTATAAAGATAATTCCATGTTCGGCTTTTTCAACATCGTTGTCGGCTGCGGCGAGAAGCTTTGATAAAACGCTCTCTACATCATCGCCTATATATCCGGCTTCTGTAAGTGAAGTCGCATCAGTTATGGCAAGAGGAACCTGAAGTATTTTAGCAAGTGTTTTAACAAGATATGTTTTACCGCAGCCTGTTGGACCTACCATAAGCATATTTGACTTTTCGATTTCGATTCCGTCATCTTCCTCAATATCATCTGAGAGTACACGCTTATAATGGTTATAAACTGCGACAGACATTACTTTTTTTGCAAATTCCTGACCGACTACATATTCATCGAGTTTTGATTTAATTATATGAGGTGCAGGAAGATGTTTTATGTCAAAGACACCTGTCTGTATATTATCTTTTTTCTTTTCTTTTGCAGCTTTTTTCTTTTTAATCTTCTGATTTTTAGGGATATTGTCACCGCCCGGCATATTTGGCATACCAAATCCGAACATATCCATATAAGGCATATTTGGAAATGTGCCGTTCAGGTTCATATTGTTCATTGAATCAAAAGTTTTCTGCATACAGTCATTACAGATACATATATTATTTGGAATATGTATCATTTTGCCTGCTTTGCTTTCAGGACGGCGGCATATATAACAGATTTCTTCATAACTATCGTTGTTATTATTGTTATCTGATGCGTTTATATTATCACTATTATTATTATCTGACATAAATTATCTCCTTTTCTTGACTACTATGCTGTAGTGTGTTAAAATATGAATTGTGTGCTCCCATAGTTAAATGGATATAACAGCCCCCTCCTAAGGGGCAGTTGTAGGTTCGATTCCTACTGGGAGTGCTTTTTGTTTATCTGGATGTGTTTATGCGGTGGCAAAATTGTTTACAATTTAGCAAACCGTAACATCATGATAGCTTATATATTTAAAATATGCAATGCAACTTAGTAAAAGATTAGCATTTTTTTATAAATAGATTAAGATTTTTATAAATTGAATTAAACGATAGATTTAGTGTTATGAGCAAGCAGCACAGCAAATTGCGAATATCCGCTTGACTATCAGATAAGAGGTATGTTATTTACACAGGAAGTGGGGAGATTATGAACAGAAAAAGAGTTTTATCGTCGTTTTTGACTGTAATTATCATGTTTTCCGCAATGTTGTCGGGAGTCAGTGCACAGGCAAAGGGTGGTTCATGGCCGAAAGGACCGTCAACGGACAGTCTTGTCAGCGGTTCGGCAATAGTTATGGAAGTTTCCACGGGTACGGTATTATATGGAAAGAATATTCACAAAAAACGCTATCCGGCAAGTATCACCAAAATTCTTACGGCACTTTTAGCTGCTGAGAACAGTTCACCGAGTGATGTTGTAACATTTTCAAAGACGGCAGCATACGGTATAAGTCCGGGAGATTCGACGGTAAGTTCTGAGCCGGGTGAGAAAATGACGATGGAACAGTGCCTTTATGCCATCATGCTTGAGTCCGCAAATGAGGTTTGTCTTGCGGCAGGAGAACATGTTTCAGGAAGTGTAAAGAACTTTGTTAAGCTGATGAACAGGCGTGTTAAGCAGCTTGGTCTTAAAGACACACATTTCAATAATCCAAACGGTCTGCCTGATCCTAATCATTATACTACGGCATATGATATGGCGATGATAGGAAGAGCAGCTTTACAGAATTCCGTATTTAGAAAGGTCAGCAATACACCGAGATATACTTGTGCAAAGACAAATAAGCATAAGATGAAGAGAATATGGCTCAATCATCATGAGGCTATCAATCCGGACGAGTATCCTCAGTACGGATACAAATATTGTATCGGTGGAAAGACAGGATTTACACACGCAGCAGGAAATACGCTTGTTACATTTGCGGAAAAAGACGGTATGCAGCTTGTCTGCGTTGTCATGAAGTCGACAAGCCAGAAAGCAGGAGAGCCTAATCAGTACACGGATACGATTAAACTTTTAAATTATTGTTTTGGAAAGTACAAAAAGCATAATGTCGGTGGTTCCGATTCAAAGATAAGTGAAGATTTGTTTGACAATTACGGAAGTTTCTTTAACAGTTCAAATTCCCCGGTGAGATTTGAGGGTGAGTCAAGTGTTGTACTTCCAAAGAATGTTAAACTTTCAAAGGCTAAGCAGAAAATAATTTACAATAAAAATGTTAAAATTAAGACTGGAAAGAATATTATAGGAAAAGTAACCTACACTTATGCGGGAAAAACGGTTGGTTCAAGCAATATTATTTATGACAGTACAAAGAAAACATATCTTGATGAAGCATCAAGAAAAGTTGTAAACAAAGAAATAAAATCAATCGAAAAGACAAATTCAAATCCATCATTGTTTCATAAGATATTTACCGGAATAAGAGATGGCATTTCAGGTGGAATTTATGGAGTGATTGATTTTATCGTAAACAACATTGTTCTTTCGATAGTCATACTTTTAGCGATAATAGTTATTGTGATGTTTATAATTTTTGCCATTACAGGTAAGTCCATTGTAATGTCAAGGAGCAGAAAAAGGCATGGTGGCTACCAGAGTAAAATGGGTAGAAGAAATCATGCTAAAAGAGTAAGGCAGAACAGAAAAGATTCTTCTAATAAGAATGTGAGAAGAAATCATAGTAAGCATTATACAAAGAAAACATCTGCTTCAACAAGTGATAAGCCGTCTACAAGAAAAAACACAAATTATTCAAGACGCCGTAAGAAAACGCGTGAGAGTTTTGGAAAGAATTTCTTTGACTTTTAAATATCGGATCGGAGTGGATTGTCACTCCGGTCTTTTTTTCATATTTATATAGTGAGGGTGATTGCGAAACTGATTATATGTTGTGTTAATTGCACAATTTAATAAAGTATTATGAGAGTTTCGCAATTTGATATTATTGAAATATGGAAAAAGAAGCGGAGATTATTTGTATGAACAGGTTGTGTATGGAGGCGGCGGTTTCGCAGGAGTATCAGGATTATCTTGTAGAGTATTATGGAGATGAAAAATACCTGACCGATAAATATGGTGAGGGATGTTATCAGATAATCTCTGAGCGGTTTGCGATTGCATATGTAAAGGGAGATGAAGTTAGAAGTGGCATAAACGGCGGAGCATTTTTTGTGCCCGCCTGCTATGGTCTTATGTCATCAGAGCCTGCTCTTGCGTCGGCGGGGATAACAAAAGTCAGAAATCAGCCGAATCTGTCTATGTACGGACAGGGAGTTATGGTTGGGTTTATAGATACGGGGTATGCCGTGCGAAAATAGAAGAAAGGGATATAACAGGAGTATGAAAGAAAAATATTATTCAGATTGTATTAAGGTTTTAGATGAAGTGGGAAAGGTTGTTATAGGAAAAGACGACTGCATAAGAAGTGTTATGGCGGCAGTTTTGGCTGAGGGACATATACTTATTGATGATGTTCCGGGTGTCGGAAAAACATCGCTCGCAACGGCATTTGCGAAAGCAATGGGTCTTGAAAACAAAAGAACACAGTTTACATCGGATGTAATGCCGGCAGATATTATCGGATTTAATATGTATGACAACAAGAGTCAGGAATTCATTTATCAGCCTGGACCTGTAATGTGCAATTTTTTTCTCGCGGATGAAATCAACAGAACCTCACCGAAAACGCAGTCGGCACTTCTTGAAGTGATGGAGGAAAAGAGTGTGACCGTTGACGGTGTGACGAGAAAAGTTCCTGAACCGTTTATAGTCATAGCTACGCAAAATCCGGAGGGAAGTATAGGAACACAGCTTTTGCCGGAATCACAGCTTGACAGATTTATGATATGTATTTCCATGGGTTATCCTTCACTTGAGGATGAGATAAAGATTGCAAAAAATTGTGAAAAAGATTATGAAAATGTGCGTATGTCAGAAAGTGTTGCGTCTGTTATTGACGGGGAAGAACTCTTAAATATAAGAAAATATGTGAAAGATATTTTTATAGCTGATGAAGTTTATGATTATATATGCAGACTTATCAGAGCTACCAGGGGAAGCGATTATATAAGACTTGGCGTAAGTCCGAGAGGAACAATCGCACTTACGAAGCTTTCAAAAGCATTTGCATTTCTTGATGATAGAGATTATGTGACACCAAAAGATGTCAAGGAGGCATTTGAAAAGATTGCTCCGCACAGGATTGTCATGTCGGGAAGAGCATCAGGAGAAAGGATTTCTTCGCAGATGGCTATCAAAAAAATAAGTAACGGCATAAAAGCACCGGGAATTAAAAAGAAGAAATGAGGAGAAAATGGCAGGTAGGATTTTTACATTTATTTTGAGTGTATTGTTTACTTTATATATGTCAGTTTTATATAACAGCAATGGTTTTTTGTTTGTGTTTTATGCTGAAATTTTAATAGGAAGTATGTTGTTTATCATGAATATGATATTGTTTTTCAAGCTTAAGATAAAGCTTGAAACAAAGCCTGTCATAAACAAATGCGGGCGGATAAATTTTGAACTTGTTCTTGAAAACAGGAGTATTTTGCCAAGTGGAAAAATACTGCTCATATTGAACTGCCTTGACCCATATAATATGAAGCAGAAAAAAGTTGTTGTTAAGCAGTGGTGTTCGGCAAAAAGGACAGAGAGATGTTCGTACAGTTTTAGGGATGATGAAATCTTATCCGGAAATTATATAGTTTCTGTTAAAAAGGCGGGAATATACGACTATCTGGGATTTTTCAAGTTAAACAAACATATGAAAAATAAAAGTGAAGCAGTTTGTATAGTGCCTGTGACAGATGGAAAATATATTGAAACCGCAGAAAAAGATAGTGATGACAACTGTGTTATGATTAGCGGGAATAAGAAAAATAACGGAGATTTCAGCCATGTCAGAGAGTATAGAAATGGCGACAGGCTTAGAAATATACATTGGAAGCTTTCATCAAAAAGTAATACACTCTATGTAAAGGAATTTTTGGATGATAGTAAAAATTATTATTGTTATTATATTGAGACAAGACCGTTAAAAAGAGAAGAAATTGCAAGAGAATTTGATAAATGGAACAAGGTAGGATTTGGGACTATCGAAAATGGTGAAAATATAGTCTATGTCTGGTATGATGCAAGACAGAAGCAGGTGAAAAGAGCATATGTATCAAATGAGGAAGAATTATACCGGGCATTATGTGAGATAAATGTTTATGATGAAATGAATTTGCGGTCAACAGGAAATAATCCTGTTATTGATAAATATACGCTTATAGAAATGGAGAAAACAGGTTAGAGTTATGGAATTGTATGGAATCAGGCAAAAGAAAAGACAGACAATGCCTTTAGCGGGGATTTTTATGGCGATAACTGCCGTTGGAGTTTACCGCAGTTTTTGTGATGAGTTTAGTTATCCGGCAAATTATAGAGAGGTGTATCTGGCAATCTTCATCTTCTCGTTGATATTTACATTGACGGGGATGTTAAAATCAATTCCCAAAAATATATTATTTGCCGGATATACGATTGCCTTTTTTGGTTTTATGCTATTAAGGCGTGATTATTTGAAAGGGAGTTTAAATATACTTCTTAATTATGTGAACATAAAAAAACAGGAGTATTTACAGTCTCATGAAATGACAGATGTAACTTCCGTTTTGCACGGTTCACGGCTTGGGCATAGTGGAAAAGCAGCCATTATCGTGATAATAGGGATGATGGTTCTTGCCATGGCAATATGTATTTTTAGTCTGAAAAGCAGGGTGTGGAGTTATATTCCGGCGGCGGTAGTGGTTATCATGGGAATGATGTACGGAAAAACACCATCTGTGGAGACTTTTGCGATGCTTGTTGCAGGTGGTGCGGGTATAGCATTTTCTATTACAAACCGTAAAATGAAAAATAAGGCGGTGGGATATGCGGTCATTTCAGTTATAATGGCAGCCTGTATGGCAGTTTCAGTCTGTGTTACAGATCAGACCGAAGAAAAGATTATGTCGAAAAACAATCAGATTTTAAGAAAACAACAGCAATATGAAAAGATTGCAAAAAAGATTGCTGATAATATCGTTGAACAGATACAGGATATGAGTTATCGTGGAAGATTATCAAATGTTTCACCTGTTTACACGGGGAAAAATATGTTTGAAATAGTGCTCGACAAAAAGCCCGGGTCAAAAATTTATTTTAAAGAATTTAGTGCGGACACATACAATAACGGCAAATGGACGAGTGAAGCAGAGGAATCAGGATTTTATTCTTATCGTTTGAAAAGTATTTTTTCTTATGGATACAAGTCTGTTAAGGATATGGCGGACAAAAGTAGTGAAACAAAACTTATAAATATGCGTGTCCAATATGACAATAAGGCAAATCAGAGAGATAAAAAACTGGCTCTGCCTTATTACAGTGATGTAAAAAATATAAATACAAATAAAAAATCTGATGATAAAAATGTAACAACTGTTGATAATGGGATAAAATTAGATGATTTGGAGAGAAGCATAACAAGAAAAGCTGATGATTACAATATAAAGTATTATGATGTGGCGTATTCAGAATATAATTATCTTTTAAACAGTGATAAAAGTTATGTGACAGATACAAAATATAGCGAATATGTCAGAGAAAATTACCTTGGAGTGCCTGATGATGACAAGTTAAAAAAATTTGCAGATGAAATAGAATTGTCTGAACAGTTAAGCCTTAAATGTCAGGAAATAGAGTCTGCATTGCAAGCTGATACGACATATACAAAAAATCCGGGCAGACTTCCTCTGACGAAAGATTATCTTGACTATTTTCTTTTTGAAAATAAAAAGGGCTACTGTGAGCATTATGCAACGGCATCGACGATTCTTTTAAGATTGAAAAATATTCCGGCAAGATATGCCGCAGGTTATATGGTTTTTCCAAGTCAGTTTAAAAAGGTAGTGAGAAAGAGTGCTTTTGGGAAAAATAAAGTGTACTATGTGGCACAGGTACATGATGAGGATGCACACGCATGGTCTGAGATATATAAAGAGGGGGTGGGCTGGCTGCCGGTAGATATGACAAAAACATCTGCAATCTCAAAGGAATATGCCGATGAAGAACCGCCACAAGTTTCTTTTGATACTGTACCGAAAAGCACTAAAGCGGCAGATAAAGCTCAACACAGGGCAAAAAATACGGCAAAGCCAAAGAAAAATAAAGTTAAAAATGATAACGGGAATGTAAAAAAGAAAAAAGACAACAGGAAAAAGTCCGATAACAAGACAGTAAAGAACAAAACAAAAGTTAAGGACAAGATGGAAAGCAATATTAAGAAAAGCCAGTCGGAAAAGACTGCAGCAAAAAACAGAACAGGCTTGCCGTTGTATGTAAGATTACTGCTTGTTTTTGCGGTGGCATTTGTACTTTTTCTGATATATATTTTTTATGGCAGACAAAAAATGTTTTATCTTTTATATAAAAAGAAGATTTCAAGAGCAGAAAACAATTCAGCAAAGCTTTTTGTGGCAAGAAGATTTTTGACCCTGTATATGGGATGTGAAGGCAGGAAAATGGAAAAGCTTTCCGATGATGAATATATCAAAAAACTGTCCGAGGTGTGTGATATAGGAAATCTTAGGGAGATACTTGAAAAGGCTGCTTTTTCGGCGGAGGATATATCAGAGAGCGAACTGTTGTGTTGTCTTTGTATAATGAATGAAATTGCATCAAAGATTAGAGCCGAAAGGTCTTTACATTGTCTTTATTTTGAGTTAAACTTGTTACAGAACTTTATTATAGAAAAAACTAAATAAATTTACTTTTTTCTATAACACTTATTAAAAATTTTCACTGAGAAGGAGGAAAAATATGTTAGAGGAATTAAAGAAAAGAGTTTATGAGGCAAATATGCTTTTACCAAAGTACGGTCTTGTAACATTTACCTGGGGAAATGTAAGTGAGATTGACAGAGAGAGTGGAATTTTTGCTATCAAGCCAAGTGGTGTTGAATATGACAAGCTTACACCTGAAGATATGGTGCTTGTTGACCTCAACGGAAACAAAGTTGAAGGAAAATATAATCCGTCATCAGATACGGCAACTCATGTAGAGCTTTACAAAGCATTCAAGGACATCGGAGGAGTCGTACATACTCACTCATCATATGCTACAAGCTGGGCACAGGCAGGAAGATCAATTCCATGCTATGGAACAACACACGCTGATTATATTTATGGTGAAGTTCCATGTGTACGCTGTCTTACAAAGGACGAGATTGAGGATGCATATGAAGAGAATACGGGAAAACTTATCGTTAGCGAGTTCAATGCAAGAAATCTTGATCCTGTAGCTGTTCCTGCTGTTCTTTGCAAAAACCACGGACCATTTGCATGGGGCAAAGATGCTCACGAGGCAGTTCACAATGCAGTAGTTCTTGAGGAAGTCGGAAAGATGGCATATCGTGCTGAGACTATCAATCCTAGAATCCAGCCTGCACCACAGGAGCTTCAGGACAAACATTACTATCGTAAACACGGTGCTAACGCATATTACGGTCAGGGCAAATAATAATATTTTTATTCGCACACCAGCGGGGATAGACTACGGTCACCCCGCTTTTTTAAATGCTGACGGAACAAGCAGGATATATTCAATATGGGATCAGACAATACCCATTGAAAATATGAAAAGCGGCAGAATTCCCGACGGATTTTTGTTCGGGGCAGAATATTTAAGAAGTAATATTAATGAAGCACTTATGTCTGATAATCCTAAAAACATAGTTCCGAGTGTAGACACAAACGGACATGGAACATTTCTTGCAGGGGTTGCCTGTGGCAATAAGATTGATGAGAGAAATTTTTCGGGGGTTGCCCCGCTTGCCGATATATGCGTCGTTAAGTGCCGTGAAGCAAAAGACGGTCTTAAAAGATATTTCCGCATAGGCGGTGATAAAGTAGTCTACGGTGAGCAGGATATAATGCTTGGCATAAAATATTTGTGGCAGACTGCAGTAAAAGCCGAAAAACCGCTTATCATATGCTTTGGAATAGGAACAAATATAGGAGGGCATGAGAGAGGAGGATGTCTTGGAGAATATCTCGAAAGTAGAGGAAATTACAGCGGTGTGTGTGCGGTGGCTGCGTGTGGAAATGAAGCTAATGCCGGACATCATTACAGGAGCGGACTGCTCAGGTCGGGGCAGGATGTTGAGGTCGAACTGCGGACGGGAAGTGATGATGGATTTACGATAGAGTTGTGGGGAGATGCACCAAATCTTTATGCGATAGGTATCATATCTCCAAGCGGTGAATACAGCGGAAAGACAACGGCAAAACTCGGTGAGCAGCACAGGATAAGGTTTGTACTTGAAAAAACAGTGGTTGACATAGATTATCTGATAACGGCATATGAGAGCGGCGACGAGTGTGTAAGGCTAAGATTCAGCTCAGTTGAACCGGGGTTATGGAAAATAAGGGTTTTCAATGACAACCGGGGTGATGGTTTCTTTGATATGTGGCTGCCGATAAAAAATTTTATAACTGATGAAACTTATTTTCTTGAAAGTGACCCTGATGTGACGATATGCAATCCGGCAAACAATATAGCTATATTGTCAAATGCCTACTATAATTCATATACGACCAGTGCCGTTGCAGACTCAAGCCGTGGCTACACAAGGTCTGGATATATAAAACCCGATATATGCAGTCCGGGAATAGACATATTTGGACCGATGGCAAGTGTCATTACAGACAGGACACAAAAAGGTGATGTGTCATTGGCAAGATATGGTTATATGAGCGGTTCAAGTGCCGCTACGGCAATAACAGCCGGGGCAGCAGCACTTTTGATGGAATGGGGGATAATAAGAAAAAATGACATAACGATGGACACCGTGTCCGTCAAGAAATATCTTATCCGTGGTACGATAAACACGGGGGTGGAAGTCCCAAACAGGATATGTGGTTACGGCGGCATTGATCTTTATGGTGTGTTTCAGACAATGCGGGGAAGAATATGATTTTAATATATTTTATCATATGACAGGTATATCCTATTTCAGTTTGACTATGTTGTAATTTTTTGGATAAATTTATGGATTTACTGCACTGACGGTCTATGTGTTGCCAGTGTCAGAGTTTTTTATGTCACGAAGCAGCACTTTGTATCTGAGGTTTGCAGCATTTATTTCATATATAAAAAGGTCTATAAGGTCCGGGTCATCTACACTTTCGAGTCCTTTGTAAGCATTTTCAAAGCTTTTTTGTGTCTCTTTTAGTGCATTTTTAAGGAACTCTTCTCTTTTGGGAGGGTTTCTTTTTTTGTTTGAAAAAATCATAAAAATTCCTTTCTCATTATTTGACTCTAATATCATTTATAAATAAGTATAGACAAGGGTTGGAAAAAATATGCAATTTTATAAAAAAGTTAAAAAAATTTTTTGTCATTTTCTCTTAAAAAACGACAAATTAAAATTTAAGTCTTTAGAAAAGAGAAGATGACGTGATTACAAAATACAGTGAAGTATCATATCAAAAAAATTAAAAAAAGTTTAACGAAATTTTTGCCTTAGGAGTGAGGCAGATGTTGTGCAGAATAAATAACAAACTAAGAAAAATTTTAGTCAGATATTAACAAAAATAAAGATGAAATTTTGGCGATTTTAGATAAAAACAGGGGGTGTTGACATACATTTTGTGTGATGTTAAAGTTAGCCCACGCAAATGGAGGAGGTGAAAGACATGAGAGAAATATTTGTGTGCGGTATGCTTTTAATGGCAGGAATTGATGATATGAAAAGAAACAGAATAAGTAATTGTATAGTGATTCCGGCAATAATTTTGTCGGTTATATACAAAGTGTATTTTGATGGATTTTTGTATGCAATGCGTGGGATAAAAGATATGACTTTAATATGTCTGATATTTCTACCGGTGTTTAAGCTGCGGGGAATAGGGGCAGGAGATATAAAATTATTTTGTATGATTACCGGATTCTACGGATTTATTTTTGGTATAAAAGTGGCTGCACTCACTATTATGTTTGCAGGAGTCGCGGCGGTATATCGTGTTTTAAAGTATCCGTATTTGCTAAACAGATTTTTTGAATTAAAAAATTACCTGTTATATGGTGTTTGTGGTGCCGGGCATTATTTTGCAGCGGATAAGTCAGAAAGAGCAGTGATTATCCGCATGGCACCATTGACGGCAGCAGCATATTTTTTAGTGTTGTTGTAATTGTTAAAAAATTGAGTTTGTAAGTTGTTTTTCAGGCAGATAAAGACAAACTTATTGTAAGAGGAGGGATAGTTTGGAGAAAGTAGTAATAGGTCTATATGATAAGACGGTCTATTCAGAGAGGTTTGCAGAATACTTTTATAATAATAAAAATAATTGTATAGATTTCATGATATTTACAGTGTTTGACAAAATTTCAGAATTTGTAAAAAAGGGAAAGCTGGATGTATTACTTTTGGGTCAGGAGTATGTTGATGAGATTAAAAACACAAAAGAAATTGGTAAGATAATTGTTTTGTCAGAAGGAAATTATGTGATGGAGGGTGAAAAATATCCGGTTGTGTTTAAGTATCAGTCGGTAGAAAATATTATTAACGAGGTGCTTGAAAATATAGCTGATGACGAGAAAATCCGATTGGAAGAAAATAATAAAAATCCGGTCAAAATCAATACGGAGTTAATAGGAGTGTATTCGTCAGACAGCGTAAATCTGGCATTGAAATATGGTGTTGATCTTGCGATAAAGACGGCAAAAGTAAAAAAGACACTTCTTGTATGTCTTGACCAGTTAAACGGTCTTGATGGTGCATTAAGGCTGGAAAATAATATGTGTGAACAGTTTTTTTCATATGAGGGAGAGAATATGACTTATGAAACTTCATATGTAAGAGGAATGTCAGAAGTCATATATTATCTGAATAAAAAGGGCAGTAAGCTTGCCCTGAAATTACAGTCTATAATATGTCACAGAGGTGGCGTGGATTGTATATATTCGGTGGAAGATTACAGAGATCTTAAATACTTTGATATTGAGGGAGTAGAGGAGTTTATCAGTATTCTTTCAGGTCAGATGGAGTATGAAACGATTATTTTTGTAATAGGTTATCTCAATGAAACATTTATTGAGTTGATGCAAAGGTGTGATAAATTGTATTTTTCTGCTGTGCAGGATGAGATTGACAGGCAGAGATTTAGTTCTTTTGAAAAGACGCTGATGCGTGATGGTCTAGCAGGAAGTCTTGATAATATTATGTTTTATGCATCAGAAAAATCAGTGATTGATTGAGCAAAAAAGAGAGGAACTTCCTGATTAAAAGTTAAAAATATGAGCAATAAAAAATTTTAAATAACTGATCAAAAAGTAACAGTTCAGCCATAAAAAGATAATTGGCAATACAATGAGCTTGTTCATTGTATTGTTAAGTACCTTTTTATGGTAGAATAGCCTTTCATTTCTGAAATGAAATAAACAAAAGCTGCAAAGCAGCGACTGACAGCTCGCTGGCAGGTTTATGAATGTAAGAAATGAAAGGCTGAACTGTTACGACAAAAATTCTGATTTAAGGTAAAAACATGGATTGTAAGTGGATATATGGAGAATATAAGCAAAATAAAAACAGAGATTTATAGGGAACTTGTTGAAAAAATGATTGATGGAGGGGAGTGCAGTGATGAAGAATTATATGAATTGATAGAGGAACGGGTATTTGAAAAAAGCCATAGTACATACATATCACAGAATAATAAGGAAATACTTGTCAGAGGAATTTTTAATTCAATACGCGGAATGGATGTACTTCAGGAACTTGTAGATAATCCTGATATTACTGAGATTATGGTGAACGGCTGCGATAATATTTTTATTGAAAAGAATGGCAGGATAAGCAGGTATCCGGAAAAGTTTGTAGATGTTAATAAACTTGAAGATGTTATCCAGCAGATAGTATCAAAGGTAAACAGGGTTGTGAATGAGACAAGTCCTATTGTAGATTTCAGGCTTGTTGACGGTTCAAGAGTGAATGTTGTACTGCCGCCTGTAAGCCTTAGCGGACCTGTTGTAACTATAAGAAAATTTCCGGAGAGTCCAATGACAATGGAGAAGCTTATAGAGATAGGTTCACTTACAAAAGATGCAGCGAGCTTTTTGGAAAAGCTTGTGAAAGCGGGATACAACATTTTTATAAGTGGAGGAACAGGCAGTGGCAAAACAACATTTTTAAATGCACTGTCAGATTATATTCCAAAAGATGAAAGGATAATCACGATAGAAGATGCGGCAGAGCTTCAGATAAGAAATATACAAAATCTTGTAAGGCTGGAAGTAAGAAATGCAAATGTTGAAGGCAAAAATGCGGTAACAATAAGAGATCTCTTAAAGTCATCGTTGAGGATGCGGCCTGATAGAATAATCTTGGGCGAGATAAGAGATGCTGCGGCATGTGAGTTGCTAAACATAATGAACACCGGTCATGACGGAAGTCTTTGCACCGGTCATGCAAACAGTTCAAAGGATATGCTTTCAAGAATGGAAACATTGGTATTGTCAGGAATGGATATACCGGTGATGGCAATAAGAAATCAAATAGCATCTGCACTTGACATAATAATCCATCTTGGGAGGATTCGTGATAAGACCAGAAAGGTTTTAGAGATAGCAGAGATTGTTGGTATGGAGGGGGACAGGATAAAGCTTCAGACTTTATTTGAGTTCGTTGAGGAAGGTGAGGATAAAGACGGGAGGGTGAAAGGAAGTTTATGCAGGAGAGAAAAGGGGCTTATCCACACGGAAAAGCTTCAAAGAGCCGGGATAGAGTTATAAATTTATTCAAATCAGATAAAACAAAGTTGATAAAATACTTTTTTTGTGGATTTGGAAAGATGTTTTTGGTATCAATGTTATTTTACAAGTCAGTTATCATATGTTTATTCATATCTGTTATATATGGGTGGCTTAATATAAAAGTTGAAATAAAAAGAAATAATGAACACTGGAAATGGAATGTAAATCTTGAATTTAAGGAAATGATGTTGAGTGTGTCGGCTGCTCTTTCAGCGGGTTATTCTATTGAAAATTCCATAAGGGAGTCAAGAAAAGACATAGAATTATTGTATGGGAAAAAATCGCTGCTTTTGCCTGAGGTAGACAGAATGATTTTATCCGTAGAAAACAGTATTCCTATGGAAAAGGCAATATCGGAGTTTGCATCAGGGTGTGATGTTGAGGATATAAAGTGCTTTTCGGATATATTTTGTATTGCACAGAAAACAGGTGGAAATATGGTTGAAATAGTTAAATCTACGGCAGATAAGATAAGCAGTAAGATAGAAGTCAATAGGGAGATAAAAACAATGATAGCGGCAAAAAAGATGGAAAGCAGGATAATGAATGTAGTACCGCTTTTGATAATCGTATATTTCTGGATAACCTCACCAGGTTTTTTGGATTGTCTTTATACGGTGGGCGGGCATATTTTTATGACAATATTGTTTTTGATATACATATTCGGCTGTATGCTCAGCAATAAGATAGCAAATATAAAAATTTAATGCTATCAGGGAAATGGCAGAGTGGATTGTGAATATCCGCCTGGCTGTAGATGGCAGGCTGCATCATTGATTAGGACAAGATGTAAATCTACAAATAAGAAGGAGGGGTATGTTGAGGGATATTATTTTATTTGGTGTTAGTGTCGGAGTATTATGTTTATATTTTGCATTTCTGCTTTATGAATGGTTTTTAAATAAAAAGAAAATGCGGGCTGAAACTGATAAAACATATAATTTTATACTACCGGCGGCAAAAAGGATTTTAAGTATTTTGCAGAATAGACTTTATATGGAGTTAAAGGAAGAAACCTTAAAAAGATACAGAAAATTGTATGTTGGAAAAAGTGATGATGATATAAAACGGGATTATTACATAAAACATATATCGGTATTTTTATATATGCTTGGAATATGTCAGGTATTGTTTTTTGTGACGTTGTTATCATGTCAGAATGACCGGGAACTGGTTTGCGGTTATTATATTGAGAAAAATGACATTGGTGGCGAACAAAAAGAGATAAAGGTAGAGACAAAAATAGGTGGGTTAGAAAAAGAATTAGATATAACATTACCAGAGAGAAAATATAGTGACGAGGAAATTAAGATACAGTCAGAAAAGGTAAAAAAATATATTTATGCACATTATCTTGGAAAAAATAAATCCTCTGATAAAGTCTGTAAAAATCTGTATCTTATGAAAAAAGTTAAAGGAAGTATGTTTGTGGTGTCGTGGTTTTCTGATGATGAGAAAATTATATCGGAACAGGGAAAAGTATATGGCAGCAGGATAAGTAAGCCGCAGCAGGTCGGACTTACGGCTGTTATAAAATATGAGGCATTCAAGGAAAAATTAAGGTTTAATGTTATTGTAACTCCAGTAAAAAAAGGAAACGAGCAAAGTATATGGGACGAGTTGGATAAACTTCTTTCAGATGCTATGGAAAAAACAAAAAGTCTGAGATATTTTAAACTTCCTGAAAAAGTCGCAGGGAAAAAAATCAAATATGGCATAAATAGATATGAGCCTTTGTGGAAACTTACGGCAATTATGGCAGTTATGTTTATTATTGTTCCATATTTACTTGAAAGCATGACAAAAAGTAAAGTGTCAGACAGGGAAAAGCAGTTAAAACTTGCATATCCTGAGATGATAGAAAAGTTTGTATTGCTGGTAAATGCAGGATTACCGGTAAAAAATGCGTGGATTCGTATAACGGAAACAGAGGGTGAGAAATCAAAAGCTAATAATTATACTGATAAAAATTATTTGAGTAAGAATTATCGGGATAATTATTATCTTATAGAAGAAATGCTTCTGACAAGAAGGCAGATGGAAAATGGACTTAGTGAAGAAAAGGCATATGAGCTGTTTGGGAGGAGGATAGGACTTTTAAGCTATATGAAGTTTTGCACATTACTTGTGCAAAATATGAAAAAAGGAACCGCAGACCTGATAAGGATTTTGGAGTATGAATCCGCAGATGTATTTAACGAGAGAAAGGAGAATGTCAAAATACTTGGAGAGGAAGCAGGAACAAAGCTTCTTCTTCCCATGATGATAATGATGGTGATAATATTTGCAATAATAATGTACGCTGCTTTTGCAGGTATGTAATGTACTCTCAAAATCTTCTGGACGAAGAATTTAGAGATGAAGTTTTGATATACAATGACATTTTCAAAGTGCGTACACGGTATGTACGACGAGAAAATTGAAACAATAAATCGGAAATCTAGTGTAGTGTATCATTGATTTTCAGCTAAATAACGCAGGGTAAATTTTCATTCCTCCGCCTTGCAGAATGAAAATTTATGCAAGTTATTTGGCGAAATGTCATTGATACAGTACACTGGCCGAAATGCTCGTTTTGAGGAGATACCGAGAGTACATTGTAGAGAAAGAGAGGGAAAAATTATGATAAGAAAGAACGATTTAAGAGATTTGATTTATGAGGAAGATGGAATAGGTGTCGTTGAGATTATTCTTATTCTTGTAGTGCTTATAATGCTGGTGGTTATATTTAGAAAACAGATAACAGGTATTGTAAGCAGTGCATTTTCAAATATAAATGAGGATTCGGAAACGATAAATGAAGATATTGAACTTGATGAATAAGAAAAAATTAACAGCACAGGGAAGCATAACCGTTTTTATGACCTTTATTTTTATGATTATATTAAGTCTCATACTTGATATATTTGAAAATACAAGAATCATATCTTCAACAGGCTATATGAAAAATGCATCGCTTAGTGCAGAAAAGACCTTGTTTGGTGATTACAATCTGGAACTTTATAAGGAGTATGGCTTGTTTGGATATGGTGGTTATAATGGGATTGATTACGATGATATGTGTCAGGAATTTAGGGAAATTGTTAAAAAAAATCTTTGCGTAAAGCCGGAAAATGCGTTATTGACATATACGGACATATATAAAATAAAAAATATAACTGTAAAGACTGAAAAAAGTCAGGGATTTAAAGATGGTGATAATTGGGACAGGCAGATAAAGGCGTGTCTTGTGAGCGATACTGTCGATGAAATTGCAGACAAGATAAAAAATAAACATTCTGAGGATGGTACATATGATGAAAAGGAAGTTTATAAAAAACTTGATGATGCAGACAGTTATGAAACGGGAAAATATAAGGAAAAATATGCTGATAAGAATGAAAAGGGGAGTGAGGAAAAGCAAGGAAAAACAGAGATTGAAAATTCGGATAAAGATGGAAATAAATCTGAGAAAAACGATAAAACAGAAGCCAAAAAGGATAAAGCTGATGAAAAAAGAAATGACATGGAAGATGCGGATATTGGAAACCCATTAGAAATGTTTAAGGAACTAGTACAGAATGGTTATCTTTCGCTGGTGTGTGATATTTCTGAAGTTTCAAATGAGAACATAGAAAAAGCACTTGTAGAAGATGGTTATGTCAGTGAAGAAAAAAAAGTTAAAGAAAATGTCTTATCGGAAAGCAGTAAAAAGAATAAAGCTGGAAAAAATGTTTTATTGGAAGGCAGTGAAACAAATAAAGTCAGAAAAAATGTTTTATTGAAAGGCGGTGGAGAGAATAAAGCTAGAAAAAATGTTTTATCGGAAGATAGAGAGAAGAAAATTTCAAAATCAAAAAAACATGAGAAAACAGAGGATTATGAGAGTGCCGGTTCATTTTTAAAAAATATATTCTCAAACACTGATATGCAGGATACTGACTTTAAGGCTATAGGAAGCTGTGGAACAAATAAATTGTCAGAGATGATTTATGCGGAAAAGAAACTTACATCTTATGCAAAGAGTTCTGCAAGTGCAGTTGATTATGGTATGGAATATCTGATATGCGGAAAAGAAAACGAAAGGGATAATCTGACTGGAGTTATAAATAGGTTAATTTCTATGCGTATGCTTATAAATTTTGCAATCATTTCAAAAGATGAAGTGATAAAAGCAAAAGCACTTGCCACAGCGACTGCAATAGCAGGAATAACAGGAATAGAGCCGGTCATAAAAGGGGTTCAGTATGCAATAATTGCAATCTTAGCGTTTGAGGAGTCATGTATAGATACAGCAGCACTTCTTGACGGTAAAAAAATTCCACTGTTAAAAAATACAACTGATATAAAAATAAAATATGAAGAAATATGTACCGTATCAGGCAGTTTTTTTAGAGAGAAAGCACGGCAGTATCAAGAAAGTGATGGAAAGATAACAGCAAATTTTATAGATTACAGGGAATATCTTTTTGCATTTCTTGCGGTGGTTCCGGAAGAAAAAATAAAAAGCAGACTATTTGATATTATCCAACATGATTTGAGAACAAGATATAATGAGAGTTTTCGCATCCATGATTGTATAGTAGCAGCGGATTACAATATTACATATAGTATGAAATTTGCATTTCCGTTTTTATGGAATATGTATGGAAAGGATTTGAAGTATAAAAAATTTAGAAGGCAGGTGAGCGTTAGTTACAGATATGGATAAAAATATAAAAGCATCAATTACGGTTGAAGCATCATTTTGTGTTCCTATATTTTTTCTGGTGTTGTTTTCATTGTTGTATGAATTTAATATTCTATTTGGAATAAATGAAAATTATGCAAAATTGTATGATGCGGCAGACAGATATGCGATATACAGTCATGATACCAATGAAAATAATTCGGACAAATCTGAATATTCATATGAAAAAATCAGAATGCTTACAGATAATATAGCTTCGTTTTTAAATGGTAAAAATATAATAAGCTGGACAGATAAAGGCGGATATAAGGTCTGTTATATGAAATACAAAAAGAAAGTTCCATTTGGAATGGCAGGGTTTGGACAGAACTTTTACCACCAGATGGTTGTGAGTGAGTATGCTGGAAAAAGTATGCTGACTGATGAAACGGCAGGGGATGAAGATGTTTATATAACGGAGACAGGCAAAGTCTATCATACACATTCTGACTGCACATATTTAAAACCGAGTGTAAAGAGAGTTTTTGCAGATAAAATTGACGGAATGAGAAATCTTTCAGGAGGGAAATACAAAAGATGTGAGCATTGTTTAAAATACTCTAAAACTGTAGGGATTTATATTTACATAACAGATTATGGAGACCGGTATCATATGTCAGGACATTGTTCAGGAATAAAAAGAAATATAAAAAAGGTAAAAAAATCAAAAGTAGGAGGAATGTTAGAGTGCAATAAATGTATGGAAAGGGGATAGATATATGGCAGTAACGATATTACTTGGATTATGTCTTGCTATATGTATGATAACGGATATTATAAAAAGAACGGTTGATATAAGAGTGCTGATATTATTTTTTTGTATGCTTATGATTTGTGGATTTATTGAAAAAAACATCAGTATTCATAATATTACAACAGGTTTGTTTGCGGCTGCTTTATTTGCGGCATTATCTTTTGTTTCAAAAGGAGCAATCGGCATGGGAGATGCCTTACTGTATTCATGTATTGTGTGTTTTGTGGGCATGGAAAAAGCTTTTTACATTATTTTTATGTCGGTGATGTTTGCGTTTTTTGCTGCATTATATCTTGTGATAGTTAAAAGAAAAGAAAAAAAATATGAAATACCGCTGGTACCGTTTATTTTTATGGCATATGTAAGCAGCTTTATGGTTTGACAGGGGGAGGGTTATTGGAAAAGATTGATTATAATAATAAAAATATGAGAAGTTATAAAAAATGTAAAGATGCAAATCAGAAAGAAGATACATCTGTTGAATATGAGGAGGTAGGCAAAAAAAGAAAAATGGTTAAAAAATATGATATATCAGGTAATTACACGGTTGAAGCTGCTTTTATTGTTCCAATGATACTGGGTATTGTCTTTGCAATCATGTATATGCTCTTTTTTCTGCATGATAAAGTGGTTTTGCAGGAAAATCTAAGGACAGTAGTGTTGAGTGCTGCACAGAATGAAAATGTATCTGGCAGGAATGTAGTTACTGACAATTTAGCAGAAAAGATTGAGAAAGGTGCTGAGAGTTCGTTAGGAAAAAAAGGAAATACCGTAACAGGCTATAAAGAACAGGTATCAAAAAATTTAATAGTCCTAAAAGTCAAAAATGCGGATTGCAATGTTGGTATTAAGTATGTGACAGCTAAGGCAAATGCTGTTGCGAATATGAATATTCCCGTTATAGCTTACTTTATGAAAAAGAAAAACAAAATCTGCTTAAAAACAAGATGCTTGAAATTGAAACCGGAAAGTATGCTTTGGAGAAAAAATACTAAGCAGTAAAAAGCTGCAAATGGCTTTTGGAGGTGAAAATAGAAATTATGGTTAAATATGAAAAAAAAGATGGTGCATTTGGTTCATATATTGTGTATGAGATTGATGATGTGGACAGTGAAACAGCAGAAAATGAAACGATAGAACTGAAAATGCTTAAAAATAACAAGATACCGGGAGTGCTTACATATGACATTAGATATATGGATGATAAATTTTGTCTGTATTATGATATAAAAGATATGATTTCCATGAAAGATGCGATAAATATAAAAAGTGTTGGGTATAATGAGCTGTGTCGTATATATACTGCGGTTATACAGATTGCAAAAAGTTGTAAAAAATATCTTATATCATTTGATTCAATTATGTTTAAAATGGAGCTTATATATACTAAAAGAAAGTTTAGGGAGTTTGCTTTCTGTATTTTTCCGGACCATGATATATCATATAGAAAACAGTTGAAAGATATGACGGAAGAACTTATGAGGGCAGTAGAGCATGAGGACAGGGAGGGGGCGGAATTTATTTATGAATTATATGAAATTGTTTCAACAGATAGTTTTTTTATTGGTGACATTGAGGAGTTTGTAGATGAAAAAAAGAAAATTCATGATTTAAAGAATAGTGAGATATGTGAAGACAAAATATCTGTGGAAGATAAAGGCAGAAGAATACAGTCGGAGCAGACGAAAAAGGAACTTTCCGGTGAGTGCCGGAGAGAAAGAAATAACTGTAATGATAAAATTTATCAATCTGATATAATCGGTGTGGAGGAAAAAGTCTGTAAAGTTAATAAAACAGGTTTGTACAGAAAAGATTATAGCGATGGCAAAGTCCGTAAGGCAGGAAAAAGCCCTAAATATAGTAAGATTTTTAAAAATAGAAAGTCTTATCAAGACGGTGAAATCTGCATGACGGGCAAAGATTATCAAGTTGGCGAAGTCTGTCGGGATAGAAGTAAAAAATTTACGCTGGTGAGAGGAAATATAAAAGATGTGCTGGTGAGGGAGTTCGTTCCAAGAGCCATAGATATAAAGAAGTCTGTTTCATTTGGCTGTGGAATGGAGGAGTGTGTGCATATAGGCAGAAGTGTAAAAAATGAGGTTGTATTTCCACATAATTATATCAGCAGGATACACGCAGTACTTGAGGCAGATGAAAATTTTTTGTATGTTACCGATAAAGGTTCTTTAAACGGGACTTTTATAAATGGCAAAAAAATTGCCGCAAATGTAAAAACAAAGTGTAGTGTCAGGGATGAGATTACATTTGCGGATATATGTTTTATTGTTGTTTGAGTACACCAGGGTTCTGGAGCTAAAAGACATTTTGAAATCAACTGATGCCGTGTATTGTTCCATTGCTGTCTGATTTTGTCACTTGCATAATACTACTTAAAAACAATAGATTTGTTGATATATTCTGTTTTAACTACAATATACGGATAACTCTTGGCTTTAGAAGTTGATTTTTGCTTAGGACCATATAATTCCGTGTCAAATACGATATAGTTATCTGAAAGATAAAGTTCATTGACGGTAATGCTGAAATCAGGTGAAAGCTGTTTGCCGTAGCCTTTTACTATATAGAGTTCTCCCTCACATGAAAAACTGAGTTCAAAGGCATTTTCTTTGCGTTCCCTTATCATTTTTCTGAGTTCCTGTGGGATTTCGCTACCGGTTACGACAGTGTAATCTATATCCCTAGTTTTTGGATAATCATCCTGTTTGCTGCATCCGCTAAACAAAAGAGTTGGTGATAATGCGGCTGATAGGAGAAAAATATAAACTTGAATTCGGTGAAATGAGTTTTTTTTTCGATTGAACATAGGGCTGCCTCACTTTATTATATTAGTAAAATATTATGAATAAAAAATGCTTTTTATGTATATTTTTAAGGAAATAAGGTACAAAGAACCGAAAAAATTATCAAAAAATCAGCGTCAGAAAGATAGTATATGTTGTAATTGCTTTCATTGATTTTTAGAGGACTGTGGTTTATAATAGTAAATATCAGACATCGTTGGCTGTGGAAGTAAAAGCAGGAGGATAGTAAATAGTATGAAAGAATTGAACAAGGTAGAGTTTAAAAAGGAAGTCGAGGATTATTTAAAAGTTTTATTTAGAAAATCTATCAATGAAGCTGATGATCAGCAGAAGTTTCAGGCTGTAGCATATGCAGTTAAGGATTTTATCGTAGATCAGTGGATGGCTACACACAGAACTTATGAGGAACAGGATGTTAAGACAGTTTATTATTTGTCAATGGAGTTCCTTACAGGTAGAGCTTTAGGAAATATTATCATTAACTTAAAAGGAAATCAGGCAATAAAAGATGCTATCGAAGAACTTGGTATGGATCTTGATGTGATCGAGGATCAGGAGCCGGATGCTGCACTTGGAAATGGTGGTCTTGGAAGACTTGCAGCTTGTTTCCTTGACTCGTTGTCAACACTTGGATATCCGGCATATGGATGTGGTATCCGTTATAAGTATGGAATGTTTAAGCAGGTTATTGAAAATGGTTATCAGCTTGAAAAGCCGGATGACTGGCTCAAATATGGAAATCCATTTGAAATTAAAAGACCTGAGTATGCAGTCGAGGTTAAGTTTGGCGGTTATGTTGCTATCCGCAAGGATGAGTGCGGCAGGGATAAGTTTGTTCAGGAGAATTATCAGTCAGTAAGAGCCATTCCTTATGATCTTCCAATCGTTGGCTACAATAATAATGTTGTAAATACATTGAGAATTTGGGATGCAGAGCCTATTGATACATTCAATCTTGACTCATTTGATAAGGGGGATTATCAGAAAGCAGTTGAGCAGGAAAATCTTGCAAGAACTATCTGCGAGGTACTTTATCCAAATGATAACCATATGGCAGGTAAAGAGCTTAGATTAAAGCAGCAGTATTTCTTTGTATCTGCAAGTATTCAGCGTGCAGTTATGAAATATATGGAAAAGCATGATGATATTCGTAAAATTCATGAAAAAGTCGTATTCCAGTTAAATGATACACATCCTACAGTTACTGTTGCAGAGCTTATGCGTATCCTTATGGATGAGTATAATCTTTCATGGGATGAAGCATGGGATGTTACCACAAAGTCATGTGCATACACAAACCATACAATCATGTCAGAAGCACTTGAAAAATGGCCTTTAGAGCTGTTCTCAAGACTTCTTCCAAGAATTTATCAGATTATAGAAGAAATAAACAGAAGATTTGTACTTCAGATTCAGGCTGCATATCCTGATGATAACAGCAAGGTTGAGAAAATGGCTATCATTTATGACGGTCAGGTTAAGATGGCACATCTTGCAATAGCAGCAGGTTTTTCTGTTAATGGTGTTGCTAAACTACATACTGAGATTCTTAAACATCAGGAACTTAAAGATTTCTATGAGATGATGCCTGAGAAGTTCAACAATAAGACAAATGGTATCACGCAGAGAAGATTTTTACTTCATGGAAATCCGTTGCTTGCACAGTGGATTACAGATAAGATTGGTGATGACTGGATTACAAATCTTAAACATATCAATGAACTTTCTGTTTATGCTGATGATGAACTCAGCCAGAAAGAGTTTATGAATATCAAGTATAAGAATAAAGTAAGACTCGCAAAATATATCAAAGAGCATAATGGAATCGAAGTAGATCCTCGTTCTATCTTTGATGTGCAGGTAAAGCGTTTACATGAGTATAAGCGTCAGCTTTTAAATATTCTTCATGTAATGTACCTTTACAATAAATTAAAACAGAATCCGGGAATGGACTTCTATCCTAGAACATTTATATTCGGTGCAAAGGCATCGGCAGGATATATGAGAGCAAAATCAATTATTAAGCTGATCAACAGCGTTGGTGATGTTATCAATAATGATGCTTCAATCAATGGAAAGATTAAGGTTGTATTTATTGAGAACTACAGAGTATCAAATGCCGAGATTATCTTTGCGGCAGCAGATGTTTCAGAGCAGATTTCAACAGCAAGTAAAGAAGCATCAGGAACAGGAAACATGAAGTTTATGTTAAACGGTGCACTCACACTTGGTACGATGGATGGTGCAAATGTTGAGATAGTTGACGAAGTTGGCGAGGAAAATGCATTTATCTTCGGTCTTTCATCAGATGAGGTAATCGCATATGAGCACAACGGACAGTACAATCCAAGAGATATATACAATTCGGATGCAGACATCCGTGCCGTTCTTACACAGCTTGTAGACGGGACATACTCACAGGGCAATTTTGAAGAGTTTAGAGATATTTACAATTCACTTCTTGACGGACAGGGCGGCAGACCTGATATGTACTTTATCCTTAAAGATTTCAGATCATATGCAGAAGCTCAGGAAAGAGTTGAAGCAGCTTACAAGGATGAGAAGAAGTGGGCTCGTTCAGCTATGTTAAATACAGCAAAGAGCGGTAAATTCTCATCAGATAGAACTATTGAGGAGTATGCAAAAGAAATCTGGCATCTTGACAAAGTTAAAGTTGAGGTTACGGACGCTGACTAATTGTGAGTCTATATGAGTGCCGGCTGGTTCATTATAATGTGTAATAGCAAATTATTATAGAATGAGCAAGCCCTGATATTACCGATTATATTTTTATAGCTGAACTGTTACACTCTAAATTGCATATATTAAGGGTTTTAGTAAAGACTTCAAAATGTGCAAAAGAGAATGTTACAAATCATCCCCCGTTTTACTGCGATAGCAGTAACGGGGGATTTTTTTAAATGCATAGGAAAAAGCACATAATGTAGAGTGATGTCATTTTTAAATGTATATGAAAAAGCATATAATGTAGAGTGATGCTGTTTTTAAATGTATAGAAAAATGCAAATAACATAGTGTGATGCCGTTTTTTAAATTTTAACATTAGCTGCCGGCTAAACAAAATAACCGGATTTTACAGGACTACAGTGTAATTAATTTTATGTTTTTTGACCGAATAGCTTCATTGTGGTAAAATTATCCATGTTGCATACAATAAATGCATGAAAGTGCACAAAATGCATGAAAGTGCATATTGCAGATTAGTAGGGAAAGGAAAATTTTATGAAAACAAAACAAATTATCAGCATCGTGATTACCGGAGTTGTGATAATAGCGGTTGGAATCACAGGTGTTGCATCAAATGTGATAGGTTCAAAACTTATTAAGCAAAACAAAACAGAAACAAGTAGTATAGTGAAAGATATGTTTTCGTCAGTTTCGGGAGATTCAAATATAGAGCTTCCGAATAAAGATTTTGTCGGTGTCATAAATATTGAGGGGGAAATCGGAGCTTCTTCATCTAACAGTCTTACATCAGACAGCACATACAATCATGACTTTTATTTAAAATATATTGAAAAGATGGAACAGTCAGATAAAAATAAGGGAATACTTCTTTATGTTGACAGTCCGGGAGGAGCTGTTTATGAGAGTGATGAGATGTATCTTAAACTTATGGAATATAAAGAAAAGACAAAAAGACCGATATGGGCATATTTTGCATCACAGGCTTGCTCAGGCGGATATTATATCTCAATGGCGGCAGATAAGATTTATGCAAACAGGAATTGCTGGACGGGTTCTATCGGCGTTATAGTTTCACTTACAAATTGCAAGAAACTTTATGACAAACTTGGTATAAAAGAGATTGATATAACAAGCGGAAAAAATAAAGCTATGGGTTCTCAGGGACTTGAGCTTACAAAAGAACAGAGAGGTATCTTACAGTCACTTGTAGATGAAGCTTATGACCAGTTTGTGGGAATTGTTGCAGATGGCAGAAAGATGGATAAGTCGGCAGTAAAGAAAATAGCAGATGGTCGTATCTATTCAGCAAAGCAGGCAAAGGAAATAAATCTCGTGGATGAGGTTGGCTCTCTCAAAGACGAAAAGAAAGCATTTGCAAAAGAAGCAGGATTTTCGGAGGACATAACTTATTATACACCTGAAAAGGATTCATTATCAGGAATGTTTAGCAGTATATTTGGTGCAGTAAAAGACATTGTTCCTAAGTCAGATATTGATCTTGCAGAGGACATTGTTAAAAACAATGGAAATGGGGTGCTTAAATATTATGCAAAATAGACCGGATAATCGTATATATGCAGGCTTTTTTGTTCGTCTTGCAGCATATATAGTTGATACTGTAATTGTCTGGGCGGCTATGCTTATCGTCAGGATTCCCGTATGGGTCATAACGATTTCAAGCCCCGATAACTTTTTGGTAAAAGATTTTATCTTTCAATATTCTATCAAAGATATATTGTTTTACATTATGCAGGCGGCATACTTTGTCCTGCTCACATATTTTACGGGTTCAACGCTTGGAAAGAAACTTTTTCAGATAAGGGTGGTGAGTGCCGAGGATAGAAAAATGACATTTTTTGAAGTGACATTCAGAGAGACAGTAGGAAGATTTTTGTCTGCACTTATACTCTCGATAGGATATATCATGATTGCTATTGACAAGAAAAAAAGAGGACTTCACGATATTTTAAGTGATACAAATGTTGTATATTATCATGAGAAAAAGGTTTACACTCATGCGGATATACATTACAGAAACATGGTTGATGCAAATGTGCAGGCTGTGGCACAGCCACAGAATCCAAATTCACACGGAGAGGTAAATGCACAGTCACAAAGTCCAAATCCATATGGAGAGGTAAATGTGCAGCCACAGAACCAAAATCCATATGGAGAAGTAAATGGACAGCCACAGAACCAAAATCCATATGAAAAAGTAAATACGCAGCCACAAAATCAGGATAATAAATCTGTATATTCAAATGATACGGAAGATTTTGACAATACGGATAATGCTGAAGTATCATCGGTAAAAACGGTTCATCCACAGAATATGCCGAGTGGATATTTTGAGGACGCTGACGATAAAGATGGAAAATAAAATCAGGTAAAAGTTTTATTTTAATAGGTCCCCACCCACCACTTATTGGTCTATGCAATAGAAGTGGTGAGTGGGGACTTTTTTTCTAATTTCTAAATTCTGACAGTACTTTTAAAAGTTTGAAAATATCAACAGGCTTTGATAAATACTTGTTCATGCCGGCATTAAGACATTTTTCAATATCTTCTTTAAAGGCATTTGCAGTCATTGCTATGATAGGAATAGTATGAGCTTCGGAACTATTCATGTTTCTTATGGCGGTTGTTGCGTAAAGTCCGTTCATTACGGGCATTTGCATATCCATAAGTATCGCATCATAGGTATGCTTTTTAGAATTTTTAAGCATTTCAACACATATAGAACCGTCGGAGGCGTGTTCACAGGTTATGCCATGCATTTTCAAAAGTTCAGATATGACTTCGTAATTTAATTCATTGTCTTCCGCTATAAGCAGATTCATTCCGGAGCAGATTTTTGAATAATATTCTATTGTCAAAGTTTCAGTGGCATTTTTTGAACGCTCCTTAAGATATGGAAGTTCCAATGTTACGGTAAAAGTAGTTCCTTTGCCGAGTTCGCTCTGAACATCTATGCTGCCGTTCATTATATCAGTAAGATATTTAACAATCGACAGACCAAGCCCATATCCGGGAACTTTATTTATTCTTGAATCAGTTTCACGCGTGAATTTTGAATACATATTTTCAATATATTCTTTTGACATACCGATGCCGGTGTCACTGACTTTAGCGATAAGCCGTATGTTTTTGCTGCCTGGTATTTCTTGTTGATACATTTCAAAAACAATACTTCCTCCGTCAGGAGTGTATTTTATGGCATTAGATAGTATATTTGTGTATATCTGCTTGATACGGAGTGGGTCGGCAAATAATTCACTATATAAAATATCATGTTTAAAACATTTGATGTCAAGGTCTTTACCAAGTTTTATCTGTTCCAATGATGGAGGAAATTCATCAAAAATTTCACAGATATTTATTTCCTTTGGTGTAATTTTCATCTGTCCGTTTTCTATTTTTGAAATATCGAGAACTTCATTGACAAGCTCTAATAAAAAGTTGCCTGAAAGTTTAATTTTTTCAAGACTGTATTTTACTTTGTCAGGTTCGGTTAAATGCGTTGCGGCAATATCTGTAAATCCCATAATTGCATTCATCGGTGTTCTTATGTCGTGTGCTATCTGTGATATAAATTCTGTTTTTGCAACATTTGCTTTGTTTGCTTCTTCAGCTATTGAAATCCAGCTTTGTTCACGGCGTTTGCTCGCACTTATTATCTGTGTGACATATAAAACATCTGTTACGGTATTTGCTTCGTTTCGTTTTCTTACTATAAATCTTGCAGTGTGCCAGTTATTGTCAGTAGTCAGGTACTCTGTTGCTATGGTTTCCTCATTTTCAAGGCGTTTTGCAAGTGTCGATATATCAAAGAACTGCAGCAGTCTGTCTTTGTATTCGGGAACAATAAATTCATTGCACAATTTGTTCATTTCATAGGATGCACAGCCTGTTTTTCCTGCAAGTCTATGGGAGCCGCTTTTTCCGGATATTTCTTTAAATGTATCTTTTTCCAAGTCTATAAGAAAAATTGTATAATATATCTGGCTTAGTGCAGATATAACTTCATTTTTAAGATTGGCTTCTGCAAGTGCCTGTTCAAGTTCAAACTGTTTTTTCTGCTCAATCGCCACAATGTCATCAATATGTCTGAAACCGAGTAAGAGTTTGTAGTCTGAAACAGTTAGTGAAATTCGTACAATGACAGTTTCAAAATACTGTTGTCTTAAAAGATTTGGTACGCTTCGATACCTGAATACCAATCGTTCTTTATTTTTTAGCTCATCTTTAAGATTTTGTATATCCATTGTTTTCTTAAAGAAATCAATACTTTCAGATGCTATATATTTTTCAGCGTAAATTTTAATTGTCTCAGTATAGTCGAGCGGTTTTGGATTTTCAACCGGAATGAAATTAGCGGCATTTGCAATTCTGTCAAGCTTGAGCAGTTCCAGAGTGTTTTTTTCAAGATCGACATAATACACGGAGGTATAGTCACGGCACAAAACATCAAGAAACTGTTTTTCTTTTTCAAGCTCAGATTTATTTTCATTTATAATGTCCTGACGCTGCATAAGGAGAAAATCCTTATCTATGTTTTGCCATATACTGCCAAGATGCATACCTATCGTACGCATAAGCATCAGGTGGAAAGGCGAAATTGGAAAGGAAGGTGCATCAAGTCTGATATATCCGAGAAGGTTTCCGGCATATGATATAGGAAATGCAATAACAGAATTTATACCGGCATTAAGAAGTTTATTATTCTCATCAGTCATGGCAGTAGGACTGTCCTTAATATCTGTTTCGATGATTATCTGACGCTTGGACAAACGGCTGTGCCAGTCAGGGATTGTTTCTGCCGAAAATATGTCAGGCAGAGTATCAGATAAATGATAGCCGTTTTTCAAATACTTAAATTTAAGTTCATATATATTTTTGTTAAATAATTCAAAAATAAAAGCTGCACTGCTGTTTGTAACAGTGCAAAGCTGTTTGAAAATTGACTCTAAGAATGTTGCTCTGCTTTTGTCTGGTGTAAGATTTTCTAAGTTAATCAATTCATTGATTATCGAATCGTAAGTACTTTGAAAATTATTATTTTCGTTGTTATTATAAATATTTTCCATGTATGTGCTCATATATATTCTCCTTCATCCCCTCAATATATGTTTATTGTGTCATTGATATTCAATATATAAATTACAGATTGTCGTGTATTTAAATGTAAGTCAGTGATATAGTATGCCGGTGTTGTTTAAAAGTATTAAGTTAATTGTAGCATTAAAACAGATAAAGTAAAAGTGCTGAGTTCGGTGTTGTTGTGGTGCATGGATATTTGGTGGTTGACATTTTTGGTGGTTGACATTTGCAATTAACGGTGTTATTATTTCACATACGCAATATATAACAATGTTAAGTTTTGAAAAGGTTATATATTATGCAGTACATTATATTAAATATGATAAGTTTTTAAATGATATTTTTTGCTGCCAACTGATTACATTACAGGTGTAAACATTATTATTTTTTTGATGAGGTGAGATGATGAATGATAAATTTGAGGAACTTTTTAAGGCTATGCATCAGTTTCATAAACTGAGGATTGGTGAGATGATGCCAAATGTCAGCGGTGCTGATTTTTGGGCGATGAACAATATTGTAAATAAGAGCGAAGATGGAAAGATAACCATTTCTGAACTTGCTAAAAAGACAAATGTACTTCCATCTGCAATATCGAGAACTATCAGAGGTCTTGAGGACAAAGGATATGTCGAAAGGACAATAAATAAAAATGACAGGAGAAATACTTATGTTGAGATGACTGACAGGGGAATAGAAGTTATGCAGGAAGTAAAAGAAACGATGCATAATTTCGGAGAAGCAGTTTTATCAAAACTTGATGAGGATGAACTTTCACAACTCGTAGCATATCTGAATAACATATATGATATTGCGAAAAAGGAGATTGAAATTAGAAAGATTAAGAAATAGATATGATGCGAAACTGATTGTAGGCTGTGAAGATTGTGTGGATATAGCAAAGAATACCGCCGGCACGCTTGCGCTATGTTGTCACTCGTAGCAGTACATAAGTCAGTAAAAGACACTGACTAAGTGCTGACGGTGACAAAAATGTCGGCTAACATTCTTTGTTATATCTCCACAATCAATTTAAAATTATGACAGTTTCACAAATGTCTATAAGAATTAGAAGATAGAAAGTAAAGAAAGGATAGAACAATGGGTAAAATTTTTAAAAATATGCTTCCTTACCGGAAAGCGGTTATTATTATCATTGCTTTGCTGTTTGTGCAGGCGTGGTGTGATCTGTCGCTTCCGTCTTACACATCGGATATTATCGATGTGGGTATTCAGAACAGCGGTGTTGAACATATTGTGCCTGAGAAACTTACAAAGAGTGAGTTTAAAGCGGCACAGTTTATCATGACGGATGATGAAGCTGATTTGTGGAAAGGTCTGTATAAAGCGGATGGAGAGTTTTATAAACTTAAGGATAAGTCATCTAAGGAGCTTGATGAAGCGGATGAAAAACTTAATTTGCCGCTTATCATGAATTATCAGATGAGCACTTTAGAGGTAAGCAGCTTCAAAAAGACGATTGCAAATCAGATGGGAAAGAAAGAGTCTGAACTTGAAAATGTAAGTGTCGAGCAGCTTGGCGAGTCACTCGGTGTGAAACTTAAGAGTTTCAAACAGGAAAAAGAGGATGATGACGGAAACAAAGTTAAGGTTGACTGTGTTGACGCAAGACCGTTTTTTGCCGGAATGATGCAGAGTGGCAAGATGGATAAAAAGAGCATTTTGTCTATGAGGGATAAGATGAGTGATACTATAGATGCAATGGGAAGTTCTCTTGTTAAATCAATGGGTGTTGCCTATGCGGTTTCCTGTGATAAGGCGGCAGGCATTGATGTTGACCATATCCAGAAATCATATCTTTTGTTTGCGGGACTAAAAATGCTTGGAATGGCACTTCTTATGGGTGTGGTGACAGTGCTCGTCGGTTTCTTTGCTTCGAGAGTCGGAGCAGGAATCGGTATGACACTCAGGGAAAAAGTATTTAAAAATGTTGTCGGATTTTCAAATGCTGAGATGGATAAGTTCTCAACTGCATCACTTATCACGAGAAGTACAAATGACATCCAGCAGATACAGATGGTATCGGTAATGCTCTTAAGGATGGTTGCATATGCACCTATTCTTGGAATCGGCGGTGTGTTAAAAGTTGTGCAGACGGGAGCAGGCATGGGATGGATAATCGTGCTTGCGATAGCTGTTATACTCGGATATGTCATGGTACTTATGTCTGCCGCTATGCCTAAGTTCAAACTTATGCAGAAGCTGGTCGATAATATCAACCTTGTTTCAAGAGAAATTCTTACCGGACTTTCAGTTATCCGTGCATTTGGCAGGGAGAAAAAAGAAGAAGAAAGATTTGACGAGGCAAATAAAGACCTCACAAAGACAATGCTTTTTACAAACAGGGTTATGACATTTATGATGCCGGGCATGATGATGATAATGAATATTCTTACAGTCGGCATTGTGTGGTTTGGTGCTAAAAAGATTGACGGTGGAAATATGCAGGTTGGAGCTATGACTGCATTTATAACATATGCGATGATGATAGTCATGTCATTCCTTATGCTTACGATGATGTCGATAATGCTCCCTCGTGCGGCTGTCGCAGCAGAGCGTATTGACGAGGTTGTCCGCACAGAATCTTCTATTAAAGATGCTGACGAGCCGGAAAAACTTACAAGCCATGACGGTGTAATATCATTTGAGCATGTAAACTTTAAATATCCGGGAGCAGAGGAAGATGTACTTCACGATATTGATTTTGTGGCAAGACCGGGGGAGACAACTGCTATCATAGGCAGTACGGGATGCGGCAAATCAACATTGGTAAATCTTATTCCGAGATTATACGATGTTTCGGATGGAAAGATATTGCTTGACGGAAAAGATATAAGAAATATTTCAATGTCAGATCTCAGGGAAGAAATCGGATTTGTACCTCAGAAAGGAGTTCTTTTCTCAGGAACTATAGCTTCAAATCTCCGCTTTGGAAATGATGATGCAACTGATGAGGAGATAAAGAAAGCCGCCAGGATAGCACAGGCGACAGAGTTTATCGAGGCGAAAGATGATAAATACGAAAGCTCAATATCACAGGGTGGAAGTAATGTATCAGGAGGTCAGAAACAGCGTCTTGCGATAGCGAGAGCGATAGCCAAAAATCCAAAGATATTTATATTTGATGACAGTTTTTCGGCACTTGATTTAAAGACGGATGCAGCACTTAGAAAAGCGTTATCTGAAAATGTAAAGGACAGCACGGTTATCATTGTTGCACAGAGAATAAGCACAATATTACACGCAGAGCAGATACTTGTTCTCGATGACGGAAAAGTAGTCGGAAAGGGAACGCATGAACAGCTTCTTAAAAACTGTGATGTGTATCGTGAGATTGCAAAATCCCAGTTGTCCGCTAAAGAACTTGGCATGGATGAAAGTGAGGTGTCAGACAATGAGTAATGAGGAACAATTTAAAAAGCCACAGCCACGCAGGAGAGGGCCTATGGGCAGAGGTATGCAGCCGGGCGAAAAGCCTAAGAATCTCAAAAAATCATTAAAAACACTTGTAAAATATATCGCAAAATATAAGGCAGGCATATTTGTCGTAATGTTTTGTGCGGTGTGCTCAACCGTCTTTACCGTAGCAGGACCGAAGATATTAGGTAAAGCGACAACGGCATTATCTGAGGGTCTTATGGCAAAGATAAGCGGAACAGGAAGCATTGATTTTGATAAGATAGGACGCATACTTCTTATTGTGCTCGGTCTTTATCTTTGCAGTGCATTGTTTAGCTTTATTCAAGGCTGGATAATGACCGGCATCACGCAGAAAGTATGTTATAAACTTCGACAGGAAATATCAGAAAAGATAAACAGGATGCCGATGAAATATTTTGAGAGCCGCACTTACGGCGAGGTGTTATCACGAATTACAAATGATGTAGATACACTCGGACAGGGGCTTAACCAGAGCATAACAACGATAATTACATCCGTTGCAACACTTATCGGTGTCCTTGTAATGATGCTCAGTATCTCGCCGCTTATGACACTTATCGCACTTGTCATACTTCCTATATCACTTGCACTTATAAGTCTTGTGACAAAGAAATCACAAAAATTTTTCCGTGCACAGCAGGAATATCTCGGTCACATAAACGGTCAGGTCGAGGAAGTTTACGGCGGTCATCTTGTAATAAAAGCATTTAACCGTGAAAAAGATACTATAGAGGAATTTGAAAAAACAAACAAAATTTTATATGACTCAGCATGGAAATCGCAGTTTCTTTCAGGAATGATGCAGCCTATAATGATGTTTGTCGGAAACTTAGGCTATGCGTCAGTTGCACTTGCAGGTGGGATGCTCGCAATAAAAAATGTAATTACGATAGGTGATATACAGGCATTTATCCAGTATGTAAAGAACTTCACACAGCCGATACAGCAGATAGCACAGGTAATAAACATGGTTCAGTCAATGTCTGCGGCATCGGAGAGAGTTTTTGAATTTCTTGACGAGGAGGAAGAACAGCAGGTAGTAGAAAATCCTGCCGATATTTCAAAAGTAACAGGAGAGGTATCATTTGAAAATGTTCATTTCGGTTACAATCCTGAGCAGATAATCATTAACGATTTCAGTGCAAAGGTAAAACCGGGACAAAAGATAGCGATAGTAGGCCCTACCGGTGCAGGAAAGACAACTATGGTAAAACTTCTTATGCGTTTTTATGATGTAAACAGCGGTGCGATAAAATTAGACGGCAGAGATATAAAAGACTTTAACAGGCGTGAACTCCGTGACGCATTTGGAATGGTACTTCAGGACACATGGCTTTTTAAGGGGACGATAATGGAAAATATCCGTTACGGAAGACTTGATGCGACAGACGAGGAAGTAATCGCAGCGGCAAAAGCGGCGAGAGCACATCACTTTATCCAGACACTTCCGGGCGGTTACCAGATGGAACTTAACGAAGATGCAAGCAATGTGTCACAGGGACAGAAGCAGCTTCTTACGATAGCGAGAGCAATTCTTGCGGACAATAAGATACTTATCCTTGATGAAGCAACATCTTCGGTTGATACAAGAACCGAGATAGAGATACAGAAAGCTATGGATAATCTTATGAAAGGACGCACGAGTTTTGTCATTGCACACAGGCTTTCAACAATTCGTGATGCCGACCTTATACTTGTTATGAAAGACGGAGATATAATAGAGCAGGGAAATCACGATGAGCTTCTTGCGGCAAACGGATTTTATGCAAATCTTTATAATTCACAGTTTGAGGATGTTGTGGCGTAGAGAAAGTTATACAATGGCATTTTGGCTGCAACATGATATTTTTTACAGTTTGAGGATGTTGTGAAATAGAGAAGTAATCATACAGTCATATGGCAATTATATTTTAAACAATAATTTTGAATAAAAAAAAGAAATCTGTTAAGAATATTAACAGATACTATCAGACACCTTGATGGCATTGAGGTGTCTGTTTTGTTTAAAAGTAATTGTTGCCGGTCGCACCGTAGGTGTGAACAATAACTAATGGAGGGATTGCCGTATGTATGATAAGAAAGAAAACAACTTTAAGAAAAAAGGGCTTTGCGTGTCATTATGTGCTGCACTTGTATGTGGTCTTGGAATAGGCGGGGTATATTACAAGATGAATAAAGCACCGCAGAGTGACGGGACAAAACTTTTTTCAGACTCATCGACAGGTACAAAATCAGCAGATACAAATGATAAAAAGGAAACATCGTCAGATAAAAAAGACAATGCAGCAGACAAAAATACTGAAAATAAAACAGTAGCGGCAGGTTCGGGTGCTGTAAAAAACATCAAAAAGAAAAATATTAAAAGTGCAAGAGAAAAATTAAACGATGCAAAGGCAGAAATTAAATCGGACAAAAACAATAATGATGTTTATGTAAAAAAAACAGCAGCTAAAACGGATGATAAAAAGAAAAGTACAGATACAAAACAGCATGATGGCAACATAAAAAAGAATAGAAACACAGATAAGAATAAAACGGTAAGCACAATGTCAAAGGATAATTCTCTTAAATTTGATGCAGAAAAGGGAATGATATGGCCTGTTGGAAGCGGCGAAAAGGACATAATCCTTAAATTTAGCAACAGCAATACGGTATATTTTAAGACACTTGCACAGTACAAAGTAAATCCTGCCGTCGTTATAGCGGCAAAAGCTGATGAAAAGGTAAAAGCTGCGGCAGCAGGTATTGTAAAAAGTATAAAGACAAGTGACGAAACAGGAACAACGGTAACCGTTGATATAGGAAACGGATATGAAGCTATATATGGTCAGCTTAAAAACTTAAATGTAAAGAACGGTCAGAAGATTGCCAAAGGTGATATAGTAGGTCATATAGCAAAACCTACGAAATATTATACAGAAGAAGGAACAAATCTTTATTTTGAAGTTAAAGAAAACGGAAAGAGCGTAGATCCTCTGCTGCTTTTGAAATAGATATTTTTTAGAAGACAAGCGGATATTCGTAACCTGTTCTGTTACTTCCTTGATAGAGTTAAATATAATTGATAACTGTTGTTACTGTACTATATAGATGTGTCAGTGACAGCAGTTTTTCTTTTCATAAATACCAATATATGTTAATATAATGATGCAAGGGTCAAAAATAAATGGCAATGTATGTTTTAGAACCTTACACTAAGTGGTAAAGAAGTTGGTTGAAAAGATTGCACTTAAAGTGCGGAAAGAGAGGGAGTTATGCAATACAGATTAGTAGGAAATACAATGCCGGCAGTTGAGGTGCTTTTTGATTCACCGGGAGAGTCTATGTACACACAGTCAGGTGGCATGGCATGGATGACCGAGGGGATTCGGATGGACACAAATACGAAAGGCGGTCTTTTAAAGGGTGTTGGTCGTATGTTTGCGGGTGAATCAATGTTTATGGCAACATACACGGCAACTAAAGCAGGGGCAGAAATTGCATTTGCATCAACTGTTGCAGGTGAAGTTCTTCCTATAAATATTGGCGAGACAGGTGGATTTATCTGCCAGAAAGGGGCATTTCTTTGTGCTGAGCCTTCAGTAGAACTATCAGTTGCATTTACAAAGAGATTTTCATCAGGTTTCTTTGGCGGAGAGGGTTTTATACTCCAGGATATCACAGGAACAGGTATGGTATTTCTTGAAATTGACGGTGATAAAGTTATCAAAGAACTTGCACCGGGTGAGGTTTTAAAAGTTGACACGGGTAATGTGGTCGGATTTGAAAAGACTGTAAGCTATGAAATAGAGACAGTAAAAGGTCTTAAGAACATATTCCTTGGCGGAGAGGGACTTTTCCTGACAAGACTTGTAGGACCGGGAAAGGTTATACTCCAGACGCAGAACTTTAATGATTTTGCGGGAAGGGTTGCAAGCAGAATTCCGTCTAAGTAGTTTTTGCGGCGGCATTTATTTTGAAAATGTTAATTTGGGGCGGCATCGAACTGTGATTTTGCACAAGCTGTTTGGCAAAATGTAAATGATGTTTTATACTATGAAAAAAACTGTGGATTGTTATCTTTTAAGAATTTTTAATGGATAACCAGTCCACAGTTTTTAGTTTATGGGATTTGGCTATTATACAATAGTTGTTTTAATCAACGGTAGCCGGAATTTTACCCTCTATGATGGCTTTTACATCACCAATGCTCTTGTCTGTAAAAGTAGCTATCTGTTCAGGAGTGAGTCCGTTGTTATGCATATTTAGGACTATCTTGGTTTCAGCCGTGGCAATGCCGCGTTTTTCGCCCTGTGCTTCACCGATGGCAATGCCCCGTGCCTCGCCGATGGCAATGCCCCGTGCCTCGCCGATGGCAATACCATCTTCTTTTATACCCTGACTTAAATTGCACATAACATTCACATCCTCTCTTAAATTATTTTCAACAGGAATATCATATTCATTTCCTATTATATTTATTTTTTCGTTTACAGTTAAATCTTTTGAAAGCAACGCACTTAAAAGACGGTGCATTTCGTAAGTGTTATCGTGTGGCGGAAGACTGTTTGCAAGTCCTATCATGATAATATTCAGCAGTTCAAGGTTTCCATGCCAGTTGTGTCGGGCAATCAGGTCATCTTTTGTAAGATGAATATGGCTCATGCTGTTTTCAGGCATATTCATGCAAACCCAGATGGAATAGACCTGTTTAATATTATTATAGTCTGAATTTTCAAAATCACGCCCCTTTTGCGAGGAAATCATTCTGCTCACATAAAAGATTGCCCTGTTTAGAATATCGTACTTTTGGGGTTCCGATTTTTGTGCTTCCACATTTATGATTATCTGTGATAATCTGCTTTCTTTGTCTGTTGCATTGTTGTCTGCTGTGTTACTTTTTGATGGCATCCTGACATAAAAGATAATGTCAAATCTTATCATACCTTCATTGATTTCAGTATTTTCACTGTTTAGACCTACAATGCGTCCGCCGTTTACTTCTTTATCAGTGTTTGCAAGTTCACTTGCAATGCATTCGCTGTTGCTTTCTTTTTCGGTGTTTGTAAGTCCGGGTTCAACAGGAACAGAGCTGATATAAGGTTCACCCTCTATGAGAGGGACAATATCCGTAGGTTTCATGTCCTTAAATTCAGGAACTGTTTTTGCTAATATATGTGCAAGTATAATTTTCTGACCAAGCAGCCTTTTAGCACTTTCATCATACTGAGCTTCTTTATCAGTAGCAGTTATTGAATTTTTAAGTTCTGTATTCAAAAATGACATCCTTCCTTGTAGTTAATGTACTGTCGGTATCTTCTCAAAACGAGTCATTTCGGCTGCATTTCTGATATACTGTTTCCATTTTCTCGTCGTACACACCGTGTACGCACTGCGAAAATGTCATTGTATATCAAAAATCCATCTCGAAATTCTTCGTTCAGAAGATTCCGAGAGTACATTAGTTATTTAATAATAATATACACAAAAATGAAATTTAAGGCAAGAAATATTAAGTTTTATGTCTGTATAATTTTACTAAAAATACTTTGTTATCGACTGGCTTCGGTATTTGTAAGGTTCTGGGATGTTATGGAATATCCGGCTCTTTTTATAGGTTTGCATCCTTGACAGAATAACTTAAAAATAGTTAAATATAAAAACGGAAATATTTGAACAATAAGTATCGGAGCATTAGTTTCGTGTGCAGTTTACAATGTATTTAGAAATGAGGATAGAGCATGAAAAGGAAAGTAAATCCGGTGGCACTTTTGCCGATTTTTGTATTTTTGGCATTATATCTGGGGCTTGGAATTGTATTTGAATATATAATGAAAATTCCAATGGGATTTTATAATATCCCAATAATTGTGGCTTTTTTAGTAGCTATTTTAACTGCCTGTCTGCAAAACAGAGAGGTATCTTTTGACGAAAAACTTGAAATCATGGCACAGGGAATGGCAGACAAAAATATAATAACAATGCTGCTTATATTTCTGACAGCCGGAGTGTTTGTTGGTGTTGTAGGTCGGGATAGTGCAGAAAGTGTCGCATATTTTATGCTACAGTTAATTCCGGCACGGTTTGCAGTTATTGTTCTTTTTATCGTTGCGTGTTTTGTGTCTGTTGCAATGGGAACTTCTGTTGGAACAATAACACTTATAACGCCAATTGCTGTTGCGGTGGCGGATGCTTCTGGTTTTTCAGTGCCGCTTTGCGTGGCTGTGGTAATGGGTGGTTCTATGTTTGGAGATAATCTGTCATTTATTTCAGATACGACTATTGCAGCGTGCAATGGGCAGGGTTGTGCAATGAAAGATAAATTCAGGCAGAATTTCCGGATTGCATTTCCGGCGGCTGTTGTGACTGTTATTATCATCGGGGTTTTATCGATGAATACCAATATAAACGGAAGCGTGCATCATAATTACAATCTGGTACAGATAATACCGTATGTACTTGTATTGATGGGAGGGATAATCGGCTGGAATGTGTTTCTTGTACTGCTGACGGGTATTGTATCAGGAGCGGTTATAATGTTAGTTACGGGACAGACTTCTGCTGTGGAACTTGTCACAAATATGGGAAATGGTGTATCGGGTATGTTTGAAACCTGTATCGTAGCAGTCCTTGTAGCTGCATTGTGTGCATTAATTCGTGTATATGGCGGTTTTGATGCACTTTTACATGGAATACATCATGTATTCAAAGGAAAACAGGGCGGACAGCTTGGTATGGGGATTTTAGTTGGTGCTATGGATATAGCGACTGCTAATAATACGGTGGCTATAGTAATGGCAAATCCGATAGCAAAAGAAATGGCACAGACATATGAGATTACACCGAAAAAAACAGCATCGCTGCTGGACACATTTTCCTGCATAACACAGGGGATTTTGCCTTATGGAGCACAGATGCTTGTTGCAATATCAGCGGTTACGGAATTAGGGAAAAGTATATCGGCATTTGATATTATTCCATATATGTTTTATCCGTTTTTTCTGCTGGTAAGTTCTTTAATTTGGATTGGTGTAAAAAGATAGGAGGATTTTTATGAAATACAATATTGATTTAAATGACAACGATTACATTGAGTTTAATTATTCGTATCTGAAACATTCAAAGATTGGGAAGTATTCTCTTTTAGCTACAAGAATTTCTTTTCCTATTGCAATGTTTGTTTTTGTTTTGGCACTACTGATTATCAAGATAGAAATAGGTCTTGTCATATCGGTTGCTGCAGTTGCAGTTTTATCAACTGTTTTGTGGTGGTTTATCGTGCCTGTTTTGATGCGTAGGAATATTAAAAAGGATATTATGAAAATGAAAAGTGACGGAAAGCTGCTTTATCATGAGAAAGCTTCGGTTGAGTTTTTAGATGACAGGATTGTTGAAACTTGCGAGCAGGGTGAAACTGTAGTTAAGTACAGTGATATAGTTAATGTTTATGAGGAGAAAGGTTATATCTACATATTTTACGGTGCAATGCAGGCATTTATATTGCCTGAGAGATGTTTTGGGGACAATGAAATCAGGGAGATTAAGAATAAATTGTCACAATCAGGTGTTAGGGCATAAAGTTAAAGTGAATATAAAAATTGTATATAAATATATGAATTTAGGAAATGCAAATATGAACTGATAAATTCATTTAAAACTTGACAAATAGAATGAAAGTCTATATAGTTATCTAAGGTAATTAACAAAGGTAATTATATGGGCTTGTTTATTTAAAAATCGTGGAAAGAGGTTTTATTATGACTATCGAAAAGATAAAAGCAATATTTGATGCGTGCTATTTGGCAAAGCGGTCAAGGGATTTACTTCCTCCCCTTCCAAAGGGTGTTACACCTTCATATATTCACTATCTGGATGTGATTGAGTCATTTGGACAACAGGGTGTAAGCGTAAAAGTATCGGATATAAGTGACGCACTTGATATTCCAAGACCGGGGGTGACACGCACTGTAAAAGAGATGCAGGCAAAAGGCTATCTTCGCAAACAGACATCCGAGAGTGACGGTCGTGTTACTTATATTACTGTTACAGAGGATGGAAAAAAATTATCCAAGATATATAATACACAGTATTTTAACAGATTACTTCCGCTTCTTGAAGATATTTCAGATGAAGATGCGGAATGTACAATAAGGACTATTGAAAAACTTTACAAAGTTATGTCAGAGAGGAGTGTTACAATTGAGTAGTAATAATAAAACAGATTTTACGCAGGGAAGTATATTAAAAAAATTGTTCTGGTTTATGCTTCCGATTTTAGGGGCACTTATTTTGCAAGCGGCTTACGGTGCAGTGGACTTGCTTGTTGTAGGAAAATTTGGCTCGACAGCAGGACTTTCAGCGGTTTCAACAGGAAGTCAGGTACTTAATCTGGTGACATTTGTTGTCACACAGTTTGCTATGGGTATTACGGTTCTTATAGCAAGATATATTGGAGAGAAGAAAACGGGGCAGATAGGAAAGGTACTTGGAGGGGGTGTTGTTGTCTTTACGATAATATCAATAGGATTGTTTATTTTTATGGTATGTTTTGCAAGACTTATTTCAGTTTTGATGCAGGCACCAACGGAAGCAGTTAGTCTTACAACGGTTTATGTCCGTATCTGTGGAAGCGGAATATTTTTTATTGTTGCCTACAATGTACTTGCGGCAATTTTCAGGGGACTTGGGGACAGCAGGTCCCCATTGATATTTGTATTTGTTGCCTGCATTGTAAATATTGTTGGTGATATGCTTCTGGTAGCTGGACTTCATATGGATGCGGCAGGTGCGGCACTTGCCACCGTTCTTGCTCAGGCTGTCAGCGTTGTGTGTGCGATTGTGATGCTATTCAGGAAAAAACTTCCATTTTCAATAGCGAAATCAGATTTTAGATTAAACAAACAGTGCCGCAAATTCCTTGAAATCGGTCTGCCGCTTGCCTTGCAGGAGTTCCTGACACAGCTTTCATTTCTAGCACTTTGTGCTTTTGTAAACAGGCTTGGTCTTGAGGCATCATCGGGATATGGAGTTGCCTGCAAGATAGTAAACTTTGCGATGCTGATACCAAGTTCGCTTATGCAGTCGATGGCATCTTTTGTATCGCAGAATGTCGGTGCAGGAAACAAAAAAAGAGCAAGACAGGCAATGTTTACAGGAATTGGAATCGGTGCTGCATTTGGATGTGTTGTGTTTTGTATAGTAATGTTTAAGGGCGATGTACTTGCCGGATGCTTTTCAAATGATGCCGCAGTTATACAAAAGGGATTTGAATATTTGAAAGGATTTGCACCGGAAACGATATTGACCGCCGTGTTGTTTAGTATGATAGGTTATTTTAACGGAAATAATAAGACATTATGGGTAATGATACAGGGACTTACACAGACACTTCTTGTGCGTCTGCCGATGGCTTATATCATGAGTATCCAGCCTAACGCAAGCCTTACAAATATCGGAATTGCAGCACCTACATCAACGGTTGTCGGAATTGTTTTGAATATTATATTTTTTTTTTCATATGAGTAAGAAAGAGACTGCAGGTGAATAACTATCTCAATCAGAGGAGTGTGTGTGCGAATTGTCATATGCTATGCGAATATCTTCCGGAAGACCGTTTGGGGTTAATGCTTTTGCGGTGTCCTCATTGCCATCTTTCGTTGCCTGAGAGTAATACCAGCATTTGTACTTAAGCATATCCAGAGTTTTGTGTAGTTGTTTGATTTCTACTTCCACGCGTTCTTTTTGTTTTTGTATAAGATCAAAGCGATCGGAATAAGTGGCAGGACCTTCTGCACACCAATCCATAAAGAGCTTGATATCCTTGATTTCAAGACCGGATTTCTTTAGGCACTCGATTACCCGTAATGCCTCAATTTCGTTTTCGCTAAATTTACGAATACCGGATTCTCGTATGAGTTGCGGAAAAAGTCCTTGATTATCGTAATAGCGAAGTGTTGAAATTGGCAAATCAAACATTTTTGCTACTTGTCCAATTGTGTACATGGCATACCTCCAAAATATTTTTTTGAATATATCGACTTAAAGTAAGGTTTAATGATTAGTGTTAGTATAGCATATGAAATGATGTGATTCAAAACAGGCAAAATTGTTTTTTTTAATTTCTTGCTTATTATAATGCATAAAGACAAAAAAGCAAGAAATTTTTGTTTGACATTTTTCAAAAATAAAAATATAATAACTTCTAAACGAGTACACTAGCGTAAATCCAGTTTTGTTACTCGCTTTTTTGTGCACCAGTTGTCGCACATTATGAAAATATATAATGCATTTAAAAGTGTGTAGCTTATCAGCGTAAGTCCAGCTTATGTGATATCTACGCATTTTTTTTATGCAGAAAAAGGAGGCTAAATCCTCTCCTCACCAGAAGGTTCGGATTTTGCTTCGCAAAACAAGGAGGATTATAAAATGGCAGAAAGTAACAAGATGAAGGAGATGCCGGTAAATAAGCTCATGGTTCAGATGGGAATACCAATGATTTTATCTATGGCATTGCAGGCGGTTTACAACATTGTAGACAGTGCCTTTGTTGGAAATATGAGATCAGGAAGTGAGGCAGCACTTAATGCACTTACACTTGTATTTCCGGTTCAGATGCTCATGGTAGCAGTTGGAATTGGAACAGGTGTTGGAACCAATGCACTTCTTGCAAGAACACTTGGACAGGGAAATAGCAAAAAAGCAGCAAAAGTTGCTGGAAACAGTTTGTTTCTTGGAGTGATTATTTATGCGGTGTGCCTGTTGTTTGGAATTTTTGGAGTAAGAGCATATATTTCATCACAGACAATTGCCCCTGAAGTTATTTCAATGGGAACAGACTACTTAAAAATATGCTGCGTAATTTCATTTGGGATTATTTTCTTTTCGTTATTTAAAAAACTTTTACAGGCAACAGGGCGTTCACTATATTCTACAATAGGGCAGGTTGTGGGTGCAGTGTTGAATATTATTCTTGATCCAATTATGATTTATGGTATTGGACCAGTTCCGGAAATGGGGGTGAAGGGAGCTGCATATGCAACAGTAATCGGACAGGTGGCATCTGCGGTACTTTTGTTTATATTCCATATAAAGCTTAACAAAGAATTTGAGCACGGAGCAAAGTATATGAAGCCGGATGGAAGGATTATAAAGGAAATATATTCTATTGGACTCCCTGCAATTATTGCACAGACACTTATGTCTATTATGGTGTATATGATGAATCTGATTTTGAAATTCAATCCTTCCGCACAGACTGCATATGGATTGTTCTACAAAGTACAACAGTTTGTATTGTTCCTCGCCTTTGGACTTAGAGATGCAATTACACCGATTATTGCTTTTGCATACGGAATGCGTAGCAAAAAGAGGATTCATGATGGAATCAAATACGGATTGATATATACGATTGTCCTTATGATTGTTGGTGTAGCAATTACAGAAATTTTCCCGGGAGATTTTGCAACTTTGTTCAATGCAGGACAGTCAAGGGAATATTTTATTGGAGCAATGAGGGTAATTTCAGTAAGCTTTCTGTTTGCTGGAATAAATGTTGCTTATCAGGGAATTTATCAGGCATTGGATGGGGGCATTGAATCATTGGTAATCTCGTTTTTGAGACAGCTTATCATTATCCTGCCACTGGCTGGGATTTTTTCTCTGTTTGTCAGAAATGGTCAGATGGGAGTTTCTATAATCTGGTTGGCATTCCCAATAACTGAGGTGATTTCATGCCTGGCAGGATATATATTTTTAAAGAGAATCAGAAAGAATAAAGTAGATTTTTGAATTAAGGAGGAAAAAATGACAAAATGGTATTAAAAAGCTTGCAAAGAGCTTAAAGACTTACAAGAAATTCCTATATCAGAAAGGATTGAATAAAAAAGCTAAGATAACAAAATAAAATACAGAAAGTGTAAGAGTTCTTAACAGGTGAAAGTTCACTCTTTCATCCTGTTAAGTTCAGGCAGTACCGTAAACAGCATAGTTATAAAACACATACTTCCACCTATTACATTAGATACGGGTTCTGCCATAAATACACCGTCCGTTCCCATGTGGAGAGCGTATGGAAGTATATATGTGAGTGGCACAACAATAAATACTTTGCGTAAAAGTGAAAAGAAAATTGCCTGTTTTCTTTTGTTAAGTGATTTGAAAACGGTCTGACCGATATATTGCAAATCCATAAAAATAAATGCAGCAAAATAAAGTTTCAATGCAGGCACAACATCTTTTATAAGTGTTGCATCGGAACTAAATATCATAATTAAATATTTAGGGGCAAGTATGATAATACTCCACATTATGCCGGTATAGATAAGTGCCATGACAGCCATTACTATGCCGGCTTTTTTTACACGCTCCGGGCGTCTTGCACCATAATTATAACTGATGATAGGTGAAGAACCCTCTGTTATGGCATAGATAGGAGTTTCGACCATCTGTCGTACACTTGAAATAATAGTCATAACGGAGATATACACATCCCCGCCGGTAACATAAAGCACATTATTGCAGCAGATTGAAACAAGACAGTTTGTGAGCTGCATTATAAATCCTGCCGTGCCAAGAGTTATGATATTTTTGGCAATGGAAAGGCAGGAAGAAAATTCGTTTTTATGCAGCAGCCTGACCTTTATCTCAGCTTTTTTGCGAAGAAAATAGAAAACAAAAACAGCAGAGAGTATCTGTGATATTACGGTGGCAATGGCAGCACCGTTTACTCCAAGCCCGAACACAAAGATAAACAGCGGGTCGAGTATAATATTTGCAACTGCACCGATTGTTACGGAGAACATTCCTGTTGTAGAATATCCCTGTGCATTTATAAACGGATTCATGCCGGTAGATACCATGGCGGGGAGAGTTCCAAGCAAATAGATTACAATATATGGTCTTGCGTAAGTCAATGCGTTTGGGGATGCTCCAAAAAGAACGAGCAGCGGTTTTGAAAATACAATGCCGATTAGCATCAGGAATATTGCACTTGCACATACCATTGTAAAAGATGTATTTAAAATAGTATTTGCCTTATTATCGTCACCCATGCCGCGATTAATAGAAAAAATCGGAGCACCGCCGCTTCCGAAAAGATTGCTGCACGCTGTGATTATCATTATCAAAGGAAAACAGAGTCCGACGGCTCCGAGAGTGGCAGTTCCGATTTCAGGAATACGCCCGATATAAATACGGTCAACTATATTGTAGAGAAGACTTAAAATCTGTGCTACAAGCATTGGGAGAGCGGCATTTAAGATATTTCCTGTTACAGTGCCGGTTTCAAAATTTATGCGTTTCATGATTATACCTCGATTTCATTTGTATTTTTGCTTGTTTAAATATTCATTATTTTGAGTTTCTGTGGAAGAAACAGTATTTGCCTTCAACTTATAGTTTTTATCTTGATTTTCAGTTAGAGAACAAATCTTGCTTTCGCTCAGTTATATGTTGAAAATAATTATAGCATGATTTAAACTATATTTAAAATATATCTTATAAACTCAGATATTTGTAAAACTGTCTATATCCGTAATTAAATTGCAAAAAATATAATACAACTTATAAGTAGTTTTGCAAATAATTAAATATATTTTTTTAGCATCTAAGGGGGCATTATTTATGAAAGATATTAAATGGGCAGTTTTAGGTACGGGAGTAATCGCAAATGAGATGGCACAAGCTTTGATAAAAAAGGGAAAGAGCATATATTCAGTTGCGAACAGGACACATCAGAAAGCCGTTGAATTTGCAAAAAAATACAATATTAACAAAGTGTATGAGGATATGAATGATGTTTTTGAAGATCCAGAGGTGGATGTTGTATATATTACAACTCCGCACAATACTCATTATGAATTTATGATAAAGGCAATAAATAATGGAAAACATATACTTGTGGAAAAATCCATAACATTAAATACAAGTGAGTTAAGCCGGGTAATCAATTTGGCAGAACAAAGGGGAGTTGTAGTTGCAGAAGCAATGACTATATATCATATGCCGATTTATAAAAAATTAAAAGAAATGCTCAACTCGGGAGTTCTTGGAAAAGTAAATCTTATCACAATGAATTTTGGGAGCTTTAAAGAATATGACATGAACAACCGCTTCTTTAATCCAAACCTTGCAGGAGGAGCAATGCTTGATATAGGAGTGTATGCCCTTTCATTTATACGCTGGTTTATGGATTCAAAACCGGATAAATGTGCGTCACAGACAAAAAGTGCACCGACTGGAGTTGATGAACAGGTTGGATTATTGCTTATGAATGATGAAGGTCAGATGGCGTCGGTCATGCTCTCACTTCATTCAAAGCAGCCGAAAAGAGGAATGATTTCGTGCGAGAAAGGATATATCGAGATTATGGAATATCCGAGAGCATGGGAAGCAGCGATACATTATGTCGAGTCAGGTGAAACACAAAAGATAACTGCAGGTGAAAATGCAGATGCCCTTGTATATGAACTCGAAGATATGGAGAGGGCAATAAATGGTGAACATGGATGTATGCATCTTGATTATACATGGGATGTTATGGATATGATGACGGGTGTCAGAAATTTTAAATATCCTGAGGAGATGTGATAGCAGACAAATTATGATATGGAGTATATCCATTTCGCAAAGGATGAACCGTCCCTTTTTTGCTTTTTATTTATGTGTGCAAATGCATTTGAGGAGATAAAAAGATATTCACAGAATATTGAGTTGTACGAAAAGTCAGGTTTTGTGAGATTTAAGAAAACAAAAACAGAGAATAAAGGTTTTGTGTATTTAGAAAAAATAGAAAATAGAACGGAGAACATTAAAGATGAACATTACAGTGTATCTTGGGGCTTTTGAGGGAAATGACCCGGCATTAGCAGATGAAGTAAAGAAACTTGGAACATGGATTGGCGAGAGTGGACATTCCCTTATATACGGTGGTTCTAAGTCAGGACTTATGGGGGTGATAGCTGAGAGCGTATTAGAAGCAGGTGGAGATGTGACGGGTGTAGAACCACAGTTTTTTGTTGATGCCGAATTGCAATACGATGAGATAACTAAGCTTATAGTCACAGAAAATATGGAAGAAAGAAAAACAAAGATGATTGAACTTGGGGACGCATTTATTGCATTTCCGGGTGGAACAGGCACTTTGGAAGAAATTTCAGAGGTTATGTCAAAAGTATCTTTAAAGCAGCTTGATGCACCATGTATTTTGTATAATCTGAACGGTTATTATAATGGGCTTAAAGAACTTCTTGAACATATGATTAAAATGGGATTGTCCTCAGAGGAACGGCAGGAGGGCATATATTTTGTAGAAAACCTTGAGCAGATTAAGGAGATATTGGGTAGGAAATAGAGAAAGTCATGCATATAAAAAAATAAAGTAATTATTTTTAACAAATGTGGCAGGACTTCCGTGTACGACATTGTAAGTTGCCGTTATATTCAGATGGTCTACATCCGTATCTGCCCAGTCTGCAATGTTCTGCGGCAAACCGATACGGCGGTGAAGACTCGACAAGTGATAAAATGTCCTCTGATGTGTTAAATTCGTTCAGCCAGGCATGCACAATATTTACTGTACAGAATTATGGTGCAGGGCAATTAAAAAGATGTAAGAAAGTGCTTATTTTATATATTATCGAGGATGCGATAGTGACGGCTGGTGCGATATTTTTAATCTTACTGTCCGTCACATAGGTTTAAGATGGGGAGGGAATAGTGAATTACAACTTGTATTTCGGATGGATTTTTGGGATAATATAGGATATAATAACTGAATAAAAAATGTTGCTAAAAATGAGGTAGGATAATGAAATTAAGTATTAGAAACTTTGCAAAAATATTAAGAGCTGATATTGAGATTGATGGAATCACAATTATTGCGGGAAATAATAATATTGGTAAAAGTACGATAGGCAAAACTTTAGACGCTGTTTTCAATGCAACATATAATATAGATGAAAAGATGAATAATGCAAGAATTGATTCGTTGTCACATATGTTACGCAATGAAATTGAGCAAAACAGATATAAACATGATTTAAGATTCAGACATTATACAATGCGTACTTATAGTGAATTTGCTAAGGTCCTTTTAGAATGTGAATCAGCAGAACGGGAAGAAATCTGCAGAAAATATGAAGAGCGTATGCTTCCACAAAGTGATGACGAATCAGATTTTGTAGAAAAAGTAATTGGTTATTTAGAGGAAAATAAAAAAATATCGGATGAAGTATTTAGCAGGACGATATATACTAATTATTTTGAGGAATCATTTCATGGGGAGATAAATTCTTTATATGATAAAGAGGGTCTGGCAGAAATAGTTTTGTCAATAAAAGAAAAAGATATTCGATTAATTTTTAAAAAAGATGAGTGTATAGAAGAAAAACATCAATTTGAAATTTTAAATAACTCCATTTATATAGATGACCCTTTTGTTATAGACGAAATGAATCATATATTAACATTTGGAATATCAGAACTTTCGCTTCATAAGAGAAATATTTTACGAAAGTTGATTCAAAAAGAAGACAAAGAAGTAGAGGAAAAGGCGTTTTCTGATTTATTGGTAGCAAATAAACTTGAGGATATTATCAAGATTATTAACAGAGTGGCTGCCGGAAAAGTAGTAAAAAAACAAAAATATATGTACCAGTTTGCTGATGATTCTTCTAAGGAACTGGATGTTGCTTCATTGTCAACGGGAGTCAAAGCGTTTTTGATTTTGAAACAATTATTATTAAATGGAAATCTGAGCGATAAAGATGTTATTGTATTAGATGAGCCTGAAATACATTTACATCCGGAATGGCAGTTGTTATATGCAGAAACAATTGTATTGTTGCAGAAAAAATTTGATTTTCATATTGTTGTAACAACGCATAGTGCTCATTTTATGGAGGCTTTAGAGTTATATTCAAAAAAATATGAAATATCCGAAAGATGTAATTATTATCTGGCAGATATGCAGGAGAATGGAGCAGTTTTTGAAAATGTAACAAAAAATATAAGTAAGATATATAAACAGATGGTTGACCCAACTTTATTATTAAGCAGGTTAAGAGAGGAACTGGAAACAGAAGATGACGAATTATGAGCAGATTAAAGGGTTGTTTCAGAAATTTGCAGACAAATATGTATAGAAACAGAGCTTTCAAGTGCTTCAGAGGATAAGGCAGAAACAAAAAGAACGGGTGATAAGAAACTTGTTTATGAAAATAACAGGCAGGATTTGAAAATAATTGATATGGATGAGATTGCACATAATGTATATCGTATTGCACGGTTTCCGGATTCTGTTAAGGAAAGTGAATCACTTGCTTCAGCAGATGCGTTTGCAATCAGTTCTGAGGATATATGGTATTTTATAGAATTTAAAAATCAAAAAATATCAAAAGCAAAAGACAGCGTAACAAAAAAAGCGTTTCAAAACTGGTATTGGATTGTAGATATATTATATGAACTTAAAGATAAGAATAATATGCAATATAATACATTTAATTATGATAATCCTATTGCGTTTGCAAAAGAAAATGTAGTTTATATTTTGGTGGTTAGTGAGGAAAAAAATATTGTAGATGCTGATAAGATGCGTAAATGTCTTTTGGCTGGTCAAAAGTTTCAATCAGATTACATGAGAAAACTAGAAAAATATATTTTTAAAGAAGCATATATTTATACTCCTGAATTATTGGAAAATAATTTTGTTAAGCATTTTAAATATTAGGAATCATTGGTGAATATATCTCTTGCCATCTCCTAAAAAAGGACTATAATTTCATGCGGAAAAATCCAATAAAAAAGAAAAGAGATGTAAGACATGAAAGACAAAAGACTTATACTTAGAGGAGAGGTAGCACTTATTTTGGTAATCATAATAAACAGCATGGGCGTATTGCTTATGCTGCAATCAGGTTCCGGAATATCGGCAATATCAAGTGTACCGTACGCATTTAGTGAGGTATTTCCGAGATTATCACTTGGAAAAATTCTCGGACTCGAAATAGGTTTTCTGCAATTTTATAAATAATACTTGATGTACGGCAAAGCGTACGCTATAATATAAATGACATAATAGATTTCGTCAATTTGTAAAAGTATGTGTACTATTGATGAAATTGATAACTATATTTGTTTTATTAGCAAAACATATATAGATTTACAATTACGGATGAGAATAATATATTATTATTAAAAATGCCCCTTATCAGATTCCGCCACGATATGAGAAACTGGTAGGAAATCTTGATGGGATTATTTCGAGGAGAATAAATATACAACATCGGTTGGTCTATCAGGTATATGAAGATGAGTTTACAGAACATGATATAAAATATCAAGGAACAATAAAAATTATCCGAATGTGGACTCATTATGATAATGTAAGATAAAATTTATAATTTATCTGCACAAAAAATTAACAGGGATGTCGCAAGAAGTACTATAGAATATACTTAATGTGACAGCCTTGTTAATTTTATTTTACTCAACATAATAATCTTCATTTCTGAATTAAGAAATTCTTTTTGTAGTGGTATATTATGATGAATATATGCCATATGAGCATTTAGATGAAGATATTGAAATGATGAAAAAAGCAGGTATAAATACTGTGAGGATTGCCGAGGCTGCATGGAGCATTTGTGAGCCGTAGGAGGGTGTTTTTGATTTTTCCCATATGGAAAAAGTCATGAAAGTATTTAAGTTTGATTTACAGGGGGCGAGTGAGAATAACATGAAAAATAAAATTGACAATTTAATAAAAAAACTGATAAGCAGCGGCACTACAATATCAACGATGGAGAGCTGCACATCAGGTCTTATTGCATCCATGATAACCGACACGGAGGGGGCATCAGCAATCTTTCCGGGCGGATATGTGACTTATCTTAATCAGACTAAGATTTTTGTCGGTGTGGATGAAGGTATAATAAATAAATACGGTGTGTATTCAAACGAGTGTGCTAAGGCAATGGCACAGACTGTTAAGGAAAAATTGAATACGGATATAGCAATCGGTATAACGGGAACGACAGGAAATGTTGACCCCAATAATGCAGACAGTGTTCAGGGAAAAGTATATTTTTGTATAATTGCAGGTGAAAAAGTAAATTCTTTTGAGTTTGATGCTGATGTTAAGGGAATGGACAGACATGAGATTAAGTTGTTGTATGCTGAAAAAGTGTTTGAGAAGCTGGAAATATTAATAACTCAAACTTCCCACACCAATAAGGTGCGAATCCCATTTTAGGTATGGGAAGTCTTAGTAAAATATTGTTTGTGTCAGATAACATATGTTAAAATATAAATAATAAAATAATGTTAGAAATTAACTGTATATTTCAATTATTTCCTAAAAAAATGTAATATAATACAAAAAAATATAAATACATAAACAGGTTATGGTAAAACTGCAAAAGTATAAATATTCAAACAGCACAATACATAATTAGTTGCTGATATTTACATTTGCGGTAAAACATAGGAAAAATTGGAGGAAACAGAAATGAAAGACAAATACGGAAAAACTCTTATTGCGTGTTATCTTGGTTTTATTACACAGGCGATAGCGGCGAATTTTGCACCATTGTTGTTTTTAACTTTTAAAAGAACATATGGAATACCGATAAGCGAGATAGCATTTATATCAACAACATTTTTCTTCACGCAGCTTTTAATAGACTTGTTCTGTGCCAAATTTGTTGACCGCATCGGTTATAGAAAGTGCGTTGTTGCATCTGAAATATTTTCGGCAGCAGGACTTATAGGACTTGCAATATTGCCGGAGATTTTGCCAAATGCGTATGCAGGAATTATTATAAGCGTTATTGTTTATGCGATGGGAAGCGGTCTTATAGAAGTGCTTGTAAGTCCGATAGTAGAAGCCTGTCCGTTTGAAAATAAAAGCAGTGTAATGAGCCTGCTTCATTCATTTTACTGCTGGGGGTCGGTAGGAGTCATACTTTTATCGACAGCATTCTTTGCTGTATTTGGAATAGAAAACTGGCGGACACTCGCCTGCATATGGGCGTTAGTTCCTATTTATAATGTATTTAATTTCCTTAGTTGTCCTATAGAACGGTTGACAGAAGAAGGAGAGGGGCTTGCAATAAGAGACTTGTGCAAACTTCCGATATTCTGGATTTCTATAATACTTATGGTCTGTGCAGGTGCAAGCGAAATCTCAATGGCACAGTGGGCATCAGCCTATGTAGAATCGGCACTAGGACTTCCTAAGAGTGTCGGAGATATTATGGGACCGTGTCTGTTTGCAGTCGCAATGGGGATAAGCCGATTGTTTTATGGAAAGTACGGAGAAAAAGTTGACCTTATAAAATTTATGACAGGTTCAGGCGTGTTGTGTCTTGTATGCTATCTGCTGGCGGGACTTGGCGGAAATCCCATTGCCGGTCTTGCAGGCTGCATAATATGTGGTTTTTCAGTCGGCATAATGTGGCCTGGTACGATAAGCATAACATCAGTAAGGATAAAAGCAGGAGGAACAGCTCTTTTTGCATTACTGGCAATGGCAGGAGATATGGGAGGTTCGATAGGACCTGCAATAGTTGGATTTGTAACACAAAATGCCGGTAATAATCTCAAAGCAGGAATGCTTGCAGGATGTGTATTTCCGATAGTTCTGGTGATATCGGTATGTATGTTGAAAGTTGTGAAAGTGAAGCGATGAAACTTTATGCCATAGTTTTAAACTATGACAAACTACAAAATAAAGATATTATACATATGTAATGGTGAAATGATAATATAACCTCAGAAAAACAAAAGCATTGTTACGAGCAAATAGCAGAGCGAATTACAAATATACGCTTAACATATTGTTACTCGTAAATTAGTATTTAAAACTTTAACATAAGTATGAACAAAGAAACAAACAGGAGGTTATACAGATGAGTACATTAAAAACACCATTCAGATATGATTTTGTAGGAAGCTTTTTAAGACCACAGAAATTAAAAGATGCTAAGGCTGATTTTGCGGCAGGTAAGATTACACAGGACGAGCTTGAAAAAATAACAGATGACTGCGTCCGTGACATTGTCGTAAAGCAGAAAGCAGCAGGCTTTCATGCTATAACAGATGGAGAATTTCGCAGAAAGTTCTGGCATCTTGATTTTATGTGGGGATTTGAGGGTGTTGCTCATGAGAAAAAGGGCGGCGGAGTTCAGTTTAATGGAGAGATGGCAGACCTTGAAGCCACTTATCTTGTTGGCAGGGTTAAGGCAAAAGAACATCCATTTGTGGAATATTTTAAATTTCTTAAGCAGTTTGAGGATGAGAATACAGTGGCTAAATACACGATTCCTGCACCTGCACAGATGTACCAGCAGATGATAGTTCCTCAGAATATTGCTAAGACAAGAGAGTTTTATGAGGCGGATGATGAGCTTATACAGGATATAGGAACAGCATATCAGGAAGTTATCGCACAGTTTTATGAGGCTGGATGCCGTAATCTTCAGTTTGATGATTGCACATGGGGTGCGATTGTAGGGGATGCCGCAAAACAGAGATATAAATCACTCGGACTTGATATTGAAGATGTAAAGGCACAGCTTTTGAAAGTAAATAATCTTGCACTTGAAAAGAAACCGGAAGATATGGTTATAACATCACATATCTGTAGAGGTAATTATCATTCTACATTCTTTACAAGCGGACCTTATGATTCAGTTGCAGATTATGTATTTGCACAGGAAAATGTTGATGCACTTTTATTAGAGTATGATGATGAGAGATCCGGTGGATTTGCACCGCTTGCAAAAGTTTCACCTGATAAGAAAGTTGTTCTTGGTCTTATAACAACTAAGAAACCTGAACTTGAGGACAAGGAAACCGTAAAGGCAAGAATTGAACAGGCTGCAAAATACATTCCGCTTGACCGTTTATGTTTAAGTCCACAGTGCGGATTTGCTTCGTGTGAGATTGGAAATAAACTTACGGAAGAACAGCAGTGGGCAAAACTTGCACTTGTGAAAGAGATAGCAGAAGAAGTCTGGAAATAAAGAAAGACTACCGTTAAAACAAAACAGACAGAGGGTTTTAGAGCTGTTACTATTTACACTATATATCGGGCAATAAAGAAACTAATTATATATTGTGTTATGAGCAAGTATAAAAGCAGATTGAAAATATTCGCTTGACTTATGTATATATATATATATGAAAGTTTTGCAAATGTCTGGAGATATATAGGTGAATAGTAGGCAGAAACCTCTGTCTTTTTTTCTTTGTCAGCGTAAAATTTTATTTGGATAAACAAAAAAGAAATTATTTTGTATTTAGATTTTATTAGCGTGAAGCTTTATCTAAATAAATAGAAAAGACACCATTTTGTGTTTGCTTTTTGCAAAGGTAGAAAATAAAAATAAGCAATGTTATAATGTAATGCAAAGGTTTAAATCAAATAATAATGTAACAATTAGAGGTATAAGAATACTTTGGGGTATTATATTGAATAATTTGCGGAGTTGTTAAAAGCAAAGTTTTAATTTTACTATAATTGCAAGTATGACACGGGTTATCAGACTTTGATTTATTTTTAGGAGGCAGAGTTTTATGGATGAAAGATTAAAAAAACAGCTTGATTTTGCATTGGAGATAGATAAGGAAAAAAATATATTCAGACAGACACATCTGTCAGGTCACGGCAGAAATGAAAATGATGCGGAACACGCATGGCATATGGCAATCATGGCATATCTGTTAAAAGAGTATTCAAATGAACCGGTGGATATTGGAAAAGTTATGCTTATGTGCCTGATACATGATATAGTGGAGATAGATGCAGGTGATACATATGCGTATGATGCTGAAAATCTTAAGACGCAGAAAGCAAGAGAAGATGCGGCAAAAGAGAGGATATTTTCAATACTCCCGGAGGAACAGAAAGACGAACTTATAAAGCTGTTTGATGAGTTTGAGGAATTTAAGACAGCGGAGTCAAAATTTGCTCATGCGATGGACAATCTCCAGCCTTTAATCTTAAATAACAGTAATGGTGGCGGTGACTGGAGAGAACATGGTGTGACGGCAGAGCAGGTGTACGGCAGACAGAGCAAAACAAAACTTGGCTCTGAGCGTCTGTATGATGTTATTGACAGAATTATAAAGGAGAACATTGTTAAAGGGAACATAAAGCCGATTTAAAAATATTTTATAGGAGTGTTCGTACGCTTTATAGCATCGTGTTTGTCAGCAGATAAAAGTCTGCTATTAGGGAAAAAATGTAATGTCGGGTTCTGTTATCAAGGAACTTCCGGTAGCTCTTGAATGTGAACTTATCAAAGTCATAGATGACAATAAGTATCTTGGCAGAATTAAAAATGTAAGTGTTGATGAGAGCGTATTAGGTGGGGATGGAGCGAAGTTAAAATAAGATTTTTGTTTGACTTTTTTTTAAAACACAAATATAATAATTAACGAACGAGTAGCAGACTAGCGTAAATCCAGTTTTGTTACTCGTTTTTTATGTGTGTCTTATCACACATATTGATAAATTATTCTTGATCCAATCATGATTTATGGAATTGGTCCGGTTCCTGAGATGGGAGTAGAGGGTGCTGCATATGCTACTGTAATCGGACAGGTTGTATCTACTGTATTGTTGTTTATTTTCCATATTAAATTAAATAATGAATTTGAGCATAGAGTAAAATTCATGAAACCGAATGGCAGAATTATCAGGGAAATCTATGCGATTGGACTCCCTGCAATTATTGCACAGGCATTAATGTCTATCATGGTATATGTGATGAATCTGATTTTGAAGTTCAGTTCGTCAGCACAGACAGCATATGGATTGTTCTATAAGGTACAGCAGTTTGTACTGTTCCTCGCCTTTGGACTTAGAGATGCAATCACACCAATTATTGCTTTTGGGTATGGAATGAGGAGTAAAAAGAGGATAAATGACGGAATCAAATACGGACTTGTTTATACGATTGTACTTATGATTGTAGGTGTGGCAATTACGGAGATTTTTCCGGGGGCTTTTGCAACTTTATTTAATGCAGGACAATCAAGAGGATATTTTGTTGGAGCAATGAGAATTATTTCCATAGGTTTTATTTTTGCAGGAATAAATGTAGCATATCAGGGAATATATCAGGCGTTGGACGGTGGCATCGAGTCACTGGTTATTTCGCTTCTCAGACAATTTGTGATTATTTTACCATTGGCGGGTATTTTTTCAATTTTTGTAAGAAACGGTCAGATGGGAATTTCATTGATATGGTGGGCATTTCCGATAACGGAAGTAGTAGCTTGTGCAGTTGGATATGTATTTTTAAAGAGAATAAGAAGAAATAAAGTGGAAAGTATAAGTAAAGTATGATTTGGGTCAGAAAAAGTGCAGAGTAAAGTGTGATTTAGGTTGGAAAAAGTGTAGAATAAGGTGTGATTTAGGTCGGAAAAAGTGTAGAATAAAGTATGATTTAGGTCAGAAAAAATGTAGAGCGGTATGTTGAATAGAACGGAAAAAATGTGATATACTCTTTTAAAGAGGTGATGATGAATGTATAGATTTGCGATAGAAAGTCTTTTGCAGTGGAAAGAAAAAGAAAACAGAAAACCTTTGCTCTTAATGGGTGCGAGACAGGTTGGAAAAACATGGTTAATGAAAGAATTTGGAAAAAATATTATGATAAAGTCGTAAAGTTTGAAAGCATATTTTGAGAAATATCATCCCGAAAAAGCAGTACGATTTTCATCAAAAAAGTATATTGATCAGGGCTGGATGGAAAATATTCCATTATATGCGGTTTGCAATTTATGATATACTCAACTCCAAAATCCAGATGTTTCGCATCTGTAGCACTTTGTGTTATATGATTTTGTCGTTCACAAATTCGGTACAGGAGAACAGGTTCTCCTGCATTGCGAATTTGTGATATAATAATCATTAGAGAAAAATATAAGGAGACAAAATCATGAACATAGAAATAAAAGAATACACGAAAAACTGGTTAAAGATTGTCTTGCACAGGGAAAAGAGCATGGTTTTAGAGTATTACAGTTCAATGCTGTTGTAGCGTCAAATATTCATGCAAGACATATTTATGAGAGACTCGGATTTGAGCAGCTCGGAACAATACCGGGTGGATTTCGTATGAAAGATGGGCATTATGAAGATATTTGTCCGTATTATCATGTGCTTTAAAAGTTTAATATAGTAAACTTTATCTCCTAAAAATTGAATTATCTCCTAAAATGAGATATGATGTAGGAGATAAATGACAGGAAATGGAAAAATGAAAACATATATAAACAAATCTAATGATGAAATCATAAAAAAACATATAGCAAACATGAATGAATTTTGCATTGAAAATATAGATTTTGAGCAGGGAAAAGAACAGCTTCAAATGATATACAGGTATTATGTTAAGAGGTTTTCAAGTGATGAAATATCATATAAAAATCTTATTATATTAAAAGATGAAATGAGTCGCGATGTTAATATCGGTGAAAATTACAACAAAAATACAAGTCACTGGATGAAATATTTTGTTTCATGCAGTGGCAGTGAATGGAAAGAATTGTGGCAGGCATTATAAAATGACTTTATCTGTTCACATCCTACAAGATTTACTCATTGATGCATGGTCTGACAGATAATGGCTAATGTCATGTTCATGTTTGCAAGTGGGCAGTAAGTTTGCTATTGCATCTGCTTATATTATATATAATACTCATTAAAAGTAAAATAGAAATTTTAACAAAACTTATATCGTATTTTCGGCAAATTTGTACGAATATTTTCTAGTTCAGTGTCTAGCGTAGAGTGCTATATACTTGCCATGATTTCGCACTTTAGCTGCTACTTCAGTATCCATTTCTTGTGATTATTTGACAGGCTGGTGTCTGAGAGTAATACATTTATAAATAATACTAAATAATAGTTTAAAAGTCTTTGCATGGAATTGATAAATAAATAAAGTATAATATCATTGAACAAATTGTTTAATAAAATAAGCTACATTTATGTTACAGGATATAAGGATGAGGAGGAACATAGATATGAAAAAGAAAATAATTATACCATTAAGTATTATCGTAATTGTATTTTTAGTGGCAAATATTGTTACATACGCATATTCAAATGAAAATTTATTTGAATTTTTCTTTGCTGATAACAACGCTGTACAGAAGAAAATAACAAATAATCTTTTAACAAGAGAAAATCAAAAAATTGAAATTGACAATTATATTATTAATCTGAAAGAAAGCCTGTGTGAAAAGAAAACACAGCTTGGATATCTGGTGATTTCAGTTTCCGATAAAAATGGTAATAAAGTGGATGCAGATATCGACAAAAAAAATAATACAATAAAATCATTTGGAGAAGATAATCGTTTTACATTTGAGTATGAAGCAACAGGTACATTTACTAAATATGCAGAATATAAAGGGAATAAATTATATATTTATGTTTCTTTTGAGATAAATAATGAAATTTGGCAGGATACAGACTTAAACAAATGCATAAAGATTACAGATACAGCAAAGAGAATCAATAAGAAATATAAGCAGTATAATTTTGATTTAAAATTTGCTGAAAATTGTAAAAAATTCAAGTCAAAAGATGGTGTATTATATCTGTCACCATTAGGTCTGAGATTTTTGACAGATACTACTATGGATGAGCTTGTAATCGCAATAAAAGATGAAAATGACAAAACAATTAATAGTTTTAGCAATAGTGATAATATGCTCAGTGAATCCGGTAAAAGGTACAAGGATATAACTAAAGTTCAGTATGCAGCAGAATTTGATGAATTGTTAGATATTAAGAAGATAAATAATATTTATATCAACGAAAATAAATTGGAAGAAGTTAAGTAACAATACGATGTAAAATAAGGAGATTTCTAATGATCATTGACAGAAAAAATGTTGAAGACACTTTTAAAAAATATACTGATAATTATGATACAAGTGATGAGAAGATTAAACTTAAGGTAGACCACACTTACAGGGTAGCGGCTCTTAGTGAGAGGATAGCAATATCACTTGGACTTGATAAAGCTGATACAGACCTTGCGTGGCTTATCGGTATGCTGCATGATATAGGCAGATTTGAACAGTTAAAAAATTATGGGACTTTTTCGGATGCCGATTCCATAGACCATGCACACTATGGAGTTGAACTTTTGTTTGATGAGGGGCTTATATGGAAATTTGTTGATAAAACTAAACCAAAGGCAGATATTGAAGATGATAAATTAGAAGATAAGTTAAAAAAGGAATTTTCGGAGCTTGATATATTAAAAACTGCGATTTTTAATCACAGTGCATATCGCATTGAAGAAGGACTTCCTGAAAAAGTACAGATGTTTTGCAATATTATAAGGGATGCTGATAAGATAGATATATTAAAAGTGAATTATGATGTAACACTTGAGGTTATTTATGATGTAACAACGGAAGCTCTTAAAAATTCTAAAGTGACTGAGGAGGTTATGACGGCATTTATGGAGCATCATGCCGTACTTAGAAGTCTTAAAAAGACACCTATAGACAATCTTGTCGGTCATGCGGCACTTGTGTTTGAACTTGTTTACAATGAGAGTTTTAAGATAGTGAAAGAGCAGGGTTATCTTAAAAAGATGCTTTCTTTTAAATCTGCTAATAAAGAAACGGTAAAACAGTTTGAGTTACTTAACAGAGATATGGACGATTTTTTGAGAACAAAAAATTAGTTGGAATATTTCTTCAACTGTAATAAGTTATGACAGATGGATGTTAGAAGATGGAAATAACCATTTAGGCGTTAAAATCGACCATTTAGACATGATTTTCATGAAATAGGGCATTTATATTGGCTTGCGGACAATCCGGTTGAGTCACCGGCGGGATATGATGTGTCTCTTATGAATCACGGACGAAACAGAAATAAAATATATGAGCCACAGGTTTTCGATGTTTCAAATGTAAAAAGAAAATACAGCAGTAAAGCTGCTTATGATATATCAGATAGTATGACTGACGATACCGTAAATTATATAAGTGTAGATGAACCTGAGTACAATAAGGCTTCAAAATTTGTAAAGGCGGCGGATATACTTGTTTCGGGAACTGTTGCTGCACAGGAAACAAAAATGCTTGAAACAGGTACAGATAAAGAGAAAATGCCATATACGATATATAAGATTGAAGTTAAGGATAAATATAAGGGTGATTGCAGCAGTACGATATATGCAAAAAGACTTGGTGGAAAAATAGATGGCAGAGATAATATATTATCGGGTGCGGCTGACATAAATGTAGGAGAGTCATATGTATTTGCATTGAAAGATTATGGAAATGGTGATTATGGTTTTGTAAATACAACACAGTCTGCAATGGCACTAAAAAAATCTTCTATATATGAATATGGCGGCATCAACAGAAAGGATGTGCTTGCTTTAGCAGATACGGCATCTGTCCGGCGTATGGCTGCGGATGAAAAAATATATGGAACGGAGAAAGAATTAAAAAAAGCATCCGATGTTGTGGTAATAGGTGAGGTTATAGATTACTCATATGAAGTTATTGAGGATAATTTATATACTATATGGAAAGTAAAAGCTGACAGAGTTGAAAAAGGAAAAGAAAAGTCAGAGATTATTTATATAAAAACACTTGGTGGAAGAAAAGATACCTTAATAAGTCTTGTGGAAAATATGACAAAGATAGAATGTGGAAATTCATATAAGTTTTATCTTAAAGATTATGGTACAGATTATTATGGACTGACAAATTACAGTGAGAGTATTATAAAACTCAGGGTGGTGACTATTATAGATTAATAAATTATACCAACGGCATTTTTCAGAGAGAGCATTATGATTTTCCAATGAAATTTATACAAAGAGCAAGCCGAAAGGCTTGCTCTTTTATACACTTTATACATAAGTAATTATCACACTTCCGAATTTAACTTCTCCCGTCAGATAAACAACAGGTGAACCGGTACTTTTATTGCGATTTCGTTCTTCTATAGCACCTGCAAAAACTGAAGCTTTCGGTATAATCTGCCATTCTTTTGGAATGAAAAGCTGTGTAGAACCAAAACTCTGTCTGACATGGATCTCAGCAGACTCAGATATTATCTTTGCACTGTCAAAGTAAACTTTGAGTTCTCCGAATGAGCAGTCGAGGTCTGCTTTTTTAAAATCACCCGTGTTTATATATTTAGCTGATGCTCCAAAGCGGTTACTTCCATAGAAAGTATCGTTTGTATCTTCATTAAATACAGTCTGATGTCTGCCAACTTTGTCAGGGTCATCATAATCGTCCCATTCTGCGTGCTTGTTTTGGTTTGAATATTTATAGTTAAAATTCTTTTTTGGAAACAACATTGAAAAACCTATTGTCAGCAGTAAAGCAACAATAATAACAATTTTTGTTGATATATGCGGAAGTCCTAAAATGTTGTCAAATATTATCCATAAAAAGGCAAGTGAGAAGAAGAAACCTGCGAAACTTCTTTCTATAATTGAATTTATCGCTGTTCCGACAAAGATAACACCTAATATAAGTTTAGTTATGCTTACCGCAAGTGTTACAATGTGAAGCTGGCATAAGATAAGATAGCAGGCTACTGCGATGAGCATAAGCCCCCAAAAAATTGAATTTCTGTTTCTGTTCATGTTTAACCTCTTTTCCGTGCCTGATATGGCACTAAAATGTGTAAAGTTATTGTTGAAATTTTGCCGGTACCGTAATATGACAGGTTTATGTCAAATGATTTAAAATGCTGTGTAATATGTAATGCTATTATTTATGATAATTTAGTGTATGATGATTTTACAATTTGTGAAATCGCCTCTCCTCCATTTTATTTTTCAGCATTTTATAATATGCTCTTGAAACATAAACTTCTTTGTGCGTGTTATTAAATGATATAACACTTGATGCAGCAAGGTTTCTCTGTATTGAGTAGATAAGACTGCTGTTTACTATGGCTGATTTTGATATCCTGATAAAGGCTGCCGGGAGAATTTCTTCAAGTTCATAAAGTTTATATTTGGTTTCATACGCATCTGTTGCAGTATGAGCATATATAACAGAACTTTCTGTTTGAAAAAATAATATATCATTTAGGTTCATATAATATTCGGTATCGCCCTTGTAAAAAATTATCTGGTTTAAACTGCCGTTTCCGGCATCATAGCTGGCAAGCATTTGTTGTAGTTTGATAATATCCGGTGTAAGTTTGTGGCATTTGATGATGATTTCAGGTTCGCCTTCATCTGTCATTTCTAATAGTATTTTCAATTTTTTCATTCTCCCTTTTATAGTATTTCAGGTAATTGCAAAATATCATTTTTCAATATAAAATTGAATTTATTTTAGTCATAGATATGATAGTTTAGCAAATGCCTATATTGATGTCCCTTACATGATAAGATTAAAACATATGAGAGATTTTATGTAAATAGGATTTTGGCAAGAGGTAGATTTTTGATGGTAAGAGGTGAAAAATGATAGATTACCTGCTTGTATGGGCATATGAAAATTGATATAATTTAAAATACTATCAAGGAAATCACCAACTTTTATTGTGCATAGCCATAAATGATTGGTGAGGGCTTGCTTGTATCAGAAGGGTTCTGGTATGTTTACAGCAAAATCACAGCGGATTGCAAATATTTGTTTGAAAGAGGGAGGAAAATGCTTATGAAACACAATTTAAAAAAGAATGAAAAAAAGAAAAAAGTTGTATTTATCAACGGATGGAGAAAGCTGTGCAGTATGGTACTTATATTCAGCATGGCAGTATCACTTGGTGCAGGATATGTATCATCACAGAGGGTTGAAGCTAAGGCTTATGACACATCAATGTCTCAGTTTAACAAACAGTATCTCGATACAAACACTTTTACGGTAAAGGGTGAGGCTTATCTTGTTGGCACTGACAATGTTGCAAAGATAGGAAGTACGCAGACTGTTTATTCGGTGCCGGAGGGTACGAAGATTCAGGGAAAAACGATAAAATCCAAATATCTGCCACAGGATAATAACCAGACTGTCAAATATATCTGGAACGGCAGTGGAAATGTAGTCGGTGGAGGAATAGACTGGATAAGTGATCATAACTCCAGTGCAGCTTTCTTAGAGTATGAAACCACAAAATTCAAGGTACTTGCCTATGATGACCAGTGGGTTATCGTGTGGAGTGAAGGATATACACCATATAAAAACCTTACGGAATTTCAGTCGTGCAAAACTTATCTTGTACAGACGGCACACCGTCCGGGATTTTACCGTGTAAAGAGAGAACAGGTATGGCTTGATATGGGTCGTTATGAAAGCACCACCCCTAAGGATGGGGAGAAAGTTACTATTAAGGCAGAGGGCAAGACAACGAAGGCATTTGTCGGTATAAAACTTTTTAACGGAATACCGTCATGGGGGGATTCGTACCGTGTACCGATTAACACAAAGCTTCAGGTTGTATCTACAGAGCCGATAGAATCTAAGACAAAAGGTGACAAGTCAAAATACTATAAGATATATTTCAACGGTAAAAATTCCGTAGATTATATGAAATATAAAAGTTCCGGATATTATTATGTGAATGCGAAGTATGTGAATCTATATAATAAAGATACAAAAGTTCCAAAGGAAACTAAGGAAGGCAAGGTTTATAAACTTGCTGCAGGTAAAGAACTTAATGTATATGAGGAAAAGAGTACGACAAGTACGGTTCTGGGTGCAATGGAAAACGATGTCACAGTCGAATATTTCACTGATGAGACAGATGATACATGGACAACTATATGGTTTAACAGTAAAAAAGCATATGTAAAGAGTGCATACTTTTCAAAGTCTACAGCCGTAAGCGGTGGAAGTAAGGTTACTAATCTGCACATAAAAGATATTGTTAATAATCAATATGTCGTTGGCTGGGATGACCTTTACAACAGCACGGGATATAAAGTGGGAGTTATTACTTCATGGGATAAATTTCTTCTTGCAGCGAGTAAACAGATACCGGGCAGCAGAAATTATGAACTTATAGAAGATGCTGATGTTGAAACAAATTATTATAAGGTAAAAAAGTCCTGCTTTAATAAGAGAAAAACGATAGATATTTTTGTTTACGGACCGTCAAGCAAAGTAAGTGATACAGCACATATGACGCTTTCTGCACCGCCTGAGAGAGATGTAAAACCGATGGCAGAAACGAAATTATCTTATAACAAGAAAAAGAAGAAGTATGTTACGAAAAAGAATATTACGAAAAATACAGTAAAGATAGTGAATTTTTATACAGATTATGCAAAGTATGAACTTCAGTATTCTTCAAATAAGAATTTTAAAGATGCTAAAACTATCACTAAGTCAGGTGGAAATGTAAAAAAATATACAGGAAAATCTATTGTTATTAAGGGACTTAAACCTAACACGACATATTATTTTAGACAGAGATACAAGGCAGCGGTCAAGACAGATGCCGGAACAAAGTATCTTATTGCACCGTGGTCTAAGTCATTAAAGATTAAAACGCTTGCTAAGTAAAATAAATGTGTAAGTGCAATAAAAACAGCCGGGTTCGATAAAATCGAATCCGGCTGTTCTATGTTTTTGTTCTGTATCATGCATGGAACAATAGGCAAAATATCCATACATGATAAAGTTTTACTGGTTTTGATATAAAAATATAAGCATAATTTACATGATGAATAAATATTCATATGATGAATGTTATTCATCATGAATACTATCCATCGGTTTATTTTGAAACGGCTTCTACGCGAATAGTGTTTGTTTTTCCTGATACACCGCTCACCTGACCGCCGGTGAGGACAACATTGTCGCCTTTGTTTAAGTTAAATATTTTCTTTGCATGATTCATTGCGTGATAGAACATGACATCAACAGAGTTAAATTCCTCGCTGAGAACAGGAGTTACCCCCCAACTCAAATTTAATTTTCTCCATGCTTTTATGGATGTTGTCATGCCGATTATGTCAACAGGGCAGCGGAAACGGCTTACCATACGAACTGTATTTCCTGAAAGTGAACTTATGACAATACCCTTTGCGTTTGTATCAATAGCCATTGCACAGGTAGCGTGCGATATGGCATCAGTATTATCTTTTATTCTGTATTCAGTGGTTCTGAAGCGTTTCGCATAGTCAATATTCTTTTCCGTATATAATGCGATTTCTGCCATGTTTTTAACGGCAGCGACAGGGTATTTTCCTGAAGCTGACTCACCCGAAAGCATTATTGCCGATGAACCATCATAGACTGCGTTTGCAACATCAGAGATTTCTGCTCTCGTAGGGCGTGGATTCTGTATCATTGATTCAAGCATTTCCGTAGCAGTTATGACTCTTTTTCCGAGAAGTCTGCATTTTTTGATAAGATATTTCTGGATGGCGGGAACTTCTACAAATGGAATTTCCACACCTAAGTCACCTCTTGCAACCATGATTCCGTCAGCAATCTCGCAAAGTTCTTCAATGTTTTCGACACCTGAGCGGTTTTCAATCTTAGCGATAATATCAATATCTGAACCGCCGTTTTCATTTAAGAAGTTTCTAAGGTCGAGTAAATCCTGCTTTGTTGAAACAAAAGATGCTGCAACAAAATCGACCTCATTTTTGATACCAAAAAGCAAGTCTTTTTTATCCTGTTCGCTCAGATAAGGACCAGTCATCACATGATTAGGGAAATTCATGCTCTTTCGGTCGGACATTTCTCCGCCGACAATTACTTTACATATTGCATCATTTCCCTTGAGTTTAGCAACCTCAAAAATAAGTAAGCCATTGTTTACAAGGATGGTGTCACCTATTTTCAGCTCATTTATAAGATTTTTGTAACTGACTGATACACGCTTATTGTTTCCCTCAACCTCGTCAGTAGTAAATATAAAGGTGTCACCATCTTTCAAAGTAATTTTATGATTTTCAAATGTGCGTATCCTGTATTCAGGACCTTTTGTGTCGAGCATTATCGCTATTGGAAGACCAAGTTCTTCTCTTACTTTTTTGATTCTGTCTATCTTCTGCTGATGTTCTGGATGAGTTCCGTGAGAGAAATTAAGTCTCGCAACATTCATGCCTGCTAAGCACATTTGTTTTAATGTCTCTTCGCTTTCACTTGCCGGACCAATGGTACAAATAATTTTAGTTTTTCTCATGATGAGTAGCTCCTTTCGATTAGACGATTTACTTTTCAGTGCTTTTATTTATCATATCATCGCCATGTTCGCCGGTAGCATCAACATCGCTGCCCGAAAACCACAATCCAAATGCGGTAAGACCAACAATGAATAATATACCGATAATAATCAAAATGATTCGTAACATAACTTTTCCCTCCTGATATATGTTGGTACAGTGATTTTTTTAACCGTACATATGATAAAAAGCTATGTTAAATTTTCTTTTTTCCATCCTTCATATGTATATAATCGATGATAAAGGCTGTTGACCTCGGCTCACAAGCGACTGAAATATATTCAGAAAGACCTTGATACAGAGGGATATGTATCGTATCAGATATGTTTGCCAAATACAGCAGCGACTTGTAGGTGTTTGAAAAAGTTCGTATTTTATGAGAAATCTCAGGACGGGATATAAGCTCCTGTCTGCCAAGCATCTCTGGAGTACATATATCTTCGCCGGAAGATGTTATGGATAAATTATATATTGCCTCTTCAGAATGAACAGATGCAGCCTGATCAATAAAAGGTGTGGATATGGTTGATGTGTAAGAAACAAGGCAGGAAAGAATTATACACAATGTAACAAGTAAACTTGTATATCTGCATTGTTTTTTATTGAAACGCATATCTGCTCCACCTCCTTTTTAAAAAGCTGCTCATAAATTACTTATAAGAATAGCACATTGATATCAATAGGGCAAATATATTTTTGTAAAATTTATTGGCTTATGATTCATTTATGATAATGTCCTAATATACCGCAAAGGAAATTGAAAGAGTCTGATTACTCGCGAAATTATCGTCGTTTTTCGACAACTAAAAGAAAAATTAAAAAAAATTTGATTATTTTATTTGTTTTTATGTCGTATTATGATAAAATATGTACAAAAAATACTTGTTTATGTATAAAAATAAGCGGTTATATGCCGTGATTATAATGTTGTGTTCAAAATACCTTTTGACCACAACATCATAGAATAATAAAAATGATGAATAGTTTTGTGTCTGAGCACACCTGGCACAAATTTTATTTATTGGTGTTCATACTTTATGTGCGGGCAGAATCACTAAAAATGTGTGCAGAAATGAGGAGTATGTATGAAAAGAAAAATATTATCACTTTTAATGACATTCTGTATGGTGTTTTCTTTGACATCCTGTGGAAGAGGAGGGAAAGTCGTCGACATGGTCACTAATGATACCGGCGAAAAGACGGAGGTATCACAGAACTCAGATACGGCGAAAAAAGCTGCCGATACGAACAAAGCCGGAATGAAGACTATTTCTAAAGATGAGCTGAAGATAGGTGTTCTTTATATAGGAAGTGCATCGGAGACTTCAGGTTATACATATGCACATGAGATAGGTATTCAGGGTATGGCGAACAATATCGGTCTGTCGGATAATCAGATAGTAAGAAAAGAAAGTGTAAGTGATAGTGATGAGAAAGCTATAAAAGCAGCCTTGCAGGATTGTGTTGATAAGAAATGTAATGTAATCTTTACGACAAGCTGGGGATATATGAACCAGACTGAAGAATTTGCGGAGAAATATCCTGACATATATTTTGCAAATGCAACTGGGTATCTGAGCAATGGCAAAAACTTTACGAACTATTTCGGCAGAATTTATCAGACGAGATATTTATCAGGTATAGTTGCAGGGCTTAAGACAAAGACAAATAAGATAGGTTATGTTTCTGCTATGGGTACGGATAACAGTGAGTGTACCGGAGGTGTTGACGCATTTGCGATAGGTGTTGAGTCGGTAAACAAGGCTGCAAAGGTAAAAGTTGCCGTGACAAATTCATGGTACGCACCGGATGATGAAAAAAAAGCATCAGATGCACTTATAGCAGCGGGGTGTGATGTGCTGGCACAGCATTGTGATACGACAGCACCACAGGAAGCTTCACAGGACAATGGTACATGGTCGATAGGTTACAATTCAGATATGAGTAAGGAGACACCAAAAGCAACGCTCACATCTGTTATCTGGAACTGGAGTGCTTATTACACATCATATATAAGCAGTATCATCAATGCTTCATATGATGGCAAAAATTATTATGGTGGAATGAAAGAGAACCTTGTAAGTCTTACAGAATTGTCATCGCTTTGTGAAAGCGACACAGCGGATAAGATAAAAGAAGCAAAGGAAAATATCATTTCAGGAAAGTTTGGAGTGTTTGACGGAGTGTTAAAGACAAACACGGGAAAGACTGTAGGAAAAGAGGGAAAGACACTTGATGATGCCACTATAACAGGAAAGATAAACTGGTATTATCACAATGTATCGCTGATAAACTGGAAATAGACAGGGGGTATGCCGTTATGAGGAGATTTGAAAACTGGAAATTAAAATATAAGATTTTATTTGTGGCACTTTTGCCAATTCTTGTAGTATGTATAGCCGTGATGGTGATTAATAATACGGTTATAAAAAATACTTTACTTGACAAGACAAAAAATGAACTTAAGGCGACGGCGGAGGCTTTGAGTGCCGCTTATAATCAAAATTCAGGTGAGTATTTCAAAAATGATGACGGTGAGATATGGAAAGGTACATACAATGTATCACTTTCCCAAAAGCTGGTTACGGAAATGAGCGAGAAAACTGGAAGCAGTCTCACATTTTTTTATGGGGATAAAAGGCTTGTAACTTCCCTAAAAGATAAAAAGGGTGATTACATTCTTGGTTCTAAGGCAGGAGATTATCTAAAGAAAAATGTTCTTGAGGGAGGAAAGGATGTATTTACAAGTCGTGTCAGCGTAGAGGGGACTATGTATTATGGCTATTACATCCCAGTAAAGCAAAATAACAGTGACGACATAATCGGAATGATATTTGCCGGTATGCCGGTAAGGGAAGTTGATAAGACGATAAATCTCGTTAGCGGACTGTTGTTTTTGATATTAGGTATCGTGCTTATTTTAACGATACTTGTCAGCGTACTTGCATCAAAGGAAATTGCATCGGCGATAGAGGATAGTGTACTTGTCGTACAAAATATGGCATCGGGAAATTTAAATGTAAGTATAAACCGGAAAAATCTCGGCAGAAAAGATGAAGTAGGTAAACTTTCAGCCGGTACGAAAAGCCTTCGTGAAAGTCTTGGCAATATGATAGGTGCAATATCGGATAATACACTTAGTCTTGATGTTGCATCTCAGGATATGAGTAATATCGCAGGGCAGGCAAGTGACGCTATGGATTCGATAAGTGAAAATCTTAAGAGTGTGCTTGAAAGTGCCAAAAATCAGGCAGAAGTGACTGCAAGTGTTGATGACAATGTCAATAATATCAACATGATGCTCAAACAGACCGGGGACGAGGCAGACGGACTTTCAGATGCAGCGGATGATATGCTTGGAACGGGCAGAGAGGTCGATAACAGTCTTAAAAATCTTTACAATTCAAACGAAGAAGTTCTTGATGCGATAGAGAGGATAAGAAAGCAGACGAGCGAGACGGATATTTCTGTTGATAAGATAAAAGAAGCGGTAAATCTTATAGCGTCCATTGCAGAGGAGACAAATCTTTTGAGTTTAAATGCGTCCATAGAAGCGGCGAGAGCCGGGGAGAGTGGAAAAGGTTTTGCTGTTGTAGCTGTTGAGATAAGTAAACTTGCGGAACAGAGTAATGCGGCATCAGCCGACATAGAAAAAATGATAATGGATCTCGGAAAAAATTCTGAGAGAACAGTAGAGACTATGGAAATGGTTCAGGATGCGATAAACAGACAGTCGGATGATATGAACAATACCAGAAAGATATTTGAAAAGGTAAAAGACCGCATAAACCTTGTAGCAAAAGGTGTTGCAAATATTAGGGAAGCCACGGAGAGACTGGAAGGCGAGACTACATATATAGCTGAGGATATTAACGGACTTAATGCGGCAGCAAACAAGAATATGGAAAATGTAAAAGAGACAATGGAAGCCGGTGAGGAAGTCCTTAAAGTTGTGAAGAATGTCAGTAGTATGTCCGTGAATGTCAATACAGCCGCTAATGAAATGATGCAGTCGGTTGAAAAATTCAGAAAAAAGCAAATATAAGATAGTAAAAGCCTTATCATTAGTGATAAGGCTTTTACTATCTTTAAAGAAAAAAGAGGATTGAACTATCAGTCTTTGCTGATAGTTCAAAAAATAATGTAAAAAATGTGTACTTAATTGTTGATTAAGTACGGTACAAAAAGGAGTTGGTCTGCGATAGAGGGAGCTATCACAGACCCAAATGAAAAAAATGAAAAAGAATCTATCTCAAACATAAGTCAATAAGCTAATTTAGTTGTTGTCGAAACAGGTGACAAAAATAAGAATCACTGTATGTTTAAATTCCTACTTTTGTTTTACTCACCCGCTTCATTTATGTTTATAAGTACATTATATATGTTAATTGTGTTTGTTTTGTGTTTCATTTATGAAGTGATTGTGAAAATAAGCCCTTAAATCTAAACAAAATCTAAAAAAACACCGACAGAAGGTATGTTTTTTGTCGGTGCTTTTAAAAAGTATTATTTTAAAGTAATAAAATAATTTATTTGTACTTGTATAAGTATTGTATATTAAAAATTTAAAATATATAAATATGATTAAATCTGTCCGTATTTCTTAAGAACAGCCTGTATTCTTTCAGTAGGGTTTAACAGATCACTTATTGACTGGTCATGATTGAGTGTGTCAATAAGAAGAGCAACATATTTGCTCATATCAACATTGATATAGTAATCTCTTTTTAGAACTTCTTCAGGCTGATATACAAGATTTGTAGTAAGAACTTTGTCGATAAGTCCTTTTTCGTGAGCTTCATCAAATTTTTCCATTCCGTTTGTGAAAAGACCAAATGTAGCAGCTACAAATATACGGTTAGCTTTTCTTCTCTTTAACTCTGTGGCAACATCTATCATACTTTCGCCTGAAGAAATCATATCATCAATAATAATAACATCTTTTCCTTTGAGGTCTGAACCTAAAAATTCATGTGCTATGATAGGATTTCTTCCATCGACAATTTTACTGTAATCACGGCGTTTATAGAACATTCCTACATCAATACCGAGGACATTTGCATAATAAACGGCGCGTCCCATAGCACCTTCGTCAGGACTGATAACCATAAGGTGGTCAGTATCAATCTTGAGGTCATCGACATTTTTAAGGAGAGCTTTTATAAACTGGTATGTCGGCTGAACCGTTTCAAAACTCTTTAAAGGAATGGCATTCTGAACACGAGGGTCATGTGCATCAAAAGTGATAATACTCTCAACACCCATCTGTGTAAGTTCCTGAAGTGCAAGGGCACAATCGAGTGATTCGCGTGCACTTCTTCTGTGCTGGCGGCTCTCATATAAGAAAGGCATAATAACAGTGATTCGTCTTGCTTTGCCACCGACAGCGGCAATAATACGCTTAAGATCCTGATAATGGTCATCAGGAGACATATGATTTGTCTGACCACATACAGTATAAGTCAGATTGTAGTTACATACATCTACTAAGATATAAAGATCCTGACCTCTGACTGATTCTCTGATAATACCTTTTGCTTCGCCGGAACCAAATCTTGGGCACGCTGAATCAATGATGAATGAGTCTCTGTTGTAGCCTGCAAAAGAAGCCGCAGTAGCATGATTTTGTGCTCTGTCATTTCTCCAGTCAACAATATAGTCATTGACTCTTTTTCCCATGTCCCTGCTGCTCTCAAGTGCAAGAATACCGAGAGTACCATAAGGGATTGTTTCAGCTAATTTGTCATGTCGTTTCATAATAGTTTGTCCTCCATAATGTATTTGGATAAAGGAAAATAAATAATTTTCCCAGGTTAAGAGATAGCAATCTTAATGCGTATATCGTCACCGGCTATCATATAAAAATTATAATATCCGGTAAATCTTGAAAAAATACGCTCACTGTATCGTTCTCTCAATTCCTGAAATGAGAGATTTGTTGATATAATTGTTGATTTTTGTTTCATGTGTCTTTCTTCTATAAAATAATACAACTGGGAAGTTGTAAAACTGTTTGCCAGTTCTGTGCCCAGATCATCAATGATAAGCAGTTCACAGTTTAGAATGTATGAGACTTGTTCGTTGTTAATATACTCATCAGTCTTATAGAACTTATTTTTTTCTAAAATATCAAAAAGCTGCAAAGAAGTCAAGTACACAACGGTATGCGAAGTGTCTAAAAGCTCTTTTGCTATGCAGTGTGTAAGAAAAGTTTTTCCAACACCGGTTTCACCATAAAAGATGAGGTTATCATATGCCGTGTCAAAATGTTTAACAAAGTCAAGACAAACATCTCTGACTCTGAGAATATTTTCACGCGCTGTTAATGATAAATTTTCTATAATATGACTATTATCATAAAAATCCGGGTTAAAAGTATTAAAATTCTCTTTTTCAAGTATATCAGATAAATTTGAATTGGCATATAAAGAATTTATCTCATATTGTTTAAGACAGTGGCATGGTTTATTATCAATGTATCCTGTGTCCATACAGTCTTTACATGAATAGATAGGCGAAAGATAATCAGCCGGATAACCGTTTTTTGTAAGAAGTTCAATCTTTTTGCTGACAAGCTGTGATTTTTTTTCACGGTATGTCTGTTCATCAAGTTTTTCATCGGGACTAAGAAGTTCCATGCGTGCCTGATTTGTGGAAAGATTGATGATTTCATTTTGAATTTCCTTAAGTTTTGGAATTTTGTTAAAAAGCTTTTCATATCTTGCTGCAACAATGCGTTTGTTTTTTAATCTCAACTGGTCATACTTATACATGATATCACGATATTGAGTGTTTGATAATCCCATAAATTTCCTCCATTATAAAGATATGTACTCTAGGTATCTTCTTAAAACGAGTTGTTTTGGCTGGATTTACGATATACTGTTTTCATTTTTCGTACACTGTGTACGCATTGTGAAAATGTCATTGTGTATCAAAAATCCATCTCGAAATTCTTCGTTCAGAAAATTCCGGGAGCACATAGATGGAAAGTTTTGCTGTTGCTGGTTCAGCGTGCAAATCTTTATTATCTGTTTAAAAGTTTTTTTTCGAGTTCACTTATCTCAGCGTGAGATGTATCTCTCTGTCTGAAAGTGTTAAATTGGTTTTTCTTTACATAACCATTAACGGAGCTGCCTGTTGTGTTATATCTGTAGCTGCCTGAATTTGAGTTATCCTTTTGTGATTTTTTATCAGCTTTGTTCTTGGCATATATTTCGTCAGCTTTTTCAACATCGAGTAATGTTTTTATACCTGATTTATGCCAGTTGTCGAGTATGCCATCTGTATATTTGAAGTCTGCTTTCTGGATTTTTAACATTGTGCGGTTGCACGCTTCAAGAATTACGCTTAAGTCAATGCTCCAGTCTTTCTGCCACTTTTCAACAAACTGTTTTTCAATCATTGCGAGAGGTCTTCCAAGTCCAAACGCTTTTGATATGGCGGTATGTGCCGTATTGTAATCAGTAGATTCTTTTTTTGCATCTTCAGGTGTTTTTACACCGCGCTCATGCCAGGCTAATGCAACAGCCTGTATGTAGCTTGAATTACTCTTTCCGAGTGAGATACAATATTCATAAAGATGAAGAAGTAAGTCGGAAGAAAAGTGCAATGTACCATAAAGATATGATATAAGTTCTATCTCATTTGGCTTGAACGGTCTTTCAAGAAACGATTCGATAACCTGACATGCCCATTTAAAATCCTGATTTGAGGCAAGTTCTTTTAATTGTTTAGGAGAGACAGTAACAGGTTTGCTGTTTAAAAATCTGTTTTCTGTTTCTTTAGTGCCGGAAAAAGGCATCTGTTCAGTACTTGCTATATCATCAATTACTTCGTCAGTCTGTGTATCCTTCTTTATGGATTCATATACATCATCAGGGTTATACATATCTATGGAAATTAAGTTATCTTCATTATCAACAGTGATGCAGATAAGCCCTTTTTTTTCCCAATGCTGTAAAGCACGAATAATATCTCTTTCGGTGCTGTCCATTTTATCAGCAAGCTCGGAAACCGATATGTCCGTTTTTCCAGCCTGGATATATTTTGACAGGTAAAGATAAACTTTTACATAACTGCCGTTTGCATCAAGCATAAAATGCTCGATAAAAGCATTGCTTATCACTGTATTCGGTTTTATATATCCCGTACAGGAGAAAACATTTTCCATGATAAACCTCGTTTCTTTGTAGTATAAAATTTATGATATACATAGTCCACCGAATTGTATTTTATCATGTTTTAAAAATGTTTCAAGTCATTGATGTAAAACAGCTATGTGGATTGATAAAATGTGGATAATGTGGAAAATGTTAATAATAGGACAAAATGCCTGAAATACCTATTATACCGGGAATAAAAATATCCACAATGGATTGTGAAGAATTATTAACAATCTATTGTGGATAATGTGGATAACTTATTTGTTGACGAGTGCTTCGCCTATGGATACTACATTTCCGGCACCCATAGTTATCAACAAATCACCGTTGATACAATTTTCAAGTAAAAATTTTTCAATTTCATCAAAACTTGGAAAATAGTATGCTTTTTTGCCAAGTTTTTCAAGCTCCGCCTGGAGTGTTTTTGATGAAATATCGCCCGGATCCTGTTCTCTGGCAGCATAAATATCAGCAAGAACAATATTTTCTGCAAGTGAAAGAGCCTGTGCAAATTCTTTTAAAAGAGCTCTTGTTCTGCTGTAAGTGTGCGGCTGGAAAACGCACCAGAGGTGTTTGTGTGGATATTTCTGTGCTGCAGCAAGTGTAGCTGCGATTTCTGTCGGATGGTGTGCATAATCATCAATGACAGTAACACCGTTAAATGTACCTTTAAGTTCAAAACGGCGTTCAGTTCCGACAAAATCAGAAAGACCATTTAATATAGAAGCTTCGTCTATTCCATAATATTCTGATAAAGCTATTGCCGAAAGTGAATTTGATATATTGTGCCTGCCAACTACATTAAGCTTAATCTGCATATCTGTTTTCTGACCGTTTCTTATGAGTGTGTAACAGCCATGACCTTTTTCATCAAAGCTGATGTCTGCTGCAGAGTAATCGGCACCATCATCAAGACCGAAAGTGATGACCTTGCATTTGAGTCCGTCTGTTATCTCGTTTAATTTGTCAATATCCTTATTTATAACAAGGACACCGTTTTCTGGTATAAGTTCTGCGTATTTGCGGAATGAATGTCTTATGTCGTCAATGTCTTTGAAGAAATCAAGATGGTCTGCATCGACATTTAAGATGATTCCTGCTGTAGGATGGAATTTTAAAAAGCTGTTTGTGTACTCGCAGGCTTCAGTGATGAAATTCTCTGAATGGCCGATGCGGATATTTCCGCCTATTGCATCAAGAATACCGCCTACTGATATAGTAGGGTCTTTTTTTGCCGCAAGAAAAATCTGTGACAGCATTGAAGTGGTAGTAGTTTTGCCGTGAGTACCGGAAATGCCGATGGCATTTGGATAATTTTTCATGACCTGACCTACCATTTCAGCTCTTTCCATCATAGGAATACCAAGCTCTTTTGCCCTGACAAATTCAGGATTATCAGGATGAATTGCAGCAGTGTAAACCACAAAGTCAATATCTGCTGTAATATTTTCGGTTTTCTGTCCATATATGATATTTATGCCTAAGCTCTCAAGATGATCTGTTATCTTGCTTTCTTTCATATCTGAGCCACAGACATTGAAGCCGTTTTCATGAAGAAGCTGGGCGAAACCGCTCATGCTTATACCCCCGATTCCGATAAAAAATACTTTGCATGGATTATTAAGATTTATTTGATACATAATTCCACCGTCCTATCTGTTTTTATAAGTTATCTCTTCTTATATTAAAACAATGAATGGAAAAAAACAATTACAAAATAAAAATGTAATAAAAATATAAATTATTTGTAATTAAAAGGGATTAAAAAACTTATTATGGATGCACGAATTAAAAATTGGAATTAAAGAGAAAAAGCTGATGAACTAAAGGAACAACAAAGAAATTTTTGCTAAATATTTATACATAATAGGTAAATTATGAAAAAATTTGTTAAATATTACAAAAAATAGTTTAAAAAAAATGACGAATTTGTTCACATTTTGTTCATGATGTGTTATAATAAATTGCACGGGGAATGAATATACTATATTGTCACAAAAAAAATCCGTAATTGTGAAATATGAAATTTCGTAAAAGGTCATAAATGGTTTATTCCATTGCCTTGAACTTATAGGTGGACAAGTAATGGGTGACTGTATATATATGAATTTCAAACGAAAAAACATAAAAGGGGTGATAGTGTGATTAAAAAAGAAATGATAGCGATGCTTTTGGCAGGCGGACAGGGCTCAAGACTTGGAGTTCTCACTGCTGATGTTGCAAAACCGGCAGTGTCATTCGGAGGAAAGTACAGGATTATTGATTTTCCGCTTAGCAACTGCATTAATTCAGGAGTAGACACGGTAGGTGTTCTTACACAGTACCAGCCACTTAGGCTGAATACACATATTGGAATAGGTATTCCGTGGGATTTGGATAGAAATGTAGGTGGTGTGTCTATACTGCCACCATATGAAAAGAGTGCAAGCAGTGAATGGTACACGGGAACGGCAAATGCAATCTATCAGAATTTAAAATACATGGAATATTTTAATCCTGACTATGTGCTTATACTTGGCGGAGATCATATTTATAAGATGGATTATGAGGTCATGCTTGATTTTCACAAGGCAAATAAGGCTGATGTTACACTTGCAACGATTCCGGTTCCTATTGAGGAAGCAAGCAGATTTGGTGTAGTGATAACTGATGATAGCGGAAAGATTCAGGAGTTTGAGGAAAAACCTGAGCATCCGAGAAGCAATCTTGCTTCAATGGGTATTTACATATTCTCGTGGCCTGTTTTAAGAGAGGCACTCATAAAGCTTAAAGACCAGCCGGCGTGTGATTTTGGAAAACATATTATTCCTTATTGCCATGAGCAGGGAAAACGCATCTTTGCATATGAGTACAACGGATACTGGAAAGATGTAGGAACACTCGGAGCATACTGGGAAGCAAACATGGAACTTACAGACCTTATACCTGTATTTAATCTTTATGAGGAGTATTGGAAGATTTATACAAAGAGTGATAAGATTCCACCGCAGTTTGTATCAGATGAAGCGTCTATTGACAGATCGATTATAGGTGAAGCTTCAGAGATATATGGCAATGTAAGTAATTCTGTTATAGGTACCGGTGTATATATTGCACCCGGAGCTGTAGTAAGAGACTCCATCATTATGAGTTCATCATATATTGATGAGGGCACTGTTATAGACAAGGCTATAATTGCAGAAAGTGTAAAGATAGGAAAAAATTGCAAGATTGGTGTCGGTGAAGAAAAACCAAACAAGTTTAAGCCTGATATATATGCTTTCGGACTTGCGACTATAGGTGAGGATAGTGTTATCCCGGATGGAGTAAGTGTAGGAAAGAATACGGCTATATCAGGAGTGACGGAACTTAGCGATTATCCAAACGGATTGCTCGACAGTGGTGAAAGTTTGATTAAGGCAGGTGATAAGGTATGAGAGCAATAGGAATCGTGCTTGCTGGAGGAAACAGCAGCAGAATGAAAGAGTTATCAAACAAAAGGGCAGTGGCAGCTATGCCTATCGCCGGCGGATACAGGAGTATTGACTTTGTTCTTAGCAATATGAGCAATTCGCATATCCAGAAAGTAGCTGTATTTACACAGTACAATGCAAAATCACTTAATGAACATCTCAATTCATCAAAGTGGTGGGATTTTGGAAGAAAGCAGGGAGGTCTGTATGTGTTTACACCTACGACTACACCGGAAAACAGTTATTGGTACAGAGGAACTGCCGATGCCATAGCACAGAACCTTGATTTTCTCAAATCAAGCCATGAACCATATGTTGTAATCGCTTCAGGTGATGGCGTTTATAAAATGGACTACGCAAAAGTGCTCGAATACCATATTGCAAAAAAAGCAGACATTACTATAGTTACATCGACGGTTGATGAGAGAGATGATCCAAGTAGATTTGGTGTTATAAATACCGATGCTGACGGCAGAGTTACTGACTTCGAGGAGAAGCCTATCACGACAGACGGTCGTCAGGTTTCAACGGGTATATATATAATAAGAAGACGCCAGCTTATAGAACTTATAGAAAAAGCTGCTGAGGAAGAAAGACATGACTTTGTAACAGATATTCTTATAAGATATAAAAATGTCAAGAAGATATATGCTTATAAGATGGATACATATTGGAGCAATATCGCATCAGTTGATTCTTATTACAATACAAATATGGATTTTCTTAAGAAAGATGTGAGAGATTACTTCTTTAGACAGTATCCTGATATATATTCAAAGGTTGAAGATCTTCCACCGGTTAAATATAATCTCGGTTCAAATGTGAAGAACAGTCTTGTTTCGAGCGGTTGTATAATAAACGGTTCGGTAGAAAATTCTATTCTGTTTAAAAAGGTGTATGTTGGAAATAACTGTACTATCAAAAATTCCATCATTTTAAATGATGTATATATAGGAGATAATACTCACATTGAAAACTGCATAGTTGAGAGCCGTGATACTATCAGGGCAAATACAAGTTATGTAGGAGAAAATGGTCAGATAAAGATTGTTATCGAAAAGAATGAAAGATATGCACTATAATAGGAAGAAATACATTTAAAAAAGAATATATAAAGCATTAGCACATCATGGCAGTTTGTCATGATGTGTTGTGGTGATAAAGGAAAAAAGGGGGTTAAGCTGTGCAGATAACAGATATAAGAGTACGAAAGCTTACAAAAGAAGGAAAGATGAAAGCTGTTGTATCGGTTACGTTTGATGATGTATTTGTTGTTCATGACATAAAAGTCATAGATGGCGACAAAGGACTGTTTATTGCAATGCCAAGCAGACGTGCGGGAGACGGTGAATATCGTGATATAGCACATCCTATAAATTCAGATATGCGTGACAGGCTTCAGAGTGAGATACTTGCAAAGTATGAAGAAGCTGTTAAAGAAATCAGGGAAAATGAAACTGCAGAGGAATAATATGCGGCAGCAGTTAGTATGTGATACTGTAAAATCAGAAAATACAAAAATGGTATAAGGTAAAAATTGCTAAAAGCATCGTATAAAAACGATGCTTTTTGTGCATTTTGTAGAAAAATGAAAAAAGTTGTGAAAAACTGAAAAAAGGCTTGCAAAACCTTTTGAGTCGGTGTATAATAGCAACTGCTGTGACATTGATAGCTGTGAAGCGTGAGGTTGCTGCCCTGATGGCAGGTTTTCCGTGGAGCGAATGTCAAGTTAGGAAACTGGCGACAAGTCACTGTACAACAATTTGATATCTTATATGTAACATTAGGAAACATATTTAGATAAGGCGGGATTTTCTGCGGCTTAATTGTAAACCATAGCAGGAAACACCCGGATAAGTGTACAGTCACCACTTGTTCCGCTGAAATTAGCAGACTTGGCAAAAAGCCAGATCAGTATGTCTGCAAAAAGTGCGAAAAGGAGGCGGCTTTTTTTATGGCAACAAATGTAATGAGAATTACACTTAAAGCGTATGACCACAATCAGATCGATCATGCTGCTGGAAAGATTATTGAGACATTGAAGAAAAACGGGGCAAAGGTTAGCGGTCCTGTACCTCTTCCAACAAAGAAGGAAGTTGTAACAATTCTTCGTGCCGTTCATAAGTACAAGGATTCCAGAGAGCAGTTCGAGCAGAGAACTCACAAGAGACTGATTGATGTTATCGCTCCTACACAGAAGACTATCGAAGCTCTTACTAAGATGGATATTCCTTCTGGCGTAGCAGTCAATCTTAAAATGAAAGAAAAATAATTCTGAGAATATCTCAGTTTGGAATGTTTCTTATATTATAAGAAAGAATTCCTATTTGAAATGAGTAAGTCCTTAGGGTTTATATATAAATCGCGTAATATGCGGTTCGAGTTTTTGGTTTACGAACTTGCACATTATAGACCGTCTAGGATGATTTCAAATTTTTTAGAATTTGAAATCCGCTGTAGATTAACAGGAGGTGCAAAACAATGAATAAAGCTATTTTAGCTACAAAGGTCGGTATGACACAGATCTTTAATGAAAACGGAGTTTTAACTCCAGTCACTGTACTTCAGGCTGGTCCTTGCTATGTAACACAGGTAAAGACAGTTGACAATGATGGATACAGTGCAGTTCAGGTAGGTTTTGTTGATAAGAAAGATAAAGTTATCACAAAAGATGCCTCAGGTAAAAAAGAAATCAAGAGAAGTCATGGTGTTAATAAGCCATTACAGGGACATTTTGCAAAGGCTGGTGTTTCTGGAAAGAGATATCTGAAAGAATTCAAGTTTGAAAACGCTGAAGAGTACACACTCGGTCAGGAAATCAAAGCTGATATCTTTGAAGCAGGCGACAAGATCGATGCAACAGGAACTTCAAAAGGTAAAGGATTCCAGGGTGCAATCAAGAGACATGGTCTTCACAGAGGACCTATGGGACATGGTTCTAAGTTCCACAGACACGCAGGTTCAAATGGAGCTTGTTCAGATCCGAGCCGTGTATTCAAGGGTAAGAAGATGCCTGGTCAGATGGGTTCAGTAAAAGTTACTATCCAGAACCTTGAAATCGTAAAGGTAGATGCAGAGCAGAACTTAATCTTAGTTAAGGGAGCTGTTCCGGGACCTAAGAAAGCTTGTGTAGTATTAAAGGAAAGCGTTAAGGCTTCTAAATAATTCTTTTAGAAAGGAGGAAAACACAGATGGCTAACGTATCTGTTTATAATATGGAAGGTAGCGAAGTTGGCAAGATGGACTTAAATGACAATGTATTCGCTGCAAAAGTAAATGAACATTTAATGCATATGGCTGTTGTTTTACAGCTTGCAAATAAACGTCAGGGCACACAGAAAGCTAAGACTCGTTCAGAGGTCAGAGGCGGTGGAAGAAAGCCTTGGAGACAGAAGGGAACAGGTCATGCAAGACAGGGTTCTACAAGAGCTCCACAGTGGACAGGCGGCGGAATCGTTTTCGCTCCAACTCCTAGAGATTACTCTTTCAAGATGAACAAGAAAGAGAAAGCAGGAGCAATTAAGTCTGCTTTGACAACAAGAGTAAATGAAGAAAAATTCTTCGTATTAGATTCTCTTAAATTTGATGAGATTAAGACAAAGAAAATGGTTGCTGTACTTGATGCATTAAAAGTAAACAAAGCACTTGTAATCCTTGATGGTGAGGACAATGCAAATGTTGCAGTTTCAGCAAGAAACATTGAAGGAGTAAGAACTGTTCCTGTAAATGCAATCAATGTATATGACATTATGAAATATGAGACAGTTATTCTTACAAAGAGTGCTGTAGCTAAAATCGAGGAGGTGTACGCATAATGGCAGATTTAAAGTATTATGACATCATCCAGAAGCCTATTATCACAGAGAAATCTATGACAGCTATGGAAGAAAAGAAGTACACTTTCGCTGTACACACAGAAGCAACTAAGGCTCAGATTAAAGAAGCTGTTGAGAAGCTTTTTGAGGGAACAAAGGTTGCTAAAGTCAACACAATGAACTTAGACGGAAAGACACGTCGCCGTGGTAGAACAGTTGGAAAGACAGCTAAGTCTAAGAAAGCTATTGTTAAGTTGACAGAGGATAGCAAGGACATCGAAATCTTTGAAGGTCTGTAAGATACAGCCCTAAAGATGAGATAAAGCATCCAGAGGTCGGAAATATCGCGTGGAAAACCTATCGCGCGAATCATTTTATAATGAGTATTGAAAGGAGAAAATGTCATGGGAATTAAATCATTTAACCCATATACACCTTCTAGAAGACACATGACAGTTGTTGACAGAACAGAGCTTTCAACGGCTGCACCTGAGAAGTCGCTCACAGTGTCATTGAAGAAGAACGCTGGTCGTAATGCTCAGGGTAAGATTACTGTAAGACATCGCGGTGGCGGTTCAAAGAGAAAATACAGAATCATTGATTTTAAGAGAAATAAAGATGGTGTTCCAGCAACAGTAAAGAGTATTGAGTATGATCCAAACAGAACAGCAAACATTGCACTTATCGCATATGCTGATGGACAGAAAGCTTACATCCTTGCTCCAGAAGGACTTAAGGTTGGACAGAAAGTTATGAACGGTGCTGATGCTGAGATCGCAGTTGGAAACTGTCTCCCACTTGAGAATATTCCAGTTGGTACACAGATTCACAACATCGAGCTTATGCCTGGTAAGGGTGGACAGCTTGTACGTGCAGCAGGAAACAGTGCACAGCTTATGGCTAAAGAAGGAAAGTATGCAACGCTCAGACTTCCTTCAGGCGAAATGAGAATGGTACCTATCGGTGCCCGTGCAACAATCGGTGTTATCGGAAACGGTGAGCATGCACTTGTAAACATCGGTAAAGCAGGACGTAAACGTAACATGGGTATCAGACCTACAGTTCGTGGTTCTGTTATGAACCCTAACGATCATCCACACGGTGGTGGTGAAGGTAAGACCAGTGTCGGACGTCCGGGTCCATGTACTCCTTGGGGTAAACCTGCTCTTGGTCTTAAGACACGTAAGAAGAACAACAAGTCAAATAAGATGATTGTTAGAAGAAGAGATGGTAAAGCCTTAACTAAATAATATATGCTGAGAAATGTTGAAGTAAGGCTTCAGCCTTAGCTAAATAATTTATTTAACAGGCAGCCACATGAGTTGAATTGGATTAGCCGGTGATCATTATACCGGCAGAATGGAGGATACAATGGCACGTTCATTAAAAAAAGGACCTTTTGCTGATGCCAGCCTTCTTAAGAAGGTAGATGCTCAGGTAGCATCAGGTGACAAGCAGGTTATTAAGACATGGTCTCGTCGTTCCACTATTTACCCATCATTCGTAGGTTTGACATTCGCAGTACATGATGGAAGAAAGCATGTACCTGTTTATGTTACAGAGGATATGGTTGGACACAAACTCGGCGAGTTCGTTTCTACAAGAACTTACAGAGGTCATGGTAAAGACGAAAAGAAGAGATAATATATAAATTGATGATGCTATGTGTGGCACAAGCCACCGTAGCAATTTCACAGAACTTGAAAGGAGGCTTCATCAAATGGCAAAGGGACATAGATCTCAAATAAAGAGAGAGAGAAATGAGAACCAGAAAGACACTAGACCTTCAGCAAAATTATCATACGCTAGAGTATCGGTACAGAAGGCTTGTTATGTGTTAGATGCCATCAGAGGCAAAGATGTAGAGACAGCAATCGGTATTTTAACATACAACCCAAGATATGCTTCAAGCATCATTTTAAAATTATTACAGTCTGCAGTTGCAAATGCTGAAAACAACAATGGAATGAATCCTGCTGATTTATACATTGAAGAGTGTTTCGCAAATAAAGGACCGACAATGAAGAGAATCAGACCAAGAGCTCAGGGTAGAGCTTACCGCATCGAAAAGAGAATGAGCCATATTACAATTATTCTTAACGAGCGTTAATAATTGCATCTGGTCTATGAAAGGAGAATATAATGGGACAGAAAGTTAATCCTCATGGTTTAAGAGTCGGCGTTATCAGTGACTGGGATTCTAATTGGTTTGCAGAGGAGAAATTTGCAGATTACCTTGTAGAAGATTACAAGATTAGAGAGTTCGTAAAGAAGAAGTTATACAGCGCCGGAATTTCAAAAATTGAGATTGAAAGACCTACTGACAAAGTTAGAGTTATTATTCATACAGCTAAGCCTGGTTTCGTAATCGGTAAGGGCGGCGAGGAAATAGAGAAATTAAAGAAAGAGCTTGCAAAAGTTATTGCTAGAAAGACAGCACTTGACATCAAGATCATGGATGTTAAGAACCCTGACAAACACGCTCAGTTAGTAGCTGAGAACATTGCTGCACAGTTAGAGAACCGTGTTTCTTTCCGTCGTGCAATGAAGTCTGCAATGGGTAGAACATTAAAGACTGGTGCAAAGGGTATCAAGGCATCTGTTTCAGGTCGTCTTGGTGGAGCTGATATGGCTCGTACAGAGTTCTACAGCGAAGGTACTATTCCACTTCAGACTTTGCGTGCAGATATTGATTATGGTTTCGCAGAGGCTGACACAACTTATGGTAAAGTTGGTGTTAAGGTATGGATCTACAATGGTGAAGTACTTCCAACAAAGAACAATGCCAAAAAGGAAGGGAGCGATAAATAATGTTAATGCCTAAGAGAGTTAAACATCGTAAGCAGTTCCGCGGTAGAATGACAGGAAAAGCGCTCAGAGGAAATAAGATCACAAATGGTGATTTCGGTATTGTGGCAATGGAGCCGGCTTGGATTAAGTCAAACCAGATTGAAGCAGCCCGTATTGCTATGACACGTTACATCAAGCGTGGTGGTAAAGTTTGGATTAAGATTTTCCCAGATAAGCCGGTAACAAAGACTCCAGCCGAAACTCGAATGGGTAAAGGTAAAGGTGCTCTTGAATATTGGGTAGCAGTAGTTAAACCTGGTCGTGTAATGTTTGAAATTTCAGGTGTATCTGAAGAAGTAGCCAGAGAAGCTTTACGTCTTGCAACACACAAATTACCTGTTAAGTGTAAGATCGTATCTCGTGCAGACTTAGAAGGAGGTGCGGGCAGTGAAGAGTAAGCAGTTTTTAGAGGAATTAAGAAATAAATCTGTTGAAGAATTAAACGCTGATTTAGATGCTGCAAAGAAGGAACTTTTCAATTTAAGATTCCAGAATGCAACAAATCAGTTAGACAATACAAGTAGAATCAAAGAGGTTAAGAGAAATATTGCCAGAATTAAGACAGTGCTCGCAGCACAGAATTAATTTGCATAACTCATTAACATGTTGAACGCAATCAACTTTGAAAGGAGGACACGATCGTGGAGAGAAATCTTAGAAAGACTCGTGTAGGTAAAGTAGTAAGCGATAAGATGGATAAGACAATCGTTGTTGCAATCGTAGATAACGTAAAGCATCCACTTTACAACAAGATCGTCAAGAGAACTTACAAGTTAAAGGCTCATGATGAAGAAAATACATGCAAGATTGGTGATAGAGTCAGAGTAATGGAGACAAGACCTTTATCAAAGGATAAGAGATGGAGACTTGTTGAAGTTATCGAGAGAGCTAAATAATTCATCAATATTATATAGAGCGTATGTAAGACAAGTTAATATATATTCGTGATTGATAACCGCATTATTATGCGGCAGAAAATGGAGGTAAACATGGTACAGCAGGAATCAAGACTTAAAGTAGCTGATAATACAGGTGCTAAAGAACTTCTTTGTATCAGAGTTATGGGTGGTTCAACCAGAAGATATGCCAACATCGGTGATGTCATCGTTGCTTCTGTCAAAGATGCAACACCAGGCGGAGTTGTAAAAAAAGGTGATGTTGTTAAAGCCGTTGTAGTTCGTACAGTAAATAGTACACGCCGTCCTGATGGTTCTTACATCAGATTTGATGAGAATGCAGCAGTAATCATCAAAGATGACAAGACACCAAGAGGAACTCGTATCTTTGGACCAGTCGCTAGAGAATTAAGAGACAAACAGTTCATGAAAATCGTTTCATTAGCACCAGAAGTGTTATAAGGAGGTGTCACACAAAATGGCAACTAGCAAGATTAAAAAGGGCGATACAGTAAGAGTGATCGCTGGTAAAGATAAAGGCAGAGAAGGCAAAGTAAGTTCTGTAAAGAATGGTAAAGTCGTTGTTGAGGGCATCAACCAGGTTACAAAACATGCTAAGCCAAGCCAGGCAAATCCACAGGGTGGTATCGTACAGCAGGATGCAGCAATTGATGTATCAAATGTTATGTATGTTAGCAATGGAAAAGCTTCACGTGTCGGATTCAAGATTGAAGATGGCAAGAAGGTTCGTTATGCAAAAGCAACTGGTGAAGTAATCGACTAATTTCAGAAAGGAGGCAGTTAGCTTTGACTCGTTTAAAAGAGACTTATCAGAATGAGATCGTTAAAGGAATGACCGACAAATTCGGTTATAAAAATGTTATGCAGGTACCAAAGCTCGCAAAGATCGTTATCAACATGGGTATTGGTGAAGCAAAAGAAAATTCAAAAGTTTTAGATGCAGCAGTAGCTGAACTTGAAATCATCGCCGGACAGAAAGTTGTTACAACAAAGGCTAAAAACTCTGTTGCTAACTTCAAAATCAGAGAAGGCATGCCTATCGGATGTAAAGTTACACTCCGTGGCGACAAGATGTATGAGTTCTTAGATCGTCTTGTAAATTTAGCATTACCTCGTGTACGTGACTTTAGAGGTGTAAACCCTAATGCATTTGATGGTAGAGGTAACTATGCACTTGGAATCAAGGAACAGTTAATCTTCCCTGAAATCGAATATGACAAAGTAGACAAAGTAAGAGGTATGGACATTATATTTGTTACTACCGCTGAAACTGATGAAGAGGCTCGTGAATTATTAACACAGTTCGGTATGCCTTTCAAGAAATAAGGAGGTAATTTCATGGCTAAGACTTCTATGAAAGTTAAGCAGCAGCGCAAAGCTAAATTCTCTACAAGAGAGTATAGCCGTTGTAGAATTTGTGGTCGTCCACATGCTTATTTAAGAAAATACGGAATTTGCAGAATCTGCTTCCGTGAGTTAGCTTATAAAGGACAGATTCCAGGCGTGAAGAAAGCAAGCTGGTAAGGAGGTAAACTAAGATGATGACGAGCGATCCTATTGCAGATATGCTTACAAGAATCCGTAATGCAAACACTGCAAAGCATGATACAGTAGATGTACCTGGCTCAAAAATGAAGGTTTCTATCGCTGAAATCCTCAAAAAAGAAGGTTACATTAAGGATTTTGAAATGATAGATGTTGATGGAATCAAGATGATCCACATCACATTAAAATACGGCGCAAACAAGAACGAGAAGATTATTACAGGAATCAAGAGAATTTCTAAACCTGGTCTTCGTGTTTATGCCGGAAAAGATGAACTTCCTAAGGTACTTGGTGGACTTGGTATTGCAATCATTTCTACAAACAAGGGTGTTATGACAGACAAGGAAGCTAGAAAAGAAAATGTTGGCGGCGAGGTTCTTGCATTTGTTTGGTAATCCGGACGATGCAACCCTAAGCTTAATATAAACCGAAAGAAAATATGGAGGTGCGGCATATGTCACGTATCGGAAGAATGCCTATCGCGATACCATCAGGTGTAACTGTTGATATTGCAGAAAATAATAAAGTGACTGTAAAAGGACCAAAGGGAACTCTTGAGAGAGTTTTACCTGCAGAGATGGAAATTAAGAAAGAGGGCGAGGAAGTTATCGTAAACCGTCCAAACGATCTTAAGAAAATGAAATCTTTACATGGTCTTACTAGAACTCTTATCTACAACATGGTTGTAGGTGTTACAGAGGGCTATCAGAAAGAGCTCGAAGTAAACGGTGTTGGTTACAGAGCTCAGAAACAGGGAAAGAAACTTACACTTTCTCTTGGATATTCTCATCCTGTTGAGATGGAAGATCCAGAAGGTCTTGAAGTAATCGTTGAAGGACAGAACAAAATTATCGTTAAAGGTATCGATAAGGAAAAAGTCGGCCAGTACGCAGCTGAAATCAGAGAAAAGAGAGCTCCGGAACCTTATAAGGGTAAAGGAATCAAATACTCTGATGAGGTTATCAGACGTAAAGTTGGTAAGACAGGTAAAAAATAAATTTCGTGAAGGCAAAAGTGAGGATGGTCTTGACAGCAAATGTCATGTTTACATGACAATATTGCTGTGGAGAGCATACGAACGCGCCCGCGAGCGAGGAAATACGAAGTATTTTCGAGCTTTTGTCTGAACAGGCAAACAAAAAAAGTATAAGGAGTGAATATACGATGATTAAAAAGCAGTCAAGAAGTGAAGTTCGTGTGAAGAAACACATGAAGGTTCGTAATCGTTTCTCAGGCACAGCCGAGAGACCTCGTTTAGCTGTATTTAGAAGCAACAATCATATGTACGCTCAGGTTATCGATGATACTGTTGGTAATACTTTGGTATCAGCTTCAACTTTACAGAAAGATGTTAAAGAAGGTTTAGAGAAAACTAACAATGTTGAAGCAGCTGCTAAACTTGGCGAAGTAATCGCAAAGAAAGCATTAGATAAAGGTATTACAACTGTTGTCTTTGATAGAGGCGGTTTCATATATCAGGGTAAGGTTAAAGCTTTAGCTGAAGCAGCAAGAGAAGCAGGATTAGAATTCTAATATTGGTTGGGATTCGTGAATTGATTTAGGAGGAAAACTCATGAAACGTACAATTATTGATGCCAGCCAGTTAGAGCTGGAAGATAATGTAGTAACAATCAAGCGTGTTACCAAAGTAGTTAAAGGTGGACGCAACATGAAATTTACTGCATTAGTAGTAGTTGGCGATAAGAACGGACATGTTGGTGTTGGTCTTGGAAAAGCAACAGAAATTCCTGAAGCTATCCGTAAAGGAAAAGAAGACGCCATCAAGAAACTTGTTGAAGTTCCTATCGACGAGAACGGCAGTGTACCACATGACTTAACAGGTAAGTTTGGTAGTGCATCCGTACTTATTAAGAGAGCTCCGGAAGGTACTGGTATCATCGCAGGTGGTCCAGCCCGTGCCGTACTTGAGCTTGCAGGTTACAAAAACATCCGTACAAAGTCTCTTGGTTCTAACAACAAGCAGAACGTAGTACTTGCAGCAGTAAACGGTCTCAGCAACCTCAAGAGACCTGAAGATGTAGCAAAGGCTCGTGGTATCTCATTGGAGGAACTTTTAGGCTAATTGTTTAAACTGAATGGAGGCTATTATGGCAGATAAGTTAAAGGTTACATTAGTAAAATCTACAATCGGTGCCATTCCAAAACAGCGTGCAACTGTTGAAGCATTAGGCTTAAAGAAAGTAAACAAGACAGTTGAGTTGCCTGACAACGAAGCAGTAAGAGGAATGATCTGGCACGTAAGACACCTTGTTAAGGTCGAAGAAATCTAATATAGATTCGTGAATAAAGAACGCGGTAAGGGGAGAGTTATTTTAAATAACTCACTAGTCCCCTGCGGCGTTCTTTTTATTACAAATATTTTTATAATGAAAAAAGAAAATTATTATAAATGGAATGATGCTTCAATATCTGATATAGAATGGGAACAAATGATGGGGGAAACAGACTTTGAGTATCCAAAGGTTTTTTCATCTTTAGTTCATTTTATTAAGAGTTTGTCGGAAGAGGAAGAAAAGGCTTTTATAAATAAGATAGAAAAACTTGAAATGGAAAATGAAGAAGAAAGAAAAAAGCAATTATTAAACATGAAGAGTTATTTCATAAAAATTGGTGTCAGATGTATGGAAGATAAGTATACAGTCAAAGAAATTAAGCAAAATTTGTATTGCCACATGATTATGATTGTATATGGTTTGCTAAATAGCTAAAATAGTAACAGAGAAAAATCCTTTATTCTAAAATATAGATTTAATAAAAATTTTACTGTACAAACGGGTGGTGTTTGTGGTAAAATATTGAACTGTAGCGAGGGCAATGGCAAGCGGAGCTTGCCGTTAGAAAAAAGCAAGAACAGCTTTTTTCCGAAGTTGTGAAGCTTGCCGTTAGAAAAAAGCAAGAACAGCTTTTTTCCGAAGTTGTGAGGTTTGCCGTTAGAAAAAGGCAAGAACAGCTTTTTTCCGAAGTTGTGAAGTTTGCCGTTAGAAAAAGCAAGAACAGCTTTTTTAACAGTGAGCGTTTTACATTTGCCCGTTAGTGATTTGTGTGGCTGTAGGGTACAGCCCGTAGTTTTAGGAGGTTAAATAATGAATTTATCAGAATTAAGTCCAGCAGCAGGTTCAAAACAGAGCGACAACTTTAGACGTGGTCGTGGTCATGGTTCAGGAAACGGAAAGACAGCAGGTAAGGGTCATAAAGGTCAGAAGGCTCGTTCTGGTGCTCCACGTCCTGGTTTTGAAGGTGGACAGATGCCACTTTACAGACGTATTCCAAAGAGAGGTTTCACAAACATCAACTCTAAGGAAATCGTTGCTATTAATGTTGACAAATTAGAGAAATTTGCAGATGGTGATGTAGTTACAGTTGAAGCATTACTTGAAACTGGTATTATCAGCAATCCTAAGGATGGCGTTAAGATACTTGGAAATGGAGAATTAACTAAGAAGCTTACAGTACAGGTAAACGCATTCAGCAAGAGTGCTGTTGAAAAGATTGAGGCTCTTGGTGGAAAAGCTGAGGTGATCTAAGGATGTTTGAAACAGTCCGTAATGCATTTAAGATCAAAGATTTAAGAAAGAAACTTTTTTATACTTTCTTTGCTTTGATAGTTGTCCGTATTGGTTCACAGCTTCCAGTTCCGGGAGTTAAGTATGAGGCAATCAGGGAGATGTTCAATTCACAGAAATCACTTGATTTCTTTAACCAGTTGACAGGTGGTTCATTTGAGCAGATGTCAATATTTGCGTTGAACATTACACCATACATTACAGCTTCCATTATTATTCAGCTTCTTACGATTGCAATTCCACGCTTAGAGGAATTACACAAAGATGGTGAAGAAGGAAGAAAGAAACTCACAGAGTACACGAGATATGTGACAATAGGACTTTCAGTATTAGAAAGTGCTGCTATGGCTATCGGATTTGGTAACAGCGGATATCTTACTGACGATAAGATTACATTCACATCAGTTTCAGTCATCATTGTATCATTGACAGCAGGTTCTGCTTTCTTAATGTGGTTAGGTGAGCAGATTACTGAAAAGGGTGTAGGAAACGGTATATCTATTATCCTTTTATACAACATCGTATCAAGACTGCCAAACGATATGGCGAATCTCTACGAGAAGTTTATAAAGGGTGCGACTACAGTAACAAATGGTTTATTGGGAGCTGTTATAATCTTAGCTGTCTTACTTGGAATGGTTGTATTTATCATTATTCTTTCAGATGGTGAGAGAAGAATCAGCGTACAGTATTCAAAGAAGACACAGGGAAGAAAACTTGTAGGTGGACAATCTTCACATATTCCGCTTAAAGTAAACACAGCAGGTGTTATCCCGGTAATCTTTGCAGGTTCACTTTTTTCAATGCCTATTGTTATTGCAGGATTTGCAGGTATTCAGCCGGCATCAGGTGCAGGTGCTTCATTTGGACAGAAGATATTGAAGGTATTAAACCAGAACTCATGGTGCAACTTTGACAGCTTAGGCGAGTTCAAATACACAATTGGTCTTGTTGTTTATATAGTATTGCTTATATTCTTTGCATACTTCTATACTTCAATAACATTCAATCCACAGGAGATTGCGATGAACATGAAGAAACAGGGTGGTTTCATTCCTGGAATCAGACCTGGAAAGCCAACGACTGATTATCTTACAAAGATTCTTAACAGCATCATTTTGCTCGGTGCAATTGGATTATCATTCGTAGCAGTAGTACCTATTTTCTTCTCAGGTGCGTTTGGTGCAAATGTATCATTCGGTGGAACATCACTTATCATTATTGTAGGTGTTGTACTTGAGACATTGAAGCAGGTAGAATCGCAGATGTTAGTTCGTCATTATAGAGGATTCATCAGTGAGTAATGTTAGGTCTGTAAAGTAACAGAGTTGTTACTGATGCAAAGACATCGTACTTATAAATATAAAGTCATACATTCAGGTGATATACCGTCTGTTATACAGAGGGATGTTACCGTATGTGTGGCTTTTTCTTTTTTATTGTATAGGAAAATGCTCGTAATGTAGTGTGGCACCAACAAGAATTGCAAAGCAATTCTTGCAGGAGCAAAACGCTGGTTTTGCTCTTTTTTAAGTGAAAAAGTAGTGGATATTTTGCTATTAGGGTGTTAGAATATTTATTACTAATAACAACCTAAAAAGAAAGGGAATACAAAAATGAAAAGAAATTGCTTTAAAAAAACAAATTTAAAACGATATATTGCACTTATTCTTGTATTTGCCTTGACATTTCAGACAGGCATAAAATATACAAATGCAAATGAATCTCAAGAAACACAGGTGCACACTGCCTATAAGGTAAGGGATATGTATAATATGGCAATACCTATCAGGTTTGATGGTGAGGATGAGTATTTAAATGAGAAAGTAACAGAAACAAATGATATTACAAACATAGAACTCATTGATAATACATATAATAAGTCTGAATATTCTGTGCGTGAATATTATAGAGCAGTATCTAATCAGACATTAAATTTAAGAACGGTTTACCTTTCAGAAAATGATAACAAATTTACATCTATAAAGCTTGCTCACACCAGAGGATATTATTCACCAAAGACAGATGAGAATCCAGAGGGTTATACTACAGACAAAGAGTATAGAAGATTAGAGCTTTTAAGGGATTGGAGTAATAAAGTACAGGAGGCAGTAGATAACGGTGCAAAATTAAAAAATATGGCTGGTGAGGAAATTGGCTTTGATAAGCTTGACTCAGACAACGACGGTTATATTGATGCCATTACCGTTTTGTTTACACCGACTGATGCAAAGTATGCAAGTTCCTGGGATGGAGGGACTATACCTCTATGGGCTTATCATACGATAAATAATCGTATCACTATTAAAACAGCTAAAGGGACATTGACAAGCAACAGATATAATCAGGCTCCAATTCAGAATGACCCGGTGAGTATTTATAAAGAAGCCGGAAGCGATATATATTTTGTAAATAATAAAACGCTTATTCATGAGATGGGACATATATTTGGTTTATTAGATCTTTATACAGCTTCGGGAAAAAGTGAACCGGTGTGTTTTATGTCGGCTATGGCGAAAGCATTGTCTCCGGTCGTGCAGTTTATGACATCCCGTGAAAGAGAGGCGGTGGGATGGCTCGATGCAGATAATATTACACCTATTACAAAGGCAGGTGAATATACACTTCCGCCGACAAAGGATAAAAGACAGGATGGGACGGTGGCATATACATTGGAACTTCCTAATAATCATAAACTATATCTGGAGTATCGCTATGTGGATGATAGAGAAATAAACAGATTTGATTTAAATGCCCAAAATCGTAAAATATATAATTTACTTGGAAATTATGTGTCTGCAAATGGACTAAACAAATCCGGGCTTCTTGTTTGTGATTCTGATATGAGTGTTAGATTTCCTAAAAATTTAAGTGGTGTGACACAATTATCTGCAATAGGCGGACAATATAACACAAGAATTGATGCACCAATGTCAGTTGGAGAAGACATAACATACGGTGGATACACAATATCCGTAACAGAGCTTACAAAAGAAAAAATAACATTTAATGTAAGTGGAAAGGAAATAGATGGCGAGCAACCGACAGAGCAGCCTGAAAATACTGGGAAACCGACAGCAAACGGTATTACATTATTAGCACCGTCAGAAGTTGGTGGAAATCTTCAGATGACTGCCGTACGAGGAAGTCAGATTCAGTTCCTTGCACAGATAAACGGAAAGAAAATATCAGATGGAGACATAAGGTGGAATGTAAGTGGAGAAACAGCAGCGGACACAGAAATTGACTATGAGACAGGACTGCTTAAAATAGGGGCATTTGAATCACCGACAAGTGTGTTGAAAGTAGTTGGGAAGTCTGAAAAAAATGATGAAAAAACGATAACGATAAATGTAAATGTAAAACTTGGAACAAAGACATATTCAGTAACATATCTTCCAGGAAATGATGTGGTTGGAAGTGTCGAGTCAATAAGCAAATTGCAAGATACATCACTGAACTTAAAAGCTGCATTATATACAAAAACAGGATATACTCAGACAGGCTGGTCGCGCAGTGAGGGTGGCGAAAAGACATATGATTTAAATGGTGAATATAAAGAAAACGAAGCTATTAAATTATATCCGTATTGGTCAAAATCAGAGAAACCAACGGAAACGGCGAGTGCAAAACCAAGTCAGACAGAGAAACCAACGGAAACGGCGAGTGCAAAGCCAGGTCAGACAGAGAAACCAACGGAAACAGCGAGTGCAAAACCAAGTCAGACAGAGAAACCAACAGAAACAGCGAGTGCAAAGCCAGGTCAGACAGAGAAACCAACGGAAACAGCGAGTGCAAAACCAGGTCAGACAGAGAAACCAACGGAAACGGCGAGTGCGAAACCAGGTCAGACAGAGAAACCAACGGAAACGGCGAGTGCAAAGCCAAGTCAGACAGAGAAACCAACAGAAATAGCGAGTGCAAAGCCGGGTCAGACAGAGAAACCAGCGGAAACAGCGAGTGCAAAACCAGGTCAGACAGAGAAACCAACGGAAACAGTGAGTGCAAAGCCAAGTCAGACAGAGAAACCAACGGAAACAGCAAGTGCAAAGCCGGGTCAGACAGAGAAACCAACGGAAACAGCAAGTGCAAAGCCAAGTCAGACAGAGAAACCAGCGGAAACAGCGAGTGCAAAGCCAGGTCAGACGGCAGAACCAACAGAAACATCAGAGCCGAATGAAACCACAACTCCAACGGTGTCGCCGAACAGTATGGTTAAAGTGAACAAAACTTCAGTTGTACTGTATCTGCCGAAATATAAAACATTTACTTTGATAGCTAAGGTAGACGGGAAAGCGGTTAAAGCGAATTTCAAAAGCAGTAATCCGAAAATAGTAAAAGTTAATGCAGCAGGGAAACTTACGGCGGTAAAGTCCGGAAAAGCAGTAGTTAAAGTTACGGTTAATGGAAAGAAATTTATATGTAAGGTCACGGTGAAAAAAATATCACTTAAGATAAAACCGGTTAAGAGAACGCTTTATCTGAAAGGCAATAAGAGTATTCGTTTAAAAACGATAGTAACAGGTCCGTACAGGAAAGTCCGGTATAAAAGCAGTAATAAAAATATCGTAAAAGTGAACGGTAAAGGAAAAGTGACCGCAGTAAGAAAGGGAAAGGCAAAGATAACTGTTACAGCTAACGGAATAAAGAAAAAATGCAGGATAACCGTATTGTCAGTAAAACGAAAAAAGCATAAAGGATAAGTGAAATGTATAAAAATGTGGAAAAAATCACATAAATATCAATTATTTTTGGCAGACAAGACAGATAAACTTTTGGGCATTGCTTTTAACAGGTTGTACGGAAATGAGGAAACAAAATGAACATAATAGAGATAAAAGATTTTGAAGCAAAAGAACTTGATATATATGCAAGATTGTCTGAGGGACAGCTTTTAAACAGAGCAAAGCCTGATAAGGGAATATTTATAGCGGAAAGTCCGAAAGTAATAGAGAGGGCGCTTGATGCAGGATATGAGCCGATTTCATGTCTTATTGAGAAAAAACATATTGAGGGCGAGGGGAAAGTTGTATTGGAAAAGTGCGACAGGATATATCAAAACAGAAAAATATATTCAGATGCAGAAAAACAGGAAAATCTTGTTTTGAAAAACAACAGAGAAAATACGGTATCAGAAGAAAAATATGCCTTAAAAAGTACCGGATACAAAGAAAAAGATATATATGGATTTCCAGTATATACGGCAGAATTTGGGATTCTCACAAAACTCACGGGATTTAAACTAACGAGAGGAATGTTGTGTGCGATGCACCGCAGACAACTTCCGGCACTTGAAGAAATCTGCAAGGATGCAAGGCGGATAGCTGTTCTTGAAAATGTAATGAATCCGACAAATGTGGGGGCTATATTCCGCTCAGCGGCGGCACTCAATATAGATGCGGTAATACTGACAAACGGCAGCAGTAATCCTTTGTATCGCAGAGCTGCAAGAGTGAGCATGGGAACAGTCTTTCAGATACCGTGGACATTTGTAAATATATCAGATGATGACAATGGAGAGAGTTATATAAAAAGACTTCACAGCCTCGGATTTAAAACAGCGGCAATGGCACTTGATGATAATTCTGTAAGCATAGATGATAAAGATGTAGTATCAGAAGAAAAACTTGCGATAATTCTCGGAACGGAGGGTGACGGACTTTTACAGAGTACAATATCTGAGAGTGATTATACTGTCAGGATACCAATGTCACATGGAGTCGATTCGCTAAATGTTGCGGCGGCAAGTGCAGTAGTATTTTGGGCTGTTGCCCATTCACAAGTTTAACATAGCTGTCAGGCGGTGCTTTGCAAACAAAAGATTATGCTGCACTGATGTGCAGCTATAAATGAGTTTATACCAAACGGTCAGATGGTATTTGGCAGACTAAAGTTTATTTGTTGAAAATAATTAAATAATTGACATGGTAATGTAACAGTTCAGCCATAAAAAATAATTGACAATACTTGAGCTTGCTCATTGTATTGTTGATTATCTTTTTATGGTAGAATAGCCTTTCATTTCTGAAATGAAATAAACCAAAGCTGCGAAGCAGCGACTGACAGCTTGCTGGCAGGTTTATGAATTGAAGAAATAAAAGGCTGAACTTTTACATGGTAAGAGCAGAGTCAAAAAATTTGTATTGAAATAACTGACAATTTAGGATAGAATATATATTGAGCGTTCTTTGAATAAAAATTTTATGTTCAGAGATGATAACAGTTGATAGCAATAAAATTGATGCAAAGTAACATAACTGTTACGATGTGAAATACACGATATGTGTATAGTATGGCAAATTTAATATCATTCATGCAGTATAAAACACATGAATGTAAAAAACTGATTTTTTGAGAGGAGAACAAAATATGAAGATTATTATGTTAGGTGCACCTGGAGCAGGTAAAGGAACACACGCAAAGAAGATTACTGAAAAATTTGGTATTCCGGCTATTTCTACAGGAGATATTTTTAGAGAAAATATCAAAAACGGTACGGAGCTTGGAAAGAAGGCTAAAGAGTATATGGATGCAGGAAATCTTGTACCGGATGAACTTGTATGTGACCTTGTTGTAGACCGCCTCAAACAGGATGATTGCAAAAATGGATATATTCTTGACGGATTTCCAAGAACAATTCCTCAGGCAGAAGCACTTACAGCGGCACTTGCAAAGGATGACGATGCCATCGATTATGCACTTGAGATTTTCCTCGAGGATCAGGCTATTATAGACAGAATGAGCGGAAGAAGAGTCTGTAAGTCTTGTGGAGCAACATATCATGTAGTAAATATTCCTCCAAAAACAGAGGGAGTATGTGATGAATGCGATGGCGAGCTTATTGTAAGAGATGATGACGCTCCGGAGACTGTTAAAAAGAGACTTGATGTATATCATGAGCAGACAGCTCCACTTATTGATTACTATAAGAAACAGGGAATCTTAAAAGTTATTGATGGTTCAAAGGGACTTGATACCTGTTTTGAGGAGATTTGCGGAATTCTTGAGGGATGATTTTAGAAAAATTGAAATCCCCATAAAATGATGCATGGGGTTCAAAAGGTATTTTGCCATGAGTTTATACCACGGATTGATTTATTTTTATCCGATTTTGAACCTTGCATCATATAAAATAAAGAATTGTAGTATTTATAGCATAACGGACACTATATGTGCATGATATAAATTGTCTCAATATCAAAAAAATAAAGAAAGAAGGCACATTAACATTATGGCAGTAACAATTAAATCAGAACATGAAATTGAATTGATGCGTGAGGCAGGAAGGATTCTTGCGATAGTTCATGACGAACTTGCAAAGATTATCCGTCCAGGTGTAAGTACATTTGAGATTAACAGAAAATGTGAAGAAATCATAAGAAGTTATGACTGTATCCCATCATTCCTTAATTATCAGGGATTTCCGGCATCTGTGTGTACATCAATAAATGAGCAGGTAGTACATGGAATTCCGGATAAGAAAAACATTCTTAAAGACGGAGACATCATCAGTCTTGATACGGGTGTTATTTATAAAGGTTATCAGTCTGATGCGGCGCGTACTCATGCAGTAGGTGAGATTTCACCTGAGGATCAGAAACTGATTGATGTTACAAAGCAGAGTTTCTTTGAGGGAATGAAGATGGCGAAAGCCGGAAATCATCTCTATGATATTTCAAAGGCAATTCAGGATTATGCTGAGTCAAACGGTTTCTCAGTTGTAAGAGAGATGGTAGGTCACGGCATAGGAAAAGAGATGCACGAAGAACCACAGATACCAAACTTTAAACCAATCGGCAGAGGAATGAAGCTTCGTGCCGGCATGACATTTGCAGTTGAGCCTATGATAAACAGAGGAAAGAAAGAAATCTGGATACTTGACGATGGTTGGACTTGTGTCACAAGAGACGGTATGAATTCAGCACATTATGAAAATACACTTCTTATAACAGAAGGAGAGCCGGAACTTTTATCATACAATAAGGATCTGGTATAAGATTTGAAGTTATAAATAGGGTCAGGCAGCGATGCAGAAAATATCATGTCACTGTTTAGAATATAATAAAACAGCGGCAGGTAACCGATACAGCATATGTTAAGGTTCGTATCATTGTCTGACTTAAAATAAGTAAAAAAATTGCCGATTATTTTATAGGCAGGTTATAGAAAATGTTTACTGTTTGATGATGGATTTAATATTTGCCATAAACAGTAACAATAAATGATTTATCAAGACGGAGGTTATTTATGTCTAAAGAAGATGTTATTGAAATTGAAGGAATTGTAGTTGAGAAGCTTCCAAATGCCATGTTTAAGGTAGAACTTGAAAATGGTCATCAGGTGCTTGCACATATCAGCGGAAAGCTCAGAAAGAACTTTATCCGTATATTGCCGGGAGATAAGGTTACAATGGAAATGTCACCATATGACCTTACAAAGGGACGCATCACATGGAGAGATAAATAAGATTAGGGTTAAAGACAAATCATGGTGGTTTGTCTTTTTGTTTATTTTAATTAGATATTTGCACAATTTAATTCCATATATATATGATAGTTTTGCAAACATCTAAGTATAAAAATATAAGGAAGTACAATTAGAACAGAATATAATTGGTTATGTATAAGCATAAAAATACATTATAATAGGAGAACACAAATGTTAAAAAGAAAAAGAAAACTGATAGCGATGTTTCTGGTTCTTGCGGTTTTGCTAGGTGGTTTACAGCAGACTGCCGTGTCGGGGGTGAAGGCACAGGCATCAGTTAAGACACAGACGGCGGTGAATAATAAAGTAACCGTTAGGACACAGACTGCAGATGGCAAAAATACAGTTAAAAAAAGCAACAAAGCTAAAGCCAAATTAAAAGGTGACAGCATTTCAGAACCGGCAGATGTTACAACCGGCTCAGCTATTTATGATGATACATTGCCGACAATGGATGTTTCCATAAAGCAGGGTGGCTCAAAACAGATAAAATTAAAATGGAATTCATATGAGGGTGCAGCGTATTATACCGTATTTTATGTAAAAGGAAGTTTTCATCAGACTCCTGATAATTCGGGTAATACATCCGAAAGCACAAATGATGGAAAAACAGAAAATCTTTCACAGAAAACTTTATACAATGAAACAGAGTTTACACTTAATGTCAGCAGAGGTGAGAATTATTCATTCTGCGTTGTTGCATATTCGGGTGCGGATGTTGCTCTTGCAAGGACAGACAGACTTACAAGCTGTATTCCTAAAAAGAACAGTGTCAGATTTACAAGGCTTAGTTCAAGAAGAGTAAAGTTAAGCTGGAATAAATCAAAAGGTGCAGAAAAATACATTATATATAAGAAGGTAAACAATAATAAATACAGAAAACTTGCTGAGACAAAAAAGTTAAGATATAACGATGGAAAAGTCAGGGCAGGTAAAAGGTATAAATATTATATAGCTGCCGTAGGCATTTATAATAATGAAATATTCAAGACAGAGTCTAATGCAAAAAGTTTTGTAATTGCAAATTTTGTAAGCACGGGTCACCAGAAATACAGTTATCATGAGATGAGCGGTGATCTTAAACAGCTTGCAAATACATATTCTGACTATGTAAAAGTAAATGTAATCGGAAAATCAAATGACAAGAGAAATATCTATGATGTTGTGGTAGGCAATCCAAAGGCAAAGAAAACAATGCTTGTCGTAAGTTCGATACACGCAAGGGAGTATATGACGGCACAGCTTTGCATGGCTCAGATAGAACATTATCTCAAAAATTATAACGGTCGTGTGAAAGGTGTCAGATTAAAGAGCACATTAAACAAGATTGCGATACACTATATACCGATGACAAATCCTGACGGTGTGACAATATCACAGTTTGGTATATCAAAAATAAGAGACAGCAAACTCCGTAAGGCACTTTACAGGATGCCGGGTGCAAAAAGTACATCTTCATGGAAAGCAAATGCAAGAGGTGTAGACCTTAACAGAAATTATAAATACAACTATCATGCAAAATACGGCGGCAGGCGTGGCGGTTCAGGATATTCAGGACCATATGCGGAGAGTGAGCCTGAGACAAAAGCAGTTGTAAAACTGATAAATACATTAAAGAATAATACAAAATTAAAAGGCACGGTAAATTATCACGCAATGGGTTCTATAGCATTTGGAAGTGTCCGGAGAGGAATTAAAAAAACTACAAAAAAGACTACAATAAAAATGTATAACCTTGCCAGAAGAATTACGGGGTATGCGAGCAGTGCCAGCTATGAAAAGGGTGGAAAAAGCGTTGGTGCACTGAGAGAGTACACAATGTATAACAAGAAAGTGCCGAGTATCACCCTTGAGATAGGTGTCGGTGGCTGTCCTCTCCCAAGTTCACAGTTTGGTTCAGTGTGGAGAAGAAATTACAGTCTTGTGATAAGAGAAGCGAGACTGCTGGGGTAAGGATAGAGTTTATTATGTTAAGTGGCGACGATAATAAAGTAACAGTTCAGCCTTTTATTTCCTCAATTCATAAACCTGCCAGCAAGCTGTCAGTCGCTGCTTCGCAGCTTTGGTTTATTTCATTTCAGAAATGAAAGGCTATTCTACCATAAAAAGATAATCAACAATACAATGAGCAAGCTCAAGTATTGTCAATTATTTTTTATGGCTGAACTGTTACATAATAAATGAAAAATCAAAAAAAGTGCTTGCATCCAATAAAAATATATGGTAAAATAGCAAATGGACTTTATGAAAGGAGGTTATTGCTGTGAAAGTTAGATCTTCAGTAAAACCAATTTGCGAAAAATGTAAGGTCATCAAAAGAAAGGGTAAAGTCAGAATTATCTGCGAAAACCCTAGACACAAACAGAGACAGGGCTAATTAGTTGACGGAAACCAAAGCAGTATTACTTTGGCTTTTCTGTTGTTATAATATAGAACTTGCTTTCTGTTCGTTATGATACTATATGTATCATGATATTGTAGACAGGCTGATTACCTGTTTCAGCGGAAGGTTGTGTCATTTCAATTGGAGCTGGTCTTATCAACGGCAGATTGATGACTGCGGCGTAGTACCGGCTGCCATTTCGCAGGCAGCTCGACATTTGTTCACCATAGTGGTGTCCGAAAAGGAATCGTCTATGCAATAGGATTACAATTTAAAGCGGCTGACAGTGCAAATGCACTGTAATCAATTTTAACTAACAATCTAGAAAATTAACGGAGGTGTAAAGTACACATGGCTCGTATTAGTGGTGTAGATTTACCAAGAGAGAAACGTGTTGAGATCGGACTTACCTATATTTATGGTATTGGTAGAGTAAGCTCAAATCGTATTTTAGCAGAAGCTAATGTCAATCCTGACACACGTGTTAAGGATCTTACTGATGACGAAGTAAAGCGCATTAGCAGTGTGATCGATGAGTCACAGACAGTTGAAGGTGATCTTCGTAGAGAAATCGCTATGAACATCAAGAGACTTCAGGAAATTGGATGCTATAGAGGCATTCGTCACAGAAAAGGTCTTCCGGTTCGTGGACAGAAGACAAAGACAAACGCTAGAACTCGTAAAGGTCCAAAGCGTACTGTCGCAAATAAGAAGAAATAATATAGATAATATGTACAAATTCTAGTAGGAGGGTTTGACAATGGCTAAACAGGTAGCAAAAAAGGCAAGTAAGAAGCGTGTCAAGAAGAATGTCGGACATGGACAGGCACACATTCAGTCTTCCTTTAATAATACAATCGTTACGCTCACAGACGCTGAAGGAAATGCAATTTCTTGGGCAAGTGCAGGCGGATTAGGATTCAGAGGTTCAAAGAAGTCTACACCTTATGCAGCACAGATGGCTGCTGAGACTGCAGCAAAGGCAGCAGTACCTCATGGTTTAACTTCTGTAGATGTTATGGTAAAAGGACCAGGTTCTGGTCGTGAAGCAGCAATTCGTGCATTACAGGCTTGTGGAATCGATGTAACAAGCATCAGAGATGTAACACCTGTACCACATAACGGATGCCGCCCACCAAAGCGTCGTCGTGTATGATTTTTGTGGAATATACCACAGGATTTTAAGAACGGTCTGCCTACAGTGGCAGATATAAAGATGAATAATTATTTGTGTATTATTATATAGGAGGAAATAAACATGGCAAGAGATATGACTCCAGTACTCAAGAGATGTAGAAGTCTTGGAATTGACCCTACATTCCTTGGTCTTGATAAGAAGTCTAATAGAAATGCTAGAGCTGGTAGAAAGCAGAGCGAGTATGGTCTTCAGCTCAAAGAGAAGCAGAAAGCAAAGTTCATTTATGGTGTTTTAGAGAAGCCTTTCAGAAACAACTTTGCAAGAGCTCAGAAATTAAAATACGGTACAACTGGTGAAAACCTTATGATTATTCTTGAGCTTCGTCTCGACAATGTACTCTTCAGAATGGGTTATGGTCGTACAAGAAAAGAGTCAAGACAGATTATCGATCACAAGCATGTACTTGTAAACGGCAAGTGCGTAAACATCCCTTCATATGAAGTAAAACCGGGTGATGTTATCGAAATCAAAGAGAAGCACAAAGGTGCTCAGAGATATAAGGATATCCTTGAAGTAACAGACGGAAGAATCGTTCCGGAGTGGCTTGAAGCAGACCATGAAAAACTTTCAGGAGTTGTTAAGGAAATTCCTACAAGAGAGCAGATTGATGTTCCTGTAAATGAAGTGCTTATCGTCGAGTTATATTCTAAGTAATATTAACTGGCAGCAAAGCATAACACCCAAAAGGAGGTACTTAGAGTGCTTGATTTTAAAGAACCAAATATTGAGATAGCTGAGATTTCAGAAGATAAAAGATATGGACGGTTTGTAGTTGAACCTCTGGAAAGAGGATATGGTACAACTTTGGGTAATTCTCTTAGAAGAATTATGCTTTCATCATTGCCGGGTACAGCCGTTAGTCATATTAAAATTGACGGCGTGGTTCATGAATTCGCTGCAATTCCGGGAGTAAAGGAAGATGTTACTGAGATCATTATGAACATCAAGAGTCTTGCTATCAAAAATAACAGCGAGACAAATGAGACAAAGACAGCTTATATCGAAGCGTCAGGTGAGTGCGTGGTAACAGCGGCAGATATTCGGGTAGATCAGGATATCGAGATTATGAATCCGGATCAGGTTATAGCTACACTTAGTGGCGGACCTGATTGCAAATTATATATCGAGATGACAATTGTAAATGGTCGTGGTTACATCAGCTCTGATAAAAATAAAAGAGAAGATTTACCTATCAATGTAATTGCAATTGATTCTATCTTTACACCGGTAGAGAGAGTAAACATCAAGATTGAGAATACTCGTGTTGGTCAGATAACTGATTACGATAAGTTAACAATAGAAGTATATACAAATGGTACTATTGAGCCTACAGACGCTGTAAGTCTTGCAGCAAAGGTTCAGAGCGATCATTTAAAATCATTCATCAACCTTTCAGATAAGACATCTAATATTCAGGTTATTGCCGAGAAACCGGACAATACTGAAGATAAGGTGAAGGAAATGAACATTGATGAACTTGAACTTTCAGTTCGTTCATACAACTGTTTAAAGAGAGCCGGTATCAATACTGTCGGTGAACTTTGCAACCGCACATCTGAGGACATGATGAAAGTTAGAAACCTTGGACGTAAGTCATTAGAAGAAGTTATAGCTAAATTGAAAGAGTTAAACCTTTCATTTAACTTAAGCGAAGATTAATTAGGAGGTAAGCACACATGGCAGGCTATAGAAAACTTGGAAGAACTTCCAGTCAGAGAAAAGCATTGCTTCGTAATCAGGTAACAGATTTGTTATACTATGGCAAGATTGTTACGACGGAAGCTAAGGCAAAAGAAATCCGTAAGATTGCAGAAGGTATCATTGCTTTAGGCGTAAAAGAGTGCAATAATTTTGATACAGTGAAAGTTACTGCTAAGGTAGCTCGTAAAGATAAAGATGGAAAGAGAGTTAAAGAAGTTGTAGACGGTAAGAAAGTTACAGTTTATGACGAAGTAGAGAGGGAGATTAAGAAAGATCAGCCTTCAAGACTTCATGCAAGAAGACAGATGCAGAAAACTCTTTTCACAGTTACAGAAGTTCCTGCTGACAAGCAGAGCCGCAGAAAAGATACAAAGAAAGTTGATGTTGTATCTAAGGTTCTTGATGATATCGCACCAAAGTACACAGACCGCAACGGTGGTTATACACGTATCGTAAAGATTGGTCAGCGTAAAGGTGACGCAGCTATGGAAGTACTTATTGAGTTAGTATAATTCAAATAAGAAAATATAAAATAGGGCTATCACATATGTGGTAGCCTGTTTTGATATATGAAAATTGGCAAATCGAAAGTTGGTGACAGCATGGAAAATATGATAGAAGCAAAAGGTCTTGTGCACGAGTATTCAAGGCGTGATGAAAATGGAGAAATAACCGAGATAAAAAGGGCACTTGACGGTGTTGACATCCAAGTGAAAGCAGGAGATTTTATCGCAGTGCTTGGAGCAAACGGCTCAGGAAAATCCACTTTTGCGAAACATCTCAATGCACTTCTTATTCCAACAGAGGGAACATTGTTTGTAAATGGAATGGACACCTCTGATTATAACAATGACCTAAAGATAAGACAGACTGCAGGAATGGTCTTTCAAAATCCCGATAATCAGATAATATCAAATGTGGTTGAGGAAGATGTGGGATTTGGTCCTGAAAATGTCGGAGTGCCAACAGAAGAAATATGGCAGAGAGTAGAAAAAAGCCTAAAGACAGTAGGGATGTATTCATATAGAAAATCTTCACCAAATCATTTGTCAGGCGGTCAGAAACAAAGGATTGCAATAGCAGGTATAATGGCAATGAAACCAAAGTGCATTATACTTGATGAGCCAACGGCAATGCTTGACCCGGTAGGCCGTAAGATGGTAATAGATACAATAACCGAACTTAACAAAAAAGAGGGGATAACGGTCATACTCATAACGCATTACATGGAGGAAGTAGTCGGAGCAGATTATGTGTATGTAATGTCAGACGGAAAAGTTCAGATGCAGGGAAAACCGAGACAGATATTTGCAAATGCGGAGGAACTTGAGCAGTACAGGCTTACGATACCAGAGATAACAAAGATAGCACTTGAATTAAATAAAAAGGGTATGAATATACCAAAGGATATTTTGAGTGCGGAGGAGCTTGTGGATTATTTAATGGGTCTTTGATGATTTTGCAATGACAGCAATAATAACACAGGTACGCTCCCGCTATGCTGTCTCCGTAGCAGTACATAAATGGTGAAAAGACCACCATTAAGTACTGACGGATACAGAATACCTGTTAATATTATTTGCTGTCATTGCAAAATCCATTAACGGTATTGAAAAAAAGATTGATTAAGATATTTGTATTATAGCGTATGAAATGGAAATATATTTTATTTTTAATAAGTATATTGTATGATATATTTATTGTATGTGAAATAGTATATAATTTTTTATATATTAATATTGTAAATGTGTATCATATGTTGGTTTGGAGGCTCATATGGGAATTAGACTTGAAAATGTTGATTATGTATATGCCGCAGGGACTGCTGAGGAGAAGAAAGCTCTGGATGATATAAATTTAAAAATAAATGATGGTGAGTTTATAGGGCTTGTCGGTCATACGGGTTCGGGCAAATCGACTTTGACACAGCTTTTAAATGGTCTTGAAAAGGCAACATCGGGAAATATTTATTATGAAGAGAAGAATATTTATGATAAAGGCTTTTCGATGAAAGAGCTTAGAGGAAATGTCGGTCTTGTGTTTCAGTATCCGGAGCACCAGTTGTTTGAGGTATCTGTTATAGAGGATGTGAAGTTTGGACCGAAAAACTTAGGTCTTGATAATCTTGAAGTTGAGATGAGGTCTTTCGAGGCTCTTAAAATGGTCGGCATAGGTGATGACCTTCTTGATGCGTCGCCGTTTGCACTGTCGGGAGGACAAAAAAGGCGTGTTGCGATAGCGGGTGTGCTGGCGATGAAACCAAAGATACTCATACTCGATGAACCGATGGCAGGTCTTGACCCGGCAGGCAGGGACGAGATACTTGAACTTCTCGCAAAACTTCACCGTGAAAACGATATGACGATACTACTTGTGTCCCACAGCATGGATGATGTGGCAAAATATGTTGACAGAATGATTGTAATGAATGACGGAAAGATAGTTCTTGACGGCGAACCCAGAAAAGTGTTTAAATATCAGAGGGAACTTGAAGAAATCGGATTGGGCGTGCCGCAGGCAACAAATGTCATACACAAACTCAATGTACTTGGAGCAGGGATAGAACAGGAATGTATAACACCGAAAGAAGCGGCAGATGCTATTTTTAATAAATATATGAAAGGGAACAAATGATTAGAGATATTACCATTGGACAATATTATGCGACAGATTCAGTAATACACAGGCTTGACCCAAGAGTAAAGGTGGTTGGAACATTAGCATATCTAATATCATTATTCTGCTTTAATAAATTTAGCGGATATATAATCGCAGCATTATTTTTTGCAATACTTGTAAAAATATCCCATGTGCCATTTAAGTTCATGGTAAAAGGTCTTAAGCCTATAATGTTCATGCTTATATTTACGGCGGCGTTAAACCTGTTCTGGACACCCGGAGAGGTAGTGCTTGTAAAAGCGTGGGTATTTACTATTACGCTTGAAGGTGTTAAACGATCAGTGTTTATGGCACTCAGACTTACATTTCTTATCATAGGTTCATCACTTATGACACTCACAACAACACCAAATCAGCTCACGGATGCACTTGAAAAACTTTTAAAACCGTTGAATAAGATAAAAGTACCGGTACATGAGATTGCAATGATGATGTCGATAGCACTCAGATTTATACCGATACTTGTCGATGAGACGGACAAGATAATGAAAGCACAGATGGCGAGAGGAGCAGACTTTGAGTCGGGCAATGTCATTCAGAGGATAAAAGCAATGCTTCCTATACTCATACCGCTTTTCATATCAGCGGCAAGGAGAGCGAATGACCTTGCACTTGCGATGGATGCGAGATGTTATCACGGCGGAGAGGGCAGAACAAAGATGAAGCCTTTAAAATATAAAAAACAGGATGTGATAGCTTACCTGACGGTAGCAGCCTATGCGGTAGTGCTCGGAGTAGTGGTAAAGTTTTCAGTATTTTGAGGAAATAACTTAATAAAATTTATATGATTTCAGCCATATATATTGAATATGTATATGGCTGAAATTATTATCGGTAATATCAGATGTAAGAAATGAAAGGCTATTCTACCATAAAAAGCTACTTAACAATACAATGAACAAGCTCATTGTATTGCCAATTATCTTTTTATGGCTGAACTGTTACTATTTTGTACCAATCCTTGAATAGTATCAAATTATATTTTCTTATATTTATCAATATTACATGGAATAGTAACAACGGCATGATAAAAATTTTCTTTGATAAAATTATTATAATTACCACGGTTAGTGTGTGTGATATTAAAAACATTAGCAGTACCATAACCGTGAACAAGTTCATCATCATCGTATTTTATCGTGTCAGGGAGAAATGTATTGTATAAATGAATTACAAGTTCACGCTCTGTTGTGAAAATATCAACATCAATCTCTCTTTTTCTTGGTGGCATTATTTTTTCACACGCATTATAGCAATTATCCAAAAGATTTCCGAGAATAATGCTGAAATCATAATCGGATATCTGTATATTGTCAAGGTCAACTTTAATATTTGTTTTAAATACGATATTATTATGTTCCGCAAGCATCATATAGTTACTTACAAAAGAGTCAATAACAAGATTTCCGGTATTGATGCGGTTGAAAGTCTGCTCCATATCTCCGATAGATGTATTAATATAATCATCAATTTCACTGTAGTGTTGTTTGTGCAGACATTCCCTGATGAAAAAATAATGCTTTTTAACATCGTGGATAATCTTGCGTGAATTTTTATAAGTTGTTGATAAAAGAAGATATTTCTTTGTCTGATATTCAAGTTTATCATTTAACTGTTTTTTGGTGATTTCCAATTCTTTTACTTTTAAAAGGCTGTCAAGTAAAAAGTAGTTGACTATATTTGCAGCAAGAAGTCCTATTATTGCAAGTGTATTCATTGTTTTATGAAAAATATTATTTTTTGGTGCATTAGAGATACTTAAAATAAGTATATTAGTTAAAACCGGTGTAAACAAAATAAGTATTGAGTATTGTAATGTAAGTAATTCACTCTTTTTTCTTTTTACAAAAAGAACGGCAAACATTATAAACACAAAAAATAAAATTTGTGATATAGCAAGGCAGATACCGTTTTGGGAGAGTATTTTAGCCCTGTCTTCCTTTGGAAAGTAGGATATAATAATATATATCACAACTTCTGATAAGCCGCCCAGAACATGATAAGATATGGCACTAAGTAAACGCAGTTTAAGGTTTGCATTATATAAAAATGTCAGTAAAAATATTGTTAATATACTTACTAAAGAGACAATATACAAATGTTTACTGCCTGACAGATTAAAATAACTGTTGGTGATAAATCCTATAAATTCATATAGTACAAAGAATGATATAAATATAGGATAAGGAATATTTTTATTACGCTTTTGAAAAATAGTATTAAAAAATATGTTCATAGTAAAAATATCAAAAATATCAGATGTTAAAGTGTAAATCATTATAAACCTCCGCTTATACATATATGGGCAAAAAGAGTTCGGATTTCTTTTTCTTTTCGCCTGCTTACGGGAATTGCATCACCATTATTCATAATAAGTTTTTTATCTTCAAAATAATGTATCTGTGAAGTGTTGACAAGGTACCCCCTGTGGGACAATATAAAATTATAATCTTTTAAAGATATTTCCCACTCAGATAAAGTGCCTATAGTTTCTATAGAATGATCCTCTAACACTATTTCGAGTCTTTTTAAATGTGCATCAATCGTATGTATGTAAATTATTTTGTGCGAATATATGACTTCTTCTGATAAATCAGTTTTTATAATAAATTGAACTGTATGTGTCAAATTAAAATCTTCAATTATATTGTTCATAACCATGTTGAATTTTTCATATGATAATGGTTTTGACAGGTATTGAAAAGCCTGAACATCAAAACTGTTTTGCATATATTCCGGATAATTGCTCACAAAAACAATCTTTACATCACGGTCAGGAAGTTTTCTTATTCGTTTAGCAACATCAAGACCGGACAATTCAGGCATTTCTACATCAATAAATAAAAGCTGAAACACGCCATGCTTTGAGTATGTATTTAAAAGGTTTTGACCGGATTGAAAGCGGCTGATATTAAAATCAACATCATGTATCATTTGATATTTAAAAAGGTAATCTGATATTATGTCAATATCGTTTTCTTCATCATCGCAAATAGCAACATTAAGTATCATGTGAAATCCTCCAAGTGGATAAAATAATGAACGCATAAGCAGTAATATAAAGAGTTTATGCAAAATTCTATTGTATGCAAAATAAATGCACAAATTTATGATATAGGATTTTGGAGTTATTATATCAGATAATATACCTATAAGCTACAAATTTTGACGAATGGTTAAAAATAGTGGATAAGTGGTGTTATTATGAAAAGAAAACTATAACCGAAAGTCGATAAAATTTGACCATTCGTCTGAAAAAAACAGATATTAGATGAAAGTGTGGTATGATATATGAAATATAAATAGGACAATGTGGGAGTTAATATTTTTTTTGGACTATAGTAAAATGGGAGGTGAAGAATGTGAAGAAATTTACTTATAAGGCAGCAAATGTTTTATGTGCATTTGCAGTGCTTATTGCACCGATTGCAGGCAGGGCTTGCAGAATACTTTTTTATGAGCCGGAGAAACCTGAGGGACTTGATGATTTCATTAGTAAGCATAAGGGATTGTAAAAGAAAAAAGGAGAAAGTGCGTATGAAAAAGAAAGCACTTTTAACAATAGGAATTATTTTTTCTATGGTTATAACATCATTTAATATGAATTTTGAAAATGTGGATGCTGATGAGACAGAAGCTAGTGAACAATATATTGTTTCTACAAAAAATGGTGAATTGTTTAAGGATATACAGACTAAATATGGTGACTGTATATCGGACGAAGCTGAAAAAGCAGAGAGCTTAGAAGAACATAATACAACTGTTTTAGAACTGTCTGAAAAGGAAGCTCAACAATTGGAAAAAAAGCAGGGGATAACGATAGAACCTGATTGTGAAATGGAGGGATTAGGAGAAACAGAAGATAATATTACGGATGTATCAGAGTGGAATATGCAGATGATAAATGCAGATGAAAATTCTGAAAAAAGCAAAGATAAGATTAAAGTAGCAATAATTGATTCAGGTGTAGATTATACTAATGGTATAAAGGTTGCAGAGAGATATAATCTTGTACCGGGTGAAGAAGATATAAATATTATATATGAGGACAGAACCGGGCATGGAACCGCAGTGGCGGCGATTATTGCAGCAAATTCAAAAGATAAAGATGGAATTTCAGGAATAGCACCTGATAATGTTGAATTATATTCAGTTAAAGCCTTAGACTGCGAGAATAAAGCACCTTTAAGCAGAATAGTTGATGGAATTTATTGGGCAGTTGATAAGGGTGTTAATATAATCAATTTAAGTTTAGGAACAAAAACCAATGCAGATATACTTGAACAGGCAATAAAATATGCAGACTCAAAAGGTGTGTTAATAATAGCGGCAGCAGGAAATGATAAACAAATTCAATATCCGGCAGCTTATGATGAAGTGATAGCAGTTGGTTCGGTATCAAAGGATGGAAATATATCAAAGAATAGTGCCGATGACGAGAGAGTAGAATTGGCTGCACCGGGTGAAGCTGTTAAATCGGCCTGTTTTTTAGATGGTACGCTGCAGGTGAGCGGAACAAGTGTAGCGGCTCCTCATGTTACGGGAGTAGCGGCAGTATTATGGGCAAAAGATAAAAGTAAATCAAAGGAATTTATAAGAGATTTATTAAAAGAAACATCAAAAAAACTAGAGGATGGAAGTGGATTAATAGACTTACAATATGCCCAAAATAAGTATGATGAGTTTTCAAAAAATTATCAGGAAGGGATTGATAATAGTGATATTATAGAGAAAAATCCTGAGAAAGTAGAAAATTTTAGCGAAACTGATAATGCTGAAGCATTATGGGGAGATGCTGTACATACAAGTGTTTCATCTTCGAGTGGATTGACAGGAGTAGAATTAAAATTGTTGTATGGAGCATTGATATATTCAGACCATGATGAGGATAAATCAAATACTACAGATACATTAGGAGATGATGCCGGAATTTCTAGAATGACATATAATTGGACTTTTCATGGTTATGGATATGGACAGCATCATACATTTGATTCGAGTAGAAAACTTTTACATAAACATAGCACAAAGATTAGGTCAAATTATATTGCTAATACTATGCAGATATATAAATTGGCTATGAATTATAAAAATGGAATATATACCAGACCAGATAAAGTTGCAGGAATTTACGATTCTGATTATGAAGTAATTATGGATAGATTAAATGCAGATTCAAAAAATGGAATTGTAAAAACAATGCGTCCGAGCGGAGGACCTGTAAAAATAAATGTAAAAGAAAATGGCGAGAAAGAAAAAGAAGAAACAGGTGTTTTAATAAACAAAAAAACAGTTAGCTGGGATAAAATATTTAATTTTTGTGTAAAGCAGAGCAATACAAATACGACAGTATCTAATAATAATAAAAATCGCTCAATAGTAATTTTAGGACTGGCATTGCATAATGCGATGGATACATTTTCTCATTCATCATGTAGCAGTGATGGAGCATTAATTAAACATGATAAAAATACTTCAACAGGAAAGAAACTTGCGGATGATGCTTCGTATTATCCTAATAGAGTAGACGGAGCTGTAAAGGTTGCAAAAAGTATATTGAAAAAATATCAAAATGAAAGAGAGTTGTCGGCTTCTGATTTTAATTTCAGTTCTGTGTATAAGCCATATCAAGGAGCATTTACATTAATTGGATATGCTGAATATATGAACAGAGTTAGTCCAAGTTATTTTAAATCCAATATGGCAAGTATAGATCAATTATCAACAGGAATAAAAGAATAATATAATAGTTATTGAATAAAAAACTGCAACAAAATCCAAAAATATCTGTCTTATATTATAAGAATAATTATAAAAATATAAGGCAGATGTTTTTACATGGGAGGGAGGAATGATTATGAGCATGAGATTAAAAAAATTACTTGCACTATCATTGAGTGTTTCTTTAGTTTCAACAGGTATTTTCGTTGATGTTGGAATGAGAAGTGTGACTGCAGTAGCATCAAAAACAAAACAGGCTAAGGACAAGAAGAATGTAAAAAAAGTAAAAGTAACGGTTGCACAGAAAAAGACGATAAAAGCACCAAAAAGTGAGAAAAAGGTAGTATGGAGTATTGTAAGTGGACAGCAGAACATATCAGTAATAAAAAAAGACAATGGAGAAATAAAAATAAAAGCACAAAAATCTGGAAGTGTAAAGCTACAGGCAAAACAGGGGAAGAAAAAAACTATTTATAATATAACAGTAAAGAAACAGGCACCTAAAAAATCAGAAATAAAACAGCTCACGAAATTTTATAAGGAGTGTTTTATAAAGAGTTCAAAGGAGATGGGAAATGATTGGTATGCAGAAGGAGATGATTTTCTGCATGACAAATGGATAGAATGGGATGATTATGGATATATCAGAGGAATGTCACTTGAGGCTAAAGAAATACTTACAGAAATTAATTTACCACGGTTTAAAAAAATACAGTATTTTGGTTCAGTTACCGGAAATAATTTGAAAAGCATTGACTTAGGAAATAATCCGACATTGAAATATTTCTTTTTAGATGTTGGATATGGAGAGTCTGCAGAAGAAGGAAATTATCCATATTTAAACAGAATAGATTTTTCAGGATGTCAAAATTTAGAAGGAGTGTATATAAATTCGGTCTTTAATATAAAGCAGATAGATTTATCAAATAACAGAAAAATTAAGACAGTTAATATTTCTCATACACCACTTGACGAATTGAAAATGCCTAAAACATATTGTTTAAAAGAATTTTATATGAATTGGTCAAGAATAAATGAATTGGATTTAAGTAATTGTACCAATATTCAGAAAATAGGGATTATAGGATGCAATCCTCAAAGTGTGACAATATCACTAGGAAACAAAACAGATAAGGAAATATCAGAGTTTGATATAGATGTATATTCTGCGGATGTAGAAACGAGCGTAAGATTTGTTGCAAACAGAGAAATATCAGAGATTCCGAAAGTAAGGTATGAATACGGATATTTAGGATATATAGATGGTGGATTAGATTTTTTGCGTAACTGCATATAAAATATGCGAAAAAACGGAGAAGAGTATCTCAAGTTACCGCAATTAAAAACGGAAAAACACAATGTATGTGGTAAATTACAATAAAATAGCAATAATTGCAACAACT
>LLKB01000005.1:1176537-1177022 GCA_001414325.1 Butyribacter intestini | reverse complement strand
AATAAAATAACTGCAACAAAACACAAAAATATCTGTCTTATATTATAAGAACAATTATAAAAATATAAGGCAGATGTTTTTACATGGGAGGGAGGAATGATTATGAGCATGAGATTAAAAAAATTACTTGCACTATCATTGAGTGTTTCTTTAGTTTCAACAGGTATTTTCGTTGATGTTGGAATGAGAAGTGTGACTGCAGCAGCATCAAAAACAAAACAGACTACGGAAAAAAATATAAAAAAAGTAAAAGTAACGGTTGCACAGAAAAAAACTATAAAAGCACCAAAAAGTGAGAAAAAGGCAGTATGGAGTATTTTAAGTGGAAAGCAGAATATATCGGTGATAAAAAAAGGCAAGGGAGAAATAAAGATAAAAGCACAAAAATCTGGAAGTGCAAAGTTGCAGGCAAAACAGGGGAAGAAAAAAACTACTTATGATATAACAGTAAAAAAACAGGCACCTAAAAAGTCAGAAGTAAAACA
>LLKB01000005.1:877284-1176440 GCA_001414325.1 Butyribacter intestini | reverse complement strand
TTAGGATATATAGATGGCGGATTGAAATTTCTGAAAAAATGTGTTAAGTTTATAGAAAAAAATGGAAAAATATATTTTAAATTATTGTAGATTGGGATAGTAAAAATGATTAAATTTTTATCAAAAAACAGGTATAAGAATGAAAAAATGAAGTTGATAGGGAAACATTCATAAAAAACTTAAAGAATTAAATAAAATGTATTTAAAGATAAAAAAATAAAAAAATTCTGATGATGCTAAAACATTGGCTTTATGGCTTATAGCTTCTTATGATATTTTGGAGGAAAGAAAAGACAATGCGAAACAGCTATCAGATTTATTGACTGCAATAGAATTGCTAAAAGAGTCTCCTTTAGATGAAGGTGGAGCAGCAGGTGCTTATATTTTAAAATTTGTCAGGGCAAATGATTTACATAATAAATAAAATAACTGCAACAAAACACAAAAATATCTGTCTTATATTATAAGAACAATTATAAAAATATAAGGCAGATGTTTTTACATGGGAGGGAGGAATGATTATGAGCATGAGATTAAAAAAATTACTTGTATTATCATTGAGCGTTTCTTTAGCTTTAACAGATATTTTTACTGCTGTTGGAATGAGAAGTGTGACTGCAGCAGTATCAAAAACAAAACAGGTTAAAGGCAAGAATGTAAAAAAAATAAAAGTAACGGTTGCACAGAAAAAAACGATAAAAGCACCAAAAAGTGAGAAAAAGGCAGTATGGAGTATTTTAAGTGGAAAGCAGAATATATCGGTGATAAAAAAAGGCAAAGGAGAAATAAAGATAAAAGCACAAAAATCTGGAAGTGCAAAGTTGCAGGCAAAACAGGGGAAGAAAAAAACTACTTATGATATAACAGTAAAAAAACAGGCACCTAAAAAGTCAGAAGTAAAACAGCTCACGAAATTTTATAAGGAGTGTTTTATAAAAAGTTCAAAGGAGATGGGAAATAACTGGTATGCAGACGGTGATGATTTTCTGCATGACAAATGGATAGAATGGGATGATTATGGATATATTAGAGGAATGTCACTTGAGTCTACAGATACATTTACAGAAATTGATTTGCCGCGGTTTAAAAAAATAAAATATTTTGGTTCTTTTTGGGGAATGAGTAAACTGAAAAAGTTCGATTTGGGAAATAACCCTACATTGGAATGTGTTTTTCTCAAAAATGTAGATGTGGAAGATGATACAATTTTTGAAAATCTCAATGAGATAAATGTTTCAAAATGTAAAAATTTACGAGTAATAGATATTGAGCAGGCAGGAGAGAAATTTACAGAGCTTGATTTATCATCAAATGATAAACTTAACAGCTTAGGGTTAGAAGGTCTTAGAGGATTAAAACAACTGAAAATGCCGGAAACAGATAATTTAAAAGAGATTGTTGTGAAAGAAACAGCTTTAGAAAGTTTAGCTTTAGAAAAATATACGAAATTAGATAAAGTGTGTGTTGGTGGCAATCAATTTGATATATTGAAAATCAACATGGAGCAGAAGACAGAAAAAGATATAGAAAATATGTATTTGCTTTTTGATAATAATTTAAAGGTGGAGTTTATTTCAAGTAAAAGTGGCATAGTTCCTAATATAAAAAGACTAGATAACCATAATCTTTGGGCTGGAATTGTTTTTTCAAATTATGTTGTTACCGATTATGAAATACCTGAATGTTGGTAATAAAAAGGGCAGCAAGGACAGATAGCAGAGCGAATCGTAAAAACTGCCCGACCGTAAGTGTGTTATGAAAAGTTGAAATAATTGCAACAATCTTAGAAAATATCTGTCTTATATTATAAGAACAATTATAAAAATATAAGGCAGATATTTTATTAGTGTACTGTATCAATGATTTTCAGTTAAATAATGTAGATTGAAATTTAAATAAATTATTTGGCGAAATATCAATGATTACACACTGGGAGGGAGGAATTATTATGAGCACGAGATTAAAAAAATTACTTGCATTATCACTAAGTATTTCTGTCGCTGCAACAGGTTTATTTAATGACATAGGAGCAAAAAATGCAGATGCAGCAGTGGTGGCAAAGCAGAATAAAAACAGTCGGTATATAAATTTTGGAGGAAAAGGTACATTAAAAATAGGCAGTAAAGCAAAGGGAGTAGCCGAAAATAATGCTTATTTTTTTAATAACCATATTTCTTCAGTAAAAGTTTCAAAAAAGAATAAATATTTAAAAGCACAAGATGGAGTTTTATACAGTAAAAATATGAAAATACTGTACTATTATCCGGCAATGAAACAAAACAAAAAATTTACTATTCCATCAACAGTGACAAGGGTAGTAAGATATGCATTTGCAAATAACAATTTTCTTGAGCAGTTAAACATGGGAAAAAATGTAAAATATGTGGGTACCAAAGCATTTTCAGAGTGCAGCAGATTAAAAAATATTACATGGAAATGCAAGGCACAGACTATACCTGCCGGATGTTTTGAAAAGTGCCATAGTCTGAAAAACATTAAACTAGGGGATAATGTGAAAAACATTAAGACAGGAGCATTTAAGCAGTGCAGCAGTCTGAACAGGATTTACATTCCAAGAGGTGTAAGTGAAATAGAGGATTATGCGTTTAGCGGTGCCGGAAAGGAATTTTTTGTAGCAGGAAACAATATAGATTATTCATCTAATAAAGGTGTATTGTTTACAAAAGATATGTCAGGACTGGTTGCATATCCCGGCACAAAACAGGGCGGATATATATTACCTGATACGGTTGACGATATTTGTGCGGGAGCATTTAGTAATAGCGTAGGATTGACAGAAATAACATTTGGAAAAAATATTTATGCTGTTGATATGGGGTGGTTTGATAAATGTGCAAATCTGAAAAGGATAAATATGCCACCGGAATTGCAGAGTGTTGATTCATATGTGGAGTATAGTGGATTAGAATCTCTTGAAAAAGTGACATTGTCTGAAAGTAATAAATATTTTTCAATATATGATGATACATTATATTCAAAAGATTACAAGACACTTTATGTAATGCCTTTTGGAAAAAGCAGCTTAGAACTTGCACCGCAGGTCGAGAGCATAGTTTATTTGGATATGATAAATGACAGATATAAAAATGTTCTGACAAAAAATTCATTTTCAGAGATAAATATATCTTCACAAAATCAATACTTTGTAACAGTTGACGGTGTTTTATATGACAAGGATATAACAAAGATAATGTTATTACCGGGTAAAATGACAAGTTATAAGATGCCTGCAACAGTCAATGATATAACAGGAATTTTAAATGGATTTTTTGGAGAGACAGAGGACAATATTGCAAATAATAGTCTTTCGGACATAAGCGTAGAAAAAGAAAATTTATTGTATGTGTCAAAAGACGGAGTATTATTTAGTAAGGACATGAATAAGCTTTATGTTTATCCGCAGGAGAAAAAAGGTAATTATACATTACCAGATGAAACGACATTGATGGATATGTTTGCATTTACAGAGGCAAGAGGACTTACCGGACTTACGATTTCTGAAAATTGTGACAGGATTTATATGGATATATCGGGATGTGCGACTCTTAAAAAGATTACGGTGAAAGATGGTGTAGATACATTCAGGATAAAAGCGGCGGAAACACTTAATATAAGCAGTTTAAAACTTGGAAAAGATGTTTCGGATATTTGTTTACAGGGGAACTTGAACAAGGCTCATAATACGGTTATATCATCGGCTACAAAAGGGAAAGATGCGGTTGAAGTATTAACGGGAATACAGGCGGCAGCGGGAGAAAGTGATGAGGAAATTGAATTTTTGACATTTAAAGATATGAGCAGGTATGTTGAATTTATGGGATATAGATTTAAATAAAGTTTGAAAAATAAGTCATTTTGAGTATTAATATTTGTTTTTCCAGAGTCGAGCTGTTACCTTTACAGAAATATGTCCAAATGTTAGAATGTAGCTAAATAACACAATAGAAAATAACCGGAGTTTACAACGAGAGCACATATAATATAGCAGGAGGATGGATATGGCAAGAACGGTAAGTATAGGAACTCAGGACTTTGAGAAAATGATACAGAGAAACTGTTTTTATGTAGACAAAACAGGTTTTATAAAAGAATGGTGGGAGAGTGAAGATGAGGTTACACTTATAACAAGACCACGCCGTTTTGGAAAAACATTAAACATGAGTATGTTGAACTGTTTTTTCTCAAATAAGTATGCGGACAGAGGGGAATTATTTGAGAAACTTGAGATATGGAAAGATGGGAAATATCGTGAAATACAGGGAACATATCCAGTGATATTTCTGAGCTTTGCAAATATAAAACAGAATAGCTACAAAGGAACAATTATAAAGATAAAAAAAATAATATGTGATGAATTTCAAAAATATGCTTTTTTAAAAGATTGGGACGGATTGACAGAAGTTGAGAAAAAACACATTAGAGAACTTGACTATGATATGAGTGACGAGTCAGCACAGGAAGCTATTAATGATTTATCCAATTATCTCAGCCGATATTATGGAAAAAAAGTAATCATTCTTCTTGATGAATACGATACACCTATGCAGGAGGCATATGTAAATGGATACTGGGAAGAACTTGTTGCATTTACAAGAAGTCTTTTTAATTCAACATTTAAGACAAATCCGTATTTGGAGCGAGCGATAATGACCGGTATAACGAGAGTATCGAAAGAGAGTATTTTTTCAGATTTAAATAATCTTAAAGTAATTACTGTTACCAGCGGGGAATATTCAAAATGTTTTGGATTTACGGAAAAGGAAGTGTTTGATGCACTTGATGAGCAGGGACTTTCAGATGAAAAAGAGAAAGTAAAGTTATGGTATGATGGATTTACATTTGGAAAAAGTAAAGATATTTATAATCCGTGGTCAATAATTAACTTTCTTGATGAGAAAAATTATAAAACATACTGGGCGGACTCAAGTTCAAACGGTTTGATAAACAGCTTAGTGAAAACAGGTAGTTCATATATAAAAATGATGATGGAAACGCTTCTAAAAGGAGAAACAATAGGTGTACCGATAGATGAGCAGATAGTATTTTCGCAACTTGATTATTCGGAAGATGCAGTGTGGAGTCTTATGCTTGCGAGCGGTTATCTTAAGGTTATATCATCAGATAAACTTACAGGTGACCGTACAAAATCGGTAATGTATAAACTCGCACTCACAAATTTTGAGATAAAGCTAATGTTTGAGGATATGATACTCCGCTGGTTCAGTCCTGCAAAAAATGAGACAAATGAATTTATAAAAGCTCTCATATGTGGAGATATAGAAAGTATGAATGCTTATATGAATAAAGTAGCATTAAAAACTATTAGTTACTTTGACACGGGAAATGTACCATCAGACGAAGAGCCTGAGCGGTTTTTCCACGGTTTTGTTTTAGGGCTTATGGTAGACCAGTCAGAAAACTATATCATAACTTCAAACCGTGAGAGCGGTTTCGGACGCTATGATATAATGCTTGAACCAAAAGACAAACAGACTCAAAAATATCCGGGAATAGTTATAGAATTTAAAGTGATAAATCCAAGAAAAGAGAACTCACTTGAAGAAACTGTTGAAGCTGCATTAAAACAGATAGAAGAAAAGAATTATGATGCAGAACTGATAAACCGTGGAGTAAACAAGGAAAACATACATCATTACGGCTTTGCATTTAAAAGTAAAGAGGTGTTGATAGACGGACAGTAGATAAACTTGACATTTGTAAAATAAAAATATTAAAAATGAAGATAATTCAGACAGCATATATGAGGGAAGGCATATGCTGTCTGATTTTTATATAAAAATTGCCGAATTGTGTTGTAAAACTGCTGGAATGTGCAATGTATATTGAATTATTAAATTTTATGAGATAGTATGATAAAAAAAAGAAAAGAGGACTAAAATGATGATTTCAAATTTATGTAGTAAGATTGCACAATTTGCGGAAGTATCATCAGAACAAGAAGAAGTATTTGAGTATATTGTAAAATGTTTTGTTGAAAAGGCAGTTGTTTTTATAACAATATTGTTATATGGATATTTAAGAAACGATGTTTTACAAGTGCTCATTTTTTACATTTTTTGTATGTTAATAAGAAAACATTCAGGTGGATTACATATGAACACTTTTTATAAGTGTTATATAGGTTCTGTATTACTTGTTATAGGAATGACGGAATTAAATAATATGTTTAATATAAAAGGATGTTTTTGGCTGGTATTTATAATAAATTTAATATGTGCAGTTATTGTGATGGTAATAGGATGTGTGAATAATCCGGAGTTAGACTTAACAACCGAGGAATTAAAGTATAACAAAGAACAGACAAGACAGACTATTTTGATAATAGAATTTATTATTATGATTTCTTATATATTAACGGTTAAGAAAATTTATATTGCACTATGTTGTGAAGCTGTAATATGTTGTTCTGTATTGCTTGTAATTGCAAAGCTTATAGGGCAGGAAATAAAGGAATAGATTTAGATTAGAAGTATTTATATGTATTTTTTCTTATGAAGATTTGTGGCATAATAACTCCAAATGTTTCGCATTTGTCATATTTTGTGCTGTATCATGTTGTTGTTAATAAATTCAGCATAAGAGAACAAGTTCACTTACTTTGCGAATTTGTGATATAATGAGTACAAAAGTGCTCATATTAAGAGTTTCTAATGAAACTTTATTATATTGTATAAATTATTATGTTTATTTAGAAGTTTCTATGGAAACTCCATTATGTGCAAAAAACTTGCACAAATTTATGATACAATGAAAGAAAAGGGAGAAAAGTATAGAAATATGAATATAATAATTTGTGATGATATAAAAGAATATGCAGATAAAATATATAGTATTGTGAAAAATTATTTTGCGAAAATAAATCTGCCTGTAAATATTCAAACATACAATTCGGGAAAGACAATGCTTAAAGAAAGTGATTTAAAAAGTACAGACATTTTATTTCTTGATGTTGAAATGGATGAAAAAAATGGGATGGAAGTTGCAGAAGAAATAAGAAATATGAATTTTGATATATATATTGTATATGTGAGTGCACATATACAATATGCATCAGAGGGATATAAATACGAAGCGGTTCGTTATGTATTAAAAAACAAACTTTTAACTGCTGGGATAGAGGAAAGTTTATCGTCTATAATAAAAAGAAAAAATAATGAAAAAAGAAAAATGATATTTTCATTTACAGATAAAAAAAGAACAATAGATATAAGTGAACTTTTGTATATAGAAAGCAGAAAGCATAAACTGATTTTTTTTGTATATGAAAACCAAAAAACAGTTGAGTATGAAATGTATGGAAAACTGTCGATGTATGAAAAAGAATTAAAATTATACGGATTTGAAAGGGTACATCAGAGTTTTCTTGTTAATATGCATTGTGTGACTGGGTATAAAAGGTATGAAGTAGAATTAAAGTCAGGTGAGCAAATATCAGTGCCGAGGGCAAGATACAATGAGGTAGCAAAGCTTATATGCAAATATATGGGAGAGTAGAAATGGAATACATATTAAATTTTGTGATAATTGCGATAGAAATCTTATGTTTGAAAAATTTTATAGAAATATTTGCAGAAAAAAATAAAAAACAATATGTATGTGTGCTATCTATAATAACATTGATATTGGGAATATATGGAATAGATTGCGTATTAAATGACTTTGTGATAGCTAAAATAATGTGTGTTGTGTTATGTATGTCTTTTTGGGTGAAATTTATTAATAATATGAAATTATGGCGTGCCGTATTTATGAGTGCATCATTTATGTGTATTTTGACTTTATTAGATGCTATAATTCTTACATTCTTTGGGAATATATTTGAAGCGGGAGCGGGGATGGCAGAAAACGATGTAGTTGGTATTTATTACAAAACATTATTGACCAGAATGATAATGATAGCATTGATAATGTATATAAAAAGAAAGTTTGCAGTTGGGGGCAGTGAGTATCTTATAAATGAATTTGAGTGGCTTAAATATTTGTATTTTCCATTAATGACAATAATTATAATAGTCGGAATGTTGGTGTATTGTGATGATATAACATTGCACAATAATGTTGTTTTAAGCATTGTTTCACTATTGGCTGTAATGAACTTTATTGTTTTTTCTTTGATAGAGAATGTAGTGAGGAGAGAAAAGCAAATAAGTGAGAGCAAATTATTGCAAAACGATATAAAGTCTAAGCATGAATATTATCAATATGTATCTGAAAATTATGAGATTCAAAGACAGGAAATTCACGAATTTAAAAATCAAATAGATTGTATATTAGAAATGTTAAATCACGGTGAATATGCTCAAACGCAAACATTTTTAAAAAATATAACAGAAAATCTTGATGATAGGATAGATTGCATAGATACAAAAAATGCGATAATAAATGCGGTGCTCAATCAGAAATATAGAACAGCACTGAAAAAGGAGATTCTTATGGTATTTCAGTTGCAGAATTTATCAGAAAATCAGATAAAAGATACAGACATAGTTACGATTTTATCAAATTTGATAGATAATGCTATTGAAACCTGTGAAAAATGCAATGGACAGAAGAGGATAAAAGTAAAAATTAAATTTAATGATGCTAAAGATACTATAATAAGTGTAAAAAATTCAGTTCCTAACGGATATAAATTTGATAAAAATCATATTGTCACAAATAAAAAAAATAAGAGAATACATGGATGTGGTATAAAAAATATAATAAATATAGTGGAAAAAAATGAGGGTCATTATAATATAGAATGTAGTGATAATGAATTTTGTTTTTCTATTATAATTCCACAAATACATAGCTTGACTAGCTGAATTTTATTGCGGATACCATAAGATTATGGCATGAAAATGAGAAAAATAATATAAAAAATGCCGAAATGTGTCGTAAAAATGCCGAATTATGCAATCGGTATTGAAAAATAGAATATGTGAGTTATTATAAAGATGATGTCGGAAACAAATGCGGAAGGTGAAAAATGATGCTCTACATATGTTTTGACAGTAAAAACTATTTTCTGCAATAGGATTATTTAGGTGATTTTTGGTGGAAGATGGTATGAAAATTTAAGTTAAGGAGGTGTGGGTTTTGAAATCTTTAAGTTTTAAAGAGACTGCTGAAAAAGCAATAAGTGGCGGGTGAAGACTTGCTGACATAAAATTTATCTAGCAGAGAGGGATGTCCAATGAAAAAATTTAAACAAATATTATGTATCATATGTGTATTAAGTTTGTTGACAGGCTGTGGCGGCAAACAGAATAAGACGGAGAAAAAAACATACAGACAGGAACTGAGCGAAGAAGAAATGTCAAATGGTCATGCTTCGTTTGATATTGATGAAAAATTTAAGGTTGACGCAAATGTCACAATGTCAGAAGTATATAAGGATGGAATGAAGTCATATTATATGAACCAGTATAAAGAAAAAATAAAAGGTACATCAAAGAAGTTTACTGATAATCCGACTGTTTTTAACAGGACACAAAAGGAAATGGAGAAAACTTTAAACAGACTTATACCAGGAAAGCTTTCATGGAAAAAAATTAATAGAAATTATAAAAATGAACCAGTTATAGAAGGAACATATAAATCTGATGACGGTGATAAATATAAAATGCATATAGTATGGGATACATATAACAATGTAACAGGAAACAGTGATACATATTTTTGTCCAAGTTTTTATATGTTGGGTGAAAAAAGTGATAAAGAGCATATAAGTGCAGTAATATCAGGGCTGCAAGCAGATATAGATGATATAAAAACTGATTATACTAACATGATTGAAAAAAATGTCAGTACATATAAAAAAGCAGTTGAGGAGCTTATAGGAAGAAAGATAAATGATAAATACAGGATGTGCTCATTAAATGCTAAATCTGCTAAGATTATCAATGATACTCAGAATATAGAACTTAAATACGATGGAAAACAGTATGATTTGCTCGCATTTTATAAGGATGTTGATAATCTTAAGTTTTCAGATATTGATCCCGGTTATCAGGTAAAAGCGGATGAGAAACCTGATAAATGGGCAAAGACAACAAGTGCCGGTAATGATCATTTGAGCTCAATGTATGATACATCGGTATATCTTGTATTTTGTGAAGGAAAGCTTGAGTATATAGAAGCTGATTCTTTTAGAGAGACAGGCAGTGTATATAAGAATGAACAGAAGATTATTTCGCCAAATAAAGCATTAAAAGAGGTTATTAAATTTTATGAGAAAAAATTGCTTGTAGATGAGGTTAAGATTCAATCCATAGAGCTTCAGTATGCTGCTTACTATGCAAGTGACAGTTCCAAAACTGTTAAGCCGGTAATTACACCAGTGTGGTTGGTGGGAGTTTATGATAATGAAGAATCAATAGAAAGAATTGCATATTTTTGCTACGACGGATATACAGGGGAGTGTTATGGAAATGAAATTATACCATGGTAAAAAAATTATGGAATGGCGGAGGTGGTTTATATCACCGGTATTTATCATTATAGTTATATTGTGTGGAACGGTAACGCTGCTTGATGTATGTTCAAGTGAAAATTTTGCAGCTGATTTAAAGACAGGATACACGGATAGTGTTACATATTATTATCTTTTAAATGTAGGCTTTTTTAGTATTGTAGGATACTGTCTTGCAGCGTGCACCGGAGCTGTTTTGTATGCAGCTGATTATGAAGAAAACTCAGTATATATGCGTATAAACAGGATGGGAGTAAACAGGTATGTGTTTTCCAAAATAATACAGACATTAACAGGAGCATTTGTATGTGGTTTTATTGCAATTTTGTTTTGCTTTTTTGGTGTGTCAATAGTTTATGGGGCATCGATGTTTCCAAAATCGCCAGAATCAATTTCCGGAGTTACAGACAATCTATTACTTCTTGCAGGTAGAAACACGGAATATCTTTTTACATTGGCAGTTATATCAGGTCTGTGTTATGCGTTTTATTCACTTATGACATTATTTATCTCAATATTTGTGCCAAACAAAAAACTTGTCATAGCATTTCCAATGATACTCTGGTTTATATTTCAGTATATATGGGTAAAGATTCCTTTTCTGCCGTCATTTATGACACCGTCTTTAATATTTGATCCCACGAGACAGTTTGGGGATTTGTATAATATGTCACCGTATATCACTGTATTGATAATTTTTGCAGAAATATCTGTTATAGCGGTTGTCGTATCTTTGGTCTTTCGTTTTAAACTTAGACGGAGCGGTGTTTTTGGAGGTGTGGAAGATGAATAAAATGAAAAAGGTATTTAAGGTTGCCATTTATGAATTAAAACTTATGTGTTTTTCATCAAAGTTCCTGATATTGTCGGTTTTGGCATTTATTATAATGGATGTTACAGTAAGAGGATACAGGATGTTTTCACACGATTATAACCTGCCTATAGCACCGGCTGTGCTGCCGTTTTATTTTGCCGATGTGAGTTACGGAAATATAGAAATACTGTTTCTTTTGCTCTGGTTTAGTGATGTGCCGATGAAACAGAGGGTGCAGAACCAGATATTACAAAGATGCGGTATGCCGTGCTTTGCACTTGGACATCTGTTTTCGATAGTATTTGCAACAATAGTTTTTGTGCTGGAACAGTTTGTGTTTTCAGTTTTGCTGTGTGGTACAAATCTTACATTTACAAGCTGGGGAAAAGTATGGGGAAGTGCAGCGGCAGGAACGGTAAAAAAACTTGGATATTCAAGTGGCTTTGTAATATCAAAAAATGTATTTCAAAATTATACGGTACCGCAGGCATTGCTGTTTTCAATGACGATATTTTTGCTGATGGGGATATGTTATGGAATGGTAGAATTTCTGCTGAACGGTCTGCAGAAAGGAAAACTTGGAACAGTGGTATTGTCGGTATGGAGCGTTGCGTGGATATTTTTAAAGACGAACACAACAGATTTTATACGCTCGTTTATGAAATATGCACCGCAGGGCTGGTATAATCTTGGAAGAAACAATATAAGTGCATCAAAGAATATAATCAGTGGTCTTTTTGTGGGTGTAGTGGTTTTGTTTATTGTAAATTTTGTGCTTGTAATGCAGAAGAAACTTGAGCTGGTGAAATAATGGAGGAGAGCAAAATGGAAGATAAAATAGTGGTGAAGAATGTTTCTAAAATGTTTGGGAAAGAAAAGGTGCTTGATAATGTGAGCCTGACGGTTAAAAAGGGAAGTATAGTGGGGATTGTCGGAAGAAACGGGAGCGGAAAAACTGTTCTTTTTAAGCTGATTTGTGGTTTCTACAGTGTGAGTGACGGTGAGATAATAGTTGATGGAAAGAAGCTTACAAAGAGTCACTCAACACCTGAAAATATAGGGAGCATCATAGAAACACCGGGATTTTTGGGAAGTTATTCAGGTTACAGAAATCTTAAATTTCTTGCCGACATAAGAAACAGGATTGGGAAAAAGGAGATATGCGAAGCAATAGAGATGGTCGGACTTGACCCAAAAAGCAGAAAACATGTCAGGAAATATTCGCTGGGAATGAGACAGCGTCTCGGACTTGCCCAGACATTTATGGAGGGGCAGGACATACTGATACTTGATGAGCCGATGAACGGACTTGACAATCAGGGCGTAGCCGATATGAGAAAACTGTTTCTGAAACTGAAAGAACAGGGGAGGACTATGCTTGTTGCAAGCCACAACAGGGAAGATATTGATGTGTTGTGTGATGAAGTCTATGAGATGGATCACGGGATACTGACAACAGAGAGAAAGTAGTGGAAAAAGCCATTTTGAGAATATCAAGATGGCTTATTCTTTACAGAAATATGTCCAAATGTTAGAATGTTGCTAAATAATAGTAACAGTTCAGCCATAAAAAGATACTTAACAATACAATGAGCTTGTTCATTGTATTGTTAAGTACCTTTTTATGGTAGAATAGCCTTTCATTTCTGAAATGAAATAAACATAAGCTGCATAGCAGCGACTGACAGCTTGCTGGCAGGTTTATGAATGTAAGAAATGCAAGGCTGAACTGTTACAAATAATACAATACAAAATAACAGGAGTTTACAATGAGAGCACATATAATATAGCAGGAGGATGGATATGGCAAGAACGGTAAGTAGTTACGGAACCGAAAATAAAACACCATATTGAAAGTTGAGATTAAGAATGAATGATTTGATAGATGTTTTGGATATAATAGGTGTGATTGCATTTGCAATATCAGGTGCGATGACTGCGATAAAAAAGAGGATGGATCTGCTCGGAGTATGCGTGCTTGGAATCGTGACGGCAGTCGGTGGCGGCATAACAAGGGATGTGCTGCTTGGCAATACGCCACCATCAGTATTTAAAAATCCAAGAGATGTGAGTATAGCTGCAGTTGTTTCATGTCTTGTGTTTATATTTATGATAATGAATGCGTCTGAGCATACAAAAAATCCGAGTGAAAAATTTGTGGAAATATATGAAAATATTCTGATGTTTTCTGATGCCGTAGGACTTGGAGCATTTACTGTCATCGGAATAGATGTGGCGAAAAAAACGGTCAGCGATTACAACACAAATACGTTTCTACTTATATTTGTCGGAGTTATAACAGGAGTGGGCGGAGGTGTTCTGCGTGATATAATGAGCGGCATGATACCATATATATTTAAGAAACATATATATGCAGTTGCATCGGCAGTAGGAGCAGGTGCTTATATTGTCATTGACAATTATATAGGAAGAAACACGGCAATAGTCGGTTGCTCGGTGCTTGTCGTGGTTGTGCGTGTGCTGGCTGCTCATTTTGAGTGGAATCTGCCTAAGATAAAATATGGAGAATGATTTTTTATAAAAGGTGGAAAGAAAATACAAACTTAAACAGAGGAGAAAGTCCTATGGAACAGGAGAAGATGAGAGCGGCAGTATGTGAAGATGTTTTGGAAGAAGCTCAGTGGCTTTCTGACATGATATACAAGTGGTATGCTGATAAAGGCATAGAAGGCGAGGTCAGCATTTTTGAAGATGCTGCCAGATTTCTTTTTGCGAGAGAGGATTATAGTTTTGATGTACTGTTTCTTGATATAAGAATGCCTGGAGAAAATGGGGTATCTTTGGCTAAGCATCTTCGCAGGCTTGGTGATGATATGCCTATTATATTTGTGACAGGCGAAAGGGAATATATTCTTGAGGGTTACGAGGTGGAGGCACTTCATTATCTGATAAAGCCGGTGCAGGAAAAAAAGATTTTTGAATGTCTTGAGAGAGTTTACCGCAATGCAGCACAGCAGGAAGCATATGTGATATTGACAGGAGATATGGGTGTTGTTAAAGTTTTACAAAAGGATATATATTATATAGAAGTGTTTGGTCATGATATGAAATATGTGACAAGGCAGGGTGAATTTTTTAAAACAGGTTCATTAAAGGAAGCCTTAAGTGAGCTTTCAAAGCAGGATTTTGTAAGCTGTTATCGTGGAATTGCAATAAATCTCCGTTATATATGGCGTATAGAAAAAGATAAGCTGTATATGGCAGAGGAGTGCCGCAGCTTTGAAAAAACTGTTCCGGTGAGCAGAAGAATGTATAAGCAGGTCAATCAGAAATTTATTGATTACAATAGAAAACAGGAAGATTAGAGGATTATTATGGAACTTATAATAGCAATAGTTTCAATATGCATTTTCATTGCATTATTATCTTTCAGCATTTTGAAAATATGGCTGCCGGGATATATGGTGCGTGAAATGGAGCAATATCAAAACAAGCTTCTTGAGCGTCAGTTTGAGGAGATTGACAATACATATCGTGAGATGCGTGGATGGCGGCATGATTATAAAAATCATATGCAGGTGCTTAAGATTTATGTCGAAAACAGACAGTGGGAAAATGCAAGGGATTATATTGTACAGATGAATGAGGATTTAGAGAGCATAGATCATGTTATAAAAACAGGAAATATTATGGCAGATGCTATCGTAAACAGTAAGGTATCTCTTGCAAAGAAGAAAGACATAAAACTTGATGTAACAGCAAAAATACCAAAGGAAATTCCGATGACGGATGTGGAATTTTGCGTTGTTTTTGGAAATATTATGGACAATGCAATAGAGGCATGTGAAAAACTTGCATCAAAAGAAAATAAATTTATCAGAGTATATATAGGTGTATTTAAAAAACAGTTTTATATGTTCGTCAGCAATTCTACAGATCAGAAAAAACGGACAAAAAAATATTTATCAATGAAGGGTGAAGGGCATGGATTTGGTTTACAGCGTATTGATAAGATCATTCATGACAAAAACGGATACCTCAATCGTCAGAATGAACCGGGAGTATTTGCGACTGAGATAATGTTGCCATATATTTAGCAGTATTAAGAAAGTATCGCTTTTATTGTGTAGAACAATAAATTTCGTGTAGTGACTTGTTTGTATCAGAAGAATATAAGAATAAAAGACCGCTTAAGTTAAAAATCATACCGCTTATGCAAAAAAGGCACAAGAGGTATGATTTTTTATTATACTAAAAGCAGTTCATGATAGTTTATCAAATATTTTGAGAAAGGATGAGAAAAATGGGAGAGAGAAAAAGAGGTGTAAATCTTGCCATGCCAAGTTATTGTTCTGCATTTTGGGATTGTATCAGAACTATATGGAGTATGGATAAAAAAGTGTATCTTTATGGCTTAGCAGCATTGCCATTTGCAGCATTACAGCAGATACTGCCATTTTATATGCCTAAGCTGGTAGTGCAGGGAGTTGAAGAAAGTGCCAGAATGACAATGCTTATACTTCAGCTTTGTGCTTTAGTTTTTTTGCTTTTAATATGTGTTATTGTCAGATGGCATTTCAGTGGACAGATTACAAGTCGCAATCAGATTATTGCAAAAGGGCTGCAAAACAGATTTGCGAAAAAATTACTTATGGTAGATTATAGTTATCTGGAGGATAAGAAATTTCTTGAACTTAAAAATGTAGTAAAAAAGGATCTGTTTGGTGGAAAGGTTGGCGATGATGATTCCACAGGAAATTTAAAGTATTTTGTGAAAGATATTTTTGAATTATTTTCAACATTTATAATGTTGATAGTCTATATCGCATTTATTGTCCGGCTTGAATGGTGGCTTGTTTTGATATTTGCAATGTTGTTTGCGGTGAGCTTTTTTAGTGGAAAGCTTACAGGAGCATACGAAAAAAAATGGGCAAAAGAGGGTGGTGAGGTCTGGCAGAAGATGGATTATATTACCAGACGCACCGAGGATTTTTCGATGGCGAAAGATATAAGAATGTACAATATGGAGAATTGGTTCGATACACTTTTTAAAAAATATCGTAAGAAAAGACTTGATTATAAAGCAAAAGAAATGGAATATCGTCTGTTTGGAGAAGGGGTTACTGCTTTGCCTGAAATGATATCGTATGTATTATTTTACGGAGTGATAGTCTGGAAATTTTTTAAAGGAGAGATGCCGATATCTGATGTTATATTCTATAATGGAATGATATCAGGCTTTATGCTTCAGAGAAACTCAGGTATGACTAATCTGCATCATCTTATAAATAGTGTATCAGCATTTGGTCGTTATAAAGAATTTATTATATATGGTGATGATATGTCGGCAGAAGCTGCTGAGCTTAAAAAAGCTGCACCACAGATAGAGCTTAAACATGTCAGCTTTGCATATCCTTCTTCAGAGCATAACATCATTGATGATATGAGCCTTAAGATAGATGCAGGGGAAAAAATAGCAGTTGTTGGGCTCAATGGTGCAGGAAAGACAACTCTTATGAAGCTTATTTGCGGACTTTTACATCCGACAAAGGGAAAAATTCTTCTAAACGGAGTAGATATGGAAACAATGACGCAACAGGAAATATATGCGTGGTTTTCATGTGTTTTTCAGGATGTTCATTTTCTGCCGCTTTCAGTCAGGGAAAATATCAGTATGAAACCTTTAAATGGCAAAGTTGATGACAGGGTATGGGAATGTCTTGATAAAGCTGGAATGAGTGAGGTTATTAACGAGTTGCCAGGGAAAGATGATACCTTGATGGAAAAATCACTAAATGATGAGGCAACAGATTTTTCAGGAGGACAGTGTCAGAAGCTGATGCTTGCGAGAGCATTGTACAGAGACAGCGGAGTTTTGATATTGGATGAGCCGACAGCAGCACTTGATGCGATAGCGGAAAATGATATTTATCAAAAATATGCATACTTTACGCAGAATAAAACATCGTTTTTTGTATCGCACAGATTGTCAAGCACAAGATTTTGTGACCGCATTATTTTGATTGATGGAGGAAAGATTGCTGAGGAGGGGACACACAAAAGCCTGCTTGAAAAAAATGGAATATATGCAAAGATGTTTTCTCTTCAGAGCAGATATTATCAGGAAAGGGTGGTGGATTAGATATGTCTAAAAAAGAAATGATAAAAACAAATCTGCGGGGATTGAAATTGGTGTATTCATCACTTTCTATTCCAAAGATTTTTGTTATATTATTTATTGTATTTGATGTAATGTATAATTACTGGGGTTTGTTTTTTGCTTCGCACCTTATTGATGACCTTGTATTAAGGGTTGAAAGAGAGCGTATATTAGGAGATTTTTTAGGACTTACAGTTGGAAATGGGATTTTGTATTTTGCAATGTGTGTGGTGATAAAATTTTATTTTTATGGTGGTTCCATGATATGGGAGGATGCAAATCATGAATTAAACAAAAAGCTTATGTCGATGGATTATGAATATATGGAATCTGAAACTATCCAAAACAAACGGCGCGATATTGACAATATGGCTCGTGAGCATGGCTGTGGACTTAATATGCTTTTCTGGACAGCTACACCATTTGTTGAGCGTCTGCTTCAGCTTGTCGTTGCGGGTATCATAACAGTACAGCTTTTTGTAAAATGTCTTACAGCTTATAAGACACAGGAGTGGAAAGGAATTTTAATAGTTTTATCTTTTGTTGCATTTTTGATAATATTTTTGTATGTAAATCAGAGAATGACACAGAAGATACAGGCTAAAATAAATAAAAGTGTAGAAGAAAGACTTCCATATACGAGAAAATATGATTTTTATGTTGATGAATATATAGGTAGAGAAGAATGTGGAAAAACAGTGCGGCTGTTTAACCAGCAAAGTCTTTTGTCAGAAACACTTAATGAGATTTTTAAGAAAGTATCAAAGCTTTTGAGCAGGCAGACAATTCTTGAAGCAAGAATGAACCAGTGGGCAGAGGGAATAAATGTATTAATCTCAGGAATGATCTATCTTTTGCTTGGCATTATGGCATTGAAGCGTGTAATTTCTGTTGGAAGTATATGTCTTTATGCGGGATGCATTACCAATTTTTTGTGGCATTTTCAAAAATGGAACCAGCAGGTATCATTATTGAAAATGAATACAAAATATGTAAAACAGTACCTTGATTTTATGGATATAAAAAATAAAAAATACGAGGGAACACTGCCGGTGGAAAAGCGTGATGACGATAAATTTATGATTGAGTTTGAAAATGTATCATTTCATTATCCGGGCAGTGAGAAAAATGTATTGGAGAATTTTTCTATCAGATTTAATATAGGTGAAAGACTTGCCGTTGTCGGTAGAAATGGTTCAGGTAAAACGACATTTATCAAGCTGTTGTGCCGTTTGTATGATCCAACCGAGGGAAGGATACTTTTAAACGGAATAGATATAAAAAAATATGACTATAAGGAATATTTAAGTCTGTTCAGTGTAGTATTTCAAGACTTCCAGATACCGGCATTTACATTGGGTCAGGCAGTTGCAGCATCACAGGAATATGATGGGGAGCATGTAAATGATGCCGTAAAAAAAGCAGGACTTTCAAGTCTGGCAGCAAGAATGCCGTATGGAAATGAGACATATCTTACAAAGGAATTTGATAAAACCGGAGTTAATATATCAGGTGGTGAAGCACAAAAACTTGCGATTGCAAGAGCATTGTACCACGATACTCCATTTGTCATACTTGATGAGCCGACAGCAGCACTTGATCCTATTGCTGAATACGAGGTGTATGCTAAATTTGATGAACTTATTGGAACAAAAACAGCAGTATATATATCGCATCGACTTTCAAGTTGTCAGTTTTGCAATGATATTCTTGTGATTGATGATGGAAAGGCAGTACAAAGAGGCAGTCATGAAAAATTGATCGACGAGGAAGGTCTTTATGCAAAGCTTTGGAAAATACAGGCAAAATATTATCAGAAAACTCAGTGATGTTACTGAAAAAACTTCCGGCACTTATCTTTCTTTACTTTGAGATGTTTCAATGTTAAAATGCAGTTATAGAATATTGTGTGTTTTTGTACGAAACTATTTTTTGCAAGTTAAGCATAGCCTTATGTTGGCTATATTATTTCTGAGCGGAAGCGAATAGCTTTCATAGAATTATTTTGTAAAAAAGCTACTCAGAAATGAGGATTAGCGTGAGGTTAAAAATGCATACAGGAGGGAGCGTATGGCAAGAGTTGTAGGGATAGGAAATCAGAGTTTTGAATCAATACGGAAAAAAGACACTTTTTATATAGACAAAACAGCATTTATAAAAGAGTGGTGGGAAAATGAAGATATAGTAACACTTATAACCCGTCCACGCCGTTTTGGAAAAACATTGAATATGGATATGCTCAGATGTTTTTTTTCAAATGAATATAAGGACAGGGGAGAGCTTTTTGAAGGACTTAATATCTGGGAGGATGAAAAGTATCGTGAAATTCAGGGAGCATATCCGGTAATCTTTTTAAGTTTTGCGGGGATAAAAGGGAATACATTTGAATTGTCGAGAAAACAAATATCTGATAGGATTATTGACTTATATGAAAGTAACAGATTTTTGCTTAAGTCAGATTGTATAAGTGATACAGAAAAGGCAAGATATATATCATTTTTGGAAAATCCAATGGATGAAGATATATCATTTAAATTAAACGAGTTATCAAATTATTTGAGCCGTTATTATAAAAAGAAAGTAATAATACTTCTTGACGAATATGACACACCGATGCAGGAGGCATATGTAAACGGTTACTGGGAAGAACTCGTTGCATTTACAAGAAGTCTTTTTAATTCAACCTTTAAGACAAATCCATATCTTGAGCGAGCAATAATGACCGGAATAACAAGGGTTTCCAAGGAGAGCATCTTTAGTGATTTAAATAATCTTAAGGTTATAACAGTTACAAGTGATGAGTATTCAAAATGTTTTGGTTTTACCGAGGAGGAAGTATTTGATGCACTTGACGAGCAGGAACTTTCAAGTGAAAAAGAGAAAGTAAAAAAATGGTATGATGGTTTTACATTTGGCACGAGTAAAGATGTATATAATCCATGGTCGATAATTAACTTTCTTGACGAAAAAAAATATAAAACATACTGGGCAGATTCGAGTTCAAATGGACTTGTATCACAACTGATACAACAAGGTTCTTCAAAAACTAAGGTGATAATGGAGGAGTTGTTGGAAGGAAAAAGCATAAAAACAAAACTGGATGAACAGATTGTCTTTAATCAGCTTGACGGAAGTTCAGAAGCAATATGGAGTTTATTATTAGCTAGTGGTTATTTAAAGGTAGATTATGTTGACTTTGCAAATTCTGAAGGAAATAACATATATGAATTAAGCCTAACAAACTTTGAAGTAAAAAAAATGTTTGAAAAGATGATTGATAACTGGTTCAAAACAAGGGACGACTCGTCAAGTGAATTTGTAAGTGCCTTAATTCAAGGTGACTTAGATGCAATGAATTATTATATAAATGAGATTACGGCTAATATCTTTAGTTGTTTTGATGTAGCCGGAAAAGAAGAATCAAGAATAAGACCGGAGAACTTCTATCACGGTTTCGTTTTAGGACTTATGGTAGACCAGATAGACAACTATATCATAACCTCAAACAGAGAAAGCGGTTTTGGCAGATATGACATAATGCTAGAACCTATAAATAAAAATAGTGCAAAATATCAAGGAAGTATTCCTACGGGAAGAATACTTCCAGGTATCATTATAGAATTTAAAGTAATAAATCCAAGAAAAGAAAACACACTTGAGGAAACAGTCGAAGCGGCATTAAAACAGATAGAAGAAAAAAATTACGATGCAGAGCTGATAGGGAGAGGAGTAAATCCTTCAAATATCCACCATTATGGTTTTGCGTTTAAAGGCAAGGAAGTGTTGATAGATGGAAACAGAAAAGATGCGTCATGAAATTGTGACAAGTAATCCGGATGTAGATGTGAGATTTTATCTGTCTAAGGATGAGGGCAGTTATGTTTCACCACATTGGCATAACAGTCTTGAGATTGTCTATGTTATAAAGGGAAAAGTTGTGCTTAATCTTCCAAGAGGTGTTAAGGTGACGGCGAGTGACGGTGAGTTTTTTATGGCAAATCCGAGGGAAATCCATTCTGTTCTAGCGGAAAAAAACGAGGCACTTGTGCTTCAGATACCACAGCGTTTTTATGACAAATATGTTCCGTCAATGCATCTGCGAAGATTTTTTGTTGATATGCATCCGGGGGATGAGGTTGAAAGAACAAAACTTGAACGGTTGAAAAAGATTTTTACGGATATGTATGTTATCTATGATGTAAGACCAGAGGGGTATCTGCTTCGGTTTAACAGCCTGCTTTATGAACTTTTATTTACACTTATCCATTCCTATTCGGAGAAACTATTGCAAAGGGATTTTGAGAGGGATGACAAGTATTTTAACCGATTAAAAGACATAATGGATTTTATAGATGAAAATCATGCATATGGCATATCAACAGCCGTTATCGCAGAAAAATTTGGATACAATCCTGATTACATGGCAAGATTTTTTAAGAAATATATGAACTGTACTGTTACTGATTATATATATCTTGTGCGTATAGGATATGTGCACCGTGCTCTTGTTAATACAAATGATTCGGTGGCTGATATTTTTGAAAGGCATGGATGCACAAATCATCATCTTGCAATGAAATATTTTCGCAATCAGTACGGCTGCACACCGAGGGAACACAGGAAAAAAGAACAAAGTAAATATAAGACATAGATAAAGGCAGCATTTTTATGGTGTCTTTTATTTTGTTTATATTATTATGCTTAAGTAAAAAGATAGTTTGCTATAGTCTGATGTTGTGGTTTGCTGCATTGTCAGTTGGTTTTGAATTGTGCATTATATACTAAAAGTCGGAATAATACCTTTTTTGCGTCTGAATAGATGGATTTCATTTTTGGCTTTAGCATTTATACTATAGTTACATTAAAGGTAAATGCAAAACATCATAACGATTGTTTTACATTTACCCCTGTAAACCGGTTATTACATGATGAACTCATAAATGTTCATTATAATATGCAAAATGCGAAAGGAGGGCTCGTTATGAGTCAGAAAAAAAGTGAAATCCGTTTTTGGGAGCGATTTTCTTATGGTTGTGGAGATTTAGGATGTAACATCATCTACTCGGCAATGTCATCATTTCTATTATTTTATTACACAGATTATGTTCATGTAAGTGCAGGTGTTATCGGTACTATAATGCTTTTGTCAAGAGTGTTTGATGGTATTACGGACCTGATAATGGGAATTATTGTTGACAGGACAAAATCAAGATTTGGAAAGTGCAGACCGTGGATACTCCGCATGGCGATACCGTTTGCACTGGCAGGAATCCTACTGTTTACCGTGCCGTCAGGACTTGGCAATACAGCAAAACTTGCGTATATTTTTATAACTTACAACTTAGTTTCTTCTGTTATATATACGGCTATAAATGTACCGTATGCAACGCTTAATTCACTGATTACACAGGATCAGTACGAACGTTCAGTGCTCAGCATTTTCCGCATGATATTGGCTACAACAGGAACATTGATTATAACAAATCTTACACTTCCTTTAGTTGAATTTTTCGGAAATAATCTTTCAGCATGGACAAAGACATTCGCCGTCTTTGGAATTTTGGCAGTAATCGTATTTATGATTACATTTACGGGGACAAAAGAGCGTGTAGTTCCTGCAAAAGATACAAAGCAGGAAAAAGTTCCATTTGTAAAGGGAATCAGTTTATTATTCCAGAATAAATACTGGATGATGATAACAATAACACTTGTATTTATCTTTATCAATTATTCATTAAACGGCGGAGCAGCAGTATATTATGCAAAAAATATACTCCACAACAGTGATATGGTCGGAACAATGAATCTTGTTGCAAACCTTGTTCAGATAGGTGTAATGTTCTTTACTGCATTTATCATTAAGAAGATTGGTAAGAGAAATATGCTCATCGTCGGAGCTGTTATCTATGGACTAGGTTTTGCAATGTTTGGTTTCGTCGGAACAAATATGACAGGAATAATGATTGCGTGTGTACTTAAAGGTGTTGGAAATGCAGGAATTTCATCATGTATGTTCGCAATCGTATCTGATACTATCGAGTATGGTGAGTGGAAAACAGGCTACCGTACAGAGGGACTTATAAATTCTGCTTCAAGTTTTGGTTTCAAGGTAGGAAACGGACTTGGTTCTGCAATCCTTGGCTGGGTTATCGGTGCAGCAGGAGCAGGTACGGGTTCGGAAATCACATTTATCTGGATTCCTGCAATCCTTTGTATAGGACAGGTTGTTGTAATGTGGTTCTACAAACTTGATAAAGAGTATGACGGAATCGTTGAAGCACTTGAAAAGGAAGGAGCTGCTAAATAATGCTTAAAAATCCAATATTAAAAGGTTTTAACCCTGACCCGTGTATCTGCCGCAAAGGCGATGATTATTATATTGCAGTATCAACATTTGAGTGGTTTCCCGGAATACCGGTTTATCATTCAAAGGATATGAAAAACTGGGAACTTTACACTCATGTCCTCACAGATGATACAAATCCAGACCTTAAAAAACTTCCTTCAGCAAAGGGAATATGGGCACCATGTCTTACATATTGTGAGCAGGAAGATATGTTCTATGTTGTGTATGGTGTCATGAACTCAATGAATGCAAGATATTTTGATGTAGATAATTTTGTTATCACGGCAAAGGATATAAGAGGACCGTGGAGTGAGCCGGTATATTTACATTCATCAGGATTTGACGCATCAATACTCCACGATGATGATGGAAGAAAATATATTGTTTCACTTGACTGGGAGACAAGAGAGGGATACGAAAAGCCAGGAGTTATAGCAATCTCTGAGTACGACCCTGAAAAGAAAGAGATAATCGGCTATCCAAAACGCATATGGCGTGGTGGCACGGACAGAGGTTGTATCGAAGCACCTCATCTTACAAAGAGAAACGGATATTATTATATTATGTGTGCGGAGGGCGGCACGGGATATAACCACTGTGTAACAATGGGACGCTCAAAAAATGTGTGGGGACCATATGAAGGTGACCCTATGAATCCTATAGTCACATCAAATCCGCTCGTATCAAATGAGAGACATGACCCGGACCATTTAAAACCAAAATATTTCAATCCTGATGTGGTATTGCAAAAAGCCGGACATGGAAGTTATGTTGAGACACAGCTTGGAGAGGTATATCTTGTGCACCTTTGTTCAAGACCGTTCAGACCTGAACTTCGCTGCACACTCGGCCGTGAAACGGCAATACAGAAAATGAAATGGACAGAGGACGGATGGCTTCGCATGGCAGACGGAAGCAATATTGCAAAAGAGTATTGCGATGAGAGCAAGCTGCCTGAATATCCTGTAAAACAGGTGCCGGATTTTGATGATTTTGATGATGACACACTTGGCAATTTCTATTATGCACCGAGAATCATGCCGCAGAGTTTTGCCGATGTAACGGCAAGAAAAGGTTATGTCCGGCTGCGTGGACAGGAATCGAGAGCATCTTTAAATAAAGTAAGCATACTTGCAAGAAAACTTACAAGTGTGTATGCCACTGTTACAACAAAGATGGAATTTGTGCCGGAGGTACACCAGCATTCAGCAGGTCTTATAATCTATTATGACAATATGAATTATATAAATCTCCGCAAATATTACAGCGAGACACTCGGAAAGAGTGCAATTTCGATAATCGCACTTGAAAACGGAGAAAAAACGGAATTTGTCAACACAAGGCTCGCAGTAGATGATGTACCTATTTACTTCAGGCTTGAAATAAGAGGAAAACATTCGCAGTTTTTCTGGAGTTATAACGGAAAAGATTACAATAAGATAGGAATACCGTTTGATACGACAAAATTTTCAGATGAGTATTGTAAGTACGGTGAATTTACCGGAACAATGGTCGGTATCACCTGTGCTGACAGAGTAAAGCATAAGCATTATGCTGACTTTGATTTTTTTGAGTATAAGGCAGATGAAGACAAAGCGGTGGAATAATATATAGAAATTAGAAAATAAAAAAGGATGCAGGGCTGTATATACACATAAAAATGTATATGCGGCCTTGTTGGGCATTGAGGGAAGATAAAAAAATATTTAAATTAATTTTGAATTTTTTGCAACAAATAAGAAAAATATCTGTCTTTATAAGTGAAACAGTAATGACAAAATTACAAAGGTTTAGAAATAACTTTAACACTATCAGGCAGCAGAGTGGATTGCAAATGTCCGCTTAATTTTAGAAAGGAGCTGACGCTTATGAAAAGACAGATTGAAAAAATTATGACAATGGCAGTTGCAGCAGGTTTGATGACAAGTATGTTATGTGGAGAAGTAAGCCATGCAGCAAAAGTAAAGACACCATATTATAAAACGGGAGTAAAGACGGATTACCTTGTCAAAGATACAGCGTTTTATAAAAAGACCGGAGAGGTGTTATCATTTAGGGAAAAATATGCAGAGACTTCAGGATATAATCCGGTATCGTATTCAGTTTATGGTTCAGGGTCTGGAAAGCAAAGACCACTTACAGGATATGTAATGATAGGTAATGTTAATAAATTTGGTAAGTGCATAAGTTATGAGGTGCTTGATAATACCGGCTCTGTAGATAAGATAGTGCTTGACGGCAAGAAATCTTACAAATTAGATAAAGTAAGAAAGCCGGCAGAAAACGACAGTGTATCATGGGAGGACTTCGGAAAAAAGACAGCGGCTGAATTAAATATGGAATTTAAGACAGCATCGAAATTAAAAATTCCGGAGGGTAAGCATACCTTATCAATTACAGATAAACATGGTCATAAATCTATTCTCAAGGTTTGGAAAGATACAAAAGCACCTAAGATAAAAGTAACTAGAAAAGGTAAAAAGATAACTTGCAAAATTACGGACAAATCAGGAATAGATGAAGTAAACGGCAAGAAAATATCAAAAAATGGAAAAATAATTAAATCATATACAGTTAAAGGAGACTGTGTAGTTTCAGATTTGGCAGGAAACGAGTCAGTTTCATATTCGTTTAAGTAAAGCTATATTTGGCTATATATGTATTAAGATTGAACAGAAAATTAGTAACAGTTCAGCCTCTCATTTATTACATTCGTAAACCTGCCAGCAAGCTGTCAGTCGCTGCTATGCAGCTTGTGTTTACTTCATTTCATAAATGAAAGGCTATTCAGCCCCAAAAAAGATAAGTCAATAATACATTGAGCAAACTCATGTATTATTGACTTATCTTTTTTGGGCTGAACTGTTACAAAAATTATAAAAAATTATTTTTTATGCCGCTTGAAGTGAAACAGGCGGCATATTTTAATGATATTAAAGTTCAATACTTATATTGTGTAGAACGATAAGTTAGAGCATTGCTTGTGTCAGGAGGGCGACAAATAATTTATGATATGCTGTGTCCGACAATGATAAGATTATATAAATGGTACATCTAAAATTTATACAAAATTGATTACTGAAAATATAAAGAATTCTGTGCAATAGTTTGAAATCTTAGCAAATCTCATTAAAAAGTGGTTTTTATTGTGAAAACTAAACATAAAATTTAATCTCAATATGTAAAAAATGCAAATGGAAAATGGAAAAGAAAGTTGTTAATATTTGTGAAAAAGAAGCATTGCTTTTTTTGTAGGGGATAAATTATAATATAAGAAAGGAACAAGGCGACTATGGGGGATACAAAAAACAGGTTGAAACCGGATATTATCGTAAAAAACTATTGGAGTTCAAATGAGGAATTTGCAGATTTGTTTAATGCAGTATTGTTTGGTGGCAAACAGGTAATAAAATCCTACGAACTAAATGATGTTGATACAGATGTATCGAATGTAGAAAAATATGGAACTTATACGGAAAGTATAAAAGCAATAAGAGACAATATTAAGATAAGAAAAAAATCAACAATATCGGGTATAGAGTTTGTGCTGTTAGGAATTGAGGGACAGGAGCACATTCATTATGCAATGCCGTTAAGGATTATGGGATATGATTACGGTTCATACAGAAAACAATATAGTGACATAAAAAAAGAGATAAAAAAGAAAAAAGGATTAACAACAGACGAATTTTTATCAGGCATGAAAAAAGAAGACAGATTTATACCGGTTGTTACGATTGTTGTGTATTATGGAGAAAAGGAATGGGATGGTGCATTATCATTAAAGCAGATGATGACGATACCAAAAGAAATGGAAAATATAGTTAATGACTATAAGATGAAATTGGTAGAAGCCAGACAAAATGATTTATTATTTTATAATGTTAATAATCGTGATTTGTTTAATCTGTTTGGAATATTACTTAATAAGGACAAGAATACAAGAGAGTTGAGAGAAGAAGCAATAAAATACAGTGTAGATCATAAAGTAGATAAAAATGTATTAAATACCGTAGCAGGAGCGGCAAGATGTGACTTAGATTTTGATGATTTGTTTAAGGAGGGCGACAGTATGTGGAGAGTGTTTGAAGAAACGAGAGACGAAGGAAAAATTGAGGGAAAAATTGAAGGGCAAATTGAGGCATATAATGATTGTAATATGCCTATAGCAGAAATTGCCAAAAAGGTATCAAAGTCAGAGGAGTATGTGAAAGAAGTTATAAAAAAGTTATCGGCTGCGTGTTTATAAATCGGTAAGATATGAATAAATTTTTTATCAGATTATAAGGGAGAAAAGGTAGACCATCAAATTTATTAGTGACTTATAAATTTTATAATATATTTAAAATAAAAAGTAAATCCGTTATTATGGGCTTGATAAAAATAACAGTTCATAAAATGGAGGTAGTCAAATGTTGAATGAGTCAGTAATTAAAGTATTAAAAAACGGAATGCGGGATATTGCAAAGTATATGCAGATGGTCGGGGATTTTTTATATATTGAGGGGATGATTGAGGATAAAAATAATGTACCTTTTTATGAGAAACATGGTTTTTCGGTGTGGAGAATGGTGCGGCAATACAGATTTGTAATTACGGGACTGATGTTTGCTCATAGATTGTGCAGAAATGAGGAGTAATATATGGATTTAAGAGTATTGCGTTATGTTTCTTGAACCTGTAAATACGGAGGGGTTTGAGTATATAAGGGTAAAGGAAAGTGACCATTGGGTTTTGACAATGAGGGCAGATGACCCGCTCGCAGAATTGGCATTAGTGTACTGTGGATAAGAACTTTAATCTTTATTGTACAAGTCAGAGATATGGTGTATTAACTGCTAAAGTATGCCTAAAAAGCATAACAAGATATACAATATAAGTATTAGACATAATAAGATATAAGGCTTTATAATGTATATACAATGATTTTTAAAGAATTAACAGCACTTATGTATCTGTTAGATATTGCAGGATTGTGATAATACATTATATTACTGTGGCAAAAAGGCATTTTGACACTAATTGATGCACCATAGTGTTATATTGTTATGCGATTTTGGAATTATCTGATGCACATATTTTAGGAGGGATTATTATAATGAAAAGATTAGTAGCTTATTTTAGTGCAAGTAAAACGACGGAAAAAGTCGCAAATATGATAGCAGAAGAAGGCGGTTATGATATTTGTGAGATTACTCCAAAAGAGGCATACACAAAGGCAGACCTCAATTGGATGGACAAAAAGTCAAGAAGCAGCGTCGAGATAAAAGATAAGAAAATAAGACCTGAAATCAAGAACAATGATATTGATATGAGTCAGTATGATGAGATTATTTTAGGTTTTCCTATCTGGTGGTATGTTGCACCAACTATTGTAAATACATTTTTGGAAAAATATGATTTCTCAGGCAAAAAGATTATTCTGTTTGCAACATCAGGAGGAAGTGGATTTGGCAATACGGTTAAGGAATTACAGCCATCAGCACCAAACTCTGAAATTGTGGAAGGAAAACTTTTAAACAGAGCGACAAAGCAGGAAATAGCCGATTGGATTAAGGAAATTTAGGAATATAGGGAGGCTTTTATGGCTAAGATAGTACAGACAGCAGGAAGAAATGCACTCGGAGAGTTTGCTCCTGAGTTTGCACATTTTAATGATGATGTTCTTTTCGGTGAGAACTGGAACAATCAGGATATAGATGTAAAAACAAGAAGTATTATAACAGTAGTAGCACTTATGACTTCAGGAATTACTGACTCTTCATTAAAATTCCATTTGCAGAATGCAAAGAACCACGGTGTGACACAGAAAGAAATCGCAGCAATCATCACTCATGTTGCTTTTTATGCAGGCTGGCCAAAAGGCTGGGCAGTATTTAATCTTGCAAAGGAAGTTTGGAGCGATGGCGAGGGAGATTTGCCATACGAGGATGAAGCAATGAGGGTTCATGCAAAGCAGATGGTATTTCCAATCGGTGAACCAAATGATACATATGCAAAATATTTTATTGGACAAAGTTATCTTGCACCTGTATCAACAAGTCAGGTAGGAATTTTCAATGTAACATTCGAGCCGGGATGCAGAAATAACTGGCATATCCATCACGCTAAGAGTGGCGGCGGTCAGATACTTGTGTGCGTGGCAGGTCGCGGATATTATCAGGAAGAGGGCAAAGAAGCAATCGAGCTTAATCCTGGTGACTGTATTAACATTCCGGCAGAAGTAAAACACTGGCATGGAGCAGCACCGGATAGCTGGTTTAGTCATCTTGCGGTAGAAGTACCGGGCGAGGAAATATCAAATGAATGGTGTGAAGCCGTGACAGATGCAGAGTATGGAAAACTTAAAGATTAAAAGTGGATATACAAGGCAACCAAGAAATAATTTGACAAAAAATTAGTCTGATATAAGGATTATGATAATTTTATTAAAGTAAAAAATGGCAAAGTTGTCAAGGCAGCAATAAGCCTTAAGCTTGCAGATTAGTATTTCAAGTTAGCGTATCAAAATTATAATCATACAAAAGTTCATTTGTATCTGTAAGAGATGCGTTGTGCTGCAATGCAAATATGATTATGCTGTCACGCTGGAAACGGGCGTACAAAATAGGGTACCCGGTGGCTTTTAAAAGCTGCTGGGTATCTTCAAATGACATATTAAGTGCAAAACAGATGGCGATAACTTTATCTCTGGACGGTTTTTTTCTGCCTGACATTATCTGGTATGTATATGTTCGGTCAAGTCCCGTCAGTTTTACGAGGTCACTTGTTTTTAGTTTTCTGTCAGAAAGTATTTTATTCAAATATTCCGAGAGAGTCATGTTTACAAGATTGTCGTTCTCATTTTCTATATAATCGTCTACGGTAGGCGATTTTTTTAATATATCCAATAATTTATCGGTTTTTTTATAATTTTTCATATATGTTATCTCCCAAAATGAAATGTTTGCTTTTGACACTTACATCATATAATAATTTAATTGGAGTTGCTTGTAAACTTATTTTTACAATGTTGCATCTGAATTTATTAAATGATACCATATTTAACATAAGTACCACGAATATCCGTGGCTATAAATATTTGTAAGATAAAATAAGGAGAATTATGGAAAATATAAATCTGAAAACAGCACTTTTAAATGAGCAATATGAGAAAATTGCACTGTTTGGTGAAAATAATGATAGAAAAACATGGCTTGTCAGGCAGAAAAATTCTAATAAAATATTTGTTTTAAAAGAGATAGAAATTGAGAATATTTCAATATATGAGAGTCTCCAATATATAAAAAACAGGCATCTGGCAGCAGTAAAAAATATTATTGAGATTGAAAATAAAGCTGTTGTTATCGAGGAATATATAAGCGGAGATATTCTTGCGGACAAGATTGAAAATAAAAATATAACAAAAGAAGATGCCTTAGAATATACTTGTCAGCTTTTTGAAGTTTTATCTGAACTTGAGAAAGTAAATATTGTTCACAGGGATATAACACCTAAAAATATACTGATTTCAAGTGATAATGTAGTTAAATTGATAGATTTTGGGATTTCAAGGAAAACGAAAGAGGGCAGAACAAAAGATACAACGGTTTTGGGAACGGCGGGATATGCGGCACCGGAGCAGTTTGGATTTATGCAGACTGATATACGGAGTGACATATATTCTGTTGGTGTCGTTTTTCATGAAATGCTTACGGGAAAAATGCCTGAGGGAAATAAATGTATATGTTATGATTATAAGGAATTTATACAAAAATGTATAAATATATCACCCGAAAACAGGTTTCAGACGGCTTGTCAGGCATATAAAGAACTTATGAAAAATTACATACATTATGATGCGAAATTAAATGAAAATGCGGTCAAATTTACAAACAGTGCCTATAAAACCACGGGTAAACAGGATACAGCATCCGTAAAAAAGGATTATGATTATTCAAAAATGCCGGGATTTAGAAGTGGAGCTTTGTGGAAAAAGATACTGGGAGTGTGCGTTTATGTATTTCTGGTAACAGTGATGGCTGTAGGATTTGAGAAATGCAAGGGAAATACGCAGGCTGTTATGTATGAATGTGCTGCGGCGTTTATGTATGTATTTTCAACTGTAGTAATAGCAGGAAATTATAAAAACTGGTATAACAGGATGCCGATTTATAAAGATATGGATAGTGTTGTAAAGATGTTTTCAAGAGTTATCTTAAGTATTATGATTTTCTATGCAGGAATACAGATTGAAGAATATATGAAGACAATCGTTAAATGATGCTGGTGTTTATTGGTAGTTAATGTTTTCAAAATGTGTTTGGTTATAACAGATGCCTGTTTATTGCATAGTTATTTAATATTGCCTATTCATTGTATAAAAATTAAAAATGCCTGAAAATGTATGCTGCCGGCACACCAAAATAGAAATTTCTTTATGTAAAATAAAATAGCTTGATAGATAAAAGTTATTAATCATAAGTGGTTGCAGAACTAACTATATGTTGTGCTATATTTACACAATTTAATCAAGATTTATGATAGTTTCGCAAACGCCTAAATGATAATTACATGAAAAGGAGAAGATTTCTATGAGAACGACAGGGAAAAAAGGAAAAGGCAAGTGGATAGTTATCGTAGTTATAGCGGTGTTTATAATTGCGGCGGCATCAAATTCCGGGAATGATGATACGAAAGATGAGTCAAAAAAAGTAGGAAGTGTAACTGAAAGTTCAGGAAGTACATCTAAAGATAAAAAGAAGAACAAAAGCAGTTCAAAAGACAAAAACAGCAATAAGAAAAAAAGTAATAAAAGCAGTAAAAACAATGGCAAAACGGATGATAACAGGTTTCATCCCGGTGATGTGGTAGAGTTTGGGGATTTTGAGATTGCATATATGGGTGCGGAGAAATACAAATCAAACAATCAGTTTATACAGCCAAAAGATGGTTATAAATATGTTAAATTTTATTTTACATTTAAAAATACAGGAAACTCAGACAGTTATCCTGGGTCATTTGGCTGTTATGTGAATAACAAAAAATATGATCAGGAATATCTTGACGGTTCAGATGAAAGCTTTTTGTTGCAGGAAGTTTCAGGGGGACGAGAGATAAGCGGCAGTATTACATATGAAGTCCCAAAAGAAGCTAAAATGAAAGATATAGAACTTGAGTATGAAAATAATTCTATATGGTCTAATAAGAAAATAATTTTCTTGGGAAAATAATATTGAAAATATACAGAATTGAAAAAAATTTTAATTCTGTATATTTTTTTGCATTTTTTTGAAGACTTTTGTAAATTTCATTCGTTTAAGTATAATGAAAAGAGAAAAATGGGAGGTGATGAGACTTGGCGGACAGTACCAGACATATGGTACAGCTAGAAAAAGCTATGGAACAATATGAAAAACTTATATTTTCAATCTGTTACCGTATGTTGGGAGATTATTTTGATGCACAGGATATGACACAGGAAACATTTCTTACATATTATAAAGTGCTTGACCGGTTTGACGGTCAGAATGAAAAGGCTTTTTTGACGAAAATAGCTACAAACAAATGTCTTGATTTTCTCAAATCAAAAAGACGAAAAGAGATGCCGACTGAAGATGGCATATTAGAAAGTAATGTCGGTACGGTTTCATCTCTTGAGGAGTCTTTTTTGGAAAAGGAGATAAACGAGGAGCTCAGCAATGCCTGCCGTACTCTTAAACCTCCCTATGATGAGGTTGCCTATGAATTTTATTGCTGCGACAAAACGGCAAAAGAGATTTCAAAAAATCGAGGTGTCAAGCTTAAAACAATACAGACACAGATTTTAAGGTCGAAAAAGATGCTTCAGAAAAAATTGGAAAAAAGGCATGAATAATAGCGATGAGCCGTGCAGTTGGAAAGGAGGTTTATTATGGCACATATAACCGATGAGCAGATTAAAAAATATTATATGCATGATATGGAGCAGTACGAAGAAATAAATATGCTCACCCATATTGCAAAATGTGAATATTGTGCAGGCAGGTTTGCAACAGGAATACCTGAAACAGAGATGATAAAGCTGCCGCGTGGGGTTACGGCTGGGATTTTGGAGAAAGCAGAGAAAATACCGACAGGGCATGACAGGCGAAAAGAATATTACGGGTATTGCACAAGAGTCGCACTTGGGATGTGCATGGCACTCGGCATTTTAGTTACCGTTAGTTTTTCAAATGGTTCATATTTAAGAAATCCGGCAGAGACAGTGCCGATAATTGAACAAGTCGGACAAAATGCAAATACAGGGCTTGGGATAGGTGATACTAAAAATGTTATGGAAGAAAAGTCAAAGTATGATAAAAAACAGTCAGAAATGAAAAAAAAGCAGGAGAAAGACAGGAAAAAATTTATAGAAAAAAATAGGGAAAACAGTGGGAGAGAAAGTTTTAGTATAAATAGGGTTTTTAATAGTCTGCGGAGTTTTTTGCGGATTAAAAAGTAGTATAGTATGGAGGATAGTGTGAAAAATAATATTTTTCACACACAAGATTTGTGTCTGTGCACACTTGACACAAATCTGATATGCAAAAAGTGTGTAGAAGTGAGGATTAATATGACACATAAAAGAAATAAGTTTTTGACATTCTGTTTTTCGTGTATGCCGGGAGCGGGACAGATGTTTTTGGGATTTTTTAAACAGGGCGTCAGCCTTATGACAGTATTTTTTGGGATTTTTATTGTTTCGCACTGGCTGTATCTTAGCGTACTTTCACTTGGTGCAATAATTGTATGGTTCTATGCATTTTTTGATGCTATGAACAAAAATTCAATGCCTGATGAAGAATTTGTAATGCTTGAAGATGCTTATATCTGGGGAGATAACTTGGATTGTCTGTCAAAGCTACCAAAGGGTAAAGGAAGAAAGATTTTAGCAATAGTTTTAATATGTTTTGGCATATATATGTTGTGCAACAGTGTTGTTTCGGCACTTGCAGGAATGGGAATATATATATCATATGAAATAAACCAATTTTTACTTCATTATATACCACAGTTTATTGTTGCGTTTGTTATAATAGCTGTCGGACTCAGAATGATAGCCGGAAAAAAGCAGGAAATAGAATTTGATGAAAATGAAAAGTATTTTGAGGGGAGAGATGACAAATGAGACAGCGCAGAATAGGTACGATTACATTAGGAATTTCACTCGTGGTATTTGGAATATTGTTTCTGATACATATATTTGGTGGTGTGCTAAACTATATGCTTATATTTCATCTCTGGCCTTTGATACTTATTGTTCTCGGCGGTGAGATATTATATTACAGTTTTTTTGCCCCTGAAAAATCGGGCACATATGATTTTGCGGCGGTTGTCATATTGATAATGATAGTTTTCTTTGCGATGTGCATGGCTGGAGCTGATATGGTGTTTTCGCATATGCCAAAGGATGCATTTGATAAATGGTGGTAGGGGGATGTGATATGATATACGGACGCTAAAAATGAAGATTATTATTCTGTTATATATATGCGAAACTAATTATATGATATGTTAATTGTGTATCTATAACAAATAATACCGCAGGCACGCTTTCGCTACCTGTCACTCGTAACAGTACTAAGTTAGCAAAAGACGCTAACTAAGTGCTGACGGTGGACAGAGTGCACTGCTAACATTATTTGTTATATTTGCACAATTTAGTCATGTGTTATGATAGTTTCGCAAACAATGTTCGGTCAGAATAATAATCTTCATTTTTAGCTGTGTATTGGGGAGAGGAATATATAATTGTTTAACCCTATTAAGAAAGTTTACTACTTCTATTGCGTAAAATAATAAGTAGTGGGTGGGAATTTAGGGGTACAAGACCATTTTTGATATGCTGTGATAGTTATTAATGGCGTTATGAGTAAGTAGCAGAGTGGATTGCGAATATTTGTATGGTTGAATTGATAGTTATATTATACTTAATCTTGTTGAAAACAATAGATTAAGTAGAGTATAACTATATTTTTTGGTTGTTTTTAGGGGTAGATGCTATTATACTTTACTTAAAGTACATAAAATAATGAGATTAAGTAGAATATAATGGTATAAAATTTGGAGAATACAATGAAACGAATAAAATTAACAGTTGCTTATGACGGCACAAATTATCATGGATGGCAGATTCAACCAAATGCTGATACGATAGAGGGCGAATTAAATAAGGCAATATCTGAACTTACAGGGGAACAGATAGAGGTTATAGGGGCGAGCAGGACGGATGCGGGAGTTCATGCACTTGGAAATGTAGCCGTATTTGATACAGAGAGCCGTATCCCCGGAGAAAAATTTTCTTATGCTTTAAACCAGCGGCTTCCTGATGACATAATAATACAGAAATCAGAGGAAGTAGATAGAGATTTTCATCCCCGTTATCAGGAGTGCAGAAAAACATATGAATATACTATATTAAATAGAAGATTTCCATTGCCCGAATACAGAAACACGGCACATTTTGACTATGGAAACCTCGATATTGAAGCCATGAAAAAAGCGTGCAAAGCGTTTATAGGAGAACATGACTTTGCAGGATTTTGTTCGGCGGGAGCACAGGTAAAAACAACGGTAAGGACAATATACAGTTTGGAAGTTGAGGGCATGGAACTTGGTGGAGTGCAAAGAGAAAATCATGCAGAAAAGAAAACGGAATGTGAAAAAATATCGGATGATGTAAATATTAAGGCTGATGAAGAACAGGAAAATAACGGACTGATAAATATTAAAGTTGATGAAGAACAGGAAAATACCAGATTGGCAAATATTAAAGTTGATGGAGGACAGGAAAATAACAGACTGATAAAAATAAGGGTGAATGGAAACGGTTTCCTTTACAATATGGTACGAATAATCGCCGGAACACTTCTTGAAGTGGGAAAAGGAAATGTAGCACCGGAGCAGATGGAAGATATAATAAAATCCGCTGACAGAAAAGAAGCAGGACCGACAGCACCGGCTAAGGGACTAAAACTTGTGGAAATCAGGTATGTGTGAAAACTTCATCCACACTTGCAATGCACCTTAGATTGTGCTATTATCTCATTTGCGAGCGGTATTCGGATATAGAATGAAAAGAAACTGCATCAGGGATAATGTGACCTCTGCAAAATACAGATTACTGTCATTTGCAAATTAGCATCGGCTGTAAGAGCTGATATGCCATAATTGTGAATGGTGATAAATGTGGAGGTGGTAATATAAATATAGGTTTTATAGGAGCAGGAGCTGTCGGTTGCAGCATGGGAAAGTATCTGTGTGAAAACAGCAGCATTGCAAAGATTAAAGGTTATTATAGCAGAACAAGCAAAAGCGTTGACATTGCAGCGACTTTTACAAATTCAAAAGCATATGCTTCACCGGAAGAACTTGTGAATGAATGTGATGTTATATGTATAACAACACCTGACGATATTATTTTAAAAGTATGGGAGCAGATTAAAAATTATAATCTGCACCAAAAAATCATATGTCATTTTAGCGGTTCATTATCATCTGATATATTTTCAGGAATAGAAAAAACAAAGGCAGAAAAGATTTCTATTCATCCTATGTATGCGTTCAGCGACAAATTTACATCATATAGACAATTAAATACGGCAAGGCTCACAATGGAGGGAAGCAGTAAAGCAGTAAAGGTGATGCAGGAGCTTTTTGGAGATGAATTACATCATAAGATTTTTATGTTAAAAGCTTCTGATAAAGTGAAATATCATGCGGCGGCGGCATTTGCAAGCAATTATGTTGTCGGAATTTTTGATGTTGCACTTGGGCTTTTAAAAGACTGCGGATTTACCGACGAAGATGCAGTTTCTCTTTTAGGTCCATTGACAATGGGAAATGTTAAATCCGTGATTGAAAATGGAACTTTAGAAGCTCTCACGGGTCCTGTTATAAGAAATGATACAGGAACTGTTAAAAAACACATGGAAGCACTTGAGGGCACGGACGCACTTAAGATATATAAAAGTGTAGGAGAGCGACTTGTTAAAATGTCTGAGAAAAAAAATCCCGACAGGGATTACAGTGAGTTAAGAAAGATTATGTGATTTGTCAATGCAAAGAAACATGACCCACAAAGGGCAGGTATTCGGAAAGGAATTAAATTATGAAAAACACAGTAAGAACATTTCAGATGGCAAAGGAAAAAGGTGAAAAGCTTACAATGCTTACCGCCTATGATTATTCAACGGCAAGACTTATGGAAGAAGCAGGTATAAATGCTATTCTTGTCGGAGATTCTCTCGGAAATACAATGCTTGGTTATGAAGATACGATTTCCGTTACTGTTGAGGACATGATACATCATGGGGCAGCAGTTGCCAGAGGAACAAGTGATACTATGGTTGTTATAGATATGCCGTTTATGTCTTATCAGACGGGAACAAGGGATGCACTTATCAATGCAGGCCGTCTTATGAAAGAGGGACGCGCAGGAGCAGTTAAGCTTGAAGGTGGAGCAAGTGTGTGTCCGCAGATAAAGGCAATAACTGAAGCAGGAATACCTGTTATGGCACATCTCGGACTTACACCACAGTCTGTAAATGCATTTGGCGGCAACAGAGTTCAGGGAAAAACAGAGGAAGCAGCAAAGAAACTTATCGAGGATGCACTTGCAGTACAGGAGGCTGGAGCTTTTGCAGTTGTACTTGAATGTATTCCTGAAAAACTTGCAAAGATTGTTACTGAAAAACTTGATATTCCAACTATCGGAATAGGTGCAGGAGCAGGCTGTGACGGTCAGATACTTGTATATCAGGATATGCTTGGAATGTTTTCAGATTATGTACCTAAATTTGTCAAGAAATTTGCAAATGTCGGTGATGTGATGAAACAGGCATTTAAGGATTATATCAGTGAGGTTTCAGCAGGTACATACCCGGCACAGGAACACACATTTAAGATTGATGAGGATGTTTTGGAAAAATTGTATTAAAATGAATGTAATTTTCTAAGAGAAATAATGTATGCTTGCATATGATTATTTTTTGTGAAAATTATATGAGTGAAACGAACAGAAAAAAACATTTTTGATTATATATAGATTGGAGCAAAAGCAATGGAAATTACAGGTAGTATTAAGAGAGTCAGGGAACAGGTTAGAGAGTGGAGAAAGGCTGGTCTTACGGTTGGTCTTGTACCTACTATGGGTTATCTTCATGAGGGACATAAGAGTCTTATAGATAAAGCAGTTGAGCAGAATGACAAAGTTGTTGTCAGCGTTTTTGTTAATCCTATGCAGTTTGGACCTACAGAGGATTTAGAGAGTTATCCGAGAGATATGGACAGGGATGCGGCTCTTTGTGAGAAAGCGGGTGCGTCTCTTATATTCCATCCTGAACCGGAGGAAATGTATGATGATAATTTCTCATCATTTGTTGATATGAATACACTTACAGGCGGTCTTTGTGGAAAGACAAGACCTATTCATTTCCGTGGAGTTTGTACTGTTGTTGCAAAATTATTTAATATTGTAACTCCTGACAGAGCTTATTTCGGTCAGAAGGATGCACAGCAGCTTGCAGTCATAAGACACATGGTAAATGACCTTAGTTTTGGTATCGAGATTGTAGGATGTCCTATTATCCGTGAGGAGGACGGTCTTGCAAAGAGTTCAAGAAATACTTATCTTAGTGAGGACGAGCGTAAGGCTGCACTTGTACTCAGCCGTTCATTAAAAGAGGGCAGAAAACTTGTTGATGCCGGCGAGAAAGATGCGGCAAAGGTAAAGAAAACAATTACTGATATAATAGAGAAGGAAGCTCTTGCGAAGATTGATTATGTTGAGGTTGTCGATTGGAATACACTTGAGCCTGTAGAAAAGATTGACGGACCTGTACTTACAGCTATAGCCGTTTATATTGGAAAGACAAGACTTATTGACAATTTCATCGTTGAGTAAAAAATAATTATGCATGATAGGCACATCTTGTTTTTATACATCCTTTGTGAAGTAGTGAGTTGTGTCTGTTTGGAAATGGAGTAAAATATGACAGTTACAATGCTTAAAGGTAAAATTCACAGAGCAGTAGTTAAACAGGCTGAGTTAAATTATGTGGGAAGTATCACTGTTGACCCTGAACTTATGGAGGCGGCAGGGATATATGAATACGAACTTGTGCAGATAGTCGATGTTGAGAACGGAAACAGATTTGAAACATATACGATAGCAGGTGAGCCGGGAAGTGGAATGATATGCCTAAACGGTGCAGCAGCAAGACAGGTTCAGGTAGGCGACCATGTTATTATTATGTGCTACTGTCAGATGTCACCGGAGGAAGTTAAGGAACATAAACCAAAAGTAGTATTTGTTGATGACGAAAACAAGATTGCAAAGGTGTCATCTTATGAAAAATATGGTACACTTACACAGGAAGCAGTAAAATAGTTATCTGGTTAATATCAATGATACAATATACAAGGCTGTAACTTAAATAATAATAGTTGTTAGTTTTAATAGTGTGTAAATTGTTGCCGGACGCATCTAATATGTGAACGGCAGCCGGAAATGAGGATAAAATTATGTTAAAGGGAAAGACGGTTGTTTTAGGCGTAACAGGAAGTATTGCGGCTTATAAGATTGCAAATCTTGCAAGTATGCTGTCAAAACTTCACGCAGACATTCATGTATTGATGACACAAAATGCAACTAATTTTATAAATCCGATTACATTTGAAACGCTTACGGGAAATAAATGTCTTATAGACACATTTGACAGAAATTTCCAGTTTAATGTTGAGCATGTTTCACTTGCAAAAAAAGCGGATGTTGTGCTTATAGCTCCGGCTTCGGCAAATGTTATTGGAAAACTTGCAAATGGAATAGCGGATGATATGCTGACAACGACTGTTATGGCTTGCAAGTGCAAAAAGATAATCTCACCTGCCATGAATACAAATATGTATGAAAATCCGATAGTCCAGGATAACATTGCCAAGTTAAAACGATTTGGTATGCAGGTCATAGAGCCTGATGTGGGGCTTCTTGCCTGCAAGGATGTTGGTGCGGGAAAAATGCCGTCAGAGGACACGCTTCTTGACTTTATTCTTCAGGAAATATTATTTGAAAAAGATTTAACAGGAAAAAATGTACTTGTGACAGCAGGACCTACAATGGAAGCAATAGACCCGGTGAGATTTATTTCAAATCATTCAACCGGAAAAATGGGTTATGCGGTGGCAAAAACAGCTGCAAGACGAGGTGCGAAAGTAACGCTTGTAAGCGGACCTGTAAATCTTTTACCGCCACGATTTGTAGAAACAGTGCAGATAGAAAGTGCCGCCCAAATGTATGAGGAAGTCATAAAAAGAGCTGACGAACAGGATATAATCATAAAAGCGGCGGCGGTAGCCGATTACACACCTGAAAACACAGCCGACGAAAAGATAAAGAAAAAAGACGGCGGTGAAATGTCAATACCGCTCAAGCGGACAAAAGACATATTAAAAACACTTGGAGAAAACAAAAAAGAAAATCAGTTTATCTGTGGATTTTCGATGGAAACACAAAATATGTTGGAAAACTCCAAAAAGAAACTTGAAAAGAAAAATGTGGATATGATAGTAGCAAACAATCTAAAAGTAGCAGGAGCAGGCTTTGGAACAGACACAAATATAGTCACGCTCATCACAAAAGATGAGGTCAGAAAGCTGCCGCAGATGAGCAAAGAAGATGTGGCAGCAGCCATACTTGATGAGATTGTTGAAAAGATATATTAATTTTGCCTGCGTCGGTAAATCAATAATCCACCTCAACTAAACAAAGTCCCTGTGGCGGAGCCGTAAATCCGGCTGCATCACGGGATTTTTTTTCTATTATATCCGGAATATCATCACATGAAAGTTCATGAGTGCCCACCATAAGCAAAGTTCCTGTAAGGATACGCACCATATGATATAGAAAACCGTTTCCGTAAAAATCAATTGTTATTATCCCGTCAGAATTGTTAATCTGTATGTCAGAAATCCTGCGTATTGTGGATTTCTTCATGCGTTTATTGTCACAGAAACTTTTAAAATCATGTTCACCGATAAGATATACGGCAGCTTTTTTCATAGCCTCTATATCATAGTTTTCTGTAAGTCTTGTCATATACTTTCGCTCAAAAACATTTGCCACCTCACCATTGTCAATAGTATATCTGTAATGCTTTCCTTTGGCATTAAGTCTTGCATGAAAGCGGTTATCAGCTTTTTCAACACTCAAAATGCGTATATCGAGCGGCAGATATTGGTTTATATAATCCCTTATATCAGTTTCGGACAATGTGGCATTTGTTTTAAAATTTGCTATCTGCTTTATTGCATGAACTCCTGCATCTGTTCTGCCTGAACCGTGAATTTCTATTTCTTCACCGGTCATTTTACTTAAGATATTTTCTATTTTTCCCTGAATGGTGTTGTCGGTGTTGCCCTGTTTCTGCCAGCCGCTAAAGCGCATCCCATCATATTGTATCGTAAGTTTAAAATTTGTCATAGTTCCTCCGTATTTGGTTTGATAAATTGGAAGTTAGCGATTTCTTTTTCCGGTATTCTCTGTCCCACGGATTTCCTCATGATAGAAATAATCTACGATCACCGGATGTCCCTGCGGGACTCTGCCATAAGGCATTTCATTATCCACAAAGGCACAATCATACTTCTTAGCCATTTTCTCAGCTTTTACTTCAAGTGCTTCAAAGTAGCTGCGGTTATGCTTGTTATAGATCTCGTCGTAAAGTGGTACAAGATCAGGATATTTTCCGGCGATATAATCCATAATTGTCTTTTTGAAACCGCCTCGAAGATTGAGATTTTCGAGCCAGAACAGATCGCACTGATCCTTTACACGATCAAAGATTGCTTCAAAATCCGTGATACCAGGGAATACCGGGGATACGAAACAGACTGTACGGATACCTGCTTCATATACCTGCTTCATAGCAGCGATACGGCGCTCAATGCTCGAAGCAGAGTCCATATCGTTCTTGAAATTTTCATCTAGTGTGTTGATCGACCATGAAACGGTTACACGTCCAAGCTTCTTCAGCAGATCAATATCCCGTACTACAAGATCCGACTTTGTGCAGATCAAAATATCTGCGTCACTGCCGATCAGCTGCTCCAGAAGTTTTCTGGTATTCCCGAATTGCTCCTCCTGTGGATTGTAGCCATCTGTCACAGAACCGATGACCACCCGCTGTCCGGCATATTTCTTCGTATTTTTAATTTCCGGCCAATGCTTCACATCAAGGAAAGTGCCCCATTCCTCCTTGTGCCCGGTAAAGCGCTTCATAAAAGAAGCATAGCAATACTTGCAGGCATGTGTACAGCCCACATATGGGTTGACCGAGTAACCGCCTACCGGCAGACTAGACTTAGTCATGATGTTCTTTGTTTCCACCTCACGAATGAGGATTCCATTCATTACTTCTTCCATGATTTCTGTACCTCTAACACTTTATTAAATTCTTCCGGCATTTCCTGAATCATATTTTCATCCCCTATGATAGGGACAAGGTCTTCCTTCATAAACACCGGAATGCCGAGCTTATGTGCCTGGTCCGCCAGAGACCATGCCCATTCCGGCTCCGTATGAATCTTCCTGCTCTGAGCTCCGGTCATGGTGCCGACAACGATCCAATTGATTCCGGAAAGGTCAACTGTGCCGGGATCGTCGAATAACGGCTCAAAGGTAACATGGTAATGTTTTGCTCTGACGTTTGTCCGAAGGGCGTCGATACGCCACAGTTCTGCTTTCCTCGTCACCGTAACGCCAAACCATGCGTTTTTCAGATCGGTATCAAAATCCAGCAAATCAGGTCGCTTGGTAAGGAACAGGAACTGATGCTGTGGATTTTCACGGATCTTTTCAAATACCTCGTCTCTCCATTCCGGCTTCCATCCGGAGAGATCGCTCATGCCGGTAAGAAGAAAGTTCTGCGGACGTTTCTTTTCCATCATCTTGAGCTTACCCGGAAAGAATTCAGGGGCAGCGAAGTCATCAATCATATGCCAGCGTTTCACGTTGTTGCGGGCATAGCAATATGCACACCCCACTGTGCAGCCAATGACGATATTCATGTTCTGAATCTGATCTTTGATACAAATACTCATGACTTCTGCCACTCCTCAAGATTCTTTCTGATGCGGTCGAGGCATTCCTCAAACCGGGTAATTTCTTCCTCTGAAAAACCTTTGTAGTAAATACTGCCCATCTCATCAGATACAGAATCGTACTCGCCCTTTAAGGCATGTGCTTTCTCAGTCAGAAACAGAAGTGTTTTCCTTTTGTCCGTTTTAGACTGAACACGGCTTATCAGCCCTTGATTTTCCATTCTTTCCAGCATCGTAGTAAGAGATGTTATCGCTAATCCGCATTTAGTCGAGAGTGACCTGATTGAGATACCATCCTCCTGCCACAGCACATAAAGAATACGCCCCTGGGCTCCATTAAACGCATCAATATTCTTTTCGCTGAGAATCTTCTCGAAAATCCGGTCTCCAAGCTGTTTTATTTTGGTGACAAGAAATCCTCCATTCATTTCCATACAAAAGCTCCTATATAGTAGTTTGTTGAAAACATACTATATAGGAGCTTTATTGTCAAGAGTTTATATGTCTTAATAGGTAAATTCCGTTTTTTTCAATTCTTCAAACTGGAATTTAAGGTTCTATTTTATTTTCAAAATAAGCTTCAATCTTTTTATCTACAGCAATTCCTACAGGTGTCAAAATCAACAAAATTATTACCATTATTATCAGAGTAAAAACCATCCTCCCATCAAAATATTTATCAGCAATAATTTGTGCAATAATTATTGCAATAAGTGAAACAACAATATTTACAACTCTTTTCACCAAATTACAATTTCTAGTATTCTTATCAATCATCTTTTACCTCTATTTCTACTAATACATATTCTGCTTTAACAAACTGGAATTTGACTTGCCTATTTTCTTAAAATCTCATGTGGAGCTTCTATTTCATTTGCCAAGGTATGCTCTGTTAATTCTGACATCAATTTCAATTTTTTATTAATCAATGGTCGCATACAATTAGGAACATGTTCCTGATGCGCTCTGTGGATTGCTACACATTCCTTACAGTTTCCGTGATAACGACAGGCTTTCAGGCAAGGACAGTGATCTTTGTCTTTATACTCCTTACGAAATTCCGCTGCAAATTCTTCTTGCAGTCTCAGTCCCTCGACACGGTTTCCCTTATGAAATTCTACCATTGCATCCAGTTCTTTCTGGTTCCCTTCAATCTTCATGTTATTATAGCGCCTCCATTTCAACTATTCCTCATTTTCTGATAAATTCCGATTTTCTCAATTCTCCAAACTTGAATTTCTATTTGTGTTGCCATGTCATTACATAATCTTTTTCTCCGGTAGCCTCATCTAAGCTACTATGCTGAATCTCAAATTCTTCTCTCTTATAAAAAGATATTGCCCGTGCGTTCTTTTGGTATACGTTCAAGTACAACTTATTCCTTTTATCCTTTGCATAATTCAGCAGAATTTTACCTAGACCCTGCGATTGCATTTCACCAGAAACAAAAATGCCCTCAACATATTCATCATTTAACCCTAGGGTTAAACTTAACTACTATTTTTTCTTTGCGATATAAAATACATAACTGTAATAATCTACTACTAATCTAAAATAAAGCGATTATAAGCTATCCTTTTTCCTGTGTTTGTTTTAAAGTTTTCATCTATACACTTTTTTATCTTTTCCTGTTCTTTTTCTTTATCCATAACCGTTAAATTTTCAAGCAAATCAGCTTCCCATTGTATTTGAAAATCAAGTCCATCAATTTTAGATGGAGTATGATGGTTGCCTATTATAAAGCATATTCTATCAATATTTTTGTTATAGCCTACCTTTTTTAATATTTCTTTCGCTACTTCTGGTCCTTCCTTTTCTTGATAGACACCATCAATAGAACCGTATTTTTTTTGTGCTTCAACCGCACCAATATCATGTAGTATAGCAATAATACTGATGAATTCTTTTTCTTCCTCTCCAATATTTTCTCCTTTCATTATATCTTCTGCATTTTTCAAAACTTTGAGAGTATGCTCTATGCCAAAAGGAATTTCTTTGAATACTTCTTTCATCTCTATAATAATTTTTTCTTTAAACATAAATTACCTCCATTTATACCTTATAGGTGTTTTAGTTCTATCTATCCACTTTTTTGTTCGCCGATACAATCAGCATCATGGGACGGCGCATTTCATCCTGCATCCCCGGAATATCCATCATGTATTCCGGCGGCTGCGGCTCCACAATATGATTTATTATAAAACCATTTGAAAGCAGTGTATTTAGATATGTGGTCAGTGTTCTATGATATTTTGTAACCTTTTCTCCCAAAAACACAGCTGTCCGTTTGCCCTCATAATAATAATTATCCACCGGAAAATGCAGTATTTCTCCTTTTTCGTTATAATGCCAGTCTTGTGTTCCATAGGCAGTAAAAACAGGATCTATGTTTTACCTTCCCAACTTCTAATTTTTTACATCATATCCCAAAAGCCTTGTCGTACTCAATAACTCCATTTAATTTGTTTTGACTTCCGTTAAGATTAAGTGCAATAAAACTTTCATCGTCAACTTCAAATGGCGCTTTTATTCCACACTCACTTGCCGGAATATATCCTGCCTTTGGATAGTATTTGGAATGTCCCAAAACAACTGAATATTCATATCCCAATTTATGTGCTATACTGTGTCCTTCTTTCATCAAAGATAATCCGATTCCCCTGTTCTGATAATCGGGTAATACAGAAAGAGGGGCAAGCGCAAGAACCTCAACCCCTTGAACAACTGCTTTTGTAAAAAGAATATGTCCTACAATTTTTTCGTCCTCGACATCAACAAGAGAAAGTTCCGGAATAAACGATTTGCTTTTTCTTAACGCAGCAACTAAGTTCTGTTCATTTCCATCTGTATATTCAGCATTTTCAAATGCTTCTTTTACAACATGATATACCGTATCATAATCTTCTGGTCTTTCTTGTCTTATAATCAAAATAGATACCTACATAGTTTTAAGCTTTTTACAATTACAGGAAATGGCAAATCTACTATCTACCTCTCAATTTTTATGGCTCTGACAATGATAATATCCGGGATTTCTTTATTAAAATAGCATTCTTCGTAAAATCCGTCTATGACAAATCCGGTATCAAAACACAGATTAAAAATATCCTGTAAAGAACGATGATAATAACATTGTTTTTGCGGCTGTCCTTCAATCGCAATATCGTAATAGCTGTGCGGCGTCATATATTTTTCTGTAAGCGTTACAAAACAGGGGTGCTGTGTCGCAAATACAAATACTCCGTTATCCTCAAGCAATTTATAAACAGAGGTAAAAAGCGGCTTAATATCGGTAATATCCATGACCGCCATATTGGAGACTGCTTTTGTAAACGGCTTATTTCTTTTTAATGCCATCAGACTTGTTTCATTCGTGGCGTCTGCTACACAAAACTCAATGTGATCAGCATACCGTTTTTGGCGCTTTTTTGCCAGTTCCACCATTTTCTCACTATAATCAAAAGCCAAAACAGAGACAGCTTTTTCTGCAAGATATGCAGAATAATTTCCATTTCCACAGGCAATCTCTAAAATATAGTCTGTTGGATCAGGATTTAGAAGCTCTGTTACTTTGGGGCGGACAACTTCTCTGTGAAAATCATTTGATTCATTCCCCATTGCACAATCCCAAAATTCAGCGTTTTGATTCCAGATTGCTTTACTTTCTTCCTTTGAATACTGCATAATATCCTCTTTCTGCAAAATTACTTTTTCTCCTTCGCCCCATGGCTCCTGAAATGCGTGATAATGATGTTCCAATATTTCATCTGTTATCACAAACGGCGAATTGGCATTTAAGACCTGATTTCTTTTATATAGTCTTTTTTGCAAAAGCTCCTTACTGGCTTTCATATAGACAAGTTCCGTTTCAGTGCCTGCTTTTTGGATCAGCTCTTTATAAAAATTTCGATTTGCCTTATCTATCATAATATCAGAAATAAGATATAAATTTCCATAAAAATGCATTTATTTGTAAAAAATATACAATGGATTTTAGTGATAAAGATTAAAAATATATAAAATCACCAAAAAAGATTGACGATAAATTTTATCAGTGTTAAGATAGAAAAGGAGTTTGGAGAAAAACTTTAGCAAAATTGAAGTTGCCCAAAATACAAAACTGATTATATTTTTGCAACAGATATTAATTAGGGTAATAAACGATTGTCTTGCATACAGTTAGTTATGCATGGCAGCGATAAATATTTTTAGGCTGCTTATTTCCTACAATATCGGCAGTCGGTAAGGAGGGTTTTAGATAATGGCAAGATTTACATTACCAAGAGATTTATATCATGGAAAGGGTTCTTTGGAGGCTTTGAAGGACTTTGACGGAAAGAGAGCTATTGTCTGTGTCGGCGGTGGTTCTATGAAAAGAAACGGATTTCTTGACAGAGCGATAGGTTATCTTAAAGAAGCAGGTATGGAAGTAGAACTTTTTGAGGGCATTGAGCCTGATCCGTCAGTAGAAACTGTTATGCGTGGAGCAGAAGTTATGCAGAAGTTTAAACCTGACTGGATTGTTGCTATGGGTGGCGGTTCTCCTATTGATGCGGCAAAGGCTATGTGGATTAAGTATGAATATCCGGATGTGACATTTGAGGATATGTGTAAGGTATTTGGACTTCCAAAACTCAGACAGAAAGCACATTTCTGTGCGATTTCTTCTACATCGGGTACTGCTACTGAGGTTACGGCATTTTCTATTATCACGGATTATGAGAAAGGTATCAAATATCCGATTGCGGACTTTGAGATTACACCAGATGTTGCCATTGTAGATCCTGAACTTGCTGAGACGATGCCTGTGAAACTTGTTGCACATACAGGTATGGATGCCATGACTCATGCTATCGAGGCATATGTTTCAACGGCAAATTGCAATTATACAGACCCGCTTGCTATATGGGCCATAAAGATGATACAGAAACATCTTGTAAAATCATACAATGAGGATATGGAGAGCAGAGATCAGATGCATGATGCACAGTGTCTTGCTGGTATGTCATTCTCAAATGCACTACTTGGAATCGTACATTCTATGGCACATAAGACAGGTGCAGCTTTCAAGAACGGACATATCATTCATGGTGCGGCAAATGCAATGTATCTTCCAAAGGTTATCAAATATAACAGCAAGGACGAGACGGCAAAGAAACGCTATGGTGAGATAGCTGATTATATGGGATTAGGTGGAAATAGTGATGATGAAAAGGTAGATTTACTTATCAAATACCTTCGCCAGATGAACGATGACCTTAATATTCCTCATTGCATTAAAAACTATGGTGAGGGTGGACTTCCGGCAGAAGAAGGAATTGTACCTGAGGATGAATTCCTTGAAAAACTTCACGATATAGCAGCAAATGCTATTCTTGATGCCTGCACGGGTTCAAATCCTCGTCAGCCATCACAGGAGGAAATGGAGAAACTTCTTAAATGCTGTTATTATGATACAGAAGTTGATTTCTAAAAAAGTATCGAAAATCGACAAAATTAAGAAATTTGTCGGATAAAAAATTTTATAGTTATAAAAATACCTTCTGAGCAGAGTATGGAGATTTCACATATATCTGTTTAGAAGGTGTTTTTTATTATAATTAATATTGACGGAGAAGAAAAAGTTTTACTTTAGTTTTGCATATTTTACTTTTATTTGATTAAATTGACAGATGTTGTGAAAAAAATTAAATTATAATAAAGATAAGCAGGAATATTTATCGCAAAGTATTGACTTAGCAATAATCTATATTTTATAGTTATCTTATTGAAAAAATCATTATTTTTTCTGCTGACAATCCTTATGTGTCAGGACGAACAGAGAGCTAAAGCTATTTGGCAGAAATTAAAAAGGGGAAAAGAATGAAAAGATTAATTCAAAAGAAACTAAAAAAAACAAAAGAAAATTTGTATTATATTTTATCAGCACTTATGATAGGACTTATTGTAGGAGGCATTGATGCTTTATTTGGGCGTGTTCTTATTGCAATTACTGATTTCCGGGGAAGGTATATTCAAATTTTTATTTGGTTTTTGCCGATTGCAGGCCTGTTTATCTGTTGGATGTATCATCGTTTTAATGAGATGAGTTTAAAGGGAATGACGCTTGTTCTTGAAACCGCCCAAGGAAAGAGGGCGGATATACCGCTCGCACTTGTTCCACTGGTTATGGTTGGAACATGGATTACTCATCTTTTTGGGGGAAGTGCAGGCAGGGAGGGAGTTGCAGTTCAGATTGGAGCAACATTGTCTCATTGGTTTGCACGCAGATTTAAGTTTGCTGATAATAGAACAATTTTGCTCATAGCAGGAATGGCGGCAGGTTTTGGCGGATTGTTCCAGACACCGTTTGCGGCTGTGTTTTTTGCGATGGAGGTTGTCGTTACCGGAAAAATGTTATATCAGGCATTTTTGCCGTCATTGGTAGCGGCAGTTACGGCTTCAACGTTTTCAAATGCACTTGGACTTGAAAAATTTGCAGTACCGCTTAAGCAGAGCTTTAACCTGTCAGAATCTAAGACTATGTTTTATATGGTTATTCTAGGTGTGTCATTCGGACTTACGGGGCGTGTGTTTTCAGTGTTGCTAAAAAGAGCTAAAGCGTTTATGGGGGAGAAACTTGCAAATCCATATAAAAGAATTGGATTTGTATCAATACCGCTTGCAATAATTCTTTTTGCATTTTGGAATGGTCGTTACTGTGGTCTTGGAACAAATCTTATATCACAGACATTTACAGGAGGAGAAATTTTTAGCTTTGACTGGATTATAAAACTGCTTTTGACAGTTATTACATTATCAATCGGATTTCAGGGCGGCGAGGTTACACCTCTGTTTTCAATCGGGGCCTCGCTCGGCTTCTGTCTGGGAAATTTATTTGGAATTTCGCCTGTATTGTGTGGGGCACTTGGATATGCAGCCGTCTTTGGAAGTGCGACAAATACCGTTATAGCACCGTTTCTGATAGGAATTGAAGTATTTGGGGCAAAAAATGCACTTGCGTTTGTGCTGGTGTGCAGTATAGCATATATCGTAAATGGAGACAGGTGTATTTATGGAGCACAGGGAAGTTCCAACAGTTGCCGGTTATAATATTTATATGGATGTTGTTTCCCTCCTGATTAAGACAGGCGTTACTTTTTTATGAATTATCTCTGTTTGTGGCTGTGGATTTCTTTTCTTTAATTCATTCATCTGACTTACAAGCAGACTCATGGCTTCATATGCAATCTTATCTATCTGCTGTCCTACAGTACTTATGGGAATAATAGCTTCTGAAGCGATTGGAGAATTATCAAAACCTACAACCTTATATTCATCGGGAAATTTGCCATATTCACGCATTAATATATTTATTAATATATTTGCGTGGGTGTCATTTGCCACAAATATACCTTTTCGTGTACCTGGGTATGATTTTTGTATAGTATCAAAAATCTTTTTAATATGATTTTGTGTTTCGTCATATGTATTTCCAAGATCTTCAAGGAAAAGTCTATATTTCATATTATGCTCTTTACAGATGTCTGTGAAACCTTTGATTCTGTTATATGCCGGAATTTCCTGTTTGACATGTGAATTTATATGAATTAAAATGTCACAATTATTTTTTATCAGCAGACTGGTTGCCTGAACTGCACCCATATAATTGTCGGTATTGATACTATTTACATATTTATCCTCGCGTTCAATAGTTACCACAGGAATATTGTAAGATGACAGTTCTTTGGAAGAAATAGTATGGCTGAGAACAACAAGCCCCTCAATTTTATATGAAAGAAGTTCCTGAAGATATTTTCGCTCTGTTTCTTCGGCTCCGGTGCCGGCAAAAACAATAAATTTATATCCAAACTTTTCATATGTTGCCAATAACTGGTTTAGCATTTCTGAATAATAATGCAAGTAAAGATTTGGAAGAAGTATTCCTACAAATTCACTTTTTCCATTTGCCAATACTTTTGCAAGCTTGTTTTCCTGATAATTTAAATCTACCAGTGCTTTTGCAATTATTTCCTGATTTTTTAATGTCAAAGAATCAGGATTATTAAAATATCGTGAAATAGTAGTTTTTGAAAAATTTGTATATTTTGCTATATCATTAAATGTTACTTTTTTTTTCTCAGATGCCATATTACTAACCTCTCTTGTTGAAAACTGGTAATGTTATAAATTACATTAGTTAAGTATAGCAATTATCCAGATAAAAGACAACAAAAAAATAACTGGTTAAGTAACCGGTTATTTTTTTGCTGAAAACTACTTGACAAGTAAAGATTATAAGAGTAATATATGTGACATAAAGTAACCGGTTACTTAACCGGTTATGCAAACGAAATCAATATATTAAAAAAACATTGGGAAAGGAGAAGTTGCTATGAGAAAGCACATACTTGCCTTATTGACAGCCTGTTGTATAGTATTAACTACGGTTGGCTGCCAAAAGAGCACACATGAAGCAGGGAGCATTTCTGGATATGACGAAGGAGAAAAATATTTGTCAATATGGGTGCATTCCATTGAAGACACTGACGAAGGAAAATGCTACAGGGAAGCAGTAGAGTCATTCAATAAAGCATATGATGGAAAATATTTTGCTGACATTGAATTTATTCCGAGAAATGACAGTGGTGGAGGATATTCTGACAAAATAAATGCATCAGTTATGTCGGGGGATCTTCCAGATGTTCTTACAGTAGATGGTCCGAATATTGCAGCATATGCAGAGAATGGGATTATACAGCCATTAGCGGAGATTTCAGAGAAAGAAAAGTCAGAGTATCTTGAATCTATTATTGAACAGGGTACATATAACGATAAGTTATATGCTCTTGGAGCAATGGAGTCAAGTGTTGGGCTTTATTACAATAAGGATATTCTTAAAGAAGCTGGCATAGATGTGCCGGATGCCGACCATCCGTGGACATTTTCAGAGTTTTTGAAAGTACTTGAAAAAGTCAAAAAAGTTACAGACAAGAAAAAGGGTTATGCACTTGATATGACATTTCCGGTTGGAGAGGCAACAATCTATTACTATGCACCGTTTTTCTGGTCAAACGGAGGGAATTTGATTGACAATACCGGGTTAAAGGCAGATGGAGTTTTTAATTCAAAAGAGAATGTGTCAACTATAAATTATTTTTGCAGACTATTGTCAAATGGATATATGTCAAAAGTTCCAATCGACCACTTATTTGAAAGTGGAAGAGCCGCATTCAAGTTTGATGGTGCATGGGAGGTAAACACTGTTTACACAAGCTATAAAGATATAAATATTGGTGTTGTACCATATATAACAGGTGACAACTGGAACGGCGAGAGATATACACCTACAGGCTCATGGGCATTTGCGGCATCTTCAAAAACTAAAAATATTGAGGGGGCTACGGAGCTTGTAAAATGGATGAGTGGAGTTGAAAGCGGAAAAAGATTGTGGGAAAAATCAAAATCATTTCCATCAACCTATAAAGCATACGAATCAATTGATGTTTTTAAGAAAGATGAAAATTATAAGGAACTGTATTATCAGTTGAGCAAATATGGTCATCCAAGACCAAAGACACCTGCATATCCACAGGTAAGTACATCATTTCAGCAGGTACTTGAAAATTGTGTTCTGACTGGAGAAGATCCAAAGACACAGCTGGATAAATCAGTAGAAAGGATTAACGCAAAGCTGAAGCGTTATACATATAAATAATGAAGAAAAAATCAGAATCAATATTAGGAATGGCATTTTTTGGTCCGGCATTGGTACTTCTTACAATATTTCTTTTTATACCGATGATACTGACACTTGTGTTTAGTTTTACAGACTTTTTTGCATTAAATCCTGGTCTGACACATTTTGTTGGTCTTGAAAATTATTTTCAGGTGTTTAAGGACGATGATTTCAGACAAGCTTTTGGAAATACGGTAAAATTTGTTGTTATAATAGTTCCATTGCAAGGATTAGGTGCATTAGGACTTGCGTTGCTTATAAATAAAGTGACTCATTGCAAAACATATTTTAAAGTTGCATTTTTCATACCTGTTGTAATGTCTCTTGCAGTAGTATCTACTTTATGGGTTCAGATTTACAGTCCGGAAGGAATCTTAAATTCACTTCTCGCCCATATTGGAATAAATGCACAGCCGTTTATTAACAGTGCATCACAGGCACTACCGTCTATAGCTGTTATGAGTGCATGGCAGGGAGTCGGATATCAGATGATAATATTCTTAGGCGGATTACAGGCTATAAATCCTGCACTCTATGAGGCTGCTGAGATGGATCATGCCAGCGGATGGCAAAAATTTAAAGATATAACATTACCTGAGTTAAAACCACTTTGTATTTTTGTATTTATAACGATTACTATAGGAGCATTTAGAATGTTAGTTCAGCCAATGGTTATGACAGGCGGTGGACCATCACATTCTACATATACAATGGTATATGATATTTATGAAACAGGTACAGTTAATTGGGAAATTGGTCTTGCTTCTACAATGGCTATAGTATTTGCATTTTTTGTTATGATACTGACCGTTATACAGACTATTCTGACTCGGGATAAGGAGGGGAAAAAACATGCTAACAAGAAAACAAAAAACAATTAATTGGATTATTGCAGCGATTATGATAGTAATGTCATTATTCTTTCTTTTTCCTGTCATCTGGATGATTGCAAACTCATTTAAGCCAGATGCTGCAATAACGAAAGATATGAATTCGATTGCTGCATTTATACCACCTGCATTAAATGGAAGTTTTTTTGATAATTATGTTTCAATATTAACAAATACGAGCTTTATACATTACATGTTAAATACATTGTTTTATGCAGCTATTTTAATAATACTTGGAATTATTGTAAATGGACTTGCAGGATATGCACTTGCAAAAATAAATTTTCCGTTTAAAGAGAGATGGCTTCTAATTATAATGCTATTGATGATAGTTCCAATGGAAACGATAATTACAATACATTTTCTTTTTATAGCAAAACTTGGATTGCTTAATACGGTAATAGGATATGTGCTCCCTATGATAGTTAATCCTTTTAATATATTTTTGTTCAGGCAGGTATTTATAAGCCTGCCGGATGATGTTTATGAAGCTGCACAGTTAGATTTTTGCAGTCCGGTAAAATATTTTTTTACTATGGTATTACCGATGTCAAAAAGTGTTGTTGCAACTGTCAGCGTATTTACATTTTTAAATGTATGGAATGATTATCTGTGGCCATCGCTTGTATTTACATCAAGTGATCTGCTTACAGCACAGATTGGATTAAATGCAATAACATCAAATGACAATACAACTATGGGACAGACACTAGCGGTTATTACTATGATAACTATACCGGTTATTATAATTTATTCATTATTTTCAAAACAGATTGTTGAAGGCGTTGTATCTACAGGGTCTAAGGAGGGCTGATTATGAGTTTTATTGAGTTAAAGAATGTTTGTAAACAGTATGCAAATACGAATAAAAAGGCAGTGACAGATTTTAATCTTAAAATAGATGAAAAGGAATTTATAGCATTTGTAGGTCCATCAGGATGTGGAAAATCGACTACATTGCGTATGATTGCAGGATTCGAGGATATTACAAGTGGAGAACTTTATATTGATGGAAAAAAGATGAATGAAGTAGCTCCTAGAGACAGAGGAATTTCTATGGTGTTTCAGAACTATGCACTGTATCCGCATATGACAGTCGAAAAAAACATAAGTTATGGACTTAAAAATATGAAAGTTCCGGCAGATGAGATAAAGCGGAAAGTAGATTGGGCTATAGAGATTTTAGGGCTTTCTGAATATCGCTACCGTAAACCTAAAAATCTTTCAGGTGGTCAAAGACAGAGAGTTGCTTTAGGACGTGCAATCGTAAAAGACCAGAAAGTATTTCTTATGGATGAGCCGCTCTCAAATCTTGATGCAAAACTTCGTGTAAGCATGAGAAATGAGATTAGCAAATTACACCGCAATCTTGGCAGCACGACGATTTATGTAACGCATGATCAAGTGGAAGCTATGACTATGGCAGACAGAATTGTTATTATGAAGGATGGTATTGTTCAGCAGATAGGAAAGCCAATGGAACTGTACGAACATCCGGTTAATAAATTTGTTGCAGGTTTTATTGGTTCCCCACAGATGAACTTCTACAATGTTAAAGTTGATGGAAATAAGATTTCTTTTACAGATGGAAACAGTATGGTATTAAATGATGAAATGGCTGACAAATTAAGGAATTATAAGGAAGTGATTCTTGGAATACGCGGTGAGGATATAAAGTTTGATCCTCAAAATCTTGACATATTTAAAGAAAATAAACAGAGAGCAGTTATTGACAATACTGAAATTATGGGAAATGAAAATAATCTTTATTTTGAATTTGGAGGTTCATCATCTGTAGCAAGAGTTTCAAAATATGAGGTGTCTGATGTTGGTGAGGAAATAGAATTTGTTTTTGTACCACATAGAATGCATTTCTTTGACAAGGTGACGGAAGATGCAATAGTATTATGAGAAAGCAGCAAAGCGGATTGAGAATATCTGCTTGACAATAGTAGAAATGAGGTTTTTATGGATAAGTTAAAAAAAGCAAATGATTATATAGAAAAAAATAAGGTAGATTATAAAGAATTGCCGGAATTTCATGTGGCCCCACAGGTTGGATGGATAAATGATCCAAATGGTTTTTCGTATTATGAGGGCATGGTACATTTGTTCTATCAGTTTCATCCGTATAGTAAAGAATGGGGACCTATGCATTGGGGACATTGTGTCAGCAGTGATTTAATAAAGTGGGAATATTATCCGGTTGCATTGGCTCCTGATATGAAATATGATATGGACGGATGCTTTTCGGGTTCTGCTATAGAAACAGATGAAGGTCATATGCTGGTATATACAGGTGTAACTCATGAAGAAAATGACGGTAAAAAAAATGAATATCAAAATCAATGCGTTGCTTTAGGGGATGGAAAAAGTTATAAAAAAATAGAGAATAACCCGGCTATAAATGGAGAAATCATGCCACAGAATTTTAGTCGTGAACATTTTAGGGATCCTAAAGTCTGGAAAGAGGATGATGGATATTATCTTGTTGTTGGAAATAAAACAAATGATGGTAAACCTCAGGTTGTTTTGTTCCACTCGAAAGATATGTATGATTGGAGATATGTTTCTGTATTGGCAGAGGATGTTACCGGAAAATATGGAACAATGTGGGAGTGTCCTGATTTCTTTGAGATAAATGGACAATATATATTGATAGCATCTCCTCAGGATATGTGTGCTGATGATGAATTTCATAATGGAAATAATTCAGTATATTTTATTGGAAATTATGATAGAGATATGCATAAATTTGATTATAATAAAGTTTATGCATTAGATGATGGCATTGATTTTTATGCACCGCAGACTACGCTCATGCCTGATGGAAGAAGAGTAATGATAGGCTGGATGCAGTCTTGGGATTCAAATATAAGACCTTTTAAACAAAAATGGTCATGTATGATGACTATTCCAAGGGAGATAAAGCTGATAGATGGAAGAATTATACAAAATCCTGTAAGAGAGATAAAAAAATATTATACGGATTCTATTAACTATGTGGAGCAAACAGTAGAGGGAGAGTGCAGTTTTCCAAAGATAAACGGGCGTGTCCTTGATATGACAGTTGAAATTAAAGATGGTGATTATGATGAATTTAAAATAAATTTTGCAAAGAATGATAAATTTAGTTCGAGTATAATTTATGATAAGAGTAAAAATGAAATTGAAATAAACAGACTTTATTCCGGAATGAATCGTGATACAATAGGTACAAGAAAAGTAAAAGTGAGATATCCAAAGCAAAGTTTAAAGCTTCGAGTTATTTTTGATAAATATTCAGTAGAAATATTTGTAAATGATGGTTCGCAAGTGTTAAGTATGACTTATTATACACCTGTTGAGGCTGATGAGATAAGTTTTGAATGTAATAACACTGCAGTTATAAATATTGAAAAGCATGGTATATCTGTAAGATAGGAGGGCTTTAAATGAAAAAGTATGATGTAGTTGCATTAGGAGAACTGCTTGTAGATTTTACTGAAAATGGTATGAGCAGTCAGGGAAATGCTTTGCTTGAAGCAAATCCGGGAGGAGCTCCGTGTAATGTATTGTCGATGTTACAGAGACTTGGCAAAAAAACAGCTTTTATAGGAAAAGTTGGCAATGATAATTTTGGAAAAATGCTTAGAGATATTGTGAAAGAACAGGGAATAAATACAGATAACATTATTCTTGATGGTGAAGTTCATACAACGCTTGCATTTGTTCATACAAAAGAAGATGGTGACAGGGATTTTTCGTTTTACCGTAGCCCAGGAGCTGACATGATGCTTAGAAAAAAAGAGATTAATGAAAGCTTACTTGATAATACAAGAATTTTTCACTTTGGGACACTTTCAATGACGGAAGAAAAAATAGCAGAAACAACAAAGTATGCATTAGATAAAGCTAAAGATTTCGGAGCTGTTATATCATTTGATCCAAATCTGCGTCCACCTTTATGGGATGATTTGGAAAAAGCAAAAGAACAGATGTGGTATGGGATAAGTAAATGTGATGTTTTAAAAATATCAGATGATGAGATTAGTTTTCTTACAGAAGAAGCTGATATTGAGAAAGGAGTGAAAAAAATTCTGAAAAAATATCAGCCGGCATTGATTTGTGCTACACAAGGAAAAAACGGAAGCATTGCATATTATAAAGGACAGAGCTTTTGCCAAAAAGCCTTTATAAGGAAAGATACAGTGGAGACAACCGGAGCCGGAGATACATTTATGGCATGTGTTTTAAACAGTGTTCTTGAAAAAGGATTAAATAATCTTACAGAATCCGATATTTTACATATGCTTAAATTTGCCAGTGCAGCATCGTCGATTATTACGACAAAAAGAGGAGCATTAAAGGTAATGCCACAGAAAGAAGATATTATTGTTTTTTTGAATAATTACAGTTGTAATATGCCGAATTTATAGTCTTATAGGGAGATTGCTAATATTGAAAGAGATGTATATTTATGCTAACATAATATATTATAAATAAGCTTTTTAATACATCATGGACTTAAAAAGAAAGACGATGTATTATAAACTGATACTAAATTATAAATGTTGTGAAATATACTGTTTATATGCAATCAATAAAGTAAGGGTGATATATTGTTATTTGACAATGTACCACCCTTTTGTGCTTATGACATGATTTTATGGCAAATTAGTAAAAGGGATATTAAGGGAGATGAATTATTATGACAGTACAGGAATGTTACGAAAAAATGGGAGAAGATTATCAGGAAATTCTTTCAAGATTTGGAAGTGAGGCAATGGTAAATAGATTTGCCATAAGTTTTCTGAATGATCCAAGCTTTGAACAGTTAAAAGCGGGGCTTGAGGAAAATGATGGAGAAAAGGCATTTCGTGCAGCTCATACTTTAAAGGGAGTCTGTTTAAATCTTGGTTTTAACGGACTGAATGAGCTTAGTTCAGAATTAACGGAGAAACTCAGAGGGCATAGTACGGAGGGTACAGAGCCATTATTTGAGGCTGTTAAGGAAAAATATGAGAGTATGATAGAAACGATAAGAGAACTTCAGAATGAGGGATAAACGACAACAGGAAATTAGTTTGCGTCTGCATTTTGCGTGAGGACAATAACAGGTTTTGTTGGTGTTATCATAAAGAGTTTAGGATAGAGCAGGCTTGACTGGAGTAGTCAGAAAGGAAAACATATATGAGGTATAAAATTCTTATTGTTGACGATTCATATATAAATAGAGAATTATTAAAAGAAATGCTTAAGGATGAATATGACATATTAGAAGCAGAAAATGGCAAAAAAGCATTGAAAATGATAGAACATAAGGAGCAGATAGACGGTATCCTTTTGGATCTTATTATGCCAGAGATTAATGGATTTGGTGTTATAGAGGAATTGTCGAAAAAAGGAATTATGAAGAAAGTTCCCGTAATGATAATTAGTTCGGAGATAAGTGCCGAAAATGAAAATATCTGTTTTAAGTATGGGGTATTTGACTTTATAGGACGACCTTTTAAGACATCGATAGTCCGTAAGCGTGTTCAGAACATGATAAATATATATGTTTATAAAAATCATCTTGAACAACAGGTTCAGGAACAGACTGCTGTTTTGAGAAAAGCATATGAAAAATTAGAGAAACAGAAAGAAAGAGTAGAAAAATTAAATAAAGACATTTTGGATATGCTTGGTACGATAGTAGAGTTTAGAAATCTTGAGAGTGGCGAGCATATTATGAGGGTTAAAGGATATACTAAGATTCTTGCCGAGAAGTTCAAAGAACTGTATCCTGAGTATAACCTTACGGATGAAATGATAGATAATATAGTCGAGGCAAGTGCTTTACATGACCTTGGAAAAATATCAATACCTGACAAAATTCTCTTGAAACCGGGCAGACTTACAAAAGAAGAATTTGAATATATGAAACTACATACGGTAAAGGGTTGTGAACTTATTCAGGCGGTTAATCTTGAACAGAGCGAGGAACTTAAACAGATATGTTATGATATAATCCGCTATCATCATGAGAGATACGATGGAAAAGGTTATCCTGATGGTTTAAAGGGGGATGAGATACCGGTATCAGCACAGCTTGTTTCGCTTGCCGATGTATATGATGCTCTCATAAATGAGAGATGTTATAAAGATGCCTTTTCTAATGAAAAAGCATTTAATATGATAATGAATGGTGAATGTGGAACATTTTCGCCAAAGCTTTTGGAAACTTTCAAACAGGTTCGTGATAAGTTTGAAAGGTTTGCAATCGAGGAAAGAAAATAAGAATTGTTGTTTAAAATAAGGGGGTGTTTCTTGAATTGCCTTCAAGAAACACCCACATTATGTTTAGCTTTATTTTGCCAAGTAATTATTTCTTTGAAAGATAATCATTAACATTAGCTACAAGCTCGTCTGCGTTAAGTCCGTGAACCATAGCAGCTTCTTCAAGTGATTCACCCTGAGCTGATGGGCATCCTATACAATGCATACCTGAAGCCATAAGGATAGCAGCGATACCGGCATCGACTTTAAGCATATCTGCAATTATCATATCTTTAGAAATTCTCTCTGTCATAATAGTCTGATCTCCTTTGAAAAAATATTATTAAAAACGAAAAAGCTACTGTACGGGAGAAAAACTCCTTTACCAGCAGCTTTATTTTACATAAAGTAAAAAAATTCGTCAATAGAAATCGTTGTTTTAAAAACAAGTTTCCGGATAAAATTACTCCTGTGAAATAGCACCTGAAGGGCATGTTCCTGCACAAGCACCACATTCGATACATGTATCTGCATCAATCTGGTAATGAGCATCTCCTTCAGAAATAGCGCCTACTGGACATCCGCCAGCACAAGCTCCACAGCTAACACAATCATCACTAATTACATATGCCATTTTGTTGTCCCTCCTTATTGATTTTGTGCATTCATTATAACGCAGTTTTTTATTTTTGACAACCCCTGAAAGCACTGAAAATAAAGGAAAAATAGTTAGTTTGAGTGAACTTTGGGTAGCGACATAATACAACTTAAACGAGCTTTTGCAAAGCATCATATTTTATAAGAGGTTCAAAATGTTCTTCAAAATAAGAAATACTTGCAGGAACATTTTTTAGCTGTGTGCCATATTCGTTGGCAAGATTGCATATTCTGTTAAATGATTCAGGTGATAAGCTGCCCTGCTGCATGATAAGAATATATTCCCCGGTTTTATCATTTTTATACAAAGTGTTCTCACTTGTATATATATGGTAAAGATTATCTGCTAATAATGAAATGTCATTTATCGATTTAAAGGAGAAAATCCTTGCGACATTTACCGGAACTTTTTTATCGGTGTTCTTTGGGCGTGGCTCCATACCCAATGCTTCTGACAATGAGATGAAGTCGGTGTTCCGGTCATATGATGAAGTTGGCTCAAGAGGTATTTCCTCGTCATCAGAGCTTATGTTGCCGGCGAGCTCATAAATATCCTCATCATCGTCAAAATCTGCTTCGTCATCATCATCAAATGTAAATTCACCTGCAGATTCATAATCTTCGCTATCAGGTGATTCTGAAAAAGTTGAAAATCTTGTGTCGAGTTCATCAGGATCTTCAACCTTTGTGATTAACAGAACTAGGGTATCAGGATACATTGGAATCGCTTCTATCATGAGTGGGATGTTTTCAGCTTCAAAGCCGAATTCGTAGGATGCCTGCTGCACCATGTCACGAAATAGAGCCTTGGCTTTATCTGTTCCGTATGCAAGTTCGCTGATACGAAGTTCTCTGTCGGATAAGTCTTTTTTATTGAGTGTACAACGGATTTGATTATCATTGATTTTTTCAATTCGCATAGGCTCACTCCCTTTCTAAACAAAATTTATTTTATAAGTATTCTTATAGTTAAATTATAGGTTAATATCGTGTTCAAGTCAATAATTTAAAGGCGGCAGAATACTTATTTTATCGTATATATAAGAGAAAAAATCACCATTTATCTGATTATGGGCAAAATAATTTTTACTCTCAACATCATTATATGATATGAGTGAGAGCGGAGTGTTTTAATAAGTAAGAATGTGTTTGTGAATATGATTTGTAAAAAGTTAATAATAAATACTAGAATTTTTTGCATATTTTTAAACACATTTTTGAAATCTTAGTAAATCTCATTAAATCACATTTTTTTCTGTGCAAATGTATCAAAAAATTGAGGACAGATTTGTTGATAATACGGTGATTTTTGTGTTGAAAATGTATAAAATGTCATCATATAATAGTCAGCACAGAGAGACGATCATTTGATTGGAGGTGAGTTTATAGGAAGAGGGCAAATGAAAAAATTTAATGTTGCCGGTTAGAGTCATATAGGCGGCACTGATAAAAAGAAAATTCATTTAATATTTATATACGATAAGGTTTGACAATGATATGCGTTTTACCAGATGCTTTTTTGAATCGTTGATCTGGAGATGGTAAAGGTGGACAGGGAAAATTGACGTTAAATCACAACAAGTGCTGCTGTTTGTATTTATAATGCGGACGGTGCCAGACAAATGCTTACAAAGCAGTCAGATAATTATATAGCTGTATGTCCATTTTAAAATTAGAAGTGACTTAGGAGGTTGGTAAAATGAGGAATGACTCAGAAGAGAGAGAGGATAGAACAACAGCATGGATTTTAGCTGAAGCTTCAAAGTGGTCATTATATGGGGTTGAAGTTAAGATAGATGGGATGTTTTATACGGGAGAAAGTTCTGAAGTAATTGATCATGTCAGAGAGGACAATTATTATATGGAAGATTATGTCAGTGATGACAAGGGTAAGATTGTGCAGGTCGAATTTAATCGTTTATAAATAAGGGGGTTGAAGCTTTATATTCGGATATCCCCACTCCATTATACATAGTATGAGTTGTAAGTTTTTATTGTAAAAAATGTCGGGTTTGTGTGTTACACAAACATAATATGTGCAGGAAAATGCACAATAATAATTGTGAAATGATGATAAACAAAAGTTAATATCAAATAAGAAAATGGTAATTAAAAAATGCAGCCTTTGTAACGGATGGGTTAAAAGGCTGCATTGTATGATTTTTATATGTGCCTTTACTCAAAAAAACATAAGTGATATACTGATATATGAGGATTATATCTGAATGAACGGAAAAAGAAGTTGTTGTTAGCTCTGAGGTGTGAACGGTAACAAAATATAGTTAAGAGGGTATGATAATCGAATTATAGAAAAATTAGTGATTATAAAAGAAAGGTATCGCTTATGAAAAATAAAAAATTAGTATTACCACTTATATTTACGGTAGGAATCTTTATTATAGTTGCGGCAGTTTTTATCATAAAGAAAAATATGCCGTGCAATGATTATATGAATCTCGCAGAGTATTACGGGGAAAGTGAAAAAGGTTATACGGTCATAGCTGAAGAAAATATAAATAAAAATAAAGCATTATATGAGGATGGACATATATATCTTGATGATGAATTTGTATCAGGAGTATTGAATAAGAGATTTTACTGGGATGCTAACGAAAATCTTCTTATATATACAACGGCGACATCTGTTATAAAAGCAGGACTTGACAGTAAGACATATGATATAAACAAAAGCAGCAATACTAAAGATTATGTTATCGCTAAGCTTAGGGGTGATAAACTTTATATTGCACTTGATTTTATTAAGGAATATACTGCTTTGGAATATAAGACATATAAAAATCCTAACAGAGTTGTACTGACATATAAATTTGGAGATAAGCAGAAATGGGTACAGGCAGATGAAGAGGCAAAGCTTAGATTTGAACCAAGTATAAAGAGCAGGATACTTATAGATGTAAAGAAAAAAGATAAATTAAGGATACTTGAAGAAAATACGGATAAAAGTGGATTTGATAAGGTGCTTTCGGAGAGTGGTGTTATAGGATATATCAAAATGTCGTCTTTAGGTGATACATATGAGTATGTTCCAAAGACTGATTTTGTTGAGGAGACATATCCGCATACACTTTTAAGTGGAAAAGTAAATCTTTTATGGCATCAGGTCACGACACAGTCTGCAAACGCAAATCTTACCAATGTTCTGTCCGGGACAAAGAAAGTCAATGTTATAGCACCGACATGGTTTGGAACAAGTGATAACAACGGAAATATATCATCTATAGCAAGTTATGACTATGTGGAAAAAGCTCATTCTATGGGGATACAGGTCTGGGGACTTTGCAATGATTTTGCACCGGATATGAAGATAGGAAAGGTTCTTAGCAGAACGAGCTGCAGGGAAAGACTTGAGAAAAATCTTCTTGCTGAGGCTATAAGATACAGTCTTGACGGAATAAATATTGATTTTGAAAATGTGAAGAAAGCTAACGGGGATGATTTTATCCAATTTGTAAGAGAATTAGGAATAATGTGCCGCAACAACGGAATTGTTTTATCTATTGACAATTATCCTCCGGCAAGCTATTCAGCTTATTATAGCAGAAATGAGCAGGCTGCAGTGGCGGATTATGTTATAACTATGGCATATGATGAATTTTATTCCGGCTCTAAGGAGGCAGGACCGGTTTCATCTATCAGTTATGTAAGAAATGCTTCTGAAAATATATTGAAAGAAGTTCCTGCAAATCAGTCAATAATAGGTTTGCCGTTTTATTCAAGATTATGGAAAGAAACTACCAAAAACGGAGAGACAAAACTTTCATCAGAGGCGTGTTCGATGAAATATGCTGAGGAGCTGATAAGTGATGCAAAAGCAGAACTTAAATGGAATGAACAGACGGGACTTGAATATGCTGAATATACAAAGGACAATGCTTTATATAAGATATGGCTTGAAAACTCAAAATCTCTTGCTATGAAACTTGAAACAGTAAATTCACATAAGATGGCTGGAGCTGCATTCTGGAAAGCAGGCATGGAGAAAAAGAATGTCTGGGATACAATAGAAAAATACATGGCACAGTAAAGTCATAAAATTAAACAGATGGCATATATAGTATGAGAAAACATAAACGCACATTTTGTATTTCAGCCGCACTGCAGGTGTGAAAAGTGCAATGCTGAGTATTGGCGTGGAATTGGAGTTTTATATGTATCTGTTAAAAAAATGTATTATATCACTATTTGTATGTACCGCCATATCAGGAGCAGTCATAAGTGTAGGTATGATGAAAAATATGCCTGTATTTAAAAATAGTGAAAAAAATGTTATAGTCATTGATCCGGGACATGGTGGCGGGGACCCTGGAAAAGTCGGTGTTGACGGTTCACTTGAAAAGGACATTAATCTTGCAATATCCCAATATCTAAAAAAAGAGTTACAGGACAAAAACTATAAGGTTATCATGACAAGGGAAAAAGATACGGGGCTTTACGACGAGAGCGATACAAATAAAAAGATTGCAGATCTTCATAAAAGGATAGAGATAATGAATCAGTCAGATGTAAAACTTGTTGTGAGTATTCATCAGAACAGTTTTACAGGTGAGAGTTCAAAAGGGGCACAGGTTTTTTATCAGAGTACATCTGAGGAGGGAAAAAAATTTGCAGGGATAATGCAAAAAAAGATAGCATCATGTATAAATGATGGAAATCATAGGATAGAAAAAGCAAATTCAGATTATTATATATTAAAAAACAGCAGTCCTGTTGCGATTATCGTTGAATGTGGATTTTTGTCTAATCCGCAGGAGGCAGCACTTTTGTCTGATGATAAATATCAGAAAAAAATGTCATCAGCGATAGCACAGGGAATTAGTGAATATATTCAGAAGGAGGCTCATTAGATGAGTATGGATACAAAGGTTATCAAAGTAAATCCGGAAATGTTTGATGACGGGGAACTTAAAGAGGCTTGTGAGATATTAAAAAGAAACGGTCTTGTAGCGTTTCCGACAGAAACAGTTTATGGTCTTGGCGGTGACGGTATGCACAAGGAAGCATCAGCAAAGATATATGCGGCAAAAGGAAGACCATCGGATAATCCTCTTATAATACATATAGCAGACAGAAAAAGTCTTGACGAAATAGCATCAGAGGTTTCAAAAAAAGCAGAGAAGCTTATGGACGCTTTCTGGCCTGGACCGATGACGCTTATCTTTAGAAAAAAAGAAAATGTCCCTATGTCAACGACAGGGGGACTTGAAACGGTTGCAGTAAGGATGCCGAGTCATCCGGTGGCAAGAGAGCTTATAAGACAGTCTGGAGTTTATATAGCTGCACCGAGTGCAAACACTTCGGGAAGACCCAGTCCCACAAAGGCAGAGCATGTTATAGAAGACCTTTCGGGAAAGATAGATATGATAATAGACGGCGGTAGTGTAGGTATTGGTCTTGAATCGACGATAGTGGATATGAGTGAAGATATACCTGTTATCTTAAGACCGGGCTACATAACAAAGGAAATGCTTGAAAATGTAGTGGGTGAAGTGAAAGTTGACCCTGCCATCGTGGGAGAAGCACCCAAGAAAAATATTATTGCAAAAGCTCCGGGAATGAAATACCGTCATTATGCACCAAAAGGACAGATGACAATCGTAGAGGGTGATATTGATAATGTTGTGGCAAAGATAAATGAGCTTTCCAAAGAAAAAATTGCTGATGGAAGAAATGTTGCCGTTATTGCGACTGATGAGACAAAATACAGATATAAATACGGTACGGTAAAAAGTATCGGTTCAAGAAAAACTGAAGGTTCCATTGCAGCAGGGTTATATGATATACTAAGAGATATGGATCATATAGGTGCACAGGATATATATGCTGAGAGCTTTAGTGACGACAGACTTGGCGGAGCGATAATGAACAGGATGATAAAAGCTGCAGGGCATCATGTGATTCATGTATAAAACAGGACATCAAAATTATTTTAAGCCATAATGTAAATTTGTTAGTTCAGACAGAGCAGACGGATATATTGACATTATAGAATGAACGATAAAAGGAGAAGCAGATGAAAGGTTATGACAAAGTCATATTTGTGAGCAAAGGAAATACATTCAGCAGTCCTCTTGTTGAAGCTATTTACAGGGACAAGGCACCTAACTGGCTGCCTGAATCCATGTCAAGAGGAACTGTTGTACTGTTTTCAGAGCCGATAAATCCAAAAGTAAATGTTTTGTTGAGCAGTCATGATATAAATATAAGTAATCATGAAAACTCAAAACAGTTAGAGAGGGAGAATATTGGACAAGATACACTGATACTCACAATGACATTTAGCGACAAGTTAAAAGTAATAGAAGATCTTGGTGTATCAAACAATGTATATACGCTGGGAGAATATATAGAGGATGATGCGGATATATCAGATCCGTTCGACCCCGATGAAACATTATATGACAAGTTTTTTGAGGAAGTTGCAGAAAAGATTGAAAAGGTGATTTTACACATGGAAGCAGAGTATCATGAAAATGATGATGATGCCAAAGATGTAAATAATAAAGAGTTAAACAGTAAAGATATGGAGGTAAGTTAAAATGATAGCAATAGGAAGTGACCATGGCGGATATGGGCTTAAACAGGAGATTATGGCTCATTTAAAGGAACAGGGTGTAGAGTATAAGGATTATGGATGTTATGATGAAAAATCATGCGATTATCCTGTTTATGCAAAAAAAGTTGCAAATGCGATAGTGTCAGGTGAGTGTGAAAAAGGTATTCTTATATGTGGAACAGGTATAGGAATTTCTATAACAGCCAACAAAGTTAAGGGAATAAGAGCCGCTCTTTGCCATGATACATTTAGTGCACAGGCAACAAGAGAACACAATGACGCAAATATACTGGCAATGGGTGCAAGAGTGGTAGGACCGGGACTTGCATTAAAGATTGTCGATACATTTTTAAATACTGAATTTTCAAATGATGAGAGACATATCAGAAGAATAAATATGATAGAGGAAGATTAGGTGTAAACGGTAGAGATTAAATTCTTGACAGTATAAAATCATGGGAGTATCATTAGAAATATGTTAGAATAAAAGATTTTTATCAATGTATTTAATATTATACAGTATATGTGTATTGATTGTATTGATTGTATTGATATGTAATCTTTTGCAAATAATTCACCCGATAAATTAGGGTTACGAAAGGAAGTATTGTTATGGCAAAAAAAGACATCGATTGGAATAATCTTGGATTTGGTTATGTAAAGACAGACAAAAGATATGTGTCAAACTTCAAGGACGGAGCATGGGATGACGGAGCACTCATAGATGATGATATGATTACTATCAGCGAGTGTGCCTGTGTACTCCAGTATGCACAGACTGTATTTGAAGGATTGAAAGCATATACTACAGAGGATGGCAGAGTGGTATGCTTTAGACCTGACTTAAATGCCTCTCGTCTTGCAGATTCAGCAAGCAGACTTGAGATGCCGGTATTTCCTGAAGATAGATTTGTAGATGCTATTGCTAAAGTGGTTGAGGCAAATATTGATTATGTACCACCATATGGTTCTGGTGCAACATTGTATATTCGTCCTTATATGTTTGGTAGTGATGCCATCATTGGTGTTAAACCTGCCAATGAGTATCAGTTCAGAGTATTTACAACACCTGTAGGACCTTACTTTAAGGGTGGTGCAAAGCCTATCACTATCCGTGTTAGTGACTTCGACAGAGCAGCTCCTCATGGAACAGGTCATATCAAGGCAGGACTTAATTATGCTATGAGTCTTCATGCAATAGTTGATGCTCATCAGAAAGGATTTGATGAGAATGTTTACCTTGATGCAGCTTCTCGTACAAAGATTGAGGAGACTGGTGGAGCAAACCTTATCTTTATCACAAAAGACGGCAAGTTTGTTACTCCTAAGTCAAACAGTATTCTTCCATCTATCACACGCCGTTCATTAGAGGTTGTTGCAAAAGATTATCTCGGAATGGAAGTTGAAGAGAGAGAAGTATATCTTGATGAAGTTAAGGATTTTGCTGAGTGTGGTCTTTGTGGTACGGCAGCAGTTATCTCTCCTGTAGGAAAGATTGTTGATCACGGCAAAGAAATCTGTTTCCCAAGCGGAATGGAGCAGATGGGACCAAAGACAAAAGAACTTTATGATACACTTACAGGTATCCAGATGGGTAGAATCGAAGCTCCTGAAGGATGGATAAAAGTTATCAAATAAATTTAAGACTAATAAAAGTTTTCACACACGGATTTGTGTCTGAGTGCACTTGTCCAAAACCGATGTACTTAGAAATGTGTGTAGAAAAGAGTATTAAATTACAATGAGCAGAGGAAAAGTTTTCCTCTGCTCATTTATTTGTCTGATAAATAATTTTTATAGCTTATAAAGTGTGGGGGTTATAATATTATTTTACAAGTTTTATATCAGTGATAACAGGTGTACCGCTTCCTGAACCAATAGCACCGTTAAGTGTGATAGTATCTGAAGCACCCCAGTAACCGGACCATGCAGGATTGCTTACTCTGTAGCGGTTGTTTCCGAGACTTTCGCAATTACCGCTCCACATTGATGTGATTTCTCTTGAGAGAGTAAACTCGACCGTCCATCCTGATGTAAATGTTTTAGAAGTGTTGTTTTTGAGTGAAATCGTAACGATTCCGCCACTTCCCCAGTCACTTTCAAGTTTTACTGAGCCGGTTATGTCATCAGAACCTGATGGAGCAACCGTCGGGGCAACCGTCGGAGCAACTGTCGGGGCAACTGTCGGGGCAACTGTCGGAGCAACTGTCGGGGCAACTGTCGGAGCAATCGTCGGAGCTGCTGTTGCTGAGTTACCGTCAATATCAGATACAGTGAAGTTAATCTTTACATTGTTTAGTGTCTGATAGGATACATTGTTAAAGTATGCTTTATAATTTCCGTTTTCTACAGTGACATTATTTACATGTGTGTTTGCCCATACATTTATAAATGAGAAGTTAAATATCGGGCAGGTGAGTCCGTCATCAGAAGCTTTCTTTGATGTGTCATAGAGGAAAGTATCATTCTTCATTGAATATGCAGTACCGTTTACCTCTATTGATGAAACTTTTATAGTTGCTTTATTGAAAGCAGAAGCATCTTCATCACCTACATTTATGTCTCTTATGTAAAGTGAGCCTATGTTGCTTAACTGGCTCTGTGTTGCATCGAGACTGAGTGAGAATGTACCTCCTTTTGAATAAATATCAACATATTCGTCGCTGGCTACTGACTGCCAGTTTGCTGTTTCAAGGAGATAGAGCTTAGCTCGTACATAATTGGCTTTTGGCACTGTTACCTCACATGAAGCACTGTAGCCGAGAGGGACTGATGCCGTGATTTTGCAAGTGCCTGCATTTACTGCCGTAACCTGTCCTTTAGAATTGACAGTTGCAACTTCTTCATCACTTGATTTCCATGTAATCTTGTCTTTGCTGTCAGCAGGTGTGAGAGTTGCATTGAGCTGTTTTTTCTCATCACCGATATTTATTATCATTGAAGTCTGGTCAAGTTTTATGCCGGTGGCAGTTGCCGATGAGGAGTCACCGTAAATTTCCATGATTGCATTGATAACTGACTGCTGTGTAACTTTGTATGAATATCTGTCAAATAAGCCGAAACCATAATTTCCGTTGTAACCGTTGTCCCATGCAACAGGAATGATTCCGTACATATCTGAGTAATAACAGAATTTTTCGTAGTAGTCTGCACGGCAGGCAGCATTTTGCGAATCAAAGGCTGATTTGTCTATCGCACCAAATTCGCCGACTACTACCGGATAACCGTTTGCTACAAATTTTGTGTTCATTTTCTTTAACTGTGATGCCATATAGGATTCATCGCCCCAGCTTGCCACTTTGGAACTGTTTGTAGCTTTTTCGCCCCACTGTGTGCAGGTTGATGATTCTGTACCACAGAAATCCCATGGGTCATAATAATGTACGGAAACCATTATTCTTTTCTGGCCTGATGGAATTGAAGATGAAAGATATTTATCTGAAGGCATTTCAAATCCATAATTATCTGCCGTATAGTTGATATTTGTGTTCCAACCCGGAATAAGAAGCCATCTTTTATCGTTGTTGCCGCCTGATTTTCTGACTGTATCAACAAAAATCTGATTATAAGCATTTATATTTGCATATGCATTATAAGAAGGATTTCCATATGTACCGTCAAATTCTTCATTCATTGATTCAAATATAAGATGCTCGTCGTAGTTTTTAAATGTGTCGGCTATTTGCTCCCAGCAGGCTTTGTATTTTGCCTTAATCTTAGTCTGTTCACCATTTCCGCAGAGAAGCCAGCCGCCTGAAACAGTTGTATATCCGTCGCCGTGCATATTGACTATGGCATAGAGTCCGTTGTCAACACACATATCGACAACCTGTTTAACTCTGTCGAGCCAAGAGGAATCAATTTTATATCCGTTGCTGTCATCAATCATGCTAAGATATGACACTGGGATTCTGATTGACTTAAATCCTGCATCTTTTACCGCAAGGATAAGTTCCTCGTTAATCTTTGGATTGCCATAGGCTGTCTCATTTGGGGTTCCGTTTGAGGATGCTTCAAGCTGGTTCCCAAGATTCCAGCCTGCTCCCATTGCTTTGGTGATCTCTGTCTGATTAAGATTGTTGAATGATGATGCTGAAACAGTCTGCACATTCTTCTCCGGAATACAAACTGTTGTGGCGATCATGGCTGCTGATAATAATACAGCCATTACTTTTTTGCGAAGTCGCATAAATTTTCTCCTTTCATGTTAAGTGCTTGTTTTTCAATACAACATAATAATATCCTTTTTGTGAAATATTTGCAATTATTATTCACAGAATATTAAAGATTTCGTCACAATTACTATAATAAATGCTGGTTTAGCAAAAAAATACGGTTTAAATTTGTGCAATATCGCTATTTCGATTTACAAAAAGTTCAATTTATTTACAAAAATGTTAAAAATTCTATATATTGTTGCTTTCTGTTTTTTGTATTATAATAATGTGATGCAGGAGTCAAAAGCAGAAAATTGCGAAACTATCATAAATATTGATTAAATTGTGCGGATATAACAAATAGTATCACAATTAGCACAACATATAGTTAGTTTCGCAAACGCCTATTTAAAATAGATCTGAAAGGAGATATTTCCTAATGAAGAAAATAGTTTTAACCGGTGGTGGAACAGCCGGTCATGTCACACCCAATATCGCACTTATACCGGAGCTTAAAAAAGCGGGATATGAGATTTATTATATCGGTTCTTATGAGGGAATTGAGAAGAAACTTATAGAGAAACTGGGAATACCTTATTATGGGATTTCAAGCGGAAAACTTCGCAGATATATTGATCTTAAGAATATCAGCGACCCATTTAAGGTATTAAAAGGATTTGCACAGGCGAGGAAACTTCTTAAAAAGATTAAGCCTGATGTTGTATTTTCAAAGGGAGGATTTGTATCAGTTCCCGTTGTTGTTGCAGCAAAATCAAGAAAAATTCCATGTATAATACATGAGTCAGATATGACACCGGGACTTGCAAATAAGATATGTATTCCATGTGCAGTGAGAGTATGCACAAATTTCCCTGAGACACTAAAGCATCTTCCGGCGGAAAAAGCTGTACTTACGGGTTCGCCTATAAGGGAGGAACTTTTTAAGGGAGATAAAGAAAAAGGACTTAAATTTTGTGGATTTGATAATTCAAAACCGGTTATTCTTATAATAGGAGGAAGTCTTGGAGCAGTTGCCGTAAACAATGCGGTAAGAGGGATACTTCCGGAACTTTTGAAGAAATTTCAGGTAATACATCTTTGCGGAAAAGGAAAGAAAGATGACTCACTTGTAGGTACAAAAGGTTATGTGCAGTATGAGTACATAAGTGAGGAACTTCCTGACCTTATGGCGGCTTCTGATATAATGATTTCAAGAGCCGGGGCAAATGCCATATGTGAGATACTTGCACTTAAAAAGCCTAATATACTTATACCATTGTCTGCACAGGCAAGCCGCGGTGACCAGATATTAAATGCGGCATCATTTGAAAGACTTGGTTACAGTATAGTTATTCAGGAGGAGGAAGTTACCAATGAAAAACTTCTTGCCGCCGTAAATGAGGCATTTGACAATAAAGAAAAGTATATAGCTGCAATGAACAAGAGCCAGCTTAACAATTCAATAGAAAAGATAGTTGGTCTTATAAACAGTGCCGCTAAGTAATCATTGTCTGGCTGAAAATGGAATAGCGGTACAAAGTAAGAAATGCAAGACTGAACTGTTACTAGCAAGTAGAGTATTTTGCGAATATTATTGACTTTGAGTGGCACTGCCATGCAAAAGGACGGTATAGAATGGAGGATTGAAATGAGCAATGGTTCGATACCAAAAGACCCGGTGATGCTGCTTAGTTATGTGAATACGCAGCTTAGGGATTTTTACCCTGACATTGAAGAAATGTGCAAATCACTTGACATTGACAGGGAAGAACTTGAAAATAAACTTGCTGCCATCGATTATAAGTATGATGGCAGCATGAACAAGTTTGTTTAGAAAGTCATGGGGTTTCCGGTTACATCGCGTGACACCCACATTGACATTCCGGGACCGTGATTTCCGAATGGTCTTGTGTGGAAACCGAATTTTTCATAGAAACTTTCACGATGGTAGGCTGCCATAAGGCTTACCATTACGGTTTCCCCTGCCACTACATCTTTTTGTATGTAGTCAAGTTCACGGCGTATAAGTTCCGTACCTATGTGATGTCCCTGATAGTCCGGGTGTACGATTACATCTGTTATGAAATATGTATAGCCGCCGTCACTTACGATGCGTGCCATACCGACAGGTTTATTGTCACAGACTGCTACGCAGAGATAAAATGAGTTTTTAAGGGCAATTGCTGCCCTTTTTTCAGTTACATTTATCCAGTTTACTGATTTTCTGAGTGCATTATAATCTTCAACGCTTATATTGTTTACATATGTTATCTTAGTTTCTTTGTTCATAATGTTTGTTATCCTTTTTTGGTTTATATATAAATATTTGGCTGCTCTTTTTAAACATCAATTTTATAGACTTTCATTGTATTTGATTTTAAGTTTGTATTTGCAAATCAATATTACAGACATTTCCGACTGTTACTTACAGCATCGTATGTTTAAAAAGCAGTCTTTTTGTTTCTTAATATATTTTACCACAAGTATAATATTTTGGGTTAGTCTTATTTGATATTCTGTCATAAAAAGAAAATTTGGCAAACAATGAACAAGCTCGTTATATGCAGATACTCTTTTTATGCCTGAACAGTTGCTAAGATGTAATATTTTTAGATGCAGTTGAATAAAATATTATTGCATATGAATTATATATCAGCGGGGCAATTTTTACCCTGACAATAAAATTAGACATTTGCGAAACTATCATAATCTCACAGTTAACACAACATATAATTAGTTTCGCAATCATCTATGGCAATTAAATAAATTTAAGGAGATTTCTATGGAACTTAAAACCGCACAGATAACTTCAAATCAGATAGTTTGTCACAGTGATACACAGATTACATTGGAAAATGATATGAATGTTCCTGACAGCAAACCCGATATAGATAAGATAATTAAAATAGAGGGAAATATTTTATCTAATTCGGTTGTGGCACTTGACGGCAGGGCAGGCATAAAAGGAACCCTTGATTATTTTATTTTATATACGAGCAGTGACGATATTGTTCCAGTACATAATCTTTCCGGAAGTATAAATTTTGATGAGTCGGTAGGGCTTGATGAGGTTTCGGAGGGAGATGATATTGACTGTCATTTTGAGATTGATGACTGTCAGGCAAACCTTATAAATTCAAGAAAACTGAGCATAAATGCCATTATAGGGATACATTGCTGCAAGCCGGTGAGCGATAATTATGAGGCAGTGTCATCACTTTCGGACTCTGAGGATATAGGAATGACGGATTCGGAGGGATTATATTCAAAGTTAAAGAATGTAGCATATACACATCTTGTTATCAGCAAAAATGATATACATCGTATTTACGAGGAGATAAATCTGCCGAAAGCAAAACCGAATATTGATTCAATATTGTATTATAATATAAGACCTCTTAACATCCAGACTAAAGTTGTCGAGGATGGTGTAAGACTTATGGGGGATTTGAATATTTTTGTTTTATATACTCCTGAAAATGAGGAGCGGAGCCTTGAATATTTTGAGACAGAAGCGGCTTTTGACGAGATTATAAACTGTAATAACTGCAATGAGGATATGATTCCTGATATTGATGTGAGTGTCGGCAGCAGGGAGCTTTCAGGAAAGCCTGATGAGGATGGTGAAAACAGGATAATAAGTTTTGAGCTGACACTGAAATTGCAAATGAAGTTTTATGAGAATAAAGAAACTCAGATACTTGACGATGCTTATTCAACGGCAATGGAGCTTGAGCCGGTAAGAAAGACTATGTCACTAAACAGGCTTATTATGAAAAATCAGAGTGTTTTGAGACTTTCTGAGCAATTTAATATAGACAATCAGGATAAAATACTTCAGATATGCAATACAACGGGAAAGATAACGATTGATGAACAGCAGGTTGTAAAAGACGGGATACAGCTTGACGGCGTGATGCAGCTTGATGTTTTGTATATGACGGAAAATGATTCAAATCCTTTATCTATCGAAAAGGTGGTAATGCCGTTTCGTCATGTTATCGAGATTGATGGCCTTAGTCCTGAATGTTACTATGAATTGCAATTTGAGATAAACAATATAAATGTTATGATGCTTGACAGTTCGGAAATTGAGGTCAAGGCAAATATAACATTATGTGCCATTGCTTTTTCAAATTTTGAGGAGAATTATATTTTTGATGTAAATGTTGAACCACTTGATTTTGAGCGGCTTCATAAACTGCCCGGAATAGTAGGTTATTATGCGATAAAAGATACACCGGTGTGGGATATTGCGAAAAAATACCGCACGACCGTTGAGAGTATCAGCCAGCTAAATGATTTAAGTGGTGACATAGTCCACAAAGGGGAAAAACTGCTCCTTTTAAAAATGGTTGAGGGCATATAATTTGACATATTTAATTGCATAAATAATGTATATAGTGTAAAATAAATGCAGAAGCGAGTTAAGTTTTGAAATGGATTTAGCCCTGCTTCTGTATTTTTGTAGTTATTTTTCATTTACAGGTCTGATACGGAATGTCAGGACTTGTTAATGGCTAAGTAACTCTTGTGTCCTGAAAGGAGGATTTATGCGTATGAGATATGACATTATTATAGTTGGTGCAGGTCCTGGAGGTATTTTTGCATCATATGAATTGGTTAAGAAAAATCCTGAGATTAAGGTTGCCGTATTTGAGACAGGTCATTCACTTGAAAAGAGAGTCTGCCCTATTGACGGCGATAAGATAAAAAGCTGTATAAATTGTAAAAGCTGCTCTATAATGAACGGTTTTGGCGGGGCGGGTGCTTTTTCAGACGGTAAATATAATATAACAAATCAGTTTGGCGGTACTTTATATGAATATATAGGAAAAAATAAGGCGCTCGACCTTATGTATTATGTAGATGAGTTAAATCTTAAATATGGCGGTGAGGGTACAAAACTTTATTCGACAGCCAATACTGAGATAAAGAAACTTTGTGTTCAGAACGGTCTTCATCTTCTTGATGCCTCTGTCCGCCATCTTGGAACGGATAAGAATTATGTTGTTCTCGAAAATCTTTATGCAGAACTTAAAGACAAAGTAGATTTCTATTTTGACACGCCTGTAGACAGTGTTTTACAGAATGGTGACGGTTATCTTATAAAGACGGCAAAAGGTGATTATCAGTGTGATAAATGTATCATATCAGCGGGAAGAAGCGGAAGTAAATGGATGGAAAAAGTCTGTTCAGAGCTTAATATTCCGACAAAATCAAACCGTGTTGATATTGGTGTCAGAGTTGAACTTCCGGCAGAAGTATTTTCACATCTCACGGATGAACTTTACGAGAGCAAGATAGTTTACAGAACAGCGAAATTTGAGGATCTTGTCCGTACATTCTGCATGAATCCTCATGGTGTTGTAGTAAATGAAAACACAAACGGAATAGTTACGGTAAACGGTCACAGTTATGAAGACCCAAGCAAACACACTGAAAATACAAACTTTGCACTTCTCGTTGCAAAACATTTTTCAGAGCCGTTCAGAGACAGCAACGGATATGGAGAGAGCATAGCAAAACTTTCAAATATGCTGGGCGGCGGTGTCTTAGTGCAGAGATTTGGTGACCTTATAAGAGGAAGACGAAGCAATGCAACTCGTATAGCTGAGGGATTTGTGACACCTACGCTTTCGGCAACTCCGGGTGATTTAAGCCTTGTAATGCCAAAGAGAATACTTGACGGCATTATAGAAATGATATATGCACTCGATAAGATAGCACCGGGAACAGCAAATGACGATACGCTTCTTTATGGTGTTGAAGTCAAGTTCTATAACATGGAAGTTGAGATAGATGAAAACCTTGAAACTCCGCTTAAAGGACTTTATGTTATCGGTGACTGCAGCGGTGTAACACATTCATTGTCACACGCATCGGCAAGTGGAGTTCATGTAGCAAGAGCGATTGCAAGAGCAAATAAATAAGCAATAAAAATGAAATGAGGAATAAAGATGGCAGAAAATTATTCATTTTTTTCAAATAAGAAATGCGAGTATTTTCCATGCCACAAAGTATCAGATGAGATAGCAGAAAAGGACTTTAATTGCCTTTTCTGCTATTGTCCTTTATATCTTAAAGAAAAGTGTCCCGGAAATCCTGTTTACTTTGTGACGGCAAATGGAGAAAAAATAAAAGACTGTTCAAAATGTACTTTTCCACACAGGGCGGCAAATTATGAAGAGGTGCTTAAGTGCCTTATGTCAAAAGATGAAATTCTTGAAGTGGATATAAGTGAGCTGATTGTGGATATGGAGACGGAAATAGAACATTCATGTGGATTTGAGTCAATGGATGCGGAGATGAAAAGACAGCATAAGGAGATAATAAATGCAGCTTATGATAAATTTTTCAGTGATAAAAAAGTAAAAGTCATTCTTAAACAGATTGACGAAAGTGTGGTGACAACCGCTGGATTTGTATTTGGAGAGCAGACAATAGAATGTAACGCACTGGAAAAAATGAATGTGGCGTACGGCGACATAGACAGTGCTTATCTGTACGCATTTGGAATAAAGGATATTGATGAAAAAGTGTTGGAAGAAAGTTCACTTCTTGAAAAATATTATGTCGAATGTCTGATGATAGCGGCAACAGATGTGTTGAGAGACTGGATTAGAAGTTATATAGAAAGAAAGCACAGCGTAAGGCATAAAAAATATGTGACGGATTCATTTGGACCGGGATTTTATGGGATGGATATATCAGCGGTGCCAAAACTTGTGAAAATAACGGGGGCAGAGAAAGCGGGTGTGTCAGTTGATAAAAGCGGAAATATGCACCCGGCAAAAAGTTGTGTTGGGATTTATCTTGTGACGAAGAAAGAGTATGGGGAGAGGATAAAGGATTGTGCATTTTGCGTGGGAAACAAAGGTGGATGTGCGGTATGCAGGGGAAGATAGGGGGAATTGTTTTTGGCAGAATAAGTTATCTTACAATGCAAATGAGTATAAAACATATCTTCTTGGTCTGGTTTTTTATAAATATTTATCAGATTCGTATTTGTCAAAGGCATATGATTTGATGAACGATGAGAAGCCGGACAGCCTTGAAGAAGCACAAGAAAAGTATTTAGCACATTATTTTGAAAGGCTCTTAAAGGTTTTATGCCTGATTGGATTGGGGAGTTTTATGCCTATTATCAGTGGTATTATAATGTGTCAAGTGTGGAAACGATAAAAAAAGTTCCATTGAGTTTTTTGAAAAAAGCTTATTATGGATTACACGATTTGGAACTTGAATTGGCAGTACAGAAAGTGAGGTAAAATCATGGAGATAATTTGTTTTCACAATCCTGATGAGGAAAATGGTTATTTAAGTAATTGGTTTCATTCAGATTTTTCTGTTGGTGAAATTGAATTTTCATCGATGGAGCAGTACATGATGTATAAAAAAGCTGTTTGTTTTTCTGACAAAAAAATAGCAGAAGAAATTCTTTCAATAAATGATGTTGCAGAAATTAAAAGATTAGGACGGCAGATTTCAAATTATAATGATAATATTTGGAATGGAAAGAGACAGATTATTGTGTACGAGGGACTTTTGGCAAAATTTTCTCAGAATTATTCACTTAAAAAGGTGTTAAAAAACACAGGTGATGCAATGCTTGCGGAATGTGCCGTGAGAGATAAAATATGGGGTATAGGATTGTCTATGAGTGACCCAAAAAGATTAAACATTGACGAGTGGAGAGGTCAAAATCTGCTAGGATATGCACTGATGCAGGTTAGGGAGAAATTATAGTAGAATGAAAAGCAGGAAACTCTTAATTTATATTAGAGGATAAATGTTTTCATGGAGAGGAGCATTTTTATGACTGAAAAAATTGGAATAGGAATACAGGAATTTGATGAAATCAGGGAGGGTAAATGTTTTTATATAGATAAGACATATTTTATTCGTGAATGGTGGGAGAGCAAAGATAAGGCAACGCTTATTGCCCGTCCGAGACGATTTGGGAAAACTCTTAATATGAGTATGCTTAAACAGTTTTTTTCGGTAGATTATGAAGGTAGAGAAGATTTATTTGAGGGACTTTCAATATGGGAGGAAAAAGAGTACAGGCAGCTGCAGGGAACATATCCTGTGATTAGTCTGTCATTTGCGAATATTAAAGAAAAAAATTTTCCGATGAAGCTGAATTAAAGGATATAACAATTCATAATATATTAACGGATGATATTTACAATGATTTGGGATTTCTGGTAGGAGACCGGCTTGTTATATTAGTGGAAGCACAATCAACATGGACAGAAAATATCGTGATAAGAAGTTTGATATACTTAATGACAACATATCAGGATTATTTTAAAAGAACAAAGCAAAATCTTTATGCAAGCCGAAAAATAAAGATGCCAAAGCCTGAATTATATGTGATTTATACAGGAGAAAGAAAAGACCATCCTGAATATATCAGCTTATCAGATGCGTTTTTCGGAGGACATACCGGATTTATTGATGCAAAAGTTAAGGTATTATATGGAACGGATGAAGATGATATTATAAGCCAATATGTGACATTTACAAAGGTTTATAATGAGCAGATGAAACAGTATGGAAGAACAAGGGAAACAATCATGGAGACAATTCGCATTTGCAAGGATAAAAATGTATTAAGAGAATATTTGCAAAGCAGGGAAAAGGAGGTTGTATCTATTATGTTGGCTATGTATGATGAAAAAGAAATATTGCGTGAGTATATTGAGTATGAAAAATATCATGCAGCAAAAGAGGCAGCAGAAGAAGCAGCAAAAAAAGCAGCACAAGAGGCAACAAAAAAAGCAACAAAAGAAAATGCAGTAAAAATGATAAAAGCAGGGAAGTTATCAATAGAGGATATACCTCAGTTTTTTACAAGTCTGACACCAGAGGATATAAAAGAAATAGAAAATGAGTTGATGCAGACATTGTAGAGAGTGGTATGAAATTAAGGAGAGGTGATGTTTTGGAGAATAAAAATACGATAATGGATAGGTTAAACGAAACGGATATAGCAAAATATACGATTAAAGACAGTGTCTTTACAAATCTGTTTCAGGACAAAAAGTACAGAGTATAGTCCTATCACAATGCTTGTTATGATGGAGTCTATCCAGCAGAGAATTGTGGAGAATGGAAAGAGGGGTAAGGCAACTTGGCTCTATATTGACGAATTCCATGTCTTGCTTAATTCCGTGTATTCAGCTAAGTATTTACAGCAGCTTTGGAAGAAAGTAAGAAAACAAGGTGGACTTTGCACAGGCATCACGCAGAATGTCGAGGATCTTCTCCAGAACTACACTGCAACTACAATGCTGGCAAACAGTGAGTTTGTGGTACTTCTTAAGCAGGCAAATACTGATAGTTTCAAAATGGCAGAGGTTATTGGAGTGTCAGATGCACAGCTCCGCTTCGTAACAAACAGCCAGTCTGGTATGGGACTGTTAAAGTGTGGTAATGTGGTTATTCCGTTTGATAATCAGATTGGAAAGGATACGAGCCTTTATAAGCTGTATAATACCAACATCCATGAGAAGATTGCGGAACAGAGGGTTAAAAAAATAGCTGTGAAATAAGCAACTGGTTTTCTTAATGAAGTACTATGTATTTTATGGTACAATATCGTCTGTGAGGTAAACTGTACTTTACAGACGATATTCACATTATTAGAAATAAATATTTATGGTGAGAGAAAAATGAAAACATATAGCGAAATATTTGATATGAATAGATATCCAAAATTTGACGAAAAACATCGACCAAAGGATACAGCCCCCTGTGTTTGTTTATCAGGAAAGATGTACAAAGAATGTTGTAAAGATGAGATTGAAGAAAGTAAATGTAACAAAGAAAATAGTGGAATTAATTATGAACTAGAATGTTTATATGGAAGAAAATATTCAAAACTAACTAGTAGAAAAGTTTATAAAAAAGATATTGTAAAAAAGAATTTTTCATATTGTTTAGCATGTAATATTTATGGAAATTGTTCTAAAGATAATATCAGATATTCTCATACTCTTTCTAAAGGAGTTGTTTTGAAAAATTTATGTAATGGAGATAATAATTATGTGAAACAAATAGATGATTATGTAATGATTAATGATACAAATAAGGGTTATGATGAAAGGTTTAATGATGTTGATAAAGCAAGTATAACAGTTTCATTTTGTAAAACGCATGATGAATTGTTGTTTGAAGACATTGAAAAGGATGGGTGTAAAGAATACACTCAGACAGAAATTCAAAATCTTGAATATGCATTAAAGGCAATTACGTTTGAAATATATGATATTGCATTTGAAATAGACTATTTGGCTGAATTAGTTAAAGAAAATGTAGATGTTGTATATGATAGTCCGAATTATTCTCGTTATTTTGAAGACTATGAAATTAAATTAAGTTTAATGGAACCATATTTAGAATTAGCTAATAGATTGATTTATGATATTAAGCAGATGAAAGAATCTGGAGTATCTTCAAAGATAGTAACAAAGTACATTTCATTAAAATATAATAGAGTTGAATATTCATTATCAGAGATTATTGATGGGTGTTTAGTTAATGTAATAAACGCATCTAAACCATATATTATTATTTCGTTTTATCCTGATAAAAAATATGGTGATCAAGAAATATGTGAATTGGTTGAGAATTATTTAAAAAAACCCGAAAGAAAAAATTTAAAACGTATAACAGAACACATTATCTCAAATTCAAAAAATATTTATTTTAATAAAAAGACAATAGAGCATCTTAATAAAAAGGCACTTAGTAATCTCTATTGGGCGCATCGAAATGGAATTGGGGATAATAGGGTTAGTAACAATTTTGGTGATATTATGATGAAGGTGTTCTATAAATAATAATTACTTTAGATATCCAAATTAAGATTTGATATTGAATCAATTGTTTATTTATGGGGGGTGTTGTGCTAAACTATAGTTGTAACACATCGACCTAATAAGATATAATCTTAGGAGGAAACGAGGTATGTTACAGATGAACCAACATTATGAACCAGAATTCAAGAAGAAGATTGTCCGCCTTCATCTTGAGGAGGGACGCTCCCTGAAAGGACTTGCAGCTGAATACGGAGTATCCAAAGCAAGTATATCCAACTGGACAAAACAATTTCGTGAAGAATGCCAGATAAATGAAGAAGCCCAAGCCGATTATGATTTCATGAAGGAGAACCTTAAACTGAAAAGACAGCTTGCAGAACTCCAAAAGGAAAATGACTTCTTAAAATAAAGCCATAGCCACCAAAGGTGGCATTGCATTCTTTGCGAAGGAAATCGATTAGAGGCTTATCGATTCATTCAGAAATTCAACAATAAATTTGGACTTAGATGGCTCATCAGAAAGTTTAATATATGTTCAAATGCTTATTATAATTATCTTAAAAATCGAAAGGCTGATTATTATCGTCGAAAAAATGAGATAAAAAACTCTATTCGAGAAATCTATCACTCTCATGGCGGAGTGGATGGGTACAGAACCGTGCATGCTTATCTTATTCGTAAAGGGTACGATATCAGTTGTTTAACGGTTCACAAATATATGAATACTGAAATGCAGCTGTTTTCAATATCCAGAAAAAAGAAACCGGCGTGTGAACATGGTATTGCTTACAAGGTTTATGAAAACAAGCTGAATCAGGATTTTCATGCAAATGCAATAAATCAAAAATGGTGTACTGAGTTTACCTATCTATTTTTAACAGATGGTAGCAAGCGTTATAATTGCACTATTATTGATCTTCATGACCGAAGTGTTATCGTTAAAGAAAAAGGAGAACAAAATAATGCATATACTTGAATGGAATATAAATCAAGCCACAAACATATCGAATAAAAATTTAATTCCAGGATTTGTTGTTGATGAAGTTATTAAGAATAATCCAGATATATTTATATTTACTGAATTTGCAAAAACAAGAAATTATATAGATGTTGAAAGTAAACTTAAAAAAAATGGGTTTGATTGTGCGGTTACAAATAATGATGCTTGCAAACAAAATGATGTTTTGATTGCATGGAAAGATGATAAATTTGGGATAGATAGAGACAAGATTGAAAAACCTCTAGCAATTGATGATATGCCTGAAGTTTTAATTGTTCCACTAAATTGGATGGGCATAAAATTTATAGTTGCTGGATTAAGAATTAAATTATTTAACAATGATTATTTGAAGAGAAAAAAACAATTAGAAAATGTGATGGATTTAATTGGTAAACAATTTTCTGATTACAAATATTGTATTATTGGTGGTGATTTTAACAATAATAAGTCTGATTATAAAAATTGTCAGTGGAGAGATAAATGGAGCTTAGGTGTAATAGATTCCATAGCAAAAAATAATAATTGCATTAGAAAGACACCTGATTCTAGCGACGGGTCGAGCATATACAAAAAAAATAATTATATTTTATTTCAAGAAGATCATTTTCTTGTCTCTAAAGGAATTGAAGTAAATGATGTTCATTATTGTAGAAATTTTGCAAAATGTAATTCTGATATCTATCTACATGGGGAGGATTTTCAAGTATATAATTCGCAAATAAGAACTGTTACTTGGACAATTCCGTTTGGTTCAGGAGTACCAGATCATGCTATGTTAATAGCGGATTTTGAAATGTTAGAAAATTAAGAAAAAAGATGAACAAAAGCAACAAGAATAGTTATGTATAGAATTGTATGTGTTAATAGTATCTGAATATGTAATGGAGAATATTTACATAAGCCATTTGGACTAACCATCCGGATGGCTATTTTTTTACCCTTTTTTGGGTAATGGATGTAGAAAGAAGGTAAGAAAATTGAAAATCAAAAAGGTCGATGACAAGCCTATGGTGATTCATACCGAGAAGAAAGCAAAGCTTCATACTCATGAACCAAAGAAAGCTTCCATCAAGGCTTCCAACATCTATACGGTTGACCGCAGTCCGAAGATTAAAGGGTCGAAGATTACAACTACTGAAAACAAGAAGTTTCGTAGGAGTACGATTCATCCGGTTGATAATGCAAAGAAGGGAATGTTCAGGCAGTACCGGGCAGCAATAAAGGAATCCAAGCAGTCAATTAAGACAAAGAACTCTTCCATTACGGTTAAAAATCCAATATCGCCAAAGCTTAAGTTTAATAAGACGATTATTAAGGAGTTTAGTGACGATTTGATGGACAAAATTTTTCCGTTATAATCCCAGGTTTTAGATATCGAAAGTATCTGGTGTGCCAAATCAAAATCTTTCGGAGTAAGTGCAAGTGCTTCTGAAAAACGCATTCCGGTCTTTGCAACTAAAAGGATAAACCAGTCCCAGTTTATTTCAAGACCAAGTTCTAAATGAGCAAGCAGTTTCTGAAGTTCAAACTGGTTGAGATATTTAGTTTTCTTTTCGGATGGCTGTTTGCCTTTTATGATTGCTTTTCTTGTGGGGTCTCTGCTTATAAGACCTTCATCTACGGCATCAAGAATCGCACATTTTACATGATGATGAAAATCCATTGTTGTCTGGTGTTCATGAAATTCAGCATAGCTGTTAAGAAGCTGCTGGTAAATTGTCCGTGTAAATTCAGATACTTTTAATGTTGGAACCAGTTTTTCGAGCCATATATGTGTCATAATGTATTTTTTCATTGTAACAGGTCGTATTGCTCCCTCTTTATAAGTATCAATCCATTGTTTATAGTAGTCACAAAATAAAAGGTCATCTGTATTTGTTATTATCTGCATAGAAATTCTTCCCTTATCATAGAAAGAAGTACACGCTGTTTTATTCTAATATAAGTGTTTGCATAATATATGTCATCACAATTTTGGGATATTTCTGTAAAAAAATGGTTGCAATCCGTAAACGATTGTGCTATCATACAAACCATGACGAAGATGTCTAAAGCTTGAAAAAGCTCTAGGCATCTTTTTGTTTTCTAAAAAACTTTTAGCGGTCATTATATTTTGCCGGCGGTAATGACGGTGGTTTTAGAAACATTGTTGTTTTTTGAAATTTTATCTTAAAAAATTTGGGAATTAAAAATATGAAAGAGAGGTAATTATTTATGAATTCAGGTGATACAGCGTTTATGCTTATAAGTACGGCGTTTGTGTTTTTTATGACGCCGGGACTTGCATTTTTCTACGGGGGACTTGTAAGAAGAAAAAATGTATGTAATACAATGATGGCTTGTGTCTCTATTATGGGACTTTCAGTTGTTATGTGGGCGTTGTTTGGTTATTCTCTTGCCTTTGGCGGCAATCATGGGGGAATCATAGGGGATTTAAGATGGATAGGATTGAGTAATGTTGGTATGAAACCGGGACCATATGCGGACACGATACCGCATCTTGTGTTCTGTGCATTTCAGATGATGTTTGCAATGATAACACCTGCACTTATAACAGGTTCTCTTGTAGGAAGGATGAAGTTTAAGGCATTGTTTTTATTTGTTGCAATATGGTCTGTTATTGTATATTATCCGATGGCTCATATGGTATGGGGCGAGGGCGGACTGCTTGCAGCAATAGGTTCCGTTGATTTTGCAGGAGGAGATGTAGTTCATATAAGTTCAGGTGTCAGTGCCCTTGTATTAGCCATCATTTTGGGAAAAAGACGCGGTTATGAAGTTACGACATACCGTATTCACAATATACCGTTTGTTGTGCTTGGAGCATCACTTCTCTGGTTTGGCTGGTTTGGTTTTAATGCGGGAAGTTCACTTAAAGCAGATGGTCTTGCAGCCCATGCTTTTATGACATCAGGAATTTCGGCAGCTTCAGCACTTCTTTCGTGGATGCTTATAGATACTCTTATCAGTAAAAAGACAACACTTGTAGGTGCTTCAACGGGTCTTGTTGTTGGTCTTGTGGCAATCACACCGGGAGCAGGTTTTGTTCCGATATGGGCATCATTTATTATCGGTGCTCTTGTTAGTCCGATATGTTACTTTGGAGTTTCTCTTATCAAGAAGAAACTTAAGATAGACGATGCACTCGATGCTTTTGGCTGCCACGGTATCGGTGGTATCTGGGGCGGAATCGCAACAGGTATATTTACACAGAAATCAATAAACAGTACGGCAAAATGGGATGGACTTATATTTGGTGATTATCACTTGTTTGCTGCACAGATAGTTGGTATTCTTGTAACAGCGGCAGTTGCAGTTGTAGGAACTCTGATATGTGTTGCAATCGTGAGATTGTTTACTACGCTTCGTGTAGATAAGCGTGAGGAACAGCTTGGACTTGATATTTCACAGCACGGAGAGAGTGCATATCCAAGTTTCAACGGACTTGACCAGTAGGAAAACAGTGTACAGGGAAATATGGATTAGTTTATGTGCGGAATTGATATGCACAAAAACAGTGTGCAGAAAAGAGGTAATATTGTATGATGATTAAGATAGATGCTTTTATAAGAGAAGAAAAGTTTGAAGATGTAAAAGCGGCATTAAATGCGATAGGTGTAAACGGAATGACTGTTTCGCAGGTTATGGGCTGCGGTATTCAGCGAGGTTATAAGGAAATCGTAAGAGGTATGCAGGTAGATATGCAGATGCAGCCCAAGATTAAGTTTGAGATTGTTGTTTCCTCCGAGGAATGGGAGGAAAAGACGATAAATGCCATTCAGGAGGCAGCATTTACCGGCGAGACAGGTGACGGAAAGATTTTCAGTTATGAGATAAGAACAGCACAGAAGATAAGGACAAAAGAAACAGGTTACGATGCTATTCAGGCAACAGAGTAAGTTTTAAATGATGGTTATATTAGATAGATATGAGTAAGTAACCTGAAATTTTTAAAAGTTTAGGGAGGCATTGCCATGCTTTTTCAGGAAATAATGAGACTTGAACCATTTGAAGGTGCAACAGTTCTGGTGGGGGATACAAGAGGAGAACATCAGGTGAAAGCTGTTTATGTGTCAGATGGCAGCAATATTCCTGAAAAGGCAGAAAGGGGCGGTGCCTTTTTTGTGTGTGATACGGCTTTTGGAGATAAAAATAATAAAGAATTTGATGATAATCTCAAAAAATATATAGACTGTCTTACGGATAAACAGGCGGCAGGGCTGATTATTGAGAAACATACGGAGATGGCTGAAATAACGGAAGATATTGTTTTGTATGCCGCAAAAAAGGGTATTCCATTGATAATCATACCGTATGAGACAGCGGTTACACAGGCGGTTCCGCAGCTTTATTATTCTCTCTTTGAGGACAGGAACAGGCAGGATGAGAGCAATCTTTTTATGAAAGAACTTTTGTATGGTGATGAGCAGCACGCAATTTTGAGACTTGCCAATTTTAATTATAAAAATGAAAAGCAGCATATCGCAATTTTTTTCAGTTTTGATAAAACAGATTTTGACGGGAAGATGATAGAGGAACTTGCATTAGTGATGCCGATAAATCTTTCATTGACATTATTTAGTGTTGTCTATCCTGATGAGGACGGTGTTGTTGTTGTGCTTGAACTGTCACAGAAAGAGCCGGTGAAAGACATTGTCAATCGTTTTTTATCTGCCGTGCAGCATGATATGGGGGATAAACTTAACGGCAATACAGTCAGTGCAGGTGTGAGCAGTATTTTCTATAAACCTGAGAGAATGAAAGAGTGCGTTGACGAAGCAAAGAAAGCAATGCGTCTTTTGAGAGGATATAATATTTGTCATTCGGCGAGGTATTTTGAGGAGATAGGTATATACCGTTTTTTCTTTGAACTTGGTAATGATGTTGAACTTGAAGATTTTATGATGCAAAGACTTGGCGAGCTTATATCATATGATAAAGAGAATAACAGCGATTATATTGATACTCTTGAAACATATCTTGATTTCGGATGCAATATCGGGGAGACAGCGGAATATCTTTATATGCACAGAAATACCATACGCTACAGGATAATAAGGGTTGAGGAGATACTTGGAATAGACTTAAACAGTGCCGGAACAAGGTTTAATCTCAGATTTGCTTTTAAAATAAGAAAGTATCTGCGACAGTCGGAGTAAATGATAAGAAATATCAATATGGCAATAGTTTTCTTTATTAAATGGTATGTATTGTGTGCACAAAATAATGCACTATCATTTGTGCATGGTGCACATATGAAATAATATATTACATTGCTATACTGGGTCTTGTTCAAAGGGGAACAGGATAGAAAATAAATTTTCTATGTTGTTTCCCTTTTTTAGTATTAACTGATTAACGGCAGAAAATGCAGATTTAAGGCCGTTGTTCACAACATAAGTGTGACAGTCAATGATTTAAGATGTTGTATTGCTTTTGAAAACAGGCTTACAGGCTTTGTAGAAATGAGGTGTGAGATGAACAATTTTGTTATTACGATTGCCCGTGGTTTTGGCAGCGGCGGAAAGCAGATTGCTTTAGAGATTGGAAAAAAGCTGGGGATTCCGTGTTATGAGCGTGAAATCCTTGACATGGCATCTGACAGAAGCGGTCTAAACAGAACATTATTTGAGCAGACGGATGAAAGGCTGCGGGGAAGTATTTTTTCAAAGCGTTTAAAAGGGATTCCGACAATAACGGTCGCATCACCTGAGGAAAAAGCTTTTGAATCAGATATTAATCTTTTTAATCTTCAGGCACAGATAATAAGGTCACTTGCACTTAGTGAATCCTGTATTATCGTTGGCAAATGTGCAGACCATATTCTTGATTACTTTGATAATGTTTTCAGAATATATATTGATGCACCGAGAGATGCCTGCGTGAAGTCGATTGTTTCAAAGATGGGAGTAACCGAGGCAGAGGCGAACAGGCTTATTAAAAAGACGGATAAGTACAGGGCAGATTATTACAGGTATTATACCGGAAAGGATTGGACAAATCCTACAAATTATGATTTGTTTGTAAACAGTGACAAGGTCGGCAGGACAAGATGTGCTGATGTTATTATTCAATATGTGAAATATCAGATGGAGTGCCGTGGTAAGAAAATTGAAAATTGCAATGATAAAAATGAGACAAAGGAGTCTTAAAAGTTATATGAAAATATGGCTTTGAGGCTTCTTTTTTTATAAGAACAAATTAACTTGTTTAAGACAAATGGCTTTTTTTAATGAAAGGCAGAAAGCCGTAAATTAAAAAGTGTTTAACAGAAAAAAATATGATTTGCACAAAGTATAGTGCAGGAATGGAGGCATATATGAGAAAGAAAGTATTATCTTTAGTTTTAGCGGCGGCGATGGTTTTTGGAATGACAGGCTGTGACTCAGCTATCAGCAGTGAGTCAAAATCAGACTCAGGCGACAAGAGCGATACTATAAAAGTTGGAGTTTTGCTCAGTACAACAGGTGATTTTTCAATTTCAGAAACGCCTATGAAAAACTGTGCACAGATGGCAATCGATGAGATAAATGAAAAAGGCGGAATAAACGGCAAAAAGATTAAGGCAATCTACAGCGATTACGGTTCAGACCCTTCAATGGCAGCCGAGAAAGCACAGGAACTTATATTAAATGACAAGGTGTGTGCGATTGTCGGAACAAACTCAACATCGACAAGACTTTCAGTAGAGCCTATTATCGAAAAATATGATAACCTGCTTGTTTATAATACATTTTATGAGGGTGAAAAACCATCTGACAATGTTCTTTATACAAATACTGTTCCAAGTCAGCAGGTAGACGGATTTTTACCATATATAACAAAAAATATCGGAAAGAAGATATTCTTTGTCGGTTCAGATTATGAGTTTCCTAAAAATACTATAAGTTATGCAAAGAAGAAACTTAAAGACCTCGGTGCTGAATGTGTCGGTGAGGAGTATGCACCGTCAGGAACAACGGATTTTGCTTCTATCGTAAATAAGATTAAGAGTGCAAAGCCTGATGTTATATTCTCAGCAGTTGCAGGTAATGATTCAGTATCATTTTATTCAGACTGCTCACAGTACGGAATAGATATGAAAAAGACTCCAATATGCTCAGTTGCCTGTCATGAGGGAACTGTAAAAGGTATCGGCAAGGCAGCAGTCGGAACATATTCATGCTTTAATTATTTTAATGTTCTTGGAACTACAGAATCAGATGAGTTTGTAAAGAAATACAAAGAAAAATACGGCACTGACACAACAGTCAATAACGGTGCGGAGTCTACATATACAGGTGTGTATATGCTTGCGGATGCCATTGAAAAAGCCGGTTCGACAAAACCTGCTGATATTGTAAAAGCGGCAGCAGGAATGGAGATAAGCTGTCCGGCAGGAAAGATAAAGATGGACGAGAAAAATCATCACGCATGGCTTCCAATCTATATTGGAAAAGTTAATAAAGACCTTACATTTGATATTGTTTCAAAGTCTGACGGACTCGTAGAACCGGTTACAGACTAAAATATCAAAGACTTGTGAAACTGATTATATGTTGTGTTAATTGCGAGGATATAACAAATACTGACGCAGGCACAGTTTTACATATGTATAAAATGATGACTAGGAGGAATGTATATGGAGTTAGTTGTCTCTCAGATAATTAATGGAATAAGCGGCTCGGCGGAATTGTTTCTCGTTGCCATAGGGCTTGTTATTACATTCGGTATGCTCGATGTTGTAAATATGGCTCATGGAGAGATGATAATGCTCGGTGCATACTTTGGATGTGTATTTGTGAACAGTCTCCATCTTCCTTTTGCGGTGGCGGTTATCCTGACCGTCATTGCAACGGGACTTATAGGAGCATTGATAGAACATTTTCTGATAAGAAAGATTTATGGTAAGGTTGCGGAGACATTGCTTGTAACCTTTGCACTTACATATATCATACAGCAGATAGTGAGAATGATATTCGGACCTGAAAATCAAAATCTTGCAATGCCGATAAAAGGAAGCCTGCATCTTGGTGGTGTGACAATTCCTTATTACGATATGTTTCTTATACTGATGGCATTAATAGTTCTTTTTGTTACACTCGGATTGTTTTATAAAACATCTTATGGAATGCAGCTTAGAGCCATCACACAGAACAGACAAATGACACAGTGTCTCGGTGTAAATTCAGGTATTATCGACAAGATAACATTCGGATACGGATGTGCACTCGCAGGACTTGCGGGAATACTTCTCGCTCCTGTTTCAAGTGTATCACCCGGAATGGGAACTGACTATATCGTAGACAGTTTCTTAGTCGTTATACTTGGCGGATTAAATTCTATCGTTGGCTCGCTGTTTGGCTCGGTAGTCATTCAGGAAGCAGTTTCGGTAATGGCAAGTTTTATGAGTCTTGTAACGGCAAAACTTCTTATATTTGTCGTGATAATAGTTGTTATCAGATTTAAGCCGCAGGGATTGTTCTCGGCAAAGGATAAGAGATAGGAAAGGAGGCAGTACCATGAAAGATAGATTAAAGAAAGCTACCATCGACAAATATCTTGCAATTATAGTGATAATTGCACTTGCATTTGTGCCGTTTGTGGCAAATTTATACAGTACACAGATTTTAGGAAAATTTATAACATATATGATTGCTGCTCTCGCACTCGACATCCTCTGGGGATACGGCGGTCTGATGAATCTCGGTTTTGCGGTATTTTTTGGAATGGGCGGTTATATCGTTGGAATTTCTCTTGCCTGTCAGGACGGACTTCCGGCATTTATGAGCAGTCTTGGGAAACTTCCGGCAATTTATGCACCACTCAAAAGTATTCCTGTTGCGATAATACTCGGAGTTTTAATTCCGGCACTTGTTGCACTTGTACTTGGTTATTTTATTTTCACGAGCAAGATAAAAGGTGTATTTTACAATGTTATAACGCTTGCATTTGCGGGGCTGTTTGAACTTTTTATAACAACAAACCAGTCTTATACCGGAGGTTCAAGCGGTGTCAACGGAATTGCTTCAGGGCTGAATAGGATAACGATAGGCGGGCATCCGGTAAGCATAGTGCAGTGGTATTACATAGCATTTATATCACTTGTTGTTATTTATATTTTGTGTTTATGGATTACTGAATCACGATTTGGAAAAGTCATTAAATCGGTAAGAGATAATGAAGCAAGACTTCGTTTCTTAGGTTACAATCCGGCAGTGTTTAAGATGACATTATTTGCCATTGCGGGAGCAATAGCAGGATATGCAGGTATGCTCTATGTACCGATGACATCATTTATCTCAATAGAAAGTGCAGGTGTCACATTTTCAACAATGATGCTTGTATGGCTTGCCGTGGGAGGCAGGGGAAATCTCTCAGGAGCGATGATAGGTGCATTGTTTGTAAGTTTTCTGCAGAGTAAATTGTCAAGCAGTTTTGGAGAGATATGGCAGCTTGTACTCGGTGTGATTTTGATAGTAGTCGTATTGTTCCTGCCAAACGGTGTTATAGGAACATTGAAAAATATCCAGTATAATCGCAGAACCAAAAAGAAAGCGTAGAAAGAGGTGACTATATGGGCTATCTTGAATTAAAAAATCTGACGGTTGAATTTAGCGGTTTTCGTGCTGTCAATGAAGTAAACATGACGATTGAAAAGGGTGAACTCAGAACGCTTATCGGACCAAATGGTGCGGGAAAGACCACCATAATAGATATGATAACAGGAAAAACAAAGCCTACATATGGAAGCATACTTTTAGATGACAAAAATATAGCGGGCAAAGATGCATATGAAATTTCGGATAAATTTAAAGTAGGACGAAAATTTCAGGGACCGAATATATTTGATTATATGACGGTCGAGGAAAATGTAGAAGTTGCACTTTCTGGTTACAGCAGTTTATTAAAGACATTTACATATCGAAGAAAAAAGAACATTCAGGAAAAAATAGACGAAATTCTGGAACAGATAAATCTAAAAGATGAAAAAGAAATACTTCCAAACTATCTTTCACACGGACAAAGACAATGGCTTGAAATAGGTATGGTTCTTGCACAAAATCCTGAGATAATAACACTTGATGAGCCTACCGCGGGAATGACGGCGGATGAAACATACAAGACAGGTGAACTTATCTTAAATGTGATGAAAGATAAAACATTAATCGTGGTAGAACATGATATTGATTTTGTAAAACAGATTTCAGAAAAGATAACGGTACTCAGCCAGGGCGAGATACTTGCTGAGGGAAGTTATGATGACATAACCTCAAATCCTGAGGTTGTGCGTGTATATCTGAAAACTGATTAAGGAGGCTTGCTATGTTAAAAGTAGATGATGTATCGGTAAGTTATGGAAAAAGTCAGGTTGTTTATAATGTATCATTTGAGATAAAAGATGACGAGAAACTTATTTTACTTGGGAGAAACGGTGTTGGAAAGACAACATTATTAAAAAGCATAATAGGACTTCTTCCGGCAAAAACGGGAGATATAAGTCTTAATTCAGATAAAGTGACAAAACTAAAACCGTATGAGCGTTCAAGAAAAGGAATAGCATATGTTCCGCAGGGCAGGGAGATAATACCACAGCTTACGGTGCAGGAAAATCTTGAACTTGGGGCATTGGCACACAAGGTGGATTATGCAAAAAAAGTTGAGGAAATATTTGAATATTTTCCGGTACTTACACAGCACTTAAAGAGAAAAGGCGGTGTATTATCGGGTGGGCAACAGCAGCAGCTTGCAATCGCAAGAGCATTAATGAGTGATCCAAAGATATTGATACTAGATGAGCCGACCGAGGGAATACAGCCTAATATAGTGTCGGATATAGCGGATATACTTACGAGGTATCACAAGGAAAAGAAAGTTCCGATAATAGTAGTCGAGCAGAACCTTAGATTTGCAAGAAAACTTGGTGACAGATTTTTGATTATGCAGAAAGGTTCAATCGTGGCACAGGGGCAGATGGACGAACTTACGGATGAGCATAGTAAGAAGTATATGAGTGTGTAATGTTGATATGAGGGAGGCAGGTTTTATGTATAAATGTGATTTAGACAGACTGAGTGAGAAAATTAAAACTTTTAGCAAGTTTGGTGATACAGGTAATGGCGGTATTACAAGACTTTCGCTGTCGGATGAGGCTTTGGCGGCAAGGGAGGAGTTTTGTGAGAGATTAAAAAAACTTGGAGCAAATATCGTGACCGATGATATGGCAAATATATATGCCACTATTCCGGGAAGTGAAAATCTTCCTGCTATACTTAGCGGTTCGCATCTTGATTCGGTAAGACAGGGCGGGAATTATGACGGTGTGCTTGGCGTTTTAAGTGCGATGGAGGCAGTTGAAACGATAGTCACTGACAAGATACCGCATCGTCATCCGATAACGGTTGCTGTCTGGACAAATGAGGAGGGTGCAAGATTTGAGCCTGCGATGATGTCATCCGGAGTTTTGTGCGGTAAATTTAAAAAGGAAGATATGCTTAACAGTGAAGCTAAAGATATTCCGGGATATTATTTTAAAGATGCACTCCAAAAAAGCGGATATAAGGGCAGTGAAGAAAACAGGATGAACCCCGAAAAGACTGCAGGACTTGTGGAACTTCATGCTGAGCAGGGACCGGTGCTTGATGCGGAAAATAAAGAGGTCGGAATAGTCGAGGGTGTATGCGGCATGGTAAATTATGAATTTACGATGCGTGGACAGGCAGACCATGCGGGAACATTTCCTATGAAATACAGAAAAGATGCATTGTATGCCTGTGCAAAAGTCATAGATTATCTGCATGAAAATCTTGATAAGCTTGATGAAGAACTCGTCTATACGACAGGAAAAATATCGGCACATCCAAACATTCACACGATAATACCTGATGAAGTGAAACTGACACTTGATTCAAGGCATAAAGACCCGAAAGTCATGGAACAGGTTGTCGAAGTAATAAAAAATCTGCCTGAGTCATTAGAAAAATGCACTGTCGAAAAAAAAGAAGCATGGGCAAGAGATACTGTATATTTTAATAAAAAACTTGTCGGGTTTGTCGAGGACAGCGTAAAAGAACTCGGTTATACATACAAAAAAATGTATAGTGGTGCCGGACATGATGCACAGTATATGTGCGATGCTATACCAACGACAATGATATTTGTGCCTAGTGTGGAGGGACACAGTCATTGCGAACTTGAATACTCAACACCTGAGAATTGCTTAAAAGGAGCAAATGTACTTTTAAATACATTGCTTAAGATGGATGAGGAATTGTAGATTTTTTGGGATTTGGGAAATGGACGCCGTAAATAGGGATTATATTCCACCTCAGTGACGCTTTCGCTCGGAGAACACCGTAGGTGTGGACAGTAACTAATAATCCATATTTACGGCTGTTTTTGGTGCAAGTAATTGAAATTGTATATACAAAATGCTACAATGCTGTTAGATTTGAAACCTATCAAGGAAGTCGCAAAGTGGCAGAGCGTACCACAAATATCTGCTTTACCAGATAAAAAAGGGTTTGGCAGTTGTATGTATTGAAGAATGAGAGGGCGTTATTTATGGCAGCGGATATGAGAGAAAACAGTGCAGAGATTACAAAGATTCAGGATGTTGATAACAGCAATAATAAACAGTTTCCGACATGGAAGTGTGTTACGGATTATTTTTCTTATATCACGCCGGCTATAAAACCGCTTTCTGCTAATGTGTCCGTGATTGAGGGTGAAAAGTATCTGTGGGTTTATGATGTTGGAAGTCATGAAAATATTCCTGAAATGCTTGCGGAGATTTCAAAGCAAAAAGGAAAGAAGATTAAGATTATTTTGTCGCATTTTCATCCCGACCATATTGCAAATGTGCAACATATAAAGTGGGAGAGTCTGTATCAGGGGAAAAACACATACAAATATACACATATCGGTGAGATTGTTGAGAGTGATATAAATGTGGATGAAACAGACATAAAACTTAGAATTTTTCAGATGCCGTCAAGCCATGCTAAGGGTTCGCTTGCTCTTTTGGTTAATAATAAATATTGTCTGCTTGGCGATGCTCTGTATCCGGCTCATAAGGGTGATAAGACTGTCTATAATGCCGGAATTTTGAAACAGCAGATTGATATATTAAAAAAGATGGCGGCTCCATATGTTCTTCTTAGTCACAGAGAGCCGTTTGTGCAGAAAAAACAGGCTGTTATATCATGGCTTGAAAAGATATACGCTATGAGAGAGAAGAATGAGCCGTGGATTCTCATGACAGGGCAGAATGTTCCAAACTGAAACCAGTGCCAAAGGCAAATCTATATCACAGATAGCAGACGAAATTGAGGAGACAGAGGATAAGGTTTTGGAGTTGATAGAGCAGATTAAGTCTGAATGACAAACAGCATAATATAAAAAAGAAAGAAGGATTTATGGATGGATTGTGATGAAGTAAGAGTAGGAATGTTAAATAGATTACATTTTGAAATGATAAAATTATATAATGGTGACGCAAGAAGAATACAGCATTTTTGTAAAGTCCATAGCTATGCAAAACTTATTGCCGAGATGGAAAATGTCGATAAAGACACATTATTTATTATTGAAACAGCGGCATTTACACATGATATAGGAATACATTTGTGCGAAGAAAAATATGGAGATTGCAATGGCAAACTTCAGGAAAAAGAAGGACCTGCACTTGCACAAAAGCTGCTTGAAAGTCTTGATTTTCTGCAGAATGTGTCAGAGAGAGTGCAATACCTTATCGGTCATCATCATACATATAACGATATAGATGGCATTGATTACCAAATTCTTGTAGAAGCAGATTTTTTGGTGAATATGTATGAGGACAGTCTGTCAAAAAAGGCGGTAAAACACGCATATGACAGCATTTTTAAGACTTCTTCCGGCAGGAAGATATGTGAGGAAATATTTGGAATTGATTGAGTTGTTTTAGTGGGAATGTAAAAAGAAATATTCCGTATGTGACTATTATAATATAGTCTGTATGGGGTATTTTTTTTTGTGTGATATATGTCATTGAAACCGTAAATTTTTGATGTTATTATACATAGGAACATTTTGGAGAGGTCTGTTTATCATTTTTATACTTATGATTGTAATGCATGAATTGCTGGTAAAGAAGATGGGAGAATAGACAATGATTTTTAAGAAATGGAGATAATAATGAATAATCCGATAAAAACATTGACAAAAAGAGAATGGTCTATCTGGCTTGGCTCAATAATAATAGTTCTAATATCAAATCTTGCGACAAAAGATTTTGACCTGCTCACACTTGTTGCGGCACTTACAGGTGTAACATCGCTTATTTTTGCCGCAAAAGGAAATGTGTGGGGTCAGGTGCTTATGATACTTTTTAGTATTCTTTACGGGATAATATCATTCCGCTTTCGTTACTGGGGAGAGATGTTGACATATCTCGGAATGACGCTTCCAATGGCTGTATGGTCTACGATAACATGGATTAAAAATCCGTCGGAAAATAATGGAAATGAAGTACAGATACAGTCTTTAAGTAAAAAACATATAGTGGCACTTTGTATAAGTGGAATAATTGTGACAGCAGTTTATTATTATATTCTTAAAAGTTTTAACACACCTAATATTATTTTTAGTACGATTTCGATAATTACAAGTTTTATTGCAGCGTCACTTACGATGCTCAGGTCATCGTATTATGCGGTGTGGTATGCTGTGAACGATGTTGTTTTGATAATACTGTGGGTGCTCGCATCACTTAAAGATCCGGCATATATTCCTGTTGTTGTGAATTTTAGTATATTTTTTATGAATGATATGTATGGATTTATGAGTTGGAAACAGAGGGAGTTAGAGCAGGCAGAAGTTTGAAGATATTAGGATGAAGAAAAACTTCGTGATGATGGTGTGTAGCGGATTTTTAAATATGGAATTGCCTGTTATAAAAAACGGTGTAAAGCGAGTGTCATTAAATAATTTTTAACAACGGCCTGTCATAAAATAAAAAAGCTCCTCATATGATGTAAAAAAATAAGAGGAGCTTTTAATGTGGAAAAGCTAAATTTTAGAAACAGGAGAAGAAAAAATGCATACATAATAGATGAAAGATTAAGTCAGAGAGCCGTAAGTCTTGCTAATTATATGATTGAAAATAAATCTACCGTAAGGCAGGCTGCTAAAGTGTTTGGAGTAAGCAAATCTACCGTACATAAAGACCTTACAGAAAGGCTCGAAAACATTGATTCGTCATTGGCAGGGCAGGTAAGGGAAGTTCTTGACTTGAACAAATCAGAGAGACATATAAGGGGAGGAATGGCTACAAAGGAAAAATATGCACATATGCATATGTGATTGATAGTGTTAAAAACGACAAGGAGATAGAAATAATTGTTTCTATCTCCCTGTTTTTGTATTTTATGATTTGTACGCTGTTTTTCTTATGGCTGTAAATATATATAATTCAATAATCAGTAAATTTTATATGTTTACAGTGTGTTACAGTTATTCTTTAGTGGCATCAACTATAGCTTCTATTGCTTTATCAAACCAGTCAACATCAAGACTTTCTACATCGCCGGCATCGCTTGCGGCTGCAATAGCAGGAGTCATAGGTATCTGACCGAGTATCGGCAGTTTATATACTGCGGCGACTTCAGCAAGGTGGCTTTTTCCAAATACTTCGATGTGTTTTCCACAGTCCGGACATTCCACATAACTCATATTTTCAATAATTCCTATAATAGGAACATTCATCATCTGTGCCATTTTTACGGCTTTTGCAACTATCATTGATACAAGCTCCTGAGGAGATGTTACGATAACGATTCCGTCAACCGGTATTGACTGGAAAACCGTAAGTGCTACATCACCTGTTCCGGGTGGCATATCTACAAACATATAATCAACATCAGTCCATATAACATCCTGCCAGAACTGTTTTACTGTTCCGGCGATAACAGGACCACGCCATATGACCGGGTCAGTCGCATCATCAAGAAGAAGATTTACGGACATTGTCTGTATTCCCGTTTTTGAATAAACAGGGTATATTCCGCTTTCATCACCTCTGGCTCTCTCTGTAATACCAAAAGCCTTAGGGATTGACGGACCTGTTATATCTGCGTCAAGAACGGCTGTATTATAGCCTTTTTTCTGGAAGTTTGCGGCAAGCATTGAAGAAATCATTGATTTGCCGACACCGCCTTTTCCGCTTATAACACCGATTACTTTTTTGATTGTACTTTTTTCATTTGGTTTTTCTATAAAACTCTTAGGGTCACGGCTTGCACAGGCTTCACCACAGCTAGAGCAGTCATGATTACAATTTTCACTCATAATAATCCTCATTTCTGCACACATTTTTTGGGCATATCAAGTTTGTGTCAAGTGTGCGCAGACACAAATCTTGTGTGCGAAAAATCGGATTTTTCGCACTATCATCCATAATTATTTATTAACTTCAATATCGTAGTATAACATTTTAGTTTTGGAGTGTCAAAAATACATTTGTCATAATCTTTGTAAACATATCATATATTTATATCATAAAGTTGGTAACAGTTCAGCCTTGCATCTCTTACATTCATAAACCTGCCAGCAAGCTGTCAGTCGCTGCTATGCAGCTTATGTTTATTTCATTTCAGAAATGAAAGGCTATTCTACCATAAAAAGATACTTAATAATACAATGAACAAGCTCATTGTATTGCCAACTATCTTTTTATGGCTGAACTGTTACTAAAGTTGTGCATATTTTTTGTTGCTGCGTGCAATGTATGCGTGGACAGTGACGAGGTTTTGATGTTGTTTACAATATTTGTGACCGGTAACTAGTTTATGCACAAAAATTTATGCTATAAAGTGGAGGCAGGTTATGGGTCAGTATAAAAGAATGGTATCTTACTTATACAAATATATAAATGGTGCAAAAAGCCAGAATACAGGATTTGTAAGAATTGAACTTATGGATGTGCAGTGCCGGTTTACTGTCCAGATGAGGATGGTTCCGTTTGAAGTGTTTCCAAAAGTATATCTTTATATTCAAAAAGAGCATGGTGCAAAATGCATAGAAGTGTCGGACATGGGGACAAAATCGGGAAATCTTGTCAGCAGATTTGCTCTTGATAAAAACAATATTGAGCAGACCGGTTATTCATTTGAGGACATAGACGGACTTGTGGTTTACATATCGGATGAAATGTTTTTTGCGACTTCATGGGTGAGGGATGAGGTTAAATTGGGGCAGATAGAGATTGTTTCAAAAACAAGGGAGATGCCTGCCGACAGCATTTTTGAAACAGAAAATACAAAGAGACTGAATGAAAACAATATATCTGAGAGCAGCAATACAGGGAGAAAAAATATTTATGAGAGTGGCAATATGAAGAGCGTAAAAGAGAAAAATGTATTTGATATGGAAAATGAAAAAAGACTGAATGAAAATAATACATCAGATATAGAAAATGCAGAGAAACTAAATGAAAATAATATATTTGAAAATGTTAGTGATGAGTGTATGCAGGTATATAATTTATCAGATAATAGTTTGGCAGACAAAGGATATGAGATGAATGATACAGAAAAATTCGGAAAGTATGCAGGGCAGAATATGGACTCTGATGAGGTCGCAAGTGTTGCTGAGACAAGAGCGGAAAGTGACATAAATACGGAAAAGATGGTGATAAAAGCTAGTGTTTATGAGGAAAACGACAAAGATTTCGGGGAGAGGATACTTAGCACATTTCCGGTGATGTATCCGTTTGCATCAGGAATAATAGATAAAAGTGTGCGTATTGAATTGAAAGACATAGGCTGTCTTCCAATAAAAATGTGGGTACTTGCAAACAATACATTTTTATTGCATGGTTATTGCAGCTACAGGCATATCATATTTGCAAAAATAAAGATTTCTGACATAGAGACGCAGTATGCTGTTGGTTCGCCGGGGATTTATAACAGCTATGATGAAAATATAGCAAGACAGCATGGCTTTATATATTTTCAGCCTATAGGGGAAGTTAAGGACAAAAACGGTACATTCGGCTATTGGATTCATCCGTTAAAGTAAGTATAGAGAAGATGGTCTTCCCATTTGTCATTTATCTTTGCGAATGAGTGGAGATATCCCTCTTTAACAAATCCCAGATTGTTGAGAAGCCGTATGGAGCTTGTGTTATCAGGCATTACATAGGCTTCTATGCGATGCAGGGGATAATTATGGCAGAGTTCGGGGAGAAGAAAGCGGAGTGCTTCCGTCATATAGCCATTTCCGGTATGATTTTTGTCGAGTTTATAACCGACCATACAGCTTTTAAAAGCACCTTTTAGAAAATTGCTGAAACAAATAGTCCCGATAGGAAAATCGGGATTTTTTTTGTCAAAAATCCAATAGCGCATATAATTATTTTTAAAAAAGCTGTTGTACTCTACCGAGAGATTTGCTTTCTGAAAAGATTCGGTATAAAATCGTGAATTTCTTGCAGGCTCAACGCCCTCAAGAACATCCTTATTATTTTTATAAAAATTCAAAACTGCAGGTGCCCATAAAGGCGGCAATATATTTAAAATAAGACGCTCCGTCTGATAGAAAACATTCATGATAAGTCTCCTTTTTTAGAAATAAGTAACAGTTCAGCCTTGCATTTCTTACATTCATAAACCTGCCAGCGAGCTGTCAGTCGCTGCTTTGCAGCTTTTGTTTACTCATTTCAGAAATGAAAGGCTATTCTACCATAAAAAGCTACTTAACAATACAATGAACAAGCTCATTGTATTGCCAATTATCTTTTTATGGCTGAACTGTTACAGAAATAATATTATAGGTAATTGCGAAACTAACTATATGTTATATCTGCACAATTTAATCAAGATTTATGATAGTTTCGCATTTATCTGAAATAATACAATGTTTAGTTAAATTTGTAATCTGCATCATAATATATAATATACTATACTTTTGTGCTGCGTACCATTCCAAATTGAATTGAAATTTAGCTGAGTAGGGATTAAATGTATTTGTTATTGTTTGTGTCTGCGGTGTTGCAGGCGGAAAATTCTTATATTTAATATAAAGACAGAAAATTTGCCACTTGATATTATAAATATAATATTGTAAAATAAATATAAGTAAAAAGTTGGAAAAAAGCAAATCTGAATCTTGTATCGTCTGGCAGATTTGTTTAGAAAAAGATGGTGCAGAAAAGAGGCGAAGGATGAAGATTACAAATATTCCGGACATCAACGACTTTTTTAAGGTGGTTGACAAATGCAAAGGGCGTGTAGAACTTACATCATCAGAGGGAGACAGAATCAATCTTAAAAGTAAACTTACACAGTTTGTGGCAATGGCTCAGCTTATGAACACGACATATGTAAAAGAACTTGAGATAGTAGCATCAGAACCCGAAGATGCAAACAGACTCCTTGATTATATGATGAAAGGAAAAATCTGATACATTTATTTTATATGAATAAGGATAATGAATAAAAGTAAAAACAGAGAGTATGAACATTTAATTCATACTCTCTGTTTTTACTAAGATAAGTGCTGAAAATAAAGAATTAATATGTTTCAATAAATTATGGTCAGGAATACTGATAGTGTTATAGTGCCGAATAAACAATATCTCTTATAACCTGAATATCCCTGTAGCCGTTGCCGCCGCATTTTTGTATTACATAAATGATGGCAAGATTTTCTTTTGGGTCCATTGCGACATAACTTCCAAGCCAGCCGTCCCATCCAAATTCACCCTCTGAGCCAAAACTCTGGCTTGCAGGAACATCCATCATTACACGCATGAGATTTCCGTAGCCGTAGCCTTTGATAGTATCCCAGTCATACATTTCAAGCTGTTTTGGTGTGAGATTGTTTCTTGTCATTATCTCAACTGTTTTTCTGCCGAGTATGCGTACATTTCCAAGCGTTCCCTTACCAAGCATCATATTTACAAATTTTGAATAGTCATCTATCGTAGAGACAAGTCCTGCTCCGCCAGACTCAAAAAGCGGTTTCTTTTTGTGCATATATGTAAGTCCCAAGTGCTGCCAGGTGCAAGGCTCCATTGTCTGTGTTTCAGGCATATACTGGTAGTTTTGCATAAAACGGTTTTGTTTTTCTATAGGAACATAAAAGTCAGTTTCAGTCATTCCTAGTGGCTCAAATATTGTTTCCTTAAGGTATTCGCCATATGTCTTGCCGGTTACGACTTCAATCACCGCACCTAGAACATCGGCACAAAAACTGTATCTCCAGCCCTCGCCCGGCTGAAATTCAAGTGGCTGCTCACCGATAAGTACGGCAAGGTCATATGTAGATATAGGATTTCCGGCTTCGACATCGGCATAATACTTATCTATCATATTTTGCATTTCTTTTCCGGCAGGGAATGAAGCATCAGGGTAAGTAAGACCTGCTGTCATATTGAGAAGATCCTGAATGACAACTTCTCTTTTTGCAGGAACATAGCCTTTTTCAGTGAGAACAGTCTGGTTTTTAAAACTAGGGATAAAGTTGCTTACCGGGTCTGAGAGAGCGATAATTCCTTTTTCAACAAGTGTCATAACGGCAACTGCCGTGACCGGTTTTGTCATAGAATAACATCTGAAAATTGAATTTCTTTCCATCGGAATATGATTTTCTTTGTCTGCTTCGCCATATTCATTTCTGTAGACTTCCTTGCCGTCTTTTATAATACAAATGGCTGCTCCGACATTGCAATCAGGGTCTTTTGAGTTTCCTATAAGTGTTGATGATATGGCATCATCAAGTCTTTTTAAAATTTCTTTATTCATGGTTTTCCTCGATTCTTATTTAATGTACTCTAGAAATTCTTTATTCAGAAGATTTCGGGAGTATATTTTATTCATGCGAAAGCAGAGTGAGTATGGAACAAATAAATTTGTTCCATCTGAGCGTGCTCGCAAGGGCTTTGCCCTCATTTCAGAAATGAAAGGCTATTCTACCATAAAAAGGTACTTAACAATACAATGAACAAGCTCATTGTATTGCCAATTATCTTTTTATGCCTGAACTGTTACATTAAAAAAAATAAAATTTTTATATTTTATATTTTATCACAACATGATGGAAAAAAATACTGTATTTTTGACATTTGAATAGTAGTATAAGTTAGATAAAAAAATACATAATACTTATAAAGTGTTAATGGTTAAGTAATTATGAAACTACTTATAGGTTATATTTGTACAATTTAATCAAAGATACCGAGAGTACATGGTATTACAAAGGAGGTTCATATGATGGGGACAGGTATGAATCATTTTCAGGTTTATCTGATAATGTTTTTGACGGGTGGTTTTCTTTATTGTGGAATTGAAATTTTATACCGGGGATATTCCCATATTTCAATGCTGCTGGCAGGCGGATTATGCTTTATGCTCGTAGGAGCTGTTGAAAATTTGTTAGGTGATGGGGCATCGCTTATAGGGCAGATGATTATATGTGGTCTTATGATAACCGGTGTTGAATTTGTAGTCGGTATGATAGTCAACAGGCAGATGCATCTTAATGTGTGGGACTATTCCGGGCAGCAATACAATCTTAAAGGGCAGATATGTCTGCTATATACAAATTTATGGATTTTATTGTCATGTCCGGTGATAGTATTGCATGATTACATGGAATATATACTTTTGGGAAGTCAACTGCCGAATTATAAGATTTGGTGACATTTTAATAGGTCATTGCGAAACTACTTATAAGTTGTTTCGCAAACGCCTAATGATAGTTTAAGAATGAAAGGGGATTTTTATGGGGAAGTTTATAACTAATTCTTTTAAGTTAAGAAAAGCAGATGAGAGTAGGAAGAATGTTCCTTTTGAATATTATGCCGTTTTTTCGGGAAAGGAATTTAATATTCCAGTCGTCGATGTTTTTAGGAAAGGAAAAATATTTGGCAGCAGTCTTGATTTTGCAAAGGTGGTTTTTCTGCCTGTTGGGGCAAAATCTTATGAAAATGCGTTAGATATGGGACAAAAGATTGTAACATCAATAAAAAAGAAAATAAGATATGGGACTATGTCATCAATCGAGGAAAATGATGATATTTTGACAAGGGACATAAGAGGTTATCTCTATGATATTTTTGATGTTATGGAGATGATGTCATCGGCAGTAAAAAGCTGTGGGTTTAAGATGGGAGAGGATGTTGTATTTATGCTTGATGCTGGGGCCGGGAGATTATATAGGAAAGAAGCGGATATGTATTATTTTCCGGGGGAGAGTTCTAAGAGAAAAGATAAGTTAAATACCCAGGGGAACGAGGAGGAGACATGGCAGAATTATATAGAAAAAGAGGTCGGCTGTCAGTGTGAGGGAGTAGAGTATAGGACTTGCTGTGACAGTCCTGCTTTCAGTATGGAAAGTCTGTGTGACAGGAAAGTGCCTGACTATGAGAGAGGTGTTGACAGAGCTTTTTATCCTATGGTGTCAATGTATGAGAGAAACAGTGAGGATATTATGGAAAATATTCTGCCTGAGACACCTGATACAAAGGCGGTGTCTGTTCTTCGCTCAGCTTTGGAGATGACAGACTATTATAAAAAGCTGTGCGACAGATTTCCGGTGATTGCGATATCCGGGGCACTTGCCGTGAATGATGTAAAGGGGTGGGAGATACTTGATGATAAATTGGGGGACAGTGTGGTTTTTCTGGATGAGGGTGTTTTCTAATGAATATAAAGAACGGACGCCGTGAATAAAGGTATTATTCCGTGCTCATGGACGCTTTCGCTCGGAGAACATTCGCAGCGGTACATAAGCGAGCTTCAAAACGCTCGCCAAGTACCGACGATGTTCTAACACCATTCGGTCGGAATAATACCCCTTATTCACGGCTGTGTATCGCAAGGATTTATATATAAAGTTCGATATTATTAAATTTTGCTATTACATAAAAATAGTAAACGAAAATTACTTTTATAAGCAGGTAGCATAGCCTGCCACAAATAGCCGTTTGACAAAAAATTTAGTTTTTAGAAAAAGTTGAGATATAAATATACAAAAAATAATAAATTTATGGTTTTATTTTGGGATGAGATATATTAGAATACATTATGATTTGTGTGGAAATTTCTGGGATGTGATGGTAGAATTGTAGGTTTGAACAGTAACTATAATATTCGGAAATAAAAAAATTTGAGAAAAAAGTATATATATTTACTGAGGATAGCGTGAAAAATAAAATTTTTCACACTCAGGATTTGTGTCTGCGTACACTTGACACAAATCTTATATATGAAATATAGATTAGTTCACATTATACAAAAAATGTGTGCAGAAATGAGGTTTTTATGTTTGAGTTAAATGAGAAAAATTATGCGAAAGCTGCCAGACAGGCTGTGGCTGAGGGATGTGTACTTCTTAAAAATGAGGGCGGTGTGCTGCCGCTTGTTAAAGGGACAAAGACTGCGGTTTTTGGTATTGGAGCTTTTTATTATTATAAGGGCGGTCTTGGCTCAGGTGGTCTTGTTAATACAAAGTATGTTGTCAGTATTCTTGATGCTTTGAGAAAAAGCGAGGATATTAGTGTGGACGAGTGCATTTGTGAGGAGTATGAAAAGTGGATAAAGGAAAATCCTTTTGATGAGGGTAACGGCTGGGGAAGTGTTCCATGGTCGCAGAAAGAGATGCCTTTGTCAGAGGAGTTTATCTGTGAAGCTGAAAAGAGAAATGATGTGGCAATCGTTATCATAGGAAGAACAGCAGGTGAGGATCAGGACAACAGAGCCGATGAGGGCAGTTATTATCTGACACAGACTGAGCGTGAGCTTATTAAGAATGTTACTGAAACTTTTGAAAAGAGTGTTGTTTTGTTAAATGTCGGAAATATAATCGACATGAAATGGGTGGACGAGTATAAGCCGTCTGCTGTTATGTATGTCTGGCAGGGCGGTCAGGAGGGCGGCAACGGTGTCCTCGATGTTCTTGACGGAACGGTTAGTCCGAGCGGAAAGCTGACTGATACCATTGCTTATAATATAGAAGATTATCCGTCAGCATCATATTTTGGAGATGCTGACAAGAATTATTATGTGGAAGATATTTATGTAGGTTATAAATATTTTCAGACTGTTGCCGCCGATAAAGTGATGTATCCGTTTGGTTTCGGTATGTCATATACGGATTTTGAGATAAGCGGCAGTGTAAAAAATGTTGATGAAAACAGCGTTGTTGTGGATACAGCCGTGAAAAATACCGGTGATTGTGAAGGAAAAGAGGTTGTACAGGTTTATATCGAAGCTCCTCAGGGAAAACTTGGAAAACCGGTGCGTACATTTGCCGGATATGCAAAGACTAAAGAGTTAGCTGCAAATGAAAGTGAAAATATAAGTATCTCATGCCCTAAATCATATTTTGCATCGTATGATGACGCAGGTATTACAGGACATAAGTCTGCGTTTGTGCTTGAAGCCGGTGAATATAAAGTTTATGTGGGAAACAGTGTTGCTAAGGCTCAATGTATCGGAAGTTTTTCGCAGGAATTTCAGGTAATAGAACAGCTTGAGGAAGCACTTGCACCGATTGAGGAATTTGAAAGGATGCATCCGGTTTCAGAAAACATTGAAGAACAGACAGTAGAAAATAGTAATGAGAATATTGAAATACAGTCTGCAGAAAAAAATCAGAAAAATTCATGTGAATACAGTATGGGATTTGAGAAAGTTCCTTTAAGAACCATAAGCCTTTCGGATAGGATTGAGAGTGAGATGCCTGAGGAGATATTATTTACAGGTGATGAGGGGTATTCGCTTAAGGATGTTGCAAATGGAAAGATAGATATTGATACATTTATCGGACAGCTTTCGGATGAAGACCTCATGTGCCTTATGAGAGGTGAGGGAATGTGCAGTATGAAAGTAACCCCTGGAACTGCTGCCGCATTTGGTGGTCTTACACCGTCGCTTGAAAGATTTGGAATACCTGCACTCTGTTGTGCTGACGGACCGTCGGGAATAAGAATGGACTGCGGAACTAAGGCATTTTTACTTCCTATAGGAACATTACTTGGGGCAACTTTCAATGATGAACTTATCGGGGAACTTTTTGAATATTTCGGTGCCGAGATGAAATATAACCGCATTGATACTATTTTAGGACCGGGCATGAACATACACAGACACCCTTTAAATGGAAGAAATTATGAGTATATTTCGGAGGACACGATTCTTACCGGAAAGATATGTGCGGCAGAGCTTAAAGGACTTCACAGAGCGGGTGTGGAGGGAACGATAAAACATTTCTGTGCAAATAATCAGGAATTTCGCCGTGCTGATGCAATGGGTGTGATTTCAGAGAGAGCACTCAGGGAAATTTATTTAAAATGTTTCGAGATAGCGATAAAAGAGACTGGATGCAGCTCGGTAATGACTACATACGGACCATTTAACGGACTCTGGACATCAGGGAATTATGACCTTTGCACAACGGTTCTCAGAAAAGAATGGGGATTTGACGGCATTGTTATGACTGACTGGTGGGCGGTTGCAAACTGGGAAGGAGAAAAGCAGGACAGAAAGAACAGGGCTGCAATGGTTCAGGCTCAGAATGATATATTTATGGTATGCCCTGATACTGAAAATGAAAATGCCATCGACAATATAAAAGCACAGTACACGATAGGTAATATAACAAGAGGGCAGCTTCAGAGAAATGCAAGGAATGTACTTAAATTTGCACTTAGAAGTCTTGCAATGCAGATAAAGCTTGGAAAAATTGACCTTGCGGAGTACGCACCTGAATGGGATACAAGTTTCAGACCTGACGGAGAACTTGAAATAATCATAGCAAAAGGCAGCCATATCGAGGTATCAGCCGAACTTGCAGAAAAGGTGCTTTATGATGATGGAATTTACTTTAATATAGCAGATACAATGGCAGGAGATTACAGTGCAGTTATAAATATAACTTCACAGCATAACGAGTACACGCAGATACCTATATCCGTATTTATAGACAATGATTATCGTGGAACTATCACATTCCAGGGAACGAATGGAAAAGAAGATGAGAATGAAATTTCCATTGGAAAACTTGGAGAAGGAGAATATTATGTCAGAGTGGCTTACAGACCGCATGGCATAACGATGAATAAGATTGTTATAAAGAAGAATGATTAGAGTGGTGTTTGATATTTGCCTGACATGATAACATATGATATTATTTTTGTATTGACAGTGATTTAAGGAGAAGATGTATGAACTTATCTAATGTTAAAATAAAAAATTTTCGTAATATTGAAGAACTGGACATTAAATTTAAACCCGGATTTAACTTGATTAAGGGGAAAAATGGAAAAGGAAAAACATCTGTTTTAGAGGCGATAGCTGTCGGTCTTGGAGGTTTTATAGGTGGAATAGCAGATGTTTCCACAAGGCATTTCAATATTGATGAGGTAAGAACTGAATATTTAAAGATAGGTGACGGTTCTTACAGCAAAAAATATCATGTACCTACGGAAGTTACGATAGAAGCACAGTTATACGGTGAAAAATATCAGTGGACGAGAGGAAAGAGCAGTATTAAGGCATCGAGAAGTACAACACAGCCAAGAGACATATGCCGTAAAGCGGAAGAAATGGCTGAGGATGATAATGTAGAACTTCCTATTCTTGCGTATATAGGGGCGGGCAGAGTATGGAATCAGATGAGACAGAAATGGGAGAATCCATTTAGAAAACATTATTTCAGAACAGTGGGATATACAGATGCACTTATTGAGGCATCTAATGAAAAATTGTTGATGAGCTGGTGTGTCAAGATGGAGCAAATATCATGGCAAAAAGAGAAAAAAATAGCAGAGTACGAAGCTGTTAAAGCCGCAGTAGCTAAATTTATGGATTTTATGGAGGAAAAAGAGGGGCATATTGTATTTTATGATAAACAGGAAGAACAGATGATGTATAAGTCGGATGAACTGATACAGCCGATAGAACATCTCAGTGCAGGTTATCAGTCTTTAATTTGGACAGTATTTGATATTGCATATAGAATGGCAGTACTAAATCCATCAAAGCTTGACAAGATTGCAGAAACAGCAGGCGTTGTTCTGATTGATGAAATTGATATGCATTTACATCCCAGATGGCAATGGAATGTTGTTGGGGCATTGATCAGCACATTTCCAAATGTTCAATTTATTGCGGCAACTCATGCACCAATATTATTTGCATCACACAAAAATATATGGATTATAGATGTGGATGAGGAGGAAGTAAGGTATTCAGAGTCGCATTATGGTATGGATGTTAATACTTCTATGCAGTATTATCAGAATACAAGGGAAATCCCGGAAAAAGTAAGACAAAAAGTTGAATTATTTAATGAAAAAATGGATGATGAAAAATATGAAGAAGCTGAAGTTATTTTAAAACAACTTGAAATAGAAACAGCTCCGGCTCATCCGTTGTTAGTAGAACTGCGTACAAGATTTGAATTTGAAAGTACAGATTGGGAGAAGTAATGATATATATAAAGAAAGGGAAAGAACCTGCATCCTTAACTAAATATAAAAAACAAAAATTTGCTTATTATGATGGGTATAAAGAAAAAGATGATTTACGAAAAATGCTTTTAAAAGAGCAGGGGTATCTGTGTGCTTATTGTATGAGGAGAATTGATATAGAGCACATGAAAATAGAACATTGGTTTCCTGAAAATGAGCTGAGTGATATAGAAAGATTAGACTATAGAAATATGCTTGGATCATGTGAAGGGCATATTGATGGAACAAACGGAAAAAAAGATGATACATGTGATTCGCATAAATCAGGGGATAAAATAACAGTAAATCCATTGGATAGAAGTACATTGTGTTCTATAAAGTATAATTCTGATGGAGAAATTTATTCAGATAATGAGATTATTGAGAAAGACATTGATGTTGTATTGAATCTGAATTCTGAAAAGCACCTGCTTAAGCTAAATAGAAAAAGTATGCTAAAGCAGGTTAGAGAAGAATTGTGTAAAATGCAAAAAAGAGGAATATGGGGCAGAAGTGTGTTGGAAAAAGTAAAAAACAAATACATAAATGCAGATGAAAACGGTTATAAAAAAGAATATGCGGGTGTTGCAATATGGTATATAGATAAAAAATTAAATAGTACTACATAAAAATAATAATCTGTATTTTTTTTCCATCATCGCTTTTAGCATGAATCGTTCCGCCATGCAGTGTGACAATGCTTTTTGCGACAGAAAGACCGATTCCTGAGCCACCCGGGGCAGAACCACCGGGACCTCCGTTTGTGTCTCCATCAGGCTTTGCAGGAGGAGTGCCCTGCGGCATCCCACTTGGTGGAGTCATGTTATCGCTTGTGTTTACGGTCTCTGCATTTGCATTTTTGGCGGTCTGTTCAGGAACAAGCTGTATTGTACCTATGACAAGAGCAGACGATAATCCCATTGCTAATATACCTTTCCAATTTCTCATAAAAATCACAACCTTTCTAAATTTTGGTGACAGTTTAAAAATGTAAGGCTAAACTGTCTATGCTTTTGTTTTTTGATATTTCATGTGCATTAAAATTATCTGTTGTTTACACTGTAAGTCTGAGCAGCAGGGTAATATGTTGTTTGGTTATATCCGTATAATACAAAGCAAAGTTAAAATGAACTTAAAAAGTAACAGCTCAGCCATAAAAAATTAAAATATCAGCGATGAAGAATAAATTTTTTTCGCATTAAAAATCGCTAGTATTTAACAAAATATCTTCTGATGATGTAAAATAGTTATAAAAAGTTTACGCATTGGGAGGTATTTTGATATGAACAAAAAGGAAAAAAGAAAAATCAAAGAAAAAGACAGAGGTATTGTAGATATTGCTGTTATAGCAAATCATTTTTTTAAAGACCTTCTAAAATGGATAAATGAAATGAACGATCCTAGGCAACGGGGGTATATTAAATACGAACAGTCAGATTTTATTATACTTGGTATTCTGAAAAATATATGCGGTGTGGAAACAATGAGGCAAATGGATGAAAAATTTAATAAAGAAAACTGCATAAAAACATTGAAAATGATATCTGGGGACAAAGAATTATCAGAAATGCCACATTACGATACAATAAATTATTATCTTGAAAAATTATCTCCAGAATGTTTAAGAGGTTTAAGGAAAAAGATGATTTATAGTCTGATACGGAGAAAAAGTTTTTATAAACATCGTTTATTAGATAAATATTGGAGAATAATACTTGATGGGACAGGACAGTTTTATTTTAAAGAAAGGCATTGTGAAAACTGTCTGTGTGTGAAAAGAAAGGTATCAGATGGTAGTACGAGAATATTTTATTATCAAAAAGTTCTAGAGGCAAAAATAGTAATGAGTAATAAGGTTGTCTTAAGTCTTGATACAGAATTTATAGAGGGTGAACAGGAAAATATAAGCAAACAAGATTGTGAGCAGAATGCAGGAAAAAGAATTTTAAGCAGAATAAAAAAAGAATATCCAAGACTGCCAATTTGTATACAAGGTGATGCATTATATGCAACAGAGCCGATAATGAAGATATGCAGAGAAAACAAATGGGTGTATATATTTACTCATAAAGGAACAAGACAGAGATTGTTACAAGAAAACTATGAGCTGTTAGAAGAGGGAAAAGACAAATATATCATTGCCAATGTATGCCAAGAAAAAGGAGAAGGAAAATTTGCAAACAATGTAGGAAAACTGGCCGGAAAAACAGAACAAATGAATATATTAGAGTATAGTTTTGAAACAAAAGAAAAGAATGGATTAAAGAGGAAGAGAATGGAATGGGTAACGAATATAGAGATAACAAGGAGAAATTTAGAAAAACTGATAACAGCAGGAAGAGGGAGATGGAAAATAGAAAATGAAGGATTTAATAATCAGAAAAATGGAATATACAAGATATCCCATATAAATAGCCGAAACAGTAGGGCAATGAAAAATCACTATCTGCTAACGCAGATATCAGATATAATAATGCAGCTTTATCTGTCGTGGAATAAATACATAAAAGAAATAAAACAGAGCATAAAAAATACATCTTTAAGGTTATTGGAAAGTTTTCGAAGAGACCCAATAACAGATGAAGATGTAAAACAAATCACCAAATATATAACGATACATTTGGAATAAATATATTATACACAAAATAAATAAAAAAATCCATATAAAATTTGGGAAACTATGCCTTGTGACTGTGGATAAAGACATGAAATCAATGTGGAAATGTTGAAATAGAAAAATATTGTAAAAAAATGAGATATTGTAGATGATTACAAAAATTTATTCTTCACTGCTGTTAAAATATGAATTTAAATGGAAATATTTAAAGATATATAGTATAATAAAAAAGACAGGTGTATTCCTATCGGCAGATATCTAGAGTACATTAAATAATAAAGGGGGAAAATACATGAAATTAAGCACTAAAATAAGTATTGTATTCAGTTTGACAATTATTATACTGGTTTATATTATCGGTACAGAGGCATGTTTATATAGTTATAGTTCAACTATTTCTCTTGTGGAGAAAAATTCAAGGTCATCGGCAAAGACAACAGCAAGGGATATAGAAGCACTTTTGCAAAATTACAAAAACATTGCTAAAGCTTCAGGTTCCGATATTACATTGATTGGAAATGTTCCTAATGAAGTAAGAGTGAAAAAGGTTGAACAGCTTGCAAAACAATATGGCTTTACGAGCGGAAATCTGTTAAATAAAAAAGGTGTGAGTATTAAGGATGGCACAGACTTTAGTGATAGAGATTATGTAAAAGCAGCACTTAATGGAAAAACCAATATTTCAGATGTCACATTAAGTAAATATACAAATACATATGGGATAAGCATAGCAGCACCACTTATATCATCTGGCAGGATTATAGGTGTGGTTTATTATAGAGCTGATGTTGATTTTATGAATGATATTGTAAAACACATTTCTGTAGGTCAAGGAAGTTATGCTTATATACTTGATGAAAATAACAATGTCATTGCACATAAAAATGAAAAATATATAATGAACGATAAGTATAAGGAGATGATTCCTAAAGATATTAAAAACTGTATATCTTCACAGAATGGCAGCATGACCTGTTCTTATGGCGGTGATAAATATATATGCGGCTATTCAAAGATAGATAAAACGGCAAATTGGCGTGTTGTTATAGCATCACCGGAATCAGCATATAATTCGGATATACTCAGATTTGTCAAAAAACTTGTTATAAGTGATATTATAGCACTTATAGTAGCCATAATAGTAGCACTTATAATAGCAAGAGTGATAAGCAGACCAATAGTAAGGGTGAAAAATCTATTGTCAGCATTGGCACAGGGAGATTTGTCAGTGCAGCTTAACGATACCAAAAATAAAGATGAGCTTGGCATACTTCAAAATTCGGCGGTATCGCTTAACAGGATGCTTTCGGATATGCTTACACAGTCGGGGGATGTTCTTTCAAAGATGGCAGCATATGACCTTACATCCGAGGATATGAGAGAATATCCGGGTAAGTTTAATGAGCTTGCAGCTTCGATAAATTCAATCAAGGCTATTTTAAGCAATATGATATTAAATATACAAAATTCATCTGTCAATGTTGACGGTGGTTCAAAGCAGCTTGCAGAGGCGGCTTCAATGCTGTCGGAGGGTACTATGGCACAGGCATCTTCATTACAGAAACTTGTTACGGATGTGGAAAATGTAGCACAGAATATAAATGCAAATTCCGATAAGACTATTTTTGTTAATGAAAGTCTTGGTAATCTTGACAGCGAGATAAAAGACGGAGATCAGAAAATGCAGGAACTTTCCAATGTCGTAAGAACAGTTGAGGAAATGTCCGAGGACATCAAAAAGATAGTAAATACGATAGACGGTATTGCTTTCCAGACCAATATCCTTGCATTAAATGCTTCTGTAGAAGCAGCAAGAGCAGGAGAAAGTGGAAAAGGTTTTGCTGTTGTAGCACAGGAGATTGGTACACTTGCCACAAAGAGCAGTGATGCTTCTAAAAAGACGGCAGAGCTTATAGAAAAATGTATAAAAGGAATAGAAAGTGCAAAAGAGTATGCAGATATAACATCAGATTCACTTGCAAAGATTGTGTCAGATTCAAACAATATTGCAAATGCATTTGATGAAATGTCTAAGGCAAATGAGATACAGGCAAAAAATGCCAACGATATAAGAAATGAGATAGAAAATATATCTCAAGTAGTTCAATCCAATACGGCTACGGCACAGCAGACGGCAGCCTCAACGGAGGTTCTTTCAGAGCAGGCGGCGGCACTTAAGGATATGACAGGAAGATTTAAGGTTGATTACTAAAAATTAGTTTAACGATATCAGTAAAAGTTTTGAGATACCTGGTGGTTTACAAAAGCATATATATCATAATAAAAGATTAAGCCGTAAAAAGACATAAAAATATACTATTTATGACATTGTTATGACTTGAAAATTTACTTTAATATAGTCAGGGAATTCAAAACAGTCTTAAATATTAAATTGCTGATTACAACCATATTGTAAGCAGCAATAGTGATGGAGCTGTTACATTATTATGTGGCAGCTTCATTGCGTATGTGAACGGTAAATAAAGATGACTTTTAGTATAGTCAGCAAAAAGTATCCTGTTTGCCGCAAAACGGCAGATTTGTTAGTTTTTTAATGTAAAACACAACTGATTATCAAAATGAATTGTTAAATAAAAAATGTTAATATAAATTAGGATGATACGTGGACTGACATCACACGCAGGTCGGGTGACATGTCGTATCGAAGGTAGAAAAAACAATATTTGGGCAAAACAATAAAATATGACAAAATAGGAGGCATTTATGAAGAAATCATTAAAAAAGATAATGACATTTGCTCTTTCGGCAGCAATGGCAGTTACCGGTATGTCAGGTACAAGCTTTGCATCTGCTGCAACAAAGACAAATGAAGGCGGAGCAGTTATGGCTTCATCAACAAACGAGGTTGAGACGCCTGACAATCCATCACCATATACAGACCTTTCAGCAGGTGAGATAATATCAGAAATGGGAACAGGATGGAATCTTGGAAATACATTAGAAGGACACCAAAATTATGCGGTTGGGGAAACTGTATGGCAGGGTGCAAAAACTACAAAGGCATTTGTAAAATATGTACATGATGCAGGCTTTAATACAATCCGTATTCCGGTCACATGGGGAAATATGATAAATGCTGACTATTCAATCAATGAAGAGTGGATGAACAGGGTTCAGGATGTAGTTGATTATGCTACAGCAGAAAATATGTATGTTGTATTAAATATTCATCATGACGGTACAGACAATAATTCAGATTATAAGGGTACTTATGGTGATGAAAAATATAGTCATGGCTGGCTTGACATTACATCTGATGATGAGACAGTATGGAGTGGAGTTAAGACAAAGTTTGCAGGAGTGTGGAAGACGATTGCAGAAAGATTTAAAAATTATGATGAGCATCTTATACTTGAATCAATGAACGAGGTATATATTCATGGTCAGGGCTGGACGGCAGATGCGGAGTCAATATCTAAACAGAACAAAAAGATAAATGAACTCAACCAGATATTTGTTGACACTGTGAGAGCAACAGGCTCTAACAATGCCAAAAGATGGCTTACGGTGTGTTCATTAAATACAAATATCAAATATGCATTAGGAAATTATTCAACAAGCTTTGAAATTCCAAAGGACAGTGCGGCAGGAAAAATTATGGTAACTGTTCATGATTATGATGCATATAACAAAAATTCGGTAAATGAAGCAACAGATGCATCGTATGCAAATCAGTTTAAACAGCTTAAGAGTAAATTTGTAGACAAAGGTGTGCCGGTGCTTGTAGATGAGTATGGTTTCCAGACAAAGATTATTCCGGATGCAAGAGCGTGCAAATTTGAGGGTGTAAACTACCTTGCAAAGAAGTACGGAATGGTTGTTGTTGCATGGGACAACAACGGAGCAGGCTCAGGAGAGTCGTTCAGAATTTTAAACAGATACTTTAATAAGCCATATTCCGTAAAGACGGTATCCGCTATTATGAGAGGATACTTTGTAGATACAGAGGCTCCTCAGTACAGATTTGATGCTTCTGACGGAGAACTTGCGATTATAAAAATGACATCTGTCAAAACAGATACAGATGATGTGACTCTTAAAGTTGGAGAGAAAAAGCAGATAACAGCAACAACAGAACCTGCCGGGAACAATGATGTAGTTCTCTGGAAATCTGATGATTCCAGTGTAGCTTCAGTTTACAATGGAAAGATTACGGCTACTGGTGTCGGAACAACAACAATCCATGCATATTCACAGGCAGATGCATATGACAGCAGTACAACGACAAAAGTTGAAAAGACAATAAAAGTAACTGTTGAAAAGACAGACCTTGCAAAAGCAACAACAGCTATTACTACGGATTTTGACTCATATAAACTTGAGGAAAAACAGTCTGCATTTATAAATGCCATTGCGAAAGCGGCAGACGGAAGTGCAAATGGTGCAGCAATAAGATATTCTTCATCAAATGAAAAGATTGCAACTGTATCACGCAATGGAAAGATAGCAGCAACAGGTACAGGTGTTGCAGTAATCTCAGTAATAACAGCAGATGGCTTTGAAAAGAGCATAAATGTGACTGTAGGTTCAGTTACGGAGAGTGCTTATGAGACAAACCTCGGACTTCGTCTGTACTACTTTGATGAGGCTGCAAATTCATACAACTACACGGATGTTGCCACGGACAGAGTAGCTGTTAAAGCAGACGGTGAATACACATTGACGATAGATGCAGATAAGGATTTAAACGATATAGCTAAAAAAGCACTTGCAGATGCAAACGGAAATGCCTGCATTAATCACATAGCATCACTTTATATAATGGATGCAGATGTGGCGTCACAGAAACTTACAAAATCACAGGTTCAGAGTGGTAATATCATATACAAAAAATTTGTTGTTAATGACACTAAAGAAATTGAGATAACAAACAAAGAAGCTAAGTCAGTAATGAGTGGGACAACATTTGATACCGGAAATCCTTTAAATGTATGGGATGGTTCAGTGATTTCGTCAGGAATAGAGTCAAAGACAAGCAGCGAGGGTGCACAGTATCTTGACTTTGCAAGTGACTTAGGAAGTGTAAAAAAGATAAGTGTAACATTTACATTATCAGGACTTTCAAGTATGGCGGCATCCAAAGATGATGAACAGCCTGACAGCAAACTTGATGAAGATGATGACAATCCAAACAAAAATGACAACAGCAATAACGGAAGTAATGATAATAAGAATGACAATACAAACACAAGTGAAGCAAAGAATGTTAAGATTGGAAATGTTACATACAAATATATCAAGTCATCAAACAAGATAACAGGTGTTGAGTACGCATCAAACTCAAAGAAAGCATCACTTAAGACAGTAAGCATACCTGCAACTATAACAGTAGGAAAGACAAAATACAAAGTAGTAAAGATTTCAAATTCTGTATTTAAAAATGCAAAGAAACTTACTACGGTTACTATCGGTTCAAATGTAAAACAAATAGGAAAAGATGTATTTAACGGCTGCACAAAACTAAAGAGTGTTAAAGTAAACTCTAAAGTCATAACAAAAGTAGGAGCAAATACATTTAAGAAAACAGCTTCAAAGCTTGTGATAAAAGTTCCTTCGGCAAAACTTTCTTCATATAAGAAGATATTCAAAGGAAAAGGTCAGAGTAAAAAGGCTGTAATCAAAAAATAAAAAGAGTAATTTATTTATAAAAATTTGCAAACACCCTCTTATAATATGTTTTATAAGGGGGTGTTTGTGTTGAATGAAGTTTGTTTCTTAACGAAAGCAAACAGCGTTGACTGTATAGTTTTAAAGCAAGCTGTTCAAAAATGGAGATTAGTGTAAAAAATTTACTGTTTATTCATTATTTCCGGTTGAATTTGTGATATAATAAACTCCAAAATCCAGATGCGTTGCATCTGTCGCACTTCGTGCTATAAGATTTTGTCGTTCACAAATTCGGTGCAGGAGAACAAGCTCTCCCGCATTGCGAATTTGTGATATAATCGACGAGTTTATTTGGGTTACTGCTCACTTGCATAGCTTGACGGCAGTGTCAGGTATGTGAGTGGGCAGTAATGTCGTTTTTTGCAAATCTATAACTGTACGGTAGATTTGCATATGTGTGCGTCGTACAGAGATTGGAAAATAAAAGATGAATTTTGAAGAATTATGTTTGGATACGCGTATATTGAGAGCAGTTACGGAGATGGGTTTTGAGCAGGCGAGTCCTATTCAGGCACAGGCGATACCGGTTGCCATTGAAGGAAAGGATATGATAGGGCAGGCTCAGACGGGAACGGGAAAAACAGCAGCGTTTGGAATACCGCTTTTGCAGAGAGTAGATCCTCACAACAAGAAGCTGCAGGCAGTTGTACTTTGTCCGACAAGAGAACTTGCGATACAGTGTGCAAATGAGATGCGTAAATTTGCTAAATTTATGCACGGAATAAAGGTACTTCCGATATATGGAGGGCAGGATATCACAAAGCAGATACGCTCGCTTAAAGGTGGAACACAGGTTGTTATTGGAACACCGGGACGAGTTATCGACCATATAAGAAGACATACATTGAAAATGGCAACAGTAGGGACGATAGTTCTTGACGAGGCTGACGAAATGTTAAATATGGGATTCAGGGAGGATATAGAAACAGTGCTTCAGACACTTCCTGAGGAGCACCAGACACTCCTTTTCTCAGCAACAATGCCAAAGCCTATTATGGAGATAGCAAAGACATATCTTAAAGAACCTGAGATAATCAAGGTTGTAAAGAAAGAGCTTACTGTTCCGAAGATAGAGCAGTATTATTATGAAGTAAATCCGAGAAAGAAAGCGGAAGTACTTTCAAGACTTCTTGATATGTATGATCCGGAACTTTCACTTGTATTCTGTAATACAAAGAGAAAAGTAGATGAACTTGTTGAGGACTTAAAAGGTCGTGGATATTTTGCGGCAGGACTTCACGGTGACCTCAAACAGAGCCAGCGTGACAGGGTTATGAATGGTTTTAGAAACGGAAGAACAGATATACTCGTGGCAACGGATGTGGCGGCAAGAGGAATAGATGTTGACGATGTTGAAGCGGTCTTTAACTATGATGTGCCACAGGATGATGAATATTATGTGCACCGTATCGGAAGAACAGGCCGTGCAGGAAGAACAGGTCGTGCATTTACGCTTGTTGTCGGAAAAGAGATATACAAACTTAAGGATATTCAGAGATATTGCAAGACAAAGATAAAACGCCAGCCGATACCGTCAGTAAATGACATTACGGATATAAAGGTCGAAAAGGTGCTTGAAAAGATAAGCGGAATAATCGAGCAGGACAATCTCGGAAAGATGATAGATATTCTTGAGGAGCATCTTGAGGACAGTGATTACTCGGCAATCGAGGTGGCAGCAGCACTCCTTTCTATGGAAATGGGAGATGCAGTGCTTGACAATAATTCAGGTGAAGAATTTGGAGATACCGGAGCAGAGCCTGGAATGGTACGACTTTTCGTAAATATAGGAAAGAAAGACCGTGTCAGGATAGGTGATATTTTAGGTGCAATCGCAGGCGAATCCGGAATGCAGGGAAACCTTGTCGGAGCAATAGATATGTATGATAAATATACATTTGTCGAAGTGCCGAGAGAGTATGCAGCAGATGTAATTGAGGCGATGAAGCACGCAAAGATAAAAGGCAGAAATGTAAATGTAGAACCAGCAAATAAGAAATAATGTATATATGGAGTTTTGATTATGTCACTGTATGCAATAGGGGATTTACATCTTAGCTTTGAGTCGGATAAATCTATGGAAAGGTTTGGTGACGAGTGGAAAGACCATCCTAAGAAAATAAAGGATAACTGGCATGATATTGTAAAGGAAACTGATACAGTAGTTATTACAGGTGACCATTCGTGGGGTAAAAGGCTTGAGGATAGTATGAAAGACCTTGAGTTTATAGCAGGTCTTCCCGGTAGAAAGATTTTGCTTCGTGGAAATCATGACAGATTTTGGAACAAGACAAGTAAGACTGACAGCCTAAATGAACTTTTTGTAGGGAAACTTTTATTTCTACAGGACAATTTTTATGAGTATGAGGATGATAAGAGCGGGAAGAAGTATGCACTTATCGGTTCTAAAGGTTTTTCGACGGATGAGTATTGTTTTCTGGCAGAGGATAAGATAGAAAAAAGGTTTAAGAATGAGAGAAAAAGACTTATAAAGTCATATGAAGCCGCAAGGTGTGCAGGATATGATGACTTTCTTATGTTTCTTCATTATCCACCGACAAATGTGCATGAAAAAGAGGGGATGTTTACTGAGCTTGCACGGGAGTTTGGTGCAGAGCAGGTGGTGTACTCGCATCTTCATGGAAAAGAAAGATTTGATTACAGTATAATAGGAGAACATGACGGTATAAATTATACACTTGTTTCGTCAGATTATCTTGATTTTAAGCCAAAGCTGATAAAGTGATGCTTTGGCTTAAAATATCAGTAAAATGGGTCTGTCGGTTTATTGACATTTTATATTATGTTATGTCATTTTATTGAACTTCCTGTCATAAGTAAGGATTCCGTTTAATTCATTTTCAATATCAGAAAGCTGTGTGTATATACTTGCACAAAGCCCATGTGGGATAAGAGAGGAGATTTCTTTCTCTCTTTTCTTATAGCGTCTTTTTAATTCTTTTGAATTTTTACAGTCACCATAACCGTAACATTTATTGGCGGTATTATGGTGCTTTATTATCTGCGTATAGCCGCCGTACTCGGTAAGTGCATAAGCACGGTTTTTTTTCTTAAAAAGACGGAGAGGGAAAAAGTAATTGTGTATGCTTTTGATGTCACCGCCGCCCTGGTCAAACCATCCGCTTGCCTGGTCTATAAGCCTTGAATTGTCGGCTTTTCTTACAAGTTTTGTGATTTTGTTTGTCTCAAACTGTCCCCAGCCCTCATTGAATATCACCCATGCTGCGATTGAAGGATGATTTGAGAGCGTGTCAATCGTCTGCATAGTTTCTTTTATAAATTCTTTTCTGCCTTTTTTGGAAGTTCTTGCAAAAAGATGATTAAAATTATCGCTGCAGGAAATATCAAAAAGGCTCATAAAAGTGGCGAGATAGGTCACAAACCATGATTTGTACCTGCTGCCGCTATTAACCATATCCTGCCAGACTATCATGCCGAGACGGTCACAGTGGTAGTACCAGCGGTTATTTTCTATCTTGATATGTTTTCTGAGCATATTGAAACCGAGAGATTTCATGGTCTTAATATCATATATAAGTGCGTTGTCACATGGAGAAGTATAAAGTCCGTCAGGCCAGTAACCCTGATCTAAAACACCTTTTTGAAAGATTGGTCTGTGGTTAAGACAGATGCGGGGAATATCATTTGAATCTTTTTCTATCGTAAAAGTACGGAGTGCGAAATAGCTTTGTACATAATCTTTTCCAAAATTTACTGAAAAAGTGTAAAGGTATGGGGTGTCGGGAGTCCATGCTTTAATATCGAGCTCGTCAAGTGGGATTTCAATAAAAGTGTCACTTATGCCGTAATATGTAAATGGAGCGTAAGGGCTGTCTTTATATAATTCATCGTAACTGTCGTTTTTTTTGTTGCTGTCAGCTTGTGTTTTATTGTCAGGTATGTCTATATAAATACCCGGATTGTTGATACAGACTTTGATTTCATTTGTTTTTGTTGATTTGTGTCTGTGAAGGTGTGTCTTGTCACTTGAAATTTTAGTATCATTTTTGTTAATCTGACAGTTATCATGTTTTTTTTCTGTTTCTGATATATAATAAAGATTTTTTACTGTATTGTCGGAGTTTGTGACAACTTTAATACGCAGTACCTTTGTATCAAGATCTGGTTTTGCAATAATCTTTTTGATATATATTTCCGGTACATATTCAAGCCATACAGTCTGCCATATACCGCTCTGTGCAGTATAAAATATTCCCTTTGGGTTAAGTGACTGCTTACCTCTTGCGTGATATGAAGTGTCAGAGAAATCTTTCACACGCACGGTCAGTCTGAATGAAGTTTTTGTGGCAGTGCTTTTTAAAATATCGGTTATATCAGCATCAAATGGGAGATAGCCGCCTGAGTGGGAACAGACTTTTATTCCGTTTACATATACGCTGCATATTTGGTCTACTGCTCCAAAATGGATTATAAATCGTGAATTGTCTGACAACCTGTTTATATCAAATGTAACTATTCGTTCGTACCAGAGATATTCGTTAGGTTTAAGCTGTCTGTTGACACCTGAAAGAGGTGCTTCGGGTGAAAAAGGAACGAGAATATCACCGTCAAAACGCACCGGTCTTTTATTAGAAGCTGTGAAAGCATACTTCCATATACCGTTTAAATTTACATAGCTGTCAGCGTCACGCTTTAAAAGAGGTCTTGGGTACTCTGTTAAAACATTGTTCTTATCAATATTTCGTCCCCATGTTGTATAAAGTTTTTTTTCAAATCTGCTGTTTTGTTTCATGCTATCTCCATTTCTGTACACATTTGTGCATATCAAGTTTTTAACCACATAAAATCAACTTATTTTGCTCGGAAACAAATTGTTATTTTCTGTTTTGTAGTGGCTGCTTAATGTACGAGCCTTGTGACAAAATATTGTCGATGCAGTATTTATCACACTATCATTGTTTTATGTTACATTATGAAATATCAGGCTTTGTGACAAGTTCCTCAGGAAGATATTTGAGTATCATCGCTTCGAGTTTTGCCGCCTGCACCGGCTTACTCAGATAGTCACTAAATCCGATGCCGAGATATTCTTCTTTTGCTCCCATTATGGCATTGGCGGTGAGCATGATAACTGTTGTATCTTTGTTAGGACTTTCTTCAAATTCTTTCATATGTTTGTAAGTTTCGATACCATCCATATCAGGCATCATGTGGTCTAAGAAAATAATATCATATTTATTGTCCTTAATCATTTCAAGTGCCTCAGGACCTGACATTGCAGAGTCAACCGATATTTTAGTTCGTTTAAGGAGTGCCTTAAACACATTGATATTCATTTTTACATCGTCAACGACAAGAACTTTAGCATCAGGTGCGGTAAATGAAGCTTTTTTCTTCTTTTTATCAGGTGTTGCATTGTATTTTTCGGAAATATCGCCTATCTTTAAATCAGAAACAATTTTCTGAGGAATACTTACTTCAAAAACAGAACCCTCACCGTATTTGCTTGTGACATTTATCTTGCCGTTCATAAGTTTTGTTAGCTGTTTTGTGATGGCAAGACCAAGCCCCGTCCCCTCTATATGTTTGTTTTTGTTCTCATCAAATCGTGAAAATGAGTCGAAAAGGTGTGAGATGTTTTCAGGCTTAATGCCAATGCCTGTATCTGATATAGTGAAAGTTATTATTATATTTTTTGCAGGCTGTAATCTGGTAACATTATTATTGTTATGTATAGTTTTATTATCTGTATCACTAATATTATCATAATAAGGCATAGTTTTATTTTCAATATCAGAAGTATTATTGTTTTCTGTACAGTCATTTGTTTTCGTTTTCTTATTATTGTTTATGGCATCGGCATTTTGTTGCTCAGACATACCGACTTTTAATGTGACAGAGCCTTTCTCAGTATATTTTATTGCATTGTTTAATATGTTTACGAGTATTTGTCGTATGCGTACCTCGTCACCGTACAGTTTGGCAGGGAGGTTTTTGTCACTATCGACATTAAGTGCAAGTCCTTTTTCTTTCGCCTTGCCGAGAAGCATATGATAAACATCATTTATAAGAGAGGAAAGTGCATAGTCACCTTGAACAAGTTCAAGTTTGCCTGTTTCTATTTTTGAAAAATCAAGAATATCGTTTATAAGTGATAAAAGTGTCTGGCTTGCAGACTGGATATTTCCAGCATATTCGAGAATATCTTTATCATCGCTTTCACGAAGTATCATCGTGTCCATTCCGAGAATAGCATTGATAGGAGTTCGTATTTCATGCGACATATTGGCAAGAAATACGCTTTTTGCTTTTGCGGCGGCTATTGCCTCAGCCTTAGCTTTTTCGGCTTCCTCATTTGCGATAGTAAGTTCCTGATTTTTCTCCTCGATTACCTGAACTTCCATCTGCATATGACGGGCATTTTCGGCAATGCTCGCACTGTAACCTCGGATTACTTTTAATATATGTACAAATACCATAAGGAGAGAGAAGATAGTCATTCCAAAGCGGCTGTATTTGCCAAAATCACCGATATGGATAGTATATGTACGGATAAGGTCTGCAGCACTGCCACCTATAAAGGCTAAAATTCCGAGAAATTCCAATGCGAATAATTTATCTTTACCTTTTCGTATCGTGCAGATAAGTGAAAAGAGTATTGCCATACCTGATATAAATATAAGAATATGTGATACAAAAGCCATATTCATAAAATCAAATACTCCAAGAATCTGTAATGTAAGCTGGCATGCTACATTTGTCAGAGTAAGAAAAAGTAATATATAGAAAATTTTCTGGAATTTTTCCTCAAGATTGTTAATGTAGTACATCTGCATAAAGACAGGCCAGAGCATAAGTACGAGGAACACAAGATTTGAGTAAAGCGTCTGGTTTCCATAGAAAACATTCAGTGATTTTGTTTCTATTGAGAAGTAAATCGTACCGAAAATACACATAAAGCCAAGGTAACTTATACCGTCTCTTGTCTGTCTTGAAAATGCCTGAATAAAAGCGAGCATAAAAAGCGTAATGCCGCAGGCAAGTATTATGATGCACATAGCAAAATTGCCAAGGTTTGATTTAAGGAGATTTAATATAGAAGTATCTCGCTTCGAGATAGTAATGCCTGTAATGTTAGAGGCATAGTTGTCGTACGGCGAGATCATTTCAATCTCAATTTTTCCTTCTGTAAGATTTTCGGGAATGTCGATAAAATTTGTGACACTACCCGGAGTCTTGCCGAAAGGTCTTGAGTCGTTGACACCAAATTCATAAACCTGTCTGCCGTCTATCGTAACACGGAACTGTTTATCAGCGGACAAAAAGGACATAGTCATACCACTGTATTTTTTGGGAATGGTATTGCTGAGTATTATTTTCTCACCGGCTTTTGACTTTTCACTGTATGGAAGTGACTTAATCTTTTGGGAAGAACCGTCTTGTCTGGTGATGATCCATCCGGTATTAAAATCATAAATCTCGCCTTTTGACAGGGTCATATTGTCAACATTTGAATTGATAACCACGACTAAAAGCACGATTATCTCTATCGCAAGAGCGACCCATATAAGTTTTTTTAGTATTTTCATAGTTCTCCTTACATAATGTAGTGTATTTAGGTGATTGCGAAACTCGTTATAGGTTGTGAATTTTTGTGTAACATATACAATATCAACACAAGGCACGCTCTCGCTGCCCGACACTCGTAGCGGTACATAAAGCTGTAAAAAACGCAGCTTAAGTACCGACGGTGTCAGAAGCACCTTGCTTATGATATGTAAAGTTGCACAAAAAAATATAGCCTACCTAGAGTTTCGCAATTAACTATGTAGTGTATTACTGATTTTTAGCTAAATAGCAATGATACATAAGCTATTGTTAGTAATAATATACACAAAATGGGGATATAAGGCAAGGTGGTTGTGGTGCCGAATTATTTTCGCAGTGGCATAATCTATTCTTTGGGTGCTTTCTTGGCAGGCAACATAGAAATATATGTTTGCTTAATTATTTTTATGCCTGCTTTTATCTATCAGCATTTGCTTATAAAACAGATACTGTCTTATTATAATAAGGAATATAAGGATAAGTTGAATTGATGGGAAAGCATAAAAAACTTGACTCGAACATATGTTTGTGATATGATTTTAGGTAGGAAAGTAAATTTATTTAAAAATGATGATATGGCTGAGTTTGTTTTTGAGTGTAGTATGTTTGTTATAATGAACAGATATAATGATTCTTACATACTTCCGGAAAAAATCTATTATAGTATTATTGTCAAAGATTATGCTCAATTTTTGGCAGATGTAGGAGCAGCAATAAGCCTATTATCAAATAATGTTATTTTTCGATTAAGAAATTATTTTGAAGAATTAAAAAGGAAAGGAGCAATATTTATGACAGGAAGAGTGATAAGGTTAAATCAACTGTTGGACAAGTTGGAGAAGGAACAAATAACGGAAGAGGAAAGGAAAGAACTAATAATGTTAGCGGACAACATGACAGAGGAAGAGTATCTGGGGGAAATGCCGTCCGAAGAGGAAGTTCTGGGATTTCCGACGGAAGCGGAGATAATAAGCGAGGAAGGTCAGTATGCAAAGATACTGATGGAGTACATATACGAGAACGATATAGAAATGTACACGATGCTTATGGGATTGAACAAAATGAAAGGCTTCGTGCATCAGAGGGTAGAGGAATTTCTGACGGAAATGTTCAAACTGGAGGATTTGTACACGAACGAACACAAGACGGAGAATATGCCATTTCCGAAGTATCTTAGCCTTTGCTATCAGGCGAGCAGTTACGCACGGGAGAAAGCAATGCCAATATTATTACAGATACCAGCGAGCATAGCGGGCATTTAGAAACATCTGATGATGATAAAGTGGCGGATAAATCTCCGGTTCTTATTGATAATGGGAAATTAGCAGGTGATTGTTCCATCAGCTATCCCGGCACCTGTAAATACACGGTAACTAAATCTGATGCAAAGAAAGGGACTGTTAAGGCTGCAGGAGTAAAGGGCAGTAAGAAAAGCCTTGTGATAGCAGACAGCATTAAGATAAACGGATATACACTTAAAGTAACGGCAATCGGAGATAAGGCTTTTAAAACAATAAGAAGACAACTTCTGTAAAGATAGGAAAGTATGTAAAGACTATTGGAAAGGATGCTTTCAGGAACTGTACCAAACTTAAGAAAGTAAGCGGCGGAAAAGCCGTGAAGAAGATAGGAAAGAATGCTTTCAAGAGTTGTAAAAAGGTGAAATTGCCGAAAAGTTTTAGGAAAATGTGAAATATATACTTTTAACACTTAACTGCTTTAACAAAACAAGAAAAAACCTCATAAGTTCGCACCTTATGAGGTTTTGTTTTTTGTGCCAGTATATAGCACTATCATCTTTTAATATCTGACTCAATTATAACACATTAAATCAGCTATTACAAGTATATCTTTTTTTGCTTCTTTTTATGCCTGTTTCGTTCTTTTTATTTACCATAAATAGAATCATCCGAGTGACTCAATTCCCGGATTTGCTATCTTGTTCATAATACGGAATGCAATATTTTCGCATTTCCATCCCCATGTCTTTGATGCCGAGTATTTTTTATTTACTCCGTCAAAACCTGTTCCATGATAAAATGTCTGACCGGGTTTACTGTAATGTGTGGCAAGTCTTTCGGCTGTCATAAGGATATTTTTTTCTTTGGTGTCGGCATTTATTCCTTTTGCAGAATCGCTGTAGACACCGAGACCGGTGAGATTGTTGTCTTTTACGGCACGCTTGCTTTTGCCCCAGCCTGATTCAAGGGCTGCTATTGAAGTCATGGCAATGGCATTTATGCCATATTTTTTTTCTGCCTTGACAAATGCAGGTGCAAGTTCTTCAAGCTTAGTTCCCTCAAGTGCATTCTTTAAGGTTTTTGTACTTACATTTGATGGTTCAAATATGTTATTAGAGTTTATTGAAACAACAACATATTTTGAAACTGTATTTTTGACTTTTTTCGTATCTTTGATTTTTTTCTGCATATTTTTTACTTTTGTAGTATTTTTGTTTATTGATGACTTAATAGCTTTTTTTGAATGTTTAATATTCTTCTTTATAGATACAGTATCCATAAGTCCAGAAATTTTTTCAAAATCAGGTAATACGGTATTATCATCGGAAGATGTTTTTGCCGTTTTTGATGAAACATTCTGGTTGAGATATATGCTAAGTGATGAGTCATATTGTTTAGCATATGATTTTAACGACTGTGATGGTTCAAAAACATCTGAAACAGTTACACAGTTGGTTTCTTCAATGGCATTGTCTTTAAGTGTGTTTATTGAAGATAACTGTTTTTTCTTTGATAATATTACGCGTTTCGTGCGTGAAGCCTTGCTCTGTGCAGTCTGAAGCTCAGAAGAAATTTTATTTAATTTTTTCTGAAGATGTTTCATTGTGACAATTACAGTCTTGCCTATTATTGGTTTGTAATGTTTTGGCTCCTGATTTTTGTTTTTATTCTTTTTTGATTGGGTATTTTTTTTACTGCTTCCTTTTTTAGTGGAAGCGGTTGAAGTATTAGTCTTTTTTATGGTTGTTTTCTTAGACTGTGAAGTATTTTTGCCTGAAACCGGCTGCTCACTGTCTGCCTTATTGCCTGTTGTGTTTGAAACTGTATTATCTGAACTGTTGTCAGTGTCAGCAGTTTTTTCATCAGATTGTTCATCGTTATCTGATGTCTGCTCATTACTGTCCGATGTATCAACAGAACTTATAGAAACGCTGTTATCTGCATGAACGGTAGACAATGAGTTTATGTGGCTGCTAACCGGGATGAATACCAAAGCACAAGTAAGACTTATGGCTGAAATTTTAACTAAGTTGTTTCTTGAAAATAGTTTTTTTCGCATAAAAACCTCCTAAAAACTAAATATGTATTCATTTATAAGTAAAAATTATATTTATTGATTATAACACATTTCAAAGAAAAAATCAAAAAGATATACAAAAATAATACAAATAATTTCTTTATTTATGTACAATTTTATTACTTGATTTTATCTGATAAATGATGTATGATAACCATGTTTGTATAAAATAATAAATACTCTTATTCCGAGTGGCGGAGAGTGAAGGCTCTGTGAAACCACGGCAACCCCATACAGGAAGGTGCCAATCTAAGCGAGAAATCGAACAATAAGAGGAGTTGAGATATATCAAGTCCATCGAGTTGTATCGGTGGACTTTTTTTGATGCATAGGAAAATGCTCTTAATGTAGTGTGATGCCAGGGCAAAACGCTGGTTTTGCCATTTTTACCCTACACAGTGATATGTCGCTTTTTCCTCAAGATAAGAGTACAGCCGTATCTTTGCACTGCCTGATACGGACTGAAAGGTACAGAGCAGTGCAGAAAAGAGGATACGATGGAGAAAAGATTATTTACATCTGAATCAGTAACAGAAGGACATCCTGACAAGATAAGCGACAATATTTCGGATGCGATACTTGACGCACTTATGGAGCAGGATCCCATGAGCCGTGTTGCTTGCGAGACAGCTATCACGACAGATTATGTGCTTATCATGGGTGAGATTACGACTAAGGCAAAAGTTGACTATGAAAAGATTGCAAGAGAGACAATAAGAGAAATCGGATATGACTCTGACGAGAAAGGTTTTAACTGTGATACCTGTAAGGTAAATGTTCTTCTCGACTCACAGTCAGCAGATATTGCAATGGGTGTTGACAAGGCACTTGAAGCAAAAGAAAATCAGATGACGGACGAGGAACTTGAGGCAATCGGTGCAGGCGACCAGGGTATGATGTTTGGTTATGCAACAAACGAAACAGACGAATATATGCCTTATCCTATCGCACTTGCACACAAACTTACAAAGAAACTTACGGAGGTCCGCAAAGACGGAACACTTCCTTATCTTCGTGCTGACGGTAAGAGTCAGGTTACTGTTGAATATGACGAGAATGGCAGACCTGTTCATGTAAATGCGGTAGTTATCTCATCACAGCACGCTGCTGAGGTTTCGCAGGAACAGATACATGAGGACATCCGTAAATATGTTATTGACCCTGTAGTTCCACAGGAACTCACAGATGAAAATACAAAGTATTTTATAAATCCAACAGGTCGTTTTGTTATAGGTGGACCAAACGGAGACAGCGGACTTACAGGCCGTAAGATAATCGTAGACACATACGGCGGATATGCCCGTCACGGCGGCGGTGCATTCTCAGGAAAGGACTGCACAAAGGTTGACCGTTCGGCAGCATATGCAGCGCGTTATGTTGCGAAAAATATTGTGGCAGCAGGACTTGCCGACAAGTGCGAGATACAGCTTTCATATGCCATCGGTGTCGCACAGCCTACATCAATAATGGTTGACACATTTGGAACAGGAAAACTCTCAGATGAGAAACTTGTTGAGATAATAAGAGAAAACTTTGACCTTCGTCCGGCAGGAATAATCAAGATGCTTGACCTTAGAAGACCTATCTACAAACAGACGGCAGCTTACGGTCACTTTGGACGCAATGAGCTAAATCTTCCATGGGAGCAGCTTGATAAAGTGGAGATACTTAAGAAATATTTATAAAAAAGAATAAGTTGATGATTTTTTAGAAACAAAAAGCTGATAGAGTTATGGACTATGTTGTATAGGAATATAGCGTAGCCATAGGTTTATCAGCTTTTTAAATCTCTGAAAATAAAATTGTAAATTGAAAAAGATAACGGTATATTTCATAAATGCTTTATGAAAGAGAAAAGTATCCTGAGTGAAGAATTTGCAATATAATTATTATAAATTAATATTTATTTATAATGGAAATATGCATATTGATTTCTATTTATTAAAGCAACTGTTACTAATATTTTAAGTATTGTATTTAATCTTTATATGATAAAATTATTTTGATACTCATTACATAAAAAATTAAAGTGATTGCGAAACTAACTATATGTTGTGTCAATTGCACAGCTATAACAAATAATATCGTCGGCACGCTTTCGCTATGTTGTCGTTCGTAGCAGTACATAAATCAGCAAAAAACGCTGCCATATAAATGAATGCTACAGCTCGAAAATAAAATTTTCTCGCTGTTCGTTTCACTCATATAATTTTCATTTAGAGTACAAAGTGCTGACGACGACAAAAATGCCGACTAACACTATTTGTTATATCTGCACAATTTAATCAAGATTTATGACAGTTTCGCAAACGCCCAATATTAAAAAAGATAAAAGGAGAAAAGTATGAGGTACAACAGAAGATTAAAAAAATATTGTAAGAGACTGACAGCGGCAGTTTTGATAGCAGGAATGACGATTACAGGAAGTTATTATGGTGATTTTTCAACATATGCCAAAACTGGTAAACAAAAAGTTACTTTAAATGCAATATCAAAAAAGCTTCAAAAGGGAAAGACTTTTACATTGAAAGTCAAAAATGTTCCCAAAAATATCAAATCAAAGAAGATTAAATTTACGAGTAGCAAAAAGAGTGTTGCTTCAGTTACGGCAAAGGGCAAGGTAAAAGGAAATAAGGTTGGAAAATCCGTTATCTGGTGTAAGGTTTCCTATAAGGAAAAAAAGAAGATTAAAGGAAAGACAAAGTGGAAATCCTTTAGCAAAACACTAAAATGTAATGTAAGAGTTGTGGCAAAGAAGGTAACACCGACAAATACGCCGAAGGTGAGCGAAAATCCGATGGTGACAGCTAAGCCAACAGCGACAGCGGGTCAGACCACGACAGCTAAGCCAACAGCAACAGCAGGTCAGAATACAACAACAGAGCCGACAGCAACAGCAGGTCAGAATACGACAGCTAAGCCAACAGCAACAGCGGGTCAGGATACGACAGCTAAGCCAACAGCGACAGTGGGTCAGACCACGACAGCTAAGCCGACGGCAACAGCAGGTCAGAATACAACGGATAAGCCGACAGCGGCAGCGAGCCAGATACCTGGGGCTGCTCCAACGGCAGCAGTAAGCCCGACACAGACAGTTCCCCCGATAGCAACAGCAAGTCCGACACCGACAGCAACGGCAAGCCCGACACCGACAGCCACTCCGACAAGAAGACCTGCCACGGAAACAGCTTCCGAGGCATATCAGATGGTTCACGACCTCGGACTTGGCATAAATCTCGGAAACACAATGGAGAGTGTGTCACGTTACAAACTTGGCAGTGTTAATGCCTATGAAACTTGCTGGGGAGCACCGACCACGACTAAGGCAATGATTGACGGTATGAAAAATGCAGGTTTTAAGACGATAAGAATACCTGTGGCATGGTCAAATATGGTTTCAGATGATGGAAATTATACGATAAGTGATGGTTATTTTAACAGAGTTGAAGAAATCATGGGTTATGCCCTCGACAATGATATGTATGTTATAGTAAATATCCACTATGACGGTGGATGGTGGGGACAGTTTGGTGCGTGCAAAAAGGACTCTGCCGGAAATACAGTTGCCGATGAGACAAGGCGTGCCGCTGCATGGAAACGATATGAGAGTTATTGGAAACAGATTTCTGAAAGATTTAAAAAATATTCAGGTCATGTTATTTTTGAGAGTGCAAACGAGGAACTTGGTACAAGATTAAATGATGCACTTAACTCAAACGGTTACGGATTTACAGAAGACATGAGCAGCGATGATATTATTTCAGGAAATCTGACAGAAGATGAAAAATACGCTCTTGTCAATCAGATAAATCAGAAATTTGTCGATATAGTGCGTGCATCAGGCGGAAATAATGCAAACAGATTTCTTCTTATAGCAGGATATGATACCGATATATCAAAAACCTGTGACACAAGATACAAGATGCCGACCGATACTATAGAAAGTCATCTTATGGTTTCAGTTCACTACTATTCACCATATGGTTACTGTGATATAGCAAAACCTTCAAAAGAAGGGTATATTGCATCGTGGGGAAGTAATGATGAGATAAGCACGCTTAAAAGTGACTTTAAGAAAATGAAACTTCAGTTTGTCGATAAAGGTTATCCTGTGATTATAGGTGAATACAATGTCTGCGATACTAAAAATTCCGACGGAACATATACAAGAAAAACAGGCAGGGAAGTGTTTATAAGAAATGTATGCGAATATGCACTTGCAAATGGAATGTGTCCTGTTTTGTGGGATACGGGTATGGGTTACAACCGTTCACAGTGCAGAATGTCAAATGACATTGATAAGGAATTGTTTGAGGGACTTTATAAGAAAGCTGAGAGTGGAACAGCATATGTGCCTGATGAGACAAAAAATGAATATGTATGGACTGGAAATATAGGTGCATCAGGCTGGAATGCAGTGGCACCGGTTGCTACTGATGATGACTGGAATCTGCCTGTTAGTTCTGTTGGAGCTGCATATCAGATTAGTGGCATAGACTGGACAAAATTTACAAATCCGTATCTTGAGATAAAGATAAATTCGCTTACAGCGGGCAGCGGCGGTAGTGTAGACTACAAAGTGGCTAATAAAGTAAATGAAGATAATCCATACTATAAATATATAAATACCTCTGATGCAAAGGCAAGTGGAACATTTAAGCTGAGTACAGGAGAAATGTTAAAGATTGATTTGTCAAAAGACGGGCTTTCGGGTTATGATAATATATATATTGGCATGGTTGATAAAGGTTCTAACGCAGTAGCTTTTAATGCCAATGTTACTATTACAATAAAAGACAGCAGCAATTAAATAATTTATTGTGGCAAATGCAGATGGTAATGTGCATTTACATACAGATTATTATCTGGCGGATTGCCCTTAACCTGAGATTTTTAGGATATTTTTTGCGGCAGGCTGTCTGAAAATGAGGTGAAATAAATTTGAAGATGATATTACCTAAAAATGTTTCATATATTATTAGTAAACTTGAACAGGCAGGATTTGAAGCCTATGCGGTAGGCGGCTGTGTGAGGGACACTCTGCTTGACAGAAAACCGCAGGACTGGGATATTACGACCTCCGCAAAACCTTTACAGATAAAGGAGCTTTTTAAAAAGACTATCGACACGGGGATACAGCATGGCACGGTCACTGTCATGCTTGACCATGTCGGTTATGAGGTGACAACTTACAGGATAGACGGTGAATATGAGGATAACAGGCATCCTAAAAAAGTAGAGTTTACAGACAATCTCAAACTTGACCTTGAAAGACGCGATTTTACGATAAATGCCATGGCTTATAACGATAATAGAGGGCTTGTCGACGAATTTGGGGGTATTAAAGACCTCAAAGATGGTATAATAAGATGTGTTGGTGATGCGGGTCAGAGATTTGACGAGGACGCACTCAGGATGTTAAGGGCAGTGAGGTTTGCAGGACAGCTTGGTTTTGCCATCGAGGAAAAGACAAGAGAAGCTATCGTTGAGAGAGCAGACCATCTTAAAAATATAAGTGCCGAGAGGATAAGAGTTGAACTTACGAAACTGCTTGTTTCTAAAGAAGCAGGGCGGATAAGGGATGCATATAAAACAGGCATGACAAAATATTTTCTGCCTGAACTTGATGCTGCGATGCAAACTGAACAGAAAAATCCGCATCATATCTACACGGTCGGAGAACACAGCATATGCGGTATAGAGCTTATGAACTGTTTCTTTGGGATTACTTCTGATGAAAAGATTTATGATAAGATACCTGAGAATGTACTTGAAACGGCAAAAAAACTTGCCGCTAAAATGGATAAAAAACAGCAGACGGTTTTGTGCATGACGATGCTTCTTCACGATATAGCAAAACCAGCAGTCATGACAGTCGATGAAAAAGGAATCGGTCACTTTATCGGTCATCCGGCACAGAGTGAGAAAATGGCAAAGAAGATAATGAGAAGGCTTACTTTTGACAATGACTCTATATCAAAAGCGTGCAGGCTCATAAGATTTCATGATTACCGTATGGAAGATAAGAGCAGGGCTTTCAGGCGTGCCGTGTCAAAGATAGGTGCTGACATTATGGATATGCTTTTTCTTGTTGAGTATGCCGATGTTCTGGCACAGAGCGATATGCAGCGTGATGAAAAACTTGCAAAGATAGACGCAGGTGTTAAGAGATTTGAATATATTATGGCAAATGCACAGCCTTTGTCGATAAAAGACCTTGCGGTGACAGGTTCAGACCTTATAGCCGCCGGAGTAAAACCGGGACCAAAGATGGGAGAGATACTTAAGGCAATGCTCGACAAGGTACTTGATGAACCTGAACTGAACACGAAAGATGGTCTGTTAAATTATCTAAAATGTAACAGTTCAGCCATAAAAAGATAATTGGCAATACAATGAGCTTGTTCATTGTATTGTTAAGTACCTTTTTATGGTAGAATAGCCTTTCATTTCTGAAATGAAATAAACAAAAGCTGCAAAGCAGCGACTGACAGCTCGCTGGCAGGTTTATGAATGTAAGAAATGAAAGGCTGAACTGTTACTCTAAAATGTGAGAACGGCAATAAAAATGTTGAGGAGAACGAAGATTTATAGTAAAATAACTGTAAATGTGTTTAGCACCTGTTACATTGTAAGGGATAATGATAACTTATGATGTGGCATAAGTATTAAGTTAGTTTCACTACTTCTATTTATTTTGGAGCAAAGATAAATAGTATTATAAATAAATTGCTCGGAAATGGGGATTATTATGGATTTAAATGTAAGGCTTGCGAAGATGACAAAAGCTATGAAGACACAGCTTTTTATCGACAATCTTACAACGATATTTAACCCACAGGCTCTTTTTAGTGATGGTACGGCACAGTATCGTATTCCGCCTGAACCAAAAGCAAATGAGAGTGTAAAGCTCAGATTCAGAACCGGCAGGGAAAATATTGACAGAGTGGTTCTTGTTGTGTGTACTGATACGCGCATCGAGATGAAGAAAGTATATAATGACAGACTGTTTGATTATTATGAGAGTATGGTCGAACTTTCTGACAAGATGATAGATTATTATTTTGAGGTGACGAGCGGAACGGTCACTGTCTATTACAACAGCGTAGGTGTGTGCAGCGGAGTTGAGCCGTATTATAATTTTACGATAACACCATCATTTCACACTCCTGACTGGGCAAAGGGTGCAATATTTTATCAGATATATGTTGACCGTTTTTATAACGGTGACAGGTCAAATGATGTTGAAAAAGATGAGTATGTCTATATAGGTGAGGGTACAGACAAGGTTACTGACTGGTTTAAGTATCCGGCAGCAATGGGGGTAAGGGAATTTTACGGCGGAGATATAGCAGGAGTATGGCAGAAACTTGATTATCTGCAGGAACTTGGTGTAGATGCGATATATTTTAATCCGATTTTTGTATCACCGTCAAATCACAAATATGATATTCAGGATTATGATTATATAGATCCTCATTTCGGAAAGATAGTTAAAGATGAGGGTGAAGTGCTTCACAGGGACGAAAATGGAAATCTCATGTGTGACGGTACTTACCCAAACAAATATGCAACAAAATATGTGTGCAGGGTTACAGACAAAGAAAACCTTGAGGCGAGCAACCGTTTTTTTGCTGAGTTTGTCGAGGAAGTTCACAAAAGGGGCATGAAAGTTATTCTCGACGGAGTTTTCAATCACTGTGGTTCTTTCAATAAATGGCTTGACAGAGAGTGCATTTATGAGGATGCCGAGGGTTATGAAAAAGGAGCTTATATATCCGCAGACAGTCCTTACAGGACTTTCTTCAGGTTTAATGAAGATATGTGGCCGTACAATTATCACTATGATGGCTGGTGGGGACACGATACACTACCTAAGTTAAATTATGAAGATTCACCGCTTTTATTTGACTATATCATGCATATAGCGAGAAAATGGGTTTCACCGCCGTACAATGTTGACGGCTGGAGACTTGATGTGGCGGCAGATCTTGGTCAGTCACAGGAGTACAATCACTATTTCTGGAAAGAGTTTAGAAGAAATGTCAAGGAAGCAAATCCTGAAGCTATCGTTCTTGCAGAGCATTATGGTGATCCGACAAGCTGGCTTCAAGGTGACCAGTGGGATACCGTTATGAACTACGATGCGTTTATGGAACCTATCACATGGTTTTTGACAGGTGTAGAAAAGCACAGTGATGAGTACAGGGAAGATCTTCTTGGTAATGCTGATGCGTTTTTCGGTTCTATGCGAAATTATATGACAAGATTTAATACACAGTCGCTTCAGGTTGCCATGAATGAACTTTCAAATCACGATCATTCAAGATTTATGACGAGAACAAATCACAAAGTCGGAAGAACGGCAAGTGTAGGACCTCAGGCGGCAGATGAGGGCATAGATAAGGCTCTTTTCAGGCTTGGTGTCATGATACAGATGACATGGCCGGGAGCACCGACTATATATTATGGCGATGAGGCAGGACTTTGCGGTTGGACTGACCCGGATAACAGAAGAACTTATCCATGGGGCAGAGAGGACAATGAACTTATAGAGTTCCACAGACAGCTTATAAGGATACACAAGGATTATCAGGTGTTTAAGACCGGCTCGATAATGTTCTTAAAAGGTCAGTATAAACTTATAGGTTATGGACGATTTGATGAAAATGATAAGATAGTTGTTATGATAAACAGCAGCGATGAGGTTCGTGAAGCTGACATACCGGTATGGCGAATGGGAATTATACAGGAGACACGAATGGCAAGACTGATGCTTAGTGACAGGGAAGGTTATTCAGATGAAGCAAAGGTATATCCGGTCGTAAATGGACTTATCCATGTTGAATGTCCTCCGATGTCGGGAATGATAATAAAAGATATAGAAAGCATGGGATAGATGAGATATGGGAAAGATAAGAGACTGGATGCACGGCAGTGGAAGAAAAACCGTCATAGCAGTTGTGACAGTTATTGCGGCTGCAATAGTCATACATTATTTTGTGGTGGAAAGGCATGGCAAATGGGGACTTGAGAGTGCCTACAGTGCAGGCGTCAATGAAACGGTATCACCAAAGCCACAGAAAGATTATTATGTCGGCGGCAGCAGTATAGGCGGAGTTGACAAAAATACGAAAATATCTACGGGTGATACCATAAAAAAGACTGATGAGTAGAGAGTGTGCGGTAGTTTCTCACAATAATTATATTGTATTGCTGCCGCAAAATAGGATAGCAATAACTACACAGCAAAAAAGTTGTCCGTTATTTATATATTTTCATTGCTTTTATAATTATAATTATAATATAATGTGATGAAAGGATTAAAAATATATAGCAATGTATGTTTACATACAAATTGCTTGACACAACAAACACTGACAATAACATTGGAGGTGTTTGTGGGGTTATAAAAATACCCCGGACGGAATAAAGTGCCGGATGTAAAAACGGCGGAACGGAGGAAAAAATGTACAGTTTAATTCCAGTGGTATGTGCACAGGATATCACAGCACTTGTTCGTGCACTGCCTGGTTCTGTAGCCCAGGGTCTTATCTGGGGAATTATGGCGATAGGAGTGTTTTTAACATTTAAAATACTTGATTTTGCCGATCTTACGGTTGATGGTACTATGGCAACCGGTGGTGTTGTTACGGTAATGCTTATATTGAAAGGATGGAATCCGCTTGCAGCAGTTGCAGTTGCATTTGTTGCGGGTATGCTTGCCGGACTTATAACGGGTATCTTACATACGGTACTCGGTATTCCGGATATTTTGGCAGGTATTCTTACACAGCTTTCATTATATTCGATAAATCTGAACATATCTGAAGGAAAAGCAAATCAGGCTGTAAATGTAGATATGTATAAACTCGTTGTTTCAGGCAGAGACAATCCTGCCGCGATAGTTACGGTCGTTATCATACTTTTGGTCGTTATCGCACTTATGTACTGGTTCTTTGGAACAGAGCTTGGTTTCACTATCAGGGCAACAGGATGCAATCCAAATATGTCAAGGGCACAGGGAATCAACACAAATGTTGCAAAGGTACTTGCACTTGTATTTTCAAATGGTCTTGTTGGATTTGCAGGCGGACTTCTCTCACAGTATCAGGGTAACTTCGATGTAAACATGGGCAGGGGTTCTATCGTTATCGGACTTGCTTCTGTTATCATCGGTGAGGTACTTGGAGAAGCTATATTCGGAAAGAAACTCAATTTCAGCGGAAGACTTGCATTTGTTGCTGTCGGAAGTATAATTTACTACATAGTTATCCAGTTTGTATTGTGGCTCGGTCTTCCTACAATAGATATGAAGATGTTCTCAGCTATGGTAGTTGCGATATTCCTTGCAGTTCCTTACCTCAGGGGAAAGGCTAAAAATTCATACAGAAAAGCCGCAAAAGGAGGTGCCGGAAAATGTTAGAGTTAAACAATGTGTATAAAACATTTAATCTTGGTACTATAAACGAAAAGAAGGCATTAAATGGTGTCAATTTAAAACTTGAGGATGGAGATTTTGTTACCGTTATCGGTGGAAACGGAGCAGGAAAATCTACCACTCTAAATGCTGTTGCAGGTGTATGGCCTATAGATTCGGGAAGTATTATTATTGACGGAGTTGATATGACAGGTCTTTCAGAGCATAAGAGAGCACCTTATCTTGGCAGGGTATTCCAGGATCCGATGAACGGGACAGCGGCGACAATGGAAATTATAGAAAATCTTGCTCTTGCGGCAAGAAGAGGACAGCGCAGAGGTCTTAAGTGGGGCGTTACTAAGTCTGAGAAGAAAAAATACAGAGAAATGCTTGCAAAACTTGATCTTGGTCTTGAAGATAGAATGACATCAAAAGTCGGACTTCTTTCGGGCGGTCAGAGACAGGCACTTACACTTCTTATGGCAACGATTAAAAAGCCTAAGCTTCTTCTTTTAGATGAGCATACGGCGGCACTCGATCCAAAGACCGCAGCAAAAGTGCTGGAATTATCAGATAAGATTATCGCTGACAATCATCTTACTGCTATGATGGTAACACATAATATGAGAGATGCGATAATACACGGAAACCGCCTTATTATGATGAATGAAGGAAAGGTTATTCTTGATATAAAAGGCGAGGAGAAGAAAAAACTTACTGTCGAAGATCTTCTTCAGAAATTTGAGGAAGTGAGCGGTGAGGAGTTTTCAAATGACAAGGCGTTGTTAGGATAGGTTTCAACAGAGGGATGTCACGAAAGAGTGACACCCTCTTAATAATATACATAAAAGTTTTATATTTACATAATTAAAAAAGGAAATGAGGAAAAAATGGGGCAGACTATTGCAAATGTATTTTATAAGCAAAGAGCAGACTTCTTAGAAGAACAAAAAGAAAGAGACAAAAGGCTTAAATTTCCGGATGATGTTGAAGAAATCAGAGATATTCCATATCTTAAAGATGGATTAAAAGCACACCATCTTGATGTCTACAAGTCTAAAATTATAACACCGGAGCAGGAGCATAGAAAGCTTCCAGTCATAATAAATGTACATGGAGGTGGACTTATTCTTGGAAATAAGGAGTTTAACAGATATTTTTGTGCCAAACTGTGTAAACTCGGATATATTGTATTCAGTGTGGAATACAGACTTGTGCCTGACTGTATGTTTTATGACCAGTGTGAAGATTTGTCAAGAGCATTAGATTTTATAAACGATAATCTTTCAAATTATAATGGAGATGCAGAAAGGATATTTGCAGCAGGAGACAGTGGAGGGGCGTGTCTGCTCACATACACTGCTGCGATGATGAAATGTGCCGGTATGGCAAATGGGGCAAAAGTAAAACCGGCTCAAATAGACATAAAGGCAATGGGACTTATAAGTGGAATGTTTTATACAAATAAATTTGATAAATTAGGATTGTTTCTTCCGAAATATCTTTATGGAAAAGATTATAAAAAGAGTGCATTTGCTAAGTATGTAAATCCGGAAAATAAAGAGCTGCTTAAAGCCTTGCCGCCATGTTTTCTTGTATCAAGCAGAGGTGACAATCTTAGAAAATATACACTCAATTTTTATAAAGCACTGAAACCGGTAAATACAAAAAGTGAATTGTTATATTTTAAAAAAGATAAAAAACTAACACACGCATTCAGTGTTTTTGAACCTGATTTGGCGGAAAGTTATGAAACGATGAAAAGAATGTCGGATTATTTTGCACGAATCATTGTATAGTTTGAGGATAAAATTGAAAACTAATTATTTGTTGTTCTTATAGAGTGAATAAAATTTAACATTGATTTTGCAATTATCCGAACAGTTATAATATACGGAGGTAAAGCTGTTATGGATTATAATGAAAATGAATTTAAAGAAAAAGCAAACAGAAAAGCAAGGCGTATATGGTTTGTTTTTGCGATACTTCTTTCAGCAAATTATGGTTCGGATGTATCTAAAGGATTAAATACCGCATCATATTATTTTGTATTTCTGGCACTTTGCTGGATTCCGATAATAGCTGGCGAGATATTGCTTAGAAAAAAAGGCTGGGAAACGGATTTGTATAAATATGACCTTGTTGTCGGATATGGGATTTTTTATACTTTTGTTATAAGTACGACTGAGTCACCTATAGCATTTACATATGTATTGCCGGTGACAAGTCTTTTGGTATTGTATAAGAACCGTAAATTTATGATATATTGTGGAATTGTCAATTCTATAATAATCATTATAAGTTCTGTATATCATGTAATGGGTGGTTACAATTCGGCAGCAGATATGAAAAATTACCAGCTTGAATTTTCAGCTACAGTGCTTTGTTATATATGTTATGTCATGTCGATACATCATCTTAACGAATCAGATGGTGCAATGACAAACAGTATAAAGGCTGACCTTAAACGAGTTATAACTACTGTAGAGAAAGTTAAAAAGGCAAGTAACTCTATTATGAGCGGGGTTTCCGTTGTAAGAGAGATTTCAGTTGAAAATACACATAGTGCAGGTGTTGTTGCCGATGGAATGGTTACATTGACAGATAATAACACAAAGCTTGAAAATACAACCGATTCATCGGTGGAAATGACAACTGACATAAGTTCGCAGGTAGAACGCGTGGCAGAAATGATAGAGCAGATGGTCAGCCTGACAGCAGAGTCAACAGAACACGCAAAGACAAGTTCGACAGATCTTGAGAGTCTTGTGGAGACTACTCATGCTATGACAGATCTGGCATCTGATATGGGACAGATTCTTGAAAATTTCAGGGAAGAGTTTGAAAGAGTTAAGGCTGAAACAGGCAAAATTGAAGAAATAACTGAACAGACAACATTGCTTGCATTAAACGCTTCTATAGAAGCAGCAAGAGCAGGTGAAGCAGGAAGAGGTTTTGGAGTAGTTGCACAGCAGATAAGTTCATTAAGTACAGAAACACAGTCATCATCAGGAATGATAGAGGATGCACTTATAAGGCTTCAGGAAACATCAGACAAGATGACGGCTTCTATGGAGGAGACGATAAATCTTGTTCAGGAAACATACAAGAAAGTTACAAAGACCGGGAAAAATGTTGGCAAGATAAATAATGATTCAAAACAGCTTGAAAGTCATATTCAGGAAATTGATATTGCAATGAAAGAGGTTGAAAACTCAAATCATCAGCTTGTGGATAACATGGATAGTGTATCCGGAATTGTTTCCGATATGACGGGATGTATATCATATTCAAACGAGATGAGCAGCCGTATGCTTAGTAAATATGAAGAGTCCATGACAAATATTAATGATATTGAAAAAACAGTTGAAGCTCTTATGTGTGAACTTGGTATTGGTGGTTTTATGGGAGTTGAAGATATTATGCCGGGAATGAAAGTCCAGATAACGATGGATGGTGCATCGGCAGAAGTATATCATGGTGAAGTTGAAAAGCAGAAAGACGACAGGATAGAAGTAAATCTTCCTAAATTAAATAGCGATTTGGCAAAGGATAGATTATGCAGGATGCAGATTACGGTTGGAAATGTATTATATATATGGAAAGATGCGAAAGTTGTTTCGTCAGCTTCACAAAATTCACATTTATTTGAGATACTCGTGACATCAAGACCGAAGATAAAGAACCGCAGAAAGTATCCTCGTATGGATATAAGCAATAAGTGTAAGATATTTGTTGAAGAGACCGGAAAAGAGATTGATGGACAACTTGACAATATAAGTGCAAATGGTTTTGCATTGCTCACGAAAGAGTCTTATTTTAAGGAAAACAAAGGAGCAAAGATTAAGATAACCATAGAAGATTTTGATCTTCCAAAGCATAATGTTCTCGAAGGTAAAGTCATCAGGTGCTCTGAGAATGAAGGTGTGTTCATAGTGGGATGCCAGATGCCGGAGGACGACAATGAAATAAGAGAATATGTTAATAACAGTATTTAAGCAATATGCCAAAAACTCTCAGAATCTTTTGGTTCGTGATAGTTTTTGGCATATTGTTATTTTATTCTAAGATGAAGTAGACAAAAGCTGCATTGCAATGGATAGCAGGTTTCATAATATAAGAAATGCAATATCTGACTGTTACGATGCAGGATAGATACTGACAAGATTTATTGTTCTCTTAGTTGATGGTGAAGAACTTTATCTTTATACATTTCTTCGTCAGCAGCTTTTATAAAGTCATCAAGTGAAATCTCCGGAGTAGGAATCCCGGTTATTATGCCGATACTTGCACTTACATCATAAGGATGGTTATGCATTTTATTATAAATATTGATATTTTGATGAATTTTATCCCAAAAATCATTGGCATCAAGACCATCGGCGAGGGGACCTGCCATGACAAATTCATCACCGCCAAATCTTGCACAAGTCTCATCCTGAAAGCTTGAATTTATAAGTATGTTTCCTATTGCAGAGATAGCAATATCACCATCTGAATGACCATATGTGTCATTTATCTTTTTTAATCCGTTCAAATCAACAGAGATTGCGATAAAATGTTTTTCTTCATTTATGCACCGGTTAAAATCAGGCAAAACTTTTTGATAAAAACCGCGTCTGTTTAAAAGACCGGTAAGAGGATCATGTATATATTTATTTTCAAGACTGGATATAATATTTTGCTGTCTCTGGTGTACTTTCATGGTTTCAAGTGCAGTACTTACATTCATAAGAAACTGGTAGAGCTGTTCCATATTCATTTTGTCAGGTTCATACACTAAAGCCGCATATCCAATCGTATGATCCAGTACATGCAATGGAAGAAATAGTATATTATCTTCCTCTTCAAGCACGGATTCAATATTTGGCAGAAGATTTGAAGTTTCAAAGTCAGTCATTCCCTGCCATATGGTATCGTGTTTTGATAATACAACATCCATATGATTTGAATATCCGAAATGAAGTGATGCATTATCGTCCAAAATGTCGGACAATTCTTCATCTTCTGTCAGGAAATTATCAACAACGCAAAGCCAGAAACGATGGCTGAAAAAATTTTTTGCATACCGTGTTAGTTTGTCAAACATACCTTGAAATGAGGTGTTGTCGTTAAGGTCGGCAGTCATGTTTATCTGGTCTTTATTAAATTGAATCTGAGCGTCATACCTGTTGTTTAGGTTATATGAAAGGTTATTGTATTTTTTAATGCTGTCATAATGACATCCGCATGAACCGCCTATTATAACATTGGAATTTATATAGTTGGCGGCAGGAACTTCCTTATGATTAAAAATATCATTTAAAATATCAAATGCTTTTATAACTGCATTTTCATAATCATGCTGTGCGGTAGTGATAGCAGGATAGTGCTCGATAGCCTGTATCAGACCATCAAATCCGGTAATGGCTATTTCCTGTGGAAGGTCATATCCTGCATTGATAAGTGAATTGTATGCCGTGATAGCCATCGTATCATTGGCACAAGCTATTGCCTGTGGCATCGGAAGCTCACTGTTTATAAAATCTTTTATGACTTTTTTGGTAGGAATACTCCAAAATCCACCATATCCTATACGTTCTTCCTCAATAGGAATATTATGTTCTTTAAGAACTTTTTTATAAATGTCGATGCGTTCATCTGAATAGGCGTTTCCCTTTATACCGGCAATAAAATTGATGCAGGTATAATGGTGATCTTCTATAAGATGACATAATATTTTTTCAAGTGCAGTCTTATAATCAAAATTTATATTGTAGCAGCCCTCAATATAGTGGTCTATTGAAATTACCGGTATATTATTAAGTTTTGCGTGACGAATAAGATCATCACGGACGGCAGGACATTTTATCGTTTCCGGCAATATTATCATGGCATCTATGAGTTTATAATTTATAAGGCTGAATATACAACTCTCACCTATATCGTGTTTACCCTGTGAAGCTGCTCTGTACAAATCACTAAAGGAACGGAAAAATAGTATTTTGTAGTTGTTTTTTTTGGCATATTCAGTAAAATAATTCATATAGTATTTGATGGAGTCTGAATCAATTGCAGCACAACAGACAGCTATAATGCGATTTTTAATACTTAACATTTTTCACGACCTTTCCTAAATAAAATAATATGATGCAATGAAGCAATCCGTGGTGTCCGTTTTGGGACAAAGCACATTTTGTCCATGACATCATAATATCAGTTATATAAAAATAATTTGCCGATTTACATTCTTTTATTATAATAAAAAAAAGAAAGAACTGCAACAATATATTTGGAATTATTTTCGTTGTGGGTAACAGTTCAGCCATAAAAAGATAATTGGCAATACAATGAGCTTGTTCATTGTATTGTTAAGTACCTTTTTATGGTAGAATAGCCTTTCATTTATTATATGAGATAAACATAAGCTGCAAAGCAGCGACTGACAGCTCGCTGGCAGTTTTATGAATGTAATAAATGAAAGGCTGAACTGTTACCGCTGTGGATGATTTGATGCAGCGAATAATATATGAGTTTTTATTTAACAGTTAAAATGAAACGAACATATGTGCTTGAAAACATAAATATTTGGTGTTAAGATAAAAGAAATATTTATGTTGCAATGTTGATAAGATGATTTAGAAATGAGGTTTTTATGGCAAAACATGAGGAAGTTAAGAAGTATATAAAGATAAGAAAGGCATCTGAGCATAATCTTAAAGGTATTGATATTGATATTCCAAGGGATGAGTTTGTGGTTCTTACGGGACTTAGCGGTTCGGGAAAGTCATCTCTTGCATTTGATACAATCTATGCGGAGGGACAGAGAAGATATATGGAGTCTCTGTCTTCTTATGCCAGACAGTTTTTGGGGCTTATGGAAAAACCTGATGTCGAGAAGATAGAAGGACTTCCGCCGGCTATTTCTATTGATCAGAAGTCTACAAACAGAAATCCGCGTTCGACTGTAGGTACTGTTACGGAGATTTATGATTACTTCAGACTTCTCTATGCGAGAGTTGGAATACCACATTGTCCTAAGTGTGGAAAAGAGATAAAGAGACAGACGGTAGACCAGATATGTGATGAGATTATGAAGCTTGAAAAAGGCACGAGATTACAGCTCCTTGCACCTGTTGTCAGAGGTAGAAAGGGTGAACATATCAAAGTTTTGGAAAGTGCCAGAAAGAGCGGTTATGTAAGAGTTGTCGTTGACGGTCACATCTATGAACTGTCAGAGGATATAAAGTTAGAGAAAAATAAAAAGCATGATATAGAGATAATGGTTGACAGGCTTGTTGTAAGAGAGGGAATAGAAAAGAGACTTACCGATTCTATTGAAAATGTTATGAGACTTTCTGACGGGCTTCTTATAGTAGATATTCCGGGTAAAGAACAGATTAGATTCAGCCAGAGTTTTTCGTGTGCTGACTGTGGTGTGAGCATTGATGAGATAGAGCCGAGGACATTCTCTTTTAACAATCCTTTTGGTGCGTGTGAGGTATGCCACGGTATCGGTTATAAGATGGAGTTTGCCGAGGAACTTATGATACCTGATCCTTCGTTGAGTATCACAGATGGGGCACTTGTCGTAAACGGATGGCAGTCTGTTACAAACAAGACAAGCTATGCCAGATGTGTCCTTGATGCACTTGCTAAGGAGTATGGTTTTGATCTTGATACCCCTTATCAGGACCTTCCTGAAAATATCAGGCATATGCTTATGCACGGAACGGATGGCAGGAGTGTACAGGTACACTACAGAGGTCAGCGTGGCGTTGGTGTCTATGATGTTGTTTTTGAGGGAATTATCAAAAATGTCGAGAGAAGATACAGGGAGACAGCGTCAGAGAGCACCAAGAAAGAGTATGAGAGTTTTATGAGAATAACACCTTGTAAGGCTTGTAAAGGAAAAAGACTCCGCCCGGAAGCACTTGCAGTAACAGTTGGGGACAAAAATATCGCCCAGATAACTGAACTTTCAATAATAGAACTTAAAAATTACCTTGATAACCTTGAACTTACAAAAAATCAGTTAAATATAGGCAGGGTTGTACTTAAAGAGATAAAAGCAAGAGTTGGATTTCTCGTTGAGGTAGGTCTTGAGTATCTCTCACTTTCAAGATACACGGCGAGTCTTTCAGGTGGTGAAGCACAGCGTATCAGACTTGCAACGCAGATAGGTTCGGGGCTTGTAGGAGTTGCCTATATACTTGATGAGCCGAGCATAGGACTTCACCAGAGGGACAATGATAAGCTGCTCGGTGCGTTGATGAAGTTAAAAGACCTCGGAAATACACTTATCGTTGTAGAACATGACGAAGATACGATGCTTGCGGCTGACTATATAGTAGACATAGGACCTGGAGCCGGTTCACATGGCGGCAAAGTGATTGCGACTGGAACGGCAAAAGACATCATGGCTTGCAAGGAGTCGATAACAGGTGATTATTTAAGCGGCAGAAAAAAGATACCTGTTCCTGAGGTGAGAAAAGAGCCTACAGGCTGGATAAAGGTAAAAGGTGCAAAAGAAAATAATCTCAAAAATATAAATGTAGAGTTTCCGACGGGAGTTATGACCTGTGTTACGGGAGTTTCAGGTTCGGGAAAAAGTTCGCTTGTAAATGAGATACTTTACAAGTATATGGCAAAACAGTTGAATAGGGCGAGAACTATACCGGGACTTTGCAATAGTGTTGAGGGTCTTGAACAGCTTGACAAGGTTATCAATATAGACCAGTCTCCGATAGGAAGAACACCACGCTCAAATCCTGCAACTTATACAGGGGTATTTGATATGATAAGAGATTTGTTTGCCGCAACACCTGATGCAAAAGCGAAAGGATATAAAAAAGGCCGTTTCAGCTTCAATGTAAAGGGAGGAAGATGTGAAAACTGCCACGGTGATGGAATTATAAAGATAGAGATGAACTTTCTGCCGGATGTATATGTTCCTTGCGAGGTATGCGGCGGAAAGAGATACAACAGGGAAACGCTCGATGTAAAATATAAAGGCAAGAGCATATATGATGTGCTGGACATGACAGTGGAAGAAGCACTCACATTCTTTGAAGCAGTACCGACTATCAGAAGAAAGATAGAAACACTTTATGAAGTGGGACTTTCATATATAAAACTCGGTCAGCCGTCAACAACGCTTTCAGGTGGTGAAGCACAAAGAATCAAACTTGCCACAGAACTTAGCAGGAGAAGTACGGGAAAAACGGTATATGTACTTGATGAGCCGACAACAGGACTTCATTTTGCAGATGTGCACAAACTCGTTGACATATTGAGGAGACTTACAGAGAATGGCAATACCGTTATTGTGATAGAGCATAATCTTGATGTTATAAAAACAGCAGATTATATAATTGACTTAGGTCCTGAGGGAGGAGCAAAAGGTGGAACAGTCATAGCAAAGGGCACACCTGAAAAGGTGGCAAAAAGCAAGAAGTCTTATACAGGGGCATTTATAAAGAAGATGCTTGAGAGGTGATTGCGAATATCAGCTTACCTGACAGATTATGATGGTTTTGCAAATGCTTAGTGGGAGATAAAAAGTGGAGAGGAGATATGCTTATGGATAAGAAAAATGACAACTCATTTTTTGCCATGCTGTCGAGGATGAAATATATTGAAAGATGGGCATTGATGCGTAATTCGCTTAGGGAGAATGTCAGTGAACATTCTCTCGAAACAGCGATGGTTGCTCATGCTCTAGCCATTATAGGAAATTGCAGGCTCGGTATGGACTATGATATTGAGCATATAGCGTTGCTTGCAATGTATCATGACTGTACGGAGATTATTACCGGAGATATGCCGACACCAGTTAAATATTACAACACTGAAATAAAAGATGCCTATAAGGAGATTGAGGTAAATGCGGCGAAAAATCTTCTTTCAAGACTTCCTGAGGATATGGCTTTGGAGTATGAAAAATATCTTTTGCCAAAAGAGGATGCATCAGTTATGAGACTTATAAAAGCGGCAGATAAAATATCGGCTCTTATCAAGTGCATAGAGGAAGAAAAAACAGGAAACAGAGAGTTTAATCATGCGAGAGAGTCAACTTTTAAGGCGATAAGAGAATTAGAGTGCAAAGAAGCTGAGATATTCTGTGAGGAGTTTGTGCCGGAGTATGAAAAGACGCTGGATGAGTTGAACTGAGAATGAGTATTTCCACACTTCCAGTGCGTAGAATACTAAGCGGTAGGAAAAGTAAAGGTGATTGACGATTATATTTGAGTCAATTATAATATATCTGATTATGTGAACTAATAATGTACTCTCGGTATCTTCTCAAAACGAGTCATTTCGGCTGCATTTCCGATATTCTGTTTCCCTTTTCCCGTCGTACACACCGTGTACGCACTGCGAAAATGTCATTGTATATCAAAAATCCATCTCGAAATTCTTCGTTCAGAAGATTCCGAGAGTACATAATATAGGATAGGAGTGAATTATGAAAATATCTGTAAGTAACATAGGTCTGATAAATCGTGCCGATATTGAACTGGATGGAATAACTGTCATTGGCAGGGATTTTTGGAAGAATATGAAAAGAAATGCCGTTTGATTAATGATTAAGTAAGAAAAACTCTATGAAAAACACAGAAAATGAGGTATATTATGGAACAGGACGAGATATATGGAGAATTTGCCTATGTCTATGATGAGTTCATGGATAACATTCCCTATGAACAGTGGCATGATTATCTTCATGGTTTATTGATAAAATATGGTGTTACAGACGGAATAGTGGCAGATCTTGCCTGTGGTACAGGTACAATGACAAAGTTGCTTGCAGATGACGGGTATGATATGATAGGTGTCGATATGTCATATGAGATGCTTGAGGTTGCAAGGCAGAAGTATTGCTGTCAGGATTTTGATGAAATTCCATATGAAAGTGAAAGTAAGTCTGATAGTTTGAAGGATGCTATGGAGTATAACGCACAGGGACAGGAAACAGGCGAGAGTAAAAATGAGATACTGTTTTTAAATCAGGATATGCGTGAACTTGACCTTTACGGTACTGCCGCCGCTATGGTGTGTGTCTGTGACGGCATGAATTATATAACGGATGAAAATGATCTGCTTAAGGTTTTTAAAAAAGTAAAGATTTTTCTTGATTTTGGAGGAATTTTTATTTTTGACATGAAAACGGGACATTTTTATGAGAATATACTTGGCAGCAGGACGATTGCAGAGAACAGAGAGGATGCAAGTTTTATATGGGAAAATGAATTTCATAAGGATACAGGTGTCAATGAATATCTGCTTACGATATATAGTCTTGTTGATGATGAGAACGACCTTTTTGAAAGGTCGGAAGAAATTCATCACCAGAGGGCATATGATATTAAGTTTGTAAGAGATTGTCTTGAAAAGGCGGGGCTTTCATGTCTTGAAGTTTATGACGCTTTCACGGAAAATGCGGCGAAAGAGGACAGCGAGAGGATTTATTTCGTGGCACAGCGACCTGAAAAAAAGACTATTTTAGCGTAAAATGAGAACTAATAAGTAACAGTTCAGCCATGAAATAAACAAAAGCTGCAAAGCAGCGACTGACAGCTTGCTGGCTGGTTTATGAATGTAAGAAATGAAAGGCTGAACTGTTACACTAATAATACAATGAATGAGCTTATTGTATTGACAAATATCATTTTATTGTTCACCAGTTACAGATAAATATAAATGGATACTACTGATTAAAAAGTTCAAAAATATCATCAGAAACGGAGATTAAAAATGAGTGAATATAAAGATTATATAGTTAGGGCAACAGCGGCAGACCATCAGCTTAGAGCGTTTGCGGTTACGAGTAAGGATATTGTTGAGAAAGCAAGGGAAATACATAACACAAGCCCGGTTGCAACAGCGGCTATCGGCAGACTTCTTACGGCAGCTTCAATGATGGGAAGTATGATGAAAGGTGAAAAAGATGTGCTCACACTTCAGATAGAATGTGGTGGTCCTATCGGCGGCATAACTGTTACGGCTGACTCAAACGCAGATGTAAAGGGATATGTAAACAATCCGAATGTTATACTTCCTCCAAATGCACAGGGAAAGCTTGATGTTTCGGGTGCACTCGGACCGGGATTTTTAAATGTTATAAAAGATATAGGTCTTAGAGAGCCTTACAATGGACAGACACATCTTGTATCAGGTGAGATAGCAGAAGACCTGACATATTATTTTGCAACATCTGAGCAGGTTCCGTCTTCGGTGGGTCTTGGAGTTCTTATGGATAAGGATAATCATGTGCGTCAGGCAGGAGGTTTTATAATTCAGGTTATGCCGGACACAGATGATGAGGTTATTGACAAGCTGGAGGCAAGACTTGGCGAAGTTCATTCTGTTACAGAGATGCTTGATAAGGGCATGACTCCTGAGGATATTTTGAATTATGTACTTGAGGGAATGGATGTGGAGATACTTGAAACTGTACCTACGCAGTATAAATGTGACTGTTCGTTCGAGCGGGTATCAAAGGTTATAGCAAGTCTGGGAAAAAAAGAACTGCAGGAAATGATAGATGACGGTAAGCCGGTAGAAGTTAATTGTCAGTTCTGCGGCTCACATTATAAATTTGATACGGAGCAGTTGAAAGAGTTTATAAAATAACTGTTTTAGATTAAGCAAACAGGCAGAAAAAATATATTAAAAGTATTGTGATAATCAAGCAGATAATGATTATGAGATACATGAAACGACTGAGAGATATACAGCGTAGATTAAGGAGATAATGTTCAGATGTCTTTAAAGCCTTTAAAAAAGAAAAAATATATACTTTTTACAGTTACATTTATTTGCTTTTTACTTTTTTTGAATCTGGGTAAGAGTCACAAAGAGCTTAAGGCAGATGCGATAGGTGTCGTAAATGTGAACGGGTATTTAAATGTACGAAAAGGACCGGGGATAGCTTATGCTAAATTACAGGCAGGCGGAACATCAGTTGTGCTGTCAAATGGACAGAAGGTTATCGTTATTGAAAAAAATGGAGACTGGTATCATATTAAATTTACGCAAAACAGTAGAAATCTCAACGGTTATGTAAATAAAAAATATTTAAAATTTAAAACAGGTAAAACATATACTTCAATAGTAGGATATGTGTCTTCTGAGACAAATGTAAGAAAAAATCTTAATGCAAAAAAGGAATATCTTACAAAAGATGGCAAAAAAATCACACTTCCTTCAAAAAGAAAAGTAAGAATATACATTGAAAAAAAATCCGGAGTGAAAAGATGGTATTATGCTTTATTTGTATATGAGGGAACATCTTATAAGGGATATATAGCAGCAGAAAATGTGAATGTTTCATATGGGACAGGACTTCCGGGAATATCAAAGAGCAGTAGAAATCTTAATATGTTAAAAACACCGGGAAAGGCTATTGTTATTACCAATTCATCAGGCAGAGAAATAGTTGTAAAAAATGGTGACCAGTTTGTTATTTTAGGGGAAAGGACGGTCGCATCAAAAAGATATTTTAAGGTGAAATTCATATCGGCAAAGATAACACATACAGGGTATATTTTGGCTGACAATGTATATTTTCAGATAATCAAAGGGAAAAGTGCAAGTGCAACAAAAAAACCTGCAGTGACAAAGAAACCGACAGTGACAGCTAAACCTTCAAAGAAACCTGATGCAACGGCAGCACCTAAAGTGACGGAAAAGCCGACAGCTGCACCTGAAACTAATGCTGAATTTAAGAAAAATCTGAAAAAGGCAGGATTTCCGGATGATTATATAACGGAACTTGTAAAACTTCATGAGAAATATCCATGTTGGGAGTTTAAGCCTTATAAGACCGGTTTAAAATGGTCTACGGTCATAAATAATGAGTCAAAGGTAGGGCTTAATCTTTTGAGTATAAATAAGTCATATGCGTGGAAATCGACAGAAGCAAAGGCTTATGACTGGACAAAGGACAGGTATATACCATACGATGGAAGTACCTGGGTTACGGCATCAAAAAAAGCGGTAAAATATTATATGGATCCGCGAAATTTCCTTGATGAAAGAGGAATTTTCCAGTTTGAGAGTCTTGAGTATCAGAGGGGAAGTCAGACACAGTCGGGTGTTGAAAATATCTTAAAAAATACACCTATGTATAATAAAAAATATACATATAAGAGCAGCGGCAAAAATGTGAGTGTCAAATATTCAAAAACATTTATGACGGCTGCAAAAAAATCTAAGGTAAGTCCTTATCATCTTGCGTCACGAGTGAAGCAGGAGGTTGTAATAAATGCGAATAAAATGAGCAGCTCGGTATCTGGAACTGTATCCGGATATAAAGGAATATACAATTTTTATAATATCGGTGCAAATAACAGTGTTGTTGCCGGAGGTGCAGTGGCAAACGGATTGAAATGGGCGAAAACGGGAAAGACCTATCTTCGCCCGTGGAATAACAGATACAAGTCATTAGTCGGCGGTGCACAGTATATAGGAAAAAATTATATAAATATGGGACAGAATACTCTGTACCTTGAAAAATTTAATGTCACAGCTAAAAACAGGTATAATCATCAGTATATGGGAAATATAGAAGCACCAAACAATGAGGCGACAAAAACAGTTGCGGCTTATGGTGTGATAGACAAAAATATGTCGATGGTATTTTCAATACCGGTGTATGATAATATGCCTGAGGAAGCATGTGATGTTCCGTCCGGTGGCAAGAATCCAAACAATTATCTGAGTACGCTTTATATTAAAGATCATGCGTTTGACAGTAAGTTTGTGCTTGGAGATAACGGAACAAAGACATATACACTTACGGTGAACAACAGTGTTTCAAGTGTAAAGATATGTGCTTCAAAGGTAAGCAAACATTCGACGATGACAGGCACAGGAATAAAGAGCCTTGAAGTCGGGACAAATACTTTCTATGTAAAAGTGAAATCTGAAAGCGGAAATACAAGAAAATACAAAATTGTTGTGACACGAAAATAGATGATATTGTATTAGTGGTGGCAGGGGTGATTTGATTGAAAAAAGAAAGAAAAACTAATATATTTTATAAGTTTGCATTTGCATTATTTTTTTTAATGGTATGCATAAATACCAAAGCTGTAAATGTGAGTGCGGCAAGTGCTGAGGTGTCGATAAGGGCATCATCCGGTCAGGTTTCAAAAGGGGATATAGTTTATGTGATAATCACGATAAATTCATCTGATGCCATGAGTGGCTTTGAGGGCAGTTTTTCTTATGACAGCAGGGTCCTTCAGTATATGACAGGCGGGAGTGTTGCAAGTGGCAATGACAACCGGTTTCAAATAGAAGATACAGGCAGGGAGACCGGGGTGAACAGTCTTAAATATTCCATTAAGTTTGTCGCGAGAAAAGAGGGCAGTACATCAATAGAATTAAAACAGCCATATGCAGTATATAATTCAGAAGATTCTTCAAAGATGTCAGTATCTTCTGACACACTTAATATAATGGTTAAGAGTAAGAGTGCTAAAAAAGCGGATGCACCCCAAAAAAATGACAATAAAGAGCCTGACGGTAAAGAACCGGCAGGGACAGAAAAACCTTACGATGGCAAAAAAAATAATGATGAGTCTGCGAAAGATGATATAAAGCCGAGTGAAAGTCCGAAACCTAAAACGAAAAAGAAAAAAATAAACGCTGATGATAAAAAAAATACTACAAAAAATGCGGTTAAGAGTGTGACCGCAACATATCAGAACAGCGTTATAACCATTCATTATAATGAAGAATATAAGGTTGTTACGCTAGAGAATGACAAGGATATTCCGACAGGGTTTGGAAAAACAGAGATAGTTCTAAGTGGTCATGTCATAACGGCATATGCCACCGAAGATAATCTTGAGCATAAATTTGTACTTATATATTGTAAATGCGGAAGACAGGAGCCGGAGTTTTATCTGTATGATACGGAAAATGACAGCTTTATGCCCTATGATAAAGTAAAAGCATGGTACAAAGAAAGTATCGGAAATACTGTTGTAGGTTCAGATTCTGTCAGTGAAACAAAATTAAAGACGATGAAATATATTGTGGGAATAATGGTTATCATATGTCTGTTGATGTTTATAGGAATGATAACAATATATTTGCATTATCGGCAGAATAATAATATTATAAGTGCATATGGTGGTATTTCAGACGGCAGTGCCGGTGGTATTGATAATGCCGGAACTGTTGACAGCACAGATACAATAGAATATATGGGAAAGATAAAACACACATATGGTGAAAATATGCCGAAATTTGACAGTCTAAAAGATGGTATGTCAAAAAAAGATGTATCAGGAACAGATATATCAGAAAAAGAGATGTTGGGAGATAATAACGAAAAAACAGATTTGGATTCGTTTGAGGAAAAAAGTAACAACATTACGCATTATTGGCATAGAGAATGAGAGTAAAAATTATGAAATAAGAAAGCCGTATAGCAGCGGTTGACAGCCTGGTTACAGATTTATGGATATAAGAAATTAAAGACTTAGCTGTTGCAGGCAGACTAATAAAATGAAGGAGTTTTGAGCGTATGCGAAATAAATTTACCAAAAGTGCACAAAAAGCACTTGATAATTCGTTGGGTGTCGCAAAATCATTTGGACACGGTTATATTGGAACTGAACATCTGCTTATAGCACTTGTAAAAACTAAGGGTGTTGCAGCAGAGGTTATGCGTGAGAACGGAGTGGAAGAAGAAAAACTCAGGGTTCTTATAGAGGAAATGATTGAAACAGGCGAGGGAGTAGCGGTGGCAGAAAGACCGCAATATACACCAAGAGCCAGAAAGATTATTGAAAACAGCATAACCGAGGCGGAGAGATTAGGCTCAGCTCAGGCGGGAACAGAGCATATCCTTATTGCAATGCTTAAAGAGACGGAGTGTCTTGGAGTAAGACTTCTCAATACGAGAGGGATAAATGTCCAGAAACTCTATGTGGATCTTCTTACGGCGACGGGGCAGGATGTAAACAGTGCCAAAAATGAGTATATGATGCAGAAAAGCAGAAGGAATAAATCTGCAACACCGATGCTTGACCAGTACAGCAGAAATCTTACCGAGTATGCAAAAGACGGAAAACTTGATCCGGTCATAGGCAGGGACAGAGAGATTACAAGACTTATAGAGATACTTAGCAGAAGAACAAAGAACAATCCGTGTCTTGTCGGAGAACCGGGTGTCGGAAAGACGGCAGTGGTTGAGGGACTTGCACAAAAGATTGCGGTAGGTGATGTGCCTGATATTATTAAGGACAAAAAGGTGCTCACACTTGATCTTTCAGGAATGGTCGCAGGTTCAAAATACAGAGGAGAGTTTGAGGAGAGGATAAAAAGGGCTGTAAGAGAAGTTACACAGTCGGGAAATATTCTTTTATTTATAGATGAGATACACACTATTATCGGAGCAGGTGGTGCAGAGGGTGCACTTGATGCGGCAAACATATTAAAGCCGTCACTTGCAAGAGGTGAACTTCAGCTTATCGGAGCAACAACGCTAGACGAGTACCGCAAGTATATAGAAAAAGATGCAGCTTTAGAACGCCGTTTTCAGCCGGTAGATGTAAGTGAGCCGGACACGGAGGAGACTATTGCGATACTTGCAGGTCTTAAAGAAAGATATGAGGAGCACCACGGAGTAAAGATAAGTGACAGTGCCATAGTATCGGCAGTAAAAATGTCTGAGAGATATGTAAATGACAGATTTCTTCCTGACAAGGCGATAGATGTTATTGACGAGGCGGGGGCTAGAGTCAGTCTTAGCAGATACCTTTCAACACCTGAACTCCGTGAGCTTGAAGAAGATATATTAAGGTGGGAAAAAGAAAAAGAGGATGCCATTAGAAATGAAGATTATGCCCATGCCGGAGAGCTAAAGAAAATGCAGTCTGATGCAGAAAAAAGACTTGAAAAACTTCGCACTGACATAGAGAAAGAGAAAAACAGAAAAGAAGTATGTGTGGATGAAAATGATGTGGCAGCGGTTATCGCCGACTGGACAAAAATACCGGTTCAAAAGCTTCAGGAGGAAGAGACAGAGCGTCTAAAAAAACTTGAGAGCATACTTCATGAGAGAGTAGTCGGACAGGAAGAAGCTATCGAAGCAGTATCAAAAGCTGTGAGACGAGGAAGGGTAGGGCTTAAAGATCCGAACAGACCGATAGGCTCATTCCTTTTCTTAGGACCAACAGGTGTAGGAAAAACGGAACTTTCAAAGGCACTTGCTGAAGCTGTATTTGGAAAAGAAAATGAGATAATAAGAGTTGATATGTCCGAATATATGGAGAAACACAGTGTTTCAAAAATGATTGGTTCACCTCCGGGATATGTAGGATATGAAGAGGGTGGTCAGTTAAGCGAAAAAGTGAGGAGACATCCTTATTCAGTCGTACTCTTTGACGAAATCGAAAAGGCTCATCCTGATGTATTTAACATTCTTCTTCAAATACTTGAAGATGGTCATGTTACGGATGCACAGGGAAGAAAGGTAAGTTTTAAGAATACTATCATCATTATGACTTCAAATGCAGGTGCACAGCGTATAGTATCGCCTAGCCGCCTTGGTTTTGGTACTGACGACAGTGAGGAAGCCGATTACAAAAAGATGAAAGAGGGCGTTATGGATGAAGTAAAGAAAATCTTCAAGCCTGAGTTTATAAACAGAATTGATGAAGTACTTGTATTCCATATGCTCACAAAAGAAAATCTCAAAGAGATAGTAAGAATACTGCTCAGAAACCTTAGCAGCAGAACCAATGCACAGATGCGTATAAATCTTGCTGTATCAGAGAAAGCAGTAGAATATATTGCAGACAAAGGATTTGACAAAAATTATGGTGCAAGACCTATAAGAAGAGCAATACAGACAGAGATAGAAGATCTTCTTGCAGATAAACTTCTTGCAGGAGAAGTTAAGGCGGGAGAGAAAGTAAATGTTGATTATGATGAAACTGAGAAAAAGATAATCATATCAGTGGAACAGTAGAAAATAGCTGCAGCTTCAAACAAATCGATTTGTTTTAGACAACTTGACAACGGAAATCAAAATTATAAAAAAGTGATAACAGTTCAGCCTTCCATTTATTACATTCATAAATCTGCCGGTAAAATGTCAGTCGCTGCTACGCAGCTTATGTTTACCTCATGTAATAAATGAAAGGCTATTCTACCATAAAAATATAATCAGCAATACAATGAGCAAGCTCAGATATTACGATTATATTTTTATGGCTGAACTTGTTACAAAAAAGTGACTAAAATCCGATATATTTTTTTGCAAATTGCAACAAAATGTGATATTCTAAGAGTAAATCAGTAACAGTTCAGTCATAAAAGAAATGATGAATTGTTACTTAAAGCAAAATACAATAAGCGGAAAGAAAATATGAGTGAAACGCTTATTCATTCCGCATAATTATTTCGTCAAAATAAAAGGACATAGGAGGAAAGATTATGGCTGTTATAAAGGAATTGATTCGCAAGGAGAACGACGGAACATTAAGTTTTGGAAACTTTGAGTTTGACACAAAACAGAAGAAATCTGATTTTGAGTATGAGGGAGATTTATATAAGGTAAAGACCTTTAAAGAGATAACAAAACTTGAGAAAAACGGATTGTTCGTTTATGAATCAGTACCGGGAACTGTTGTAACTGAGATGAAGAATACTGATAGTGAAATGAGTTTCATGGTAGAGGGCTGGGAGGACAGTTCTATTACGGTTGAGCTTGAGCCTGATACAGAATATAAAGTATTTGTAGATGGTACAAATATCGGTAAAATGAAGTCAAATCTTGCTGGAAAGATTAGTATAAGCATAGAGGTAGAGCCTGAAAAGCAGTATAAGATTCAGGTTGTTAAGTTGTAATATTTATAAACTTGCCAAGTAGTGTAATATGACACAATAATCATAGCTGTTCACGCATAAGTGTGGACAGCAGCCGATAATGAGGATAAGTATGGCAAAATCTAAAAAAAAGACGGTTTTTTTCTGTAAGCAGTGCGGATATGAATCATCTAAGTGGCTTGGACAGTGTCCCGGATGTCATGAGTGGGATTCATTTGTTGAAGAACCAGTTGCAAAAGCGGTACCGGGAGTTTCGGGTACCGTTTCTGCGACTAAAAAGGATGCAGTTCCGACGCTGCTTTCTAATGTTACCACAGATGATGAAAACAGAATAAGTACAAAAATATCAGAGATGGACAGAGTTCTCGGAGGAGGTATTGTTGTCGGTTCGCTTGTGCTCGTGGGAGGTGATCCCGGCATAGGAAAATCAACACTTTTGCTTCAGATGTGCAGAAATCTTTCGGATGAGGGTAAAAAAGTTCTCTATGTATCAGGTGAGGAATCACTTCGCCAGATAAAAATGAGAGCAGAGAGACTTGGAACATTTTCTAGAGACATTTCCATATTGTGTGAGACGGATCTTGATATAATATCAAACAGCATAACTGACATGATGCCTGATGTTGTCATAATAGACTCGATACAAACTATGTATAGGGAAGATGTAGGCTCTGCACCAGGAAGCGTAAGCCAGGTAAGGGAAGCTACAAGTATTCTTATGAGGATAGCAAAGGGGCTTCATATAACGGTATTTATCGTCGGCCATGTTACAAAAGAAGGTGTGGTGGCAGGTCCGAGGGTTCTCGAACATATGGTAGATACGGTGCTTTATTTTGAGGGAGACGGTGGTGCATCGTTCAGATTTTTAAGAGGAGTAAAGAACAGATTTGGTTCGACAAATGAGATCGGTGTATTTGAGATGCGTGCAGATGGGCTTAGGGAAGTTTTAAATCCATCTGAATATATGCTTCAGGGAAAGCCTGAAAATGAAGCCGGGTCGGTTGTTGCGTGTTCTATAGAGGGGACAAGACCGATACTTGTTGAGGTACAGGCACTTGTGTGCCGCACTAATTTTAATATGCCTAGAAGAACATCAGCGGGTACTGATTATAACAGGGTAAATCTTCTATTGGCAGTAATGGAAAAAAGGATAGGGCTGCATCTGGGCGACTGCGACGCATATATAAATGTCGCAGGAGGTATGAGGATAAATGAGCCTGCACTTGACATGGGCATAGTTCTTGCTGTTCTTTCAAGTTATAAAAATATAGCTATTGACAGTAAGACGATATGTTTTGGCGAGGTTGGACTTGTAGGCGAGGTAAGAGCAGTAAACCAGGCAGAGCAGAGAGTTCTCGAAGCTGCAAAACTTGGTTTTGACAGATGTATTATGCCTAAAGTAAATTGTGAAAGTTTAAGTATTGACAGTTCACAGTTAAAAGGGATGAAACTTGTAGGAGTTAAGAGTATATATGAATTGCTGGAGGAAATATAAATGGAGTTGAAGGAAACAGAAAAAACTACGGAAGTTGTATTGGAGAGAATGGAAAATACAATGATGAATCTTGAACAAATGTCATTTGATTCAATAAATATAACTGACCGTATAGTTACATTACTTAGTGATGCCAGAGAACTGTTTGCAGCTTTCAAGACAGGTGATGAAAAAGATAAAGAAGAAGCATTACAGGGAGTTGAAAGCATTTTTAATCAACTTTTGGAGACTTCATTTGAAGTAAACAATGTATCTCATGAATTGGAAAAAGAAACTGTATATCAGAGAGAAACTGTAGATTCTATCAGGCAGATAGTTGATTATCTGTATGCCATATCCGGTGACGGAATGTTTTGATTTTTATATTAAATATATATTTTATTAAAATGTGATACTTGTAAAAGATATTATAGGAATGGAGATAATCGTGGGAAAATATGAATTTATCGCACCATGTCATTTTGGACTGGAAGCGGTTTTAAAGAAAGAGATAATACGACTCGGATACGAGATAGTAAAAGTGGAAGATGGAAAAGTGACATTTACGGGGGATTCAGATGCAATCTGCCGTGCAAATATATTTCTTAGAACAACAGAAAGAATACTGCTTAAGATAGGCAGCTTTAAGGCAACTACATTTGATGAACTCTTTGAGGGGACAAAAGCACTGCCGTGGGAAAATTACATTCCTGAAAACGGAAAGTTCTGGGTTACGAAAGCTACATCCATAAAAAGTAAGTTATTCAGTCCGTCAGACATACAGTCCATTATGAAAAAGGCAATGGTTGACAGACTTAAATCCAAATATAATGTAAGTTGGTTTCAGGAGGATGGAGCAAGTTATCCGGTGAGGGTAACTATAATGAAAGATGAAGTAGTGGTGGGGCTTGACACATCGGGAGAGTCGCTTCACAAGAGAGGTTATCGTCTTGCCACCGTAAAAGCACCGATTACGGAGACGCTTGCAGCGGCGCTTATCATGCTCACACCGTGGAATAAAGAACGCATACTGCTCGACCCGTTCTGCGGAAGCGGTACATTTCCTATTGAAGCGGCAATGATAGGAGCAAATATCGCACCGGGCATGAACCGTTCGTTTATTTCCGAGGAATGGACACATATCATTCCTAAAAAAGAGTGGTATGATGCCATTGATGAAGCCGAGGATATGATAATCAGAGACATAGAGATGGATATACAGGGCTACGATATAAGTGAAAATGCGATAAAAGCAGCAATGGAAAATGCGAGAAATGCGGAGGTGGACCATCTTGTTCATTTCCAGAGACGACCGTTAAACCAGACGAGCCACCGAAAGAAATATGGTTTTATCATAACAAATCCACCATACGGAAGACGACTCGATGAACCTGACGAAATGCCTTCACTTTATAAAGAGATAGGAAATGTCTATAGAAGTCTTGACTCATGGTCAATGTATCTTATAACAGCTTATGAGCAGGCTGAAAAGTACATCGGCAGGAAAGCGGACAAAAACCGCAAGATATATAACGGCATGATGAAAACATATTTTTATCAGTATATGGGACCAAAGCCGCCGAGAAGATAGTGCTGTAAAATTCGCGTGTTAATTATGTTGCAAAAAAAGGTGTATATAGTATAATAATGTTAATATTATTTGGAATATCAGGCAGAACACAGGAGTCTGCTGATTTTTGGGGCGAATAGAAATAATCTGAACAGGGGAACTTTATTTTATAATAGAGTTCCCTAAAATATTGTTTTTAGATGTGGCAGAATTGTTGCTTTTCAGATGCGGCAAGACATACTGCTCTTATCGCTGCACAGCTTGACATTAGCTGTCAGCCTGTGCGACAATAAATAAATTGCGTAGCAATACAGCAATCCACAAGACTTTAGAGATGGAGGAAAACATGAAGGAGTTATTAAAGTATATAAAGGATTACAAAAAGGAATGTGTCCTCGGTCCTTTATTCAAGCTGTTAGAGGCCTGTTTTGATCTTACAGTGCCTATCGTGATGGCAAAGATAATTGATGAAGGAATCGCAAAAAGTGATTCTCATTTTATACTTGTCTACGGAGGTGTCCTGATACTTTTAGCAGCGGTCGGACTTTTAAGTTCGATAACGGCACAATATTTTGCGGCTAAGGCAGCAGTCGGATTTGCCACAAATTTGAGACACGGACTTTTTAAACATATTGAGTCACTTTCATTTACGGAGATGGATACGGTCGGTATCTCAACTCTTATTACAAGAATGACAAGTGATATAAACCAGATGCAGTCAGGTGTAAATATGGCACTCAGACTGTTCCTGCGCTCGCCATTTATTGTGTTTGGTGCAGAAGTCATGGCATTTACGGTTGATGTAAAAGCTGCAATAGTGTTTGCGGTTGTTATCCCCATCCTTGCCGTTGTCGTACTTGGAATAATGGCTGTCAGTATGCCGCTTTACAGAAAAGTTCAGGCAGGACTTGATGGTATTCTAGGCAGGACAAGACAAAATCTTACGGGTGTGCGTGTTATCAGGGCATTTGACAAAGAGGAAGCGGAAAAAGAAGATTTCAACAATGAAAATCAGATACTTACAAATCTACAGCTTCTTGTAGGAAAAATATCAGCACTTACAAATCCGGTGACATATATCTTTTTGAATGTAGCACTTGTCGTACTTTTGTATGTCGGTGCGATAAGAGTTGACGGAGGATTTCTCACACAGGGAAAAGTTATTGCACTCGTTAATTATATGTCACAGATTCTTGTTGAACTTATAAAACTTGCAAATACCATTGTGCTTTCTACAAAGGCTGTTGCCTGCGGAAACAGAATACAGTCTGTATTTGAGATGAAACCGTCAATTATGGATGATTTTGTATCAGACGATGAAGAATTCGGTAGTATGAAAAAATCAGATAGTGCCGAAAGCAGCAAGCTGACTGACGAAGAAAATGTTTTAGGTTCTGAAAAAGAGTTAATAAATAAATCAGCAGACAGTATTTCAAAAGGTGCAGAGATTGTATTTGAAAATGTAGACCTGACATATAAAGGTGCAGGGGATAAGTCACTTGAAAACATATCATTTACGGCTCCTGCCGGCTCGACTATAGGTATCATAGGAGGAACAGGTTCAGGAAAATCTTCACTTGTAAACCTTATACCGAGATTTTATGATGCGACCGCAGGAAAAGTTCTTATTGACGGAAAAAATGTAAAAGATTATAAAGTATCGGAAGTAAGAAGTATTGTCGGTATCGTTATGCAGAAAGCCGTGTTATTTAAAGGCAGCATAAGAGAAAACATGAAGTGGGGAAATGATAAGGCAACCGATGACGAGATAAATTTTGCACTTGAAAATGCACAGGCGGCAGAGATAGTCGCAGGCAAAGAGGGCGGTCTTGATTATATGATAGAGCAGAGCGGACGCAATCTTTCAGGTGGACAAAAACAGAGATTTACGATTGCAAGAGCACTTGTAAGACGACCAAAAGTCCTTATATTAGATGACAGTGCGTCAGCACTTGATTTTACAACTGATGCGAAACTCAGAAAATCACTTAAACAGCTTGGTTATGAGCCGACAACATTTATCGTATCGCAGAGAACATCGTCAATAAAGCACGCCGATATGATACTTGTACTCGACGACGGAAAAGTCGTTGGAAAAGGAACTCATGACGAACTTCTTGAAAATTGTGAAGTTTACCATGAAATTTATATGTCACAGTTTAAAGATAAAAAAGCAGATGGGGAGGTGTCAGCATAATGGAAAAGAAAAAATCACAGTGGGAAACAATAAAGCGTGTTTTGAAATATACAAAAAAATACAACATTTATATAGCTTTTTCACTGATACTCGCAGCGGTAACGGTAGTGCTTACACTTTATCTTCCTATACTTACGGGTAATGCAGTTGACCTGATGCTCGGAAAAGATGCCGTCAAATTTACCGGACTTATGGCTATTTTAAAGAAGATGGTAGTTATAATAGCGTTTACGGCACTTGCACAGTGGCTTATGAACATTTGCAACAACAAGATAACTTACAATGTTGTAAGGGATATAAGAAAAGATGCGTTTGAAAAAATTCAGATACTTCCATTAAAATATATTGACGGACATCCGTCAGGTGATGTTGTGAGCAGGGTTATCGCAGATGCCGACCAGTTTGCAGACGGACTTCTTATGGGATTTACACAGGCATTTACGGGAGTGCTTACGATACTTGGAACGCTTATCTTTATGTTAAGCCTCAATGTATGGATAACACTTGTCGTTGTAATTGTAACGCCGTTGTCATTTTTTGTTGCGAGTTTTATTGCGAGAAAGACATACACTATGTTTAAATTGCAATCGGCAACAAGAGGAGAGCAGACAGCACTTATAGATGAGATGGTAGGAAACCAGAAAGTTGTGCAGGCATACGGACACGAGAAAGAAGCACTTGATAAGTTTGACGATATAAACAAGAGACTTCAAAAATATTCACTTCAGGCAACATTCTTCTCATCAATAACAAATCCGGCAACAAGATTTGTCAACAATATCGTGTATGCAGGAGTAGGAGTGACTGGAGCATTTTTCGCATTAAACGGGTATCTTTCAGTGGGAATGTTATCATGCTTTTTAGGTTATGCTAACCAGTACACAAAGCCGTTCAATGAAATTTCAGGCGTAGTAACGGAACTTCAGAATGCCATTGCGTGTGCGTCGAGAGTTCTTGAACTTATCGACGAAGAACCTCAGATACCGGAGGACGATGATGCCGTTGAGCTTACCGGAGTAAAAGGAGAGGTGGAACTTTCAGGAGTTTACTTCTCATATGTCGAGGACAAAAAACTTATCACCGACTTTAACCTTGATGTAAAACCGGGACAGAGAGTTGCCATAGTAGGACCTACCGGCTGCGGAAAAACAACGCTTATAAATCTTTTGATGAGATTTTATGATGTAAATGAGGGAAGCATAAAAGTAGACGGAACAGACATAAGACATCTCACAAGGGCAAGTCTCAGGAAAAACATAGGAATGGTGCTTCAGGAAACATGGCTTAAAGATGGTACTATATTTGAAAATATCGTTATGGGAAAACCGAATGCGACAAAAGAAGAAGTAATCGCGGCGGCAAAAGCAACCCACGCACACAGCTTTATAAAAAGACTTGCAAACGGTTATGACACGGTGATAAAAGAGGACGGAGATACATTATCACAGGGACAGAAACAGCTCCTTTGTATCACAAGAGTAATGCTTTTAAAACCGCCAATGCTTATACTTGATGAGGCAACATCGTCAATAGATACAAGAACTGAGATAAAGATACAAAACGCATTTGGAAAGCTGATGGAGGGAAGAACAAGTTTTATAGTTGCACACAGGCTTTCGACGATACAGAATGCGGATATTATACTTGTAATGAAAGACGGAAATATAATAGAGCAGGGCAATCATGATGAACTGCTTAAGAAAAAAGGATTTTATTATAATCTTTATAATAGTCAGTTTGCGTAAAAAAGTCACAATTCACACAGAATACAAGATACAGATATAGTTTTGCAAACTTGTTTGCAGAAAACAATATCTGTATCTTGTATCAAGGCGAATAGCCTGACCCAAACGACATGACTAAGCTTTAAGCAGTTTGAAAAACTGCGGTTTTCGCTTTGGCGAAAATGCTTAGGAATGTCGTGATGGGTTCTGTGTGAATTGGTTAAAAATATTAAGATATATTATAGTTTTGCAAACTTGTTTGCAGAAAACAATATCTGTATCTTGTATCAAGGCGAATAGCCTGACCCAAACGACATGACTAAGCTTTAAGCAGTTTGAAAAACTGCGGTTTTCGCTTTGGCGAAAATGCTTAGGAATGTTGTTTAACTCAGGTGTGAATTGCAAAAGGTGTGGACGATAGTTATGAAACAATATATAAATTTTTGTAGTAATTGTGGAGTTAAGAGATTTTTTATGGGAAATGAACCATATTTTATAGGTGAGTCATGCATAAATAAATTGAAAGGAATTAATAGAACTAAAGAGTTGTTTGGTTCTGTTCCTGAAGAGTATGAAAATCAAAGTTCTAATCCTGTTTTATTAACACCAAAATATATAATTGATAAAAAACATACGAGTTTTTGAAAGGTAAATATGATAAAATGGAGTTTATACCAGTATTTTTTCATGATAAATAATTAGGATTATTTTCTAATGTTAATAAAATGAGTTGAAAAATTATAAATGAAAATGTTTATAAAGTGAAAAATATTTTGTAGGTTTTAAAGGAGTAAAAACAATGAGTACAAAAATAGGTAAAGATAAAAAGGTTCTTGTTCTTGATTTGGATGGTACGCTTACCAATTCGCAGAAGGAGATTACGGACAGAACATTGGATGCTATTATGAAAATGCAGGAGCAGGGGCACAAGATTGTGATTGCGACGGGCAGACCTACGCCGGGGGCGGAACCTGTTGCGAAGAAACTTAAACTTGATAAGTTTGGTGGTTTTATCGCAGCGTTTAACGGCGGTCAGATTACTGACTGTGGTACGGGTGAGGTTATTTATCAGCAGACACTTCCGGAGGATATAGTTCCCAAACTTTTTAAACTGGCTGAGGAGCTTAATATCGGACTTGTTTCATATGACAGGACAGGGATAATCGCTGCGGACAGACCTGACAAGTATATCGACCTTGAAGCGAGGATAAATCATCTGCCGGTTTCATATAAAAAGAATATTATAGAATATATTGATTTTCCTCTCAATAAGTGTCTTGGAACAGCAGAGCCGGAGGTTGCTCCTGAAAAAGAGCAGGCTTTTAAGGAAAGATTTGGTGACAGGATAAATGTGTCACGCTCAGAGCCGTTTTTTATTGAGATTACACCGAAGGGCATTGATAAGGCGGCTTCTTTAGAACATCTCTGTGAGATAATCGGAAGTTCAAGGGAAAATATGATAGCCTGTGGTGACGGCTTTAATGATATTTCTATGATAAAGTATGCGGGTGTCGGTGTTGCTATGGCAAATGCACAGGAGGAAGTAAAGGCGGTAGCAGATTATATAACGGCTTCCAATGATGAGGATGGTGTCGCACAGGTTATATATGAGATGATATTGAAGGAAAATGATTGATTTAAGTGGATAAGTTAAGTTGTTATGCTGCTTTTGAATATGTTTTAAAATAAGAAAAACTAAAATGATTTTAAGTGAATATCTTTCATCGATAAAATGAAAAAAATTGAATGAAAGGTATTTACTTTTTTTTTATTGCGTATATAATGGTACTTGCACTTGAGAAAAAAACATTATTAAGATGAATTTGATTCATCTTAATGCAATAGTGATTTGGTAACTTTTTAACTGAGATACATGTTATTTATGTATCTGAAAGATATTATATGAGGAGAAATAATCATGAATAACGGAATGGAAATCAGATGGCATGGTCGTGGCGGTCAGGGAGCAAAGACAGCAGCTTTACTTCTTGCAGATGTAGCATTTAAGACAGGACAGTATGTTCAGGGATTTCCTGAGTATGGTCCGGAGCGTATGGGTGCACCTATTACGGCTTACAATAGAATTAGTGAAGACAAGATCCGTATTCATTCTAATATATACACACCTGATTATGTGGTTGTTGTAGATGAGACACTCCTTGACTCAGTTGATGTTACGGCAGGTCTTAAGAAAGACGGTGCTATCATTATCAACACACCAAAGTCAAGAGACGAGATTAAGGATAAGCTCAATGGCTATGAGGGAAAGGTTTACACTGTAGATGCAAGACACATCTCAGTAAAGACACTTGGAAAGAATTTCCCTAACTCACCGATGCTCGCAGCAGTAGTTGCAGTAAGTAATGTAATGCCGAGAGATACATTTATCAGAGAAATGAGAGCTTCATACCAGCACAAATTTGCAAAGAAGCCTGAGGTCATTGACGGAAATATGGAAGCTCTTGAGATGACATTTGATACACTTGCAGAAGATATCGACAAAGATATGAGCATGACTGCATAGCATGACTGCATAGCATGACTGCATAGCATTATTGCATAGATAAAAGTACATAATAAATAGCTGACAAGAAATAAATGCCAAAAATAAGTTGTCCTAAGTGTATGAAAATACACAATGTGCTCTGCATCAGGAATGCAGGGCACAAATTTTTCCTGATATGAAAAAATGTAAATATCACAAACTTAAAAAAGGCAGATTTATTTCATTAAAATATATTTAAAATTAAAAATGATATGAGGGACAGGTTTACAGTTCCCTTTAATCATAAATAGCTATAGGTAATTGCGATACTCTCAGTAATGTATATGTTGCACAAATTTTTGCAATATAATTTTAGTTTCAAAATCATGCAATCACCTGATAAACAAATAAATTGATTGGAGAAAAAAATGAGAACCGATATTACAAAAATAAATGAACAAACTCCTGTCGGTGAGCTTACAGAGGGGCTTATGGTATTTGCCGGAGGAACTTCAAAGCTTTTTAATACAGGAGAGTGGAGAACAAATACACCGGTATTTAAAGCAGATTTATGCAAACAGTGTTTACTCTGTGCACCTGTCTGTCCGGATGTGAGTATTCCGGTTGTTGACGGAAAGAGACTTGATTTTGATTATGACCATTGCAAGGGCTGTGGAATATGTGCAAAAGTCTGTCCATTTGGGGCGATTGAGATGAAGGAGGGCGTAGAATAATGGCTATTAAAGAACGTATGTCAGGAAACGAGGCAGTATCATATGCTATCCGTCAGGTAAATCCGGATGTTATGCCGGCATTTCCTATAACACCTTCAACAGAAATACCGCAGATGGTATCTACATATATTGCAAACGGTGAGATGGATACAGAGTTTATCCCGGTAGAGAGTGAACATTCATCAATGAGTGCTGCAATCGGAGCAGAGGCAGCAGGAGCAAGAAGTCTTACTGCAACATCATCGGCAGGACTTGCACTTATGTGGGAGGAACTTCTTCTTGCAGCATCAAACAGACTTCCGCTTGCACTCACACTTGTAAACCGTACACTTTCAGGTCCTATAAATATTAACTGCGACCATTCAGACGGTATGGGTGCGAGAGATACAGGATGGATTCAGATATATGCAGAGAACAATCAGGAGGCATATGACAATTTCATTCAGGCATATCCTATCGCAGAGGATAAGAGGGTGCATCTTCCTATTATGATATGTCAGGACGGATTTATCACAAGCCATGCTGTTGAAAATATTGAGCTTATGGAGGATGAGCTTGTAAAAGATTTCGTCGGTGAATATGAGCCTGAAGAGTATCTTTTAAATCCGGGTAAGCCTATAGCAGTAGGTCCTTATTCAGTGACAAATTATGCTATGGAAGCAAAGAAAAATCAGGAGACAGCATTAGAAAACGCAAAAGAAGTTATACTTGAAGTGGCAAAGAAATTTAAAGAGATTTCAGGCAGGGAGTATGGACTTTTTGAAGAATATAAGACAGAAGATGCCGATTATATCATGCTTATTATGGGTTCGGCAGCAGGAACGGCAAAAGAGGCAGTTGATAATCTTCGTGAGCAGGGAAAGAAAGTCGGAGTATTAAAACTCAGAGTATTCCGTCCGTTCCCGGCAGAGGAGATAGCAAAAGCACTCAAAGACTGTAAGGCAGTCGCAATTATGGACCGTTGTGAAAGCTACAATGGAAACGGCGGACCTCTTGGAAGTGAAGTTACAGCAGGACTTTACAGAAGCAAAGTAATGATTGAAGCTGTAAATTATATTTATGGTCTTGCAGGCAGGGATTTCACGGTAAATGAAGTATATGATATATTTGCTGAACTTGAAGAAGCAGTAGAGAATGGAAAGAAAGTAGAGCAATATCAGTATATCGGATTACGCAAATAATAGGAGGCCATAATGAGCGATTACAGTTTAAAAACAATGATGAATAAACCAGAGCGTCTTGCACCGGGACACCGTATGTGTGCAGGATGTGGTGCGACGATAGCAGTTCGTGCCGTGCTTCGTGGACTTCATGAGGGAGATAGGGCAGTTATAGGAAATGCAACAGGCTGTCTGGAGGTATCTTCATTCATGTACCCATATACGGCATGGGAGGATAGTTATATACACAACGCATTTGAAAATGCAGGAGCAACACTCAGTGGTGTTGAAACGGCATACAAGGCACTCAAAAAGAGAGGGAAACTTCCAAAGGACGAAACATTCAAATTTATCACATTTGGTGGTGACGGTGGAACATATGATATAGGATTTCAGTCACTCTCAGGAGCAATGGAGAGAGGACATGACATGGTATATGTGTGTTACGACAACGGTGCATACATGAACACAGGTATTCAGCGTTCATCAGCAACACCAATGTATGCAGATACGACAACAACACCTGTAGGAACACAGTCTAATGGTAAGATGCAGAACCGCAAAGACCTTGCAAGCATCATTGCAGACCATGATGTACCATATGTTGCACAGACAACACTCTTACAGGATTTTAAAGACATTCACAGAAAATCAGAAAAAGCAATCTACACAGAGGGAGCAAGTTTCTTAAACATCATGACACCATGTCCAAGAGGATGGAGATATGATGCATCAGAGATAATGAAAATATGCAAACTTGCCGTAGAAACCTGCTACTGGCCACTCTTTGAGGTAGACCATGGAAAATGGATACTCTCATATGAGCCAAAGAAGAAACTTCCTATCGAAGACTTCTTAAGAGAACAGGGAAGATTTAAACATCTTTTCAAAAAAGGAAACGAGGACCTGATAGCCCAGTTCCAGGCAGAAGTAGACAGAAGATGGGAAGACCTTCAGTATAAATGTGCGAGATAGTATGAAAAACATAAGTAATGCAAGGCTGAACTGTTACAAACATAAAAGCAGGTTTTTGTACTATGGTTGCATTTTAATATAAAGTATGTTAAGGCGTTAAATTAAATATATAAATTATGACAGGAGTATGTTGAAATGATGACATACTCCTGTTTGCTATTTATTATATGTAATGTTAAAATGGGGGTATGTTCAGTGAGTTTATATAATGCCTAAAAGCCGTTAAATAGGAACTAATGTCTGATAGAAATTAATTACATTTGGGTGATGGGGGACTCTTAAATCAGGTGATTGTGATGGAACTGGAAGCGGATTGTGCATAGCACAAACTTTATATGAGCAAGTAGCAAAGTGTATGACGAATGTCATTGACTTATTGATTTATGGAGGAATGATAAATTATGGGAAGAAAAATTAAATTGCCGGTGGGGATTGAGGATTTTAAGGAAATACGACAGGAAGAATTTTACTATATTGATAAGACAAAATTGTTGGAGCAGCTTCTTGAAAAGTGGGGAAAGGTAAATCTTTTTACCAGACCAAGGCGATTTGGGAAAACTTTAAATATGAGTATGCTGCGTTATTTTTTTGAAATCGGAACAGATGAATCACTGTTTGACGGATTATATATTAAAAATAATAAAAAAATCTGTGAGGAATATATGGGAAAATTTCCGGTTATATTTATCTCACTTAAAAATGTTGAGGGGCTTGACTTTGAGACAGCATTATACAGATTTGTTGAGATTATTGGCAGAGAAGCCGAAAGATTTTATTTTTTATTGGATAGTAAAAAATTAACGGTAAATGAAAAAGAGAGATATAAGACACTTATCCGTTTAGATAATGGCAGATATTCAATGGATGTAAATATTCTTGCGTCAGCATTGAGATTATTATCTGAACTCCTTTATAAACATTATGGTAAAAAGACAATAATAATTATAGATGAATATGATGTTCCTTTAGATAAAGCATTTCAGAATGGCTACTACAGAGAAATGGTATCACTTATACGAGCAATGTTTGGGGACGCACTTAAAACCAATGATTTTTTACAGTTTGCCGTTTTGACAGGGTGTCTCCGCGTTTCAAAAGAAAGTATTTTTACAGGATTAAATAATTTTAAAGTGCTTTCAATCGCAGATACACGCTTTGACGAGCAGTTTGGGTTTACGGATGAAGAAGTGCAAACACTTTTGGAGTCATACGGTCTTTTGGAGCATATTTCAGAGACAAAAGAATGGTATGACGGTTATCACTTTGGTGATGCTGATGTTTACTGCCCGTGGGATGTTATAAATCATGTAGACAGACTGTGCGGTGAACCGGATGCAAAGCCGCAGTCATACTGGATAAATACAAGCGGAAACGGACTTGTCAAACGCTTTATCGATAAGGCAAATAAGACTACAAGGGATGAAATTGAGCGTTTGATTTCAGGGGAAACAATCGAGAAGCAGGTCAGTCTTGAACTGACATATGATGAAATCGATACTACTATCGACAATCTTTGGAGTGTATTATTTACAACGGGGTATCTGACTCAGACTGGTATGACTGAAAGTGGTGCGTATAAGCTTGTTATTCCGAATAAAGAGGTCAGGGAGGTTTATAAACTTCAGATACAAGAATGGTTTAAGAGAACAGTAATGAGCAACACAGAACAGTTAAAAAACTTTTGGAAAGCATTTGACGTGGGAGACACAAAGGCGGTTGAGAATTATCTGAACAGGACACTAAGCAATTCGATAAGTGTTTTCGACACAAAGGCAAGGGACGAGGAAAAAGAAAGTTCTTATCATACGCTTTTGGTTGGACTTTTGGTAGGAAATGCAGACTGGCTCGTAAAATCAAATGTTGAAGCAGGAGACGGTTTCGCCGACATAATAGTTGAGACAGAAGACTTTGACGCAGGTATCATTATTGAACTTAAATATTCAAAGACATTTTCGGGAATGGATAAAGCCTGTGAAAAAGCAATTACCAAGATTAAAGAAAAAAGATATGATGAATATCTGAAAAACGATGACAGACATGATATTATGATTTATGGAATTGCCTTTTGTAAGAAAAAGTGCAAGGTGATTGCACATAAAATTTAAAACTATCAAACAGGCGGCAGAGCGTATGGAAAATATCAGTTTGATTAAGAAATATACAACCAAAATTTATCAAAATGCAGATTGTGAATATAAGCTTGATTAAGAGATATACAAATATAATTTATTAAAAAAGAAAGGAAAAACAAATGAATAAAAAACAGTACAAGTTAATAGCATTATCACTTGCGATGACTATGGCAGTGAGCAGTATTTCATATGCGGCAAATGCGGACAGAAAGGTATCGGCAGCAGCAAAAACTGACAATGAGGTTTTGACTGTGGCAAAGAAAGATATTATAAGAAAGAACGAGACAAAGGTTTCATCGGGGCCCGTCATCGAGAAGCCTGAAATCCCTGCAAAGAGCAAGTTAAGTTTTACAAGACTGGGAAGTAAAAAAGTAAAGGTAAGCTGGAGCAGGTCTGCCGGTGCAGAAAAGTATATTTTATATAAAAAGACAAATAGCAATGGGTATAAAATAGTTGCAACAACAACCAAATTAAAATTTACGGATAAAAAGGTTGTGGCAGGAAAAAGATATAAGTATTATGTTAAGTCAGCAAGGACATACGATGGAAAGACATATGCAAGTAATTCAAATGCTAAAAGTTTCAGGATTGCAAATTTTGTGAACACAAAACATCAGAAGTACAGTTACAGTGAGATATGCGGTGATATAAAGTCATTTAAAAATGCTTATTCTGATTATGTCAGTGTAAAAGTTGTGGGAAAATCAAATGATAAAAGAAATATATATGATGTTGTCATAGGAAACAAGAAAGCCAAAAAGACATTGCTTGTTATTGGAAATATTCATGCAAGGGAATATATGACGGCACAGCTTTGTATGGCACAGATAGAAAGTTACCTTAAAAATTACAATGGAAGTGTCAAGGGAGTAAAAGTAAAAAGTGTTTTAAATAAGATGGCGGTACATTATATTCCGATGGCAAATCCTGACGGTACAACAATTTCTCAGTTTGGAATTTCAAAGATAAGAGACAAAAAGCTTCGTAAGGCTCTGTATAAAATGTCTGGTGCATCACATACGGCGACATGGAAAGCAAATGCCAGAGGAGTTGACCTTAACAGAAATTCAAATTCGCATTTTAAGGCAAATCATGGTGGAAAGCGTGGAAGTGAGGGATTTTCAGGAACATCGGCAGCAAGTGAGCCGGAAACAAAGGCAATCGCAGGATTGTTAAAACAGTTAAAAAATAACAAGACATTAAAAGGTGTCGTAAATTATCATGCTATGGGCTCTATAGTATTTGGAAGCGGCGGAAGCGGAAAAGTTAAAAAAGAAACACAGAAAATGTACCGGCTTGCAAGAAAGATAACAGGATATGCAAGCGGGGACAGTTATGGTTCTTCAAGCGGTCCTAGTGTCGGAAGTATGCGTGATTATGTGATGGAAAAGATTAAATCACCGTGTATAACACTTGAGATAGGTGTAGCAGGCTGTCCGTTGCCGATTTCGCAATTTTCTTCGATATGGAGAAAAAATGAGAGTCTTGTATTGAGAGAGGCAAAGCTTTTGTTGTAGGAGTGATTGTAAATATAATTAAAAACAGTCAGGAGCATACAATCCGTGAAAATCGGCTGTATGCTCCTAGTGTACTGACCTGTTGATATTTTGCCAAATAACTTGTATAAATTCCCATCTGCTTCGTTGTCATCAATCGCCGTAGCCCGCTACGGCTCATTCTTCCGTCTTGCAGACTGAAAATTTATCCTAAGTTATTTAACTAAAAGTCATCAGGTCAGTACACTAGGTTTTCAAAGCAATAGAAAAATCCTTTACTTTCTAAATCTTATCTTAGCATAAGCTTCTATCTCCTCGACACATTTCTCAAAACCGAGTTTTGAACTGTCAAGACAGAGGTCATAATATCTTGCATCTGTCCAGTGATGTCCCGTGTGATAGTGATAAAAGTCCGAACGGTATTTGTCAGTGCGTTCAATAAATTTTTTAGTTTCTTTTTCGCTGAAACTGTTACGCTCCATAGCCCTTGCAAGACAGAAATCATCATCAGCATGAACAAAAACACTGAGTACATCAGGATTGTCTCTTAATATGTAATTTGCACATCTTCCGACAATGATGCAGGATTCTTTTTCGGCAAGTTCTTTGATTGTCTTAGCCTGATAATTAAAAAGATTGTCATCGGAGACAAAGCCCTTATCCTCAGGTGGAAGAAGTTCGCCCGTGTAAGGGCGGCTTAAAGTCTTGAACCAGCCTGCATGACGGATTTTTTCATCGGACATACCGAAAAGTCTTTCATTAATGCCACTGTCCTCAGAAGCCATCTTCAAAATTTCACGGCTGTAGCAGTTGATACCAAGTTTTTGGGCAAGCATGGCAGCGATAGTTTTACCGCCGCTGCCGTATTGGCGAGAAACCGTAATAACCATATTTCCCATAGTGATACCTCCTTTTGTTTCGCAAATATATATTTTGATTAAAGATAAAAAGTAGTGGGGTGTAGAAGAATGCATAAAGGCATTTTTTAATGCCTGTGCATTCTTCTAATGATAAGCTCCTATGGAGCTTATCTATTTATTCTCCCAGATAAGCTTTCTTTATCGAGTCATTTTCAAGTAATTCACTTGCTTTGCCGCTTGTTACGATTTTTCCTGTTTCAAGTACATATGCCCTGTCTGCGATTGAGAGAGCTTTTTTTGCGTTCTGTTCTACAAGAAGAACAGTTGTACCGGATTTGCTTATAGACTCGATAATATCAAATATCTCATTTACAAGGATTGGTGAAAGTCCCATTGACGGCTCATCCATAAGGATGATTGATGGTTTTGACATGAGTGCGCGTCCCATGGCGAGCATCTGCTGTTCACCACCGCTCAATGTTCCTGCCGACTGGTTCTTTCTCTCGGCAAGTCTTGGAAATCTTTCATATATGCTTTCAAGGTCTTTGTTTAAGTTTTCTTTGTCTTTTCTAGTGTATGCTCCTAATTTAAGGTTTTCATATACGCTTAAGTCTGCAAAAACGCGTCGCCCCTCAGGGACATGAGCCATTCCCATTGATACTATTTTATGTGCAGGTATCTTTGTTATGTCTTTTCCCTCAAACATAACACTTCCTTTTTTAGGAGAGAGAAGTCCTGTTATCGTGTGTAGGGTAGTAGTCTTACCTGCACCGTTGGCACCGATAAGAGCGATAACCTCACCTTTATTCACTTCAAAAGAGATACCTTTAATCGCCTGTATCATTCCATAATATACTTCTAAATCTTTAACTTCAAGCATTGCCATAATTTATCCCTCATTTCTAAAATTAAAAAGATGCTGCAATCCAAACTCAACAACATAGTGGTTTACACAAGAAACTCCTATGGAGAATGTCTCCTATGGAGTTTCTCTATTTACTCACCTAGATAAGCTTTAATAACCTGTGGGTTATTTAACACATCTGATGTATCGCCTTGTGCAAGCACCTCGCCGAAGTTAAGTACGGTAAGCTGTTCACAGATGCCGCTTACGAGTTTCATATCATGTTCAATAAGAAGAATAGTCATATGGAAATGGTCTCTTACGAATTTTATCATATCCATAAGTTCTTCTGTTTCATTTGGATTCATGCCGGCAGCCGGTTCATCGAGCAGAAGCAGTTTTGGGTTTGTGGCAAGTGCTCTTGTAATCTCAAGTTTTCTCTGCTGTCCGTAAGGGAGATTTTGAGCCTGGACATTCGCATCATCCTTAAGTCCGAACACTTCAAGAAGTTCCATTGCAATATCATTCATTTCTTTTTCGACTTTGTGATAGCGTGGAAGACGAAGTATGCTGTCGAGCGTTGAATAATGGTGGTTGTTGTGAAGTCCTGTTTTAACATTGTCAAGCACGGTAAGCTGTGAAAAAAGTCTTATATTCTGGAATGTTCTTGCTATTCCGGATTTGTTTATCTCTATTGTGGATTTTCCCGTAAGGTCATTACCGTCTAAGATTATCTTTCCGCTGTCGGGTTTGTAAACACCTGTCAAGAGGTTGAATATAGTTGTTTTTCCTGCACCGTTAGGTCCGATAAGTCCGTAAAGCTGCTCTTTGCCAATATTTATGCTGAAGTTGTTTACGGCACGGAGACCACCAAAAGAAATACCAAGATTTTGAACATCTAATAAAGTTTCCATACTATGCCGCCTCCTTTTTATTCTTTTTAAATGAAAGGTGTTTTTCGCGCCATTCGATAGCTTTTGGTGCCCAGTTAAAGAGCATCATGACTATAAGCACGATAGCATATATGAGCATACGGTAGTCTGACATTCCACGCAAAAGCTCAGGAAGAAGTGTAAGCACGACAGCGGCTATGATAGAGCCTCTGATATTTCCGATACCGCCGAGAACTACGAATACAAGGATGTTTATCGACATATTGTAACCGAAGTTGTTTGTGTTGGCTGTGAGGTTTGAGAGGTTGTGTGCATAAAGAACACCTGCTGCACCTGCCATTGCTGCTGATATTGTAAATGTCATAAGTTTGTATTTTGTAATATTGATACCGATAGACTCAGCGGCAATTCTGTTGTCTCTTATTGCCATAATCGCACGACCGTCTCTTGAATGAATGAGGTTTAATACTATAAATAATGTTACGAGAATAAGTATAAAACCGATAAAGAAAGTTGAGTCATTAGGTGTACCGGTTATTCCCTGAGGTCCATTTAATATAATCTTTCCATCAGGTTCCATATTTAAACTTACGGCATCTTTTGTTGAAAAATGAAATCCTTTTGAATCCTTTCCTATAAAAAGGACATTTACAAGGTTTTTGATTATCTCACCGAACGCAAGTGTAACGATGGCAAGGTAATCACCGTTTAATCGCAATACCGGAATACCAATGATGATTCCAAAGATTGCTGCCGTGATTATTCCAATGAGAAGTGCAAGAAGAAATCTCACAGTCGAATTTGTAATAGTGTCCTGCATAGCTTTTGAAAAGAATGAACTTGTAAATGCACCGACACACATAAAACCTGCATGACCAAGGCTTAATTCGCCGAGAATACCTACAACGAGATTAAGGGAAATGGCGAGTATTATATAAGTACAAAGAGGAACCATGAGTCCCTGAAAGAGAGAGGAAATCTCTCCTGCATTTATAAGAATCTGCATTATGACAAAAGCAGCTATAACTATACCATAAGTGATAATATCATTTAATTTTTGTTTAGATAATTTCTTTGACATAATATATCTGCCTCCTATACTTTTTCCTGAATTTTTTTGCCTAAGAGTCCTGTCGGCTTGACGAGAAGGACAATGATAAGTACGGCAAAAACAATCGCATCTGCCATTTGTGATGAAATGTAGGCTTTACCAAATATCTCAATAATACCTAAGAGGATACCGCCTATAAATGCACCAGGGATTGAACCTATACCACCGAATACGGCAGCGACAAAGGCTTTGATACCAGGCATTGCACCAGTGTAAGGTGTAAGACTTGGATAAGCTGAGCATAAAAGCACACCGGCGATTGCGGCAAGTCCTGAACCGATTGCAAATGTGAGTGCAATAGTTCCGTTTACATTGATACCCATAAGGAGTGCTGCTCCACGATCCTCAGACACGGCACGCATAGCCTGTCCCGGTTTTGTTTTCTGAACGAAAAGCATAAGCAGAACCATTATCACTATGCATACTAAGATAGTAATGATTGTCTCACCGGAAAGATTGAGTTTGCCTCCGGCAAGTGAAAGTCCTTCCCATTTGATAACTGATGGGAAAGTTTGTGCATTTGCTCCAAAAAGCAAAAGTGCGATATTCTGGAGTAAATAGCTGACACCTATTGCAGTGATGAGAACTGCTAGTGAAGAAGATGCATTCCTAAGTGGTTTATAAGCAATTCTTTCAATAACAATACCAAGAACCGTGCAGGCTACAATCGAAATTATAAGTGCCGGAAATGCCGGTATTCCTGCGTTTGTCATAGAAAGAAGAGATATGTAAGCACCGATCATGATTACATCTCCATGTGCAAAGTTAAGCATTTTTGCTATGCCATATACCATTGTATAACCAAGGGCAATGATTGCATAAACACTTCCAAGACTTAATCCGTTAAATAAATACGATATAAAGCTCATGGTTTACCTCCTGTTTCTTTAAAAGTAAAGTCTGTATGAGAATTGTTTAAAACTCATACAGACTTATATATTACCATATAATTACTTTAAAATCTACAAAATCATCATATAATGCAAAGAATAAAACATATTTTGCACCGGAAATTATGGTATTATCCGTTATATTTTACTCAGCTACATCATATGCACCATTTTTAACAACTACAACAGTTGGCTCTTTTGTTGGTTCACCGTCTGCAGACCATTTGATGCTCTTTGCAGTAAGACAGCTAAGCTCGATTTCTGTCATGGATTTCTTTAATGCATCTGACATATCAGAAATGCTCATATCAGGTGTGAGCTTTGCTTTCTCAGCAGCCGCTTTTATAGTGTAGATGCAGTCGTAAGCATCGGCAGCAAACTGAATAGGTGTATCTTTAAATGCCTTTTTGTAAGCTTTTACAAAAGTCTGTGTCTTATCGTCTTTTGAATCAGGTGTAAATGGTGTGAGGAACATAAGGTCTTCTGCAAGACTCTTGTCAAATCCATCAAGTGCAAGGATTCCGTCCATACCGTCACATCCGAAATACTTAGGTGTGAAGTTTGCTTTCTTTGCCTGTGCAAGGATAAGTGATGCCTCCTGATAATATATAGGAAGAAATACCATTTCTGCACCGGCACTCTTAGCTTTCTGAATCTGTACTGAGAAATCTGTCTTGCTGTCAGCAGTAAATGCTTCGGCAGCTACGATATTAAGTCCTTTTGTTTTTGATTCAGCAGCAAATTTCTGGTAGATACCTGATGAGTAAGGATCAGAACTGTTATAGATTACTGCAATTTTTGAAGCAAGTTTGTGGTCTGCGATATAATCAGCAGAAGCAATACCCTGGTTAGGATCTGAGAAACACATACGGAATGCGTTGTCATACTGGATTGACTCTACTGCCGTTGCTGATGGTGTGAGCTGGAACATATTGTCATTGTGTGTCTGCTCAACAACTGCTGTACAAGGGTTTGATGTAACAGTTCCGACAAGCATCTGCATACCCCAGTCTTTTAAGCTGTTGTAAGCGTTTACAGATTTCTCTGTGTCGTTCTGGTCATCCTGAAATTTATATTCAATCTTTTTGCCGTTGATGCCGCCGGCAGCGTTTATCTCGTCTACTGCAAGCTGAATACCATTCTGCACGGCTTTTCCGTAGATAGCTGCGTCACCTGTTGTAGGTCCGATGCCGCCAATCTTAAAAGTGTCAGTTTTTTTACTTCCTTCGTCTTTCTTGCCGCCGCAGGCACACATAGAAAATGCCATGGCTGATACAAGTACAAGGCTTAATGCCTTTTTCCATAATCTCATAATGATTCCTCCATTCATTCTTTCTTTTACTAAAGTATGGTAGTTTTTTAGAACTGATTTGTCAATAGAAAAAAGTACCAAAAGTTGAAGGAAATTAAAGCTATAATTGACAATTTTTCACCTATATATATACCAGGTGTTAAACTTTACTCAATTTGCGAAGTTTCTTTTTAAATTTCTTTCAATTTGTAAAGTGCTTTTTTAAACTGGACTGAGAAAATTATTACGGTAAATGATACTGCAATAAAATCAGCAATCGGTTCAGCCATATATACTCCGTTTGTTTTATTTGACACAAAATTTGGAACTATATAGATAAGCGGCAGAAGAAGTACAAATTTTCTCACAACTGCGACTATAACTGAGCATATTGCATTGCCTATTGCCACAAATGTCATCTGGCACGCTATCTGTATTCCAAACATAAATAACATTCCGCAATAGATTTTAAGTGCATCAGCCGTAAATGTCACAAGTGATTTATCTGAACTGAATATGCCTGCAAATACACTTGGAAACATTTGTATCAATGCCCAGAAAATAACAGAATAGCTGAGTGATACAGTGATTAGGATTTTGAATGTCTTTTTGACACGGTCTGTGTTTTTTGCGCCGTAATTGTAGCTGGTGACAGGCTGTGCTCCCTGACCGATACCCTGTAATGGAAGCATAGCGAACTGCATAACGCTTGTAAGTATTGTCATTGCTCCCACGGCAACATCACCGCCGTATTTTAAGAGTGATGAGTTGAAGCAGACTGAGATAACACTCTCGCTTGCCTGCATGACAAATGTTGAAACACCGAGAGCCATACATGGCAGGATAACATCAGCCGAAGGCATAAGGTATTTTTTCTTTATTTTCAAAAAAGTTTTTCTGCCTGTCAAAAATGAGATTACCCATATACAGGAAACACCCTGCGAAATGATGGTAGCAATGGCAGCACCTTTTACACCAAGACCAAGCACAAAAATAAATATCGGGTCGAGTATGATATTGCATACGGCTCCGATAACTACGGTAAGCATTCCTGTTTTTGAAAAGCCCTGTGCCGTTACGAAAGAGTTCATTCCGAGAGTAAGCTGCACAAAGATAGTTCCTAAAGCATAGATGTTCATATAGCTTGTTGCAAAATCTATTGTGTTGTCACTGGCACCAAATGCCATAAGGAAAAATCTGTTGCCAAAGAGAAGAACAATAGTAAGAATGATCGAAATGATTATCTGTGTCGTAAAACAGTTGCCGAGAGTTTTTTCGGCTGAGTCATTTTCGCCTTTGCCCATAAAGATTGAAGCTCTCGGAGCACCGCCGAAACCGATAAGGGCGGCGAAAGCTGATATTATCATAATGATAGGCATACAGACACCAAGTCCTGTAAGAGCAAGACTTCCGGTCTTTGGGATATGACCTATATAAATTCTGTCTACAATATTGTAGAGCATATTGACAATCTGTGATATTACGGATGGAACTGCCAGTTTTAAGAGAAGTTTTCCGACTGGTTCAGTACCTAAAAATTCTTTGTTTTCACTCATAAGGAGCCTCCATTCTTTAGTAATGAACTCTCGAAATTCTTCGTTCGTAAGATAACGGGAGTACATTGTTATTAACATAGAACACATATGGCAAAAGCCATGTGTGTTCTGTAAAAAAGATTATATCATTTTGAAGGCTGTGATGCAAGGAGTGAGGAGAGTGTGCTTAAATTCAAGTCAAAGTGAAAAACGATTCATTATTTCTTTAATAGCCAAAGCATTTTCTTCGTTTTTGCGGACAATATCTGTAAGGTCTTCCGTGATTTTTTTAGTCTGTTCCACTTTTTTAATAACATCTTCAGTGTGCATTGTAATACCGTCAGGATTATTCTGTACATTGTCAATCTGTGATTTGATATCTGAAACGGCTTTAACAAATTCGTTTGAGCAATCGTGCATTTCATGGATAATATTCTTTATCTGTCCTATTGATGTGTTGTATTCATTTGTTGCCTCAAGGAAGTCTTTAAATTGTGATTTTATATCTTCTTCCATGAAGTTTATAATGTTGTCAAAACAGTCTTGTACCATACATATATGCTCTTTTGTTTCATTACATATATTCTGGATGGATGTGGCTGTCTGGCGTGAACTTTCTGCAAGATTACCTATTTCGTTTGCCACAATACTGAAACCGCGTCCGGCTTCACCGGCACGTGCAGCTTCAATGGAGGCATTTAAGGCAAGTAAGTTTGTCTGGCTTGTGATATCAAGAATCTGTTTTGCCATATCGTCAATCTGTGTAAGTGATTGCAAATTGACGATAGCTTCCTGAATCGCATGATTGTTTTCGTCAATCTTTATATTTGCTGTTTCAAGAGAGGCGTTTGTTATGTCTCGCATCTGGCTGATTTTTTCTATAAGCTCGCTACTCTGTGCATCACCAAGCTGTATTTTTGTTTCTACTTGTGATACAACATCTGAAATATCATTGATACCATCATCAACCTGTGAAACAGTATCATTTATCTGGTCGGTATGTCCGGCAAATTGTTCGGTTGCATTGGCATTGTCATCAACACACTGTATAAGAATATCGGAAGAGTCTGACATCCTTACCGCTGAATCTGTAAGTGAATCTGAGCATGAACCGAGTTTTTGTATAATGTCCTCAAATGAATCACTCAGAGAGTTAAGTGCCGTGCTTATCTGACCTACTTCACTGTTTGCATTGATATATTTTCGCAATTTATCGTGCTTTTTAATCTTGAGTTCTTTTAATTCCAGTAATGCGTCTGTTACATAAGTAAGAGGTTTTGTATGCATATGTATAAAGAACCATGATAAAGAAGATATCATTATGCACGATATAATGCAGAATAATGCAAGTGTGCGCATTGTCTTATAGACATCTGAATATAAACTGCTTTCTTTTGCTTTTGATATAACAGCCCAGTCATGTTCTTTATCATACTGGTAAGACATTACATAGGATGTATTGTTTGAATTTTTGTATGTAAATGCATCATTAGTATTTTTTTTGCTTTTTTTTATGTCATTGATAACATTTAAAATACCTTTGTCTGTTGCTTCTTTTGTGATAAGAGAGGTATCCTCGTCATTAAAAATATACATTTTTGATGAGACATTTAGCATCGAATATTGTATAGATTTTTTGTCATTTTTTTTTGTTTCATTTAAAAGACTTTCGAGCTTTTCCATATATGGACCACCGCCGACATAGCCTACAATAGTGCTTCCGTCTGTGTCGTAGACAGGACAGTACATAGAAAGTATAAGCTTCTGTGATGCAGGGGAAACGATAATACCTGCGTTGTAAAGTCCGTTATTTTCTTTCATGGCATTTTGAAGAGCCTTTAAGGAATCACCTTTTCGCGTAGTCATACCGACAACTTTTGGATTTGAGTGGGTAACTACATGAGTATTCCATTCGCCTGAGTATATACCTTCCCAGTTGTCAAGTCCTTTAAAATAATTTTCAGTAAATTGCTGTGCTTTAAGCTGTTTGTCTTTGTTATTAAGGTCTTTTAGATAATCAATTATCATGGGACTTATACTGAATTTTTTTAAAAGGTCTTCCTGATGGGAAACATATTCGCTTATAAGTGTAGTCTGTGAATTGAGTGAAGTTTTCATGCTGTCCTGAGCACTTTTTTTCATTAATTTTGTCATTCCTGTCTGTGTGAATATATATAATATTGTTATACATATTATAGTCAGAACGGTTATTGCACTTGTCAATGCAGTTTTCATTTTTAAATTTTTAAACATAAGATACTCCTCCTTTTGTACGAAATCTTTATGTAAATATACACCACTTTACAACTTTTTTCAAAAAAAGAAATCATACAGGGCTTTCTGGTGTATAATGAATTTGAACTATAACATTAAGAAAGAAAGTGACCCTGTACGACAAAACTATTATACAACAAAAACACACTAATTGGTAGACTAAATCAATATTTTTTTATTTACTCAAACTTCGTACTTGAATAAGTGCCTATATACCTTGAAAATTCAATAATAACTGGCATAAAAATAGCATGAAACCGTCTAGTTTTGGTATAATTGAGTTGTCCAAAAACAATCATACTTCCGGAGGCTCATGCTATGAATAAAAGTATAACACAAGATGCTTATAACTTTCGTATTTCCAACGATGCTCAATTGAATTTCACTTATATTGATATCGGTAACAATAACCATTATATAGAATTTGAAGGAAAATGGTATCTTATTACTACTCATGAGAGAATACCAGATTTTTTATATAATGACTAAGACTTTTCATGCCAATAAATTGTGTTAAAATATAGAAACAAAAATAAAGTAAATTAAAATGCGGGATGCATTTTGTCTTAACAGCCAAGATGTATCCCGCGTTTTTTTGCTCGGTCTATTTTTTCCTGATATGAACCTCTGGGATAGCCAGATTGTCATAGTTTACGGAAGATTGTTCATTTTCATTTTCTGTCATTTCCTCGTGTGTTTTGTGTGTATGAACTTCCGGAATTGCTACATTGTCAAAAGTTAGAGCATAATCGTGTTGTTCTTCATCATGTTTTTCCTTTTTTTTATTTTTCCAATGAAACATAAAAAATCCCTCCATTTAAAAATTATTATAGTATATTGATGAAAAATGTAATAACAAGACTGTTGATAAAATCCGCAAATAAACTTCCGATAAGCGGAATTATAAGGTAAGCTTTCACGGACGGGACATAGCGGTCACAGATAGCCTGCATATTTGCCATGGCATTTGGTGTTGCACCCATACCAAATCCGCATGTTCCGGCAGAAAGCACGGCTGCATCATAATCTCTTCCCATAACATTGAATATGACAAAGTATGTGAATACGCATATGAGAAGCGTTTGTGCTGCGAGCAGGATAACAAGCGGCAGGGCGAGAGTGGCAAGTTCCCAGAGCTTTAATGTTATCATTGCCATTCCGAGAAAGAGTGAAAGACATATACCACCGAGGTCGTTTATCTCACCCATATGAATTGTTCCTTTACCTGAATATTCGGTAATATTACGCATAAGTGCAGCGGCGAGCATTGCACCTATATAGATAGGAAATGTAAGACCGGTCTTTGTGAGAAAATACGAGAATATCGTACCGAGTCCTATTGCAAGTATAAGCTGGAATACTGCGGCTGCATACATATTTGTGTGACGCTGGTGCTTTTCTTCATCTTCGACCAGAAGGCTGTCATCCTCAGTCGGAACATTGTCCATAAGTTTTCTTTTCTCAATAAGACGCTTTCCGATAGGACCACCCACAAGACTTCCTGTTATAAGCCCAAAAGTAGCGGCTGCCGTACAGATAGTCGTTGCTCCATGTATGTTGAAATCCTCAAGAACCGGACCAAATGCACCGGCAGTACCGTGACCACCGACCATAGGTATCGAACCGGTACACATACCTATAAGAGGGTTTAAATTAAGCAGTTTTGAGAGTCCTATGGCAAGCAGGTTCTGGGAAAATATCAGCGTGATGACAAGACCAAGAAAGACTATCAGGGATCTTCCACCACTTTTTAAAACTTTCAGATTTGCCTGAAATCCTACTGATGTAAAGAAAAATACCATGCAGACTTCTCTGAGCGTATCATCAAAGGAAAATTCGATAATTCCCGTGGTATAGCATATACAAGTAAAGATAGCAAATAGCAATCCGCCGATAACAGGTGCCGGAATACAGAATTTTTCCAAAAAGTTTATTTTTTTTCTTAAATAATTTCCAAGTAAAAGTACCAGAACGGCTGCTGCGAGAGTCTGATACATATCTAATTGAATTTTCATAAAGTTCCTCGTTTCTAAGCAGGTTATTATAATGATATATAAAAACAATTTATCCCCGCTCATAAGTAAATAGCTTATGATTTATTATCATTATTTATTTTGTCTTAACAGTAATGTCTTTTTCTTTGTAATATGCGGCTGCACCCGGATGGAAAGGAATATCAATGCCAGAAACAGCAGTCTTTTCATCAGTTATAAGCTCAAGTGAGGTTGCATATTGCAAATCTTTGCTGTGTTTGAAAAATGTTTCAGTAAACTGTTTTACTGCATTTTCAGAAAGATTATCAGATGCAAGCAATACTGATTTAACACCTATTGTATTTACGCTTTCAGTCTGACCCGCATATGTGTTTGCAGGAATTTCATATTTGCAATAATAAGGATAAGCAGTAATAAGTTTTTTAATACACTTATCATCAATATTTAAAATCTTTATGCGACATTCTTTTGTAAGCTCGGATATAACTGTTGTCTGAACACCGGCCGTACAGAAAAAAGCATCAATCCTGCCGTTTGCAAGCTGTTTTGCGGCATCCGTATAATCAAGGTTTGCCATTTCGACAAGTTTTGAATTTAGACCGCTTAATTCAAGTATCTGCTTTGCATTGATCTCAGTACCGGATTCTTCAGCACCTATGCAGATTTTTTTACCCTGAAGGTCATCAATTGTTTTTATGTCAGAATTTGCTTTTACAACTATTTGGCAGGCCTCGGTGTAAAGAGCGGCTACCGCCTTGTAACCGTTGCAGACATTGCCATTAAAATATCCTGTGCCGTCATAGGCATCTTTTATAAGGTCAGCCTGTGCGATACCGAGGTCTATATATTTGTCGGATAAAAGTCTTAAATTTGCCGCAGATCCGGCAGTGTTTTTAACTTCAAATTTGTAATCGGAAGTGTCTTTTGATACGGCACCCGAAAAACTGCTCGCAAAAGCATAGTACATACCGCCTATATCGGCAGCACCAAACCTTATATTGTCTGACTTTCTGCCGCATGCCGATAGAAGCACCAGCGAGAGACAGAGCAGGAGACATATCTTTTTCTTCATATCTAAATCGTCCTTTCATATTGTATTCAAAAAATCCATTAAGCATTTTACAATAAACTTTAAGAAAAAACAAATAAAAAGGTAACAGTTCAGCCCCTCATTTATTACATTCGTAAACCTGCCAGCAAGCTGTCAGTCGCTGCTATGCAGCTTGTGTTTACTTCATTTCATAAATGAAAGGCTATTCCGCCCCAAAAAACAAGTCAATAATACATTGAGCAAGCTCATATATTATTGACTTATCTTTTTTGGGGCTGAACTGTTACATAAAAAGGAATTTAAAGGGAAATAATATGGTGTACTCTAGAAAATCTTTGTTTTGAGGAGATAACGGGAGCACATAATATAAAATAAAGAAGGTAAACAAATGTATTATAAGATAAAAGAGGATGGTATATTTAAAATCGACCTCGGCACATTCTGGGACAGTGGGGAATGTGTCGGTGTATTTAAGATGACTGAGTGGGACAATGAAAAAATATTGTGGGAAAAGTGTGGAATATGGCATACTGTTGATGAAATTCATTTTTGCAAGATGGAGAGCCACAGGGATTTTTTGTATGGAACTTTTCAGATGCCTGCAAAAGAATATGGAAAAAAGGATGAACTTTTTGCAATATATATATTGAAAGACAGGGTAATAATATTAAGTGATGATGATTCGATTGATAAAAATATAATAAAAATATCCGGGCATGCTATAGCAAAAGATTATTCACTGGAAAGATTTATATATGATTTTTTTATGTCATTTATAGAAGATGAGCTGCTTTTTTTGCAGAAAATAGAGCATAAAATAACTGGGATAGAAGAGCAGGTAATGAAAGAACAGTCCGACAAATTTAATATAGGTCTTTTGAAATTGAAAAAGATAATAGCGAGGTTTTATCATTATTATACACAGCTCGCAGAAGCGGGGGATGAACTTGCGGGCAATGAAGAAGAATTTTTCACGGAAGAAACGGTGGAACTTTTTAAGATGTATTCGGAAAAAATGACAAGACTAGCACAGGAAACGCAGATATTAAGGGAATATGCGATGCAGGTGCAGGATGTTTATCAGTCGGAGATAGAGATACATCAGAATGATGTAATGAAGATGCTTACGATAGTAACGACTATCTTTCTTCCGCTGACACTGATAGCAGGCTGGTACGGAATGAACTTTTCATATATGCCTGAGTTAAAGATGAAATACGCTTATCCAACCGTGATAGGTATAAGTGTGCTGATAGTTGTGGTGAGTCTTGTGATTTTTAAAAGAAAGAAATACTGGTAGTGTGTCATAAACGAAGTCGAATGTAATTGACTGAGCTGAAAGCGAGGGGGCTTCTTGACTTACAGTTAAGAAGAGAGTTGTAATATGACTTGATAAACAAAGTGAGTTCACAAAAAGTTCACAAAAATTATTAGCACTCGATATTGACGAGTGCTAATAAAAGTAGTATAACATAATCAGCAACAGAGAAACAAACAATATTAAAATAAATAAGGTTTTAGTTACCAACGGCATCACAGATGCAGACGGTAACAGATTTTTGGAAGGAGAGATTGATTATGTTAATGCCTAGTATTTTTGCAAATGATTTAATGGATGGATTTTTTGATGCACCTGAAAGAAATTACAAAAAGAATTATTATAACAGCGGATTGATGAAAACAGATATAAAAGAAAGCAAAGATGGTTTTGAAGTCATCATGGATCTGCCGGGATTTAAGAAAGACGAGATAAAAGCTGAATTAAAAGACGGATATATGACAATCACTGCCGCATCAGATAAAGACAATAAAGTAGAAGATGAAAACAGCAGATATATATGCAGAGAGAGAGTATATTCAAATTGCAGCAGAACATTCTATGTAGGCAAAGAACTTACACAGGAAGATATAAAAGCAAAATTTGAAAACGGTGTGCTTACATTAAATGTACCAAAGAAAGAAGCATTACCGCAGAAAGAAGAAGACAAATATATCTCAATTTTGTAATAGATATAAGATTGGATAATATATTCAGGATTGTCAAAAAGAGGTTCTGAATGTATATCTTAATATATCTTCGTATTTTAAAATTGTACTATCATATATTAGATAAAGGTGATGGAAGGAGCGGTAAAGAATCGCTCCTTTTAAAATTGAAACAGGTTATTGCGAAACTGCTTATATGCACAAGTAACATAACATATAAGCAGTTTGGCAATTACCGGAAAATGAGAAAGGAGGAGTTTCTTATGGCTGCAAAGCAGGATTATTATAAGGTTCTTGGAATAGACAAAAATGCTGATGATAAGACGATAAAAAAAGCATATCGTAAGCTGGCAAAGAAATATCATCCTGATATGAATCCGGGAAATGCGGCGGCTGAACAGAAGTTTAAGGAAGTCACAGAGGCATACAATGTACTTAGTGATGCTGAAAAAAAGAAACTTTATGATCAGTTTGGTCACGCTGCATTTGAAGAGGGATTTTCACCGGGAGGCGGTCAGTCTTATAACGCAGACGGAATGCATAGAGAGTATCATTTTACGGGAGATGCATCGGATATATTTGGTGACATATTTGGCGATTTGTTTAATGACGGTCACTTTGGAGGCAGTGGAAGTTTTGGTGGTCATGGCAGCTTTCGTGAAAGGGGAGATTTTGGAGGATATGACGGATTTTCAGGAGCACATTTTTACAGTACAGGAGGTCAGGAATCGGGATTTGGTTATGATATGAGAGGCGATGATGCAGAGGCAGACATAGAAGTAACATTTGATGAGGCTGTATTTGGATGTGATAAGGTGATTACTTTGCATAATGGCAGTACAGGAAATGAGCAGTCGCTAAAAGTTCATATACCGGCTGGAATTGACGACGGAAACAGTATAAGACTTAAAGGGAAAGGTCATCCGGGTATAGGAAAAGCAGAGGACGGAGACTTATTCCTCAGGGTTAAAGTAGGTAAAAAAGCGGGTTATGAGAGAAAAGGGCAGGATATATATACAAAAGTAAATGTGCCTTACACAACGGCAGTTCTTGGCGGAAATGTGCGTGTTCACACTCTTTATGGTGATGTAGAGTGTAAGATAAAAGAGGGAACACAGTACGGCACGAAGATACGCCTTAAGGGAAAAGGTGTTGTATCTAAAAAGGATGGAAAGACCTATGGTGACCAGTATGTCACGGTAGGAATAGAAGTGCCAAAACACATAAGCAGGAGTGCACGGGATAAACTTATGGAATACCGCAATTTATGTAAAAATACTGCATAATATGTGAAGATTTTGGTTAAAATACACATAAGGAATAGCATTAGAATTAGAAAAATAATGTTTTATTGGCTTAGAGAAAGCAATACATATCTGAAAAAAAGGATTGTATTGCTTTTTTATTGAATAGGAAAATGCTCGTAAAGTAGTGTGATGCCATTTTTTTGATGGTTTATAAATGGCGAATGTTCGCTCTGTAAAAATAAATATAGTAAAAGTGCATAAAAAAGCGTCTAAAATGAGCATAATAATAATACAAATTTGTGCAAAGTGACAAAAAGCACAAAATTTAAAAAAAAATATTGCAATTTTTATCTAAATGTTATATATTTTAGTTACAACGAAATGGAAACATTTCCAGAAACATTTCCAAAACCGTTTCCATGAAAAAGTAAAGTATTTTAAAGTTATTTAAAATATAAACAGTGGAAACAACAATATTATAATTTAGGAGGATATTTATGAGAAAGAAAGGACTTGTAGCATTTGGACTTGCAGCAGTTATGACAGCATCAGCACTTACGGGCTGTGGCGGTGCAAGTGATAAAAAGGAAAGTGGTAAGAAAGAAGCTAAAGGAACAGTTTATTACTTAAACTTCAAGCCTGAAGCTGATGCACAGTGGCAGGAACTTGCAAAGCTTTACACAGATAAAACAGGTGTTAAGGTGAATGTAGTAACTGCAGCAGCTAACCAGTATGAGACAACATTAAAGAGTGAGATGGGTAAGAGCGAAGCACCAACATTGTTCCAGGTAAACGGACCGGTTGGACTTGCATCTTGGAAAGATTATTGTTATGACCTTAAGGATTCTGATATTGCAAAACAGGTTACAAGTGATGATTTCTTGTTAAAAGATGGTGATGCAGTTGATGGTATCGGATATGCTATAGAATCTTATGGTATCATTTACAACAAAAATCTTTTAAAGAAAGCCGGATATACACAGGATGACATAAAGAGCTTTGATGATCTTAAGAAAGTTGCAGAAGACATAACAAAGAGAAGCAAAGACCTTGGATTCTCAGCATTTACATCAGCAGGTATGGATGGAAGTTCAGATTGGAGATTCAAGACACATCTTGCAAACCTTCCTATTTACTATGAGTATCAGAAGGAGGGAATCGAGAATACAGATGCCATCAAGGGAACATATCTTGACAACTATCGCAATATCTGGAATTTATATATTAACAATTCCACAACAAGCTCTAAACAGCTTAGCACAAAGACTGGTGATGATGCAGTTGCAGAATTTGTTACAGAGAAAGCAGTATTCTATCAGAATGGTACATGGGCATACTCAGATATAGCAGACCTTGGAGATGATAATCTTGGAATGTTACCTATCTATATTGGTGCAGACGGAGAGGAAAACCAGGGACTTTGTACAGGTACAGAGAACTACTGGTGTGTAAATAAGAAAGCATCAAAAGAGGATATTCAGGCAACACTTGATTTCATGAACTGGTGTGTAACAGATGATACAGCAGTAAAATGTATGTGTGGTGCAGCAGGAGCTATGCCATCAGGACAGGATGGAATGGGATTTGTTATTCCGTTTAAAAAGAACCTTACTTCAGATAATCCGCTTGTAAACATTGCAAACGATTATGTAAAACAGGGTAAAAAACCTGTAACATGGAACTTTACAACTATGCCATCTGAGAAGTGGAAGAACGACCTTGGCTCTGCACTTACAACATATGCTTCTAAGCAGACTGATGCAAACTGGGATCTTGTAAAGAAAGCATTTGTAGATGGCTGGAAGAAAGAAGCAGCAGCAGCTAAGAAATAAATGCCGGAATGGTAATAGTTTAGTTGTTAAATTGCGGTATAGACCGTGAAGTGACATGATAGAAATTATAGGCGGGGAAACGGTAAAATGTTTCCCCTCTATTAAAAATGAGTTATTGTTTGCATAAATAGTAGTGTAGGTAATGACAATAAGGGAACAAATATTAATAAATCAACTGTATTTTGGTTACTGTTCACAGGACAGTGAGCGGCAATGCATTTTGTGCTATGCACAGTGGAATGTGCAGAAATGAGGATTATTATGGAAAAAGCAATAAGAAAATACTGGCCGGTATTTGTGCTTCCTACTATGGCAGCATTTATGATAGGATTTATCGTGCCATTTATCGAAGGAATTTATTTATCATTTTGTAAATTTACCACTATCAAGGATGCTGATTTTGTGGGAATAGGCAATTATATCGAAGCATTTAAGGATACGACCTTCCCTCATGCATTTGGATTTACGGCAGTATTTGCGATAGTGACGCTTGTACTTGTTAATGTTCTTGCATTTGCACTTGCACTTGCACTTACACAGAAAATTAAGGGAACTAATATTTTTAGAACAATATTCTTTATGCCAAACCTTATTGGCGGTATTGTACTTGGATATATATGGCAGCTTATATTTGATGGTATATTCAGTCATTTTGATATGGCATTAAAACTTAATGCAAAATTAGGATTTTGGGGTCTTGTAATCTTAATCTGCTGGCAGCAGATAGGTTATATGATGATAGTTTACATAGCGGGTCTGCAGGCAATACCTGATTCATTAAAAGAAGCTGCTATGATTGATGGTGCAAACGCTTGGAAGAGACTTTTCCATGTAACTATTCCAAACATGATGCCATCGATAACAATATGTACATTCTTAACAATAACAAACTCATTCAAACTCTTTGACCAGAACCTTTCACTTACGGGTGGTGAGCCGCTTCATAAAACGGAGATGCTTGCATTGAATATTTATGATACATTCTATGGAAGAGTTGGATATGAAGGTGTAGGTCAGGCTAAGGCAGTTATCTTCTTCCTTGCAGTTATAGTTATCAGTATGTTACAGCTTAGACTTACAAGAAGTAAGGAGGTGCAGCAGTAATGAAAAAAGTAAAAGGAATTTTGGCTACATTATTATTTACGGTTATTTCAATTATATTTGTATCACCAATTATTGTTGTATTGATGAACTCTTTCAAGAAAAAGACATTTATCAATCTGGAGCCTTTTAAAATGCCGACATCAAAGAATTTTGTCGGATTGGAGAACTTTAAAGAGGCAATAACAAAATATGAATTTATTAAGGCTGTCGGTTGGACTGTATTTATTACGGTAGGCGGTGTAGTTCTTATTCTTGTGTGCTGTTCAATGTGTGCATGGTTTATCACAAGAGTACAGACAAAGATTACAAAAGCAATTTATCTTCTTTGTGTATTCTCAATGGTAATTCCATTCCAGATGGTAATGTTTACCTTATCAGGAACGGCAGATTCACTTGGACTTAATACACCATGGGGTCTTTTGATAATATATCTTGGATTTGGTGCAGGTCTTGCGGTATTTATGTTCTGCGGATTTGTAAAATCAATTCCTATTGAAGTTGAGGAGGCAGCTATGATTGACGGCTGCAGTCCTATAAGAACATTCTTCAGCGTTGTAGTACCAATGATGAAACCTACTCTTATATCTGTAGGAATACTTGAGGCAATGTGGATTTGGAACGATTTCCTTCTTCCATATCTTACACTTGATATAAAGAAATATAAGACAATATCAATTATCATTCAGTATATGAAGGGAAGTTACGGAAGAGTTGATATGGGTGCTATTATGGCTTGTCTTATCATGGCAGTTATCCCTGTTATAGTATTCTACTTATGCTGTCAGAAATATATCATCAAAGGTGTTGCAGCCGGAGCCGTCAAAGGTTAAAATACATTTTGCATGAAATATACTTTATCAGATGAAGTCATATGGTACTTTATCTGATAAAGGTGTTTTAGGGGCTAAAAAGTTCTTAAATATCATGAAATTAAAAAGTGAGGCAAATGTATGACTATAAAAGATATCGCCAGATTGTCAGGATATGGTATAGGGACTGTATCCAGGGTATTGAACAATCATTCTGATGTCAGTGACAAAGCAAGAAAAAAGATAATGGGAGTTATAGAAGAAAGTAATTTTCAGCCTAACAGTAATGCACGGCAGTTAAAGAGGCAGGCTGCGTCATCGCTTTCAATCATTGTAAAGGGAAATCAAAATATGCTGTTTGCAGATATTCTTGAGAAAATGCAAATGCTCCTTTCAAAAAATGGAGAAATTGCAGAAGTATCATATATAGATGAAGATGCAAACGAAGTGGAATGTGCACTTATGCTGTGTCGTGAAAGAAATCCTAAAGGAATTATATTTCTTGGCGGAAATCTTGATTATTTTGATGAATTTGAAGGAATAGATGTACCTTGTATTCTTGTCACAAATAGTGCCGGAAGTCTTAATATAAGTAATCTTTCATCATTTTATACAGATGATGAGGCAGCAGCATATAAAGTCGGCAGTTATTTTATAAAAAAAGGTCATAAAAAGATAGGTGTTGTAGGTGGAATATTGTCGGCAACACAGATAAGTTCTCTAAGATATGCGGGATGTATTCGGAGTTTTCAGGAAAATAATATACCATTTGATGAGAAAAAAGGTTATGTGCAATGTCGATTTTCTATGGAGGACGGATATCAGGCAATGAAAAAACTTTTAAAGAATATGCCGGATGTTACGGCAGTCATTGCACTGAGTGATACGATAGCAGTTGGTGCGATGCGTGCAATATGCGATGCAGGAAAAAAAGTGCCGGATGACATATCGGTCATAGGATTTGACGGGATAAGTCTTTCAAATTACTGTATTCCAAGACTTACGACTATAAAACAAGACACGGAAAAAATGGCGAGAGAGGGAGTAGAGCTTATGTTGCGACAGATACATTACCCGGATGAAGGACGGGATGTATCTATACCATTTAAACTTCTTGAAAGAGAAAGTGTAAGAAATTTATAAGTATTAAAGTACATCACATAAAAAATATATATGAAATTGACATTATGATGTTATTGGACTTTGCTTATATAACAGATAATGTTAGCCGACATATAGCGGGAGCGTGTCGGTATTGTTATAGCGTAAAAATCATCACTGCCTATAACAGTTTTATATTTCAAAAGTGTAAAAGGAGGAAAATATTTTGAGAAAAGCAGGAATTTTAATGCCTATCACATCATTGCCATCACCTTACGGTATTGGAACAATGGGAGAGGCAGCAAGAGAATTTGTCCGCTTTTTACATAAGGCAGGACAATCATATTGGCAGATATTACCAATATGTCCGACAAGTTATGGAGATTCGCCGTATCAGTCATTTTCATCATATGCCGGAAATCCGTATATGATAGATCTTGATGAACTTAGTGAAGCCGGACTTCTTGAAAAAGATGAGTATAAAAATATAGATTGGGGCAGCAACCCGGAGAAAGCAGATTATGGTTTGCTATATAACAGGAGATTTGGAGTTTTAAGGAAGGCTGCCAAGACTGCAGAAGAAAAATATCAGACAGAGCTTACAGAATTTAGAAAAGAAAATCATAAATGGCTTTCTGACTATGCTTTATTTATGGCAATAAAAGACGAGCAAAATGGAGTATCATGGCTTGAGTGGCCGGAAATTCTTAGAAAAAGAGATAACAAAGCTCTTGCAGTAGAAAGAGAAAAGTTAAAAGATGAGATAAAGTTTTGGGAATGTGTACAGTTTTTATTCTTTACACAGTGGAAAAAGTTAAAAGCTTATGCAAATGAAAATGGAATTAAAATAATTGGTGACATTCCTATTTATGTATCAAGTGACAGTGCAGATGTTTGGGCAAATCCCGAACAGTTTCAGCTTGATGATAATCTTATGCCGATAAGTGTGGCAGGATGTCCGCCTGATGGATTTTCAGCAGATGGTCAGCTTTGGGGTAATCCTTTGTTTAACTGGAAAGTCATGAAAGAACAGGATTATAACTGGTGGGTTGACAGAATAGCATATCAGACGCAGATATATGATATGCTTCGTATAGATCATTTTAGAGGGTTTGATGCATATTATTCTATCCCATATGGTGACAAAACTGCAAGAAACGGAGAATGGAAAGAAGGACCTGGAATAGATTTGTTCAATGTTATAAAAGAAAAACTTGGAGAACTTCCAATCATAGCAGAGGATCTCGGATTTTTGACGGATTCAGTAAGAAAGCTTCTTAAAGATACAGGATTTCCGGGAATGAAAGTTCTTGAGTTTGCATTTGACAGCAGGGATACGGAGTCAGGATATCTGCCTCATCTCTATCCTAAAAACTGTGTTGTATATGCAGGAACACATGATAATGAGACAATTCTTGGATGGTTTGATACAATATCAGAAGAAGATGCAGAATATGCGAAGAAATATATGCGTCTTTCAGAAGCAGAAGGATATCATTGGGGAATGATGCGTACGGCATGGGCAAGCGTTGCGGATACGGCAATTATGCAGATGCAGGACATCCTCGGACTTGGAAAAAATGCAAGAATGAACACACCGTCAACACTCAGTGATAAAAACTGGAGCTGGAGATGTCTGCCGGGAGTGTATAATGATACGCTGGCAGATGTACTTCATCAGGAGATGAAGCTATATGGTAGAATTTAACTCTATCAGGTAAATAGCAGAGTGGATTGCAAATATCCGCCGTATAATGATTATGATATTGATTTATCACATAGAGATTTTAAAAAGCTGTGGTTTTATAGTGAAGCCACAGCTTTTTTGTGTTTTAGTAATTGAAATTTTTTTAGTATAATTTTGATGAATATAAACATTTCTTTGAGCATGTACACAGTTTTTGTTAGCGTAATGCAATTTAGCTTGCTTAAATGAAGATTGCATAATATAATGATTGCAAAGATATAAAGAAAAATGTATTTCAAGAGAATGCCAGAAAGGGGTGTTGGTGAGTGGGGAGATTTTTAAATCCGGATAATGCTGCATTTAAAAGGACATTAAATTCTAAAATATATATTGATAAAACGGAACTTCTTGATTTTACTAATCAGGTGATAAATACGAACGCAGCTTTTATTTGTAACAGCCGTCCGAGGCGTTTTGGAAAGTCTGTTACGGCAGATATGATTACGGCTTATTACAGTAAAGGGTGCGACTCAAAGAAATTATTTTCAGATTTAAAAATAGGAAGTTTGGATGGTTTTGAAGAAAGTTTAAACAAATATGATGTAATTCATTTTGATGTGCAATGGTGCTTAGAACCTGCCGGAAATCCGAAAAATTTTGTTAATTATATCACTGAAAATATAGTGGATGAGTTAAGAGAAAACTTTCCGCAGATTATAACTGAAAAAATAAGTTCGCTGCCCGATGCTTTGTCAAATATAAATGCTAAAACTGGAAAACAGTTTATAATAATTATTGATGAGTGGGATGTTCTGATAAGGGATGAGGCCGCTGAATTTGAGGTTCAGGATGAGTATATAAATTTTTTAAGAGGTCTTTTTAAAGGAACTGAGCCTATGAAATATATAGGTCTTGCTTATATTACTGGTATTTTGCCAATAAAAAAATTAAAGACACAGTCGGCACTTAACAATTTTGATGAATATACCATGCTTGATGCAGGGGAACTTGCTGGGTATATAGGTTTTACACAGGATGAAGTTAAAACTTTGTGCACTGAATATGGAGCAGATTTTGAAAAAGTAAAACATTGGTATGATGGTTACCGGCTTGGGGATTACCATATTTACAATCCAAAAGCAGTTGTAAGTGTTGTTACAAAAAGACTTTTTCAAAGCTATTGGTCGCAGACAGGCTCATACGAAACGATAATACCATTGATAAGTAAAAATTTTGACGGACTTAAAAATGCAATAATTGAGATGCTTTCAGGAGATATGGTTAAGGTTGACACTGGAACATTTCAGAATGATGCAGTAAATTTTTCAAACAGGGACGATATAATAACATATCTTATACACTTAGGATATTTGGCATATGATGAGAAATGCAAGTGTGCGTATATACCAAATGAGGAAGTAAGACAGGAACTTTTAAAAGCAACAAGACAGAAGAAGTGGAAAGAATTTATTGAATTTGAGAAGCAGTCTGATAATCTTTTAGATGCAACATTAGATATGGATAATAAAAAAGTTTCTGAAATAATTGAAAAAATTCATATGGAATATGCATCAGTAATTAAATATAATGATGAAAATTCACTTAGCAGCGTTTTGACTATTGCATATCTTAGTTCAATGAAGTATTATTTTACTCCAATTCGTGAACTTCCGGCTGGTAGGGGATTTGCTGATTTTGTATATCTGCCAAAACCGGAATACACGGATTTTTATCCGGCATTAGTAATTGAACTTAAATGGAATAAAAATGTACGCACGGCGTTGGAACAGATTAAGCAGAAACAGTATCCGAAGTCACTTCTATCATATACCGGTGACATACTTATTGTTGGAATAATATATGACAAAAAGGATAAAGTGCATAAATGTGAGATTGAAAGGTATGAGAAATAATGATACCGTTTACATTTCCCTCGTCATAGACGGTGTTATCCCATACTTATTTTTATAAAGCCTGTTAAAGTGCGACAGATTGTTGAAACCACAGTCACCGGCTATCTCAAGCACGGTGTCCTCAGTGGTGAGCAGTCTGGTTCGTGCTTTTATCAGGCGAAAATCATTAAGATATTTAATAAAACTTGTTCCCATATGATTTTTAAAAAATTTCATAAAATGTGACGGGCTGTAGTGACATATATCAGCTATCTTTTCAATCGGAATTTCTTCATTATAATGCTGCTCCATATAAGTAAGTATTTCTTTTATTTTATCTACTGATTTTTCTGATTTTGTATTAACCTCTGTTTTAGGCGGATGCCTTATCATAATGTGTATAAGTTCAAGCAGGCATGACTTGATGGCAAGCTGGTAGCCAAATTCTTTTTTATCACACAGAACATCCATAGTATTTATAATCTTCACAAAATGGGAATAAAAAGAATATCCCATATGCACATGAGTTACAATAGGAAAATCACCATTAAAAAAAGGAGTCAGATATTTGGACATGGTTATATCATTTGTCACAAAACTGAGAAGTTCCTTTTTAAAAATAATATTTTCGTACTCCAGTTTATCGCCGATAGCACAATCAATAGAATGAAGATTTTCAGGGAGAACCACAAGGATATCACCTGCCGATAGCTGATGCGTAGTAAGGTTAAGCGTAACTTTAGCCGAACCATGCTTGATAACAATAAGTTCCATATCATTGTGCCAGTGCAGGGGAACACTCGGAAAATCAATAGGGATAGAACATGGATAAGTATTAAATAAAAATTCCGCACTGGAATGGGTCTTTGTTTCATGGTATTTATTTTTTTCAATTTCATTCATATGTAAAACCTCCCAAAAGATAATTTGCACCCTTTATGTACTGCTACGGTGACATAACAGTTCAGCCTTTCATTTCTTACATTCATAAACCTGCCAGCGAGCTGTCAGTCGCTGCTTTGCAGCTTTTGTTTATTTCATTTCAGAAATGAAAGGCTATTCTACCATAAAAAGGTACTTAACAATACAATGAACAAGCTCATTGTATTGCCAATTATCTTTTTATGGCTGAACTGTTACACGGTGACAACATAGCGAAAGCGTGCCGACGGTATTATTTGCTACAGATACACAAGCATCACAGCACATAACAGTTTCGCGTCCGTTAAAAAAATATCTCTAAATGATAGTATTGTATCATATCGTGCTAGGAAAAGACAAGAAGTACACTTACTAAAATGATATATTATAGTCACAAAGTTAAGAGAGTTGCCGCACATAAAAATGTGTCAGGTGACAGGAATTAAAAATTCACATTTTATTGTGAATAAGGATATGGATAAGAGATAGAGAATTTTATGTTACAAAGTAAACAACAATGCGTGTAAAATGGAGGATTATTATGGATATCAAAAACACTTTAGAGCAGAAGCTTGGAAAAAGTATTGCTGACAGCAGCAAACAGGAAATTTATGTTGCACTTTTAAATATCACGAAAGATATGTCAGAGGAAAAAGTGCAGGAGGACACAGGAAAGAAAGTTTATTATATTTCGGCAGAATTTTTAATAGGAAAACTTCTTTCTAACAATCTTATAAATCTCGGAATTTATGCTGATGTAAAGAAAGTCCTTGCTGACAACGGCATAAGTCTTGCAGAGATTGAGGAGATTGAGGCAGAGCCTTCACTTGGTAATGGTGGTCTTGGCCGTCTTGCAGCGTGCTTCCTTGATTCGATAGCAAGTCTTGGACTTAACGGTTCTGGTATTGGTCTTAACTACCATCTTGGATTATTCAAGCAGGTATTTGAGAATAATAAGCAGAAAGAGACTGCAAATCCATGGATTGAGGAGAATACATTCCTTAGAAAAACAGATGTGAGCTATCCTGTAAAATTTAAAGATTTTACTGTTCAGTCGAGAATGTATGAGATAGATGTAACAGGATATGACAACAGAACAAATAAACTTGAATTGTTTGACCTTGATACTGTAGATGATAGTATTGTAGGAGATGGAATTGATTTTGATAAGAAAGATATTGCGAAAAATCTTACATTATTCCTTTATCCTGATGACAGTGATGATGACGGAAGAAAACTCAGAATTTACCAGCAGTATTTCATGGTAAGCAATGGTGCAAAACTTATAATAGACGAGTGTAAGAAAAAGGGAAGTAATCTCCACGATTTATATAATTACGCAGTAATCCAGATAAATGATACACATCCTACAATGGTTATACCTGAGCTTATCCGTCTGCTTATGGAAGAGGGAATTGATATTGATGAGGCAATCGAGATTGTTTCAAAGACTTGTGCATATACAAACCACACAATTCTTGCAGAAGCACTTGAAAAATGGCCTATTTCATTCCTTAAGGAAGTTGTACCACAGCTTGTGCCTATTATAGAGGTGCTTGACGATAAAGTACGCCGCCGCTTTGATGATGAGAGCGTGGTTATCATTGACAAAAATGATACAGTACATATGGCTCATATCGACATTCATTACGGCTTCAGTGTAAACGGTGTAGCTGCACTTCACACCGAAATCCTTGAAAAATCAGAACTTAACAACTTCTATAAGATTTATCCTGAGAAGTTTAACAATAAAACAAACGGTATCACATTCAGAAGATGGCTTCTTCATTGCAATCCTGAACTTACAGACCAGCTCACAGAATGGATTGGTGACGGTTACAAAAAGGATGCAGAGGAACTTAAGAAACTTGAAAAATATCTTTCTGATAAGGATGCACTCGACACACTTCTTAAGATAAAAACTGATAACAAAGCAGATTTTGTTGATTATATAAAGAGAACTCAGAATATCACACTTAATCCTAATTCAATATTTGATATTCAGGTTAAGCGTCTGCATGAATACAAACGCCAGCAGTTAAATGCATTATTTGTGATTCATAAATATCTTGAGATTAAGAAAGGTAACATACCTGAGACACCAATCACAGTAATATTTGGTGCAAAAGCAGCTCCGGCATACATTATAGCAAAAGATATAATTCACCTTATCTTATGTTTGCAGGAGATTATCAATAATGATCCTGAGGTAAATAAATATCTCAATGTTGTAATGGTAGAAAACTACAATGTAACAATGGCAGAAAGACTTATTCCGGCGTGTGATATATCAGAGCAGATTTCACTTGCATCAAAAGAAGCAAGCGGAACAGGAAACATGAAATTCATGCTTAACGGAGCAATCACACTTGGTACTGAGGATGGTGCAAATGTAGAAATCCACCAGTTTGTAGGTGATGACAATATTTACATCTTCGGAGCAGAGAGTGACGAGGTAATAGCACATTACGCAAACTCTGACTATGTATCAAGAGATTACTATGAAAAAAATCCTGCACTCAAAGAGGCGGTTGATTTTATTACAGGTGATGCAATGCTTAAAATTGGTGATGAAACACAGCTTAACCGTCTTAAAAATGAACTTTTAAACAAAGACTGGTTTATGACATTCCTTGACTTTGACAGTTATGTAGAGACAAAGGAAAAAGCATATGCTGACTTTAACGACAGAGAGGCTTGGGCAAAGAAGATGCTTGTTAATATAAGCCAGGCAGGATTTTTCTCATCAGACAGAACTATTGCACAGTACAATGAGGATATTTGGAAACTGTAATTTAACACTATCAGGAAAGTAGCAGATAGTATTACGAATATCAACTTGACTTGTAAAAAATGGGAACAAAATAGATTGCCGTAAGGCATAAAAAATATGCTTGAAATTTCTTAAATCAGAAGATGTACTGATGGGGGATTTTGGGCATATTTTTTGTTTTTTTGGAAATACTTATTTATGAATAATGTAATGACTGGATTTTACAGTAACACAAAATATGTGCAGTAGATTGGAGATTATCATGAATAAGAAAATTATAAAAATAGCTTCTGTTATCGCTGTAGGAGCGGGAGCAGCGGCTTTGTATAAGGGTAAGTTTGCAAAAGACAATGACTCGGACAGTGGTTCGTGCGGATGTAAAAATTCAAATGGAAAAGATGCTGACAAAAAGTCAATGACAGATAAAGTTATTGAAAAATGGTGTCAGTATGTTGATGATAGTGATGGAAAGATTAAAAGCAAAAACAGAGGCAATGCTACAGATAATTATGAAAAATCTGACTATCAGAACACGGAGCGTGGAAAATACGATAAGAACAGCAAAGGCATTTACTATGCAAGCGGCAACTACGAAGCATTTGCAAGACCTAAAAAGCCGGTCGGTATCGAGGAAAAATCGGCATACATTGTGGGAAGTGGTCTTGGTGCACTTGCTGCAGCCTGCTTTCTTGTGAGGGATGCAAAGATGCCGGGAGAAAATATTCATATCCTTGAGGCACTTGATATTGCCGGCGGAGCGTGTGACGGTATAAACGATGCTTCGAGAGGATATATAATGCGTGGCGGTCGTGAAATGGAGGATCATTTTGAATGTCTGTGGGATTTGTTCAGGAGTATTCCATCTTTGGAAAATAAAGACGAGTCGGTTTTGGACGAATTTTATTATCTGAATAAAGAAGACCCAAATTATTCGCTTTGCAGGGTCACAACAGACAGGGGGAAAGATGCAGAACTTGGTGGAAAGTTTGGACTTAGCCGCAAGGGATGTATGGAGATTATGAGATTGTTCTTTACTTCCGATGAACAACTGTATGATAAAAAGATAGAAGATTTTTTTGATGATGAAGTGTTTGACTCAAACTTCTGGCTTTATTGGAGAACAATGTTCGCTTTTCAAAACTGGCACAGTGCATTGGAAATGAAACTCTATTTTAAGAGATTTATCCATCACATAGCAGGCCTTCCCGATTTTTCAGCATTAAAATTTACAAGATACAACCAGTATGAATCACTTATAATGCCTATGCTTAAATATCTTGAAAATGCAGGTGTTTCATTTAAATTTAACACCGAGGTAACAAATGTTATATTTGACATTGACGGAAAGAAAAAGACAGCGAAAACTATTGAGTGTGTAGTGGCGGGCAAAAATGAAGAAATAAAACTTACAGATAATGACCTTGTTTTTATCACAAACGGAAGCTGCACGGAAAGTACAATATACGGCGACCATGAACACGCACCGACAGGTAGTGCAAAGATAAGAAAAAGCGGCTGCTGGAGTCTTTGGAAAAATATCGCAAGGCAGGACATGGCATTTGGAAATCCTGAAAAGTTCTGTTCGGATGTTGAAAAGTCAAAATGGGAATCGGCAACCATTACAACATCGGATGAAAAGATAATTTCATATATAGAGAAGATATGCAAGAGAGATTCACGCTCAGGGAAAGTTGTCACTGGCGGAATTGTGAGCTGCAAGGATTCTTCATGGCTGCTTAGCTGGACGATAAACAGGCAGGGACAGTTCAAAAAACAGAAAAAGGATGAAGTATGTATATGGGTTTACGGTCTGTTTACTGAGGCTGTCGGTGATTATATACGAAAACCGATGAAAGACTGCTGTGGCTGGGAGATTGCGGCAGAGTGGCTTTACCATCTTGGAGTCCCTGGAAATGAGATTGATGAGCTTGCAAAAGAGTGTACAAACTGCATACCGACAATGCTTCCTTATATAACTGCATTCTTTATGCCGAGAAGGAAAGGTGACAGACCGGATGTTATCCCTGACGGAAGTGTAAATGCCGCATTTTTAGGACAGTTTGCCGAGACACCGAGAGATACGATATTCACAACGGAATATTCAGTAAGAACAGCTATGGAAGCGGTTTACGGATTGTGTGGAGTAGACAGGGCAGTACCGGAAGTCTGGGGCAGCACATATGATATAAGAGAACTGGTTGAGAGTTCGGTAAGACTTATGGATGGAAAGTCACCGCTTGACATGGAACTTCCAAAGCCGTTAAATATGGTGAAAAATGCGGTCTTAAAGAAAATTAAGGGAACAGATATAGAGAAACTTTTAAAAGAGCATGGTGTTTTGAATGAAGGGCAGGCTTGAAATGCTTATTTGAGCGATTAGCAGAGCGTACCACGAATATCCGCTTGACTGTAAGGATTTAGACTTAAAATGAAATAGTGCTCAATGCTATAAAAATAGTCAAAAAGTGTGTAAGTATTATTTAGAGCAGCTTACACACTTTTTCTAAATTGTGTTACAATGAACACATTATTGTTCATCATGTGCAAAAAGATGTATTGATTTATGGTACAATTCTAAATACCAGATGCTATTATATTGAAGCACGGACGAGAAATAACCGCCGTACTGATATAATAGTAGATTATAAAGGCAGAAGATTTATTATTGAGTTAAAAATCTGGCATGGAGATGAATATAACTCACGGGGGAAAAAGCAGTTGTTTGATTATCTTGAGTATTATAAACAGAATAAAGGTTATCTGCTTAGTTTTAATTTTAATAAGAACAAAAAGACCGGGGTAAATGAGTTGGATTATAATGGTAAGAAGATACTTGAAGTAGTAGTATAAAAGAAGTAAAATACAACAAATAGTAAGATAAATCAGGAGGACTAAAATGAATAATACAAACGAACCAAAGTGGCTTGACAACGCAGTTTTTTATGAAATCTATCCGCAGTCATTCAATGACACAAATGCTGACGGTATAGGTGACATAAATGGTATTACGGAGAAACTTGACTACATAAAGGATTTAGGCTGTAATGCCATATGGATAAATCCATGTTTCAAATCACCTTTTGGTGATGCGGGTTACGATGTTGAGGACTATTATATGGTCGCATCAAGATACGGCACAAATGAGGACCTTGCAAATCTTTTTAAAGAAGCTCACAAGAGAGATATGCACATACTCCTTGACCTTGTTCCGGGACATACTTCCGTGCAGCATGAGTGGTTTAAGCAGTCCATGAAAGCTGAAAAAAATGAGTTTACGGACAGATATGTATGGACTGACAGTATTTGGGAAGAACCACAGGGGATGGGCTGCATCAGAGGAATTTCAGACAGAGACGGTTCATGTGCAGTCAACTTTTTCTCACACCAGCCGGCACTTAATTACGGATATTATAAGCCTGAGCGTCCGTGGCAGCAGTCAATGGACGATGAGGGACCAAAAGCTACGCTTGAAGCAATGAAAGATGTTATGCGTTTCTGGCTTCAGATGGGTGCAGATGGTTTCAGAGTAGACATGGCAGGTTCACTTGTAAAAAATGATGAGGACGGAAAAGGAACAATAAAACTCTGGCAGAATGTAAGAGAATTTCTCGATAAAGAATTTCCAAATGCCGCTATGGTTTCAGAATGGGGAGAACCTGACAAATCACTTCAGGGCGGTTTTCATATGGATTTCCTTCTTCATTTTGGACCATCTCATTACAATGATTTGTTCCGATGTGAAGAACCGTTCTTCTCATCAAGAGGAAAAGGTGATGTATCAGCCTTTGTAGAAAAGTATCTTGAAAATTATGAGAAATCAGAAAAGAAAGGACTTATGTGTATTCCATCGGGAAATCATGACATGGGACGACTTTCACAGGAAGTAAAAGGCGATGAACTTAAAGTTGCATTTGCGTTCCTTTTATCAATGCCCGGAGCACCGTTTATCTATTATGGTGATGAAATCGGAATGAAGTATGTAGAGGGACTTACATCAGTAGAGGGTGGATATGGAAGAACAGGTTCAAGAACACCTATGCAGTGGGATGATAGCGTAAATGCAGGTTTCAGCAATGCAAAGAAAGAAATGCTCTATATTGCACAGGACAGTGATGAAAATCGTCCGACAGTTAAAAATCAGGCGGCAGATGAAAATTCACTTTACAATGAAATAAAGAAACTCATAAAAATAAGAAAAGAGCACACGGCACTCTTAAGCAAAGGTGAGATAGAATTCGTAGCAGCAAAAAAAGATACATATCCTCTTGCTTATGTAAGAAGCAGCGAGGGTGAGAAAATTTTAGTTGTCATAAATCCGTCAGCAAAAGAAGTAACATTTGAATTTGATGCAAGACTCGGAGAAACAATCTACAGCTTCGGCGGAAGTGTAGAAAGTGACGGCAAGACTGTAAAGGCATCAGGACAGACAGCAGCGTTTATAAAACTTGTGTAATGTAAAACTATCAGGGAAGCCATTTCTGCTATGCTGCGACAGCAGCTGATAGTGTTATGGGTAAAAAGCAAAGCGGATTGTGAATATCCACTTTACAAAATATTATAAGCATCATAAAAAACTCGGACAAAAAACTTACCACATTCAATGTGGAAGTTTATTTGTCCGTTTTTTGTATGTTCATTTATTTACAACAGGTTTTTGTATGCTCAATTTCAGAATTAAACAAATTACTCTGTATAAAAGCAATTATAGTAAAAGTAACAGTTCAGCCTTTCATTTCTTACATTCATAAACCTGCCAGCGAGCTGTCAGTCGCTGCTTTGCAGCTTTTGTTTATTTACGCGAAAGCAAAGTGAGGATGGAACAAATAAATTTGTTCCATCTGAGCGTGCTCGCGAGGGCTTTGACCTCATTTCAGAAATGAAAGGCTATTCTACCATAAAAAGGTACTTAACAATACAATGAACAAGCTCATTGTATTGCTAATTATCTTTTTATGGCTGAACTGTTACCAGTAAAAATAATTCAAATCATGTTAAAGTTGCATAAAAATTAAAAAAGTTGTATAATTGATATGTTGAAGTTGCACAAAAAATATTGATGATAATTTGTTTGATTTTCAAAAAAGAAAAAAGGGATTTTAGTGTGAAAAATACATATATGCAGGATTTTATTGTAGAAAAAATGATTTTTCACACACAAGATTTGTGTCTGTGCACACTTGACACAAACTTGATATGCAAAAAATGTGTGCAGAAATGAGGTATAATATGAAAAACATTAAAGTAAAGTTTAAAATGTTATTTATTATGACAGGGGTTCTTGTAATTTTGTTATTTGGGACTATATTTTCAGCCATATGCATGAAAAATCAAAACAACGAATCTATAGTTGAGATAGAGGGCAGTATAAGAAGTTCATATGATGACAGCATCAAATCGGAAGTTACGGCGGCAGTATCTGTCGCGAAACACTATTACGGTCAGTATAAGAGCGGGATTCTTACAGAACAGCTCGCTAAGAAAAATGCTGCTGATGAGATTCGTGATATGAGATACGGTGACAGCGGCTACTTCTGGGTAGACCAGTCTGACGGAACAAATGTAGTTCTTCTTGGAAGTGACACTGAGGGAACAAACCGTATGAATACAAAAGACTCAAAGGGATTTACCATGGTTAAACAGATGATAGAGGATTCTGTTAAGAATAACGAGGCATATACCGACTATTATTTCCCTAAGGAGGGAGAGACAGAGCCTTCACCAAAGCGTTCTTATACATATTATTATAAGGAATTTGACTGGGTCATCGGAACAGGAAATTATACAGACGATATAGACAAAACAGTTGCGGTCAGACATGATGAACTGACAAAATATTCAAACAACATGACAAAAATCTATATTGCCGTAAATGGTACGATAGGAATTGTGCTCATTGCAATTATAATCATTATAATCGCAAATATAGTTAAGCCGCTTGAAGCTGTTGGCAGAGAGCTTGGTGTACTTGAAAGTGGTGACTTTACAAGCGAAATAGATGATAAGTATTTAAAAAGGAGAGATGACTTTGGTATTCTGGCAAACAGACTTGAGACTATGCGTGCAAATCTTTCAAGACTGATAGGTGATGTGAAAACAGGTGCAGGTGACATAAAGAATGTAGTAGGTGAGATAACAAATGATATGGGACTGCTTAATTCTGATATAGAGGATGTTTCTGCAACGACAGAGGAAGTTGCGGCATCAATGGAAGAAACAGCAGCTACGACAGAGAGTATAGATTCGATGTCGCATGAGATAGAGGATGCGGCAAAAAATATTGCATTGAGAGCACAGGATGGTGCAAATCATGTTGAACAGATATATAAGAGAGCAAAAGAAGGTAAAGAAAATGTGGCATCTATAAGAGAGAAAGCAAGTCAGACAAAAAAAGCCATGAAGAGTGAACTTGAAAAAGCGATGGAGGATGCAAAAGTTGTAGACCAGATAAATGTACTTGCCGATTCTATCATGGAAATTACAGAACAGACAAACCTTCTCTCACTTAATGCATCTATTGAAGCAGCAAGAGCGGGTGAGGCAGGAAAAGGCTTTGCTGTTGTTGCAGACGAGATAAGAAAACTTGCTGAACAGTCAAAAGAAAATGTTGAAAATATACAGGGTGTGACGGATGCTGTAAAAAATGCAGTTGAAAATCTTAAGAGTGATGCACAGCAAATGCTTGAATTTGTTGAGACGGATGTTACTGACAGCTATCATAAATTTGATGAGCTTGCTGGATTTTATAATGAAGATGCGACAAGTGTAAACGAACTTGTATCAGATTTTAGTGCTACATCAGAAGAATTGCTGGCATCTATCTCATCAATACTTGATTCGATAAAGGGTATAAGCATTGCCACTGAGGAGAGTGCTAATGGAACGACGAACATAGCAAACAGGACTGTTTCGATTGCAGAAAGGTCTTCAGTTGTCAATGACAACTCAAAGACGGCAGAGGAGAGAGCGAATAAACTCAGTGAGGGAGTTGCTAAGTTCAAAATTTAGATATAGTGTAGATGCAGTTTAGACATAAACAAAACAGTTTATTAAAAATGTGCTAAGATAATATTGAAATTTATAAGGAAAGGTTGTATTCTATAAATCAATATGTGATGAAAAAAATTGGTTTAAGGGTGAAAACGGACATTTTTATATAAATATCAGAAAAAATATAATGGTCAAAATACCTTTTGATACCAATATAATAAAATGTCTGTGCCAATATTTTTTAGCATAAATATTATGATGAGGTGAAGTTTGGAGTGAGGTCAGCAGGTTTTAGGAGAAAGAAAAGGCTTGGAGATCTTCTTGTAGAAGTAGGTGTCATTACGGAAGAACAGCTCGGCACTGCACTGGAGATGCAGAAGAATGAGAAAAAAGGTGAAAAGCTCGGAAATGTGCTTATAGAGCTTGGAGTTACTACAGAGCAGCAGATTATGGAGGCATTGCAGCAGCAGCTTGGAATAGAGAGTATAGATCTCTCCAGTATCCGTATTCAGGATGAGATAATCAAGCTTATGGATGAGTCTGTATTGAGAAAATATAGTCTTATCCCGTTTGCTTTTAGCGAAAAAAATCCCAATATATTAAAAGTGGCGATGAGTGATCCGCTTGATATAAGAGCCATGGATGATATTTCCATAATTACAGGTTTTCAGATAGAAAGATGTGTTACGGTTCCAAGTGATATAGCCGCTGCGATAGACAGATACTATGGAAATGCAGAGGTACTTCGTGTGGCAGAGCAGTACACGAGGGAGAGACAGCAGTTAAATTCTGGAAATAACCGGGAAGAAGAAAATGACGAACAGTCTGAGGCACCTATAGTAAAGCTTGTCAGACAGATTATTGAGCAGGCGGTACATAAAAGAGCAAGTGATATACACATTGAGCCTATGGAGAATCAGGTTCGCATACGTTTTCGTGTAGACGGAGTGCTGCATGAGGAGATGAGGCATGATATAGCACTTCATGCAGCGATGATAGCCAGGATAAAGATAGTTAGTGGTCTTGACATTTCCGAAAAGAGAAGACCTCAGGATGGACGGGCAACAGCTATAGTAGATAGACAGGAGTATGACATACGTGTATCGATGCTTCCGACAGTCTATGGTGAAAAAGCAGTTATGAGACTTGCACTAAAGACCGGGCTTACAAGAGACAAGAGAGAACTAGGATTTCCTGATGAAGAACTTGAAAAGTTTAACAGCATACTCAGTCACAACAATGGTCTTATCCTTGTAACAGGACCTACGGGAAGCGGTAAGTCAACAACACTATACACTGCACTAAGTGAATTAAACATAGAGGGTGTCAATATAATCACGGTTGAGGACCCGGTTGAGGCAAATATCAACGGTATAAATCAGGTTCAGGTCAATGAAAAAGCAGGACTCACATTTAGTTCGGTACTCCGCTCGATATTGAGACAGGATCCGGATATCATCATGATAGGAGAGATAAGAGATGCAGAGACGGCAGAGATTGCCGTAAAAGCATCTATCACAGGGCATCTTGTTGTAAGTACATTGCATACGAACAGTGCGGCAAATACTATTACACGACTTGCGGATATGGGTGTTCAGAGTTATATGCTCGGTGATTCAGTTATCGGTGTTATTGCACAGCGACTTGTAAGAAGAGTGTGTCCGGAGTGTTCGGTGCTTGAGGAGGCAGACGAAGATGACCGCAGAGTGCTTAATATAAAGGACGGCAGAAGCGTCATGATAAGAAAAGCAAGGCATTGTGAATGTGTGCGTTGTGGAGGTACAGGTTATTATGGTCGTGTAGGTATTTACGAGATAATGCCTGTCAGTGCCGAAATAAAGCGTGCGATAAACAGGCGTGAAACAGCAGATGTTCTTGAGGATATAGCACTTAAGCAGGGTATGAAAACACTGAGGACGAGTGCGGTAGATTATGTTTTAAAAGGAATTACAACAGTGGAAGAAGTCCGCCGTGTAGCATATGAAGATTAGTGAGGAGCAGTATGGAAGGATTTATGAAGAAAAAGACTGTTATGGGGGCAATGTCTGATATGGAGATAGGGTCTACTATGGAGCCAACGGCTACTATGGAGCCAGCGTCTACTATGGAGCCAAAGTCTACTATGGAGACAAAGTCTACTATGGAGACAAATATGTATAACCTTTTGATGGCGGCAAGAGAACTTGGAGCATCAGATTTACATATAACAGTCGGAATTAAACCGAAGTGCAGAATCAGGGGAGCACTCTGTGAGATGTCTGCTTTTGAAAAGATTATGCCCGAAAAGTCAAAAGAACTTGTTGAGTCGATGATGAAAGAGTCTCAAAAAATGGTGATGGAGGAGAGAGGAGAACTTGACTTTGCATATGCGATAAACGAGGTTGGACGATTTCGTGTCAACGCATTTAAGCAGCGTGGTTCATATGCGGCAGTATTAAGACTTATAAACACTACGATTCCAAGTGCCGAGAGTCTTGGAATCCCACATCATGTTGTAGAGCTTACAAAGAAAAAGAGAGGGCTTGTGCTTGTGACAGGACCTACCGGAAGTGGTAAATCTACAACACTTGCGTCGCTTATTGATATTATAAACAGCGAAAAGAATGTTCATATAATTACACTTGAAGATCCAATCGAGTATCTTCACAATCATAAAAAGGCAATCGTTAATCAGAGGGAGATAGGAATTGATACGGATTCCTATGGGGCGGCATTGCGTTCAGCACTCCGAGAAGATCCGGATATAATTCTTGTCGGTGAGATGAGAGATCTCGACACTATCTCAACAGCCGTGACAGCGGCAGAGACGGGGCATCTCGTATTTTCAACATTGCATACGATAGGTGCGGCACCGACCATAGAAAGAATCATAGATGTATTCCCGCCGCACCAGCAGGATCAGATAAGGGTTCAGATTGCGTCAGTGCTTGAAGCAGTTATATCACAGCAGCTTTTGCCGAGAGCAGATGTAAAAGGCAGAGTGGCGGCGTTTGAGGTCATGTTTGGAACACCGGCGATAAAGAACCTTATAAGAGAAGATAAGACTCATCAGCTTCCGTCGATAATACAGACAAGCAAGAAGAATGGAATGGTGACAATGGATGATTCGTTGTTTGATCTTTATATCAAACATAAAATATCTGCCGACAGTGCAGTGGAGTTTGCACAGGATGATATAAAAATGCGTGGCAAACTGTTTTAATAACATATAGGACAGGCAGTGGAAGGAAAAGTATTGCATGGAAAGTTTTAATTATGAAGTAGTGCTGCCGGATGGCAAGTCAAAGACCGGCACGATAGAGGCTCAAAATCTTGAAGCAGCGAAAGCGAAGCTTTCTTCAAATGGAAACCTCATAGTAAATATCGCACAGGCAAATGCTTTAAACAAAGATCTTGATATACATATAGGAAAAGCTGTAAAGGCTAGGGAACTTGGTGTTTTTTGCCGACAGTTTGAGAGTATATTAAATGCAGGTGTTCCGGTTATTACGGCACTTGATATGTTATCAAACCAGACAGAAAACAAGACATTTAAAAACACGATAAAAAATGTCAGTGGTGAAGTACAGCGAGGTGAGACACTGGCAGATGCCATGTCGCATTATCCAAAGATATTTCCTGAGATTATGATACATATGATTGCGGCAGGTGAGGCATCAGGTAGTATGGATACTACACTTGACAGGCTTGCGGGTCATTTTGAAAAAGATGCACATTTAAGGGGAATGATTATGAAGTCCATGATATACCCCATAATACTTATACTTGTTATTATAGTTGTAGTCGCTATCATGATGATAAAGATAGTACCTACATTTACATCTTCATTTGATGAACTTGGCGGTGGTGAACTGCCCGGCATTACAAAGTTTGTAATGTCAGTCAGTGATTTCTTTGTGGATTACTGGTATATAATGCTTCTTATAATCGCAGGCATCGCAGTTGCATTTACGGCATTTAAGAAGACAGACACAGGTGCGATTATAGTCGGAAGAATAGCACTTAAGCTGCCGCTTGTCGGAACGCTTTCGGTAAAGACGGCATCAGCGAGACTTGCAAGGACATTAAGCACGCTTATGGCATCGGGAATACAGATGGTGGATGCCGTGGCGATAGTCAGAAAGATTATGACAAACGAAGTTGTGAAAAGAGCTTTAAAAAAAGCCGAGGAAGATGTTACACACGGACTTCCGTTGTCAAAGCCGCTAACAGAAAGCGGAGTGTTTCCACCGGTTGTATGCCATATGATAGAGATAGGAGAGCAGACCGGTAACATTGAAGATATGTTAGACAAGATTGCGGATTATTATGATGATGAGGTTGAGATGGCTACAGAGGCACTTATGTCGGCATTAGAGCCTATTATTATCATCATCATGGCAGTAGTCGTTGTGCCTATAATACTTGCGATAATGCTGCCAATCTACAGTATGTATGACAGCATAGGTTAAATAAAAAAAATATATATGAAGTGCTGTCACGACAGCATAGGTTAAATAAATAAAAATATATATGAAGCGCTGTCACGACAGTATAGGTTAATTTTTATTAAAATGGGCAGATTAGAGCCCGGTCTAAATCGTTTATTATGTGTCGCCATGGGACATATGATATAAAAGAGTCTGAGGGGTGTTTAACCACGGGCTCAGGCACCGTACAACAGCGGTATATATTAAAAATCAAATTTTAAAAGGAGATTAAAGGAAATGAATTTTTTACAGACAAAAATCAATGAGATGAAGAAAAGAAAGGAGGAAGGAAACAAGGGATTCTCTCTCGTAGAGCTTATAATCGTTATCGCTATCATGGCTATCCTTGTTGGTATCGTAGGAACACAGGTAATTCCTTACCTTAATAAGTCAAAAGCTTCAAAGGATTTACAGATAATAAACAGCTTTAGTACAGCAGCAGTTTCATCATATTCTGAAAAAGCAGACAAAGTTGCTTCTACAGGAACAATAGAAATCAAACTTTATGGCACAAATACTGGTGATGCTGCTACTTTGGCAAGTGAAATTAAGGAAAAAACATATAAGGATGCTTTTCCAACAACTAAAATGAAATCTGCAGAGGGAAAATCAATTGCAGAGGTAAAAATAACAATTGATTTAGATAATAAGAAAGTAACAACACAAGCATACAGTGATTCTGCTTGTACAAGTGGAAAAGAAGTATTTGAAGCCGTTGAAGCTGACTTATAATCCCGAAGGAGACAAACCAAAATGCCGGTGCAAATTACAATCTTACTTTACATAATTATATTTTTATACGGTATCGTTATAGGCAGCTTCTTAAATGTCTGTATCTGCCGTATTCCCGAAAAAGAAAGTATTATGCCGCGCTCTCACTGCATGAACTGTGGTGGGACGCTGCACTGGTATGATATGTTTCCGGTGTTTTCCTACATCATTTTAAAGGGCAGATGTCGAAACTGCGGAGCAAAAATATCGAAGCAGTATCCCTTGATTGAGGCACTTAATGGCATACTGTACATTATCGTTTTCATGGCAAATGGTATCAATATAAACAGTGTGCTGTACTGCCTCATGACTTCTGTTCTTATTGTTTTGACAATGATAGATGAGAGAACATTCGAGATTCCATTATGTCTCAATATAGTATTAGCAGTAATCGGTGCAGCTATGTGCATTGCAGACAGACAAAACATTGTATCACACATTATAGGAGCAGTCTGCGTCAGCCTGTTTTTATTTGTACTCTGGTTTTTATCATCCGGCAGGGCGATAGGCGGAGGTGATGTAAAACTTATGGCATCAGCAGGGCTTATTTTGGGATGGCAGCTTGTAATACTTGCATTTATACTTGCATGTGTACTCGGTTCTGTCATTCATCTTATAAGAATGAAAATAAGTAAAGCTAAGCATATGCTTGCAATGGGACCTTATCTGTCAATAGGTATATTTATTGCGGCACTGTGGGGAAACAAAATGATTGACTGGTATGTAAATATATTATGTCATTAGTAAAAATATAATGTTTTATTTTAAGGAAATAAAATTTTTAGTTTAGTAAAAACTTCGGTTTTTTGATCTTTGAGAATGTCTTTATCGACATTTTCTAAGATGAAAAAATAGGCTATATGTGTATTTAGGCATTTGCGAAACTTTCAGTAAAGTATATTTTTTGTATATAGTGCACAAAAATTCATAGAGTAAACTTAAGTTTTGCAATCACCTATATATGTATTGATAGAAAGGAAAAGAGATGGCTAAGAAGGTAATAAGTATTGAAGCAGGTGTCTGGCTTACAAAGGTAGGACTTGTCGATTATAAAAAAACATCGCCAAAGATTTATAAAGCATTTACATTCAGGACACCTGAGCATGCTGTTGAGGATGGTTACATAAGGGACAAAGAGAGTTTTGCAAACACTCTTATAAACGAACTTGAAAAACATCAAATAAAAGAGAGGACGGCAGTATTTACACTTGTCTCCTCAAAGATAGTCACGAGGGAAATAGAAATTCCGCCTGTAAAGGAAAATAAAGTTGAGTCTATTATAAAACTGCAGATAAACGATTATTTTCCTATGGATGTTTCTGATTATGTTATCAGCCACAGCAAGATGGGTGATATTGAGAAAGACGGCAGAAAACTTACAAAATATATGCTCGTTGCCGTGCCAAATAGTATTCTTAGCAATCATTATTCTTTTTCAGAGTATGCCGGAATCAAAATTGAGACATTTGACTACATAGGAAACGGTGCAGTACAGCTTTTAAAGAGCAGCAGACAGTCAAACTTTATTGCAGTACAGCTTGAAGAACAGTCAACTGTTATCACTATAGTTCAGGATGATAAGATAAAATTCCAGCGAGTAACACCTTACGGTTTTGAAAATACATTATCAAGTCTGCTTGATTATGATATATTTGGTGTAAATGATGAATATGAGGCATATCAGTATCTTATGAAAAATGAGCTGGCATATCGTATGCCGAAGATTGATAATGCAGATGAGGGGCGTGTAGCTGCACTTGAAAGTGCGGTTGAGGATGTAAGAGATTCGATAAGCTATTATCTCAATGTGGTAAATACGGCACTTGACTATTATCAGAATCAGCTTGGTGGCAGGATAAAAGGTGAAGTCTGCCTGATAGGTGACGGATTCAGGCTTGCCGGAATCAAAAAGATGTTTGAAAATGAGATTTCACTTCCTATACATAGTCTTGATTACAGTACATTTGTCGATATAAAAAATAATAAGGCACTGCCTGGAGATGAGCCTGTAAGTACGGTCAGTTTCCTTTCAATAGCAGGTGCTACTATCAATCCAATAGATGTAAAATCAAAGGAAATCGAAGAAGAACGGAGTAGGAGCAAAGGTATGCATACGGCTTATGTAACTTTGGCAGCCTGTGTGTTAATTAGCGTAGTGCTTATACTTTCGTCATCAATAAGACAGTTTTTGGCTGTATCGCATCAGAAAGAACTTGATGAAGAAATTTCAAAAATGTCGTATATAGAAGAAGTTTACAACGAAAACAAGAAAGCAAGAGAGAGCGAACAGAAATATGAGGTGGTTGATGCGTCAACAAGCACAAATAATGAAAAATTTTTACAGCTTTTAGGGGAATGTGAGAGTAGTCTTCCAAAAGGCTCAAAAGTAAGAAGCCTTCAGATACAGGGAGATTCGATAAGTATGAATATAATATCTACAAAGAGGATTCAGGCGGAAAGGCTTTTAATGAACCTCAAGCAGGTAGAACTAATAAAGAATGTTTCTATTCCGGCAGCAGCACAGCCGGAGGAAAAAAAGAAAAAATCATGGGAATATACAGTTATGGCAGAGTATAATTCTGATAGTAAAGACAAGTCGGCAGACGAAAATAAATCACAGAGTACAGATACAAGCAGTACACAGTCAGAATAGGGGGATGAGTTATGAAAAAGAAATTTGAAATGAGTATTTCGGAATCAGACAAAAAGCTTCTTATTATATTTCTGGCGATATGTCTGCTTGCCGCATCGTATTTTTTTGTATTCAGCAAAGGTATGAGCAAGGCACAGGATATTGAAGATAAAAATATACAAAAAGGACAGAAAGTTATGGAGCTTCAGAGCAAGATAGCAAGAGAAGCGGCAATACGAAAAGAGACAGAAGAGCTTAAAGAAAAGGAAGAAGAGTTAAAAGAAAAATATCCGAAAGATATGACTGAAGAAAAAGCAATGTCTATAATCCGTGATATTGAAAGCAAGATGGATTTTAAGACAACACAGATAGCATTTGTAAAAGGAAATAAGGCAGGTCAGAATGCATATGCAGCACAGTCTTCGGAGTCAGGAAACTCAGAAAGTGATACAACATCATCAGAAAATGGAGCAGCATCCGCAGGAACAGCCGGAAAATATATGGAGGTGACTATTGTCTATAAGGCGTCATATAAAGGTCTTAAAAAATTTAATGAATATGTCAATAAATATTCGGACCGTATGACTATACCTTCGATAAACGCAACACTTGATGATGCAACCGGAAAGCTTGCAGGAACAGCTACGGTTGATATGTATTATCTGCCTGTTGATGGCAAGGACTATAAAGCACCGACAGTAAATGGTGTTACGGATGGAACTAAGAATGTATTTGGTTCAAAATAATTGAGGTGATGAATGATGTATAGCATTGCAGATATAAAAAAAATGACGCGGGATAACATAGAGACAGGGAATGAAAAAAACAGAAAAACTGTATATGACAATTCAGATAAAGGCTTTTCGCTTGTCGAAGTGGTTGTTTCGATGGCAATATTAGCTATACTTACATTAATGCTATTGAATTATTTTGGAAGCTCCGTAAGTCATAATGTGCAGATGTCAAAAAATCAGAAAGCAACTTTGTTTGCACAGGAAACGATGGAGGAGTTAAAAGCACAGGATACTCTTATTAAAAAGGATGACAATACAGGCGAGTACACAGTACCATATCTGACGGCTAAGAATTTTAGCGTTGAAGAGAATACTCTAAATATAGAAGATAGCACGACAGGAAAGGAAAAAGGTGTTGGAAAAATTAAGCTTATTGGAAAAGCGGATGAAATAGGAAAAAATTATGATGAGGTAGTGACTGTTTCTACTGATAAAAAAGTGCAGGATGCATCAAATAAGAAATGTGGTTTCAATAATGCGAACTCAGGATTGTCAATAGATAACGGACAGGATGATGAGGCATTTGCACATTTTAGGATGAAATATATGGCAGAATGTGACAATGCTAATGTTGCTGCATCGCTTAGTGATGAAAATCTGAAAGAACGAATACACAGAGAGATAGTTATAGAGATTGATAACAGTCTGACGGATGCAAACATCATAAGCGTAAAATATAAATATACATATAATGCAAAATCCGGTGATGCTCCCTCATACAGTGTGCCGGATTATGAGGTATATATCATCAAAGAACAGAGAGTTATGAAAAAGGACAGGGAGATAGAGATTTATCTGTTGTATCATACCTTTAATGAACATGATACTTTGTCAATCGAAAAGTCCAAATTTACAACACCATTTGATACAAAATATGGATTTCATTTACTGTGTCAAAATAAAAAGGACACGGGAAATACAATTACACTAAAGACACTTGATAAAGATAATACACTTGAAAATACAATATATACAAATCTTGACAGTTCAAATATCAATGGTGTATCAACACAGATTTATAATGAGGATGATAAGTTTGATATTTCTTCGGTAAATATTGCAAATATAAAAATAGAGGTATATGAGAAGGGCAAGGCTAAGGATAGTACAGCAAAACCATACTTAACCATTAATGGAACGAAGGGAGAAATGCCATGATGAAAAAAATACGATTATTTTCAAAGCAGGACAAAGGCTCGGTTCTTATTGCAGTCCTTATCATACTCACATTTGCGAGTGTTATAGCACTTATCGTTACGAAGATAACCATAACTAATATAGAGATGAAAGAAGTGGAGAGCAGTTCAAAAAGAAATTTTTATGGTACGGAGGATGTGCTTAATAAAATAAAAGCAGGCATAAGCAGTGACTCGGCAGAGCATATAAAAAAGCTGTACAGTGATATGCTGGGAAATTATGAAAAATATAAATCGTCAGAAGAAAGTCTGTCAAAATGTTTTCAGAGTAAATATCTTGATGAGCTTGAGGCGGATTATAAAAATATTGATATTGCAGGAAAATACGATGTTGACAAGTTAAAAAAATATATAAGTGAGAGTGATACGGCAGAGCAGGATTATCTCATAACAGATGAGAATGCGGCTGATTATATAGTAGATAAAAATGAGGGAACATTTACTTTTAAGAATATAAGTATAAAATGCAAAGATGCAGCAGGATATGAGACTGCTATCAGAACTGACATAACCATCGAAGCACCTCAGATGAAAAATTCTTTTGCTCCGGCAGAGTTTATGAAATATGCACTTATAGCAGATAATGCAGTTACATTTAATGCATCAGGAGAAAAAATTAATGGAAATGTTTATGCCGGAGCAGGCGGAATATTAAGTGAATTAGGCGGAAGTGGAACGGTAAGTGCAGATACGGTCATAACCAGGGGAGACATAGTGGCAAATGCCGGAACATCACTTACGATAGGTGCAAGTGCATCCTCTTCGATATGGGCGGAAAATATAAAGACAACCGGAGATTCAGAAAGCAAAGAAAATGGTGCAAAGGTAAATATTACCGGAAACAGCTATGTGTCTGATGACCTTTCTCTAAATGGAAAAAACAGCACAGTAACTCTTTCTGGAAGATATTACGGATATAATTTTCAGAAAAATTATGATGCAGCTAAGCCGGAAACCTTTGATGCAAAGTACAGCAGTGCCGTTATGATAAATGGTCAGAAAAGCAGACTTGATATGAAAGGACTTACAGATCTTATGATATCAGGAAGAACATTTATATCAAGAGGAACGGATTTATTTGCAGATAAGCAGAATGAAGATATACTCATGGGAGATTCCCTTTCAGTCAGAACAAACCAGCTTGCCTATTATGTATCAAAAAATTATTTAGATGCATCAGCAGAATATTTAAAATTTACTGACAAGGGATTAAAGAGTTACATAAAAGAAAATAATCTGTCAGTATCAGAAGAAAAGCTGAAATCATTGCTTGACAGCACAAATCAGGTGACTCCTTATTATTACATTGATGATATATCAAGTGAGACTATGGCAAATTATTATCTGAATTTTGACGGTACAGATGCAGCAAAGGCTGATAAAGCAAAAGAATTTTTCAAGCTGTATTATAAAGACAACAAAAGCAATGTAAATAAAAAAGCGGAGAGTTACGCAGACAATAATGCCATAATCGTAGATGAGGATTGTATTTTAAGTCTGGGTGGAAATATTTTATATAAAGATGCTGAAAATATTGACGGCAATGAACTTAAGCAGAAAAATATAAATATAGATTTGTCAGAGTCAGAATGGAAAAATAACGGTACATTTTTCAATATATCTTCAAAACTTGCGGTGAGATATAAGGCTTTGCAGCTTGGTCTTACAACTGCTCATGACAGTGCGAAAGCTGCCGGTGCAAGACTTGATGATAAGACAAAAAATCCAATGTTTGATTATCTTATAAACCGTGCAGCATTAAAAAAGCTTGTAAATGAAAATACGGCTTCAGGTTCTTATATAGCAAATGAGCAATATATGAACGGAACTAAAGACAATGTTGTTATACTTGTCGATAACGAAAATAGTAATACACCATATGAACTTAAAAACGAGTACAGGGGTGGTATTGTTATCGCTACAGGAGATGTAAGAGTTGACGGAGGTTTTGACGGAATAATAATATCCGGAGGAACTATATCGTTTGCAGGAGGAGCTGTGGTAAATGCGGACGAGAGCAAAGTTGTGGACCTTATAAAAGAAGATCTTTCAAGAACTGACAAAAAGTTTTCAGGCATAATAAATGATTCGGTTTACATGAACTCAAATGAGATTGGAGCTATTGAAAATAAAGATTATATTTATTATGACAACTGGACGAAGAATTAAAAGAAAGCGAGAGGTGGAAAATTGAAAGAAAAAAATAAAGTTTCAAATAACAATACCGGTTTCACCTTGATAGAGACTATAATAGTTATGGCCATACTCGTGATATTTGCTTCATTTACGGTTTTATATATGGGGCATCTAAAGTCTGTAAATGTCAGACAGGCGGCAAATCAGGTATATACATCACTTGATAAGCTGCAGGTAAAGACGATGAGCAAGACAGATATACCGCATCTTTACATATATAAGACAGATAACGGATGCTATATGAAGATTTTGACAAGTGATATTACGGCATTTGACAGTTCGGTATTTGATGATACAGGGACAAAACTTGGTTCAGCCTCGATTGAGATATTTCAGGAAAAAAATGGTTCAAAAGAGGAGATAAAAGGAGATAAATTCATAAATATCTACTATAACAAATCGGTACAGTTTCAGTCAGATGTGTCGGCGGTGATATTTAAGAGAAACTCAGAATATAAGATAAAACTAGTAAAAGAAACAGGACGGCATATAATGGAGTGACATAAAAAGAGAGGAGTGAACGAAAAGATATGGAAAACAGAGGAATAACGCTGGTTGAGCTGATTATTGCCATAGCCATGTCAAGTATAATCATAGGTGCGACCACATTGTTGATAAGAACGGCACAAAAAGATTATCAGTACACTTCTGATACGGCTGACATACAGACAGAGACACAGGTACTCATGGAACAGGTCGGCAAATGGATAATGGAGGGAAACAGGATTAAGGTTGAGGACGGAGGGAAGAAACTTTCTATCTATAAGATACCACAGGACAAAGCAGTGATAAATACGACAAAAAAGATTATATGGCTCAAATCAGGAAAACTTTATATGGAGTCATTTAATAATGTTGATATAGATAATGATACATTGACATACAGTGCCGCAGATGAAAAAGAGGAAAACTGCATAGGAGAGCATATAGAAGAATTTAAGGCGAATGTTGATGGTGGCACACCGTCGAGTGTTGAACTTACAATGACACTTAAAAGGGGAAGTCAGAAATATAACATTGAAAACACGATAAATGTAAGAAACAGATTGAGATAGAAAAGGGGAGGATTAAATATGTTAAAAAATAAGATTAAATATTTATTATGTGCAGCATTATGTCTTGCTCTTTTTGCAGGAATTTCAATTTATGCAGTTCATATGAAAAATATGAAAGTTAATGCGGATGAAACGGAAAAGGAAGAAGTTGTTTCGCGTGGAGTTATTGATAACTATGCCCAGCTTCCGAAAGAAAAAAGAGATGGAACGACAAAGGCGGAAGTCGGAACAAAGAAAAACCCTTTTTTAATACTAGAGATAGTACCCTGTAATGAATTTGCAGAGATAGGTTATCTTATAAGCGGATGTGAACCGGTAAAAGTTGAAGAGATGTATGGCAGAGGAGATTTAAGGACGGTACAGAGTGCAAGTGGAGCAAAGGTCACGCAGAACATATGCTATTTTTTCCCGGATGAAGAAGAAGGAAATCCGAAAAATTATGATTCGGCTCCCGGAAAATATTGGGCTGATATAACTCTTAAGGGCTATTATGAAAAAGTAGGAGAAAATCAGGGATATTTTAAACAGGATTCAGACGGAAATATCGTGAAATCAGGAAAAAATCAGGGAGATATAATATGGCATACCGTAAATGATTTTGAAAAAGGTAAATATGAAGGAATAAATTTTGAAGATGATATTTCTGTTTTAAAAAATAAAGGTGACAGATTATATACAAAGAGAAAGTCAGATAAGGACGATGCTGACAGGGCGTTGATAACACACGCATATTATAATTTTGAGAACAGTGATTATTTTTTAAAGGACAGCTTAGGTCTTACGCAGGAGGAGGCTGACAAGTTTTCAATAGTGATAAAGACTATAACGCCGTCTGAATTAAAGAAAAATTCAGCATGGATTGATTGCTCAAATCTTATTTATGTCAATCCGAAAACTCATTTTGGCAATGACCTGATAAACATATGGAAAAATGATAATTACAGAAGAACTTCTGAAAGTCCGACATATACTGGTTCTGATTATGGAAATAAGCAGACTTTTGTAGGAAATGATATATCGTGGGAAAATACTGAAAAAATATATAAGAAAGTTACGGCAGAAACTGATTATGCAGGAATCATAATGGATGTTAAAACCCATGATGGTGCAAACGGAAATAAAAAAGTCAAGGTTCAGGTGTATGATCAAAATCTCCAGAAATTGCAAATAAAAAATAATGGAGAGAAATATAAGACTATAGAGAGTTCTAATGCGAGTGATAATAATGTATATAAGTTGATTTTAATGCTTTACAGTATGGATTCAAAGGCTTTTAATAAACTTTATTTTGACAAGGATAATCCTAAGATAAAAACAATAACAAATAAGAATGGAGAAACAGAGGGAGTAGATACTTTGCAAACAGGTGATGCAGCTAAGTATTGGTGTTCTTATACATTTTTATTGTTTGACACGGAACAGAAGAAATATTGGCAGGGAAATGACTACTATTATAATTGGGATGTGTACAGCTATTGGACAAAAGACGAGGCATGGGAAAAATATAAAACGCATCTTGAATTTAGCCAGTACAGACCGTGGGTAAGGGATCATATATATGTGTATAATTCTGACAGTAGTCTTCCACAGTCATATATGAATCAGGGAAGTGCAACGAATCCTAATAAGAATAAGTTTGATGGATATTATGAAAGTGTAAAGGAGTATCTTGACAGCCGATTCGGAACAGACGAAGAGATTGAAAAAGCATTAAAGAGCAGTGATAAAGAAGTGAGAGAAGCTGCTCAGAAAGCTAAGAATGAAAAAGCTAATTATAAGGAGACTCCGTCAAATGCTGTCCGCTATATACTTGGAATACACAGCAATTCTAATAATAATGAGATAAAGTTAGAAAAGGATAGTGTAAAAGTTCTCGATATAGAACCGAGTGTAGGCTTAAAACAGAAAGATTCGGCGACAAATGTAAATCAGGTTGATTCCGACTATAAACTGACGGAGGAGGATGTCAGAGGAATACTCACAAATGGTGTATTATCAAAATATGACGGTAAGATTGAGATTACACATATGACAACTGCGGAGTTTATAGGAAGAACTGAGGATTTAAACAGCACTTATGACATGATATATATGGGAATGGATTCCGGTGCTTACAACAAAAATTCAAATGGCATGACTGTATGGAATGATAAATCAATGAATGGAAAAATTTATTTCCATACCGGAGATAAGATAACAAGCAGTGAGCAGAAGATTTCATTGAAAGGAATTAAAGAAGACAGGTCTGTTAAATATTTGTGGTCTGTGATAAAAAAAGCAGCGGTTAATTCGACTGAGTTAAGATATCCGGGCAATGATATAACAGCGATAAAGGAAAAGGAACTCAAAGATTTTGTCAAGTCAGGCAGACCGGTCGTTATGGAGGAAAGCCTTTACAATAATGATACAACTTATGTAGACCAATATTCAAATATAAGTGACTTTATAAAAACTGATTTTGAAGCTGATTCTGCGTATAATGGAAACAGAATTTACAGTGAAAGTGATTCAAACGGAATTGTCAAAGCAATAAATTCAACTAACAGTGTGTCGGTAGAATTTTCAGAAATGCCAAGAAAATATAATGGAGATACAGGAACAGGAAATAACAGCAATAAAATAACACATCCAAATTATCTTGAAAAAGATTCGGATGGCAGAGCGATATTGCCGTTTAAGTTCACGGTAACTTATAAAAAAGCACAGAGTGATGACGATAGTGCAAAAAGCGTCAGATATGCTTACAAGGTTTATATTGATAAAAATCAGGACAGTAAATTTACGGAAAGCGAGAGTGTATATTCATCACTGGGAAAAGATGACAGTGAATTTGAAGCTGTCGCATTGAAAAATGGTGAGAGCAGAATATTTTCAAATGAGAACTTTAAGCTTGATAAAGAGTATGTAGGTCTTATAAGCTGGAAGATAGTTATTTATGATGTTGACAATTCAAGCGTAAGATTTGTTAAGACCGGCTGTTCGGCAGCAGCGAAGAGTTCTGATTCAGATAAAAAGAAAGTAAATGTGCTGCAGATTATGCCTGATCCTGAAAAGGCGAAAGCTAATAGAGTGACAGACGGAATGTTAGACTTAAGCACGAGTGCGATATTTAAAAAATATTATCAGAATATTGAGGACTACAAGATAACCGTTGACACTATGACGGTGGAGGAGTTTGAGCAGATATTTAAGGAATATCATGATAAGACAGACAATGATTTTGAGTTTGATAATTCAAAAGAAATTTCGTTTGATACAGGAAAACAAAATCCGAAAAATTATAATTTAACGGACGAAAATAATGTTATAAGAAATAAGTTAAAAGATTACAATATGTTTATATTTGGATTTGGAGATATGTACTGTCTGGAAGATATTTCAAATGAGCATGGTGCAGTTGATTTTATCAAATATTTTATAGCACAGAAAAAGAGTGTATTGTTTACGCATGATATTACATCTTTAAACGATGTAGGTGAAGGAATATACGGCTATACTGCAAATGCACTGCTGCGTGATGTGATGGGAATGAATCGTTATAAAGCAGTCGGAAATCCTGCTAAAACGGCAATGACGGAGAATGATAAAAATATACTCATAAATTACCAGAAAGAAAGAGCTTATGATACTGTTAAGGATATTGCAGGAAATACTCTTGATGCTCTCCACGGATATACATATGTGGCACTGAGACGATTAGGTTATAATGGTGCATATGATGAAAAAGTACCGTACCGGTATATGATAACCGGAGTAGACGGAAATCCTGTATATAAGGATAATAATAACAGTAATAACAGAAATTCAAAAAATTGTGGTTTTAGTAATGACAATGATTGTACGACTAAGATAAGCAAGGTAAATGACGGTCAGATAACATCGTATCCATATCATATAGATAAGGACAAATTTAATGTGGCAACAACACACAGCCAGTATTACCAGCTTAATATGGAGGACTCTGAGGTGACGGTATGGTACACATTGGATGATGATGGTAAAAATAATAATCGGGGATATACCACTCAGAGTGCACATGCCTATGGAGTGTCACCTAATGATACAGCAAATAATTATTATATTTACAGTAAGGGAAATGTATTTTATTCAAGCGTAGGACATTCGACGGTGACTAATGATATGGAAGCAAAACTTTTTGTAAATACGATGATAGCTGCCTATAGAGCATCTTATCAGAGCCCGTATGTTGAAGTTCAAAATGCGGAGCAGATAGATGAGAACAGCAGAATATACCAGATAACATCAGAGGAAGAATATGGAAAAAAATCTGATGGAACGATAAGAGTTTACTTCAGACCTACTGATGAAAATCTGACCGGTTCTAAATTTACCTGTTCGATATATTATCCCGCAACTGATGGAACAGAAAGTGGAGATACAGATAGTTATATCACCGGTGATAAGATATACAGAAAAGATACAGGTAAGAGTGTAAGCGAAAGTGTATCTAAGTCGTACACATTAAGTCGTGACCATATATACTACTTTGACTATCCGAAGAAGTATCTAAGCGATGCATCCCGTTGTAAGATAATATTTAAACTGATGAGTAAGGAGGTTAAAGAACCTGGTTATACAACACTTAATATGATAAAGAAACAGATGTTTGAACTTGACTAAAAAGAAATAATGGGTAACTTTTGTCGTAAATTGTATTGACTATTTTTCAGATTTTGGTATTATAATAGTAAAGGTGAGTCCTACCATAAGTGGAGGTTGTAAAAGCGTAAGAATCGTCTTTGGTGATTCTTCATAGTGGCTATGTTTTTTGGCATAGCCACTTTTAATATTTAAGGAGATATATGAAACAGGAAAGACTGAATTTATATCGTATAGATATGAAATATATTAGAAATTTACATAATATTGATGACAGAGTTTCCTCAGTTTCACCACAGATTGGGAAGCAACATCGAATATATGTAGGTACAGTTGTAATATGTAATAAACACAAATATCTTATACCATTATCACATCCAGTAGAAAAGCATAAGAAAATGAGTCCTAAAGCTGATTTTGACAAGATATTTGATAAGAAAGGCAAATTGTTGGGGGTTTTAAATTATAATCTCATGATTCCGGTGGAGGATAAACAGTTAATAAAAATAAATCTTAAAGAGGATAAGAGAGATACGATAGCCCAAAAGCATTATAAGCAGTTATGTATTGATGAACTGACATGGTGCAGGAAAAATGCAGAGGTAATTATTAATAAAGCTAATTGTTTATATAAATTATGTGTTAGTGAATCTAATTATAAAGGAAAAAGCAGATGTCTTAATTTTGAGAAACTTGAAAGAGAATGTAATCGTTACAATAACAAATAATAGTCGTGGAGATTGAGGAAAAAATAGTTTAGTGTAAAATATAGCATTAATAAAATTTTTGCAATGTTTATAAAAAAGAAATTATATTGAGAAAATTAAAATTGATTTGAAACGATACTTATAGCAAAATGGCTGTCGTAATAACAAAATATTATATTAAATATAAGTCTTTAGATAGTAAGTGTTTTTATATCCTGTATGAATTTTGATTAATGCGACAGCCAAAAATAATGGTGACTTTGATAAATTGTTAAGTAGCACATAGAACAAGCTGTAATACCGAGTTTTTTACGGACACTGCACAAGATAGGCATCCTTTCCGTCGGTTATGAGCATTTTGCTTTTAACGGCGGAGAGGTACATTTCTATATCTGAACGAAGTTCTTTTGGTATCGTAAATTTGATATATTTATGTGTGTCAAGGTTGCATAGACAGAATGTGTCAGGCTCCTCGAGGTCACCGAAAAGTACATAGTTTCCGTTTGTATCAGCTATAGCTGCATCCTCTGATTTCATGTCAGGAATTGTGAAACTGTTTTTATTTGTTATATTGTAAACTTTCAATGATTTATTTTTTTCATTATATTTATAATTCCATAAGACATTTATCTCTCCATAATCCTTGTAAGTGTGTAGAGTTTTTCCGGTTGTGAGGTCTATAAGGTTTGTGCAAACCTGCTCACTGTATGTCTTTGCATTATTTCCCGTGGAAATTACTAAGAGTGACAGTACATGGTAATCGTCAATAAATTTTATCTGGCTTTCATGATTATATCCGTCTATGCCGGGGATTTTTATCTCTTTGCCTGTCGATGTATCTAAGGCGGTCCAGTATCCCTTAGCACGGTAATTAAATAATATCATTTTTCCGTTAGGAGACATTTTAGTGTTGCATATTTTGTTATCATCCGTAAATTTGTCTATTATTCCTGTTTTAAGGTTCAGCTTTGCGACACTGCTTTTTAGTATAGTATCACCTTTGACTTTTGAGAAATAGGCATAAACGGTATCACCGTCCATGACATAGTCTACGCTGTCTAAAGTTCCGGTCTGGTTAAATGCAAATATCTCTTTATTTATAACAGAATAATCAAAAGAAAAGCTGCTTCCATAATAAGTACCTGAAAATGTTTTTATCGCAAGTTTTGACAGACCATTATCCTGAATGGAATATACCTCGTCTACTATCTCGTCATCGCCATTTTTGTGATATTTGTATATGAAACTTTCTTTATCTCCGACAAGGTCGATATTTTTGCCAAGAGACAGATGGTTATTTTTGTCGGCTTTTATGTCTATGTTATTGTCAGGATTTGAAGCCGTACTCTGTCCGTTATCAGAAGAAATTTTGTCGGGTGCAGAAGTGTTAAGCTCGGCTTTTTGTATGTCTTGTTTTGAAAATGCCGTAAAAATCCAGTTGTGAAATTTGCCGGATGTTGCGGCAGCAGCACCAAATCCGACAGCAAGCACGAGTATAAGGATGGCGGCGGCATTTATAAGTGGGAGTCCTGTGAATGGCAGGCATCTTTTTATAAATGACGGTCTGTTGTTTGGTTTATCAGATTTTTCATTTCTGCGGAAATTTTTTCCCGGTGTTATTGCCGAACCATTTATTTCTTTTTGTTTATTATTAAAATTATTGGTCTGTTCATTTGTTGTTTCTTCGGTAAATTTTTCATCATATTTATTTGCCGTTTTTTCAATAAATTTTTTATCACAGTCATTTATCGTTTCTTCAATAAAACTGTCATCACAGTCATTTATCGCATTAAATAAATCCTTATCAGTCATAATAACCCTCCTTTATCAAATGAGATTTAAGTTCGCTGCGTATTCTTGAAAGCCGCATGGAAATCCCTGTTTCAGATATTCCGTAATCTTTTGCGAGCTCCTTAACAGACTCCATAAACCAGTATCTTTTTATAAATAAGATGCGTTTTTCTTTTGGCAGCTTTTTCAAAAATACATTTATGGTTTCAATGAGCTGTTTTTGTTCTATCTGTTTTAAAGTATCATTATTTTTGTCCAGACAATCGTTGAGTTCGTCAAGTGACACCTCATATTCGCTTTTTCTCTTGCCTGCCGAATTGTATTCGTAGCGTTTAAGAGAAAGATTTTTGACAATACGGCATATGTAGGCTTTAAGGGGATTTGGTGACTTGGGCGGAATATTGTTCCATAGAGCCAGCCATGTGTCTGAAACACATTCCTCACTGTCTCGTTTGTCGTTTAGTATGTTATCTGCAATTTTAAAGCAAAGATTTTTGTACTTATCACTTGTCTTGCTTATTGCCTGTTCAGAACGTTCGTTAAATAATGATATTATTTCCTTATCGGAAATATCATTGTTTTTGTTTTGCATTGTAAACCTCGTTTCTGTGCCGTAATCGGCACATAGTTATTATTGCAGCATAAAATAATGCCATGCTCAAAATTGATGCCGCATATCGCTGCATCGTTATCTGATTTTATCCCCTGCATCATCAAATGTGAAAAAACATTCTGTTGTATTATAACGGCAGTATGTTTTTTATAACACAAAAAACACTCCGTGAGAATGCACATTTCGCGGAAAAGAAGTAAATGCTACGCATTCCGCTCAAATGCGAAAGAGTCGCAAGCGACTATTTGTTAGAAAAGACGTCATTTCTTTATGACAGACATTGGATACTTAGAGAAATTCAGGTAAGTATTTTATCTGTCATTTATAATCTACGGTTTTATGGGAAAATCTCACAGGGTAAGTTGAAAATATCTGTAAAAGTTTGTATAGATAATTGATAAATTGACTGTATGTTGTGTTAGTTGCACAATTTAATCAAGGATTATGATAGTTTTGTAATTATTTGAAAATTTGCATATTAAAATGAGATGTTAAATATATATGAAAATATAATGTAACAGTTCAGCCTCTCATTTATTACATTCGTAAACCTGCCAGCAAGCTGTCAGTCGCTGCTATGCAGCTTGTGTTTACTTCATTTCATAAATGAAAGGCTATTCAGCCCCAAAAAACAAGTCAATAATACATTGAGCAAGCTCATGTATTATTGACTTATCTTTTTTGGGCTGAACTGTTACAATATAATAGAAAATTAAAAGTAATATTTATTGATTTTTGTTACAAATCTGAATATAATATAAGTAAAATAAAGTAACGGATTTGTGTTTTGCACACTTGGCACAAATCTTAAGTGGAAAATATATTATATTTGATACTATGCAAAAAATGTGTGCAGAAATGAGGGTTATTATGGCTATTGCAGCAGATATATTACAAAGTCTTGTTCCTATTTCGCAGTTTAATAAAGGTCAGGCGGCTAAGATATTTGACAGATTACATTCTGAAAATGAACTGATAGTTTTAAAAAATAATCAGCCATCGGCGATTATATTATCACCTGAGGAATATACAAGATTAACTGAAATAGAAGAAGATTATTATCTTTTATTGGAAGCTAACAGGCGTTTGGAGGCTGATGGGAATAATAAAACGGTTTCACTTGATACTGTAATGAATGAGCTTGGGATAAGTGAAGATGAACTTTTGGATGCGGAGGATGTAGATATAGAATGACATGGAATATTGAGTTTTTAGAAGAAGCGGAAAATGATATGAAGAAACTCGACCATTCGGCTCAAATACAAGTATTAAAAGGCATTTCAAAAGTAAGCAAAAATCCATTGCCTGTTGAGGAGGGCGGATATGGAAAGCCTTTAGGTAATAAAAGTGGTACAAATCTTACTAATTTAATGAAAATAAAATTTAGAAACTTAGGCATAAGAGTTGTTTATAAGATTGAGCGTGTGGATGGAGTAATGAAGATTATTGTTGTTTCTGCAAGAACTGATGAACAGGTTTATAGAGAAGCAGCAAAAAGAAGAAATAAGCATGGTTTATAAAAAAGAGCAAAAACACTTGCAACTTTTGTTGTATTCCCTCATAATAGTGACTATCATTTGTCAAAAAATCGGAGGATAAAGATGTCAGAAACAAATACTAAAATTGGAAATTACACGATAACAGATGTCGATATCGACACATTTATTTCAGGTATGCCGCAGGAACAGCAGATGTATAGAAGTATGCCTGAGTTCCGTAAGCAGTGCGAGGAAAGATTAGAAGAAATCTGCCTTTTTGCAATGTACGGGGAGGAAGAAAAGAAAGACGAGACAGAGATGTTTAAAACATCAATGGTTATGGCAAAGAGAGATATATTAAGCCAGATAGCTATGGCAGACCTTTTAAAAGACATTTCTGTAACAGATGCAGAAGCAAAAGAGTATTTCTTAGGTCATTCAAAAGAATTTGCATCAAAAGCATCTGCAACGGCAAAACATGTACTCGTAGACAATGAGGACAAGGCAAATCAGATAAAAGAAGAAATCGAATCAGGAGCAAAAAGTTTTGAAGATGCGGCAAAAGAGTATTCTACCTGCCCATCAGCACAGAAAGGCGGAAGTCTTGGAACATTTGGCAGAGGCCAGATGGTAAAAGAATTTGAAAATGCCGTATTTGACGGGGAACTAAACAAAGTAATAGGTCCTGTAAAAACACAGTTCGGATACCATCTTATCTGGGTCGATGACAAAAACGAGGGCGAAGTACCTGAGTACGACAGTATAGCAGAGCAGGTAAAAGGTTATCTTGTAAACAAAAAACAGCAGGAAACATACCAGAGTAAACTTAAAGAACTCAGAGAGAAATACTGCAAATAGAAAAAATAAAAAATAATCCTTACAACACACAATAAAATGCAAATTTCATAGGGCTTTAAAGAAAAATTGTCTTTGATAAAGCCATAAAATGAAATTTGCATTTTTTAATGTTACAGTTCAGTTATAAAAAGGTAATTGGCAATATCGAAGTTTATTCATTGTATTGTTAAATCTCTTTTTATGGCAGGAATGTTGCATACAGATATAAATTTTATACTTATTTCTGCATCAAATTTTATATCCGTGCCGTTATAAATATTAGAAATAAAAAGTACATAGTACACTGGGGAGGTGAAAAAAATGTCAAATGGCACCAAAGCAAAAAAATGGGAAGAAGAACAGAGACAAAAACTTGAAAAAGTGTATGAGTTATACGGCAGCAGAATGTATTACAGGGCAATGCAGATTTTAAACCAGCGTGAGGATGCTGAGGACGCTGTGCAAAACAGCATAATAGCAATATCAAGACATACGGATTGCATAGACTTTGACGATGAAGCAAAAACAGCAGCTTTTGTATATACGGTCATAAGCCATTGTGCCATTGACATATACAGAAAAAACAAGAGAAGCAGACAGTCGAATATAAATATTGAGGACATAACAGAGCAGGCAGGGAATGTTGACATAGAAAATGAGATACTTGTCTCGATGGAGTTAAAAAGAGTTGTGGAAGAGATAAATAAACTTGACTTTACTTACCGTGAAGTTTTGTCGCTGTTTTATTTAAATGAGATGAGTCCGAGAGAAATCTCGGATTTACTGGAAATTCCTTATAATACGGTGCGGTCGAAGATAAACCGTGGAAGAAAGAAGCTGTTAAAAAGTCTTTGGTGATTGTGAAACTAGTAAGGAGTGAGCTTTATGGTAAGAAGTGGGAATAAAAATGGATTTAAAGGCAGTGATGAGATTATAAGAAAAGCTTTTAAGATTTATAGTGAGAAGGATTTGGAAAATTCCATGAGAGATTTTGATTTTGAATATAATGATGATAAGATTTTTGAAGATAAGATATATTCTGTCATTAGCAGGCTGCCGATAAAAAATCCACGCTCAAAGGCACATATTATATGTATTGCGGTCGTATGTTTTGTATTGATAGCAGGGCTTGCAATAGGTTATATATACATGGGAAGCCAAAAGCAGACAGGTGAGACAAGTGTGCTTGAGAGTGTGTGCAGTACCGCAAGGGAGCGTTATGCTCTGCGTCAGGATTATATAATGATGGGTGATGACGATGCAGACCTCGGCATTAATACAAAAGAAGAACAGCAGTGGCATTATTATAATCAGCAGAATACTGCGGTCTGTGTTGATACAAAGAGTTATTCGGAAAATGGTTATCTTTACAGTCTTTATCAACTGAATGAGGATGAAGAAAAAAAGATTACACAAAAGGGAATTGAACTGAAAAAAGCGGATAAGACTAAGAAGCTGACGCCGTTTTTGGGAAATGCTCCAAAGGGCAGCAAGTATTCAGTTGGAAGTATATATTTTATAGGTGGGCGTAACAGTCGAAAGTTTATTTTATATAAAGACAGGTCAGATGCGATGTATATCGGAAAATGTGTTGGAATTGAAAGTCTGAAAGAACATAGTATAAAAGACAGAAAAAAATCAGGTGCAAAGAGTGGGATTTCTCCGGAGGAATATTTTAAGGAGATTATGGACATAAAAGACGGAAGTGCAATTCGTGAGATAATGCTTGAAAGATTTAAGGCAAAATCTAAAGAAAATCCTGATAAGAGACTTGCCGTTTGGGCGGATGAAAAATCAGGAAATGAGTTTTATAAACTTCTTACAAAAGGAAATTATTTTGAACTCAGAGATATGTATAAGCAGAAGTTTGTAATGACGGCAAAAGAGAATCCTGATAAGTGCTATTATCTGACGGTTGAAAATAATGCGGGTGAGCTTTGCGTATTTGGAATAATACTTGACGAAAATAACATTGATGTTTATATTGAGCCTGAACATAAAGCCGGAGTATATTTGAAACTTTCGGATAAAAATGCGGCGGCACTTAAAAAGATTATAAAAAAGAACTATAATAGTTTCACAATCTGAAATTTTTATGAGAAAATATTTGAAAGATAGGGAGATAATGAAAGATGAATAGTGAGTACACACATATAAAACATGAATTCGAGCCTGTTTTTGATAAAAATTCAAAAATACTGGTTTTGGGGACACTTCCATCGGTAAAGTCAAGGGAGAACAATTTTTATTACGGGCATCCGCAGAACAGGTTTTGGAAACTTATTGCGGCGTTATGTGATGAGGACATTGTCCCGCAGACTATTGAGGAGAAAAAACAGATGTTGCTCAGAAATCATATAGCCGTGTGGGATGTTATCTCTGAGTGTGATATTATAGGTTCGAGTGACAGTTCGATAAAAAATGTTGTGCCCGTTGACCTGTCGGTTATTTTAGACAATGCTGACATTGACAGGATATATGCAAATGGCGGCAAGGCATACGAACTTTATATGAAATACCAGTATGGTAAAACCGGAAGAGAGATAATAAAACTTCCATCTACAAGTCCTGCAAATGCGGCTTACAGTTTAGAAAGGCTTTTAGAGTGTTGGCAAATGTGGATTTAAATGTATAATTTTTACATCAAAAGATAAAATTACTATTGTAAATAGTTCTGGTCTATAATATAATTATATAATGGCTGTACTTATAATATATTTTGTGTATATGATGCTGGGAGGTCATATATATATAATATGTTATTGTTGCAACAGTCATGTAACATTTTTAGTTTAATTATACAAAAGGAAAAGGAGACTTTTTATGAGCAAAGAAAAAAATGACTTTAAGCCGTTTATCCCCGCGGACAAGGTCATGCCAGAATTTACACCGACAGCACTTATTCTCGGTATTATTCTTGCTGTAGTATTTGGAGCTGCAAATGCTTATCTCGGACTTAGAGTAGGTATGACAGTTTCGGCATCTATACCGGCAGCAGTTATTTCAATGGGTGTCATCCGTTTTATTTTAAAGAAAGATTCAATTCTTGAAAATAACATGGTTCAGACTATCGGTTCAGCGGGTGAATCGTTAGCCGCAGGTGCAATTTTTACACTTCCTGCACTTTATATGTGGGCAAGAGAAGATTCATCTATCCAGATGCCTTCGTTCTTCACTATCGCAGCTCTCGCTGTCGCAGGTGGTGTTATCGGAACTTTATTTATGATTCCGCTCCGTACGGCACTTATCGTTGAGGAGCATGGAAATCTTCCATTCCCTGAGGGAACAGCCTGTGCAGAGGTTCTTCTTGCAGGTGAAGAAGGTGGAAGCAAATCAAAACTTGTATTCTCAGGTCTTGGTATCTCAGCACTTTATAAGTTTGTAACAGATGGACTTATCTTATTCCCGTCAGAGATAAGCTGGGATATTTCAGTTTATAAGGGATCAGCATTCGGACTTGATGTACTGCCTGCTCTCATTGGTGTAGGTTACATCTGTGGTTCAAGAGTTGCTTCATATATGTTTGGCGGAGCTATTGTAGGATGGTTCGTAATCATGCCTCTTATGCATACTATCGGTGCATTGGGCGGAGACAGTGCTATATTATTCCCCGCTACAAAAGCTATAGCAGATATGGCACCGGCAGAGCTTTGGAGTAATTATGTAAGATACATCGGTGCAGGTGCAGTTGCCTGTGGTGGTATCTTAAGCCTTATCAAGTCATTGCCTCTTATTATCAGAACATTCAAGAAAGCTCTTGGTGGTCTGGGACATAAGGGTGGAGATCTTCGTACAGAAAAAGATCTTTCAATCAAATGGGCAATGGTTGTTGTCGTTTTAGTTGCACTTGCACTTGTATTGATTCCATCAGTACCTATCAGCATTATCGCTGCAATCATCATTATCATTTTTGGTTTCTTCTTCGCAACAGTATCATCAAGAATGGTAGGACTTGTAGGTTCATCTAACAACCCTGTATCAGGAATGGCTATTGCAACACTTCTTATTGCAACAATGATTCTTAAGGCAACAGGAAAAACAGGTATCCAGGGTATGACAATGGCTATCTGTATAGGTACAGTTATCTGTATAATCGCTGCTATGGCAGGTGATACTTCACAGGATCTTAAGACAGGCTATATCGTAGGTGCTACACCTTATCGTCAGCAGATAGGTGAGCTTATCGGTGCTGTATGTGCAGGTCTTGCAATCGCAGGAGTTCTTATGCTTCTCGATTCTGCATGGACATTTGGTACAGACAAGCTTCCGGCTCCTCAGGCAACACTTATGAAGATGGTAACAGAGGGTGTTATGGAGGGAAATCTTCCGTGGAATCTCGTATTTATCGGTATATTCCTTGCACTCATGGTAGAAGTTATTGGTATTCCGGTACTTCCATTTGCGATTGGTTTATATCTCCCTATTTACCTTTCAACACCTATCATGGTCGGAGGAGTTATCAAACTTATCGTTACAAAGCGTAAGAATAAGACAGAGGAGGAAATAAAGGAGGACGACAGCAAGGGAATCCTTTACTCATCAGGTCTTATTGCCGGTGAGGGTCTTGTAGGTATTATTCTTGCGATACTTACTGTACTCGGAGTAGCAGACAAAATAAATCTTGGAAATTATGGAATAAATCTTGGACAGGGCGGAAGCGTAGTATTCTTTATACTTCTTTGTGCATCACTTTTATATGCTGCCACAAAGAAAATGAAGAAGGCTTAAAAGAAAGGCGGAAGTTAATGCGAAAGCGAAAGCCAAAAGCTAAAGTTGTTTCAGGAAATTATATGGATAAGATACCATATATATCAGATGGGCATGAGTGGAGAGAACTCGATGATGGCAATGTAGAGGTCGATATGCCGCACAAGGGATTTTATGCAAAGATAGCACAGAAATTTTTTCATAAACCGGCGGTCAGTCATATTAAACTTGACGAGTATGGTTCAGTTGTATGGAAAAGCATAGACGGTGAGAGAACCATATATGATATAGTAGGGAAAATGAACGAAGCATTTCCAGAGGAGGAGAATGATATGCTCAAAAGAGTCATAACATTTATCTCAACACTTGAAATGAACAAATTTGTGGTATTAAAATGATGTAGTAGTCGTTTGAAACTTACATCATTATATAAAAAATTATAGAAAATCGTTTCAAAATCAATGTAAAAATTGCTGACAGCACTGTAAGTGTGAGAAGTAATAAGGTTGTTTTTGGAACGGTTTTTCTTTTATCCACGATACTTTACACGCTGGAATATCAATGTTAGAATATAATTGATTAAATAAGGGATATGCTTATAAAGACAGACGATTGCGAAATTAATTTTATATTTGTATAATTTAACTATCAGGGAATGCCTTTCTGACAGTGTTATGAGCAAGTAGCGGAGCGGATTGCGAATATCTGCAACAGTTTATGATAGTTTTGCATATGTCTAATATTGTTAAACAGGAGAAAGGGAGTGAGCATATGGCAAGAACAGTAGGAATAGGAACTCAGAGCTTTGAAACAGTGCGTGAAAAAAATACATTTTATGTAGATAAAACATCATTTATAAAGGAGTGGTGGGAAAATCAGGATGATGTAACACTGATAACCCGTCCACGCCGTTTTGGAAAAACATTAAATATGGATATGATAAAATGTTTCTTTTCAAATAAGTATGAGGGCAGGAGAGATTTGTTTGAGGGGCTTGATATATGGGAAGATGAAAAATATCGTGAATTACAGGGAACATATCCTGTGATATTCCTTAGTTTTGCAGGGATAAAGGGGAATACATTTGAAGTAACACAGCAGCAGATTTGTATTAAAATATCAGATATATATGAAGAAAACAGATATTTGCTTGATGGTGATATTCTAAGTGAAAATGAAAAGAAGTTTTACGAGAGTGTGAGCATGGATATGTCTGATGCGGTTTGCAGCATGGCATTAAATAAAATGTGCATTTTTATGCACAAATATTATGGAAAAAAAGCCATTATTCTGCTGGATGAATACGACACCCCTATGCAGGAGGCATATGTAAACGGTTATTGGGAAGAACTTGTGGCATTTACGAGAAGTTTGTTCAACTCGACATTTAAGACAAAGCCTTATCTTGAAAGAGCGATAATGACGGGAATAACCAGTGTCTCAAAAGAGAGCATTTTTTCAGACCTTAACAACCTTGTTGTAGTTACATCAACATCAAAACAATATGAGACAGCATTTGGATTTACGGAAGAAGAGGTGTTTAATGCACTAGATGAACAGGGACTTTCAGATAAAAAAGAAGAAGTTAAGATGTGGTATGACGGATTTACTTTTGGAGACAAGAAAGACATTTACAATCCGTGGTCGATAATAAACTTTTTGAAATTTAAGAGTTTGAAAACATACTGGGCAGACTCAAGTTCAAATGGATTGATAAACAACCTTGTGCAAAAGGGAAGTTCATATATAAAAACAATGTTAGAAACACTTATAAGTGGAAAAACGATAAATGTGAGAATAGATGAACAGATAGTATTTTCAGAACTTCAGTATTCAGAAGATGCAGTGTGGAGTCTTATGCTTGCAAGTGGTTATTTAAAAGTCATTTCGTCAGAAGAGCTGAACCTTACAAGAGAAAGTGAGAATGAATATGAGCTTGGTTTAACAAATCGAGAAATTTTATTCATGTTTAGAAAAATGATACTCAGATGGTTCAGTTCTGCAAAGATGGAAACAAATGGATTTGTAAGGGCGCTTATAGGTGGAGATATAGAAAGCATGAATGAGTACATGAATGATGTTGCATTAAAAACATTTAGTTCATTTGACTCTGGAAAACATATATCAGAAAAAAAAGCACCTGAGCGTTTTTATCACGGCTTTGTGCTCGGACTTATGGTAGACCAGACAGAAAACTATATCATAAACTCAAACCGTGAGAGTGGTTATGGAAGATATGACATAATGCTTGAACCAGTGGATAAAGAAAACATAAAATATCCGGGAATAGTCATAGAGTTTAAGGTGATAAATCCAAGAAAAGAAAACAGCTTAGAGGAAACAGTAGAGGCTGCCTTGCAGCAGATAAAAGAAAAAGATTATGATGCAGAACTCATAAAAAGAGGAGTGGACAAAGAAAATATCCATCATTACGGCTTTGCGTTTAAAGGTAAAGAGGTTCTAATAGATGGGGATTAAGGATGCGAAGCATTGCCAAAATCCACTACAGTTTATGTTTTTTGTAAACTGTAATGTTTTGTTAGATGACAGGCACATAGTCGCTTTTAACTTTATTTTTTAAGCGAAATGTGTATAATATCATATTAGAAGTAACTAATCAGAAATAACAAACGGAGGTATTTATAATGCAGAGAATAAAAAGTTTTCAGATTAATCATAATGTATTAGAGCCGGGATTTTATATCTCAAGGGAGGATGGAGATGTTGTGACATACGATCTCCGTACGAGAAAGCCAAATGCGGGAGATTATATGAGCAATGCCGTTATGCATTCAGTTGAGCATATGTTTGCGACATTTGCACGCAATTCTGAGGTGTCAGACAAGATAGTATATTTTGGACCTATGGGATGCCAGACAGGTTTTTATCTTCTTGTCCGTGATATGGATGCAAAGGATGTCTTTGAACTTACAAAGAAAATTCTTAAACAGACGATAGAGCATGACGGTGATGTATTCGGAAAATCTGCGATTGAGTGCGGACATTATGAAAATCTTGATATAGAGCTTGCAAAGGAAGAGTGCAGGACTTATCTTGAGGTGCTTGAAAACCAGACAAATATGGAGTTTACTTATCCGACAGAGTAAAAATAACAGAGAAAAGAGGGACATTATGATAATCGGTGTTATAGGAGCGATGCAGATTGAGATTGACAATCTGAAAAAGACATTGGAAAATCCGTCGTATGAGTCGATAAGCGGCGTAGAATTTGTAAAAGGAACTATAGGTGGGACGGAAGTGGTTGCCGCTGTAAGCGGAGTTGGAAAGGTATTTGCAGCTATTTGTACGGAGGCTATGATACTTACATACCATGTCGATATGGTTATAAATATCGGTGTTGCCGGAACATTGTGCAAGGAGCTTGGGGTTATGGGAATAGCTGTTGCGGATATGGTTGTACAGCACGATATGAACACATCTGCACTCGGTGATCCGATAGGTCTTTTATCTGGAATAAATGAGATTTATCTTCCATGTGATAAAAAGATGATGGCTACATTAAAAGAGTGTCTTGACGAAAAAGAGAGAAAGTATAGGGTCGGAACTATCGCCACGGGTGATATGTTTATGCACGATAAGCATCAGAAAGACAAACTTCATGAGCGTTTCAATGCGATAGCGGCAGAGATGGAGGGCGGAAGTATCGGTCATGTGTGCTATGTAAATAAAGTTCCGTTTGCAATTCTTCGCACAATTTCAGATGGTGAGGGCGGTGCAATGGATTATGCCACATTTGCTGAAAAAGCAGCCCAGATAGGTATTGAGATAGTTGTTGATTTTATTAAAAAAATCGCATAATTAAAAAGTGAACCGGTTGTGAGTAGTTTATTAATATATCTAAATGATATTAAAAGCAGCTTCATAACCGGTTTAATAAATTTAAGTTGCGGTGTAAAAGGGAGAGCAATATGATTAAGATAGACTTGATTACGGGGTTTCTTGGCTCAGGTAAGACAACTTTTATCAGAAAATATGTGAAATATCTCACGGATAAAGGGTTAAAGATAGGAATTCTTGAAAATGATTACGGTGCTGTCAATGTAGATGCGATGCTTTTGCAGGATATTCTAGGTGAAAGCTGTGACCTTGAGATGGTGGCGGGCGGCTGTGATGCGGACTGCCACAGAAGGCGATTTAAGACTAAACTTATTGCCATGGGGATGCAGGGATTTGACAGGGTTTTGGTCGAGCCGTCAGGTGTGTTTGACATGGACGAATTTTTTGATACTCTGCACGAAGATCCACTGGAAAGATGGTATCAGATAGGAAATGTCATAACGATAGTTGATGCACACCTCGAACTTGACCTGTCGGAGCGTTCAAGATATATCCTGGCGTCAGAGGCGGCTAATGCGGGAAAGATACTTTTTAGCAAGACAGACGGTGTAGATGGTGGACAGATACAGGAGGTCACTGCATATATAAATAAAAGTCTTGAGGAATTTCACTGTACCAGAAAGATTGACAGTGTAGTCATTGCAAAGCCTTGGGATGAGTTTAATGAAGATGATTATAAAAAGATTGAAAATTGTGAGTATGTCGGTGCGGGTATAGAAAAAAGATATAATGCAGACGATGTGGAATTTTCATCACTTTACTATATGAATAAACATATGACTGTTAATCAGCTTAAAGATTGTGTAAATAAAACTTTTTCTGACGAAAAATGTGGAAATGTATTCAGAATTAAAGGTTTTATGTCTGATGAAGATGGCTGGATAGAACTTAATGCCACTAAAAAAGAAACGGTTATAAAGCCGATAAAAGAAGGACAGGAAATATTTATCGTAATCGGTGAAGATTTAGTACAGGATGAAATTGATAAGTATTGGAAGTAGTTTTGCTAACATTTAAAAAGATGAGAGTTCGTAGTGAAAACTCTCATCTTTTTAGATTAGTGTTATTCTATCTTTAGTCCTGATACAACTGCTGGATTTTTGTGATTTTATTTCCGGTTAGCGTTACTTTTGCAGCCATGCCCCAGTAATATTTTATTTTGTGATCTTTTGCAAGTTCAGGTTCTGCACTTTTTATTGCTTTTACAAAGCGTTTTTTATTGACTTTGTAATTTTTCATCTTGTCAGCATTTAAAAGAGAGTATGAAACTTTTGATGCAAGTTTCATAGTATGCTTTTTGGGTTTGCCTACAATGTTTTCATCTTCAATTCCAAGTTCATATGTCCAGACGGCATCTGCATATGTAAGCGTATTGCCTTTTAGAGAAAGACATATGATTTTTTTGGTTTTGGCTTTTGCCTGTGAAGTGTTTGCAATGGGATTGAGTGTTGAAATCAAAATTGCCACAATTATTAGTTTCGTTAAATTTTTTTTCATATAAAACCTCATTTTTCTATTGTTTTTTATATTAGCTCTATCGTGGAAGTTCACTATCCGTGTGATGACCTCTTGTTGAAAAACTTAATTCGGGATTTTTTACACTTACTCTTGTGCCGGCAGGTACTGATTCTGTTATGAAAGCGTTACCGCCGATTACAGAGCCTTTTCCGATAACAGTCTCACCGCCGAGTATAGATGCACTTGAATAGATTGTAACATCATCCTCGATGGTAGGATGTCTTTTGACATTTCTAAGTAACTGACCGCTTCTGGTTGAGAGTGCACCAAGAGTAACACCCTGATAAATTTTTACATTATTTCCAATCTCCGTTGTCTCGCCGATAACAACACCTGTACCGTGGTCTATAAAGAAATATTCACCGATAGTTGCACCTGGATTTATGTCAATACCCGTGTGGTCGTGGGCATATTCTGACATTATTCGTGGGATAAAAGGAACTTTCATATTATAAAGTTCATGAGCAAATCTGTAAACAAATATTGCAAAAAGTCCCGGATAGCAAAATATTATTTCTTCTTTTGTCTTTGCGGCAGGGTCGCCGTCAAAAGCTGCATTTACATCTTTTAACAAAAGATTTTGTATGTGGCTGAAGGATGAAAAAAACTTTGCACATATATCTGTTGTTCGTTCCTCAATCTCGTTTTCATTGGCATTATCTTTTGCCTGCTGCATAAAAGCAGCTTTTATCTGGCAGTGAAGATTGTTGTATATTTTTGTGATATTGTGACCGACAAAAAACTCCGGTACGGTTTTATTTAGATTTTCATCATCGAAATATCCGGGAAACATAAGCTGTCTGAGTCCCATGATGATATGTTTTATAGTATCACGGTTTGGCATACAATGTCCTGATTTTAAATAAAACAATTCTTCGTTGTTATAATTATCAGTAATTTCATTTACGATACTTTCAAGCGTCTTTTTTTCTAACATAATACACAGCCTTTCTTTAAATCAGTTAGATTTTTATTTTTTAATTTAAATATTTATATTCATAATAAAACAATAAATGTATCCATAATATAATAAATGTATTTAAGAATATTTTCAAGTGTGCCTTTGATGAATGTAAGAAATGCAAGGCTGAACTGTTACTTTTTCCATGACAGTTTTGGTACTGTCATTCATTGTGTAGCACATTTTATTTTTATTTTAAATATGTGTTGCGGTAGAATTTTTATTTAATAAATATGAAAAGTTTATTAAAAGATGTCAGACAAATTTGACAGTTGTTACTAAATTGAGTTATAATTTAAAAATAGCGACAAAATAAAGAGGAAAGGATGAGTGATATATGCAGGATGGAATACTTCAGGGAAGTCACGAACAGATGATGGAAGAATACGCAAAGCGTTATAAGAAAATATGTATTGAAAATAACTCCATTGATGGGAAACTTTTCGATGAATTTGGCGTAAAGAGGGGACTCAGGGATAAAAACGGAAAGGGAGTATTGTCCGGTATTACCAATATATCCCTTATTAAGGCTACCGAGATGGACGGTGACAGGGTCATTCCGTGTGAAGGTCAGCTTTTTTACAGAGGATACAATATTTATGACCTGACAAAAGGTTTCAGACAGGATAATAGATTTGGTTTTGAGGAGACTGCTTATCTGCTGCTGTTTGGAGAACTTCCGGCAGCAAGCCAGCTTAAAGAATTTCAGGATGTACTTGCAAAGAACAGGCGTCTTCCTACGAACTTTGTAAGAGATGTAATCATGAAAGCACCGTCAAAGGATATTATGAACTCACTCACAAAGAGTGTGCTTACACTTGCTTCTTATGATGATAAGGTTACGGACAATTCGCTTGAAAATGTGCTCAGTCAGAGTATTATGCTGATAAGTGTATTTCCAATGCTTGCCGTATATGGCTATCACGCATACAACCATTATGAGTGTGATGAAAGTTTTTATATTCATAGACCATCGGATGAACTTTCCGCAGCAGAAAATATTCTTCGTATGCTCAGACCAAACAAGGAATATACTGATGTTGAAGCAAAGGTTCTTGACCTTGCACTTGTACTTCACATGGAGCATGGTGGTGGAAATAACTCAACATTTACAACCAGGGTAGTAACATCTGCCGGTTCAGATACATATTCCGTTATTGCGGCAGCACTTTCATCGCTCAAAGGTCCTAAGCATGGTGGTGCCAACATCAAGGTTGTTGAGATGATGCAGGATCTTAAGGCAAATGTAAAAGATACGACTGACGAGGATGAGGTAAGAGCGTATCTTAAAAAACTTGTCCGCAAAGAAGCATTTGACAAGAGAGGGCTTATTTACGGTATGGGTCATGCGGTATATTCAATATCAGATCCTAGAGCTGTAGCATTTAAGCAGTTCGTTGAGATGCTCGCAAATGAAAAGCATCAGAAAAAAGAATTTGAGCTTTATTCAATGATAGAGAGGATGGCACCTGAGGTCATAGGTGAGGAATGTGCCATCTACAAGGGCGTAAGTGCAAATGTCGATTTCTACAGCGGATTTGTTTATACAATGCTTGGAATCCCACAGGAATTGTTCACTCCTATATTTGCTATGGCGCGTATTGTCGGCTGGAGTGCACACCGTATGGAAGAACTTATAAATGTCGATAAGATAATAAGACCGGCATATAAGAGTATTATGGTGCCAAAGGTGTATGAGTCATTAAAAGAGCGTTCAACACCAAAGATTGACACCAAGGCAATGAAAGAATTACAGCTCACAATGAAAGATGAGAGCTGCTAAAAAAAGTAACAAATGCTTGCAATGCAGTTATGTGATATAAAAAGAAAAATATATCAGATTGCGAAAGTGATTTTACAAATATAATCTGATACAGAAACAAAAGGGGCTGTCGCAGTAAAAATTTTATGCAGATATTATAGAAGTAATTATATATCGTGTATGAAGTTTCGATATTGTGGCAGTCCCTTAAAAATTTAGTACTTTATGTTTTTTGGGGGTTCATCTGTTACAATATACATAAATATTAAGAAAAAAGTAAAGATTTGTGGACATTCAATATGTTATTATTGTAACAGTTCAGTCATAAAAAGGTAATTGGCAATACAATGAGCTTGTTCATTGTATTGTTAAGTAACTTTTTATGGTAGAATAGCCTTTCATTTCTGAAATGAAATAAGCAAAAGCTGCAAAGCAGCGACTGACAGCTTGCTGGCAGGTTTATGAATGTAAGAAATGCAAAGCTGAACTGTTACATATAGAAGGATAGAAAGATAAAACATGCATTTTGTACTGTCCGGAGAGGAGGCTGATATGGCAGAGGGAAAGATTTTAATGGTCGATGATGACAAGGAAATAGCGGATCTGGTAGAAATACATTTAAAGGGTGAGGGCTATCAGGTTTATAAAGCGTATAATGGGAAAGAAGCTTTGGAAATATTTGACGCAGAAGAGATTGATCTTGCTATTCTTGACATAATGATGCCCGGAATGGATGGAAATGAGGTTTGTGCAAAGATAAGACAGACAAGTACGATTCCAATAATTATGTTGAGTGCAAAAGACAGTGAGAGTGATAAAGTATCGGGACTTGTAAATGGTGCTGATGATTATGTCACTAAACCGTTTAATACGAGTGAACTTATAGCAAGGGTCAATTCGCAGCTTAGAAGATACCACAGCTTCGGAGGAGTAGAATCTAAAACATCAGATGTTGTGAATATAGAAAATTTATGGATGGACAAGAGTCTGCATGAGGTTAAAGCATATGGAAATCCGGTCAAACTTACACCGATTGAGTTTGATATACTTTTTCTTATGGCTTCACATCCAAACAAAGTTTTTTCTACAGATGAGATTTTTGAGCGTGTCTGGAAAGAAAAAAGTTTTGAAATGAGCAACACGGTGATGGTTCACATTAGGAGACTCAGAGAAAAGATAGAGTCGGGTTCGGATAAAAGTAAGATAATAAAAACAGTTTGGGGAGTTGGATATAAAATTGAAGCATAGTTTATTCAAAAGCCTTAGGGCTGAGTTGATATTTTATGTAGCAGTAAGTATGTTTTTGTCCGTTATTACTGAATTTGCGTGTGGTGTGGGACTTTACATACTGAGTACGGCACTTGGTATTTCATACAGAGGTTATGGCAGGAGTGATATGAACATTGTCGGAAGAAAGGCTGGGGAACATATTCCTAAGACAAACTTTTTCACTTATCAGGCTATAAGAAGATGGGATAAAACCACACTTATATTTGTAATGTTTGTTATATTGTTTTTCCTATTCTTGTTTTTTGTAATGTATTTTATGCTCATAACAAAAAATCTAACGGCTGATATAGGGTATATATCGGGAAGTATAGCCCATATGGCATTTTCGGAGGGAGCAGAAAAAATAGAGGTGAGGAGACAGGACGAGATAGGAGAGATTGCTATTCAGGTAAACAGGATGTCTGAAAAAATAGATACTCTTATGAGGTCAGAGAGAGATGTACTTCAGGCAAACAAAGATATGATAACTTGTGTTGCACATGATCTGCGTACCCCTCTTACATCTGTTATAGGTTATCTTCAGTTAGCGGCAGACATGGAAAAGTTCAGTGAACAGGAAAGACATAAATATGCCGAGATAGCTATGCGCAAGGCTAACAGGCTTCAGGGACTTATAGAGGAACTGTTCAGCTACACTAAACTTATGAGTGGAGAGATAACACTTCATAAAAGTGAGATTGACATAGTCAAGCTTGTAGAACAGATGGTTGAGGAATTTTATCCTCAGTTTTGTGAAAATAATCTGGAGTATGAGCTTTCACAGAATGTTTCAAGCTGCATTATCAATGCCGACGGAGAACTTATGGCAAGAGCCGTGCAAAATCTTATAAGCAATGCAATAAAGTATGGTAAGGATGGGAAAAGAGTGTTCGTCGAAGTTGAAAAGTTTGAAAAAGAAATTCAGGTACGAGTGACCAATTTTGGACTTATCATACCAAAAGAAAGTCTTGAACGCATATTTGAAAGATTTTACAGGGTGGAGGATTCGCGTTCAATGCAGACCGGAGGTACGGGACTTGGTCTAAATATTGCAAGACAGATAGTAGTATTACATGGTGGGATGATTAAGGTTGAAAGTGATATTGATGGAACTATTTTTACAATAGCACTTCCCTTGGAAAAAGCAGAAAAAGATAAAGAGAGATTAGTGAATATTACAGAGTAGGTAAAAAATGAAATCAAAATATAAATTATCGGGATTAGGGATAATTATCATTATAATAATGCTGATATTTTTAAATCCTTGCATATACAGAGCAAAGGCAGCAGACACGGTCAGATTAAAAAACGGAGCTATGGAAATCAGTTCTAAGCGGCTTTCTGCACAGATTTCTTTTGGATATAAAGGCAATACAAAATATGGAAAGCGCATGAAAGTATGTGCTGTTATAAATAATAAAAGAATATTTTTTTCAGGCAAATTCAGAATAACATATAAGACAGGAAAAAACGGTGGTCTTAAGATGATTCAGAAGTCATTCAGCGTTGAAGGAGGGGAGAGCAGGAAAGTTCAGTTTGCTATTCCGTTACTTTCAGAAAGTCAGGAATATATAGTTTCGGTGTGTGATAGTTCAGGTAAGATTTGTCTGAAAGCTAATACCGTCGTTAATGCCGATACGGACACCACGGGAATTTATGTCGGGGTGTTGTCTGATACACCGGCAAAACTCGGTTATATGGCTGATTGTCTGGGGAGTTCAGAAAAATATGGAATGTCAGACAATGGAGTTACTGGAAAAGTATTTGAGATGAATGCGAGTGATTTTGAGCAGGAAGACATTCTTGATACAGTTGATATAGTCGTTATAGATAATTATAATACAGGCAAATTCAGTAATGCTAATATAAAAGTATTAAAACGCTGGGTTGATAAAGGTGGAACGCTTGTTGTTGGAACAGGCAGCAATTATCAGAAAGAGTTTGAAAAACTTCACAGTACACTGCTTAGGGGATATATAGGCAGGACAAAACGCATAGTTACTGATTTTGGATGGAATGAAGATAATAATTCGACGATGAAATTTAGTTTTGAAAGTTCGGTGCCCTCTCAGATAGAAATGGATATTGTGGAACTTAATCTAAAGGAGGATGATGTTCTGATTAAAGACAACGATAACAAACTTATGGTGTCCAAGAAATACGGTGAAGGAGGTATAATCGTAGCTGAATTTTCATTTAATCTGAAAAAAAGTCTTTGGAATAGTTATGGTAAGGCTGTTATGACCACAATAGAGGAAAATCTAAGTGAAGGAACAAAGAAAAAGATGCTTCTTCAAAATGAAATTGTTTCACCGGAAGAAGCAGGTTATTCATTTCTTGATGAAGCATTAAAAATAAATGAAAATGATGTTCTGCCAAATATGGTTTTATATGGGTGTATTCTTGGTGTATATATTACTATCGCGGGACCGGGGCTTTATCTGATATTTAAGAGAAAAAAAAGAAGAAGCCGTCTGTGGATTGCCGTGCCGGTTCTGGCAATTGCATTTTCAGCTATTATTTATATAGTAGGAACGAGTACGAGAATACAAAGACCGTACATAAATTATCTGTCGCAGATAGTTTTAAGTGACGGACAGATTTCAAAAACAAAGGATATGACTACCTTGTTTAGTGTGACCGGAGTTTCAAATGATTCATTTAGTGCGGATATTGCCGGAAAATGTAATGTTATACCTAAAGAAAGTGATGAATATACGGGAAAAGAAGAAATTGGAAATATAGACATAAATGACTATGATTATGGTGTTGATTATGGACAGAATAAAACAAAACTGATAATGAACAAAATGTCCTCATTTCAGAGTGCCAATTTTGTTATGAAACAGAAAGTTAAAAATTCCGGAAATATTACCATAAAAGTATCAGAGGAGGATATGCGGCTTGTCGGAAAAATGATCAATACGCTGGGATATGACTTAAACAACTGCATGATCTACTATCAGGGAAATCTTCTATATATAGGTGATATAAAAAAGGATGAAACTATAGATGTAGAAAAAATTGCAAGGTCATCAACATACAATAAGTCTGAATATGGTGACTCAGATGAAGCCATGATAGAAAGTGTCATGGGAGGAACAATGTATTCAAGCGGCGTAGCAGCAAGTCTTAAGAGAAAAATTGGTGTTGTTGAGGAATATCTTGAAGATAATTCCAATGCACAGGCATGGTTTTACGGATTTGTTCAGGAGGGACATGAAGAGACTTTTACTGATAAATTTGATTATGACAAGTATGGTGTGACAGGTGTTTGTAAAAATTTCAGCATGACCGAAAAGATTGATGGTTATGATGTTATAGATAACCTTGAAACATATGCATCTGAATATAACAGTGAATACACTAACGGTTATGATGTGTATCAGGGTGCTCCGGAACGATTTGCGGTTACATACAGATTTCCTAAAAATTTCATGCTGAAGGAGTTAGTATATTCAAAGCAGACAAGTTCAGGTGCAGAGTTCTCAACTAAAAAATTAAAGTATGCTGACTATGGATTTTATGGTGTTGTCAGCATCAAAAATAAAGAAACAAATAAATATGAAAAGCTTTTTAGCTCAGGAAAAGAAACAAAGATAATTAACATGAGTGATTATCTTGATGCAGACGGTTCGCTCACTCTTTATTATTCGGTCGAGTATATAAGTTCAAAAGAACTTGGAAATCTCTGTCTTCCGGAAGTTAAACTTGCAGGAAACTATGAAAAAGAAACAAGTGAGATTTATTTTACAAGCGGAAACGGATTGACATCAGTGATATTGAATGGTAAGTAATGAAATGAGCAAAAAATGAAACGAGGAATGTTTTATGGTAGAGGTAGAAGACTTATATAAAAAATACGGTGAGTTTACGGCAGTTGACCATCTGAATCTTACGGTTGCAGATGGGGAGGTGTTAGGCTTTGTAGGACCAAATGGTGCAGGAAAAACTACTACTATGAAAATTATGGCAGGACTTGTTCAGGCGGATGGTGGCAGTGTAAAAATATCAGGTATTGATGCATTAAAGGAAAGCCGGATGATAAAAAGAATTATAGGATATATGCCTGATTTTTTTGGAGTCTATGATAATCTTAAAGTTATGGAATATATGGAATTTTACGCTTCAATTTATGGTATAACAGGAAGTAAAGCTGAAAAACTATGTAGAAAGCTTATGGAGCTGGTAGACCTTACAGACAAATCGGAGTTTCTTGTGGATGAGCTATCGCGTGGTATGAAACAGAGACTTTGTCTTGCCAGATGTCTTGTACATGATCCGAAACTTCTAATACTTGACGAACCCGCTTCCGGACTTGACCCGCGTGCCAGACACGGGATACAGAAGATTATAAAAAGATTGAAGGAAGAAAAAAAGACAATAATAATAAGCTCGCACATATTACAGGAACTTTCAGAACTGTGTACATCTGTTGGAGTGATAGACCACGGGAAAATGGTGGTGAGAGGTACGGTTGATGAGATAATGCTTCATTTAAATGCATCAAATCCCATACAGATTCACATAAATGATGGAGTACAAAAGGCGATAAATGTATTAAAGAATGAAAGTAAGGTAAAAAATATATCAATATCTGATAAGGATATATCTATTGGATTTTTAGGTTCAGAAGATGATGAAGCGGAACTCTTAAAAAAACTGATATCAAATGATATAAAGTTATCTTCGTTTGCAAGACAATCGGGAAACATTGAGGAGATATTTATGAAAGCGACGGAAAAAAGGGAGGTGCTAGGTGATGAGGATAAGGATAAATCCGGTATATGGTAAAGAACTGAAAATGAAGGTGCGTTCGGTAAAGTTTGCACTTACCATATTTCTTTTTAATATGATGCTTGGGATAGTTGCAATTACAGGGTTTGAAGTAATGTTTAATATGCATCTTAATCCATATGTTGATTACTCAGGGGCAGCTAAAGTATTTTACATACTGGTAAGCATGGAAATTCTCACTGTTATGTTTCTTATTCCGTCATTTACAGCCGGAAGCATAGCCGGAGAGCGTGAAAAACAGACACTTGATATTTTACTTACGACAACACTTACTCCGGGTGAGATTATTATGGGAAAGCTTATGTCATCAATAAGTATGGTTTTTCTGCTTGTGGTATCAAGTCTTCCAATCATATCAATAGTTTTTACCATAGGTGGTATAGGGATGGAAGATATGCTTATGTTTATGTTAGAGATATTGATAATATCATTTTTTATCGGAAGTATGGGGATGCTCGCATCTACTATGCTGAAAAAAACGGTTCAGGCTACAGTGTGTTCATTTGCACAGATAGTGCTTGTCTGTGGTGGAACGGTAGTTGTAGTCATAGTCGCATACATAGCAGCAAAATTGTATTATTATAATTGTATGGGTGCTGTCGGAAGTATGCCTGATGTGAGTTCGGTTTTGTTTATACTTTTGATTAACCCGGCATTTACAATTGTTCAGATGACAGCAAAGCATTGTGAGTCCATATCTGTCATTTCAAAAGCAGCCGGTATGCTCAATGGCTCGATGCCTTCAACAATCGTTGACAATTGGTTTAGGTTAAGTATGATATCACAGATGATAGTAACTGTTATATTGCTGAGAATATCTGCAATTCTTTTAAAACCCACAAGAAAAAAGAAAACAGTATCTTAACATACAATAGCTAAGGTGCTATACTTAATTAGATAACGGATGAACAATAATGTGATTATCGTTATTGTATAAAAGTTAATTATTGCATTAAAATGAGTGCAATGGCAGAAAAGCAGGAGGGTTAAAATGAGTGCAGAGACAGATAGTAATAAGATAGAGCATAAAGAACATTTTCACGGAAGTGACCTTGAAAAAATAGAAAAGATATATGGCATAAAAAAAGAGGATATAACAAGTTTCTCGGCAAATGTAAATCCGCTGGGGATTTCATATAAATTAAAAAAAGAACTTGCATCTCATATAGATGCCATCACATCATATCCTGACAGAGAGTACACATCTCTTAGAAAGTGTATAGCAAAGTACGCCGGGACAGACTACACAAGCGTACTTGTGGGAAATGGTTCTACGGAACTTATCTCGCTTGTTATTCAGATAAAGAAGCCGTCAAAGGCACTTATTGTAGGACCGACATATTCAGAGTATGAACATGAGGTTGCACTTGGCGGAGGTCGTTCACATTATTTCAGACTGAGGGAAAAAGATGATTTTAAATTGGATATAGAGGGACTTGAAAATGCACTTACAAGTGATATAGACCTGCTTGTGATATGCAATCCAAATAACCCTACATCTTCTCAAATAGACAGAAGTTCAATGCGGCGAATACTTGATGCCTGTAAAGAAAAAGGTATATTTGTTATGGTGGATGAAACATATGTTGAGTTTTCAGAGGATACATCAAAGATAACATCTATACCACTTACGGAATATTACAATAATATCATTATCCTGCGTGGAATATCAAAGTTCTTTGCAGCACCGGGATTAAGGCTTGGATATGCGGTATGTGGAAATCATGAACTCCTAAAGGAAATTGACAGCAGAAAAAATCCATGGACTATAAATTCACTTGCAGCAATAGCCGGAGAGATAATGTTTAAAGATACTGATTATATAAATGAGACATGGAATCTTATATCATCGGAGAGAAAAAGAATATGCGGCATACTTGAAAAATGTCACGGCTTAAAGTTTTACAAGCCGCACGCAAACTTTATCCTTATAAAAATATTGAAAGATGGTATTACATCAGAGGAATTGTTTGACACGGCGATAAGACAGGGACTTATGATAAGGGATTGCTCGACTTTTCCTTTCCTTGACAACAAATATATAAGATTTTGTTTTATGAATCCTGAAGATAATGATAAACTTGTAAAGATACTTCTTGATAAACTTTCATAAAATATTTTCTGATAAAAAATTGCCGTAATAATCAATTATCATAATAATGAAAACTCCATCGCCATATATAAATGTGATGGAGTTTTTGTCTGCAGGTATTTATGTTTTGTAAATACATTTAATAAAATAATTTTATGTGAGCAGATTGCAAATATCCCTGACTTAAATATTTTTATGCCAGAACTATAACTATTTTCAATCTTCATTTTTGCTGAATATGGTACCGACAGACTTGCCGTCAAATAGGTCATACAAAGTCTTAGGGTGCTGACCGTTCATAAGGACAACATCAATATCTGACTTATAAGCAATTTCAACGGCATTTAATTTTGTTATCATACCGCCCGTGCCAAGCTTTGTGCCGGCACCTCCGGCAAGAGCCTTTATTTCATCGGTTATCTCGTGAACAACAGGGATAAGTTTTGCGTCTTCATATGTATGGGGATCTTTATCGTAAAGACCGTCAATATCTGACATGATTATAAGAAGATCTGCTTTTGCAATATCAGCAACAATGGCGGCGAGAGAATCATTTTCGCCCACCTCAAGCTCCAGCTCGTCGATGGCAACTGTATCATTTTCGTTTATAACAGGAATGACACGGTGGCTTATAAGGCGTTCCATAGCATTTTCTACATTTTTTCTTCTATCCTCAAGCAGGACATATTTCGTAAGAAGCATCTGTGCGACTGAAATACTGTATTCGGCAAAAAGATTATCATAGAGATACATAAGTTCGCACTGACCGACGGCGGCACAAGCCTGTTTGCCGGGGGTATCCTTAGGTCGTTCTCTTAGTCCGAGTTTACCCATGCCAAGTCCGATGGCTCCGCTCGAAACAAGAATAACCTCGTGTCCTGAATTTTGAAGGTCGGCAAGAGTTTTCACAAGCTGTTCAACTCTCCTTATATTTAACATACCGGTGCGGTGGGTCAGTGTAGAAGTACCCACTTTTATAACAATACGTTTTCTGTCAGATATTTTTTTCATCATAATCCTCATTTCTGTTCGCATTTATTTATATCAGTAACTCCATTATTATATCCACTTTACATCAATTATTCAAGAAGCAAGGCTGAACTGTTATAGTAAAAATAACAGTTCAGCCTTTCATTTCTTACATTCATAAACCTGCCAGCAAGCTGTCAGTCGCTGCAATGCAGCTTATGTTTATTTCATTTCAGAAATGAAAGGCTATTCTACCATAAAAAGATAATTAACAATACAATGAACAAGCTCATTGTATTGCCACTTATCTTTTTATGGCTGAACTGTTACCGGCAAAAATAATTCCGTCTTGTTAAATGTTTACATATAGAGTTGATAAGTGATATAATATAAACATTAGTGCCTGGCGTTCCAAAATGTACGGGTGACGGTAACGGGTTGAGACAGCATGGAGGTTAAAATGAACAAAAAGATAAATCAATATGCAAAAGGAAAATTTGAATATACTCAGTCAAAGATTCAGTGTGACAGGCAGATGTTACAGCTTGAAACGCAGGCAGGTGAGAATATCAGTGGAAGTTTTAAAATTTGGGTCGAAGATGCAAAAGAAGTCAGAGGCATGGTTGTTACGGATTGTCATTACATGACTTTGGAAGAAGATGTTTTTCAGGGAAAAGAGGAAGAGATAAAATATACTTTCACAGGTGAAAAATGTGTTCCGGGAGAAGTTATAAAAGGTGATTTTTACATTATATCAGATCATGGATGTATAAGGATTCCATTTAATGTATTGATTGGTGTTCCGGCGTGCAATGCATCTATAGGAAAGATAAAGGATATGTTTCATTTTGCAAATCTTGCAAGAGAAGATGAGTCAGAGGCAGCAGCTCTGTTTAAAAATAAAAACTTTGAGCAGATATTTTTATATAAAGACCCTGATAATATTGCATTATACAGAGGACTGCTTGCAGGAACAGGCAAGGGTGTGGCATTAGAAGAATTTCTTATTGCGGTTCGCAAAAAACTGCCTATCAGGTTTTCGATAGATAAATCAAATTTTATTTATGATGACTGTATAGAGTCATTTGTTGAGGAAGTAACGCTCACAAAGGACAACTGGGGTTTTTGCGAGATACATATAGAGTCAGATGCAAAATTTTTGCAGCCTGAACATAAAATAATATGGACAGATAAATTTTTCGGAGATTCTTACAAACTTAAATTTCTCGTGGATATTGATAAGATGACTGCCGGCATTAATTATGGACGAATCAGGATATGCACCGTAAGACAGAGCCTTACAATAGAGGTTATGGCTCAGAAGCACGGGACAGACCATGAGATAGTGGTAAAAAGTCTTGCAAGACAGAGGGCATATTATTCTCTTGTAAAATTATATCTCGATTTTTCTATGTCAAAGATAGATAAAAAAGAGTATATATCGCAGGTACAAAAAGAAATCATACATCTGCATGGCAATGAAAAAAAACTTTATGACATACATCTTGGCATCCTTGCCGGAGACAATGGAGTTGTAAAAGGTGGTCTTGCTTATTTTAATGAGATTGAAAATAAAATATATGAAAATGATAAGATTGTTTATTGTGCATATCAGTATCTCAAGGCACTGTGGGCAGAGGAAAATGAAATAAAGGATGAATGTATCAAAAATGTAAGGGAATGTTATGAGATAGAAGATAACAGTTGGCAGGTGTTATGGTTTTTACTTTATCTTGACCCTGTATATGAATCAGACAGAAGAAAACTTGAAGATGTGCTTATTTGTGTAGAGGGAGGATGCAGCAGTCCTGTTATCTATTTTGAGATGTGCAGTGCACTCAATTCTTCTGCCGGAACATTAAGGGAGCTAACACCTGGTATCATAAGATGTCTTCACTGGGGATGCGAAAATAAATTTTTATCAAAAGAACTGGCACTCAGATATATTTATCTTGCAAGCCGTTCAAAAGAATTTAACAAAGTCGTATTGCGTGACATGATAAAAACATACGAGAACTTTAGTGAGGATGAGGTACTCGCAGCAATATGCCGTATGTTAATGAGAGGACAGCTCATAAATGAAGAAGCAAATAAATGGTATGCTCTGGCAATAGAACACAACTTAAAGATTACAGAACTTTTTGAATATTATATGGATTCGATTAATGTTGAGGAGGGCATTAAGCTTACGAAACAGGTATTGTTATACTTTATGTATGATAATCATTTATCAGTTTCCAAAAAAGCACTTCTTTACTCATATATAATAAAAAATCGTGAGAACGATCCGGGGACATATGAATCATATCAGGAGATTATTGAAAATTTTGCTTTTAAGCAGATAGAGGCAGGCAGGATAAGTGAAAATCTTGCAATTTGCTATGAGCAGTTTTTAAATGAAGAAAATATTACCGATGAGATAGCGGATAAACTTCCCAATATAATGTTTGCCCATGAAGTAAGATGTGCAAACCCTGATATAGCCGGAGTGTATGTGCGTCACAGAGAATTAAAAACCGAGCAGTTCGTACCTCTTGTAAATGGCAGAGCGGTAGTGCAGATATTTACGGAAAATGCACGCATTTTTTTGGCAGATGCACTTGACAACAGATATGCCATGTCGATAGATTACACTCTAAATAAACTGCTTCATCTTGACCATATAGCAGAAAAATGTTATGAAAAAAATAAGACGAATGTACTTTTGTTACTTTATATGTATGACAAGATTGAACATTTCAGACAGGTGAACGCTGATACAGTAGATGTATTAAAGAGAGTTTATGAACTTGATATAGTAAGTGAATTTCAGAAAAGAAAAATATTTTCAGCATTGCTCAGATATTATTTTGATAATTTTGAGGGAGACCTTCTCGATGAAGCACTTGAAAGTATTGACTGGGAGGATGTAAATCCGGGAGACAGACAGCAGTATATAGAATATTGTGCGGTAAGGCATTGTTACAAAAAGGCAATGGACGGTATAATGAGTTTCGGATACGAAGACATAGACGCAAAACGCCTTTTACAAATATCATCAGATTTCTTTGCACAGCAGAAAAATGAAGATTCATTCATGATAAAGCTCGCATGGCATATATTTAAGTCTGGCAAATTTGATGAGAATGTACTTCGGTATATATGTATGTTCTACAATGGAAGTCTTGCGGGTATGGTGGGGATATGGAAAGCTGCCGTAGGGTTTAATATCGATGCAAAAAATCTTGAAGAAAGAATAATCGCACAGATGGTGTTTACTGAGGAGATAATCCCGGAAAGTTACAGCGTATTTTACAGCTTTTATGAGCATGACTCCAATAGAAAACTCACATCGGCATTTATGAAAATGCTTGCTTACAGATACCTTGTTAAAAACTTTGAACTGCCTGAAAAGCTTTTTGATTGTTTCTATCAGGAAGTGAGAAAACATGAAAATCTGCCATGTCTGATAGCTGTTTTAAAATATTTCAGCGAATGTAAAGAGCTTACAACGGACAAGATAAATTTTGCCGATTACAATTTAAACAAATTATATTCGCAGGGAAAAATTTTTCCGTTTTTTAAAGATTACTATGGAAAGTTTCCGTTACCGATACATATTCTTGATGAACATTATGTAGAATACATAGCAGATCCTAAGTACGAAGTAAAGATACATTATCTTATCACATCGGTAAAACAGGATGAGGGTGAGTATATAACGGAAGAGATGCCTGATATATTTGAGGGTATAAGGGTAAAAGATTTTGTAATGTTTCAGGATGAGATACTTAAATATTATATAACTGAAATGCGTCCTGAAGGAGAAGTTGAAACCTTAAGAAGTAGTGTTCACTTTGATGAGACAATGGACAATGAGAGAGCGGGCAGCAGATTTCACAATATAAATATGATGCTTATCGCAAAAGAGATGAATGATGATGAGACTCTTATCGAGATGATGACAGATTATGCGACAGAGAGAGAAAATGTCAAAAAAATGTTTAAGCTGTTATAAGTTTATATGTGGACTCATGGTCTGATAAAAACATATGAAATTTATGTGTTGCACAGATTTTATGTTAGCAAGCATCGAAGCAAATTGCGAATATCCGATTTGTTTCGTATGGCGACGAAAGGGGAAAGTTTAGATGGAAGCAGGAAGAAGTCTTTTAGTGGGTATTGATTTATGTGACGATATGGCACAGATTTCATATTACGACAAAAAAATATATGAGCCTGTTCCGGTGGGCATACCTGTTGGTGATAAATATATATATGAAATTCCTTCGGCACTTCTTGTAAATCCAAATACAAATGAGTGGCTGTGGAAAACAAAAGAAAATATGCAATTAGGCGGATACACGCTTATATCCAACCTGTTAAGCAAGATAAAGAAAAGTGAAAAGTTCCAGGAGGGAAGTTACATTTTTAAGACGAAAGATGTTGTCAAAAAATTCATGGTGAAACTTTTAAGTCTGTTAAATGAACATTTTCCGAATGAAACAATATTAAAACTTGTCATTACTATTCCGGAGAGAGAAAATGTTATCGTAGATTTATTGAAAAACATTCTTGCGGAACTGGGAATAAGAAATGACAGACTTGTTATTCTGGGACATAAGCAGAGCTATATGTATTATGCAGTCAGTCAGCCAAAGGAACTTTGGGCGAATAGTGTAGGATTGTTTGAATTTGATGAGATGGGATTAAGATACACAAATCTTACTGTAGATAAGAGAACAATACCATATATTGTCGGTGCAGATGTGTATGACCTGTCAGACATTATGCCATATTCAGTGTTGCAGGAAAAAGGCGATGTTAAATATATGTTTTTGAATACGGCAAATACAATGCTGCATAAAAAAATGGTTACAACGATTTATGTGACAGGAAAAGGGTTTGATCAGAGGTGGGCAACTGATGCTTTAAAAGAACTGTGCAATGGCAGGAGAGTGTTTAGAGGACAGAATCTTTTTAATAAAGGAGCAGCGTATGCGGCAAGGATGCTCACTGACAGGGAAAAAACAAAAGAATTTATTTTTCTCGATGACGATATGCTCACAAGTGATATATCTATCCGGACATATCACAATGCAAAGATGCACGATGTTGTGCTTGCAAAGGCTGGAACATTGTGGAGCGATATAGATGAATCTATAGATATAATACCTGATAATGAAGATGAAATTCAGATTACCGACAAAAATGTACTGACAAGAGAAACGAGAGCTCATATACTTTCACTCAGCGGTTTTGCTGTCAGGGATAATAAGACGACCAGATTTACTGTAAGAATCAGATTTGCCGACCAATATACCTGTATTGTCACATTAAAGGACAACGGATTTGGAGAATTTTATCCTTCGACAAACAGGATATGGGAGCGTTACATTAAAATAAATGGAGCAGATTCAAAGAATTAGGCTGGAGGAAAATGATGGGAAAATTAATAGAATGTTGCGGAAAAATAGCAGATAAACCATATCATTTCAGGCTCACTGATACAAATGTATATTCGATAGAGGAAGTCTGCTACTATATTTACAACAATATATATATAATACGCGAGCAGATATTTGACAAAGATTTTTCAATGTGGCTTAGAAATGAACTTGGAATGACAGTAGTTGCCGACAAGATAGACAGCATGAGATTTGACAAGAGAAAATTAAAAGACATTGTTGTGACGATTTGCTGTAGTTGTGATTACTATGATGAGGAGCAGATAAATGAACTTATCGGTGTGATGGATTCTATAGAAAATCTTTCAGAATGGCAGAAATCAAAGATAAAAGCAGATAATTATTCAAGATTTGGTCTTTATGAAAAGGCTGTTGAGGAGTATGCGGCAATCTTGGAAAAAGATGATATGCTCGGTGCCAATGATGAGGATTATGGAAAAATATATCACAATATGGGAACTGCTTTTTGCGGACTAGGTGCATTTATAAAAGCATCTGATAGTTTTGAACACGCATATGAAAAAAATAAGAGTACAGAGTCTTTATATTCTTACTTTTATACGCTTAAACTTACCGGAGACAAAAAGCTGTTTGATAAGGCGGTAAAAAAACTGGATGTGGAAGTTTCGGTTTTAAATAAAATAATGGAACAATTTGCAGAAATAAATGATGAGACGAGAAATTCAAAGAATGTCCGTCGTATCATGAAATTAAAAGAAACAATGAAAGCGGGATACCTTGAAGAATATTATCATAAGGTAGATGGCTATATAAAACAGTGGAAAGAAGAATATAGAAATGAGATAGGTGCGGACGGCAGCAGATAGCAGCTGCTATAACTATCGTATGTTAATGACCGGATAGTAATATTCGGAGTTAGTTAGAAAGGGCAAAAGATATATATGTTTTTTTTTAGCAGGAGAAAAAAGAAAAAAGACCATGATAATATAGAAGATGTAGTGGAAAAAGGGACAGATGAAGAAAATTTAAAAGGCGAAATATCCGGAAATAGTGAAAAAGATGAAACTTATGAAAAAAAAGATGACGGTATCAGAAAACAGATGGAACAGGAAATGCTCACGCAGGATAAGCCTGTAACAACCGGAAAAACAGATGCAATAAGGTTTGTGCGAAATAACTGTGAAGCCATAGCCGAAAATGAAAGACAGATAGCTGAAGCAAAAAAAGAATATGAAAAAGTAACATCATATCTGACGGATATTCAGCGTATCGACATGGCAAGGGAAGATGAGTATCGTGAAATAAAAGATATATGTAAAAGTATTCTCACACTTACGCAGGAGAGAAGTAAATACAAAAACAGAAATCTTACGATAAGCGATGCACAGATGCGTAAATTTGAGCCGTTTGAAGATGAGCTTGTCGATGAGATAAAGAAAATGTATAATGCACAGGCATATCAGGATGCGATAGAGGGAGATATTAAAAATCTGAAAAAAGAAAAAGACTCGCTTTATTCGCAGAGAAAGGAAATCATAGCAAAGCAAAATGCACTTAAAGGTATGACAAAGGTACTTGCGGTACTTATAATCTCACTTATAGTTCTTCTTATAGTGATATATTATGCCACAAAAACTGATATGACACTGCCTTATCTTGGTGTTGTTGCACTTGCCGGAGTTTCAGCGGCGATGCTCGTATTTGAGTCATCAAAAAACAGGCGTGACATAATACTTGTTGAAAGAAAGATAAACAAGGCTATAACGCTTTTAAACAAGGTGAAAATAAAATATATCAATAACATCAATGTGCTCGACTACAATTGCAATAAGTTCGGTGTGAAAAATGCAAAGGATTTCGAGGAAAAGTGGAATGAATATTGCAAAATGCGTGAGTATGAGAAAAAATTCCGTGAAAATACGGAAATGCTCAATGCAAACAATGAAAATCTCGTTATCATGTTAAAAGAACTTGGGGTTAAAGATGCTGATATATGGATAAGCAGATGTGAGGCGATAGTCGACAGCAGGGAAATGGTAGAGATACGCCATGAACTTAATCAAAGGAGACAGATGCTCAGGGAACGCATAGAAAATAATGAGAAACTCAAAGAGGGAATAATAAGCCAGCTTGATGAAATGATAAATGCACATCCGGAGATAAAGGGAGAGCTGCTCGGAATAATAAAAGAGTACAGTAATGTGTAACTGCTGTAACAGTTCAGGCATAAAAAGGTAATTGGCAATACAATGAGCTTGTTCATTGTATTGTTAAGTACCTTTTTATGGTAGAATAGCCTTTCATTTCGGAAATGAAATAAACATAAGCTGCAAAGCAGCGACTGGCAGGTTTATGAATGTAGAATGTAAGAAATGCAAGGCTGAACTGTTAAAAAAAAGTAAAAACACGCAAAACACGCTTGACATATAAATGTCGCTGTGCTATTATGTTTTATGTTGCGTGAGCAAATGCGAAGTAGAGTTATCCACTCTCACCTTAGCACCTATGAGTGACTCGGGTTTTGATTAGATATAATTTACGGTTATTATAGATAAAATGTGGATAGACTTTGCTATCCACATTTTTTTTAACATTAAAAAGTATATAATTATTTGGAGGTGCACTACAATTAGCGAATTAATGATTAATGAAAGAATCAGGGACAGAGAAGTCAGATTAGTAAGTGAAAGCGGAGAACAGCTTGGTATCATGTCATCGAGGGAGGCATTAAAACTTGCAAGAGAGGCAGATTTAGATCTTGTAAAGATTGCACCAAATGCTAAGCCACCGGTTTGTAAGATTATTGATTACGGTAAGTACAGATATGAGCTTGCGCGTAAAGAAAAAGAAGCAAAGAAAAAACAGAAGACGATGGAAGTCAAGGAAGTAAGACTTTCTCCGAATATTGATACAAACGACCTGAACACAAAGGCAAATCAGGCAAGAAAGTTTATCACAAAAGGAGATAAAGTCAAAGTTACTCTTCGTTTCCGTGGAAGAGAGATGGCTCATGTAAATTACAGCAAACAGATACTTGACAGTTTTTATGAAAGACTTGAGGATATTGCGGTAGTTGACAAAAATCCTAAGATGGAAGGTCGTTCAATGGTTATGTTCTTATCACAGAAACGTTAGGATTTTAAAGAGTTGGTAAAGCTTGTCTAAAAGACATTCTTTAGATGGAATTAATAAAGTTCCGATAGATAAACATATGTTAAGGAGGAAATTATCATGCCAAAAATGAAAACCAAAAGAGCAGCAGCTAAGCGTTTTAAGACAACAGGAACAGGTAAGCTCATGAAGATGAAGGCTTATAAGAGCCATATCTTAAATAAGAAATCTACAAAGAGAAAGAGAAACCTCAGAAAAGCAACAGAGGTTGATGCTACAAACGCAAAGATGATGAAACGTATTTTACCATATTCAAAATAATTTAGGAGGATAGATCAATGGCACGTATTAAAGGCGGTTTAAATGCAAAGAAGAAACACAATAGAGTATTAAAGCTTGCAAAAGGTTATAGAGGAGCAAGATCTAAGCAGTATAGAGTTGCAAAGCAGTCTGTAATGAGAGCTCTTACATCTTCCTTCGCCGGAAGAAAAGAGAAGAAGAGACAGTTCAGAAGACTTTGGATTGCTCGTATCAATGCAGCAGCAAGAATGAATGGACTTTCATACAGCAAATTTATGTATGGTCTTAAGCTTGCAAATGTAGATCTTAACAGAAAGATGCTTTCAGAGATGGCAATCAGCGACCCTGAAGGTTTCGCAGCACTCGTAGAAGTTGCAAAATCTAAGCTTGCATAATTGATTCATAAAGCAGAAAATATAAGGGAAGCTGTTGCATAGTGAAGTGGCAGCTTCCCTTTTAAGAAATGAGGAGTATTATGGGAAAATTTCAAATTGAAAAATGTGGTGAGATTGATGGTCTGTATCTGATTCAGCCTACAGTATTTGGCGATTCAAGAGGATACTTTATGGAAACTTACAACTATGAGGAGTTCAAAGAGGCAGGACTTGATATGGTATTTGTTCAGGATAACCAGTCAAGCTCTACTAAGGGAGTTCTAAGAGGGCTTCATTACCAGAAAAAACACACACAGGGTAAGCTTGTAAGAGTTTTATCGGGAGAGGTTTTTGATGTTGCTGTTGATATAAGAAAAGGTTCAAAAACTTACGGAAAATGGTTTGGTGTGACATTAAGTGCCGAGAAGAAAAATATGTTCTATATTCCTGAAGGGTTTGCACATGGATTTTATGTATTATCGGATACGGCAGAGTTTGCTTATAAATGTACAGATTTTTATGATCCTTCATCAGAAGCAGGCATTAAATGGGATGACCCCGCAATAGGCGTAGAATGGCCTATACTTGATGGGACAACTCCAAACATATCTGAGAAAGACGGAAAGCATCCTGCATTTACAAATGATATAACACTTGACTATTAATAATAGATTATTAAAAAGTTGTTAAGAAATAAAAGGTAACAGTTCAGTCTTGCATTTCTTACATTCATAAACCTGCCAGCGAGCTGTCAGTCGCTGCTTTGCAGCTTTTGTTTATTTCATTTCAGAAATGAAAGGCTATTCTACCATAAAAAGCTACTTAACAATACAATGAACAAGTTCATTGTATTGCCAATTATCTTTTTATGGCTGAACTGTTACAATAAAAGGCATAATGTAATATGTGAATGTTGCATTATGTCTTTTATTGTTATATTATGATGTCAGGGTCAAGCCATCAGATAGCAATTTGTATGTAAACATATATTGCTATCTGCTTTTGACTCGTGTATCATAATATAAAAATATAAATATTGTTGGTGAATTGACAATAAACTGCCATCAAAGGAGATTATAGTAGGGATAAAGTATGAGAAATAAAATTTCTTATACCATGCACGAAGATAGTGCATGAATGGTGATAAGTATAAAATATTATGATTTTTATACTTATTTGGGTAAAGTGTAATAATGAGAAATGGAGAGTAAATATGTATAAGATGGCAGAAAAAATGAGAAGAGGTATTAGTTTTTTAATGATTGTTCTGGTCTTTCTGGCAATGGGTATGGCAGGGGTCAGGACTTCGGCAGCAGAGAAGAATACTACAAGCATAAATTCAATTAGAAACAGAAATAAAAAAAGTGTTGATGAATATGAGTTGAGCAAACAAAAAGATGAGATAATCGTAAAGGAAAAGAAAAGGTTATCTGTTCTGAATATAAAAAGAGAATGTAATATAGAATTTAGCAGTTCAGACACTAATGTACTTGGTGTAAAAAAATTATCAGATAATACCTGTGAATACCGTGGAAAAAGAGTGGGAAGTGCTGATATAAATGTCAAGATAACAAAGCCGGGATTTTTGTTTATGCCGGATACCACTTATTTGAAATGCAGAGTAGAAGTATCGCCAAAAGCCGTCAGCATACGCTTTACAAAAAAGAAAATTAAAATAAAATCAGGTAATTCAAAAAAGCTTAAACTGACGACCAGACCAAGTATTTCAAAGGAAAAAGCAACATTTGTGTCATCTGATACAGATATTGTGCAAGTTGATTCAAAGGGCAGGATTACGGCAGGATTTATAGGAACTGCTACAATAACTGCGAGAATATCAAATGGAAAAGTTGCAAAGTGCCGTGTTGAAGTAAGAGCACCGGGCAACAATAAAAAACAAAAGAATTAAAATGTTTTAATTTAAGGAGATGAGGTGTACCATGCAGTATATTTTAATAGCTGATGATAATAAGGATATAACTGATATTTTGTCTGTTTATGTAAAGAAAGAGGGGTATGAGCCTATTATAGCTAAAGATGGAGTTATGGCAGAGGATATGTTTTTTAAATACGAGCCAGCGGCGGTTCTTCTTGATGTAATGATGCCTTTTAAGGATGGATATGAAGTATGCAAGAGCATAAGACAAAAGTCGGCAGTGCCTATTATCCTTATAACGGCAAGAGGTGAGGATTACGACAAGATAATGGGACTCGATATAGGTGCAGATGATTATGTAGTAAAACCTTTCAGCCCAAGTGAAGTTATGGCTAGGCTTCGTGCAGTACTGCGCCGTATAAACCGTGATGAAGTATCAGTTGGCTCAGATTCGGTATTAAGAATAAACAATATGGAGGTAAATCTGGACGAGTATTCTTTTATGATAGATGGAAAAAAGATTCCACTTACCAAAAAAGAAGTAGAGACAATGTGGACACTTGCAGGCAATCCAAACAAAGTATTCACGAGAGATAATCTTTTAGACAGTCTTTGGGGATATGATTATTATGGAGACAGCAGAACAGTAGACTCACATATAAAGAGACTCCGTGCAAAGATAGATTCAGTGGAACATCCGGCGTGGAGTATAAAAACAATATGGGGGGTAGGCTACAAATTTGCGATCAATGAAGAAGATATGTAAAAGAATATCCGATAAAATAAAAGGCAATGACATATCTATAAGGATATATGTATCATTTGCCTTTGTTTTGATATTTACGGGGTTGCTGACTGGTGCAATATTTATAAATTTATATCAGAAAAATTATGTTCGTTCCTATACGGAGCTTCTTACAAAACAAGGGAAAATGATTTCAAAGCGTGTTTCTAAATTTGCAAGTAAGAAAAAACAATCACAGTTTCAAAGATATAATGTATATATGGACGAAATAGAACAGGCGGAAAAAACTGACATATGGATAGTTAGCAATGAACAGGCAGAAAATCCCTTAGATGAGGACTATACAAATGCTGAAATTTCAAGAGAAACCATTACAAAACAGATGGGTATTGTAATGGAAAATGCATATAAAGGACAGATTTCCTCAAATGCAGCTTATGACCAGGTATATGGAATGGTAATATTATATGTCGCTGTTCCAATAAAAACCGTTAAGACAAAAGAGGTATGTGGAGCTGTTCTTATGGTGTCGATGGTAGACAAGCAGACGATGGGAATAGATGAGGGAAAATATCTTATAAGCATAAGCCTTTTTATATCGGCTGTCATATCAATAGCTTTAGGGTTTGCATTTTCAAAATACCTTTCAAGACCGCTTGAAAAAATAGGAAAATATATAAATCGGATAGCGGCAGGAGATTATTCAGGGATAAATGTAAAAAAGCCGGGAAGTCAGATAGGTAAGCTTGAAAATAATCTTGATGATCTTTCAAAACGGCTGTATAAAGCAAAAACTGAGCGTGAAAATCAGGAACAGCTTCGTATGGACTTCTTTGCAAATGTTTCACATGAACTAAGAACTCCTATAACTGTTATGCGTGGTTATACTGAAACTTTAAATGACGGAGTCATAACGGATGAAGTTATGGTAAATGAATATTACCGCAAAATGCTCATAGAATGTCGCAGTATGGAAAGGCTGGTAGGGGATCTGTTCATTTTGTCTAAAATGCAAAACCCTGATTTCAAGATAGAAAAAGAACCGGTCAGCATCAGACAGGTATTTGGTGATGTGCTCCGCAGTGCACGCGAGATAGCAAGAAAGAAAAATATAACCATAACTCAGAAATTATCAGTGGATGATGAAGAACCCTGCATGATTCTTGGAGATTATGAAAGACTCAGACAGATGTTTATGATAATAATAGACAATGCCGTCAAATTCTCGTATGAATCAGGGGAGATAATAATCTCCATAGAAAAAAGAATTACACCAAAAAAACAGGTAAAGATATATGTTTCGATACAGGATTTCGGAGTCGGAATATCAAAAGAAGCGTTGCCATATATATTTGAAAAATTTTATAAATCAAAGTTGAAACAAAATCAGAAAGGAACCGGACTTGGTCTTATGATTGCAAAGCAGATAGCGTTAAGACACGGCTGTGATATTATGGTTGAAAGTGAGATAGAGCAAGGAACAAAATTCTCTTTTGAGTTTGAAGAATGTGTTTCGATGGATGAATATGAATAAATATTAAAAATGTGGTTGTATTTTTTTACGAAAGTGTATATACTATTAGTAACAAAAGCATACATGCCTGGGGTGTTCGATACTCCTGATATTTTGAACCTACACTTTTGAATTGGGATTCCTATATCTATATGAGGATGCCAAGCCGCCACCTATAGCAGCGGAAGGCAGAATCATATGTGCGGTTGCCCACCTAGCACTTGCTAGGACTCAAAATTCGGGACACGGCACTTTGGGTATGCTTTTTTTTGAATAAAAATACTTAACGACAGTTAAAAATGAAATGGAGGAAACAAAAGTGGCACAGAAAGGTGATTTATTATCATTCCGTCCGGACATAAAGGTACTGGACGCAACAATTCGTGACGGAGGTCTTGTCAACGATTTTTATTTTACAGACGAGTTTATCAGAAATCTTTATCTTGCAAATGTAAAGGCAGGAGTAGATTATATGGAATTTGGCTATCGTGCCGACAAAGAAATGTTTGATGCAAACAAGTTTGGAAAATGGAAATTTGCTGAAGATGACACTATCAGAGAAATTGTTGGTGATAATAACACAGACCTTAAGATTTCCATTATGGCAGATGTAGGAAGATGTAACTATAAGCAGGATATACATGACAGGGCAGACAGTCCTGTAGACCTTGTAAGAGTAGCAACATATGTGAACACTATGCCGGCAGCACTCGATATGATAGAGGATGCTCATAAAAAGGGATATGAGACTACTTGTAATATTATGGCTATCTCAAATGCAAAAGAGTCAGATATAAACACTGCACTTGAGATGCTCGGAAACAGTCCTGTTGATGGAATTTACATAGTTGACAGCTTTGGTTCTCTTTTCCCTGAGCAGATAAGAAAAATATCAGAGCAGTATATGGAAATCGCTGATAAGTACGGCAAATATATCGGTATGCACGCACACAACAATCAGCAGCTCGCTTTTGCAAATACTATAGAGTCATGTGCACAGGGTGTATCTTACCTTGATGCAACAATGGGAGGAATGGGCAGAGGAGCAGGAAACTGTCAGATGGAGCTTTTACTTGGTTTCCTTAAAAATCCACAGTACAATCTTTTCCCTATAATCAAATTTATTGAAGAAAATATTGAGCCGCTCAAGGCAGCAGGAGTTGAATGGGGATTTGCTATTCCATATCTTCTCACAGGTCATTTAAACCAGCATCCGCGTACAGCTATCGCAGCTATGAAAGCCGGAAGAAAAGACTATACGGAGTTTTATCGTGAGATTATCGACAGAGATGATTGATAAAGTTTCGATGTTCACATGAAAGTGTGGGTAAAACAGTTTTTTAAAATTGTTAAGAACATAACCGCGGATATGTTGTGAGTGAGCAGAAGACATAAAAATTTGGTAGAGGAAGTGTCATAAGTTTTCTATTACAGCTAACAGAAATGTAAAGCCTGACTGTTATTGTAGTGAAAACGGGCACTTCCTTTTTAATATTATCTTTTTATGGCTGAACTGTTACTGGGATTATAATAATTGTGATTATAAGAAAAGTGTACTATAATAAAAGCGAGTTGTTATTAACACCTGCGGTGCGGACGACAACCAAAATGCCGCAAGGCAAAATATAGAAAATATTAAGGGAGAATAAAAGTGAGTATAGATAAAAAGAACGAAAAGCCCATAGGAGTATTTGATTCAGGGGTAGGGGGGATAAGTGTACTTAGAGAACTGGTAAAGATAATGCCAAACGAAAATTATCTGTATTTTGGGGATTCAATAAATGCTCCCTACGGAACAAAAGAAGTCAGTGTGATAAGAGAGCTTACTATAAAAAATATTGAGAAACTGTTGGATATGGGTGCAAAATCGATAGTAGTAGCTTGCAATACTGCGACAAGTGCCGCAGTAAGAGTGCTCAGGCAGATGTATCCTGAGATACCGCTTGTAGGTATAGAACCGGCAATAAAACCCGCCGTTGAATATAAGGAAAAATCGAGAGTGGTAGTGATGGCTACACCGATGACTTTGAAACAGGAAAAATTTCAGAACCTTATGAAAAAATATGAAAATCAGGCAGAAATAGTGCCGCTCCCATGTCCGGGACTTATGGAATTTGTAGAGAGAGGCGATTTAGAAGGGGAGGATCTTTACAACTATCTGTCGATTTTATTTGGTTCGGTAAACAGTAAAAAAATTGACTCAGTTGTACTTGGATGCACACATTATCCATTTGCAAAAAAAGCCATAGAAGCTGTAGTTGGTAAAGATGTGCAGATATTTGACGGTGGTGAGGGAACAGCGAGAGAAATGCGAAGAAGGATGCAATGTGCATCACTTATAAATCCTTCTAAAGAGAAAGGAACGGTGAAATTTATAAATAGTAAAGACACTGAAGAGGAAAGAGAATTATGTGAATTTTTATTAAATTTGAAAATGTGATGATATAAGGGTGAAAAATAGGCGGTAATGAATTATATAAGTTTAAGAGAGGAAATGGGTTAGGGTAAAATGGTAAATAACAGGGAAGATATTGAGGAGTGTTTTCTAAAATGTCCAACAGAGACAAGGCAGTCTTTTATGGCAGCTTTACAGATGGTGTATGATGAGGTTTTTGAAATAAATCCACATGATGACTGTGTATATATTTTAAATAGCAGATATGATACAGCTATGTGCGGCATGACGGTATGTTATTCAGATTTTTTTGGGGAATATGTAGATGCTATGGTTTACTTATATGATTGTGAGGAATTCATATCAGATTTTGAGCCGGAGGCATTAAGGAAATTTGCAGAGTCAGAGGATATGAAACAGGAGAAGAAATTTGTAAGACTTAGAACAGATACAAATAAAAAAGAATGGTATATAGCTACATTAATAAAAAATCCGGCTGACAAAAGAAGAATCATACTTCTGATGAAAAACGAAAATGAAGTATGTATAAATGAGATGCAAAAAAAGGCAATCATGGAGGACTATGATTATGTAATAGGTATAAATATACAGAATGAAAAGATAAGCATATACAGCAACAATGAAGCAAAATATGGACATTCAACATTATATAATGTCTTTTATGAAAAATTTTTAAACCAGCGAATAAAAAAATATGTATTAAGTGAGTATGCCGAAAAAATATCAGAAAAAATGCAGCTTGAAAATATAAAAAGACAGTTAGAAAAAAATGAAGTTTACATATGTTACGCAACTATGCAATATCGTGGAGAAATATTTCATAAAAAATTCAGGTTTGTTTATCTTGATGACAAGAAAGAAACAATACTTCTTTCACAGATGGATGTGACTGAACAGATAGAAAGGGAAGAAAAGAAAAATGATGCGGTAAAGATTGCCGTTCAGGAAGCAAGAAAGGCAAATGAGTCAAAGAGTTATTTTCTTTCAAGGATGAGTCATGATATGCGTACACCGTTAAATGCCATAATAGGCATGGACATGATAGCGGCATCACATATAAATGAAACGGATAAGGTTATGGAAAGCTTAAACAGTATACTTTATTCAAGCAAAAATCTTCTGGAGCTTGTCAACGAAGTGCTTGATGTAAGTAATTTTGAGCGTGGAAAGTTTTCGCTTAATGATGCGGTATTTTCATGGACAAAAGAGATAGAAAATATTATGCAGCTTATAAGACCTCTTGCAGATAAAAAACATCTTGAATTTGATACAGACTATAAGAAGCTTCGGTTTGAAAATGTGGTTGGTGATGCAAAGCGTATAAGACAGTTATGTATAAATCTTTTGAGTAATGCAGTCAAGTACACTGAAGATGGAGGAAAGATTTATTTTTCAATATCAGAGAGAGGTGTAGTAAAAGAAGAGACAGATAATATTTATATGGAATATGAGATAATAGTGAAAGACAATGGGATAGGTATTTCCGAAGAATTTATGCCATATCTGTTTGATATGTTTGAAAGAGAGAAAAAGGTTCTTGGAGAAAACATATCAGGCACGGGGCTGGGTATGACGATAGCGAGAAATCTTGCAAGGCTTATGGACGGCGATATATATGTCGAGAGTAAAGAAAACGAGGGTACGAAATTCAGTGTTACCTTAAGACTTAGATTACCTGCACCCGATGAATCAGTGACAACAGATGATATAAATATGGGAATATCAGGTGGAGTTATACGGTTTTAGGTTAAATTTTAAAATGCAAAGGAGAAAAAAGATGAGTTATTTTCCGTTTTTTGTTGATATATCGGATAGGGAGTGCCTTATTGTCGGAGGTGGAAAGATAGCATACAGAAAGGCGTGTGCCGTACTTAAGTATGGTGCAAAGGTCTTAGTCGTTGCACCAGAGATATGTGAGGAATTTGAACTATTAAAAAAAGAATATACGGGAGCAGTAAAGACTTGGCAGAGGGAATTTACTGACTCAGATACTGACAACAGATTTTTTGTGATAGCGGCAACTGACGATGAAAAGATAAATAAAAAGGTATCAGAAATCTGTTTTAAGAAAAACATACTTGTAAATACCGTTGACAGAAAAGAATATTGTAACTTTTATTTTCCGTCGATAGTAAAGAAAGGGGACATAGTTGTCGGTGTAAGCAGTGGAGGAAAAAGTCCAGTACTTGCAAGAGAGCTTAGAAAAAAAATAGAAAATGCGATACCTGAAAACCTTGAAAAGGTAAATGTATGGCTCGGAGACTTAAGACCATATATCAAAGAACAGATACAGGAAGAAGAAAAAAGAAAAGAAGCATTTGAAAATATATACAGGATGTGTGAAAAAAAAGGAGATATACTGACGGAGGAGGAACTAGACAAGGCATTAGAAGAGTTATAGAGCACATAAATGTGCAAAGCAGCAACATTATAAGAAACAATTAATAGTAAGCAGAAGTTACAAAAGACATAAAATGTAACTAACAGCAAAAGGCATTTATTCGGATGAAACCGGTAAATGCCTTCTTTGTGTTGAAAAATAAGGTCAAGTCATAAATTTTTATTAAAAAAATCTTAAAGGTTTACCTGCTTTTTTCTTAAAAAAATAAAGCATAGTATATTAGGTATGAAAAAAATTAAAAAAAATTTTGAAAAGTTGCAAGATTTTGGGTTTTTATTTTGTTTAGTATAGTGAAGGGTATAAAATTAGTTATGTGAACATAGGTTGACAGTTGGTATAAAGTGCATGGGCGGGAGGAATCAAAAAGTATTCCTGCTACTAATTGACTATTGGACTTAACAGATATTATGTCAAATATGGAGAAAGGAGGAAGAAAATTTGAAAAATCATTGGTGCAAAACAATACTGTTAGGAATTTTGGCAGTTACTATGATATTAGGAAACTCAGAAAAAACATTAGCTTGTGACAATCTTGAATGTGAACAAAGTTCAGAAATTGCTACATTAGCTTCAGTCATGGAAAAGGCTAGCAGTCATTTAAGCATATCAAAAGGAAAGGCTGAGATGAAATTGAATTATATAGCTGAGACTAAAATGGATTCAATAGTGGTTTCGGTCAGACTGCAAAAGTATAGTTCCGGAACATGGAAGAGATTAAAAATCTGGGATGATGTTAAGTTTTCGGGAAGAATAATTACAGTAACAAAGAACTATAAAGTGACATCCGGTGGTAAGTATAGAGCTAAGTTTGTAGTTACTACAAAAAATGGTAATAGCCAGAAGACAGAAACATTCTTTTCTAATGTAGTTAATTATTAGATGAGAAACTATGTTTAAGGGAAAATTATTAAAAGTGATGAGGATTATATGTACAATTTAAAGAAAAAGAAAGAGAGGAAGAAACTATGAGAAAAGAGATAAAAAAACTTATAGCAGCAACGATGAGTATGGCATTAGTGCTTGGAGTGGGAAATATGGTAAATAGTAGTGCTGCTGAGAAAAAAATAGCTTATAGAGCGTTTTCTTTTAAAGTTGAATCAGGTTATGCAGCAACTAAAAATAAGGGAGATACGGTAAAAAGGACAACGAATGATGTTTCTAATGCATGGGGAGTTAATTTTAAGACATCGGATGAACCGACTAAAGATAATAAAAAAACATATACAATCTTTTATATTGCAGAAGTAGTAAAAAATGAAACTAATAAATATGGTTCTGCATTACACAAGATACAAGAAGGTTCAGGGCTTAAGACTTATTCTGCATATAGAAATGTAAGTCCGGGACCAACTGCATTATATGCAAAGGATAATAAAGATGGTTCAAGAGAAGCATATACGATTACAGGAACATGGTCGCCTCAGATTGGTGATACTCCTGAGAATGATGGTGAATAAATGATTTAGTTATAAATATTCTAAACAGACGCCCTGTGTTATATATTTATATGTATGGCATGGGGAGGAATGGAGTTGTATCTATGAATAAATTTGTCAAAATATTATTGGGAACTTTAGCAGGTGTTATCATCGTGGGAACAATCTTAAAACAGTCAGGTGTTATCTCAAAAATTCACGATGATAACGAAATTGATAAGATGGCAGAAGAAAAAAGAAGCTGGGAAAGCAAAGCGGTGGGGAATGCAAAATTTTATCTGGAGATATATGATTATACAGGAAATAAGGAACTTGGAGATGATTTTATAGGATTTAGAGTAAAATCCAAAAAGGACAGTTCTTTTTCTGATGATGGAGATGTATATGTTTCAGTCAAAGATATGGAAAAGAAATCATATAGAAATCTTAGGCTTGCATCTGCATTTCAAGTTGGTGAGAATGGTGATATTTCTAAAAAGAATTATTATTATTTTGTTTTACCAATGAGTTGCGAATATTTAAAATTCGGAAATAAAAAATTTAAAACAGATATTGGGGAAATAAACACGAAAGCAAGAGGAAAAGTGAAATTTAATATTTGTTTGTTTCATGACGGAGACAATGCTGATGTTTATAAAGATGGAGCTATAGTGTTTCACGATAAAAACGGGAAAGATTATGAATATGTGATGGAGTAGAATAAATATCTGTTTAGAGATTAGAGCATAGAAAAGGGGAAAATATGATAAGAAGTGAATTATATAAATTTTTTAAATCATGGAAGTCGAAAATAGTAATATTTATAGCTTTAGTATTAGGAGTATTACATTCGATTGATTCAATATTTTTTACGGGAACAAGTGATGTGAAGTTAAATCCGTATCATCCTGCATTTGCTTCATTTATGAGTGGAATATCGGCAAAGGGGTATTATAGAACATATTTTCTGTGGACAATGCCTGTGCTTTTTATGATTGCATATTGTGGAAAGTATGTTGTGGAACATAAACATAATGTTGCCATGGTCAGTTATATGAAAAAGAATAAAAAAACTTACTTTTTTTCTAAAATAATAACTTCAGCAATCGTTGCAGTAATAATAAACATTGTGCCAAACATTGTAAGTATTGTTATGACGGTTACTTTTCTTCATGGAAAAAAGGGATTTATGGATTCTGAGCAGTTCTCTGTGGCAGAGCTGGGAAAGTTTTCGTATTGGTGCGTTCATAATCCGGATTTAACATATATAATATTTCTTTTAACAAATTTGCTTGTGGCAGCTTTGTTAGGCATTATGTGTCAAAGTATTATATTTTTGCTTATGGATACAAAACTTTCAATGCTCATTGTGAGTGCAATATGGATTGGAATTTATTTTGGGAATGGATATTTCTTTATAGGGAATGTTATGCAGCCGTTCGTTGATGAAAATACCTTACAGACATTTTTAATGTGTTTTGTTACATATATTCCGATGGTTTTAATCTGGAGTGTTGCAGCATATTTTAAGGTGGTGGGAAAAAATGATGAAATTTAGTGTCAGAAATAGAGAAGTGATAAAAGTATTTGCCTGTGTGCTGTTTATGTTTGCAATATTGTGGTGCAGTATAAATATGCGTATAATCTTTGGAAGTGTAAAAGTGAGCCCTGACAATATTACTTCGATAATGAGGGACAAGTACCAGAACTGCATACAGATACTTGGAATTATAGTACCTATTGTATATTCATTGGCATTTTATAAAATTTTTGCTCTTGGCGAAAAACACATTATAATAAGATATGGAAAAAGAAGATATGAAAAAATAGAATCAAAAAATATATTTATTTTTTCATTTATATTTGCTGTTGAATATATATTGACGGATTTTATATTTATGAATCTGTTTTCAGATATTTCCGTGCTGTTAAAGAGTGCATATTATCTATTTGTACTTTTAAAGTTTATAATGCTTATCTTATATTTGAATTTAATTGGAGCAACTTTATATATTTTAAGAAACATATTGGGATTTTCAAATTTATATATTATTGTCGGTTCATTGATATATGTTTTATGGACGTCACTTTATTATATTTTATTAAGTGATACCTGTCCCTCATTTTATATGAATTTTGCAACAGAATGGTTTGACTATCATACATTTGACTCTTTTTCCTACATAATAAATCTGGCAAAATTATTCTTTGCATCGCTTATACTAAAATATTTGGGAGAGATTGTCTTTTTAAGAAGGGATATTTTGGAAAATGAAGAAAACTAAAATAACATATATCTGTGCAATGATAGTCATATTTATTTCAGGAATATGTCTGTCAGGGTATGGGGAAGAGATGATGTATGGTGGTGTGGGATTTGAGAGCATAATAGGACCTTATCTGTTTTCGGCACTAAGTTTTATCTGTTTTACGATTGTTGAGAAAAATAATCCGCTTTCAATGTTTGCGGATGGAAATCTTGCAAGAATGATGCACATACATTCCAGGAGAAAGGCAGTTACATTCGATATTGTCCGTATATTTATAACGGTATTTGTATTGCAGGTATGTGAGGTTGTTGCAATTTTAACAGGTTCACTGTTATGGCAGAAGAGTTTGTCGGTGAGTGTATTGATTCAATATTTTCTGATGAATTATATTATAAGACTGCTGCTTATTTATGTGCAGTATTTTTTAGAACTTAATATTGCATATAATTTTGCATTTATTGCAATATTTCTTGTTTATGTAGCAGGTTTGTTTGCCGGAATGCATTTATATGAGAAGATTATGGAAGAATCAGATATACACAAACAAAATCTGTATAAATTCATAAATAAGTGTGATTTTTTAAATTATACGAGTGTACCACGCACGAGAGAACTTGTCGGTAATTGTATTACCCCGGTGGGTATCATAATTTTATTGATAATTCTTGTATTGGTTATAATAAAAATTTATGTAAAACATATTGATTTGCTTAAAAAAGATTAGGTGGTTGTGAAACCGATTATATGTTGTGTTAATTGTTATATCCTTACAATTTAATTACAGATTATGATAGTTTCACAAAAATTTATAGATAACATGGATATACGGAAAGGAAGAACGATTATGAAAATAGAGATTAAAAATCTAACAAAAAAGATTAAGGGTAATACGGTACTTGAAAATGTGAATCATACTTTTGAAAGTGGAAGAGTATATGGACTTCATGGAAGAAACGGAAGTGGAAAGACAATGCTTTTAAGAAGTATCTGTGGTCTTATACTCCCGACTGAGGGAAGTGTTGTTATTGACGGAAAGGTTGTCGGAAAAGACATTGAATTTCCGGAGAGTGTCGGCATAATCATTGAGCATATGAGCATGGTCGATGATATGACAGGATTTGATAACCTGAAAGCTTTAGCTAAGATAAACAACAGTGTATCAGACGATGATATAAGGATGTGTCTTGCGGATGTGGGACTTGACCCTGAGGATAAAAGAAAAGTAAAAAAATATTCTCTCGGAATGAAACAGAAATTAAATATAGCACAGGCTGTTATGGAGAAGCCGAAACTCTTACTGCTTGATGAACCGACAAACGGACTTGATAAGGAGAGCATCGCAAAGTTTTATGACATACTTAAAAGGCTTAAGGCTGACGGAACGCTTATTATAATAGCAAGCCATATAACCGAGGATTTAGATGCATTGTGCGATGAAATAATAGAAGTGGAAGAGGGAAAGTTGGTATAGTATGGGATAAAATCGTTACTGTTTGTACCGTTGGCATCAACAGTAACAAATAAATGAACGGAGGAAAAGATTTGAAGAAGAATAAACTTGATTGGGATTATGAAGAACAAGAAAAATTTGATCAGCTATATAATGCATATTCAAAACTTATGTATTATATAGCTTTTGATGTATTAAAAGATGAAGGTCTTGCTCAGGATGCGGTGCAGGAAGCTTTTATTAATATTTCTAAAAGTTTTTCAAAAATAAAAGAAAAAGATTGCCAGGAACTTAAGGGATTTATTGTTGTAGTAATTAGAAGAGTAGCAATAAATATGTATAATAAACGAAAAAGAAATAATGTTGTATCATTTGAAGAATTATATGAAAAAGGTATTTTGAGTAAGCATGGATTAAAAGAAGATAGTACATTTCAAAATGATTTTACGGAATCAGCGGAAGATAATAAAGTCGTGTATTATATACGTAAATTGCCTGAAAAATACGCAGATATAATGTTGTTTTATTATGTTTATGGTTATACTGCTGATGAAATAGCCAAAATGTTTGATATGAATATAGCAACGGTGTATTCATATCTGAGCAGAGGCAGAAAAAAGCTGGAGAAACTTCTGGATGGAAAAAAAATTTTGATTAGTTAAATGATGGTAGGGAGGATAAGTTTATGAACGATAAGGAAATAAGAGATTATCTTAAGGTGTATGAAAGAGAAGTGGAGAAAAAATATGATGATGTTGACTTGGAAAAAATTCAGTTACCCAGTGACTTTAAGGAACGGACAAAGGATAAGATTATTAGTGGGAGAAATGATGAAAAAACCACAGAATACAGGAAACATAAAATTTTAAGATTACTTACTAAAGCTTCTGCTATAGTTGTTTTTATAAGTTCGGTTTTATTCGCTGCCACAAAAATGGATGCTAATATATTTGGATTTGATGCTTGGAAAACGACAAAGATAGATAAGAATTCAGGTGGGAATGTTGGTATAACTTACGATCAAAATAAGAAAACTAAAGAAAATGGGGCAGATAAAGCTAAGGAAAGAAAAAAAGATTTTCCTGATTATGTGCCTGAAGTTTATAAGATAAGTGAACAAAATACTGATGAAGACTTTAGTTATATAAAATGGGTTGAAAATAAGAAGTATTTATTTTATTCAAAAAATAAAATTTTAAAAGACGCCAGATATTCAGGAAGGGATATAGATGGCAGAAAAGTAAGTATTGCCGGTTATGTGGGTTATATATATGAAGAACAGGGGGAGAGAACATTGCAATGGAATGATGATAAATATATAAATACCATTGGCACAGACGATGATATGGATGAAAGCGAGTTGTTTAAGATGGCTGAGAGTATGTATTAGTCGTAACAAATGGAAGGCTGAACTGTTATTATTAGTCATGTTCATTTTAAAGCATACTTGACTGCGGGTGTATTGTATTAATGATTTTCAGTTAAATAACGCAGGATAAATTTTCAGCCTGCAAGACGGAAGAATGAGCCGTAGCGGGCTACGGCGATTGATGACAACGCAGCAGATGGAAAGTTATACAAGTTATTTGACGAAATATCAATGATACAGTACACTGAGTTATATAGGATGTATTATAATTAAAAACGAATGATGCCGCTGTGGATTGCATTATTGTTATCTGTTTTGCACATTGCATCAAACAAATCCGATATACATAGAAACGAGGTCAGTATGATTAGGATAGGAACAAGGAAAAGTAAACTTGCTTTAATTCAGACAGAGCTTGTCAAAACTCAGATCTTAAAATATTTTCCGAATGAAAAAATTGAGATTGTCCATGTGGTTACGCATGGTGATAAGGTTCTTGATAAGCCGCTCGGTGAGATTGGCGGAAAAGGTGTTTTTACAAAAGAGATTGAGGAAAAGCTGCTCGACAAAACCATAGATATTGCCGTTCATAGTGCAAAGGATGTGCCTATGGAACTTGCGGATGGGCTTTGTCTTGGGGCGGTTCTTTTAAGGGATGACAACAGGGATGTTATTCTAAAAAGGAAAGAAACAAAAAAAATCGGTGCAGGCAGTATCATCGGAACAAGCAGCTTGAGGAGAGAAATCCAGATAAAGCAGATTTCCCCGGATGTTACGATAAAATCACTGAGGGGCAATGTCGGAACAAGGATAGATAAATTAAAATCAGGTGAGTATGATGCTATTATTCTTGCGGCGGCAGGGTTAAAAAGGCTTGGTCTTGACAATGATACAGAGCTTGATTATATATACCCTGACGAGGAGAAATTTATATCTGCGGCAGGGCAGGGGATTCTTGCAATCGAGTGCAGAAATGGTGATTTAAAAGATGTAATGGCGGTACTTGATGACAGAAAGGCAAGGATATGTCTTGAAGCTGAGCGTGAATTTTTAAAATGTCTTGACGGAAGCTGTAATGCACCATGCGGTGCTCATTGTACGGTGGATGAGCACGGTTTTTATTTCAGGGGAATGTATGCTTATGATGGAAAAACTCCAAAGTATGCTGTTATAAATGAAAAAACGGATGAACAGTGGGAAAAAATCTCTGAGCCTGTCAATGCAGATAATACGGATTTAAAATTTGCCATTAGTCTTGCAAAAAGGCTTGTTGATGTTTTGAAATCTGATGCTAAGAATACTGATATTAAAAATGAGAATGGAAATAAAAAATGTTGTGTAAATTTAAAATCAGATAATGGAAATACTGATAAAAAAGATATTGATATAAATACGAAAAAAGATGAACTAAAAAAGTCATTTACTGGTAATAAAGGAATGGTTTCTCTTGTCGGTGCGGGTCCGGGAAAGAGGGATTATCTTAGTATCGAGGCTCTAAGATGTATTAAAAAGGCGGATGTTATCGTATATGATGCACTTATCTCACCGTCAATATTAAATGAAGCGAAGATGGATGCAGAGCTTATCTATGTTGGAAAAAGGGCTGATACGATTTATAAAAAACAGCCTGAGATAAACGAACTTCTCGTAAATCTTGCTTTGAGCGGAAAATATGTTGTGCGTCTTAAGGGGGGTGACCCCTTTATTTTTGGTAGAGGAGGCGAGGAGGCTTTAGCACTTAAAAAAGCGGGGATAAGCTATGAAATCGTGTCAGGAATTTCTTCTTCGTACAGTGTCCCGGCAAGTGCAGGTATTCCGGTAACGCATCGGGGGGCTGCTTCATCGGTTCATATTATTACGGGGCATGAACATCCTGCAAAGCCATCAGAAGCTCTTGATTTTTCTGTTATTGCAAAAGAGGAGGGAACTCTTGTATTTCTGATGGGACTTAGAAGTCTTGGAAATATCTGTGAAAAACTTATCAAAAACGGAAAGAACGGAGAAACCCCCGTGGCTGTTATATCAAAAGGAATGACGGCAAAACAGAGGACTGTATATGGAAATCTGCTTACTATTAAGGATGAGGTCCGAAAAAATAATATAGAAGCACCGGCAATAATAGTGGTCGGTGATGTTGTCGGAGTCGGAAAACAGATATGTGAGTGGCAGAGCAAAAATGAAAAAAAAGTGCTTAGCGGAAAGCGGATACTTGTAACAGGTTCAAGGAATATGGCGGACAGTCTTGAAAAAGAATTTGAGCAGTACGGCGGTGAGACGATTGCGATAAGCCTTGTTGAGACAATACCTGATTACAGTGATTGTGATGATATATTTAATAATCTTGAAAAATATTCATGGTTTATCTTTACAAGTGCAAATGGTGTAAATATTTTCTTTGACAGGCTGAGAAATTTAAGAGTAGATATACGAAAACTTGCAAATGCCAGATTTGCCGTAGTGGGTACATCGACAAAGAAAGCACTCGAAAAATATGGTTTATATGCGGATTTTATACCATCAAAATTTACATCAAAAATATTGGCGGAGGAATTGTCAAAAGAATTGACAGATAAGGATAAAATACTTATTGTAAGAGGAAAGCAGGGTAAAAACTTTATCGAGGATAAATTTAGTGAAATGTCGGTTGAGTTTGATAAAATCTGCATTTATGAGACAATTCAGGACGAAAGGCGTGCTGACGAAGTAAAAAGGATATGTCCTGATGTTGATTATATTGTCGTGACAAGCGGCTCAGGTGCAAGAGCATTAAGGGATATGGCAGGTTGTGAGAATGACAATATCGTTGCGATAGGTCCGGTGACAAAGAGGGACTGCGAGGAGGCAGGACTGAGGGTGAAACTTGTTGCAGAGGAGTTTGATGCAAGAGGTATTGTGGATGTTATTGTAAGGGATGTTGAAAAACAAGGGTAGGCTGTGATGATTGTACAGTTACCGTACAATCTATTACAGGTAAAGATAGTTTTAAAATAGATATTATAATTTAAGATAAAGATAGTTTCATAATATAAATTTAGAAGAATAATTAATTATACTATATAGATATATAGAATTTATATAGGTATTATTAAGATGAATATTTGTAAATATAGATATGGAGGTACTTTTTAAGATGAATATAAGGTCGAATATGGAAAATTCTAAGGTTTTGTTTGAGAAGTCACTTGAGAAGATTCCCGGTGGTGTTAATAGTCCGGTGAGAGCATTTGGCAGTGTCGGAGGTTCACCTCTTTTTATAAAAAGTGCTAATGCCGACCACATTTACGATGTGGATGGCAATGAATTTATTGATTATGTATGTTCGTGGGGACCAGGAATTTTAGGTCATGCACATCCACAGGTTATCGAAGCGGTAAAAAAAGCCTGTGTTGACGGTCTTACTTTTGGTGCTCCTACTAAAAAAGAATTGGAGCTTGCTGAACTTATAACTGATGCAATGCCATCTATTGAGAAAGTAAGGCTTGTAAATTCGGGGACAGAAGCTACGATGAGTGCCATTCGTACTGCAAGAGGCTATACGGGCAGAGATATGATAATAAAGTTCAGGGGAAATTATCACGGTCACTCTGACGGGCTTCTTGTGAAAGCTGGTTCGGCAGCTCTTACGACTGCTGTTCCTGATAGTGCGGGAGTTCCGGCTTCTTATACGCAGAATACTCTTGTTGCAGAGTACAATAATGAGGACTCCGTAAGAGAACTTATGGAGCAGTATGGTGAAAATGTTGCCGCAATCATAGTTGAGCCTGTAGCCGCCAATATGGGGGTTGTTCCTCCGAAAGAGGGATTTTTAAAATTTCTTCGTGATATTACATTAAAATATGGAACAGTTCTTATATTTGACGAGGTTATAACAGGATTCAGGCTTAAATTTGGCGGAGCACAGGAGTATTTTGGTGTTAAGCCGGACATGACTACGCTCGGTAAGATTGTCGGCGGTGGTATGCCTATCGCTGCATATGGCGGAAAAAAAGAGATAATGGACAGGGTTTCTCCGACAGGACCGGTTTATCAGGCTGGTACATTGTCAGGAAATCCTATTGCGACAACGGCAGGAATTGAAACTCTTAAGATTTTAAAAGCACATCCTGAATACTATAAACAGATAGATGAGAGTGCAAAAAAACTTGCAGATGCGTACAGAAAGATGGCAAAAGAGAAAAACATTCCTCTCCATGTAAATCAGATAGGTTCGCTTTTATCTGCGTTCCAGACAGGTGAGGTCGTGGATGATTATGATAGTGCACTTACATCTGATACAAACGCATATACAGAATATTTCTGGAAAATGCTCGACAATGGGATTTATGTTGCACCTGCACAGTTTGAAGCAATGTTTGTATCAGTCGCACATACAAAAGAGGATATCGAGAGGACTTGTGAGGTTATCAGTTTATGAGCATACAATTACTTTGCGTTAGTCATAAGACCGCAGATACAAAGATAAGAGGTCTGTTTGCATTTGATGATGATGCAAAGGCGAGGATAATGGAAAGGCTTATAAGTTCGCCTTATATAAATGAAGCGGTACTTCTTGCAACTTGCAACAGAACGGAACTTTATTGCGAAGTCAGGGAAAAAACAGAGACAGCGGTGCTTTTTATGCAGCAGGTACTTTTAGAAGAAGCCGGAGTTTCAGAAAATTCAGAAATTCAGGATGTAATATTAAGATACGAAGAAAAAAAGGCGGTTCATCATCTTTTTATGGTGGCGGCAGGTCTTGACTCTGTTGTGCTTGGTGAAGACCAGATTTTGGGACAGGTAAAAAATGCTTATCTTGCAAGTGACAAAAAAGGATATATAGGAAATTCGTTTCACTCACTTTTTCAGGCAGCGATGGCGGCGGCAAAGAAAGTAAAGACAGACACACCTATGTCAAAGACTTCCGTATCGACTGCAAGTCTTGCACTAAAGCAGGCGGGCGAGAAATTTGGTACATTATCCGGAAAAAACATTATGATAATAGGTGCGTCCGGAAAAATCGGAAATATAGTTATGCTGGATGCACTTGATATAGAGGGAGCAAATGTTTATGTAACCGCAAGAAACCACATTCCAGAGAAAAATGCGAGATGCAATATAATAGATTACAAAGACAGATATGAACATATGGAAAAGATGGATGTTATAATAAGTGCAACATCAAGTCCGCATTATACTGTCACAAGAAAGCATTTTGAGGAAAAGGAGCACAAAAATAAAGTTGTGTTTATCGACCTTGCAGTTCCGTTTGACATATCGCCTGATATAGAGGAAATACAGGGTGTGGCGAGATATTCAATGGAAGATATGGATAGGCTTGCCGCAAAAAACAATGAATTAAAGAAAAGTTATTTGTGCGATGCAAAAGAGATAATAAGAGAATATGAGCAGGAATATCTCAAAAATGAGATATTTAGGGCAAACCGTGAAAAAATAGATAGATTTATGGCATATATCAAAGAAAATGCTGAGAAAAAATCACTGGATGCGGCGGTTCATAAGATGATTTTTGATATAAAAGAAAAGAGTAATGCACAGGAATTTCAGGATTTTGTGGAAATAATTGCAAAAATACAGTGGTATTGTTGATTTATCGACGAGATATTATTGCTGTATGATTAAAATATGTATTGATGCAGAGGGAAAAATAATTTTTGTACTAAACATTATATTTTTGATAACAAATTTTGTGAGAAAAACAGATATAAAGAAAAGAGGGCAAATATGATACAGAGAGCAAGAAGATTAAGACAAAATGAGATATTAAGGAAGATGGTGAGGGAAACAAGAATGGATAAGTCATCGCTTGTTTATCCTATGTTTGTAAGAGAAGGAGAGAATATAGTAGAGGAAATCCCGTCTATGGAGGGACAGTTCCGTTATAGTATAGACAGAATGTCCGAGAAACTTGAAAGTCTTAAAAAAGCAGGTGTTAAAAGTGTTATCCTGTTTGGCATACCTGATGTAAAAGACGAAGTCGGAAGTGGTGCTTATGATGATGATGGAATCGTGCAGAGAGCTTTAAGAGCTGCAAAAAAAGATTTTTCAGATATGTATTTTATAACAGATGTGTGTATGTGCGAATATACTTCACACGGTCATTGCGGACTACTCTGCGGTCATGATGTAGACAATGATTCCACACTTGAACTTTTGGCAAAGACAGCGGTTTCTCATGTAAAAGCCGGTGCGGATATGGTTGCACCGTCAGATATGATGGATGGAAGAGTGCTCGCTATCAGAAATGCACTCGATGAGAATGGATTTACCAACACACCGATAATGTCATATGCCGTGAAATATGCATCATCATTTTATTCACCGTTTAGGGATGCTGCAGGCTCAGCACCGTCTTTTGGTGACAGAAAATCTTATCAGATGGATTATCATAACAGAAAAGAGGGCATAAAAGAAGCATTGCAGGATGTTGAAGAAGGAGCGGACATCATTATGGTAAAACCTGCAATGAGTTATCTTGACATAGTGAGGGAAGTTGTTGATATAGTGGATGTGCCTGTGGCAACATACAGTGTGAGCGGAGAGTATGCTATGGTAAAAGCGGCTGCAAAAGCAGGCTGCATAGACGAGGAAAAGATAGTGTGTGAGATGGCAGCAGCAACCTACAGAGCTGGTTCAAGCATATATCTTACTTATTTTGCTGAGCAGATAGCAGAGTATATGGATAGAGGACTGCTTGGGTAGTGAAAATAGGTGGAAAGATGAGGGGTATATGGACGAGAGGAGAACGAACAATGACAACAAGAGAAGAAGCATTAAACTTCGGACTTTCATTTCCAAACACTTACCAGAGTGCTCCGTTTCACGATGAAAACTGGCAGCTTGTGCGTGTAAAAGGAAGTAAAAAGGTTTTTTTATGGACATATGAAAGAAACGGCTTCATCAACCTTAATGTAAAGGTAAATGATGAGTGGCGTGACTTTTGGAGAGATGCTTTTGAGTCTGTTATTCCGGGGTGGCATCAGAATAAGGAAAACTGGAACACTATCATTCTTGACGGCTCAATTCCTGACAAGGATATTAAAAGGATGATTACGGAAAGCTATGAGATAGTGACTGACAGTCCCACTAAGAGGATTTACGAGGCGGTTAAAAAAATCCCCGCAGGAAAAGTTGCAACTTACGGGCAGGTTGCGGCTATGGCTGGCAATCCTAAAATGTCAAGAGCCGTCGGCAATGCCCTGCACAAAAATCCAGACCCGGAGAATATACCGTGCTTCCGTGTGGTAAATTCTAAGGGGGAACTTTCGGGAGCATTTGCGTTCGGCGGTGAAAACGAACAGAAAAAAAGACTCGAAGCTGACGGCATAAAGGTTGAAGATGGCAGGGTGGAGCTTAGTCGGTATGGAGTTGATTGGTAAAACAAAACTGACACAAAAATAAAACAAAACTGACACGAAATTTTCGTCCCGGTGACACGAATTATCTTTATCATATATTTAATCTTGACAGGTACATGATTTATATGTAGAAAAATGCACTTTTTTGTGATATAGGAATTTAAGCCATATCATGCAGTTAAAGCATTATTATATGATAACAAAATGAACTACCAGAATTTTTAGTTCAGAAGAATTTGAGAGTACATCAAAATAAAAAGGAGTCACCGGAATGAATATTAAGAGTCAGTTAAGCAATGTGATAAAAAAGAAATTATTTAATACATTTATAATCAATGAAGAAGTTTTTTCACAGATGGCTGAAAAAGAACAGCTTTCAGAAAATCAGGAAAAATACGGATATGATACAAATATTGAAAATGTTCAACAGTCTATGGCGGTGCAGACTTATAAAAAAGAACTGGCGATAAAGCGCATTTTAGACAATGATATTTACAGTTTCAAAAATGCTCTTTTGATATTAAATCCTTATAAAATATCGTTGTTGACGGCAGTGCTGCTTTTTAACACTGAGATGCAATGTATGGTGAGATATGTGATAAAAGGGATTCGTGGCTCTAAAGATTATACGGTGTGTGATGAGACATACACAACAAGACACAGAGTTCCGATAATAGGTCTTTATGAAAATGCTTATAACCTTGTTCAGGTGTATCTTTTAGATGCTGACAAAAATGTACTTGATATGAACAAGATAATGATACATACGCCTAAACTTAGAGGAAAACTCGAAACGAATGTAAATGTGACGGGGCAGACGGATGAAAAAGACGACAGATTTATGCTTGTGACAGGCGGTTACAGCGGTTCAACTTATGCCTTTGATGAAAATGGAAATGTCCGATTTATACTTGGAAGACCGTCGCATCCTTATGGCATACATGAGCTTGGCAATGGAAGATTTTTATATGCTGAAAAATATATGCGTCAGCCTAATTACGGAAATGCACATTCTGTGGTGATGCACGAGATGGACTATATGGGTCGTGTTTATAAGACATTTCTTCATCCAAACGGATTTCATCATTGGGCAGTGAGAGAAAAAAATACCGGAAATTATCTTATAGCATCAAGTTCGATAAATGATTCATTTGCAGAAAACATGATAATTGAAATAGATGCGGAAACGGGAAATGTGCTAAGAAGCATAAATGTGAATGAGCTGTTTGATGATACATATGTTACGAGAAGTGACTGGGCACATATAAATTCATTTGACTACATAGCTGAAGAGGACTGCGTCATAGTATCAATGAGAAATATACACACGATAGCGAAGATAAGTCTTAAAGATAATGAACTTGTATGGATTATTGCAAATCCAAAATTTTATAAGAATACAGCACAAAAGGACAAGGTATTAAGACCGGCAGAGAGTATGGAATGGTTTTTTCAGCAGCATGCGGTTTCACTTTTAGATTATGACAGTGATGCAGGGAAATATAAGATTATCTTATTTGACAACCATACGGCTAATCGAAGACCCGTAAGATATTTTGATAAGATAGAGGGCTCAAATGTACTTATATTAAATATAGATGAAAAAAAGGGAACAGTGTCAAAGGAAAAAAGAGTGCCGACTGCTTTAAGTATCACACGCTCGAACGCATTTGTGACAGATGACGGAGATTATATATATGCGATGTGTGGAAATCTGAAAGAGGAGATTGACGGCTGCAGGGCAAAAATATATAAATATGACTATCAGACAGGTAAATGTGTAAAAGAAATATCCTGTAAAAAGGATTTCTTTAGTGGAAGCGAGATGAAATTTGATGCAAAAGAATTATCGAAATCTGTTTGCGGTGACGGAGATATAATTGTAGGGGAACTTAAAGCTCCAACATATAAAGAGGGAAATTTTGAAAATCTCAGCAATGCCATTGCCATAAATGAGTATGAAGAAAGTGATGATGTGGAGTGCTTTGAAAACGGTCTTCCTGTCATTGTTCGTATAGTCGGAGACCTATTGCAGATATACGGCAGGGATCACTTGGTAAAAAAGGTGTATCTCTACAATGAAAATGGAACATATGAGCAGGATTTCTCAGATACGGAGCAGAAAAGTCAGATATTTATAAAGCAGAAATACTATGTAAATGTGCCGTTAGACAGGATAAAAAACGGGAGTTATAATATTGCATTAAATATAGATGATAAAATTTACACCACAGAGTATTTTATAAAAAGTAACAGGCTGAACTGTTACTATAAATAAGCATTGCAAAAATATGTGATTGACATTAAACAAAATATTGTGTACTGTTATAATGTATGACATTCTAAAATCATTATTATAATGTTATATGTTATGCATGAATATGTGACTTGTTTTTGTCATATAAATATGCGAAACTGATATTAAAATGTACTCTCGGAATCTTCTGAACGAAGAATATCGAGGTGGATTTTTGATATGCAATAACATTTTCGTAGTGCTTACACGGTGTGTACGACGAGAAACTGGAAACAATATATCGGAAATCCAGCCGAAAGGACTCGTTTTGAGGAGATACAGAGGGTATATTAAAAACCAAAGGAGGATATGAAGTGAAAAAATCAGTTAAATTTTTAGTTGCTACAGTTGCACTTACAGCGGGTATGCTTGTCTTTTCTAAGGCAGACAGTAAGGCGGCAGTAACAGGAGTTACACAGACAGAGGGGGATAATAGCAGTATAGGTCTTCAGTGGAATGCGGATCTTGGAGCTAAAAGTTATGCGATTCAGTTTAGCCAGGACGGAAGTACATGGGTTACTGTACAGACTACATCATCTGCAAGTGATACGGTCTATTCTCTCACGGCAGGAAGTACATATTATGCGAGAGTTGGAAGTTTTTCTACATATTCATGGAAAATTGATAAGACTAATACACCGACACCAGCTTCAGGATGGTCAGAGCCTGTCGAAGTAGTTACAGCTCCAAATGCAGATGGTATGACACTTATTCAGACGGGCGCTGCGACAAATAGTGTTACGATGAAAAGTTCAGATGTTGTCGGAGCTAATCTGTATCAGTTATATACAGGTGATTTTCAGATAGGTGAAAGCACAACAAGTACAATAAAGTCTTCGGTGGCACTTAATACTGGAACAAGCTACGATGTGAAATGTTATCCTTGCCGTAAAGCAGAGACAACAGGATTTATAGCAAAATCCGGTTATGCAAGTAAATGGGGAGTAAAAACACTTACCAACAAAGTAGATTCTTCTAACTTTGGATTTACAAATATCTGGTATAATTTGAATGATTATAAGATAGGTATCTACGCTGATTCAGCAGTAGGAGCATATGACGGAGTTCAGGTTCAGCTTCAGACACCGGCAGGAAAAAATAAAAGAACTTGTTCAAATGCTGGAAACACAGTCGAGATAACAAATTTCAACGGTACATTTTATCGTTACAGAATTCGTACATATGTGTCATGCGGCAACAATAAAAAGGCATACAGTGCATGGAGCAGTTACAGATATGCAGGACTTTCTTCAAAAATATCTGCAAAGGCAAATAAAAAAAGTGTGAAATTAAGCTGGTCAAAAGTAAAAAATGCTTCAGGTTATAAGGTGATGATTTCTACAAGTAAGGAGTCTGGTTTTAAGACTGTTAAATCAACTAAAGCAAAGACAACAGCCCTTACTATTAAAAAATGCGGTAAAAGTAAGATTAAAAAGCATAAGACATATTATATAAGAATACTTGCAAGCACAAAGTCAGGTAAGAAAACTTATAAGAGTGACCTTATAAACACATACGAATTTTATATTTACTAGTGTAGTGTATCATTGATTTTCAGCTAAATAACGCAGCGTAAATTTTCATTCTGCAAGGTGGAGGAATGAGCCGTAGCGGGCTACGGCGATTGACAACAACACAGCAAATGGAAATTTATGCAAGTTATTTGGCGAAATGTCATTGATACAGTACACTAGAATGTATTAAGAAAAGAACATTTTTAATATGGGATAATTAAAGAACTGCTGTTTTGGATGCATATTTGGATGGCAGTTCTTTTTATGGCTGAACTGTTAGTTATTTTGTAACAGTTCAGCCTTGCATTTCTTACATTCATAAACCTGCCAGCGAGCTGTCAGTCGCTGCTTTGCAGCTTCTGTTTATTTACGCGAAAGCAAAGTGAGGATGGAACAAATAAATTTGTTCCATCTGAGCGCACTCGCGAGGGCTTTGCCCTCATTTCAGAAATGAAAGGCTATTCTACCATAAAAAGCTACTTAACAATACAATGAACAAGCTCATTGTATTGCCAATTATCTTTTTATGGCTGAACTGTTACCTTATTTTTAATATTTTTATATAATTCCTATTGACATGATAGGAAAAGTAGGGTATAGTTATAGCCATGAGTTACTAAAACATATAGAAAAAGTAGGAAATACGATAAATAAAGGGGGTTGGCCAATGGATTTTAGAGAACTGACAACCGATGTGCTGGTCATTGGCGGCGGCACGGCAGGCTGTTATGCAGCTATCACGCTCGGTCAGGAGAAGGATGTAAATGTCCTTATCGTTGAAAAAGCCAATATTAAGCGAAGCGGCTGTCTTGCAGCAGGTGTAAATGCCATAAATGCTTACATCACAGAAGGTCATGTTCCACAGGATTATGTGGATTATGCAAAAAAAGACGCTGACGGTATAGTGAGAGAGGATCTGCTTCTTTCAATGTCAGAGAGGCTAAATGAAGTTACGGCACATATGGAACACCTCGGTCTTGTTATTTTAAAAGATAAAGATGGCAAATATGTTGCAAGAGGCAACCGAAATATAAAAATAAATGGTGAAAATATCAAGCCTATACTTGCAGAGGCAGTAAAAAAACTTGATAACACAACAGTTATAAATCATGTAAACATCACTGATTATATAGTTGAAGACGGTGTTATCAAAGGTGCTTACGGGTTTGATGTAAATGACAGGACGGTTTATAAGATAAATGCAAAAGCAGTCATCTGTGCGACAGGCGGTGCGGCAGGTCTTTATAGACCGAACAATCCGGGATTTTCAAGACATAAGATGTGGTATCCGCCGTTCAACACCGGAGCAGGATACGCTATGGGTATAAAGGCGGGAGCCGAGATGACAACATTTGAGATGCGTTTTATCGCACTCAGATGTAAAGACACGATAGCACCTACGGGAACTATTGCACAGGGAGTTCATGCAAAGCAGTTAAATTCTGCCGGTGAGATATATGAAGATAAATATGGTATTACAACATCACAGCGTCTTTACGGTACAGTAACAGAGAACAAAGAAGGCAGGGGTCCTTGTTACTTAAAGACAGACGAAATATCAGATGAACAGCAGAGCGATCTTTACAAGGCATATCTCAACATGGCACCGAGCCAGACGCTCAAATGGATAGAGTCGGGAAGAGGTCCTAAAAATGAAAATGTCGAGATAGAGGGAACAGAGCCATATATAGTAGGTGGTCACACGGCGAGCGGCTATTGGATAGACAATGACAGAAAGACAACTATCACCGGTCTTTATGCGGCAGGTGATGTTGCAGGAGGATGTCCTCAGAAATATGTCACGGGAGCATTGGTAGAGGGTGAGATAGCGGCACAGTCGGCAGCAGAGTATGTAAAAGAATTTGCAGGCTCGGATACAGATAGTAAGGCAGCAAATGATTCATCAGTAAAAGTTATCGATGGCAAAGATGCTTCGACAGATGAAAAGAAAGCCGAGTATGAAAGCTATTTCGCAAATCCAAAAGGATTTATAGATACAGAGCAGCTTGAGGAGACCATGCAGAAAATAATGGATCAGTATGCAGGCGGCATAAGTACAAATTACGAGTATAATGAGAGCAGACTTGAGATTGCAAAGAGAAAGATTGACGATATTGAAAAACTTTCTGTAAATCTTCATGCGGATGATATGGACGATTTGCTGAGAATTTATGAATTAAAAGAGAGATTAGTCGTATGTAAAGTTTTAATTGAGCATTTAAAGGCAAGAAAAGAGACAAGATGGCACAGTTTTGCCGAAAATTTGGATTATACTAATAAGAGCGACGATTATCTCAAATATGTAAACTCAAGATATGAGGATGGCAGGATAAAAATTATTTACAGAGATTTGGTGACGGGAGGTAAGGTTTATGAGCATTCGGATAAATGATGAAAAGTGTGTCGGATGCGGACTTTGTATTGAAGCCTGTCCGGGAAATCTGATTAAAAAAAATGAAAAAGGAAAAGCTTTTATAAAGCATGAAAGAGATTGCTGGGGTTGCACATCATGTATAAAAGAGTGTAAAATAAATGCAATCGACTTTTTCCTGGGAGCTGATGTGGGAGGCGCAGGCAGCGTTTTATCAGTATCCTCTAAGGGAGATATAAATACATGGATGATCACAAAGGCTGACGGAAGTGTAGAGGAGATAGTTATAAACAAAAAAGACGCTAATAAATATTGATAAAAGGAACAGGAGGTTCGTTATGGGAAATTTATCTCATCTTGATGAATTAGAGGCAGAGGCAATCTACATAATAAGAGAAGTGGCAGCGGAGTTTGAAAAGCCGGTAATGCTTTACTCAATCGGTAAAGACAGTTCGGTAATGCTTCATCTTGCAATGAAAGCATTTTATCCGGAGAAACCACCATTTCCATTCCTTCATGTAGACACAACATGGAAGTTTAAGGAAATGATAGAGTTTCGTGACAAAATTGCAAAGAAACTTGGAATTGACCTTATAGTATATACAAACGAAGATGGTGTTAAGAAAGGAATCAATCCTTTTGACCACGGTTCAGCTTATACTGACATTATGAAAACACAGGCACTTAAGCAGGCACTTGATAAATATCAGTTTACTGCAGCATTTGGCGGCGGAAGACGAGACGAGGAAAAGTCACGTGCGAAAGAGAGAATTTTCTCATTCAGAAATGAAGCTCATGCATGGGATCCTAAAAACCAGCGTCCTGAGATGTGGAAACTTTTTAACAGTAAGATATTCAAGGGAGAGGAAGTAAGAGCATTCCCACTTTCAAACTGGACAGAGAAAGACATCTGGCAGTATATAAAGAGAGAAAACATTGAAATCCCTTCACTTTATTTTGCAAAAGAGCGTCCTGTCATTGAGAGAGACGGAAACATCATTATGGTAGATGATGACAGACTTAAACTCAGACCGGGTGAGAAGATTGAGTACAAAAAAGTTCGTTTCCGTACACTCGGATGCTATCCTCTTACGGGTGGTGTTGAGTCAGATGCAGAGACACTTGACGAGATTATTGAGGAGACACTTAGTGCGGTAGAGTCAGAGAGAACAAGCCGTGTTATTGACCATGAGGCAGCAGGCAGCATGGAAAGAAGAAAGAAGGAGGGTTATTTCTAGGATGAAAGGATTATTAAAATTTATTACATGCGGAAGTGTGGATGATGGAAAATCTACACTTATAGGACATATATTATATGATTCAAAATTACTTTATGCCGACCAGGAGAAATCACTTGAACTTGATTCAAAGGTTGGAAGCAGAGAGGGAAAGATTGACTACTCACTTCTTCTTGACGGACTTATGGCAGAGAGAGAGCAGGGTATCACGATAGATGTTGCATACCGTTACTTTACAACAGACAATCGCAGTTTTATCGTTGCCGATACACCGGGGCATGAAGAATACACAAGAAACATGGCAGTAGGTGCATCATTTGCAGACTTATCGGTTATACTTATAGATGCAAAGCAGGGTGTTTTAGTTCAAACAAGAAGACATGCACGCATCTGTGAGCTTATGGGAATTAAATACTTTGTATTTGCCGTAAACAAGATGGATCTTGTAGATTACAGTGAGGACAGATTTAAGGAGATAGAAGCTCAGATTGCTGAACTTGCAAAAGAGCTTGACCTTGCAAATTATGTTATCGTGCCTGTATCAGCAACAGAGGGTGATAACATCACGACAAAATCAGAAAATACACCGTGGTACACAGGTGTTCCGCTTCTTGAGTATCTCGAAAATGTTGATATTGAAGAAAAGACAACAGAAAAAGGTTTCTATATGCCTGTTCAGAGAGTAAGCCGTCCAAACCACACATTCAGAGGTTTCCAGGGACAGGTTGAAGCAGGAACAATAAGCGTAGGTGATGAGATAACAACACTTCCAAGCAATGAGAAAGCTCATGTAAAGAGCCTCCTTGTAGGAGACAAAAAGGCTGAGACTATCGAAAAAGGACAGCCGGTTACAATCCAGCTTGACAGAGAGGTTGATGTATCAAGAGGATGTGTACTTGAAAAAGATACAGATATAAAAGTATCATCATCAATCACGGCAACACTTCTCTGGATGGATGATGATATTCTCGAAAACGGCAAAAACTACTTTGTAAAACTCGGAACAAAAATGATTCCTGGTATCGTAACGGAAATCGTTCACACTGTAGATGTAAACACAGGTGAGGAAAAGAAAGCCGACAAACTTTCAAAGAATGAAATCGCACTTTGCACAATATCGCTTGCAGATAAGATTGTAGTAGATGAATTTAAAAACCACAAGACACTTGGAGAACTTATCCTTATCGACCGTGTAACAAACATGACATCAGCTTGTGGTGTTGTTGAAAAAGTAAATGAGGGCGGTGAAGGACTTTTTGCAGGAAGAGTTGACAGAAATGTACGAGCAGCATTAAACGGTCAGAAAGCAGTAGCAATAGCATTCCCGGTTGAGAGACAGGGCGTGTCAAGAAGTCTGCTTGAAAAAGTAGAAAAAGAACTTTCAATCCAGGGCAAGCATACATACCTTTATGCTCCGGGGTCAGAAGAAAATATTTCAGATGTTATCAAGCATCTTCACCATGCAGGTGTTATAACATTACTTCTTGTAGAGGAGAAATATGCATCAACAGTAAGAATTGCGAGTGAAGAGTATTATCATGTACTTCCTGAGGATATCAAGGTTGAGACAGATGAAATCGTTAAATATATTGATGAACTTTCTGCCTATGATGTGAGAGTGGCAGGAAACGGTGAATTTATTTGAAGAGCAGAATAGGCATTGCCCGGCTTTTGTATGAACGGTAATGTTAAGAAATAATGTACTCTCGGAATTCTTCGTTCAAAAGATTACGAGAGTACATAATAAAATATGGAGGGGTTGTAGATATGAAATTATCCAAGAGAGGCAGATATGCGTTAAGAGCATTGGTTTATCTTTCACTTAACAGTGATAAAGAGAAAATGACATTGAGCAAGATAGCAAAAGAAAATGATATATCTACCAAATACCTTGAGCAGATTTTTTCAAATCTAAAACGCTCCGGTATTGTAAAAAGTGTGGCTGGTATAAACGGAGGTTATCTTCTTGCAAGACCATCCACAGATATAAGCGTGGAGGATGTATTAAATGCAGTGGAGGGTGATTACAAGATAGAGGACGAGGAAATATCCGAAAACTGTATGGTAAAAGGTATATCCAAAGCACTCCAGAGACTTGTTATAGACCGTATAAATGAGGAGACAGGAAAAGTAATCAAAAATGTAACACTCAGAAAACTGGCTGATGAATATTCAAACACAGACAGAGATGCGGATGAGATGTATTATATCTGATGAGATAAAATGGAATGGAAAGATGGACTGTTTGCAATGCAGGTAGTCCGTCTTTTTTATGTTTGCGCGCCATGGGCGCACTCTAACGGGTGAAAGTCCCGAACATGCCCAGATAGTGGGAAGTGTATAGCCGAACAGCAAGGGTGTCCATCGTGAGGTGGAATCTGAAGGAAGCTGTAAGCAAATCTCCGGTCCGACGGACAGAAATCACATATAAGGCTAGGCTACGAGAGATAAGTTGGCATAAAGCAACAAAGTCTAATAACTATCACATTTGTAGTAGCAGAGTAAATGTGGCGGATATATGGAGAGAAAGAGCGTGCACCTTAAGCGTGGAGGTCTCACAGAGGTTTCATTAGCCCAGTAACAACGAACTGTGAGAAGTCAGCCGAGCCCATAGTAGTGAAGAAGTCTCTGTAATAGAGATGGAGCAAAGGGGCGAACAATCAATAAGTTTGAGTATGTCTCGTATTGCAGAAATGACAACATCTGCCGTAACCAATCGGGTAAAAGATGG
>LLKB01000005.1:722911-876957 GCA_001414325.1 Butyribacter intestini | reverse complement strand
TATAAAGTGGAGAAACTTAATCAGCTCATAAGAGGTTGGATAAACTACTTCAAAATAGGTAGTATGAAAACACTTTGTCGAGAATTAGATGGTAACATCAGATATAGACTTCGTATGTGCATTTGGAAACATTGGAAAACTCCACAAAACAGAGCAAAGAACCTTATGAAGCTTGATGTACCAAGATGGGCGGCATTTAAAATAGCGTATTGCGGAGACAGATATGCAAGACTCGCCCACAATGGATGGATACAAAAGGCTATAAGTACAAAGAGACTAACCTCATTTGGATTAGTCTCAATGTTAGATTACTATACCGAAAGGTGTGTTACTTGTTAAGTTGATGGAACCGCCGTGTACCGAACGGTACGCACGGTGGTGTGAGAGGTCGGAATTTCTCAGTTAAGAGAAATTCCTCCTACTCGATTATGTTTACTATTGTATGGTAAAAAACTGAGAGGTGATGTATAAGAAAAAAACATTATCAAATTATAAAATTAAAGAGTCAATCATTGCTTTTGTGTGATGGGGCAATACATGATTGTACGTAGCACGAATATCCTTTCATGAATGAAATGTCTTGACGAACATATATTCATGTGATAATATAGAAATACAAAAGACGAACAAATGTTTGCAAAACTGGGAGAAATTATTGCATTTTTATTATACAGTATGTATAATGTAAGAAAGGAGACATTTATGGGGAAAGAAAATGACATACAGTGGCATTTGGGATTTTGTGCCGCAATGGAACTGGAGCTTAGGGAGTATGCAGACAAGCTGGAATTTCACAGAGAATATCCACTCAGTCGAAAGCCATTGCTCATAGACCTGCTTGTAGTGGAAAAGACAGATGACTTTGAGATAACAAATGATATAGGTCAGATATTCCGGAAGCATAACATTATGGAATATAAGTCTGAAAATGATACACTAAACGAAGATACATATTTCAAAGTTATGGCATATGCCTATCTGTATAAGAGCAGTGAAAAACACATAGGTGACATAGATATAAACAGTGTGACTGTTACATTTGTGAGGGAAAGAAAGCCGGAAAAACTTTTAAGATGGTTTTCGGATAATAATTACAAAGTATATGAAAAAACTAGAGGAATATACTATGTAGAAAAAGATGGATTTGTAAAAACTCAGGTCGTAGTCACGGCAGAAGTTGGAGAAAAAGAACATATATTTCTAAAGACATTAAAAAGAGGATTGAAAAGAAGTACGGTAGATAATTTTTTAGATGAAGCATTTGAACTGCATGAGCCTTTTGAAAAAGACTGCATAAATTCATTACTGGGAATAATGGTATCATCAAATCAGGAGTTATTTGACAGTATAAAGAATGGAGGGACAGGAATTATGAATGAAGTATTAAGAGAATTTTTTAAGGATGAGATAAAGGCAAATGAAGAACAGGCAATGAAAAAAGGAATAGAGCAGGGAATAGAGCAGGGAATAGAACAAGGAATAGAACGAGGCAGGATAGAAACTTTATATAACGACTGCAATATGTCAGTGCCGGATATAGCAAAAAAAGTATCAAAATCTGAAGATTATGTAAAAGAGATTATAAAGAAAATATCAGCAGCTTGTCTGTAAAAATATGGAAATATATCTGAAAATACAGAAAATACAGATACAAAATAGAAAACATCAATTAAAAAATGAAGAAAAGATGGACTATCTAATACCAAGATAGTCCATCTTTTAATATAGAGGGAAATGCTCGTAATGTAGTGTGATACCAACGAGAATTGCGAAGCAATTCTTGTTGGCAAAACGCCGGTTTTGCCTTTTTTTTTGCTGAAAAAAACGGAAACCGATTTTTGACATAGGTGTGTTATGGTAGTTAATACAGGGGATTTAGGTGGTTGTGAAATTGATTTTATGTTGTGATTATCGCAGTTTTGCAAATGCCTAAATAATTTGTGAAAGGAGGATTTGCAGGATGTGAGAGACAAAGATATTGATGACTGAAAAATACTATAGAAAGAGGTGAAGTGATATTTTCTTGATAAAATAGCTAAAGAAATAAAAATTAAACTATATTAAATAAGAAACGGAGGAAAAAGAAAATGAGAGAAAGGGTAAAAAAATATTTATCTGTAATAATTTCATTATTGCTTGTGCTGAGCGTTTTTGGAGGTGAACTGTCAGCGAGAGATGCACAGGCAAAAACAGTAAATCGTGTATTTAAAGGAAGAAATAACTGGCTGTTTTATAATGCACAGGGTGATGGTACTACGATTTACGATTATAAGGGAATTAATCATTACTCAAAATTCAATTTAAGAAGAGTTGAAAACAATTTAAAGACGGCAAAGAGAGCCGTGAAAAAAAGAGGTGCCGAATTTGCAGTTTTGTTTGCACCAAACAAAGAGACGATTTATTCAATGTATATGCCAAAATCAATCAAGAGAAAGACGACATATTCACGCTATGACCAGTTGAGGGACTACCTGAATAAAAGTGGTGCGATAAAAGTAATATGTCCGAAGAAACAACTTCTCAAATACAGAAAAAAATATCAGCTTTATTATCCTAATGACAATCATTGGAATGTCAAGGGTAGATATATTGGTGTTCAGGAGATGTTAAAGATTACGGATGGCGAAGATGAGGTTACACCGCTTTCAATCGAGGATGTGAAGTTCAAAAGAATAAAAGACCGCACAGGTGATCTTAATATTTTATCTAACGGTAAGTATAAGTTTAAAAGCAAATGTTTTCTGTTGAAAACAAAGATTAAGAAACAGTATAAGAGCAATAAAAAAGTTTTAATCGTAGGTGACAGTTTTGGGGAATGTATGTCTAAACTTGCGAAAAAGTTTTATAAGAAAGTTGGATTTGTTCATATATACAATTTTAGCATGAAACAGGTTAAAGGATATGATTATGTTATCTGGGAATCTGTAGAGCGTTACCAGGATAAATACAGTAGAATTAATTTTGCAGCAAAATAACAGTTAAATTACACAAGATTTGTGTCTGTGCACACTTGACACAAACTTAATACTATCAAGGAAGTCCCATATTTCTATTGTGCGTAGCAATAAGTGCAATGTGAGGATTTGTTTGTATCAGGAGGGGCTGCAAGCCACTTCTGATATGCTGATGTAGCAGCTGATAGTGTTATGAGCAAGTAGCAGAGCGGATTGTGAATATTCGTTTACTATGTATAAAAAATGTGTGCAGAAATGAGGATTATTATGAAAAACAAAAAATTATTTTTAGGAACAGTATTAGTATTATTGGTAAGTATGCTTTTAGGTGTAAATGTAAACAGTGCAAGTGCTAAGGACAGCAAAGAGAAAAAGGCGTGTGCTGCTGCAATAAAAGCGACAGGAAATGTAAAAAAGATAACATATAAAAGCACAACGGCTTCAGATTTTGATGCGATTTCATTTACACATCAGAAGAAAGTTGCGTCATCATTTTTCGTAACAAGTGATAATATGGCATATTGCGTTTGCGTTGCAAGAGCAAAAAATGTAAATTATGCAAAAAAACTTTACAAGGCATTTAAGAATTATAAGTATAACAAAACACATGATACATATTTTAAAAAGGATTATACAAAAAGTGAACAGAGAGTTCTTAAGAATGCTGTTTACGGAAGAAAAGGAAAGTATGTATGGTACATTTCAATGGGAAATACAACAAACAATAAAAAAGGTGAAAGAGCCGTCAAGAAAGTATTGTAAGGCTTAGGAGGAATAGAATGGTATTTAGCAGTCTGTTGTTTTTGGTGCGTTTTTTACCAATCGTACTTATTTTATATTACATTTCACCTCGTAAATACAGAAATTTTGTGTTGTTTGTGTCAAGTTTGTTCTTTTACGCATGGGGAGAACCTGTTTATGTGACTTTAATATTGTTTTCGAGTGTTGTTGATTATATTGCGGGAAGAATGGTCGGTTATTATAAACAGCTTGGCAGTATAAAAGGTCAAAAGATAGCGGTGCTTTGCTCGGCAACGATAAATCTGAGTTTATTGTTTGTGTTTAAATATGCAGACTTTTTTATTTCTTTGGTCGACTATGTACCGTCAATAAATATTGCACCGCTAAATCTTGCCCTGCCAATAGGAATTTCATTTTATACATTTCAGACCATGTCTTATACGATAGATGTATATCGCGGCGAGGCGAAGGTGCAGAAAAATTTTATTACTTTTGGTGCATATGTGGCACTGTTCCCGCAGTTGATAGCAGGTCCTATTGTTCGTTATCAGACCGTGGCAGAGCAGATGGATTCGAGAAAAGAAACACTTGATTTGTTTAAACAGGGAGTTTTCAGATTTGTTGTCGGTCTTGGAAAAAAGGTTTTGATAGCGAACCAGGTCGGTGCTTTGTGGAACGAGATTGCACAGACAAAAGTAAATATGCTTACAACATCACAGGCATGGCTTGGAGCTGTTGCATTTACATTACAGATATATTTTGATTTTTCGGGATATTCTGATATGGCGATAGGTCTTGGAAAGATGTTTGGTTTTGAGTTTTTGGAAAACTTCGATTATCCGTATGAGTCAAAAAGTATCACGGAATTTTGGAGAAGATGGCATATATCGCTCGGAACATGGTTTAAGGAATATGTGTATTTTCCTTTGGGCGGAAACAGGAAAGGGAAAAAACGCCAGTTTCTTAACATAGCCATTGTTTGGTGTCTGACAGGATTGTGGCATGGTGCGGCAATATGTTTCGTAGTCTGGGGAGTCTATTACGGCTTGCTGCTGATAATAGAAAAAAGTATTTTAAAAAAGTTTTTGGACAGGCTTCCGGCTTTTATTGCGAGAATATACACTTTAGTCATCGTTACTGTCGGATGGAGCATCTTTTCATGGCCGGATATGATTGACGGCGGCAGGTATTTAAAAACGATGTTTGGATTGGACGGTGCGGGAATTGGAAACTCCCACACGGCATTTATGCTGCTCAATTATCGGTTTGTTCTTCTGATGGGAATTATCGGCTCTACCTCTTTGGCAAAGCGGTTGTCAAACCGCATCCTGCCGGATGGGACGCTGAGACGGGAGATTTTGGCGGCAGTATTTGTATTCCTTATATTGGGAATATGTATGGCCTATTTGATAAATTCGTCATATAACCCGTTTTTATATTTTCGTTTTTAGAAATATTTTTATGGAAAGGTGGACATATGAGAAAATATTTGTCAGTTATTGTTTTTTTGTGTGTTATTTTTGGTTTTACCATCGGTTCGGCGGTTGTTCCGTCAAAAAAGTTTTCAGAGATGGAAAAGCGTAATCTTCAGCAGAAACCAAAGGTATCTGTCAGTAGTGTCGTAAAAGGCAGTTATCAGAAGAAGTATGAAAAGTATCTGTCAGACCAGTTCTTTTTGCGTGACAAATGGGTGAATATTTACGCTCAGTTAGAAAAAAATACAGGTAAGAAAGAAATCAATAATGTATATATCGGAAAGGATGATTATCTTATTGAAAAATATTCAGAACGGGATTTTGATGATGAATTGCAAAAAATGAATGTGAAAAATCTCGCATCGTTTCTGGATGTCTGCTCGGAAGAACTAGGAAAGTCGAATGTTACTTGTATGTTTGTTCCGTCAAAGATTGATGTATTACGAAATAAATTATCTGTTTTGGAGGAAGATTATGACGGAAGTAAAATCGTGGAGAGGGTACGGTCAAAAGTAAAAAATAAAGACAGGGTAGTTAATCTTGCAGATGTGTTGAAAAAGCGGAGCAACGAGTATATCTACTATCGTTCCGACCATCATTGGACAACGCTCGGTGCATATTATGCTTATCAGGAATATGAAAAGTTAAATGGAAGAACAGCTCCTGCGTTGAAAGAGTATAAGCAGAAGGTTGTATTTGATGATTTTCTGGGAACTACCTACAGTAAATCCCATGTTCCGGTAAAAAAGGACGAGGTCACAACATTTAGCAGGGGAGATGAAAAAGTCAGCATAAACGGCAACAATGGAGAATTTACATCCAATTCATTTTATTTTGAGGATGTTGCTAAAAAAAGTTCTGACCGTTATCAGTTGTTCTTCTCTAAAAATACGGGCAAGATTGAAGTTACAACATCGGCTAAAAACAACAAGGTGCTGCTGGTGTTGAAAGACTCTTATGCAAACTGTTTTATTCCTTTTTTGTCTAATGAGTACAGTAAGATAATCATGATAGACTGTCGCTATACAAAAATGAAAATGAAGCAGATATTCAGGCAGTACCCTGAAATAACAAATGTTCTCGTCATGTATAATATTGAAAAATTCAGAAAAGATACGCATATTTCTTCATTGCAAATGTCTTTGGATGAGTTGAAAGCTGCAAGGACTAAGACTAATGATAAAGATAAAAAGGATAAAGATAGTGAGGAGGATATTTTTTCTGGCCTTGTTTCGCTTGATTAGTCCGTTGGTTTAATGGGAAAGTATTTAACATTGTCAAACAGGCAGCAGAGCGGATTGTGAATATCTGTTTGAGTTTATATAATTGTAAAAAATAAGAATCTGACTATTTGGAATATAAAGAATCAGGTTCTTATTTTCATATATGCTTGTAATAAAATATGGCAAGCTGTGTCCTGTCACGGAGTCCGAGTTTATCAAGTATGCTGCTCAAATAATTTCTTACCGTTCCCTCACTCAGATAAAGGTCTGCCGCAATTTCTTTGTTACTGTGTCCATCTGCAATTTCTTTAATGACTTCAAGTTCACGCTCATTTATATCGTAGTCAGAGTAATCAAATTCATGTTTTTTATTTAAAAGTTCCGGAAGTTTTGAAATTATCTCAGTGCCAAATACAGACTGTCCGGAGTAAACTGCTTCAAGTGCGGGAACAATCGCCGTATAATCCTGTTTTAATATGTAACCCTTTGCACCATATTTGAGTGCTGTTACTATATATTCATCATCGAGAAAAGTTGTGAGAAGAAGTATTTTTGCGGTATTGTCAAAGGATAATATTTCTTTTGTGGCATCAAGACCGCTCATTTCTTTCATTTGAATATCGGTGAGCAGAATGTCAGGCTTGAATTCTTTATATAATCTTACGGCATCAGTACCGTCTGAACCGGTTGCGGTCACGGTTACTTTGCCTGAGGATTCAAGAATTGTTTTAAGTGCTTCTGTTACAAGTGTATCATCGTCTACTATTATTATATTCATAGTTTATCTCCATTCGTGTTATTTTTTATATAGTATGAAAATTTTTGGGAATAGATATAAAAATGCAAAATCCGTTATCAGTATAAATTTTTATAGTGCCCTTTAACATATGTATTCTGGAGTACATATTGTTTAGACCGATACCGGAAGTTACGCTCAGATAGCTTTCCGATTCATAAGGTGAGCAGTCGAAGTCTGTGGCATTAGTGCCATTGTCCTGCAAAATGAGCTGATATATTGCAGGATGTTCTCTGAGCGTCAGTTTTACGGCAGTCGCATTGCTGTGTTTTTCAATATTTGTCAGTCCCTCTTTTACTATTGCTATAAAGGTATATTTAACATCATTTGGAATATTTTCTTCAATATCATATATAAGGTTTATTTTGCAAAAATCAAAGTCTGCGGTAAGATTTTTAATTGTATTTTCAAAGCTTATGGAATTATTGTGCAGGTTGTGGACACTTTCGCGTATATTGTTCATTGCCGTTGAAAGACATTCTTCAAGGTTATCTATAGAAGGACATAAACTTTTGTTTTTATTTACGACTTTTATCGCACCCGTAAGCATAATTGCACGCGTGAGCATATGACCTACATTGTCATGAATTTCCCTTGCAATACGGTTTCTTTCCATAAGTGTTGCGTTATTTATCTCATAATCCTGATTGGTGAGCAGGCTCTTATTTTTTTCTTTGAGAAAAAGATTTATTTCGGTGCTGTCATCCCTGTACTGTCTTGAATGTTCAATAAGTTTTTCATGTTCATTTGCAAAATGGCATATATGAACTGAAAAAATGCAGAGTATAAAAATATATAAACTCAGATAAACAGATGCACCATTCGGCAGAGTGAGGTTATATAAGTTTCCACAAAGCATACATCTGAACAATGTAAATAACAGGTATAAAGCGGTGATATTACGGTGGCACTGTCTTACGATACAATATAAGGCAATAGGAAGAAAAGCCGTGGCAGTCGGAGAGACAAGCGTAAAAATACCGTATAAACAACATATAAAAAATGTAAAGCAGCTTTTGTCAAGAAAGTATGTATATGTGAGGATGACAAAAGCAAAAAGTATGCCTGTAATCGTAGAAACCCAAAATATGTCTGCGTTTTTATCAAGTGCAAAATAAAAAAGGCATAATATAAAAATTAAAATACAGTTTGTAAAGTGCTTCAAGGCAGACTCCTTTTTATTTTCATTGTAATAGATATAATTATATCACAAAACTAAAAGATATGTCTTTATGAATAAACATGACATTTGTCATTTTTTTTGATGACAGTGTTCACTACAGGAAATAATGTTTTTTAGTATAATAGGAAGTGTAATCGAAAATAACCTGATTTATTAGAAAAGAGGATTTTTATGAATGAAAAAATGATTAAAATAGATAATATTGTAAAAAGATATGGAAGTTTTGTTGCTCTTGACCACCTTAAACTTGAGATAAGAGAGGGAGAGATTTTCGGGCTTTTAGGTCCGAATGGCAGTGGAAAGACTACTACCATCAGTTGTATGTTGGCTCTTTTGAGATATGACAAGGGGGAGATTGATATATTCGGGGAAAAGATGACACCGGACAGTTATGAACTTAAAAAAAATATCGGCATAGTTCCACAGGAGATTGCAGTGTTTGATGAGCTTACAGTGAGACAGAATATTGATTATTTCTGTGGATTATATATAAATGACAGGAAAAAACGAAAGAAACTTGTGGATAAGGCAATAGATTTTGTTGGCCTTGAAAAATACATAAAGATGTATCCGAAACAGCTTTCGGGCGGACTTTTAAGGAGACTGAACATAGCGTGCGGGATAGCACACGAACCTAAAATAATAATAATGGATGAGCCTACGGTTGCCGTTGACCCGCAGAGCCGCAACAGCATACTTGAGGGAATTAAAAGACTCAATAAAAATGGTGCGACAATAATATACACTTCACATTATATGGAGGAGGTTGAGCAGATTTGTTCAAAGATAGCGATAATTGACAAGGGACAGTGCATAGCATACGGAACTAAAGAAGAACTTAAAAAGATGATTAAGACGGGAGAAACAATAACTTTAGAAGGAATTATGCTTGAGGCTGAAAATATAAAAGAAATAGAGAACATACCTCATGTTTTTGATGTTTCATACAATGAGCAGACGCTTGTTGTGAGATGCACAGGTGCAAAACACAATCTTATCCGTATCTTAGAGTATATGAATAATAAAGATATTTCATTCGGCAGGGTATTTTCAGAACTGCCTACATTAAATGATGTTTTTCTTGAGATAACAGGGAAGAAACTCAGAGACTAAAGAATATAGAAATGAGGTGTGTTATGTTACACGAAATAAAATACAGGATATTAACGATTTACAGGGATAGGCAGGCTGCTTTCTGGTCGCTTTTATTTCCAATAATACTCGGTACGCTGTTTTCACTTGCTTTTGGAAATTTCGGAAAGGACATAGATACGATAGATACAGCTATTGTAAAGGAAGATACTTCTGACAGTGCAAGGGCTTTTGAAAATTATTTAAAAGAGATAGAAAAAAGTGACTCAAAGGTAATTAAACTTAAAGTCATGTCTGACAAAAAAGCAAAACAAAGTCTGAAAAAGGGAAATATTTCAGGGATTTATTATGTGAAAGAAAAGCCGGAGCTTACAGTTACGGATTCAGATATGCAGGTTAGTATATTAAAAGAACTTTTAAGTGAGTATGACCAGAATGTTTCATTATATAAAGACATTGCGAAAGAACATCCCGAAAAACTTGAGGAGATTATAAAAGATAATTCTTATTACAATATGTCAAAGGAAGTCGGCATAAGCGGAAAAGAGGTTCACGGAGTAGTGCAGTATTATTTTGCACTTATAGCAATGGCTTGCCTTTTTGGAGGATATGTCGGATATACGATAGGAATACAGCTTCAGGCAAATATAAACAAGGTTGCTATAAGGAGAAATATATCATCTTTTGGAAAACTAAAAATGATTGTGTGTGACACATTAGTGGGCTGGGGTGTTCAGACGGTAAATGTGTCGGTATGTCTTTTATATCTCAAATATATTTTAAAAATAGATATAGGAAGCAATATGCCAAAAATGTTTGCCGTATGTATGGTTGGAAGTCTTATCGGTGTTTCAAGCGGTATATTTATCGGCTGTCTTGGAAATATGAGTTATGAATTTAAGATAGGTGTGATAACCACATACAGTCTTTTAAGTAGTTTTCTTGCCGGACTTATGATAGCACAGATAAAGGGAGCTATTGAAAAATATTGTCCGATTGTAAATAGGATAAATCCGGCAGCACTTATATCTGATGCGATTTACAGCATGGATATTTATGATGAGCCGTCCAGATTTAATCTTGATATGTTTATTATGATATTTATGGCGGTTTTGTTTACGGGTGTTTCGTTTTTGATAATGAGGAGAAAAAGATATGACAGTATTTAGCGGGTGTTTAAAGATTATAAAGAGTAAGATTGGCATAACGATTATGTATTTTGTTATATTTACCGGAATAAGTATAGCAATGCAGTTAAATAACAGTAAACAGTCTGTGACAGATTTTCAGTCAAAAAGGATGGATATAGCATTTGTAGACTGCGATAAAAGTGAGATTTCAGGGTACATATATGATTATCTGAATACAAATCATAATGTACGGAAAATGAAAAATGATAAGTCGCTTATGCAGGAAACACTCTATTACAGTCAGGAAGATATGGTGATAAAAATTCCAAAAGGTTTTGGTGATAAGGCACTTAAAAATGGTGGGACAGAAAGATTTATTCAAATAACACAGGAACTGGGAAGTTATGGATATATTTATGTAGAGCAGCAGATAAACAGAGTTTTAAACAGCATGAGAAAATATGTAAATGCAGGATTTTCAGTAAAACAGGCATACAAAAATACAATATCTGTAAAGAAAAGCCGTGTAAATCTTATTGATATAAACGGAAACGGCGGAGAAAAAACTGATTTTTCATATATGTTTAGATTTTACCCGTATCTCGCAATAACGGTAATCTGCACATCTGTGGGAATGGTGCTTGTAGCTTTCAAAAAGAAAGAAATCGTAAGGAGAATGAATTCGTCGGCGACAAGTCTTAAAAGCCAGAATGTGCAGCTTCTTCTTGTGTTTTCTATATTTGGCATTATTATATGGCTGTTAAGCCTTATAATAGCATTCTTTATGTATGGAAGAATTGAGTTTTTAAAATCTCCTAATATAGGATTATATATATTAAATTCGTTTGTAATGACAATAACGGCACTTCCGATAGCATATTTTATAGGAATGATAGTAAAAAAGACAGAGATGATAAATCTTATCGTGACACCTGTATCTCTTGGAATAAGTTTTATTTCGGGAGTGTTTGTTGAACTTAGTGTGCTTGGAGATACGGTAAAAAAGATAGGCAGATTTCTTCCGGTTTACTGGTATGAGGATTTAAACGATATGCTCTCGACATATAGTGAGCTTAGCAAAAGCCAGTTAAATAAGGTATATACAAATCTGCTGTTGCAGCTTTTATTTGCGGTGGCATTTATAGGAGGAGCACTTGTTGTAACAAAGTACAGGAGAGAAGAGAAATGAAAATATCAGTGCACAGAAAAATGTCAATGATAACAAAAAGTATGTAGAATATGACAAAAATCCGATAAACTCTCTTTTTTATGCTATAGTTTTTATCGTAATAAAAATATACTAAGCATAGAAAAGAGGTTAATTATGAGAAAGATGTTAAAGAAAATTGTAAGTGCCGTACTTGTTTCAGCAATAATGTTTACATCATTAAATATTCAGTCTGCAGGTGCAGATGCGGCGAGCAAAAATAAACGGAAAAGAAACTTCTTATAAAGTATATAAGAAAAAATTTAAGCAGTTGACAAAGGGTGGAAAAGAAAGTCAGTTTAAATTAAAGAAAAACACCGCAGCAAACAGAAGTAAATATCTTAAATAAAATACGGAACAGTCTGTTATTATCGGCAGGCTGTTCTTTTTGGTTAGTGTAACAGTTCAGCCTTTCATTTCTTACATTCATAAACCTGCCAGCAAGCTGTCATTCGCTGCTTTGCAGCTTTTGTTTATTTCATTTCAGAAATGAAAGGCTATTCTACCATAAAAAGATAATCAACAATACAATGAGCAAGCTCAAGTATTGTCAATTATTTTTTATGGCTGAACTGTTACGGTTAGTAACAGATTACATTATATATACTGGATTTTTTTAATAATATGTTATATTATATAATGGATTATTATGTAATTATATATAAATCCGGAGGTTTGCCGTGAAAGAAATGACGGAACTTGAAAAATATTACAATAAATTTAATGAAGAAAAAAGACTGACGAGAAGACATGGTCAGGTGGAATTTATTACATCTATGAAATACATACATGAGTGTATAGGTGACAGAAAATGTGTAAAAATACTTGATATAGGTGCAGGTACGGGAAGATATTCTGTCGCACTTGCAGAGGAAGGGCATGATGTGACGGCAGTTGAACTTGTAAAGTACAATCTCGGTATATTGAAGTCAAAAAACAGTACGGTCAAGGCGATGCAGGGAAATGCCATGAAATTATCAAAACTTCAGGATGATACTTTTGACATAACACTGCTCTTTGGTCCTATGTATCATCTTTTTGGATTTGAGGATAAATTAAAAGCCATGAATGAAGCAAAAAGGGTGACAAAGCCGGGAGGAAAGATACTTGTTGCGTATTGCATGAATGAATACAGTATATTGACATATGGATTTAAGCAAAATCATATAAAAGAAGTTGTAAAAGCGGGAAAAGTTACAAAAGATTTTCATTGTCTGCCTGAAAAAGAGGATTTGTATGATTATGTGAGGGTCGAGGATATAGACAAAATCCGCAAAGCAGCTGACTTAGACAGGATAAAACTTATATCTGCCGACGGACAGGCAGACCTTATGCGTCCTGTATTAAATGCGATGGATGAGGAGACTTTTAATCTGTTTGTGGAGTATCATCTTGCGACCTGCGAGAGACAGGAACTTGTAGGTGCGGGTGCACACACGGTGGATATTTTGGAAAAGCGATTATAAAACAAAGTTCTTGTAATAAAAGTTTGTGGGATGTATAATAGTGGTTGTGTCAAAATTTCATGCTATGCAAATAAGAGTACACATATAAGGGGATGGTTTCTTAGTCAGAGGCTTTATGGTGTGTATGCAGAACATAGTTGAAGTGACAATGTGAAATATCATATGGAGGAAGAAAATATGTATAATATACTAAGCGGTTGCTTAAATCCAAATCAGATAACAATGATAGGTATTCTCGCAGCATTCCTGCTGACATTTATATGTCTTAAATTTCCATTTCCGTTTCTGCCGGTGGATCAGGGCAGGGAGTTTGCGGTAAACGGTGCATTATCAAAGGGAAAGACAAGAGGTGTCGGACTTACATTTGTAATAGTATTTATTATCTGTTCGCTGCTCTTTATGCCGATAACAAGAGAGTTTATCATATATTGCATACTTTTATTTGCAATAATGTTAAGCGGTTATCTTGATGATGCGGCAGAGACACCATGGCAGGATTACAAAAAAGGTGCGATAGACCTTATTTTATCTATTGTTACAATGTGGACATTCTTAAACTTTAATGAGTCTGTTATACACATTGGAAAAAATGTTATCACACTTCCGATGCCGGTTTATTTTGTGCTCGGTATAATTCTTATCTGGGTTTCAATAAATGTAACAAACTGCACAGACGGTGTGGACGGGCTTTCAGGAAGCCTTTGCTGTGTTGTAATATCAGCGTTTACGGTGATTTTTGCAAATGAACTCGGATATTATGTGATAGCTGATTTTATATTTGTGGCAACGCTTCTTGCTTATCTTTATTTCAATTCAAATCCGAGCAGTATGCTTATGGGAGATGCAGGTTCAAGGGCACTCGGATTTTACATTGCCATTATTGCAATGAAAACGGGACATCCGATAAGCTACATATTACTTGCTATTGTGCTTATAATTGACGGAGGTCTTGGACTTGTAAAGATTTTTTTGAAGAGATTTTTGAAGATTTCAATCCTTGTAAATACAAGAACACCGCTTCATGACCATGCACGAAAAAATAAAGGGTGGTCGGATACACAGGTTGTGTTCAGATTTATAATAATGCAGATAGTCGCTGCGATGATAGGTTATATAATCATTAGTCTGTTATAAAATGACAGGGTATATTTGCAGGATTATATTGCACAAGCTGTTATAAAATACTTTTTGACAAAACATCATAAATAAAAAAGACATGGCATAAATAAGAAGACAGGTCATGTCTTTTTTGATTTATACAGATGTTTATGTATTATTTTGTATTAAAAATTGTGTGGCTGCAACAGATTTTCGGATACAATTATATGCAGGATAGCTGCTGTATCATTTTACCGGGTGGTCATGCACAAAATGTTGTCAACGGGCATAATATATAAATGATAATGTTTAGAGGTGCTTGAGGTGCAATCCTTTCCAAAACCAATGAGTGCAAAAGAAGAGGAAGAATGCATCAAAAGATACCAAGTGGGAGACAGGAGTGCGAGAGAACTTCTTATTGAAAAAAACCTGCGGTTAGTCGCATATATAGTTAAAAAATATAATACATCTGACAGGGAGCTTGAAGATCTTATCTCGATAGGGACAATAGGTCTTATAAAAGGTGTGGATTCTTTTGACGGTTCAAAAAATATAAGACTTGCAACTTATTGTGCAAGATGTATTGAAAATGAAATATTGATGAATATAAGAACGGAAAAAAAGACATCAAGAAATGTTTATCTGTACGATTCGATAGGTTCGGACAAAGAGGGGAATGAAATAAATCTTATAGATGTTATCGAGTATGAAGATGAGGATATTGTAGAAAAGATTACGCAGGATGAGAGAATAAAGAGACTTGATGATAAAATAAAAGAAGTTTTAAGTGGGAGGGAGCAGGATATTATAAGGAAGAGATACGGTATAGGTGGTTTTAAGATAAAAACGCAGCGTGAAATTGCAGCCGAGTATGGAATATCAAGGTCTTATATATCGAGAATAGAAAAATCAGCATTGCTTAAGCTGAGAAAAAGTTATGAAAATGATTGTTTATAGATGGCGGTTGTGTTAATATATAGGATAAGAATGGGAGATTTTGTACGATTGATCTAAACCTGTAGTTTGATATTACAGGCTTAGTATAAATTTTCGGTGATTTATAGTACAGATTGTAGGAGGATATCAATGAAAGTACTTTTAGTAGATGATGCGGCATTTGTGCGTATGTCGTTAAAAAAGATCCTTGATGATGCAGCATTTGGATTTGAATATGTTGAAGCCGGTGATGGGGAAGAGGCTATAGAAAAATATAAATTATATTCACCGGATCTTGTCATTATGGATATTACGATGCCTAAGATGGATGGGATTGCGGCAGTAGGCAGGATAAAAGAGATTGATGACAATGCAAGGATAATAATGTGTTCATCAATGGGATATCAGGAGAAAGTTGTTGATGCAATTACAGCGGGAGCAAAAGATTTTATTATAAAGCCTTATGAGGCAGAAAAAGTTATAAAATCGGTAAAGGCAGTATTAAAATTAGATAAGGAATAGTATGGAAAGTAAAAAACTTTCTATGCACAAAAAATATGTGCAGAAATGAGGATTAAAATGACATATTTAGAAGAATATAAAGAGGGAAATAAATTTTCCGGGATTTATCTTTGTAAGTCTAAACAGATATTAAAGACAAAGGCAGGAAAGACATATTATTCTCTGATACTTCAGGATAAAACAGGAGTTATAGACGGAAAAGTCTGGGAGTTGAATGCCGGGATAGCAGAATTTGACAGTATGGATTTTATTATGACAGATGGCACTGTAACATCATTTCAGGGAGCCCGTCAGGTAAATATAAATCGCATAAGAAAAGCCGGAGAGGGTGAGTATGACCCTAAAGAATACATTCCGGCATCAAAGTATGATATAGAGGAAATGTATGCAGAGCTGAAAGGTATCATAGCAACGATAAAAGAACCACATCTTAAACAGCTTACGGAAGAATGTTTTATAAATGATAAAGAGTTTGTAAAAGAATTTAAGATTCATTCGGCAGCCAAATCAGTACATCACGGATTTATCGGAGGACTTTTGCAGCATACGCTTGCAGTTACAAAGATGTGTGTATTTCTTGCAGACAATTATCCTATACTTGACAGAGATTTGCTTGTTACTGCCGCAATCTTCCATGATATAGGAAAAGTATCTGAATTATCAGATTTTCCGGCAAATGATTACACGGATGACGGTCAGCTTTTGGGACATATATTTATCGGTGCGGAACTTATAGGAAATAAAGTGCGTCAGATAAGCGGATTTCCACCGGTACTTGCAACGGAGCTTCGCCATTGCATACTTGCTCATCACGGAGAACTTGAGTATGGTTCGCCGAAAAAGCCTGCTATAGCAGAAGCGATGGCACTTAACTTTGCAGACAATACGGATGCTAAGCTTGAGACTATGACTGAGATATATGACAAGGCAAATCCAACAACTGAATGGCTCGGATTTAACAGATTTGTCGATTCAAATATCAGACAGAGTTCAGGAAGTGCGGCAAAGAGGAGATAGTAACGATATAGAAATAAAAAGCCGGGGAGCTGATTATCTCAATAGAAATATGGATAGTTGGTTTGTCGGCTTTTTTCACCAGGGGATAGTAATTTAACACTATCAAGGAAGTCAACGGTTTCTATTGCGTAGAGCAATAAGTGGTGGGTTGCATCTGTTTAAGTGGGAAAACATCATTAAATATAAAAACAGTTGAATATAATAAAGGAAATAGCATTATGAGTAAGGAAAAAAAATTCGTGTGTGAAAAGAACGAAGAACTTGAACTTGATATAACGGACCTTGGCAGTACTGGCGAGGGAATAGGCAAGATTGATGGGTACACATTATTTGTCAAAGATGCACTTATCGGGGATAAGGTAAGAGTTAAGGTAATAAAGACAAAGAAAAATTATGGTTATGCAAGACTGCTGGAGATAATAAAGCCGTCTGAGTTCAGGGTAGAGCCTGAATGTCCTGTTGCAAGACAGTGTGGAGGCTGCCAGCTTCAGCATTGTTCATATGAAAAGCAGCTTTCGTGGAAAGAGGAGAAAGTGGCTAATTGTCTCAGGAGGATAGGCGGAGTGCCTGTTTATACTGAGGAGGAATATAAAAAAATTGTAGCCGGGAAATCGGATGGCAGTAAATCGGTTGAAAATACCTTAAATGGCACACCGATAATAATGGAACCAATATTAAGGATGGATAGACCTGTTCATTATAGAAATAAAGCACAGTTTCCGGTCGGATATGACAAAGACGGAAATCTTGTTGCAGGATTTTATGCAGGAAGAACACACAGTATTATACCACAGACGGACTGTCTTATACAGCATGAATGTAACAAACAGATAGTTGAGACTGTTCTTGAATTTATGAAAAAGTATAAAGTAACGGCATATGATGAAAAAAAGAACAAAGGAATAGTGCGGCATATACTTACAAGAGTGGGAAAAACAACTGGTGAAGTCATGGTATGCCTTATCATAAATGCAAAAAAACTTCCTTATCCGGAAGAATTTGTGGAAATGATAAGAAATTGTGGAATTAACCTTGAGATAAAAAGTATCACTGTTAATATAAATCGTGAAAAGACAAATGTAATACTTGGAGAAAAGATAGAAACACTCTATGGACACTCATATATAGAAGATTATATCGGGGACATAAAATACCGCATATCACCGCTCTCATTTTATCAGGTAAATCCTGAGCAGACGAAGAAACTTTACCAGACGGCACTTGAATTTGCTGACATAAAAGAAAGTGAAGTTGTATGGGATTTGTATTGCGGTATCGGAACAATATCTCTTTTCATGGCACAGACAGCGGCGAAAGTGTGTGGTGTTGAGATAGTACCGCAGGCAATCGAAGATGCAAAACAAAACGCAGAACTCAACCATATGACAAATACGGAATTTTTTGTCGGGGCGGCAGAAGATGTAGTACCAACGCAGTACGAAAAAAGCGGTGGAAAATTAAGGGCAGATGTAGTGACAATTGACCCACCGAGAAAGGGATGTGATGAGAAACTGCTTGAAACAGTTGTAAAGATGGCACCATCAAGGATTGTATATGTAAGCTGTGACCCGGGAACGCTGGCAAGAGATGTGAAAGTGCTTGTTGAGAGGGGATATGAAGTTAAGAGAGTAAGGGCCTGCGATATGTTTGGGGGGAGTTTTCATGTGGAGACGGTGGTTGGACTACAACGCAAAAGTATGTAGAAATCTTTGAATTTACGCAATTATCCTATCTGTCAGAAGAAGAACAGTATGAGCTTCATGCGGTGATGGATTTGGAACAGTGCACATCTTCTTTATCACAGGCAAACCGGATGAAATGGATGAGCCAAAGCGGTGAACTTGATATGGACGATATATATTCGGTGCTTGAGGAGGAAAAGCCAAATCAGAGGGAGCAGATAAAGATTCGGGCAGATACGCTGGATGATTATTTTACGGATGGTTTTACACCAAAGCAGAAGGTGGAGCTTATAGAAAAGTTTGTGAAAGAATGGCACAAAAAGCAGGTTACGATGAAAGAAGGGAACAGGCAAAGATGCAAGAAGAATGATCCTTATCTTGAAACAAGAGAAAAAGAGGATGCATTTGCTGACAGGATAGTCGAAAAGGTTGAAAGAAAAGTTCTTTCCAATCTTCCGGCAATGCTTGGATTATATGTTGTAAAGAATAATCACAGTGAAGATAGGGAAGAATGAGTATGTCGAAAGATAGAACAGTTAAGTTTACTTTAAGATTAAATATGCTTAATCCTGCGCATGTTAATATTAATAAGATTCTAAGTGAACTGGATATGGATATATTCAAGTTAAAGAATCAGTTTTTTATAGATGCGGCAATTTATTATATAGAACATTTTGGTCGGGAAGCACTGACAGAATTGAAGGAAAAGAAAGAACCTCAATTTATATCAACTGAGGAAATGGCAGTCATAGAGGAGTGGATCAGACAGGAGGCAAGAGAAGAAGCAAGGCAGGAAGCAAACAAAGAGGTTATGAGCATGGTTGGCAGCTATGCCGCCAAAAAGCGACGGTAACACCATAAAATGGCGCAATAAAGTGATGTCAGCAATCATAATTGCCATTAAAAAGTGACGGCAGCAGTTAAAAATATTTGTGTTGTAAAAAGCAATACATGGTGGTACACTATAAGAAAAAGGAGGTACATACTATGGCAACAAAAACTGCAAATGTAACAGCACGAATTCAACCGAATATAAAAGAGCAGGCAGAGGCAATTCTTGACAGACTTGGAATTCCTGTATCTGTATTCATAGATATGACTTACAGACAGGTTATTATGCGTGATGGAGTACCATTTTCACTTGATATTCCGGATAAACTTGTTACAAGAGATTCTATAACACAAGCTGAATTTGATACGATGATGCAGACCGGGCTTGCACAGGCAAAAAAGAACGATTCTGTATCTGTTGATGAGGCTTTTAATCAATTAAAGTCGGAGATATAGTGCATGAATGAATATGAGGTAAGGGTAACAAGGCTGGCATTAGAGCAGATGAAAGAGATAGTGCATTATATTTCAAATGATCTAATGGCACCGGATGCAGCAGATAATCTGCTTGACAAGATGAAAGAAGAGATTACTAAGTTGTCGAGTTTTCCGAAAAAACATGCCTTGATTGATGAAGAGCCATGGAGGACTGAGGGAGTACGCAAGATTGTTGTTAAAAATTTCCTGATTTACTATTGGGTTGATGATGAAAATAACAGAGTTCAGGTAACAGCAGTTATTTATAGCAGGAGAGACCAGATCAGGCAGCTAAGTAATATGGATATGGAGTAGTGGCTTAATCCATAAGGATTACTATAAAAGTATATAGTTGCAAATATATAAAACTGAATACACGCAATGAAAGAAGCAGATATGTGGAAATATTTCATGTGTCTGCCTTTTTCATGCCCTAAAGATAACAACAAGTATCAGAGAAGCTTGTTTCATACAGTTATATATCCAACACCGCAGGTGTGTACCGGCAGGGTATTAGGGGCAGCCGCCACTAACGAGATGGGTTTTCGTAACACGAAAACCGTATTTCACCTACTATGTTACAGAAATTTCCAAAGCAGTGAAAATAGATTTACAAAGGACAGAAAAAGTAGCTATTACAGCAAAACAAATAAGAAGAATTACACGAGAGGAGGAATGTGTATGGGCAGACCAAAGAGCAGACGGGCACCAAGAACGACACTGAGTATCCGGGTATCAGAGCGAGAGCGGAAGCAGATAGAGGAGAAAGCAGCGGTTACAGGAATGGCTGCATCGGCATATATTCGTACAATGGCATTGGAAGGAGAAAATGTGGACATAACCATTCACGAGAACAGACAGAAGCTGATGCATGAATTATCTGCAATAGGCAACAACATCAACCAGATAGCACGAATGGCAAATACGAATTGATACTACAGTAAAACTGATAACAAATGATGATTATAAGTCATTTAAGCATTGGACAAGCGAATACCAGCGCAGCTTCTATGTAAAAATAGTGCACTTGCGTCAGATGGAAGTGTACCGTTTCAAGTCAAAGGCAGCCCGCCGCTATCATGACCTGAAACGAATGAATGAACTGTAGGAGCAGTATCTTTATCTGGTAAATCACAAAATCGAATCAGCGGATGAAATGCTTGAACGACATGAGCAAATAGAAGAAAAAATAGCAGATATCAGTGCTGAGCAGAAAATGATTTATGCCGAAAATAGAAAGCTGGGAAAACTTACAGAGGACGGAGCAGAGATAATCCGACATGAAAATACAGAAAGGCTTGAGGTATTAAAGAACAGGAAGAAAAGGCTTAACCATGAGTTAAAGCTTGAGGACAGCATTATAACAGAATACATGTATCAGTCCTATCTTCGATTGGAATTTGAACCAGAAACTAATAAGGATAGGGAGACAGATCCGTTACACCCTGCTATACCGGAATCTCCATGGGAGAAGGAGCGGAAGGATGCAGAATACAAGAAAAGGATAGATGAATTACTTGCTAAGCTCCATGCCGATGAGGAAGCTTGCAGGGAAAAAGAACGGAAAGAGCTGGAAGCAGAACAGGAGCGAAAACGTAGGCTTGAGGCAGAAAAAAGACACATAGAGCAGGAAAAAGAAAAGAAAGCAAGGAAGCTGCTTGCATACAGCAGGTGGCATCTGGATGCAAATGATAAGTTCTATGAAGCTGTAGTACTGCCATCATCGAAAGAATATGCAGGTGAGTATCTTACCTGGATGAGTGAACAGATGAAGATAAAGCAGGAACAAAAACCGCTGGAATACTTTGAGAGAATGATTCCGTCATATGATGAGTATGTGAGGGAGAAGTATCCTGAAAGCATTGAGTTAGGGTATGAGTTATCAAAGCAGGAATTCAAGCCTACAATATTACAGCAGAAGGGCTCTAAAGGTCCGGTGGACCTTTGCTCAGCGCGGACCGAAGTGGAACGGAGAAAGGTCGACAGCAGGAAAGAGAAGGTGGACTTCTCTCTGGAGGATATGGATTTATCTGAATTCAAGGGAAAAGCAACTTATGAGCAGATAAAGGCATATGTGGTGGAGCAGACTGGACTTAAGGTTTCTTCGCTGTATATTGCACAGATTAAGAAGAAATGCGGACTGGATGTGGGAGAAAACTTTAATTTGCAAAAATCAGAGAATGCGAGACAGCCACAATGTACACCGGAGAAGGAAGATGCGATTATACAGGCGTTTAGACATTTTGGAATCATATAGTTTGTGGAGAAGCAGCATCGTGTGTTGAAAATATAGTGAAATATGGGAAAAAGGACATTCCAGAACTGTAGATTTTACAGGTCAGGGGATGTCTTTTTTGCAGAAATGGAAGTGTTCAAGGGACAAGGTAATGATACTAAAGTATTAAGACTGATATGAATGATATCTATCTTATCTAATCAGTTAAAGAAATGGAGAAATAATAAATGAGAAAAATGTATTATGAAGACGCAAAAGAAAATGCAGCATTTGAACGATGTACCGATGTTATCACTAACATGATTATAAAATATGGTCCACTGTTAAAAAGAAAGTGGGCTGTAGAAGAATGGTTAAGAAATATTCATGTGGGATGCTTTTGGAAAGAACTTGCTGTAAAGCGATATGGAAGATATGTAGAAAATATGAAGAAGTGGAAGTTTGGTCTGGAAAAAAGTGCTGCATGACAATATCAGATTGACTTACACATGAATCCAATTTATAATAAAGTCAAAATGATAATGACATAAACGGAGGAAATGAAAATGGAAAAGATTGAAACACTGGAAGCTGCACTTAAGAGAATAGCAGAATTGGAAAGTGAAAACGAGAAACTTCGTGAAGAACTGGAATATTATAAAAACAGAAAGATGAGCGGACGACAGAAACATAATGCCAAGTGGATGGCAATCTATAATGATTTTGTTGCAGGTTATGAAAGTGGAATGACTATGATAGAGATTGCAAAGCGTAATAATGTCAGTGAGAGAACAATTTACAGGTATAAAGCGTATTATGACAAGATGAGGAACACAAAGGAGAATGTGTTAGAGTAATTGAAGAAATTAATAGTAAAAAACATATTGCTGGTGTCAGCAATATGTTCATAAGAGGAGAAAATTTGAATGGAAAAGAGAATAATAGAATTGTACAGAAGAAAATTTGATGATATCCGACATGAAGCGGATGGCATTGAGTATTGGTATGCAAGAGAACTAATGAAATTATTGGATTATGTTCAATGGAGAAATTTTGATAATGCAATAAATAAAGCAATGATTTCATGTGAGAATAATGGAAACGTAGCAGAAGATCATTTTTCAAGATTTAACAATACAATTGAAGTTGGAAACGGTGCACTTCGTGAAGTTGAAGATTATATGCTTACTCGTTATGCCTGTTATCTTATTGCTGAAAATGGAGATCCACGAAAGGAGCAGATTGCTTTTGCACAATGCTATTTTGCGGTTCAGACTAGAAAACAGGAATTGATTGAAGAAAGGATTTCTTATATCGAAAGGACAGAGGCAAGAGGAAAATTAAGGGAATCGGAAAAAAGATTGTCTCAAAATATATATGAACGTGGAGTAGATGATGCAGGATTTGGTCGTATTCGGTCTAAAGGAGATCAGGCTTTATTTGGTGGATTTACCACGAAACAGATGAAAGAACGTTTGTGCGTACAGGATAAAAGACCACTTGCGGATTTACTACCAACACTTACCATTGCCGCAAAAAATCTTGCAACTGAAATGACGAATTATAATGTTGAAGAAAAGGACTTGCAAGGAGAATCTGCAATCACTGTTGAACATGTGGAAAATAATACTTCTGTTAGAGACATGCTTGGACAAAGAGGAATTAAACCGGAAGATTTACCAGCATCGGAAGACATTAAGAAACTGGAACGTAGAGTGAAGAGAGAAGAGAAAAAGCTTGCAGAGCAATCTGGAAAGTTGACAAATGAATAATACAGGAGTGTGAGATTATTGAAGAAGAAAACAAGATGTTACATATATACTCGTGTGTCTACGGCTATTCAGGTTGACGGCTATAGTCTTGATGCACAGAAGGACAAGCTTAGAAAATATGCAGAATTTCAGGATATGGAGATTGTAGGAGAATATTCGGATGAAGGTAATTCTGGCAAGAATATAAAAGGGCGTCATGAGTTTATGCGAATGATGGATGACATTGAAGAGAGCAAGGACGGAGTTGATTTCGTCCTTGTATTTAAATTATCCCGATTTGGCAGAAATGCGGCGGATGTGATCAGCTCTTTACAGCTTATGCAGGATTATGGTGTGAATCTTATCTGTGTAGAAGATGGGATTGTGTTTTTTATCACACGAACTGAAATTCACAAGTTAAGAGATAAAAGTATTATTGATGAAATAAGAATGGATATTGTATGAATTTTTAGTGTGCCGTGCATGGAGAGAGACATAGTTTCTCTCTTTGTACAACTCATTTTTGATGTTAGATTATCAAATTTTCAAGAAGTCTTCAGCATCCACCCACATCTGCATAATTCCTTTTTCCTTAATATTCTAATTTATTTCTATGTTTCTTGAATATAAATCCATTATGCTTGTTAAATATACGAAACCTTCTAAAGTCCAAATATATGTTATATCTGAAAACCACACTGCATCTCGTAATTCTTTTTTTGTTGGTGCTAGTGTGCTGACCTATTCATATTTAGCTAAATAACTTGCCTGAATTTTCATCTGCTGCGTTGTCATCAATTGCCGCAGCTCGCTACGGCTCATTCTTCCACCTTACAGAATGAAAAATTCATTCTGTGTCATTTAACTAAATAGCAACATGCCAGTACACTAGAATATAAATAGTACATAAGATATGATTGGAGGATTAAGACAAGGCTACACAGAAGAATTGTTTTAGGAGTTGACGAAACTTCCCCTTGCCATAGCACCATAAATACAGTACAATAATAGCAAATTCAACCGACACAAGGAGTAATAGTTATCATGCAGTTTAAGAAAACACTGGAAATCAAGGCAAATCATAAGCATATGATAATCAATGTCGCAGATATACTATATATCAAGGCATCGGTGAATGACTGTTACATTCATGTGACAAGCGGAAGCGTATATAAGACCAGAAGCACTTTAGAGGCAATGGAGGCACAGGTCGGAGAATACTTTCTGAGATAGAGAATTTTCTATCAATGACATATAAGATAGACGCAGATGATAGGATACACGAACTGCCATACGGCTGCGAGCCAAAAGCAGTTTAATCCACAGATATAAGAAAGGAGGCAGTCTATGAGAAAAAAGATAAGCCGGATAAAAAGAGGTCTGGCGGTAATGCTATCTGTCTGCATGGTATTCGGTGTGGCACCGATTCAGGCAGGGGCAGAGGAAAATGATTCAGAAATTGCAGTGCAGGCAAATGATAGTGCTGGAAAGACTGAACAGCAATCCACGGATGAAGAAGAGTGTAAGCATGAGGGTGTTGAAATAACTTTCAACAGCAACGGTTTCGGAAACTGCCCGAAATGCAATGCAACCGTATATCAGCCTGCTGTTGAAACAACTGACAAATATGACATTGACGATGACAGCACGAAAGACATCGTTTACGAAATCAGCAATGCAGGTCAGCTGTACTGGTTTGCAGGACTTGTAAACGGCACTCTTGATGGAGTTGAACAAAACACATTAGCCAATGCAATTCTGACAGCCAACATCACAGTAAATGAAAATCTTCTTGATTCCTTACAATACGATACAGAGGGCAACGTTTCCAACGGAAGTGATTTTATAACCTGGACACCGATTGCAGATTGGATGGGAAATCGTACAACACAGTATTCAGGAACGTTTGACGGAAATAATAAAACCGTAAGTGGTTTGTACTTTAATGGTGATTCAACATGTATTGGATTATTCGGAAGTTCAGAATCCGATGGCAACATAAAAAATGTTGGAGTCGTTGATTCCTATTTCAAAGGGAATGATCATGTGGGCGGTGTGTGCGGAAACAATGCTGGCACAATCACAAACTGTTATAATGCAGGGAATCTTACCGCTATTGAGTCATCTGCTACTGTAGGCGGTATATGTGGATATAATAATGGTGGCACAGTCACAAACTGTTATAACACAGGAACTGTTACCGCTACCGGCTCAGTAGCTTCTGTAGGTGGTGTGTGTGGCTGTAGTATTGCACCAATTTCAAACTGTTATAACATAGGAACCGTTACTGCTACTAGCTCATCTGCTGATATAAGCGGTATATGTGGATACTATTTTGGGCCAATCAAAAATTGCTATTACCTCGCAGACACAGAAGATGAAAATGGCGGCAAAACCACCGCACAATTTGCAAGCGGTGAAATTGCGTATCTTCTCTCACAAGGTTGTACAGTAGGTGAAGGTGAAGATGCCGTAACTTACAGTGGCTTCATCTGGGGACAGGCACTTGGCGAAAATGGTGATACATATCCTGTTCTTGATATTACAAAAAAAGTTTATCAGGTAGATAAATATGACGGCTGTGAAGGAAAACCGGGCAGTTCAACAAAGGTATATTCCAATCAGAGTACGTCAATATATGGAGAACATTCTTTTGCTTATGAGCCTGTAGAAAATGGTAATGCTATTAAGGCAACTTGTAACGAGTGTGGTGCAACTTACACCGTAAAACTTACACGGCCGGCAGCAACATCAGATGAAAAAATTGTCTATGATGGAACAGAAAAGAAAGCCGGAACAGCAATAGACTCTGGCAACACGGGTATAGAAACAATTCCTGAAAATGCCATTACCTATGCAACGGTAACAAATGGCACGCCATCTACTTACAGTACAACAGCACCGAAAAATGCTGGTACATACAAAGCAAAGCTTACATTAGGCACAGGAGATAACATAGTTTTTATTGAGATAAATTTTACGATTGAAAAAGCAGCTTCACCGACTATAGCTGGCGAGGAAAAGAGTTATGCATATTCAAACGGTTCAGACGGCAAGACAATCGGTGTGGATATTGCAGGAAAGCTCCCGACGGATAGGGGCATTACAACATATGCGGTTGCAAAGACAGATACAGAGCAGCTTTTAAGTGAGGTAACTGTCGATACAGCCGGAAATCTGACCTATAAAGTAAATCAGGTAGACTCGACCAAGGTTGGAAAGACAGCAATTATCGCGGTAACAGCTTCAATGGAGAACTATGAGAATGCTGGATACACGCTGACGATTAGTAGTATTGATAAGAAGGCGGTAGAGATTAAGAGTGGAAACAGCGTATCCGTAGATGGAAGCAATGTGCTGATCTATGGTGAAAAGATTTCAAAGCTGACACTCGGAAATACCGTTTTTGTGGAAGCCGGTACAGATGATGTGATAGAAGGTATCCTTTCATGGAGTAATCCGGACGAGATACCGGTAGCCGGAACCACACAGGCGGGCTGGGTATTCAAGCCAGCAGACGGTACGCATTACGCAGAACTTACCGGAAAAGCAGCCATCACAGTAGCCAAGGCAACACCTGTAATTGCGGAGAAGTCGACAGCAACCGCACTTACTTACGGACAAAAGCTTTCTGACAGTACCCTGACAGGAGGCAAGGCAACATACAAAACAGTCGATGGAACAGAGGTAGCAGGAACATTTGCATGGAAGAATAGTAATATTAAGCCTACAGTAGCCGACAGCGGAAAGACAGAGTATGATGTGACATTTACACCATCAGATACAGATAATTATAATGCTGTTGATATGAAAATCAGTCTTACGGTCAACAAGGCAGCGAAAGCTCCAAACATGCCGGAAGCTGCGATGGCACCGGCGCACAGTGCAAAGAAGGTTGGTGACATCACGCTTCCGGATGGCTGGAACTGGTCAGACACCGACAAGGATAAAGAACTTACAGATGGTGTGGCTGTGACAGCAACAGCAGTTTATACAGGAGCAGACAAGGGCAATTATGAGAATGTGAGCGTGACAATCACCATTACTCGCAGTTCCTGTGACCATAAGAATACGGAAGTGAGAGATAAGAAAGAAGTTACCTGTACCGAGGATGGATACAGTGGCGATGTCTATTGTAAGGACTGTACCGTATTAGTGACCAAAGGATCTGTGATCACGCATCCGGGTCATCTGTTAAGAGAAGTAGCAGCAAAGGATGCGACAGCGACTGTGGCAGGCAATATAGCATACTATGTATGTGAGAATGCAGGCTGCGGCAAGTACTTTGCGGATAATGCGGCGAAGACGGAGATTACCGATAAGTCAAGCATTATAATTCCAGCTACAGGAGGTGGTTCATCGTCAGAAGGTGGTTCTTCATCCAGTGGCGGTGCCTCAAGTGGAGGCTCATCAAGTGATGGTACATCTGGTGGCGGTACATCATCGGGAACAACCGATAAGCCGTCTGTACCAAAAAAAGGTACGAAGATAAAGGGCAACGATGGTTCGACTTACATAGTTACGAGTGGCAAGGGCAAAACACCGACAGTACAGTACACTGTTCCAAAGAGTACTGCAAAAGGAACGGTTACCATTCCGGCAAAGGCTAAGGTTGATGGAGTATCTTATAGAGTAACATCCATCGCCGACAATGCCTTTAAGAATAATAAAAAGATTACAAAAGTCGTGATTGGAAATAACATCGTTTCCATCGGCAAAAATGCCTTTGCAAAGTGTACTAAGCTTGTAAGCGTTATCATAGGAAAGAATGTGACAAAGATTGGCAAAGATGCATTTGCCGGATGTAAGAAGTTAAAGAAAATCGTAATCAAGACAAAGAAACTGACGAAGAAGTCAGTCGCCAAAGGAGCATTTCGCAGTGTTGGCAAAAAGGTTGTCGTGCAAGTGCCAAAGAGTGAGTACAAGGCATATAAGAAGCTGCTTCGTGCGAAAGGACTTTCTAAGAAGGTCAAGATTAAGAGATATTAATTTCAAAATTCGGATGCTTGCAATGGAAGCACTTTGTAAATTTGTGAAAATTGAATACAAACATCCTTTTACACCTCTTGCCGGGGCTAACCGGTAGGAGGTGTTTTTTTGTTGGTTCATTTTAAAAGTTTTCGATATTCGGATGGCGAACAGCCTTTTTGTTTATGAAACAGCCGACTGAAATACAGTGGGTTATCGTAACCGACAATGCGTGCAATTTCATTTACGGCATAATTTGTGGTTTCCAATAACATTTGGGCATTAGTGATTCGGATGGAGGTGATAAACTGCATAGGTGTTGTACCGGTAGATTTTTTGAAATTCCGAATAAACCAACTGACACTCATTCCTCTGGAAGCAGCATATTCTTCGATTTTGATATCACGGTTATAGTTTTCGTTAAAATAGGAAGCAGCAGTATCCATTTCATGATCTAGGTACTCATTTTTTAGGACATATTTGCTGTTAAGTTCCCGGTGAAAGACAATTAGTAAATGACGCAGCAATAGTGTCAGCATTTCTTCATAGTTATCCTGGCATCTTTGTAATTCTAAAATAATTCGTTTGAAAATACGCTCGTATTCCAGTGATGTTCCAACATGGAAGATACGCTGGTCATTCGGAAAACCATAACTTCTTAAAATGTTCTTTACATCACTTCCGGTAAAATGCACCCAGTAAACTTCTGTTTTATCAATGCCATAGTATTCATATTTCTGAAATTCCTTGGGGCGGTAAAGTACGATGTTTCCTGCCGTAATGACAGTATCGTCATCGGTGTTGTCAAAATGAAAATGAGCTCGTCCGGCAGCTATATAGATGATTTGAAAGTCAAGTCTTCCTCTGGGACGATAAGTTGGAAGTTTTGGGTGTGAGGATAGACGATAGGTGCCACAGCTTCCTACAATAAGTGGTCGGCTTTTATCTTTGAAGTCTATAAGGGAGTGGTTGTGATAACCGGAATTTATATACATTTTGAATTCTCCTTTGGAAAGTGAAATATCTGACTGTAAGCAGTCAATGGTGAACAGAAGTTATAAAGTGAATGCCACCTCAAAACCTACGGTTTTTCGGTGAGAGCTGCGCTCATATAGTTTTAGTGTATCATTTTGTGCATGTTTTGTCTATTTCTGTTTATGGACATTTTTTTTGTAAAACTGTATGATGGTTTCAAGGTAATACAAGGACGGAATATAATGACACGCAGACGAAATTATATTGACTGCGTATTGCAGTGAATAAAAAAATATATGTTATAGGGAGGTTTTTGCAATGATTGTACCACGCTTTTATGAAGATTTGAATGTTATGCACGACAAGACGATGCCGGCGAGGGCATATTACATTCCGGCATCAGTTCGTATGGATGATCTGGTGGAGCATAGGGAAAACTCAGATCGTTTTCAGATGTTAAGCGGAGAGTGGAAGTTTCAGTATTATAACAGCATTTATGATGTGAAGGAATCATTTTACGAGAAAGGTTATGATGTTTCAGGATTTGATCATGTGACTGTTCCGGGTGTATGGCAGATGGATGGTTATGACACGCATCAATATACGAATATTCGTTATCCGTTTCCATTTGATCCACCATATGTGCCACAGGATATTCCATGTGGAGCATATGTTCATAACTTTGAATATAACAGAGAAAAAAAGGCATCAAAAGCATTTCTGAATTTTGAGGGTGTCGATAGTTGTTTTTATGTATGGGTAAATGGTGTTTATGCCGGATATAGCCAGGTATCTCACGCTACCAGTGAATTTGATGTAACAGATTTGTTGAATGAAGGGGAAAATACATTAGCGGTTCTGGTGCTCAAATGGTGTGATGGGTCGTATTTGGAGGATCAGGATAAGTTTAGGATGAGTGGTATTTTCAGAGATGTTTATTTATTGAAAAGACCGGAAAAGACAATCAGAGATTATCACATTACGACAGATGTAGAAAAAGACAGAGTTACTGTGAAATTGGATATGTATTTTTCAGAACCAGTGGAAACGAAAGTTACTATAGAAGATAAATATGGAGCAGTCGTAGCAAGAGGGGAAGCAGCGGAGGATGGTGTATTAGAACTGACTGTGTTAAATCCGGTTTTATGGAATGCAGAGAATCCTTATTTGTATCAGATTATTTTGACAATGCCGGATGAAGTGATTGTGGATCGGATTGGCTTTCGGACGATTGAAATTAGGGACAAGGTTGTTTATTTCAATGGAGAAAAGATTAAATTCCGCGGAGTCAACCGCCATGATTCTGATCCGGAGACAGGATTTGTAATCGATGTCCGGCAGATTAAAAAGGATCTGATGCTGATGAAGCAGCATAACTTTAATGCTATTCGTTCCAGTCATTATCCAAATGCACCATATTTTTATCAGATGTGCGATGAATATGGATTTATGGTGATTGACGAGGCAGATATTGAGGCACATGGACCATTTATGCTGTACCGGAAGGAGGACACAGACCAGAACCGTTTTCGCCGTTGGAATGAAAAGATTGCAGATGATCCGGCATGGGAAAAGGCAATTGTGGATCGTGTCCGGCTTATGGTACAGAGGGACAAAAACCGTCCCTGCATTGTAATGTGGTCTATGGGAAATGAAAGTGCATATGGATGCAATTTTGAAAAGGCACTTGCCTGGACAAAGAATTTTGATCCGGATAGGATCACACAGTACGAAAGTGCAAGATACCGTAATTATGATATTACCTATGATTATGACAATCTGGATCTTTACAGCCGGATGTATCCATCACTGCAGGAGATAGAAGATTATCTGAAAAATGATGGAAGCAAACCGTTTCTGCTGGTGGAATACTGCCACAGTATGGGAAATGGACCAGGAGATTTTGAAGATTATTTTCAGATGATTCATAAGGATGACCGTATGTGTGGAGGTTTTGTATGGGAGTGGTGTGATCATGCAATCGCACATGGAACGGCAGAAAATGGAAAGACAAGATATTATTACGGTGGGGATCATGGAGAAGCCATTCATGATGGCAATTTCTGTATGGACGGACTTGTCTATCCGGATCGTACACCGCATACGGGACTGCTGGAATATAAAAATGTCTATCGTCCGGTTAGGGTTGTGTCGTATGACTGGAAAAACGGACAGATAGTTCTTCACAATTATATGGATTTTGATGATTTGAATAATTATGTGGATATTTTCTATGAAATGACACAGGATGGAATAACAGTGGAAAAAGGAAAGCTGGTAAATGTTGTTGCAGCACCCCATAGCGATGCGGTGGTGGAGTTGAAGCTGCAGGTTCCGAGTACCGGTAAGGTTTATCTGAAACTTATTTACCGATTGAAAAAGCAAATGCCATTGCTTGAACCAGGTCATGAATTAGGTTTTGATGAAATAAAGCTCGCAAATGAGGATGACAGAAATCGACAGGCTGTAAAGTGGCTGGAGCAGGAAAAAGAAGTCGGAGCTATTGATGTGAAGGAAAATGAACGGCAGGTTGTGTTACAGGCAAATGACTTTACTTATGTTTTTGATAAGCGTACCGGATTATTTGAGGATATGCAGTTTGCGGGAAGAAGTTATATTGACCATCCAATGGAATTGAATATATGGAGGGCTCCGACGGATAACGATATGTATATAAAAAAGGAATGGAAAAAGGCACATTATGATGCAGCATATACAAGAGCATACCGTATAGAAGTGCTTCAGAACAAGCATGGGGTCTTTATCATGGAGCATGCGGCAGTTTTAGCTGATACAGTACAAAAGATTTTGGATGTGGAAATGACATGGAAAATCAATGAGGATGGGAAAATAGAGGCGGTTATAGAGGCAGTAAAAGATAGAGAATTTCCGGAACTGCCAAGGTTTGGAATTCGGATGTTTTTGAATAAGAAAATGAATGAGGTTACTTATTTTGGAATGGGTCCACAGGAAAGTTACCGGGATAAACATCAGGCTTCTTGTCATGGATTATTCCGCTCTAAGGTGGCTCAGATGCATGAGGACTATATTCGTCCACAGGAGAATGGAAGTCATTATGACTGCGATTATGTAGAGATTACGAGTGGTCAATATGGAATTGCAGCAGTTTCAAATGATTCATTTTCGTTTAATGTTTCTGTTTACACTCAGGAGGAGTTAGAAAGGGCATCACACAATTATGAACTGGAAGAATCGGATAGCACCGTATTCTGTATGGATTATGCAATGAATGGTATTGGTTCAAATAGTTGCGGACCGGATGTTTTGGATAAATATCGGTTTGCTGAGGAAGCATTTCGATTTCAGTTTGAATTAATTCCATTTGTAAAAGGATAATACAAGACACTTGACAACCAAAGCAAATTTCCTGAGTAGATGATAAAGATTTTGTCCGGACAGTCAGACTCTTCTCAGGAAAAAACAATTAGAAAAGACAAAAATGACAAGACTACAGGGATTTCTAAACAATAAATAGTGAAGGAGCGATTCTTAATGGAGGAAAAGAAATATTTAAAATGGTACAACAAGATAGGATATGGATCCGGTGATATTGCAGGAAATGTAGTGTATGCATTTCTGACATCATTTGTGATGGTATATCTGACAGATACGATTGGATTGGCATCCGGAATAGTTGGAACACTGATTGCAGTTTCAAAATTATTCGACGGATTCACAGATATCTTTTTTGGAGCAATGATTGATAAGACGCATAGTAAGATGGGAAAGGCAAGACCATGGATGCTGTATGGTTACATTGGTTGTGCGATTACATTGGTAGCCTGTTTTGCAATTCCAACAAGTCTTGGCAGGACGGCACAGTATGCTTGGTTCTTTATCGCATATACGCTGTTGAATGGTGTGTTTTATACGGCAAATAACATTGCTTATTCTGCACTGACATCACTTGTTACCAAGAACAGTAAAGAGCGTGTGCAGATGGGTTCTTACCGTTTCATTTTTGCTTTTTCAACCAGTCTTCTGATTCAGGCGGTTACCGTTGGATTTGTTGAAAAATGTGGTTCAGATGCAGCAGCATGGCGTCTGGTTGCAATTATTTATGCAGTAATCGGATTGGTTGTGAATACTATTTCCGCATTATCTGTCAAAGAACTTCCGGAAGAGGAATTAAATGAAGTAGATATAACAAGTGAAGTGGAAAAATATGGGCTGGTTCAGGCATTCAAGCTGCTGGTAAAGAATAAATTTTATCTTATGATCTGTGGTACTTATATTTTACAGCAGTTATACAGTGCAATGATCGGTGCCGGTCTTTATTATATGACCTGGGTTTTGAAAAACAAAAATCTGTTTGGACAATTTGCCTGGGCGGTAAACATTCCTCTTATCATTGCGTTAATATTTACACCAACACTGGTTGGAAAGTGGAATGGTATGTATAAGCTGAATTTGAGAGGTTACATCCTTGCCGTGATTGGCAGAGCTCTCGTTGTTGTTGCCGGATATATGGGAAGTATTCCTTTGATGATGGCATTTACAGCATTAGCAGCATTGGGACAGGGACCTTGGCAGGGAGACATGAATGCAGTGATTGCTTCATGCTCTGAGTACACTTATCTGACACAGGGAAAGCGTGTGGATGGTACAATGTATTCCTGCACTTCACTAGGTGTTAAGATTGGCGGGGGTATTGGAACGGCAGTCGTAGGGTGGCTGTTAGAACTTAGTGGCTATGTGGGTACTCATGCCGTTCAGCCGCAGTCCGCATTGAATATGATGCAGTTTATGTATCTCTGGCTGCCACTGATCTTTGATGTACTTATTATGTTTATTCTTTCCAGAATGAATGTGGAAGAGACAAACGCAAAGATTAAAAAAGAAAAGGGAATTACAGTAGAAACCGCTCAGCAGTAATGAGCAGAAAATAGTAAAATAAAAAGGACCATTTCACATTTGTGAAGTGGTCTGCTTTTTCAGTATTCAGTTTTCACAAATAGTCCTTTTAGCCGGCTTATGCATGATATACATACTCAAAGTATTCTTCGTAGAAAGCTAAAAGGTTGTTCATATAATTTTTGAATTTGCTCATTTTGTATTCCTCCTTTTCTTGTTTGCAAATTCATTATAGGATAGGCTGGATAAGAATGCTTGCCAAATTAAAAGAAAATATAGACAAATATTGCAAAGAAAATCAAAAATCAAGTAATAAAGGGGAGATGTATCAATGCATTTGACATTTAAGGAAACAAAGGAAGAGGTATATGCGGCTCAAAGAGTGTCAAAACATATATCTCCACATTTACATAATGCATTGGAAATTGTGTGCGTAACGGAAGGAACACTTGAGATAGGAGTGGGGCAGGAATTATATCATATGGAAAAAGGTGATATCGGATTTGTCTTTTCTGATATTATTCATCATTATCAGGTGTTTTCAGAAAAAACAAGCCGGGCAGATTATATTTTGGTTCCATCTTCTTTTGCAGGAGTATTTAAAGATAAAATACAAAGATATGCTCCTAAATATCCGGTTATTCGTGCGAAACAGATTGAACCGGATGTTTATAATGCAATTCAGGCGATTATTCAAATGGAAGAAAAAGAACCGATGGTTGTTCAAGCGTATATTCAAATTGTGTTGGCAAGATGTATAGGAAAAATGGAACTGGTGGAAAAAAGTTGTGTGGGAAGCGATGATTTGATATATCGAACAGTATCTTATGTATCAGGAAATTTTAGGAAAAAATTTTCTTTAGAGGAGATGGCACATGATCTCGGAGTAAGTAAATATGTCTTGTCACGAGTGTTTTCTAAAACATTTCACCGCAATTTCAATCAGTACCTTAATGATGCCAGACTTAGTTATGCATGTACAAGGTTAGTGAATTCAGGAGATACAATTCTTGACATCTGTTTGGATAGTGGTTTTGACAGCCAGAGAACGTTTAATAGAGTGTTTAAGGAACGCTATAGAATTAATCCGAGCGAATATCGAAAATTAAAACGATAAGATATATTTCTTTGAGGAGAAAAGCGATGTATTTTCATAAGCGGATGCGACAGATTAATAACGATTTGCCGCATCTTTTTGAAGTTGATTGATTTTTAGGCACTATGTAATGTTAATGGACGGCAGAACGGTTCAGGAATAGGACTGATATTTGTTCTTGCCGGATTAACAGGGATTGCTGCACTAACAATTTTGAAATGCAATCCTTCAATAAAACAGTTAGACCAATAAATTTTAGTAAAAGATTATATAATAATATCGGGAGCGTCTATTTGTTGGAAAAGCAAATTAATAAAAACTTAACTTCGCATTGCGTGGACGATAGGAATATGTTAAGATAACCAGCAAAAGAATAAGCTCTCTTTTCCTGCAAATTTGTGGTACAATGAACAAAATACAGCAGCTATGAAGATAGCGGAAAGAAAAGAGGTAGACTATGAATATTGAAGATATGTTAGACATCAATGACTGTCCTTTATGTGACGGTGGAGCTTTATTAGAGGAAGAGTGTGGCTGCGGCTATTATGTTATGTGCATGGAATGTGGCTGTCATTCAGTTACGATTGATTTTCATTCAGAAGAAGAAAGGCTGGATGCCGCCAAAAGGACAGTTATGCTTTGGAATACGGGAAAAGTTATTTCAAGCAGTCCGGGAGAATGATTTTCATACGGTCAAGTGTCTTTTTACGGCTGAACTGTTACACTTTGTATTACAAAATGTAATGACAAATATAACAATTTGTGATAATATATCTCGTTGAGTGGTCTGATAAAATCAGATTTCAAATAAAACAAACGAGGAGAGTTATTAAATGAGTGCAAATGTATGTATTATCATAGCAATTGTTGTATATTTGGGAGCAATGTTGTATGTTGGCTTTGCTTTCAGCAAGAACAACAACAATGCCGAGGATTTTTATCTCGGTGGAAGAAAAATGGGACCTTTTGTTACGGCGATGAGTGCCGAGGCGAGTGATATGTCAAGCTGGCTTCTTATGGGACTTCCGGGAGTGGCATATCTTTCAGGAATATGCAGTGCGGCATGGACGGCAATCGGTCTTGGAATTGGAACGTGGCTTAACTGGTTTTTTGTATCGAGAAGGCTTCGCAGATATTCAAGCAATATCGGGGCTATAACTGTGCCTGATTTCTTTTCAAAAAGGTATCACGATAATAAAAATATCATCAATGCCATTGCGGCACTTGTTATCATAATATTCTTTGTGCCATATACGGCATCCGGCTTTGCAGCTTGTGGAAAGCTTTTCCATACATTATTTGGTGTTGATTATATGGCGGCTATGATAGTGTCAGCACTTGTTATCATAGGTTATACCATCATGGGCGGTTTCGGTGCAGTCTGCACGACAGACCTTATCCAGAGTATCGTAATGTCACTTGCACTTGTAACAGTCGTTACATATGGTATCAATTCAGCAGGTGGATTTGCGGCAGTTATGGACAATGCAAGGTCACTTCCGGGTTATCTTTCATTAAATAACACATTTGATGCTGCAAACAATACATCAAACAGTTTTAGTTTTATTTCAATAGTGTCAACACTTGCATGGGGAATCGGATATTTTGGTATGCCGCATATTCTTGTAAGATTTATGGCTATTGAGGATGAAAAAAAACTCACGCTTTCAAGAAGAATCGCAAGTGTATGGGTTGTTATAGCTATGACAGTTGGTATATTTATCGGTGTTGTAGGACTTGCAATGACAAAAGCAGGTTCACTTGAAAATCTTGCAGACAGTGAGACTGTTATCGTAAGGATTACCGGACTTATAAGCAGGCATGGTGTACTTGCGGCACTTATAGCAGGTGTTATCCTTGCAGGAATATTGGCAGCGACAATGTCAACCTCAGACAGCCAGCTTCTTACGGCAGCATCGGGCGTATCGCAGAATATACTTCATGATTTCTTTCATGTAGAGATGGACGAAAAGAAAAGTCTGTTTACGGCAAGACTTACTATAATAGGTATATCTATAGTAAGTATATTTATGGCAAGAAATCCAAATTCCAGCGTATTCGGAATCGTATCGTTTGCATGGGCAGGCTTTGGAGCGTCATTCGGTGCAGTAATGCTCTGTGCATTATTCTGGAGAAGAAGCACACTTGCGGGAGCGTTATCAGGAATGGTGGCAGGAGGAGTGATGGTATTTGTATGGAAATATCTCGTGCGTCCACTTGGAGGAGCATTAGATATATATGAATTATTACCTGCATTTCTTGTATCGCTGGCAGTGATAATAATAGTAAGCCTGCTCACAAATAAGCCATCAGACAAAGTGTTAGCTGAATTTGATAAGGCAGCGGGAAAGTAAGGAAATATAGCATAAATATAGCATATGGAAATACAAAAACAGAGGTTACAAAATGACCTCTGTTTTTGTGTTCGTCCCGTAACAGTTCAGCCTTGCATTTCTTACATTCATAAACCTGCCAGCGAGCTGTCAGTCGCTGCTTTGCAGCTTTTGTTTATTTCATTTCAGAAATGAAAGGCTATTCTACCATAAAAAGGTACTTAACAATACAATGAACAAGCTCATTGTATTGCCAATTATCTTTTTATGGCTGAACTGTTACTTCGTCCCAAATATAAAAAACTAAAAACTTGCTCCACACAAAAAAATTTAATATAATTATCAGGTAATTGCGAATTTATATCTTGACAACTGCATTAAAGTAGCGTATATTACTAGACATAGTAATTCATATTAAAGAGATAGGAATTATATGTTTAGTAGGAAAGGTGATAAATAATATGAGATTTAATACAGCATTATTACATAGTGCTGCACCGGGAGATAAGGCTACAGGAGCTACGCTTACACCTATTTACCAGTCCAGTGCGTTTTATCAGGAATCAGCTTTACAGCATGAAAAACTGTTTGCAAATAAAGCACCCGGTTTTTCTTACACAAGAATTGGCAATCCGACGATAGCTGCATTTGAAGACAGGATGACTGTTCTTGAGGGTGGTATGGCATCGGTGGCGTGTGCATCCGGTATGGCAGCAGTGTCATGTGCTTTATTAAATATCACTCAGGCAGGAGATGAGATTGTCGTAAGTACAGGCTTGTATGGTGGAACGATAGATCTTTTCCATGACTTTGAGGCATATGGTATAACTACTAAGTTTGTAGACATAAACGATCATGAGCTTGTAAAGGCAGCAATAAACGAAAAGACTAAGCTTGTATTTGCAGAGACTATAGGAAATCCAAAACTTGATGTTGCCGATATTGAAGCACTTGCAGCTATTGCACATGAAGCAGGTATTCCACTCATTATTGACAATACAGTCGCATCTGCTTATCTTACACAGCCGTTAAAACTTGGTGCAGATATTGTCATCAATTCAACATCAAAGTATATAAACGGAAACAGTGATGCAATAAGCGGTGTCATTACAGATGGTGGAAAGTTCAAGTGGGATTTTGAAAAATATCCGGGAATGAAGGAGTTTAAAGTGTTTGGAAAGCTTGCATTTACAGCAAAACTCCGCAATGGATTGTTTAGAAATATAGGAGCGTGCATCGCACCTCAGACAGCATTTTACAATCTTCTCGGAATGGAAACTCTCGGACTTAGAATGGAGAGAGCCTGTAGCAATGCACTGAAACTTGCTAAACATCTTGAAGAATATAAAGACATTACGGTCAATTATCCGGGACTTGAGAGCAGTGATTGGCACGAAACAGCACTTAAGGTACTACACAATGGATTTGGAGCTATCATTACAGTAAGAGTCGGAAGTAAAGAAAGAGCATTTTCGATAATGGATGGTCTTAAGATTTCGAAAATTGTGTCAAATATAGGTGATACAAAGACTCTCATAGTCCACCCGTCATCAACGCTCAATGTTCACAGTTCTGAACAGGAAAAGAAAGATGCAAATGTTTTTGATGATATGATTCGCATAAGTGTCGGGATAGAAGATATAGAAGATCTTATCGAGGATTTCGACAGAGTATTAAAAGAAAACTAAGTTCATTTGTTATAAAATGGCAGATGAGGTGCAAAAACATTTTGGAAATAACAGAATGTATGCAGAAAAAATACCATTAAAGTATGAAACTTCATATTAAAAAGGTTTCATAAACAAGGAGGAAAATATGGCAGTAGATTATGCAGCATTAAAAAAAGGCGGATTTATGCGTCAGAAACAGAAAAATAATTTTTCACTTAGATTGCAGGTTGTAGGTGGAAACCTTACAGCAGAAAATCTTGTAAAGATTGCTGAAGTAGCTGAGAAATACGGAGACGGTCATGTGCATCTCACATCAAGACAGAGTGTGGAAATACCTTTTATCAAGATTGATGATGTTGATGAAGTAAAAGAAGAACTTGCAAAGGGCGGATGTAAGCCTGGTGTGTGCGGTCCCAGAGTTCGTACTATCACAGCCTGTCAGGGAAATCAGATATGTCCTGGCGGAAATATTGATTCATACGATATTGCAAAGAAACTTGACAGCAGATATTATGCAAGAGAACTTCCTCATAAGTTTAAATTTGGTGTAACAGGATGTCAGAACAACTGTCTTAAGGCAGAGGAGAATGATGTAGGAATCAAAGGAGCAGCTATCGTTTCATGGAAACAGGATGCCTGCATAAATTGTGGAGTATGTGAGAAAGCCTGCAGGGAAGGTGCAATCACTATAGCAGACGGTGTTGTTAAGGTTGACGAGTCTAAGTGTAATTACTGCGGACGCTGTTCAAAAGCCTGTCCTACTGACGCATGGGATGTAAAGACAGGATACCTTGTATCATTTGGTGGATTATTTGGAAACCGGATTGTCAAAGGTAAGGAGTTACTTCCTGTTGTTGAGTCAGAAGAGCAGCTTTTCAGAATTACTGATGCAGCTATCCAGTTCTTTGATGACAATGCAAAACCAAGTGAGAGATTTAAGTTTACTTTGGACAGAGTAGGACTTGACAAATTTGAAAAGGTTATAAAGGAGGCATACAATGGCTGATTTCGAGATTGATGAGAGAGTAGATATTACTGATGTAGTCTGCCCTATGACTTTTGTTAAGGCAAAGGTGGCAATGGAGGAGATAGAAGTAGGACAGGTGCTCGCCGTTACAATGAATGAGGGTGAGCCGGTTCAGAATGTTCCAAGAAGTTTTAAGGAAGAAGGACAGCAGATACTTAAACTTATTGACAATGAAAATGGAACATATGACCTTATCGTTAAAAAGGTTGAAGAATAAATCTGTTGAAAAATAAAAGGCATAGTTCTTTAAATAAAGCAGCTTTTAAATAAGTAACTTTATTAAATATAAAAATAAAATGTGATATGTCATTTAAAAGCGGCATATCGCTTAAAACAGGAGGGCGAAGAATGGCAAAGAGAGTTTCTAAAGATGATTTTGAAAAGGAAGTATTGCAATCAGAACTTCCGGTAATTGTAGATTTTTATTCAGATTCATGTATTCCATGTAAACAGCTTTCACCTATCCTCGGTGACATAGAAGATGATTACGAGGATAAGGCAAAAGTTGTAAAAGTAAACATCAATTTTGATGAAGAACTTATGGAGAAATATGAAGTCATGGCTTCGCCAACTCTTGTCTTTTTTAAAGACGGGGAAGAAACAGACAGAACAAGAGGTCTTGTAAAGAAAGCCGAGATAGAAGAGAAACTTGGTGCTTTACTTTAAAACTATCAGGCGGCAGAGCGGATTGCAAATATCCACTTCATTAAAAATATGAAAACAATCGGGGAGAACTTTTAAATAAAGTCTGTCCGTTAGATATATAAGATAGAAATTATAAATAGGAGGGTTAAGAGATGACTATTACAATAGCAGGCGAAAAAAAAGAATACGCAGAGGGAACAACTATTGCACAGATTATTGAAGCTGAAAAGGTAGAGAATCCACTTTATGTAACAGTTTCATTAAATGATGATTTTGTTGATAAAGATACATTTGACACAACAACAGTTAAAGAGGGAGATTCTATTGAATTTCTTTATTTCATGGGAGGAGGAAGTTTCTAATGGCATTTACTAATGAACAGATGGAACGCTACTCAAGACATATCATCTTGCAGGAAGTAGGCGTTAAAGGACAGAAAAAGCTGTTGAACAGCAAGGTGCTAATCATCGGTGCCGGCGGACTTGGTGCACCAGCCGCAATGTATCTTGCAGCAGCAGGCGTTGGTACTATTGGTATTGCGGATGCTGATGAGGTTGATCTTTCAAATCTCCAGCGTCAGATTATTCATGGAACTGCTGATGTAGGCAAAGCAAAAGTTAAGTCTGCAAAAGAGACAATGAATGCAATGAACCCTGATGTAACAGTAAATACATACCGTACATTTGTAACATCAGAAAACATCATGGATCTTATAAAAGATTATGACTTTATTATTGACGGAACAGATAACTTCCCGGCAAAATTCCTTATCAATGATGCCTGTGTAATGGCAAAGAAACCATTTTCTCATGCAGGAATCATCAGATTTAAGGGTCAGCTCATGACTTATGTTCCGGGAGAAGGACCATGCTATCGTTGTGTATTCAAAAATCCACCTCCAAAGGACGCAGTTCCTACTTGTAAACAGGCTGGTGTTATCGGTGCAATGGGTGGTGTTATAGGAAGCCTTCAGGCAATGGAAGCAATCAAATACATCATCGGTGTAGGGGACCTTCTTGTAGGAAAACTTCTTACATACGATGCACTCACAATGCAGTTTAGAACAGTTAAACTTCCAAAGGCTGACGGCAAATGTGCAGTATGCGGTGACCATCCGACAATCACAGAGCTTATTGATTATGAGCAGGCAGAGTGTGACGGCAAATAAGATTAAGCAAATGTCTTTTGTGACAGGTGCAGATTTGAGCAAAAACAAATAGTGTTTATGGCATATGCAAATTTGAGCTTTGCATAGCCGCTTTGCAATGAGTTGCTCAGAAACGAGGAATAATATGCTTTTTTTAACAAAAAATGATTATGACAAGATTTTAAAACATTGCGAAGCCGGACTTCCTGACGAGGCTTGTGGCCTTATCGGTGGAACAAAGGATGGCAATGATAAATATATCAAGAAAGTTTATCTTCTTACAAATATTGACCATAGCAATGAGCATTTTTCAATGGATCCCAAAGAGCAGTTTCAGGCTGTAAAGGATATGCGTCAGAACGGCCTTGAACTTCTCGGAAACTTTCATTCACATCCCGAATCGCCGTCAAGACCATCTGAGGAAGATAAAAAACTTGCATATGATTCAAAAGTCAATTATCTCATCTTGTCTTTAATGGACAGAGAAAATCCTGTGTTAAAGGCATTTATCATAGATGAAGAAAAAAATGTGACTATAGAGGAAATTAAGATTACAGAGTAGACCGGGCGAGGTCAACAATAAAAAATGGGCGTTATAAAAAGGACTGTATAATATGCAGTCCTTTTGTTAATGTATAGGAAAATGCAGTAATGTAGTGTGGTGCCAACGAGAATTGCAAAGCAATTCTTGGAGGGCAAAACGCTGGTTTTGCCCTTTTGTTAATGTATAGAAAAATGCAGTAATGCCGTCTTATAAAAATAGTGATGATTTTACAAAAACTTGACATTCATTTTACTATGCTGTGATAGTTGCGGCATAGTTTTTTTGTTACTCTTGTGTTGTAAAGAAAGAAGTGCTTTTGATAACTATAAGAAAAATAACAGGATAAAGCATAGGCTTAGTTTTGTGTGTACTTATTAAGAAATTACAGAGAGGACAAAGATTATGAACGAAAATGTTAAGGTAGTGTTTGGTTTGCTTGGCGGTTTTGCATTATTTTTGTATGGCATGAACAGTATGAGTGATGCTTTGCAGAAAGCTGCCGGGGAAAAAATGAAAAAGATTCTTGAAATTCTTACAAAAAATCCAATTATGGGTGCACTTGCAGGTGCGTTGGTAACAGCAGTTTTACAGAGTAGTTCGGCAACAACAGTCATGGTAATAGGTTTTGTAAGTGCAGGACTTATGACTCTGCCACAGGGTATTTCTGTTATATTTGGTGCTAATATAGGAACAACTATGACGGCACAGCTTATGGCATTTAAAATAAGTGATTATATATATCCTCTGATATTTATCGGATTTATCATTAACTTTGTGTGCAAACAGGAGAAAGTAAAACAGGTCGGCCGTGTCATTTTTTCGTTTGGGCTTTTATTTGAGGGTATTGAGATTATGGGAAGTGTCATGAAGCCGCTTGCTACAAGTCCGATTTTCATTGACCTTATGGGAAAAGTAAAAGATATTCCGGTTCTTGGTGTGTTGCTTGGATGTGTAATGACACTTGTTGTGCAAAGCAGCTCGGCCACTATTGCCGTTTTACAGAATTTTGCGTCACAGGCAGGTCCTGATGGAGTGACAAGTGTTATCGGTCTTGGCGGTGCGATACCTATTTTATTTGGTGACAATATCGGTACTACGATAACGGCTCTTTTGGCATCTATCGGTCAGTCAAAAAATGCAAAGAGAACAGCGGTGGCACACAGTGTATTTAACATAACGGGAAGTATCGTGTTTATGTTTCTGATACCGGTCTTATCAAAGTTTGTAAGATATATCTCACCAAAAGGAAATGAAGTTGATGTAATCTCAAGACAGATAGCAAATGCACATACGACATTTAATATAGTCTGTACTTTGGTATGGCTTCCTCTTATACCGGTGATGGTAAAAATTGTTAAATTCATCGTGAGGGGTGATGATGCAAAAGAGAAAGCAGTATTTACCGCAAAATATCTTGATGACAAACTGATAAATCAGCCGACAGCAGCATTATATCTTGTATCAGAGGAGATAAAACGCTCAGCTTCATATGCCGCAGAAGCTTTCAGTTATCTTAAAGCAGCCGTAACGGCAAAAAAAGATGGAGTGGCAGGACGGAAGTTTAATGAATATTCGGAATATGTAAAAGTATTGCAGGAAAGTATTTCAACATACATATCAAAAATGTTCTCAAGTGGAAATCTTACAGAACTCCAATCGGAACAGACGGCAGGGCTGCTATGTGTATCAAATAATATAGAGAGAATAGCTGAGAGATGTGACGAGATAGATAAGTCTTATGAAAACCTAAAATCAAAAGGGTATAAATTGTCAAATGAAGCAATTAACGAAGTAAAAGAGTGTATGGAACTTTCGGGAAAGTTATTTGAAGAAGCGATAGAAGCGGTAGCGACAGGTGATGATAAAGTAATAGATAAAATGACGAGAGATAAAAATAAAATAAGAAAGATAAACAGACAATGCAGCAAAGCACATTTTGGCAGAGTGAAAAATAAAAAATGCAGTAAGGCAATGTCTGGAGATTATACGGAAATCCTCCAAAATATCGGAAGAATAACGGATAACTGTGTAGGAATAGCCGAAGAAGCATTGGACAATATAAAGTTTATGACACTTAATGCTGAGGAGATGGAACAGTATGGAAATGTAATAGACTTTTCACAGGCAAAACAGGTGGAGGGCACAGAAGCATAGAAAATACATATAATGCAAGGGTTAAAATACATTTTGCCACCGACATCATAGGATTAAAGAGCAGCTTAAATATGGATAGCTGCTCTTTTTTTGGGAATAAGTATATATGATATGTGGAATAATCGTTATTGTTGATGTTTGCGGTGCAGTCAGAAGTGGAGTAATTCACTTAGTTCAAAGTAGAGTGAAGTTTGTTTGAAGTGACATTGAAGTTGACTTTGAAGTGACATTGAAGTTTGTTTGAAGCGACTTTAAAGTTGACCACGAAGTGATATTGAAGTATTATTGAAATGTTGTAATCAAATGTGTCAAGAGCAATATTTTACAGAACAAAACCTGAAATGGTTACATTAAAATAAAAGTCAATGGTTAAATACAGAGAGTACATTTATTAAAAATTGGAGGGAATATGCGAGATTTAGTTATTATAGGAAGCGGACCGGCAGGTCTTTCGGCAGCAGTATATGCAAAAAGAGCCAAACTTGATGTAGTTGTGATAGAAAAAGCAGGATACAGTGGCGGACAGATAGTATCAACAGAGCAGGTGGACAATTATCTTGGATTGCCTGAGACAGACGGCTTTACACTTGGAAGTAAATTCAGGGAGCACGCAGATATGCTTGAAACTGAGTTTATCGATGCAGAAGTAACAAAAATAGAAGAGATAAATGACACAGAGGGGAAAAAGGCATATAGGATAATTCTTAATGCCGGGGAGTCCGTCGAGACAAAGACAATAATAGCTGCTACAGGGGCATCACACAGGAAACTTGGAGCCGCAGGTGAGGAAGAACTTACAGGCACTGGTGTATCATATTGTGCAACTTGTGATGGTGCATTTTTTAAGAAAAAGGTAACAGCCGTGGTCGGCGGTGGAGATGTGGCACTTGAAGATGCAATTTATCTCTCGGCTTTATGCGAAAAAGTTTATCTTATACACAGGAGAGACGAATTCAGGGCAGCAGTAAACATTCAGCAGAAAGTAAAAGAAACACCAAACATAGAGATACTTCCGTTTTATGAGATAAAAGAAATAAAAGGCGACAATAAAGTATCGTCAATCAAACTTGTGCAAAACAAAACAGGTGAAGAAAAAGAACTTGAAGTGTCAGGAGTGTTCGTAGCTGTAGGAATGAAACCGGTAACGGATATATTTAAGGATTATGTCGAGCTTGATAAAACAGGTTATATAAAAGCGGGTGAGGATTGCAAGACAAGCAGTGAGGGAATCTTTGCAGCGGGAGATATAAGGACAAAACCGCTCAGACAGGTAGTGACAGCAGTTGCGGACGGAGCAACGGCAGTGCAGTCGGTTGAAAGATACCTTAATGGCAGATAAAAAATAGGATTGTAAAAATATTGAAAATGGACTATTTGTGACCTGAATAGTCCATTTTTTTGTTGAAAAAAACGGAAACGGTTTTTTGACATGGTTGTGTTATTGCAAAAAAAGTTTGATTATTATGAAAAAATATTGTGAAATAAATAGCATGACATGAACTCTGAAATTAAATTATTAAAAAAGTATAAATTTTTTGGCGGGAAATTGGATTTTATAACAAAATAAGGCAAAAAAGCGGTATTTTTAAGGGAGAAAACCGGCAAAAGCCCTAAAATGGGGATAAATTGGCTGAAAAAAACGGAAACAGCTTTTTGACATGGGTATGTTAGGATGGGGAATGCAAAGATACAAGCAGAAAAAAGGAGCTGCACGCTGACAATTTTTAGGTATTAGGGCAGTAGTTCCACAAGATTTGTGGTTGTGCACACTAGAAACAGTCTTGTAAAGCAAAAAAGTGTGCAGAAAAGAGGTTTATTATGGTTAAAAAGAAAAAAATGAAAAGATTAAACTGAGCAACAACAAGAAAAAGGTTGCATGGAGTGTGACAAAAGGCAGTGGAAATATCAGTCTGTCAAAGAAATCAAAGACGGGTGTAACTGTAAAGGGCAGTAAGGCAGGAACAGCAAAGGTACAGGCAAAAATAGGAAATAAAAAATATGTGTGCACTGTCACTATAAAAGCGGCTCCGGATGCAAATGCAAAGAAAGGAATACTTACGAGTGACAATTTAAAATACTGGGGAGTAAAAGATAGCGGAGCTGTTGTTATTCCTGAGGGGGTAGAAGAAATTGGAAATGATGTTTTTGCTTACAGTGAGATTAGCAGTGTTAAATTGCCAAAGACTCTTAAAGTTATTGGACAAAACGCATTTGCTTCATGTGAGATAACGAGTATCAAATTACCTGATTCACTTAAAACTATTGGTGATTATGCGTTTACAAGAACAACATTGAAATCAATAGAAATTCCTGATACAGTAAGTGAGATGGGAGATTATGTATTTTATTCTTCTGAACTTGAAAGTGTAAAACTTTCAAACGGTTTAAAGAAGTTGGGAAAAAATCTATTTGACAGTTGTGATATGTTGACGGATGTAACAATTCCGGATGGAGTGACATATATAGCTGATAACTGCTTTGTTTCCTGCTTTGAACTTAGTAATGTTAAATTACCAAGTACATTAAAAGAGTTAGGAGAGTGGACATTTTCTGGCTGTTCAAAATTGAAAGATATAACAATTCCGGATGGAGTAACAACGATAGGTGCATTTTGTTTTTCTGACTGTGGTATTAGCAATATAACGGTGCCTGACAGCGTAACAAATATTTCAGGCAATCCATTTGATTCAGATATGAAAATTACTTGGAAAGGTACTACTTATGAAGATTCGTATGATTTTATGAAAGTGTTTAAAGGTCAGTCATAAAATTAAAAAATATAACAGGATAAAAGTCATAATTAAAAATTATTACAAAAAGATGGACTATCTGATATACAGGTAGTACGTCTTTTCTATTATGTTTACTATTGCATGGTAAAAAGTTGAGCGATGATGTATAGGTAAAAGATATTATCAATTTATAAAATTAAGGAGTCACACATTACTTTGGGGTGATGGTGAGTATCTGATTGTGCATAGCACAAATATCCTTGCCTGAATGAAATGTCTTGACGAACATATATTCATATGGTAGTATAAAAACACAAAAAACAAACAAATGTTTGCAAGAGCTGGGAGGAATTATTGCATTTTTATTATACAGTATGTATAATGTAAGAAAGGAGACATTTATGGGGAAAATCGATATAGCAACAAAGCAGTATATGTCGCATAGGGATATTATAGCGGATGCCTTTAATTTTTACATTTATGATGGAAGACAGGTAATAAAACCTGAAGAATTGCAAAAAATAGATACGGCAGAGATTGCATTGCCATATGGAAACGATGCTGATGTGGCAGTTCAGAAATTGAGAGACAATCTCATGTTGTGGTCTATGGCAAAGGATGACGAGGCGGTCTATGTAGTGCTTGGAATTGAAAACCAGGACAAAATCCATTATGCGATTGCCGTTAAAAATATGCTTTATGATGCATTACAATATGCAAAGCAGGTAGAAGAAGCAAAGCGGTCTTATAGAGACAGGTCAAAGAAAAAACAGGTTAAGTTAAATTCAGAAGAATTTTTATCAGGGTTTAAAAAGGAAGATAAATTAATGCCTGTAATCACATTGGTAGTATATTTTGGTGATAAAGACTGGGATGGAGCAAAAAGCATACATGAAATGTTATCGGTTGATAATGTTGAATTATTGTCGTATGTACCGGATTATAAGATAAATCTTATAGAACCGGCAAAAATATCAGACGAAAATTTTGATAAATTCAAAACTGATTTAGGGGCAGTAATGCAGTTTATCAAACACCAGAGTGATAAAGACGGTAGCTGGATAAAAGGAAACTCAAGATTTAATCATGTAGAAAAAGAAGCGGTAGAATTGATAAATATAATAACCGGGGCAAAATTTGCCGGGGATGATAAAGAGGAGGTTGTTGATATGTGCAGAGCATGGGAAAATTCTATGAAAAATGCGAAACTTGATGGAAAACTTGAAGGAAAAATCGAGACATTGTATGAAGAATGTGAAATGTCAATACCGGATATAGCTAAAAAAGTTTCAAAACCGGAGGAGTATGTGAGAGAAGTTATAAAGAGAATGAAAGCAGCTTGTCTGTAAAAATGCGGAAACATATCTGATATACTATACTTGTTGTCATTTCCACTCCGACAACGGAGAGGAGGTGTTAATGTATGTTATCTTTTATTTGTGCTGTTGTGGCAAGTGTAGTTGCATACTATATATGCAAATGGTTAGACAAGCATTTCTAAATGGCAACTAGCCTGGCAGAAGCTTAAACTGCTCAAACAAAACAAGTAAAAACCCCTATAAGTTGCACCTTATAGGGGTTTTGTTTTGGTGTTAATATAACACTGTTATCTTTTATTTTGCTGATTTGATTATAACATATCTACCCAGTTATTTCAAGTATATTCGAGACACTATTTAACATTCTTGTAACAGTTCAGCCTTTCATTTCTTACATTCTTAAAAAATTGTATCTTTTAACAATTTTCCCACCCTTGCTTTTTAATACTTTTTGTCTTTTTTCCTTTCCGAGCAGTCTCATATTCTTTACATATCTTTTACATAACCTGCCTTTTGGATTTTACTTAACCCATATATCATAATACTTGTAAAAAGGAAAACAAAAAACAATTAAGTTTAAATCAAAAGGAGACAAAAATTATGAGAACAAAAAACAGATTATTAGTAGCTGCAATGGTATCAGCATTAACACTTACATCACTTACAGGATGCGGAAATTCTTCAAACGGTGATAAAGCTTCTTCAGGTTCATCAAGCAGTTCAGGAGCATCTTCAAGTGCAGAACTGAGCGGTTCTGTAGCGACAGACGGTTCAACATCAATGGAAAAAGTAGTTGGTGCATTAGGCGAAGCATTTATGGAAGCAAACCCTGATGTAAAATTTACATACAATCCTACAGGTTCGGGCTCAGGTATCACAGCAGTAACAGAGGGAAGATGCGATATAGGACTTTCAAGCCGTGCACTTACTGATGATGAAAAAAATCAGGGACTTGAGGAAACAATCCTTGCATATGATGGAATTGCTATTGTAGTAAATCCAAAGAATAAAGTTAAAGATTTAAAGGTTCAGCAGATTGCAGATATTTACACAGGAAAGATTAAGAACTGGAAAGATGTTGGCGGAGATAATGGAGACATCGTTCTTATCGGCAGAGAAGCAGGAAGTGGTACTCGTGATGGATTTGAGTCGATTACGGGAACAGAAGATAAATGCAAATATGGACAGGAACTTACATCGACAGGTGATGTTATCACAACAGTTGCAAACAATCCAAATGCTATCGGATATGCTTCACTTGCATCAGTTGATGACAGCGTAAATGCTCTTTCGGTAGACGGAGTAGCACCATCAGAAGATACTGTAAAGGATGCAAGTTATAAAATTCAGAGACCTTTCGTATTCGTTACAAAGAAAGATAAAAAACTCAGCAACGAGGCACAGGCATTCTTTGACTATGCAATGAAAGCATCAGAGACTATCACATCAGCAGGTGTAGTACCGGCAAATGAAAAATAGTGTAAATAGTAATAAATAAAATGCTTAAAAAGGGTGAGTTATATGACTTGCCCGTTTTAACACTATCAGGGAAGTTTTCAACTTCTATTGCAGGGCAGGAAATATGAGTATGGAGTTTAGTGTGAAAAATCCATATATTCAAGATTTTTCAAATGCAAGATTTGTGTCTGGGCACATTTGACATAAATCTTATATGTGAAATATATTACATTTCACATTATGCACTAAAAAATGTGTGCAGAAATGAGGATTAATATGAAGAAAAGTCACAATAAATTTGAAACAATTATCCATGGGATATTTTTAATACTTGGTCTGATTACGGTTGGCTTTGTTTTGCTTATAACTGTTTATCTTGTTATCGCAGGAATACCTGCAATAAGAGAAATCGGGTTATTTAAGTTTCTGTTTGGAAAGAAATGGGCATCAACGGCATCAACACCATCGTATGGAATCCTGCCATTTATCCTGACAAGTATATATGGTACGGCGGGAGCCATCATAATAGGTGTTCCGATAGGATTTCTTACGGCTGTATATCTTGCAAAGGTTGCAAACAAAAAAATGAAGGCAGTTGTTGAGATGGCAGTAAGCCTGCTTGCCGGAATACCATCTGTTGTATATGGTCTTGTTGGTATGCTGGTACTTGTTCCATGGGTAAGAGAAACATTTAATATAGCAGATGGTGCAAGTCTTTTTGCAGCAATAATTGTTCTGGCGATAATGATTCTGCCATCAATAATAAGCGTTTCACTGACGGCACTAGAAGCAGTCCCGCCGGAATATGAAGATGCATCACTTGCACTTGGTGCAACACCTATCGAGACATATTTTAAAGTATCTGTACCGGCAGCAAAAAGCGGTATAGCGGCGGCTGTGGTACTTGGTGTTGGCCGTGCGATAGGGGAGGCAATGGCAGTAATGATGGTTTCAGGCAATGTAGCCAATATGCCAAAACTTTTTGGAAGTGTAAGATTTCTTACAACAGCAGTTGCAAGTGAAATGTCATATTCATCGGGATTGCAAAAACAAGCATTATTTTCAATCGCACTTGTATTGTTTTTGTTCATAATGCTGATAAATGCATTACTTAACAGCCTTTTAAAGAAAGAAAAGGAGTAATCAGACTATGAAAAGAAAAGCTTATATCTGGATAATGAAAATACTAATGTGGATATCAGTTGCGATAACCTGCGGTCTTGTTGTATTTGTTATCGGATTTGTATTATATAAAGGAGTTCCCAATATTACATGGAAACTTCTAACTACTAAGCCCAGCTATCTGACAAAGAATATAGGTATTCTGCCTGATATTTTAAATACATTTTATATAGTAATAGCAACACTTGTTGTCGTTCTTCCTCTTGGAGTTGGAGCAGCGATATATCTTACTGAGTATGCGACAAATAAGAAACTGGTTGCGGTAATAGAATATGCGGCGGAGACACTTTCAGGTATTCCGTCGATTATATACGGTCTTGTTGGAATGTTGTTTTTCTGCGAATTTCTCAAGATGCAGACATCAATATTAGCGGGTGCGATGACGCTTGTTATTATGAATCTCCCGACAATTATGAGAACAACACAGGAAAGTTTAAAAACAGTTCCGCAAAGTTACAGAGAGGGTGCTTTTGGACTTGGTGCAGGTAAATGGAGGGTTATAAGGACTGTCGTGCTTCCAAGCTGTGTTGACGGTATTATGACAGGATGTATTCTTGCAATCGGAAGAATACTCGGAGAATCGGCAGCACTATTATTCACGGCTGGTTTTGCACATACGATAAACGGATTTGTTGACGGACTCGGCCGTGCAGGAGCAACACTTACCGTTGCACTTTATGTTTATGCTAAAGAGCAGGGTGAGTTTGAGGTAGCATTTGCGATAGCGGCAATTTTGATGATACTTGCACTTTTGGTTAATCTTGCTGCTAAATTTACGGGACTTTATTTCAAGAAGAAAGTAGAGTAATATTTGCGAAAATTTTGCAGGTTGTGTTAGTGGTATGACTACAACAGATAATACCATCGGCACACTTGCGTTACATTGTCGCTCGTAACAGTACATAAATGGTGAAAAAACCACCATTAAGTACTGGCGGCGACAAAAGTGCCGACTAACATTATTTGTTGTAGTCATACCACTTAATTACAAGAATGACAGTTTCACAAATAACTAAGATATATATGCAGGAGGAATTATATGAATAACATAATGACGGTTAAGGACTTGTGTCTCTGGTATGGACAGACGCAGGCATTGAAAAATATAAACATTGATATTCCCGAGAAAAGCATTACGGCTCTTATAGGTCCGTCGGGATGTGGTAAGTCAACTTTTTTAAAGACACTTAACAGGATGAATGATCTTGTGCAGGGTGTAAAGATTACAGGTGAAGTTAAATATGGAGATATGGATATTTTTGCACCTGATACTGATGTGAATAAACTCCGAAAGGAAATAGGTATGGTTTTCCAGAAACCAAATCCTTTTCCTATGAGCATCTATGACAATATTGCTTACGGACCGAGAACACATGGAATAAAAAATAAGGCAAAGCTTGATGAGATAGTTGAAAATTCTCTCAGAGGTGCCGCAATATGGGATGAGGTAAAGGACAGACTTAAAAAGTCGGCACTTGGTATGTCGGGTGGACAGCAGCAGCGACTCTGTATAGCGAGGGCACTTGCAGTAGAACCTAAAATTCTTCTTATGGATGAGCCTACAAGTGCACTTGATCCAATTTCTACATCCAAGATAGAGGAACTTGCAAGTGAACTTAAGGAAAAATATACGATTGTTATAGTTACACATAATATGCAGCAGGCAGTCCGTATATCAGATCAGACAGCATTTTTCCTTCTTGGCGACCTTATTGAATATGGTAATACTGAGAAGATGTTTGCGACACCTGAGGATAAGAGAACTGAAGATTATATTACAGGAAGATTTGGTTAAGATAGGAGGATTTTGAAAATGAGAAGCAGATTTGATGAACAGCTTGCAGATTTGAATAAAAAGCTTATTGAGATGGGTGCGATGTGTGAGGAGTGTATTTCTTTGGCTGCAAAGGCATTAAAGGAAGGAAATCCGGGGATTAGATGGGAAGTCGAACCTCTTGATAATTCGCTTGATGACCTTGAGAGAAATGTTGAATCTCTTTGTTTAAAACTTTTGCTCCAGCAGCAGCCGGTTGCAAGGGATTTAAGACAGGTGTCAACAGCTCTTAAAATGATAACGGATATTAAGAGAATAGGAGATCAGGCGTCAGATGTTGCTGAGATAATAGGCTTTTTAAATGGAAGAACAAGTGAGGAATGTGAATATCTTGACCAGATGGCAACGGCAACAATAAAGATGGTTACAGAGTCTATTGATTCATTTGTAAAGAGTGATCTTAATCTTGCAAACAGCATAATAGAGTATGATGATGTTGTGGATGAGTATTTCAACAAAGTCAAGATTTTTCTTATAGACCTTATTGCAAAAAATCCAAAGGATGGCGAGTATGCACTTGATCTTCTTATGATAGCTAAATATTTTGAGCGTATCGGGGATCATGCCGTAAATGTAGCTAAGTGGGTTGTTTTTTCAGTAACGGGAAATCATTAAAGAAATGAGGAATGATATGATCTGGTGCGTAGAAGACGATGTAAGTATAAGAGATATTGAAATTTATACATTGGAACAGACAGGATTTACAGCAAAGGGATTTTGTGATGGTGACAGCTTCTGGGTGGAACTTGCGACAACTGATGAACTGCCGGAACTTGTAATATTAGATATAATGCTTCCGGGAGAGGACGGTGTTTCTCTTTTAAAAAAGATTAAGGCATCTTCCCGAACCAGAGATATTCCGGTTATAATGGCTACTGCAAAAAGTGTTGAATATGATAAGATAAAAAGTCTTGATATGGGTGCAGATGATTATCTTGTAAAACCATTTGGAATGATGGAAATGGTTTCAAGGATAAAAGCCGTGCTCAGAAGATGTATGCCGAAAAAAGAAAACAAAACAGTATATGTTAATGGTATAATAGAAATGAATGTTGAAGAGCACACTGTATCAGTTTCCGGAGAGAGTATATGTCTTACATATAAAGAATATGAGATACTTAAGATATTTCTTATGCATCCCGGTATGGCATATACAAGAAACCGGCTTTTGTCAGAAGTATGGGGTATCGACAGTTATGGAGAGACAAGGACGGTAGATATGCACATAAAGACACTCAGGCAGAAACTTGGTGACGGTGGCAGATATATAGTGACAGTGAGAAATGTCGGATACAAAATGGAGGTACAAAATGACTAAAAAAATATTTAAATCAGTGCTTTTAGTTGCCGTAGTGATGGTATTGTTCTGTTGTACATTTATTCTTGGAATTTTGTACAGACATTTTACTACAATAGAAGAGGAACAGCTTGGAGCACAGCTTGGTTTTGTTGTAACCGGAGTTGAAAATGGAGGAGTGGATTATCTTAAAAGCCTTACGGAAAAAAAGTACAGAATAACATGGGTTGAGCCGGATGGAACAGTGAAGTTTGATAATAAAACAGATGCTTCAAAGATGGAAAATCATGCAAACAGGGAAGAGATAAAAGAGTCTTTGAAATTTGGCAGAGGTGAGTGTACAAGATATTCATCTACGCTTACGCAAAGGACAATTTATTATGCAAAAAAGATAAATGACGGCAGTGTAATAAGAATATCAATAAGTCAGGAGACCGTACTTAAGCTTTTATTTTCGATGATTTCACCCATGGCAATAACTATACTTCTGGCAGTGATATTATCTTCATTACTTGCAAGAGGTGTATCCAAAAAGGTTGTTGAGCCGTTAAATAACCTTGATCTCAACAAGCCATTACAAAATGATGCATACGGCGAGATAGCACCGCTTTTAAGACATATAGAACACCAGCACAGGCAGATAGACGAGCAGGTTTTAGAACTTCGACAGAAGAAAGACGAATTTCAGGCGACAATCGAAAATATGGATGAGGGACTTATCCTGCTTGATGCTAAAAACAGTATAATAAGTATAAATCCGGCAGCAAAAAAGATATTTGGAACAACAGATGAGTGTCTTGGCAAAGATTTCCTTACGGTAGAAAGAAATACATCAGTTGGAAATACCATAAAAGAAGCAATGGAAAAGGGAAAGGCGGAGATTATACTTAAAAGATACGGGCTTGATTATCAGCTTGGGATAAGCAAGATAGAATCAGCCGGAAAAACGCTTGGAGCTGTTTTACTTGCTGTCGATGTTACTGAAAAAAATAATGCAGAAAGAACAAGAAGAGAGTTTTCAGCAAATGTATCACATGAACTTAAGACTCCTCTACAGTCTATTATCGGAAGTGCCGAACTTATGGAAAACAATCTTGTAAAAGAAGAGGATATGCCCCGATTTGTAGGTCATATCCGCAAGGAAGCAGAAAGGCTTGTAAATCTTGTGGAGGATATAATAAGGCTTTCGTGGCTTGACGAAAACAGGGATATGGAGACCGAACTTGTAAGTCTTAAGGATATTGCGGCAGAAACAAAGGAAGCTTTGGAAAATACAGCAAATGAAAAGAATGTGACAATAAACATAAGTGGTGAAGATATAAAACTTCACGGAGTCAGAAGCCTGCTCTATGAGATTGTCTACAATCTTTGTGAAAATGGGATTAAGTACAATAAAGAAGGTGGAAAAGTTGATATAACTTTATCAAAAGAAGCCGGAAAAGATATTCTCGTGGTCGAAGATACCGGAATAGGAATAAAAGAAGATCAGCAGTCAAGAATATTTGAGCGTTTTTACAGGGTAGATAAAAGCAGGTCGAAAGAAACCGGAGGAACAGGACTCGGACTGTCTATAGTGAAGCACGCAGCAATGTATCACAACGCAGATGTTACGCTTGAGAGTACGGAAGGACAGGGAAGTAAGTTTACGGTTATGTTTCCACGGGAGGAGTAGCCTGAGCAGTTATGAAAAACAGATTTTTCAGTAAAAAAAGAATTTTCCATTTGTTGACAAATATAAATGAAAAGTCATCTTACAGCAGTGAAATTTATCTTGAAAAAAACAGTGATATGTTATCGTCAGCTCCATTGAATTTTTTGATGGATCTGGCGAGGATAAGTTTCCATTATGGCATCAGTGATAAAGACAGTGCGGTAACACTTTCAGGAAAAAAAGTCTGTGATTTTACAAATATGTATTACAGACATAAGAGTGTACTTGTATTTAAGAGTTTTGAAAAATACAAATGCATAATAATAGATGTATGGGACACATTGCTTTATAGGACTCTTGATAATGATGAGATATATAAAATCGTAGAAAATAAAAATAAGACAGATGGATTTGCAGCGGAAAGAAAAAAATATGATGGTAAGGATTTATCAATCAATGAAATTTATGAAAAAATAAATGAAGCATTAGGGACAGAGCTTACGAGTGAAAATGAAATTGAAATATATCGGAAAAGTATTTTGAAAAACAGATATGTTTCAGAAATAACAGATATGCTTGCAGCTAATCATATAAAGACGATACCGATTGTAAGCGGCTGTTATGGCAAAGAATTTTATAATAAGCTGTTTAAAGATAAAAAAATATACTTCAGTGATGATGCAGCAGTCACTGATGAAAGTGGCAGGGGTTACACTGATTTTATAAAAAAACTTATTGGAAAAGCAGAAAAGGAAGATAAAATTTCAGCAGAGGAATGTCTTGTATATAGTTCTGATTACAAAAACTGTGTAAAACCTTTGCGCAGTGCCAATTACAATTCAACATATTATTATCCACCGAAAACATTTTACAAAAAATATAATTATCCGGAAATGAGAGATATTCAGGGAAAGATTTATGAAAATATAGTATCTTATGAGCTTTTTGGATATAAAAATATGAAATCAAGAGAATACAGTGCCATATTTGCTTATCTTGCTCCTGTTATAACAGATATACTTGAAAATATTTTTAAATACGGTAAGGACAAAAAGATAATATTTATTGGAAGTAATGAAAATATGATATACAGGCTGTACAAAAGATATTATGACTTTAAGGATGATGCTTTGATAACAGACTGGTCATATTTTATGGCAGAGTATTCAGAAAGCAGAGAAGCAGATAAATTTAAATCATATAAAGAAAATTTAAGAGAAATATATGAAAATATGCCTTCGCTAAGATGTATTCCGGATGACAGAATACTTTATTCTCTGGAAAGTGAGAGCGGAGAAGATATGGCGTCAGACAAAAAGAGAAATAGTGATACCGGCTCAGAAAAAGTTGGTTTTACATATGCAGAAAAATATATGAAAGCATCTCTTGATTATTATTTAGAAGAATTAAAAAAAGAAGGAAAAGAACGGAATGATATCCTGGTAGTTGACCTCACGGAAAAAAACAGCGGTGGGGGGTCGTTCTTAAAGGTGTTTAAAAATGTTTATCCTTATATAAATGTAGCATATTATTCATGGTATAAAGAAATTACAAATATGGCTGCTGACAGTGAAGAAATAAATAATGATAAAAATGCGGATGATATCAGTAAGATTTCGGACAGTATTGACAGTATAGACGGGATATTGCAGAGGGATATACCTGTACTTTTAAAAGTCAGTTATGAGGAAATATCATATGTTTATCCGGTTATAAGCTCTCTTACGGCAGCAGAAAAAATGAAAGGTGCAATTTCAAAATATATAGAAAGACATTTGGAAACTTCGGCAGGAGAAAGTCAGTGCAGGACTTTTTCAGCACATGATATAAACGAACTTCTGATACATGGAAATGAATGTCTTTATGCACTTGGCAAAGGAGGAATCTAGATGCTTTTATATCACTCATCAACTGCATACCATGTACTTTGTGCAGTAGTACATAAGCTTTGTTATCACAGGGAAGATGATGCCGTTTTGATGATAACGGAATATCTGCTGGCAGGAACAGGGCAGGAGGCAGTTATCGGCAGATTAAAAAAGTCGGGATGGTTTGAGGATATTATCATAATTCCTGAAAGACAACTGAAAAAAGATATTGGAAAGAGATTAAATGAGTCAAGTACCAGAGATGAAATAGAGGAAGTTCTTGATAAGACTTGTGAGGTTGTCAAGGATTGGAGCAGATATAGATTAGAAGATTTTAATGATATATATGTATCTGCTGACATATGGTCAGTACCTGTTTATCTTATAAGAAACAGGCTCAAGTATCACTATATAGAGGATGCCAGCGGAATGCTCGGAGAGGAGAGAAGATATCTTAAACTTTTAAGAGAGATAAATGCACACAATTATGTTGTATGTGAATATCTTCAGGCGGCAGGAAGAAATAAAATGGTTATCGACAAGCTGTGTGACATTGATAATCAGCCGGAGGGATTTTTTGATAATAAGGCAATAGATTTTTCAATATATAAGACGATGAAAAAGCTGGACGCTAAAACAAGAAAAGAGATAATCAGACTTTATGACGGTGAGATAATAAAAGAAAATATAGACAAAAAAAGGCTTTTATTTTTGACACAATATCACAATAATCTTGAAATTCAGAGTATTTTGATGCAAAGAAAAATGACAACACTTCTTATAGATTATTTTGCAAAAGATTATGAAGTAATAGTAAAATCACATCCGAAAGACAGATATCTGCCATATGAAAACATCATAAATGGAAGTATGGTCATAAAAAATTCTGTTCCGTCGGAGCTTATTCCTTTTGTTGTCGAGGGAAAGATAGATCTGGTGATAACCCCAAATTCAACATCGGTCGGGGGAATGAAAAATACCTGTGACAGGGTTATGAGCTTTGGTGAAGAAATAGAAACTGAGTATGAAAAACTGCATTTATATTATGCAGCAGCTTATATAACAGACAGTATGATAAGTGATAATGATGAAAAAATAATTGTATCAGACAATCAAAAAAATGTTTCAAAACCAGATAGAGCAGAAAATTACAGCATCAATACAGAGTATGCAAATGAGATATTTGCAAAAAATTTTCTGGAACTTTTTGGGCTGGATAAATATATACAAAATGAAGAAAATAAGACAGATGATTTTTCAAAAGGTAAAGTTAAAAGAAATGAAACAGAAGAAAAAATCACACAACAAAATATGAATTTAAAAAGTCGATTAAATAAAAAGATTTTTTGGGACAGTGGATGGAACAGCCGTATATTAAAAAGTGAAAGAGAAAAATTTGGAGAAAATGACTGCATATTCTTTCTGGAAGAAGAAAATCTTAGCACTTTTCTGATGTACCCGTGGGTTACAAAAGAAAAACTTGCAGAGATAGAGATAACAGTTGTAAACAGTGAATATTCACAGCACAAAAGGTCAATATGGTTTTATGGCAATGATGAAAGGTTATTAAAGAAGGTGAGAAATATGGCAGCGGAAAAGAAACTTGAAAATTCAGATATTACGATAATGATAAAAGCTAAAGAAGCAGTTGAAAAAAGGATGCTGGAGGGTAAGTTAAAAGCACTTGAATTTGTGATAAGGAGAGATGAAAGTGAGATAACATCACAGGTACTAAGTCAGGCATCAAGTGTAATAGAACAATATAAGGCTAATAAGCATTTTGTGGAAAGGATCATGGAGCCGGAGGAAGTTTTACCGCATATTTGATCTGGTATATAAATATGGTGCAAATAAATTGGTGCCATATTGGAAGACTTAAATTTCATGACTTTTGTACTGCTGCAAACGGCAACATAGCAAGAGCGTGCCGGCAGTAGTATTTGCTAAATTTGTGCAATTAATACATCATAATATAAGAAAAAGAGAGGAATTTATAATGAGTGAAAATAAGAAAAAGACAGTTGCATTTGTGCCGGTAAAACTTAATAATGAAAGGATTCCGGGAAAGAATACCAAGCCGTTTGATGGAGGAGAGCCGCTTATTACATATATTTTAAATACGCTTAAGACAGTTGATAAGATTGATGCCATTTATGTTTATTGCAGCGATGAGGAAGTTGTCAAGTATCTTCCGGATGGTGTTGGATTTTTAAAGAGAAGTCCCGAACTTGATAAGAACACTACTCTGATACTTGAGGTATTGGAGGCTTTTGCAAATGATGTGGAGGCAGATACTTATGTTCTTGCACATGCGACAGCACCATTTATAAGCAGACAGACTATAGAGAAAGCAATAGATGCAGTCAATGGCGGAGAGTATGATTCGGCACTTTCTGTAATTCCGTGTCATGACTTTCTCTGGTCAGAAAATGAACCGTTAAACTATGACAAAAACAGTGTGCCAAGAACACAGGATTTAAAAAAGATTTATGTAGAAACAACAGGACTTTATGTGTATGGCAGGGAACTGATATTAAATAAACACAGAAGAACAGGTGATAAACCGTACTTTGTGGAGGTTACGAATGAGGAAGCTATTGATATAAATGAAAAGATAGATTTTGTGCTTGCAAATGCAGTATATCAGCAGAGAGTTAAGGAAGGCAGGGCTTAGATATGGGCGAGATAAAATTACTTGACTGTACTTTAAGAGATGGCGGTTATATAAACGACTGGAAGTTCGGAAAAGAAACGATAACAGGGATACTTGACAGATTGTCACTTGCCGAGATAGATCTTATCGAATGCGGATTTATAACTGAAAAAACCGTAAATGAAAACTATTCATTGTTTCCAGATGCCGATGTGGTAAACGGGTATGTAAAACAGCCGTCAGGCAAGGCAATGTATGTTGCGATGATAGCAATCGGTGAAAAGGAAACAAATCCTGAGTTTATCTGTGATGCTTCAGAAACGATTATTGACGGAATAAGGATAACATTTCATCCCGATGAGGCAAAGAAGGTTTTTGACTGGGCAAATATACTGAAAAAGAAAGGATATCAGGTTTTTATCCAGCCGGTAGGCTCGGCTAATTATGATGATGAGCTTATATTGGAGCTTATTAAAAAGGTAAATCAGTTAAAACCATTTGCATTTTATATAGTAGATACGCTTGGTGCAATGTCTGAAAATGACATGATGCATATGCTTCATATAATAGACCGCAATCTTGATGAAAATGTAAAGTTAGGCTATCATTCACACAATAATCTTCAGCTTGCATTTGCAAATGCGCAGAGAATGATGGAGTTTGGAACAAACAGGGATGTCATAATAGACTGTTCTGTTTATGGAATGGGCAGGGGAGCAGGAAATCTTTGTACGGAACTTATGGTAGATTTTCTGAAAAAGCATTATAATAAAAAATATGATGCTGTTCCGATACTTGAGATAGTGGATAATTACCTGTTACCTATCTATATGCAGAAAAGATGGGGATACACGATAGAATATTTTCTCGCTTCATCACTCGATTGTCATCCGAATTATGTATCATTTCTTATGGACAAGCAGAATATTCCTGTAAGAGTGATACGAAATATGCTTGAACAGATACCAAAAGAAAAAAGGCTCAGGTATAATGCGAAAGTAATAAATGACATATACAGCACTTATCAGAACAATAGTGTCGATGACAGGTTAGAGATACTTAACCTTAGAGAAAAATTTAAGGGTGAAAATGTATTGATAGTAGGTTCAGGCAAATCAGTGAAGACAAAGCATGATAAGATTGCAAAGTATATATTAAAAAACAAGCCGAAAGTCATAGCGATAAACTTTGTGCCGTCATTTAAGACAGACATGGTCTTTGTGGCAAACCAGAAACGATTTGAAATGATAAAGGATTCACTTGATATGAAAAATGTTATTTGTACATCAAATATAGATGATGACACAAAGGAATGTCATGTCGTAAATTACAGCACGCTTCTCAATTCAGGAGATATAGTAGGTGACAGTTCCGGAATGATGCTGTTAAAACTTTTAAGGCGTTTGAAAGTATCAAAGGTTGCAATAGCCGGAATGGATGGTTTTAAAAGAAACTGTCTTGAAAATTATTGTGAAAAAAGATTTGTTCATGAGGAAGACAATAAGACATTGAGAGAGAAAAACAAAGAGATGAAGGAACAGTTGAAATTGATTAGTAAGGAGATAAATATAGAGTTTATTACACCTAGTAAATATTGCGATTAAGTTTGGTGGGATTTGTGTATGTGATAGGAGGATTTGCTGTGGATAGAAAGATTTCAATGATAGCTCTTGACCTTGACGGGACCTGTCTTGATGGTGCCGGAAAGCTGACGGATAGGACAAGGAATATCATTGAGGAATATGGAAGAAAGGGGACGCAGATCGTTTTTACGACAGGCAGACCGATAGCAGGAATTTTAAAAGAATTGAGAACGATTTCGGGAACAAATTATGCAATAGCACTAAACGGCGGCATGGTCTATGAGCTTTTGGATGAACGGATAATCTATAAAAAGAGTATAGACAGGGAGGAAGTGCTTCTTGTAAGAGATATAGTGTTAAAGCACGATGTACTTACAGATGTGGCATCGTCAGGAGTAGGTTTCGGTGATAAAAAGACATATGACAATGCCGGAAAATACATAAAAAATGATGACTTTAGAAATTATTATCTTTCAAGCAGAGGGGCAAAAAAAGACCTTTGGGAAAATATAGAAAAACTGGAGAGTGTCGAAAAGATAAATATGTTTTTTAGTGACATGGAAGAAAGAAGAAAAGTCTTAGAGGAACTGAAAATCCTCAAAACATCAAAAGTGTGTTCAGGGATGCCAAATAATATCGAGATAAACCATTCAGAAGTAAATAAAGGAAATGCACTTAAGTGGCTTTGCAAAAAACTGGGTATCGACATATCACAACTAATCGCATTTGGTGACGGCGGCAACGACATAGACATGATAAAAGCCGCAGGCATAGGAGTAGCAATGTCAAATGCCTGCGGCGAATTAAAAAACTGTGCCGATGTTATCACGAGAACGAATGATGAAGAAGGAGTTGCTTACATTTTAGAAAAATTTATATAAATAAAATCTGAATTTAAAAATAATGTTATAATGTTGGGGTCAAAAGGTATTTTTACATTTTCTCTTCAAACATCATTAAAAATACAACGGTTAAAAGAAGCGATGATACCCATATCGCTTTGATACCTATGTGGAGTGACATGATGCCGCCAAGTCCTGCACCGATTGCAAATACAAGTATTATTCCATAATAATGAAGAGCTTTTTTCAAAATCTCAGGCTTCTTTTCACGCATATAGATGGAAAGGCTTTCAGTGCCGCTTCTTAAGTTTCCTATACACATCGTACTTGCGTAGCCGTAGCCATTTACTTTTCTGAAAGTCTGAACCTGCATCGAGCAGGCAAAAGAAACAAGCATAGTTGCAGCCATATTGTAAGAGTCAGGTATAAGTCCGACAACAAACAATATGGCTAATTCCATAAGTACGATTATCTGACGCCAGTGAATTTTCTTTACATATTTGAGCTTTTTTTGTATTCTCTCAGCGACAAAAACTCCAAGTGCAAATGCGATTATAGGAAAAAGATAATGTAGCCCGCGTATCCATTCGCCTGACATAAAATTTTGGCTCATAAGTACGACATTGCCTGTTTGCGCATTAGAAAAGACCTCATCCCTCACATTGTAAGTGTAAGCATCCTGAAAACCGCCCGATATGGCGAGGATTGCACTAAGTCTGAAAGTCTCAGAAGTCTGTTTTTTTAATTTGTTTGTTTTAGTTCTTTTCATTTTATATAAACTCCATTCAGCACACATTTTTTTGTGCATAGTGTGAAAGGTTTTGCCTTTCAAACTAAACTCCATTTCAGCATACATTTTTTTACTTATAAAATATTATATAACAATCTCAAAGTATATGTGTAATATATATATCGTATGTGTGATATATGGCATTGATATATGAATAGATTATCAAATTGTTACTTAAATAAATTGCAGAATACAAATAAATTAACTTAAAATATTGACTATTTAGTAAAAATGATTATAATTAAATTAACTTTAAATGAAAATGCAAACAAATAATTAAAGTTATACAGAAGAGTGATTTAAGTTGAAATGTATTATTAATGGGTAAGATTGGAAATATATTTCATGCACTCTCGAAAGTATTTGATTTGAGGAGATACAGAGAGTACATTTCATAAAGGGGAGGACGAAAAATGTGGATAAGTGCAGATAGTGAAAAGATAAGATATACGGGACGCATAGACTGGAGTGTGCCAAAAGAACCAACATGGATATTTCCATGCACATCGTCAGAGTTTAAATTTACGGGAAATACATTAAAAATCCATGTGAAAAATAAAAATGAATATTGGCAGAATTATCTTGGCTGTATTCTTGACAATGTGCAGTCACGCTTCTACATAAAAAAAGAGGGAGAAACTAAGATTGAAGTACGAGTGAATGAAAATGAGACAGGCGTTCACCATGTATTATTTTTTAAGAGACAGGATTCATGTCATGAAGTGACAATTCTTGGTTATGAGATAGAAGATGGCGAGAAACTCCTCGAACTTCCAAAGAAAACTGACAAAAGAATAGAGGTGTATGGAGACTCTGTATCAGCAGGAGAGGTATCGGAGGCCGTTGACTTTGTTGGAAAGGAAGACCCGGAGCATGAGGGTGGTTATTCAAACAGTTACTATTCTTATGGCTGGATTTTGGCAAGAAAACTGGGGGCACAGATACATGACATTGCTCAGGGAGGAATCGCACTTATGGATGGCGAGGGCTGGTATCACGAACCGGAGCAGATAGGAATGGAGACAGTATGGAATAAAGTACATTATAATACAAGGCTTAGCCGCATGAGCGAGTGGGATTTTAGTGAGTACATACCACAGGTCGTAATCGTTGCCGTAGGACAGAATGACTGTCATCCGGAAGATTATATGAAAGAAGAGTACTGTCATCCGCAGGCAAGAAAATGGCGGGAACACTATATGAATTTTTTGAGAAAATTGAGGAGTGTATATAGTGAAGCCTACATAATATGCTGTACGACACTGTTAAACCATGATGAATCATGGGACGATGCGATAGCACAGGTTGTAAAAAATATGGATGATAAAAAGATAACGCAATATGTCTTTAAAAGAAACGGCATGGGAACACCTGGACACTTAAGAATACCGGAGGCATATGAAATGGCGGAGGAACTGGAAGAATATATTGGGAGATTGGATGGAAAAGTTTTTAGTTGCATAGGATAGCAGATGAATTTATAGATATGGTTCAAAAGTATTGCGAACAACATTTAAAAGATATAAATAATGATAAATTTTAAAACTAAGTATATAGAAGATACACACTGGAGATTTAATTTTTTTGGTGTGTATTTTTTATATTTTTTAAACTTTCTGCTGACTCATTACAATATAATATATAGAAGCACAGATAAAACATGATTTGGAAAGGTAAATATTCGCTCGCAAGTTTTTCGATAGTACAAAGAAAAAATAATTATTCGTTATACAGATGTTAAACTTGTGTCGGAATTTAAAATTTACAGGATATTAAATATGAAAAAAGAAGAACTTGAACAATTTATTTTAAAATATGGTGAAACTCTGATGAAGTTTTGCAAGATAACCACCAACGACAGTGAACTTGCATGGGAACTTTATCAGGACACTATGCTCAGACTTGTTGAGCATTACAAAAAGCTTGATATGTCAGAAAATGTAAAAGCATGGGCAATCTCTACTGCCATAAATCTATGGAAAAACAGGAAAAGAAAATATGCGTGGAGAAAGAGGATTGCAAAGCAGGAAAGTTATGAAGTGCATATGGAAAATGAATTTCAGATTTTTGATTATGCGAATTTTGCCGGTGAACAGGATAACAGTCCGGAGGATACGGCAATAAAAAATGAACTTATAAGGTTTGTTCAGAGTCAGGTGAGAGAACTACCCGAAAAATACAGGATAGTAGTGTATCTTTATTACACGGCAGATATGAAGATAAAAGATATTGCGGCATTGTGCGAGATACCGGAGAGTACCGTTAAGAGCAGGCTTATTAAGGCAAAGAAAATATTGAAGCACAAGATTGAGTCCGCTTGGAAATAGAATGGAGGATTAATATGAATGATTTAAAAATAACGGACGAGCAGTTTGAAAATATTCTTCGGGTATCAATGTCACCCGAAGTTAAGAAAACAGAATTAAGATTTGCAAAAAAGTTTGGAATAAGGATAATGGCAATGTATATGTTGATGGCTGCGGCAGGACTTTATCTTATCACAGGTGCATATATATTTGCGGGCAGCAGCAGATATGTCAAGGCAGACAAGCTGTTTTTGGAAATAGGAAATTTATATGAAAATAGTTCGTTTTATGTTTCGTTTGTGACTTTGTGGCTCAGCATTTTGCTTTGTGGATTGTTTTTGGTAAAACAGCTTTTTAATATGAAACAATACAAAAAGAGCAGAGGATTTTATGTGATTTCGTATGCTGTAACTATCTTTTTGCAGTATTATTTTGTGGACAGGCTTATACAGCCGTCAGTCTATGTGAGCAAGCTGTCGGTGGAAGTACCAAACGCTTTGAAATTAAGCCATTTTGCGGTAACTTATCTAAACGATGGGGTAAAGAGCTCATGCAGTTTCAATCTTTTGCCTGCTGTTGTTCTTTGGGGTGTATCCTTTATAATCCTGCTCGTGCAGATGTTTAGGGAACGGTAGATGGCAGTTAGTTATATTTCAACTTCTATACTGAGGTATCGTGTATCGGGAATTTCGGTATGTCTTGTATTTACAAATCTTTTTGGAGCCTGAGAAGTCCTCGTATATGTCACATCAGCTGTGTAACATATTATATAAAAAAGGTATGTCATGAATCTGCTATTTTAATGAAAAATATTGTATATATTTTTTTATGAATCAGTTATATTTTGTAAAAAGATATTAAGTTTTGTGTCGTGCATACATGATACAGAAAATGCAATGAGAAAATTATTTATATGCAGAAAAGAGGAGCAAAATGAGATACGGCTATTTCGATAATGAAAAAAGGGAGTATGTTATTACAAGACCTGATACACCGGCACCTTGGGTAAATTATCTTGGTTCACCTGAATATGGTGCGATTATTTCAAACAATGCGGGGGGATACAGCTTTGAAAAATCAGGTGCAAACGGCAGAATTTTAAGATATGTATTTAATCAGTTTGATGAACCGGGAAGATATATTTATATCAGGGACAATGACTCAAAAGATTATTGGTCCGCATCATGGCAGCCGGTTGGAAAAGATTTGGATGAATACAAGAGCGAATGTCATCATGGAACAGCTTATACAAGAATGATTGCAAAATATTCAGGTATAAGCTCAGAAGCACTTTATTATGTACCGCTTGATAAATCTTATGAAGTATGGGATTTAAAGGTTACAAACAATTCAGAAAAAAATAGAAAATTAAATATAACAGGTTATGCTGAGTTTACAAATAATTGCAATTACGAGCAGGATCAGGTGAATCTTCAGTATTCACAGTTTATTACATCGACACATTTTTCGCAAAATCGTGTAATGCATCATGTTCATGGAAATCTTGATGCTTTAAAAGAAGACGAATATATTGACAATAAAAATGTTTCAATGAGATTCTTAGGAATGGCAGGTCAGAAGGTTTCATCATGGTGTGGAAGTAAAGAGGGATTTTTAGGAAGATACCATGATTATTCAAATCCGATTGGTGTTATTAACGGTAGTCTTGATAATAAGGGAAATTACAATGAAAACGGCTGTGGTGCTTTAACAACACTACTTGAACTTGCACCGGGCGAGACAAAGGAAGTTATTTTTATTGTTGGAATGAAGTACGATGATGAAGCGGCAAAGATAATTGCAAGATATGATGAAAATGAAAATTTATGTGAAAAAGAACTTGTTGAGTTAAAGAAATTCTGGCATGGGAAACTGGAAAAATTCCAAGTTAAGACACCAAGCGAGGAATTTAATACAATGATAAATACATGGAATGCATATAATTGTTTTATGACATTTATATGGTCAAGGGCTGCATCATTTACATATTGTGGTCTTAGAAATGGATATGGTTATCGTGATACAGTACAGGATATTCAGGGAATTATACATCTTGCCCCGGAAATGGCAGTAGAGAAAATAAGATTTATGCTTTCGGCTCAGGTTGACAATGGTGGAGGACTTCCACTTGTAAAATTTACACACAATCCGGGACATGAGGACACACCTGATGATACATCTTATGTTCAGGAGACAGGACATCCGGCATATCGTGCTGATGATGCTTTATGGTTATTCCCTACAGTTTATAAATATATTTCTGAAACAGGAAACATGGAATTTTTAGATGAGGTTATTCCTTTTGCAAACAAAGATGAAGCAACAGTATATGAGCATTTACAGCGTGCAGTTAAATTTTCTGCTGAGCATCTTGGAAAACATGGAATGCCGGCTGGTCTTTATGCAGACTGGAATGACTGCTTAAGACTTGGAAAAGACGGAGAATCTTCGTTTGTTGCAATGCAGTATTATTATGCAATGACAATACTTAGAAAGTTTGCTGAATATAAAAATGATGATAACTATGTAAAACAGCTTGACAAACAGCAGGAAGAACTCGGAAAGATTATTCAGAAAATCTGCTATGACGAGGATCGTTTTATAAGAGGATTTACAGAAGAAGGAAATGTTATCGGCAAGCGTACAGATGCAGAGGCGAATATGTGGCTTAACCCACAGAGCTGGGCTGTAATCAGCAAGGTTGCAGATGAAGAGCAGGGTGAGGTTATAATGAACAGCGTATATGACAGATTGAATACGGAATACGGTGCTATTCTTATGGATCCGCCATATCATGCAGAAGCATTTCCAGGAGCTTTAGCGGTTATATATAATGCCGGAACAAAAGAAAATTCAGGAATTTTCTCACAGTCACAGGGGTGGCTTATACTTGCAGAGGCATTGTTGAAGCATGGTGACAGGGCATTTGAATATTTTATGGAGAATTCACCGGCAGCACAGAATGACAGAGCTGAGACGAGAGTGCTTGAACCATATTGCTATGGACAGTTTACTGAAGGAAAAGCAAGTCCAAATTTTGGGCGTTCACATGTTCACTGGCTCACAGGAACAGCATCCACTGTAATGGTTGGATGTGTAGAGGGAATACTGGGTATGCGTCCTGACTTTAGAGGACTTCATATTGAACCTTCAATTCCTGAAAAGTGGGAAAAATTTGAGATTACAAAAAGTTTTAGAGGAAGCCGGCTTCATATTGTTGTTAAAAATCCGGGTCATGTCCAGAGCGGCTGCAAAAAAATGATAGTAAATGGAAAAGAAGTTGAAGGAAACTATGTGACGGAAGATATGCTTACGGAAAATACAGAAATAGAACTTTATATGTCATAGGAACAGGAGGAATTTATAAATGGGAAAAATAAAATTTACGGACAATAGTGGAACATTTGTTATAGAAAATCCTGAAAATTACAGTGGTCTTTATCTTCCGCTGGCAGGCGAAAAGGAGTTAAAGTCAAGTATTACTCCGACACTTGCAGGTGATTCAAAAACAGACCAGAATCATTTCCTGTTTGAACCTGTAAGTATCGAAAATCTGCATAATAACAAAAATGGAAGAAATTTCTGGTGTCTGATAAATGGTAGTAATATGTGGTCTGTATCAGGTGCATCTGCCATGCAGGAGGCTGAAAAATTTTCAAAGGAACAGGATGAGAGTAAGATAGAAGCTGGTCTTATGTGGCAGAGGCTTACAAGAGTTTCAAAAAAGTTTGGTATTAGAGCAGAAGTGTTGTCTTTTGTGCCTGTTGATGAAAATATAGAGATTATGTATGTGACATTGAAAAATATTTCTGACAATGATATAGATATAACACCCATAGCAGCTCTTCCTATATATGGAAGAAGTGCTGACAATCTAAGAGACCATAGACATGTAACATCTCTTTTACATAGAATAGAAACAAAAGAATATGGAGTAGAAGTGGCACCTGTTTTATCATTTGATGAGAGAGGTCATAGAAAAAATGAGACTACATATTTTGTATATGGTTCAAAATATGATGGAGAAAAGCCGAAAGAATTTTATCCTACAAATCAGATGTTTATCGGTGAGGGTGGAAGTTTTCTTATGCCGGAGGCTGTAAGAACTGGAAAAACAGGTGTAAATCCGGGAACGAAAATTCAGGGAAAAGAATCGACAGGAGCCTTTGCTTTTGGAAATATTAAATTAAAAGCGGGTGAGAAAACAGGTTATATTATGCTTGCCGGTGTCACAACGCAAAAAGACACAATAGAATCAAGGACTTCATTATACAGAACAAAAGTAAATGTTATAAAGTGTTTTGAAAAAACAAAGAAACATTGGAAAGACAAAGTTAATATAGACTTTGAAATGAATGACAAGGCAGTTGATAATTATCTTAAATGGATATGCTTCCAGCCTATACTCAGAAGAATTTACGGATGTTCTTTCCTGCCATATCATGATTATGGGAAGGGTGGCAGAGGCTGGAGAGATTTGTGGCAGGATTGTCTTGCACTCCTTGTTATGGAGCCCGATATGGTTCGCAAAATGATAGTTTCTAATTATGGTGGTGTGAGGATTGATGGAACAAATGCAACAATAATAGGAAATGGACAGGGAAAGTTTATAGCGGACAGAAATAATATAACACGTGTATGGATGGATCACGCTTACTGGCCGTTTGTTACAACTAAACTTTATATGGATCAGACAGGTGATCTTGATATACTTCTTGATAAGGTGTCATATTTTAAAGACAGGCAGTCACTAAGAGGAACAGCACACGATGATGAATGGAAATTTGAAGATGGAAATACTCAGAAAACAGTTGGTGGTGTCGATTATTTTGGAACTGTTATCGAGCATATACTTTTGCAGAATCTTTGTGCATTTTATGATGTTGGAGAGCATAATGAAATGAGACTTCATGGTGCAGATTGGAATGATGCACTTGATATGGCATGGGAAAGGGGAGAAAGTGTCGCATTTACATGTGCATATGCGGGAAATTTAAAAGATATAGCATATTATTTGAGAAAAATTGAAAGTACAGACGGAATCCGAATTATTGAGGTTGCAAAGGAGATGGAATGTCTATTTAGAAAAGGTAAGGAATTGTACGAAAATCCTTACAAAAAACAGCAGCTTCTTTCTGAATATAGTAAACTTTGCTGTCACAATATAAGTGGCGAAACAGCTGTATTAAAAATAAGTATGATATGTGAAAATCTTGAAGAAAAAGCAGATTGGCTCATGAAAAACATTCGTGAAAATGAGTGGATAAAAGAAGATGACAATACGGGGTGGTTTAACGGTTATTATGATAATCATGGAAAAAAGGTAGAGTATTATAAAAAAGATGATGTGCGTATGATGCTTACAAGCCAGGTATTTGCGATAATGAGTGGCATTGCAGATGAAAAGCAGATAAAAGCGATTTGCAACAGTGCGGATAAATATCTCTATGAAAAGAAAGCTGGAGGATACCGTCTTAATACAGATTTTAAAGAAGAAAAATTTGATTTTGGAAGAATGTTTGGATTTGCATATGGTGAAAAAGAAAATGGAGCCGTATTTTCACATATGGCAGTAATGTATGCAAATGCATTATACAAGAGAGGCTTCATAAAAGAGGGTTACAAGGTGCTTAAAAATCTGCTTGATAGTGCGATGGATTTTGAAAATAGTATTATGTATCCGGGAATACCTGAGTATTTTGATAACGATGGACGCGGATTGTATGCCTATCTTACGGGTGCAGCAAGCTGGTATATGCTTACAATGATAACAGAAGTTTTTGGAGTAAGAGGAGAACTTGGAAATCTTGTTATAAAACCGGCACTTCTTCCAGAGCAGTTTGATAAAGATGGCAAAGCTGCAATAAAACTTAATTTTTCAGGAAGGACATTAAAGATTACGATTCACGCTGACATTGATAATATACAGGATAATAATGGGGTGTATAATAAAATAATAAGAGTGGAATGTGACGGAAATGAGCTTGAGTCTGCTGATTTAAAGAAAGTAGTAATAATGAAAAAAAGGATTGAAGAAATGAGCTGTGAACGATGTCATGAAATTGATGTTTTTATAAAATAGTATGTGAGATAATATCTTATAAGATATTCCTAAAAAGCAAAAGAGGAAATTGATGTGAAGATTAATTTCCTCTTTTTTTTATGAAATGAAAATGCGTTATTACCACATTGATTTATAATATTTATCACGATATTTCTTTGGTGTTATACCCATGAAATTTTCAAATGTTTTAATAAAATGGCTTTGTGACGAAAAGGAAAGATAATTAGCTATATCAATTAGTGATTTATCAGAATAGCGGAGCAGGTGAGTTGCTTTTTCTATCTTTTTTTCGCGAATGTAATCACTTATGGAAACACCAAGATTTTGTTTGAATATGCGAGAAAGATAGTTCTCAGAAAGTCCTGTGTAATCAGCAAGAGTGGATATTGTGATACGTTCTTTGATATGGCTGTATATATAGTTTACACATTGCATAACAGGTTTTGAGAGAATTGAACTTTTCTTAAAAAGAACCATTTTGCCGGTAAAATCTTTTGCCATTTCATGATGAAGGTCAGCTACCTGGCGTATTGTATTGCAGGAGTCCATCTTTAGTATATAAAAGTCACTTAGACGATATGCCTGCTCCGCTTCAAGACCTCCATCAATACAATATCTTGTAATCATTGCGGTCGTGACAACAAAGTGATATTTTATATTTGTGAGAGGATTTTGTGAGAGAATACCGGCTCCTTCTAAATTCATAAAAGCATCTTGCTTGCAATTTTCAATTACGGCGTCCATATCTCCCGTTTTAACTGAATTATAAAAAGAGTATTCAACATCAGGGGCTCGGTGAAGTACTTCAAATTCGCTGTTTGAGAGTTCTGTATTTACCCATTCTTCTGATAAAGACATATTTTTCCTCCTAAAATAGTGTTAAAATCTGATATAATATTGTTATTATTTAACATTATGACATGAATCTGCTATTTTTACAAGTGATTTAATATAAAGTGCGCGTTAAATGGAGTAATATATGACTTGTAAATGAGGAATGACATAAAGTTATGTCGAATGATTAAAAATATATTCTATTAGGAGGAATGAGAAATGAAACGCAAATTTTTAAGTTTAGTGCTTGCATCGGCAATGAGTGTTACAATGCTTGCCGGATGTGGAAACAAGGCAAATGATGGTGGAGCAGGAAACAGCAGTCAGAAAGAAGGAAAGATAATAAATATCTATTCATGGAACGATGAATTCCGTCAGCGCTTAGAGGCTGTTTATCCACAGGTAGAATCAACATCAAAGGATGGGACAGTCACAAAACTTAAGGATGGCTGTGAGATTCACTGGGTTATCAATCCAAACCAGGATGGTGTATATCAGCAGAAACTTGACGAGGCACTTGGAAGACAGGCTGATGCATCAGCAGACGATAAAGTTGATATTTTCCTTTCGGAGACAGATTATGTATTTAAATATACGGATAAAGATGCGGATGTTGCAATGCCTTTAAAGAATCTTGGAATTGATACATATAAAGAGTTTGCAGATCAGTATGATTTTACAAAGACAACAGCATCAGACAGTGAAGGAGTTATGAGAGGTTCTACATGGCAGTGCTGTCCTGGAGTTCTCGTTTACAGAAGAGACATCGCAAAGAAAGTATTCGGAACAGATGATCCAGAGAAAATTGGTGAGAAGGTTAAGGATTGGGATACACTTAAGAAATCAGCAGAACAGTTAAAAGCAAAAGGATATTATACATTTTCATCATATGCTGACACATTCCGTTTATATGGAAACAGTATTTCAAAATCATGGGTTACGCCTAGTGATTCACAAGATACTACAGTTGATGTAGATTCAAAAGTCATGGATTGGATAAATGATTCAAAACAGTGGCTTGATGCAGGATACTTTGACAAGACTGTAAAGGGGCAGTGGAATGATGACTGGAATAAAGCCATGGGTTCAAAATCTAAAGTATTTGCATTCCTCTTACCGGCATGGGGAATTGACTTTACATTAAAGCCAAACTGGGATGGAAAAGAAGGTGAGTGGGGTGTTACAAATCCTCCACAGGAATATAACTGGGGCGGTTCTTACATACATGCAGCAACAGGAACAGACAATACTAAGCATGCAAAAGAAATTATTCTTGCACTCACAGCAAATAAAGACAATCTTTTAAAGATTTCAGAAAAATATTCTGACTTTACAAATACAAAATCTGGAATGAAAGAGGCTGCAGAAAATGATGGAAAATATGCTTCTAAATTCCTCGGTGGTCAGAATCCATTTAAGTATTTCGCACCTGTTGCAGAAAATATTAAAATTGCACCATTGTCAGCATATGATCAGGGATGTGTAGAGCTTATACAGAACTCATTCAGCGATTATTTTCAGGGAAAAGTTACTTATGACAAGGCAAAGAAAAACTTTGAGACAGCAATTAAAGAGCGTTATGCAGATGTTAAGAAGGTAAATTGGGCTAAGTAGCAGCAATTATAAAGGGATAAATAAAAATATTGTATTATGTAGTCACAAAGATGTGGCAATATAACAGGATTTAGTTATAATGAAAGTATAGCTGAATCCTGTTATAAGAAATGAAATACTCCAAGTTTATAATGATATTTAGGAAAGGAGTGGGATTATGAAAAAGAAGAAAAAAAGTGTAAGTTACGCTAAATGGGGTTATATATTTATACTTCCATTTTTCATAACTTATATTATATTTTCATTAATACCGCTGTTAGATACAATAAGGTATAGTTTTTTTGAGTATTATCGTACCGGAATAAAAGAAGTAGGACCAAACTTTATTGGAATGAAGAATTATGTAAGTCTTCTGAAATCCGATATGATTACATATGGAAAAAACACACTTATAATGTGGGTTATAGGATTTATTCCTCAAATAGTATTTGCACTTCTTTTAGCGAATTGGTTTACTGATGTTCGTTTAAAGATTCGTGGAAAACAGTTTTTTAAGGTAGTTATCTATCTTCCTAACCTGATTATGGCATCAGCGTTTGCGATGTTGTTCTTTACACTTTTTTCTACAAACGGACCTGTAAACTCAATAATGTTGTCTGCTGGATTTATCAAGAAGCCGATTGACTTTTTAGGTTCTATATTTGGAACGAGGTCACTTATAGGATTTATGAACTTCCTTATGTGGTTTGGTAATACAACGATCATGCTTATAGCAGCAATAAACGGAATAAGTATGGAAATTTTTGAGGCTTGTGATCTTGACGGATGTAACAGCATACAGAGATTTTTCTATATTACACTTCCTATGATAAGACCAATTCTTGCATACACACTTGTAACATCTATTATCGGTGGACTTCAGATGTTCGATGTTCCACAGATACTTACAAATGGACAGGGAAATCCTGATAGAACTTCAATGACGCTTATAATGTTCCTTAATAATCATTTGAAGAGTAAGAACTATGGAATGGCAGGAGCTTTATCAGTATATCTGTTTATAGTAAGTGCGATATTATGCTTTATCGTGTATAAGCTTACAAATGACAATGATCCTGATGGTTCAAAAGCAGCTGCAAAAGCAGAAAAACGTAGAAGAAGAAGGGGGTTATTATAATGAAAAAAGGACATAACAGATTCAGAAGTATTTTGGCACATATAGTTTTGTTGGTCTTAGCATTTTTATGCCTGTTCTTTTTCTATATACTTATTGTTAATGCAACCCGCTCACATTCAGAATTACAAAAAGGTTTTTCGGCATTGCCGGGTACACATTTCTTGGACAATCTGAAAAAGGTAGCGAAGGATGGAAGTTTTCCAATGCTGCGTGGAATAGTGAACAGTTTGTTTATATCAGCAGCCTCAGCAGCTATATGTACATATTTTTCATCACTTACTGCATATGGACTTTATGCATACAACTTTAAATTAAAAAAGGTTGCATTTACATTTATTATGGCAATACTTGTTATGCCAACACAGGTGACGGCGATGGGATTTTTAAGACTTATAACAAATATGGGGATGTATGATTCATGGACACCTCTTATAGTTCCATCAATCGCATCACCGGCAGTATTTTACTTTATGTATAGTTATCTGCAGTCATCACTTCCTATTTCACTTGTTGAAGCAGCGAGAATTGACGGTTCAGGAGAATTCAGGACATTTAACAAGATTGTTATTCCGATAATGAAACCAGCGATTGCAGTACAGGCAATATTTACATTTGTAGGTTCTTGGAATAACTATTTCATTCCGGCATTGATAATCCAGTCAAAACAGAAGATGACTGTACCTATTCTTATTGCAACACTTCGTGGAGCTGATTATATGAATTTTGATATGGGTAAGATTTATATGATGATAACAGTAGCAATCGTACCTATCGTAATAGTATATCTTTTACTTTCGAAATTTATTATTTCAGGGGTTACTCTTGGTGGTGTAAAAGAGTGATATTTGATATATTATAAGATACATACTACTTGTGTTATTATAAAATCTGGAGTATGAATTTTAAAAATTAAAATCGTAAATATTTTTGGATAATAAATGTGATAGAAGTAAGACCTCTGAAGTTTAGAGGTCTTCTTTTTGGCGTGTATTTTTTTGCAATAGTACAAAGAAAATATATTAGAAAATGTAAAAGCATGGGCAATCTCTACTGCCATAAATCTATGGAAAAACAAGAAAAGAAAATATGCATGGAGAAAGAGGATTGCAAAGCAGGAAAGTTATGAGGTGCATATGGAAAATGAATTTCAATCTTTTGCCTGCTGTTGTTCTTTGGGGTATATCCTTTATAATCCTGCTCGTGCAGATGTTTAGGGAACGGTAGATGGCAGGCAGTTATATTTCAACTTCTATACTGAGGTAGCGTATGTCGGAAGTTTCAGTATGGGTGGTATTTTCTACGGAAATCTGTCCGTTATATTTTTTGACGATACCTTTAACAATGGAAAGACCCAGTCCGTGTCCGTCTTTTTCTGTCTTGGAAGTATATTTTTTAGTAAAGATATCGTGTATAAATTCACTTGTGGCGGCAGGTCCCGGATTTTCAACTTTGATACGGAAACTGTCGCTTTGTATATTGTCTGTACGCTGACCGATGCTTATAAAAATGGTGTCGTCAGGGCTGCAGGCTTCTATCGCATTATCTATAAGTACACCTGCAAGGTCGATTATCTCCATATCTGAGCAGTTGCTTGTGTAATCATAATTAAAAATAGTCACTATTATCTGTATATCTTTTTTTAGAGCGGCATTTACCTTGCTGAATAAAAGTCCTGCAAGAAGTTTGTTATTAAGGTGGAGAAAATCATAAGAATATCTGTGTCTGTCATCCATTTGTGTTATATCTTTTATTGCCTTGCACAAGTCTTCATAATTATCATAGGAGTCGGTAAGCTGTGATAATGAGAGGAGCTGGTTATTGTATAAATGCTGTCTTTTTTGTATATTCTCAATCATTTCATCGACAATAGGCATATATGTACTGTAATCTTTTAAGGATTGTTTTCTTTTCATATCATCGAAACTCTGAAGTATTATAAGTATGGTGATAACTGCGGCAAAAAGGATATTAGCAGTAGTGGAAATAAGAGTTCCGAGTGATAAGCTGCTTTTTATGGATGTAAATATTGCAACCAAAATGAAGCTTCCCAAAAAGAAAAGGGAAGAAAAATAAGAAGAATTCTTAAATCTGTCGGTAAACTTTGTTATAGGAAATAGTTTATTTAAAATGATTAAAACAAAAAGTGATAAAATTAAGATTGCTGTCGAAATAGGGTCGGCTGCATTATTTTCATCAAAATTCAAATTTAAGAGAGCTAAAGCAAGCATGACAACAGCCTGACAGCAGGAAACTATAAAATATCCGGCAATAGATATATTTATCGCCTGGCTTATAGTACATCTTGTGTTTATAAAAATCATAAGACTGTAAAAGGTAAACATAAGTAAAAAGGCGAACATAAGCTGATTATTATCATGTTTCTGCAGATAATTTAACACAACACTGTATATACAGAAAGAAACTAAAAATTTGGGAGATGTAAGTTTCTTTAAGGAATGTTCAGAAAGATATATCATAAAACCTATGTATGTAAGATTTTGTATCGTTAAAGTAAGTATAATTATAAGATTATGTAAAATGTTCATCTGTGTTCTCCTTATTTTATGTATCTATAATTTCTGTTACATGGAACTTTGTCCTTTGTTTTTTTCAATGAGATCAGGTGGGCATATGGGTCGATAAGTTCGATATACCGGGTATTTACAATATATGATTTATGGCACTGCTCAAAATATGCAGGAAACAGTTCGAGAATCTGTTTCAAGCGGTACTGTCTTGTCATAAATTCACCATGTAAAGTGTGGGCTATTATATACCTGCCGTGTGATTCAAAATAAAATACATCATCAAAATTTAATTTTATCCGAATATTGTCAATGGTTTTAATAGTAAAATCCCGTTCAGTACCTAATATATTGTCAAGCTGTCTGAAAAGCTGTTCTTTTGTATAAGGTTTTAAGAGATATGCCGTACAGTGTATATCATTGACTGCATGGTATATGTGTTTTGGAAATGCGGTAGTAAAGATTATAGGGGCATTGTTCTTTGTCTTGTGCCTGATATATTCAGCAATCTTAAGACCATCCGTATTTTCAGCATCCGGGTTTGTGGAAATATCTAAAAAATATGCACGAAAGTAAGGCTCTTTAGAAAGTATGCTTATTGCTTCTTTTGTGCTGGCCGCGATAACAGGGTGCATATCCTGTGAATATTCATTGATATAGTTTTTTAAAGCCGTGGCTTGTATCTTATCATCTTCAAATATAAAGATTGAAAAATTCTTAATGTCTTCCATGACATATTTCTCCTTTAAAAAGAAATCATATTATAAAATAATCGTATCTGTGTATATTTATAAGGTGTTTTTGTATGTATCATGTAAATACTAGTAGAGTATATTATAGAATTTTAAGAATGTAAAGAGATAATTTTAGTGCAGTTCGTAACCAAAAAACTACCAGTTGTGACCGATTGCCGCAGAAAGCTGGAATTGGGAGCTGTGACATGATAATATTTGTGTGAAAAATAAATAAAAATTATAAAAATAAATTTAAGATAAGACTTGACAAGGTGCAAAGGAGAAATACATAATGGCAGAGCAGAGCAGAGCAGAGCAGAGCAGAGCAGAGCAGAGCAGAGAATAGCAGAGCAGAGCAGAGCAGAGCAGAGCAGAGCAGAGCAGAGCAGAGCAGAGCAGAGCAGAGCAGAGCAGAGCAGAGCAGAGCAGAGCAGAGCAGAGCAGAGCAGAGCAGAGCAGAGCAGAGCAGAGCAGAGCAGAGCAGAGCAGAGCAGAGCAGAGCAGAGCAGAGCAGAGCAGAGCAGAGCAGAGCAGAGCAGAGCAGAGCAGAGCAGAGCAGAGCAGAGCAGAGCAGAGCAGAGCAGAGCAGAGCAGAGCAGAGCAGAGCAGAGCAGAGCAGAGCAGAGCAGAGCAGAGCAGAGCAGAGCAGAGCAGAGCAGAGCAGAGCAGAGCAGAGCAGAGCAGAGCAGAGCAGAGCAGAGCAGAGCAGAGCAGAGCAGAGCAGAGCAGAGCAGAGCAGAGCAGAGCAGAGCAGAGCAGAGCAGAGCAGAGCAGAGCAGAGCAGAGCAGAGCAGAGCAGAGCAGAGCAGAGCAGAGCAGAGCAGAGCAGAGCAGAGCAGAGCAGAGCAGAGCAGAGCAGAGCAGAGCAGAGCAGAGCAGAGCAGAGCAGAGCAGAGCAGAGCAGAGCAGAGCAGAGCAGAGCAGAGCAGAGCAGAGCAGAGCAGAGCAGAGCAGAGCAGAGCAGAGCAGAGCAGAGCAGAGCAGAGCAGAGCAGAGCAGTAATATTTTTGTCTATAATAATACAGTTAAAAACAAGGCAAGGGAAGCTATAACTTTATGTTGATAACTTCCCTTGCCTTGTTTTGTTTTCTATGTATAGGAAAATGCTCATAATGTAGTGTGATGCCAATGAGAATTGCAAAGCAATTTTATAAGGGCAAAATGTCAGCAGTGTAATGTTGCGAAAGCAGGATACTGGTGTTGCTTTTTATTTTACATTAGTTACAAAAATATTGCTAAAAATTACAAAATTAAAAAAAGTATTTTATATACGACATAATAACAAAAAAGAGGTGACAGGATTATGGCTGAAAAAAAATATGAAATAACTTATGCAGCAATAACAGACAAAGGTGAACGCACAAACAATGAAGATTATCTTGGAGTAGGGAAAGATAATACAGGAGTATTGTGTGTACTGTGCGATGGACTTGGAGGACACGGAAAAGGTGAGGTGGCTTCAAGATTTGTCGTTGAAGAAATGATAGAGTCGGTGTGTAACAAAGGTGTTAATGTTGAGCACGCTATTGTGAGCACACAGGAAAATCTATTGAAAAAACAGGAAAGGGAAAATGCTCAATCATCAATGAAGACTACGCTAACCTGCCTTTATATAGAGCAGGAGGATGCATCATATTATCATGTCGGGGATTCAAGGGTATATCATTTTGAGAGCGGAAAAGTTAAGGACAGAACCCTTGACCACAGTATTCCTCAGTTATTAGCAGCAAGGGGAGATATAAAGGAAAGTGAGATAAGACACCATCCTGACAGGAGCAGGCTTTTGAGAGTTGTGGGAACACCGTGGGACAGCCCTAAATATAGCGTCAGCAAAAAGATAAAGATAGGAAAAAAGACAACTTTTCTTATGTGCAGTGACGGTTTTTGGGAGCTGATAGATGAAAAGACAATGTGCAAACTGTTGAAAAAATCAGCAACACCCGCAGAATGGCTTGAAGAAATGAGAAAGATAGTACTAGAAAACGGCAGAGGAACGAATATGGATAATTATTCGGCGATAGCTGTTTTTATCAGATAAACAAAGATAAGTAGGAGTAGATGTATGGCAGTAAAGTGTAGTAACGGACATTGGTATGATCCAAAGATGTATAAGAGTTGTCCTCATTGCAAGAGGGCAGGAGAGCAGTTGAGTATATCTTTAGACGATGTGGAAGAAGATGACAAGACCGTATCTATTGCGGAAGTAGATATATCTCTTGGTGAACAGCTCGGTGAGATAATAGGCGGAAACTTTGAAAGTACAGGAAATCTCATGCAGCCGGATATGGGCGAAATGCAGGAGAGTTCGTCAGAGGATGGTGATAAAACAGTATCTTTTGGATTTTTTGGAGTTACCAAAAAGCCGCCAGTAACGGGATGGCTCGTATGTATAAACGGCGATGAAAAGGGCAATGACTATAGGCTTCATGCAGGCAAGAATTTTGTAGGCAGAAGTCAGGCGATGGATGTTGTGCTTACTGATGACAAGAGTATTTCGAGGGAGAAACATTGCTCGGTCTTATATGACCCTAAGGGAAATGAGTTTTATGTGACGGCGGAAAAATCCAATATCGTTTATCTGAACGGGGATTTAGTGACAGAGCCGCACTTCTTGAAATTGGGTGATGTGATAAAAGTGGGAGAGACAGAGCTTAAATTTATACCATATTGTCAGGAGGATATAACATGGGAAAAAGAATAAGAAAGATAACATATGCGTTTCTAATCGTAGCACTGTTTACGGCATTAAATACAAAGGTGTCATATGCGGAGAGAAAGCAGTTAAATATTGAGCAGGCAGTAGGAAATCCTCCGGAGATAACAGCTTATGTAAATGGCGAAAAAGTTTCAAAAGATGCAGAGTACACAGCTTCTTTTAAGGGAAAAGACATTGAGTTTGAAACAAAAAGCGTGACTAAATTTGCAAAGGCAGATAAGCCTGTAAGATATGTTATATTTTTGGATAACTCAAAATCAGTTGACGAAAAACAGTTTAATGAAGTTAAGAAAAGTCTTGTAAACCTGAGAAAGAAAATAAGAAAGATTGACAAGATGGAGCTTTACACGGTCGGTGCTGACAGTAAACACGGAAATAAGGTTGAAGTCTTTAAGGCTGACGGAAAGTCGGACAAAAAAAGCCGTGACAAAGATATTAAAAAGATAAATAAGCTCAAGAGAAATAAAAATTATACGGTGCTGTACCGTTCAATAACAAAAAAACTTACGACAGTTGATAACTCATCAGAGCGAACAGTTATGTTTCTTATTACGGACGGAGAGGATGACAGTGCCGGAAAAGATAAGGAAGATTATAATGTAAATCCGGCAGTAAAGAAGTCTAAAGTACCGGTCTATGCGGTATTGCTGAAAAATGTAAGTTCAAAACCCAATCTTAGCAAGATAAAAAATACAAAGAAAAATATTCTTAATGAGAACTATAGCAGAGGTTATTATAAGGACTGCAGCAGCACAAAGGATGTAAAAAAAGGATTTAAAGAAATTAACAGGATATTGTTTGATGAGACATATGTATTAAATTTTAGAGCCGTTGACGGAAGTAACAAAACATTATCGTTGTCAGAGTCAAAGTTAAACATTGTTATGAAATCCGGCGGAAAGACAAAAGAAGCAGCTTTAGACAAAGAGGGACAGTTTGAATATACAAACAGCCAGAAAGATACTGACCGACCGAAAGTAAAGAGCATAGAACAGTCAGGGGACAATTCAATAAAAGTAAAGATTGAAGATGGAACTACAAAAAACCTTACCGGTGCACAGGATAAGAGTAATTACATTGTAAGGTTCAAAGGAAAAGACGCAAAAGTATGGGAAATATCAAACATAACCGTAAATGAACAGGAACATACATACACATTGTTCTTTAAAGACAAATTTTACACAGGCTCATATACATTGGAATGTAAGAATATTAAAGATGATTCCGTGGAGAAAAATACGATAAAGACCGACAAGGTGAAATTTGAAGTTAAGGACGGGCTTAATCCTACAGCAGAGGGAATCAAGCAGGCGGTAAGGACTTACTGGTGGATACTGGTTGTTCTCATAGTTATTGTCATAGGTGTGATAACTATCATAGTGATAAAGAAAAAGCCTGCAAATGTAGTGGAGGTGCCTGCCGATGACCTTATGAAAGCAGATTCAAAGCTGATAAGACTTATCATTACTGACAGGACAGGAAAGATAAGAGAGGTAGAGTGGAATGTCGAGGGAAGTATCTTTGTAGGCAGGTCGAACATATGCAACATATATTTTGACGATGACAGGCTTTCAAGACAGCATTTTGCCATAGAAGTTACTAAAATGGCTTGCTATATAGAAGATCTGGAAACTACAAATTCAACTTTTGTAAACGGTGTGAAGATAACCGGAAAAAGGATGCTCTTAGACGGGGATGTTATCACGGCGGGCAGAGAGAAATTTGAGTTTCACAGTGTAGAGAACGGAGGCGATGAGCAAGTTGGATAATTCAGATAGTTCACTTAAGAAAGGTCATATCCTTGATCAGAAATACAGTATTAAAAAAGTTCTTGGCATAGGTGGATTTGGAAGAACATATCTGGCGGAGAGTATCTGGACACAGGAAAATTTTGCGATAAAGGAATACTTTCCAAATGACTGGGCAGTAAGAAGTGAGGACGGGATTTCACTTAGGGCTTTCGATGAAACAAAAAGAAGTTTTTATGAACATGGATTATCTGTTTTTGTAAATGAAGCAAAGATACTGAAAAATCTGAGAGAAGATGATGTCGTTGTAGATGTAAAGGACTTTTTCTATGAAAACAACACAGGATATATAGTCATGGAATATATACAGGGCTGCACACTTGCTCAGTATATGCAAAGACAAAACAGCATTATCCCACTTGATATGGCAGAAGTGATAATCATAAGTGTTGCAAAGTCAATGTCAAAAATTCACCGGCTCGGACTGCTGCACAGAGATATAAGCCCGGACAACATAATGCTTTTAGAGGACGGCAGCATAAAATTGATAGATTTTGGAGCAACAAGGCAATATGCGTTAAACGAAACAACGGATATGTCCGTTATGATAAAACCGGGATTTGCACCGATGGAGCAGTATTCCAGAACAGGAAAGCAGGGACCGTGGACGGATGTATATGCACTTGCTGCAACTTATTATTTTATCGTATCCGGTAAAAGACCACTTACTGCAGTGGACAGATGTGCCGGAGAGCAGCAGTTGTCCCTTAGCAGCGTAAATGGTAATGTGCCGGAAGAATTGAGCGAGGTTATAGATTGTGCACTGGAACTTTACTACTCCGTAAGAATACAGAACATGGAGGAATTTGTAAGGGAATTTGAAACTGCATACAGAGGCAGTGCAGATATTCCTGTTGATGTTTATCCGCATATCACTATGAAAATGCATGGAAAAACAAGAAAATGGAAGTTTATGCCTGATAAATGCGTCACCATAGGAAGGAGCATAAATGATTGTGATATATGTGTTGAGGAAGGTGATGTGAGCAGGATTCACTGTAAAGTGATGTATGATGCAATATCAAATCAGTTTAAGATATTGGATTTGTCTAAAAACGGAACATATACCCAAAATGGTCTTATCGGAAGAGACAGGAGTGCCATTTTAAATACCGGAGATGTGTTCTGGCTGGTGGACGAGCAGATTAAGTTTTATTTGGAGGTGAGATAGTTTTGTTTGGAAAAAGGAAAAAAGAACCACAACCTGAAATTAATATTCAGAGAAATGTTTCCCATACTGTAGTGAGGACAGTGCCGGAGATAATTACCTGCAAATACTCGGCAACCGGAAACAGAAAATACCAGCAGGATGCGGTATATGTTTCGGGGAGTAAAAAAATAGCAGCCAACCGGAAAACAAGAGTGATGGCGGCTGTGTGTGACGGAATGGGTGGAATGGCAGACGGAGAGAAAGCGAGCCGCACAGCCATAACAATGTTAAAAGACGGATTTGAAAAGATAGAAAAAGACCCTAATGTCAATATACCGTTATTTTTTCAGAGCGGGATAAAAGCGATAGACAAAGTTATACATGATTTCCATGAAGAAGGAGAAAAAGGTTCAGGAACGACGATGGTTGCAGTAATAACTGAGGAAAACAGGCTTTACTGGGCATCAGTCGGTGACAGCAGGATATATCTTTTAAGAGGAGATGAGATAAAGCTTGTCACAAGAGATCACAACTATTATCTCCGTCTTATGCAGATGGTTGAAAATGGGAGCATGACAAAAGAAGAAGCAATGAGACACCGTCAGAAAGAGGCACTTATAAGTTTCCTCGGAATAGGCAATGTAAAACTTATGGATGTTATCGACAAGCCTTTTGAGATGCAGACGGGGGACATGGTTCTTTTGTGCAGTGATGGTGTCACAAAGACACTTTCAAAAGACAGGATAAAAATGATATTAAAGAATGATGCCGTATCAATGCAGAAAAAAGCAGAGATACTGGTTGAGGCAGCAGTGAGGGAAAATACACATTCCCAGGACAACACATCAGTTGCACTGCTTCAATATATAGAAACTAAAATAACAAAGGAGAGATAAATTATGAACTTAAGCAGATGTAGTAACGGACATTTTTATGATAAGGAGAAATTCCCAACCTGCCCATACTGTGCACAGGGAGCAGGAAATGATGACGGACTTACCTCAGTGTTTGATGAAAGTCAGGGAAATGATATAGGGGCAACACAGCCATTGACTTACAACAACCCTCCTCAGCAGCCGCAGGCAGGAGATTTTGTTCAAAATAACATACAGACAGAACAAAATATGATGAATAATTTTGGCAGAGGCGGACATGAAGAGGTGGCTGACGCGACAGAGACTTTAGGCGGCAATCCGGATAGTCTGGGCAGCAGTCAGGATAGTTTTATAGGAATAACTGAACCAAGAAAGTCAGCTGTTCAGGAGGTACAAAAAATAACACCGGGCGGTGTCACGGAAGAGGATGATGACCATACGGTAGCATTTTATGATGATATTTTTTCATCACCGACCACGAGCAAGGCTAATACGGCTCCTGTTAAGGAAACCGTGGCAAAAGAGCCGGTAAAAAGGTCAGTATCGACACCTTGCACAGGCTGGGTCATTGCACTTGACGGAAATCATCTGGGCGAGGATTTCAGACTTAAGGTTGGAAAGAACTTTGTCGGCAGGGATGCATCAATGGATATAGCACTTGTGGGGGACAAGAGTGTTTCAAGAAATAAGCACGCAATACTTGTATATGAACCAAAACAGCATTTATATCTTGTTCAGCCGGGAGAGTCAAGCGAACTTGTCTATCTGAACGATGAAGTAGTATTAAGTCCTATGAAGCTTCAGGCATACGATGTTATCACGGTCGGTGAAGTAAAACTTTTATTTATGCCGTTGTGTGGTGCGAAGTTTAACTGGACGGACTATTTAACACAAAACAGACAGTAAGTCAGATATGTGAGGTTGTATATGAACAAATTGGCTAAGTTTTTCAGGATAGCAGTTGTTTTTCTGTTATTGGCAGACATAGGATTTTTATTTATGCCTGTGATAAAAACTGTTCAGGAGAATTATCCGACTGATATTTACAGTCAGGCAGATTTTATAAAGGACACCTTTTCAAAATTTATAATGGGAAAGTCGGGATTAAAGATTTCGGGCAGTCAGGTACTTGAGATAATGGTATTTGTAGTTCTCCCTGCACTTCTTTCGGTTATTTTTATGATAGTAAGCATTGTTGCAGGAAGCAGGCAGATAATATCAGGATTTGCGGCGATAGTTACGGCGGTATTAAATATAGTTTTTACAACAAAAGCAACCGGTATAGGTCAGATTTATAAAAAACAGTATCAGGATATAGTAAGATTGCGTGGACTAAATATGATAATGATATTAGCAGTGATACTGATAATCTGCGGAATACTTATAATCATAACCAAACCTGCAAAGGCGAAAAAGAACAAGGATAAAGACAATATGATACCTGATGTTGAGCAGATACATCAGGAGCAGATAAAACCAAAATATGAATTTATCGACGAAGCAAGACCTGAGCAGGCTGGTACTTCGGCAGCAGAACAGGTTCAAAATGCACAGCAGGTACAAAGCGGTGAAGTCACACACGATGCGGGGACGGCACAAAATATTGAAAATTTACAGAAAGCACAGCCGGATGATTCAGGTCAGGGAAGACCGAGAGGAGTTATGGTCGGCATTACGGGAATGTATGCCGGAGCTGAGATACCTTTTAAACCGGGCGAAGAATTAAAGTTTGGCAGAGACAATGTAAATGATGTTGTATTCCCGGAGGCACGCAAGATAAGCCGTACTCACTGTACCATAACATGGGATGCACAAAAAGAGGAATTTTATATTGTTGACAATTCTTCAAACGGATGCTTCATAAATGAGATGGATGAATGTATTCCGCAAAATCTGCCTATCAGACTGGAAGTCGGAACTATCCTTGACATAGGCGATGATACTAATCGTTTTAGGTTAGAGTAAAAAAGAAATGAGGACAGGTTATGGCAAATGAATTATGTATGAACTGCTTTAGTGTCAAAGGACCGTATGAGGTGTGCCGTTATTGCGGTTATGTGGAGGGAACACCTCCGGAGCAGCCGCACTATCTCAGACCGGGAACAGTTTTAAAAGGACATTTTATTGTTGGAACGGCAATAGGTGTCGGTGGTTTCGGAATAACTTACAAATGTTATGATGCGACACTTGGTGTCATCGTTGCGATAAAAGAGTTTTTCCCGGTAGGTCTTGTAAACAGGTCACCGGGAGAGATGAAAGTAGGTCTTTTGTCCGGTGAGAAGGAGAAGCAGTATAAAAATCAGATAAAGCGTTTCCTTATGGAGGCTCAGAGTATCGCACAGTTTGGAAAAGCAAATGACATAGTAAATGTGTTTGATTATTTTGAGGAGAACAATACGGCATACATAGTCATGGAATATATAGATGGTGTACTTCTCAAAGATTATCTTGAAAAACAGGGTGCACTGTCGCCGGATATAGCGATGACTATCATAGAACCGGTAGTTGAAGCCTTAAAAAAGATACACGCAAGTGGGATTATACACAGGGATATAAGCCCGGACAATATATTTATTGCAGGTGAGGACTCGGTAAAAGTATTTGATTTTGGTGCGGCGATATTAAATGACGAAAGCGGAGCAAAAGAGGGCGAAAAAGTCATAAAGGTAGGATATTCCGCACCGGAACAGTACAGAGACAGTGCCGGGCAGGGATATTTCACTGACATATATTCGATAGGTGCGATACTGTACCAGATGATAACGGGACAAAAGCCTATTGAGTCTACCGAGAGGGAATACAAGGACGAACTCAAATCACCGTTAGAACTTGGTTTTGACATAGAGCCAAATCTTGACAGGGCGATAATGGAGGCATTGGCGGTGCAGCCGGCACTCAGATTTCAGGGAATACAGCAGTTTGATGATGCGATAAACGGCAAGAGAAAAGCGGAATATCCAAAAGTAAAACTGCGTATAAGGAAAAGAAAGAGGATAATGGTTGCCTGTATGTCGCTGCTGGCACTTGCGGCAATAGGGGTTGGCGGCTTATTTTTCAATAATAAAATAAAGCATAGTGACAAACTGTATAACGAGAATGCAAAGATAGAAAAGGCAACTGACATAGTTGTATGGGTAGATAACGATAAAATGAAAGATACGGTTGAAAAGACTGTATCCCGTGCAAATATGAAAGTTAAATCTGCCGTAAAAAGTACAAAAACTTCAGACGGAGGTCAGTTTACAAAAGAGCAGAAAGCTGAAAATCCTAAGATTACCGTGGAAGTAAAGAACATAAGTGATAAAAATAGCGGTTACAAAGATATGGATGCTGCACTTAAGGCTGCAAAAGATGGCAAAGAAAAATATCCTGACATGATACAGACGGATGATATTACGGATATAACATCAAATGAAAAGAAAATGGTGTCACTTAAGGATAATGTCTATGCGATGCTCAACCTCAGAGATTACAGCTATATGTCAGCTTATTCAAAATATTATTCTGATATGAAGCAGATGCCGACATCGTTTGATATTGTCCTAATGTATGCATTAAAGGATATTCAGACCAGCCGGGACAAAAAGTCTCTTATGGAGAGCAGATGGTATGGCAAAGATGGAGATTATGATAACTGTAAGACTGTGGAGCTTGATGAGATACTGAAAAATGCAGGAAGTGGTAGTGAGTCGGTATATATTGACAGGAAATACCGCACATTACTCTCACTTTATCAAAACAGCAATGATGTAAATAGTGACGGAACATGGGATTCATCGGATGAGGATATAAAAAGCAGCATAAAGCAGTTTGATGATGTATCAGAGGATACAGTTTCATGGCTTAAAGATAAAAACAATTACGGAAAAAAGCAGTTTGAAAGTAATAGTGAGAATTATCTGAAAGGAATAAATATCATTTCAGGAATAGAGTACCGCAAGGAACTTTATAAGACACAGGCGGCAGAAAGTGACGGCTACAGACTGCTTATACCTGTTATTGACGGAAAGATGCTTGTGAGATACACGGGAACTTTCTCAATCTTTGACAATGATGACAAAGACAAAAAGCTTGCATCTGAAAGATTATTATACTACATGGTAGCACAGGATGATTTTGAAGATGGCGAGATACAGAACTATCCGCTAGTTTTAAGTTCAAACGGACTTGAGGCGGCAACAGCCATCTCAGGACAGAGAAGTCTTGAGAAAATGATAAAAGAAATTCATACACCTTGCATTATGTTAAATACAAATGATGGGAAGATAAATGAAAAGTAATATTTGAAAAGGACAAAAGGCTTATGCAGAACAGTGACAGATTACAATCAACGGTTTATGTGGATAACACAAAGTATTACGGTTCTTCTAATAAACTTATCGTTTTGAGTAACGGACAGATAACAGAGTATGACCTTGCCGGGATGAAAAAAGATAGACTGTTTTTTGGAAGTTCGATGCAGTGTGACATAGTTATAAATGACCCGGTGATTTCAGAAATACAGGGAAAAATAAAACTTGTAAATGATATGGTCTATGTCGGGGATATGGATGACAGTGGAAAAATGTATCTGTATCGTGACAGAAATTACCATCCGATGTTTGCCAAAAAATATTATGTAAAACAGCCGGGTGATATGTTTATCAGGATAGCAGGGAGCAGCAGTTACAGCGGCAAAAATGTAATACTTGTATTTTCAAGTATTTCAAGAAATTCAGTCTGGAGCACAAAAAAACTTACAAAACCTCAGACAACGATAGGGCGTGACAGCCGCAATGACATAGTGCTTGAAAATCCAGGTGTGTCAAGGAAACACGCACTTCTTGTAAATAGTGCAAACGGCTATGTGATATATGACAACAACAGTGTGAACAGTATTTATGTAAACGGCGAAATCGTGCAAAGGGCAGGCAGTATGGAAGTACATGACGGCGACATAATACAGATTGCCGGCATAACTATGTTCCTCTCGGAAAACAGTGTCATATACCAGCAGGCGGCAGGCGGAGCATCATTGGAGCTGCACAATGTAAACAAGATTGTCGGCAAGGCTGATGACAGAAGAAAAATATTAAATCATGTTTTTTGTGACATAGGAAACAATGAGTTCGTAGCCATTATAGGTGGTTCGGGAGCAGGCAAGACCACGGTTATGAATGCGATGAGTGGATTTGACTATGACATTTCCGGAAAAGTTTATTGCAATGGAATAGACCTCAGAAAGAATTTTCAGTCACTTAAAAATATTATAGGTTTTGTGCCGCAGCAGGACATAATATATGAAAATCTCAAATTGAGAAGAATGTTGGAATATACGGCACAGTTAAAGATGCCGCCAGATACGACAAAGGGAGAGAGAGACGAGAGAATACAAAAAGTCTTACAGATGGTGGGACTTGAGGAAAGAGCAAATGAATATATAAGAAAACTCAGTGGAGGCCAGAAAAAGAGAGCGAGTATAGCAGTTGAGCTTCTCGCAGACCCCGGACTGTTCTTCCTTGATGAACCTACATCAGGTCTTGACCCTGATACAGAGAAAAGTCTTATGAACACGCTTGCAAAACTGTCAAAAACAGAGAATAAGACAATAATCATGGTAACACATACAGTGCAGAACATAAACCTTTGTGACAAAGTTATCTTTATGGGACCGGGAGGAAAAATCTGTTACTGTGGCAAACCGGACAAAATGTATGAATATTTTGGAAAAGACAGTCTTGTGGATGTGTATAGCGAGCTTGCTTCGAATGTTGATATGTGGAATATGAAATATCTTATGCTTTATAAAGAGCAGCATCTTGACAAGAACACGGAGATACCTGAAGTAAATGAGAATGAAAAAATATCAGACATGATAAAAGACTCAGGAAAGAAAACATCACCGTTAAAGCAGCTTGGAGTTCTCACAAAGAGATATTTTGAACTTGTTTTTAATGACAGACAAAGACTTTTATTGCTTTTATTGCAGCCGTTCATAATCGCTCTTTTGTTAAAAGTAGTGGCAAAAAAAGATGTTTTTAAGATATATGACTCGACACAGTCGATAATGTTTGCACTTGCCTGCTCCGGAATATGGATAGGCTTGTTCAACACGATACAGGAAGTATGTAAGGAAAGACCTATACTGAAGCGTGAATACATGGGAAATCTGCGACTATGGACATATATATTGTCAAAATATATAGTGCAGGCGGTTGTATGCTTTATGCAGACTACCATATTGACGGGACTGTTTCTGGTGCTTATGAAACACGCACCTAAAAAGGAACAGGTACTTCCAACTCCGCAGCTTGAGATATGGCTCACGATATTCCTTACGATATATGCGTCTGCAGCATTGGGACTTATAGTGTCATCATGTGTAAGAAACAGTGACAGGGCTATGGCACTTGCACCATTTGTACTTATAATACAGCTTTTATTCTCAGGCGTATTATTTGAGTTAAAAGGTGCGGCAGACAAAATATCTTACATTACTGTCAGCAGATGGTCTATGGAGTGTCTTGGAAATATCACAAACTTAAATAAACTGAATATGAAAGTGACAGGAATGCCACATGAACATAATGATTTATACAATAGAGGAGCATCACATCTGACTAATACATGGCTGATATTATTTTTAATGATGGCAGTATGCGGAGTGATAAGTGTAATTGTACTTAGAAATCTTAAGAAAGATACACGATAGGAGGTAAAAGACATGAATAAAAAAAATATGGCAATGCTGGTTGCAATAGCAATGATTTTTTCTTTATTTACCGGGATAAACTTTGGGACAGTAAAAGCACAGGCAGAAGTGACAAATCTAGAAGGAATTGTAGCAGCATCAAAATGTGCGATAGAAGTCAGCGGAGAAACTAATAGTGATGACGCAAAGGATTGGAACGGAAAATATAGTGAATATACAGGCACGGCAGAAAAAGAAACAGTGGCAGTATCTAAAGCTGCATTTACTATTACAGGTAGTGATGATAGTAGTACGACAAACGAGTTCCATTACTACATAGATGAAATGAATGATGATGCTTATAAAGTAAAAGATTTAAATGAGTTGAAAAGTTTAGATGGTAGTACTGCTGCACATTGGATTGAATATAGCAATCAAAAAATAACATTATCAGATTATGCAGGAAAACAGATAGTAATTTATGCAAAATTTAAGTTATCAGACGGAAAGGTTGCTTATCTGCACACAGAAATTATCGAGATAGCAAAAGTTACTCCAATGGAAACTCCGACAGCAACGCCGACAGCGACCCCGACAGCGACGCCAACAGCGACCCCAACGGCAACACCAACAGCGACGCCAACGGCAACGCCAACAGCGACCCCAACGGCAACCCCAACAGCGACCCCAACGGCAACACCAACAGCGACCTCAACGGCAACGCCAACAGCGACCCCAACGGCAACGCCGACAGCGACGCCGACAGCGACGCCAACAGCAACACCAACGGAAACCCCGACAGCAACACCGACAGCGACGCCAACAGCAACACCAACGGAAACCCCGACAGCAACACCGACAGCGACGCCAACAGCAACACCAACGGAAACCCCGACAGCAACACCAATAGCGACCCCGATGGCAACGCCAAGTCAGAGCCCGACAGGAGCACCGACAACAGAGCCAAGCCAGAGTCCTACAGGAATACCAACTGCAGAGCCAAGTCAGACTCCTATGGTGACACCTACAGTAGAGCCATCAAAAACTCCTAATAAGAAACTTTCAGTAAATTATGACAACTCTGACAAATATGTAAAAAGCGGTACGGCATTAAATTTAAAAGTAACTGTAAAGACAGATACTCAGTGTACTTATAAATGGTACAAAAAAGGCAGTGACAAATCATTGTCTGAAAAGAGCAGCTACAAGACACCTAAAAAAGCAAAAATAGGAAAATACACATACTATTGTGAAATATCAGCAGATGGATACGAGACTGTTAAATGTGAATTTACGGTGAAAGTATATAAGTCTGTAATTACGGTTGCATGGGGAAGTTCTGCTACTTCAAAGGGAATATTTGGAACAAGCCCTAATGTTAAAAAAATCACAGTGCCGTCAAAATACAAGAAAAATCTTTCTGTAAATGCAAAGAACGGAAAGATAAGTGTGAAGAAATATTTTTCAGGCAAGGCTGTTGTTACATATGTCATTGGAAAAAATAAGATTAAGATTACGGTGAAATCTAAAATTCCGCAGATTAAATATACGGCAACATATTCAAAGAAAAAACAGCAGTTGGAAGTAAAAATTAACAGCTTTGTTATGAGTAATCTAAGCCATGTATATATTATGGCAAAAGGTAATAATTATTGGAATTCAAGATGCTACAGGCTGGTTAAGTTGCCTATTAAGAAAAAGAAAAACAGTGTGATTATAAAAGGATATACGGTTAAAATAACCAACTTTGAAATGAAATTTTTATTAAACACGAACGCTGATACTTATAAGGCATGGAAACACAATAATAAATCTAAAATTAATGTAGTTAAGCAGAAATAATGTAAAGGTCAAAAGCAGAAAGTAATGTATGTTTATATGCAGTGTGCTATCTGTCTGTATGACCTGTTAAACACCGAAAAGTTTGTGTAAAAATATACGGAAATGAGGGAACGCTATGAAAATTTGTATGGGTTGTATGAACCAGGTTTCTGACAACGACAAAATATGTCCGGCTTGCGGATATGACCAGTCGAATGTCAGGGAAAAATCATATTATCTGGATCCGGGTACTATTATCGGAGGAAAGTTTATCGTAGGTAAAGCGTTGGAGTACGGCGGATATACGGTAAAATACCTCGGCTTTGATGCCGAGGCACAGCATAAAGTCATAATAAGCGAGTATCTTCCGAGTGACTTTTCAACACGTTCTGACGGAGAGAGTGAAGTCACTATATATTCAGGAGATGCGTACGAACAGTTTTCACATGGTCTTGAAACATTTTTAAATGAGGGAAACAAGATACAGCAGCTTGCCGATACGCAGGGAGTTGCAAAAGTTTATGACTGTATAGCTGAAAATGATACAGGGTATGTTATATCTGAGTACCTTGTGGGAACGACATTAAAAGAAGTTCTTGATACGGGAAAGGTATATAAACCTGAGGAGGCAAAACAGTTTATATCACAGATACTTATCGGACTTATAAAAGTGCATCCGCTTGACATTATCCATTGTGATATAGCACCTGAGACTATCTTTATAACTGAGCAGGGTGAAGTGAAACTGTTAGACTTTGGTGCGACAAGATATGTAACGACGGCAAATTCAAAAAGTCTTGCCATCATATTAAAACAGGGCTATGCACCGGAAGAACAGTACAGAAGTCAGGGAAAAAGAGGTCCGTGGACGGATGTTTATGCTCTTGCGGCAGTCATGTATAGGATGATAACGGGAAAAGTGCCGCCTGAGTCTGTAGACAGAGCATTATCTGATGAGATAACAGAGCCGTCAAAATTAAACACAGGTATAAGCCAGTCGATGGAAAACGCACTTATGAATGCCTTAAATGTGTATCAGGATGACAGGACAAAGACTGCACAGGAGTTTTACAAAGAGCTTAATTCTTCCGATACAAAAAGACGCAAAGTAAAGCGTGCAAAGCGTGACACGGGAAAAATGCCTATATGGGTGAAAGGTCTTGTAGCAGTTGTAGGTGTGGCTGTTATTGCCGGAGGTGCAGTTGTGATAAAGGGACTGCATGACGGAGGAAGCAGCAACCAGGGTGCGACACAGGAAAAATTTAAGATTGTCAGCGAAGTAAAAAGCGGTGATATGACGCTTGCTGATTTTGATAAAGAGTGGACAGATTTTGGTCTTAAAAAAGAAAACAGGACTGTTGAGTACAGATATGACCCAAACAATGCCGAGGGTACGGTGCTTGAATACAATGATAAGACAAATGATGTGCTTAAGGACGGAAGAACTTTGGATGAAGTGAACTCGGACATAAAGAAAAACAGGACGGTATATGCAAATGTCATAGTCGCAAGTACAAAGAATGTAACATTTTCAGAAAAGTGGCTTAAAAACTGCACCAACACAAGGTGGGCTCAAAGTGCGTCTGTCAAAAAGCGTATAAAAGCATCTAAAGATGTATATATGCAGAGCTATATACCTGACGGAGTCAGCCTGAAAAAAGGTGATGATACACAGGCTTACGGAACTTTGTCAAAGATAATATATGACAAAAATACAATAGACCTTGATGCGATAAGAAAGAAATATGCTTCTGATACGGCGAAAGCTGACAGCGAGATAAAGAGACAGACTGCAAAGATAAACGGAATGGATACTTCCAAGAAGAAGATTCAGTTTATATACCATACCGGTGCATATTACACAATGTCGAAAGCAAACTGTAGAAGATACGGTACATTTGAAGGAAAGAGTATATCGTCAGTTAAGTTTGTCTACAGCAAAAATCCTAAAGACCATAAAACAGGAAACAGGGCAAGACTTCGCACTCTGTCATCGGACAAATATTCAAGTGAGTATGTAAGTTTCAGATATGGCAGGGGAACTATAGTAAAAGTTCTCTCTAAAAGTCTTAAAAATAAAAAGGGCTATGACGGAAGAAATGATGATTCTGAAAACGGTGACGGAAAGCTTTTTGCCACAGTCAGAAGCCATGTATCGATAAACAGTTCACTTACTGTTGCAAGACTAAAAAGATATGCTTCAAATGCCGGTGCATTACTTGGAACAAAATATCCTGACAATTATATTGTCAAAAAAGTATGGGTAAACGGAAAGTCAAATGTTACTGAGTTTAAGCAGGGCGACAGGCTTAAGATTTCTGCTGAGCCAAAACCTACACCAAAGCCGGTAGTGACAAGGAAACCTCAAACAGCTACAAAACCAAGTGGCAATAGCAGAGGTGGTAATAGCGACAGCACACCTAAAAAGTCTGATGGAAGTTCAAAGGGTAGTGGTAGCAGTAAAAAGGATACCGGATATGCTCATGACTTTGGACCTAGCAGTAACTAAATTTAGTACAAATCTTTCAGGAGGAAACATATATGCGATTTTGTTATAGCTGTATGCGGCAGATAGCTGACAATACAAAGGATATCTGTCCGTATTGTAAAGAAAAATTAAATATAGAATACAATGCTGATATGTGTCTCAAGCCGGGTACGGTATTGCAGGGAAAGTTTATCGTCGGCAAACTGCTTGGCTCAGGTGGATTTGGAAATACCTATATAGGCTGGAACAACCTTTTGCAATGCAAAGTCGCCATAAAGGAGTATTTTCCTAAGCAGCTTTCTGGCAGAGAGAGAACTACGGGCACTGTATCGGTAATATCAGAGAGCGTAAGGCATGAGCGTTTTAAGATAGGTCTCCGTCACTTCCTCGAAGAAGCGAGAAGTATAGCAAACCTGCAGGATGTAAAAGGTGTTGTTCAGGTTTACAGCTTCTTTGAGGAAAACAACACCGGTTACATCGTGATGGAGTTCCTTGAAGGAATGGATGTAAAACATATCCTTAAACTTAAGGGCAACAGAGTGGAGTATGACTGGGCAAGACGAGTTGTGCTTACGATACTCTACACTCTTAAAGAAATACATAAGCGTGGTGTAATACACAGGGACATAGCACCTGACAACATTATTGTTACAAATGAAGGTGTTATCAAACTTATAGATTTTGGAGCGGCAAAATATGCTGAGCGTGTTGAAAATGAAAATACGGCAATTGTGCTTAAAGAGGGTTACGCACCTATCGAGCAGTATGGAAGAAAAGCAGTGCAGGGACCATATACGGATTTGTATGCGGTAGCGGCACTTTTCTACAGAATGTTGACGGGGGCAAAACCTCAGCCTGCAAATGACAGGACACAGGAGGATAAGCTGCTTACATTGTCTGAGGTCGGGATAAATATTCCGGAGCAGGCAGAACTTGCCATAATGACCTGCCTTAATATACAGCCACAGTTCAGGCTTCAATGTGCGGAAGATTTCATGGAGGCACTCGATGGCAAAAATTTCGTTCCGGTATATGAGCCGGAATGGATTTTGCCAAAAGTAAAGGACGACCAGGACACGGTCGGAAACCGTCTGAAGCAGAAGTTTATGGCGATGGCGGCATGGCAGAGGGCAGCAATACTTGCAGGCAGCATGGCTGTTTGTGCAGGTGCGGTATTTGCAGGTGTAAGTGTTGCAAACAGAGTCATAAATAAAAACAGAGGTGACAATTCCGGTTCAAATGTTGAAAAGATGGCAGCATATCAGAGAGGAAACACCACTTGGGAAGAATATAAGAAAAATCTGGATGATGCAGGCTGCAAGGCAAAAGTTACATATATATATGATAAAGCCTGTAAGAGCGAGAAAGTGGAGGACACTGAGCCGAGACAGGGAGCAGATATTCCGGATGATAAAGTAGTAAAAGTGACCGTCAGAAGTGCCGGGAAAGTCACCATAGAAAAAATGACTAAAATGTCAAAAAGTGAGATAGAGACAAACCTTAAAAATGCAGGTGTCACATCAGACATAAGTTTTAAATATGACTACAATTCGGCTTCAAAAGACAAGTGCTTCAAACAAAGCAAGAGCGGCGATGTTTCATCAAAAGATATAGACAAACTTAAATTTTATATATCATGGGGCAAAAAGGACAAGTATGTGTTCAAACTGCCAAACTTAAAGGACAAAAATCTTGATGAGGCAAAATCTGTTATGGATAAGCTGAATAAAAAGTATAAGTGCAAGATAAAACTTACGACAAAAGACCAGGTTATAAGCGAAAGTGTTGCTAAGGGCGACATAATAAGCCAGGAACCAAAGTCAGGAAAAAAATATAACAGTAACAGCAAAGACAAAAATATCCCTAAAAAGGAAAAAGTTCCTAAAAAAGTAAGTATTGTGGTAAGTCTCGGTGCACCGACACCTACTCCTGCACCTATTGAACCGCCTGCACCTGCGGCACCGAAGCCTGACAGCAGCAAAAAATCGGATAAGTCGAAAGGAAAAAGTTCGGGTTTGGACGGAAGCAGTAAGAAAAAAAATACAGGTAAAAAGTCAGACAAGAAAAAAACAAAGAAAAAATCAAGAGCTGATGAGTTTGTAAGAGATGACAGTGACTTTGGTTTTTAAATGTAGAATAAGAATTTACCCGCTTTTTGTGAAGTATTAAGCGGTGGATAAGGCTGATTGCGAATGTACGCTTTATTAAATATCTTTAAATATAGAAGGAGGTGGTAAAAATGGACAAAACACTTGTTGACCCCAACAGGCTTTGTATGGGATGTATGGAGTTATTGGAAAACACCGGTGTGCCATGTCCAAAATGCGGATTTTCATTAAAAGATTATCAACAGCCGGAAAATGGTATGCCACCGTACGAGATACTCAACGGCAAATATCTTGTCGGAAAAGTCATAGGAATAGGTGGTTTTGGCATTACCTATATAGGATGGGATTTTTACCAGAGCAAAAAGGTATGTATAAAAGAATATTTTCCAAAAGGCGTGGCAAAGAGAGAGCAGACGACAACCTATTCCACGGAATATAGTACATACAGTATGGATGTGTTTACGGTAAATACAAAAAAGGCTGCTTATCTTGGCGGTCTTAAGGGATATATAAAAGAAGCAGAAACACTCTCAAAATTTTATGGTATGCCGGGAATAGTTTCCGTAAGGGATTTCTTTTACGGAAACAAGACGGCATATATAGTTATGGAATATATAGACGGGATAAATTTCAGGCAGTTTGCAAAAAGCTCAGGTGGAGTTTTACAGAGTTATATATTGTTTGAACTTTTAAAAGATGTTATTAAGGCATTGAACAGCGTGCACAAGGCTGGTGTGATACATAGGGACATAAGTCCTGACAATATTATGCTCAACGACAAATTTAAGGCAAAACTGATAGACTTTGGAGCTGCAAAACACAGTGGAGCAGGACAGGAGACATCCATTTTTCTGAAACATGGTTATGCACCTATAGAGCAGTATGACAGAAACGGAAATCAGGGACCGTGGACAGATGTGTATAGTCTTTGTGCCACAATGTATTATCTGCTGACGGGGATAAAATTGCAAAAAGCTTATGAGCGTGTCGCAGAAGATAAGACAATACCTCTTAATATGTTCAATATAGAAATAGAAGATTATCAGGCAAATGCTATATTAAAAGGTCTTAATGTGCAGATAGAGGACAGATACCAGTCAATGGCAGAGTTGTATTATGAACTTTATCATGAGTATCTGCCGGGAGAGAGACCGCAAAAACCAGCTGCCGAGGCAGTGAGGCAAAAGACAATGCCTGAGATAATGCCAATACCTGATATTACAAGAGAAGAAGCAGCAATGCAATATTTAAAACAGCACAGTGAGGATTGATATGGAAAAGACAAAGATTTGTATGGGATGCTTTGAGGAACTGCCCGACGATGCCACGGTATGCAGTATATGTGGATTTGACAACAAAACCATAAAGAGGGAAGTTCAAAAATGGTGTCAGGGTGCGGTCATAGAAAAGAGATGGCTTTTGGGATGCCGTTTCAGTCAAAGCGATACATATACGATATGGAGAGCATGGGACAGTGTGCTGGAGATAAAATGCTTTTTGCTCGTGCTTAATGATGACAGCGACATGGCTCTTTGGGATATAGCAGTCTTATCGAAAGAAAATGACATTGATTTTAAGATATTGTCGGCAGGGATTGTGCTTGACAGGAAAGTTTTATGTATTTCGGCAGACAGAACTGATATTAAGGAAGATGAGCTTTGCATAAAAGAAAATGTCTGGGGCGAAAAAGACATAATATCCCATATCGACAATGGAAATACAGATAAAAATGATATATTGCCTGCGGATACTCTTTTAAATGACAGGTATCAGATATTAGGTATCGTAGGGATTGGCGGATTTGGAATTACTTATCTTGCAAAAGATATAAATCTTTTGAGAAATGTAGCCGTTAAGGAATATTTTCCTAAACAGTGGGTTCAAAGAGAACAAAATTATGTATCAATAAGACATTCGGGCATGGTTGAGCCGTTTAAATACGGACTTAAATCCTTTGTCAGTGAGATAAAAATGACAGCTAAATTTATACACACTGAAAATATCGTGACGGTAACCGATGCCTTTTTTGAAAATGATACTGCATACATGGTAATGGAGTACATACAGGGGGAGAGCATAGGCAGAGAGCTTAGAAAGAGAAAAAATAAATTGTATGATACGCAAGAGATAAAAGAGATATTTGTTCCGGTATTAAAAGCACTTTCTAATATGCACGAAAGGAAAATGATACATTGCGACATATCACCCGCAAACATAATAAGGAAGAAAAACGGTGAGATTGTTCTTATAGATATGGGGGCGGCAAAGTATATATATGATAAGAAAATGACATTTACGGCGTCATTCTTAAAGCCGGATTATGCCGCTCCTGAACAATATCAGACGGCAAAATCGGGCAAGGCAGGCAACGAGGGGACATGGACGGACATATATGCCGTCGGTGCGACAATGTATCATTGTCTTACATTGGAGAAAGCACCGGATGTGATAAAAAGACTTGAAAGCGGAACAGATAAGATAAAAGTAGAACACAGATTTAAGCTCCGTGACAGAAAAAAGTGGATAAAACTGGCGTGTGACTGCATGGAACTTGATAGGACAAAGAGGATACAGGAGTCATATACGGTGTTAGAAAGAATTGATGAATTGAGTTAGGAGGTACACATGGAGAAAAAAGGTTTTAAATGGCAGATGTGTGTCGGTGCTGTTTTTATGATAATCATAATAATATCACTGTTTTTGCCGTCAATGAGCATTTCGGGAGAAAAATATCTGAAAACGGCAGTACAGATAAATAAGTATGCAAAAGACGAGGACTCAAAAACAGCAAAAAAGGCACAGGTTGATAAAAAAGTCATAGACAAATACAAAGAAAATACAAGTAAATGGGATGATAAGGTAAAAGAATTTGATGATAAGATTGATAAGAAAGACAAAGGAAGTTCTATCTCACAGATAATGTTAGTCAAATGGCTCTTTACTGCTGATGATGAGATTGACGATATAGAGGGAATAACAAAAAAAGCCGGTGAAAAAAAATCAGGCAGTAAGAGTGCCCAAAATACAGGTATTCTCTCGGCACAGAAAGCATCGGCAAAGATGAAAAAATCTTCAAAGAAGTCAACAAAGAAATCAACCAAAAAGACAACAACGAAACAGAAAAGTTCAAAAAGTAAAAATAAGGCAAAAAAATCGACGGCTAAAAAAAGCAATTCCGCTAAAAAATCGGCAAAAAAGCTGAGTGACAGTGATGTAAAGAATGTATTTAAGATTATGGCAATATTATTGTTAATTCCTGTACTTTTGGCAGTAGCATCGCTTATAGTCATTGCTGTCACAGGAAAGACAAACCAGATAATGATTATAGCCACGGGAGCAGTGACTGTTGTTGCAAGGCTTATCTATTCATTTATGATACCGGGAATGATATGGGACAAGATAGACGATTATGTAAAAAGTATCACGCTTGTCGATGCAAGATTGTTTGATATAGACGGTGTAGGCAAATATGCCGTGTCAAAAATAATGAGCAACTGCACGGGAGCAGGTGTATATGTAACACTTGTGGCAGGAGTGTTTCTCATTGTAGCAGGAATACTCTTTATGACGGCATTAAAACCTGAAATGGAAAAGGAGGAGTCAGAGGAAGAATGGGATTTTCCGATACCACCGATACCGCCACAGCCGATAAATCCACAATATCCATATGACCCGCCGATGCCGCCACAGCATGATGATGGAAAAAATCAAATTTTAACACCGCCGATGCCACCAAATCCGGATGGTTATGTTGGTGAAGACGGAAAGCATTATATGACGGGAATGCCGCCGGTGGATTTCGTGTCAGGAAATTATGCAGGAGATATGACAGTTGCAGGTGATGATATAGGCACTGGTGCAGAGCCAGAGCCGGGAGGATATAAACCTACACCGGGCATGCTTCCAAAATCAGGATGCTTATATGGAATGGAGGGAGAATACAGTTCTTCCGAACTTGTGATGAATGACGGAGATGAAGTGATACTCGGCAGAGATCCGAAGTGTGCGACACTTGTATTTAGTTATCCGAAGATAAGCAGAAGACATTGTGGAATAAGATATAACGGTACAGAGCAAAGATATTATGTTATAGATTATTCATCAAATGGAATTGAATTTTCGGATGGAACAAAAGCAATAAAAGGTCAGTATGTAAGTGTTGCACCGGGAACAATATTGTATATGGCAGGAAGACATGAAGCAATAAAACTGGGATAAAGTTATCAGCCGCAAAAGCAAAGCATTATTGTTCACATTTACAGTGTGGATGGTAACGCAAAAAAACTGGTGCGGAGGATGAACAGTCAGGGTGAAGTATGAGGTAGGATATGTTACGGATAGGAATATGTGATGATGACAGAGAGTATAGAGAAAAGATACATGATTTAGTGATACATTCAATATTTTCTTATGACGATGCACAAGTAGTACATTATATGTCGGGAAAACAGGTGGTTGATGATATAGAAAAAGAAGAATTTGACATTGACCTGTTGCTTTTAGACATAAATATGCCGGAATATGACGGATTGAATACTGCAAAATATATACGGGAAAACAATGTTGATGTGGATATTATATTTATAACTGTATCTGCGGAGCATATATTTGACGGATATACTTATAAGGCATTTTCATACATATTAAAGCCTGTAGACAAAAAGCGTCTAGATGATGAAATAGGCAGGTACATGACAGAACGGTCGAAATGCACAAACTGCCTGCATATATCGGTAAATGGAAAAAAAGAGCAGATACTTCTTGATAAAGTCTATTATTTTGAAGGCGAAAAAAGAAAAATAAAAATATACCAGAAAGGCGAGAGTATAAGCTTTTATGCCAAAATGAACGAGCTTGAAGAAATGCTTAAACAGTATGGATTTGTAAGGTGTCATCAGAGTTATCTGGTAAACAAAAAATATATAACGGGAAGTTCGAGAACAGAGATAAAAGTAGGTGAAAGTGTATTACCGATAAGCAGACGCTATCAGGAAGAAATCAAAAAAATATTATAGGGGGGATTGAATTGAAAAATGATATATTGACAATGCAGGTGACAAGAAGCCTTGCTTTATCTGAGGATAAACAGGGAGGTTTGATATGTATAAGAGGAACGCATATCGGAAAGCTGATACCTCTGCCAAGTGACCAAAAGGTGATATTTGGCAGGGATGCGACACAATGCACATATGCGATAACAGATGCACAGGTGAGTAGAAAGCATTGCGAGATAACATATGTAGGAGCATTAAATAAGTATCGTGTAGTGGATTATTCAAAAAATGGAACATTTCTAGGAAACGGAGCAAGGCTTGAAAGAGAAAAGGAATATTATCTTTCATCAGCAGAGGAGTTGTATATGGGAAATGAGGACAACTTGTATAAGCTTAGATAAACATAAGAAAAAGAGTGAATGTAATCATTGCTGACAGCATGGCAGCGATGAACGGCAAACGGAAAGGAGAGATAAAAATGGCATTTTGCAGATATTGCGGAAAGCAATTAAAAAACGGTGAGAAATGTAACTGCGAGCAGAGCAAAAAGCGTGAGATTGAGTTCGCAAAAGAACAGGAACAGTTAAGAAAACAGTATTATATGCAGAAACAAAAAGAACAGAATCGGAAAATAAATAATCCGGGAGGAGTACCGGGACAGCAGCCGATAAACGGAAATCATCTTGGGGGAGTATCTGGACAGCAGCCGATAAGAGGAAACTATCCGGGAGGAGTATCTGGACAGCAGCCGATAAACGGAAATTATCCGGGAGAAGTACCGGGACAGCAGCCGATAAGAGGAAACTATCCGGGAGGAGTACCGGGACAGCAGCCGATAAACGGAAATTATCCGGGAGAAGTACCTGGACAGCAGCCGATAAGAGGAAACTATCCGGGAGGAGCATCTGGACAGCAGCCGATAAGAGGAAACTATCCGGGAGGGTATCCGGGACAGCAGCCGATAAACGGAAATTATCAGGGAGGAGCACCTGGACAGCAGCCGATAAACGGAGATTATCCGGGAGGGTATCCGGGACAACAGCCGATAAACGGAGGTTATTCCGGTTGGAATCAGGTGCCGCAGCCAAATGGAAATCAGGGTAATATCTCCCAGATGGCATCGGGAATTGGAAAAAGAATATTGTCTACTGCAGTAGATATATTCAGGTCACCGTTAAATGCCGTAAAAAATCTTGGAAATTCAAACTCAATAGCTGAGTCGCTTATAATATCAGGCATATCAATGTTTGTCTTATTGATTGAACTGCTTATAGCGTGTGCGATAATAGGAGCAAATTTAGAGGATCAGATATTTGGAAGTGTATTTCAAGATATGCTCAATAGTGTAATGAAATATGCCATACTGATACTGATTGGGATGTTTTTGTGGGGGCTGCTTGTTGCAGGAGTAATGTTTGTCGTGAGCAAATATCTGTTCCATGAAAATATAACTTTCATACAGACCTATGCGGTAATAGCCGTAAAGACATTGGCTGGAGTAATACTTTTCACAGCATATATAATATTTTTTATAGCAATGATGTATGTCGCAAAGATATTTAATTCAGATATTGGAGCAATAATAATGCTGATAGTAATGTTGCTTGTGATACCTATAGTTATGTTTACAAACTTTATCTTTTTATACGGATATTTTGAAGTACTTGAAAGAGAGCCATCTGTAAAACTGTATGAGATACTGGTAATGCACATTGTATTGTTTATAGTAAGTCTGATAGTTGGAAAGATTTTAGGTTATTTTATCCAGCAGGCAATATCAGATTCAATAAGCGGTATAGGTGGGTGGCTTTTAAGAGGATTATTTTCATAAGATATAGGTGATTGTGAAAATAATTATATGTTGTGTTAAATTACATTTATTACAAAAAGAGAGACCATCTGTTTGTAAATTAGCGTTGTAATACAATCAAAAAATCCTTATCATAACAAGTTACTTAGGGGGAATAGCAAATGAAGAAAAAGATGAATATAATTTTTACATTACCGGGAATTGAGATATGTATAATGCTTTTGCTAAGTTTATTTATGCCTTTGGTAAGTTACAATTCGGGCAGTTACAAACTTTACAATGGAATAACAATATTATCTTATTCGTCTATAGACCTTTCAAAAGAATATGTTAATGCACTTAATTCTTTAAGAAATTTTGTGATAGTCACATTGCTTTTGCTGTTTATTATGGCAATAACTTTTCTGGTGATAGGACTTGCTAATAAGCAGTTTATGGCAGGGGCAGTTATATCAATAATATCATCAGTTTGTATATTGATAATGGAAATGTTTGCTTACATATCAATAACAGGAGTCAGAGATAAAGGCATTTCAGTAAAATTTGGATTTTTGTTTATATTATTGAGCACAATAGGCATATTAGTATATGACATTGTAATGGGGTGCATAAAAAGTGAAAATGAAATACAAAAAAATGTGTATGACAACAATTCGGTTTCAAGTGATTTTAATGGAAATGGTTATGGGGAAAATATCCAGCAGCAATATGGTTATTATGACAATGATATTCAGCAGGGAGCTTTTGAAAATAAGCCAGATGCGATACTGGTACCACCGACTGTTTACGGAACAACACTTAAAGGGATGATATTAGGTACGGAGGGAACATTTAAAGGGGCATCATTGCAATTAAGTCCCGGAGAAAGTATAGTGGTCGGGCGTGACCCGGGGCAATGTAATCTTGTGCTTAGCAGCCCGAAAGTAAGCAGAAAACATTGCACGATTTTTATGGATGTTTCGGGAACGTTTATAAGTATTATATGTTATTCAAAAAATGGCATACGCTTTGAGGATGGGAAAATCATACGGGACGGAGAGACAATAAAACTGACTCAGAAAGAAAAGCTGATAATAGCAGATGGCTCAGAAATTCTGGAAATCTTATAGGGAGGAACTATAGAAAGCGAGGCAGAAATGAAGAAATGTTATAATTGCGGAAATATACTTGGCGATGCAGATATGTTTTGTGAAAAATGCGGTGCTAATGTGGGGAATGCAAATGGAAACAGTAATATAAACTTTCAAGGTAACAATATAAATGGAAATAGTAATATAGATTACAACAATGTAAAAGGAGCACATGATTATGAGACAGTAAAAACTTCAAAAGGTATATACATATGCAATGCTCTGTTAGGAGTTGTTATGGCAGCTATGCTTGCTATTGCGGTTTTTGCAAATATGAAAGGAAGTTCATCTAAGGATTACCTGAACGACGATTATAATCAGTTGAAAGAAAATATAGAAAAAGCCGGAATAAGTTTTTTAGGCGACAATAAAGAAAAATTTGATGAACTTACGGCGATGATAAAAAATATTGACTCATCAGATGAGGAAGAAATAAAAGACAGCATAAAAAGTTTAAACAATGTGGTTACGGAGTTAAAACAGTATAATAGTAAAGTTAAAGAATATTCAGATAAAATAAAAGAATACAATAAAAAAATAAAAGAAAATAAGCTGACAAAACAATGCCGCAGTTATAAGTCCGCAAGCGAAAAAGCCGTAAAAAAACTAAAAAATACAATAAAAGCAAATGACATGGACAGCTTAGAAAAAGACTTTAAGAAAGTAGTAAGTCAGTGCAACAAATATGGTGATGCACAGGAGAATTATGCAGTTTGGAAAAAGTACAAAGACAATATAGTGCAGATAGACGAGACAGCAAGCGGAAAGGATATATCCGGAAACGAAAATATTATTACGAACAGAAATAGTGCATTAGAGGCATTGCAGGAGTTTGAAAATGCAATAAAATCAGGCATGGAACAAAAATTGAATACATATAAAAATGAGTTGATAACTTCTGTAAAAAAATACAAAAATGTTGTAAATAATACAGAAGCAAAGAAAAAAGTTATCTACAAATACAAATATCTTCCAAGTATCAGAGATAATTATGACAGTTATGGAAATGAATTTGTAGCATATGACAGCCGTAATTATGTTATGGATGTTGATGAAATAGAGACATGGCTTAAAGGAAAAGGGGCAACTGACAGAGAGATAGCCTGCTGGTTTACGCTTGCGATAAATGAAATATCTGCAAGATATGGAGCACAATTTTCAACAAATTCACTTGTAGTATATTTTGGAAGTAAGTCATGGTATCAAAATTTAGGGGACGATCCAAATAAGATACGAAGTGTATTCACATCTGCTGAGAAAAGTAATTTTGACAATTTCGGAAGAAAGAGAAATCAATATTGCAAAAAACTTGGAATATCATCAGGTGCAAAAGAATACAGCTACGAAGATTTTAATTATATAGCAAATAATTTTGCTTATTAGGTTGGTTGATTGCGAAACTAATTATATGTTGTGTTAATTGCACACCTGTAACAAATAATACCGCAGGCACGCTTTTGCTACTTGTCACTCGTAGCAGTACATAAGTCAGCAAAATACGCTGACTAAGTGCTGACGGTGACAAAGTGCACTGCTAACATTATTTGTTACAGATGCACAATTTAATTACTGATTATGATAGTTTCGCAAATGCCTATTATTAGGTTAAAGGAGGGAGAGGAGAAAAATATGAAAATGAAATCACATAAGGTACTATCAATTATATTAGTAATGGCAGTTGTATTTACAGGAATTAATTTTTCGGCAGTAAAAACATATGCAGGAACGAAATCAAGTTATATGAAAAGTTATAATAAGCTGGATAAGAAATGCAAAAAGAAATTTACATATTCCGGTTCGCAATATGAAATGAATAAGGACTCTGGCGAGGAGTATAAATTGTGGGATAAGGAATTAAACAAAGATTATAACAAGATAAAAAAAGCATTGCCGAATAATAAGGTAAAAAAATTAGTTGCATCAGAATTGAAATGGATAAAGAAAAGAGATAAAACGGCAAAAAAAGCTGCGTCAGGCTGGAAAGGTGGAAGTGGTTATACAATGATATATAATTTATCACTCACAAAACAGACAAAAAGCAGAATTAAATGGCTTATAAAGAATTATGCGTAAGGTATTGATAATAAAAGATAAAAGGAGGTAATAAAACATGAGATGTTTAAAATGTGGATATGAAAATGAAAAAAGTGCAAGATTTTGTGTTAATTGTGGCAGCAGATTAGGAATTGAGTCGGCAAAAAAAATACAGGCAGGAAATTATAATAACATTATGAATAATCAAAACCGACAGCAGGGACAGCCGCCGTATCAGCAGCAACAGTTCCCACAGCAGGGACAATCGGGAAATCCAAACGGAAATATGCAAATGAGCAACGGACAGAAACAGCTGTACCAGCAGCAACCGTATCAGCAACAGCAGATAAATCCAAACGGAAATATGCAAATAAACAATGGACAGTATCCGCAGCAGGGACAGCAGATAAACCCAAATGGGAATATGTATATAAACAACGGACAATATCCGCAGCAGGGGCAGCAGATAAATCCAAATGTAAATATGTATATGAATAACGGACAGCAGGAGCTGCCGATGAAATGGCATAATTTCTTGGTCTATGCAGGATTTTTGCTTTCAATACTTATTAATTTAGGAAATGCTGCAAGAACTATCATAGAAATGTTTGATGAAGGTGGAGAGCAATATATATTTTATGGATTTTATCCTAGTGCAAAAATTATAGATATAGTATTTGTGATTTTAAATGTTATTTTGAGTGTATTTCTTGTTTATATATGGAGAGAAATGCTTCAAAAAAAGAAAAACGCTTGGAAAAAATACTTGGTTTCTATAATTGTAGTTGCAGCGTTAAATTGCTTAGCCAAGATTTTGGCAATGATTATAGTGGGCACAGATTTTGGTGGTGATATTATAACGCAATATACGATAGACATTGGTATGTGTGTAATATTTTGTTCTGCAATGGTCTCAGCAAATAATGTTTATTACAAAAAGAGAGATCATCTGTTTGTAAATTAGCAGTGTAATACAAGAGAGACTAAAATTAATGTGGGTGGGAGTGTTTGTTAAATCACATTAGAAAATATGTACTAAATGGAGGAGAAGTATGGCGAGATACAATAGAGATTTTTTAGTTCCATATCTTAGAGATGTATATTATATCGAGTGTGTTGGAAACAGATTGAATAATGAAATAAGCGAAGTGGAAAACGATATTAAGAGAAACAATTATGAGCTAAATCATATAACACCGCCACAAAAACCACAGATGGAAAATAAAGCCTCTTATTCGGAGGATGGAGGTATAATGGTTGTTGTCGTTGCAATTATAGCACTTGTTATAAATATATATATCTATAATTGTATAAATAAAGAAGTAACTGGAATTTTTGAAACGATTATAACTGGAATAATGACATTATTTGGAAAATATACTTTACTTGTTATTTTCTTTATTATTAATGCAATTTTATTTTGGATTGGTTTTTCTATATTATATGATGTTTATAAATATAATAAAAATATAAAAGAAGAATATAAACAGAATATGAACAAATACAGGCAGGAATTGTCAGATTTTAAGAAGAATTATAATTGGATAGTAAGGCAGTATCAGGAAAGAGGAGCGGCACTGGAACAGCAAAGACAATACTTGGCTAAGAGAAGAAAAGAAGCAGCAGAGTTAAGTAAAGATTTATATGATATAAATATAATACCGAGCCGTTTTAGGAACATATATCCGATAGCATATTTATATGATTATTTTTCAACTTCAAGAGAGGATGATTTGGATAAAATAATACAGACGATGCTGCTTGAAAAAATAATTGAACAATTAAAAAGTGTTATTGGAAAAATGAATGAGGCACTTGAAAACCAGCGAGAACAGATAGCATTGTTGTCTGAAAGTAATGAGATAGCAGAGAGAAGCAGAATGGATAATATAAATCATTTACTTGCAATAGAAAGAAATCAGGAAAAGCGTGAGGACTATGAAAGAATGACTGTTGCTAACAGCCTTGTAACAAATTTTATATTAGCGGATATGCAAAGGCAGGTATCAGATATTCAGTACAGATTGTAATGGAAATTTTAATAGAACGCCAAATGGATAAAAAACGAAAGGGATTCATATATATGAATAAAAAAATTACAAAGGTTATAATAATGTTGTTTATGGTAATGGCATTTTTAGGAGTGAGCAAAAATGCTGATGCAAAAGATAAATATATAACTGAACGAGGTGTAAATAGAAATACAACTATTAAAGGGATTTCTGTTGTGGCAAAACAATATGAAGAAGCAGGAATATATAAATATAAAATTATAATGAAGAAAAACGGAGTGAAAAAGACCATTGCAAAAAATACAACTACTGATTTTACAACAAACGGAAAAATTATTTATTACTCTGTAGTTGTTAAAAAAATATCGTCGTATGAAACTAAAAATTGTATTTATAAATATGATATTAAAACAGGTAAATATACGAAAATTATATCGGGAAAATCTTATATTGTATGTGGTTGCAGTGGAAGGTATTTATATTGTGGAATAGACATGGAAGCTGATGGTATAAAATTATATGCTTATGATTTAAAAAAGAAACGAAAAAAATATATGACATCAGGAGTTGCGAATGTATTGGTGGATAGAAATCATGTAGTTACAAGTACAAATTCGGGAGATGCAGGTAATTATCCGATTAATTTCTTTAAGTTAAATGGAACAGGAAAAAAGAAAGTATGTGATGGCAGTTTACTTAAATTTGAAAATAACAAAATATATTATTTTATAGTTCGTGAAAGTGACTGGAAATATAAAGTATATACCTGCAAATATAACGGAAAACAAAAGAAAGCCATGACGGGATGGGTAAAAAAGATACCTAAAAAATATGGATGGTATTAAATTTGAAGGAAGAACTATAAATGTGAAACTTAAGAAAAGCAGAAAAGATGTAAGGAGGAATTGTGATAATGAAAAAAAGTATTAGGATATTAGCGGCTGTAGTAGCTGTTATATTGTTTTTTAACGGGTTAGCAAATAATGTAAATGTATTTGCTGCTTCAGTGAGTTCGGATACAAAAAATATCGAAAAAGTTTTAAAGTATTATAAGAAAGGGCAATATAAAAAAGCACAAAAATATAATAAAAAATTGAGTAAAATTGTTAAAGAAAAGTGTGTAAAAAAAATGCCTGCAAAAATAAAAAAAGCATATCGAAAGATAGTAAAAAGCTATAATACTGATAACTCATTAGGAAAGAAGTATATTAGCGGCTATTATCTGACAGATATTGATAACGATAGTGTTGCAGAATTGATAGTAAGAGCAGGGTCTTCAGAGGCAGATGCCAGATTTTATGTATATGACTGGAAAAAAGGAAAAATTAAAAAGATAGGAAGTGTAGAAGCGTTACATAGTGAGGTATATGCCTATATCGGACATAAAGGATTTATCATATATGGTGGAGCACAACAGGCAGAATGGATGAAAACAGTTATCGTAAAAAATGGAAAATTAAAGGTAAATATAATAGGAGAGAGGGAGGACGCAGATCCACATTTTGGTTTGAGATGTGGATTGGATAACCATACTTTATATACTGGTGGATATAGAATTGAGTATTCTGATTTGTTGTAAAGCAAAAATATGATTAAAGAAAGGACAAGAATATGAACAGAATGAAGAAAAGTAAAAAAATATTATCACTTATATTGATTGCAGCACTTATGATAACGGGAATTAATATAAAAACTGTAAAGACATATGCAAAAGATACAAATAAAAAAGCCATAACTGCCTATAGAAAGCTGTTAAGTAAAGAAAAACATAAGTGGAGAGAGGATTATTCCAGTGCCCCTAATGTCAATAAAACAAAAAATTATAAATTTGCTTGCATTGATTTAAACGGGGATGGAATAAAAGAACTGGTTGTAGAAAATCCAGAAGCCTGCTGGGCTGACGGGAGTGTAAAAATATTTAGATATGTAAAAGGTAAGGTAAAAAAAGTCTTATTATGTCATGGATTTGAATGGTATAAAAAATCAAAAATTATATTAGTTAACGATGCACATACAGGTGCATATTGGGGGACATATTATAAAATTAAAAATAACGGAAAAATAGTTAAAAAGGCGGAGTATTCAGGAACGGACGATAAGTCATATAAAAAGCAGGCAAAACATAAGGAATCTTTTTACGGAATGACTGTATATTATACTTCCTATAAGATAAATGGAAAGGAAACAAGTTATAAAAAATATAAGGCGGCATTAAAGAAGATGCTTAAGGCTAAAAAGTACACAAAAATACAATTATATAAAAATACGGAAGATAACCGTGATTTGTATTTGTAAAGAGGGAGGAGAAGAAAAATTGAAAAATCTAAAGAATATACTAAATTATATTGTGTTAATTACAGTGTTGTTTACTGGAGTTATGGGAAAAACTCAATGTGCCGAAGCTAAGATATATGACGGTGATAAGCTTAAAATAGTGACTTTAACCGGAAAAGTGGTAAAACATCATGCTATAGCAGGTAATGGAAAAAAGATATTGAATTATGACTTGATTTTAAATAAAAAAATAAAGTGTAAATGTTCAATTTGGGAAAAGAAGTCAAGTGAAAAAAGAATAATGATTCAATGCGCATATTTAAAGGCAAATATGTCAAAGTATGTAGGAAAAAAAGTTACAGTAAAAGGAGAATTTATGGGAGCGGCATCCGGATATTACTGCGAAAGATATGCTATAATGGCTTCAAGTATAAAGAAATATAAGAAGAAATAATATTTAATTTATAAAGTTATTAAAGAGAGATAATATTATTTCGTATCAAAAGATGGAAATGTTTTCTGTGAGGGCATTTTTCTTGGAGATGATATTGTCTTATATTGATTATATAGAAATATAATGAAAAGAGTTTGTATTTATAAGTATTAGATTATGACAGAGTATCAAAATTTTAAAATCTAATATAAAAGTACAGGCTCTTTTTCTTTACTTTCTATTATCAAAATGCTAATATAATTAGCAAAGTGATGATGTGTGAATAATAACAAATGCGTGAAAAATTTTATTTTTTGGGGGTGTCTGTATGGCGAAAGTAGTAGGTATCGGAAAACAGAGATTTGATAAGATAATTGAAAATGATTGTTTTTATATAGATAAGACGATGTTTATAAAAGAATGGTGGGAAAATCAGGATGATGTTACGCTAATAACAAGACCACGCCGTTTTGGAAAAACATTAAACATGGATATGCTAAAATGTTTCTTTTCAGTTGAATATAAGGACAGGGGAGAGTTATTTGAGGGACTGGATATTTGGAAAGAAAAAAAATATCGTGAAATTCAGGGAACATATCCGGTTATATTTATGAGTTTTGCGGGGATAAAGTCTCATACTTTTAGAGATGCTAAGAATGATATGGTTGCTATTATAAACGAAACCTATAAGAGTCATGCGTATCTTTTGGAGAGTGATATTTTGTCTGAAGCAGAAAAAAATTTCTTTAAGAAATTAGATGAGTATTCAAAAGATATAAATGCAAATAAAAATATCTCAAGTGAGACCATATATAGAGCTATTAACAATCTTTCATGTTTTTTAAACAGATACTATAAAAAGAATGTAATAATCCTTTTGGATGAATACGATACACCAATGCAGGAAGCATATGTAAATGGATATTGGGATGAGATTGTTGCATTTACAAGAAGTTTTTTTAACTATACATTTAAGACAAACCCATATCTTGAAAGGGCGATAATGACAGGTATTACGAGAGTGTCCAAGGAAAGTATATTTTCGGATTTGAATAATCTGTTGGTAGTGACTACAACATCTGAACAGTATGAAATAGATTTTGGTTTTACTGAAGAAGAAGTGTTTTTAGCACTTGATAAATATGAATTGTCAGAAAAAAAGCAAAGCGTAAAAGAGTGGTATGATGGATTTACTTTTGGAAACAAAAATGATATATATAATCCGTGGTCGATACTTAATTTTATTAAAGTAAGAAAGTTTGGTTCATATTGGGCAGACTCCAGTTCAAATGGACTTGTAAATAAGTTAGTAAAGACAGGGTCACCAAATCTTAAAAAGACAATGGAGATACTTATTGAGGGTGGAGTTATAGAGAAAAGGATAGACGAACAGATAGTTTATAATCAGCTTGAAAAGAGAGAAAATGCTGTATGGAGTCTGTTGCTTGCAAGTGGTTATCTTAGGGTTGTCAAGATTAGATATGAAGGAGATTTTAGAAAAAGATATTATACATTAAAATTAACAAATAAAGAAGTTGAGCAAATGTTCGAGATAATGATAGAAGAATGGTTTGACAATGGATCTAATATGACAGGTGATTTTATTGAAGCAATGCTTGCGGGTGACCTTTATGCCATGAACAGTTATATGAATGATATAGCACTTGATACATTCAGCAGTTTTGATGTTGCAGGAAAAGAAGAATCAAGAATACGCCCGGAGGATTTAGCCTCATGCTACGACTGTAAAGGAGTAGCTAATGGCTTAAGTTTGAACGATAGTTCAAACTTGTATGCGATGACTAGAAAGTCATCGCGTTTTTACCATGGATTTGTACTTGGACTTATGGTCGATAAAAGAGAAGACTATATAATAAAGTCAAATAAAGAGAGTGGTTTTGGACGATACGATGTAATGATGATACCGAGAGATACAGAAAATAGCAATTTACCGGGATTGATACTTGAATTTAAAGTTATCAATCATTCGATGGAAAAATCACTAGAAGAAACGGTAAAATCTGCATTGCAACAGATAGAAGAAAAGAAATATGATACAGAGCTGTTAAAAGCGGGAGTGAAAAAAGAAAATATCAGACATTATGGATTTGCATTTGAAGGAAAAAAAGTTTTAATAGGAACAGACGAATAAAATTTTGCAATGACAGATAAAAAATATAATTGCTAAAAATTACATTTTTATTGACAAAAGTTACAATTAAATATTTTTCAAAAAAGACTTTGTTATACTAAATCTAAAACAAGGATGTAGTAAACAGAGTCTTTATTTATTATTTTACGTAAGTATATTAGGCAAAACAGGAATAGTATTATGATTAAGTAGCAGAGCGGATTGAGAATATCTGTTTAACTTAATGATTTTACAGAAGTTAAGGAGGGAATTTCAATGACTAAAAAAGAATATGAAAAGAAGATATTTAATCCACAGCACAAGAAAGATTATGGACCTGCATGGTTAAAGTTTCCGGCGGCTTTTGGTGGATTTATTAGCATTATGATTGTATTTGATGCATATGTACAAGAAAAATCAGTATTAAGGGTATGGAGACAGGAAATGTATGGAAAACCTATATGGGCATTATTATATTTATTTTTAATAGGGTGTTTTTTGGTAAGGGTATATTATGACATAAGGAGATATTTAGATTTAGATTCAGAATACAAAGCGAATATGATGTCGATGAATTCGTCAGAACGAAAAATATCAAATGTAACTGCTGCAAAAAATTCGGTAAAACCAAAATTTTGTTCTTCATGTGGTAGAGTACTTGGTGACAAATCATGGAGAGACGGCTACTGTGAATCATGCGGAACGAAATTATAAAACAGTAGATGTTGATATTATAATATATAGAGGTGAAAATTATGAAGTTAAAAAGAATAATATTTTTAATGTGTATATTTACAATATTTCTGTTGTGTGATACAAAAGCTAGTGCGGCATATAAATTTAACAAAAGTAAGATTGTTGTAAAAGTTGGTGAGTGTAAAAAGTTAAAATTGATTGGAAATGCTTCAAAGATTAAATGGACTTACAAAAACAGTAAAATTGCCACAGGAAGAATTTCAGATATATCAAAAACTTCAGAAAAGGTAAATAAAATTGTTGGACGCAGAGTAGGAAAAACAAGTATATCAGCTAAAGTAAATGGTAAAATATTAAAGTGTACTATTATAGTAAAAAAAGCAAAGGGAAATATTACGAAAAAGCAGGCTGTAAAAAAAGTAAAAACTTTTATGGGTAGTGAATATGCCTATGTTTCAACTGCTGATACTCCATATAAATTTAAAGGAAAAAAATACTGGGCTATAAAAATAAGTGAGTTTGTACAAGACCATTTTACTAACTTAGGATATTACTTTGTATCAAAAGATGGAACTGTTTTCTGTGAGGGTATTTTTTCTGGAGATGATATTGTCTTGTATTGATTATATAGAATTATAAATGAAAAGAGTTTGTATTTATAAGTATTAGATTATGACAGAGTATCAAAATTTAAAATCTAATATAAAAGTACAGACTTTTTTTATTTACTTTCAAGAGTGATGTTATGGCACAGAATTTATTAAAAAATATGTCAAGTTACCTCAGTCGTTATTATAAGAAAAATGTTATAATCCCTTTGGATGATACGATACACCAATGTAGGAAGCATATTTAAATGGATATTGGGAGGAGATTGTTGCTTTTACGAGAAACTTTTTTAATTCAACATTTAAGATAAACCCATATCTTGAAAGGGCAATGATGACAGGCATTACAAGAGTGTCTAAGGAAAGTATATTTTCGTATTTGAATAATCTGTTGGTAGTAACTACAACATCTGAACAGTATGAAACATATTTTGATTTTTCTGAAGAAGAAGTGTTTTTACCATGGATTTGTACTTGGACTTATGGTCGATAAAAGAGATGACTATATAATAAAGTCAAATAAGGAGAGTGGTTTTGGACGATACGATGTAATGATGATACCGAGAGATACAAAAAACAGCAGTTTACTGGGATTGATACTCGAATTTAAAGTTATCAATCATTCAGTAGAAAAATCACTAGAAGAAACAGTAAAATCGGCATTGCAGCAGATAGAAGAAAAGAAATACGATACGGAACTGTTAAAAGCGGGAGTGAAAAAAGAAAATATCAGACATTATGGATTTGCATTTGAAGGAAAAAAAGTTTTAATAGGAACAGACGAATAAAATTTTGCAATGACAGATAAAAAATATAAGTGCTAAAAATTACATTTTTATTGACAAAAGTTACAATTAAATATTTTAAAAAAAAGACTTTGTTATATTAAATTAGGAATAATAGTTTAATATACAAAGTCTTTACTTTTTTACGCAAAGGTAAAACTCGGATGGAACAAATAAATTTGTTTCATCCGAGCGAATCAGCGAGATATTTAATTTACAAGATACAAGTCCAGCTAATAAATGTCAATAGTTAGATGTGAAAAAAATTATTTTGTTTTTTGACTAAAAAAGGGCGGACTTTCCCCTTGGTGAAAATATCGTTTTTTGAAAGATATTGATTCATTGGGTTCATAGTATTTTATGCAGTCATGTCGCATTTGGCAGCATTGTATTGTTTGATATGCTCCTGAGGAGCAATGATTTTGAATGGTTTGTTGTCTCTGAGTATTGCAAATATCATATTGCATACCTTATGTGAAACAGCGCCCATTGCTACGAGCTTTGGTTTTGAGTCACACTTCTTGAGATAGTATTCGCGAAGAACTGGATTTTTAGCTTCTCCATTACGGGAGATACTGATGCTTTGTAGGGTTAATGTGTGAATCACACGTCTGGCGATGGCGGAACCACGCTTAGACATTTGAACCTTGGTGCCTTCAAATTTACCGGATTGCTTTACGGCTGGATCAAGACCAAAATAAGCGAAAAGTTGTTTCGGCTTTGAAAATGCTGAAAAATCACCAATCTCACCCATGATGGATACAGCAGACAAGAAACCAGCACCTTTGAATGTTTTAATCAAATGAATCTGCTTAACAAAGTCGGTATCTTCATTAGCATCAACAAGCTCATGGAGCGATTCAAGAATGCTGTTGATTTCTTCATCATATTTACGTATGAAGCTGATATAAAGGCGAATACGCTTGATGTTACTGTCTATAATGTACCCAAACTGATTTGCATCAGTTGCCGCCTGAATTATGGCATTATACTTATTCTGAGCATATGTAAGTCCAAAGCGAGCTGTTGATTTGATGATATCAATAATCTCTTGCTTGTCTGCTTCAAGAAAAGCTGATGGAGATGTATAAGTTTCCAACAATGTAAGAGAAGTGTTGATAGTAACCTTGGAAAAGATGCCAAGATACTGAGGAAACGCCATGCGTAATTCACCCTGAAGTTTATTCACATAGGCACTGCGATTATCCATTAAATCGTAGTATTCACGGCACAGATTACGGCAGTTTAGAGCAAGGTCTGATGGCATAAGTGAAACCTTTAAATCAGGTTTCAAGCCAACTAAAGCAGCTTTTTTAGAATCAAAACGATCATTATGTACTTTTCGTATGTTGATGTTTGTGCTATTCTTAGTGATGATAGGATTAATAACCGAGCAGTTAAAACCCTTATCACGAAGATAGCAGAAGAGTGGGTAATGATAAATTCCCGTGGATTCGAGGAAAATGCGACTTTCCAAAGAATACAACTCTTCTGCTTCTTTTATTTTAGAAACAGCGGTTGTAAGGGAATCAATACTGTTATGTAGGATTTTGAAAGGTTTTCCTACGAATTGTTGGTTTGGAAGTGCTATAGACATCCAGGAGAAGTCAGCACCGACATCAATACCAACAGAGATGAATAGTTCATCAAGATTAAAAATAACTTTGTTTGACATGAGCAAAAGCTCCTTTCTGATAGGAATCCATTTCCAATCTGGCAGGTACACAACCTAGCGCGTTATTCGGGTATTGCCTTCCGGCTCCCAACCAGCTAAAACATAAAACCCTGTCGAATGGACTAATTGACTTAATTACAGGTATCCACAGATAATCAGTGTCCCAAGGAGGAATACATTCTTTGTCCTATCCTAAGAGATGATACCTTATGTTTTATCTGGTGTCTATCAGGAACCGTCAGACATGATCATTATTACGGATAACATCTGATGAAGGAAGAATCCCTTCTTCTGTTATCTGATTTATAGAAATTTATTAACCAAGTAGTCTTGTTTGACTACATCATTATTATACTAGGAGGAATTACTATATGAGAAAAAGATTTTTATGTATTATATGTTGTAGTATGCTTGCATTTTCAGGATGTGGTGTGGGTAGTTCAGTTGTAAATAGTGGAAATTATGAAAGTAAAAATCAAAGTAATACTATTGAAAAATTTAAGGGATTGTGGATTAGTGATTTAGGAGAGAATGATATTTTTATTAACAAGGATGGAAAAATGTCACGAGGTATTGCTTATTCAGGAGATTTTGATTTTGAGGGAAATGTTATAAAGTTTGAACTTAAGAATAGTAAAATATTTGTAGATAATGGAATATATTTTACGATTAAAAAAGGCAAATTGACTAGGTATGAAAACAATAGTATAGCCGGTACATACACTGCCGGAGAGAGTTTGGATAAGATTAGTTCTAGTATACATTTTTTGAATAATAAAGAGAGTACATGGGAAAAAGGAGTATTTGCTTATAGTGATTTAACTTTTAAGAATTCAGAAAATCAGGATGAAGATTATTATGACGAGGACTCACAGATATATGATGTGCAGAGCAAATATCTAAAAGCCATACAGGATTATTCCGGTACAGAGCTAAATGACCTGACACCTGATAAAAATATTGAAAATTTTGAATATCCTGAAGATGAAAGCAGTATGCAAAAAGAGCTTAATGAATTGAAAAAAACATTGCAGGAAGTGTATGGAAGTAATGTTGAGATAAGTTTTGAACAAAGCAGTTTTGAAGAATTTGATGTTCAGAAATTAAACAATGCTTTAAGTGAAGATGATGATGAAGATGGCGGAGATGTTGATACAATAGAAACATTGAACAAAACAATGAAAGATGTTGTAGAAACGGGCTGTAATTTGCAGAGATGTATAAAGTCAGATATGACATTTAGAATGAGCGGTGATAAAGGAGAGGATACTCAAACAGTTGCATCATATATTTATGAAGTTGATGGTGAGTATTATATGGATACATATGCTTTTGATAAATTATTACAAGGTCAGAAAATGGCACTTGAGGAGAAGCAGAGTGGAAATAGTGATTATAGTACGGCTGATTTAAATCTTGACCAATATGACGGTGAAGACTTAAATTACTCATCATTGTTATTAGACCAGAGATAATAAAAATAAGGAGGGTAAACAACATGAATTTAAGAAGATGTAAAAAGGGACATTTTTACAATGCGGAACAGTTTCTTAAGTGTCCATATTGTGCCGGAATAATGGAGTTTAAAGGTGACAACGATAATGATGATGATGACGAGGATACAGTAAATCCATTTATTGATGAGGAATTAGACATAGAAGATGAGGGCAATACAGAGGTTGAAACTCCGGTGAAAATTTTAGATAAAGAATATGACGCTGTAAAAACAGGGTTAATGCCTGAATATGAAATGGATATGGGAATGGGAGTACCCAATTGGGGCAGTACGGATTACCTTATTAATGACAGTGATTGCATTGTTGAGATGGAATATGCGGATGTGAAAATTTTCAGAAATAGAGCTAAAATTTTGAAAAGGGGAAAGTTTGTGCCAAAAAATCAGAGAACAAATGTCCTTATCGAATTAAGTGATGCTACGAGAAATGTTAATGTAAGAACTTCAAAAGGTTTGCTTTGTTATTCTAAATCGGAAGTAAGGTGTATGAAACAGCCAGCCGGGCTGCCAAGTGATGAAGAATTGGCAAGGAAGCAAAAACAAAATAATTTGTTTAGCCGATATGAGTTGGTTAAGAAAATGCAGAAAGATATTTTAGAATCTGATTTTACAGATAAAACGCAGGAAGAGTGCGACAAAATAAAAAAAATGTATGCTAACCTTTTGGATGAAGCAAATCAACTGGTGAATAGTATAAATCAACTTGCTCATAACATGGATGATGAAGATGAATGTAGCGATTGTTCTGATAAGTATGCAGGAAAACGGATGTTAATATTGGATATGATAGCTGAACCCGGAGGAGAATATTTCATAGAAATTGGATATGAAACATTTGGAATTTCATGGGAGCCATATTATAAAATTGATGTTAAATCAGATGAACCGTATGCCACAATGACTATGTTTGCAAAAATTAATAATCAAAAGTCTGATGAAAGGTTTGATAATGTAAAAATTACTTTATCAAGTGGAATTAATACATATGAGTATAATCTTCTTGAAGATGCATTAGATACGCAATATATAAAGAAAATGCAAGATGCAGGAGATGCATTTAGTCTATATACTGATGATTTTGGTGTGGATAAGCAGGAGGGAATGACGGCATTACCGGCAAATGACTCTGGGGAAAGAAGGAGGGGGCATGGAATTAAAGAAGATATGCTTGAAATGACTCCGGTAAATGTAAGAGAAAACAATTCTGATATATTACATGAATTTGAATTACCGTGGAAAATGACATTACTTCCAAAATGTGAAAATGAGGTTGCGGTCTGGCAGAAAAAAATAGAGATATTTAAAAATTATTTTGCAATTCCAAGAAAAGGACAAAATGAATATTTTTATGTTGATGTTAAAGGTTTGAAAGAATATGATATGATTTCAGGCTGGCTTGACATATATCTTGATTCTGATTATGTACGCAGATGTTTCCTGAATGTTGACAAGGCAGAAAATTTAAAGATTGATTTGGGCAGCGTTAAAGGAGTAAAAATCAACAGCAGGAAAGTGGCAGATGAAGTGAGCAGCAAAAAGCTGCAGGGAAAAATAATAAGAAGATATAAATATATATTTGAGGTCACAAATAATCTGCAATGCACAATAGCACTTCGACTTTATGACAGGATACCGGTTTCACAGGTGGATGGAGTAGAAGTTATGTTGAACAGAATTGACGATGTTGTACTTGATGAAGCTACAGGCAAATGCACATGGGATATAAAAGTTAAACCGTTGTCTGTTAAAGAGATTGCTTTTGAATATGCGATAACATATCCGGCAAAGGAAAAATTTGTTATTGAATAATATATAAGGGGTTAAAACAAGCGTTATTTTTTAATAAAAGTTAAGAAGAAAAATAATAATTATAATAAAACAAGCAATAAATAATAAGTGCTAAAAGTTACATTATTATTGCTAAAAAATACAATTAAATAAATTATTAAAAGACTTTGTTATACTTAAATCAAGATAAAGGATTGGTAAACAAAGTCTTTATTTTATATAAGCAAACAGCAAAGCGGATTGAGAATACCGTTGATACAAACAAGAGGTCAGTAAGAGTATAGCAGCTACGCATAGCAAGGCTTATATAATATGCAAAATGACATGATATATTTTTATTAAAAAGAAAGGACAGGTGTTTTTTATGAAGAAGTTTATGAGAGAAAATTTAAAATTTATTTGTTTGGCACTTATTATTTTAGCAGGTTCATTTGCTATAGGAACTAATGTAAAAAAGGCAGGAGCAGCAACCAGAAAATGTTATACGATTAATACTTCAAATACCAGAGTGTATTCAAACACAGGATTAACAAGAGGATATGGATGGATATATCCAACCGATCAGGTAACAGTTATTACGGTAACAGGAAGATATTCCAAGGTATCATATCCGGCAGGTAACAGAACAAAGACAGGATATATTTCAACAGGTGCGATACTTACGGCAACAGGTGGAACAACATACACATCCCGTGGAAAATTTAATACATATAAAAGAGATGGCGGCAGTTACTATGGTTATGTTTCAGCAAATGACAGAGTTATGGTATTAGGCACAAGAGGTGGTTATACACAGATAAAATATCCGGTTTCAGGAGGATTTAAGTATGCTTTTGCAACTACTTCAGATGTTAATAATTATCTGAAAGGTGGAGCAGGAAATAACAATGTAAACAACAATGTCAACAGCAACAATAATACCACACAGACAAATACAGGTACATACAGTATTTCAGGAAATCTGCTTACAGTTAATGGAGTAGCAATGACTGATTACAGAATTGGCGGCAAATATACAAACAGTTATTATGCAAAAGTAAACGGAAAAAAGGTTTATATGGCAGGAAGCCAGTGCTGCGGATATGCGAGATATATAGCATATAAATTGTACGGATGCCATGATAAGAGTGCAACGGGAAAATTTAAAGATGTATCAGGTCGTGTTGCACCGGGAAAATTAACGGCACAGAAAATGAAAGCTGCCGTAACTGCCGCAGGTGTAGGTGCTCACATCAGAACAAATAACAGAATAGGTCAGAGTAAACATTCAATGTCAATAATAGATGTTACGGATTCAGGTTTTACGGTAACTGATGCAAATTCAGACGGAAAAAATACTATAAAAGTAACGACTTATACATGGAGTTCATATGTGAGCAGTAAATATGGAAAAAGAGGATTGTACTATATCAAAAAATATGTTGGATAAAAATATGGGAATTTAGATAATAGCTTAAGTCTGACATTGTTAAAAATATTACAAAATCCTGCTTTATTTTACAAAAAAATTGATAATAATTACATCGTGATTTATAAGGAAAAATATCTGTTAAAATAAGAGAGTAGAACTGTTTTAGCAGATATTTTTTTGTTTGAATTTATTTTAGAAATGAGGTGCTATAATATGAAAATTAATAGAATTAAAAAATTATTAGTATCAGTTTTGGTATGTTCTATGGCTTTCGGAAATATATCATATATTCCTACAATGGCTAAGGAAAATGTTCAGAATTATGGTTTGAACAATCCCACAACGGACAGCAGCGGAGTATTGACATGGGACTGTATATATTTCGGAAATTATTGGCAGAACGATACAAACGGAGACGGGGTAGCAGATGAGAATGATGCAAAGCAGCCGATAAAGTGGCATGTGCTGTCAGTAAACGGTGATAATGCGTTTGTTATTGCAGACCAGAACCTTGATGCAAAAGCGTATAATGAAACTAGAACAGATGTTACATGGGAAAACAGCACAATAAGAAGCTGGCTTAATGGATATGATGCGTCAGTAAATAAGGATAAAAAAAGTTTTATAAGTGACAATTTCTTAGACAATGCGTTTTCAGTGGCAGAGCAGAGTGCTATAAAGATGACTTATGTGGTAAATGAAGATAATCCATATTCTGGAATAGATGGAGGAAATAATACAGAGGATAAAGTATATCTGTTGTCAGTTTCTGAGGCAAGCAATATATTATATGGTTTTAACAGCAATTATCAAACTGACAGTAAAACAAGAGAAGTTAAGAATACGGAATATGCTAAACAATGCGGGGCATGGACAAGTACTGATAATTCATATTCTAGCAATGGAAATTGGTGGCTGCGTACGCCGGGGGGAGCGGGGTACAGTGCGTCGTTTGTAGGGTACAACGGCTACGGCTGCTACAACTCTGGTGATGTGAACTTTACGGTTGAGGCTGTGCGTCCCGCTTTGCATATAAATTTGTCAAATATTAATTTATGGTCTTATGCAGGAACAGTCGCATCAGATGGGACGGTAACAGATGCCACAAAAGGTAATATGGATAGATTTAATGTTGGATTTAACTATGTATCAGATGATAAATGGACTGAGGATACATGGGAATATAAAAATGTTGATGTTATAGGTGATGGAAGTTATTCTATAAGTTATGAAGCAGAAAGTGATACTGATAATATATTTTTAATGATACTTTCAACGAATTTATACAAGGGAGCCTTAAATTATGATTTTAAACTTGTGCCTACTTATGTGACAGTCGGAGCAGATAAGTATAAAGTAAATGCTGAGGGGGGATGGTCTTTTGCAGGGTCAAGTGATGAATATAGTTATAGATATAATATTAAAAATATATATAAAGGACCGGTTAAGGATGATTGTTTAACACTTGTTGACAGCACAAAAACATCTATTGATGGTCTGGGTGTCTGTCCTGTTAAAAAAGGCGATATTATAAAAGTATATTTCACTGTAACAGGGATGAATAAATATAATACAAATGCAAATGATATGCCAACAGGTGTTGCAACAGAAACACCTGTGCCAACAAAAACACCGACTTGTGCCATAACATCACCGGCAATAACAGCAAGTCCGAGTCCGACACCTACGGCAACGCCAAGTCCGACACCAACAGTAAAGCCGACACCAAGTCCTACGGCAACACCAAGCCCTACACCGACGGTGATGCCGACCAAAAGTCCTACAGCGACACCGATACCTACGGCTAAAATAACTGTACCACCGACGCAGACTCCGACGGAAAGTCCGGATGATGACAAAGAGGATGCTCAGATTTATGCAAAGAGTTCGGTGACTAAGCGTATAGGAAACTCAAAGTTTTATATTGATGAAGGAGTGACCGGCACTGGAGAGGTTACTTATTTATGTTCAAATAAAAAAGTTGTGACAGTAAGCAGAGATGGTCTTGTCAGTATAAAAGGATGCGGAAAAGCGACGATAACCATAATTGTTGATGAGACAGACGAATATTATGGTAAGGAGAAGAATGTAAAAGTTACCGTATTGCCGGGAAAGGTTTCAAAATTTAAAGTAAAGGCTTTATCCGGAGGAAAAATAAATTGTACATGGAAGAAACAAAAATATAATAATGTTAAATGCCAGATACAGGCAGCAAATAATTCAAAGTTTAAAAAATCAATGTCATCAAAGACATATCCTTACCTGAAAAACGGAAAGTGGACAGGAAAAGGGCTTAAGAGAAAGAAAACTTTTTATTTTAGAATAAGAGAAGTTGCAAAGATAGGCGGAAAGACATATACGGGTGCGTGGAGTTCGGTAAAAAAAGTAAAAATTAAATAAAAGAGTTGTCAAAAGTTACATTATTTTTGATAAAAAGAGCATTATAAATTTTTATATAAAGACTTTGTTATACTAAATTCAAGTTAAGGAATTGGTAGGCAAAGTCTTTATTTTATATGAGCAGGCAGTAAGCCGGATTGCGGCTATCCTTAACGCTAACGAACAAAAGGTCAGTAAGAATATATGAAAAGACCGGAAACGCTTATATGATATGCAAAAGAGCGTGATATATTCTTAAAAAAAAGAAAGGACAGGTGGTTTTTATGAAGAAGTTTATGAGAGAAAATTTAAAATTTATTTGTTTTGCACTTATTATTTTGGCAGGTTCTTTTATAGCAGGGACAAATACAAAAAAAGCGGGAGCAGCAACCAGAAAATGTTATACGATAAATACCTCTAATACGAGAGTTTATTCTAATACTGCATTAACAAGAGGATATGGCTGGATATATGCGACCGATGAGATTAAAGTTATTACTGTTACCGGAAAGTATTCAAAAGTGACATATCCGATTGCAAAAAACAGAACAAAAACGGGATATATTGCTACTAACAGGATTTTGACGGCTACCGGTGGAAGTACATATAAATCAAATGGCAGATTTAATACATACAGAAGAAACGGTGGAAAATATTATGGTTATGTCGCAAAAAATGATAATGTTATGATATTAGGAACTAAAGGGAATTATACACAGATAAAATATCCGGTATCAGGTGGTTATAAGTATGCGTTTGCGTTAAGCAGTGATGTTGAAAATAATCTGAAATCCAAGCAGCAGTCAACGGTGTCACAAAATCCGCAAATCCAACAGCCGTCTGCCCCAAATGGAAATGTTCAACAGAATATATACAATCTTGCGGTTGCTTCAGTGGGAACAGCGGGACGCTTTTATCAGAAATGGTATGGAGCAAGTTATCTTACACCATATTGCGTTATCTATGCCGATTATATTGCAAGAACGGCAATGGCAAATGCAGGATATTCAAATAGTAAAATAAATTCAATAGTACCAAAATATGCGTCTACATCATTGTGGGCTAAAGATTATAATGCATTAGGAAGATACCACAGTTTTGCGTCATGGTATAATTCAGGAACAGGTGTAAGCATGAATAAAAATTCAACAGTAAATGATTACACACCAAATGTTGGGGATTTTGCGGCGATTGATAATGATGAAGATATAACACCTGATCATACAGGCATAGTGATAGCAGTAAATGGAAATTCATTGACAATGGCAGAGGGAAATACAGGCATTGGGACTAATGCCACAAGGAAAGTAAAAATATATACATATTATAAATCATCTTCATATTGGTATCGTTCAGATTTTAAGAGAGCACATATTATGGGATTTGCAAATCCTGCTTACTGATGTGAAAGTGTCAAAAGTTACAAAATAGTTGCTAAAAATTACAAAATATAACAGACAGTAACATATAATGTAAAATGCTGATTAATAAATACTGATATGGGCTGGTATGGCAATGATGGTAAAAAATTTAATCAAAGAAAAAAGAGGAATGATTTCAGCTATTGTGGCAGTTGTTATTTTATATATTTTTTTGGAATGTTTTGGGATAACCTGCCCGATTAAATTTATCACGGGAGTATCCTGTGCAGGCTGTGGTATGTCGAGAGCATGGTTAGCCTGTCTGAGATTTGATTTTAAAAAGGCATTCTATTATCATCCATTATTTATTTTTCCACCGTGCATGGTTTGTGTCTTTCTTATGAGAAACAAAATAAATGCAGTAATATATAAAGTATTTACAGGTTTTGTTTTGTTGTTATTTTGTGCAGTATATCTGTATAGAATGATAGCCGGAAATAATGATATTGTGGTTTTTGAACCACAGCATAATATTATATTTCAAATTTTAAAAATAATCAAAAAATGAAAATGAGGAGGAATGATATGTATTGTAAAAATTGTGGAAAACCGATTCCTGATAATACAAAGTTTTGTCCATATTGTGGGACGCAGTTTTCATCAGCGGAGTCGTTTTCAAAGGCTGCAAATGATATGTTTAATTCTACTGAAAAAGAATTGGGAAGTGCAATCAATGAGGTGCGTCAGAGTTTTAATGGGTCGAATCCGAATTCAGGGCAGGGATATTATAATGGAGAGAAATTAAAAGACGACAGAGGATTGATTTCATACATACTTCTTAACCTTATAACTTGTGGCATTTATGGTTACTATTTTCTATATAAAATGGCACATGATGTAAATATCGCTTGCGAAGGTGACGGTCAGAGTACGGCAGGATTAGTGCAGTTTATCGTATTATCATTTATAACCTGTGGTATATATTCATGGTATTGGTATTACAAACTTGGAAACAGACTTGCAGCAAATGCACCTAAATATGGAATGAATTTTCAGGAAAATGGTACGACGGTTTTATTATGGCTTCTTTTTGGATTGCTTTTGTGCGGAATAGGTCCATTTATCGCAATGTATATATTGATAAAAAATTCAAATATGATATGTAATGCTTATAATAGAGCTCATGGATTTTATTGATAATAATAGGAGAGGATGATAAATTATCACCCTCTCCTAAATTTTTTAGGTGCTATTATACAATTTATAAAACATCAGTCGGATGAAGATGGCAGTTGGATTAAAAGGAAAATTTATAACTGGTTTTTAAGCAACGCACAGCGCCTTGTGCTTATGGCGATTGTAGTTATCGGTATCTACTTGGGATTCAAGCGTGAGTTTTCCAAACTCATCGGATTTTGGTAGTTGCCTTAGTAGTCGTTGGTCTTGTATTCAATGCGTCCGGCGTAAAAGACATATAGTTACAGTTATTCAATAAGATTATTGGAGCGTAAAATTAGTATTGCTATTGTGCGGACATTTGCATATGATAAAGATAGATGGAAACACTACTCACGAAAGGAGATGTTTTATATGGCTACAAAATCAGCAAATTTATATGCAAGGATTGAACCAGATGTTAAAGAAAAAGCAGAAAGTATCCTGTCTACACTTGGTATCCCTGCTTCCAGTGCTATCAATATGTTTTATAAACAGATTATCTTACAGAGAGGACTTCCGTTTGAAGTGAAAATACCATCTGCAAGACCTGTTGACATCAGCACATTATCAGAAGCAGAGTTCAATGAAGAATTGGAGAAAGGATATGCGGATATGCAGGCTGGACGGACAAAAAATGCGAAGAAAGCCTTTGCTGACATTCGCAAGGATTATGGCTTATGATATATGAAGTAGAAGTATCCGAACAGGCTGACAGTGATTTGAGAGGGATTTTTGAATATATTGCTTTTGAATTACAATCGCCGGAAAATGCAAGCGGACAGCTTGACCGTCTGGAAGAACAGATATTAAGTCTGGATACGATGCCGGAGCGTTATCGAAAATATGAAAAAGAACCGTGGAAAAGCCGTGGACTTCGTGTATTACCAGTAGACAATTATGTGGTACTTTATATTCCAGACAGCGTAAAAAGGTTGTAACAATACTTAGAGTAATGTATGCCGGACGGGACATAGACAATCAGTTAAATCTCCATACAAAGCAATAAAGGATATGATTTAAAGCAGTCTTTCATTTATGATCGACTGCTTTTCCTCTGTTATCCACATCAAGATTAAGTCATATTTAACATGAGTGTCCACAATTAGAAGTAGTGATATTGCATTTACAATGGGTATGAAATCAAGAAAAAGTGTTGCAAACCCCGTAAAATCAGGGGGTGCAAAATAAATCTCAAAAATTAGCACTCACCTCTTGACAGTGCTAACAATCAGTGCTATTATGTCTTGCAGATAAGAAAAATAAAGTTATTTGTTACTTATCTATAGATTTTTATATATTGGGACAAAATAATTATCAAGCTGTTAATGTCGCGGCAGATGTGAACAATAACGGCAATCTCACAGAGAGGGGGAGATTATATGAACATCAGTAAATTTACTCAGAAATCACAGGAAGTTGTTCAGGGATGCGAAAAAATCGCTATGGATTACGGTCATCAGGAGATGGGCGAGGAACATTTACTTGCATCTATGATGAAAGTTGATGACAGTCTTATAAGCAAGCTTATTGAGAAGATGGGTATTGAGCCTGAAGTATTTCTTGCACAGATAGATGGACTTTTAAATAAGCGTCCGAAAGTTACGGGCGGTGATATGCGTATCGACCGTTACCTTAATGAAACTCTTATTTATGCGGAAGACGAAGCTAAGCGTATGGGAGACGAGTATGTTTCAGTTGAGCATTTGTTCCTTAGTCTTCTCGCACATCCGAGCAGAGAAGTAAAGGCACTTTTTAAACAGTGTCAGATAACGAAAGAAAGATTTCTTCAGGTACTTTCACAGGTCAGGGGAAACCAGCGTGTGACAAGTGACAATCCTGAGGCAACTTATGATACACTTGAAAAATACGGAACTGACCTTGTCGAGAGGGCAAAAGAGGGAAAGATGGATCCTGTTATTGGCAGGGACAGCGAGATAAGGAATGTTATCCGTATTCTTTCGAGAAAAAATAAAAACAATCCGGTACTTATCGGTGAACCGGGTGTCGGCAAAACGGCAGCAGTTGAGGGACTTGCACAGCGTATCGTGAGAGGCGATGTGCCGGGTGAACTTAAAGATAAGAAGATATTTGCTCTTGATATGGGAGCACTTGTTGCAGGTGCAAAATACAGAGGTGAGTTTGAGGAAAGACTTAAGGCTGTTCTTGAGGAAGTAAAAAAGAGTGAGGGTCAGATAATCCTCTTTATCGATGAGCTGCACACGATAGTAGGTGCAGGAAAAACAGATGGTGCGATGGATGCAGGAAATATGCTTAAGCCTATGCTTGCAAGAGGTGAACTTCATTGTATCGGTGCGACAACACTTGACGAATATCGTATGTATATTGAAAAGGATGCCGCACTTGAAAGGCGTTTCCAGCCGGTTATGGTTAGTGAGCCGACTGTTGAAGATACGATTTCAATACTTCGTGGTCTTAAGGACAGATATGAAGTATATCACGGTGTTAAGATTACGGATGCCGCTCTTGTTGCAGCTGCAACGCTCTCAAACAGATATATTTCAGACAGATTTCTTCCTGACAAAGCAATAGACCTTGTCGATGAAGCCTGTGCGATGATTAAAACGGAGCTTGATTCACTTCCGGCAGAGCTTGATGAAGTACAGCGTAAAATAATGCAGATGGAGATTGAGGAAGCTGCACTTAAAAAGGAGACAGACCATATTTCCAAAGAGAGACTCGCAACGCTCCAGAAAGAACTTGCGGAACTTAAAGACAGCTTTAAGGCTCAGAAGTCAAAATGGGATCAGGAGAAATCTTCTGTCGATAAGGTTAATAAAGTGAAAGAACAGATTGATGCACTCCATACGGAAATGGACGCTGCAAAGAGAGAGTACAATCTTGAAAAACTTGCAGAACTACAATATGGCAGACTGCCTGAACTTGAAAAACAGCTTGAAATGGAAGAAGCAAAGGTAAAGAAAGAGGATAGGACACTTGTTCAGGAAAATGTTACAGATGATGAGATTGCCAAAATCGTGTCAAGATGGACGGGTATTCCTATTACAAAGCTGAATGAGGGCGAGAGAGAAAAGACACTTCATCTTGAGGAGGAACTTCACAAGAGAGTTATCGGTCAGGAGGAGGGTGTTAAACTTGTTTCAGAAGCAATCCTTCGTTCAAAGGCAGGTATCAAAGATCCTACAAAACCGATTGGTTCTTTCCTTTTCTTAGGTCCTACAGGTGTAGGTAAGACAGAGCTTGCAAAGACGCTTGCGGCAAGTCTTTTCGATGATGAGAGCAATATGGTTCGTATCGACATGAGTGAATACATGGAGAAATATTCAGTGTCAAGACTTATTGGAGCACCTCCGGGATATGTAGGATATGAGGAGGGCGGTCAGCTTACTGAGGCAGTTCGCAGAAAACCATATTCGGTAATACTTTTTGATGAGATTGAAAAGGCACATCCTGATGTATTTAATGTACTTTTACAAGTGCTTGATGACGGTCGTGTGACGGACTCGCAGGGAAGAACGGTAGACTTTAAAAATACCATTATCATTCTCACATCAAATATTGGTTCTTCTTATCTTCTTGATGGAATAGAGGAAGATGGAAGTATAAGTGATGAGGCAAGGGAACACGCGATGGCAGACTTAAGGGCAAGTTTCAGACCGGAGTTTCTTAACCGTCTCGATGAGATAGTAATGTTTAAGCCACTCACAAAGAACAACATTCAGGGTATTATTTCAATACTTATGGATGACTTAAATAAGCGTCTTGCAGACAAGGAACTTAAGGTTGAGCTTACTGACGAAGCGGTCAAATATATTGCCGACAATGCATATGAGCCTGCATTTGGTGCGCGTCCGCTGAAGCGTTTCTTACAGAAAAATATTGAGACACTTCTTGCAAAAGAAATCCTCGGTGATAAGGTTCACACGGGTGATGTGATAACGATAGGTGTTTCGGGAGACGATTTTGTTGTAAGCACGAAGTAAAATAACACAATATAAAATGTTTGCTCGTGCAAGAGCTGATGTAGGCACAAAATATAATACAAGGGGGAAAATATATTTTGCACCCACGGCATAATAATATAAAATGAAAAAAGACATCTGTATCTTATGGTGCAGGTGTCTTTTTTCATTATGCACAAAAAAACTTGTCCAGAAATGAGGATTAGCCTGAAAATTGTTGATAAGAAAATAAAGCAGCACTATAAATAGACTTTCAAATTTTATATTAGCAAGTAGTAAAGCGGATTGCGAGTATCCTGGATTATAATATAAAATTTTTTAAATGATTTTTAGAAAAAAAGCAACTTTTTTTTGAGTTATTACAATATACAGGTGTAAGGGTTCTACCCGAGACGTCAAAGGAAGAGAAAGGAACGACAGTAGTGACAAGACAGGAATTTGAAGAATTTGTATCCAGTGACGGAAAAGATATTCTTCGGTTTTGCAGAATAACTACAGGTGAGACTGCACAGGGAGACGATCTTTATCAGGATACAATGTTAAAGTTGTGGGAACAGGCAAAAAAGCTGGATAATGAAAATTCAATCAAAAGTTATGCACTTTCTGTCGCAATCCTTATATGGAAAAATAAGCGGAGAAAATTTGCCTGGCGGCACAGGATAGCAGCATTTGAAAGCTATGAAAAGCACATAGAAAGTGGGGGAGTAGAATGTGTCAGGAAGATATCTGATGAACCGGAACAACAGTTGCTTAAAAAAGAAGAGGATGAATTTGTAAGGCAGAAAGTACAGGAATTACCGGAGAAATACCGAATGGTTGTTTATCTGTATTATTCTGCGGATCTTAAGATTAAAGAGATTGCAAAATGTCTGCACATTACTGAGAGTGCTGTAAAGAGCCGGCTGCGTAAGGCAAAAAGTATGCTGAAAAAAGATTTGGAGGTTATTCGATATGGAGGATAAAGAACTGGATCAAATGTTAAAAAAAGCCCTTATTCCAAATATTAAAGACAATGAAACGAAGATTAGATTTGAAATGGAGGATTGTGTTATGAGGAAACAGAAAAAAATTTTAAAACCTGTAGTTGCATTGGCAGCTTGTGCCGCATTGGTCATTGGGATTTCATATGGAAATGTCACAGAAAAAATTATAGGCACGCATATGTTATCATCGGGGTCTGATAATTCTGCAACGGGAAAAACAGAAGATATTAAAAATGGTTTTTCAGTAAAAGTAAAGGCAGCAGAAGTACAGAAGTTAGAAAGGGGAAAGGAAACTGCTGTTATTACTCAGAAAGATATGGCTTCAAGTGGATGGAGTGGAACAGAAACTACAAATGAAATCGGTTATCAGATTCAATCTCCGATAGTTTGTGAGGGCAGACAGATAGACACTGTCACATATTCTCTGAATCATGGAAGTTTTAGAGTTGTTCAGCCGGATGGGAAACAATATGTGCTGGATGGAACGGAGTATAAAGGTGTGGCACAGAATAAAAATTATGGTGGTGTTAAAATAGAAATGGAAGATTCAAAGACTAAAATGTTGGAAAAAGAATATTCTTCCTTTACAATATCTGCAAAAGACCAGAAAAAAGTGTATATATATCTTTGTGACAGAAAAAAAGTGTCCGACAAAATATATGATAAAATCTGGAATTCAGATGGTGAGGATGAAAAAAAATTAGATGAGAGAGTTCAAGGCATGAATGATGTACTTGATAATCTTGTTATGACTTGCAAAATCACATATAAAGATGGAACATCGGAGAAAGCGGATATTGCCGTGAAGAAAAAGGCTATGACATATAAAGAAGCATATTCAGGCAAAAAAACTGATGAGAAAATAAAGCAACTTGCAGATGAAAAAGACGAGTTTACAACCTTTGAGCTGCAATAAAAATAGTATAGAAATAAAAATATTGTGGAAACAAAAATACTGCGGTATCGTATTTGACGAGCCGCGGTATTTTTATTATTATGGGGTCAGGGACAAAAGCAGATAGTGTTCTAAGGAAAAAGTCAAAGGTCAAGCAAATATTTTGTATGTACTGAACATATAACAGATACTTATCAGGTTTTAAATACGAATAAAAATATAAAAATCTGATATGAGACAAATTATATTAAAAACGGAGGAGAGCATATGAACAGGAAAAAAAGAAGAAAGCTGACGGTCTACCTGCTCGCACTTGTTATGATTTTTAGCTGCTTTGGACAGAGCACAGGCATGGCAGCAGATTATCAGGCGGAGAGTAAAAGTGCGGCAGCACAGAGCGGGGAAAGTGAAATTGCAACGGGTGATGCAGTAACAACTGCAACAGCGGCAACGATTGAGCCGACGATAACACCAACGGAGACCCCGGCTGCAGAACCGATTGCAACTCCGCTAGTCACACCATATCCGGTACAGGACAGTGACACAACGGATTTTGAGATTGGTGCACAAAACGCCAAATGCAAACTGACAGGTGTTTATTTTGCAAACAAAAAGGATTATCCTGATGCAGAAACGCAGGTCAGGAGCAAAAGTAAAAACAGGTTTTCAATAGGCGGAAAGTCTGTATGGGATTTGGGCTGGATAGCTGTCGAGCCTGATGACGGTATGACTGTTGAAAGTATCATGGACAGCAAAGGTACGGCAGTTGGGACAACGACCTGGGGAGAAGCTAAAAAGCTTATAAGTGCAAGCGGTATGGAAGTCTCAGAGAAAGCATATGCCGCAATGGATGGAAAGTCTGATGATACGATGGTTATATATATGGATAGAAATACATATAATCAGTACATTTTTTACAATAATATAATCATCAGATTAAAAAATAGTGATGGAAATACAGAAAATGTTGAGATAAAAGTTCAGGATTCTCATTACTGGATAAATAAAGCTCTGTCGTTAGGAGAGAAGATTGAGCCGTTAAGTCTGTCGGAAGTAAAAAAACTTTATGATGGCAGAGCGGTTTCAAAAGATGAATTTAATATCAGAAAGAGTACGATTAACGGAAGTCCGGAGGACTGTCTTATAGAGAGCAGTGATGGCAGTGATGAATATATTGCGAACAGGGTCGGAATGGCGATGGTCGATTATACTGATAAAAAGACTGGAATGTCATTTGAGGTTGATATAAATATCAAATTGCCTGACAATGCTGTTAAGACAGACGATATTATTTTTGATGATGTCTCAAGGGTTGAATTGTACGGTGCACAGAGTGGTTCTTATATGATATATCATAAATCGGTTTTAAATCGTTTTTCGCAAGGTATATATTCGTTTTAATAAGAGGATATTTATTGTGAAGCGAGAACATAATATAGGCATCACGCCTGTTTCGTGCATACAGGTCCTTGCAGTGTCCGTAGTACAGAAGATGCCTTGTCTCATCAATGCTTAGTGGAAATGAAAAGGCAAGAAGAAGCAATAAATCTCTTGATGGATTCTTTTTTGTGCCGTTAAAAATCTGGTAACCGTAGACCGGGTCAATGCCTGCATTTGCAAAAGTTTGATTACATTTAATTCTGTATATTTCATTTGTTTATTCTCCACGGTAATTGGTACTGGTGGTAAGTATGTAGGATTTTGCTTTTATTGCAGGGATTTATGCTCGCGTTCCAGTTCAATGAAAAGTCTTTTTACACTCCATTTTGAACTTGTATTTGTAAGCACAGCCTTATAATCGACGGAAATCTTTGCCTGACGCAGCTTAAAAAGAATTTTGTCAAATTTTTTATCGGGAACATCACAAAAAATAATAAGACTTTCTTTAAAAAATGCAGAATCGCCTGATAAAGTTAAATCAGCGATATTTTCCTTTTTTGATAAATTTGTTGAAGCAAGCCTTTCAAGTGTTTCGTTAAAAAAAGCAGGAGAGACTGTTTCGACATGAACATTCATTGGAGAAACAAGTCTGCTTATGCTTTTGGGGTCGCTAATATTTATAAGAAGTAATTTTGCCATCTTCTTAAATCCTTTCATTATAAAAATCGTATTAGAAGGGTACAAGTCCATTTTCCTATTTGCTATACGGTACTTCTAATACTATACTTTTTTGAAAAACTTGTAAATGACTTTTTTTAACATTATCAGGCGAATGGCAGAGCAGAACATAAATATCCGCTTAAATTTTTATATCATAATATCAATGCACTTATTGCACCAAACACTCCGGCAGAAGCAAGTCCCATAATGACACCTGCAAGCATAACACCGAGCATAACAGCGATGACACTAGACTTAAAATCCATATCGAGAAAACTTGCGGCGAGAGTCCCCGTCCATGCCCCCGTGCCCGGAAGTGGAATACCAACAAAAAGCAATAGTGCTATAAAAAGTCCCTTACCTGCCGTTTCCTGAAGTTTTTTGCCGCCCTTATCTCCTTTTTCGATACAAAAAGTAAAGAAACCACCGATAACCGGCTTGTCAGCCCCCCACTCAAGAACTTTCCTTGCAAAAAGAAAAATAACAGGGACAGGAAGCATATTTCCAATAATAGCTATAATGTAAGACGGAACAAGAGGAAGTCCCTGTGCAACTGCATATGGAATAGCTCCTCTGAGTTCAATGAGCGGAAACATCGAAATAAAAAAAACAATAATAAAGTGCATCAAAAAATCCTTTCCTATATAAATGTTATATATGTTTATTTTCGGTTTTTGTAAAATATATACTGTAAGATATTGTTATATGCCTTTAACTTATATGTATATTACGAAAACCGATTATGTTATATATGCAGATAGTAATTGATTTATGATTTAAAAAGAATAAACCCACAAAACATTACTGTTCATCCCATAGTAAAATCGACAGTAAAAAACTGCACTATAACATAGTAATAATAATAGCAAGTGACATAGGTGTCAAGTTATTGGAGCAAATTCAGGCGGATATTCGTGGTACGCTATGCCGTTTTCTCACAACACTATTAACGGCAATCACAGTATATCAGAAAAAACTTCCCTGACAATAAAAAATCACATATTGACAAACATCTAAACCAGAGGAGTATGTCAAAGAGGTTATCAAAAGATTGACTGCGGCTTGCTTATAGGAGCTGTTAATGTATAATAGAAAAATATATAAAATAAAAGGCACAGTATATACCGTGCCTTTTAGTCAATCAGTTTGTTCTCTAAGCAAAATAGAAGTGGGAAACTTTCTTGATAGAGTTAAATTGCAATCTAAAGCCTATAAAACTTTTGATAAGAACTCTTTGAGTCGTGCATTTTGTGGATTTCCGAAAAGTTCATTAGGTTCATTTTCTTCAGTTATGACACCATCATTAAAGAACATTACCCTGTTTGCGACTTCTCTTGCAAATCCCATCTCATGTGTAACGATAACCATTGTCATGCCGTCTTTGGCAAGTTCTTTGATAAGTTCAAGTACCTCGCCGACCATTTCAGGGTCAAGTGCCGATGTAGGTTCATCAAAAAGCATTACATCGGGGTTCATCGCAAGTGCACGCACGATTGCGATACGCTGCTTCTGACCTCCTGACAAAGTAGAAGGATAAGCATTTTCTTTATCTTCAAGTCCTATTCTTCCTAGAAGTTCTCTTGCTTTTGCAGCAGCTTCATCTTTTGTCATTTTATTTCTCTTGACAGGTGCGAGCATTATATTTTCAAGAACTGTCATGTTTTCAAAGAGGTTGAACTGCTGGAATACCATACCGATTTTTTCCCTTATCGTGTTTATATCGACTGAATCATCGGTTATATCGGTTCCTTCAAATAATATATGTCCGTCAGTCGTATCTTCAAGAAGATTTAAGGAACGAAGAAATGTTGATTTACCGCAGCCTGACGGACCAATGATGGCAACGACATCACCTTTATTTATTGTTGTTGATATTCCTTTTAAAACTTCATGTTTACCAAATGATTTATAAAGTTTATCTACTTCTATCAATGGAGTTGTATCAGTATTTATATTAGTGTCGTTCATTTGCTCTAAGTCTCCTTTCAAGTGCATTTGCAACAGATGTGAGTGCAATAACGATTACGAGATAGATTATCGCAACAGTGATGAGTGGCAGGAACGCATCGTATGTATTGCTTCGGATAATGTCACCGGCTTTAGTGAGGTCTACGATGGCGATATAACCACTTATCGAAGTTTCTTTTATAAGGCTTATAAACTCATTGCACAGTGCAGGAAGTGCATTTTTAAATGCCTGTGGAAGTACGATAGAAGTCATTGTCTGTCTGTAGTTAAGACCAAGGCTTCGACCGGCTTCAAACTGTCCCTTGTCTATTGAATTTATACCCGAACGGATTACTTCAGCAACATATGCTGCTGAGTTAAGACCAAATGCTATAATGGCAACAAGTATCTTTGAATTGACTGATACAAGTATTATATAGTAGAAGATCAAAAGCTGTACCATTGCAGGAGTTCCACGGACAACTGTAAGATATATCTTACATATAAGGTTTGGGATAGGGAGTGTACCGTTGTTGTCATGTGTTGTCCTGATAAGTGCAATGATGGCACCGAGTATGATTCCCATGAGAACGGCAAAAATCGTGATAACGATTGTGTTTGAAAAACCTTTTATAAGATAATTATATCTGTGGTCGGAAACAAAGTTGTCATGTATTCTCTGTGATAAAGACTGTGCTTTTATTGCTGCATTGTAATCCTTAACGATTATTACCTGTTTTGCAGTCGTGTAGGAGTCAGTGAAATCAACATTTTTAAGACGGTCTTTGGTTACGGTCATTCCGGCACAGCCGACATCGACTTTGCCTGATGTAACGGCAGCTATGATTGAGTCAAATTCCATGTCCTCTATTTCGAGTTTCATATCAAGCTCATCACAGACAGCCTGCATCATATCCATGTCAAGACCTGTTATCTTATTGCTGTCATAATATTCGTAAGGCTTGAAAGAAGCGTTCGTTCCGACTTTCAATGTACCATTCTTACCTGAGATATTTTTCTTTTTATAAGGAAACTTTCCTTTTTCTTCGTCTTTGCCGGTATAGTTTTTCTTTATATTTGCGAGAGTGCCATCGTCTTTAAGCTTCTTTAAGGCATCATTTATTTTGCTTTTTAAGTCAGTATTTGACTTATCAATACAGATAGCATAGTCCTCAACGGCAAATTCTTCTTTTAGAATTTTAAGTTCAGAGTTTTTTTCAGTATATGCAAGCGATGGCTGTTCATCAAGGATAACACAGTTTATCTTGTCATCTTTGAGTGCCTGGATGGCATCAGTACCTTTGTTGTAACGCTCGACAACGGTGCCCTTCTTGTCACCCTCGTAATCAGATGCATATATGTCACCTGTTGTACCGATTTGAACACCGATTTTCTTTCCTGTTAAGTCATCAACACAGGTGACAGCATTCTTTTCGGCTTTTTTGATTTTTTGTTCATTGGAATAGTTTTTATAACATATTCCAGCGATGATAATGGCAACGCAGACAAGTGCGAATACCACATAGCTGATTAGATTTTTTTTCTTTCTGGTCATCATCGTATTCCTTTCGTTTTTGTAAATTTTAGTTTTTTGTCGGAAGATATGTCGTGCTGCTTGAACCAATATAACAGATAGTACCGTAGGCACGTTCTCGCTATACTGTCATCTGTAACAGTACATAAGTTGTCAAAAAACATATATCCTTTATAATATCATATATTGGTGCAGGGGTCAAAACTGTATGGTAATCAGTGACAGCAGTTATTTTGAATTGATTTGAGTTTATGTGTAAAATAGTGTATATTATGAATATTGTTCGCATTATATATGTGAACAGTGATATTTAAATGATGTTTTATAAATTTTTTACAGGGAGGATTGTGAATTGAAAGAAGAAAACAAAAAATCAAGGGTAAAGGTATTGTCGCTTATTCTGGTATTAGCTATGGTGATTAGTCTTATGCCGGTGGGTAGTGTTAATGTCGGTGCGGCAGATAAAGTGTCAGTGCAGGCGGTGCAGAGTACGGATGATGTTGATTCAAACGGGTATTCGTACCAGTTTATTACCAAAGTGAAAAAAGGTTTTTCTAACGGAAGTGATATGCTTGCATATGCGAAGTACAAGAAACAGCAGTCTGTTAAGAGAGGTGGAAATATTGGATTTGAATATGTCTGCATTTCTGCAGTATCAAATGCGACAGGCAGCAGTATAAGTGCTTCTTTAAATAAAGATGTTGATACGCTTACGGCTAAAGAGCTTAAGGAGGAAGTGGCTTATGCATCAAAGCTTGCCATCAAATCAAAACTGAGACTTACGGCAAATTGGAGTGTAAATGGTATAAAGATTGATGATGTTACGACAGACAGCCTTAATACTTCAACAGCGTTACATGAGCATATTGACTTTTACGAAAAAGAGGCAGAGTTTAAGGTTATTTTTTGTAATAGTATCGGTGAATTAAATAAGTCTATAACTATGAAAGTGACTTCATGGACAGATCCGGTGTCAGAGGTTACGGGGCTTGATAGCGAGGAGAGAAATCTTGTAGGTTCAAACAATAATGTGATATCCAAGAGCATCAATCTAAAACTGCCTGGATTTACATTAAACAAAAACTTTCCAACAAATCATGCTATTACAGTGCAGAAGTACCGTATAGAAAAATATAATGCAACAAGCAGACAAAAGTGGAGTGTTGAAAAGGATATTGCGGCATATGAGGGTGAAAGCCAGACATATGCATTTCAGGCAAAGAAAAATGAGACAGCAAGATATAGAGTTTCATTATATTATGCATATAATAGTTATGATAAAGATCTTATCTATCAGTCGGATTATAAATATGTCACTCTTAATTTTTTAAAATGCCCATTTTCAGAAAATATGAGTTTAAAGAGTGATGATATTTATGCCGCAGTTGGTGAAGATGTGGTACTTGATTCTGACATCTGCATAAACAGAGGGTATCAGGCAGAGTATATCTGGCAGAAATTAAACAGTCAGGAAAATGCATTTGAAGATATTGCTGATGCCAAGAGTGCCGTGTATGAGATAAAGAATATAAAATCAGAGGATTTTGGAGATTACAGGTGTGTGGTTAAAGCGTACAAGGGTACTGGTGAGGATAAAAAGTACATTACTTCCAAAACGCTTACATATTATCTGACAGACAAGAAAAAATTTATGATTAATAAAACTTCAGATACAGACGAAGACTCCGCTGTACCTGTTTATAAGCCTATAAACAGTGAGGCAGAGCTTTCACTTGATGTAAAAGTAAATTCGGGTTATAAGGCTTCCTTCCAATGGTTTAAACAGGGAAAAGATTATTCAACAATGGAGATGATAGACGGAGCAACAGAGGCTTCTTATAAACTTAATGTGACGGCTGACAGTTTCACAAAGTATTCTGTAAAGATGACTGTCACAAATGAAAATGACGCATCAGATAGTGAGACTCATGAGTATTCTTATAGGATATGGGAAGATCCGCAGATTGAAAAAGTATATACTTCTGGTGCTTCCGACAATGATTTTTATTTAAAAGAGGGAGAAGATCTGGTAATTGTCGCAAATAAATATAAGTGTAATTCAAACTATACACTGGTTTATGAATGGTACAGGTATGATATTCTTGATGGCGGCAAGAGCTATAAGAATACAAAAATTGAGGGAACAACGGGAAATGTTCTTACGATAAAAGATCATAAAAATACTGATGAAACAAACTATAGATATTATGTAAAAGCTTACCGCAACGGGGAGAGTGAAACACACAGAGGTTCAGAGACGGAAATCTACAGGGTGTATAATTACGGCAGGGATAAACAGAGCAATCTCAGTGTTTCCCATGCGACAAATGATACATTTTATAAGCACGACGGTGAACCTGTTTCAATGGGGGTAAAGGCTGAGTGTGATAATGCTGACTGTTATGATATTTCGTATTCATGGTTTTTAAATGGTGAGGAGCTTCATGACGCAGACGGAAATACATATAATACTCCTACATATTCAGTCGATAAACTTGCATATGGACTTTATGGAAAATATACCTGCATGGTAACTGCAAAAGCAAAGGAAAACAGTTATGCAAAAACGGAAAGTGCAGAGGCAACAGCGGAGTTTACGGTAAATGAAGCCTCAGGCTACAGGGTGAATTCACCGTCTAAGACTAATGTAAATGGAAAAAATACAGGTGATACGATTACGCTTACCGCCAATGTAAGTACAGTGGATGACAAAGAATATCCAATTACATATGCATGGTATAAAAAGGTTGCCGATCCTTATGATGGAAATTATGGAGAATATGTCAAAGTCGGCTCAGCAAAGGATTTTACGATAACATTATCCAAATATGATTTTACACAGTACGAGTGTTATATAAATGACGGTTTAAATTCTAAGGCAACAATTTTAGATTATTTTGTAAATGCTCCGGAAGACAGATTTAAGCTCGTGAGCGTAACAGGAAATAATACTTACAAAGTAATGGATGGTGAAAAAGTTACTTTGGAGGCTAGAGCAGTAATTCCTGATGCGTCAGATACGATAACATACCAGTGGTACAGAAACGGTGGTGTGATAGATGGTGCAACAGATATGAATTACACGATAGACAGTGTAAGTGAAAATGATATAAATGCGACATTTTTATGTGTGGCAACAAGTAAAAATACTGGAAAGACAGCGAAGTACACATTTTATTTGTCAAGAAGAAATTCAATATCGACAAGTGTCCATACTGGTCTTAGCTTAAGTTCAGGCAGAACTTATAAGGGAACAAGAAATCTGGGAAGTAAGGAGACGATAGGTGTTGATTTAAAGACAGCCGGATTGTCGTATGATGTAGAGTGGACATTTACTGCAGAGTCATATGTAAACGGTAAAAAGCAGATGGCATCTAAGTCTGTGAAGCTTGATGAGAAAAATACGGTTATAGCTTTTGATTCGCTCACGGAGGAACAGTTTGGGGAATATCAGCTCAATATATATAAAAAGGGAACTTCGTATGCTTATACGACATATACATTTAAGATAACAAGATATACAGGTTATTTTTCGGCAGCTCCTAAAGGAAATTACACGACATATTACAGAAAAAAGGGGGAGAGCGTAACTTTTAACATAGGAGTCAAGACTGACCTCAAAGACACGGTATATTATCAGTGGTATAAAGATGGAATTGCAATTTTTGGACAGACGAACAGCAGTCTTACTATAGAAAATATAGATTATGATGATTATGGAAGATATTATTGTGCTGTCAGATGTGGAGAGAATTCAGTACAGACAACAGATATTAAGCTGAAAACTGATACCGGACTTGAACTTGAATTTGATTATTATAATGCAGGGACAACATACTATTACCTTACAAAAGCTCTCACAGATACGGCTGAGTTTTCTGTAAAGGCATCAAGTAAAACGGGAAGACAGATAGCGTACAGGTGGTTTAAGTCATCTACAGCGGAACACAATGCCATTTCCGGTGCGGTTTATCCTGAATTAAAAATAGAAAATATAAAAGCAGATGATTATGGTTCATATATTTGCGAAGTCACTGACGGAGTTATGACAAAGTATGCCTATTTTGGAATAAGAGGTGTATCGGATGAGCTAAAATGGGAAAGTACAGGTGGAGATAAGTATATAAATGCAGGTGAATGTGCCGAGTTTCAGGCAAAGGCAGTCTGTGCGGCGGGTTATAATATAAGTTATAAGTGGCAGAGATATAATGAAGCGGAAAAAAGATACGAAGATATTGCAAGTGCGTCTGATTCATCATATAAGACGGATGCAATAACGGATTTTGATTTTGGCTATACAAGGTATAAGTGTATTGCATCTACGGAAATATCTGATATAGAAAGAATTTTTTATGTTTATAATGCCGACAGATTTGATTTTAACGGAACTGCCGACAGAACATGGATATTTGATGATGAAGCAGCGGTTTATACAACAACACTTAAGAACAACACAAATGATACACCGAAATACCAGTGGTACAAAAAGGATGACAATGGTAACTTTATCCCGGTAAAAGGAGCGGATAAGGATATTTATATTGCTTTGGCTCCTGCGGTCACTGCAACAAAGAGCAGTATGACATATAGATGTGAAGTAAAAGCCGGCAAGGAAGAAAGTTATGTGACAAAAACAAAAGACTTTACAACAACCATATATAAAAGAACTTATCTGAAAGATACTCTTCCGCAGGCAAAAGCTGATGACGGTTATAGTTTTTATGCATACAGAGTTGACGGTGCATCAAAGCTTAAGATAACATTTAGTGAGGATACGCTTTTTGATAAAAACATAAATTATTGCAGTCTTGCAGTTTTGGATAAAAATGGAAATAAGACATCATATGTAGGTTCGGAACTTTCAGGAAAGACTATTACGGTTGATGGTGATGAAGCGACATTTATGCTTTTTAGCAATGTATCGTCATACCCAACATATGATTTTTCAAAACAGGGTTACAAGGTTACAAAGATAGAAAGTGTAAAAGCTGCTGATGGAGGAAAAGATAATAATACTTCCGGCGATAATTCAAACAATGGAGGAAAAGATGACAATAACAATACTTCCGGCGATAATTCAAACAATGGAGGAAACAGTGGAAATAATGGAAGCAGCGGTACTAAAAAAGTAACAAAAGTCAAAAAGAAGATAAGTATTGGACTTAAAGAATCGGTTTCACTCTATTTAAAAGGTGCAAAATATAAGACCAGTAAGAAGAAATATGTTACTGTTTCTAAAAAAGGTGTTATCAAAGGTAAGAAAAAGGGAAAATCAACAGTCACTGTCACAACGGCAAAAAAAATAATTACTTATACCGTAACGGTAAAAGCGGCACCTAAAAAAATAAAAAAAGTTTCACCGTCAAAGATAAAACTTAAGGTGAAAAAAACAAAGAAGATAAAGGTTACGCTTCCTAAAAACACGGCAAGCTATAAGATTTCTTTTAAGTCATCAAACAAAAAGATAGTCAAAGTTGATTCAAAGGGAAAAGTTAAGGCTTTGAAGAAAGGAAGGGCAAAGATTACAATAAAGACTTTTAACGGAAAGAAAAAGACGATAAAAGTTACCGTGAAAAAATAAGGATACTTGACTTTATGGCATAATCATGGTTTACTTAAAAATAGTGACATAACATGAATGAAAGTTGAGGACATAACATGAAAAAGAAATTACTTTTAGCACTGACAGCTTTACTTGCTGTTTTATGTATGGCAGGATGCGGTTCTAAAAAAGCTCAGGATTCAGAAAAAAGTGGTGACAGCACAAAAACTTATAAGGTAGGTATAGTGCAATATGTAGATGATGCATCGCTTAACCAGATACAGAAGTCAGTTCAGGATGAGCTTGACAAAAAGGGAAAAGAGGCCGGAGTAAAGTTTGATTATAAGGATTATACTTTCAATGGTCAGGCGGACCAGTCTACATTAAACCAGATAATGACGGAACTTGTATCAGATGGCGTCGATATAATAATTCCGATAGCTACACCTACTGCACTTATAGCACAGTCTGTTACAGAGGACAATCAGATACCGGTTGTGTTTTCAGCGGTTACTGATCCGGTATCAGCAGGACTTGTTGCAAGTATGGATGCACCGGGAGCAAATATTACCGGAACAAGTGATGCCATAGATACAAATGCGATAATGAAGCTTATCTTAAAGGCAAACAGCAAGACTAAAAAACTTGGTCTTTTATATGATAAGAGTCAGGACTCATCAAAGCAGGCTATAGCAGATGCTAAAAAGTTCTGTGAGGAAAACGGTATTTCCGTTGTTGAGAAAACAGGTACAACAAACGATGAGGTAGCACTTGCGGCTGACGCACTTGTTGCAGCAAAAGTAGATGCGGTATTTACACCGACTGACAACACTATTATGAAAGCTGAGCTTGCCATATATGAGAAGTTTGTAAATGCAAAGATACCTCATTATACGGGAGCGGATTCATTTGCACTTAACGGAGCATTTGCCGGATATGGCGTAAACTACAAAGAACTTGGTGTAGAGACTGCCGATATGGTAGCTGACATTCTTGTAAACGGTGCAAAACCGGGCGAGATGGCGATAAAGACGCTTAATAATGGTATAGCTACGGTAAATACCGAGACAGCAGAGCAGATAGGACTTGATTACAGCGGATTTAAGGATATGTGTGAAAAAGTCGTAGAGACAAAGACTGCAAAAGAATTTGACGAAAAATAAAAAAACTATCATAATAAAAAAACTATCAGGATAAAAATATATCAAGCACGCTGTTTTAGGCGTGCTTGATATGGCATGGAGGAAAAAATGGGCTCAATTTTTACTATTTCAATATTACAAAGTGCATTAGAGCTTGGATTTATATATTCGCTCGTCGTTCTTGCACTCTTTGTATCATTCAGCATATTAAATATTGCTGACCTTTCAACAGACGGATGTTTTACTCTAGGCTGTGCCGTTGCAGCATCAGTGACGATAGCCGGTCATCCGGTACTTGCACTGTTTCTTGCGATGGGTGCGGGTATTATATCGGGATTTGTCACGGCATTTTTACAGACCAGAATGGGCGTGGAGTCAATTCTTGCAGGAATCATAGTAAATACGGGATTATATACGATAAATATTGCCGCAATGGGATTTTCATCAAATATGAACCTTTTTAAATGTGACAGTATATTTACGATAGTCAGGGATTTTATACAGGAACACATGGGAGATGCGGCAGTTCAGATACTTATAAGAAAAGGATGGTATAAGCTTATTCTTGTAGCCGTGATAGTTATAATAGTCAGTGTACTTTTAAGTGGATTTTTAGGAACAAGACTTGGGCTTTCGATAAGAGCGACCGGAGACAATGATGCAATGGTAAGAGCATCAAGTATAAATCCTAAATTTACGATAACGGTAGGTCTTTGCCTTTCAAGTGCTCTTACTGCACTGTCAGGAGGATTACTTGCACAGTATCAGAAATCATGCGATATAAATCTTGGAACAGGTATGGTAACCATAGCACTTGCCAGTCTTATTATCGGTGAGACATTTGTCGGAAAAGGAACGATGTTTAAAAGAATATTAGGTGTTGTATTCGGAAGCTGTCTTTATCGTTTTATAGTAGCAGTCGCAATAAGGATAAATGTTCCGGCGGAGTGTCTAAAACTTGTATCTGCTATCATAGTAGCCGTTGCGATAGCATTCCCTTATATAAAAGAAAAAGTAAAATTTGCAAAACACAAATATGCTGAGATTGCAAGAAGAAAGAAAGAAGGTGCGATGTAATGGATACTATGCTTGAATTAAAAAATGTATGCAAGACCTTTAATCCGGGTACGGTAAATGAAAAAAAGGCACTTACGGGGCTTAATCTTTCGTTAAAACATGGAGATTTTGCCACGATAGTCGGAAGTAACGGTGCGGGCAAATCGACAATGTTTAATGCGATAACAGGCTCATTCTTTACGGATGAAGGTGCGATAATACTTAACGGTGAGGATATAACCTTTAAAAAAGAGCATTTCAGAAGTAAAGATATAGGTCATCTTTTTCAGGACCCGCTTCTTGGAACTGCACCACATATGACGATAGAGGAAAATATGGCACTTGCTTACCTTAGGGCATCTACTGCAAAGACTGCATTTTTCAGCAGGATAAGCAAAAAAGAAAAGCAGAAATTCAGGGAGCATCTTTCATTACTTGGAATGGGGCTTGAGGACCGCATGAAAAACCCGGTCGGGCTTTTGTCAGGAGGACAGAGACAGGCACTTACACTTCTTATGGCAACAATGGTAACACCAAAACTTCTTCTTCTTGATGAGCATACGGCGGCACTTGATCCTGCTACGGCGGAAAAGGTACTTAAACTTACAAAGGAGATAGTAAAGGACAGAAACATAACCTGCCTTATGGTAACTCACAATATGCATCAGGCACTTGAACTTGGAAACAGAACGCTTATGATGGATTCGGGTCATATAGTGTTTGATGTAAGCGGTGAGGAGAGAGCTAAACTTACTGTAGATGACCTGCTTGAAAAGTTTAAGGATAATGCCGGAAAGAGCCTTGATAATGACCGTATATTGCTTTCAAGTGCAGAGGGTGAGTGAAAAAGGCGAAAAATGGTAGAATTATAGCGAAAAAGGGATAGGGATATGCAATATTACCTTTGAAATAATATGCTTTTTTTGATAAAATTATATGTATATCCAAATACCTATTGATTTTAAATATTATATATAAGCCTGCAAACGATGTAAGGATTACGAGTGAGCAGTAGTAAAAGGTATATTTAAAAATTGTGAAAGAGAGTGATAGGATGATTAAGATTGCGTTATGTGATGATAATGAAATCGAGAGGGGCATCCTTAAAAATGTCGTTGAGGGACTGTTAATTGATATTGGATATAGTGCTCAGGTATTTGAGTTTTCTTCAGGCGAGAAACTTCTTAGAAATTACTCAAGAGGAGATTATGATGTTATTTTTTTAGATGTTCAGATGAAACAGTTAGATGGCATTGAAACGGGGAGGGCTATCAGAGAAAAGGATGTGCAGGTAGAAATCATATATGCGACGAGCAGTGAAGCTTATATGAAAGAGGGATATGACATACACGCACTTGCATATTTATTAAAACCTTATCGTGTCGAAAAGGTAAGGGAGACATTAGAATATTACCTCAAAAAATATGATGTGAAAAAACAGGATGAGAAAACAGAAATGTTGGAAGTTACCATTCAGCAGAAGAAGATTTTTATAAGACAAAGGGATATATATTTCTTAGAGTCTATGGGCAGAGTGGTTAGTATCTATTGTAAAAATGGTGTTTTCAAGGTTTATTCAAGGCTTGGAGAACTTGAGGAAAAACTTGATTTTGATATGTTTTTGAGATGTAATCAAAGCTATATCGTCAATATCCTCTGGGTAAGTGATATAGTAGATTATGATTTTTATATGCCGGGGGACAGGCTGGTCCCTATCAGAAAGAGGGATAAAAAAGAGATAATTCAAAAATTTTATAATAAGCGCAATGAAAGCGATACACATATGGAAAAAATACACTAAATTTTGTTGGAGTCGGAAAATACGATTTGAAAGGAGGTGGCAGGATGTCAGAGAAAAATACGATTCTTATTGCTGATGATAAGGAAGTAAATAGAGAATGTCTGACAAGACTGTTAGAAGATGATTATAATATTCTTCAGGCAAGTGATGGGTATGAGGCTCTGGAAATTCTTGATAAAGAAAAGGAAAAGATTTCTGCAGTTGTACTCGATATAATTATGCCGGGGCTTGACGGCTATGGTGTGCTTAACGAGATGGCATACAGAAAAATGCTGCCGAAGATACCGGTCATAGTGACATCAGTAGACGGAGACGAGCAGTCAGAACTTAAGGCATTGTCGCTGGGTGCGAGTGACTTTCTTGGAAAGCCTTACAATCCTATAATAGTCAAAAAAAGATTGCAAAATATCATTCACCTTAAAGAGACAGCATCACTTGTAAATTATCTTCAGATGGATACACTGACCGGAGTATATTCAAAAGAAACATTTTCAAAAAAAGCAAAAGAGCTTTTGAAAAGAAATAAAGATGTCCAGTATGCCGTATTATATTCTGATATTGAAAACTTTCAGCTTTTAAAAGATTTATTCGGAGAAAAAACAGGTGACAATCTATTAGTATTTATGGCAAAGGTGCTTAAGCATTATGTAAATAATGATGAGGTGTGTGGAAGAATAGAAAATGAGCATTTTGTCATTATCAAGAAATATGACAAGCTGATATTGCATGACCAGCTTGCCAATATAGTAAAGACAATAAATGATTTTCCGGTCAATATGAATTTAAGACTCAGATTTGGCATATATCTTACAGATGGCACTAAGATGTCGATGCACGCAATGATAAACAGAGCTATTCTTGCCGTAGATACCATCAGGGGCAGATATGGAAGATATATGGCATATTATGACAAAAAGATATGGGAAAAGCAGGTATATGAGCAGGAGATATTAAACTGCATGGAGGATGCCATAGATAAAGAGCAGTTTAAGGTATATTTCCAGCCAAAGTATGACCTTAATTCTGAAAAAGTTGCCGGTGCTGAGGCTTTGGTAAGATGGGTACATCCTGAGAAAGGCTTTATGAATCCGGCAGAATTTATCCCATTATTTGAGACAAACGGTTTTATCACTGAGCTTGACAAGTTTGTCTGGGACAAGACCTGTGAGTACATAGAGGAATGGAAGAGAAAAGGCTATCCGGTAGTGCCTATTTCAGTTAATGTATCAAGAACAGATATATATAACCCTGATTTTATGGATATAATAATGGGAATCATTAAAAAGCACGGGCTTGAACCTGAAAACATACACTTGGAGATTACGGAGACGGCATATACCGAAAATCCGCAGCAGATAATAGAAGTTGTCAAAAAACTTAAGCTTCTCGGATTTATAATAGAAATGGACGATTTTGGTTCAGGCTACTCATCTTTAAATATGCTCAATGAACTGCCGATAGACATATTGAAACTTGATATGGGATTTGTTCAGGGAGATTTAAGCACAAACAGCAATAATATTTTGAGTTTTATCATAAGCCTTGCAAAATGGATGGATTATGCCGTAGTCGCAGAGGGGATAGAGACGGAAGAACAGATACAGATGCTTAGAAACATGGATTGCAATTTTGTTCAGGGATATTATTTTGCAAAGCCGCTTCCACCGGAAGAATTTGAAAAGCATCTTATTGAGCACAGTATCTTAAATAACGATATGGAAGGTCTTGAGATGAATTTCTCAGATGCGACATTCAGAAAATCACCGGGAACAATGCTTATAGTTGATGACCTTGTGCTTAACAGAAAGATACTCAGTGCATCATTTAGCAGATATTTTAAAATTGTTGAAAAAGAGAATGGTGCAGAGGCATTGGAATATATCAAAGACCATGCCGATGAGATAGATGTTATCATGCTCGACCTTGTAATGCCTGTTATGGACGGCTTTACATTGATGAAGCAGCTTAAGATGGAAAACAAATATGCACACATTCCGATAATCGTCACCTCACAGGGCGGAGACAAGAGCATAGAAAAATCATTTGCACTCGGAGCGACAGACTTTGTAGAAAAGCCGTACAATCCACGCATAATCATGCATAGAGTACAAAATGTAGTTATGGCATATAAAAATGCAAGGTCAGAAGCAGCGGCAACAAATGAAAAGAATGACAGCGTGTCGTAGGAAAATAAAAATACATATGATAACAGAAACCTGATGGGATTTTTAAACCGTCAGGTTTTTGTGGTTTTGGGAGCATAATAGTTAAGTTAAACATTTTTTGCGGTTTTTATGCAATATCCGTTTTTATATGAAATTTTAAACAATACATTTATGTGATATGGATGGTTATCCCCATTTTTTTAGCTATGGATTTAGCTTTGTAAAAAGTATCATTATCTGAAATTTCAAGACTTAATTCTTCTAGGTTTTGCATTTTTTCCAATATAAAAATATCGTCTATATTCGTACCGGAATACTTCAAATACTTTATTTTATCGAAATAAATAATTTTGCTGAATGTTATATTGGAATATTCTGCATCACTTGATTTAGCACAAATTATAAGTGAATTAAATCCGGTTGTAGTTTTATATTTAATATCATTAAAAAAGCAAAAAACATTTAATCTGCCGGAAGACTGAGTTCGGTCATTGTTACGAAAAAATAATGAGACTCCTTCTTGTTTTGTTTTTTTAATTCCTCCTTGTTCTTCAACTATCTGATTGATTTTATCAAAATGTTTTTTATTGTTATTTATATACTTATATATGATTTTTTGAATAATATTAGTTTTCTCAAAAATATTATCCGATTGATATGTTTTTTCACAGGCATATATAGTTATTTCTGAAATCTTATCATCTTTAGTGCAATTATTATCAATCCAAAAATCCTCACCGTATTTTTGTTGTATTATTTCATTGATTTCATCAAGATAGGGATTTCGATTGATATATGTATTTAATTTTATTACTATGATGCTTATAAAAGTAATTAAAACTATTGTTGTTAAGAGAATAATTGTTGATTTTATCCTTGTATTTTCTTTTAGTTTATTGCTCATTTATATCCCTCCCTAGTATAATAATGATGTAGTCAAACAAGACTACTTGGTTAATAAATTTCTATAAATCAGATAACAGAAGAAGGGATTCTTCCTTCATCAGATGTTATCCGTAATAATGATCATGTCTGACGGTTCCTGATAGACACCAGATAAAACATAAGGTATCATCTCTTAGGATAGGACAAAGAATGTATTCCTCCTTGGGACACTGATTATCTGTGGATACCTGTAATTAAGTCAATTAGTCCATTCGACAGGGTTTTATGTTTTAGCTGGTTGGGAGCCGGAAGGCAATACCCGAATAACGCGCTAGGTTGTGTACCTGCCAGATTGGAAATGGATTCCTATCAGAAAGGAGCTTTTGCTCATGTCAAACAAAGTTATTTTTAATCTTGATGAACTATTCATCTCTGTTGGTATTGATGTCGGTGCTGACTTCTCCTGGATGTCTATAGCACTTCCAAACCAACAATTCGTAGGAAAACCTTTCAAAATCCTACATAACAGTA
>LLKB01000005.1:562302-722634 GCA_001414325.1 Butyribacter intestini | reverse complement strand
CATTAACCCTACAAAGCATCAGTATCTCCCGTAATGGAGAAGCTAAAAATCCAGTTCTTCGCGAATACTATCTCAAGAAGTGTGACTCAAAACCAAAGCTCGTAGCAATGGGCGCTGTTTCACATAAGGTATGCAATATGATATTTGCAATACTCAGAGACAACAAACCATTCAAAATCATTGCTCCTCAGGAGCATATCAAACAATACAATGCTGCCAAATGCGACATGACTGCATAAAATACTATGAACCCAATGAATCAATATCTTTCAAAAAACGATATTTTCACCAAGGGGAAAGTCCGCCCTTTTTTAGTCAAAAAACAAAATAATTTTTTTCACATCTAACTATTGACATTTATTAGCTGGACTTATTTTTTGCGACAAAAATAGCATCGCACATCATAGGTAAACTATGATTTTTTACAAATGGATATATATCATGGTATTTTATATAATATTTTTCACCCCAAGATGATACTTGTAATCTATATGTATTGTCTTGTTCATTTGTTAAAATTCCTGTTATTGTAACATAATGTTCATCAAAATATTGTCGACTTCCTTCAAATTTAATTAAGGAGTTTTTTTCTAATTTAAACATTTCAGGTCCATGTTTTGTTTTATTACCTCGAATGTTTCCGCCTACAGATAAAATTACAGGATTTTTCTTTTTTAAGTTCGTCTTTATTTTTTTAAATAATTGGTTTGATTTTTTTTCGGAGGAGAATAACATTACATCAATATCAATATTATACAATTTTTCGGTTTTTCTTATTCTCCAATATGCTTTAAGTCCACGCTTTATAGTTAATGCTACGGCACCATTTAATAATGGAATATTATTGCTTAGTTCATCTACTGTTTTTTTATATGTAGTTTTGGAAAAAGGAGCAGATATTTTTTTTCCTTTTCTACTTTGATAAAAAAGTATATTTGCAGCAGCAATAATACCACAACCTTCATTGTTAATTTTTCCAGACCACCAACCTTGATCACCCCCATATGATAAATCAAAGTTATTCCAATTTTCATTCCATAATGTTTCTCCTAAACTTATATTGATTGGAACAAATTCTCTGTCATTTTTTATTCCTATTAATTTTGTTGCTTTATGCAATGGTTTTTTATCAATCTTATCATTATACTCATCGTTATCTGAGTCCTTTTTTGTAGGATTACTCCTAACAAAAGGAAAATAAGAGGCATCTATATATTCTTTTGTCCTTTTATTATATATGGTTTTATTGCCTGGCATTAATGGAGTTCCAATATATTTAATGCATGTAAATTCATAATAATCGCTTAGACCATCACCATCACTATCTTTTTTATTTTTATTCGTTTTTATTATTTTGCCGTTTGAGCAAAACATTCCCTTTTCTTCATATACATCGAATATGCCATCTTTGTCACTATCAGTTTTATCAATAGCACCCATAATGTTGTCTTCCATTTTAAACATAATATTTGATAAATCGCTTGTTTTTTCAACATTTTTAAAGGCTCCGCCTGTTTTAGTCGAAATTTTCTTCAATGCTGATTTGTTTTTCTTTCCAATAAGAATTGTATATATGGAAATCTTATTTTTCTTTGCTAAATTAACAATTTCTTGATTATATTCCAAATCTCCATCACATATTAATAGAATATCTTTTTTATTTCCGACATTTTTATATTCTTTTTCTGTGTATAATTTTATTGCTTTCTTTAATCCTTTATCTACATCAGTTTTTCCGCCAGCTTTAATTTTATTAATATCTTTTTTGATTTTCGTCTTACTTTTTTTGAATTTACCTATAATGTCAGCTTCTCCAGTAAATTTAACTACACTTAATCGATCTTTGTTTCTTTTGGCATCTGTAAACTCATTTAGAGCTTTCTTGGCATTTACAATTTCACTTCCTTTCATGCTTCCAGATGCATCAATAGTTAAAACAACATCTACAAATTTTTTCTTTCTGTTTGTTGTTCTATAATTTATTTCATTACGCCAGACGGCATACCATGTTTTTTTGTTGACGACCATATATGTACTGAAATGATTAGTTGTATAACTTATGGTATGTGTGGTTTTATCTAATACAGCTTCTTTATCATAAATTACATAATTATCATTTTTCTCATCATACCACAATATTGCAAGATCATCTTCTGATGTATTTCCTAGCTTTTCTGGATTATAATTAAATGTAATAGTGGCTTTATCAAGTTTACCAGTACAATTTATGTTTATTGGGACACCTATTAATCCTTCAACATTGCTTGACAAAATATCTTCACCAAATACATTTTCAATTTCTGTATTTTCTGTCGCATCTCCTGTGACATTCATTTTCAATGTTACATTAGTAATTGCACCATCATTTGCATTTTCGTTTATATTTTCTGATATCTTTTGCTGTACAAATTCTTTATCATCAGTAATTCCATTGTTATTTGTATCTTTTTTGCAAGGATTAAATTTTAATGCTATTTCAGAACCATCTAATAAGGTGTCACCATCAGTATCATCAAGCAAGGGATTTGTTTTATATGTATTTATTTCTTCGCCATCATTTAAACCATCACTGTCCGTATCATTTTCTCCAGGATTTAAACCAGCCGATACTTCATATATATTTGTCAGACCATCTTCATCCGTATCTTCGTAAGCATCAGAAATACCATTGCCATCTGTATCAATATTTGTCGGATCATATCCTAATATATATACTTCCAGTCCGTCATTTAAGCTGTCACCATCGGTATCAGGATTATTTATATCGGTTCCATAAATAAGTTCTGTTGCATCATCAAGTCCGTCACCATCGGTGTCTGTATCGTATATAATAGAATTATCGTAACATTTCATTTCGAAATTATAGGGAATAGCTGCTTCATCGACACTTTTGGCTTGAAATCCAAATGTATATTCTGAATTTGCATCAAGATTTTGTGTCCATCCTGGATTTCTAACTTGATATATATATTCATTATCTTTCTGTTCTTGTTCCTCCAAGGAAGCACCCCACATATTATATATTTTATTTTTATATGTAAATTTTAATGACCAATCTGTTATTGTTTTACTAGAAATATTTTTTATTGTGATATTAGCAGTCAACTGTCCACCTCCTGTACTTGTAATTGCAAATGATGTTTCATAATTATTTTTTGGAACTTCTGTTTCGCAGGTAGTTAATTTGAAAGTTTTTGGAAGTGATACTAAATTATCTGTATATGATGCTGTATATCCAAATTGTACACTTGAATTTACTGCTATATCCATATTCCAGTTGTTGTTATTTATCAAATACAATCCATTCTCATTATTTGCGATAGTTGCATTCCAAATATTTGTAATATTATTTGTTTCCATATCATAAAGTAATGCCCAATTGTGAATTGTACTTGTTCCTGTGTTTTTTAGGGTGACACTTACATTATAGGCACCGTTCCATAATGAGGTTATTTCGTATATTACTTGAAAACTGTCACCGTCATATTTTATAGTGTCACCTGTTTTTACATTAGTTGAATTTTGTATTTCATCTGCTTTTACAAAATTAAAATGATAATTATCTGCTAGTGTGCCAACTAACATACATAATGTTAAAAGTGTACATAATAATTTTTTCTTCATAAAATCTTTCTCCTTTCGATTTAAGTATATTTAGGCGTTTGCGAAACATCAAGCCTCGCATAAATACGGGATATTTTTCATTACAAAATAAAACAACTCCTCACTGATTTATGGTAAAATAGAATTGACTATAAACTACTAACCATATCCACCAGTAAAGGAGTCGTACTTATATGATAACATACAAACAGCTTTCTTTGGCAGATATTTTTTCAGATTGCCAAAATAAATTTGATAACAACAAATATGAGTTTCTTTCCATCCTCGATGAAACCATAAATCTTGATGAAATTGTCCCAACATCTTTCGTTTGTCATTTTCATGCTGCCACCGGCAGACCACATAAGCATCTTCTTTATCCGATGCTCAAAGCTCTGTTATTACTGCTTATTTTCTCGATTCCAACCACATCCCTTCTGATTGTATTCTTAAAATACTCTCAGGAATTACGGGATTTCTGCGGTTTTGATGTTGTTCCAGATGCCTCTAAATTTACCCGTTTCAAACAGGATTTTCTTTTGGACTTACAATCCATGTTCGATCATATGGTTGAACTGACCGAACCGATATGCCAAAAAATTGATAGCCAAAAAGCTTCCATGCTGCTTTTCGATACATCAGGCATCGAAGCATGGGTTACTGAAAATAACCCGAAATATGCCAACCGTATCATAAAGCAGCTCAAAGCATTTAAAAAGGCAAAAGGACTGGATGATTCCTACGACCCTTACAAAGCAGCCTATGGCTCCATGCCTTCTCATGCTGCCGCAAATCCTGCCATTCAGCAGATGTATGTGAACGGACATTTCTGCTATGCCTATAAATTTGGCATTATAACAAACGGACTTGGTATCGTCAGAGATATAAGCTTTTACAACAAAGACTTTCTTGCATCCCACCCCGAAATCGTTATAGAAAAAAAGCCGATTCTCCTGATGAAGATAAAAGCCTTGCAGATGCAAAAGCACTGATTCCTACCTTAATGGATTTCTTCAAAAAGCATCCTCTTATCAATCCAAAAACTTTTCTGGGTGATGCTGCTTTTGATTCCATTGAAATTTATAAATACCTGTTACAGGAAACATCCTTTGAAAAGGCCTGTATTCCGCTGAAAAACAAGCTGAAAATTGAAGGGGTTGATTATACTGTCAATGACAAAGGCATTCCCTGTTGTCCACATGATCCCTTTCTTCCAATGAAGCGTGAAGGAAGCAAATCCCATCTGCGTTGCGGACTTCCAACTATGAAATTCGTCTGTCCAAAAATGAAATGGGAATGGAACAGTACTACTAAGAAATCCAAGCGTGTATGCTATTGTGATAACCCATGCACAACTTCTTCCTGCGGAAGAATGATTTACATCTACCCTGAAAAAAATCTTCGTGCTTACCCCGGATGTGTTCGTGATACGGAAGAATGGGATTCCACATACAAAATACGTGTAAATGTAGAAAAAGCCATTAACCACTTTAAAGACAGTTTTTGTGTTGCAGGTCGTAAGACACAGAATGAAGAAACTCTTCATTCTGATTTACTGCTTGCAGGGATTGCACAGCTGCTCACTGTCATAGTAGCTGATAAAATTCATAAACACCAGTATATCCGTAGCTTGAAGCCGTTAATAGCATAATCTTCTATATTTCCCACCTGTTTTACAGGCAGATAATTCTATCTGCTTTGTTTTTATGCAATAAAATCCTATTTCGCATAAACATCTCTTTAAAATCCAGCTCTGCTGGATTTTTCCCTATTGGAATCAAGATTTCAAACTTGTTTCGCAATTACCTATAAGTATATTAATACAATAAAGGATTTGTTGTTTGGTATTATATCATAAAAAGTGTTAAAAATGAAAGTATTGTTTTTTGTCCTTAGAGGTCAATTTAATGAATTGAGAGATAATTTTGGGTCGCTTTGTTAATAAATGTTTGTTTTTATAAAAAAAGTAAAAGTATGATATTGTTTTTATTCTCAAGAAATTTACCACTTTAGCCGAAATAAAAGTATAGATATTTTATTTATAAGTCATAAATGAAAGGTGAGAAATCGATGAATGTGAATATAAGAGACATATACAACAGGACGGCAAATATGTCCGGCGGCAGGGCAGGAGTTTTAAACGGTTCTATGCTTGCGATAGGAAGTAAGGGGCAGGTTGTTGAAGGTGTTGTATCGAAAGTTTCAAATCAGATTTCCATCAACTTTAATGGTGTTGAGGTGGCAGTACCAAAGACCGCAGTACAGAATGCCAGGGAGGGCGAAACTAGAAGATTTAAGATCATGGATGTGTCTAAAGATAATATCGTGCTGAAAGAAGTTGGAAACGGTGGTTTGGCATCCGGAGCGGTGGCTGTCAGTCATACGATGGTAAGTTCGGGTGTAAATTCAGGCACTTATGGTTACAGAACGGGCACTTCAGGCAGTTCGGAAAGTAAGGATGCGGCAGCAGTCAAAACTGAGATGAATAAAAATCTTGCGGTTCTTACAGGGGATGATTACAAATCTGTTGAGGAGTCAGAGGGTTCTGTTGATAAATGCGAGGAAGAATATGTTGACAAAGCTGTTGAAAAGATGAAACAGCAGAAACTTGACAATGAGCAGAACAGGGAAGAAAACAAAAAAGATATTGATGAGTTTGAGGAAGAACTTAAAAAAATTCAGGCAACAGGCTCTCTTGATGCAAAGGCAGAAGCCGGTCTAAAAAAGATTTTGGAAAATTCAGGTATTCCGGTCACGGCGGAAAATATTTCAAAGATAGTGTCTGCACTTCAGATGAGTTCTTCTGCACTTAATATGTCTGACGATACAAAGGCATATATTGTAGGTAACTCGCTTACACCAACGATAGAAAATATATATCATGGTCAGTATTCTGGAAGTGATGCTTTTGACGGAGAGGTCTATGACGCTGAAATCTGGGAACAGATAGAGCCACAGGTTGAAAGGCTTATAGATGCAACAGGGCTTGATAAGGAGAGTGCTGCAGCAGATGCAAAGTGGCTTTTTGCAAATGACCTTCCGGTCACGGCAGATGCACTTAAGACAATGTCCGTATTAAATGATATAAGTTCTGATATGTCAGCAAAGACGGCATTTGAACAGATACTTCAGTCTGTTGCGGCAGGGGCAGAGCCTGAGCAGGCATCACTCGATACATCAGAGTTTGTTATAGCGAGAAGCATTATAAATAATTTTGCGGCGATAACGGATGCGGATATATCAACGGCAGTAAAAGCTGCGGTCGGTGATATTGCATTTGCAAATGAAAATTATTCAGGTAACGGTGTATTAAATCTTGAACTTTTAAGACAGGCTGCAGCCTGCAATAAGACAAATTCAGGGATTGCTGATATTACTTCTAATAATATTCCGACTACGGTAGTTGAGGGAATGAGCGATATGCAGGTTGAAGAAGTCATTGCAAAAAGATATGTCGCAGAGATATGCCTTAAGATGACTACACAGTCTGTTATGAATATGAGACAAAAAGGAATAGATATAAATACTGCACCACTCGAACAGGTAGTGGAGGAATTAAGAAATGAAGAAAACGCTGTCTATACGACAGGTGCGGCAGGTGATGTTAGTGATGATGAACTCAGCCTTTTGCAGGAGACTTTGCAGCAGAAAGCAGACATTGCAAATGCACCGGCATCACTTATCGGAAGAACAGTAAGACAGCAAAATCTTCTCACATTAAATGAACTTCATGCGGCAGCTTCGAGTGAGACTTACGGCAGGCAGCAGTATGGACAGCTTTATGAGATGGTTTCTACACAGGTAGATGCTTCTTATGGTGACTCAATCCAAAAAGCATTTGCGAGTGTTCCAAATCTTCTTAAAGAGCTTGGCATGGAAGATACAAATGCAAATGAAAGGGCAGTAAGGATTCTCGGCTATAACGGTATGGAGATAACAGAGGAGAATGTGCTTTCAGTTAAGGAATACGACGCTGTCTTAAACAGGGTTATCGACAATATGAAACCATCGACTGTCCTTGAAATGATAAGGCGGGGTGACAATCCGCTTGACACCTCGATAAGTGACCTTGATAAGAAACTTTCGGATATAAATGCCACGAAGGATTTAAGTACAGAGGAAAAATACAGTAAATATCTCTGGCAGCTACAGAAGTCAGGAGATATTTCAGAGCAGGAAAGAGATGGATATATTGGTATCTACAGGCTTTTAAACAATATTGAAAAGTCGGATGGTGCAGCAATCGGTGCAGTCTTACAGTCTGACAGGGAAATGACGCTTGGAAATCTTTTGACAGCGGTAAGAACAATGAAAAATCATGGTATCGACACAAAGATAGATGATGATTTTGGCGGACTTAAAGAGCTTAATTTTATGGCTTCATCAATAACAGAACAGATAAATGAGGGCTTTAGTGCAGCACATACAGAAAATCAGGAGAATGGTTCTGAACTTTCAGGCAGAAACAGACAGGCTCAAAATCAGTCAGAGCAGACTTCGGCAGATGTGCAAAACACTGATGTTTCAGAGGAAGAAAGCATTAAGGGAAGATATTTTGACACTCTTGTTTCAGATACGCTCGATGAGATTTCACCGTCAAAACTTGATGAGGTTGCAAATGGTGATATAGGTAGTGTACTTAATACATCACTTGAAATGTTTGCACAGCAGGTTAAAGAGGCTGACGGTGACAAGGAGATTGAAAAGGCATATTATGATGCGAAAGCAGAAAATGTCAGAACTCTTGAAGCTGAGAGAGGTCAGATAAGAGATATGCTTGCAAATCTTGATATACCTGCGACAATGGAAAATATCGAGGCGGCATTGAATTATATCGAAAATTCGTATAATCCTTTAAAAGAGAGTTATAAGCGTAAAGATGTGCTCGACAGTGAGAAGCAGACAGAGTTTGAAGAATTGACAGACAGTATGTCAGAGGTGCTTGATTCTGAGGAAAGTATTCAGGAAAAGTGCAAACAAGCCGAAAAATATATGGAAGATATATTAAACAGGTCATATGAACAGCCTGATATAAGATATGAGGATTTAGACAGTCTTAGAAGTCTTTCTAAGGGAATAAATTTAAGTATGCTTATGGCAGAGAGAAGAAGTTATGATATTCCGATAAAAACAGGGGATACTATTACAAATATGAATGTCACCATTATACCAAGTGACGGTGACAATGGTAAAGTAAAGGTAAGTATCAGGGGAAACAGTTCTGATGAAGATGATGTTTTGCTGCTCGGTGATGTTACGGCAGAAGTTAAAGTTACGGGAGAGTCTGTTAAGGGATATGTTTTTGCGGGTGAAAGGCAGGGTTATGAACTTTTGAAAGAATCATCGGATAAGCTTACAAAAGCGTTAGAAACTGCCGGATTTGAAGTTAAAAATATATCATATGGAATGAACAGAGTATCACAGACAGACGGTCTTATGGCAGGTAAAAGCGATGCAGATACATCAGCTCTTTACAAGGCTGCAAAGATAATAACGGCACATTTGGTGTCAGTGTCAAAACAGTAAAACAGAAAACGGATTATATCAAAGAAAGGAAAGGGAATTTTCATGAAAATAAATCACAATATATCAGCTCAGCTTGCAAATGTAAATTTAAAAAAGAATGATAACAGATTATCTTTAAGTATGCAGAAGTTAAGTTCAGGATATAAGATTACAAAAGCGGCTGACGATTCAGCAGGACTTGCAATTTCAAACAAGATGCGTACACAGATACGTGCACTTGACCGTTCTGCACAGAATGCGGAAGACGGAGTATCAATACTGGAGTCAGCAGATGGAGCATTATCAGAGATTCATAGTGTGTTACAGCGTGTGCGTGAACTTTGTGTACAGAATGCAAATGATACATATACATTGGAGGATAGGGAGACAGCTCAGAAAGAAGTTGACCAGCTTATGGACGAGATAGACCGTATTTCAAGTACGACTGAGTTTAATGGAAGAAGCCTTTTTGATGGTTCAGCATCAAGAACGATGTCAAGCAGTGTTGATGGAGTGAAGGCAGTATCGGTGTCAATGGAGGCAACGGCTGGAACATACAGTTTTACGGTTGTAAGCAATGCAACGGCTGCATCTGTTTCAGGTATTTGGAATAAGATAACAACTCCTGCAACGAAAGATACTTCTTTCTCAATAAATGGCGAAACGATAAATATAACAAAAGACGAGCCGAAAGAACAGATAGAAAAAGATATTATTGAAGCTTGTCAGAAGATGAACTTAAGTTATAGTACATCCGGAAGAATCACATCAAATGCTGCCGGAGATGATTATTATGTTGAAATTAAGTATGAAGACGGTACAAAACAGAAAAATGTTGGAACAAATGCTGAGGTAACACTCGGACAGGCTGCGGCAGGTCAGACAGGATTTACAGACAGTGCAAGATACACGGCAAAAGGAAATCTTTTGAATATAATTGATGAGGACGGTGTTGAGATGACAGTTGAACTTCCGTCAGGTGATAAGGCATTACCAAACAATAAGACTGTAAGAATGAAAGTATATGATGCGGGATATATGACAATTCAGATTGGAGCAAACGAGCATCAGACACTTGACATGGATTTTCCTACCGTATCATGCGATGCACTTAAACTTAGGGATCAGAATGGAAAAGATTTATTAAATGTCTGCACAAATTATGGTGCTTCTAACGGAATAGCACTTGCAGATACGGCAATCAGACAGATATCGACGGCACGTGCTAAGCTTGGTGCATACCAGAATCGTCTTGAGACGACAGTTTCAAGTTTAAATGTGTTTGGAGAAAACATGACGGAGTCAATGTCAAGAATCATTGATACAGATATGGCAAGCGAGATGACAGAATATACTCAGCTTACTGTATTGCAGCAGGCAGCAACATCAATGCTCTCACAGGCAAACAACAGACCACAGACGATAATGAGTCTCCTTCAGGGTATGTAGGAAGCGAGGAAAGTAAAAATTGACAAGTGAAGAAAAAAGACAATTTACTGCACGCATATCACAGGCAAACAAAAGTGAGCTTGTAGTGATACTATTTGAAATGTTTGATTATTGTATAGAACAGGCAGAGGATGGTTTTAAAACAGAAGATTTACAGAAAGCAGACAGTTATCTTAAAAGTGCAAAAGGTTGTGTTAGTGAATTAAGGGGAAGTCTGGATATGGGATATGAGATTTCGCATAATCTGTACAGTATATATACATATGTGAACAGACAGCTTACTGCTTCAATAATCAAAAGAAAATCTGTAAATATAGACAATGTAAAAGAAAACATGGAAAAACTTCGCAAGTCATTTGAAGAAGTAGCAAAACAGGATACATCAGGTTCAGTAGTACAGAACTCCCAAAAAGTATATGCCGGACTCACTTATGGAAAAGGAACGCTCAATGAAGTGTTTATGGATAATGAAGCTGTAAGAGGGTTTAAGGCTTAAGGGGTTTGTGATATGACAAACGGACGCAGGTCTTTATATATATTTTACGCTCAGACACGCTTTCGCTCGGATAACATCGTAGCAGCACATAAATGAGCATAGTACGCTCATTAAGTGCTGACGATGTTATAACGGTCTTCGCTGCAAAATATATATTAAAGACCTGCGTCCGTATATTAATCTGTTAAGTTTGCTTTTATTTCCTCAGCAATTTTCTCGCCGTCAGCACATTCTCCTTGTGCCCATTTAATGTCGATGTTGTCGTCTTTCATTCTTGGTATGAGGTGCACATGGAGGTGAAAGACTGTCTGTCCTGCTGCCTCACCATTATTCTGAAGTACATTTAATCCATCATAATCATAAGTTTCTTTAATAGCTTTTCCACATTTTTTAGCGATTGCAAATATTTTTTCGCCGTATTCGTCAGGCAGTTCAAAAAGATTTGCTGCGTGTGTTTTAGGCAGGATGATGGCGTGTCCCTTTGCAGCCGGTGCGGCGTCAAGAATTACCTTAAAGTCATCATCTTCGTAGATTGAGTTTGTAGGTATCTGACCGTTTGCAAGTTTACAAAAAATACAGTTGTCATCAATATGTTTGTTCATAATAATCCTCATTTCTGCACACATTTTTTTCATATCAAGTTTGTGTCAAGTGTGCACAGACACAAACTTGTGTGTGAAAAATTTATTTTTCACACTACATTTTTACTCTAATATAAAAAATACTATATCTGCATAATTAACACAGCACATAATCAGTTTTGCAATCACTTTAAAAATTAAATATCCTGTCAAATGACTTAAGAATATTAAAATTGCCTTTTGCTGTTACGGAACCTGTCATAAATGCTTCCTGGAGTGTTATCTCTCCGGAAATAATTCTGTCTATGACAATATGATTTGCTTTAAGCGTAGCTGTTGCATCCGGCTTTTCTCCATAGTAGCAGTTTAATTTTGAATTGTCCATATCAAGTATCAATGTCTGACTTTGGTCTGATATATTTAATGCAAAAGAGATTGCCGTATCGGGAATAGGATTAAAATGTGTTCTAAATGCATTAATATATTTGTCGTCATCCCCGTTTTTATTCAATATGTTTGCAAATAAGGATGCAGTATCAAGTTCCGTATCCTTATCTGAAGTGGAAGTGTCTGTATCATCATCCATAAGATTTTTGAAAAGCTGAGTAAGTTCTTCAATATCTTCTTTCTGCCTTTTAACATAATTATCATCTGATACATACATCGAAAGTTCTTCACTTTCCTGTGGTGTAAGAGTCATAGGTTTGACAGCCTGTGAAGTCTCTACAACGGCATTGCTGCTCGATGGAAAAGTTACCATTTTTTTTGTAAATGTACGGTAAAAGTTCTCAGCCTTTTTCTCTATCAACATTCCATAGTCATTGTTGGTTTCAAAATCAACTGAACTGCTTACATATGCACATATTCCGTCACAAGGTGTGCCGCCGAGTATCTCCCATGCTTTAGTGAGCGTCTGGTAAGCTTCTTTTTCACCATAAGTTGTCGAAAGGACAACGGGCATCATATAGAGTCTGCGTATTGCATCTTTGTCTCCGTAAAGCCAGCAGGCATCAAGAAACTGCTGCAAAAGACCTCCAATACCAAACCATTCGACAGATGCGGTGATTATAACGGCATCTGCTTCCTTTAAGGTTTTTGGAAGTACGGAAATACCGTGCTTATCTTCGTAAAGATTATAGCGTTTGACATTTACATTAAGTTCATCAAATACGGTTGTAAGTTTATCCATAACATATATTGACGGGTCATCGATAAGACCTCGTCCGCCATAATAAATATTTATTGTAGTCATATGTTCCCTCATTTCTTTGTTGTTATGATGTGAAAAACAATTTATTTTGTTTATTTAACACTATCAGGAAAATATTTTCCGATATGTTGGGATAGCAATTAATAGTGTTATGAGCAGGTAGCAGAGCAGATTGCAAAATCCGCTTAACTATATTTTTTGCGTTTTATGCGTAAAGAATATAAAAAAAATGCGACTAAAAAGCCGGATACTATTCCGCCGATATGTGCGGCATTATCAACTCCCTGACTTGTAAAACCGCCATAAAGACTTAAAAATGCCACAAAAATAATCTTCATAAGGTCAAGACTGTGTGCATGGAAATAATTTATCAGTATGACGGCTATCATCCCGCCGGTCATGCCAAAGATAGCACCCGATGCTCCGACTGACTGCACATAGTCATTATTTGACATATTATAAAGCATAGATGTTAAGCCTGCAATAATACCTGATGAAAAATAAACAATAATATAATTTATTTTGCCGACTGCAAGTTCAAAATAGCTTCCGATAACTAAAAGCACTATCATATTGTTGTATAGATGGTCGATACCGGCGTGCACAAACATTGATGTAAAAATACGGTAGTATTCTTTTTTATTGAAAAAAAGATCCCAGCCGAGTGCAAATTTATCGGATATGTCTTCTGAACCCGGAGTGGAGATTATTGACATGATTATAAATACAATAATATTTATTGCAACAATTCCTAAATTTACAGGGGCAAGTTTAACATTTACTTCTTTGTCCAGTATGGAAGATGATTCATTGTCAGAAGCGGAAACATCTAACGGCTTTGTGGCAAGCATATTTTCAATGGGGTTTCTTAAAGTAAGAAATTCATCACAAGCCGTTTCAAATATCATAAGCTGTTTTTGTGACGGGATTATGCGCCAGCAGCTTACATTATCAGTTAAAAGTCGTTTGATACAGGTGTCATCTTCGCTTATCAGAAGATACAAAAAACGGTATCTGAGACTATTATTATTTGTGGCAAAAGTTCGTATCTGTCTTGAAATATTTTCAAATTGTTCCCTTGAATATAGATTTCCCTTTGTCTCATCGACGGTCACGATGGCAAGCGTTTCGTCATCACTGACTTTTATGTTTAGAAATATTCCGGGGGTATTTAATATTATCGGTTTAAAATCATTTTGAACATAAATGCTGCTCAACAAATCTGTCATAAAAAACCTCGCTTTAAATTTGATTTAACAATATCATGAAAGTGGCAGAGTGGCTTGCGAATATCTGCCGGACTTTTAAAATTAGTATAGCACAAAAATACTTACTTTTGAACTTTTGTCGAAAATCTATACTAAATGACGCATGATTAGGGGTAGAAAAGGGGCGGACAAGGTCGTACTATATATTCGGTACCAAAAAAGAATAAAAGACTGGAGGGAAGAACATGAAGTTTTTTCTGGAGCATTATGATGGTGTGCTTTTGATGCTTGGAGCAGGTGGTATCACAATTTTAGCAAAGACTATAGTGGCGTGTATATATACTGAACTTTTGCATCAGGTACATCATATTTCTACAACTAAGAATAAATGGATGAAAAACACGATTTCTAAATATGAGACTACATATAAGATGAATCTTAAGATAAATGATACAAAGAGTTTTGTTTTTATGCAGATGAAGGATGTAAAGTATCTTGGGATAAATCTGTATAATCTGAAAAATACCGGAATATATGGTGCGGCAGTCACAACGGTAATCTATGTATTTTACATGATCGGGGGATATTATGAGAGTGCGTCAGTGCAGTGGTATATAAAAATGTCGATTGCGTCAGGAATGGTGCTTCTTGCAATTTTTATTTCTGAACTTTTTTTGCAGTTAAAAAGAAAGGACAGGATGTTAAGACAGGAATTGTATGATTATATTGAAAATAATATGAAACCGCATCTTTTAAAAAGTATGGTTCAGTCTCAAAAAGCTGCTGATGAAAAGAAAAAACAAGACGAGGCAGAAGCGGCAGTGGCAAATGAGAACAATTCTTTACAGAGTGTTGATGCAGGGCAAATGAGTGATAAAAATAAACTACAAGAGGGAGCCGCTTGTCAGAAAGAAGCTTTTGATGAAGATGCTTTCGACCGTGAGGAAATTGAATTGTTTGAGGAAATTATGGAGGGAATATATGGAGAAGAAATATAGTATTTCAGATGCATCAAGGCAGGTTGAAGTTGAAAACCATGTTTTAAGATACTGGGAGGAGGAACTTGGATTAAACATACATAGAAACTCAAAGGGGCATAGATTTTATACGGACAGGGACATAAAGATACTCCGTGATGTTAAGGATTTAAAGGAACAGGGATTTTTGCTCAAATCAATCAAACTTATTATACATGATATTGATAATGTAAGAAAAATGAATCCAAATGAGCAGTATAAATTGCGTGAGGAGTTAAACCAGAAAATTCAGGATGAGGAGGAAAACAACTCCAATAAAGCAAAAACTGTAAACGGTTTTATGATTTCAAGAAGTCAGTCTGTGCAGACGGACAATGTTGTGCAGTTGGAAAACAAAAGTATGTCAGGGGCCGCCGGACAGGTACTTAATATTCAGAAAGGCGAACTTGGACAAACGGCTTTTAAACAGGGGGAACAAAGAAGTGTTGCCGTACCTTCCGAGGAAAAAATAAAAAGGTTTGAGCTGATGCTCAGAAAAATGGTTGCAAATGTCGTGGAGGAGGGGCAGAAAGAGTCTGAGCAGAGAATATCGGACAATGTATCAACAAAACTTATGAAAGAGATAAATTATATAATGATGCAGAAAGACGAGATGGCGGCAAAACAGACAAAACTGCTAGAGGAGATACTTCAAAAAATTCAGTCACAGAGTTTGGAGGAGGTAGCAGCGACAAGCCAGATAAAGCAGCTTAAGACAAAGGAGAAGAAAAAAGATGATAAAAAGGATAAGGTTAAGGAAAAAGGTAAAAATAAAAGAGGACTCAGGATTTTTGGGTAGCATCAGTTTCTTATCATTTACCCACAAAACTGTCAAAATCCGCCGATTTATATATGTAACAGTTCAGCCCCTCATTTATTACATTCGTAAACCTGCCAGCAAGCTGTCAGTCGCTGCTATGCAGCTTGTGTTTACTTCATTTCATAAATGAAAGGCTATTCCGCCCCAAAAAACAAGTCAATAATACATTGAGCAAGCTCATGTATTATTGACTTATCTTTTTTGGGCTGAACTGTTACTTATGTATTGAAAACAATTTTTTTCTCTTGACATACCACCACGCAATTTAGTATCATGTTGAAAGATAAAGACTAGGAAAAAGAGGAGTACACATCGTAGTCCATCAGAGAGAACGGTTCACTGGCTGAAAGACTGTTCAGGCATGAAAATGTGGAATGTAGCTTTGGAGTTGTGGATATGAAAGCCGTTTTTTTGACAAGTTGTGGATATGATTGTGTGAGACAGTGATGCACGATCATATGAGAAAAAGACAGCGGTTTAAAGTCAGAGAAAAACGGTCATTAGTTTTCATCGGGTCATTCCGTTAAAGATGCAGAGATATATTTAAACAAAGATAAGCTGCATTTATTTTACTATGTATTATGTGCAGTGATGATGGTTTAAACATTAAAAAAGGTGGTACCGCGTGTATTGATTATTCGCCCTTTATCCGTATTTATACGGGTAGAGGGCCTTTTATTTTAGAAAGGAAAAATTATCATGGCAAAAGAATTAGAGAAAAACTATAACCCTGCCGACATTGAGAAAAGAACTTATGATAAGTGGCTTGAGAAAAAATATTTTCATGCAGAAGTAAACAGGGACAAGAAACCGTTTACTATCGTTATGCCGCCACCTAATATCACGGGACAGCTCCACATGGGACACGCCCTTGACAATACTTTGCAGGATATTCTCATCCGTTTTAAGCGTATGCAGGGATATGAAGCACTCTGGGTTCCTGGAACCGACCATGCTTCTATCGCAACTGAGGCAAAGGTTGTTGAAAAACTTGCTAAAGATGGAATTAAAAAAGAGGACATTGGACGAGAGAAGTTCCTTGAGCATGTATGGGACTGGAAGAAGCAGTACGGTGGTCGTATTGTTGAACAGCTTAAGAAGATTGGTTCTTCATGTGACTGGGACAGAGAGCGTTTTACGATGGACGAGGGATGTTCTAAGGCAGTTAAGGAAGTTTTCGTAAAACTTTACAATAAAGGGCTTATTTACCGTGGTGAGAGAATAATCAACTGGTGTCCTCATTGCCTTACATCTATATCAGATGCGGAGGTTGAGTATGAGGATCAGGCAGGACATTTCTGGCATCTTCGTTACAAGACTACAGACGGAACAGGCTATATAGACCTTGCAACAACAAGACCTGAGACACTTCTCGGAGATACAGCTGTAGCAGTAAATCCAAAAGATGACAGATACAAGGATATGATAGGAAAGATGCTCGACCTTCCTATTGTACACCGTCAGATTCCTATTATTGCAGACGAATATGTAGATATGGAATTTGGTACGGGTGTTGTTAAGATTACACCGGCACATGACCCTAACGACTTTGAAGTTGGACTTCGCCACAATCTTGAAGTTATAAATGTACTTACTGATGATGCAAAGATAGTTGCAGACTATCCTAAATATGCAGGAATGGACAGATATGAGGCGAGAAAAGCAATCGTAGCAGACCTTGAAGCAGAGGGAGCACTTCTTAAAGTAGAAGACCATGAGCATAATGTAGGAACCTGCTACCGCTGTCATACAACAGTAGAGCCAAGAGTCTCAAAACAGTGGTTCGTTGCAATGGAAAAACTTGCAAAACCTGCTATCGAAGCCGTAAAAAAAGGTGATACAAAGTTTGTTCCACCTCATTTTGATAAGACATATTACCATTGGTTAGAAGGAATAAGAGACTGGTGTATTTCCCGTCAGCTCTGGTGGGGACACAGAATTCCCGCATTTTACTGTGATGACTGTGGAGAACTTGTTGTTACTAAGGAAGATGGCTGCACTTGTCCAAAATGCGGCAAACCTATGCGTCAGGACCCTGATACACTTGATACATGGTTTTCATCAGCACTCTGGCCTTTCAGCACACTTGGCTGGCCTGAAAAGACAGAGGAGATGGACTATTTCTATCCTACAAGCACTCTTGTAACAGGATATGACATTATATTCTTCTGGGTTATCCGTATGATGTTCTCAGGACTTGAGCATACGGGAAAAGTACCGTTTGATACAGTTCTTATCCATGGACTTGTAAGAGACAGTCAGGGAAGAAAGATGAGTAAATCGCTCGGAAATGGAATTGACCCGCTTGAAGTTATAGATAAATACGGTGCGGATGCACTCCGCTTTACACTTGTCACAAACAACGCTCCGGGAAATGATATGCGTTTCTACTGGGAGAGAGTTGAGGCAAGCCGTAACTTTGCAAATAAGGTATGGAACGCTTCAAGATTTATCATGATGCATCTTGGAGACAACGAGATTACAACACCTGAGTATGACACTCTCAAAGTTGAGGACAAGTGGATATTGTCAGCGGTGAACACACTTGCAAAAGAAGTTACTGAGAATATGGAAAAATATGAACTTGGTGTAGCTGTTCAGAAGATAAATGACTTTGTATGGACAGAGTTCTGTGACTGGTATATCGAGTTTGTTAAGCCTAGACTTTTTGCAAAGGATGAGGATAAGGAGTCAGCAAATGCTGCATTCTGGACTCTTAAGACGGTACTTATTAACTCACTTAAATTACTTCATCCATATATGCCGTTTATCACGGAAGAAATATTCTGCACACTCCAGTCAGAGGAAGAGTCTATCATGATTTCAAACTGGCCTGAGTTTAAGGATGAGTGGGACAATAAAGCTGCTGAGAATAAAGCAGAGCTTATGAAAGCACTTACAAGAGGAATAAGAAACAGAAGAAGTGAGATGAATGTAGCACCATCAAGAAAAGCTAAGGTATATATCGTGGCAGATGACGATGTGACAAAAGAGACACTCACATCACTTGTATCTTCATATCAGCACCTTATCTCTGCGTCAGAAGTACATGTACAGTCTGACAAGACAGGCATCGAGGACAATGCAGTATCAGTAGTTATAGATAAAGCAACAATCTATATGCCACTTGCAGACCTTGTTGACCTCGCAAAAGAAAAAGAGCGTCTTGCAAAAGAAAAGAAACGCCTTGAGGGAGAGCTTAAGAGAGTAAACGGAATGCTTAACAATGAGAAATTTATGAGTAAGGCACCGGAAGCGAAGATAAACGAGGAAAAATCAAAACTTGAGAAATATCAGGCAATGATGAGCAAAGTAGAAGAGGAACTTGCTGCATTATAATAATGTGATGTAAGTATCAAAAGAAAAGCCACTATAAGATTGCAGCTTATAGGGGCTTTTTCTGACAAAAAATACTTGTCAGTGCTGCCATGAACAGCGATTCCATACTTGCATTTATAAGGCAACTAATATATAATTTTATTATAGTAGCGGTATTATAGCAAATTATCGCTGTTATTAAGGAAGGGAGGAGGGTATCATGGAAGATAAAGCAAACGCAGAGGTTCTTGGCGGAGGAGAGGTTACATTTTCAGATGACGGATCTGAGGCGTACCTTTGTATCATTACAACAGATAAGACAAAATCAGACTATACGGTTGAAGATCTTGCAAAGAGACTTAAAAATGCAGGCATAGTAAATGGTATTGACAAAGCAGAGTTACAGAAGATAATAGATGAAAGGATTTACAATGTACCTGTCAAGGTTGCTGAGGGAAAAAAGGCAGTTGACGGGATTGACGGCTGGTATGAGTTTTTATTTCAGACTGAGATAGATACGAAACCTAAGATTTTAGAAGATGGTTCTGTGGACTATTCTGAGTATGGAGATGTGCCTACTGTTGAAGAAGGCCAGAAAGTTGTTATATATCATCCGGCAATACCTTCTGAAGATGGTGTTTCCGTAAGAGGAGAGACAATCATTGCTAAAAAAGGTAAAGAACTTGCACGACTAAATGGCAGAGGTTTTATCTATGACAATGAAAAAAAGGAGTACTATGCAAAGTACGATGGAAAGATAACATATCGTGATGACAGACTTCAGATAGAGTCTGAGCTGATTATAGAGGGCGATGTGTCTTTTACAACAGGAGATGTTACATTTCAAAATGACATTCATGTTCGTGGAAATGTTCTTACGGGAGTTAAAGTTATATCTGAACGAGGAAGCATTATCGTAGATGGTTATGTCGAGTCAGCGGTACTTAAGGCGAAAAAAGACATAGTGCTTAAAAACGGAATGCAGGGCAACGGCAAGGGATACCTTGAGGCAGGGGGGAATGTTACCGGAAAGTTTTTTGAGCAGGTGCAGATAAAAGCTGTCAATGATGTAAATGCAAATGCCATTATGAATTCTGATATTGAGTGCGGTCAGGATGTCATTGTCTCAGGAAAGTATGGAATAATAATAGGCGGAAAGGTATCTGCAACCAGGTATATTCATGCTACTATTATCGGAAATATGTCTGAGGTAAAGACTACGATAAGTGCAGGTGTTGACGGTGATCTTTTTGCAAAACTGACAAAGTGTGAACAGGATATGTCGGCGGTGAATGGAGAACTTGCCAAGATTACAAATGTACTGGGTCAGATACAGATTCTTATGGAAAAGTCCGATAGAAAGGATCTTGGGGATAAGAAGATGGCACTTATGCGTACAAAGATAGAAAAAGATACGAGATTAAGTGAATTGACAAAAAAGAAACAGGATATTGTTGAGAAGATGGGAAAAGCAAATCTTGCAAAGGTTACGATTGAAAAAGTCATTTATCCGGGAAATGTTGTTGTTATAAATGGTGTGAGAGCAGTCGTGACTGAGGAAGAACATCATGTTGAGTATGCAAGGCGGGGGGCAGGAATCATAGTGTATAAGATTGGGGAATAAAATTGTACTCTGGATGTCTGTGTCATGAAAAGACATTATAAAAGTTTGTCAAAGAAAAAGCAGATGGTGAGTATGCAATACATAAAAAGATTGTCGCAAGTTGCGGCGGATAATAGTTGATGAATATCGGGAGGTAGTGTAATATGGATTTTGAAGCGGAATTGGCAAAATTTCAGCCTAGTTTGGAGATAGATCAGGCAGAGGATGCTATTTACGGAAATAATACAACTGATGTGACGGATTTACTTCAGAGTATTTTAAAGGATGAAAAAGCAGGAAGAAATACAAAGAAAAATAAATCAGCAGGATGGGTGGAAGAATAATGAATTGTCCAAGATGCAATGCCAATGTAGCTTTTAGCAAGAAAAGGTGTGATAATTGCGGTCATGATCTGAAGAATTACCGTAAGGTTGTCAGCCTGTCAAATACTTATTATAATAAGGGACTGTCACAGGCAAAGGTCAGGGATCTGTCAGGTGCCGTGTCATCCCTGAAACTTAGTCTTCAGTATAACAAATTAAATACAAATGCAAGAAATCTTTTAGGATTGATATACTTAGAAGAGGGCGAGATAGTTGCTGCTTTGAGCGAGTGGGTCATAAGCAGGCATTATCAGGCAGAAAACAATGATGCGGAGGATTATATCAGACAGATACAGTCAAATCCGAACAGACTTGAAACATATAATCAGACTATAAGGAAATATAATTCAGCATTGAATTCGGCAAAACACGGTGACGAAGATATGGCTGTTATCCAGCTTAAGAAAGTTGTAAATCTTAATCCTAACTTTATAAGAGCACACCAGCTTTTAGCTTTACTCTATATGATGACTGGAAAGAAGGATAACAAGGTAAAGGCATTAAAACTTCTCAGACATATAAGTAAGATTGATGTTACTAATACCACTACGCTCAGGTATATGAAAGAGTTGTCGGATGTCCATTTAAGAGGAGAGAGTCAGAGAGTACAGCCGAAACCATCTAAGGAACAGCCAACGGAAAGAAGAACTTTACCAAAGGTTGATCCGGATGCATATAAGACAATAACTCCATATAAAGAGGAACGACCGTCTATAATGCCTTTTATAAATGTGGTGGTAGGAATGGTCATAGGACTTGCACTTATGTATTTCCTTATAATTCCACATATGAAATCAAAAGATGCAAACAGTGCGAATAATAATTTTAAACAGTACAGTGAGCAGCAGGCAGCAGATGATAGCGATTCATCATCTTTAAAGAGTAAGAATGAGTCTTTGCAAAAGGAGATTGATGGTTTGAAAAGCCAGTTGAAGGAACTTCAGGGTGATGCAAATACCGAAGACGGAAAGACCATACTAGACATATATGATGATCTTTATAGTGCGGCAAGTTCATATCTGGCAAACGATAGCGAAAATGCTGCAAAAAAACTTTTAAAGATTGATGAAAATACACTTAAAAGTGAATATGCAAAAAAGGTGTACAAGAGAATAAAAGAAAATACATTTGCAACTATGTCGGAAAAATTATATCAGCAGGGATATACGCTCTATAGCAGTGGTGATTATGGAAATGCCATAAAGACATTGAAAGAGGCTGTTAAATATGATGAGACTAATGTTAAGGCACTTTATTTCTTAGGCAGAGGTTTCCAGAAACAGCAGAAATATGATAAGGCAAAGAAGTATTATGAGACTATTATCAATGATTTCCCTGATTCAGACAGAGTTGCTCTCTCTAAAGCGAAATTAACAGAAATGGGTTATTAGTCTTTAAAATATAAGTATATCTGTTTTGATTTGCAAAATGATTAAGAGAGATAAGTATGACAAAGACAGAGGTCTGTCGTTTATGTGACTTAAATGTTGCATACGGCAGACTTTTTATTTTTGTAAAAAATATATATTTGCGAAATTGGTTATAGATAGTGTTAGTCGCACAAATATAATAAAACGTGCTCTCGAAAGCATTCGTTCTGAGAAGATACCGAGAGTAAATTAAATAAGAAGAGAGGAGTGCGTATATGCTGCATTACGAAATTCAAGGTGATAGTCTGATTATTTATATTAAAGATGAACTTGATCACCATGCGGTTACTTACTTAAGGGAGACTTCCGACAGGCTTATAGAAGCCGGGAATGTTAAAAATATAGTTTTTGATTTTAAAGATGTAAGTTTTATGGACAGTTCCGGTATAGGACTTATTATGGGAAGATATAAAAAGGTTATGTTTATCGGCGGAAAAGCGGCAGTTACAAATGTGGGAAATGCTGTTGACCGTATATTTAAAATATCAGGATTGTATAAGATTATAGAAAAATATGATACCATACAGGAGGCTTTATATGAGAATAGAATTTGAGAGCTGTTCGAGCAATGAGGCATTTGCAAGAACTGTAGTTGCGGCATATATAACAAGGCTTAATCCCACTCTTGAGGAGTTGTCAGATGTAAAGACGGCTGTTTCGGAAGCGGTGACAAATGCCATAATACATGGCTATGAATCTGGACCGGGAAGTATTTTTATGACTTGCAATATACATAATAATGATGTGGAAATAGAGATAGAAGACTTCGGGGTCGGAATAGCTGATATTGATAAAGCTATGGAACCGTTATACACGACAAGACCTGAATGGGAGCGTTCGGGGATGGGGTTTGCTTTTATGGAAGCGTTTATGGATGAGATGAGAGTGGAATCTGAGGTATCAAAAGGAACTAAGATTTATATGAAAAAGAAAGTAGGAGCAAAATAGCATGCATGATGAAGTGAAATGTTTGCTAAAGAAAGCCAGAGCAGGAGACAGGGAGGCAAGAAATGAACTTGTAAAGAAAAACATGGGACTTGTCTGGAATGTTGTAAAAAGATTTACGGGCAGGGGATATGATGCGGAAGATATATTTCAGATAGGCTGCATAGGACTTATAAAGGCAATCGACAATTTCGATATGAGTTTTAATGTCTGTTTTTCAACATATGCAGTTCCGATGATAATGGGCGAGATAAAGAGGTTTTTGCGGGATGATGGGATGATTAAGGTCAGCAGGACATTGCGGGAAAATGGCTGGAAGATAAAAAAAGCGGCAGAAAAGATAAGCTATGAAAAAGGCAGAAATGCAAAGATAAGTGAGATTGCTGCTGCAACGGAGATAACGGAGGAGGATATTGTACTTGCACTTGATGCAAATTCGGAGATTGATTCTATTTATAAGAGCGTTTACAGGGATGATGGCAGGGAGGTTATGCTTGTAGACCAGATTGTGGCAAAAGAAACAGTAAGTGACAGAGAAAAGGAAAAAGTTATAAATCATATACTTATCGACAATCTTATAAAAAAATTAAAAGGCAGGGAGAAAAAGATAATTGAGTACAGATATTTTAAGGAAATGACGCAGACGCAGATAGCGGACAAACTTGGCATAAGTCAGGTTCAGGTCAGCAGACTTGAAAAGAAGATATTGAAGCGTATGTATATTGAATTAAATTCATAAGAGTTGATGCAGGATAATTTAAGTAAAGATTATTATAGTTTTGAAATGCCTGTTAAACTTATAATAGAAGAGACATTGTTTATGTTTGTGCAATATAAATAAATATTCAAAAAGGGGCATTTTGTGAATAAACAAAAAATAATAAGCCATACTACTGTTATCATGAAGTTAAGGTTCACATCTTTAGTGTGACAGATAACATCACAAAAATATTTTGGAGGTTTGTGAAAATGATGAGAAACAGAGGATGGCTTATTGCCGTTATTATAGGAATAGCACTTATGACAACAGTATGTTATTTTACGATACAGAGAAATACACGCACGGAATATACAAACGGACGGATTATTTAGACAGACTTATTGAAAAATATTTTACTGAGCAAAAGATAATGATGTTTTTTTATAAAAGTTCAAGAAGAAGGCTGAAAACAGAAATGAGGGATAAATATGAGTCAGGTTGAAAATAAAACGATCTATATAAAAGCGTCACAGAGCAAACAGGTTACAAATAAGAGGATAATTCTTTCTGATGTACTCGATATTATCTCGCTTGACAATGATGCGGTAAAACGTGCCGGTGATATTGTTCTCCATACGGTAAAAGGTGACAAGAACGAGAAAGTTATTTTTTCTATTACAAAAGTGATAAATATGATACAAAAGGAGTGCCCGGCATTTAGTATCGTAAACATAGGTGAACCGGATTTTGTGGTCGAATATAAGATGCCCGTGAAACCAAATCCGGCATGGGAGTACACAAAGCTTGCCATAACCTGTATAATCGTTTTTTTCGGAGCAGCATTTACTATTATGACATTTAACACGGATGTAAGTGTAGGTGATGTTTTTGATGATTTTTATAAGATAGTAAAGGGAGTGGACAAGAACTCTGGAAGCATACTTGAAATATCATATAGCATTGGAATACCGATAGGGATATTGTGTTTTTATAATCATTTTAAAAGTGACAAGGTGCATGATGACCCGACACCTGTTCATATTGAGATGCGAAAGTACGAGGAAGATATGAACAAGGCTATCATAAAAGATGCGGATAGAGAGGAAACTATAAGAAAATAAGAGGAGAGATATGGAGATAATACAGGAAGTGGCACTTGCCATTATAGGTTTTGCCGGAGGTGTTTCGGTGGCAGCGGGAACATTTGCTCTTATCACGGCACTTGGCATAGTTCCGAGACTTGCCGCAAGGATGGGAGTTGCAGGTCATGTGTATAAACTTGAGAGTGTTATAGTGCTTGGAGGGACGATAGGAAGTCTTTTATCCGTATATCATTTTCCGATGAGGATAGGAGATGTTGGGCTTGTCATATTCGGCATATTTGCGGGAATTTTTGTGGGATGCCTTTCAATGGCACTCGCTGAAGCGGTCAAGGTTTTTCCGGTGCTGTGCCAGAGAATAAATTTAAGTTATGGCATTTATCTTCTTATATTTATGATGGCAGCGGGAAAATTCCTCGGCACATTATATCAAATGTATTTTGAACGCAAGTAGCGAAAGTGGATTGTCAATGTCCGTTTTACAGGAACAGAAAGTAATATTGTGATTTTAGATAATATTTATGAGGATTTGGGTGAATGTTTGATACTATATGTCACAATATGCACTAATGAATGGTTTTGCAGGTAACATAGAATATGTCGGCAGCATAGAAACGAGGTTAAATATGAGTGAAAAAAACAGTAATGAACCCGGTATTGGGGCAGTTTTAAATGAGAAAGATAAAAACAAACAGAAAGAAATGTATAATAAATATGTGGAAAACATGACGCCAAAATCAAACGGATGGTTAAATTGTCTTAAAGCATTTATTGTAGGTGGAGCAATCTGCCTTATAGGTGAGATATTGAACCATGTATATATGTCATTTGGAAATGATAAGGAACTTGCAGGAATGTTCACCACACTGACACTTGTTGTGGTAAGTGTAATACTTACGGGCTTTAATATTTATCAGAAACTCGGTCAGTTTGCGGGGGCGGGAAGTATTGTTCCGATAACGGGATTTGCAAACTCAGTTGTATCTCCGGCAATAGAGTATCAGGCAGAAGGGGATGTATTTGGTGTGGGATGTAAGATATTTACCATATCGGGACCGGTAATCCTCTACGGAATATTCAGCAGCTTTTTGTTGGGGGTCATATATTGGATAATGAGTATGTAAATATGCCGTAACAGTTCACCGGCAGGTTTATGAATGTAATAAATTAACGGCTGAACTGATATGGTATAACAAATAATTATAATGGCGGTTAAATGTATAGATATGCATTTGACCGCCATTTTGTTTTTTGCTAGACTATATAAAAAGGGAATTGTGAAAAGAATTATATTTGCACAATTTATTCACGAATAAAGGTGGTTTCATAAAAAATAGATTATATAAAAAAGATGGAGATGCGATATGGGAGACAAACTTAAATTGCCGGTTGGAATAGATGATTTTGAGAAAATCCGCAGAAATACTTTTTACTACATTGACAAGACAAAATTAATTGAACAATTATTTGTTAATTGGGGTGAAGTAAATCTTTTTACGCGTCCACGCCGTTTTGGAAAGACGCTCAATATGAGTATGCTCAAATGTTTTTTTGAGATTGGAGCAGACGAAACATTATTTAATGGACTATATATATCCGGAAACAGGCAGTTATGTGAAGAACATATGGGAAAGTATCCCGTGATTTTTTTGTCTTTAAAAAATGTTGAGGGATTGACTTTTGAAAATGCAAAATATCAGATGGCTGAACTGGTAGGCAGAGAAGCAGAGAGGTTTGGATTTTTAAAACAGAGTGAAAGATTAAGTGAAAATGATAAAGAAGTTTATCTGGCATTGACAAAGAAAGTAAATGGAAAGTATGTGATTGATGATGATATATTGTATGCGTCATTGCAAGCATTATCTGAGCTGTTATATAAACATTACGGAAAGAAAACAGTAATATTGATAGATGAATATGATGTACCTTTGGATAAGGCTTTTGGACATGGATATTACAGGGAAATGGTTGCTCTGATACGTGCCGTGTTTGGAAAGGCACTTAAGACAAATTTTGCATTGGAGTTTGCAGTACTTACAGGCTGTCTGCGTGTATCAAAAGAAAGCATATTTACGGGATTAAACAACTTTAAGATACTGTCTGTCACAGATACAAGGTTTGATGAGCAGTTTGGTTTTACCGATAAAGAAGTAAAAGAACTTTTAGCTTATTATCATATTGAAAACAGATTTGAGGAAACAAAGCGGTGGTATGACGGTTATCACTTTGGAAATGCAGATGTTTACTGCCCGTGGGATGTAATAAACCATGTGGACAGGATAAAGGACGATGCCAATGCCGGACCGGAGGCTTATTGGATAAATACCAGCGGAAATGAACTGGTGAAAAGATTTGTTGACAGGGCAGGAAAGACAACAAGAAACGAGATAGAAAGGCTTATAGCAGGCGAGTCGATAGAAAAGCATATACGCTTAGACCTTACATATGATGAGATAGACAACAGCATTGACAATCTGTGGAGCGTCTTGTTTACTACAGGGTATCTGACACAGACAGGATTGACAAAAGACGGTGCTTACAAGCTTGTGATACCCAACAGGGAAGTAAGGGAAGTATTTAAATTACAGATTAATGAGTGGTTTAAAAAGTCGATATTTTCTAACACTGACCGTCTGCAGGCTTTCTGGAAATCATTTGAGGATGGAAATACGCTAGAAATAGAAAAATACATTAACAGGGTGCTTAGCAATTCGATAAGTGTATTTGATACAAAAGCAAGAAAAGAAGAAAAAGAAAGCTCATATCACAATCTTCTGGTAGGCATACTTACCGGTAACGATGACTGGCTTGTCAAGTCAAATGCAGAAGCAGGAGAAGGCTTTGCTGACATTATAGTAGAAACGGATGACCCGGATGCAGGTATCATAGCCGAACTTAAATATACAAAAGACTTTAAAGAAATGGAAACGGCTTGCAGTAAAGCATTAGAACAGATAAAAGACAGGCGGTATCAGGAATATCTGTTAAATGATGACAGGCGGGATATTTTGCTTTATGGAATTGCATTTTGCAAAAAGAGATGCAAAGTTATCGCTGAAAAGATGAAAATATAACAGTTCAGCCCCTCATTTATTACATTCGTAAACCTGCCAGCAAGCTGTCAGTCGCTGCTATGCAGCTTGTGTTTACCTCATTTCATAAATGAAAGGCTATTCCGCCCCAAAAAACAAGTCAATAATACATTGAGCAAGCTCATGTATTATTGATTTATCTTTTTTGGGGCTGAACTGTTACATGAAAATATAAAAATTTGATTATTGTTATGGTAATCAAAGTAAAAAAATGGTAATATGATATAAAAGGGTAAAAAAGATTGCAATGCGTCAATACATTGCATCTGTAAATGAGCATCTTATCATTTTTCACAAAAAGGAGGAGAAGCTATGTGGTCAAGAGTTGAATTAAAAACACAGGCAAAAAATCTGTTAAAACTTAATTACTGGCTGTTTGTGCTTGGAGGTATCATACTTTCATTTGTCACGACCGGACATATAAGCGGTTCAGGAGGTTTGAAACTTAATTATAATGCTAACAGTAATAATATTTCTGATATTAGTAATAGTATTGGTGACGCATTTTCTTCAGACCAAAAGGATATAACATATGATTTTAAGGACTCGATAAATGAAATCACAGGAAGTATCACGCCGTCAATAGTAAAGACTATTACTGCTGTCGTGATAGGCAGTATAGTCATTGCACTTGTTGCAGCTTTGATAGGTATAGCGTTATCTGTTTTTGTGTTTAATCCAATCCAGGTAGGTACAAAAAGATTTTTCAGCAGGAGTTATGAGGCAAGATGTGATATGGGAGAAATCTCATATGGATTTAAAAGTAATTATCTGAACATTGTAAAAATAATGTTTTTCAGGTCATTATTTACCGTTTTGTGGGGACTGCTTTTTATCATACCGGGTATTATAAAGGCATATGAGTATTCGATGATTCCATATCTTTTAAGTGAAAATCCTGATATGGATATGCAGCAGGCTTTCGATGAGAGTAGAAGGATGACTTACGGTCAGAAGTGGCAGATATTTGTACTCGACCTGTCTTTTATAGGATGGAATATTTTAAGTTCGTTTACGCTGGGATTGCTTGGAATATTCTTTGTATCTCCATATATGTGTCTTACTAAGGCAGGACTTTACCGCAGACTCAGAGGGTACAATGATTATAAGTATTAAAAAAAATTTGAAAAAATTGCAAAAAACTGTTGACATAGTAAAAGGCGTATGCTATTATCTAATAGTCGCGTGTGAGCGAGCACTTAATACAGGGGTGTAGTTCATCGGTAGAATAAGAGTCTCCAAAACTCCAGAGGAGGGTTCGATTCCTTCCACCCCTGCTACCAAGAAGTCTATCCGTTTTGGATAGGCTTTTTTCGATTTATCAGCTATATATTTTGTATATATTTTTGGGGGAAAGTGAGGTATAGACTATGAATAATAGGAAGTCCTTTTATGATGTAAGTTCTTTTTACAATAAAAAGGCAATATTAAAGTGCAGTTTCAAAGGGATGAGATACCAGGTTCAGGGAGTTTCAAAAGAAGATGATGAAAAAGTGCTTCAGGCAGATGTGTGGCCGGAGCCATTCTGTTATGAAAAGACACCGCTTGACTTTCATACCGTTAAAGAATTTGAGTATAGCGAGGACGGACTTGATAAGGTTTATGGATGGATATGTGAGCAGTATGAAGCCAGAAAAGACGAGTGGGATTTTGCACTCAAAAATCCACTCGATAAAGCAAAACAGATGGGACTTATGTAGTAAAAGTTTTGGATTTTTAGTTAGACAGATAGGATTTGTGAAATAAAAGTAATATGCTCATTACAAGCGCATCATAAATGTGAACAGTAATTGATAATGTAATAAGATTGGAGATGACGGTATCGTGGATTATAAGAAATATCTGATAGAGGGATTTTGTCCGGTTGACAAGTATCATTGCCTGATGCCTGTAGAGTATGAGAGTTATGAGGAAGATGGTGCTGTTGCCGGGTATCATAAAAAAAGAATGGTGTGCAGACACGCACTCGCAGGCTCCTGTGAAAATGAGGGAGAGTGTAAGTTTTTTGAGGGCGCACCAAAGACACTTGGCAAAGATGAGAAGTGGTATGAGCAGTAATTGTGAAACTAATGATATGTTGTGCTGATTGTGAGGATATAATTATACCGCAGACATATTTGCACTATGCCGCGTTAGCGGCAGTATGGATGGCAATAAAAATATTAAATGTAAGTAAAAGACACTGAATAAATGAAATTAAGAGGTTTAAAATATGATTTTACTTGTTGGAATAAATGCCAAGTATATACATTCAAATCTTGGGATATACTGTATTCAGGCATATGCGAGGAAACATGGGATAGATGATAGTGATTTTCAGATAAAGGAATACACAATAAATCAGGAGATTGATTTTATATTGGGTGATATATTCCTTGAAAAGCCTAAAATGATAGGTTTTTCATGTTATATATGGAATATTGACATTGTTGCCGGAATTTCTAAGGAAATCCACAAAATAATGCCGGATGTGCCTATATGGCTCGGAGGTCCGGAGGTTTCATATGACTGTGATATGCAGCTAAAAAAATATCCGTGGATAAAAGGCATAATAAGCGGCGAGGGCGAGGTGAGTTTTTACGAACTTATAAATCATTATCTTGCGGAAACGGTGGGAAATATTAAGGTTGGTTTAAATATACCGGGATTGTCTGATATTAAGGGAATAGTCTACAGGGAAGATGCGGTCGCATCCGGTGTAGATAATATAGTCATAAATCCTCCGAGGGAGAATATGTCTATGGATGATATTCCGTTTCCATATACAAAAGATGCAGGATTTGACATTGACACTCTTAAAAACAGAATAATCTATTATGAGACAAGCCGTGGGTGTCCTTATGGGTGTAGTTATTGTCTTTCTTCGGTAGATAAAAAGGTAAGGTTTAGGAGTATGGCGCTTGTCGAAAACGAATTGCAATTTTTCCTCGATATGAAAGTGCCGCAGGTAAAATTTGTTGACAGGACATTTAATTGCAATCATGAACATACAATGGCAATATGGAAATATATTTATGAGCATGACAATGGAGTGACGAATTTTCATTTTGAACTGTCAGCAGATCTTCTCACGGATGAGGAGATAGAATATGTTAAAAATTTTAGACCGGGGCTTGTGCAGTTTGAAATAGGAGTGCAGACGGCTAACAGTGAGACATTAAAGGCGATTCATAGGAATCCTGATCTTACAGTCTTAAAACAGAAAGTTGCAAAGATAAGAAAACAGAGAAATATCCACCAGCATTTAGACCTTATAGTAGGTCTTCCGTATGAGGATTATGATTCTTTTAAAAATTCATACAATGTTGTTTATGAGATGAAACCGGATCAGCTGCAGCTTGGATTTTTAAAGGTCTTAAAGGGTTCGCCGATATATTATGACAGAGAAAAATTTGCTATAGTATATCAGGACAGAGCACCGTATGAAGTTCTTTTTACCGACTGGGTATCGTATATGGATGTACTTAAATTAAAGCGTGTTGAGGATATGACGGAGCGTTATTACAACAGTATGCAGTTTGAGGCATCACTGCCGTATATTATTTCATTTTTTGATACACCGTTTGATTTCTTTATGCAGATAGGAAATTTTTATAAAAAGATGGGATATGAAGGAATACACCAGTCAAGACTTCAAAATTACGAGATATTGTTAGAATTTGTACTTGATATATGTAAGCCTGATAAAAGAAAAGAGGAAGTGTTAAGGCAGCTTATAATATATGATATTTATGCGAGGGAAAATCTTAAAAACAGACCCATATTTGTGGGATATGAGTCAGAGATACCAAAAGATGAAGTCAGGACATTTTACAAAAAAGAGGAGTCAGAGCATAAGTATCTTAAAGGATATGATGGAAATGACTGGAAACAGCTTCACAGGATGACGCATCTTGAACAGTTTGATATTGATATACAGGATTATCTGAAAACCGGAATCATAAATGATAAAAAAAGCAGACTTCTATTTGATTATAAAAACAGAAATCCGCTCGACCATCAGGCATCGATATATAAAATTGCTTTTAGCCACTGACAGCAGAAAATATAAATGATATGCTATATTAGTAATATACTAATAGTTTTGGAGCATCTGATTGAGTTTATTTGTGATAGACTCTTTCAGATATGCATCGGAATACTGAATCTTGTCGATAAGTTTTTGAACTTTGTCGATATCGTCATTTTTAAGATATATTTTGGCAAGTCCAATGTAGCAGCCTGATATGTCACAGTTAAGTGTGTTTATGGCATACTCAAATATCTGTTTTGCACGGTTTTTGTCACCGTGGTTTAGCAGGTATGTGCCCCATTTATTTAACAGACTTAAAAATTTAAGATAGTTCTGGTCATAGAAGGAGAGTATTTCAAAATTTCCGCGTCCGTATGCAAATTTTATATCAGTGTTTGTCATACCGGAAAGATTTATCATTTTTTTTGACATAACATCTGATATATCTTTCTGTATCTGGATGAGCTCAATATCATTTGTCTGTTCATTAAAAGGCAGTACCTCTTTTGGAACGGATATGTATTCAAGCATTGAAATATCTTTGTTTCTTGAAAAGTCAGCTTCGTGTTCACGCTGCCAGAAATCTTTGTTTGAGGTTTCGTTTTTGTCCTGTTGTTTTAACTTGACGCGAAGCCACAATAAGAATACAATAAAGCATATAAAAAATACAGGCATATTTTTTTCCTTTCAGGTAAATTAAAAATCGGCACTGTTCACATAACAGTTGCGGAAAATAACATATTATAGTGTATGGAAAATCATACAGAATGGAGGGTCTATATGAATTTTTTCAATAAAAAAAACCAGCAGAAGATTGCAGCAGTTATATGTATAATATTGGTTATAGCAATGGTTCTGCCAATCGTATTCCAGTATTTACAGTAAATGTTTTCTGTTTATTTTAAAAAGAAAACAATGGCAATGGAATAATATTTACATGTTATATAGCTGTAAATAAAAACAGACAAAAGAGTCAAAAGGGCTAAGGAAAACATTCTTTATGCGAATATTTTGACTCTTTAGTATTATATGATGTCAGGGTCAAAAGTAGATAGCAATGCATATTTATATGCAAATTGCTATCTACTGGCTTGACCCACCAAGCACCGACATGAAGCAGATTTGCTTGCAAACATGCGAGAATGGAGGTGTTTGCAGGATTGCGAAAATTGCGTAGCAATGAAGCAATCCGGAGCATCAGTCAGGGTCAAAAGACCTTTTGAACCCAACATCATTATATTAAGCATAATCAATAAAAAATAAAATGTCAAATTAAATGAAAAGGTTGATAGATAATTATGAAAAAAAGAGAAAAGAAATTATGTATTATATTGTCGGGGATGGTTGTTGCAGCAATTATTGTTGCAGTTCTTTTTATTGTAATGCTAAAGAAAACAGGTGGAAACACTATAATACAGGGTGCAAATATAAATGGTGTTGATATTGGCGGACTTACAAAAGTAAAAGCACAGAAAAAAATTGATAAATATATCGAAGAACTTAAAAACAGACAGGTTATTATCAAATATGGCAATGCCGGAAAAGAATCAAAGACTACTATCGATAAACTTGGATTTGAGGTAGAAGATAAAGATTATGTAGATAAGGCTTATCAGATAGGAAAAAAAGGAAGTATCTTTAAAAAATTCAAAGAAATCGTAAGCTGTTCAAAAAAAGATGTGACATATAAGCTTAAAACAAATCTGAATGAAGATAAGCTTAGAAAATTTATTAAATTAAAAAGCAAGATTCATAATAAAAAGATGAAGAATTCAAGATTAAAGATGGTAAAAGGAAAGCTTAAGGCGACAAAAGACTGCACCGGTTTAAAGGTTAATGTTGATGCTACTGTAGATAGATTTAGTGAAAAATTAAATAGTGATTTTAATGACAAAAAGCTTGTATTGGATGCTGTCGTAAGTATAAAGAAGCCTAAATATACAAGAAAGATGTATTCAAAATGTACGGATTTGCTCGGTGAATATTCTACGGATTACAGTTCATCAACGGCAGACAGGTGTAGTAATGTTCAGACGGCAGCAGAACGCATAAATGGAACTATTCTAAAGCCGGGGCAGACTTTTTCAACAGTGAAAGTCATAAAAGAAAGAACAGTTGAAAATGGTTATAAAGCCGCACCGGAATATGCAGGTGGAAAAGTGGTATCAGGTGTCGGTGGAGGTGTATGTCAGGTTTCAACAACGCTTTATAATGCTGTTATAAATGCAGAACTTGAAGTTGTTGAGCGTTCTCCACATTCAATGGTCGTACATTATGTAAATGTGTCGAGGGATGCAGCAATATCAGGAAATTATAAGGATTTGAAATTTAAGAACAATACAAAATCCCTTATATACATTGCAGCTTCGGCAAAAGGTGGTGTGCTTTCGTTTAAGATATTTGGTGAGGACACGAGAGAAAAGGACAGAAAGATTACATTTGAGTCGGAGATAGTAGAGGAAAAACAGCCTGAGGGTGAAGTTATAACGGTCGATGCGACTAAGCCGTCAGGATACAGGGAGGTAACCCAGTCAGCACATACGGGATATAATGCAAAATTATGGAAGATAATCTATATAAAAGGTGTTAAGAAAAAGAGAGTTCTTGTAAATACAAGCTCCTACAATGCAGAGCCGCCGCATGTGACGGTCGGAAAGCAGCAGGAAGTTAAAAAGGAAGAAAACACAAAAATTGATAAAAAACAGAGTGAACAAAAGAAAACAGAAACTAAGAAAAATACTGAAAAAAAAGAGGAAGATTAAGAAGAAAGGAATATAAAGACAGATGGAAATAGGAAAAGTACCAGAGAATGTTTTAAAGAGAGCGGTATTTAAACAGATAAGACACAGGAGAGAGGAAGTTATATTGCATCCGGGAGTAGGTGAGGACTGTTCGGCTGTAGCAGTCGGCGAGGATGAAGCACTTGTATTTTCGACAGACCCGATAACGGGAACGGACAAGGGAATAGGAAATCTCGCTGTTCATATTACGGCAAATGACCTTGCATCAAGCGGTGCAGAGCCCATAGGGATAATGACGACGATAATTCTTCCTGATGGCACAAGAGAGATAAAGTTAAGGCGGATAATGGAGGAGATTGAGACAGCTTGTTCTAAACTTAAAATAGAGGTGATGGGCGGTCATACTGAAATCTCGGATGCTGTGAACAGACCGATAATAAATGTTACGGGTGTCGGCAAGGTGAAAAAGGGTAAAATTGTTTCAACAGGCGGATTAAAGCCGGGGGATGAGATAGTTATGACGAAGTGGGCAGGACTTGAGGGAACTTCGATAATAGCTGCCGAAAAAGAGGAAAAGCTTCTTGAGACATTGCCACGGGAACTTGTCGATGTGGCAAAGGGATTTAAAGAGTATCTCTCTGTAATACCTGAGTCAAAGATAGCGATGGAAGTTGGTGTCAGTGCAATGCATGATGTTACGGAGGGTGGTGTTTTTGGAGCACTTTGGGAGCTCGGTGAGGCATCAGGGGTCGGAATTACGGCACATCTTGATAAAATTCCGATAAAGCAGGAAACTATCGAGGTATGCGAGGTGTTTAAAATAAATCCGTATATGCTGATATCGAGCGGAAGTATGATGATAGGCTGTAAAAAAGGCAATCTTCTGGTTGAAAAACTAGAGGAGGCAGGCATAAATGCGGCGGTCATAGGAAGAGCAACCGAGGGCAACGACAGGATAGTTGTGAGCAGGGACGAGACAAGGTATATCGGTCCTGCGGGAAGTGATGAACTTTATAAGATTTAGATGCACATACCAATTTAGTTTATTGCAATTTTACTTAATAGAGTTTGAGTATAAGAAATGGAGGGCGTATATGAATAGTGAGCTTAGAGAAAAGATTTTGAATACGATTAGCAAGAACAGCCGTTATTCTACTAAAGAGCTGGCGGCGATGCTTGGCAGTGATGAGACAGCGGTTACAAATGAGCTTAAGCAGATGGAGCAGGAGAATGTCATTTGCGGTTATCCTACACTTATAAACTGGGATAAGACTGACTGTGAGAAAGTGACGGCTCTTATCGAGGTTAAGGTCACACCTCAGCGTGATATGGGATTTAACAAGGTTGCTGAGAGAATTTACAAGTTTGACGAGGTCGAGAGTGTCTATCTTATGTCAGGTGGTTTTGACCTTACTGTTACGATTTCCGGTAAGAGTATGAAAGAAGTTGCGAGATTTGTTTCCGAGAAGCTGTCAACACTTGAGTATGTAAACAGTACAGCGACATATTTTGTGCTTAAAAAATATAAGGAACATGGTGTCGAGATGACAGGTGAGCACCATGAATCAGAAAGGATGTTAATTATACCATGAGAGATGCACTATCAGGTAAGGTTAAACAGATTAAGCCGTCAGGCATAAGAAAATTTTTTGATATAGTAAGTGAGATGGATGATGCCATCTCACTCGGTGTCGGTGAGCCGGATTTTGATACACCATGGCATATAAGAGAGGAGGGAATTTACTCTCTTGAAAAGGGCAGAACTTTCTATACTTCAAATGCGGGTCTTAGTGAGTTAAAGATAGAAATTTCAAAATATCTTGACAGGCGTTTTGATTTAAAATATGACCCGTCAGATGAGATTATGATAACGGTCGGCGGAAGTGAAGCTATTGACGGAGCACTCAGAGCCATGCTTGATGCAGGTGATGAAGTGATACTTCCACAGCCGAGTTATGTTTCTTATGAGCCCTGTATCGTACTTGCCGACGGAGTTCCGGTTATAGTGGAATTAAAAGAGGAAAATGATTTTAAACTTACAAGAGAGCAGCTTGAAAAAGCCGTGACGGACAAGACTAAAATCCTTATCATGCCGTTTCCAAATAATCCTACAGGTGCGATAATGACAAAAGAGGAATTACAGCCAATTGTTGATTTTGTCATAGAGCATGACCTTTTTGTGATTTCGGATGAGATATATTCTGAGCTTACATACAGTGGAAATCATGTGTCTATCGGTGCATTTCCGGGGATGAAAGAAAGAACCATCGTTATAAACGGATTTTCAAAATCATATGCGATGACTGGCTGGAGACTCGGCTATGCCTGCGGACCCCAAGTAATACTCAAGCAGATATTAAAGATACACCAGTTTGCCATTATGTGTGCTCCGACAACAAGTCAATATGCAGCTATAGAGGCACTTCGCCACGGTGATGATGATGTGGAGAAAATGAGAGATGAGTATGACCGGAGGAGAAGATTTCTCTTAAATGCGTTTGAGGAGATGGGCATAGAGTGTTTCGAGCCATATGGTGCATTTTATATGTTTCCAAGTATAAAGAAATTTGGGATGAGTTCTGACGAGTTTGCGACAAGACTTCTCAAAGAAGAAAAGATAGCGGTAGTGCCGGGAACGGCTTTTGGTGACTGCGGCGAAGGATTTTTGAGGATTTCTTATGCATATTCGATAGATGACCTGAAAGCAGCACTTGAAAGGATAGGGAGATTTATAGAAAAACTTTAATTTTATAGTTTTTACTATCTAGTAACAAATATGGAAACAGTTACGACAGATAAGATTATAGATAAGTTTTAGTTTTACGGGGAGGAAAATATGTTAAATATAGTTTTACTTGAACCTGAGATGCCTGCAAATACGGGAAATATCGGAAGAACCTGCTGTGCGACAGGCACAAGGCTTCATCTTATAGAGCCTATGGGATTTAAGATAAATGACAAGATGCTTAAAAGGGCAGGTCTTGACTATTGGGACAAGCTGGATGTGACGGTTTATGACTGTTATGAAGATTTCCTTGAACAAAATCCCGATGCGGTTAAAAAGATGTATATGGCAACCACCAAGTCAAAACAGGATTATACGGATGTGCAATATGAACCTGATGCTTATATCATGTTTGGCAAGGAGAGTGCAGGGATTCCTGAGGAAATTCTTGTTGAGTCGCAGGATACGGCTATAAGAATACCGATGAACAAGAATATCAGGTCTTTAAATCTGTCAAATTCAGTTGCGATAGTGTTGTATGAGGCACTGAGACAGAATAATTTCTTTGATATGCAGCTTGAGGGAGAACTTCACAGGCTTCATTGGAAAGAATAATAGTAAATGTTTAGTAAAAATAAGAATAAATATAGTGATTTTTAACAGAAGTTTACTTGAAAATTTGTGAATATCGGAGAAAAAAACAAAAACACAAAAAAGTTATTGAAAAAAAAGTCAAATCATAATAGAATGGTTTACGATATAGAAATGAGAATTATGAAAGAAATTAATGCACATTTCGTATTTACATACAAAGCGTGCATGTAAGACGTTCCGAATTGTAAAATTATAAATATAATTCGTTGCTGTTTATATATGCAAATGGTGACAATAAATGTGCACTCAAAATTCTTCGTCTTGAGAAGATACAGAGAGTACATAGCAAATGGAATGGAGGATAATAAAATGAGTGAGACAAAGGGTAAGATTGCGGTATTGACAAGTGGAGGAGATGCTCCGGGAATGAATGCTGCAATTCGTGCGGTAGTGCGTACAGGTATTTCTAAAGGATATGAAGTATATGGGGTCAGAAGAGGATATAATGGTATCCTTAACAGAGAGATGGATCTTCTTACTTTCCATGATGTTTCAGAGAAACTTCAGCATGGTGGTACATTCCTTTTTACAGCGAGAAGTGCTGAGTTCAGAGAGGAAGAGGGAAAGAAAAAGGCAGCAGCAATCTGTAAGGAACTTGGTATAGAGACACTTATCGTTATCGGTGGTGACGGATCATTTACAGGAGCTAAGAACCTTTCAAAATATGGTGTTAATGTTATCGGTCTTCCTGGAACTATAGACCTTGACATTGCATATACAGATTATACTATCGGATTTGACACGGCAGTAAATACAGCTATGGAAGCTATCGACAGACTTCGTGAGACATCAAATTCACATGAGCGCTGCAGTGTAGTTGAGGTAATGGGACGTTCAGCCGGTTATATTGCACTCTGGTGTGGTATTGCAAACGGTGCAGAACAGATTCTTATACCTGAGAAGTTTGACAACAACTATGATAAACTTATCGAGGAGATAAAGAATAACCGTGCAAGCGGTATGACACATCAGATTATTGTAAATGCTGAGGGAATTGGTCATTCATATGGTCTTGCAAAGAAAATTGAAGAGGCAACAGGTATCGAGACGCGCGCTACTATCCTCGGACATTTACAGCGTGGAGGAAGTCCTACAGCAAGAGACAGAGTTTACGCTTCAGTTATGGGTGCATATGCCATTGACTGTATCGAAAAAGGCAAGAAGAACAGACTTATTGGTTATAAAGAAGGTCATGTCTATGATGTTGACATTGAGGAAGCATTCCAGATGACAAAGAGTATTGATGATTATGAGTATGAAGTAGCAGGTATTCTTGGAACAAGATGCGAATACAAATAAGATCGCAAATCTGATATCATATAAAGAATATCAGTAAACATAAAAATTAAATATTTAAATATGAACAGAGTAGGAAGTCATGCGTTAAGTACCAAAGGATGGGAAGTTGTCTTTGGGCGAAAAGAAAATATCTGTTGTTGTACGCACTATAGTGTGCGGACAGGAACTGAGTTCTTGCGGTATGGCTTTCGCATCCACTGTCAGAAATGAATGAAAAACACTCATTACCTGAATAATGGTTTACTTTGAGTGTTTTTCTTTGTATAACTTACTTTAAAATAAAATACAATAGATTTGTTTGGGTGAATTATACTGGTTTCGGCTCCGTTATTACTGTTCACACCTGTGGTGTGAATTAGGAGTGCTCCGTTCATTAGAAAGGGCAAAAAATGAAGGAAAAGAAAATTAGGATTTCAGTAAGAGACATTACACTTATGGCTATGCTTATAGCTATTGAGATTGTTTTATCAAGGTTTTGTTCCATTCAGGCATGGAATGTAAAGATTGGTTTTGCATTTATAGCTCCGGTTACGGCTGCTATTCTGATGGGACCGGCACAGGCTGCTGTTGTTGCGGGAGTTGCGGATGTGCTCGGAACACTTATGTTCCCTATAGGACCATATTTTCCGGGATTTACGCTTAACTCATGCTTAAATGGTCTTGTATGGGGATTGTTTTTACATAAGAAGCCATCTATACCAAAAGCAGCGATAGCCGCAGGAATAAACCAGTTTATAATAGGTTTATTTATTACAACATTTTGGATCTCAGTGTTATATGGTTCACCATATTTATCATTATTACCTGTAAGACTTACGCAGGCGTGTATTCTTTTTGTGGCACAGTTTGTAACTATATCAGTGCTTCAGGAAGTTTTGTTTAAGAGAATAAAAGGTATATTTCAGGTTGGTGTAAGTGCACAGTAAATAAAAAATAAAAATAATGATAAAACAGATTTGCGATATAAATAAATAAAAACGGCTGTCGTGCTTATTGTTAAGCATGGCAGTCGTTTTTATTTGATAGGGAAATCGCATATTGTAGTGTTGCATCAACTTTTTAGTATGAGGGATTTTTATTATTCGGTATGTTTAGGCAGGGAGAAGATAAATTCCGTACCTACACCTTCGGTGCTTATAACATTTATGTTTTCACCATGGTTTTCAATGATTTCTTTAGTAATGGGAAGTCCGAGTCCTGTACCTTTTTTATCTTTACCGCGGGAAAGGTCAGTTTTGTAAAAGCGTTTCCATACTTTTCCAAGACTTTCTTTTGGAATGCCTATACCGTGGTCTTTTACTGATACAAATACTTTTTGATTTTTTTCTCTTGTATGTATCTCGATAGTTGAATCGTCATTGCTGAATTTTATTGCATTGTCTACGAGATTTTGTATAACCTGCTCGATTTTGCTTTGATCGGCATCTACAAGTGAAGTCTTGGCATCAAAGGTTATATCAAGAGAAATGTGCTTTTGGGTGCAGCGTTGTTCAAAGGTTGCGAGACAGCGTTTTAATTCCTTGTTTATATCAAAAGTCGATATTTCAAGGGGAACTCCCTTGTTTTCAAATTCACTGAGTGACAGTAGATTGTTTGTAAGTTTTGTTAATCGTTCAACCTCAAAAAGTATTATGTCGAGATATTTTCCCTGCATTTCCGGAGGAATAGTACCATCTGCCATAGCCTGTGTATAACCTTTGATGGATGTGAGTGGTGACCTGAAATCATGCGACACATTTGCAATAAAGTTTTTCTGATATTCATTTGTATCTTTCATTTTTGTCGCAAGATACTGTATTGCTCCGGCAAGGTCTGTATGGTCATGACCTGCATATTCAGGCATTTGGTAGTCATAGTGACCGGCTGCATATTCCTTTGCTGCCTGCTGCATACTCTTAAGAGGAATAACAGTCTGCAGATAAAGAAAGAGGAGTGCGATAAACAGCAGAGCCGATATTATGATATAGCATATAAGTATCGCATCCACATTCTGCACTGCCTGTGAATGCAGCGTGTTTACCGGCAGTGACAATATGATATAAAAGCTGATGTCAAGTCCTGATGTGACGGGATATACAACACAGAATGATTGGTCTGACAGCAGATTGTCAGCATTAGTGCTGTTTACCGTCTGCTTTGAGAGCAGAGAGGAATCATACTCATTGATATTATAGCCTTCTTTATTTTTTTGCATATCTGAATCAATGATTATTTTTCCGTCAGTTTCACTTATCCAAATGCGTATTCCGGTTGCATTGTGTATTGCACAGAGCTGTTTTCTGATAGATGTTATCGAACTTTTAACCAGATATGCATTGGCAAGATATTGTGATTTTATCTCCTCTGCTTCGTTGTATATACTTGTCTCAGCATTATCAAGTAATCTCTGGTACATAAGTTTGTGACCGTAGGTATTTAACAATCCAACGGTCAATACTACAAGCAAGAGATAACAGATTAAAAATTTAAATCGAAGTGATATTTTTATTTTAGACTGCATAAATTTCCTCCCGGGATGTAATAGGTACTCTTGAAATATTCTGAACGAAGAATTTTGGGAGTACATTAATCATTGCCGGCTGCATCATAGATTCTGCCGGTAATTTATCATTCCCTGTATTCAAATTTGTAGCCGATGCCCCATACGGTTTTTAATTCCCAACTCGGATGAGCTTCAAATTTTTCACGAAGTCGTTTGATATGGACATCGACAGTGCGGGTATCTCCAATGTAATCATAACTCCATATATGGTCGAGAAGCTGTTCTCTTGTAAATACCTGGTTTGGATGTGATGCGAGGAAGTACAAAAGTTCAAGCTCCTTAGGCGGCATTTCAATACGTTTGTTTTTGTAAGTTACAGAGTAATCAGTCTGGTTGATGACAAGGTCCGGATAAGTTACACATTCTTTTGGAAGACTGTCATCTGAAGTTTCTGAAACGGCAGGAGCAATGCTGCGCCTTAAAACGGCTTTGACTCTTGCGACCATTTCTTTTGAGTCAAACGGTTTCATGATGTAATCATCTGCACCGAGTTCAAGACCGAGTACCTTGTCAAAAGTCTCGCCTTTAGCCGAGAGCATTATAACAGGAAGTTTAGAGTCTTTTCTTATTTCCCTTAAAACTTCATAACCGTCAATGCCGGGAAGCATTATGTCCAAAAGTACAAGGTTAGGTGCGTACTCGGAAACAGCTTTTATTGCAGATTCCCCGTCGTTTACGATATGAGTATCAAAACATTCTTTTGTGAGATAAAGTCCGATAAGTTCTGCTATATTTTCGTCATCATCAACTATAAGTATTTTTTGTTTCTGTGCCATATTTTTTCTCCTTTTTATTTAAAATTAACTATTGTAACACCCATATCACCCTCTCCAAATTCGCCGAGCCTGAAAGATTTGACATATTTAGTGCGTTTGAGGTGATTGTGTGTAGCCGTCCTTAAGGCTCCGGTTCCTCTTCCGTGTATAATGGTAACCTGGCTCATATGTGCAAGGTAGGCATCATCAAGATATTTTTCAAGTACAGGCATTGCCTGGTCTACAGTCATACCGATAAGATTAATTTCACCTTTGATACCGGATGCCTTATTCATGCGGATTTTACCACTTCCACTGTGATTGCCTGTATTTTCAGGCTTTTTCTGCGGAAGAAGTTCAATATCTTTTATATTTACCTTTGTCCTTAAAAGTCCTGCCTGAACAAAAAGGTCACCTTTTTCATTAGGAAGTGTGCTCACTGTGCCGTTTGCACCAAGTGAGAGTACCTTTATATCTGCACCAATAAACAGGTCAGACGGTTTAAGCTGCTTTGATTTCGGCTTATTATTTTTTACCTTTATCTTTGACTGCTTTGAATCCATCTTTTCACGCAAGGCAGCTCTTTGAGCTTCCATTTCCTTTATGTGTTTATCGCTTGATGCCCACTTTGTATATTTTCTGATGGTCTCGTCGGCATAGTCTTTGGCTTCTGCAAGGATGCGGCTCGCTTCCTCGTTTGCGTGTTGCAAAATTCTGTCTTTAGAATTATCTATCTTTTCATTCTTTTCTTTGAGGGATTTCTTTAATTCAGAAATCTCTTTTCGGCTTTTTGAAACCATTTCGTGTTCTTTTTCAAGTTCTACTCTTGTCTTTTCAAGTTCTGCGAGAACATCCTCAAAATGCTTTGCATCGGATGCGACATGATTTTTGGCATCTTCTATAATATCGTCGGTAAGACCGAGTTTGCTTGATATGGCAAATGCGTTACTCTTGCCCGGAACACCTATCAGAAGCTTGTAGGTAGGTCTAAGAGTAGTTACATCAAATTCACAGCAGGCATTTTCAACATCAGGTGTCTGAAGTGCATAGAGTTTTAATTCGCTGTAATGTGTTGTAGCCATGACAGTGGAATGCCTGTTGTGAAGATTTGAGAGTATCGCCGTTGCAAGAGCAGCTCCCTCGACCGGGTCAGTTCCTGCACCAAGCTCATCAAATAATACAAGGCTGTTTTCATCAGCTTTTTCAAGAATAGATACGGTGTTTACCATATGAGATGAAAATGTACTAAGACTCTGCTCGATACTTTGCTCATCTCCAATATCAGCGTAGACTTCGTTAAAAATTCTAAGGCTTGAGCCGTCAAATGCCGGGATATGAAGTCCGGCCTGTCCCATAAGTGTAAACAGACCTATCGTCTTAAGTGAAACTGTTTTACCACCGGTATTTGGTCCTGTTACGACAAGAAGTGAAAAGTCGCGTCCAAGATGCAGATTTATCGGGACAACTTTTTTGGGGTCGATAAGAGGGTGTCTGCCATCCTTAATATCTATATATTTTTCTTTTGGAAAAACAGGTCTTGTGCCTTTCATATTTTTTGAGAGCATTGCTTTGGCAAAAATGAAATCAAGTTCAGAAAGTATTCTGAAATCCTGCTCAATAAAAAAACTCTGCTCAGCAGTCTGGTTGCTTAAATTAGCAAGTATTTTTTCAATTTCTTCCTGTTCGTCGAGTTCAAGCTGTCTTATTTCATTATTTAATTTGACAACGGATGCCGGTTCAATAAAAAGTGTTGAACCGGTGGCTGACTGGTCGTGAAGCATACCGTTAAATGAAGAGCGGTATTCAGCTTTTACCGGCAGACAGTATCTGCCGTTTCTCATGGTTATGATGGCATCCTGGAGCATACTTCTGCTGCTGCCGTTTACAATGGAGTTAAGCTGGTCATGTATTTTACCGCCTGCAATCTTCATGCTGCGCCTTACATGGCTTAATCCAACACTTGCATCATCAGCAATCGTGTTTTCATCAATGATACAGCGTCGTATTTCTTTCATCAACGGGGAGAGAGGTTCTATAAGCTGGTAGCGTTCATTTAATGAATCGCCTGTCTCATTATTTTCATTAAGATTTTTCCTGAAAAAGTTTTTAACACTTCCTGCTGTGGATAAAAGACTTGATATGTTAAGCAATTCACCAATGCCAAGTATTGAACCAATCTCAAGTCTTTTAAGACTTGCCCGTATGTCCTTTACACCGCCGAAAGAAACCTCACCCTGCGTGAGTATATGCGTGAGAGCATCACTTGTTTCCCGCTGTGCTTTGAGGATATATTCTTCATCATCAGTCGGAAGAAGATTTTTACAATACTCCTTCCCAAGTGGTGATGCAGCATATGACTCAAGTTTCGCTATTATTTTATCATACTCAAGAGTATGTAATGCTTTTATATTCATGTTTGTTCTCCGTTCATCTGTTTCAAAATTACGGACAAAAATATCCATCTTTATTTTACAACATATTATAGGAAGTAATCAAGTACACAGTAATTTTTTACGATTTGTTAATATTGTATTCATAAATATATGGTAGATTTATACATAATGAGTTGAAAATAATGATTATTTTTGGTTAAAATGCAAAATTCTTATATGATAACAGAGGTATATATATGACAATTCATAAAAAGCCTGTAGAGGAGAAGGAGCATGATTCTGAAAAGTACCGTTTTATGAAAGAACAGGTACGGCCGCAACAGAAAAAAAATGCAATAAAATATGCTCAAAAAGCGGTGTCGGTAATAGTTCTTGCATTAATCTTTGGTTCGGCAGCCGGAGCCGCATTTTATTTTGTTCAAAGCAGACTTGGTGCGGACATGGATTTTAGGGATTACCTGGTAGAAACGGTAAGACCGGAGGTAACAGGTCAGGATGATGACATAGATGGAAGTAAGATAGTGAGACGCAGTGTAAGTCAGTCAGATATTGATTCAATTACAAATTATGACCATGTTTCAAAGAAAATGGCGGCGATAGGCAGCAGTTATAAATATGCACTTGTAAAAGTTAAAGGTGTCATGGCGGATAACAACTGGAAAGATGTAAACAGTGATGATGGCGGTGTGACTTTTGGGGCAATATTTAGTTTTACAAGAAATGAATATATCATAGTTACCGATTCAAGTGCTGTAAATGGCACAGACGAGGTATCTGTTGAATTTTTTGATGGTACGGAAGTTAAGGCATCCGTGATAAATATTGACAGTAATATCAATATTGCGGCATTGCGTGTAGATAAGACAAATATTCCTATAGCAACAAGAAGAAAAGCTTTTCCGATAAGTGTTGGAAGTGTGTCAGGTACAATAAATGGCTCTAATGTTATAGCGGTGGGAGCGCCAAATGGTATAATGTATTCCGTGATGCTTGGAAAAGTTATCAAATCAGATATTGAAGTGTCGATTATTGATAATCAGTTGTCGATGTACTCAACGGATATGGTAAGCACATCAATAAGTAACGGTATTATTTTAAATACAGATGGCAATGTGATAGGCATCATAAACAATCATTATACAAATCTTACAGGAGAAAAAAATATCAGTTTTGTATCGATAAACAGTATAAATGATATGATAGAGCTTCTGATGAGAGGAAAAAATGTCGCATATATGGGCATGGAAGGAAAGGATGTTGATTCTGCGGCTGCGGCTGAGCATAGCATATCCAGAGGGATATATGTGACGGCGGTTTATTCAAGTTCACCGGCATATGCAGGCGGTATGAGAGTTGCCGATGTGGTCGAAAAAATTGACGGCATATCAGTAAAAACAGTATATGCATTACATAATGTGCTGATGAAGCATAAGAGTGGAGATGAGATAAAGGTGGAAGTATCGCGCAAAGTGAAAAATAAAAGAAAAAATATTACATTGAGTATTACATTGAGTTAAAGAAAATGCTTTTACAAATAAGATATGTTTGTAAAAGCATTTTTGTTTTTGAAAATTTGTTTTTATGTTTAGTCTTAAGCAATCTGTTTAAGCATTTTAGTTTTTTATGTTTTGTTTTGCACTTTATATTTAACGGCTTATATTATCTTCTTTAATTATCTGGACAAGTTTATGACGAAATGCTTTTTCATATACATCTTCATCGTGGAATGCAAAACGGTTAAAATCAAACTGGCTTTCAAGAATCATTCTTCTTGTAAAAAGAGTAAAATGTTTTTGGGTATGTGCCGGCCAGAATATACAGATGCATCCGTCAGCATTTGCCTCAGGAATATTGAAACTTTTGGCAAATTTTGAAACAAGGGCTCTGTCTGTCATAAATACATGGGAATATTGTCCTATAACCTTTGCAAGTCTTGTTCCGTTGATTGTAAAGGTGTTCATGTCATAGCCGTCTTTATATTCTTCATTTTTTTTCTGCCCGGTATTGGTATCATCTTCAGATAGCTGCTGTGCTATAGCTATGATAGGAAGTTTTCTTTCCGGGTTTTTTATAAGGCTGTAAAAATCTGAATAATCATTATCGTCAGTTACAAATACGGCTTTATTGCCGAGACGGATAACATCTACTATACCGGTTTTATTTGAAAGATCAGACAGAAAAGACGGTTTTAAAAATGTTTCTTTCTGGCTGATGCTTCGAGGCAGATCTTTTGAGGTCATATGATAAAAATGTAGTCTGCCGTCATCAAGCTTTGCTATTGAGGTGTGGATATGCCAGAGAGTACCGATGTGTTTACTGTCGATATAGCTAATCTTCATATGAAAAGTAAGGTCATCAACATCATATTGTATCTTTAACTGATATCCGGGCAGTTTGTTTTTATATGAAATTACTTCCTCGGGCATATCTTCAAATACCGGATCCATTTTAAAACGTGCCCATTTATATACGATTGCACAGGAGTTTATAAATTCAGTTTCGAGTGTCCTTGATTCCTTGTGGAGCAGAGGAAGTTCAAGGTGAAACAAAATGTTTGACTCAAGTCTTGCGAGGGTTTCTTTTTTGTATATGCGGCTGTCACGCGGCTCATCTATCTTGTCACATACAAGTCTTATAAGCTGATTTTTGACAAGCTTATTATTAACAAGTTTGATTATAAGATTGTAATCTATAACCGGATTGTCAAGTTTTAACAGTTCACGGATAAGGATTATCCTCGGACATTTATAAAACTGTTTTGCAATCTCTTTGTCCTGATTGAATATTGCAATTATGTCAGGGTGGAGATGAGCCGAGTCCTCAAGTTTTATGCGAAAATGGCTTTTAAGCATCAATTCCCAGTTCATGTTTTTATAGTGATTGTAAGAGAGTTCTTCAAAAAGCTTGACTAAAGACCAGTCACTAAGTTCAAGATTTGCAAGTATGCAATTTAACATACGGGAGAGTTCCTCGCTGCCTTTCCAGAACTGGTCATCACTGATACGGCTTTTATAACGCATATCATGTTCTATCTCGTGCCATCCCTCGAAAAATACTGTTCTGAATTGCGTTTCAAATGTGGTATCAATAGGCAGCGACCACATTTCTTTTGTGTAGAGATTAAAATATTCGGCAGGGTATTTAAAAACACCGTTTATCTTTGTGGCACGAAATTCATCGGACTCAAAGAAGTTACGCGACCACTCATCTATCATCTGAAAAGTTCTTTCCATAATATCGCGGCATATACTAAGGTCATCATAATAGTAAAGAATTACACGAAGCCCGATAAGATCCTGTATTTTCTTAGGGTTGTTTAAAGTTCCATATTTGCCGCGGTACAGTTTTGAAGCTATCGACTCGACCGATTTTACACGCGAAAATATGCGGAAATACAGACCACATGAAGTGAGGATTTCCGTTATTGCATTTGTGATATGTTCACACAGTTCGTTTAATTTTTCAAAATCAATCTCCTGTTCAATGATTGCTTCAAGTTCTTCTTTGCTGTTATAATTTTCCATGTTTACAGACAATAAAATGTTCCCCCTGCTCTAGATAGTTATAATTTGTAACAGTTCAGCCTTTAATTTATTACATTCATAAATTATGCTTACATATAAACTCACAAATACACTCTTTCAGAGTTTCTACGCTTGCTTTGCAAGCTTATATTTGCTCGCTAATGAGCCCGGAAAACCAAATGCCTGCTTCGCAGCCGCTTGCTTTTCTATGAGGCTCATTATATTATACCACAAAAAAAACGCTTGTGTATTGTTTTTTTGACCGAAAAAACTTATAATGATATAAGAGTGGGGCAGTATGCCTAAAAAATGTTCTCTCGGAAATCTTTATTCAGAAAATACAGAGAGAACATAAAACTAATATGGAGGATTTTAATGACTGAATTTAATTTTGATGCAAAACTTAGTGCGGCTGAGCTTTACGCATTTTCGATGAGACACACCTATAAGAGTATGTCAGGAATTTTTGGACTTATTATTAGTTTTGGAAGTCTTATAATATGTGCAGTGAGATATAAATACCTTGACAAAACTGCCATTATGGCTCTTATAATAATAGGTCTTATATTTACCGTTATACAGCCGCTCATGCTTTGGAGTAAGGCAAATGCACAGGTGAAAAAGAACAAGAGTATAAATGCTAAACTACACTATAATATAAGTGATAACGGTATTACTGTTTCGCAGGGAGAACAGGAAGCAGATGTAAAGTGGTATGATATAAGAAAGACGGTTATTGTAAAGGATGCTGTCTATGTTTATATGTCACCGGTGAGGGCATTTATATTTACAAAGAAACAGTGTGGTGATGATTTTGGTTCACTTGTCGGTTTTATACAGGAAAAAGTGAAACAGTACAAAGACTATGAACCGGAAGAAACAGAGGAAAACGGAGGAACTGATGAGTAAAAAAGTTGTGGTAAGCCAGTGTGAGAAAGACACATTTGAGCTTGGAAAAAAACTTGGAGAAAATTGCAAACCGGGGGACATAATCCTTTTAAATGGTGACCTCGGTGTCGGAAAGACCGTTTTTACAAAAGGTTTTGGCAAAGGACTTGGTATAGACGAACCTATATGCAGTCCGACTTTTACCATTATGCAGATATATGAGAGCGGAAGACTTCCGCTTTATCATTTTGATGTTTACCGTATTGCCGATGTATGTGAGATGGATGAGATAGGATATGAGGATTACTTTTTCGGAAATGGAGTATGCCTTATAGAGTGGGCAGGTCTTATAAGCGAGATAATACCGGATGAGCACATCAGTGTCACCATAGAAAAAGATCTTGAAAAAGGATTTGACTATAGAAGTATCACGATAGAAGAATAAGTGAAAAATGTATAAAATAATAAAAAAGAAGTGGAGATAGATTATAGAGATGAAGATATTAGGAATTGACAGTTCAGGGCTTGTGGCTTCGGCTGCTATTGCCGATGAGAAAAATATCATTGCGGAGTTTACCGTAAACAATAAACAGACACATTCGCAGACACTTCTTCCGATGATAGAAAAAGTTGTTGATATGTCAGGTATTGAACTTGAACAGATAGACGCCATAGCGATTGCAGCAGGTCCCGGTTCATTTACGGGACTCCGTATAGGTTCAGCAACGGCAAAGGGGATAGGACTTGCTCTTAAAAAACCGATAGTTTCAGTGCCTACATTGGAGGGACTTGCCTACAGGGTAAGTGTTTTTGACGGACTTATATGCCCTATAATGGATGCAAGACGAGGTCAGGTCTACACGGGTATCTATAAAGCGGATGGTGACGGACTTACCTGTCTGTCAGAGCAGAAAGCCGTTGATATACATGATATTTTAAAAGAACTTGAAGAATATGATGAAAAGGTCATATTTTTAGGTGACGGTGTAGAGGTTCACAGGGAGACAATAGAAAATGAGTTAAAAAATGAGTTTGTTTTTGCACCGGTACATCTTTCAAAACAGAGTGCGGCAGCAGTAGCAGTTCTTGGCAGCATATATTTTGAGCAGGGAAAGACAGAAAGTGCAGACGAGCACAAACCTATTTATCTTAGAAAGTCACAGGCTGAGAGAGAAAGAGAAGAAAGGTTAAAAAATCAGGGTTAAAATTGAGAGATTGTTTTAATATAGATGAAATGTCTGTTAAAGATATTGATGAGACGGTTCATTTAGAAGAGATTATTTTTTCTCATCCGTGGAGTAAAAAAAGCATAGAGAGTACATTGTTGTCATCAGATAATATCTGCCTTGTGGTATATGACAGCGAAAAAAATATACAGGCAGGTTATTGTATTTTTACGACATCATTCGAGGATGCCGACCTTTGCAGGATAGCAGTCCTTAATGACTACAGAAGAAATCATCTTGCAGACAGAATGTTAAAAAAGGCATTTGAAAAACTTGAAACAAATGGAGTTAAGAGAGTTCTTCTTGAAGTCAGAGAGGGCAATAATGCCGCAATAACTCTTTATAAAAAATATGGATTTGAACAGATAGGTAAAAGAAAAAATTATTATAGTGAACCGGCAGAAGACGGTCTGGTGTTCGAGGCTTCGCTGTCTGCCAGCTATTACCACTGTACATTATAAAATTCCGGGCGTATTATAAATGCAGATATAGTGATACAAATAACGCATCAGATGAAATGTCAGGAGGAAACATGAAGGATATATATTGTAATGTATGTGGAAAAAAATTATTTGTAGAAAAAGGAATATTAAAAGAGGACGCATTTGAAGCGAAAAAACAGTGGGGATATTTTTCAAAAAAAGATGGTATGCTCCACTCGTTTGTCATATGTGAAAAATGTTATGATGATATGATTGAGAAATTTGTGATACCGCCCGAGATTACGGAGGTTCATGAATTGTAAAGTGATAAGACGGTTCATTCTCAAAAAGAAATTGATTTTTTATAAAAAATCATTGCAAATAATTGTATCGTTATATAAAAGTCCTCTGGAATGTGAGGAAAAATGTTAGATTTATGTTTACTTGGGACAAGCGGGATGATGCCGCTGCCGGGAAGATGGCTTACGGCACTCATGGTGAGATTTTCAGGGAGCAGTCTTTTGATAGACTGCGGAGAGGGAACGCAGATAGCCATGAAAGAGGTGGGATGGAGTGCAAATCCCATTGATACGATATGTTTTACACATTATCATGGGGATCATATAAGCGGGCTGCCAGGTCTTCTGCTGTCTATGGGAAATTCAGACAGAAAGGAGCCGGTAACGCTTATTGGTCCAAAAGGTCTTGAAAAAGTTGTAAATTCTTTGAGGATAATAGCTCCGGGACTTCCGTTTAAATTGAATTTTATTGAACTTTCTGAGGACTGCCAGACGATAGAGATAAACGGGTACCATCTTACAGCATTTAAAGTAAACCATAATGTAACGTGTTATGGATATACGATAGATATAAAAAGAGGTGGAAGATTTTTCCCTGAGCTTGCAAAAGAAAATGAGGTTCCGATGAAATTGTGGAGCAGACTTCAAAAAGGTGAGATTATAGAGTTTGAGGGAAAGGTCTATACACCGGATATGGTTATAGGTCCTGAGCGAAAAGGAATAAAAGTTACATATTGTACTGATACAAGACCGGTGAAAAGTCTTGTGGAAAATGCAAAAGAAGCAGACCTACTCATATGTGAGGGAATGTATGGCGAGAGTGACAAAAAACAAAAAGCAATAGAGAAAAAGCATATGATGTTTGGCGAAGCGGCAAAAGTGGCGAGAGAAGCAAAAGTTAATGAGATGTGGCTTACACATTACAGTCCTTCACTGATACATCCGGAAAATTATATGGGACCGGTAAGAAAGATATTTAAAAATTCTTATCCGGGAAAGGACGGAAAGAGTGTTACACTGTCATACCCTGAAGATGAATAAAACAAAAGTTATTCAAAATGTGCAAAATGTAAAATTCTCAAAAATTAATGTAATTATCTAAATAATCCGAATATATTATATATAAAGTGCATAAGTGTGCAAGAATTATAATACAAATGGCAAGATAACAAAATACATCAGCACATTGTATAAAAAGGTGCGGAAAAGAGGGAGAATATGGATAAAAATAAAAAAAAGATTACGAGTGCATTTTTTATTATGCTTATTATCGTTGTGTTAGCTGTTACCGGATATTATGTGATAAACAAAAAGATAACACAGGATGCGGCAGATGAAGTAAAACTTCCAAATACAGAGTACGGAAAGCTGCTCGCAAAGGATCTTGATACTGCTTATCCAAAAACACCGACAGAGGTTGTAAAATTGTACTGGCGTTTTAATCAATGTATGTATAATGAGGATGATTTAAGTAACAGTGAATTTGAGGGACTTTTAAAACAGCTTAGAAGGCTCTATGATGATGAATTTTTAAGTCATTCAGACAATTCATGGGATAAAATGCTTAAAAATTTTAAATTAGATAAAAAGAAATATAAGAGCAACAAACAAAAGATTTCCTCATATATAGTACAGGACAATGATGATGTAAAGTTTGGAGAGGAAAAAGGAAAAGAGTGTGCCATACTTTATACGAATACACTTGTAAAAAAAGGGTCGGACAGAGTAAGACTTTATGAGAAATTTATGTGTCGTAAGGATTCATCAGGAAATTGGAAAATATTAGGATGGAGTAATGCGGCAAAGGAAGGAAAAAAATATTTTGACAATTCGGAGGAATAAATGAAAGACGATATATTGATATTAGGAATAGAAAGTTCCTGTGATGAAACTGCAGCAGCAGTGGTTAAAAACGGCAGAGAGGTTCTTTCAAATGTGATTTCTTCTCAGATAGCGATACATACTCTGTATGGCGGTGTTGTACCGGAAATTGCATCGAGAAAGCATATTGAAAAGATAAATCAGGTTATAGAGCAGGCACTTGAGGATGCAAATGTAACACTTGATGATATAGATGCCATAAGTGTTACATATGGTCCGGGACTTGTCGGAGCTCTGCTTGTCGGTGTCGGTGCAGCGAAAGCTATCGCATATGCGGCAAAGAAACCACTTGTCGGTGTTCATCATATAGAGGGACATATAGCAGCAAACTACATAGAACACAAAGACTTAGAGCCGCCATTTCTTTGTCTTGTGGTATCAGGAGGACATACACATCTTGTGCGTGTACTCGAATATGGTAAATTTGAGATAATCGGATGCACGCATGATGATGCAGCAGGGGAAGCCTTTGATAAAGTCGCAAGGGCGATAGGTCTTGGTTATCCGGGTGGCCCTAAGATAGATAAACTTGCAAAAGAGGGTAATCCTCATGCAATAGAATTTCCGAGAGCAAAGATAGATGGAAGTAAATATGATTTCAGCTTTTCGGGAGTAAAGTCAGCCGTTTTAAATTATCTTAACGGATGTGAGATGAAAAACATAGAAGTAAACAGAGCAGATGTGGCAGCGTCTTTCCAGCAGGCAGTGGTTGATGTGCTTGTTGAGAGAGCGATAGATGCAGCAAAGCGTCTCGGAGAGGATAAGATAGCCGTTGCGGGAGGAGTAGCATCAAACTCAGCACTAAGAGCAGCAATGAAAAATGGATGTGAAAAAAATAATATTACATTATATTATCCGTCGCCGGTATTCTGTACTGACAATGCGGCTATGATAGCGGTGCAGGGCTATTATGAATATATGGCAGGTACAAGAAGTGGTCTTGACTTAAATGCCGTTCCAAATTTAAAGATTGGTGAGAGATGATGAAGTAACAGTTCAGCCCCTCATTTATTACATTCGTAAACCTGCCAGCAAGCTGTCAGTCGCTGCTATGCAGCTTGTGTTTACTTCATTTCATAAATGAAAGGCTATTTAGCCCCAAAAAACAAGTCAATAATACATTGAGCAAGCTCATGTATTATTGACTTATCTTTTTTGGGGCTGAACTGTTACATTTTATATGACTTTCTGGTAGTTCATATCTTGACAGCTTAATGCAAAAAGTATAAAATTATATTGTTGTGGTATGTAATATGGATAAGATTTTTTTGATTATATGTATATTATTTACAACACAATGAATATTTATAAGGAGGGCTCCTGTTCGATGGAAGTGGTTATTATAATAATAGCCATTGTGCTTCTATTGGTTGGGATTATCGTTACAGCGCTTATTACAAAAAATGTCGCTATTGAACAATATAAAAAGAGCGAAGAAGTAAAAGTTGGCAATGCGGAAGAAAAAGCACGCGGAATCATAGATGATGCTTTGAAAACTGCTGAGACTAAAAAGCGTGAAGCACTTCTTGAAGCAAAGGAAGAAGCGATCAAGACGAAAAATGAGATTGAGCGTGAATCCAAAGAGAGAAGAGCAGAATTGCAACGATATGAAAAACGCGTATTATCGAAGGAGGAAACTCTGGATAAGAAGTCAGATGCACTTGAAAAGAAAGAAAATAAGCTGAATGCAAAAAATGCTGACCTTGACAGGCAGAAAAAAGAGCTTGAAGAAATCAAGGCAAGTCATTTGCAGGAACTTGAAAAAATTTCGGGACTGACTACTGAACAAGCTAAGGAATATCTGTTAAAATCTGTTGAAGAAGATGTGAAACATGAGACTGCCGTTCTTGTTAAAGAACTTAACAAGAAGGCAAAGGAAGAAGCTGACAAGAAAGCAAAAGATTATGTGGTTACAGCTATACAAAGATGTGCCGCAGACCATGTTGCAGAGACGACTATATCAGTCGTACAGCTTCCTAATGATGAAATGAAAGGCAGGATAATAGGTCGAGAGGGAAGAAATATCCGTACTATCGAAACTCTTACCGGAGTAAATCTTATTATAGATGATACACCGGAAGCAGTAGTATTATCAGGCTTTGATGGTGCAAGGAGAGAAGTAGCAAGAATTGCACTTGAAAAACTTATTGTTGATGGAAGAATACATCCGGCACGCATTGAGGAGATGGTCGAAAAGGCTAAGAAAGAAGTCGAATCAATGATGCGTGAAGAAGGTGAAGCAGCTACATTAGAAGTTGGAGTGCATGGTATTCATCCTGAACTTATCCGTCTTTTAGGAAAGATGAAATTCAGGACAAGTTATGGACAGAATGCACTTAATCATTCGATAGAGGTTGCTCATCTGGCAGGGCTTCTTGCAGGCGAGATTGGTGTGGATGTCCGTACAGCAAAGAGAGCAGGTTTATTACATGATATTGGAAAGAGTGTTGACCAGGAGATGGAGGGTACTCATGTTCAGATAGGTGCAGATCTTTGTCGCAAGTATAAAGAATCTCAGGTTGTAATAAATGCAGTTGAGGCACATCATGGTGATGTTGAGCCTGAAACTCTAATTGCGTGTATCGTACAGGCCGCAGATACTATTTCAGCAGCTCGTCCGGGTGCAAGAAGAGAGACATTAGAAACATATACAAACAGATTGAAACAGTTAGAAGATATTTCAAACAGCTTTAAGGGTGTTGAAAAATCATTTGCAATCCAGGCAGGCAGGGAAGTACGTGTTATGGTTGTACCTGACAAGATCAGTGATGACGATATGGTATTGCTTGCAAGAGACATTTCAAAGCAGATTGAGGAAGAATTAAAATATCCGGGTCAGATTAAGGTTAATGTAATCAGAGAATCCAGAGTTACAGATTATGCTAAATAGACACAGTGGACTGTAAAATTAAGGAATCGTCTTATGGACGGTTCCTTTTTCAAACTAACAAAAAACGGAGATAGAATGGTAATAATTAAAAAAGAAAAATTTACTTCGGAGAAATCTGTTCTGTATGTAAAGAATAAACAGACAGAAGAAAAAAAAGTTGTATCTGAGGGTACTGATACAGATGTTTTAAATAATGATATAAATTTGGAGTTTGGAATAGCTGTCGATATTGGAACGACGAGTATCGCAATAGGAATATTTGACATAAAGAGTGGGTCACTTATAGGAAATCAGACACGGACGAACTGTCAGACAATGTACGGCAGTGATGTTATGATGAGGATAATGCATTGCATAAACGGAAAAGAGCAGTTGTTACATGATATTCTCATAGAGCAGATAGAGGATATGACAGGGAGTATCTTAGATAACAACATTAGCGGACATAAAAGCAATATACATTCTAAGATAAGCAGTAAGATTGTAAGTAAGGAAAGTGATAAAATACCGGATATTGTGATTAAGAAAATGGTTGTTGTGGGAAATACAACAATGTGCCACATATTTTTAAATAAGGATGTGACAGGTCTTAAAGGTGCACCATTTAGCGTCGCATATGAGGGAGTGTACAGGACCAATTCATACGATATAGGTTTTAAGATATATGATATTGATGAGGTTATCGTGCTTCCTAATATTATGGCTCATGTCGGTGCAGATGCGGCGGCAGTGCTTTGCAAAGAAAAAATGTATAAAACAGGTATAAATGAAATTGCGATAGATATAGGTACAAATGCGGAGATTTTGTTAAATTGTTCAGAAAAAGTATTTGTAACTTCGACAGCGGCCGGCCCGGCATTTGAGGGTAAAGGCATCCGCTCAGGTATGCGTGCAGCACCGGGAGCAATAAATTCAGTGAAGATAAGCAGGGTAAACGGAAATATCATACTTGGTATGCTTGATGATGGAAAAGCAGAAAATCCGAGAGGACTATGTGGTTCGGGGCTCATAGATGCAATATCAGAGCTTATGAAAGCAAGACTTCTTAAAAAAGACGGATATTTGTTGACAAGAGAGGAAGCCTTAAGGCAGAATGTTAATATAAATCTGTGTAAACATTTAAAAAGTGATGATAAGGATGGAAACTGTTTCATATTATCAGAAGAAAATAATATAGTAATAACACAGAAAGATATACGAAATGTCCAGCTTGCTAAGGGTGCGATACAGGCAGGCTGCGAGATATTGCTAAAAAAGGCAGGTATCGGTTTAAATGATATAAACAGTATAAAGATAGCAGGTGTGTTCGGAAAATATATCCATGTATCGCAGGCGATGAACTTCGGACTTTTTCCAAAATATCCTGAAAAGCTTGAGATTGTTGGAAATGCGGCAGGCGATGGGGCAGCAATGGCACTGTTCGAGGATGGATTTATTGATGAGATGGAAAAACAGGTTAAAAAGGTTCATCATGTTGAGCTTGCCGGTGAAAAAGATTTTCAGAAAAAATTTATGAATGCAATGGAGTTAAAAGAGTGGTATTATAATTAGTGAAATAAATATTACTATGAAAGATGGCGGGGCAAAAGCTATTTTGTCCTTGTATCGCATGAATATAAAACAGATAAAGAAAGGCAGCATATTGAAAAAGTGCTGTGGGAAATGGAGGGCAAACATGAGATTAGGATTTATTGGAGCAGGAAACATGGCACAGGCTATGATAGGAGGAATACTTGCAAAGGAAATTGTAAAAAAAGAGGATATTATCGCATCAGCCGCTACACAAAATACTATCGATAAAGTTGCAAAAGAATTTGGAATAAATGTAACACTTGATAATAGAGAGGTTGCAAAAGCTGACATAGTATTTCTTGCCGTAAAACCGTTTTATTATGAGGAAGTAATAGACGGGATAAAAGATGTTGTAGATGAAAAACAGCTTATAATAAGCGTTGCGGCAGGAAAAAGTGTTGAATGGGTTGAAAATGCATTTGGCGGAAAGAAAAAAATAGTCAGGATAATGCCTAATACTCCGGCACTTGTAGGAGAAGCGGTGACGGCTATATGCCCAAATGCGAACATAACAGATGGTGAGAAACAGGAAATAGTAGAACTTATAGCTTCATTCGGGCTTGCCCAGATAGTGAGTGAAAAGATAATGGATGCGGTTATTGCCGTAAGCGGAAGTTCACCGGCATATGTATTTATGTTTATCGAAGCAATGGCAGATGCGGCGGTAGCAGAAGGGATGCCAAGAGTACAGGCATATCAGTTTGCGGCACAGTCTGTACTTGGCAGTGCGAAGATGGTACTCGAGACAGGAAAGCACCCCGGAGAGCTTAAGGATATGGTATGCTCACCGTCAGGGACGACGATAGAAGCAGTAAAAGTTTTGGAAGAAAAAGGGTTTAGAAGCAGCATTATCGAAGCGATGAGTGCATGTGCCGACAAGTCTAGAAATATGTGATTGCGTCATAGATATAAAGTTTGAGCATATGATTTATCTATAGGTATGTCAGGAGACGGACTTCAGTGGATAAATTAAAAAATAGAAATATCAGGTTCAGATATAAAAAAGAAATTTTTGCGGTAGTTTTATGTATCATATTGTGCGTAAGTCTGCATTATATATGCACGTGGGAATGTGTAATGAAAACAGAGTGCAGATTTATGGCACAATTTGAGAATAATAAGAGCAGAAAAGTGGCAGCGGACATTATAAAGGAATGTAGTGTTTTTCCAGCGGCAAAGAATGAGAATGTCAATAGAGAAGATAAAGTGAATTGTTATTATGAAAACGGATATGGTGACGGCAGAAGCTTTGGCGGAAAAAGAAAACACGAAGGCATAGATATAATGTCCTCAGTAGACAAAAAATGTTTGTTTAAGATAAGGTCTGTTTCAGATGGGACCGTAGAGAAAAAGGGCTGGCTTAAACTTGGAGGTTACAGGCTGGGAATAAGAAGTGACAGTGGGATATATTATTATTATGCACATCTTGCTTCGTATGCAGATAACATAAAATGCGGGGACAGGGTGAAAGCCGGTCAATTTATAGGATATATGGGAAATACAGGATATGGAGATGAGGGGACAAGTGGAAAATTTCCGATGCATCTTCATTTTGGAATATATATAAAGGATGGTACAGGAGAAAGCAGCATAAATCCGTTTTATCTGTTAAAAAAACTAGAGAAATGCCGGTGATAATAGTGTGAAAAGTCATATACAAAATATTATTCACACATGGGATTTTTATCTGTGCACACTGGATATAAATCTTATTTGTGAAATATATTTCACACTATGCACAAAAAATGTGTGCAGAAATGGAGATTAAGATGGAAATACAGCTTTGGAAAGAAATATTAGAGCCATATGGTCAGGCAGTGGATGAGCTTGTGGTAAAGTTTAATCATATAAAGAGAGAATATCAGAATGGAAGGATGTATTCACCGATAGAGTCGGTTTCAGGACGAGTAAAAAGCATATCGAGTATTATGGAAAAAGCTCAGAGAAAGAATGTTAAGATAGAAGAAATCGAGGAGAAGATAGAGGATATAGCGGGAATCAGGATAATATGCCAGTTTGTCGAAGATATAAATACAGTTGTAAAAATAATAAAAAAGCGTGGTGACCTTGAGGTCAAACAGGAAAAGGATTATATCACAAACAGTAAACCGAGCGGTTACAGGAGTTATCATGTTATCGCATATTATACGGTTCAGACTATATACGGTCCTAAAAAGCTTGAAGTGGAAATTCAGATAAGAACGCTTGCGATGAATTTCTGGTCTACAATAGAACATTCACTCCAATACAAATATAAAGAACATATGCCACAGGAATTAAGGAAAAGACTTTTAAGTGCGGCAAATGCAGTTGAGGTTCTTGATAATGAGATGGCTTCTGTTCGTGAGGAGATAATGGATGCACAAAATCACAACAGGCAGAAAGCAAATATTATAGCGGATATAGTCAGAAGTATAGAAGAACTTTATTATGTCGCAAATAAGAGAGAAGTCGAAAAAATTCAGGATGAATTTTATAAGATATATAAACAAAATGACATGACAATGTTGAAGCGTTTCAACAAGCAGCTTGATATAATAGCAGAGACATACAGGGCACAGAGCCTTGAAATTTTAGGGAAAGGATATTAAAAGATGAAGATTTCAAGAGGTGAACTTGGATATTTAGAGTACAAAAAAAAGAAAGCGGTTTTGGGAACGGTGGCAATGGCAGTTATCGGTCTTGCTATATTTATAATAGGATTGTTTTTAAATAAAATGTCAAATAAAAACATATTTACGGTCGTTGCTGTACTTTTTGCACTTCCCGCTGCAAAATTTCTTGTAGCTTATATAGTTGCATTTCCGTATCACACTGTCGGAAAAGAGAGATTTGATAAGATAAAAGCTCATGTTACAGAGGGGATGACACTATACACAGACCTTGTCATAACATCATCCGAAAAGGTTATGAGTCTTGACTTTGTGGTTGTTGGAAATAAGCAGGTAATAGGTATTACAAGTGACAAAAAAGTTGATATTTCCTATATAAGAAAATATCTTACGGACGGTGTTACAAACTGGGGCGATGATTACAAAGTCAAGATAGTTGAGAGCGAGAAATTGTTCATAAATGAGCTTGATAATGTCAAGAGTGTTGATGTGGATGAGGAACAGGAAGATAATGTGAAGTCTTATATTGTTTCACTTATTGTGTAAAAGAGAGGAAAGAAATATGAGAGAGATTAGCATCACTTCGGTTGATGAGGGACAAAGACTTGATAAGTATCTTGCAAAGTTTATGCCGGAGGCTCCTAAAAGTTTTTTTTACAAGATGATGCGAAAGAAGAATATTGTGTTAAACGGGAAGAAAGCGGCAGGTATGGAGAAACTTGCAGCAGGTGATGTTGTGAAACTTTTTCTTGCGGATGATACGATTGATAAATTCAGGGGCATTGCCGGTGCAGAAAAACAGTATATATCAAAGGCTGATACTACATCAAAGAAGCAGAGAGTTAAGCTTGATATTATCTTTGAGGATGAGGATATTCTTGTTGTAAATAAGCCTGTTGATATGCTGTCACAGAAAGCAGATAAGAATGATATTTCACTTGTAGAGCACATCACATGGTATCTTGAAAGTCAGAAAGACAATGAAGATAAGGAATTTCAGGGTTTTAAACCTGGGATTTGCAACCGCCTTGACAGAAATACGAGCGGTCTTATCGTTGCGGGAAAATCAATAAAAGGGCTTCAGAGCATGAACGAACTTTTCAGGGAGAGAAAACTTAAAAAGTATTATCTCTGTATCGTAAAAGGAAAAATTACCAAGTTTAAGCGTATTGACGGTTATCTCACAAAAAATGAAAATCACAATACGGTTACTATCTCAGATAAAATGTCAGAGGGGGCACACCGCATTATAACAGAGTATGAGCCTCTAGGACAAGGTATGTTTCAGGATGGATATTACACATTGCTTAAAGTTCATCTTGTGACCGGAAAGTCGCATCAGATACGAGCACATTTAAAGAGCATAGGTCATCCTATTATTGGAGACTCAAAATATGGCTACAAGGATGTTTACAAGATTTTTAGAAAAGAGTTTGGACTTAGACACCAGCTTTTGCACGCATGGAGACTTAAGCTTGGAAATGATGAAAAAGTACCTGAAAAATACAGGGATAAGGTTTTTGAAGCGGCACTGCCTGATGAATTTTTGAATATTCTTAAAGGTATCGGGATAGACAACAGGGATTTTTGCAAGTAAAAAGGTAAGGTATTTAAGAAAGGAAATATAAATGGGATCGTGGAATTCGAGAGGACTCAGAGGTTCTATGCTGGAGGAGGCGGTAAATTTCACAAATGAAAAGTACAGTCAGGAAAATCTTGCACTTGTGCAGAAAATACCGACTCCGATAACACCGATAGAGATAGACAAGCAGAGCCGCCATATCACACTTGCGTATTTTGAGCAGAAAAGTACAGTCGATTATATAGGTGCTGTTCAGGGCATACCGGTGTGTTTTGATGCGAAAGAGTGCAGGACAAAAACATTTCCGCTTCAAAATATACATAGTCATCAGATGGAATTTATGGCTAAGTTTGAAAAGCAGGATGGAGTTGCTTTTTTTCTTGTTATGTTTACAGGTGAGAACAGGTGCTTTTATGTGCCGTATCGTGATATGAAAGTATTTTGGGACAGAGCAGGGAATGGTGGCAGAAAGAGTTTTAAAATGGAAGAACTTAGAGAAGAATATGAGATAGAGATTACAAATCAGGTGTATATTCATTATCTCACACAGATAAATATGGATCTTGCAAAGAGGGAGGATTAGTGTTAAAAATGAGTAAAGAGATGAAAGAAGGACTGATTTCTCAGGGAGTAGATTATAATACGGCACTTGAGAGATTTATGGGAAAAGATGATTTGTATGAGAGATTTCTTGTAAAATTTCTTGACGATGAAAATTTCAGTAAACTTGGAGAAAATATTAAGGCGGGAAATGTTGGGGAGGCATTTAAATGTGCTCATACCTTAAAAGGCTTGTCAGGAAACTTAGGATTTGACAATTTATTGGAGGAAGATGTCCGGATTGTTGAGATTTTAAGAAGTGGTTCTTTAGACGGTGTTGAAGAATTATATGAGATACTTAGAGAAAAGTATCAAAAATTATGTGATACGATAAAAAAGTGTGAGTAGGATTTTGAAAATATCATATAATCAATATTAGATACACTGTTATAAATTAAATATATTATATATAAAAGCTGTATATCATTAGAAATATATGATATACAGCTTTTTGAGCCTATCAGGAAAATAGTAAAACAAGTCTGCGAATATATGCTTGGTATTTACGGAGGCAGAATTGTTTTGTTTATTATGACTTCATATCTGTTTAAAGATGAAGTACACGCTCTTTTATCTCCTGTGTTCTGCCCTGATTCCAGAATTGGGTGCCGATATATCCACAGGTTCGTCTTGCAACATTCATCTTATTCTGGTCGGTATTGCCGCAATTAGGGCATTGCCATATAAGTTTGCCGCTTTCATCTTCGACGATTTCTATCTGACCATTATAACCACAGCACTGGCAGTAATCACTTTTAGTGTTAAGTTCGGCATACATAATATTGTCGTAAATATATTTGACTACTTCAAGTACGGCATCAATGTTGTTTTCAAGGTTTGGAACTTCAACATAGCTTACTGCTCCACCCGGAGAGAGTTTTTGGAACCGGGCTTCAAATTTTAATTTATCAAAAGCGTTTATAGGTTCGGTTACATGAACATGGTAGCTGTTTGTGATATAATTTTTGTCAGTGACACCCTCAATTATGCCAAATCTTTTTTGTAAACATTTGGCAAATTTATATGTTGTCGATTCTAGCGGAGTTCCGTATATACTGAAATCAATATTTTCCTCAGCTTTCCATTTAGTGCAATAATCATTAAGTTTCTGCATGACTTCGAGTGCAAAAGGGGTTGCATCGGGCGAAGTGTGCGATTTTCCGGTCATATAGCGTACGCACTCGCAAAGTCCGGCATAGCCAAGCGATATTGTTGAATAGCCATTATATAAAAGTTTGTCTATTTTTTCGCCCTTTTTAAGTCTTGCTAAGGCACCGTTTTGCCAAAGGATAGGTGCAACATCTGATAGTGTGCCTTTGAGTCTGTTGTGGCGGTACATAAGTGCTTTCTTGCAAAGTTTCATGCGTTTATCAAATATCTGCCAGAATTTATCCATATCTTTTTCTGATGAACAGGCTATATCTACAAGATTTACGGTAACGACACCCTGATTGAACCTGCCGTAAAATTTAGGTTTACCGTTCTTGTCATGATAGACCGTAAGGAAAGAGCGGCAGCCCATACACGGATAACAGTTGCCGTCTTTAAGGTCAAGCATGACTTTTTCAGAGATATAGTCGGGAACCATTCTTTTTGCGGTACATTTTGCGGCAAGTTTTGTCAGATACCAGTATTTTGAGCCCTCTGTGATATTATCTTCTTCAAGCACATAGAGAAGTTTTGGAAAAGCGGGTGTGATGTAGATGCCTTTTTCGTTTTTCACACCGAGGATACGCTGGTTCAATATCTCCTCTATGACCATTGCAAGGTCTGTCTTTGTTCTCTCGTCTTTTGCTTCATTGAGATACATAAATATAGTAACAAAAGGAGCCTGTCCGTTTGTAGTCATAAGCGTGATAACCTGGTATTGTATCATCTGTACGCCACGCTTTATCTCGTCTTTAACTCTTATCTCGACAACTTTTTCAACCTGTTCATGAGTATAATTTATTCCTGCGGTCTCAAATTCAGCAGTTACCTGTTTAAAATATTTTTTGCGGCTCACATCGACAAACGGAGCGAGATGTGCAAGTGAAAAACTCTGACCGCCATACTGTGAACTTGCTATTTGTGCGATACTCTGTGTTGCGATATTGCACGCAGTGGCAAAACTTTTTGGTGTGTCTATCATAGTCTCGCTTATGACAGTGCCGTTCTGGAGCATATCCTCAAGGTTTACAAGGCAGCAGTTGTGCATATGCTGTGCAAAATAATCTGAGTCGTGAAAGTGGATTATTCCCTGTTCGTGTGCTCTGACAATATCCTCAGGAAGTAAAAATCTTTTAGTTATATCCTTGCTTACTTCACCAGCCATATAGTCACGCTGGACGCTGTTTACAGTAGGGTTTTTGTTGGAATTTTCCTGCATGACTTCCTCATTGTCACATTCGATAAGACTTAAGATCTGTTTGTCAGTTGAATTTGATTTTCTTACAAGTGCCCTGTTGTAGCGGTAGGTTATATACTTTCTGGCAAGGGCAAATGCACGCTTGTTCATTATCTGGTCTTCGACAAGATCCTGTATCTCTTCAACATTTAAGGCACGGTGCATTTCTTCGCATATACTTTCAACATTTGATGCTATTTCAGCTATCTGTTCTTCTGAAAGGCGTTCCATAGTCGGAACTTCTGTATTTGCTTTGCTTATTGCAGCGATTATCTTATCTGCATCAAACTCGTTTTCTGAACCGCTTCTTTTAATGATCTTCATAATATTCCTGCTTTCTTTAATGGATTTCATGTGCTCTGAATGTTACATGATGTAATACATATACCGGTGAAAATCAAACCGGCAGTCAGTCTTTATTATTTTTTTTGACTTTTGTATTTATATATCCAATCATCTCCTTTACTGATATTGATGATTTATTTTTAGGAATAAATCGCATAGTTGGGAATGCATCCACAATACGCCTGTTTCCCATGAAAAAGTGTTTGTTTTTTAACAGAGAACGGCTTTTTTCACGATAATCACTTAATTTTTCTTCAATAAGGCGTAGCTTAGGTTCTTCAATAACAGTTTCTTTTAAGGATGCAAGTTTTTCACGGATATTTTCTATTTTTTCACTTAGACCGATTTTTGCCAGGAGGTCATCTTTCAATGAGTTAAGCTGTAATTCCTGAAACTGCTGTTCAAGTTCCTGTCTGAATGTATAAAGTGTTTCCAACTGTTTTCTGAAATTAACAGTTTCAATAATTGTGTATGTCAGATCGGCAAGTGAAATCAAGATAAGAACTGCAAGTATTTTTAGCCCTGTTGCCTCGGGTATAAGACCGATAAGCCAAATTGCAAACGGTTCAAGGACATCAAACAAAAATAAAGTCAGAAATCCCCAGAACATAGAGGGGATAATGGCAATCCTGCCGTTTAAATTGTAAGGGGCTTTTGAGTAATCCCACCATTTAGCATGAAAAAGTTTTTCAAGCACATAAGATGTGAGATATTCTATAACAGTAGCAATAAGCATACCGAGAGCGTAAAGCAGTGATGGGTGACTAGAAACAGGTCGTAAAAGTACATAAACAAGAGTAGCACCCGTACCGTACAAAGGAAGCATCGGACCGACGAGAAAACCTCTGTTGACAGGCTTTCCGGTTCTTATCGAAACAAAAGTGCTCTCATAAACCCAGCCTAAAATGCTAAAAACATAGAAATTCATCAGAATAAAGTAAATGGAAAGCCCCAGTATCATAAATAACCTCCAAATATATTTTAGAAAAATACAATTTAAGACAGATTTTTCCTTAAAATCTTAATAAAAAGTTTTAATATAATGGTAGCTTTTTTGTGGGTGATAGTCAATACTTGACATTTGGTGATAAAGGTGTTATCGGGCAGGAAATTTCGTAGTAATTGTTATGTTTCGTGGTAACAGTTCAGTCTTGCATTTCTTACATTCATAAACCTGCCAGCAAGCTGTCAGTCGCTGCTTTGCAGCTTTTGTTTATTTCATTTCAGAAATGAAAGGCTATTCTACCATAAAAAGGTACTTAACAATACAATGAACAAGCTCATTGTATTGCCAATTATCTTTTTATGGCTGAACTGTTACGTTTCGTATGTTAAAATGTAAAAAATATCTTGACATTAGTATTGAAAGTAAATATAATCAAATACATCTGGGGAGCTTAATGCTGAGAGGGATTTTATCCGACCCATATGACCTGATACAGTTAGTACTGTCGTAGGCAGATATTGTTTATGTGGATTACGGTTTGAAATTTTTAATATTTATATATAGACAGTTATAAATATTAAAGATTTAAAACTTCTGTTTAAATGGTTCACATATGTTTTAAATATTTTGCATGGTCACTCCGGAGACTGGTGTATTACATCAGTTATCCGGAGTTTTTTATGTATAGGGAAATGCTCATAACATAGCGTGATGCCAACAAGAATTGTTTCACAATTCTTGTTGCAAAACGCTGGTTTTGCCATGTTTTAGGTCAACAGAAAAATAATTACGCACAAAAGATGTGTGCAGAAATGAGGTAAAAATGGAATACGCTACACAGATGGATGCCGCTAGAAAAGGTATTTACACAAAGGAACTTCTTGCAGTTGCTGAGGATGAAAAGATTGATAAGGATGAGCTTATAAAGCTTGTTGCAAAGGGACAGGTTATTATTCCTGCCAATAAAAACCACAAGTGTTTAAAGCCGAGTGGAATAGGAACAAAACTTAGAACAAAGATAAATGTCAATCTCGGAACATCGAGAGACTGGACTGATCTTGATATGGAGATGGAAAAAGTTAAGAGTGCCGTTGATATGGGTGCAGAAGCTATTATGGATTTAAGTTCATGCGGCGATACACAGGTATTCAGACGCAAACTCACAAGTGAATGTCCTGCCGTTATCGGAACTGTTCCAATTTATGATGCTGTTGTTTATTATAAGAAAGCACTTAAGGATATTACTGCAAAAGAGTGGATTGATGTTGTAAGAATGCACGCTGAGGACGGTGTTGACTTTATGACTATTCATTGTGGAATAAACAAAGAGACCGCAAGAAAATTTAAGAGAAATAAAAGACTCATGAATATAGTTTCAAGAGGTGGCTCTATCATTTATGCATGGATGGAGATGACAGGAAATGAAAATCCGTTCTATGAGTATTATGATGAGGTACTCGATATATGCAGGCAGTATGATGTTACAATGAGTCTTGGTGATGCCTGCCGTCCGGGATGTCTTAAGGATGCCACTGATGCGGCACAGATAGAGGAACTTATAGCACTTTCTGAGCTTACAAACAGAGCATGGGAAAAAGATGTTCAGGTAATGATAGAGGGACCGGGACATATGCCGCTTAACCAGATTAAGGCAAATATGGAAGTACAGCAGGCAATGTGCAAGGGAGCACCATTCTATGTACTTGGACCGCTTGTCACTGATATAGCACCGGGATATGATCATATAACAGCAGCGATAGGTGGAGCGATAGCAGCTACATATGGGGCATCATTCTTATGCTATGTAACACCAGCTGAGCATCTTAGACTTCCTGATGTAAATGATGTAAAAGAGGGAATAATCGCATCAAAGATAGCGGCCCATGCTGCCGATATAGCAAAAGGAGTTCCGGGAGCAAGAGACTGGGATGACAATATGGGACAGGCAAGAAAAGAACTTGACTGGGAAAAGACATTTGAGTATTCGATAGACCCTGAAAAAGCAAGAAATTATCGTGCATCAGCAAAGCCTGAAAAGGAAGATACCTGCTCAATGTGCGGAAACTTCTGTGCAGTAAAGAACATGAATAAGATTCTTGATGGAGAAATTGTTTCTATATTTGATGAATAATTTTATGGGATTGTGAAACTTAATCTAAGTTGTAATGATTATGAGGATATAACAGTTGTTATATCCTCATAATTTTATATGAGCAAGTAGTGAAACAAATTGCGAATATCTGCTTTACTAAGATTACAAAAGTTTCGCAATTATATTATTTACATTTTTGTTATATTTTTATGCTTATCAGGTGTTATAAATATCTCATCTGCCGTTTTTAAAATTTCGTCCCATTCATTTCTGGCGAAGTCATCATATATTGCGACTGTTTTGCAGCCTGCGGCTTTTGCCGAGCGTATTGAATATAGTGCATCTTCATATACGATTGCATCTTCGGGTTTAAAGCCTAGAGAAGCAGCTACATTTATAAAAGTTTCAGGAACAGTCTTATCTGTCTCAAAATCCTGACATGAAAAAAGTTTATCAAAATATTCCAGGATGTTAAGCCGTTTAAAGGCAGCCACGGCACATTGTACAGGTGATGCCGATAAAAGGATAATTGTCTCACCGGTTTCATGAAGTTTTTTCAAAAGTTCTGCCATATCCGGTTTTGCCGGTATTTCATTTTTATATTTATTAAAAGAAAAATCATAAATATCTTTGATTATATCGTCTATAGCTTTATCAAGTCCGAGTTCTATAAAATATTTTGCGGCATTTTCAAGTGTGTATGCCTCTATAAGTTTATTTACATCATCGTCATGTGGAATATCATATGAGTCAAGATAATCCGATGCTATGGTAGACCACATTGGCATTGAGTCGAGTATCGTACCGTCCATATCAAAAATATGCAGCTTATGAGTTGTGTTCATTGCTACCTCCGAAAATTTTTTTATTTAACTACATCTTTCATAATTGAAACAAGTTCTCTAGTGGCTTCGCCAGGGTCATCTGCTCCAAAAAGTGCGGAGATTACGGCAACTCCGTCAATATCGGTTCCCTTAAGTTTTCTGACATTAGAGTGGTCGATACCACCGATTGCGACAACTGGAATGGAAATGCTGCTGCATATTTCCTTGAGGGTGCTAAGTTCAAGTGGTCTGGTGTCTTTTTTTGTGCTTGTGTTAAAGACCGCTCCTGCACCGATATAGTCAGCACCGAGTTTTTCTGCTTTCTTTGCAAGTTCAACACTTGGTGCCGTCATACCTATTATCTTGTCATCACCGAGAAGTTTTCTTGCTTCAATATAATCCATATCTTTCTGACCGATATGCACACCGTCAACACCTGACTCGATAACGGCATAAATGTCATCGTCTATCACAACGGGAACATTATATTTTTTTGCAATCTCTTTAATAAGGACAGCCTCTTTTACAAGTTCATCATGTGGCATATTTTTCTCGCGTATTTGCAAAAAAGTGGCACCGTTTTTAAGAACTTCATCAACCTGCTGTTCAAGTGTTTTTTCACCTGTCCAATGTCTGTCTGTTATTGCATATACAAGCATACTTTCTTTATTTACTTTCATTTATTTATCCTCATTTCTTATTTAATGTACTCGCAGTATCTTCTCAAAACGAGTTGTTTCGGCTGTATTCCCGATAAACTGTTTCTATTTTCTCGTCGTACACACCGTGTACGCATACATACTTTGTATGTATTGCGAAAATGTCATTATATATCAAAAATCCATTTCAAAATTCTTCGTTCACAAGATTCTGAGAGTACATTTTATCATTTTTAGCGAAGCCTGTTACATTCATAATGTTCATGGGTTTCGAGGCAGTTTAAAATCGTATCAAAATGCTGTTCGGGACTGCCTTCATCAAGAACAAGGTCGAGAGTGACTGCAATATTATTCAACATGGTATCGTTTAAATATTGCCTGAGACTAAGGAATATCAGCCGCTTGTCATGGTAGCTGTCGGCATCAAGAAATATCATAAAGCCTTTGGCAGCTATCTGTTTATCGGAAAGTCTGTCGGTTAATTTTCGCTCAACCTGTCCGGATAAAAGAATATCAGTCATTTCTTCATCTGATATGGAAATATCATCAGATATAAAATCGTCCTCACTTACCTGTGGTGCATCTGTGTTTGAAACGACATTTGGTGAAGATATTTTGATGTCATTTTCACTATTATGTAAAAATGTCGTGGTATTTTTTATATCGTTGTCCGCAGATTTGATAGTTTCGGTTTTGTTCTTATTATATGTGCTACTGTCAATATCAGGACTGTCCTCAAAATTTATCTTTTCAAAACGGAAAGTCTGCCCGGCATCAGGATATTTTGAAGTGTCAAGTTTTTCGGTAAACATTGACAGTGGGCGTACCCAGACTTTAAAAGGGGGGTACATTGCCTGATAAACCACCATAAGACTTTCGTCTTCACTGTTTGTTGCAATGGTGCGTATCTGGTATATCTGGCCTTTAAAGTGTCTGTAGAAATCTCCTTCGTGTATATTTATATCTGTCATTTTAAACACGACCTTTCAAAATAATTAACTATAGAATGTAATTTTTATTTTATCACAAAAATCATGTCAGGTGAAACGAAAAATAAATTAAAAAAAAGCCATATTTTGTGAATGTTTTTGAAATCTTATGAAAAATCATTAAATCACAATTTTTGTTATAAGAAGTGCACAGAAAACTTAGGAATGATTTGTGAAAATATTACATAGAAATGTATTTGCAAAAACAATATAATACATTACACTTATAGCATTGCTGAAAAAAATGATTGACAAGTATTGAAAAACAATATAATATAGATGTTAGGAACATCTGTTCGTAAAAGGAGGATTAGAAGATGGCAAAACCAAATATTGATGAAAATAAGTTAAAAGCGTTAGAGTCAGCTATGGCACAGATAGAGAGAAACTACGGAAAGGGTGCGGTCATGAAGCTCGGAGACAATGCACATCTTAATGTGGAAACTGTACCGTCAGGTTCCCTTTCACTTGACATAGCTCTTGGAGTAGGCGGTGTTCCAAAGGGCAGAGTAGTTGAGGTATATGGACCTGAGTCAGGTGGTAAGACTACGGTTGCACTTCATATGGTCGCAGAAGTACAAAAAAGAGGCGGTATAGCAGGATTTATAGATGCAGAGCACGCACTTGACCCGGTATATGCAAAAAAGATAGGTGTCGATATTGACAATTTATATATATCACAGCCTGATACAGGTGAGCAGGCTCTTGAGATTACGGAGACTATGGTTCGTTCAGGTGCGATAGACATAGTTATTGTGGATTCAGTTGCGGCACTTGTTCCAAAGGCTGAGATAGAGGGAGATATGGGAGACAGTCATGTAGGTCTTCAGGCAAGACTTATGTCACAGGCACTTAGAAAACTTACGGCTATCATAGGAAAGACGAGTTGTACGGTTATATTTATAAACCAGCTTCGTGAAAAAGTAGGTGTAATGTTTGGAAATCCTGAGACTACTACAGGTGGCCGTGCACTTAAGTATTATTCATCGATCAGGCTTGAGGTAAGGCGCGGTGAACAGATAAAGAAAGATGGTGAAGCCATCGGAAACCGTACACGCATAAAAGTTGTTAAAAATAAAGTTGCACCTCCATTCCGTGAGGCAGAAGTTGACATTATCTACGGTGAGGGTATATCAAGAGAGGGCGATATACTTGACCTTGCTGCAAAAGAAGACATAGTAAACAAGAGCGGTGCATGGTATGCATACGGCGGCAGCAAGATAGGTCAGGGCAGGGAAAATGCCAAGACATACCTTAAAGAACATCCTGATGTTATGGCAGAGATAGAAGAAAAGGTAAGAGAAAAATTCTCAAAAGAAACCAAGACAGAGGATGAGGAAAGTGTATTTGCTGATGAGCAGGCAGATGTTACGGCAGAAGCAGATAATAATGCCGGTGAGACAGAAGCTTAGGATATATCATGGCGATGATGGAAGATAATAAAGACAACAGACAAAAAAGTGATGAGATATTAAAGGCTAAAAAAAGAGCAATGCTTATATTACAGCATAATGACAGGACAGAGCGGGAGCTTACTGACAAACTTAATAAGGCAGGTTTTTCAGAAGAAGCCGTGGAAAGTGCGGTTGAGTATGTCAGAAGTTTTCATTATATAGATGATGAGCGTTATGCGAAAAGATTTGTTGAGATATATCATGAGAGCCGAAGTATAAAGAGAATGAAACAGGATCTTTATAAAAGGCATATAGCAGACGAGTATATAGAGCTTGCATTTGAAAATATAGATTATGATGACAGTACGGCACTTAGAAGACAGATAGAAAAACTCGGCATAGATGCAGATATGCTCGCTTCATTATCATATGAAGAAAGTCAAAAGATTATTGCAAAGCTTTACCGCAAAGGATTTTCATTAGGCAGCATAAAAGATGTTTTATCTGAGCTGAAAGAAGAAATATAGTAGTTCCGTCTTGAATTTCATATATTTATAAATTAGCAAACAAGCTAATTGTATTGCAAATTATCTTTTTATGGCTGAACTGTTACAAAAAAACAGATAAAAAATCCCAAAAAACACTTGACAAGCGCATACTTGCTTATTATACTAAGTGAGTGTGCGTTTTTTGCATACATGAACTTTTTAACTATAAACATAGGAGGTGAAATTAATGCCAACATTTAACCAGTTAGTAAGAAAAGGAAGAAAGGCCTCAACAAAGAAGTCTAATTCTCCTGCACTTCAGTACACTTACAATTCTTTGAACAAGAAAACAGTAGCACAGAGCTCTCCACAGAAGAGAGGTGTTTGTACTGCAGTTCGTACTGCTACACCTAAGAAACCTAACTCAGCTCTTAGAAAAACAGCCAGAGTTCGTCTCTCAAACGGTATCGAAGTAACTAGCTACATTCCGGGTGAAGGACACAACCTTCAGGAGCATAGCGTAGTTCTTATCCGTGGTGGTAGAGTAAAGGATTTACCTGGTACAAGATACCATATCGTTCGTGGTACACTTGATACAGCAGGTGTTGCAAACAGAAAGCAGGGTCGTTCTAAGTATGGAGCAAAGAGACCTAAGAAGTAAGATTCACTAATTTGGAGAAGTGCCGGATTAATTTCACATAATTAACCTGGTGCGGACACTTAAAAATTGTGAGTACCGATGAATTAATGATAGTGATACGAGAATGCAGTGTCGGCTGTTAGTATCGCTAAATAATGTTAAGGAGGGAAGTAACGTGCCACGTAAAGGACATATACAGAAAAGAGACGTGTTAGCAGATCCAGTTTACAAGAACAAGGTTGTTACTAAGCTTGTAAACAACATCATGTTAGATGGTAAAAAGGGTGTTGCTCAGAAAATCGTTTATGGTGCATTTGATGAAGTTGCAGAGAAGTCTGGTAAGGACGCTATTGAAGTATTCGAGGAGGCTATGAACAATATCATGCCACAGCTCGAAGTTAAAGCTAGACGTATCGGTGGTGCAACATATCAGGTACCTATCGAAGTTAGACCTGACAGAAGACAGGCTTTAGCTCTTCGTTGGCTTACACTCTACTCTCGTAAGAGAAGTGAGAAAACAATGAAAGAAAGACTTGCTAACGAGATTTTAGATGCTTCTAACAATACAGGTGCATCTGTAAAGAAGAAAGAAGACATGCATAAGATGGCTGAAGCTAATAAGGCTTTTGCACATTATCGTTGGTAAGGAGGTAAAGAGTCTTGGCTGGAAGAGAATATCCACTTGATAGAACTAGAAATATCGGTATCATGGCTCATATCGATGCCGGTAAGACTACATTAACAGAACGTATCTTATATTACACAGGTGTAAACTATAAGATCGGTGAGACACATGACGGTGCCTCAACAATGGACTGGATGGAGCAGGAAAAAGAAAGAGGTATCACAATCACTTCTGCTGCTACAACATGCCATTGGACACTTGAAGATCATCATAAGAAGAAAAAAGGTGCTTTAGAGCATCGTATCAACATCATTGATACACCGGGTCACGTAGACTTCACAGTTGAGGTTGAGCGTTCACTCCGTGTACTTGATGGTGCTGTAGGTGTATTTGATGCTAAGGCTGGTGTTGAGCCTCAGTCAGAGAATGTATGGCGTCAGGCTGACACATACAATGTACCTCGTATGGCATTCATCAACAAGATGGATAAAATGGGTGCTGATTTCTTCATGTCAGTACAGACAATCATTGATCGTCTTGGAAAAAATGCTATCCCTGTTCAGATTCCAATCGGTAAGGAAGACAGCTTTATCGGACTTATCGACCTTTTTGAAATGGATGCATATTACTATAAAAATGATGAGGGAACAGATATCGAGATTACAGATATTCCTGATGACCTCAAAGACCTCGCTGATGAGTGGCACAACAACCTTATCGAGAAAGTCTGTGAGTTAGATGATGACTTATTAGAGAAATATCTCGAAGGTGAAGAGCCAACTATCGATGAGTTAAAGAAAGCACTTCGTAAAGGAACAATCGCTTGTGAAGCAGTACCTGTATATTGTGGTTCTGCATATAAGAACAAGGGTGTTCAGAAGTTACTTGATGGCGTAGTTGAATTCATGCCTGCACCAACAGATATCCCTGATATCACAGGTACAGATGAAGAAGGAAACGAAGTAGTTCGTAAATCTTCTGATGACGAGCCATTCGCAGCACTTGCATTCAAGATTATGACTGATCCATTCGTTGGAAAGCTTGCATTCTTCCGTGTGTATTCAGGAACATTAAACTCAGGTTCATATGTTCTTAATGCAACAAAGCAGAAGAAAGAGCGTGTAGGTCGTATCGTGCAGATGCATGCTAACAGCCGTAGTGAAATCGACAAAGTTTACTCTGGTGATATCGCAGCGGCAGTAGGATTTAAGATTACAACAACAGGTGATACAATCTGTGATGAGCAGCATCCTGTTATTCTTGAATCTATGGAATTCCCTGAGCCTGTTATCGAGCTCGCTATTGAGCCTAAGACAAAGAATGACCAGGGTAAGATGGGTGAAGCTTTAGCAAAACTTGCTGAAGAAGATCCAACATTCAAAGCTCATACAGATCAGGAGACTGGTCAGACAATCATCGCAGGTATGGGTGAGCTTCATCTTGAAGTTATCGTAGACAGACTTCTTCGTGAGTTCAATGTAGAAGCTAATGTAGGTGCTCCACAGGTTGCTTACAAAGAGACATTTACAACTGCTGTTGATATTGATAGCAAATATGCTAAGCAGTCAGGTGGACGTGGTCAGTACGGACATTGTAAAGTTAAGTTTGAGCCTATGGATCCTAACGGTGAAGAACCATTTAAGTTTGAGTCAACAGTAGTAGGTGGCGCTATTCCTAAGGAATACATCCCAGCCGTTGGTGAAGGTATCGAAGAAGCAGCTCAGGCTGGTATCCTCGGTGGATTCCCTGTACTCGGTGTTCATGCTACTGTATGGGATGGTTCATACCATGAAGTCGATTCATCAGAAATGGCATTCCATATCGCAGGTTCTATGGCATTCAAGGATGCTATGAAGAAAGGTAACGCAGTATTACTTGAGCCTATCATGAAGGTTGAAGTTACTATGCCTGAGGAATACATGGGTGATGTTATCGGAAGTCTTAACGCTAAGCGTGGACAGATTGAAGGAATGGATGACATCGGTGGTGGAAAGATAGTTAAAGCTTTCGTTCCACTTGCTGAAATGTTCGGATATTCTACAGAGCTTCGTTCTGCAACACAGGGACGTGGTAACTACTCAATGTTCTTTGAGAGATACCAGCAGTGTCCTAAGAATGTTCAGGACAAGGTTCTTGCAGGTAAGAATGCAGAATAATTCTTAACAGTTGAAGTCAGAATATAGTTGACAACAACATTATATATAAATTCTTATGGAAAAGATTTTTAAAAGGTGATTTTAAAAGTCTTTTCCATGTAAAAGTCATCAAAAAGACTTGAAAAATATATTGATTTGCAATATAATACTTTTTATAGTGTTATAATAACGCGAAAATCGAAAATGAAAATTAGTTAGGCAAAGCCTATGAATTTAAGGAGGACAATTAAAAATGGCTAAAGAAAAGTTTGAAAGAACTAAACCTCATTGTAACATTGGTACTATCGGTCACGTAGATCATGGTAAGACAACACTTACTGCTGCTATCACAAAGACACTTGCAGCTAGAGTTGCTGGTAACGCAGCAGTAGATTTCGAGAACATTGATAAGGCTCCAGAAGAGAGAGAAAGAGGTATCACAATCTCTACAGCTCATGTTGAGTATGAGACAGAAAAGAGACATTACGCTCATGTTGACTGCCCAGGTCATGCTGATTATGTAAAGAACATGATCACAGGTGCTGCTCAGATGGACGGTGCTATCCTTGTTGTTGCTGCTACTGACGGTGTTATGGCTCAGACAAAAGAGCATATCTTACTTTCTCGTCAGGTAAACGTTCCTTATATCGTAGTATTCCTTAACAAGTGCGATATGGTTGACGATCCTGAACTTATCGAGTTAGTAGAGATGGAAGTAACAGAAGCTCTTGAAGAGTACGGATTTGAAGATTGTCCAATCATCAAAGGTTCAGCTCTTAAAGCTCTTGAAGATCCTAACAGCGAGTGGGGAGACAAGATTATGGAACTCATGGACACAGTTGATGAGTACATCCCTAACCCAGAGCGTGATACAGATAAGCCATTCCTTATGCCAGTAGAGGATGTATTCACAATTACAGGTCGTGGTACAGTTGCTACAGGTAGAGTAGAGCGTGGTACACTTCACCTCAACGACGAACTTGAAATCCTTGGTGTTAAGGAAGAAGTTGGTAAGACAGTTGTAACAGGTATCGAAATGTTCCGTAAGATGCTTGACGAAGCACAGGCTGGTGATAACATCGGTGCACTTCTTCGTGGTATCAACAGAGATCAGATCGTTCGTGGACAGGTTCTTGCTAAGCCAGGTACAGTAACTTGCCATAAGAAATTTACAGCTCAGGTTTATGTTCTTACAAAGGACGAAGGTGGACGTCATACTCCATTCTTCAACAACTATCGTCCACAGTTCTACTTCAGAACAACAGACGTAACAGGTGTTTGTGAGTTACCTGCAGGTACAGAAATGTGTATGCCTGGTGATAATGTAGAGATGACAATCGAGCTCATCCATCCAGTAGCTATGGAGCAGGGTCTTAACTTCGCTATCCGTGAAGGTGGACGTACAGTAGGTTCTGGAAAGGTTGCTACAATCGTAGAGTAATCTTATATTACAGCATCAAATTAGAGTTTTATATAGAGAACAGCCTTGTTGTGCTTTGCATGACAAGGCTGTTTTTTTAATAAAAAAGCTACTGAGGATAGCCAATCAGTATGATGTGGTATGTGTTGATACACTAGATAAAGTATGAAGTACAACAAAAATCCCATATAATAAGGCTTTTTGTTAATATAATATATATAATTTAATGAAAATGTCAATATATTTCTTAAGTTAAGATTATCCTAACTTTCGCATATTGCTCAGATCAGAAAAATCAATCATTTTGATTTCTTCGATGTCGCCGGTTGAACCCATTGGGCAAACGGCATAGTTTTGAGTCTCATTTCCTATAGTAAGCTTTACCACATAATGCCATATGGACCATGATGGAGAGCCAACCGGATAATCACCAAAGCAATAATGAATATCATCAAATCCACCTACTAATTCAGCGAACTCACCGAGAATTGCCGGTGATGTACTAGAGTCCCAACGGTAAGTTACAAAAAATGGTTGAATAGGATCTGCTGCCAGAGAGACTACATCATCGTTATACCTGGTTAAATATTTAAAACGGCCTGGTTCTTTGAGGTAGGCACTTATAGCGTCCATCTTTTCAAAAGGAGTCATATCAGCAGTTGTAGTTCTGTTAATAATGTCAATCATCCATGCGTTTTTTGCCTGTTCATAATCCAGAACATTTAATGTCACTGTATTTGCAACCGTATAACCTGATAATGAATATTCCCTGAATTCTACAGTGTAGGTTCCTGCTTCGGAAAAATGCATATATCCGATATAACCACCTTTTACTTTATCAAATAAAGTAGTTTCTGAGTCATTGTCTTCTAAAGGAATATCTCTATAGAAACGAGATATTCCACTTCTGTATGCACTAATCCGAGAGTCATTTCTATTAAAAATCCAGGAAAAAGAGTTAGGATCCGGATTGTCTGTCTTTATAAAAAGAGGTTTGGAACAATCGGTGTAAATATCTGCCTTCTGTTTGTCAAGACCATAAATTTCATATGTATATTTAGCTGGTGTAGTTCCTTTTTTGTCGTATGTAGGCAGATCAGCTTTGCGGATTTCACTCCATGGTCCAACTATTTTTACATTGTTGTGGAGGGTGTATGAACGAACTTTAATATAATAGCTGTAACCTGTATATAAAGAAGAGAAACACACATTTCCTGCACCATCAACCACATTAACAGCTTGTGAAACCTGAATGCTATACTTAAATTGGTTGTTGTAGGATAGATAACCTTCATAACCAATATATGAATCAGATTGAGAAAGAGTTCCACGGCAGTGTACATCAATCCATCCATCCCCATAATCTATCGATTTAATCGTTGGGACCGGAAGAGCACTGTCAACAGTTTCAGATGTAGCTGTATAAGATGTCTGGGTATGTGGATCATCAAGTTTTTGAGTTACTGAAACTGTGGATGTTAATTTTTGTCCATAAATGTCTGTGATAGTGATCACACATTCTCCAGGTTCAAGTGTTTTTAAAAAACAGTTGTTGCCATTAATAGATTCATCTGTAGAATATGCTACTGTTGGATTAGAAATATCAATATTTTTGATATTGTTGGATACCTGGATATTATAGGGATTCCTATTTTCCAATGTAACATTTTCGGCACCATATTTGAATGTTAATTTCGGAATCGGTACAGATGTGGGCGTAGGCGTTGCACCTTGGTGGGTGTTGTTTGTTGTGCAATGGCCTGTAGAAGACCATTTAGAATAGTATTTTTTTCCTTTAACGGTCATATAAGTGCGGATTTTCAGATAATATGTAGTTCTGGCACAGAGATCATTAAGAAAAATTGTGTTGTTTTTATTACCTTTGACTGTTATAGTTTTTGCATTTTTTAGTTTGGAATTAGTGGCATAGCACAGCTGATAACCTCTGGTTTGGGTAGTTTGCCTTTTTATTATTACAGTTGCAGTTGATATTTTGGCATAGATATTCATTATCTGGGCTTTTGGTGGTAAAATGATAAACTGTTTTTGGGCAGTACCGGTATAAATGCCTTTTCCAATAATCTGAACCGTGTAAGTTCCTACTTTTTTGCAGCCTTTAGAGTAATTTATAATATAGTTTTTCTTTTCCTTTAAGACTTTTCTATTATAAGTTACTCTTGTTTTAGGACGCTGTACCTTTTTATTATAGGTAAGCTTTATGGCTGATAATTTAATCCTGGTATTTTTTAAATTTATTTTTGTAGCAGCAGATACCTGGCTTGAACTGCAAAAAAGAAGCAGTAAAATGATGAGACAGAGGTGAATCTGCCAGTGTAGATGATAATTTTTTTTCATAGTTATAATCCGCCTTTCTGCGAAAGCCACCAATGCGTCATGAAACACCTTGGCTGATTTTCGCTTTTCTTCCTTTACGAAAGGGTTGAACGAGTTGTGTGACTGGCGTGCTAAATACAACAGCAACGATGTCTGCATGGAATCTAGCGGCAAAATATCAACAGGTCAGTACACTAGAGCACAGCAGTCATTTCTAATCGTTTTTTTCTCATCATCTGCAAATCGAATATGCAGCCGGACAGAGTTAGACAGCTGTACGATTTCCTTTACAGTGCTATTATAATTTGACTAATCAGGGGTGTCAAGCAATGCAGGAAGAGATATGGTTTAGTGCCGGGGTAGCAGGCTTTTGATATTCCTGCCTACTCGATTAATAAAAACATTATCCCAGTTTTTATTGAATAATATAGAATTAATATGGTATAATATTTACATTGAAGAAAAATTACACTATACATATATTCAGGTGTCGTAGATAAAGCAGACAACCGAAAAACTTTATGCGTTAGTATAAGATGTGTATATGAGTCATTGTGTAGAAATGAGGATAAAAATGGATATAAAAATTGCAATATGTGATGATATAAATGAAATGTGTGTTTGTATTGAAAATAAAGTTGAGGGTATTTTAAAAAATAAAAGCATAGGATATGAAATTGACATTTTTAATTCAGGAGAAGAACTATGCCGTATGCTTGATGAAATAAGGTATGACCTTATATTTTTGGATATTGAGTTTCCTAAAATGGATGGGATAGAAATAGGTAAATACATAAGGGAAATAAAAAAAGATAATATTACACAGATAGTATATGTATCGGGAAGAAAAAAGTATGCAATGGAACTGTTCCAGGTAAGACCTATTGACTTTATAGTAAAACCTTTAGAAGACAAGCAATTAGAAAGAGTAATAGATATTTATATAGACATAATGGGAGGAATGAAAAATTTTTTTGAGTATAGGAAGAGCTATTCACATAAAAAAGTAGAATTGTACAAGATAATGTATTTTATAAGAGATAACAGAAAAGTAACAGTGGTTACTTCAGAGGAAAAAGATGCATTTTATGAATCACTGGAAAAGGTGTATGAAAGAGTAAAACAATATGGTTTCTTATTTATACACAAATCATATCTAATAAATTACAGATACATTGAAACTATTAGATATGACAGTGTTACAATGACAGATGGGACAGAGTTCTCGATAAGTCAATCTAGGAGAAAAGAAATAAGGAAAAAGCTTATGGAAATAATGTCAAGAGAACTATGAAAAAATAAGCCAAAAAAAATGGGAGCAATGGTAAAAGCAGACATTAAAGAATATAAAAAATTCTTATAATGGAGAATTGAATTATAAAAATGGCAGGATAATTACAAAGAAACAGGATAAGGGTATGCGTGGTATCGGTTTAAGGAGTGTGAAGGCAACAGTAGAAAAGCATACTGGAACAGTGGATATAGAGCACAATGATACGGATTTTTTTGTGAAAATAATGATGTACCTTTAAATTTCGACAAAAGCACTACTATTTTGTACATAAGTCGAAAAATGTGAAAATTTTGTGTTAGTATATATTTACTAAAAGAAAGATGGAGGAAATATAAAAGTGTTAAAGAAAGAGATAATAGGAATTTTGAAAGATAAGCGTACATTTTTGATTATCTTGCTTGTTTTAATAATACCAATAATTGACTTGTCTGTAGAATATAAACAGATGAATGTTGCATATGCAAGAAAACATGAAAAAGAAATAATTGCCAGAGATTTAATGATGAAAAAAGAATGTGAAAAAGATGGGTCAAAATATTTTACTAATTGGATAAGTCATCCGGCAAATGCATCATTTTTAGCGAGAAATACACAAGGGCATGCATCACAGATGCTGTTATTATGGTTACTTCCGTTTTTTGTATTAAATATGATAAGTGACAGATATATTTCGGAGGAAAAAAGAGGATATGTAAATATTTTATTGTCTAGGGGATCAAAAAAGAAATATTATATGACAAAATATATTTCATCATTTTTAATACCGTTTTGTGTGTTGGCAATCAGTTTGCTGGTGAATTTTATTTTAAGTCAAATTGTTTTTAGGGGAGGATACAGCTTTTTAGGAATAGAAACATTATTTGAGGATAAAAATGAGTTGTGGTTTAGGTTAGAGGGAAAATACCCTAATCAGATGTATTTGTTATATATCTTTGTTACATCAATTTTAGCCGGAATGTGTGGAATGATAACTCAGTCATTAGCATTTATAAGCAAAAGATATACTATCACATATATTTTGGGATTTTTTATATGGATGTGGCTTCAGACAACACCGTATAATCTAACATATGCCACACAGCCGTTTATAGAGTATGGTTTTGAGGATTTTATAAAATCAGTAATGCTTTATGTCGGTGTAGGTTTGGGAATAAGTTTAATTACATTTATATTTAAGGTGAAACAGGATGAATTATAGAAGTGTTGCGTATGGATATCTGGGTGTATTGATAGTATTTGCGGGATTTTGGTATGAACAGGAAAACTATCTGATACATACAGAAAAAAAAGAAGAATTATTTAAGATGATAGTCGGAACTCAAGGCGGTTATGGACATTATATGTATATTGCACTTATATACATGGCATTATTTCTGATGTTTGTTTTTAAAGAGGTTGATCCTTTTTTGACATCATCGGTATCACGGATAGGTCGGCGAGCCGCTATGAAAAGATGTTTTTTAAATATGCTTGCATTAAGTGCAGGTTTTACATTTATATATGTTTTGGTACAGCTTGTCGGAGTAAGTGTTTTTGTAGATATGGATATTCTTATAAGTAAGCATTTTTATCAGAACATGATATTTTATTATATCGCGGTATTTATTATTTTTAGCTTTGGGGGAGTCTGTTATCTGTTGTTTTATGTTATCACAAGGTTAAAGATAGTATCATTGTTAATGGCGGTGGCTGTCAATCTGTATATGGTTTATTATCTTAAGATTGACAATCTGTATTTTGGATTAACGGTGATAGATACAATGTCACTTGGAGGAAGCGTACAAGCTGTGATATGGTTCTCAAAAAGGGTGAGAGATATTGCGATAACAACAGGTATATATATGCTTGCAGATGTCGTTTATGAAAAGAGGGATATTGTCTGAAAGTATGCAGATGAAAGGGAGGAAAAGCAGATGGTAGTCGATGTAAGAAATTATACAAAAAAATTAAAGGGCAGAAATGTTCTTGATGGTGTTTCATATAAGTTTGAAGGTGGTAATATATATGGTCTTTATGGCAGGAATGGTTCAGGAAAGACAATGCTCATGCGTGCCATAGCAGGACTTATATTTCCTACAGATGGAAGAGTGCTGATAGACGGCAGGATATTACATAAAGAAATAAGTTTTCCAAATGATATGGGGGTAATAATAGAAAACATGGAGCTTATGCCACAATATGATGCTTTTGATAATCTGAAAATCTTATCAAAGGTAAGAAAGACGGCAACGGACGAAGATATAAACGAGGCACTTGAAAAAGTAGGACTTCATGATGTCAGAAAGAAGAAAGTGAAAACATATTCATTAGGAATGAAACAAAAACTTGCCATAGCACAGGCAATATTTGAGCATCCAAAACTTTTACTTCTTGATGAGCCGACAAATGCACTGGATGAATAAAGTATAGGGGATGTAAGAAAACTGTTATTGGAGTTAAAAGAAAAAGGAGTATTAATTATAATAGCGAGCCATAACAAAGAAGACATTGAACTTCTGTCAGATGTAAAAATACATATGGTTGATGGATGTATAAAAGATGAAAAAAGGTGAAATTTGATAATTAAATAATAAACATTGATGGTTTAGTGCCGGGGCAGCAGGCTTTTAATAGGTTTGCTGTCCTTTTTGTTATCTTAAAGTGGTTAATGGATTTACAAGATGAACAAAAAGGTTGCTAAATAATTATCATAGGGATAAAATAATAAGTGCAAAAGAATAGAGGTTTTTATAAATAATATTTTAAACAAATCTTAAACATTTTCCAGCTTTTTTCTTAATAATTTTTTTGAGATAATATGAATGTACCGGAGATAAATGTTTTTGATGTTTGTTGTTGCTGCACCATTTGGATAAGCAGTAATTGATATTTTGCAAAATAAAAAACAGGAGCGTATAAAGAAATGTATAATATAGTTATTTGCGATGATGAAAAGGATATAGTGGATGCCATAGCAATTTATCTTACAAGTCAGGGTTATAATATTTTTAAAGCGTATAATGGGAAAGAAGCAGTCGAGCTTGTAGGGAGTATGAAAGTTCACCTGGTTGTGATGGACATTATGATGCCTGTCATGGATGGTATTTCAGCTATGAGCAAGATTAGGGAAAATTCAAATGTCCCTGTTATTTTACTGACGGCAAAGAGTGAGGATACGGACAAGATACTTGGACTTAATGTCGGAGCAGATGATTATGTTACAAAACCTTTTAATCCGGTAGAGCTTATAGCAAGGGTGAAGGCTCAGCTTAGGCGTTATATGACATTAGGTGGCGGAGAGGTAGAAAGTAAAAATGATGAGTCGGAGTTTGTTCTGGGTGGGATAGAACTTAACGACTCGTCAAAGAAAGTCTTTGTGGACGGTGAGGAAAAAGAACTTACTCCGACTGAATTTGAGATACTTAAACTGTTTTTAAAACAGCCGGGGAAAGTTATCCCGCCAAAGGAGATATACAGAAAAGTATGGAATGACGCACCTATCGGGAGTGAAGGTACGGTTGCGGTACATATCAGACATTTAAGGGAAAAAATAGAGATAAATCCGTCAGAGCCACGATATTTAAAAGTAGTGTGGGGACAGGGATATAAATGTGAGATTTAGAGATATAGTTTGATTATAAGGCTGCTTATGGATTGGCGGGTTATGTGTAAAAAGTCTTATAAGATGTTGTATGGGAAGATAAGGGAGGGCGGGAATCTTTATGAAGAAAGATATTTTTGCTAAGAGGAAAAACAACAGAAGAATTTTAAGGGCATTTTTTAATGTAGTTCAAGCTGTATCGCTGGCTGTTTTTATTGTGATGGGGACAGTTTATCTTGTAGGCATCGGACAATATGGTTTTGGACAAAGCAGCATAAAAAGTGAGATAAAAAGCAGGGTGAACAGTATGACAAAGATAGCCGGGCGATATGCTGCACTTATGCAAAATAAAGAAGCTTTAAAAAAGATGAATTATGTTAATAAATTAAGTGAGATGTCAAGATTAAAGAAAAAGTATTTTAGTGATAAAAATTCAAATTTTATGTTTTTATATGACGGATATGTAGGAAGCATCAAATACAATATGACAAAAGAAGTTATGAACGGATATTGTGTTGATATGTCTGAACAGACAAATAGATATATAATAAATGATTATGGGGATTTTAAATTTAAATTTGACGGCAAAAAACTTTATAATGATGCAATTAAATATACTTATGAATTGGGGGTGTCAGGCGGAGAGTATATACCTAAGTACAAGAATACAATAATAAATAAATTAAAAAAGTTATACCCATATGACAGAATAAGCATAAAGTTTCAAATTTACAATGGAAATCTTATATGCAGAGTTTTGTATGACAGTGTTTATGCAGAGGATGTTTGTGATCGTGGAGAAGTGAAAAATGATGTTGAGGGGGCTGAGGTTGAAAATGATTGGAAAGGAACAGATTTCGCAACATATTTTGGAAAAAACAGTGAGGATATTTTTATAGGAGAATTTAGGGAAGCAGTGTTGTATGGATGTGATGGCAGAAGTGTAAATGCATATGAGATAGCGAATGGAAAATTCAAAATAGGTTCCTGTAGTGTCTATAGAAAAAATAGATTTTATTATGTAAAAGCAACACAGTATCATGTAGGAACAAGTGATTATAGTATTGAGGGAAATATACGCAGTCAATTAAAGACAGGGGATAGTTTTTATTATATTTTTTGGTATAAAGAGCATGAGCATTTTATTTCATTCATGACATATTTTTCGGGGATTCTGCTTATTATATCGTCAATATTTATCGCATTTTTTGCAAATGCTGAACAAAATAAAGAGGGTAAGGTAAGGAGATTTTACAGAATGCCTGCAGACATCTTAGTCGTCGTACTTATTGCAGCTATAGCGGCAGGTTATAGTTTATTTGTAAGCAGTGAAATAGACATAGAAAAAATAAAGAGTATTTTAAAATATGGCATTTCAAATATTATAATCGGAGGTCTAATCGCAGGCACTATTGCAGGAATCTTTATCACTTTGTTTTATACTGTTTTTTGTGCCCAGGTAAAGGCAGGCATACTTATTGATAATATGTTTATAACGAGGGTGATACTTAGTTTTGCAAAGATAATAAAAGCAGTCTTATCAATGGTAAAATTGAGTGTTATAGTATTTGGAGTATATTGGGTGGCAGGTATTACAGAATGTGTTCTCACTGTTGTCAGTGGTTCAGAGATTGCATTTTTTACGGTACTTATATCAAAAATATTAGGAACCATTATTATAGCGAGGGTAATTAGGGATATTTCTAAATTACATATGGGTATAGAACAAATGTCAACCGGCGGTGTTGATGGAAAGATAAATACAAAGGGAATGATGCTTCCAATTAAAATGGAGGCAGATTCTCTCAATAATATCAGCGATGGAATGAAAAAAGCTGTAGAGTCGCAGATGAAAAGTGAGAGAATGAAAACGGAGCTTATAACAAATGTTTCACACGATATAAAAACTCCTGTTACGGCGATAATAAGTTATGTAGACCTTTTAAAAAAAGAGGATTTGCAAAACAAAACAGCGGCAGGATATATAGATGTGTTAGACAGGCAGTCATTGAGACTTAAAAATCTTATATATGACCTGCTTGATTTGTCAAAATCATCAACAGGTAATGTCGAGGTAAATATGGAAAAACTTGGGATTGCGGTATTTATTGAGCAAAGTCTCGGAGAATATATATCTAAATTTGAAAAGAAAAATCTCATGCCTATAGTTAATTTTAGAATGGATGATGAGGTTAAAAACGAGCTTGAGATAAATGCGGATGGCAGGCATCTGTCGAGGGTTTTTGATAATATATTCCAAAATATAAACAAATACGCAATGCCTGATACAAGGGTTTATATTGATGTGGAGCTATCAGAAAAAGAGCAGGACAGCGAAACAAAAATATTGTCAGATAAAGTGCTTATAACCGTAAAAAATATGTCTGAAACGCCGCTTAACCTTTCAGGTGATGAACTTATGGAGAGATTTGTGAGAGGTGATAAGTCAAGAAATACGGAGGGAAGTGGACTTGGACTTTCAATAGCACAAAATCTCATGCAGCTTCAAAATGGAAATCTTGAGGTGTTTGTAGATGGGGATTTGTTTAAAGTTGTGGTTACGCTTAGCAGGGCAGCAGTGTAATGTACTCTCGGAATCTTCTGAACGAAGAATTTCGAGATGGATTTTTGATATACAATGACATTTTCGCAGTGCGTACACGGTGTGTCCGACGAGAAAATGGAAACAGTATATCGGAAATGCAGCCGAAATGACTCGTTTTGAGAAGATACCGAGAGTACATTGTAAAGGAAAGGAGAAAAAGTAGTGTGAAAAATGTAAACTTAGATAATATAGGACTTGTTGACATTCATCTTCATCTGGATGGCTCATTATCTCTTGAGACGGTTAAAGAGCTCATGTGTATGCAGGGGATTAAAAATGAGAATACGGATGAAGAACTTTTAAAAAGGCTGCAGGTGTCACATGAGTGCAAAGATCTCAATGAATATCTTGAAAAATTTGAATATCCGCTGACGCTTTTACAGACTGGAGAGGCTCTGAGTTTTGCCGTATATAAACTTATCGAGGAACTTAAAAGTGAAGGAATTATATATGCAGAGATAAGATTTGCACCGCAGCTTCATACGAAAAAAGGGATGTCACAGAAAATGGCAGTTGAAGCCGCTGTCCGTGGACTAAACCGGTCATCTTTGGATGCAGGTCTTATTTTGTGCTGTATGCGTGGAAATGATAATCATGCTGAAAATATGGAAACTGTTGAGACAGCCGAAAAATATCTTGGCAAAGGGGTTGTTGCGATAGACCTGGCAGGAGCAGAGGGACTTTTTCCTACAAAAGATTTTAGGGATATATTTGAACTTGCTCGTGAAAAACATATTCCATTTACAATACACGCAGGAGAAGCAGATAATCCTACAAGTGTAGAATATGCCCTTAAATTTGGAGCAAAAAGGATAGGTCATGGTGTGCGTTCAGTGGAAAATGCGGATACATTGAAGAAACTTTCATACGGTGGTATCACTTTAGAACTATGTCCGACCAGCAATCTCAATACAAACATATATGAAAATATCAATGAATATCCTATTAAAAAGCTTATGGATGCAGGTGTTAAAGTTACGATAAATACGGACAATATGATGGTATCCGGAACAGACATAAAAAAAGAACTTACCATGCTTGCAGATACTTTTGGATTTGATGAAGATGATATAATAGATTTTGAGAGAAATGCCATAATGGCAGCTTTTACTTCTGCATCACATAAAGAAAAACTTTTACGACTGCTGTAGATTAAAACTGTTTTTTCTTTGGAACTAAAGTTGTATAATTTTTATAATGATTGAAAATAATATAATCAAAGTAAATGTAAAAAAACACAATTTTGACAAAAAATAACAAAAATAATTTAGAAAAACATAAAAAATACACAATTGTTTTGTTGACATACAAAGATTACGGTGCTATACTTTTTAACATATTGTAATAGTTTTGTAATAAAAGTGAAGAGAGGTTTTAGAATTAAAATGAACAGAACACATTGGGTAAAAACAGCGGCTGGTTTAGGGGCAGCCTGTTTTATTACAATAGGTATGGGTTTTTCGGGAACAGATGCATCGGCTATGACAAATGCCGGTGTTTTAGATAATTATTATGATGCCGGTGTGTCAGTTGGTGCGGGTACATCATCTGACAGCACGGTATTAGGTATGGCAGGTGCAGATAATGCACAGGTAAATGTGACAGCGGCTACACAGGCAGCGATAAGCACGGGTGCGGCAGTGAGCACACAGGCAGCAGTAAGCACGGGTGCAGCAGTCGGCACACAGGCAGCGATAAGCACAGGCACAGCAGTAAGTACATCTCAGGCAGTGACAATGCAGTCTGGTACAGAAAAGACTTCAAAGGAAGATGCTTTGGCAAAAAAAGCTGCTAATAAAGAAAAGGCTGAAAAGAAGAAAAAGGCACTTGATAAAAAGTGGAAGAATACAGCCGTGGCAGTTTCAAAGGATGATGTTATAAATATAAGAAAGTCTCCATCAGGAAACGGTAAAAAGATTGCGAAAATGGAAAATGGAGATGCCGTTAATATTATCGGAAATTCTAAAGACGGCAACTGGGTTAAGGTTAAGTCAGGCAAAGCAAAGGGTTATGTGTGGAAAAAGTCACTCGTTAAGGGTGGTGTAAAAGTTGAAAAACTAGCGGATAAATATGCGACAACTTATGCGGAGTTAAAAGATAGCGTTGATGTTCTTAACCTGAGAAAAAAGAAAAGTTTATCAGCATCTATCGTAACACAGCTTAAAGATGACGATGTATGCACCGTTATAAAAGAAGGTGAAAAGTGGCTTAAAGTCAGGGTAAATGGACGCAAAGGCTATGTTGCCAGGAAATATACCGACACTTACCGTAAGTTTGACACAGCGACAATATTAGATACAAAGAAAAAACAGGCGGCTTCAGAGGATGCGGCAGAGGAGACATTAAGTTTTTCAAAATCAGACGAAAAGCTTGGAAATCAGATAGTAAACTATGCACTTAAATTTGTTGGAAACCCATATGTTTGGGGAGGCACAAGTCTGACAAAGGGTGCAGACTGCTCAGGATTTGTTATGAGCGTATATCAGAAGTTTGGATATAGTCTGCCGCACAGTTCGGCAAGTCAGGCAAATTGTGGAAAGAAAGTTGATATAAAAGATCTTCAGCCCGGTGACCTTGTATTTTATCGTCATGGCAGCAGAATAGGTCATGTCGTTATGTATATAGGTGACGGAAAGGCAGTTGAGGCTATGGGTAAGAAGTGGGGAATCGTAAAATCAAACCTTAATTATTCCAGAGCATATTGTGCAAGACGCATCATAAGATGAACTCTGACGAGTTCATCTTAGAAGATTTGTGCTTCGCACAAACTTCACTATCGAAGTTTAAGACGAGTTTATCTTAGAAGATAAATTTCTTATTAAAAAACATCATTTACAACATACCGTAATGGTAATCGTAAATGATGTTTTTGATTGTATTAAATTTCTGTTATATTCTTAACGCTCGTTATATAAGAGTGGCTTGAGTGCAGGGTTGAGTAACGGATAGAGAATACTTGCGATTATAAGACCGCTTACACCCTGAATGATGTTTGACGGTATGCTTGCAGCGGCTCCTATTCCGTACATTGGCAGTTCACAGATGAAATATCCGCCTGCTACTAAAATGATATCAGCAACACCACCGAATGCTACGGCTAAATGTTTTGAATGATTGTTTGCTGCAGCTTTCTGGAAAATATAGCCGGCTATAAATGCAATGAGTCCTTTTATAACAAAAGTTATAGGTACATATACGAAATAACCACCGATGAAATCAGAGAGTGCTGAACCAATACCGCCTGCGAAAAGTCCGTAGACAGGTCCTAAGAATACTCCGGATAAGATTACGATTGCATCACCGGGGTGAATATATCCACCTGTTCCTGGTGTGGGAATACGGATTATTGATGTTGCAACGCATGATAAGGCGGCAAATAAAGCTGCCATAACCAGATTTTTAAGCGATTTATTCATTTTTTCCTCTTTTCTGCAATGCTTTAAGCTTTTGTGTAGTAGAGATTTAAGATTAGCATTGCGAATCTAAAACCTAAAAAATCATAATATAATTTTTGTGGTTTCTAAAGGGTCAGATTTAAAAAAAATAAAAATATCAGATTATCTATAGTAATAGTTAATGCATTGATTGTAATCTTCATAAAATCAAAACTGTTCTCTAAAGAAAATTATCAAGTTGAATTATAAATGAAAGGCTGAACTGTTTAATTATAAATATACTGTTTTTGTTAATAAAAATTGCTTTTATTGGTAAAATCGGGTATAATTTTATTAAATTAACATATCGTTCACTTTAAATTATCTATATAATATAGATAAATATGAGTTTTTAGGGGGAGTATTGTTTTGAAAGATAATAGAGCTGTTTTGGTAAAAGTTTGTGGCCTTACAGATACAGTAGAAGCAGACTATCTAAATAAAAACAAGGTTGATTTTGCCGGATTTGTTTTGTTTTTTCCAAAGAGCAAAAGAAATATAAGTATAGAAAAAGCGGAACAGATAATGGCAGAACTTGATGAAAATATAAAAAAGGTAGCTGTTATTGTATCACCGGATGAAAGCGAGATACAGCAGATAAATGGGTCAGGATTTGACTATGTCCAGATACATGGTGAGATTAAAGACAGGCTGTTGGAACAAATAAGCAAACCGGTTTTTAAGGCATTTAATATAAAGGACATAAAAAATATACACAAATATCAAAATAATGCCAAAATAGTGGGTTATGTGTTCGATGCAGCAGTTCCCGGAAGTGGAAAAGTTTTTGACTGGAGTATTCTTAATGACATAAAGCGTGATGCCAAAACTTTTATACTTGCCGGAGGTTTAAATGATTCAAATGTTAGAGAAGCTGTAAAACTGGTTAATCCGGATGTGGTTGATGTATCTTCAGGTGTTGAATATGACAGTGGCAGCGGCAAAGATCCGGAAAAGATTAAACAATTCATCAGGCAGCTTGAAATAAATAATAAGATTTAGCAGGAGGAAATATTTTATGAGAAAAAAAATATTAGCTGGAATGCTTGCAGCATTGATGGCTGTTAGTATGCTTACAGGATGTTCGGGCAGACCGGACAATGCAAAGAACAATAGTGCAGCAGATGACAGTAAGAAAAAAACTGAAAAGGTTGAATTAACTGTATGGGCAGGAGCAGAGGACAGGGAGTATTTAAAGAAAGTAGCAGACAACTTTATAAAAGAACACAGTTCAGAAGCGGATATTTCCATTATACATAAAGATATGGTCGAGGGTGAGTGCAGATCAAATCTTCTTGGAAATGTACTTAAAGGTGCAGATGTATATACAACTACGGATGGTGATATAAGTGCGATAGCAGCAGGCGGAGCCGCTGACCCGGTTAAAAATGCAGATACTGTAAAAAATGAAAATCTTGCATCAGCAGTAAAGGCAGTTACAGTCAATAATACCATATATGGATATCCTATAACTGCAGATAATGGATATTTTTTGTATTATAATAAGAAATATTTAAAAGCCTCTGATGTAAAAAGTCTTGACAGGATATTGTCTATTGCGGCAAAAAATAATAAAAAATTTGCAATGGATTGGACATCAGGCTGGTATCTTTATGCGTTTTATGGTCAGACCGGACTTAAGGTTAAATTAAATAAAGATGGAGTTACAAATTCATGTAACTGGAATTCAACGCAAAATCAAATTAAAGGAACGGATGTTGCTAATTCACTTATAAGAATTGGAAAAAACAAGGGATTTGAAAATACAACCGACTGGCTTACCGGTATAAAGAAAGGCAAAGTTATTGCGTGTGTCAGCGGTATCTGGGATGAAGCGGCTATAAAGAAGATGTATGGTAAAAATTATGCAGCGGCAATGCTTCCTGCATACAACTGTAACGGAAAAAAAGTACAGATGTCTACATATTTTGGGTATAAGATGCTTGGTGTAAATCCATATTCAAAAAATAAAGAGTGGGCACATAAGCTTGCACAATACATATCAAATGAGGATAATCAGAAGCTGAGATTTGAGATGAGAGGACAGGGACCTTCAAATATAAAGGCAGGTAAGGCGGATGAGATAAAAAAATCCCAGGCAGTTCAGGCGATACTTGCACAGCAGACATATTCAGAATTGCAAAGACTTGGGGGAAATTTCTGGACGCCTTCCTCAAATCTTGGAAAAGCATTAGCAAACAATTCAATAAGTGGAAATCTTCAAAATTATCTTGATAAGATTGTAAAACAGATAAATGCATCGACTGTACAATAAGCAAATATGGATGCGTTTTGCAGCGTGGAAAAAAGGAGGAATTGTTTTATGAAAAGTAAAATTAGGTCAAGTATCAGATTCTGGGTATATCTTCCTATTATAATACTGGGATTGATAGCAGTTATATCCAATATTGCATCTGAACACAATATAAGACAGGTTAATAAAAAAGCAACAGTTATATCGGATACATATCTTGTAGGTATTACAGAACTATCCGATATTGAGGCGATTGCAAAGGATATTCATGCAGCCGGATTGTCGCACATTGTTGCAACGGATTCAAATTCTATGATAAACTATGTTAAAATTATAAATACAAAAAAAACACAGCTTGATAAGAAGATAAATGAATTGAAAAAATATTCAACAGGTCAGGAAAGTGTATATAATAATATAGTTAAAAAATATACTGTATTTAAGGATTCGATATCTACAATGATAGCACTTAGTGCAGACACTAAAAATGAAGCCGCTTTTGCTATAGCAAACGGCAAACTAAAAGATTCTTCAGAGGCAATGTATTCCGGGATAAACAGGATGATAGAAAATGCAAAGAAGTCATCTCAGGAAGCTAAAACTACATTGCAAAAAGGTTATATGTCAGCATTGGTGACAAGTATTGTCAGTATTACAATATGTGTTGTTGCATTTTTGTTTGCAGCAGTTGTTGTACAGAGGAAGATAATATCACCTATTGTTAAGAGTAAAAAAGAAATTGATGATATTATCAATGATATAGATGAAAGAAAAGGTGACCTTACAAAGAGGATTACAGTACAGTCTGATGATGAGATTTCAGCTCTTGGAATGGGTATCAATACTTTTATAGAGAGATTGCAGGGCATACTTGGTATGGTTTCGGGAAGTTCAAAAAATATGGATAAGATTGCAGGTGAGGTTTCAGAGAGAGTACACCGTTCTAATAATAGTGTGTCAGACCTTTCATCACTTACGGAAGAACTTGCTGCAACGATGACACAGATAGGAAGTGACACAGCAAGGATTAATGATAATGCAGCATCAGTAAATCAGGATGTTATTGTTATTGCTGACAGATCTTCAGAGATAAACAACTATTCAGTTGAAATGAAAGAGCACGCTGAAAATATGGAAAAAATGGCTCAGACAAATATGGATGTGACAAAAGAAAAAGTAGAGCTTATATTGTCAGAACTTAATAAAGCTATAGAAGACAGCAAGAGTATTGACAAGATAAATGATTTGACGGGAGATATTTTGAATATTGCTCAACAGACAAATCTGCTTGCACTCAATGCATCGATAGAGGCAGCCAGAGCAGGAGAAGTCGGAAGAGGATTTGCAGTGGTTGCACACGAGATAGGTGATCTTGCTGATGCAAGCAGAAACACCGCAAGTCATATTCAGGAAATAAATACTGTTATAGTTGAAGCTGTACACAGCCTTGCGGGACATTCACAGGATCTTATAGAGTATCTGAATGAGTCTATCATGGAAGATTTTTCGACATTTGTTAAAGCAGGTACGGAATATCGTGATAATGCTACATATATCGAAGAAGCTATGGGCGAATTTAACAAAAAAACGGAGACGCTTAAAGATACGGTGGAACAGATAGCAACAGCTATTGATTCAATAAGCAATGCTATTGATGAAGGTGCACAGGGAGTAAATGGAACAGCAGACAGCGTTCAGGATCTTGCAGCCGATATAGAGATTATTTCAAATGAAATGAATGAAAATCAGGCGATAGCTGAAGATCTGAGAAAAGAAACTGAGATTTTTGTCAGGCTTTAGGAGGAAAGCACAGTGGATAATAAAACAGCGGATGAGCTAAAAAGACGCATTGAGTCATCGGTATCACCGTTTCATACAGTATTGTATGTTATGAAAGAACTTGACGAAGCAGGCTTTGAAAGACTTTTTCTTGATAGAAAATGGAAACTTAAAAAGGGCGGAAAGTATTATGTAAATGTCTATGATTCTACTATTGCCTCTTTTTGTGTCGGAGAAAACTGGCAGGGTGAAAATTTCAGATTTGCGGCGGCACATTCAGATTTTCCATGTCTTAAAGTAAAGCCTGACTGTCAGATGGAATCAAATGGTTACATAAAGATGAATGTTGAAGTTTATGGAGGTGCAATTTTAAATACCTGGCTTGACAGACCGTTATCTGCGGCGGGCAGGGTTATAATAAAGACGGATGACATTATGAAGCCGGAAGTCAGATTCGTGGATTTTAAACAACCATTGTTTATTATTCCAAATCTTGCCATTCATATGAACCGTGAGATAAACAAAGGAGTGGAGTTAAACAGACAGAAAGACATGATTCCGGTTATGGCTTTGTCTGAAACGACAGATATAAAAGATACAAAAAATATCTGGGAGACATATCTTGCGGATAAGACTGGAGTTGGAGCAGAAAATATTCTTGACTATGATATGTTTTTGTATCCTGTTGAGACACCGTGCGTTCTTGGATTAAACGGAGAGTTATTTTCGGCAGGAAGACTTGATAATATGACATCAGTTCAGGCTTGTGTGAAAGGCATAAAAAGCAATGTACCGGATGATGGGTTCAACATGGCTGTGATATATGACAGCGAAGAAGTTGGCAGTGGTACAAAACAGGGGGCAGGTTCTGTCATAATAAGGAATATTATAGACAGGATATTTAGAAAATTCGGATATGATGAGGAAACTGCAGAGTGTGCACTGGCAGATGCCGTAGGATTGTCGGTAGATGTAGCACATGGAATACATCCGAATATGCCGGAAAAGAATGACCCTACCAACAAACTTTTGCTAAATCATGGATTTGGAATAAAGACTTCGGCAGGAGAACGCTATGCAAGTGATCCGGTTGTCATAGGAATTGTTAAAGGCTTGTGTGACAGATATGATATAAAGTGCCAGAGGTTTGTGAACCGTTCAGACATTCCGGGAGGAAGTACATTAGGTACAATAACGGTTGCAAATATTCCTATGAGGATGCTTGATGTGGGTGTACCTGTTCTTGCGATGCACTCTTCAAGGGAGACTATGGGAATATATGACCAAGTATATCTGGAGAAAATTTTAGAAAGATTTTTTAGTTATGCGTGATAATAGCTGACAGCTTGTTTGATGATTTTTGAAATAAGAAAATGAAAGACAGTTTTTTTGATATGTTTATTGTTGCGATTTTGTCTCTTTACAAAGTGGAGTTTGTATTCTAAAATAGAAATAAGTTATTTCTAATGACAAAATGTTTTTAAACATAAGCTGTTGTTGCAAAAACTTATATTTGATAACAGGTTGTTAAGAATAATTAAATCGTTGAAAAGCAATTTTTACAAATAATCACAAAACAAATGGAGGACATACACAATGAAGGAATTTTCACCGATCAAAGAAGGTAAAGTACGCGAGGTTTATGACAATGGCGACAGCCTTATTATTGTTGCTACAGACAGAATATCAGCATTTGATGTTATCTTGAAGAATAAAGTGACAAAAAAGGGCGCAATACTTACACAGATGTCAAAGTTTTGGTTTGATTTCACAAAGGACATTCTTCCAAACCATATGATTTCAGTTGATGTAAAAGATATGCCTGAGTTTTTCCAGAATGAAAAATATGACGGAAACAGCATGATGTGCAAGAAACTCGATATGCTTCCTATAGAGTGTATTGTTCGTGGATATATTACGGGAAGTGGCTGGGAGAGTTACAAAGAAAATGGTACGGTATGCGGTATCAAGCTTCCTGAGGGTCTTGTAGAGTCAGATAAACTTCCTGAGCCTATCTATACACCGACAACAAAGGCAGACCTTGGAGACCATGATGAGCATATTACATTTGAGCAGTCAGTAGAAATACTTGAAAAGCTTTATCCCGGAAAAGGTGCAGATTATGCAAAACAGATTAAGGATTGCACTATCAGCCTTTATAAGAAATGTGCAGATTATGCGGCAGAAAAAGGTATCATCATAGCTGATACAAAATTCGAGTTTGGTCTTGATGAGAACGGAAATGTAGTTCTCGGTGATGAGATGCTCACACCTGACAGTTCAAGATTCTGGCCGGTAGAGGGTTATAAGCCGGGACAGGGACAGCCATCATTTGACAAGCAGTTTGTAAGGGACTGGCTTAAGAAAAATCCTGACAGCGATTATAAGCTTCCTGACGAGGTTGTTGAAAAGACTGTTGACAAGTACAAAGAAGCATATCTTCTTCTTACCGGAAAAGAGTTTGATAAATAAGTATATCAGAAGATTCTTTAAAACACATAATAAAAATAACGGTTCACATCTTGATTTTAAGCGTGAACCGTTATTTTGTTTAAAGGATAGGAAAATGCCCGTAAAGTAGTGGGATGTCAGAGCAAAACGCTGATTTTGCCATTTTTTATTCAGAAATATGGTTTAAAACCCAGTCACCGTACCAGAAATTATCATTATGTACTTTTATGGAAGTATATTTGATATTTATATGTTTTTCAAGTTTGTTTTTGGGGTCATAACGATATTCATCAGTTTTTAGGCCCTTTTTGTTGTATTTATATTTTGTGATTGAAACAGGTTTTTTACATTTTTTATTGTCGTAGTTTGTAATTGAAATGAGCTGTCCTTTTTTATTGTAACCGTATTTATATATATAATATATCTTACCTTCTTTTGAAGAATATTTTTCAAATATAATCCTGCCTTTGCGATATTTGTATCTTACATATGATGATGCATTTCCTTTTACTGAATAGTTAGTCTGCTGGATAAGATTACCTTTTTGGTCATATGTATATCCGGATTTGCCCGACTCTTTTGTTCCGTTTGAATATCCGGTTTTTGTATCGATTTGTTTATTGTCATTGTAAGTATAATCGTATTTATACAATTCTTCATCGGTTGGAGAATAATGGTGTTCGCATTTTAACATACCGTTGTCAAAAAGTATCATTTTATAATAATCTGATTTTGCACCTTTTGCGTTAAAACTTGAAAAAGAAGTGAGATTGTCGTTAGCATCAATTTCGGATTTGTATGTGATGCCGAGTCCCTCTTTATCATAGCCTTCAATTTTTTTTAACTTGTTGTTTTCGTAATCAAAATTATAATAATGGTCGAGTGTATTTTTTTCATTATATACATTATAACTTTTTACTGTATAAACTTTCTTTGCGGGTACATCTGATACCGGTGAAGAAGTATCTGGTGCGGGGGTGGCTGTCTCAGATTTTTTATCTGAAACTTTTGCCGTTGTATCTTTTTGAGAGTTATCTGAATTGCCGCATCCTGCGAGTAATGCAACAGACAGGGTACAGGAAACAGAAAGTGCCGTGATTTTCTTTATAATATTATTTTTTATCATAATAAGTGTTCTCCATTTCTGTAGTAGTATTTGCTTTTTTGGGATTTAACTTGTTTCTTTTTCAACCAGTGTCCATGAGACGCTTTCGGAGAGGACTTCCTTTTTGTTTATAAGATTTAGAAGCTGCATTGCCGCTTTCTGTCCGACTCTTCTTGTACCGTGTGCAAGAGAGGTTATCTTTATCGGTGACAGGTCGCTTAACTGGCTGTTATCAAAACTGACTACGGCAATATCATTTGGGACATTTATACCATTTTGTATAAGCAGTTGTATGAGATAATAAGCTATCTCGTCGTTGTAGCACACAACAGCACTGCATTTTGGAACTACGGTTTTTACAAAGCCCTCAAGAAAATTATTTTCATTTCTTAAAAGCCGTTCTCTCGAAACAGTGTCAAACCATAGGATATTGTCATCGGAAAAACGAAGATTTGCTTCGGTAAGAGCTTTTAAATAGCCGCTGTATCTGCCGTGTCCCTGAAGGTCATCAACTTTAAAAATTCCCGCAATGTCTGTATGGCCTTTATTTATTAGATAATTGGTAAGCTGGTATCCGCCGCCGATATTATCATCTGTTATGGAAACATGGTCTGATAATGCAGGGTAGTTTCCATATATAAATATGATGGGAATGTCACGCTGTTCAAACTGCTGATAAAGATCAAGATTTGGCGATGGCAGAGCGGTCTTTGACCCTTCCATGATAAGACCGTCAATGTTTAATTGTAAAAGTTTTTGTAAAATCTTTCGTTCCTCGTCAACTCTGTTTTGTGTCGCATACACATAAACAGCATAATTTTTTTTGCTTAGACTGTGCTGTATATCTTTTAACACATTTGGAAAGATATAATCATTTATATAAGTAGTAACGACGGCAACGCTGTTGCTTTTTGGATTTTTCTTTTGCTTTACTATGCGTGAACCACTGCCCTGACGACGCTCTATAAGACCATTGGATACAAGGACGGCAAGAGCGTTTCTGGCAGTCTGTCTGCTGACATTATTACTTGCTGCAATTTCCAGTTCGGTAGGAAGAAAACCGGTTTCATTGTAAAGACCCTGAAAAATATCTTCCTGAAGTTTGTTTGCTATTTTTAAATATTTGGCTGGCATATCTGCCTCCTCCTGTTTAGTGCTTGATGCTCCGGATTGCTTCATTGCTACGCAATTTTCGCGATCCTGCAAACACCTCCATTCTTATTGTCGATGTTTGGTGGGGCAAGCCGGTAGATAGCAATTTGCATATAAACATGCATTGCTATCTGCTTTTGACCCTGACATCATTGTACTACATATTATAGAGTTTTGCAATTTATTTGTATTTTTTATGTGGAAAGAAGAATACAAATAAATAACAAAATATGATATATAAAATTTGAATTTTAAGATTTAATAATCGAGATTGTATTATGTTAGAAAAAGTGTGAGAAATTCATATAAAATGAGTGTAAAAAAATATATTATTTATTCAAAATGCATAAATAGGTTATAACGAAAACGAAAAATGAAAATCAGATAAAATTTAAAAGTGCACAAAATAAAAGTGAAAATATGTGCAAAATAGTGAATATGTATCTTAAAAAACAATGCCAAAAATAATTTGTTATCAAAAAAATGCACAAAAGTGTACAAAAAAGTAAAAAAAGGTTGACTTTTATGTTAATATTGACTAATATATGATATATAAAATAAATCGTTGATAAAAACGATCGAAATAAAGGAGGAGTAAGCTATGAGAATGAAGAAAGTTTTAGTAGCAACACTTACAGCAGCAATGGTATTTTCACTTACAGCGTGCGGATCATCAGGAGAGTCAGCAGGAGGTTCAAGTTCAGGATCAAAAGATGCAAGTTCAAGTTCATCAAAATCAAACGACCTTATCTCTATCGGTTTTGCACAGGTTGGTCATGAGTCAGACTGGCGTACAGCAAGTACAGAGTCTTGTCGTTCAACATTTTCTAAAGAAAATGGATATGATCTTTCATTTGTTGATTGTGACAACAAATCAGCAGACCAGCTTGAGGCAGTCAGAAACTTCGTTGAGCAGGAAGTTGACTACATAATCATTGATCCTATTGTTGAGACCGGTTGGGATACGGTATTAAAAGAAGCAAAAGATGCAGGTATCCCGGTACTCGTTATTGACCGTAACATCAAAGCTGATGAAAGTCTTTACACGGCTTGGGTAGGTTCAGACTTCACAGCAGAGGGTGAGTCAGCAGGTGCTTGGCTTAAAGCATATCTTGAAGCTAAGAAGAAGACAGACAAAGTAAACATTGTAACTATCGCAGGTACAAATGGTTCTTCAGCACAGATTGGTCGTACAAAAGGTTTCAACAAATATGTTAAGGCAAACGGCTGGAATCTTCTTGATGAGCAGGACGGTGACTTCACACAGGATGGTGGTCAGAAGATCATGGAGTCTTATCTTAAGTCATACAAAGATATTGATGTAGTTGTATGCCAGAATGATAACGAAGCATTCGGTGCTATCGATGCATTAAAGGCAGCAGGTAAGACATATGGCAAGGATGGAGACATCATCATTATCTCATTTGATGCTACAAACGCAGGTCTTAAGGATGTAAAAGAAGGCTCTATCAATGCAGACTTTGAGTGTAACCCACTTGCAGCTCCATATGTAGAGGACATCATCAAAAAGATTAAGGACGGTGGAAAACCTGACAGCCAGAAAGTATATGTTGATGAAGCATGCTTCGCTTGTGATGACACAGTTTCATCATTCAAGACAGATGAAGGAAAAGACATTACTATGACGGTTGTTGATGATAAAGTTCTCAAAGAGCGTGCATATTAAAATATGTTTGCGATTTGAATGTGTTGACTATGTAAACAGATGCTTGAACAATACGGTGCAGGTATAGGAACTGATTTAAGCATATAAAACAAAATGTAAGAGAATCCGAACAGCATTCATGACGGTATAATATTACCAGTTTAGACAAAATTAAGGTGCTAAAACCGGATTCTCTTATTATTTTGAAAATATATGAAAATTTTTAAGAAGATATGAATATTGAAATTTTCATATGTTCTCAAAAAAGACATGAAAGGAGACGGTGTAGATGAAGGAAAATGAAGTTTTAACCATGCGTGGCATAAACAAGACATTTCCCGGAGTAAAAGCTTTAAACGGTGTTGATTTTACACTTAGAAAAGGAGAGATACACGCCCTTATGGGTGAGAATGGTGCAGGTAAATCGACATTGATAAAGGTACTTACAGGTGTATATGACTTTGAAGCCGGTGAGATACGAGTTGACGGGATAGATGGACCTGTCGTAAATCATTCAACGCAGGAGGCACAGGAAAAAGGAATCGCAACAGTTTATCAGGAAGTAAACCTCTGTCCTAACCTTACGGTTGCAGAAAATCTTTTTATAGGAAGAGAGCCAAGAAATGCTCTTGGACTTATCCAATGGAAAAAGATGAACAAGATGGCACAGAAGATAGTAGATGATCTTAATATAGACATTGATGTTACTGTTGCTCTTGAAAATTATTCGGTTGCATTGCAACAGATGGTAGCCATTGCGAGAGCCGTGGATATGGATTCAAAGGTTCTTATTCTTGATGAGCCTACATCTTCGCTTGATGACAGCGAGGTTGAGAAGCTGTTCAAGATGATGCTTAGGTTGAAAAAAGAAGGTGTAGGAATTGTCTTTGTAACACATTTCCTTGAACAGGTTTATGCAGTATGTGACATGATAACCGTTCTTAGAAATGGTGAGCTGGTCGGAGAATATCCGGTTGCAGAGCTTCCAAGAGTAGAACTTGTTGCAAAGATGATGGGTAAGAACTTTGATGATTTAGCTTCTATTAAAGAGGCGGAGAGTTCGGTACAGGATGAGATTATCATTGATGCAAAAGGACTTGGACACAAAGGAAAGATAAAACCTTTCGATCTTGTGATACACAAAGGAGAAGTTATCGGTCTTACCGGACTTTTAGGTTCAGGACGAAGCGAACTTGCCAGAGTTATCTATGGTGCCGACAAATCGCAGAGTGGTACTCTTAAAGTAAAAGGAAAAGAAGCTAAAATAAATTCACCTATAGATGCCATGAAGCTTGGCATGGGATTTTTGCCGGATGACAGAAAGGCTGAAGGTGTTATTGCAGATCTTTCAATTAGGGAAAATATGATACTTGCAGTTCAGGCAAAGCGTGGAATGTTCAGACTTCTGCCAAGATCAGAGCAGGAAAAGATTGCTGACAAATATATAAAGGAAATACAGGTTAAAACACCTAGTATGGAAGTTCCTATAAGCCAGTTGTCAGGTGGTAACCAGCAGAAAGTAATCCTCGGTAGATGGCTTGCCACAAATCCTGATTTTCTTATTCTCGATGAGCCTACAAGAGGTATTGATATAGGAACAAAAACAGAGATACAGAAACTTATAATCAAACTTGCCAAAGAAGGCAAGGCTGTAATATTTATCTCATCTGAGATTGAAGAAATGCTTAGAACATGTGATAGAATGGTCGTTTTAAGAGACGGTGTCAAAGTTGGAGAGATTGATGATGAAATGACACAGAATTCTATCATGAAAGCTATTGCGGGAGGTGACAAGGATGAGTAAGGAGAAGAACTCGTTTTGGAAAAAATGCACGGGAAGTAAATTGTTTTTTCCTGCCGTGTGTCTGCTGGTGGTGATACTTGTGAATGTTATCAAATCACCAAGTTTTTTACAGATTTCAATAAACAACGGAGTATTGTATGGAAGACTTATAGATATTGCAAACAGAGGTAGTGAGATTGCGATACTTGCAATAGGAATGACACTTACCATTGCTGTTTCAGCGGGTACTGATATATCGGTAGGTTCGGTAATGGCACTTGTTGCATCCTGCTGTTGTACATCGCTTGTAGGATATGGAGTAAACTCAGCTTCATCTGTTAAGATGCCTATCATCTTCGGTGTACTGTTTGGAATCTTTATCGGTGGTGTCTGCGGATGCTTCAACGGTTTTATGGTTTCAAATCTTAAGGTTCAGCCGATGGTAGCGACGCTTGTACTCTATACGGCTGCAAGAGCCATAGGTCTTGTTGTAAGCAACAACCAGAATACATATGTACATGTAAAACAGTATAAATATCTTGGAAACTTCTGGCATATAGGAGGCTGGGAGTGCCCGATACCTACACCTATATTTGTAGCGGTTATATGTGTTATACTTGCAACGCTTCTTCTTAAAAAGACGGCACTGGGAATGTATATACAGGCTGTTGGTATAAATCCAAAGGCTGCAAGGATTATGGGTATAAATTCAGGACTTATCATTTTCTTATGTTATGTAATATGTGGTCTTGGTGCAGGTATTGCCGGAACTGTTGCATCATCGAGAATTTATTCGGCTGACTCAAACAACATAGGTCTTAATTTTGAAATGGATGCTATTCTTGCCGTAGCACTTGGTGGTAACAGTCTTGCGGGTGGTAAATTCTCACTTGCCGGTTCTATCATCGGAGCATATACGATACAGGCACTTTCTACAACGCTTCTTGCTTTCGGTGTAAAGACTGAGCAGGCTCCTGTTATTAAAGCTATTGTTATTGTTATAATCGTTGTTATACAGGCTCCTGCAATCCAGAGTTATATGAAGAATAGAAAAGCACGCAAAGCTGGTGCTACCGGAGGGGAGGCTGTTGCGAAATGAAAAATAAATTAAAAATTGGAGGCAATAATCTTTTATTGCTCATTACGATAGTTCTTTTTATTGTTATGTACGGAATAGGTTGTGTTATATATGAAGATAAAGGTTTCGGACATTTCCAGACATTGTTAAATCTTCTTATAACAAATGCAGGTCTTATATGTGTAGCCTGCGGTATGACCTGTGTAATGCTTACCGGAGGTATCGACATTTCGGTAGGTTCACTTGTTGGACTTGACTGTATGGTAATGGCATACGGCATGACAAATCTTAAATGGAGTCCGGCTGTTGCTATAGCGGTTGTATTGATAATCGGTCTTGTGTTTGGTGCCGTTCAGGGATTTCTTATCGGTGTGCTTGGCATCCAGCCATTTATTATAACAATGGCAGGTATGTTCTTTGCAAGAGGTATGATAGCCGTTATCACAACTGATATGGTAAACATTAATAATGAAACATTTGCAAAATGGGCAGACTGGAAACTTCAGCTTCCATTTGGCGGTTACACTAACAGACACGGTGTCATGATGAACCCTTTCATCAGAATGCCTGTTATCATCGCACTGCTTGTAGTTGTCATAACATTCATAATCCTTAAATTCACAAAGTTTGGCCGTTCTCTTTACGCTGTAGGTGGAAGTGAATCATCAGCAAAACTTATGGGATTAAATGTTAAAAAGACAAAGATGAAAGCGTATATGTTATCTTCATTGCTTTGCTCTATCGGTGGAATATTATATTGTCTGAACAGTATGTGTGGATTCGTTGCACAGGCAAAATTCATGGAGATGGATGCCATCGCTTCATCAGTAATCGGTGGAACGCTTCTTACAGGTGGTGTCGGAAATGTTATCGGTACATTGTTCGGTGTACTTATCAAAGGTACTATTGATACACTTGTAAATACAAACGGAAAACTTCTTTCATCATGGTCAAGTATCGCAATATCAGCACTGCTTTGCTTCTTCATAGTTCTTCAGGCTGTATTTGCACTTGTTAAAGAGAAAAAGAAAGAGTGATGAATTTACAAACAGTAACAGAATAGTCTTTTTATAGCTGAACTGTTACTAAAAAACCATATTTTACTTGATTAAATGTTTATTTTAAGGTATTATTAGTATGGTGTTAAGAAAAAACTAAATTATTTTAGGAAAAAATATCATCTGATGTTTTTGGCAGACTTAACAGCCAGAAACATCAGATGTTGTTGCATTAAAACAAATTAAAAAATATCGAGAGGAAAAGGAGAAGTAGAATGGAAGTAAGAAATTATAAATTTTGGTTTTGTACCGGTTCACAGGATTTATATGGTGATGAGTGTCTCGCAAATGTAGCAGCTCACTCAAAACAGATTGTGGAGGCTTTAAATGCTTCAGGAAAACTTCCTTTTGAGGTTGTGTTAAAACCAACTCTTATTACAAATGAACTTATAAGAAAAACATTTAACGATGCAAATAATGACCCTGATTGTGCAGGTGTTATCACATGGATGCACACATTCTCACCTGCAAAATCATGGATATTAGGACTTCAGGAGTACAGAAAACCTTTACTTCATCTGCATACACAGTTCAATATGGAAATCCCATATGACACGATAGACATGGATTTCATGAATGAAAATCAGGCAGCACATGGTGATAGAGAGTACGGTCATATCGTATCACGCATGAAGATTGAGCGTAAGGTTGTTGTCGGACATTGGTCAGATGAGAAAGTACAGGAAAAGATTGGTTCATGGATGAGAACGGCAGTCGGTGTTGTTGAGAGCAGCCATATCAGAGTTATGCGTGTAGCTGACAACATGAGAAATGTTGCTGTTACAGAGGGTGACAAGGTAGAGGCTCAGCTTAAATTTGGCTGGGAAGTAGATGCTTATCCGGTAAATGAGATCGCAGATGCGGTAGCAGCAGTTTCAGAGTCAGATACAAATGCACTCGTCGATGAATATTATGATAAGTATGATATTCTTCTTGAGGGCAGAGATCCTGCAGAATTTAGAAAACATGTGGCAGTACAGGCTCAGATAGAAATCGGTTTTGAGAGATTTTTAAAAGAAAAAAATTATCAGGCAATCGTAACACATTTTGGAGACCTCGGTGCACTTAAGCAGCTTCCGGGACTTGCTATCCAGAGACTTATGGAAAAAGGTTACGGATTTGGAGCAGAGGGTGACTGGAAAGTTGCAGCAATGGTTCGCCTTATGAAAGTCATGACAGCAGGCATGAAAGATGCAAAAGGAACATCGATGCTTGAAGATTATACATATAATCTCGTACCGGGTAAAGAGGGAATACTTGAAGCTCATATGCTTGAGATTTGTCCGTCAATCTCAGAGGGTCCTATCCAGATTAAGTGCCAGCCTCTTTCAATGGGCGACAGAGAAGATCCGGCAAGACTTGTATTTACATCGAAGAACGGCCACGGTATCGCAACATCACTTATCGACCTCGGAAACCGTTTCAGACTTATCATAAACGATGTAGAGTGCAAGCAGACAGAGAAGCCTATGCCTAAGCTTCCTACTGCAACAAACTTCTGGACACCTGAACCGGACCTTTATACAGGAGCAGAAGCATGGATACTTGCAGGTGGTGCACATCACACGGCATTTACATATGACCTTACTGCTGAGCAGATGTGTGACTGGGCAGCAATGATGGGAATAGAAGCAGTCGTTATAAATAAAGATACAAATATCAGAGATTTCAAGAGAGATCTTATGCTCGGTGATATTGTTTACCGTTAGAGAGCAGATAGTGTGAAATATATTATAATGCACGCTATGCACATAAAATGTGTGCAGAAGTAAAAATAATGTGCTGCAGTACAAAAAAAGCAATACGCAGCATCAGTAGGTAAATACCATATAAATTATGACAAACAGACAAATAAAACATCATAAAAGCAGGAGGAGAAAAGTTAATGAAAGATATAATTGAAAGTGGAAAGACAGCTCTTGGTATTGAGTTTGGTTCAACAAAGATAAAGGCAGTTCTTATCGACGAAAACAACAATCTCATTGCTACAAGCGGACACAAATGGGAAAACAAATATGAGAACGGTGTATGGACATACAGCCTTGATGACATCTGGTCAGGACTTCAGGACTGCTACAGCAAACTTGCCGCAACAGTTAAAGAAAAATATGACGCAGAGATAACAAAAATCGGTGCTATGGGATTTAGTGCAATGATGCACGGATATATGGCATTTGATAAAGATGATACTCTTTTAGTACCATTTAGAACATGGAGAAATACTATCACTTCTGAAGCTAGTGACAAGCTTACTGAGGTATTTGATTTCAATATTCCACAGAGATGGAGTATTGCACATCTTTATCAGGCAGTCTTAAATAAAGAAGCTCATGTTAAAGATGTAAATTTCTTTACAACGCTGGCAGGATATATCCACTGGCAGCTTACAGGAAAGAAAGTCCTCGGTGTAGGTGATGCATCAGGAATGTTCCCTATCGACAGCACAACAGGTGATTATGACGAGAAGATGCTTGGTCAGTTTGATGAACTTGTTGCTCCGGAAGGATTTGCATGGAAAATTAAAGATATTCTTCCGGGTGTTCTCTCAGCCGGTGAAGATGCAGGTGTCCTTACGGAAGAGGGAGCAAAGAAACTTGATGTTTCAGGAAAACTTCAGGCTGGTACAAGAGTTTGCCCTCCGGAAGGTGATGCCGGAACAGGAATGGTGGCAACAAATAGTATTGAGGTAAGAACAGGTAATGTTTCAGCAGGAACATCAGTATTTGCAATGATAGTTCTTGAAAACAGACTTAAAAAAGCTTACAGACAGATTGATATGGTTACAACTCCTGTAGGAGATGCAGTAGCAATGGTACATTGTAACAACTGTACATCAGAGATAAACGCATGGGTTGACCTCTTTAGCGAGTATTCAAAACTCATGGGAATAGAAGTAGCTCCTGAGGAAATCTTTGATAAGTTATTTAAACAGGCATTACTTGCAGAAAAAGACGGCGGTGGAATCGTTGCTTATAACTACTTCTCAGGTGAGCATGTAACAGGATTTGAAGAAGGTCGTCCGTTACTCGTAAGAGAGACAAATGCAAAATTCAATCTTCCAAACCTTATGAGAGTTCAGCTCTACACGGCACTCGGTGCATTAAAGACAGGTCTTGACATTCTCTTTAAAGAGGAAAAAGTTGAGGTTGACTCCATCTTTGGTCATGGCGGATACTTTACTATAAAAGGTGTAGGTCAGAAAATTCTTGCAGGTGCCATCAACACTCCTGTATCTGTAATGGAGACAGCAGGCGAAGGTGGAGCATGGGGAATTGCAATTCTTGCATCATATATGGTAAACAAGAAAGACGGACAGTCACTTCAGGATTATTTAAGCAATGAAGTATTTGCAAACCAGCACGGTGAGGTTGTAGAACCTGACCCTGAGGATGTAAAAGGATTTGATGAATTTATCGAGAAATATACAAAGTGTCTTGCAATCGAGAGGGCAGCAGTAGAAAATCTCGAAAATACAAGATAGCAAAACCTTATAAAATATAATCTTAAATTTACTAACAGGCATGGCGGCAGATGTCAGGTTTGTGAGTGAATAGTGGTAAGAGCTGCATATTGATATTAAAGTCGTGATATTATATTATAATATTGGACAGCTTGATATTGATATTGCAGCTCTTATTTTTGTGAGCTGGTATGTACTCTCGGTATCTCCTCAAAACGAGTCATTTCGGCTGGATTTCCGATATACTGTTTCCATTTTCTCATTGTAACACCGTGTACGCATACATACTTTGTATGTATTGCGAAAATGTCATTGTATATCAAAAATCCATCTCGAAATTCTTCGTTCAGAAGATTTAGAGAGCACATTGTTAAAAAACGGAGGATAAAATGAAAGTTATAGTTATGGATATGGACGGGACACTTTTAAATGATGATAAGAAAGTGACCGAATATACAAAAAATGTTTTGCGTGATATGAAAAAGAGAGGTATGCGTATCGGGATTGCGTCGGGCCGGCCGATAATAGGTGTAAAGAGAACAGTTGAAAACCTCGGTATTTCTGACATAATTCAGTTTATGATTGCATCAAACGGTGCAGAACTTTTTGATGTGGAGGACAAAGAGAAAAAGGATTTTTATAAACTTGATGTTGATACGATATTTGAGATAATCGATGAGTATGAGCAGTTTGACTTAAATCCGTATGTGTATCAGGGGGAGGACTGTTATGCGGCAAGAAATGACTCGACAATAGAGAGAGCCGCAAGAAACAATCATCTTGGCATACATTTATGTGATATGAAAAAAGAAGTTACGACACCTCAGAGTAAATTAGTGTTAAGCACTCCACCTGAAAAAATGGAGTCAGTTGAAAAGTTTTATGAGGAGCATAAATCTGAAAAATACCGTGCATTTAAATCGCAGGCTGATATGTTTGAATTTGTCCACCCTAAGCTGTCAAAAGTTTACGGTATCAGATATTATTGTGAAAAATACGGATATGATATATCACAGGTTGTGGCTTTTGGTGATACAACAAATGACCTTGAAATGGTGAGAGATTGTGGAACCGGTGTGTGTATGTGCAATGGAACAGATGATGTAAAAGCAGTTGCGGATATTATCACAACAGACAGCAATGACGAGGACGGGCTTGCAAAGACACTTAAGGAAATAATAAATAATGTTAATTAGATGTAAAGGAATTTGAGAAAAAAACCGAAATTTTAAATAGTATAAATATATAGATTGCAGGATGGAAGAGAAAGGGGTATAGATATGGTTTACATTAAAGCAAATAATGAGATAATAAAGGTTTATCAGAGCGTGATAACATCTAAGAAAGAGCGTGTGGAGTGGAATGGTGATATTGTAATAAGAAAAAATGCGATGATACTTGTCGGCAGACTTCGTTCTATGTATTTTGAACTCAGCTCAAGGAGGGTTTATTCAGATATTGAGGAATTTTCTCTTGACTCTGCCAAAGCATTTGAGATAAAAGATAATATACTTCTCACAAACATAATAAATATGATGTTATATCCTTTCGTAAAATGGGGAGCAATAAAGGGAATTAATGTTGAGAAGGACTATATGGTGCTCGCTGCTTTGTTTTCGCAGATTTTTAAGGAGATAGATGTTCAAACATATTTTACTAAGACGAGCATGAAATTTTTCAACGACGAAATTCAGATTACTTTTGAAGATGCGATGGAAAAATGTATTGAACATATTGAAGAACAGCGTGAAGATAGAGAGTTTTTGGAAAAGTTAGAAGGAAGTATTGAAGATAAAGACACGGGGAAAAATATTTTGCAAGATGACGGAGGTGCAGAAATATATAAGGGGTATACGAAGGATGGGCGTATAGTTAATATAAATCCGGAAAGAGGTATAAGGACAAAAGCAGGTCTTTGGCACAGTATTAGATGGATTATCGGAAGTTACGATTTTAAAAAGGAAAAATTTGATGAAGAATATGCAAATTCGCACAGGATAGGAAATAATTTTTACATGGTTCCATATAAGTGTCCGAAATGTGGGGAATTTCTTCATATGGTTGTTTTCCCTAGCGGAAAAGAGTATGTTATAGATACTGAAGAGGGAAAGGTCTATATTGCGAGAGCATATACCTGTGATAATTGCAAAACATTTTATACGCCAAGCCCGGACAGACTTCTTAAAGAGGGGGATATATACATACTTGATTTTGATAACGATGAGTATGCGGCGAGAGATTATGCACTGCTTTTAGGAAGAAAAGGTGCAAAGACGGCAAATTGCCACTTCAATGTGTATCAATCTGATTATAAAAGGGAGCTTTCCAGGGGTGAGAAAAGACTTAGTGAGGTATGCCAAGATATTGAACATCTCGCTAATTATGAACTTGAGACGCTAATCACAAAGATGGATGAGGGGTTCTTTTCTGACTATGAGAAAGAGAAATTTTATGCGACAATAGAGCAGGAACTTGAATATCGTGAGAAGATAAGAAAAAAGAAAATTAACGAGATTAGGAAAGAAGCAGAAGAAAGAAGAAAACTGGAAGCGAGTTTACGAGCCAAAGAGGCAGGAAATAATAAATATGATGGAGATGACAATATTAGTGATAATATTAAAGATGTGTTACAGGTTTACCAAAACATCAGTGAATATTACAATTTTTTGGAGGCGGCAGTAAACGAACAGGAGGAGAAAAATAAAGTATCCGAAAGAGATTATGGAGTCGAAGATAATACAAATAGTGGTTTAAATTTAGAAGACGGATTACAGAAAAATAAGGCAGAAGCAGATAATAAAAAAGATGGAAGTAATTTAGGCAAAAACGATATAGCCGGCGAAAATATTACTGCGGGAGATGGTTATTACAATGAGAATATAAGTGATGGCACAAAAAAAGACATATTAAACGGCGGTTTGGAAAATAGTATTGAAAGTGGAGAGGACAGGGTAGTTTCTAATAGTGACGGAGAAAAAGCTAATTATGCTGCAAATTCAGAAAACGGTATTGAAAAAGAAAAAGCAGGGGATAATACAGGAACTGTAGAACAAAGATATAATGAGGGTGGCACTGACAAGGTGATAAGGTGTCCGTCACTCTATGATGTGCTTATAGATATGGGCAGGACGGCAAAATATTCAGAGATAATTGAGTATATAAAAAAGGTTAAAAGGTCAGAAGGTGAGGAGCAGAAAAAACTTCATTGTTTGGATGTACTTACAAAAATGTGTAAAACGGCGGCAAAAAAAGAGGTAGAGTATATAGTATCTCATCTTCCGGAAAATATAAACTTTGACAGATATAAAAGAACAAAAGAAAAACTGATGACTTACATGGAGATAGATGTTAGTCCGTATATCAAGATTGTTGATACAAAGCGTGATAAAGTTGAGTTTGATGAATTAAATAAGCTTGTAGAGGGTGTTGACAGAAATAACAGAAATGAATTGCTCGATGTGATGGAAAAGATAAAGAACGGAGAGTATGAGAAACGAAATTCGGACAGATTTGTCGAGGGACTGAGAAAGCGTGTATATGCTATGGATGAGGCAAAACTCAGAGGTATATGTCCAAATCCTGAGTACATAACATTTGACGAGGGACTCAAGGCGATAAAAGAGATAGAGGAGGGAATTTTTCTGCCTGAACTTAAATCAAATATGCTGCAGCTTATAGACAAGAAACTTACAGCATTAAAGACGGAGGAATGTGAACTTCTTGTAAGAAAACTGAAGCGTGAACTTGACGGAAAAATATCCAATACATCAAAAATTCATTTTTATGATATAAGAAAAATGAGAGATGGAGAAAGTAATGACAAAGAATCTTCATTTGTTAAAGTTGCAATAAGTACATACGCATATGCGGCAGAAAAATATGAGTATCCCATCATAATATGTGATTCTTCGCTGTTTGGCAGTGGAAAAGAGGGCTTTATAGTCACACCTGATCATATATTCTACAAGGGTTTTATAAAATCAGGCTCAGTAGATGTAAAAAAAATAAACGGCATATTTTCTCAAAAAAATGGACTTGTGATGTTACATATGGAGAAAGGCTGTATAAAGATGCCGTGCACTCTCAGTAAAAATGATGAAAAAAACCTGGCGGAAGTGCTGACATCATTTGTTGATTATCTTAAATTAAAGCCGGAGTCAAGAAGTATTAAGTATATGTCAAAACAGGAACACAAGGTAAAGTGCTGCTATCGCTGTGGTCATGTATTTAGGGATGGAAATATTTGTCCAAAATGCGGCAGCAGCTTTAACAGCTAGTGTACTTACCTGCCGGCTTAAAGCTAAATAACATAGGGTAAGTTTTCAGTCGGCAGGACGGGAAATGAGTTGTATCGGTAAATAGGTAAAAAAGCCTGCAATCGGTTGACAATCGTCATGAATATGGTACAATGTAGTAATGAAAACTACATAAGATAGAGGTTGGCACAAAGATATTTAGAAATAGAAAATACCGACCGGTATCATAGAAAGATATATTTGTTACTGTTCGAGTCTAAATTTAAACAGCAGCAGATTAAAAGACGGAGGATTTGCCATGGATTATCAGTTAATCAGCGACAGCTCATGTGATCTTGAGCAGAGTTTAAGAGAAAAATATGACATAGAGGTAGTACCTTTTTATATATCATTTGATGAGGAAAATTATCAGAAAGAAGTTGAGGAGATAGCGATAGATGATGTTTACAGGAAAATGGTGGATTTCCCTAAGCAGTATCCTAAAACATCACTTCCTTCGGTTCAGAATTATGTGGATGCATTTACTCCTCATGCAAGGGAGGGCAGAGCGGTTATCTGTATATGCATTACTACTTCATTAAGCGGCTCGTACAATTCAGCTTGCAATGCAAAAGAAATTGTCTGCGAAGAGTATCCTGATGCAAAGATAACCGTTATCAATTCACTTGGGGCAACCGTACTTCAGGGACTTTATGTAATTCAGGCAGCAAAGCTGAAACAGTCCGGAGCTACTTATGATGAAGCAGTAGAAAAACTTACATCAATGGAGTATCTTTCAACAGGACGGATATTCTTTACTGTGGGAAATACAGATTATCTTAAACATGGTGGAAGAATAGGAAAAGTGGCAAGCGTTGCTTCGAGTGCACTTAACTTAAAACCGATAATAACGCTTAAAGACGGCTCGATAGATGCATCAGGAATTGCCAGAAGCCGTAAAAAATCAATAGCAAAAACTTATGAGCTGTTAAAAAATTATTTTGCTGAAAATGGTGAAGATCCTAATAACTATGTTTATAGGGTGGGATATGGATATGACAGAGAGGAAGGACTTGAATATAAAAAAGAGTTTGACGAGGTTATGCGAGGGCTTGGCTATAAAGGAGAAACAGATATCGCCCACATAGGAGCTACGATATGTGTACACACAGGCCCTTATGCGATAGGTGCGGGGCTTATAAAGAAGATCCGGTTATAATATTTTTTTGCGTTATTAACAGATATATCAGTATATAGTGCAGTGACTTGAATACCTTGTAAATTTTCTTCTGCTAAATTGATTTTTAATCAATTTTATAGTCATATGCTGTAAATTAACGGTATTCGGGAGATTAGCAGGATTGATATTTTTGTTCTGGGTGGTATAATAAAAATATCAAAAAAGCTGTTACTTAAGTGTTAAGGAAACAACTTAAGTAACAGCTTTTTCCTACACAGAAAAATACTCGTATAGTAGCACGGGCGTTGCACTTTTTATGATTAAAGAGCAAAATAAAATACAAGGAGTGAATATTTATGGAAGAAAAAAACAGTCAGAACACAAATGAAATTAAGGAAAAACAGAGTGTAAAGTACAGGTTAAAGAAAAATGTAACTTACGCAACTAACCTAACAAGCATTGCAGCGATTGTTGCAATAATTGCTTTACTGATAGTAGGTACACAGTATAGCAATGCATTACAAAGTTATGGTTTTATACAGGGTGATATAGGAAAAGCCCTGACGGTACTTGCAGGTTCACAAAGCTCGGTAAGGGCAACTATCGGTTATCTGGATGAGAGTGCTATTAAAGATCAGCAGGATATGTATAAGCAGAGAAAAGAAAAATTTGATACATACTTTAAATCAATCGAGAGTAATCTTCACACAAATAAGGAAAAAAGTCTGTATGAGTCAGCGTCATCTCTTTCACAGGAGTATTGGACATTGGCAGATAAGATAGTTTCAGAGGGTGCTACGACGGATTCAAAGCTTTCAGCAGATGCACAGAAGCGTGAAATAAATGAACTTTCACCTAAGTATGATGAGATATACAAAGAAATGGTATCTCTCATGGATCATGAGGTTACACAGGGAAACAGCACAAAGGTAATGCTTACTTTTCTTGAGATAGCTTCAGTGGTTATTGTTATCATCGTTATGGTAGTTGCAAGAATCCAGTCAACAAGAAGAAGCGAGAAGTTTGCCGAGGGTATGCAGGTAATTCTTCGTTCAACATCTGAGCGTCTTACAAAGTTTACTGAAGGAGATTTTGATTCACCATTTCCAAAGAGTGATTATGATGATGAATTTAATCAGATGATAAATGATTCTGAAGGAATGTCAGAAGACCTTAAAAAGATAATAAAAGATATAGAAAATATTCTTGGAAGTATGTCAAGAGGAAACTTTATGGTTCAGTCAGGATGCAGAGAGCTTTATCAGGGAACATTTAATGATATCCTTGTAGCCATGAGAGATCTTCGTGACCAGATGATAGATACACTTCAAAATGTTGATGATGCATCAATACAGGTATCAGCAGGTTCAGACAACCTTGCACAGTCGGCACAGGCACTTGCAGAAGGTGCTACAGATCAGGCAGGAGCAGTTGAGGAGCTTACATCAACTATTGCCAATATCACAGCAAGTGCAGAGCAGAGTTCAAAGAATCTTGATGAGTCACATCAGCAGGCAAAGGAATATGCAAGACAGGCAGATGAAGGTCGTCAGCAGATGAAAGACCTTGCAGTTGCAATGAAACGCATCACAGATACATCAAAACAGATTGAAAATATTACAGCACAGATAGAGGATATTGCATCACAGACAAACCTTCTTTCATTGAATGCATCTATTGAAGCTGCAAGAGCAGGTGAGGCAGGTAAAGGTTTTGCAGTAGTGGCTGATGAGATAAGAACACTTGCAGAGCAGAGTGCGGCATCAGCGGTAAGTACGCGTGAGCTTATTGAGGGAGCATTGAAAGAAATTGATGAAGGTAATACAGCAAGCAAAAATGCAGAAGAGACACTTAAGATTGTTATAGATGGTATCGAGAGTATAGCAGAAACTTCAAAGCAGCTTAGTGAGGATTCTAAAATGCAGGCAGAAGCTATGGAACAGGCAGAGCTTGGTGTAAACCAAATATCAGAGGTTGTACAGTCTAACTCAGCGGCAGCAGAGGAAACATCTGCAACAAGCGAGGAGCTTTCTGCACAGGCTGATACATTGAAAGGACTTATCGGTAAATTTATCCTTAAATAGAATAATGCAAGCCATTGTAATATACGGCAGGTTTTAATTAAAAATTAAATAACAGATAAAAGCAGGACTTGTGTTTCGATATAAATTTTATGTTTATGATAAGATTATAAATATATGATTTTAAATAGCGGATACAAGTTCTGTTTTTGTATAATAATTTACATATACATAAATGTAAAATTATTGTAAAAAATGTCTTTTTTGAAATAAAAGGGTTGCAAAAATAATTTTATGGTGTTATAGTGTGTTGGAAAATTTGAGAAAAATGATTTTAAGAAAATATATGGAGGTGAGTTTCATGGACAGTAATGACAGTTTTGGACGAAGTAGTAACAACAGTGTTTTATATCGTGAACAAGTGGCATGGCTGTTACATGAAAAATTCAGCCATGTTTATAAATGATGCATTTAATATTATTATTAAAATAGTCTGTTCCGTTAAAAGCACTGTTTAGAGGTGCTTTTTTTGTATAGCAAACGGAGGTAACAGACATGAAAAGAAGATATTCAGATATAATAAAACTTATAAGAGATCACAAAAATGACAATGATATTTTAGAATTATTGTCAAATTACCATGAAAATGATATAGCAGATATAATATCATTGCTTACAACAGAGGAACGAAAGAAAATATATAAGCTGTTCGGATTTCAGAAGGTTGCTGAAGTATTTGCGTATTTTGAAGAACCGGAAAAGTATCTGGATGAAATTTCTATAGAAAATGCAGCAAGCATAATTTCTTTTATGGATTCGGATGATGCAGTCGAAATTCTTGAAAAACTTGACACGAAGAAAAAGAGTGAGATTGTAAAAAGGCTTGATGCAGATGCCGTTGCTGATGTAAAAATGCTTCTTTCCTATGATGAGGAAGAAATCGGCAGATATATGACGACAAATTATGTTTGTATAAAGAAAGGTCTTTCCGTAAGACAGGCAATGAGAGAGCTTGTCCGTCAGGCAGGTGATAACGATAATATCATGACTATATATGTTGAGGATGAGTCAGAGAGGTTTGCCGGAGCAATAGATTTAAAAGACCTTATCATAGCGAGAGAAAATGATGACCTTGAAGAGATAGTTATACATTCTTATCCGTATGTGACAGACCACGAACTGCTCGATAACTGTATAGAAAATATTGTCGATTATTCGGAGGATTCTATCCCGGTATTGTCGGAGGATAAAAGGCTGCTAGGTGTAATAACATCAGAAGATATAGTAGATATTGTAGACGATGAGATGGGTGAAGATTATGCTAAGCTGGCAGGTCTTACCGCTGAGGAGGACTTAAAAGAAACAACTGTGCAGAGTATGAAAAAGAGACTGCCGTGGCTTGTTATACTTTTGTTTTTGGGTGTTTTAGTATCATCGGTCGTTGGGATGTTTGAAAGCGTGGTAGCGGTACTTCCGATAGTTATATGTTTCCAGTCACTTGTGCTTGATATGGCAGGAAATGTTGGAACACAGTCACTAGCCGTTACAATCCGTGTATTGATGGATGAAAATCTTACGGGCAGACAGAAATTGTTTTTACTTGTAAAAGAAATGAAAGTAGGACTTGTAAACGGCGGAATACTTGGCATAATGGCACTCACGCTGCTTGGTGCATACATCCATTTCTTCAAAGGATATGGCTGGATTGGAGCATTTGCAATCTCAGGCTGTGTCGGAATTTCACTTTTGGCTGCGATGGTAATATCAAGCATGGTCGGAACGGTGATTCCGATGTTCTTCCATAAAATAAAGATTGACCCGGCAGTAGCATCAGGACCACTTATCACAACGGTAAATGATCTTGTGGCAGTTGTAACTTATTATGGTCTTGCGTATATTTTTCTGATACAATTATGATATAGTGTAATAAAGAACATAATTATTGTTTATAGTTAAAGTGCGACCAATAGCAGAATAGATAAGATACCGAGAGTACCTTTAAATTGAGAGAGGGAAAAAATTGACATTACAGCAGTTAAAATATGTGACAATAGTGGCCGAGACCGGTACGATTACCGAGGCAGCAAACAGATTGTATATCTCGCAGCCAAGTCTCACAAGTGCGATACATGAACTTGAAAAAGAAATGAACATTGTTATCTTTAACAGAACTAATAAAGGCATAAATATCACAAAAGAGGGCGGGGACTTTTTGGGATATGCCAGACAGGTATTGGAGCAGGCGGCAATACTTGAGGATAAATATAAGAAAAATGCAGGCGGTAAAAAACAGTTCTGTGTATCAACCCAGCATTATTCATTTGCAGTAAATGCATTCGTAGACCTTATCAAAAAGTATGGTCAGGATGAGTATGATTTTTCATTGAGGGAGACACAGACCTATGAGATAATCGAGGATGTTGCCAAAATGAGGAGTGAGCTTGGAATTTTATTTTTAAATGACTTTAATGAAACGGTCATAAATAAGATACTGAAATCGAATGAACTTAAATTTACGCAGTTGTTTATTGCAAAGCCTCATGTATTTATAAGCAGAAAGCATCCGCTCGCAGAAAAAACGATAATAACAAATGATGAGCTTGAGATGTATCCGTATCTCTCATTTGAACAGGGTGAGCACAATTCATTTTATTTTTCAGAGGAAATCTTTTCAGCATCGGAGAGAAAGAAAAATATACGGGTAAGAGACCGGGCAACGCTTTTTAACCTGCTGATAGGACTAAACGGATATACCGTTTGCAGTGGCGTGATAGACAAGAAGCTAAATGGTAAGGATATTATAGCTGTTCCGCTTGCGGATGAGGGAGATATGCGTATCGGTTATATTATGCATAAGAAAGGGATGTTAAGCAGACTTGGGGAAACTTATCTGGAGTCGCTTGGGAAATACTTAACAATGTCAGGAAAGTAACAGAACCGATTATGACTATTGTTTGCTGTTAAAATTAAGAGCTTTATTCTTTTTTGAAAATAGAGTAGGGCTTTTTTGATGCAGCTATTTGAAAAAAATATGATTATATCTATCATGTTTATGTTTGTAAAATGTTATTTATATTGATATTTAAAAATTTTAGTGGAATGGAGTAAGATTTTTTTGATATAGTTTTAAACTATGGCTAACCTGTTTTTTTATGTATTATACGATTGGCGGAAATTTAATTATAATGAATTTGTTTTTGAAATAAGAAATAGTAAAAATTAGTTTTTATTAAAATTAGGAAAAGTTGAAAAGCAAAAAACATTAATACAAAAATGGAGGGTTGAGATGAAAACATCAGTTATAGGTTTCCCGAGAATCGGAACATTAAGAGAACTTAAATTTGCTTCGGAAAAATATTTTAGAAAAGAGATTAGTGAGGAGCAGCTTAAAGAAACAGCAAAAGAACTTAGAAAAACACATTGGAATATGCAGAAAAATGCAGGAATTGATTTTATTTCAAGCAATGATTTTTCGTTTTATGACACCGTGCTTGACACGGCAGTATTGTTAAATATAATTCCTAAAAGATACAAAGAACTTGATTTGTCGGAAATTGATACATATTTTGCAATGGCAAGAGGTTATCAGGGAGAACACGGTGATGTAAAAGCACTTGCGATGAAAAAATGGTTTAACACAAACTATCATTATATAGTGCCTGAGACAGAGGATGACACGAAGATAAAATTGTCGGGTGACAAACTTTGGAATGAGTATGCAGAGGCAGATGAACTTGGCATCAAAACAAAGCCGATGCTCACAGGTGCGTACACAATGTTAAAACTTTGCAGATATACGGGAAATAAATCTGAAAAAGATTATGTAGGTGACATCATAGCGGCATATAAAGAACTGTTACAGACTTGCGGTAAAAAGCAGATAGCATGGGTACAGTTTGACGAGCCGGCACTTGTACTTGATATGAATGATAGTGACAAGGCATTATTCCATCAGATTTATGATGAACTGCTTGCTGTTGAAACAGATACGAAAGTTTTATTACAAACTTATTTTGGGGATATTCGTGATATTTATGAGGAAGTCATAAAGATGCCGTTTGCGGGAATAGGTCTTGATTTCATTGAGGGAAAGCAGACTTGTGACCTTGTTTCTAAATACGGTTTTCCAAAAGATAAGGTACTTTTTGCCGGAGTTGTAAACGGCAAGAATATCTGGAAAAATCATTATGATAAGACATTAAAAGTGTTAAGTGGGCTGAGAGAAAAGGGCATTGATACAGTAATATCAACATCATGTTCACTTCTTCATGTGCCATATACATTGGAAAATGAAGAAAAACTTTCAAAAGAATATACGGCTTATTTTTCATTTGCAAAGGAGAAACTTGTTGAACTTAGTGAACTTGGAAAACTTGCTGACAGTAAAAATTATGCTGAATATGAGATATTTGAGAAAAATCATAAGCTTTTCAGTGGCAGCAGGGATTGCACAAATAAAGATGTAAGAAATCGTCTTTCTAAAGTATGTGAGTCCGATTATGTAAGACTTCCAAAGAGAAGTGAGCGTCAGAAAATTCAGAAAGAAGAATTTAAACTTCCGAAGTTCCCGACAACCACGATAGGATCATTTCCTCAGACAAAAGATGTGAAAGCAAACCGTTCAGCATTTAAGAGAGGGGAAAAGACAGAGCAGGAATATGTTGATTTTAATAAGAAAAAAATTGCCGAATGTGTAAAATGGCAGGAAGAAATAGGCATTGATGTACTTGTTCACGGTGAGTATGAGCGAAATGACATGGTAGAATATTTTGGTGAGTCACTCGGCGGATTTTTGTTCACACAGAAAGCGTGGGTGCAGTCCTATGGTACAAGATGCGTGAAACCACCTATTATATGGGGAGATGTATATAGAAATAAACCTATAACAGTAGAATGGTCGGTTTATGCACAGTCACTCACAAAGAAGATTATGAAAGGTATGCTCACGGGACCTGTTACGATACTTAACTGGTCATTCCCAAGAGAAGATATTTCAATAAAAGACTCAATATCACAGATTGCATTAGCAATAAGAGATGAAGTGCTCGACCTTGAAGCAAACGGCATCAAAGTTATACAGATAGATGAAGCGGCTTTAAGAGAAAAACTTCCGCTTAGAAAAACTGACTGGTATAAGGAATATCTCGATTTTGCGATACCTGCATTCCGTCTTACCCACAGTGGTGTAAAGCCTGAAACACAGATACATACACATATGTGTTACAGTGAATTTACAGACATAATCCCGGCAATTGACGATATGGATGCGGATGTTATCACATTTGAAGCGTCACGCTCAGACCTTTTGATACTCGACTCGCTCAGAGAAAATAATTTTGAGACAGAAGTAGGACCGGGAGTATATGACATTCATTCACCGAGAGTTCCGTCAGTTGAGGAGATAACCAATGTATTAAAGATAATGCTTACAAAAATAGACAGTGATAAACTCTGGGTAAATCCTGACTGCGGATTAAAGACAAGAGGAATGAAAGAGTCGGACGCAAGCCTTAGAAATATGGTTTGTGCGGCGAAGAAGATAAGGGAAAAAGCACAATAATTGATTGCAATGGCATAGTGTATGTGAGGTCGAAGATAAAACTAACAGAGAGTTCCGCTTGCGGAACTCTCTGTTGGCGTTTATAATGGAATATAGTTACAGTTAAAAATTCGATGCATCGTATTGGGTGTTTGTTTTTTATTATATTGAGGGGGAAAGTTTATGCGCAAAGTAAGTATAGGAAAACAGGATTATGAATCGTTAATAAAATCAGGCTGTTTTTATGTAGACAAAACATATTTTATAAAAGAATGGTGGGAGTCACAGGATGATGTAACACTTATCACCCGTCCGAGAAGATTTGGAAAAACATTGAATATGAGTATGTTAGAATGTTTTTTCTCAAACAAATATGCAGGCAGAAGTGATTTGTTTGAAGGATTATCAATATGGAATGATGAAAAATACAGGCAGCTTCAGGGGACATATCCGGTGATATTTATTAGCTTTGCATCTGTAAAAGAAACAAAATTAGAAAATGCAAAATATCGTATATGTAGTCTTGTTTCAGAAATATATGAGGCTAATCGTTATCTTCTTAAAGGAGATTTGCTTAGTGACAATGAGAAAGAGCAATTTGTCAATGTGAAAGCAAATATGAACTCTATAGGAGTTGTGGATGCCATAAAACTTTTAGCTGGATATATGGAAAGATACTATGGAAAAAAAGTTATCATTCTTATAGATGAATATGATACGCCTTTACAAGAAGCGTATGTTGGTGGATATTGGAATGATATGGTTGGATTTATACGAAGTTTTTTTAACTCAACTTTTAAAACAAATCCGTATCTTGACAGGGCAATAATGACGGGGATTACAAGAGTATCCAAAGAAAGTATTTTTTCAGACTTAAACAATCTTAATGTGATTACAACTACAAATGACGAATATAATACAAGTTTTGGCTTTACAGAAAATGAAGTTTTTGCGGCATTGGATGAGGCAGGTTTGTCGGAGAAAAAGGATGATGTGAAGCTGTGGTATGACGGTTTTACATTTGGAAAGCACAAGGATATATATAATCCGTGGTCGATTACAAATTATCTTGACAAGAAAGAATTTAAGACATATTGGGCGGACACAAGTTCTAATAGTCTTGTTGGCAAACTTATTCAAAGAGGTTCGCCGAAAATAAAGAAAGCCATGGAAAAACTTTTAAATGGAGAATATATAACGGTTGGAATTGATGAACAGATAGTGTTTGACCAATTAGATAACGACGAGGATGCGATATGGAGTCTTTTATTGGCAAGTGGTTATCTGAAAGTAGACAGCATGGACATTTGTGTAAGCACAGGAGAGCAGAAATATGAACTGAGTCTTACAAACTTAGAAGTCCGTGTTATGTTTCAGAAATTGATAAAAGGCTGGTTTGGAAGAACGAATGGGGCATCAGATGAATTTGTTGATGCTTTATTGAATGGTGATATAAAAGCAATGAATTATTATATGAATAAAATCGCTTTGGCGACATTTAGTTATTTTGATGTTGGAAATAGACCGTCAGAATATATCGAGCCGGAAAGATTTTACCATGGCTTTGTATTAGGGCTGATGGTCGGTCAGAGAGAGGATTATGCGATAAAATCAAACAGGGAAAGTGGATTTGGAAGATATGACATAATAATGCTGCCATGCAATATTGAGAATAAAAGATTGCCGGCAATTGTTATTGAATTTAAAGTGCATGACAGTGATGAAGAAAAAAGTCTTGCAGATACTGTTGCGGTAGCACATAAGCAGATAGAAGAAAAAAGATATGATGAAGAAATCTTAGCACTTGGTATAGAAAAAGAAAGAATAAGGCATTATGGATTTGCATTTGAGGGGAAAAAAGTGCTTATAGGGTGATGGGCATATGGAGAAAAGAAAAATGAACTCACAGATAAATATAAGAGCGGTTAAGATAGAAGATGCTGCAAGATTACTTGAGATATACAGTTATTATGTAAAAGAAACAGCAATCACTTATGAGTATGAAGTGCCGTTGCTTGATGAATTTAAACAAAGAATTTCGCACACGCTTGAAACACATCCCTATATTGTTGCTGAGTCAGATGGAGAAATCATCGGATATGCTTATGCAGGCAAGTACCATCCGAGAGCTGCATATAGCTGGGATGCGGAGACGACTATATATCTTGACAATAATTTTAGGGGAAACGGTGTTGGCAGAAAACTGTATTCATATCTTGAGGAAATCTTAAAGGCACAGGGGTTTGTAAAAGCAATCGCACTTATCACACCGCCTATGACAGAAGCGGACAACGATGTTTACAGAAGTGTGCATTTTCATGAAAATATGGGATATAAACTTTCGGGCAGACTCACATACAGTGGTTACAAATTTGGCAGGTGGTTTGATACGGTAACTATGGATAAGATGTTGTGTGAGCCACATGAAAATATGGAGTCTGTAAAAACTTTTGATGAGGTCAGGGGACAGTTTGGGATATAAGATGAAAGATAGGAAGTAACAGTTCAGCCCCAAAAAAGATAAGTCAATAATACATGAGCTTGCTTAATGTATTATTGACTTGTTTTTCGGGGCGGAATAGCCTTTCATTTATGAAACGAAAAAATCATTGACAATTCCCCAGCCACCATTATATAATCAACTTAGTTATGCAAATGCGACGACGGAGAGAAGTAGCATGATTTATCGTTCAAAGCGAGTGAAGGACGGTGAGAGCTTCGCAAAGTGAATTCATGTGAATAACACTCTATCAGCAGCGAACTGAACACAGCCTGCCGTATGCAGCAGATTGAAATCATTATCGGACATAAGTATTGTATTGATATGGTTTCATACTGTATATAAAGTTTGTCAGTAGGGGAGCCGTAAGCTGCACGACAGACAGCATATGAGTGACTGACAAGACAGTAATTCGGGTGGTACCGCGGACAATAATATGTTCGTCCTGAACTTTTTAGTTTGGGGCGGACTTTTTTATGTTATAGGAAACTTTTCGTTTCCTATAACATAAAAAACACTCCGTGAGGATGTGCATTCCGCTCAAGTACGAAAGAGTCGCAAGCGGCTCTTTATCCCTGTCTGATTTATATACTGTCTGAACTATTTAGTTATTTGCAAAACTATTTTTTAAATTTAATCTGCCTGTACAGATACAATAAATAATGTTAGACGGCATTTTGTCGCCGTCAGCACTTAGTCAGCGTTTTTGGCTGACTTATGTACTGCTACCGGTGACAATATAGCGGGAGCGTGCCGGCGGTATTATATATTGTATCTGTACAGGCATCAAAGAGTAAAGTAAGTTTTGCAAAGACCTGTTTTTTAGGAGGTAAAAATGAACGTAGGAAACATTTATCGTGACAAAACATTAAACGACATTGGCGAGAGCAATGTCGGTGAAACATTAAGACTTGCCGGATGGGTAGAAAATATCCGTGACCACGGCGGTGTATCATTTGTTGACCTTAGGGATATGTACGGTGTTATGCAGGTTGTTATGCGTGACACAAAACTTCTCGATGGTATAAGCAAAGAGGACTGTATCTCAGTTGAGGGTGTCGTAGAGCACAGAGATGAGGAGACATACAATCCAAAGATACCTACAGGAACTATCGAGCTTGAAGCACACAAGGTAGAAGTTCTTGGCAGAGTTTACAGACAGCTTCCTTTTGAGATTATGACATCAAAAGAGACAAGAGAGGATGTTCGTCTTAAATACCGTTATCTTGACCTTAGAAATGCAAAGGTTCGTGACAATATGATTTTTAGATCAAATGTTATAAGTTTTCTTCGTCAGAAGATGACAGACATGGGATTTTTAGAAATTCAGACACCTATCCTTTGTGCTTCATCACCTGAGGGTGCAAGAGATTATATCGTGCCATCACGCAAATTCAAAGGTAAATTTTATGCATTGCCACAGGCACCACAGCAGTACAAGCAGCTTCTTATGGTGTCAGGTTTTGACAAGTATTTCCAGATAGCACCTTGTTTCAGAGATGAGGATGCGAGAGCAGACCGTTCACCGGGAGAGTTCTACCAGCTCGATTTTGAGATGAGTTTTGCAACACAGGAAGATGTATTTAAGGTTGGTGAGGAAGTCCTCACGGCAGCATTCGAGAAATTTGCACCTGAGGGATATGAAGTTACACAGGCACCGTATCCTATCATCAGCTACAAACAGGCAATGCTTGAGTTTGGTTCAGACAAGCCTGACCTTAGAAATCCGCTCCGCATTGTCGATGTTACAGATTTCTTCCAGAGATGCACATTTAAGCCGTTCCATGGAAAGACAGTCCGTGCGATAAATGTCCATGCAAAACTTTCAAAGGGACAGCATGAGAAACTTCTCAAATTTGCACAGTCTATCGGAATGGGCGGACTTGGTTATCTTGAAGTTCTTGAAGATAAGTCATATAAGGGACCTATCGACAAATTTATTCCTGATGACATGAAACAGGAAATTGCTGATATAGCAGGACTTACACCGGGAGATACAATCTTCTTTATCGCAGACAGAGAAGCACAGGCAGCTCTTTATGCAGGACAGATTCGTACAGAGCTTGGAAACAGACTTGACCTTATCGAGAAGAACAGCTACAGATTTTGCTATATAAACGACTTCCCAATGTATGAGTATGACAATGAGGAGAAGAAATATATCTTTACTCACAATCCATTCTCAATGCCACAGGGCGGACTTGAAGCATTAAACACAAAAGAGCCGTCAGAAATCCTTGCATACCAGTATGACATTGTATGTAACGGTATCGAGCTTTCATCAGGAGCAGTCCGCAACCATGACCTCGACATAATGGTTAAGGCATTTGAAATCGCAGGCTATACAGAGGAAGACTTAAAGGAAAAATTCGGAGCACTCTACAATGCATTCCAGTTTGGAGCACCACCACACGCAGGAATGGCACCGGGAGTAGACCGTATGATAATGCTTCTTCGCAACGAGGAAAACATCCGTGAGATAATACCATTCCCGATGAACGGAAATGCACAGGATCTTATGTGTGGTGCACCAAACGAAGTAAGCGAGCAGCAGCTTAGAGAAGTGCATATAAAAGTAAGACAGTAAATATGATTATGCAGTTATGCAATTTTGAGTAAAACAACTGGTTTCTAAAAAAATATTTATTACACTCTTGTTTTGTGTTGTGCAGAAGCATAGCAGCATGGAGTGTATAAAGTAGATAAACAGAAAAAAGCCACATTGTAAATATAATTTTTATATTTGCAATGTGGCTTTTTTTGTTACTGGGATTATCTGTAAGTGTGCTATAATTTAAAAAGTAGAGAGCTGTGTATGAATATTGAAAATAAAAAATGTAACACAATGGATAATGTGTTACATTTTTGTTTACATAACATTTATCGGCAGTCAGATTGGATACTTTAGCTTTTTTTTGAAATTTTTGAAAATTGTTAATAACTCAGCTATAAAAAATAATTGAAAGGATGGATTATTGAAATGGAACTTACTCAGCCTATTCGTGATATTGTGGAATTAGATAAGATTAAGAAATATTATTGCGATATTAAGCCAAATAAAAGAAATTATCTTCTTATTGTATGCGGACTTAATACCGCTTTGCGTATTTCTGATATTTTAAAACTTCGCTGGAAAGATGTATATAATGAAAGTCTGCTGTCTTTCAAATCTCATATTGATGTAAAAGAGAAAAAAACAGGAAAAAAAACAATTATTTTTATAAATGATAATTTAAAAGAAGCATTGGCATCATATTTAAAAGAAATTTTTGAAAAGAAAGAAAATTTATGTGAGGTGATGGAACAATTTATTTTTCTGGGTCAGAAATCAGAAAATAAGCCTATCAGCAGGATTCAGGCATTTCGCATAATATCATCCGCAGCAAAAAAATGTCTGCTCAGCCAAAAGGTGAGCTGCCATTCGCTCAGAAAAACATTTGGGTATCATGCCTGGAAAAAAGGAGTGTCACCGGCATTGCTTACCAGTATCTATAATCATTCGTCATATAAAATAACAACAAGGTATCTGGGGATAGACCAGGATGACAGGGACGAAGTCTTTTGTCTTGTAAATCTATAGTGCAACAAAGAGGCTTAAAATTTGTATCAATGTGGCAGTTGGGTTATAGGTTATGTTTAGAGATGCTCAAATGCATACTTAATAAAACTATCAGCAAAGAAAACAAAAAATTTCATACGGGCACAAATAACATTATTGCCGTATTGCAGGTGTAAACCGTAATTGTGCATAAAAGTTTTGTGTCTGTTTGTAATGTAAAAATCTTGTATTCAGATTTAATACATCATCAAAATTCTTCTAATAGATTCTTAGTCACATTATTTTATAATAATAATTTCAGCTTTTATCATGTGTTCTAACTAAAATCACATATTTCATAAAAAATATTTTCAAATAAAGTTTTCATAAAAGTAAAAAAATGTAACACATTATCCATTCTGTTACATTTTCGATTACAAGGCAAGGATATAGCAGTTTTCGGTTATAAATAGTATTTCGTTAAATATTTATTTTAATTCAGTTTGTTAAAAATTATTGCTAAAAACTACATATGTAGTGTCAGGACAACAAATAATTGATGCATTGAATAAGCACGCACTCTCAAAAGTACATTCAAGCTCAATATATTAAAGATTTACTTTTTGTCGTACTGGTATAAATCAATAAAAGACAGGCTGAGAAATAAAAATGTGATATGAAATAGCAGCTAAAAAAACTGCCGTAAATAAAATACAGGGAGGTAATACAAATGTTAAGGCTTTCAGTTGAAAACAAAGAGTATCTCATGGTTGGAGATAATGTAAAGATTATTTTTCTCGGTGGTTCAGGAAATCATCACAGGATAATGATAGATGCACCGAAGGATGTGAATATAGTCAGAAGCAAAGCTCTTAAAAAACATATGAAAGAAAACGGAATAGAGTGCTCTTTTCCTTCTTACTATGAAGAAAAAGAGCATCCTGAAAAATATCGCAAAAAATAAAATTTTAGAAGCTGTTTTTGCGTTGACAGTCCGCAAAGCGACTGTATTTATGGACAAGCAGCAAAGCGGATTGCGTATATCCGCATGGCTTTGATAATAAATCGGTGAACAGATGATAATGTCTTATATTTTTCAGATAAGACAGTGTGGATTTTTCAGAGTTTTATTAATCGAAAATGATACAGCGGCATCGTGCATTGATTTTATTATAAATAAAAATACAAAACAAATTTCACAATACGCTCACAAACGGATTTGGAGCGTAGGAAAAACACGGAGGTAATTATTATGGCAATGATAGTACAGCACAATATGTCAGCAATGAACGCTAACAGAATGTTAGGAATAACAAATAGTTCACTTGCAAAATCAACAGAAAAACTTTCTTCAGGTTATAAGATTAACCGTGCAGCAGATGATGCGGCAGGACTTTCTATTTCCGAGAAGATGAGAAGCCAGATTCGTGGCTTAAACAAAGCATCTGACAATGCACAGGATGGTATCTCACTTATACAGACAGCAGAAGGTGCATTAAATGAATCACACTCAATTCTTCAGAGAATGAGAGAACTTTCAGTACAGGCATCAAACGGTACAGAGACAGATGATGACCGTGAGGCAGTACAGAAGGAAATCAGCCAGCTTCAGGACGAGCTTACAAGAATCTCAAGCACAACAGAGTTTAATACAATGAAGCTTCTTGATGGTTCTTTGGCTGGACCACAGGGTGTATCAAAGGGCTCCAACCAGACAATAGGAAGTCAGATATCAAACTTAAAAGCAGCAGAAACAGGCATGACAGCAGGTAAAAGAACATCTGATGCAGTAGATGGTACTTTCTTTGCAAAAGAAACTATAAAGATTGATGGTGCAGAAATTACTGTAGACTGGACTACTCTTACAAATGAAGAAAAAGCTGCATTAAAACAGGACTGGACAGGAGGGTCAGATAGTTCAAAAGCAAGCAAAGCTGCTACAATCATGCAGGATAAGATCAATGAGGCTATTGACAATAGCGGACTTGGAGTATCACATGTTACTGTAAAATCATCTGTAACAGGTGGTGTAGCAAGCTTTAATATCAAATCAGGTTCAGAAGGAACTGATTCTAAAATTGATATTGACGGTGGTAGTAATACAGACACCGTAATAGGCAAGACTTTAGGAGATGTTGCCGCTACTACAGGTACAACAAAGTATAGTGGTGAAGATGTAGCTGCTACAGAGCTGTTTTATATGAATATCAATGGACAGTCATTGGTAGTAACACCAGCAGCAGTGGCTAATGGAAGTGATATGTCAGCTGTTGCAACTGGATTACAGACATCAATCAATAATGCAATCACCAAATATAATACTGGTAGAGATGAAGCTGATAAGTTAAATAATGTAACTGTTGATGTTTCTAAAGATGGTCGTCTTGTGGTAAATAGCGAAAGTGGTTCTGTTTCATTTTCAGATTTTGGAACAGGCGAAACTGCTAAGAAACTTGGTCTTGATGCATCTGCTACTAAGACAGCAGCTAATGGTGGCATGACACTTCAGATTGGTGCAAACGAAGGTCAGACAATGAACTTTGGTATTGATGATATGAGTGCAGCATCTCTTGGAGTTGATGGCGGTAAAGTTGACCTTGCTACTCAGTCAAGTGCTCAGAAGGCTACTACAACTATTGATGCAGCTATCAAGAAAGTATCTGCACAGAGAAGTAAACTCGGTGCTGTTCAGAACCGTCTTGAGCATACAATAGCAAATCTTGATACAGCTGCTGAGAATACTCAGACATCAGAGTCTCGTATCCGTGATACAGATATGGCTGAAGAAATGGTTGCATACAGCAAGAATAACATTCTTTTACAGGCAGGTCAGTCTATGCTTGCACAGGCTAATCAGTCTAACCAGGGTGTACTTTCACTTCTTCAGTAATGAAATGATATGAGGTGTTTGCGGGATTGTGAAAATTGCGTAGCAATGGGGCAATCCGTGGTATCGTTTTCATAAGCTTAGATAAAAATAAGCTGTTTCATGCAAAGTAAAAAATCGCTGTGGAATATCATAGTAGTATCAGATATTCTGCAGCGATTTTTGGTATATAGAAAAATATATAATGTCAAACGCACATTCAGATATTATTACATGAGGTAAACATAAGCTGCGTAGCAGCGGCTGACAGTTTACCGGCAGGGTTATAAATGGCAGGTTTTACTGTTACAAAATAAAAGCTCGAAATATGTCAAAAACTTGAAACTTTTCTGCATATATATTATCATTATTAAAACTAGGAGTATCAATGGAAAGAAAAACTTACGAGAGAAGCAGAGGAAAAAAGGTTATCTCTTTTGCGGAAAACGACGGGGAACAGTGATTTAATCTGAGGAGAATAGTAAATGAAAAATAAAAAAGAATACATGATAATTTTTGCAACTGTAGCGGCATTGCTGATTGATATTTTAGGCAGGGAATTTGCCGTAAAGTTTGTATTGCCGGTGTGGACTGACTCGATAGGAACTTTTTTGGTCGCATATTTATACGGTCCCGTCTGTGGTGCTTTTGTTGGATTTACCAACAATATTATTTATGGAATATTTGTTGAACAGGAATTGATATATTGTGTTGTCGGAAGTATGCTTGGGATTATTGTGGGGATTTATTCAAAAAAGAGAGTCTTTGACAAACAGTTTACGACGATGACTTTAGGTATGGGGCTTGCATTGTTTTCGACTGTTATGGCAGTTATGGTAAACGCATTGTTATATAGTGGCAATATAAGTAATGTATGGGGAAATCAGGTTATGCTGCTGTGTGTTGACAAGGGACTGCCCAAATTTATTTCTTATATAGCAGGTCAGTTTTGTGTGGAATTTATGGATAAGATGCTGACTGTAGAGATAATGTATTTATTACTCAAAATTGCTCATTATATCAGAAAAAAACTCAACAAAAGATTTAAAACAATAACACAAATAATCATTTTAGCTGTAGTCATGGCAGGAGTTTGCTGCGGAAAAACAGACAAGACAGCGGCGGCACAAAATAAGTCAGTGCAGACTTCAAAAGCAGGATATACATCAGAGACAAAAGCAGGGAAAGTATCAAAAGCAAATTCAGAAAATAATAATTCGGAATACAATTCCTATATACAGACGCAGTATTCAAAGGATGAAGGGCTTTTATCAGGTGAGGCTAATGATATAGCCCAGACAAAGGATGGAAAGCTTTGGATAGGCACTTATGCGGGGCTTTTTAAGTATGATGGAGTGAAATTTGTCTGTTTTCAGGATATTAGTTCGGTCAAAAGTGTAAATTGCCTGTATGTTGATGAAGAGGGAAGATTGTGGGTTGGAACCAATGATAATGGTGTTACTATTTTTATCAATGAGGATGCCGTTAATGTGGTGGATGACCAAAACGGACTTCTTTCAAATTCAGTAAAGAAGATAGTATGTGATTCACATGGAAATTATTATATTGGAACTTCAGAGGCATTATCGGTAGTATCTCTTAGCGGAGGAGTCAAGGTGACAAAAACATTTAAAAACATAAAAAATGTGGTGTCAATGACTGCTGATGATAATGGAAATGTTGCCGGTGTAACTGAGAGGGGAGAAATGTTTTGGATAAGTGATGGCAAACTTATAAATACTCCGAAAGCTGTCAGAAAATTTAAGGATTGCAATGAAGTTTGTTTTTCAAAAGCCGGTCAGTTATATATTGGTACGACCGGAAATTCGATATACATATTTGATATGGAATCAAAAAAGCTTAAACTTAAAGATAAAATCAGGATAAGTGGTTTTGAATCTATAAATTACTTTTATCAGGCGGATAATGATAAGATGTTTGTGTGCTCAGATACAGGTGTGGCAGTTCTGGGTAAAAACGGCAGTTATCACAAGATAAATACAAACAATTTTAACAGTTCGATTGACAGTATGCTTGTTGATTATCAGGGAAATTTATGGTTTAGTTCGTCAAGACTAGGACTTCTTGAAATGTGTAAGTCCTCGTTTGAGGAGGTATTTCAAAATATTGGTATGACGGCGGTTGTAAATTCTACGGAAAAGTGGGACGGCATACTTTTTTGCGGTACCGATGACGGTCTGGTCGCTGTTAAGGGAAGAAAAAAAGTAAGTAATCAGCTTACAAAAAGGCTTCAAAATGTCAGGATAAGATGTTTGAAAGCAGACAGCAAAAATACATTGTGGATAGCCACAACAGAAATGGGAATATATAAAGTTACAATAAATAAAAATGGCGGGTATGACATTAAAAATTTCACTGATAAACAGGGAATACCGGGGATGCGGTTTAGAAATATAATCGAATGTAGTGATGGCAGGATTATGATTGCAGGAGATTACGGCGTTGCAATTATGTCGGGGGACAGAGTTGTAAATGTTCTTGACTCAAAGGATGGTATGCTCAATGAAAAGTCGTTATGTCTGCTGGAGCATAAAGACGCGTGTTATGTTGGTTCGGATGGTGGCGGAATAACTAAAATTGACAAAAACGGCAAAGTGACGCAGATAACAAAAAAAGACGGATTGTCATCGGATGTAGTTTTGCGTATGGTTAGTGAGACGGTCTATGGCGGAATGTTTATTGTTACAAGCAATGGTCTTTGTTATATGTCTAAAGACGGTAAGGTAAAGAGTCTTGATAAATTTCCGTACAGCAATAATTATGATATAGTATGCAATAAGAATGGAATCTGCTGGGTGCTTGGCAGTGCGGGAATCTATGAGGCAAAGATAAAGGAACTGATTAAAAATGTGAGAAGTGATTATCTGCTGATAAATTCAAAACATGGTCTTAGAGCATCACTGGTTGCAAATTCATGGCCATGCAGGGAAAGTGGTGCTTTGTATCTTTGCTGTGATACAGGTGTGGTAAAGGTAAATATGTCAGACGGCAGTAAGGGTGATGATTCATACCGTATGATTATGAATTATGTTGAGATTGATGGCGCAAAGGTGGCAATAGACCGTATAGATACATTAAAGATGTCGGCAGATTCAAGACAGATTACATTTGCACCGGAGATATTAAATTATTCTGTGAAAGATCCGTATATAAGTGTTAAGTTAGAAGGACACGACACAAAGAGGCGAACCTGTCTGTTAAGTGAGTTTAATAAGATAACATATACTGATTTAAAAACCGGAAGATATGTGTTTAAAATATCAATTTTAGACGGCTATGATGGAAATGTTATAGAATCAGGAAGTTATATTATTGATAAAGAGAATGAAATGTATCAATATTGGTGGTTCAGGCTTTATATCTGTATCATAGCAGGGCTTGTGCTTATATGGCTTACATGGTTTATTACGAGAACCTGTATGCAGAGGACAATGCTTAAACAGAAGCTCGAACTCGAATATGCAAAGAAACAGATTAAGATGAGCAATGAAACGATTCTCTCAATCGCACGCACCGTTGATGCAAAAGACTCCAATACAAGTCAACATTCATACAGGGTATCAGAGTATTCGGTTGCGATAGCAAAAAGACTTGGTTTTTCTGATGAAAAATGTGAAAATCTCCGCAAGATGGCGTTACTTCATGATATAGGAAAGATTGGAATACCTGATGCGATATTAAATAAGCCGGCGAAACTCACAGATGAAGAATATAAGATAATGAAAACTCATGTAACGCTGGGTGCTGATATATTAAAGGATTTCACGCTGATAGATAATGTAAATATAGGAGCATTGTATCATCATGAAAAGTATGACGGGACAGGTTACTGTTACGGACTAAAAGGTGAGGATATTCCTATTGAAGCACGCATTATCGGTATTGCGGATGCGTTTGATGCGATGACGGCAAACCGTGTATATCGAAAGCAGCTTGACATTGATTATGTGACAAACGAATTAAAACGCTGCAGTGGTACACAGTTTGACCCGAAACTGGTTAAGATAATGTTGTCACTTATGGATGAAGGTATCATTGATGTGGAAAGTTTATACGCAAGATCAAAAGGAGAAACGGAAGAATGAAAAAAAGATACGCATTATGCCTGATAACCTGTATTGTCATGACTTTATGTTTGTTTGGAATACATAATCTTACAAAAACGGAAGAAAAACATATTAAGGTTGGTTTTATTTTTGTAGGTGATGAGATTACACCTTATACAAACAATTTTATAAAGGCAAGAAATCATATCAAGGAGGTGTATGGTGACCGGATAGAATGTGTTACGACATACAATGTGACAGAGGGGCAGATTGAAAAACCTTTGCAGGAGCTTATCGACGGTGGGTGTGATTATATAATTGCGGCGAGCTATGGTTATGGACCGGATGTCAAGGCAGTGGCAAAAAAATATCCGAATATACAATTCTGCGTACCTACAGGAGATAATGCAAATGAAAAGCCGGTTTTGTCAAATTATCATAACTGTTTTGGAGAGATATATCAGGGCAGATATGTGTGTGGAAAAGTAGCCGGAATGAAGATAAAGCAGATGATAGATGAAAATATTATTACAAAGGAGCAGGCAAAAGTCGGTTATGTGGCGGCATTTCCGCTGCCGGAAGTAATATCGGGATATACATCATTTTATCTCGGTGTCAGGTCAGTAGTACCGGAAGCTGTCATGACAGTGAAGTACACAAATACCTGGTCGAGCTATTCTACGGAAAAACAGGCGGCAAAAGAGCTGGTTGATGAGGATTGTGTTGTTATATCACAACATTCAGATACGGTCGGACCGGCAGCTATATGTGAAAATGCTCAGAGGGATATACCGGTATATCATGTAGGGTACAATCAGAGTATGACAGATATTGCACCGACAAGATCGCTTGTAAGCTGCTGTGTGGATTATTCAAGCTATTTTGAGCAGTCGGTATATGCTTTATTGCATGATAAAAAGATAGAAGAATGTATTGACGGCCGTACCTATAAGCAGGATGCCATGGCAGGGATTGATAAAGGCTGGGTAAGGATACTTGATATAAACGAAGCAATAGTGCCAAAAGGAACAAAGGAGATGGTGGAGGACACTATAGAAAAAATTGAAAAGGGAAAACTGGAAGTGTTTTCAGGTCCTTTTACCGGTGTAAGTGTATTTGACCGGAATGATAAGATAAATCTTAATACTCCGTATAAAGAAAATGCAAATTCATCGTCACCGTCTTTTAGCTATGTTCTTGACGATGTTATCACTATTGAAAAAATGAAAGAGGAGTGATAAGTCTGCTGTACAGCAGCGGCTTACAGTTTACCGGCAGGTTTATGAATGTAATAAATGGAAGGCTTGAATGTTACATTTTGTTGTGTTCATTTACATTTTTCACTTGCTTTTCAGTCAGATGTTTGTTATATTTAACTATATAAAAGTGTAAATTATTTTAAGCTTTTGTCAAATATAACAATTATCCACGGATGACAGTACAGAAGTGGAAAAGAAAAAGATGAAAAACTAAAATATGCAGAAAAGGTACACGATTTTGGAGATTTTTTATCGGAGGTAAGTATGAGAAATTTAAGTAAAAAGCTTGTGAGCTTAGGTACTTGCATAGCTATATGCAGTACCGCAATATTGGCAGGTGGCTGCAGCAGTTCAAAAAATTCATCGACATCAAACGGAGGAAAGATTGATATGAAAGCACTTGAAAAAGAGGAAAAAGAATTAAAGCCTGATTATACGGTGAAATATGACGGCATAAAAAAGGCATCCATAGATGCAGGTGTAAGTGTCCATGATCCTTCTATATTAAAGGTTGATGATACATATTATATTTATGGCTCGCATATGTCTACTGCAAAGTCAACTGATCTTAGAAACTGGACAAGTATCGGTGACGGATACACAACGGACAATCAGGTATATAAAAACCTGTTGACAAATGAGAAAGCGTTTAAGTATTCAGGTGGAGCGTTCAGTGCTATTCCTACTGATGACAATGGAACTCATGTATGGGCACCTGATGTTGTATATAATAAGAAGTTAAAGAAATATTTCATGTATTATTGCACATCATCAACATGGAATGCATCAAATCTGTGCTATGGAACTTCTGATTCTCCGGAGGGACCGTTTGAGTGGAAAGGTGCTCTTATCTATTCGGGATTTACTTCGGATACTCTTAAGGATACGGATGTCTGTGATTATGTGACTGAAGATTATGCAAAGAAACATTACATAACAAGTAACGGTGGCGACTTTGAGGAATACAATTATAATGAGTGTCCTAATGCCATCGACCCTACTACATTTTATGATGAGGACGGAAAGATGTGGATGGTCTACGGCTCATGGTCAGGCGGTATCTTCCTGCTTGAGATTGATGAGAATACGGGGAAAGTCATTCATCCTAAAGCTGATGAGAAAAATAATGTTGACGCATATTTTGGAAAGAGACTTATCGGCGGCGGTCATGTAGCGATAGAGGGACCGTGGATTGAGTATGATAAAGAAGCCGGTTATTATTATCTGTTTGTATCGTATGGTTCACTTACAAGTGACGGCGGTTATCAGATAAGAGCTTTCCGCTCAAAGAAAGTTGACGGACCTTATGTGGATATGAAAGGAAATACACCAAAGCCGGACTCAGGTGATGAATCATTTTTTGGTCTTAAACTTTCAGGAAACTATATGCTCCCTAGTCTTGAAAAGGCATATAAGGCAACGGGGCATAACTCAGCACTTATAGATAGTGATGGAAAGAGATATATCGTAAACCATACAAGATTTGATGATGGAACAGAGGCTCATGAGCCGAGAGTGCATCAGTATCTTCTTAATGAAGACGGCTGGCCATGTATGCTGCCTTATGCGACAGACGGCGAGACGGTTTCTGAAAAAGGTTATGATAATGAAAAGATTATCGGAGATTATTATGTTGTAGACCAGGACACAACGGTAGACGGTGAGATAGCAAAGCCGTTTAAACTTATCTTTACTGATAAGGGCAGTGTGTTTGGAAAAGACATAAAAGGGATATGGACTGTTAAGGATGGTACATACTATGTTACGATAAAGTATGACGACGAAGAGTTTAAGGGCGTGTTCTGTGATATGAAAGATGAGGCAGGCACAAAGTGTATGACATTCTCAGCGGTAGGTAAGAATAAGAGCCTTTGGGGAGTAAAGTATTATAAATAGAAGCAACGGAGGAAAGGCAGATGGCAAAGAAAATTGATGCAAAGTTGAAACGACAGATAATAGATGTGAGTAAGAGCGTGGCTGCGTGGGTGTTTGTGACAGCGGCATCTTTTGGCTATTGGCTGGTGGTGCTTCTGATTGCTTCACTTGTGCTTCTCAATGTATGGCATGTAACATTTGACTCCATACTAAAATATTCATTTGTACTTATGATAATAACTTCGGTGGTTTATCTCGGATTTCAGATTAAGAAATGGGTGAGATGAGCGTAGAGGGCTTATGTTATGGCTTAACTGTTACAATTAATGAATTCAAAATTCCGGATGAGATATATCCGGAATTTTTTTGGCGGTAAACAAATTTGGCATATAATGAAAATGCGTTTTAAAATATCAGAATATATATATCTTTTTTCATGATTTTTTATAATAAAAATTATTTTTAGTATAAAAAAGTTTATTGAAATTTTATGATTGAGATAATTGTAAAATAAATCAAATTTTGTTTAGTTGTTTCTAAATGTTTTATTTTAGGACAAATTTAGAAATTGTATTGTGCAAGGTGTATTAAGAATGGTACTGTTGTCAAGTGGGTTTTATGTGCATATTGCTAAAAAGTGGCTGAAATTTGTTATCAAGGTGAAAGAAATATACAACAATTTGACTATGATTGGCATTGACTTTTGTTCAAAATCATAGTATTATAAAATAAACTAAAGTAATTTATGAAAATATAAAAATACTTAAGCAAGAAACAATTTAAGGAGGAAGTTATGCGGCACAAAAAAATTGGAGGTAAGTTTAAAAAGACAGTTGCTGTCGGACTTATCGTGTCAATGGCACTTGGGTCTGCAACTCTCAGAAGTTTTGCGAAAGATGTAAGTGACGATAGTACATCAGGCTCAAAAACTGAAAGTTCGGATTCAGACAGTAAGTCATCAGTGACATCTGAAGAGTATTCCAGTGAGAGAATATCAACGATTTATACAAATATCAGCAAAAAATATAAATTGTCTGATTATACCGGTGAAGCGGTTTCGATACCGGTAGACAGTTCTGTTACGGGAAACAGCAAAAGTTATCTTACTACTAAAGTTAAAGGCTATGAAAAAAATAATAAAGTTCTTGATTTGACAAGTGGTAAAAAAGTAACACTTGATTTTGAGGTTCCGGAGGACGGTCTTTATTATATGAATTTTGATTATCTTTCATATGATGAATCAATACTTCCGGTTTCAATGAAGATGAAAGTAGACGGAGATTATCCGTTTTACGAATGTCGAAGTCTTGAGTTTGAGACAACCTGGAAATTAAGTGATGAACCGTCATATGACAGATATGATAATGAAGCGGTTACAATTCCAAATAAGCAGATACAGTGGGAAAACAAATATCTGATGGATTCAAGTTATCGCCATTCAGATCCGCTTAAAGTTCAGCTTACAAAAGGAAAACATTCCATTGAACTTAGTGTTGACGAAGGAAACTTCCTTTTAGGAAATATCTTCCTTGAGGCACCTGCAGCTGTTGAAGAATATAAAGGTTCTTCTGACAAAGCAGATGGAAAAGAACTTATTACGATTCAGGGTGAAGATTATACGACAACAAATGATTCAGCTATTCACGGCGTTGCCGAGTATGATACAAGTGTTGATCCATATCAGGCTAAAGATACGGTGTTAAATACGCTTGATTCTGATTCATTCAGTACGGCAGGTCGGAAAGTAACATATGAATTTGAAGTTAAGACAGCCGGAAATTATAAGATTGCAGCAAACTATCGTCAGTCAGAAAAAACAGACTTCCCTGTATTTTGTGATGTTGCAATCGATGGAAAAGTTCCAAACAGTGCATTTAAAGATTACAGCATGGCTTATACTACAAAGTATAAAACAGCTACCATGCAGGATTCAAAAGGTGAGGATTTAAGTGTACATCTCGAAGCAGGAAAACATACGATTTCTTATACCATAAGCATGAATCCTATTTCATATATTATGGAAGAGATTGATGAAGTAATGTCAGATGTAAATGACCTTGCACTTGAGATTACAAAGGTTGCCGGTACAAATGCTGATAAGTATCGTGACCTCAAGCTTTCAAAGTATATTCCAAATCTGGAAAAGACACTTTACAGTTATTCAGACAGACTTACAAAGCTTGAAAAGAGTGCTGTTAAGTGGAGCGACAGTGACAAGAATGTAGCTGTTATGTCATCGCTTCTTATCGCAGCAAAGCAGTTGAAGAGTCTTGCAGACAGTCCTGATTCGATTCCATATCGTATAGACGAGTTGTCAACAAGCTCAAACTCAGTAAACCATTATCTTGCAACAACGATTGATAACCTTATTGCAAACGATCTTGCAATAGACAGGATTTACATTTATCAGGATGGAGCAAAACTTCCATCGAAGCCGGGCTTTTTTAAGTCTTGTGCGATGAATATTTCAAGATTTGTGGCATCATTTACTGACCAGGCTTACTCAACAAAGAATACAAACAGCGATCATATACAGGTCTGGGTAAACCGTTCAAGCCAGTATGTGCAGATTATGCAGAAAATGATTGATGAAAAGTTCACACCAAAGACGGGAATCAATGTTGATATAAGTATCATGCCTGACCAGTACAAACTTGTACTTTCGAATTCATCGGGAAATGCACCTGATGTTGCGACAGGTATCAACTACACGATTCCTTATGAGCTTGGTATCAGAGGTGCACTTGTCAATATGGCACAGTATGATGATTTTAAAGAATCGACAGATGGTTATGAGCCGGGATTCTTTATGACAGGTTCAATAAATGATGGTATTTATTCAATGCCGGAGACAATGAACTTCTGGGTATTGTTCTATAGGACAGATGTTCTTGAAAAACTTAATCTTGAAATTCCGAAGACTATGGATGATGTAATAGATATGCTTCCAAAACTTCAGATGAGAGGTTTGAATTTCTATTATCCGACAGCAGGTATGACTCTTATGAGAAACTTCCATGGTACTACACCTCTTATCGTGCAGAATGGTGGTTCACTCTATGCTAAGACGGCAGCCAACGGCACGGCAATCGGAAATGAGAAGTCGGTAAACGGATTTACAAAACTTACGGATTTGTTTACTGTTTATAATATGCCTGTCAATGTTGATAACTTCTATCAGCATTTCAGAAATGGTGATATGCCTATCGGAATTGCGGATTATGCAACATTTAATATGCTTACAAATGCAGCTCCTGAACTTTCAAGTTCTTGGAAAGTTGCACTTATCCCAGGTACTCAGAAATCAGACGGAACTATTGACCGTTCAGTCTGTGGATGTGCTGAGAGCAGTGTTATCTTTAAGAGCAATTCTGAGAGACAGAAAAAGGCATGGGAATTTGTTAAATGGTGGTCTTCAACAGAGACACAGGCAGAGTTTGGACAGACTATTCAGATTACATATGGTGGTGAATATATCTGGCCTACGGCAAATACAAAAGCGTTTGCACAGCTTCCTATAAATTCTGATACAAAGAAGATTGTTGAAGAGACAGCAAAGAATGTTAAGGATGTTGCGAGAGTTCCGGGTACATATCTCCTCGAACGAGAGATGAGTAATACATTTAATGATATTGCCGTAAACGGTGATAACGAGCAGACGCGTATAGACAAAGCGGTTAAGACCGTAAACCACGAGTTTGAAAGAAAACTTGAGGAATTCGGATATAGTGACAGTGATGGCAAAGTAATAAAAGATTATAAAATTCCGACTTATGAATCTGTAAAGAAACTGCTTGGCAGAACAGATGATGACGAATAATATAATCGGAGGGATGAGAAAGAATATGGCTAACGAAAATAAAGAAAAATTAGTTAGAAAGCCCGGTAAGAAGAAAACCGGCATTAGAAAAAGAGAAAATTCAAACACAAACGGTTATCTCTTTATGCTGCCATATGCTCTTATGTTTGTGGTATTCATATTACTTCCGACAGTATTAGCGGTTGTACTTTCATTCACAAACTTTAATGCGATTCAGTTCCCAAAATTTGTAGGATTTTTGAATTACATTACACTTATTACAAGTGATGAAGTATTTATGCAGTATGTATTGCCAAATACCGTATTGTATGCGGTTGTTGTAGGTATCGGAGGATATATTTTATCCTTCGTGCTTGCATGGGCACTTTGTAACCTTACAAAAGTTCCAAGAACTATATTTGCCCTTATCTTATACTCACCGAGTATGACAGCAGGTGTTGCGATGACAGTTCTCTGGAAGGTTATCTTCTCAGGTGACCAGACAGGTCTTTTGAATGCATGGCTTATGAACCTCGGTCTTATAGACGAACCTATCATATGGCTTGTAAATACAAAATACCTTTTACCTATAGTTATTATCATAGGTCTATGGTCTTCAATGGGTGTAGGTTTCCTCTCAATGATAGCAGGTATCTTAAACTCAAATGAAGAACTTTATGAAGCAGCAGCTATTGATGGAATCAAGAATCGTTTCCAGGAAATGATATACATAACAATTCCTCAGATGAAACCTCAGATGTTGTTCGCAGCGGTTATGGCAATCGTAAATGCGTTCCAGAATGGTCTTATATCTACACAGCTTACCGGTAATCCGTCACCCGGATATGCGGCACAGCTTATTGTAAACCATATAGAAGATTACGGTTTCTTAAGATACGAGATGGGTTATGCGGCAGCAGTTTCAGTTGTATTATTATTAATCGTTCAGATATTCTCGAAAGCGGCAAATGCACTTTTGACGGAAAAAGACGATTTTTAAAAGAGGAGGAAAAAAGAAATGGCATATAAAGGCAAGAGAATTAATCCTCAAAAGTTTGAAAGAGGACAGATTAAGATTATCGCCATATTATTACCTCTCGTAATATTCATGGCACTACCAATCGTGTTTATTGCAAACCATGCGTTTAAGCCGATGGATGAGTTGTTTGCATTCCCGCCTACATTCTTTGTAAGAAATGCAACACTTGAAAACTTCACAAAGCTGATAAAGTTCAGCCGTACGGCAGGTGTTCCACTCAGCCGTTATGTATTTAACAGTTTACTGGTTACGGGACTGACAGTAGGATTGTCACTTCTGTTTACAACATTTGCGGCATTTGCTCTTGCAAAGTTAAAATTCAAGGGCAGACAGCTTATGATGAATATAAACCAGCTTGCTCTTATGTTTGTTGCAACAGCAGTTCTTATTCCAAGATACCTTGTTATCTGTAAAGTAGGACTTATCGACAGCATATGGGCACATATCTTACCATTGCTTGCTTATCCGGTAGCACTTTTCCTTGTTAAGCAGTTCGTGGAGCAGGTTCCTGATTCACTTATCGAAGCAGCTTACATTGACGGTGCAACAGACTGGACGGTTTACAGAAAAATCATTATTCCGATGATAAAACCGGCTATTGCAACAGCAGCAATCCTTGTTTTCCAGCAGGTATGGGTAAACATGGAAACATCAAACTACTATGTAAATGATGACAGTATGAAAACATTGACTTTCTATATGAACTCACTTGTCAATGTAAATAACACAGTCTCCGGTCAGGGTATGGCGGCGGCAGCCTCACTTATATTGTTTGTTCCTAACCTCGTGTTATTTATCATACTTCAGAACAATGTCATGAATACAATGGCACATTCAGGTATCAAGTAAATGAAGCTAGAGGAGGAGAAGGAACAGACATTATGAAAAAGAATAAAAATTTATTTAAGATTGTTTCTGTATTGCTCTTGGCATTCGTAATAACGCTGTCAACAGGATTAAATTCCGTAAGTGTTTCTGCAAACACACCATATCGTACATTTACAAATGACGGTTATGGACGGACGATGGAAACACAGACAGCGTACCTTGCACAAAAGACACTCATAAAATTCGGCAATGAATTTATGAGCAATCCAAGTGATATGTACATAACTTCTGACGGCACGATATATGTTGCTGACACAGGTCATGGGCGTATCCTGGTTGGTACAGCAGACGGAAAGTTATTAAACATTATCGGTAAAGGAAAGTTAAAAACACCAATGGGTGTATTTGTAACTTCCGACAAAAAGATTTATGTGGCTGATAAAGATGGAAAAGCGGTTTTTGTTTTTGATCAGAACGGAAAAGTTTTAAACAAGTACACAAAGCCGGATAGTCCGCTTTATGGTGAGGGACTTGACTTCCTGCCGCAGAAGATAGTTGTAAATGATGCAGGTGTTATGTATATCGTATGTCAGTCAAATACAAACGGTATCGTCGAGATTTCGCCGGAAGAAGGTGGAACATTCCTTGGATACTTTGGTACAAACTATGCATCAGTGAGTCTTCAGACTATTATCTATCGCGCTATCCTTACTGATGAGCAGAGAGCAAAGATGGTAAGTAATATGCCATCAACACCTGATAACCTTTCGATAGATACGAAAGGACTTATCTACACGGTAACACGTGGTGATGAGAATATGTCTCTTAAAAGACTTAACATCGCAGGTACAAACCTTATAAAAGGCGGTGTGAGTGATTATGATGAATCACCGGCGGCAGTTACAACAGGTAACCATGATAACATCTATGTTGCATCATCACAGGGTTACATCTACGAGTACAACAAACAGGGTGAACTTCTCTATGTATTCGGTGGTACTGATGATGGTACGCAGAGGGTTGGTCTTTCAACGCAGGTTACAAGTATTCAGGTAGATTCTAAGGACAATATATATGTACTCGACTCTGATAAAAAGCAGATTCAGGTTTATGAGCCATCAGAATTTACACAGCTTTTGCATAAGGCACTTTACCTTTATTCAAAAGGTCATTATACGGAAAGTAAGAAACCATTGCAGCAGGTTCTTCAGATGAACAGTATGTTTGATTATGCAAATAAGGCTATGGGTCGTGCATACTTCCAGGAAGAAAATTACGACATGGCACTTAAATATGCAAGACTTGCAAAAGATTATGAAGGATATTCAGATGCTTTCTGGGAAATACGAAATGAGTGGCTTAAAGACAATATTGTAGCAGCACTTGTGATAATAGTTGCATTGTGGGCAGCATTTAAGATTGTGAAATCTCTTGATAAAAAGAAGGGTATTCTCGCAAAACCTAAAGCAGCTATTGCAAACTTCAAGCAAAAGACATTTGTCGCTAATGTATGCTATTCAAAATATTTTATGAAACATCCTATTGATGGTTCATACGGAATCGCAAGAGAGGGCAGGGCATCATGGTCTGCACCGTCATTTATACTTCTTGTATTTATGATAGAGTATGTAATCAACAAATATCTCTGCGGTTTCTTACAGAAAACAGTAAGAGAAGGAAGATATGAGATTTTCTCAGATATTGGAAAGATTGTCATTGTAATGGCAGCCATTACATTATGTAACTATCTTGTATGTACTATAAATGAAGGTGAAGGTACGATAAAGAAGATTTATACATACTTCTGCTATTCACTTCTTCCATATGTAGTATATATACCATTTAGTTTCATATTGACACATATACTTACAACTAATGAGCAGTTCCTTATCACACTTCTTCAGTATGTAATTTACGGATGGGTAATTGTACTTGTGATACTTGGCATAAAAGAAGTAAATAATTACACGGCAAAGGAAACAGCCAAGGTTATCTGTATAACAATATTTACAATTTTGATTATGGCACTCCTCATATTCATAATTTATGTATTATGGGCTCAGGTATTTGAGTTTATTAGTGCCGTATTTGGAGAGGTGGTGTACCGATTTGGCTAAGAATAAGAAAAAAATCATAGCAATAGTTAGTGCATTGGCACTTTTAGTCGCAGCGGTACCGGTTATGTCACATGCGACCGGTGTTGATTCTGACAATGATGCAACAAGCACATCAGATGCGACAAGTTCAACGGATGCCTCTTCACAAAAGAAAGAAGAGGAGAATAAAAACAAGATTAAAAGTGACGGTGAAGTTGTTCAGGATGGTGCCGTAGGTAAGGTTGACAAGTCAAAATGGATAACACTTAAAGATTACAAACTTGTAGCCGAGAACGACACATATAAAATGTTTTTATATGAGCCTCGTCTTTCAATAATGCTTCAGAATAAGAAGACAGGAAAAATCATGGAGTCTACACTTAGTGATGAGAAGGATGATGGAAACAGTAACAGCGTATGGAACGGTTATATGAAATCAGGTATTGTTATCAATGCCATCAAAGATGCAAAGAATACATACCAGGTTGATCTTATAAATAACCAGAATACGATAAATGTAAACAAAGAGTCAGATGGATTTACGGCAGATATTTATTTTGATGAATATCAGTTTGGGCTTTCAGTAAATGTAAAACTTGACGGTGAAGATGTAGTAGTATCTGTTCCGGATAAATCTATCAAAGAAGATGCAGATGGTATTTATATTTCAACAATAAGTCTCTTCCCTCTCATGGGATATACATATCTTGATGACGAAGAAGGATATATGCTTATTCCTGATGGAAACGGAGCACTTATCAATCTTGACAATAAAGAGGGAAGATATACAACGGGATTTTCTCAGAACATTTACGGAAGTGATGCCGGATTTGATGATTCTGAAGTAAAGACTTATCTCTGGGATAAGATTGATATGGTAGAAGATGCAAATGAAGTCATCGCACCAATCTTTGGTATGGCTCATACAAAACAGCAGCTTGGATATATCGCAGTAGTAGAAAGCGGTGACAAGCGTGCGAGCATTGAGGCTCATCCAAACGGAGTTATGGTAAATTATAACCGTTGTTTTGCAAAATTTAAGTTGAGAGATATTTATGTTCAGCCTCTTAACAATTCAAATTCAGGTACGGTTACAAAAGCAGAAGAAAAACGCACTCACATGGATATGACAGTAAGATATATGATGCTTTCAGGTGATGACGCAAACTATTCTGCAATGGCAGCAAAGTACCGCAATTATCTTCTCGACAATGGTCTTGTCACAAAGAAAGACGACTCATACAACACAAGAGTTGATTTCCTTGGAACAGACAGAGAAGAATTCCTTGTAGGGACAAGAGCTGTCACAATGACAACAACAGAAAATATCTCTGACATATTTGGAGAGTTAAAGAAAAACGGAGTTGCAAGTCTTATATCAATGTATAAGGGATGGCAGAAAGGCGGTCTTTATAATGTGCCTGTCACAAAGTATAAAGCTGACAGACATATTGGCGGAACAGGTAAGCTTACAAAACTTATAAAAGATTCCGCAAAAGACAATTATCAGTTGTATCTTTACAATGATGCATTAAGACTTAACCCGTCAACAAACAAGCTTACATATGATATGATAAAGCAGGTCAACAAGAGAACATTTAAAGAGGAAGAAAAGAAAGAAGTATATGATACTTTCTATTATCTTACTCCATCAAAAGCCAATGAAGACCTTAGTGAGTTAGTTTCTTCATATACAGATGACGGAGTGAAGAATCTTGCAATAGCAGGACTTAGTAATACAATCTTTTCTTATAGCCTTAAAGGAAAGTTCTATACAAGAAATGACACTGCAAATGACAATACAAAGCTTATCGGCGATGTAGCAAAGAAAACAAATCTTGTACTTGAACAGCCTGTATCTTACCTTTGGAAAGATACAAATGCATTTCTTGATATGCCTCTTGGCTCATCAGATTATATGTATGTTGATGAGGAGATACCTTTCCTTTCAATGGTACTTAAGGGAATTATCCCAATGTATTCAAATTATGTAAACTTTGAAGCAAATAAACAGGAATTCCTTTTACAGATGGTCGAAGCCGGTGTTTATCCGTCATTCTATGTGACATATGAAAATTCATCAGACCTTATATATACGAACTCGTCAGATCTTTACAGTACGGAGTACAAGACATATAAGGACACTATCGTTAAGTATGACAAGGATTTAAGAAAACTTAATGAGGTTACAAAGGGTTCGGTTATTAAGAAACACGAGAAACTTAACAATGGAGTTACAGTAGTAACTTACGACAATGGCACAAAGATCTATGTAAACTATACAAGCGTTTCAAGAACGGTAGATGGTGTAAAGGTCGGGGCTATGTCATATTCGTATAAGGCAGGTGAGACTGAATGAGTGAAGAAATGAAGAAGAAAAAGAAAATGACAAAAGAAGAGAAAGAGCAGTTAAAGCAGTTAAAGAAAGGTGCTAAACCCGGAAAACTTGCGAAGAGAGATGCGATTACCGGTGTACTGTTTATATCGCCATGGATAGTCGGTGCGATTTTATTCTTAGCTTACCCATTGATCACATCGTTCAGGTATGCATTAAATAATATCAGCATCACACCACTTGGTATGAATTTTAACTTTGTAGGTTACGGGAACTTTACCCAGATACTCTTATCAGAGTCGGACTTTGTTACAAATCTTATAGACTATGTGGTATCAACTGTTATATCAGTACCTATTATAGTCGTGTTTGCACTTATTATATCTATGATGCTTAATCAGAAGATAAAAGGTAAGGGATTCTTCAGACTTATCTTTTTCCTTCCGGTTATCATCGTAAGTGGTCCTATCCTTGGAATGTTAAATGCCCAGGGAGCAGGAAGTATCACATCTATCGATACACAGGCAATAACAGAGGCAATAAAAGGATTTATGCCTGCTGCACTTGCAACACCTATTTCAAAACTTTTTGAGAATATGGTAACAATACTCTGGTATTCAGGTGTGCAGATACTTATATTCCTCTCAGCATTACAGAAGATTGACAGATCAATGTATGAAGCTGCAAAGATCGATGGTGGTTCAGGATGGGAATGTTTCTGGAAGATAACACTTCCAAATATCAAGCCAATGATACTTTTAAATATTGTATATACCATAGTATTTATTTCAAACAACGATCAGAACTCGATTATAGGACTGATAAAGACAGCAATGTTCTCTGGAACAGAAGAAAAGGGTTATGGATATGCATCAGCGATGGCGTGGTTGTATTCAGTGGTAGTTCTCCTTATTGTAGGTCTGTTCTCACTTGTATTCTTAGCTAAGAAAGATGTATATGAGAAACAGGTTAAGAGAGCGAAGAAAGCCCACAAGAAAGAACAGCGTCAGCTTAAGAAGATAGAAAGGAGGAGCGCAAGAAATGCCAAGAAGAACGCAAAAGCAGCAGCCTAGTACGGCAGTTGTATCAACACAGCCAAAATTTACAAAAGAAAAGTTACACAAATTCCTTTTAGGCTCCAAAGAGAAAGAAGGATTCTTAAAGGTATTTGTTATATATGCACTCCTCATCTGTATCGGATTTATATATATTTATCCTATTCTTTATATGGTGAGCCAGAGTTTCATGACACTTGATGACCTGCTTGATTCTTCAATCAACTGGATACCGTCAAAGTTAAATTTAGACAACTATAAACAGGCAGCTCAGAGTATGGATTTCTGGAAGTCTTTCGGACAGAGTATAATAATTGCCGGTGCACCTACACTTTGTAATCTTCTTTCGTGTTCTGTAATCGGATACGGACTTGCCCGTTTCGAGTTCCCTGGAAAGAAAGTTGTACTTGGAATCATCCTCTTTACATTTATTCTTCCAAGTCAGATTACAATGATACCTACATATGTACTTTATTCTAACATGGGTATTCTTGGAACAATCTGGTCATTTGTACTTCCGGCACTCCTCGGAATGGGTATAAATGCACCGATATTTATATTGATATTCTGGCAGTTCTTCAGACAGGTGCCAAAGGTACTTATCGAAGCTGCACAGATTGATGGAGCAGGATATCTTAAGTCATTCTTTAAAATATCACTTCCATCTGCATCACCTGCTATCATTACAGTATCACTTTTCTCATTTGTATGGTACTGGAATGAGTCATACCTTACACAGATGTATGTATCAGGTGTTACGACAAAATCGGGCTGGTCATCACTTGTTATCAAGCTCGGTGACTTCGCATCAAACTACTCAGATTATGCACAGACTGCAACAACAGCCGTAACAAGTATAAATGAGTCGATAAACATGGCGGGTACAATGCTCAGCATACTCCCATTGCTTGTAATGTATTTTGTTCTCCAGAGATACTTCGTAGAGAGTATTGATAGAACAGGTATTACAGGAGAATAAAGAGTTAAATTGTATAACAATTTAACTCTGCAAAAAAACCATATATGCAAGTTTTTTTGCTCGGATTAAGCAAGAAGTAACATGATTTAGCTTTGAGAAGAGTATTTCTAAGGCTGCAACGAACGCAGCCCAAGAAGTAGAAACTTCGCAAAGCAGAGTAGTTACACGAATTTGCTCGGATTAAGTAGAAAGTAACAGTTCAGCCTTTCATTTTTGAAATGAAAGGCTGTTTTGTAAATTATCTTTTTATAGATAAACTGTTACTTTAAAACAAAAAATCATTAATGGTAAGTTTTGCATTGGTGATTTTTTGTGTTTTTTGTGAATAAAAATGTATAAATTGTAAATGACTTCATAAAAAGTTAAAATATTTCACAAAAAACTATAGCATTTGTGAAAAAAGTGTGATATAATATACAACATAAAATGAACTACAAAGTTATCTAAATATTAAGGAGGAAAACTATGAGGAAAAAACTTATGGCACTTCTGCTCGCCGCATCTATGGTAGTAGGTATGACAGCTTGTGGAAGTAATGGCGGTTCCGTTTCAAAAAATAGTGCAAAGGATGTTTCCGGAAAATATGATGAAACAACTATTGATGGAATCAAGTATAAGAAAGCAAAGGATATTACAAGTGATAAGATTGAGCTTACATATTATCACTTTGATCAGGATGAAACAGTTAAGTATCTTGCAAAGCGTTTCATGAAGATTTATCCAAATATTAAGGTAAATGTTAAATATCAGAATGTTGCTAAGTACAATGATTCATTACTTACAATGGTATCAAATAAGGAAGCACCTGATGTAATTATGTTCTCAGATGCAGATTTTGCACTTAATAACAGACTTGTGATGGATATTTCATCATATTGGAATTCTGATCCTGAGACAAAGGAAGTTGCATCAACAGTTAATGACTGCGGACTTGGATGTTACGGAACAGAAAAGAGATATGCAGTACCTGTTAAATTCTTCCCTGGTGTTATGTATGTTGACAGAAATGTATTATCAACACTTAATGTTAAAACACCTTCAAGAAACTGGACATGGGATGACATGATTAAGCTTATCAAGGATACTACAGTTAAGAAGTCATCAGATGGTATGGCTTATTATGGATGTGGTTACTACAACAGACTTGATTCATACTATGGAATTGCTGCTAAGCAGACAGTTCAGGGTGAGTTCGGTTTTGACGGAACACAGTTTGACCTTACAGCATGGGCTAAAGGTGAGCAGCAGTTTGCAGAACTTAAACAGGGTGGATATATCGCACCTCAGACACAGACACTTGACATGGAAAGCTGGATGGGTGACTTCGATGCATGGTGTGGAGCTTCAAGCCATGTAGCACTCTTTACAGAAGCATTCTGGACATATCAGGGAACATGGGCTACAAAAGCATTCCAGAAATATAACCTTGATATCGTACCTTATGTAATTCCTGCAGTAAGTAAGGATGATGCTTCAAAAGACCATCATTCAATCGCAACTATCGACTTTGGTGGTGTTACAACATCTTGTAAGTATCCTCGTGAAGCATATGAGCTTCTTAAGTTCATGAGTTTTGGTCAGGATGGATGGAAGACAAGAATTGAGCTTTACAATGATGAGAGCCAGAAGAACTCTAAGGGTCTTGCACTTAAATATGATGTTATGCCTGCACCTATCACAACAAATTCAGACATCTGGAATGATTATATCAAGATGTATTGCAAGGGTATGGATGATGAGCATGTTAAACTTTGGAAAGAATACTTTGCAAGTTGTATGCAGCCTATCCCATACGGATGGACAAGTATTGCAGGATACTGGAACTATTGTAATGAGTACTTCAACAAGATTGATATTCATAACAAAGTTGACAGCGGAGAAAAGAAAGCTGCTGATTATGTAGACGAAGCAACAAGAAAAGCTAACTGGTATCATGCAAAAGCAATGCTTAAATACTTCGGAAAGAGCGGTTATAATGTTCTTTCAGATGCTGACATCGCTAAGTATGAGAAGATGGAAAAAGCTAATAAATAATTAAGTTTTTGAATTTAAAGCGAATATAAAAAAGAGGAGATTCCGAAAGGTTTCTCCTCTTTTTTGTGTTATAGGAAAATGTTCGTAAAGTAGTGGGGCACCAGGAGCAAAATGCTGTTTTTGCTCTTTTCTATATAAAAATAATAAAATATTTGTATATATAAAGACATAAATTTATGTAACAGTTCAGCCTTTTATTTCCTCAATTCATAAACCTGCCAGCAAGCTGTCAGTCGCTGCTTCGCAGCTTTGGTTTATTTCATTTCAGAAATGAAAGGCTATTCTACCATAAAAAGATAATCAACAATACAATGAGCAAGCTCAAGTATTGTCAATTATTTTTTATGGCTGAACTGTTACAAATTTATTAAAAAAATAACAAAAATGGTTGTCAAATCGTATAATTTAAGGTATAATTTAATTGATATTAAAATACTTTAGTAAAATTTAAAATAAAATCAATAAAGGAAAAGGAGAAAACAAATGGCAGAAAACAAAGAACTTAAGTACAATGAACCGTGGATATTGCAGAGAGCAGATCCATTTGTATGCAAAAAGGATGGCTGGTATTATTTTACGGCATCTATTCCAAGTTATGACTGTATCGCACTCAGACGCTCAAAAACTCTTGACGGTCTTAAAGATGCGGAGGAAGTTGTAGTATGGAAAAAGCATGAGAGTGGAATTATGAGCAAACATATATGGGCTCCGGAGCTTCATTATCTTTTCGGAAAGTGGTATATCTATTTTGCGGCAGGAGAAGCAGAAAATATTTGGAATATTCGTCCATATGTGCTTGAGTGTCAGGGTGATGATCCTATAAATGATGAATGGATAGAGAGAGGAAAAATGCAAAGAGCAGATGATGATATATTCTCATTTGAAGCATTTTCACTTGATGCTACTATCTTTGAAAACAAAGGAAAATATTATTATGTATGGGCTGAAAAAGTAAGTGTAGGTCCACAGATTTCTAATCTTTACATTGCTGAGATGGAGTCGGGATATAAGCTTAAGACGGTTCAGGTACTTCTCACAACACCGGATTATGACTGGGAGCGTCATGGTTTCTGGGTAAATGAGGGACCGGCAGTTATCAAACATGACGGAAAGATTTTCCTTACATATTCGGCAAGTGACACAGGTGTAAATTATTGTATGGGTATGCTTACGGCTGATGAAAATTCAGATGTACTCGATCCATTATCATGGAAGAAAGAGAGATACCCGGTTCTCAAGACCAATGAAGAACTTGAGATATACGGACCGGGACATAACTCATTTACAGTAGATGAAGACGGAAATGATGTTATGGTATATCATGCAAGAAAAGAAGCTGAGATAGAGGGAGATCCTCTTTACAATCCTAACAGACACGCAATGCTTATGAAGCTTCGCTGGAACGAGGATGGAAGACCGGTATTTTCTTATAAAGACTGATGGAGGAATAGTATGGCAAAACTTATAATTAATGAAAACAAAGAATTAAGCACGATCGAACCTGAAATTTACGGTCATTTTTCAGAGCACCTCGGAAGATGTATCTATGAGGGAATTTATGTAGGAGAAAATTCTGACATACCTAATGTAAACGGTATGCGTACAGATGTAGTTGAGGCATTAAAGGAACTTAAAGTGCCAATGCTTCGCTGGCCCGGCGGATGCTTTGCGGATGAGTATCATTGGAAAGATGGTATCGGACCAAAAGAGACGAGAAAGAAAATGATAAATACCCACTGGGGCGGGGTTGTCGAGGACAACAGCTTCGGAACACATGAGTTTATGGAACTTTGCCGTCAGTTAGGCTGCAAGACTTATGTAAATGGAAATCTCGGAAGCGGAACGGTACAGGAAATGTCAGAATGGGTTGAATATATGACATTTAACGGTATATCACCTATGGCAGATCTCAGAAAAGAGAATGGACATGAGGAGCCGTGGAATGTTGATTTCTTTGGTGTCGGCAATGAAAACTGGGGCTGTGGCGGAAATATGACTCCTGAGTTTTATGCAAATGAGTACCGCCGTTATCAGACATATGTTAGAAACTATGACCCTGAAAAACCTATAAAGAAAGTCTGCTGTGGTGCAAATGTCGATGATTATTTCTGGACTGAGGGTGTTATGAAGACCTGTTTCAGCCATGCAGAGTGGGCACATGGATTTATGGATTATCTCTCACTTCATTATTATGTGCATCCGGAAGGATGGGAGATAAAGGGAAGTTCAACGGACTTTGACGGTGATGTATGGTATAAGACGCTTAACAAGGCACTTCATATGGATGAGCTTATAACAAGACATGGAACTATCATGGATAAGTATGACCCTGAGAAAAAAGTAGGAATGTGTGTTGATGAGTGGGGGGCATGGTACACTTGTGAGCCTGGAACAAATCCGGGATTTTTGTATCAGCAGAACACTGTAAGGGATGCCCTTATCGCAGGAATTACGCTTAATATATTTAATAAGCACAGTGACAGGGTAAAGATAGCAGCACTTGCACAGATGGTAAATGTACTCCAGTCAGTGCTTCTTACAGAGGGCGACAAGATGATAAAGACACCTACATATCATGTAATGCATATGTATAGACATCATCAGGGAGCAAAACTCCTTGAGAGCAGTGTGACAGGAATAGACGAGATTGGTCCTGATGAGTGGAAGGTGCCAAAAGTAACAGAGTCAGTATCAAAAGATAAAGACGGAGTTATCACTATCACACTCAACAACCTCTCAATAGAAGCGGCAGAGGAAGTGGAGATACAGCTTTCAAACGGTGAGTACAAAGTGGCAGAGTCACGCATAGTAACAAACAGTGATATGCACGCTCACAATACATTTGAAGCACCTGAGGAAGTAGTAGAAAAAGACTTTGCTGATTATGAAGTTAAAAACGGAAATATCGTAGCAAAGCTTCCGGCAAATTCGGTAGTAGAGATAAGAGTACAGAAATAAATTAAAAATAAACGAAATCAGGTCATGCCTCGCAGTAAACTGTGGGGCATGACTTGACTTATATAATGAGGGTTATTATGGCACATATATGTAAAAAATGTTTTCTTCGTGAAATGGCAGAAGAAGATGCAAAAATGATAGAAAAATATAAAAAAGGTATAAAAGAGATAGACCGTGTATCAGATAAAAAATACGAGGAGAGGCTGGCAGTCTGCAAAGAATGTGATCTGCTTAATGCTGGGACTTGTGGTGCTTGCGGATGTTATGTAGAGCTTAGGGCTGCGGCGAAAGTGGGGAGATGTCCGCATAAATTTTGGTAGGGGACTTTTTCTTGGGGGAGTGACGACAAACAGGACTTATATATGTTTTTAGGCGGCACGCTTGCGCTATAACAAACACGCAGCTAACGCACCTAAATACGGTGCGCAAGTGCCGGCGAGTTTGAAATGCCGCTTGCCAAACATATATAAGTCCTGTTTATCTGTACATCGAGGTATGTAAAAGAAAAAATCAGAAAAAGGTAATTATTTTACATATAAAGACCTCAACAAAGTAATAACGATAGTAATATACGAAAATTCACCCACAATCTGTAAATCGGAGAATTTAAAAGGTGCATATCTGCATAAGGGAAAGATGAAATTTGATACCGGACTTGATATGGAAATGTATCAGGAATGTTATATAATTGCACTTGACGAGTTTAAGAAAAGCGAATATTATTTAAGTAATGATATAGGAAATAATACAAGAAAAAATGTAAATGCGTGGCTGTCACTTTTTGTGACGGATGATATAGAAAAGATAGATAGAAATATTGAAAAATATCCGTGGCTCGAAGAAATATATATTGAGATGGTAGAATATCTTGTAAAACCGGAGGAGGTGTTTAATATGTATTCAGAAGCTTTAAGAATATTGGATGAAAATACTGTAAAGTATATGGTGGATGAACTCAAAGGTGAGAATGAGGAACTGAGAGTAGAGAATACTGAACTTAGCAACAAAGTGCTTGCTTTTCAAAAGAAACAGAACGAAAAGGAAAAGGAAATTATCAAAAATATGTATAAAGCTAATCTTACTATAGAGCAGATAGCAGAAATAACGGGAAGTGATATAGAAAAGATTGTGGAAATAATTTCTTAAATTTTTTAAAAGATGCATATAAAATATTTTTGATGATATGTTGCAGCAGATACTTTTATAAAATTCCAAATTATAATTATTACAGCAAAGCCGTTTTGGAGAATTATTAAAAATCATTCTCCAAAACGGCTTTTGTATATTGATATAAAGCTATATTATTTTTTTGATATTACGCCCAAACATTTATATATTATTCAAAGGTTTAGCAAAATCTCCTGAGCCATGTGTACATTTCTCCGGCACCTCTGTTGCCCCAGTTTGCATAAGGAACATATGTTATCTCTTTATAGCCAAGCTCTGCAGGTGTATCTGAGTAGAGTGCTTCGTCGTCGTACTGTTCAGGATTTTTGATGGTCTTTCCGTGTGCTTTGATGACTGTTATTCCACCAAGTGTATTCTCATCCCAATATTCGCTTATCGGTTTTGTTATATCTACCATGATTGATGAAATGTTTTCTCCGTTGTCTACCTGTTCTGCACAGTAAACAAGAGGACCTTTTTTGATGGCTGCCTTGCCTGCATCTGCACGAACTTTTGGATTTGCATATACAAAGTGTGCCGGCATTTCAAAGTTTATCTCTATATCAGTTCCACGCCATGCTGATGCTATGTCAGCTTTTGAGAGGACTGCATAACCGTTTTCAGTGCGGTAATCAGTTATGTCACTGCCGTTAATTTTTATTGTGAAATTATGTGCATATGAAGGTATTCTGATATAGAGTTTTTTGTTGGCCTCGGAGTTCTCGGTTGTTACGACTGCATCAGGAATATCTGATATTGATATGGAGATTTTTCCGTCAAATGGGAATTTTGTATGTATATCAAGCTTTTTAAAGCCACCGAGTGCTGTTGTCTTATATTCACCGCCTGCAAACATATTTATAAAGAGTCCGTCATCACTCTGCATGAAAAGATATTCGCCTAGAGAACTCAATGTTCTTGCGATATTAGGAGGGCAGCACGCACAGCCGAACCATTTCTGTCGTACAGGTTTTACATGGTTTTTATCAGTTGCCGGAATACAGTTATCAGGCCATACTTCAAGCGGATTAACATAGAAGAAACTCTTTCCGTCCATTGCGATACCTGCAAGTACGGTATTCATAAGTGCAAGTTCCATTGTGTCTATATATTTACTGTCTCCGGTTATCTGAGCCATGCGGCGGCAGAAGAGAGCAAGTCCTATTGAAGCACAGCTTTCCGAATAGTTTGTATCGTTTGGAAGGTCATAATCCGTAGTAAAGCGTTCCATTACTCCTGAACTTCCGATGCCGCCTGTTATATACATTCTCTTGTTGATAATATTGTTGTAGAGGTTTTCGCAGGCTTCAAAGAGTGACTCATCCTGATATTTCTGTGCTATATCAGCCATTGCACAGTAGAGATATGTGGCTCTTACGGCGTGTCCTTCTGCCGTTTTCTGTTTTCTTACAGGAAGATGGTTCTGACCATATTCGTTAATGTAAGGATTTGGGTCGTGCCATACATCTATGAAATCCTCGTTTTTGCTTTCATTAAACAGATAATTAGGTTCTGTACCGCGTCTGTCTACAAAATCTTTTGCCATGTCTGAGTATTTATCATCCCCCGTGACATCGGCGAGTTTCATAAGTGCAAGTTCTATTTCTTCGTGCCCCGGAACTGCATTTTTATATTTTTCAGTGTGGAATACTTCGCAGATAAGGTCTGCGTTTTTCTTCATTATGTTTAAAAATTTATCTTTTCCGGTTACCTCATAATAAGCTATCGCAGCTTCTATAAAATGTCCTGTGGTGTAAAGTTCATGTCCCTCTTTGAGGTTACAATACTGCTTGCCCGGATGCAGGATAGAAAAGTGGGTATTGATATAACCATTTTCCTGCTGTGCTTTTCCTACAAGGTCTATTGCGTCATCAGCAAGTTTTTCAAGTACCTCATTAGGTTCATAGGAGAGGGAGTAGGCAACGGCTTCAAGCCATTTGGCAAGGTCGGTATCCTGAAATACCCAGCCGTGAAATGTACCTTCTTTAAGTCCTGCAGCAACTTTAAAGTTGTCGATACAGTAGCTTGGCTCTGCGTCAGCTACTTCATCGTTGAGTGCTTTCCACTGGTAAGGGATGATTTCTTTAGTGACAAGTCCGGTGTATTTGTTCCAGAAAAAATCATCAACATTAAGTGCTTTTAATGGCAGTAAGTTTAATTTTTTTGTTCTCATACTATTCCTCGTTTCCGGAGCATATAAGCTCCATAAATCGTTAATGACATATGCTGACAGCTATGGTTCAGTCGGCATATGTAAATATTGTGCTTAATATTAAAAAGATGTGTAAAACATAAAAATGCTACATATTTTAATATACATTAAAGTAATTTAATTATATCTAAAAATAGATTGAAAGACAAGTGTAAAATGTTATATTTAGTGTATTTATTTCACCTTGACGAAAAATGTTGATAAGTGTACTTTTTTGTGAAAATGTAAAAATCGTAACAGTTCAGCCTTGCATTTAATAAATTCATAAACCTGCCAGCGAGCTGTCAGCCGCTGCTATGCAGCTTAAGTTTATTTCATTTATAAATGAAAGGCTATTCTACCCAAAAAAGATAATAAACAATAAAATAAGCAAGCTTCTTTATTGCCAATTATCTTTTTTGTGCTGAACTGTTACTGAAAATCTAAAACATTTTAGTTTTTGTTTGACTAATTTCAGTTTATTATGTATAATGTTTATGAAAAATGTTATATAATTTATGTAAAAAATTGAATTTTTTTGTTAAAAACATTAAAAAATAGTCATATAATACATTGACTATTTTAGGCGTATATAAAATAAAAATGTAAGAGAATCATATAAAAAGAGTTGTTTTGTTATTTTGAGATGCGTAAGTTAGTGGTAAAATATTTTTTGCCTCTAATTTAATTTTATAAAAGATATCTAAGGGAAAAGAGGTTGAAAAATTGTTACATATAACATCATTGGACGACGGAATAGAAATATTCAAAGCACTTGGCTCCGATGTCAGAATACAGATATTAAATATATTGCTCGAAAACAGCAATATGAGTATGAAAGATCTGGCAGCAAGGCTGAATATAACAAATGGAGCACTTACGGGACATATCAAAAAACTTGAGAGCTGTGGACTTATTACAACATCGGCAGAGTCGGTAGTGCATGGCAATCAGAAGATATGCTCAGTTCACTGGGACAGGATAATAATTGACCTTGAAAAACAGGTTGGGGATGAGAATGTTTATAATACGGAAGTAAAGATAGGTCATTATTCAAACTATGATATTACACCTACATGTGGTCTTGCATCAAGCAAGGCACTTATCGGCGAGGTTGATGATGCAAGGTACTTTGAGCATCCTGACAGATACAATGCTGAGATACTCTGGTTTACAAATGGTTTTGTAGAGTATGTTATTCCAAATTTTATTCCTGGATTTCAGAAGATTACACAGATATCAATCACAATGGAGCTTAGTTCAGAAGCACCGGGAGTAAACAGTGACTGGCCGTCTGACATAGAGTTTTATCTTAATGATAAACCGCTGGGATGCTGGACATCACCTGGAGATTTTGGTGATGTTAAAGGGCTTTTCACACCGACATGGTGGCCTGAAAACTGGAATCAGTACGGACTTTTAAAACTTCTTGTTATAAACAGAAAAGGCACATTTATAGATGGTCTTAAGATTTCGGATGTTACGATAAATGATTTTAATTTTGATTACAGAAGCAATATAAGATTTAAACTCGGTGTGGATGAAAATGCCACGCATAAGGGTGGTCTTACATTGTTTGGAAAGTCATTTGGAAATTATGGTCAGGATATTAATGTAGCCATCAGCTATACACCTATGACAGAGGATGAGATTTAAATATAATATAAATGTAAAACAGAACTGTTTAACAGTTCTGTTTTATGTTTGCGCGCCATGGGC
>LLKB01000005.1:171059-561351 GCA_001414325.1 Butyribacter intestini | reverse complement strand
TCCACAAAACAGAGCAAAGAACCTTATGAAGCTTGATGTACCAAGATGGGCGGCATTTAAAATAGCGTATTGCGGAGACAGATATGCAAGACTCGCCCACAATGGATGGATACAAAAGGCTATAAGTACAAAGAGACTAACCTCATTTGGATTAGTCTCAATGTTAGATTACTATACCGAAAGGTGTGTTACTTGTTAAGTTGATGGAACCGCCGTGTACCGAACGGTACGCACGGTGGTGTGAGAGGTCGGAATTTCTCAGTTAAGAGAAATTCCTCCTACTCGATTTGTTTTTTGCTGCAATAAAAATCCCACGGAATTTTACTGTTTCTAAAATTCCGTGGGATTAAATCATATTAATATGGCAGTTTGTCCGGTCGGACAATATTTATTTTTATTGTATAGCAAAGCACTGGTTTTGCTATTTTTTAATGGTTGAGCTTTGATAGCTGATTACTTAACTGTTACTTTATATGTAACCTTGTATTTGCCCATCTTTGCTGTTATAACAGCTTTACCTTTCTTCTTTGCAATAACTTTACCTGAATTATTAACTGCAAGTACGGCAGGTTTGTTTGATGACCATTTCACATTTGATAACTTAACACCATAGCCTTTTACTTTGAATTTAGCTGTTTTCTTTACTTTAAGAGAAGCCTTTTTGCTTGTGAACTTGATATAAGCTTTCTTGACTGTAAATGTTTTTGTGAGTGTCTTTGTCTTGTCACCTGAAGTTATTGTTGCAGTAACAGTAGTAGTACCGGCTTTTTTAGCTGTGAGAATACCATTTGATGTTTCAGCAACACCCGGATTTGAAGAAGTGTATGTAACTTCTTTTGTAATGCTTGGTGATGCTGAAACAGAAAGCTTAGCTGTTTTACCGGTATTTCCGCCTGCATAGAGAGTAGTTGCTGATGCATTAAACTTCAATGTCGGATATGCAGCAGATTCTTCTTTATATTTTTCTTTTACATTTTTATCAGAAAGTGCAGTTGAATAAAATTCAATATTGTCAAACTGTGCATTCTGTACATCTTCAAGGTACGACATAATACCGCTTCCTATACGGACATCATCAATATCGGATAATTTGTTATCTGAAAGTGCTTCTGAAAGAGAAACTTCCTGATTTGCACTTAAATCACCGTCAATATATGTTTTAACACCATCTTTAGAGACTGTATAAACAACATGACTCCATCTGCCTGAGATAAATGATGTCTGGTAACTTCCTTTTGCTGTTCCTTCCAAGCTTGCAAAGTCTGCGTAAACGCTTGAATGGAGTGCCGTGTATGGATAGCAGTTACGGTTCTTTGATGATTTTGCTTCAAATAATGCAGTTGCATCTGTAGTTTCTGAATTAACTTTTACCCACATTCCAACAGTAAAACCTGATTCATCAATGTTTTTAAATAGGTCGGAAGGAAGTGATAAATAGTTTTCATTACTCTTTGTATTTTTTATAGTAAGAACATTACCGTACCAGTTATCTTTGCTTACTTTTGCATTGCCGATAAGTGTTGCGGCAGCACTATTTTTTCCGCTGTTTGCTACTGATTTTTCACTTACGGATTCAAAGTCATATTTATAATCAGGTATAAGTGATGAAGCAAGAACTGTTGTTTTGTATGTTTTTGTAACAGTTTCATTTCCTGATTTTATAGTGGCAGTGAGTGTAACTTCTGTATCATTTTCAGGTCTTGTAACTTTTCCGTCATTTGCGATAATGTCAGCGTTGCTTGAAGACCATGTGATAGTTGAGCTATTAAATCCTTCTGTAGGAAGTGTGATGTCAGAAGTTGTCTTTGATATTACAGGACGGTCTGCATCAAGGTTTCCTGCTGCTCTTTCAAGGATTTCTTTGTCCGTGTACTTATAAGCATCTTTTTTTACACCCCAGACAGACTGGTTATTTGTTCCGATTGCCGTAAATGTCATAACTTTTTTGCAATCAGATGATTCATCATGCTGAAGGAAGAATACACCGCTGTAAGTTACTTTGTTTATAACAGCGTTCATATAATATGTGCCGTCTTTTGCTGTCCATGTACCTGTTACATCACCTGAAATGGTACCGTCTGCATTTAACTTTATCGACTGGGTCTTAGCAGTTGCAACACCCGATTTACCGTGGTTTACAAATTCGTATTCGCCGACTATATCATCTTTGGCATAACCTGTCTTTGAAATCTTATCACCTTTGTTTTCAAAAGGAGCAGTAACAGGCCAGCCTTCTTCATTCTGGAACTGCTGGTGAACTCTTACTTCGTGATAATCATCGCTGTCAGAAAATCTTGTGTGGTAGATAAGATACATCTGACCGTCATCATCTATCATTGCTGAGTTGTGCCCCTCGGCTTTGTAATACTTATCAAGGCATGAGAACTTGTATGTTCCCATAACTTTTATACCTACATCATTGTGGTCTTTGCCGTTTGATACATACATATTTGCGTTATTGCCTGCTGCATCGACGAAAGGTCCGTCAGGATTTTTTGAGCGGAAAAGTCTCATGTTATATCCGCCGTCAACACCAAGCCAGTCATATGACATATATAAATAGAAGTAATCCGTTTTTTCATCGTAGAGTATGAAAGGACCCTCACCTGAAGTTGCCTTACCTCCGGCGATTCTTGTACCGAAATACTGGTCTACCTGAAGTCCGTCATCTCTTGTATATGTCTTGCCGGGATATTTTGCCTTGCCGGTAGCAGGGTCAATCTCAAGTGTGAATATACCGCCTGACCATGAACCGTAAGTCATCCACATCTTTCCGGATTTATCATAGTAGATTTCCGGATCGATTGCATTAGGAGCATAAGAATTGTTATAAGAGTCTCCTGATGACCAGGTTGTATCATATTTTTCAATCTGACCGCTCTTTATAAGGTCCGGAATATTTGTGTTTGTATAACTTGTATCTTTAGAACCCTCGAAAGCCGGTTTATTCTTTGTGAAACCTGAGTAGATAAGAGTATCGACACAAGTGAAAGGTCCTTCAATGCTCTGTGAGACACCAAAAGCAATGACTGAACGCACTGCTGTTGAACTTGTGCAGAAGTAGATCATATATGCACCTTTTGTACCGTCAGTGTTTATATAATCAGGATTCCAGAAAACATCAGGAGCCCATACATTATAAAAAGAAGCATCTTCATCATGGTCACCTGCCCACTTAAATGGCTTTTTAAGATTTTCAGGCATATTTCCGAAAACAAAGTTGTTTGTTGCACTGGTTGAATCACCTGCATTAAGATCGTTTGAAAGCTTTGTCCAGTTTACAAGGTCAGTTGATTTTGCTGCAGCAGTGTGTGAACCATATACATAATATGTACCGTCACTTGATTTTGTGATAGATGGGTCATGCACGGAAACTCTCGTAGGAGAAGTCGTTACATGAGTTACGCTTGCAGCTTTTGCAACAGATTCATTATTAAATAAGGAAAGACTTGGTAATGAAGTCGTTGCAGTTGACAAAGCAAGTGCTGTCGAAAGTACGATGGCACCAGCCCGCTTAAAGTTTTTCTTCATAGTGTTACCTCCGAAAATTTGTTTTTTGTTTATAGTTATTTCATATAAAAGAATAACATATTATGTACCAATTTACAACAAAAATACTATTTTATTTTGAAAAAAACTAAAATAATTGTGTCAAAAATATGTAAAATGCATAAAAAACCTAAAAAAATCCATCTTTTATATTGCAAGTTTTGCATAAATTGTATATAATATTAAACAAATTATAAAATAATTTTTGTTTTGCTAAAAATTATAAAATAACAAATTTCTTGGGAGGAGAACACAGTATGAGAAAGACAAAATTATTTGCAAGCATACTTGCACTCAGCCTTGTTGCTACATCTGTTCCTGCGGTAAACAGTTTTTCAGGTTCAGACAAAGCAGAAGCATCTGAGACGGAAGTGTCTGTAACATCAGGCAGCAGTATAGTTAAAGAACCGCTCGGAGAGGGTGAAGTTGAAGTGGCAAAGAGCCAGTACACAAATCCTATAGGCGGATATGACAACAATGGCAAACTTACATATGGCGGTGACCCGTCAGCTATGGTAGACGGAGATACGGTCTATCTTTATACGGGACATGATGTGTCAACAGATCAGGAAGTAAACGATAAAGTATATGATATTGACGGCTGGATCTGCTATTCTACAAAGGATCTTGTTAATTGGAAATATGAGGGCGAGATAATGAGTGCCAAAGATATTTCATGGGCAACAGGAAGCACATCGGCTTGGGCAGCTCAGACTATTAAGCACAATGGAAAATATTATTTCTACTATTGCACATGGGATGCGACATCAGGTAATGGACAGCAGTCTATCGGTGTTGCCGTATCAGACAGTCCTACAGGACCGTTTAAGGATTTAGGAAAGCCTGTTGTGAGCGGTAAGGTTACTGATTTTGGTACTGAGTCAAGCACATGGAATGACATCGATCCTACAGTATGGATTGAAAAAGATGACAAGGGCGAGGAGCACCGTTATCTTGCATGGGGAAATGGAAATTATTATATCTGTGAGTTAAATGATGATATGATTTCGGTAAAAGACCAGAATGGTGATGGAAAGATTACAGGCGGCACATCAACAAAGACTGCTGATGTTATCCAGAAAACATCAGTTACTTCATATACTGAAGCACCATGGCTTTACAGAAGACAGGATGCAAATGGCAATTACTATGGAAAGTATTATCTCTTCTATGCTTCAGGATGGAGAGAGGGAATGTCATATGCAACCACCGATGATTTATTAAATGGCGAGTGGTCAGAGGGAAAAGAAATCGCAAGACCAAATGTCACATCAAACACAAACCATATGGCAGTTATAGATTTTAAAGGAAAGACATATTTTATCTATCACAATGGTGCACTTGCAGGTGGAAACGGATACCGCAGAGTTGCAAACATAACTGAACTTAAGTTTAATGAAGACGGAAGTATTGATGAAGTACCTGAGACAACAGCAGGCATAGCAGGAAGCACTACAAAAATTTACACAAAGGCGGGTGCTGGCGTTCTTGCACATGAAAATTTCCTTAATTCGTTTGATGATGCAGATTATCCTTATGAAAATGTTTATGTAGGTGCTATGGGATATTCTGATGTAAAAGACGCACAGTGGGTACTCACAGACGGTAAGTCTGACAAGACAAAACCTGCATATGTGTCAATCCAGTCTGAAAATAAATCAGGACTTTATCTTACTGTAAATGATAATGGCAAGGTTACACTTAACCAGGATTCAACCGGTACTGATGAGATGGCAAAAAGACAGACATTCAGAAGTGTAAAGGCACTTGACGGCTCTGAGGATGGAGTTTCATTTGAGAGTGTTTATAAGCCGGGACAGTATCTTACAATAGTAAATAATACACTTAAGATAACAGACGGCACAGACAAGGCAGCCGCAACATTTATTGTAGGTGAGAACAGTGAGACAACTGTACTTCGCGGTATCAGTCTTTCGGCAGGAACAAATGTCATAACACAGGGAGAAAAGATTAAGAAAATTAATTTCTCTAATGTAAAGGCAATCTACTCTGATGAGACGCAGAAAACATTGGCTGCATCTGATTACAAGGTTGATTATTCAAATATAAATGTAAATAAAACAGGAACGCAGTATGCAGCAGTATCCTACACAGAGGGTGACATCACAAAGACTGTTTCAGTGGGTGTGACAGTAATGCCAAAACTTAAAGCTGTTACAAGTCTTAAAGCAAAAGTAACAAAGAAGAAAAAAGCTAAAAAGGCGAAAGTCGTACTTTCATGGAACTATTCATCAAAAGTAACAGGATATGAAGTATATTATAAGACAAGCAAAAACGGTAAGTTTAAATATGCTACGGAAGTAACAGGCAAGAAGTGCACTGTATCAGAAGAGACAACATTTAAGGCAGGAAAGACTTACTGGGTAGCTGTCAAAGCCTACAGAGAGTATAACGGAAAGACACTTACTGGACCTGTCAAATCAATCAAAATAAAGATTAAGAAATAAAAAAAGATAAAGCAGATATTTTGTTTTAGCATAAGCTGCCTGATAATGCGGTGGTTTTAAGCATGATTTGTCTTGTATATGAAAAATCATTTATTCGTAAAATACTTTATGAATAAATATACAAAAAAAGTTATATTTACGAATTGTTAATAATTTAGTCATAAACTGTTGACAAAATAGGTAACTAATGCTAAAATAATTTACAAATCAATAAAACATATTCTTTTATTAAAAGGAGGAATAAAACAATGTATAAGAAATTATTAAGCGGAGTTTTAGCAGCAGCTATGGTTGTTGGAGGAGCAGCTTATGCAGCACAGCCACAGACAGCAGCAGATGCAGCATCAGCTCCAAAGCCAAAGTACACATTCAGCATGAATGGTGCAAGCAAAAAAGTAGTAGGAGTTGCTCGTAAAGGTGATACAGCAAGTGGTGGAACAGGAAAGACAAAGACAGGTGTTTTACCTACAGCAAACAAGAAAGCAAAGCTTCAGTATAAGAAAGGTAAACATGGAAAGGCTCTTTACATCTCAAGAACAGTAGGTGGAAAGGCAGCTTCTATGGGTGCTGAGCTTAAAGGTGTTAAGCTTGGAAACGGTTCTTGGACAGTTTCATTCTGGGTTAAACCTGAGACAGATCTTTCAAACTTCATGGCTATGTTCTTCACAGGAAGCCATATTACAGATCCTAAGAACACAAAGTGGCTTTCAATTACAAAGGATTCATGGCTTGATAACAAGTCTAACTCTCCTACAATCTGGTCACACAGTGTATCAAACGGAAAGAATGATCAGTTCCCATGGTATGGTCACCAGGATAAAAAAGGTAAGTGGACAGCAGACCTTGCAGTATCAAAAGGAAAATGGACACACATCACACTCGTTGTAAATACAAAGAAAACTTCTTGGGATAAGAAGGGTTATTGTGAGTATGGTAAAAAGGGTGAAAAGACATATGTTAAATCTTACCATGCTTGGACATATGTAAACGGAAAACTTTTCGGAAACGGAACAGTTGCAAAGGGAACTATGTCAAACTCTAACAAGTTCTTCCTCGGACTTAATGCTTGGGATACAGGATTCAAGGGATACATCGATGATGTTAAACTTTGGAACAAAGCACTTTCTCCAAAGCAGGTTAAAGCTATCGCTAAATAATTAAATCAAAGTTTGATTACAGATAGTTTAGTATAAACTGTATATAAAACAGTTACATATGCGTAGTGAAATTGTAAAAATTTCACTACGCATTTTTGCTGTGTTAATAAAAATTGTGCAAAATATGAAAAAAAATATATGAAATATTTTATTTTTATGTTGACTTTTTGTAATATCTATGTTATTATAATAAAAACTAAAATAGTTTACGAAAACTTTAATAAATTGAAATCGAGAGGAGAATTAGACATGAGAAAGAAAATTTTAGCAATCGCACTTGCAACAACAATGGCATTTTCAACAGCAGTAGTTGCTGTACCAGCAAACAAGAATGTAGCAGAAGCGGCAGTTGGTGATGCAACAGTTAAGGATCTTGATATTGGAGATGCATTTACAGCAAATACAGGTGATGAAGATGTTAGCGGAAACTTCCAGCTTGTATATAAATTTACAAACAAATCAGTTGGAACAAACAACTGGGACAATTACATTGTAGAAATTTTTGACGGAGCAGGACAGTACATTTCAACTCGTGCAGATAACTTTGGATGGTTTGCAGGAACATGGGTTGATGATGGCTCTACTATGGAGTGGGGCGATGGTGCTGCTGATTGGAATACATACCTTGAAGTAATGAAAGATGCTTCGGTTACAGTAACAGTAAAGAGAGTTGGCTCAAAAATTACTATCACAAACAAGATTGTAAGCAATGCAGATTCATCAAAATCTTATAAATTTGTAGCAAATTGTGATGTTCCTAATGCAGCAGATGCACTTAAGGTTCATATTACAGGTGAAAAAGTTGGACTTTCTGGTATAACTACAGAGTATAAAAAGGTATCAGCATCAAACAAGTCAAACAGCTCATCATCTTCTAAGAAGAAGTCAATGTCTGTAAAGAAAGTTACAGCAAAGGCAGGAACAAAGGTTGTTAAAGGATCTGTTTCAGTTGCAAAAGCAAAAGTAAAAGTTACAGTTGGAAAAGATAAAGCTAAAACAGCTAAAGTAAGTGGAAAGAATTTCACATTGAAGGTTTCTTCTAAACTTAAGAAGAACACAAAGATTACTGTAAAGGTTACAAAGTCTGGTTATAAGACAGTAACAAAGACAGTAAAGGTTAAATAGGTTATAAGTTTATATTTGTAACATAAATTTTCTCATTTATTATCCAAAATAGAGAGTCGGTTATGCCGGCTCTCTATTTTGTTGTAAAATAATATTTAAGTGTTTTATTTGATAAGTTTTGTTTATTAAGCAAGAAAGTGTTTGACTTCATGTTATATGGGAAATATAATGGTTGATGTCTAAGTAAGTGGTATCTTACTAAAGTTATATACAATTAACTTTAAAGATATTTATCATGAACGGACAAAACATTTATTATACAAATACACATGATAGGAGACAGCAACGATGAGGAAAATTATTAAGAAAAGCATTGCAGTCGCATTGTCAACGGCAATGGTTGTCACACTGGGATATGCAGCAGACATTAAAACAAAGGCAGCAGATGATTATACATATCTTTATGCCGGACTTACATGGGATCAGTATTGGGATGCAGAGGATATTTACCTGCAGAGTACAAAGAGTATGACTGATGCAAACACTGAGGCTGATGCAAGAGGAGAGTTGGATAAAGGTGCTTTTGATGCTGTTTCAAGAGCAACTACAAATCATGGACTTCATAGAGGAAGTTATCAGTGTGATACTGTTATCTATGGTGAAGATGGAAGTGAGTTTAATGTATCTCATTGGTCAGCAGATGGAAAAACACTTTATCTCACAGACGGAACAAGTGTATCATATAGCAAAGGAACTATCACAAAGGCTGATGGTTCACAGACAAAATTAAAAGAATACAAAGTTACAGGTCTTAAATATGTTCCTGTTGCCGTAAAGACATCTGAACTTTCTGATTTTAAGAAAATCTATAAAGTTGTTGAAAATGACGGTGAACTTGCAGGTGGTTACAGTGAGATGAATCTTTCAGCTTATTACCTTAAAGCAGATGTTACTGCAAATACAAACGGTCTTAAGACTGCGGCAGAGCAGAAAGATGGAACATTTAAGTTTAGTGCAAGAAAGACGGGAAATGATTCTGGTATAAAGGATGAGACACTTGCAAAAGCTTCAAAGCTGAAAACTCAGGTTCAGAAAGCAAATGGAAGTTATGGTGAATTTTTAAGAGTAGACTTAAACAATGCAGATGATGCAGATACATCAAAAGGCGAGGGTTACGGTGCACTCGGTGCAAAGATGCAGGCTGTAAAGTGGACATATTATGGAAATGACTCTACACGCAAAAATGCACTTGCAGCATTTGGTACAAAATTTGCGGCAGACAACTGGATGCACAAAGCAATGGGTATTCAGCTTGGTCTTACAGATTCATATAGAGCAGCACTTCCGGGTGGAACAGACGGAACAGGCTATTGGAGTATTACAGTCTATGCACTTGGTTTTGAGGACACAACAGTTGATTTTGAAGTGACAGAGGACAATATCGTTGACACGGTTACAACTACTGAAAATGCCGACATAAGCAAGCTTGAAGCACTTGTTAAAGATGCTAAGACATTAAAAGAAGCTGATTACACAGCGGACAGTTGGAAGAATTTTGCAGGAGAGCTTGAAGAAGCAGAGGAAGAACTTGCAAAAACAGCTCATTATCAGGCGGTTGTAGATGAAGCTTACAATCATTTAAGCGACGCAATGAAAAATCTTGTAAAAGCTGTAAAGACACCGAAAACACCAACAGGCGTAAAGGTAAAAGCTAAAAAAACAAAAGCGGTAGTAAGCTGGAAAAAATCAGCTAATGCAGCAAGTTATCAGGTGCAGTATTCACTTACAAAAAACTTTAAAAAGTCAACAACAAAGACTACAAAGAAAACAACATTGACAGTAAGCGGATTAAAATCAGGTAAAAAATACTTTGTAAGAGTAAAAGCTGTAGGAAGTGGAAAAACAGCAAGTAAATGGTCTGCCGTAAAGAATGTGAAAGTTAAATAGTTTTTAACTAATTTTAAGTACATATTATGATATGTTTGTAAATATGTATAGGCAAAATAAAAAGGAAGGTGTTATACATGGTGCGATAGTGTCGCATCATGGTGAGCCTTCCGTTTTGTGCGTTATACGGGGTTATGGAAAATAATACCAGAAAAAATAAATATGGATAGAAAGAAAATAAATACTATTACATAGAGCGATAATTGTTGGCTGGGGATTTGATTGGTGAAAATGTGTGTGAATATGATGTATTTGTGGATTATAAAATAGAGGTTGTTTGGAAGTGAGGAAGAGATTTGAAAGATAAGGTTGCGGAAAAGAATAATATTGAGGATACAGATAAAAATATAGAAAAAAATAACATTGAAGATAAGGCTGTGGGAAAGAATAATATTGAGGATACGGGAAATGTTGCTGCAAAAAATACAGCAGGAGAAGATAAGGTTTTTGAAAAGATAAATATACCAAAAAATCTTATCAAAAATCTTAAAATGCTGATTTTTATTATTCCATCAATAGTGATAGCCGGATTTTCACTTCGTGGAATATATGTTGCAAATAATGACCTTGCGCATTACAGGAAAATTGAGAAAAATATTTCAGCGGATACATCTGGCGGAAATGATGATACTAAGCAGAAATCAGAGGATAAGGCGGATACTGATAAAACAGATACAAAGTTAAGCGATACAGATACAAAGACAAAAGTAACGGCTGTTGCTGATACAAAGAAAAAGAGCGGGAAACCTGCTGACGGAGAATTTAGCGGTGAGAGTATCTGTGAAAAATTCGGCTATACGGTAAGTCTGAAGGCGAGGTTTAAAAATGGAGAGGCAGTTGCGGTTTATGGAATGAAAATGTCAGGCAATACGGACAGTGCAAATAATGCATTTATGAATAAGGCATGGAGCGGCATGGTAAACCGGCTTGTAGGAAAAAATGCGTCTGATGCAGATGCTGTATCGGGGGCTACATATTCGTCAAAAGCTATTATAAATGCGTATATGGATGCCTATAATAAGGCAGTTGCAAAGGCAGACGGAAAGACGATAAAAACTGCATTAAAAAAGACTACCATGCCTGTTTCGACAAAAAAGCCTGTGGCAATAAAAGTTGATAAAAAGAAAAAAGTGCCAAAAAGCAGTATAGCAGACGGAAATTATAAAGTCAGTGCGGTATGTGAGCCTGATGAAAATGAAGATTTTGAAAAATATTTACTTAGTGCGGTTGTGAAATTTTCAAAAGGAAAATGCGTAAAGATAGCTGATTTTTTATCAACAGCCGAAGCGAACAAGACTTATTACATGAGAGCGGCGAATGGAGCATCAGGAGAAAAGGGTGTTGTCGGACAGATAGTAAACAGGCAGTCGTCAGATGGGATAAGTGCGGTATCGGGAGCTACCTGTTCCTCAAAAACAATAGTGAACCTGTATCTGAAAGCACTTAATAAGGCAGCAAAAAAAGGAGGAATAAAACCACAAAAAACTCCTGCTCCTTCAAAAATTCCGGTTGAAGTACCTGCACCGGCAGATACGGCAGTACCAGCAAATACAGTAAATCCTTTACAGACAGATGTGCCGGCTTCTTCAAAGCCTCTAACATCTTCTGAACCTATGATAAGCAGTACACCGCAGGAGACGGCTTTGCCTGAACCGTCAATTCTGCTTAGAAGCGGTACATATTCTAAAGTGGCAACGGTATATCCTGATGAGTCAAAAGCATTTGAGGAATATACGATTTCGGCAGATTTGTTATTTAATGACAATCACTTTGCAGGATTTTCAAATGTGGTTCTCTCAGATGAGACAAATCGATTTTACTATAATAAATCGGTAAACGGAACAAAGAAAATTCCGGGACTTCTGACTCAGATAAATGCGGCATTAAATGGTGAGTTTGATGCGGTGTCAGGTGCGACCTGTACATCAAAAACTCTTATAGGTATGTATCGTGAGGCACTTGATGAAGCTGTTATAAAATAACTGTTGTAAAAATGCAATAGCAATACAGGTATAGATTGGGCGGAAAGGTAAAAAGACGGATATTTAGAAAAAGTTTGATAAATAAAAAGGCGGTAAACTGATGAGAGTTTTTATTATAAAAAGCGTTAATCTGTTGATTGTTGCAGGAATACTAGCTTTATACTGCATCAATGTGCACAAAGTCGGTGAGGAGAAAAAAGCAATAGCCGAAAAAACAGATAAAAAAGAAGTTGTAAGTGATAGTGGTAATAACATTTATTTTGCTGATGACGGTATTTATGAGGGCAGCGGTGACGGATTTGGCGGAGAGATAAAAGTCCGTCTTACCGTAAAGGATAATAAGCTTGAAAAAGTAGAGATATTATCGGCTGAAAACGAGACGAAAGATTATCTTGAGTCGGCAAAAAAAATACTTGATGATGTCATTGATAAACAGTTGGTTGATGTTGATACGGTATCGGGAGCAACATTGTCGTCAAATGGGATAATAAGTGCGATGAAAGATGCTATAAAAAACGGAAAGAAAAAAAGTAATGATTCAGCTTTTTAAACTTTATATTCACGAATTAAAGCTTAATTAGAACTGAAATGTTACAAAAAGAAAAATTTACGGAAAGGTAAAAGTTTAGAAATAATGAATGTTAAAGAAAAAATAAGGACTTTAAAGATTTTCAGGGTGATAGTCCAGATAATATTTTTTATATTTATGCCGTCACTTTTCTCACAGGCATTTGCAGGTGTGAAAGAAGCGGTGGCACTGATAGGAAAAGGCGAAAATCTCATATTATCTGATTTCGTGATAAAACTGTTGATATTATGTGCTGTCACGATTATATTTGGGAGGATATTTTGTGGATTTGTCTGTTCATTCGGTGCTGTTGGAGACTGGTTTTATATGCTCTCAGAATTTATTCAGAAAAAGACGGGGAGAAAATTACCTGTCATACCGTCAAAATGGCAGGTTTACTTGCAAAAATTAAAATATATCGTGCTGATTTGTGTCATTGGATTTTGCTTTTTGGGAAAAGGGGAATATGTTACAAAATACAGTCCGTGGACGGTATTTTCTCTTATAACGAGCAGAAACTTTAAACTTGGTGCATACATTACCGGAGTTGTGCTGTTATTACTGATAGTAGTCGGAATGATGCTTAAGGAAAGATTTTTCTGTCAGTTTCTCTGCCCTCTTGGAGCAGTGTTTTCACTACTTCCAAAACTTCCGATATTTCATGTAAAGAAGAAAGGGCAGCAGTGCTTTGAACGTTGTAGTGCCTGTACAAACAGATGCCCCGTTCATTTGAAATATGATGAAGCAGATATAAGGGACGGAGAATGTATAAGCTGTGGCAGATGCTTTGTTGTGTGTCCGCACAGGATAAAGAAGAATAAGTAAGCGGTTGGCAGTAAGTGGGAAAGTAGTGAAAATCTAAAAGAATAAAAGTTATTTTGGCAGGGAAAGAAAACTCACCATTGCGAAAATGCAAAATATTATTTATATGCAGGAAAGCCGTAATTGTGAGATTATAAGAGAAAATGTTATAAAGCCGGGCAGAAAATCATAAAAATGTGCATATATAGCTGAAAAATGAATATTATTTATATGAAATAAAAGCACGGTGTTATGAGCAGGTGGCAGCGAAAATTGCGAATATCTGCTTAACAGCCAGGAGAAAATGCTGCGAAATTCAAGTTTGTACAGCAATGTTGAAATTCATGTAATTATAAAATTATGATGCAAGGGGCAAAATACCTTTTGACCCCAACATCAAAACTATGGGATAATGAAAAAAATCTTGGAGGAAAAGTATGCTTAATTATATATGGGCATTTATGATTCTTGGGGGAATATCATACGGTCTTGCAAACGGAAAAGCACAGGCTTTGTCTGATGTTATAATAGAGAGTGCGGGCGAAGCAGTTTCATTATCAATAACAATGCTTGGGGTAATGGCAATGTGGTGTGGGATTATGGAAGTTGCAAGGCAGGCAGGTCTTATGGATAGAATGACAAAATTTTTATCACCTGTCGTTCATTTTCTGTTTCCTGATATTGACAGAAACCATGTTGTCAATGAATACATAACTGCCAATATGGTTGCAAATATGCTTGGACTAGGCTGGGCGGCAACACCAATGGGACTTAAGGCAATCAAAGAGATGGCAGAGATTGAGAGAGCAAGAATAAAAAAAGCTCATAAAGATATAAGTAAGATAAAGATGCGTGCCAGCAATGAAATGTGTACATTTCTTGTAATAAACATATCATCACTACAGTTAATACCCGTAAACATAATAGCCTACAGGAGTCAGTACGGAAGCGTAAATCCTGTAGGTATTGTTGTACCGGGACTGATAGCTACGGGAATAAGCACACTGGTGGCGGTAGTATTCTGTAAAACGGCATCACACTTTAGAAAAAAGAAGCTAAAAAATGACTTGAAAAGATAAAACAAAGGTGGTATTATATCTAAAAATCGTGTACGCACACGGAAATTTGAAATTATATTGTTTATGGATAGAAAGTTATATTTGCGAAACGACCTTTAGCTGTAATTAAATTATTTGTTATATCATAGCAATTAACACAACATAACAGTAGTTTCGCAAATACTTCGATAAGCAATTAAAAGAGGTGATATATATTTCATGTACAATTAAGGAACTTGCAAAGGCCTGCGGTGTTTCCGAGGGAACGGTTGACAGGGCGGTCAATAACAGGAGCGGCATCAGGGAGAGCACTAAGCAGCACATACTTGAAATGGCAGAGCAGATGGATTACAGACCAAATCATCTTGCTAAAAGTCTTGCAATCGGAAGTACAAAAACCATAGGGATTGTTTCGGTTGACCTTAGCAACAACTTTTTTGCACTTCTTGTTGAAAGCATAGAGCAGACGGCGAGGGAGCATGGTTATTTTGTAAATCTTGCATTGTCTCACAATGACCCTGAAAAAGAGATGGAAGCTATAAAGTATATGGCAGAACGCCGTGTTGACGGTATCATACTTTTTCCACTTGGCAAGGGCGTGGAGTTTAGTTCTTTTTTAAAGAAACTTGGGATTCCTATAGTTACCATATATAACAGGATAGAGTGTGATTTTGTCCATGTTGATGTTGACTGCCGTCAGATTATGAGAAATGTAGTTTCTTTTCTTGCACAAAAAGGATATAACGAAATGATATATATCGACCCGCATTTTGAAAAGATGAAATCAGGCGGCATCAATGTTTTTTCTATTGAACAGCGTCGTATTGGTTATCTTGAGGGACTGAAAGAGGAGATGCTCGGCGATGGTGAAATCCTTGAAGATATGGATGAAAGACAGCTTGTTGGGATAGCAAAAAGAAAAGACGGTATGAAAAAGGTCTTCATTTGCCGTAATGACACCCCGGCGGTCAGACTTATGACGATGTTTAGGGAAAATAATATCAGAGTGCCGGAGGATGTTGGTATTATAGGTTTTGATAATATTGCAATACTTGACAATATTTCACCGAGACTTACATCGGTTGACTGTAATATAAAGACAACGGGACGAAAGGCGACAATGAATCTTATCAGGATGATAAATGGTGAGAAAGATATAAAGGACTGCGTTGTTGGTTACAATATTGTTGAGGGTGAAACACTTTAAGGATGTTGGGATTTGCGAAACTAACTATATGTTGTATCAATTGCACAGATATAACAAATAATATCGTCGGCACGCTTTCGCTATGTTGTCGTTCGTAGCAGTACATAAATCAGCAAAAAACGCTGATATAAAAATGAATGCTATAGCTCGAAAATAAAATTTTCTCGCTGTTCGTTTCACTCATATAATTTTCAGCAAAAATAATTGTATGCAAGCATACATTATTTTTACTTAGAAAATTGCATTCATTTGTGTGTACAAAAATGCCGACTAACACTATTTGTTATATCTGCACAATTTAATCAAGATTTATGATAGTTTCGCAAATACCTAAATATAATTAAGAATATAAGGAGGGTAGTGATTTACCCTCTTTATATAAGATTAAAATCGTGTACGCACACGAAAAAAAATATAAAAATTTATCTTATCATTAAATAGAAATGAAATAAGGAAAGGATTAAGAATGGATGCGATAAAATTTGGTTTTAAATACTGGAAAAAGTACATAGTGGCGGCGGTTGTCCTGCAATTTGTGAGTTTTCTTGCAATTATTGCGGATTTGCTGATTCCGTTTGTGTCGGAGCTTTTTGTTGATTTTGTTATTATGGATAACGACAATAAGGCGAGTGGAGTTTTTGCATTTTTGATTGATGGAGATTACGGAAAAAGGCACAGTTTTGAATTGTTTTTTAATATTGCGATGGTGTTTGTCGGACTTCTTGTTTTCAGACTTGTTTTTATATATATCAAAAACACAATGTTTGAAAAGTATGCGTTGAAGTTTGAGACGGATTTACGAATTGTAACTTTTGATAAGCTGATGGAACTTGACAGCCAGACTGTATCTGAGTACAACACGGGTGAACTTTTAACTACGCTTCATACTGACACGATTATGATGAAAGACCTGTTTGGAAGAATTATTCCGGGAATGTTTGACAGTATGTTTGTGTTTGGTGCGTGTATAATATTGCTTACATCGATAAATATCACACTGCTTATAATTCCGGTTATACTTGCACCATTTTTTGTTGTGGCACTTTTGAAATTTAGGAAAAAGGCTCAGAAAAATTACAGAGCCATAAGAACCAGCAACAGTAATATGAATCTTACAGTTCAGGAAAATATAGAGGCTGTCCGTCTTGTAAGGTCATTTACAAATGAGGGAAGGGAAAAAGAGAAGTTTGATAAATCAAATATGAACATGAAACAGTCATATATAAATCAGGTTAAACTTTCGGCAGGTTTTGAGGTTATATTTAGTTCGATAAAACAGGTTGCTTATATTGGAACTATCGCATTATGTGCATTGCTTGTTATAAAGGGTGAGATGCTTGTAGGATTTTTGGTTGCAGCGTCAGGTTATGTCATGAAAATAATGGATCATGTATCACAGATAAACAATCTTCTCTTTCAGATGCAGCAGCAGATTGTTGCAGGGGATAAGATAATGAGGTTTATGGATTGTAAGACAAAGATTAAGGATGGCAAAAAAACTGCAAAAGATATAGATAAGCCTGATATAGAGTTTGAAAATGTTACATTGGAACTTGGCGGGAAAAAGGTTCTTGACAATATAAATCTTTCGATTCCTTATGGCAAAAAGGTCGGTATTGTCGGAGCAACGGGAAGCGGAAAGAGTATTTTATTAAAATCAATAGTAAGGATAAATGATGTAAATGACGGTCAGATAAAAATGAACGGAACAAATGTCAAGGAGTATAAAACAGCGGAGCTTAGGGAAAAAATCTCATATGTTTTTCAGGATGCATTCTTATTTTCAAATACCATTGACAGTAATATTGCATTTGCAAACCCTGATGTTGATGAGAGCAGGGTGAGGGAATGTGCAAAAAGAGCAATGGCAGATGATTTTATAAATGAACTTTCTGACGGCTATCAGACGATAGTAGGTGAAAAAGGATTTGGTCTTTCAGGAGGTCAGAAACAGAGGGTTTCTATTGCCAGGGCAATGCTAAAGGATGCACCGGTATTTGTATTTGATGATTCAACAAGTGCACTTGATGCAGAGACAGAAAGAAAACTTCTTGAAAATTTGAGGACATATTATAAGGAAAGAACTATTCTTATAGCGGCACACAAAATGTCATCCGTTGTCGATTGTGACGAGATAATTTATCTCAGCAATGGAAAAATTGTTGAGAGGGGCACCTTTGATGAACTGATGGAGCTTGACGGACATTTTGCTGGTGTGTATAAGACGCAGATGGCAAAGCAGACGGTGGCATAAATGATATGCGAAACTTATGATTTGCTAAGAAGTTAGTATATTGAAAGTTTCGCAAATATTTTTGAGAAATTAGTTGGGATTTGATTATAACGGAGGAATTTAATGGCTAAGAGGAATACATATTTTGAGGATGAGGTTGTTCATAAAAAAATTGATATTAAGCAGTTTGGCAGGATTTTAAAATATATAATGCCGTATAAGCATATATTTATCATTGTTTGTGTGCTTATGCTTGTTTCAGCGTGTACTGCATTGCTGCCGCCGATGCTGCTTAGATATGTTATAAATGATGTTGTTGTTGAAAAAAGTATGGCTAAGCTTTTTTATGTTGTGTGTGGTCTTGTTTTTCTGGCTGCGACGGATATAGGGCTTACTTATGCACAGCAGCGTATGATGGGACAGATGGGGCACAGTGTTATTGCGGATATGAGAAAGGATATTTTTTATAAATTGCAGGAACTTCCTTTTGAGTATTTTGACAACAGACCTGACGGAAAGATTGTTGTGCGTGTCACTGATTATATAAATGACCTTGCAAATTTCTTTACGAATTATGTCGTGATGTTTCTTGTCTATCTTGTAAAGATTGTCATTGTTACGATATTTATGCTCTCACTCAGTCCGGAGCTTACGATTATTGTCGTGTGTACGGTAGTTCCTATGATGGCTCTTGTGTTCTTGTTGAGATATAAGATAAGAAGGAGATTTGCATGGCACAGGGCGAAGCTTTCAAACCGTTCAGCTTTTCTTATCGAGACTATCATGGGCGAAAAGATAGTAAAGAATTATAACAGAGTTGAGAAAAATAAGTCGATTTATGAGGATTTGCATAATCAGAGTGTCAATGTATGGTGGGGAATTGTCAAATTAAATAACTTAAATACGCCGATTGTTGAAATATTCTGGAATATCGGGACACTTTGTCTTTACGGAGTTGCACTTTATCTTATATTAAATGGAAGCAGCCAGGTAGATGCAGGTACGGTTGTTGCGTTTATAAGCTATATGGGACTTTTCAGCGGACCACTCACACAGATAGCGATAATAATTCAGCAGATGGCACAGGTAAGCTCAAATCTTGAGCAGGTGTTTGATACGATTGATTATGAAGTGCAGATAAAAGATGAGGAGGGCGATGTATCGCTTGATAATGTAAAAGGTCAGGTTGATTTTGACAATATGACTTTTTCATATGAGGATGATATAAATATTCTTGAGAATATGAACCTCCATGTAAAGCCCGGAGAGACGATAGCACTTGTAGGACCGACGGGTGCAGGAAAGACTACAATTATAAATCTTATAACAAGATTTTATGATGTGACCGGAGGTTCAGTAAAAATAGATGGAAATGATGTAAGAAAAGTAACATTGGAGTCACTTAGAGAGGAAGTAGGAGTGCTTATGCAGGATCCTTTCATATTTAAAGGGACTGTTATGGAGAATATAAGATACGGCAGACTTGATGCGACGGACGAGGAGTGCATAGCAGCCGCAAAATATATTTATGCCGATGAATTTATCGGGAGACTGCCACATGGATATGACGAGGAACTCGAAGAGAGAGGGGAGGGACTTTCAGCAGGAGAAAAACAGCTTATCAGCTTTGCGAGGATAATACTTAAAAATCCGTCAGTGATAATACTTGACGAAGCGACAAGTTCGATAGATACGGAAACTGAAAATATGATACAGAAAGCACTTGATGTTATACTGTCAGAAAAAACAGCATTCATAGTGGCACATAGGCTTTCGACGATAAGAAATGCGGACAGGATACTTTATATAGCTGACAAGGGAATTGCCGAGGAAGGAAATCATAGAGAACTTATGGAAAAAAGAGGTCTTTATTATCAATTAAATAGTAGCAATTACATTAAATAATTAAAATAAAAAAGAACTGCTTTGCAAAAAAACGATAAAACAATTAAGATTGAAATAATGCTTGTAATGTGTTATATTAAAATCTGTTTGAAAAAATTTACTTTTTAAGATATGAGTGTGGAAATTTTTTTACACTCAGGATTTGTGTCGGTGTACACTTGAAACAAATTCTAATATGCACAAAAGATAAGTGCAGAAACGGGGAGCATTATGAGTTTATATGGATTTAAAAGAAAACACGGACTTAGTTTTTCGGGTTTGGGAAGCAGTTCTAAAGGCAGCAGTTTTTTGAGATTTATTGCATCACACAAAATTGAGATTCTGATGTTTCTGCCTTTTTTTATCATGGATTTAAGTATCCGTATCATGGGATACAAAATAGATTTTTATCCGGCATATTATATTCAGCCAAATCTTTTTACAATAATATGGACAGGGCTGTTTATTGCATTAGCAAAATATCTTAAGGGGGTTATAGGAAAGATTTTTTACTTCCTTATGTTTATTATAAGTTTTGTGATGTTTCTGACTAATGCTGTATATTATTCTCTCACGAACTTTTATTTTAATTTTTCTCTGCTGGAGCTGGCAAGTGAGGGAAGTTCTTATATAGCTGATACTATAAAAAATACACCGGTTTATGTATATATTCTTGCAATTTTTATATTTGTACTTGCGATTGTGGCGGTAAAAAACATGAAAAAAGGTGAGTGTTTTCAGTGGAAAAAACTTTTAGCTGCAGTTGTAATATTTATATGTCTGCATCTGATTATCCCGGTTACAATGGGAAGCGGAAACAAAAATCTTAAGTGGAACAGCTTTAAAAAAGCAAGAAATGTTTATAATGAATTTAGTGATACAAATAAGAGTATGAAAGTTGCCGGACTTTATGAATATACTTTAAGAAATTTATATATAACTTTTTTAAAGCCAAAGGAAAAGATAAGTGACAGTGACAGAAAATTCCTTAAAAACATATATGAGGCGAAAGATGAGAAAAAGCCAAATAAATATACCGGTATGCTAAAAGGAAAGAATGTGATTTTTTTGCAGCTGGAGGGTATGGATGAATGGCTTCTGACAAAGAAGAACACACCAAATCTATATAAACTCAAGAATGAGTCCATTGATTTTACGGATCACTATTCTATTTATACCGGAGGTGGTTCGACTTTTAATTCAGAGTTTGCTGTGAATACAGGTTTTACGACACCTATTTCATATAATGAAAATGTATATACATTTAATAAGAATACATTCAATAATACCATGGCGAAACTGTTTAAAAAAGAGGGATATGCAGTCAATGCTTTTCATATGAACAGCAGTGAGTTTTATTCCAGAGGAATAAACTATAAGAGCTGGGGTTATGACAATTATTATGGTCTTAAGGATATACTTGACAGTAAAGATAAAAATGACCTTAGTTATGAGCTTGATAGAAAGCTTATTGAGAATAAAACTTTCTATAATAAAATGTTTAAAGGCAGTGAAAGATTTGTTGACTATATTATATCCTATACGCCACATACGCCATTTACGACTGAAAAGGAAGTTGGAAAGCTTGTAGCTGAGATGAAGTATGGAAAAGGAAAAATTCCAAAACTTTCTGAGGAGCAGGTGGCAGATCTTATGGTTGGTGAAACTGATTATATGGTTGGACTTCTGATGCAGGCTTTAAAGGATAATAATCTATATGATAATACAGTTATAGTGGCTTATGCAGATCATTATCTTTATACCATAAATGACAAGTCTGTGCTTGATAAATACAAAGAAACTGATAATAATCTTATAAATCGTACACCATTTTTTATATGGAGCAGTGACATGAAAGCAGAAAAGATTGACAGGACAAATATGCAGATGAATATTTTGCCTACTGTACTAAATCTTTTTGGTATTGATTACAATAGTAACTATTATATAGGTAAGGATATTCTTTCAAATGACTATAGTTCGTTGGCTTTTTTCGCAGATTCAAGCTGGTATGATGGAAATGCGTATGTAGCTGATGGCAAGGTGACTAATGGTGTAGGAATATCTAAAACTCAGATTGAGAAAAAGAGCAGTATTGTGAGTGAACTTATTAAGAAGAATGATCTTACATTAAAATATGACTTTTTGAAAGATTATAAATAAAAAAGATACAAAAGTATTATGGAGTGGAGAGAATAATGAATATTACAAATGTGTTGTTAAGTGTTGGAATTATAGACGATATAGGACATTTTTTAGGCAATATTTATACTCCCAGCCTGTTTTTGTTTACGGCTATCGGGATGTTTATGAAAATATTGAGCATACATAATGTTCCATATATGATAATAGGGCTTTTCTGTACAAGAAAGTTTAAACCGGCTAAGAATAATCACAAATATGCGGTGCTTATTCCGGCTAGAAATGAGGAGCCTGTTATAGGAAATCTTATAAACAGCATAAAAAAGCAGGATTATCCGCAGGAACTCTTAACGATTTTTGTCGTTGCTGACAACTGTACGGATAATACGGCAAAGATAGCACAAGAGCTTGGTGCAATCTGTTATGAGCATAATAATCCTGATGAGAGGACAAAGGGATTTGGTCTTAAATATCTTTTTGAGCAGATTGAAAAAGATTATGGAATACAGTCATTTGAGGGGTATTTTATATTTGACTCTGATAATCTTTTAAAAAGAGATTACATATCAAGAATGAACGATTCATTTGATGCAGGGGAGAAGATAATCACATCATATAGAAGTACAAAAAATCTTACTGAGGGATGGATAGCATCACTTTATGCAATTCATTGGCTCCGTTCGATAAGACAGCGTCACCGCACAAGATCATTTCTTCATCTTGCTACGAATATTCAGGGTACTGGATTTTTGTTCGCAAATGAGATAGTAAAGGACGGCTGGAAATATACATCACTTACAGAGGATAGATCACTGACAGCCGACTGCGTGGTAAATGGCTATGAGATTTCATATAACAACGATGCGATATTTTATGATGAGCAGCCTACAAGCTTAAAAGTTGCTTTGCGCCAGCGTTTAAGATGGGCTAAGGGACATCTTCAGGCATTTGGGGAAAGTGGCTGGGGATTATTTAAAAATATTTTTATAGACAAAAATACAAAGTGGGAAAAAGATGATACATGGTACAGATTTTTATGGCGTACCATAAGACACAGATTTATGTCGTTTGATACTTTTGCACAGCTTCTGCCAAAACAGATAGTTACCGCATTTAAGTGGCTTTTCTGGAATTTATTTTTATTTCCTTTCACCATTTACAATGCAGGCGGACAGATGTATATATTCAGAAACGGTACATGGCTTTCAAAGCTTGTCAGACAGTTCACGGGAAATGTTACCATAAATCTTGAACCGGGATGGAAGTCATATGCGATATGCGTTTTGCTTGTTATATGGATGAGAATTTTCTACAGAATAGGGATGTATCTTGCAAATATATGGATGGCAATATACATATTTATAATAGAAAGAAAACGAATCCAAAAAGTAAGTTTTTGGAAAAAAGTATTATATTGTCTTACATGGCCTCTCTATGATGTGATAGAACGCTATGTAAAATACATAGCGCTCTTTAAGAAAGTCGAGTGGAAACCAATACCACACGAAAGTAAGATAACAATAGACGATATTCAGGAAAATTAGTTCCGGAATGAAACAGTAAATTTGGGGACGAATCGTTAGATTCTAGGACGAATCCTTAGATTCGTCCTGTAATAGTGATGGTTGTTGTTCCCGGTGCTATACTCCAGGCTCCGGTTGCAGGATCCTGTGTGTATGTGGCAGCGGGAACTGTTATTTTACCGGCAACAGTTTCAAAACTTCCTGTAGTGGCATCATATGTGTAGTTGCCTGTTTCAGCCCATGGTGCAGAGTTGTAAGTCACGGAAATATTGTTGAGAGCCGGTGTAAATACATCCGAGATACTAAGCAGATCCTCAGCAGCAGCGGCAGTATTGCCAAAGTTTTCTATTACAAAAGTATAAGTTATCTGACCGTTTTCTGTAATTGTTGTAGGTGAGAGGGATTTGTTTATACTTAAGTTTGTTCCATTTTCAGTAGAAATTGTTTCAGCAGCCGTAACAGGATTTGCAATATCATTGCCTGATATTGATGCTGTATTTGTAATTGTAGAGTCTGTTGACAAAGGAGCGAAATTGTTTATTTTTGCATCATATATGATAGTGGTATTGCCGCCTGCGGGAACAGTTATATTTGAAAAAGCAAGTTCAGGAATGGTTGTGGCAGCAGGAGCCGCCTGTAATACACCGTTTATATAGTATTTGACTGAACCCTCAATATAGTCAAGCGGTTTTAAAGTGAGGGCACCAAATGGGTAAGAACCAAGTGTATCAGTGATTGTAAGACCTGATATTGCTGCCTGACTTGAATTTAATAGACTAAGGACATAAGTTATGGTGCTGTTGGCGTTGTAAGTCGGTACAACGGCTGTTTTTGTTGCTGTTAAGGCTTCGATGATTTCTCCGGTAGTGATGTTTGAAACTGTTGATGTTCCATTGTGTGAAAGGGTAGCCTGATTAAAAAAGAGTGCCATAAATTTTCCTCCTGTATATAAATAAAATTAAAGAAGATATATTGCAAAAAGTTGTAATACTCTACTTTTAATAAGAATATATTCATGATTTTTTTGTGTGTTACATAAAACAGATTTTGATTGATTGATTTTGTTATGTGGTGAAATGCATTTGAGATTTGCATTGTTGTCCGGCAATGAATTGTTACCAAAAAGTTTAACAATATATAAAATACTATAGTTTTTTCTAAAAAATAATGTTAATATATGTATATGATTAAAAGATTGAAGGAGATGTTTTCGTGTATGACAGATTGACCAGAAAAGATGTTGAAAAAATGAAGAAGGAGGTGGAAGAAAGAAAACTTGTTGTCAGAAAACAGGCACTTGAGGATGTTAAAGAGGCAAGAGCACAGGGAGACTTGAGTGAGAATTTTGAATACAAGGCGGCAAAGCAGTTCAAAAACAGAAATGAGAGTCGTATCAGGTATCTTGAAAAGATGATAAAAACTGCAAAGATTATTGAAGATGATTCTGATGAAAGTCAGGTCGGATTAAATGATTCTGTTACTATTTATATAGAAGAAGATGATATGGAAGAATGTTTTAAGATAGTAACGACTATAAGATCTGATGCGATAAACAATATGGTAAGCATTGAGTCCCCGATAGGAAGAAGTCTTATGAAGCACAAGGTTGGAGACAGAGTGTATATAAAAATAAATGATTCAGATGGTTATTATGCTGTTATCAGAAATATTGATAAGAGTGATGATGAATCAGAAAAAATAAGTAGTTATTAAGAGAAGACTATAGATAAGAACAGACTATAGAGAAAGAGGTAATATTATGAGTATGAAGTTTAGGAGTGTAAGGATTTATCTTGTGATTCCGGTATTGATACTTGGAATATGCAGTATGGTGTCACTTGCAATGACAGGTGTTTCGCTAAGGAGTGTGAGTAATGTAAGTAAAAATATAGCTCAAAAGCAGATAAACAGTGTAAGTTGTCTTGATGCAGTCAAATCAAATGTTATCGAGATGCAAAAGGAAGTAATGTCATATTGTCTTATCACTCAGGATTCACAGCGTGAAAGTGTTGTCAAGAACATAACCAGATTAAAGAATGATACAGAATCATATCTTAAAAAATTGAATACCATGCTCCAGTCGGATGAACTGGAAAAACAGCTTGATACATTAGAAGCTAATTACCGGACATATGAAAAAAAGGTCGATGAGATACGAGAGATTGCTTCGACAGATGCTATGACAGCACTTGAGGATGCAAACAGAACACTTGGCAAATATGGTACTGCTGTTGAAAGTATGGCAGATAAAATGATAGCGTCAAATGATAAGATAACAAAATCACAGGTAAGAGATTTTTCGGCTAAGAGTTCACAGGCAAATTTAGTTATCACAACTGCATTTATCATGGTTATTATAATTATAATAGCAGTAGTATTATGTATTGAGCTTATTGTCATAAAACCGTTAAAAAAGATAGACAAAGAGCTTGGTGTTATTATAGATGAGATAAATCAGGACAGAGGAGATCTCACAAAGAGAATAAACATTAACAGAAAAGATGAAATCGGCAAAGTTGCGACAAATATCAATGTATTTATAGAAAAACTTCAGACTATAATGCAAAAGATAACATCAAATTCAAAACAGCTTGATGAGACGGTAGGTAATGTTGTAGGTAAAGTAAATACGGCGAATGGAAGTGCCTGTGATATATCGGCTGTTATGGAAGAACTTTCTGCTACAATGGAAGAGGTTGCCGCAACGGTGAAAAATATAGATGAAAATACTGCTGTTGCAAATACTAAGGTTGACAAGATGACGGTTGAGACAGGCAATGTAGTAGATTATTCCAATGAGATGAATGAGAGAGCGATAAAGCTTCAGGAGACTGCTCAGGCAAACAAGGATGAGACAACTAAGATGGTAGGCTCTATTATCGAAGAACTTAAGAATGCAATGAAAGAAAGCAAAAAGGTTGAAAAAATATCACAGCTTACCTCAGATATTTTAAGTATATCAAGTCAGACAAATCTTCTTGCGTTAAATGCCTCTATCGAGGCTGCAAGGGCGGGCGAGGCAGGAAAAGGCTTTGCGGTTGTTGCAGATGAGATAAGAGAGCTTGCAGAATCCAGCAGAAATACGGCAAACAACATTCAGGAGATAAATGAGATGGTTATCTCAGCAGTTGAAGGTCTTATTTCATCATCAAATAAGATTGTTGATTATGTAGATGAAACGATACTTCCTGATTATGATGATTTTGTATCCAGTGGTAAGCAGTATAATGATGATTCAACTCATATAAAAAATATAATGGATGAGTTTACCGGATTGTCTAATGATATGCAAAAGACAATAAAATCTATGGTCGATGCCATAAATGGAATTACTAAGGCTGTAGAGGAAAGTGCTGATGGAGTGACAAGTGCAGCCATGAGCGTTGATTCATTAGTTGCAGATATGAATGATGTAAACAAAGAAATGGATACAAATCAGAATGTATCTGACAAACTCAGAAAAGAAACTGAGTGCTTTGTAAAGCTTTGATATCAATGTAAGGATATAATAAATATTGTTGAACTGTAACAGTTCAGCCTCTCATTTATTACATTCGTAAACCTGCCAGCAAGCTGTCAGTCGCTGCTATGCAGCTTGTGTTTACTTCATTTCATAAATGAAAGGCTATTCAGCCCCAAAAAACAAGTCAATAATACATTGAGCAAGCTCATGTATTATTGACTTATCTTTTTTGGGCTGAACTGTTACTTGAAATAATATTTTGATTACAAAACTATTTGACAAAAAATGTTTTGTATGATAAAGTTTGAATGAAACAAATATACAGCATAAAATTTGCAAATCTAATATTAGTTCCGGTCAAAAGCCGGAGCTTTAAAATAAAGTATAATACGGGTGGGAAATAATGATAAAAAAGGATGAAATAATATTGTCATGTGATGATATTTCAAAATCATATGAAAACGGAAATTCTAGAACAAATGTATTGAAGCATGTAAGTATTGAGATAAAAAATGAATCTGTCAATTTGATATATGGAAAGAGTGGTAGTGGAAAAACAACACTTCTAAATATTCTTGCCGGTATTGATAAGGCGTCTCAGGGAAATGTTTATTATTGTGGGAAAAGATATGGCTCTATGGGAGAGAGTAAATTGGCAAAGCTGAGAGGAAATAATTTTGGTTTTGTGTTTCAGGGATATCATTTAATACCACGCATAAGTGTAGAAGAGAATATTTTGTGTCCTGCTTATATTAATGGAAAGAAATATGACAGGGAATATTATGCGTATCTGTTACAGGAATTAGGAATAAATAAATTAACAAAGAAAACATCATATCAATTATCTGGTGGGGAACAACAGCGTGTAGCAATAGCCCGAGCGATGCTTTTAAAACCAAAGATTGTGTTTGCAGATGAGCCGACCGGAAATCTTGATTCTGAAAATACCATGATAATAACGGAATTATTTAGTAAACTAAACAAAGAATATAAAACCACTTATATAATAGTTACACATGAAGAAAATCTCATGGAGAATTGTACTCAGACAATTCGCATAAAGGATGGTGAGATTACAGTTGAATAAAAAAATAAAAAAACAAATTAAGTTAATAGGGGTGCTTATTGGCAATGAAAAAAAGCTGATGCTTTGTAGTTTTGTTTCTGTTATTGTAGGATTTACATTTATGTTTATGGTTAGTTCGCTTAGTGGAACTATTATAAAGACAAAGCAGGATAATACAGTAAACAAATATGGAAAATTTCTTATGGTTTTACCGGATATTGATAATGAAAGTGAAAAGGAAATAAAGCAAAAATGTGGTGATTTTAAATATGAACATTTTGGAGTGGTTGGAAATGTAGAATATGCAAACAAAAAAATAACTATTGGAACGATGACAGAAGATATGGGTGCGACACTTGCTTTTAAATTGATTAAAGGAAAATGGGTAAAAGGATCTGATCAGATTGTTGTCGAAGAATATTTACTTAAGTTATTTGGAAAAGAAAATACACAATTACCTTTTGATATAAAATTAAAAAAGGATGGCAGATTTATAAATTATAAGGTTACTGGAGTTATTTCAAATTATTCATCAGTTATATCAACATCATATGACAAAGAGTTGGAAACAAAAGTATATCCGTCAATTATATGTGGACAGAAAAATGATAAAGATGTAAAAAACTCTTTAGTTATTTTGCAGAAAAAACTTGATTTTAAAAAAGCAAAGAGTGATATAGAAAATGTCTTATTTCAAAACATTTCCGAAGAAGTTATATGTGCTAATGAAAAACTACATTGGCATGGATATAGTGATAATGAAGATATGATAAATATAAATATTTGGTATCCTATCTTACTGGGAATAATGCTATTATTAGAGCAGGCTGTAGTGATAAGAGCATTTGTTATTCGCAATCAAAATACATTTCATTTATTTCAGGTATTAGGAATGACAACAAAAGAAATAAAAAGACTTTTCTTTTATATAATGCAGATATTTATATGGTTTGGAGTGCTGACAGGATATATATTATCAGTGATTATTGGCAACACATATATAAGTAATGTTTTTGGGGAATATGGCAGATATTATCTAAGCTCATTAAATAATAATGTTTTGATAATGATGATAGTATTTGCAGTAATTTCAATATATAGTTATTTTATACTTATGGGAACAGAGCAGCATTCCAGGTTATTTTCTAATAATAATTTTAGAAAACACAGAAAATACAAATTTAGAAAAATAGACATAAGTATTATTGTTGTTCAGACAGTATGTATTTTTTTTGCGATTGCTTCATTTTATTTTATGAATACTTTTAGTTGCAAATCAGAAAATATTGAGTATTATTTGTGCAGCAAAAGTGATGCAAGTGCATATCCGTTGAGGGGGTATTATATAGGGACAGATGGAGAAGAGTATTTTGGGTTTGATGTTTTAAATGTATTTGATAAGTATAAGGATAAAATAAGTATGTCCATCGAAGCGGAAACAAAGCAATGTTCAATATTATTGGATAAAAATAATGTAGATGAGTATTTTAAAAATTATATAAAAGAAAACAGATTGTATTCTTTAGATGAAAGTGATGCCGAAACTAAAGAAAAAAATAATAGATTGTGGAAACAGGTTTCGGTTAAAACAGAAAAGTACAAGCCGGTATCAGATAATGTGCTTGTGACAGTTTTAAGAGAAAAAGAATTTAAAGACTTTGTGAAAAAGAAAGAAATTAAAAATCCCTGTTTTGAAAACAATAAATCAAAATCCTGTATAGTTATTTTGCCGGACTATAAAGAGATAGCAAATCCGTCAATTAAAGAAAATGGGATGATACGGCTCGGGGGAATAAGAGGTGATGAGAAAAAAGTAAGGTTTTATTCAGAAAAATTTAATGTTGGTGCTGTGCTTAGTGGAAGTAGTGAAGAGTACAATGGCATAGAAATAGTTATGGATGAGAAAACAGCTATAAAAAGCAGAACGGTTTTGGGATGTAACACAATAACAATAGAAATGAAAAAAGACGCACCGTTATTTATACAAAAAGAAGTGGATAAAAATGTTATGTTTACAATGGCATCAATACAGGGAGGCTTGTTAGATTCTTCAGAAAACAGAGAAAGTGATGATAAGCTGATGGCAGCTTATACATCAGTTCTAAGTAATACAATATTGCTGTTTTGTGCAATTATCATATGTATCTATATTAATTTGAGTATTTATATAGATTGGGAGAAACACAGATATGAATATGGGGTATTGCGAAGTTTTGGAATGAGTTATGCTCAGTTACAGAGAAAAGTATTTTTTAGATATAGCAGTAGCATTTTGTTTGCGTGTGCTTTAAATATGTTTTTAGGAAAATATGCATTTACAAATGGGACATTGACAAGCAGGCAAATAATTGTTTCTGTCGGATTGACCGTAGGAATTACTTATGTTTGCAGGCTCATATCATATTATAGAAAAAAAGATGAAACAGTAAGTCGGATGTTGAGTGAAGGGGAGTAGAAATAAATCGAAAGATAGATAAAGACAAAAAATAACTTAGCATAAAGAGTAAATAATATTTATGCTAAGTTATTTTAGAATATACGCCTGAGTTTTTTGTGCTTGCTTTGATGCATGATAAATCAGGCAGATATTTGCAATCAGCTATGCTGACGACTCATAATACCGTCAACTTATCATCAGATAAGGCACTCTAAAAGTTTTTCATTTACCGGAAGATAAATCTCAGGAATCTTATGGTTTGCATCACCGTATGTGTGTTTAGCAAAACAGTTACATACGGCATCATGAGTCTGTTGTGTGTATTTAAATGAAAATACTTTTGCTATACGATTGAAAAATACAGGCGAAATAGAACAGCCCCAGTCAGTAGTATCATTTGCATTGATAAGATTTGGAGTTATGACAAGCTCCTTATTCGTAACAGTGTTGTAAGCCGTGAGGATGATGTAATCTGTAGTTTCATTGACAGAAAACTTAAGTTCGCATAACTGTGAAACATCCTCTCGGAAACCAAGAGTTGCAAGTACAGAGTTGTCAACATGTGCAAATGGATCAAATACATCCGTGATAATCCTGTCACTGTCACTTGAAATAAGTTTAATAAGTTTATCTATGCTTTTCTGGCTTAATACATCACTGTCTAAAGAATTTTTCTGCTCTGAGAGGAAACCTATGAGGGAATCAATCTCTTTCTGGTTTAAAAGTGAAAAACTTGAATTTTGTGTATTGCTCATAAACTAACACCTCCATTATTATAAGATGATTTTTCATAAATTACTTAAATATATTATATGATGTTGGGGTCAAAAGGTATTTTGACCCCAACATCATTATATAGTTTATCGCAAGATGTTTCAAGGGAGGAAAGGTAAATAATATGAATATTATGTAACAGTTCAGCCATAAAAAGATAATTGGCAATACAATGAGCTTGTTCATTGTATTGTTAAGTACCTTTTTATGGTAGAATAGCCTTTCATTTCTGAAATGAAATAAACAAAAGCTGCAAAGCAGCGACTGACAGCTCGCTGGCAGGTTTATGAATGTAAGAAATGCAAGGCTGAACTGTTACACATTATGCTGTTTATTTCAATAACGGACTTGATAAATGCGGGAAAATTTAGTACCATATACAATGAAAAAAATAATTATATCTTTTTTTACATAAATAAAAGCTGCAAAGCAGCGACTGACAGCTCGCCGGCAGGTTTATGAATGTAAGAAATGCAAGGTTGGACTGTTACGAAAAGAAACATATATGCATTTTTTTAACATAGAAAAATAGTGTGTAATTAAAATCGTAATGCTATAATATGTATGTTGTGCTGACAGTACAAATATAACAGATAAATGGAGGAAGCAAGTTGAGAGACATCAATATTTATAATACATTGACGAAAAAAGTTGATAAATTTGTACCAAATGAGCCGGGAAAGGTCAAGATGTACACCTGTGGTCCTACGGTATATCATTTTGCACATATTGGAAATTTAAGGAGTTATCTTGTCGAGGACATTCTTGAAAAATATCTGCGTTATGCGGGATATGATGTAAAGAGAGTTATGAACATCACGGATGTAGGTCATTTGACAAGTGATGCGGACAGCGGTGAGGATAAGATGCTCAAGGGTGCAAAAAGAGAGCATAAGACAGTCATGGAAATCGCAAAGTTTTACAGAGACGCATTTTTCAGCGACTGCGGCAAGTTAAACATTAAGACACCTGATGTTGTTGAACCTGCGACAAATTGTATTCCTGAGTTCATTCATATGATAGAAGTGCTTATCGAAAAGGGATATGCTTATGTGGCAGGAGGAAATGTTTATTTTGACACATCAAAACTCAAAGAGTATTATGTTTTGTCAAACCAGAATGAGGAGGAACTTCAGGTCGGTGTGCGTGACGATGTAGAGGAGGATGACAATAAGAAAAACAAAACGGATTTCGTCCTCTGGTTCACAAAATCAAAGTTTGACTCACAGGAACTTAAGTGGGACAGTCCGTGGGGAGTAGGTTATCCGGGATGGCATATTGAGTGTTCGTGCATAAGCATGAAACATCTTGGCGAGTATCTGGATATTCACTGCGGCGGTGTCGATAATATTTTCCCACATCACACAAACGAGATAGCCCAGAGTGAATCATACATCGGTCATAAATGGTGCAATTACTGGTTCCATGTCCAGCACTTAAATGACAAGTCAGGAAAGATGAGCAAGTCAAAAGGAGAGTTCCTTACCGTATCACTTCTTGAGGAAAAAGGCTACAATCCGCTTGTTTACAGACTTTTCTGCTTACAGTCACATTACCGCAAGCCGCTTTTGTTCAGCTATGATGTAATGGACAATGTAAAGACGACTTACGAAAAACTCGTCAAGAGAACATCATCACTTTCTAAAGAGGGTGAGGTTGACAAAGAGATATTTGAAAAGTATCAGAATGAATTTGCTGATGCAATGGGAAATGACCTTAATACATCACAGGCGGTTACTGTTCTCTATGATGTGTTAAAGGCAGATACAAATGATGCTACAAAGAGAGCACTTGTAGAAGATTTTGATAGTGTTTTATCACTTGACCTTTTGAAAGAGCAGGAAGAAAAGACAGCGGATGACGGACTTAAGGCAATGGTTGAAGATATGATAGCAAAGAGAAATGCAGCACGCAAAGAAAAGGATTTTGCGGCAGCAGATGCCATAAGAGATGAACTTCTTTCTAAAGGAATTGAAATAAAAGATACAAGAGAGGGTACAGTCTGGAAATTGATTTAGCACAATAAAAAACTAATTATTTATTGTAGATTGTACCGGTGATTGAAATAAGGCTACCTTAACCCATCGTCTAAAGCCAGTGGGATTGCGGTAGCCTTATTTTAAAAATATGATTATAGATGAGAGATTAGTAGTAGAGATTGACAACTTTTGGAAAATAGTGTTTTAATTGAAATCGAAATCCAAAGGAGCGGTGGCTATGGATAATAAATTACAAAAAACAGGACAAAATAGTCTTATGGATAATTTTGTTAAAACTGATGACATTTTAAATGATATGTGTGGGATTATTGAGTCTTCACAAAAAGCTGCATATCAGGCGGTCAATACAACACTGATACAGAGAAACTGGCTGCTTGGGTATCGAATTGCAGAAGAAGAATTACAGGGTGAGGACAGGGCAAAATATGGAGCTGAAGTTATAAAAAAGCTGGCAAAAGAATTGTCGGCTGAATATGGAAGAGGTTATACAAAATCAAATTTATATAGCTTTTATTCTTTTTATAAGACTTATCCTGAAATTTTCCAGACACCGTCTGGAAAATCTGTTGGGTTATTGTCATGGTCGCATTACTCGGCTTTATTGCAGGTCAAAGACCATGATGCCCGTGCATGGTATGAGAAAGAAGCTGCAGAACAGACTTGGAGTGTCCGCACTTTGCAAAGAAATATTTCTTCTCAGTATTATTATCGTATGCTCAAGACACAGAAAAAAGAAAAACTCAGGAGGAAAGATATGAAACTTAAAAAGAGATTACTTGTTTGTACGCTTTTGCTTATTTGCATATGTTCACTTGCAGGCTGCAAGAAAGGCTCACAAAAGGATAATGAAAAAAGTGGGAAATTATCGGTGGTGACGACAATATTCCCATATTATGATTTTGTGAAGAATATAGCAGGTGACAAAGTGGAGCTTTCGATGATAGTTCCGGCTGGACAGGATTTACATTCATTTAAACCGGATTCAACGGATATGTCAAATGTATTAAAGGCGGATGTTCTTATTTACAATAGTGGAACTTCTGAAAAATGGGTTGACAGCCTTTTGAAAGTAAAAAGTAAAGAAGCAAAGAAAATTAAAAAAGTTCCTATGATGGATAATGCGTCAGATATTGTGAGTTCGCTGAATGAAGATGGCGACATAAAGGAGCAGACAGGACAGCGTGAATATGATGAACATTTGTGGACTTCACCGGTATGTGCAAAAAAGATTGTTTCAATTATAGAGGAAAAGCTTTGTGATGCCGATAAAGAAAATGCAGATTATTATAAGAAAAATGCTAAAAAATATATAAAGAAACTTGAAGATGTAGATTATGAGCTTAGAGAAGTGTCCGAAAATGCAGGAATTAAGCATCTTATATTTGCCGATGGATTTTCGATGAGATACATGGCAAGCGAACTTGGCCTTGCTTATAGTGCGGCATATCCTGTCTGTGGTGGATATCAGAAACCTAAAAAGCAGACAATATCTTATCTTGAAGAGAGAATAAAGGAAGAAAAAATTCCGGTTATATTTAAAAGTGAGAATGATAAGTCAGATGTGGCAGAGAAGATAGCAAAAAAGACAGGGGCAAAAGTAGAGGTATTTAATACCTGTCACATGGTATCGGCAAAACAGTTAAAAAACGGTGTGTCTTACATTGAGCTTATGAATGAAAATATAAAGCTGCTTAAAAAAGCACTTAAATTTAAAGGTTAGAGAGACATAAGTCAGGGTGATGCAGATTCAGATGGTACATGAAAATATATGTTATGGTTGATATAGCGGCAACATTTGTAACAGTAATTGCTTATTTCTTCTATGATTTTCATTTAAACCGGGTGTCAGGATATTACCGGGTATTTATGATAATGGGACTTTTAAGCCTGTTTATTGCTAATTTTAGGAGAATATTCAACAATGTTGATGACAAGTTGAGAGCATCTGTGTTATGGGTACTTATAATAAGTAATACGATACCACTGCTTTCATTTGTTCTTTCAAAAAATCCGGGTGGTATGTCAGATTTGCCTGTATATCTTATGCCTGTAGGAAATATTTACATAATATTAGCATTATTATTCAGCTATCTTATGAATTATATGAAAGTTTTTAAGGATGATGTTGAACGACAAGTGTTGCTTAGGATGGCATATACTGATTCCATGACCGGACTATACAACAGGGCGAAGTCGATGGAAGAATTTGAAAAACTTGACAATGGAAGTGAAGCGTATTGTGTGGTGTGGCTTGATCTGAATTATCTGAAAAGAACAAATGACAGATATGGTCATGAAGAAGGGGATATGCTTATCACGAGATTTTCCGGGATATTAAAAAATGCTTTTGATGATATAGGCACGGTCTGCCGCATGGGTGGAGATGAGTTCTGTGTCATCATCAAAAAGTCGATGAATGATATAAAAATAAAGAAATGTATCAACAAAATGCTTGAATTTATCGATGAGGATAATAAAGGCGGGAATAGGTATTTTATGCAGACTTCTTATGGAATAGCAGGCAGTGAGGAATTTGATATGCCGAAAACTGACGGAGTCTGTTCAAGGGCAGATGAGCGTATGTATGAGATGAAAGTAAAGATGAAAGCCCAGAGAACTGATTAGAAATATCTGGTATTATCACTGATATGTACGGTGAAGTTACAGCGAAACTTTCTGTATAGATACATAAGTGTGTATGTTATCATAATAGTGTTAAAAATCGCACTAATAATTATAGACGAACCAAAAAAGTGCTTATATAATGTAATCAAAGTTAAGTAAATGGGAAAAAAAGAAAGGAGATTTCTAATGAAAGTAGCAGACGGATTTTGGTTAAGTAAAAAAGGTTATAATGTAAACTATGCTTCACAGGCATACAAAGTTGAAACTACTGAAAATTCCATTAAGGTTCTTGCAACACCTTATACGGTTATGAACAGAGGTATGACTCTCGGAGGACCAAACCTTGAGATTACATACAGCTCTACTTCAGAAAACATCATTAAAGTTCATATTGACCATTACAGGGGAGGGCTTGACAATAGTCCTCGTTATGAGCTCAATGAGGATACAGGTTATACTCCGGTAATTGAGAGAACAGAAGATAAGGTTGCACTTACTTCAGGTGATACAAGAGTTGAGATTAAGATTGGCGATGACTGGGATGTTCAGTTCTATTACAAAGACAGACACCTTACAGGCGGTGCATGGAGAGCAACATCTATCATTTCAGAGAGTCAGTTCACGGCTAATGCACGCATGAATCTTCAGGAAGATGACGAGTTCTTCAACTATCCACAGGATGCTCATACAACATATCTCAGAGAACAGTTAAAGACAGACATAGGTGAGTGTATTTATGGTTTCGGTGAGAAGTTCACACCATTTGTAAAGAATGGTCAGACAGTTGAGACATGGAACTGCGATGGTGGTACCTGTTCAGACCAGAGTTACAAGACAGTACCGTTCTACATTTCATCAAAGAGCTACGGTGTACTTGTAAATAGTTCAGACAAGGTTTCATTTGAAGTAAACTCAGATACAGTATCAAAAGTTACATTTACGGTACCTGGAGAGGAACTTGAATACTTTATCATTGGTGGAGAAAACCTTGAGCATGTTCTTGAAAACTATACTACACTTACAGGAAAGCCTGCACTTCCACCAGCATATACATTTGGTTTATGGCTTTCAACATCATTTACTACAAGCTATGATGAAAAGACAGTTATGAGTTTTATCGATGGGATGAAAGAGCGTAAGATTCCGCTTCAGGTATTCCATTTCGATTGCTTCTGGATGAAAGAGTATGAGTGGTGTAACTTTGAGTGGGATAAGGATATGTTCCCGGATCCTAAGGGACTTTTAGACAAGCTTCACAATGAAAAAGGTCTTGAAGTCTGCGTATGGATTAACTCATACATCGGACAGCAGTCAAAACTTTTTGACATCGGAAAAGAAAAGGGATATTTCATCAAAAACCTTGACGGAAGCGTATTCCAGTCAGATATGTGGCAGCCTGGTATGGCTATCGTTGACTTTACAAATCCTGAGGCTTGTGAGTGGTTCAAGGGATTACTTAAGAAACTTTTTGATATGGGTGTAAATAACATCAAGACAGACTTTGGTGAGAGAATACCTACAAAGTGCAAATATTACAATGGAATGGATCCTATCAAGATGCACAACTACTATACATACCTTTACAACAAGTGTGTATTTGAAGCTCTTGAAGATTACTATGGAAAAGATAAGGCTTGTCTCTTTGCGAGAAGTGCAACAGTAGGCGCACAGAAATTCCCTGTTCACTGGGGCGGTGACTGCTACGCTGAGTATTCAGCAATGTCCGAGACTCTCCGTGGCGGACTTTCACTCTGCTCATCTGGATTCGGTTTCTTCTCACACGATATGGGTGGATTTGAAGCTACTGCACCTGCTGATGTTTATAAGAGATGGTGTGCATTCGGACTTCTCTCTACACACAGCCGTTTACATGGTTCAACATCTTACAGAGTACCTTGGGTTTACGACGAAGATGGTGATACAGAAGCTTGTGATGTACTTCGTCACTATACAGTCCTTAAAGGAAGACTTATGCCTTACCTCTGGGCACAGGCAAACAAGACACACAATGTTGGTGTTCCTATGATGCGTTCAATGATAGTTGCATTCTCTGATGATACAGCTTGCAAGTATCTTGACCAGCAGTATATGCTCGGTGACAATCTCTGTATCGTACCTGTTATGAATGAAGAAGGAATTGCAGAATTCTATGTACCTGATTGCGGAACATGGACAGACATTCAGAGCGGTGAAACATACGAGGGCGGAAAATATTACAAGAGACAGTGTGACTACTTCCAGACACCTATCCTTGCCCGTCCAAACAGCATTGTCACATATGGTAATTTTGATGCAGAAGACAAGATGACAGTAGTTTATGATTATCTTGAAAAAGCTGATGCGGTCATTTACGGTCTTGAAGATGGAAAGAGTGCGACAGCAACTATCTATGACAGTGAGTCAAACAAACTTACAGACATAAAAGCTGAGCGTAACGCAAATGTCATAACAGTATCTTATAACTCTACAGATAAGAACTTTACTGTAACAGCAGAAGGAAAGACTGTAGAAGCTAAAGCCGGAACAACAAGCGTTGAGATTACATTGTAATAAAAAGCCATGTTAAATTAAAAAGATATAGATAATGAACCCCGTAGCATTGAGGCGGACTGCTTTATGCTGCGGGGTTTTGTTTTGGCTGTTGTAAAAAATGTAAGAAATTGCTATAATAATATAAATAGACTTATTTTTACAAAAAACGATATAAAATTCAACACTATTAGGTAAACAGTATAAATTTCAGGAGGTACGATATATGAGCATATCAAAAATAAAATTTGGAGTTACGGCAAATGGGGACGAGGTTACAAAATATACTTTGAAAAATAATAATGGTATAGAAGTTTCATTTATTGATCTGGGTGGCGTTATTACCAATCTGATGATGCCGGACAAGGATGGAAATATTGATGATATTGTACTCGGATATGATACAGTAGCTGAGTATGAGGTAAATATGCCAAGTTTTGGTGCACCACTGGGAAGATATGCAAACAGAGTGTCAAATGCCATATTTACCCTTAATGGAAAAGAGTATAAGCTTGATAAGAATGAGAGCACAAACTGTCTCCATGGAGGAAATACGAGATACAACCGCATGATGTATAATGCAGAGACGGATGTGGTTGAGAATGGTGACAGTATTACATTTTCAAGACTGAGTCCTGACGGTGAGCAGGGATTTCCGGGAAATCTCACAGTTGCCATTACATATACATTAAATGATGACAATGAACTTATGATAGATTATTATGCAGTTGGTGATGAAGATACCATCGTAAATATGACAAATCATTCGTATTTCAATCTAGGAAAAGGCGGACATAAGTGTAAGGATATTCTCGACCAGGAGATTACAATTTATGCTGATAATTATACTCCGGTAAACGATATATTGGTGCCTACCGGTGAGATTAAGAGTGTTGAAGGTACAGCACTTGATTTTAGAAACGGAAAGCCGGTGCGTGAAGGTCTTGGTGCGTATGACAAAGACGAAAAGACCGTTACCGAGTATGATCATAACTTTGTACTTAATGGAGACGATGTATGTGATGTTGCAAAGGCAGCACAGTTTGTTTGCAAAGAGACAGGCAGAATGATGGAAGTATATACGGATCAGCCGGGATTACAGCTTTATACGGCAGGTGGACTTACGACGGAAAATTCAAAAGACGGTATAAATTATGCTAATTTCTGTGGTGCGTGCTTTGAGTCACAGAATTTTCCAAATGCCATAAATACTAAAGGATTTCCAAATGCGGTATTAAAGGCTGGAGATGAATATACTACTACTACAGTATTTCGTTTTTCTATTATATGATGTAAGTGTCAAAAGTTGTTATTGACACTTTATTGTATAGATATGAGATTTATCACAGGGAGGATAGTTGAACATAGATGAAGAAGCTTAGTGAATTAGATGTTCTTGTTGTTGATGACAATAGTGCAAATACACTCGTTCTTAAGGCTATGATCGAAAGATATGGTGCAAATGCAGATACCGCTGAGTCCGGCATGGAAGCGATTGAAATGTCATGTTCTAAAAGTTATGATATAGTTCTGATGGATTATCTTATGCCTGATATGGATGGAGTGGAAAGTATAAGGCAGATAAAGTTTGTTGCAGGAGATAATGACAATACTCTCTATTTTGGAGTATCCGCAACAGTAGACAATCAGGTTATGGAAATGTTTCGGGCAGCAGGTGCTTCAGATGTACTCAGAAAACCGGTCAGGAAAGAAAATTTAGAGGAAGTTTTCTCGGCGAATGGAATTGAGATTGACACGATAGAAGTTGAAGAGGAAGAAGAAAAGGACAGGACAATGTTTTTAAATGCAGTTGAGGGACTCAATTATCAAGAGGGTCTTTCACTTATGGCAGGCAGTCTTGAAAATTATATGAAAGTGCTCGCAGTCAGTGTCAGAAATATAATTGAAAATTATAATATGATTGATGTGATAAGAAATACTGAGCAGATGGAAACAATGACGCTTTATTTTCATAGCTTAAAAGGTATATTTTTGAATATAGGTGCAGATGAACTTGCTGGGCAGTCAAAACGTATGGAATTTGCAGCAAGAGAGTTTGAAAATCCTTATGTTCATGAGATGATGGATGGTTATCTTGACAAAGTCAAAAAATTCCATGATGAACTTGAACAGGCATGTATTTTTTATAAGGAGCAGGATATAAATAAAAGTAAAATTGAAGTTATGCCTGCAACGGAATTTATGCAGAATATTGAAAGACTAAAGGAATATATTGAGGATTTCAACTATATAGATATTATTGAATTATTAGAAAAAATGATGGGAAGTGCATCGGCTGAAACGCAGAGTATTTTAAATGATGTGTATGATAATGTGCAGAATTTTGAGTACGATACTGCCCTTGAAATATTAAATAATGTGACGGAGAATTAATGATGAATGTCTTTAAAAAGTGTTTGCGTAAGGAATTTGGAAAAAAAGGATATGAACATTATGTTGACCTCTTTAATGAAGAAGTGAAAAATTATGCCAATATAAAAAATGATATAGAAAGTAAAAAGATTTACAAAGATATGTATGAGGTTTTATCAAAAGACCCAAAGAAAGTTACAACGGAAAAACTTGAAAATCTGTCATGCACACTTTATAAAGCATTGCAAATTGCAAGAAAGTTTACGGGGGTGCTTTCTGCGTATGTTGTGGGGAATATAGTGCTTCTTGCACTTAATCTTGACTATTATGTCACCTGCATTAGCGTGGCATTTCTCGGAGCAGCATTTTTGTATAAATTATTGGAATTTTTGGAAAATAAATTCTGTTTTATAGATGCATATCTGATAATGATATACAAGACTGTCCTTGAAAAGATAAGGTAAATCTGCTTATTAAAAAAGATACTTTGCATAGTGTTTTTAGCAAAGTATCTTTTTTGATAATATGATTTTTTAAGCTATAGGAAAATGCTAATAACATAGTGGGAAACCAACGAGAATTGCAAAGCAATTTTTGGATGGCAAAACGCAGGCTTTTTTACTGACTTTTAGGTTTAAGTGTCAATGATTAGATAAGTTCAAAATGTTTCATGGCATTATATATGCCATCGTCAAATACATCGTCTGTCACATAATCAGCTTTTTCAAGAACAATAGGACTGCTGTGTTTCATGGCTATGCTGGTGCCGGCAAATTCAAGCATGGTAAGATCATTCGTGCTGTCACCTATTGCAATAGTATCTTTTTTATCTACATTGAAATGCTTCATCAGAAATTCCATACCGGTTGCTTTTGAACAGTTGGCAGGAACAATTTCATAGAAATTATTGCCACGGTCTATTATTGTAAATATTTTTGAATATTTTGCTTCAAATGACTTGAAATCACTGTTTTTGTGAATACCTATGCAGAATTTGTCAAATACAAGGTCAGAAGCCTTTGATGGTTCAAGTTCTTTATAGGCAGAAGGGTAAAGATGCTTTTGCTCATCTTTAAAATCACCAATATGTGTTGTGTAAGGTTTATTTCTGTAATAAAGCGTTTTCTCGCCCTCAAGAAGCCATTCAATGTTGTATTTTTCAAGGTCGCTTACAAGTTCATTACCGATTTCAAAGGGTACTGTCTGTGAAAAAAGGACTTCATTCTTATATAAAATATAAGTACCGCATCCGCACACAAAACCATCCATATTTAATTCTTTGAGATATACATCTATTTCAGATAATGAACGACCTGTATTTACAAAACAGAGGTGGCCGTTTTCCTGAAGCTTTTTAATTGCATCTTTCGCTGACTGTGGAACTACATTTTTTTTGCCGACTCTGTCTGCGAGTGTTCCGTCTACATCAAAAAATAATAATTTTCTCATATGCAAATCCTTTCGATATTGTTATAATAATTTGAGGTGGTGAGATTTTTAGTTAAGTTGTTTATGTAGTTATTTGTAATGTGTTTAATGATTATAAAGTAACTTTCCTGTGTTGTTATTTATGACAATTTCAGCGGTGTTTATTATATAGCACATGGTATGTTTTAGTCAATTATAATGTTTTTGTTTAGTAATAAAAAGAGAATTTGGCATACAATAAACAAGTTCATTGTATTGCCGATTATCTTTTTATGGCTGAAAGGTTACAATGTTAAAAGATTAGAAATGAGGTTTTTATAGATGAGTTACGATAATGATGAGAGAGATTTTTTGCCGGTTTGCAGAGAGGATATGCTTAGGCGTGGCTGGGAACAGGTTGATTTTGTTTACATCTGCGGTGATGCCTATGTGGATCATTCGTCTTTTGGTGCAGCTATTATTACGAGGGTTTTGGAGAGTCACGGATATAAGATAGGTTTTATCGCACAGCCTGACTGGAAAGATGAGGAGAGTATCAAAGTGTTTGGTATGCCAAGACTTGGTTTTCTTGTGTCGGCAGGCAATATGGATTCGATGGTTAATCATTATACCGTATCTAAAAAGAGGAGAAGTTCGGATGCATATACTCCGGGGGGTGTTATAGGAAAAAGACCGGATTATGCGACTATTGTTTATTGCAATCTTATAAGAAAAGTTTATAAGAAAGTGCCTATTATTATTGGAGGTATTGAGGCGAGTCTTAGGAGACTTGCTCATTATGATTACTGGTCTGACAAACTCAAACATTCGATACTTGTCGATTCGCAGGCGGATATATGTATATACGGAATGGGTGAACTTTCAGTTGTCGAGATAGCAGATGCTCTTGAAAGCGGGATTGATGTGTCGGATATTACTTTTGTAAACGGAACTGTTTACAGAGCCAAAAATCTGGATAGTGTTTATGATGCAAAAACGCTGCCTGATTTTGAGACAATGCAGAATAATAAGCTTGAGTATGCAAAAAGTTTTTATATACAGTATTGTAATACAGACTCTATTACGGCGAGCAGACTTGTGGAAAAGTATAACGACCATCTTTATGTGGTGCAAAATCCTCCGGCAAGACCGCTTACACAGCTTGAAATGGATGATGTGTATGCATTGCCGTATATGAGGGCATATCACCCGATGTATGAGAAAGACGGTGGTGTACCTGCTTTGTCTGAAATAAAGTTTAGTCTTACAAGCAACAGAGGGTGTTTTGGGGGCTGCAGTTTTTGTGCACTTACATTTCATCAGGGCAGGGTTTTGCAAACAAGAAGCCATGAATCGATAATAGCAGAAGCAAAGCAGATGATAAAAGAGCCGGATTTTAAGGGGTATATACATGATGTCGGAGGTCCGACGGCTGATTTCAGGGGGAGAGCGTGTGACAAACAGGTTGAGCACGGTGTATGTATGAACAGGCAGTGTCTTTTTCCAAAACCGTGTCCAAATCTTAAAGTTGACCACAGCGATTACCTTAAGCTTTTGCGTAAACTCAGAAAACTTGACGGAGTAAAAAAAGTTTTTGTGCGTTCAGGTCTTAGGTTTGATTATATAATGGCAGACAGTGATGATACATTCTTAAAAGAACTTTGCGAGTACCACATAAGCGGTCAGTTAAGGGTTGCACCGGAGCATATATCCGATGAAGTTCTTAGAAATATGGGAAAACCTGAAAATGCCGTGTATGAAGCATTTAAGAGAAGATATGACAGGATAAATAAAAAAGTCGGTAAAAAGCAGTTTGTCGTGCCTTATCTTATGTCATCACATCCGGGTTCTACACTTAAAGAAGCCGTGGAGCTTGCGGTTCATCTTAGGGATTTAGGTTATATGCCTGAACAGGTACAGGATTTTTATCCGACACCGTCGACAATATCAACTTGTATGTATTATACGGGTGTTGATCCAAGAACAATGAAAAAAGTTTACACACCTGTAAATCCTCACGAAAAGGCTATGCAGAGGGCACTTATACAGTATAAAAATCCTAAGAATTATGACCTTGTAAAAGAAGCACTTATAAAAGCCGGCAGGGAGGATCTTATCGGTTTTGATGAAAAATGTCTTATAAGACCGAGAAAGGAAAAATGGAGGGAAGAAGCGTGGGAGAAAAAATCGAGGTCAGGAAGCAGTTTAAGGTCGGGAGAAAAGTCAGGAAAAAATGACAGACCAGGTAAAAAAGCGAATGGCTGCAAAAAGTCTGACAGACGAAATACCGGTTTGGAAAATATGTATGGAAACAGAAAAAATTCTGCATCAAATGGAACAAACGGCAGAGGTAATAAAAATGCCAAAATAAGTGATAGAGCAGGTAATAAAGGTGGGGCGTTGTCAAACAATAGAAAAAGAGCAAAAAGCAAAAAAAGATAAAGTTTATTAAAAAACAGACGATATAAAATATAGATAATCAGGCGGAAAAAATAAAAGGAGTGTGATCATTATGTCATCAATATTTTCAATAAATGGTGCAGGCAGTATGTTCTTTGCCGACAGCAGCAATAGCACACAGAATTCAGCATCATCAATTTTTGGCAATACAAGTTCATTACTTGGCGATTACGCCATGATAAAGTCCGGTGGATATAAGAAACTTTTGACAGCGTATTATGCTTCACAAAAAAAAGACAGTACGGCATCGGGCAGCAGCACATCATCGGCTTCTGATTCTAAGTCGGCTTTACTTGAGGTAAAGACAAATTCAACTAAGTTAAAGGAGTCATTATCAAAATTGTCTGACTCTTCATTATACGAAAAGAAAACGGACAAAGATGGCAATAAGGACTACGACAGGGATGCCATCACAAGTGCGGTAAAGGGATTTGTAGAAGCATATAACAATTATGTTGATTCAAGTTCAAAAGTTGACTCAACAGGAATATTAAGAAGAAGTGTCAGCATGGTAAATAATACAAGTGCAAATTCAGTGCTTCTTTCAAAGAGCGGAATCAGTATCGGAAAGGACAATAAACTTACACTTGATGAGGATACCTTGAAAAAAACTGATGTAAATGTGTTAAAGACATTGTTCAGTGGTGTTGGTTCACTCGGAGATACCATATCTTCAAAGGCAGGTGAAAGTTTCGGCCTTGCCAATAGTGCAGCATTTACAATGGGTCATGCTGCTACATATACTTACAGTGGTGCGTATTCTACATTTGCAAACAGCAATAACTGGTTTAACGGCCTTATGTAAAGCTTATGTTACTGTTCTTAAACAGCAGGTGTTCACTGGACTGTAATATATAAATGAATGGAAATCGCAGAACAAAGTAAAAATAAAAATACAGGCATGTATGGATAAAAATTCTGTCATGCCTGTATCTTTATGTAGGTATTTGCGAAACTGTCATAAATCTTGATTAAATTGTGCAGATATAACAAATAGTGTTAGTCGGCATTTTTGTCGTCGTCAGCACTTAATCAGCGTTTTTTGCTGATTTATGTACTGCTACGAACGACAACATAGCGAAAGCGTGCCGACGATATTATTTGTTATAGCTGTGCAATTGACACAACATATAGTTAGTTTCGCAATTACCTATGTATTTTTATGTAATGAAAGGAAAAAATATGTATCGTTTTTATGTATCCAAAGAGCAGATTACAGATGATAAAGTTTATATAGATGGGACGGATGTAAATCATATAAAAAATGTTTTAAGGCTTGAAAAGGGCGACTGGATAATTGCCTGTGACAAAGAAGGAATGGATTATGTTTCAAGGATAAGTGATATATCTTCTGAAAGGGTAGTGCTTAATATTGAGAAGGTTCAGGACTCGGATACCGAACTTCCATGTAAGATAGTGTTGTTTCAGGGACTTCCTAAGAAAGACAAAATGGAGTTTATCATTCAAAAGGCGGTTGAACTCGGTGTGTCCAAGATAGTTCCTGTGGCAATGAAAAGGTGCGTTGTGAGGCTTGATGATAAAAAGGCCGACAAAAAGGCAAAACGCTGGCAGACGATAGCAGAAGCAGCCGCAAAACAGAGTGGCAGGGGGATTATTCCGGAAGTGACAAATCCTGTAAATATCAAAGAGGCATTTGACATTGCGTGCGGCTTAGAGTACAATATGATACCATATGAGTTACAGGACGGAATAGAAAAGTCAAGAGAAATAGTAAAAGAAGGCTGCACGAAAAAATCAGTTGGAATTTTTATCGGACCGGAGGGCGGTTTTGAAAAAGAAGAAGTTGAAGAGGCTGTATCAAGAGGGATAAAGCCTATATCTCTCGGTAAGAGGATATTAAGGACGGAGACTGCCGGAATAGCGGTTGTTTCAATAATGATGTTTGAGATGCAGGACTAGGTACGGAGGAATAAGACAAATGGAGGCTTATCTTGATAATGCTGCCACAACACAGACATTCCCGGAGGTTTGTGACATAGTTAAAAGAGTTATGATGACTGATTTTGGAAACCCGTCATCAAAGCATACAAAGGGAATGGAGGCAGAAAATTATATAAATGAGGCAAAGGAAAATATAGCAGCAACGCTTAAATGCCAGCCAAAAGAGATTGTATTTACATCGGGCGGAACAGAGTCAAACAATATGGCTCTTATTGGCACTGTTATGGCAAATAAAAGGGCAGGAAAGCATATAATAACGACAAGAATAGAACACGCGTCAATCCATGAGCCGCTTGCATTTCTTGAGGAGATGGGTTATGAGGTGACTTATCTTAAGGTGGACAGGCTCGGTCATATTGATTTGGAAGAACTGAAAGAAGCCATAAGGGATGATACGGTTATTGTTTCAATTATGTTTGTGAATAATGAGATGGGTGCAGTTGAGGATATAAAAAAAATATCTGAGATAATTAAAAGCAAAAATAAAAATACGCTCTTTCATGTGGATGCGATACAGGCATACGGCAAATATAAGATAGTGCCTAAAAAAATGGGCATAGATCTTATGTCAGTAAGCGGTCATAAAATTCACGGACCTAAGGGAAGCGGATTTTTATATATAAAAGAAAATACAAAGATAAGGCCTATAATCTTTGGCGGGGGACAGCAGAAAGGTATGCGTTCGGGAACTGAGAATGTTCCGGCAATAGCAGGACTTGGACTTGCGGCAAAGCTCATATATGGGGGGCACAGTGAAAAGACAGAAAAACTTTATGAATTAAAGAAGATGCTTATTGACGGTCTTTACAAGATAGGTGATGATAATAAATGTGCTGACGGCTCGTGTGGTGTTGTTATAAATGGAATAGATGGTATTGATATAAAAGAAACTGCTCCTCATGTCATAAGTGCATCGTTTTATGGGATAAAGAGTGAGGTTCTGCTTCATGCACTTGCGGCAAAAGGTGTTTATGTATCGTCAGGTTCGGCGTGTTCATCAAATCATCCCGAACTTAGCGGCACATTAAAAGCAATAGGTGTAAGTGATGAACTTCTCGATTCCACGATAAGGTTCAGTTTTTCGGTAGAAACGACAAAAGAACAGGTTGAGTATGCATTGGAGGTACTAAAAAAACAGCTTCCGATACTTAAGAGATTTATTAAACAGTAAACATATGGAGGAAAAGATGGCACAGGGATTTTTATTAAAATACGCAGAGATAGGCGTTAAGGGAAAGAACCGTTATAAATTTGAAGATGCGTTATGTGATCAGATAAGATTAAGACTTTCATTTATAGACGGTGATTTTACGGTTCAAAAAGAATCAGGACGAGTGTTTGTTCAGGCTGATGGTGACTTTGATTTTGATGAAGTTATCGAGACTTTACAAAGAGTGTTTGGTCTTGCAGGAATAAGTCCGGTCGAGGTTGTCGAGGACAAAAACTGGGACAATGTGACAAAGGCGGTAGGAGACTTCGTAGAAAAACAGTACGATAAATGCGATTTTTCATTTAAGGTAAAATCAAAGAGAAGTGACAAGCATTATCCGTACACATCACCTGAGGTGTGTGTTGAGATGGGCGGCTATCTTCTTGACCGTTTTCCGGAACTTTCGGTAGATGTGCACAATCCTGATGTTTATATATGGGTGGAGATAAGAGAAAAAGCCTATATTTATTCAAAGGTATATAAGGGAATAGGCGGTATGCCTCTTGGAACTGCAGGAAAAGCAATGCTTCTTCTATCAGGAGGAATCGACAGTCCCGTTGCGGGATATATGATTTCTAAGAGAGGTGTCTGGATAGATGCGGTATATTTCCATGCCCCACCATACACAAGTGAGAGAGCAAAACAGAAAGTTGTAGACCTTGCAAAACTTGTCTCAAGATATACAGGAAAGATAAGACTTCATGTTGTCAATTTCACTGACATTCAGATGTATATTTATGAGCAGTGTCCTCATGAGGAACTCACTATTATAATGAGAAGATATATGATGAGGATAGCACAGCATCTTGCTAAAGAAAACGGCTGTCTTGGTCTTGTCACGGGAGAGAGCATAGGTCAGGTGGCAAGCCAGACAATGCAGAGTCTTGCAGCTACAAATGAAGTTTGTGACATACCGGTTTACAGACCGCTTATAGCATTTGACAAGCAGGATATAGTTGATATTTCAGAAAAAATCGGAACATATGAGACTTCTATACAGCCATACGAAGACTGTTGTACGATATTTGTTGCAAAACATCCTGTCACAAAACCAAATCTTAAAGCGATAAACAAATCAGAGGAAAATCTTACCGAGAAGATTGATGAGATGGTAAAAGAAGCACTTGATACCATCGAGATAATCGAAATCGGAAAATAATAAAGAATAATAGATAAAAGAGAACACCAAAGATATGAATAATATGTATCATAAGGTGTTCTCTGAAATTACATTTTAAATTTTAAATTGAGAAGGCTCAGCCTTCCCGGTGTTTAGTATAAACTGTTGTGTCATTAATGACAAACTCTTTTACTCAACGATGTAAGGTGCTAATGTTTTAAGGATATCATCCATGTTGTCATCATCGTGAATGTTTAAGTCGATAGCCTTTGAAAGGTCAAGACTGAAAATTCCCATGATAGATTTTGCATCGATAACATATCTTCCTGAAACTAAATCAAAATCTGTGTTGAATTTAGTTACATCATTTACAAATGCCTTTACTTTGTCGATAGAGTTTAAAGAAATCTTTACGGTTTTCATACTAACTACCTCCCTTATATTTTGTTCACATATAATACTAGACATTGAACAGCGAAAAGTCAATATACAATGTTGCCAAAAAAATGGTCTGTAGTGTGTGTATAGTTACCATTAGAACGACAATAAATATGGAAAGAACAAAAAAATTTGTGATATGTTACAAAAATAAGGTGAAAAATATAGTAGAGTTTACAGAAAAATGTGAAGTTGAACTGTAAAAAAATAGTTTACATATAAAGTATCAGGAGGAAAAAAGTGCGTGTAGCTTTTTTAACATTAGGATGTAAGGTAAATTCTTACGAAACGGAAAAAATGAAGATTAATTTTGAAAAAAAAGGTCACAGCGTTGTAGCATTTAATGAGGAAGCAGATGCCTATATAATAAATACCTGCACGGTTACTAATATTGCTGACAGAAAATCCAGAAAAATGCTTCACCGGGCAAAACGCTTAAATCCTGAAGCTGTCGTAGTTGCCACCGGCTGTTATGTTGATTCTGCTAAGGCAAAGGGTGAAGTGGATGAGAGTGTTGACCTTTTTATATCAAATAGCGACAAGGATAATCTTGTAGAGATAGTTTTAGAAAAATTATATCAGATAAACGACCAGACTTTAGAGCAGAATGTTCAAAATAATTGTCGTGCAGATATACAGTTAAACAGCTTAGTTCATGAAAATATGTCTGAAGCAGCAATTAAAGAGGAACACACAAGAGCGTATATTAAAATACAGGATGGCTGCAATCAGTATTGCACATACTGCATAATCCCATATGTGAGAGGACCATTGAGAAGTAAGTCTCTTGAGGATATAAGGGATGAGGTTACAAAGCTTGCGGCAGCAGGTTATAAAGAGATAGTTGTAACCGGAATACATCTCTCGTCATATGGAGTAAATGGAAAAAAATCAGGGGAATTTCTTGAAAAAGCCGGGAAACCGCTGCTTGAAGCACTTGAAACGATAGACAGCGTTGAGGGTGTGGAGAGGATAAGACTTGGCTCGCTTGAACCGAGGATAATCACTGACGGGTTTGCAAGCAGACTTTCTAAGATAAAAACGATTTGTCCTCACTTTCATCTTTCACTACAAAGCGGAAGTGAGAGCGTTTTGAAGAGGATGAACAGACATTATTCACCACAGGAATATTTAGACGGTGTAAAGATATTAGAAAAATATTTTGAAAATCCGGCAGTAACGACTGATATAATAGTAGGTTTTCCGATGGAGACAGAGGAAGAATTTTTAGAAACTGTTCAGTTTGCCAAAGAGGTGCGTTTTGCACAGATTCATGTGTTTAAGTATTCAAGAAGACAGGGGACTGTCGCAGACAGGATGGACGGACAGATAACCGAACATGAAAAATCATTGAGAAGTGATAGACTTCTTAAATGTGAAAAGCGTCTTGAAAATGAATATATGGACAGGGCACTTAAGAAAAATGAAAAAGTTTTGTTTGAGGAGATAACAGAAATAGGCGGTAAAAAATATATCATAGGATATAATGAGAGATATATAAGAATTGCCGTAAATGCCGATGAAATCAAGGATGCACAGAGTAAATGCAATACTATAACTGATGTTGAAATCATCGGAAAAGCAGATGATGATGATATGATTCTCGGAAAAATAAATGATAACATTTAAAAAATTATGTTGTTTTTTTTTACGGGATATATTAGTATATAAATATATATTTTGAACGTGAAAAGAAATGGAGGGCAGTTGCCTTTATGCAGGAAATAAACAATACACAATATTTTAAAGTACAGAAAGACCAGGTAATAGAAGTTAAAGATGTTATAGCAAGAGTATATGAAGCTCTTACAGAAAAGGGGTACAACCCTGTAAACCAGATAGTCGGTTATGTCATGAGTGGAGATCCGACATATATCACAAGCCACAAGGGTGCCAGAAGTCTTATCAGGCGTGTAGAGAGAGATGAGATAATCGAGCTTTTGCTGGAGGACTATATAAACAACAACTTTAAGTAAAGTTGTTGTTATTAGAAGTTTCTGCGAAACTTCGTAAAAACAGATGTGCATATAACAGGTACAAGATATTAAAAAGTTTCTGCGAAACTTCGTTAGGTATAAGTGCATATAACAGGTACAAGATATTAAAAAGTTTCTGCGAAACTTCGTTAAGTATAAGTGCATATAACAGGTACAAGATATTAAAAAGTTTCTGCGAAACTTCGTTAAGTATAAGTGCATATAACAGGCACAAGATATTAAAAAGTTTTTGCGAAACTTCGTAAAAACAGATGTGCATATAACAGATACAAAATATTAAAAAGTTTCTGCAAAACTTCGTAAAACAGATAATGAGTGCGAATTTATAAAATTGAATATATAGAAAGATTAAATGGGTGAATTTATGAGAATAATGGGTCTTGATTATGGTGCAAAGACGGTTGGTGTTGCGATAAGTGATGAGATGCTTCTTACGGCACAGCCTATCGAAACGATACGGCGCGAGCGACCTGCTAAACTCAGACAGACTCTTGCAAGAATCGAAAGCCTTATGAAAGATTATGATATTGATAAGGTTGTTATCGGTCTGCCTAAAAAACTCAATAATGAGGAGGGTGACCGCTGCGAAAAGACGAGAGAGTTTGGCGAGATGGTGGAGAGAAGAAGTGGTCTTGAGGTTATCTATCAGGATGAGAGGCTTACGACCGTTCAGGCTGACAATGTACTTGCTGAGGGAGGAGTTCGTAAAGAGAACAGAAAGCAGTATATTGACAAGATGGCGGCATCATTGATCTTACAGAGTTATTTAGACGGTTTAGAACGGAATTAATGAAAGGATACAATTAAATATGGAAGAAAACAAAGTTGTTTATTTTACAACAGATGAGGGAGAGGAAGTTCCTTTTTTTGTGGTAGAAGAAACTAAGATAGCAGGTGAAAATTATCTTCTTGTAACGGACAGTGAGGAAGATGAGGCGGATGCATATATATTTAGAGAAGTTTCTGAGAACGAAAACGACAGTTTTTACGAGATGGTCGAAGATGAAGAAAAAATAAATGCACTTTCAAAGGTTTTTGCGGAATTATTAGATGATGTGGACTTTGAAGGTTAGTACAGAAAGGCAGGGAAAAAGATTGAATAGTAATAATAAAAATCCGGAGACAGAAAATTCTCAAAATGAGAATATTGAAGTTGAAGAAAAAGTTGTCAAAAGACCGGGAAGACCAAGAAGAAAGACAACTAATGATAAACCGGCAGCAGTAAAAAGAACACAGACAAGGGGAGCAAAGAAAAAAGAAGATGCACCACTTGGCAAAGGTCTTAAGATAATACCGCTTGGCGGACTTGAACAGATCGGAATGAATATCACGGCATTTGAGTATGATGACAGCATAGTTGTAGTAGACTGCGGGTTATCATTTCCGGAAGATGAAATGCTTGGTATAGACCTTGTTATACCGGATATAACATATCTTAAAGAAAATATAGATAAAGTTAAAGGTTTTGTGATAACACACGGACACGAGGATCATATAGGTGCACTTCCCTATGTGCTTAAAGAGATAAATGTACCTGTATATGCGACAAAGCTGACTATGGGACTTATCGAAAACAAGTTAAAGGAGCATGTTCTTCCAAAACCGGTTAAGAGAAAAGTTGTAAAGTACGGTCAGTCGATAAATCTCGGATGTTTCAGAATAGAATTTATCAGAACGAACCACAGTATATCAGATGCAGCAGCACTTGCGATATTCTCACCGGCAGGAATAGTAGTTCACACCGGAGACTTTAAGGTTGATTATACTCCTGTAAACGGAGAAACTATAGATCTTCAGAGATTTGCGGAACTTGGTAAAAAAGGTGTACTCGCACTTATGTGTGACAGTACAAATGTAATGAAGCCGGGTTACACGATGTCGGAGAGGACAGTTGGAAAGACATTTGATAATATTTTTGCAGACAATGAAAAGCACAGGATTATAGTAGCGACATTTGCTTCAAATGTTGACAGAGTACAGCAGATAATAAATTCAGCCGAAAAATACGGAAGAAAAGTTGTCGTTGAGGGACGAAGTATGGTAAATGTTATCTCAACAGCGGCAGAACTCGGCTATCTTGATGTTCCTAAAAATATAATTATAGAAATGGAGCAGATGAAGAATTATCCGCCGGAAAAACTTGTACTTATAACAACAGGAAGTCAGGGTGAGGCTATGGCGGCTCTTTCAAGAATGGCAGCAAATCTTCACCGTAAAGTCAGCATAGAGCCGGGAGATACTGTTATATTCAGTTCACGACCAATTCCGGGAAATGAAAAAAATGTATCAAAGGTTATAAACGAACTCGCACAGAAAGGTGCAAAAGTAATCGTACAGGATACTCATGTATCGGGTCATGCTTCGCAGGAGGAGATAAAACTTATATATTCTCTTACAAGACCTAAGTATGCTATTCCGGTTCATGGTGAATATCAGCATCTTAAAGCTCATGCAGAGCTTGCACAGGGGATGGGCATACCAAAGGAAAATACAATAGTTTTATCTTCAGGTGATGTTCTTGAACTTACACAGGAGAGAGCAACACTCATCGGTAAAGTACAGGCACAGGGAATCATGGTTGACGGACTCGGTGTAGGTGATGTTGGAAATATCGTTTTACGAGACAGACAGCATCTTTCAGAAAATGGTCTTATCATTATCGTGCTTACACTTGAAAAATATACAAATCAGCTTCTTGCAGGACCGGATATTGTTTCAAGAGGGTTTGTCTATGTAAGGGAGTCAGAGTATCTTATGGATGAAGCAAAGAGTATCGTTTATGCGGCACTTGAGAGATGCCTTGACAATAAGGTTTCAGACTGGAGCAAGATAAAGACCGAGATAAAAGACAGTCTTAGTGATTATCTCTGGAAGAAGATGAAGCGTAATCCAATGATATTACCTATAATCATGGAAGTTGAGTAGATTTTTGTATTGCCCGCATCATAGGTGCGAACGGTAACATTTTTATTGTAGCCTGATTTTAGAGCTGTGGGGAGGAAAAGGTTTTATGAGAGAGATTGAGGATGCTTTAAACACATTGATAGATACTATAAAGTCAACAAAAGAATATAATCAGTATCAGACACTTTTAAATAAAGTAAAAAATGAGCCGGAATTATATGGCAGAATATGTGATTATAGAAGACAGAGCCTCGCCCTGCAGCTTTCGGATAATGAAAATTTTATTCAGGAAAATAATGAGCTGCAGAAACGTTTTTCGGATCTGCTAAATATAGGGCTTTCAAATGAATATTTTGCAGCAGAACATCAATATTGTATGATGATAAGAGAAATTCAGGAGCGTTATCTCGAACAGATAAATATCGAGACTGATTTTTTGGAGGGATAGGTATGGGAAAAAACAAAAAATCAGATCAGGCATTGAAGCTTTTATGCAGAGGTTTACTGCTTCTTGTAAATATACTTGTATTTTTGTTTATAATTTTTATACTTTTTCACGCCTGCAGGGCATTTTACAATCTTGGTTATGAGATATATGGGCCTGTTGTGGTGGAGGAAGCACCGGGGACGGATAAAGAGTTTTCCGTGTCAAAAGGTGAATCTATGCATAAAGTTGCGGACACTCTTTATAATAAAGGACTCATAGTAAATAAATATTCATTTTATGCTAGAACAAGATTGATGGACAAGGATGAGATTAAGTTAAAACCTGGAATTTATACATTAAATACGAGCATGGGATATGAGGAGATACTTGACATTCTTACTCAAAGTGAATAAAAAGAGAGGAAAAGATTTTGATCATCGATGAAAGATTATCGACATATATTGATTCAATATCATGGGACATACCAAAATATTTAAAGGAAGTTGAAAAAGCGGCATTAGCTGATGAAGTGCCTATAATAAGGCGTTCGATGCAATCACTTATATCATTCCTTTTAGAAATGAAAAAACCGAATGCCGTGCTTGAGATAGGTACCGCAGTCGGTTTTTCAAGTATGTTTATGAGTGAATATGTGCCGGAAGATACAATTATAGATACGATAGAAAAAGTTCCGATAAGGATTAAATGTGCTAAAGAAAATTTTGAGAGATACGGGAAGAATGACAGGATAACTTTGTATGAGGGAGATGCGGTTGATGTTCTTAAAAAGCTTGCCGCTGAGGGAAGAAAATATGATTTTATTTTTATGGATGCAGCTAAGGGGCAGTATCTTAATTTCCTTGAACCGGTTCTTGATATGCTTACTGATGATGGACTTTTAGTGACAGACAATGTACTTCAGGATGGAGATATAATACAGTCAAGGTATGCCATCACAAAGCGTGACAGGACGATACACGGCAGGATGAGAGAGTATCTTTATTTTCTGACACATTCGGAAAGGTTTAAGACGGTAGTATTGCCTGTTGGTGATGGGGCGGCTTTGTCACAGGTAATCCGGGCGGACAGAAAAAAAGAATAAGACATGGAAACTGGCAAAATGATGCAGGAATAAAAATAATCTTTGGCATCAGTTGAGAAAAAATCAAACATCATAAGATTTAAAGAAAGGAAAAGCTATAAATTTTAGCAGGGAAAATATATGTTAGCAAATGGAAAACCGGAGCTGCTTGTACCTGCAAGCAGTCTTGATGTTTTAAAGGTTGCCGTTATGTATGGTGCAGATGCAGTATATATCGGCGGAGAAATGTATGGATTAAGGGCAAAGGCAAAGAGTTTTTCAAACGAGGATATAAAAGCCGGAATAGAATTTGCACACAAGTACGGAAAAAGAGTATTTATAACGGCAAATATCACGGCACACAACAGAGATCTTGAGGGTGTCAGAAAATATTTTGAGGAATTAAAAGAGATAAAACCTGATGCACTTATAATTTCAGACCCTGGTGTGTTTACCATAGCAAAGGAAGTATGTCCTGAGATTGAAATTCACATAAGCACACAGGCAAATAATGTAAATTATGCCGATTATCTTTTCTGGCAGAGATTAGGTGCAAAGAGAGTTGTTTCGGCGAGAGAGCTTTCCGTAAAAGAGATTAAGGAGATAAGAGCAAATATTCCTGATGACTTAGAAATAGAAACGTTTGTTCATGGTGCAATGTGTATCTCATATTCGGGAAGATGTCTTTTGAGCAATTATTTTACGGGCAGGGATGCAAATCTCGGAGCCTGCACACACCCTTGCAGATGGAAATATCATATTGTTGAGGAGAGCAGACCGGGTGAGTATCTCCCTATCGAAGAAAATGAGAGAGGAACATATATCTTTAATTCAAAAGACCTCTGCATGATAGAACATATTCCTGACCTTGTAGATGCGGGTATCGACAGTTTCAAGATAGAGGGACGAATGAAAACAGCATTATATGTTGCAGATGTTGCAAGAACATATCGTCAGGCGATTGACGATTATTTTGAGTCACCAAAGCTTTATGAGTCAAAGAAAGAATATTATATGGAAGAAATCTCAAAATGTACTTACAGACAGTTCACAACAGGATTTTTCTATGGACCTACTACTCATGAGACTCAGATATATGACAATAACACATATGTAAGGGGATATGTATTTTTAGGAATAATAAGGGATATTGATAAAGAAGGATATGCACTTATTGAACAGAAAAATAAATTCTGTGTTGGTGATGAGATAGAGATAATGAAGCCATCGGGTGAAAATGTGATGGTAAAAGTGCTCGACATGAAAAATGAAAAAGGTGAGAAAGTCGAGAGCTGCCCTCATCCGGGAGAACTTGTTAGGATACTTCTGAGCGAGAAACCTGAGATTATGAACCTTATTCGAGTTAAAGAAGAGAGCAAATAAATTTAATATAAAATATTTTGAATTATTAATGTAGTATGGCAGGCTGTATAAGGTGTAAGATAATATTTGGAATAGTGTCTGCGCACACTTGACACAAACTTGATAGGCACAAAAAAGCATGTGCAGAAATGAGGAGTTGAATGACAATACAGGAAAAATATTTAAAGATTGTTGACGAAGTAATAGAAAAAGGACCTTATAAGCCTGACTGGGTTTCCTTGTCTGAATATGAAGCACCAAAGTGGTTCAGGGATGCAAAGTTTGGAATTTTTATCCACTGGGGACTCTTCAGTGTTCCTGCCTTCAACAATGAATGGTATTCAAGAAATATGTATATTCAGGATATGGAGGAGTGGAAACACCACAGAGAAACTTTCGGCGAGCATACAAAGTTTGGATATAAGGACTTTATACCAATGTTTACTGCACCAAAGTTTGACCCTAAAGAGTGGGTTAAATTGTTCAAAAAAGCAGGGGCAAAATATATTATGCCTGTTGCCGAGCACCACGACGGATTTCAGATGTATGACAGTGAGATAAGTGAGTGGACAAGCGTAAAAAAGGCTATGAGAAGGGATGTCTTAGGAGAACTTAAAGAGGCAATACAGGATGAGGGACTTGTTTTCTGCGAGTCAAATCATCGAGTTGAGCACGCTTTCTTTATGGGACATGGCTGCGAGTTTGAGAGTGATATAAAACAGCCTATGAAACTTGGTGACTTTTATTGGCCGGCAATGCCTGAACCTGACAATCAGGATCTTTTCAGTCCTGCACCTCCAAAGGAATTTCTTGAGGACTGGCTTGCAAGAAACTGTGAGCTTGTTGAAAAATACAAGCCGTCAATGGTCTATTTTGACTGGTGGATACAACATGATTCAGTAAAAGAGTATTTAAAGAAATTTGCCGCATATTATTATAATCGTGCAGAGGAATGGAACATGAAAGTAGGTATTTCATACAAGCATGATGCAATGATGCTGGGAACGGGAATACTTGATATGGAGAGAGGTCACTTTTCAGAAGCAAAGCCATTCTACTGGCAGGCTGACACATCAATGGCATTTAATTCGTGGTGTTATACTGAGCAGAACAGATTTAAGAAATCAAGTGATATTTTGCAGGATCTGGTTGATATTGTCAGCAAGAATGGCTGCCTCTTACTCAATGTAGGACCGAAAGCAGATGGAACCATCTGTGATGAAGAAATAAAGATAATGGAAGAAATCGGAGAGTGGATGTATGTAAACGGTGAAGCAATATATGGAACTCATCCGTGGAGAGTGCAGGAGGAGGGAAGTACCGAGGTAGTAGAGGGAATGTTCTCGGAGGAGGGCAGAAAAGACTTTACATCTGAGGATATAAGATTTACCTGTAAGGCGGACTGCATCTACATAATCCCTATGAAGCAGAATGGAGAGGACATAATCGTAAAGAGCATGGGAGAAAACAGCAAAGACTTCCACGGTATCATTGAAGAATTTACCGCACTCGGTTATGATGAGCAGCCTGAGTTTATCAGGGAAGATGACAGAATGATAATAAAAGCTCCATTTGTAAAGAGTGATAAGCCGGTTGTCTATAGAATGAGACTTAAATAGTTTTGAACCTAACATCATAATATTAAAAAGGAACTGTCGCATCATCAGCGGCAGCTCCTTTTTTAATGTCTCATTATAATCTTGTCAAAAAATCAAAAATATTAAAATAAATTTTGTTTATCTATAAAAATAAGAATGGATCCATGCTTCGATTATAATAAATGTAAAGATGAATTAGCCAATCTTTACAACATTTGAAGCCTGTGGTCCTTTTTCGCCGTTTACTACGTCAAATTCCACTTCTTCACCTTCGTCAAGAACTTTGAAACCATCCATCTGAAGTGCTGAGTAATGTACAAATACATCCTTGCCTGTCTCATCTGAAATGAAACCAAAACCCTTTTTTGCGTTAAACCACTTAACTGTACCCTTCATTGTACTGCCTCCTAAAACTTTAAAAAATATTTGTGTCATGCCGTGGGCGGCACGACTTGGGCTGTCAGAGGATTTATATACCCGCCGACACATTAAATCTATCATATAAAATGATTAGTGTCAACGCATTTTTACACTGTAATGCTTTATTTTACCGCAAAAACGGCATCTGTTGTTCACGCGTTGCCGGCTATTTTATCTGCAAGTTCTTCAAGATACATCCAGCGGTCCATTTTGTGTTCAAGCTCTTTTTGCAATTCCTCTTTTTTGGCTGATAATTCTCCGAGTTTGACAAAATCATTTGCAGCTTTTAACATTTCATTGTCAGTATCTTCAATCTGCTGTTCAAGTGTTGCAATATCGTTTTCTATCGTTTCAAATTCCTTTTCTTCTTTATAAGACATTTTAAGTTTTTTTGTCTGACCGTCTTTCCAGTTATCTTTTGTCACTTTAGGTTTGTCTGTTTCCTCTGCTGTATCGTCATCAGGTGAATTTTTCTCAGATGAAGAAATGCCTGCATCAGTTACATCAAGTTTATGTGTTGTGTGATTGAGATAATCTGTGTAACCGCCCTCATACTGCTTTATCGTGCCGTTTTCAAAGCAGAATATCCTTGAAACGACCCTGTCAAGGAAATAGCGGTCATGCGAGACCGTGATTACGATTCCCTCAAAAGAATCGAGATAATCTTCAAGTCGTGTGAGAGTAGCTATATCAAGGTCGTTAGTAGGCTCGTCGAGTATAAGTATATTAGGTGCTTCCATAAGTATTCTAAGAAGATATAACCGTCTTTTTTCACCGCCCGACAGTTTGCCGATAATGGAATACTGCTGGTCGGGCGGGAATAAGAATCTTTCGAGCATTACGGATGCTGATACAGTGCCGTCTTTCGTATGTATCACTTCGCCGCCCTCTCTTACATAGTCAATAACTCTTAAAGACTCGTCCATCGCTTCATTTTCCTGCGAGAAATAGCCTATTTTTACGGTCTGACCGATGGTGACGATACCGGAATCAGGAGTGACATTTCCGGTGATGATGTTCATAAGTGTTGATTTGCCGCAGCCATTTGGACCGATGATACCTACACGGTCATTTCTTAAAAAGAAATATGTAAAATCGGAAATTACAGGGATGTTGTCATATGATTTTGAGATATGTTCAAGTTCTATCGTTGTCTTTCCAAGTCTTGACGAAGCTGAACTTATCTCTATGGTGCTGTCAGTGGCAGGGGCTTTCATGTCACGAAGATTTTCATATCTCTGTATGTGAGCTTTCTGTTTTGTGGAACGCGCTCTTGCACCACGCATCATCCATGCAATCTCGGTTTTTAACAGACTTTGTCTTTTTCTCTCGGTTGCATTTGCGATTTCTTCTCTCTGTGCCTTTCGCTCAAGAAATCCAAGATAATTACATTCGTAGCTGTAGAGTTTTCCTTTGTCTATCTCAACGATGCGGTTTACAACAGTATCAAGAAAATATCTGTCATGTGTTATCATAATGAGTGCACCGCGGTATTTTTTCAGATAATCCTCAAGCCATTCGTTCATTGCACTGTCAAGGTGGTTTGTTGGCTCATCAAGAATAAGTATATCAGCCGGTGTGAGAAGTGTTCTGATAAGAGCAATTCTTTTGCGCTGGCCTCCGGAGAGTTCCTCTATCGGCTGGGTATGATTTTTAAAACCGAGTTTGTTCATCATATTTTTTGCCTGTGGTTCGTAATTTGCCGGAGAATCAGCTATATCCTTTTTTAGCGGAAGTGCTGCTTCAAGAGCAGTTATTTTGTTTGCAAATTCAGGTTTCTGTGAAAGGTAGCCTATTCTTAAGTTTCGCCCCATCGTTATCTTTCCACTGTCAGGCTCAACAATTCCGGCGAGTATTTTAAGCAGAGTTGATTTGCCTGTTCCGTTTATTCCTATAATACCGACTTTTTCGTTTTCTCCCAGACTAAATGAAGTATCATCGAGTAAAAGCCTTTCGGTATATGAATGTGTGAGATGTTCTGCCGTAATAAGATTCATAAAATCCTCATTTCCGTGTACTGAGTGATTATTGTTTATGTTTTTGGTTAAAGACAGCCGTAAATTTTTTAGAAAAGCCGTCACAAAACAATAATCGGTAATGCACACTTGTTAATAGTTTATAAATGTATGTCCTTTGTTATTGCAAAGCAACTTTTAATAAGTTATAATTATAATAGGTATGGATAAGTAAAGCAACAACTATTTGTTATTGTCAGCACTGCGGGTGCAAAAGAAAACCATTATTTTGGGAGGCAGTAAGTTATGGATGAAAAGGGTACTGTGTATGAGCACACAATAAATTATTATGAGACTGACAGAATGGGGATAGTACATCATTCTAATTATATACGCTTTTTTGAAGAAGCGAGAATAGATTATCTAAAGAAAATAGGACTTGATTATAAAAAAGTCGAGGATATGGGACTTATAATGCCTGTGCTTGGAGTAGAGTGTAAATATATTAAACCGCTTCATTTTGGAGATAAAGCAATTATAAGCTCAAGACTTGTAAAATATAATGGTATGAAATTAAGTGTGGAGTACAATATTACAAATGAGGCTGGGGAGCTTGTCACAACGGGAAAAAGTGAGCATTGTCTGCTTGATGCGGATATGAAACCAGTCAATATAAAAAGAAATTATCCTGATATATATAAAAGATTAAAAGAAGAGGTTGATTTATAAAGATTGCTTAGTATTAGATTAGGTGCTGCCATTTGCGGCTATAGCATGACCGGCAGAAATTAAGTTTTAGAGAAATGAGGGCATACAAAGATGAAGAAAAAATTGATGACGATATTGATCACAAGTATAGTTATGCTTGCAGGTATGGGAATATTCGTATGGAAAATGAGTGACATATCAAACGGACTTAGTGGCGAAGATAAGGCAAAGATAAAAGAAGAAAAAGACCTGCTTGCCGATCAACATGGAAAGGCAATAGATGATGTAAAGCAGCTTGATATAAACAATCTTTATCTGTCAGGACGACATAAAAATGTGGTTACGATAAATTATAAATCAATTAAAGATGTTTATAATCAGAGCAATTCAGCAAGAGCTGAGGAGAATATCACAAATATCAAAAAGAAAGCAAAAGATTATACGCCTGAAGATGCACTGTGGGCATATAATCCTTATGGAACAAATTATTGTTCTATGTATGTGTATTTTAAGACGGATGGAAGATGTTATTGTAAATATACGATTTCCGTTAAAGACCGCAAAATTCCTGATTTTACGAGAACACTTATAGCAGACGGCAGCGGCAATGTATCAACAGAGCATGAATATCAGCTTATAGGTCTTGTTCCGGGAATGAGAAATTACATAACATTAAAGCTGTACAACAGAAAAGACCAGTTATCAAAAAGTATAGTATATGCGGTAGATATACCTAAGAGTGCTACACAGGCGAAAACAAGAATTTCAACATGTGATGGAAGAAGCAGACAGGAAATAAGCAATGGTCTTTATACGGTATTTGGTAATGGAAGGACGACAGCACAAAAATCAGTAAAGATTGTTACAAAAAAAGTTACAAAGAATGGCAAAAAAGTAACAAAGCGTGTCAAAAAGACAGTTACAAAGAAAGTCAGAAAAAATGTTATTGCAATGTATGACAACTCAGGAGTTTTAAGGAGTGAGATGCCGCTTGAAGCTAATGTGGCAAAAAATATGCAGATAATATATGACAATATTGTTTATCCGTGTTCAGCAAATAAATTTACAAGGATAAATGATCTCGGTCAGGTTACAAGAATTTATCAGGTAAACGGATATAAGCAGGATGGAGAGTTTGCTTATGACGGTTATGGAAATATATATTTTATAGCTAGTGCACTCGGAAAAAAGACTTCAAGAAACAGCAGGATAATGAGCCTTGAGCTTGAGACGGGAAAAGTAAGTCTTGCACTTGATTTTGATAATTTTCTTTCAGAGATGTATAAAAAATCCGGTAAAAAGGCAAACTGGATAGATATAAATTCAGTTCAGGTCTGCGGAACGAACAAACTTATTATAAGTTCAAAATCGCTGTCAAGTATATTTAAGGTCAGCAATGTGGGAAGTCTGCTTCCAAAGCTTGATTACATTATTGCCGATAAGGACATATGGGCAAAATGTAAAAATCTTAAGAAAAAAGTTCTTAAGAAATATTCTAAAGATGATGCAGATGAGTCGGCAACTGCAGATCCTTCAGCAACAGACGATACTGACAGTATAGAGTCTATTTTAAATCAGGGAAAGAAAAAGCCTGATCCGTTTAGATCACAGTATGGACAAAATGCACTTACCAGCAATTCGTCAGGCACTCTGATAACAATGTTGAACAATAATGCAGGAAAATATGCAAAGAAATCAAATGATAAGTCATATTATTACCAGTTTAAGGTAAATGAATCTGCAAAAAATTATCGTGTTTCGGAAAAAAAGGCTTTTGAAAAAACATCAAATAATGGCAATATAATAAAAGGAGACAGCAGATATATATATTGCTGCAGTGATAAAGGAAAGTTTATTGAAACTGATTCGGCAGGAAAGCTGATAAAAGGCTTTAAAACCGGCGGCAGACCTTACAGGGTATATAAGAATGACTGGAAAAACTTCTGGTTTTATTGATTTTTTCTGTAAAATATATGTTAAAGGTTATAAGCCGGCTGAGGAGAAAATGCGGCAAATTAAAATTTTGTCAAATGAATTTAATCATATCGTTGACCTTAGGTAGTAAAAGTTGTATAATCACATTAACAAACTCGTTTAGAGTTTTATATAATAATTTAAAAAAAAATAAACAATGATATTTTAAGGAGGAAATAAGAGTATGAAATTTTTCGTAGACACAGCAAAGATTGAGGACATTAAGAAAGCCAATGATATGGGAGTTATCTGTGGTGTAACAACAAATCCGTCACTTATCGCAAAAGAGGGTGGAAAGAGCCAGGAAGAAGTTTTAAAAGAAATCGCTGAAATCGTTGACGGACCTATCAGTGGAGAGGTTAAAGCTACAACAGTAGATGCAGAGGGAATGATTAAAGAAGGAAGAGAAATTGCAAAACTTCACAAGAACATGATCGTTAAGATTCCTATGACAGTTGAAGGTCTTAAGGCAACAAAAGTTCTTTCAAGTGAGGGAATTAAATGTAATGTAACACTTATCTTCTCAGCAAACCAGGCACTTCTTGCAGCAAGAGCAGGTGCAGCTTATGTTTCACCATTCCTCGGCCGTCTTGATGATATTTCAACACCTGGTATCGATCTTATCCAGAGCATTGCAGATATTTTTGCAAACTATCCTGAGATTAAGACAGAGATAATTGCAGCAAGCGTTCGTAACCCTATCCATGTAACAGACTGTGCACTTGCAGGTGCAGACATTGCAACAGTTCCTTACAGTGTAATAGAACAGATGACAAAGCATCCTCTTACAGATCAGGGTATTGAAAAATTCCAGAAGGACTACATAGCTGTCTTTGGTAAATAGTAAGCTGAGAATACCGGAAATGACAGCATAGCTGTTTTTGGAGAATAAAGCATGAAAATAAATTTTCATGCACAAGATTTGTGCTTTGCACAAACTTGAAAGTGCCGTAATAACAGATTGAGTATGGCATATAAAAATAATTTTGAGAGAAAGGAAGATATCATGGATATTTTAGCATTAAAGAAAACTGCAAATGAAGTCCGCAAGGGCATTGTTACAGCAGTACACAGCGCAAAATCAGGACATCCGGGTGGATCTTTATCTGCAGCAGACCTCTTAACATATTTATATTTTGAGGAGATGAATATCGACCCTAAAGATCCTAAGAAAGCAGACAGAGATCGTTTCGTTTTATCAAAAGGTCATATCGCACCAGGTTTATATTCAACACTTGCACAGAGAGGATTTTTCCCAGTTGAAGATTTAAAGACACTCCGTCATGTAGGTTCATATCTTCAGGGGCATCCTGACATGAAGCATATTCCGGGCGTTGATATGTCAAGCGGTTCACTCGGACAGGGTATATCAGCAGCAGTTGGTATGGCTCTTTCAGCAAAGCTTGATGATGCATCATACAGAGTATATACACTTCTTGGTGATGGTGAGATTCAGGAAGGACAGGTCTGGGAGGCTTCTATGTTTGCCGGAGCAAGAAAACTTGATAATCTTTGTGTTATTGTTGATAATAACGGACTTCAGATTGACGGAAAGATTGAGGATGTTTGTTCACCATATCCTATTACAGACAAGTTTAAGGCATTTAATTTCAATGTTATTGAGATTGATGCACACGATTTTGAACAGATTGCAGATGCATTTAAGAAAGCAAGAGAAACTAAAGGAATGCCTACGGCTATCATTATGAAGAGTGTGAAAGGTAAAGGTGTATCTTTCATGGAGAACAATGTAAGCTGGCATGGTACAGCTCCAAATGATGAGCAGTATGCACAGGCAATGGCTGACCTTGAAAAAATCGGTGAGGGCTTGAAATAAGCAGATAGGAGGAAAAAATGGCAGAAGTAAAGAAAATTGCTACAAGAGAAAGCTATGGTAATGCTTTGACAGAGCTTGCAGAGCAGTATCCAAATCTTGTTGTACTTGATGCTGACTTAGCAGCAGCAACAAAGACAGGTATCTTCAAGAAAGCTTATCCTGAAAGACATATAGATTGTGGTATTGCTGAGTGTAACATGATGGGTATTGCGGCAGGACTTGCAACAACAGGAAAAATCCCATTTGTAAGTTCATTTGCAATGTTTGCAGCAGGACGTGCTTTTGAGCAGGTTCGCAACTCAGTAGGATATCCGAAACTCAATGTAAAGATTGGTGCAACTCATGCAGGAATTTCAGTAGGTGAAGACGGTGCGACACATCAGTGTTGTGAAGACCTTGCACTTATGCGTACAATTCCGGGAATGGTAGTTATGAATCCATCAGATGATGTTGAAGCAAAAGCAGCAGTAAAGGCAGCACTTGACCATGAAGGTCCGGTATATATCCGTTTCGGAAGACTTGCCGTACCTGTAATAAACGACAGACCTGATTACAAATTTGAACTTGGAAAAGGTGTTGTTCTCCGCGAAGGAAAAGATGTAACACTTGTTGCAACAGGACTTGAGGTTTCTGAGACACTTGCGGCAGCAGAAAAACTTGCAGCAGATGGAATTGATGCGAAAGTTATCAATATTCATACTATCAAACCTCTCGATGAGGAACTCATAGTTGCGGCTGCTAAGGAGACAGGAAAAGTTGTTACTATTGAGGAACACTCTGTTATTGGTGGACTTGGAAGTGCAGTATGTGATTGTCTCAGTGCAAAAGCACCAACTAAGGTTCTTAAGATTGGTGTAAATGATACTTACGGCGAGTCTGGTCCTGCAGTAGAACTTATCAAGAAATACGGTCTTGACAGTGAAGGTATCTACGCAAAAGTTAAAGAATTTATGGCTTAATATAATTGGTGTACGGGCTCAATGATACATTAAGTACATTTATGTTTACAGTCTAAAAATATATTTACAAGTAAATATATACACTCTCAAAGTGAATACCCTAAAGGTTGTTATTTATTCAATGGTTTGACAGTGACTGCCAGACTTGTGTAAATGAGTAAATTTTGTATTAAACCCGAAAAAGTATTGCTTTGGGAGTGTTTTTTTGAGGGATAAATGACTCGTTTTGAGGAGATACCGAGAGTACATATAATAAGAAAAGAGGATAAAAATGAAATCAAAAACAACAAAGAAACTAGCTATGGCAGGTGTTTTTACGGCTCTTGCGGTGGTGGGAAGTATGCTTAGTGTGCCTGTTGCATCAAGTAAGTGTGCACCTGTTCAGCACATGATAAATATTTTGTCGGCGGTTCTTTTAGGACCCGGTTACAGTGTCGGTATTGCTTTTGTGGCAAGTTTGCTCAGAAATATCTTAGGGCTTGGAAGTTTTCTTGCATTTCCGGGAAGTATGGTCGGTGCTTTATGCTGTGGTCTTGTCTATAAATTTTCAAAAAAGGTGCTTCCTACCTGTGTTGCCGAGGCATTTGGAACAGGTGTGCTTGGTGGAATAGCGGCTTATCCGGTGGCAAAATATGCGATGGGACTTCAGGATATAGGAATGTTTGTGTATGTTGTTCCGTTTCTTATATCAACTGTAGCAGGAAGTATTCTTGCATTTGTACTTGTGACTGCACTTAAAAAGAGTGGAGTGACGGAGTTTTTTGAGTAGATGTGATGAACATATTGTATAAAAATAAGGAAGTTTATTATGATGATAGATGAAAAGTCTAAAGACTCAGATAATGAAAAAAATAAATTTGGTGAAAAGTTTAAGAAAGATGAGGCGAAGAATGATACTACAAAAAGTGGCAGTATCAAAAGCAGTGTCATAAAGAGCAAACGAGCCCTGGAAAATATAGTAAATGAAAATATCGGGTATATAAAAAGCACAGCTCCAAATGTGCACTGCCTTACAAATGTTGTGACTATGCAGGATGTTGCAAATATGCTGCTTGCAGCAGGTGGAAGTGCGATAATGGCACAGGACATAAAGGAAATGGAGGAGATAACGCAGATTACATCGGCAACGCTTTTAAATATGGGAGTGCCGTCTGATGAAAAGATAGCGGCATATATTGCGGCAGGAAAATTTGCAAATAAACTCGGACATCCGGTGATATTTGACCCTGTCGGAGTCGGTGCAAGTAATTATAGAAAAAAATGTGCAAAGGACATACTTGCAAATGTGCACCCTGACATAATAAGATGTAACCAGGAAGAGGCAAAGATTTTGCTTGAATTTAAAAATTTTGGCAGAGAAGCAAAGAATTTATTTGATTTTGAAAAACTTAACATAGAAGAAGCAGATTTTAGCACTAAAGAAAGATTAAAGAGTGATTTTTCTGAAAATAAAATAGGGTTGTCAGAAGATAAAGAAAATATAAAAATCAAATCAAACGGAGTGGAGAGTAGTATAAAACTGTCGGAGGAGGAACAGGAAAGAGCAGCAATGGCTCTTGCCGGTAAATATAATACGGTTGCTTTTATAAGTGGAAATATTGACATTATCTCCGATGGGGAAAATGTGTTAAAAATAGATGGTGGGGACAGCAGGATGAGAAAAGTCAGCGGAACGGGATGTATGCTGTCTGCTCTCTGTGCATTGTTTGCAGCGGGGGCATATTTGTCTCATGTATCTGCGGCGGGCGATAGGAGCAAAATTCAATTTGCAGAAACAGCGGACAATAAAACAGAAACTGGAATAAATGGAAGTAAATATGACAGAAAACATGGATTAAGTGAGAAGTATTTTTATACGGCATACTCAGCAGGAAAAGTCTGGAAAGAAACAGCAAAGAATACCGGTGTTTCGACCGATATAAAAAGTGTAGGGAAAGGTACTATAGGCACATATCACAGTTTGTTATTTAATGAACTGGAAGGAATAATCGGAAAGGGGATATAATATTGAAGAAAATAGGTATAGTAATATGTAATTTTAATAAAGTTGACAAGGTGCTTGAATGTATTCAGTGTATCCTTGAAAATAAATTTACTGATTATGATCTGTATGTGGTTGACAATGCGTCAACAGATGGTGCACCGGAGGCTATTAAGGAAAAATACGGTGATAAGGTAAGACTTATTGTAAATAAAGAAAATCTTGGTGGTTCGGGCGGATTTAATACAGGACTTCGTGCGGCATACAAAGAGGGATATGAATATCTTATGTGTGTTGACAATGATGCGATGCTCGATGAAAATGCAATAGGAAATCTATATGAATTTCTTGAGGAGCATGACGAAGTGGGTATGGCGGCATCAAAGATATATCATCTTGAAGCACCTGATTATATTCAGCAGTTCGGACAGACGATAGATTTTGAATATTTCTGTACGGATGTACCTCATCTTGATATGTATGAGGATGGATCCATGCCTGATTATCTTTATGTAGACAGTGTAGCTGCCTGCTCGCTTATGATAAGAAGAAGCACGATAGATAAGATTGGATTTATGCCTGAAGAAAATTTTCTTTACTGGGATGATACGGAGTGGTGTTATCTTTGCAATAAGTCAGGAATGAAAGTGGCATCTGTAGGAACATCAAAAGCACTTCATGCAATGGGGGCAAAAAAGGAAACTGTAAACACATTTCCTACATATTATGCGTGGAGAAACTGGATAAATTTCTTTGTAAAGTACACAACTGAAAAAGACCTAGACAGAATGACAGACACATTTTTAAATTCAATGTTCCAGATAGTATATGAGGGACTTCACAATGGCGAATACAACCGGGCAAAAACGGTAATGCTCGCATACGATGATGCCATTCATGGAATTACCGGAAAAGCAGGTGAAAACAGAATATTTGAACTTGATTTCAATGAGAAGCCTTTCAGGGAACTTTTTGAAAGTGCAGACAGTTTTTATATAAATGAAAATGAACATTCCGTAATGGCAGAGAGAGTAAGAATTCTTGCAAAGAATTTGGGATATGACATAAAGTGGTGCGAAAAAGCGGCGGCTGGTGTAAAAGAGATAGTCATATGTGATAATATATTTGATATAGACGACCTTTCAGGAGAAAAGATTTACATAGATATAAATGACTGCATATTGAGAACGGAAGATGATATGCTTGATGTGATAAATTATAATTACAGTAAGCGCAGTTTTGTATTTGCCAATAAGCCGGTGTTTATGCAGAAAGTCAGGGAGTTGAGAAAACAGGATGCATGATTATAGATGGATGTAATATTTTAACATCAAAATTGTGGGCGGAATTATTTCAGGTGTATATATTTTTGTATTAAGATAATATGTATAGAAATATACTAAGTGAGAGATTGTGTATCATAAAAACAAATGGGTTTGAGTGGGGAGAATTTTAATAATTTTACAGTTTTAATAAAAGCTGCCTGTTAAAATTAAAACAAGCAGCTTTTTAATTTGCAACATAAAGTGTATTTTATTTATTGAGTATAGATGATTTTACATTATATCTCAAATTTATGCTTGTGCAACAGTGGGACTTTCACACATTTTCAAAAATCTTTCATGAATTTTCGTACTCTCATCAAGTTCAGGATGGAAAGAGATGGCAATTTGATTTTTATATTCAACTCCTACGATATTGTCATTGACAACAGCCGTTACATCGACTTCCGGTTTTGCCTCGGCAACAAAGGGTGCGCGTATAAAAGTCATCGGGATTTCACCAAGTCCCTCATAATCACTTTCCGTATAAAAACTTCCGAGCTGTCTGCCGTAAGCATTTCTTTTAACTGTGATAGGAAGTGTTGAGAGGTGTTTAGTGTCATCATCTTCAATATCCTTAGCAAGAAGAATCATACCGGCACAAGTGGCGAGAACGGGAAGACCATCCTCAATCTGTTCTTTTATATTCTCAAACATATCCAGCTCTCTTAAAAGTTTTCCCTGAACCGTACTCTCACCGCCGGGAAGAATGATACCGTCAAGTTTGGTATCAAGGTCAGATTTCTGACGAAGCTCCGTATAATCAACACCAAGTTTATCAAGTACCTTTTCATGCTCAATAAAAGCACCCTGTAAAGCTAAGACTCCAATATTCATAGCCGTATCCCTCTTTTCTGATTTTCAAATTTATTTAGTGAAAAAATTTGCGTATATGATTTTTTCTCCTTATTTACCTCTTTCAGCCATAAGAAGTGCAATTTCCTGTTCATTGATACCGACCATTGCTTCTCCTAAGTCCTCTGAAAGTTCTGCTATAAGTTTTGCATCTGTATAGTTTGTTACTGCCTTTACGATAGCAGCGGCTCTTTTTGCAGGATTTCCTGATTTGAATATACCGGAACCTACGAATACACCTTCAGCACCAAGCTGCATCATAAGTGCTGCATCAGCAGGAGTAGCAACGCCGCCGGCTGCGAAGTTTACAACAGGAAGTTTACCGTTCTCGTGAACATACTCTACAAGTTCATAAGGTACCTGATACTGTTTTGCCGCTTCAAAAAGTTCATCTTCTCTAAGGCTTGTGAGCTTTCGTATTGCACTGTTCATCATACGCATATGTCTTACAGCCTGAACAATGTCACCTGTTCCCGGTTCGCCTTTTGTTCTAATCATAGATGCACCTTCGTTGATTCTTCTGAGTGCCTCGCCGAGATCTTTTGCTCCACATACGAAAGGAACTTTGAAATCTCTCTTGTTGATATGGTAAACATCATCGGCTGGCGATAATACTTCGCTTTCATCTATGTAATCAATCTCAATGGCTTCAAGTACCTGGGCTTCTGCAAAGTGACCGATACGGCATTTTGCCATTACAGGGATTGAAACTGCTTCCTGAATACCTTTTATCATTTTTGGGTCACTCATTCTTGAAACACCACCGGCTGCTCTTATGTCAGCAGGGATTCTCTCAAGTGCCATAACAGCACAAGCACCGGCTTCCTGTGCAATCTTTGCCTGCTCAGGAGTAGTTACATCCATGATAACTCCGCCTTTTAACATCTGTGCAAGTTCTTTATTAAGTTCATATCTTTTATTCATCGTTTTTCCTCCAAAATTCGTAAATGTTTATTTTAAATTTGTATGAAAATGTAATAAATGGAAAGCTGAACTGTTACGCATAGTTTTGAATCACTATGTAATATTCTTTACATTCAGCATACACAAGATTATAATAGTATCTGGATATAAAAAAATCGTCAAAATAAACATATTCAAAAAGGTCAGTTTGAAAGGATTAACAGATATGCTTACATATTCATTTGCAGATATAGGTTCAGATTCACTTTATGAACATTTATATAAATGTATCAAAAATGATATAAAAAAAGGGGTCTTGGAGAAAAATGAAAAACTTCCGTCAAAGAGAAGTCTTGCAAAAAATCTGGGTATAAGCGTCATTACAGTTGAGAATGCATATGCCCAGTTGCTTGCCGAGGGATATATATATTCGATTGCCAAAAAAGGCTATTATGTTTCTGATATTAAAAGTGGTTATATCTGGGACAGTAGTGCAATGGAAAATGAGAGGGAAAAGACTTCTATTAAAAATGGTGTTGAGCATATAAATCTTGTGAAAGAAAAAATGTGTGACAGGATTGATGAGGAATTTGCAATTTCACAGGCTCGGACAGAGGGAAGATATATTGCGGATTTTACAAAAAACAAAATGATTTCCGATATGTTTCCTTTTACCATATGGACAAAACTGATAAGGCAGGTTTTATCAGAACAGCAAAATGCACTTATGACAAATCCACCAAGTGGTGGTGCTATGGAGCTTAGAAGGGCAATAGCAAAGCATCTTAAGGAGTTCAGGGGAATGATAGTTGCCCCCGAACAGATAATAGTCGGAGCGGGTACTGAGTATCTTTATGGTCTTATCATACAGCTTCTTGGAATGGACAAGAAATACGGTGTTGAAGATCCCGGATACGATAAGATTTCAAAAATTTACAGGTGTCACGGTGTAAAACAGGATTATATAGGAATGGATGAGTACGGTGTTATTCCATCGCAGATAAGTGAAAAAAAGATAGACATACTTCATATCACACCGTCGCATCATTTCCCGACAGGAATAGTAATGCCGATAAGCAGGAGATATGAACTTTTAGGATGGGCAAATCAGGATGAAGAAAGATATATAATAGAAGATGATTATGACAGTGAGCTTAGGCTGAACGGACAGCCAATACCTGCATTGCAAAGTATAGATGTGTCGGAGAAAGTCATCTACATAAATACATTTACAAAAACACTTTCGTCAACAGTCAGAATTAGTTATATGGTACTGCCGGAAAAATTGTTGGATAAATTTTATAAAACGCTGTTTTTCTATTCATGTACAGTGTCAAATTTTGAACAGTACACGCTTGCAAAGTTTATAGACGAGGGGTGTTTTGAGAAGCATATAAACAGAATGAGAAAATATTATTCGGACAAGCGAAAAAAACTGTTTTTGGCTATAAAGAAAAGTAAACTTAACAAATATGTTACAGTGCATGAAGAGGATGCAGGGCTGCAGTTTTTGATGGAGATAAAAACGAAATACAGTGATGAAGAATTTGTAAGACGGGCAGCAAAAGAGGGGATAAAAATGTCACCGCTGTCGGGCTTTTACCATCTGAAAGAAAACAGAACAGAGCATATATTTGTGATGAATTATCTCGGTGTCGAAGAGAGTAATATAGAAAAAACGGTGGAGAAATTATGTAAGATAATAGCTATAAAGAAATAATTTGACTAAATCTTTGCTGTATCGTACACTATAAGATAGCAATTTCTAATAAATAAAAATGATGTGAGGATTAAAAATTTATTTGGAAAATATTAATAATGCAATACATTAAACATCATAAAAACAAGGATTAAGATAATGACAAGTTACAAAGTAAAAAAATATTTAAAAGAAGATATAGTGGCAGAAGTTCCAGGTTCAAAAAGCATGACAAACAGGGCACTTCTGCTCGCTGCGATGGCAGACGGAACATCGAGGCTTGAGGGAGCAGCGTTTAGTGAGGACTCGGTTCACTTTTTAAAGGCACTTGAAAGTATGGGATTTAAAGTTGAAGCTGATGAGAAAAGGTGCACTGTCATAATAGAGGGGCATGGAGGAAATATTCCAAATAAAACTGCCGGGATATATGTGGGCAGTGCAGGAACTGCGGCAAGGTTTCTTACGGCTTTTACGGCAATGGGGGATGGTGAGTATGTGCTTGATTCGTCAGACCAGATGAGAAAAAGGCCTATGCGTGAACTGCTTGAGGCACTTGAAAGTCTTGGGGCAGAGTTTACATGGCTCGGTGAAGAATATACTTTCCCGATGAAAGTAAGAGGTATTTTATATGGAAGAAATCCTGTCGGAGATGTTAAAGAAAAAGCTGAGATATATTCGGATGAACCTGAAAAAAACAGGACTGATATATCAGGAAAAGTAAAATTAAATAATGATAAGGCAGATGAACCTAAGAAAAAATTATTAAATATAGAAAGAATAAATGAGCCTAAGGCTGTTGCTCTAAACATAGACAGGAGCAGTCAGTTTTTAAGTGCACTTTTGATGGTCTTACCGATTGCATTTGATGATGTTACTATTAAAATGACAGGGACGAGAGAGGCAAGGTCATATGTTGAGATGACTGAGCAGATGATGAAACAGTTTGGGCATAGGGGTGTTGAAAAACTTGAAAATGACAGCTACCGTGTAAGAGGTGGAGATTATATTGCAAGGGATTATGATATAGAGCCTGATGTATCGGCGGCGTGTTATTTTTATGCACTTGCGGCGGCGACAGGAAAGTGGGCTATGGTTAAGCGTATGCGTAAAGAGTCGCTTCAGGGTGACATGAAGTTTATAAAACTGCTTGAAAAGATGGGATGCACTGTAAGCTGGGAGCGTGATGGCAGACAAAATCTCTGGCTTAAGGGACCTGACGGTAAGTTAAAGGGAATGGAAGTTAAAATGTCAGATTTTTCAGACCAGGCTCTTACGCTTGCGGCGATAGCACCTTTTGCTGACTCGGAAGTTACTATAACGGGGATAGCACATATAAGAGGTCAGGAATCCGACAGGATAAAAGTTATTGTTGACGAACTGGCTAAGATGGGGATATTATGTAATGAACTGCCTGACGGTGTAAAGATACATCCCGGTACACCTAAAAATACAAATATAGAGACATATAATGACCACAGAGTTGCAATGTCATTTGCGGTTACCGGACTTGCAGGTGATGGAATGACAATATTAAATCCTATGTGCTGTAAAAAGACATTTGCGGGATTTTTTGATGAAATAGACAGATTGGAGGAATAAATTTTAATGAAAAAAGTAATCGAGATATTACAGGAAGAACTTAGTGCTGCTTTTGAAAAAGCGGGCTATGATAAGAAATATGCAAAGGTTGGTGTTTCAAATAGACCTGATCTTTGCCAGTATCAGTGTAACGGAGCGCTTGCGGCAGCTAAAGAGTACCACAAAGCTCCTATACAGATGGCAAATGAAGTTGTTGAATTTTTAAAAGACAGTGAAAGTTTTAAGGAGATAGCTGCACAGGCACCAGGATTTATAAATATGAGTGTAAGTGACAGATTTCTTGCTGATTACATAAATAAGATGGCGGCATCAGAGACACTCGGTCTTGATAAAGCCGAAAATCCGGAAACAATAGTTATCGACTACGGCGGAGCAAATGTTGCAAAACCACTCCATGTGGGGCATCTTCGCTCAGCAGTTATCGGTGAGAGCATAAAGAGAACGGCGCGTTATCTTGGACATAAGGTAATCGGTGATGTTCATCTTGGAGACTGGGGACTTCAGATAGGTCTTATCATTACAGAGTTAAAACACCGCAAACCTGAACTTGTATATTTTGATGAGAGTTTTGACGGGGAATATCCTACAGAGCCTCCATTTACAATGTCTGACCTCGAGGAGATATATCCTTATGCATCAGGTTATTCAAAAGAGCATCCGGAGTATAAAGAGGAAGCACAGACAGCAACAGCCGAACTCCAGTCGGGAAGAAAAGGTTATCTTGCACTCTGGCAGCACATTATCAATGTGTCTGTTGCAGATTTAAAGAAGATTTATACAAAGTTAAACGTAGAGTTTGACCTCTGGAAGAAAGAGTCTGATGCACAGCCATATATTCCACAGATGGTGCAGGATATGAAAGACGGTGGATATGCACACATCGATCAGGGGGCACTTGTCGTTGATGTAAAAGAGGAGACTGACACAAAAGAAATACCACCTTGTATGATTCTTAAATCAAACGGAGCAACTCTTTACAATACAACTGACCTTGCGACTATCGTTGAGAGACGCAGACTTTTTGATCCTGATGAGATAATCTATGTAGTTGATAAGAGACAGTCACTTTACTTTGAGCAGGTATTCAGATGTGCGAGAAAGACAAAGATAATCGGTGAAGATGTAAAACTTGAGTTCGTAGGATTTGGTACTATGAACGGCAAGGACGGCAAACCATTTAAGACTCGTGACGGCGGAGTGTTAAGGCTTGAAAAACTTCTTGAAGATGTAAATGAACAGGTACTTGACAAGATGAAAGACAGGGATATGGACAAGGATATGATAGATGATGCGGCAGCTAAGATAAGCCTTGCAGCCATCAAATACGGTGACTTAAGCAATCAGGCATCAAAAGATTATATATTCGATGTTGACAGATTTACATCATTTGAGGGAAATACAGGACCATATATCTTATATACGATAGTCCGCACAAAATCACTTCTTGCAAAAGTAAAAGCACAGAATATAACTGTTGATGAAAAATCAGCTATTGAGCCTGCTGACAGCAAATCTGAAACAGATGTGATGCTCGCCCTCACAAAGTGGTCAGAGACAGTAAACGCTGCATTTGAGGAGCACGCACCGCACAAGATATGCCAGTTCGTATATGAACTTTCAGATACATTCAATAAGTTCTATCATGAAAATAAGATAGTGACAAATGAAAATGAAAAGCAGAGAGACTCATATATAAAACTCAGTGCATTGGTTGGAAAAGTTCTTGAAACAGCTATCGATCTTTTAGGACTTGAAGCACCTGAGAGAATGTAAAAAAATTAAATTTATAAATTAAAATGTAACTATGATTAGATGTTAGAAATCTGTGCAATCGTAATTGCATAAGATATACAGCTAAGAGTTGGTTTTAGAAATAAATAACAGAAGTTAAAAATTGGAGGCGATTTTTCGATGTATCGTTTGACATCAAAACTTGTAATTTACAGAAATATAGGAAAAGACAGCATTTTATTTAAGCTTGCCGACATTTTTCAGAGGTTTTCAACAGGTCAGTATGTGAAAGAGGATCTTATTACGGAGATATATGACCAGATACATAATCTTCTTGACCTTTCAACACGCTATGGTTTTGACAAAAATCTCTGGCATAATTACCTTGCATTTCTCCTTGCGATGAGTGAAAATCCATTCACTCTCGTCTCTGAGAAAGTTGGAGCGAACGAGGGTACGGTAAACGAGTTTGCAAAGGGAGATTTTGCCATATTCAAACAGCTTTTTGACTATGATTTTTCGGCTATTGAAAAAGAGCTTGGAATCGACTGTTTCAGTGTTGTGTTAAATTACAAGGCAATCGTTAAAAGTGAGCAGATATTTAATAAGAGCGTAAGCGAGAAAGTCCAGCAGCTTAGCACTGATATTGAAAAGGCAGAAGATGAGTCTGAGATGTATAAGATAGTAACAGATTTTTACAGGACTTACGGTGTCGGAAAGTTTGGTCTTAATAAGGCATTCAGAGTAAATCACAATGAGAATACGAGACAGGCAGGTGAGATATTAGAGCCTATCACGACAACGGGAAATATGTCACTTGATGACCTTATAGGATATGAGTCACAGAAACAGAAACTTATTGAAAACACTGAGGCATTCGTAAAGGGAAAGAAAGCAAACAATGTTCTTCTTTTCGGTGATGCAGGTACAGGAAAGTCAACGAGTATCAAGGCTATCTTAAATAAATATTACAGTCAGGGACTTAGAATGATAGAGGTTTATAAGCATGAATTTAAAGATCTCTCGACGATAATCTCTGAGATAAAGAACAGAAATTATAGATTTATAATCTATATGGATGATCTCTCATTTGAGGAATTTGAGATTGAATATAAATATCTTAAAGCTGTTATAGAGGGCGGTCTTGAAACGAAACCTGACAATATTCTTATATATGCAACTTCAAACAGAAGACATCTTATAAGAGAGACATGGAGCGACCGTTCCGATATGTCGAAGGATGAACTTCACCGCTCAGATACCATGCAGGAGAAGTTATCGCTTGTTGCAAGATTTGGTGTTACGATTGGTTACTACAGACCATCACAGCAGGAATATTTTGATATTGTTATCAATCTTGCAAAGAAATATCCTGAGATTAAGCTTACAGAGGACGAGTTAAGGCTTGAGGCAAACAAGTGGGAATTAAGCCACGGCGGTATTTCAGGCCGTACGGCGCAGCAGTTTATCAACCATCTTATAGGTGTTGCAGATGATTAAAAGATGGTATATTTCTGCACGCAGGATTATCAATGGTTAGGCAGGTGTATTGCTATAAGAACTAAAGAGATATTAAATGAGAAAAGAGAAAAATATATCACAGATATGTTTATGTTGAAGAAAGACATATGTTTTAGACACAGCAGATGTATATACATCTGCTGTATGCTTATATGTATGCTCATGTGTTTTTCAGATGCTCTTGGGCAAAGAGTATCGGCAATGGAAAAGACGGATTATGAAAGGTTGAAAACAAAAGTCATACAGGCATACAAAAATTATAAAACAGAAGTGGATGTAAGTTCTTTTGAACTTTATGTTGACAGTGATAAAAGCACTATAAAAGAGATTATGACTGAGGTTGTAAATAAGACAACAATGATATTTTATAACAATCACAGCTATTCTCTGGAATATACAGGGACAACCGGAAAAATAACAAAGATAGAACTTGGTTATGCATCAGAATATAAAAAAACAAACGGTTCAGTAAAAGAGGCTGCTATAAAAAAAGCTGCAGCAAAGCTAAATAAAGAGATAAACAAGATAACTTCTAAGATAAAGCCTGGGATGAACAGTGTTGACAAGGCTCTTTTTGTTCATGACCAGATAGCAAAGGATACTTCATATGAGGATAAGGGTTCAAATAATTCAAGACTTACCGAGTATGGTGTCCTGGTAAAACATAAAGGAAACTGCCAGGGTTATTCACTTGCATATGCTGCGGTTATGGAAAAACTGGGATTCTCAGTGCATTTCGTTGATTCGGAGTATATGGATCATGTGTGGAATCAGATTAAGATAGGTTCAAACTGGTATAATGTTGATGTTACATGGGATGATTCTGTTGACAGTGACAACGGCAAAAATCAGGATGGAGTGGTGTATCACAAGTATTTTCTTGCGAGTGATAAATATATGAGAAATCATGGATATTCAGGGTTTGATTCATCTGGTGTGAACAGCAAAATTTATGATACGGCTTATTTTAAGAAAGTGACGAGTGCATTTGATTACAGGGGAAGTTACTGGGTGTTTATGAATAATTCAGGAATATATAAAAGGGCACATATCAGTTCCGGAAAAGCAAAATGTCTGTTAAAAGTAAAAGGCAGTTGTTTTATAAAGTTTAACAGCAATAAGTATTATTATACGGCTTATAACAGGCTTTATATTTTTAACTACAAAGAAAAAAATGCAAAACTTATATGGAGTCCCGTTAAAAAATACGGAAATTCATACTATATAACACAATTAAAGTATTCATCAGGTAAAATTAAGTATGTAGTGAAAAATACTAAAAAAAGTAAAGTAAAAAGCGGTTTGCTCAAAGTAAAGAAAAGTGGAATGACATAAATATGTTTTTTTATTTTTTAGTTTATTGACAAACCATTGTCATATTGCTAAAATGAAACATGGTAGTTAAGATAAAGTTCATTTAATATTTACACGATTATAAATATTAAATATTGACGGACTGTTATCGATTTAAAATCCTGTTTTGGAGGAAACTTATGAAAAAGAAAGTATTATCAATATTGGTTGATAACACGTCAGGTGTACTTAGCCGTATATCGGGATTGTTCAGCAGACGTGGTTACAATATAGACAGTCTCACGGTTGGTGAAACAGAAAATGCTGAGTATTCACGCATGACTGTCGTAGTCAGGGGAGATGACCACATCCTTGACCAGATTGAAAAACAGCTTGCAAAGCTTGAGGATGTAAGATGTGTCAAGGAACTTAAGAGCGGACATTCAGTATGCAGGGAGCTGGTTTTGATTACAGTTGGTGTAGAGGCATCAAACAGACCTGAGATAATAGCTATAGCTGATACATTCAGAGGTAAGATAGTAGATGTCGGAGTTGACACTATGATGATAGAACTTACCGGAAATCAGACAAAGCTTAATGCATTTATCAAACTTCTTGACGGTTATGAGATCAAGGAACTTGTGAGAACAGGTATTGCAGGACTAAGCAGAGGTGCTGAGGTAATGCTTGATGATTTCGATTAAGCAGATTAAAATTGTCGATAGCGCAGGCGATAGTCTGTACTTCACATATATTAATTAATTTTCACAGGAGGAAAATAAAATGGCAGAAGCAAGAATTTTTTATCAGGATGATTGTAATTTATCTTTATTGGATGGCAAGACAATCGCCATTATCGGATATGGTAGTCAGGGTCATGCTCATGCACTCAACCTTAAGGAGTCAGGTTGTGATGTCATTATCGGTCTTTATGAAGGTTCAAAATCTTGGGCAAAGGCTGAAAAGCAGGGCTTTAAAGTATATACAGCAGCAGAAGCTGCAAAGAAGGCTGACATTATCATGATTCTTATCAATGATGAGAAGCAGGCAGATATGTATAAAGCCGACATTGAGCCAAACCTTGAAGCAGGAAATATGCTTATGTTTGCTCATGGATTTAATATTCATTTTGGATGTATCGTACCTCCAAAGGATGTAGATGTAACAATGATCGCTCCTAAAGCACCAGGTCATACAGTACGTTCTGAGTATCAGGCAGGAAAAGGAACACCTTGTCTTGTAGCAGTAGAGCAGGATGCAACAGGTAAGGCACTTGACATGGCACTTGCATATGCACTTGGTATCGGTGGAGCAAGAGCTGGTGTTCTTGAGACAACATTCCGTACAGAGACAGAGACAGACCTCTTCGGTGAGCAGGCTGTACTTTGTGGTGGTGTTTGTGCACTTATGCAGGCTGGTTTTGAGACACTTTGCGAAGCAGGATATGATCCAAGAAATGCATACTTTGAGTGTATCCATGAGATGAAACTTATCGTAGATCTTATCTACCAGTCAGGTTTCGCAGGAATGAGATATTCTATCTCTAACACAGCAGAGTATGGCGATTACATCACAGGACCTAAGATCGTAACAGAAGATACAAAGAAAGCTATGAAACAGGTTCTTAAGGATATTCAGGATGGTACATTCGCAAAAGAATTCCTTCTCGATATGTCACCGGCAGGACGTCAGGTTCACTTCAAGGCTATGAGAAAACTTGCTTCTGAGCATCAGTCAGAGAAAGTCGGAGAAGAAATCCGTAAGCTTTATAGCTGGAACAATGAGGGAGACAAACTCATCAACAACTAATTTTTGAAATATAATGATGCGTGCATCTTATAATATAAATTAGTACATATGACATGATTATAAATAAAAGGAGTACATCGCTTTATGCCGGTGTGCTCCTTTTTTGACAATATGGGTATGTAAACTTTACAAGGAGTTAATATTATTTTATAATAGCGTTATGAGCAGGTTGTGAATATCCGTTTTACTTTAGGATGATAGTGTGAAAAATCCATATATGCAGGATTTTAGTGTGGAAAATCCGATTTTTCACACACAAGATTTGTGTCTGCGCACACTTGACACAAATCTTATGTGCGAAAGTCAAAAACTTTCGCACTATGCACAAAAAAGTGTGCAGAAATGAGGAGTAATATGGTACTTATAGCAGGAGTAATAGGAATCGTTGTTATAGCAGTAGTGGTAGTAGTGGCAGCAGTAGTGGCTGTTACGGCAGGAGTTAAAGATACACTTAAAGATGATGAATAAAATCCGGCAGGAAAGGAAATGACCGATGATAAGAGTTAGAGATATAACGATAGGAGAGGGGAGTCCAAAGATATGTGCACCTGTGGTGGAAGTGACACAGGAGGATATACTTGAGGAGGGAGAAAAACTTGCATTAAGTAAGGGTGTTGACCTTATAGAGTGGAGAATAGATTTTTATGATGAAAGTTCTGATATTTCAAAAATTCTTCAGACAGCGAGTCTGCTGAGAACCGTCGTTGGAAAGAAACCGCTGCTTGCAACATTCCGTACAAAGAACGAGGGCGGAAACAAAGAGATAGAAGAGTCTGCATATAAAGATATGCTTATAGCTATTTCAGAGAGCGGTGATATTGATATGGTCGATATAGAAGTATATTTTATGGACGAAAAAAACACGAAGGACATTGTAAAGTCTCTTAAAAAAAATGTTGTTGTTGTGGGTTCGTATCATGATTTTGACAAGACACCGTCTTATGATGAGATAATCAAAAGATTATGTTTTATGAAATCCCAGGGTGTTTCGATACCAAAACTAGCCTGTATGCCGCAAAACAGGCATGATGTATTTACATTGATGGAAGCGACGCAGGATTTTGTAAGTAAAAATGTCGGATTGCCGGTCATAACAATGTCTATGGGAGACTATGGCAAAGTCAGCAGAGTGGCAGGGAAAAGTTTTGGTTCTGCCATGACATTTGGCTGTCTTGGAAAGGCAAGTGCACCGGGGCAGATAAATGTTGATGATTTGAGGGCAATTTTAAATATCCTATGATACAATAGGTAATTGCGAAACTAACTATATGTTGTGTCAATTGCACAGATATAACAAATAATATCGTCGGCACGCTCTCGCTATGTTGTCGTTCGTAGCAGTACATAAATCAGCAAAAAACGCTGCCATATAAATGAATGCTACAGCTCGAAAATAAAATTTTCTCGCTGTTCGTTTCACTCATATAATTTTCATTAAAAATAATTGTATGCAAGCATACATTATTTTTAGTTTGAAAATTGCATTCATTTAGAGTACAAAGTGCTGACGACGACAAAAATGCCGACTAACACTATTTGTTATATCTGCACAATTTAATCAAGATTTATGATAGTTTCGCAAACGCATGGCTACAATATAAAGACAAAGGGAGAGAACAGATGAACAGATTGAAGGAACATATTTTTATGATCGGTTTTATGGGGGTCGGTAAGACGAGCACTTCAAGGATTCTAAGTAAAAAACTTGGGGTTAAGGAAAACGATACGGATGCAATGATTGTAAAACAGGAGAAAAAAAGTATTGCAGAGATTTTTGCTGACGAGGGAGAAGAATATTTCAGAAAAACAGAAACAGGCATTATAGATAAGTTGGCCGAACTTGAACCGTGTATCGTTTCATGCGGTGGAGGTATGGCGATGAGAGAGGTAAATGTGGAGAAGATGAAAAAAATAGGTAAAGTGGTACTTCTTACGGCAACACCGGAGACAATATATTCTCATGTGAAAGACAGTACCAACAGACCACTTTTAAATGGCAATATGAATATACCATACATAAAAAAACTTATGGAGGAGCGGGCACCAAAATATAATGCGGCTGCGGATATAGTGATAGAGACTGACGGATGTACTCCTTCGCAGGTAGCAGATAAGATAATAGACAGTTTATAGGAGGAAAGATCATTGAAGAACAAAGTGGATGAAGTTTATAATAAGAGCAAAAAAGGACTTTGCATATTTTTGGCGTTTGTAATGTGCGTAAGTCTGCTTTCATTTGCGGGAAGTTACAGGAAAGCGGCAGCGGAAGAAAAAAATATTGAGTTTGATGTTGAGAATATTAAGGATTATAATGTTTCGATACATGACTCAGGTGTATTTACACTTGTCAATTATACAAGTGAAAAAGGTGATGTCGAATCGGTCAAGTGGAGTGTCAGTGATGAAAATATTATGAAAGTCACTGATATAGAAAATCTTGGTGCACAGTATGAGGCACTTTCTTCAGGAAAAGTTGATGTGTATGCGGATATTACAATCAAGGGAACAGGAATAATATCTGACAGTGCTGAAGATACAGACGACGGTGAGGATAATACATATGATGAGTCTACATATTATGACAGACTTACATTTAGTGTTTTTGTATATCCTGATATGTCAAATGTCGAGCTTGTGTCTTCAAGCCAGACTAAATATATGTCTTCATATGATTACAATACAAAATTTGATTTTAAGTTGAAAAGTGACATTGCTTTAGACGGAGAAAATCAAAATATCGACTTTGATTATAAGTCATCAAATTCCTCAATGTCAGTTTCAGCAAAGTTAAAAAATAATGTTGTTTCTATATGGGCATATAAACCTGGAAAAACAACAGTTACATTTACAATATATGGTGCAACTTTTAATGTTTATATTAATGTTATTAAGGTAAAAATAAACAGGACATATCTTGTATTGATAAAAGGAAAAAGCTCAAAGTTATCAATAAAGGGAATATCAAAAGGAATTAAGTGGAAATCTTTAAAATCTTCTGTTGTGAAGGTAAATGGCAAAGGAAAGATAAAAGCGAGAAAAGTTGGAACATCAGTCATAGTTGCAAATATAGGAGGAGCAAAAGTAGGCTGTGCAGTGTCCGTTGTAACTCCTAAGACATATAGAGTTATAAGAAAGGCAAAATCAATAGCAAAGGGAACATATAGTCAGCCAAAAAGAATGCAGAGAGGTTATTATGACTGCAGTTCACTTGTATGGCGTGCTTACTCAAGGTATGGAACTTATTTTGGAGCCAGATCATATGCACCTGTTGCCGCTGACATATGCAGGTGGTGTATGATACATCACAAAAAAGTAAGTGGAAAAATGACTGAGGGACAGATACAGAAGATGAAATTTAGAGCAGGTGATCTTATTTTTAAGCCGGGTGCAAAAAACGGAAGATATAAAGGTGTATATCATGTTGAAATGTTTACGGGTTACAGGGTTACAGGATTTACATCTAAGGGCAAACCGGTTTTAAGTACGGAATGGGCAAACCGTACAACAGGTTATGATGCATATGGTTCTATCGTGGAAAGACCATAAGTGGCTGCCCGCTGCACACATGGTGTGGAAGTCATATGATAAAGGACATATGTGGAAATGGAGAATTGATTTATTGTGATTACTATTATAATGGCTGTCTATAATGGACAGGAATATATAAGAGAACAGCTTGAGTCGCTGAAAGACCAGACATATACAGAATGGAGACTTGTCATAAGGGATGACCGCAGTAGTGACAAAACGGCGGAGATAGTTAAAAAGTTTTCAGATGAAGTTGAGCAGGAAGTAATATTTAAAGTAAATGAAAAACCGAGCGGCTCCGCAAAAAATAATTTCGCTCTTTTGATAAATGATGCGAAAGAGTCTGATTATGTTATGTTCTGCGACCAGGATGATATTTGGAAAAAGGACAAGATAGAAATTACATTTAATAAGATGAAACAGGCAGAGGAAAGATATGGCAGAGACTTTCCTCTGCTTGTTCATGGTGATGTGGAAGTTATTGATGAAAACGGAAATATAAATGCAGATTCAATGTTTGAAATGTCACATATAAATGCAGATTCAAAACTGCCACAGATACTTATACAAAATCATGTGACAGGATGTACGATGATGTGTAACAAAAAACTTATAGCCGGAATATCAGAATATGCGTCTTCTGAATATATAATCATGCACGACTATCTTGCAGCATTATATGCATCGGTTTTTGGAAAGATAGAAGTTATAAAGAAGCCGCTGCTTAGTTACAGGCAGCATTCAGGCAACAGTGTCGGTGCTAAAAATAATAATAATCCGGTATATCTTTTAAAAAGGCTTGCAAATGGCAGAAAAAGTTATAAAGAAGCTATGGAAACATCAAGAAATCAGGTGAAATTTTTTGTGGAGATATACAGAAAAGAATTAGCTGCAGAAAAGTATTGTGAAGAATATGAGCTTATGAGCGGATATGCTTCTCTTGGCAGCAGAGCGAAATTGTATCGTATTATGTTCTATAAGAAAAATCACATCTGGAAAAATGGAACTATAAGAAAAATAATGCAGGTTATCTGGGGGTAGTGATGATAAAAGTATTAAAAGCAGTTAAAGTGGTATTTAAGTATATTGTTATGTTTCTTACAATGCTCATGCCCAGAGATTACAAGCTGTGTGTATTTGGAGCATGGCTTGGGGAGAGGTTTGCAGACAACTCAAAACAGTTGTTTATAGAGGCATCAGACAGGGATGATATAAGGGCAGTATGGATAACAAAAGACAAAACTATTGTTGATGAAATAAGAAAAATGGGATATGAGGCTTGCCTGTGGGGAACAAAAGAAGCAAGAAAAGTTCAGCTTCGTGCAGGATATGCAGTTATCTCGAATGGTATAAGTGACCTTGAACATACATTCCTCGGAAATGCGATAATAATCGACCTTTGGCATGGTGTACCGCTTAAAAAGGTAGTTTATGACAACAAATATGAAAAAAACTGGGACAGTCCGAAACAGAAGTTAAGAGACAGTCTTATTTATATACCGCTTGGAAAAATGTACTTTGTTGCGACAAGTGAGATGTTTGTGCCTATTTATCAGAGTGCGTTTAGAAGAAGAAAAGACCAGATAATATGTCTGGGGCAGCCACGAAGTGATATTTTTTTTGATGAGAAAAAACCGAAGCCTTATTTTCCGGGTAAAAATATAATACTTTATTGCCCGACACATAGAAATGAAGGAAAAGAACCTATTCATATTGAAAAGATTTTTGAACTGGATAAACTTGAAAAATACCTTGCAGGGAAAGATTATTATCTTGTTATAAAGAAACATTTTTATCACAGGGAGGAAATTGAAAATCTTGAAAAATATCCTCATATTATTGATATTACAAGAGAGGATATAGACACACAGATACTTACAATCGAATCAAAAGCACTGATAACAGACTATTCAAGTATTTATATTGATTATCTGCTGCTTGACAGACCTATACTGTTTTATTGCTATGATTATAAGCATTATCTTGAAAAAGACAGGGAAATGTATTTTGAATATGAGGATGTAACGCCGGGAGAGAAAGCGGAGAATTTTGACGAACTTTTTGAACAGATAAAAGGAGTCATTGAAAACGGTGGAGATTACGGAAGAAAAGACAGGGAACGAGTGAAAAATATGTTCTATTGTAAGGCAGGACAGGGACCGGTTGGAAATATTCTTTTAGATATGATGGTAAACAGGGAGATTGGAAAAAAGCATGAGTAGATATGATAAAGCCAAGGTGAAAATTATAAAGCCTTGTGAGCGTACAAAAAAACTGGAGGAAGTATGCAGGAGGTTGTGGAAAAATAATTTTGATGACAGCACAGAATATATATCGTTTTATTTTTCAGACAGATGGAAAGAGAGCACGACGATTATTTACGGTGAAGAGAGTATGCTGCATCTGAATCCGTACCGTATGCAGCTTTTCGGCAGTGAAAAAACAATATATTATATTGTGGGAGTTTGTACCGACAAGGCATACAGGCACAGGGGATATATGGATGCACTCTTAAGAGAGAGTTTCAGATATCTTTATGAAAAGGATGCACCGTTTGTTTATCTTATGCCGGCTGATGAAAAAATCTATCTCCCATATGATTTTACAAATGTTTATACGGTAAATTCATTTGAGATTGTTTCGAGGAATGGTGAAAGAAAAAATATTGACAATAAATTGTTGGCGGCAGGGTATGACAAAATAGCACAAAATGAAATAAAAGCTGCTGTTTATGCTGAAATGTCATCAAATGAAATTGAGGTTATCGGGTATGCTGAATTGTCAGAAAAACAGAAGTCGGAATTTATAATCAGGTCTGAAAAGATAATGTCAGAAATATTTGACTGTTATGTAAAGAGAGATGAGTTTTATTTTGAACAGAAAAACAGAGAGATGAAAGCCTGTGGCGGTGAGCTGGCTGTTTTTGTGAAAGCCGGTAAAATCACGGGGTATGTGATGTATATATGTGAAGATAATCCGGAGACTGTTGAGACAGTGATATTTGATGAGAGAGACGGTACAGAAAAATATATTGATGCACTTTTTGAATATTCATACCGCAAAGGTGATATGCAGAAAAAAGGTATATCAAAGCTTAAATTTGATGAGTCATATTTTGTCGATAAAATCCTTAATGATGAAAGAAATGTTAAAGGGGGTCAAAAAATATTAAAAAGACAGACATTTGAGCTTCTTATGGCGAGGGTAATCAATATAAAAAGTTTTGTTAAAATGTTCACAACTGAGTGTGAAGAGAATATGTATGTTGAAATAGAAGATGATTTTATAGAAGAAAATAATGGAAAGTGGAATATACACCTTGGAAGAAAAAGTATGGTGACAGAGTACAGTGAGAAAAATGATACACAAAGTGATTTTTGTGATGAAAATAGAAATGATAAGTACAAAAAAATGACGATTTCGCAGTTTGGGGAGCATATGTTACAAAAAAATAAGTTTTATCTTAATGAAATGGTTTGAAAATTTGACGGACATGGGTGTATAATGTATTATTATCTAAACACAGGTTATTGTGAAACATTATTTGTTATATTTGTGCAATTTATCAAGGATAAAGACAGTTTCACAAAGGTCTGATTAGCGAAACGGATACGGAGGAAATATATGGGTAAGGAAGATAAGAGCAGTTTTTATAGAAAGTGGAATAAAGAGATTGATAAATTGGCTGACAATAAGAGCTGCTATGAATGGGATGAGATAGAGGAACTTATAACAGATGAGTTTGAGAATGAGAATATCACTTCAGATGAATTTGATGAGCTTATGGCAAAGCTTATGGAATTTGATATGTAGGGTAAGTAAGTGAGGGTTAATGTTCACATCCGTGGTGTGACAGACAACCAGAGAGGGGCTTTGATAGAGTGACGCGTGAGGAGATAGAGTACAGAAGATACCTAGAGAGAAGAATACGAAGAAGAAAAAGAAGAAGGCAGGTTATGATAGCAAGAGCTGTGCTTCTTATAGTTATGCTTTTTGCCTTGTTTGGCGTTTTTTCTTTAGTAAGAGGACTTACAGGCGGACATGGCAGTTCAAAAAAGAGCAGTAAGGAAACTCCGAAAATGGCGGAGCAGACTTATGAACCAAAAGCAGAAAATAAACAGACACCTGAGGTGAAAAAGAAGAAAGCGACTGCAAAGCCGGCAGATGATGAAGCAGATGTACCTGCAAATGTGCCAAAGGGGTATGAAAAACTATATAACAGCCTTGTGAGGTTAAAGGGCAGATATGACGGTGTTGAAGATATACTTATGAACATATCAAAATATCCTAAGGAACTATTAAATCTTGCGATAAAAAATCACGAAACTATAGAGTTTGTGGCAGGCTACCCTAAGCATGATAAGGACATTGAAGCAAATGGAAGGATAAGTGCAAATGAGTTAAAAAAAGGGATACCTTTATTACAGCAGTGGGATACCAGATGGGGATATGTAAAATACGGGAACTCGATGATTGCAGTTAATGGCTGTGGTCCTACCTGCCTTGCAATGGTCTATGCAGGGATAACAAAAGATACGGCAATGACACCGGCGGATATAGCGGAATATTGTTCAAATAATAATTATTATAATGATGATACAGGAACATCATGGACACTTATGACGGAGGGGGCAAAGGACTTTGAACTTTCAGTAAAGAAAGTTTCGTTAAATGCTGCTTCAATAAAAGCAGAACTTAAACAGAAAAGACCTATGATATGCAGTATGTCACCGGGGGATTTTACGACCCAGGGACATTTTATAGTAATAAAAGGAATTGATTCTAAAGGAAAGCTTCTTATAAATGATCCGAATAGTATCGCCAATTCAAAGAAGCGGTGGAGTATCGGAAGGATTATAAAGCAGATTAAGGCAGCATGGAGTTATTCACAGGAATAGAAATCAAATGCTTTGTGAATGTTTAAATTATATTACACAGGATGGAGGCAGCATATGGATAAGACTGATAAAAAGAGTATGGAGCTGAAGATAGATAATGGGGAATTAAAAACCAGTATGATACCGGAAGATTTTACGGATCCGCAGATTCTTTATGACAAATTGATAGCCATGATAAAGAGATATCATCCGTCAGGAGATATATCACAGATTGAAAAAGCATATAAGATAGCATATAAAGCACATGACGGACAGCTTAGAAAATCGGGTGAGCCATATATCATCCATCCGGTGTGTGTCTGTATCATACTTGCCGAACTGGAGCTTGATAAGGAGACTATAGTTGCAGGTATGCTTCACGATGTTGTTGAAGATACGGTTATGACAAGTGAGGAGATAGCGGCTGAGTTTGGTGACGAGGTTGCACTTCTTGTCGATGGAGTTACAAAGCTTACACAGTTAAACTATGTTGCCGACAAGGTAGAAGTTCAGGCAGAGAACTTAAGAAAGATGTTTCTTGCAATGGCAAAGGATATAAGAGTTATCCTTATAAAACTTGCAGACAGACTTCACAATCAGAGAACAATGCAATATCAGACGCCTGAAAAGCAGAAGGAAAAATCAAGGGAGACACTCGATATCTATGCACCTATCGCAGACAGACTTGGTATTTCTAAAGTTAAAGTTGAACTTGATGATCTTGCTTTCAAATATCTTGAGCCGGATGTATATAATGACCTTGTTGAGAGGATAGATAAGGGCAGGGGCAGGAGAGAGGAATTTATCAAGCAGATAGTTTCCGAGGTAGATAAACATATCAAAGAGGCCGGTATAGAAGCAACTATCGATGGCAGGGCAAAGCATTATTTCAGCATCTACAAAAAGATGATAACGCAGAACAAAAAACTTGAACAGATATATGACCTTTTTGCCGTGAGGATAATCGTAGATACTGAGAGAGAATGTTATACGGCTCTTGGTGTCATACATGAGATATATAAGCCTATTCCAGGGCATTTTAAAGATTATATAGCTATGCCGAAACCAAATAATTATCAGTCACTTCATACAACTCTTATCGGACCGCAGGGTCAGCCTTTTGAGATACAGATAAGAACCTATGAGATGCATAGAACTGCTGAGTACGGTATTGCTGCACATTGGAAATATAAGGAAAACCAGTACGGACACAATACTGCCGACAGCGAGGAGGAAAAACTCGCATGGCTCAGAAGAATTCTTGAGTGGCAGAGAGATATGTCTGACAATAAGGAATTTTTAAGTCTTTTAAAGAGTGACCTGGATCTTTTCTCAGACCATGTTTACTGTTTTACCAAAGATGGTGATGTTAAAAATCTTCCGGCAGATTCTACACCTATTGATTTTGCGTATGCGGTTCACAGTGCTGTAGGAAACAAGATGGTTGGTGCAAGGGTAAATGGAAATCTTGTGCCTATTGAGTATAAATTACAAAATGGTGACAGAGTGGAGATAATCACTTCGCAAAACTCAAGAGGACCAAGTCGTGACTGGCTCTCTATTGTAAAGAGTACACAGGCTAAAAATAAGATAAACCAGTGGTTCCGCTCGCAGTACAAAGAAGAAAATATAATAAAAGGGAAAGAGCTGCTTGCAAATTACTGTAAAGCACAGGGAATAAACCTGTATGAGCTTATAAAACCTGAATATACAGATACCTGCAAGAAGAAATATGGATTTAAGGATTGGGATTCAGTTCTTGCAGCGGTAGGACATGGTGGTTTAAAGGAAGGTCAGGTTATAAACAAGCTTCAGAGTGATTACAGAAAGAAAAATCCTACATCACCTACTGATAAGGATATACTGGAAGCTGTAAATGGAAGTACGGCAACTGCTGGAGCACAGCAAAATAAAGCGGCATCGGTTCGTTCTAAAAATGGTATAGTTGTTGCGGGAATAGATGATGTATCAGTAAGATTCTCTAAGTGCTGCAATCCGGTTCCGGGTGATGAGATAATCGGATTTGTCACAAGAGGACGAGGTGTTTCGATACACAGAACTGACTGTATAAATATGATGAATCTTTCAGAGGCGGACAGGCATCGTATAATAGAAGCAGAATGGCAGGTAAGTCCTGAGGGCAAGGACAATGAGCTTTATGATGCTGAGATAATCATCTATGCAAATGACAGAATGGGACTTTTACTGGAGATAACAAAAGTATTTACAGAGTTGAAGATAGATGTAAAGTCGATGAACATAAGAACGAGCAAACAGGGAATAGCAACGATAAATGTAGGTTTTGCAATCTGTGGAGTTGAAGCGTTACATGAAGTTACAAAGAAGATAAGACAGATAGAAGGAATAAAAGATATACAGAGAACACAGGCGTAGCGGATTGTATCAAGTTTTTTGATATGTACTGTTTATTTCAGGGTGTGGTAGACGGCCGCAGCTTTGGAAATATATTTTATAAGTGGAATGGAGATAATGATGAGTCAGTTAAAATGTGATTTTAAGGTTGTAGGACCGGTTCAGACAAACTGTTATTTTTTGAGTAATACAGATACAAGAGAATGTGTTATAGTTGACCCTGGCGAAGAAGCAGGGAATATAGCAGACTTTATAGAAAAGAAAGAGTTAAAACCGGTTGCGATACTTCTTACACATGGTCATTTTGACCATATCGGTGCAGTCGATGAGATAAGAAACAGATATGGCATAAAGGTTTATGCCGCAGCAGCGGAAAAAGAAACACTCGAAAATCCTGATATAAACCTCTCATCACAGTTTGGCAGCGGATATACAGTAAAAGCTGATGAGTTTTTAAATGACGGTCAGGAGATAGAATTACTTGGAGAGAAAGTAAGATGTCTGCTGACACCGGGTCATACAAAAGGCGGAATGTGTTACTACTTTACAGGTAGTGGAATATTGTTCTCAGGAGATACACTTTTTCAGCAGTCGGTCGGAAGAACAGATTTTCCGGGAGGAAGCATGGGTGAGATAGTGCGTTCTATAAGAGAGAAACTTTTTGTACTTCCTGATTATGTAAGAGTTTATACGGGACATGGAATGATGACAAATATTAAGGATGAGAAGATGCTCAATCCTTTTGCCGTGGAATAGGGTGTTATTATGATAGAGATAAATTTGTCAGAGCGTGATTTTGACTATGAGATACAGGCTCTTATAAACAGTTTTTTTCCGGGACAGAGAAGTGCTGTGGTTATCTGCGGTGAGGAAAGAAGTGAGTATGAGTTTGCGGATGATATTTTACTCACGGTAAATATCAGTCTTTCAATGAAACAGATAGCTGTAGAAGTTATCTGTGGAGATTACGACTTAAAGAAAACGGAAGAGGTAACAGGTGAAAAAGACTGGCATAAAAATAAAGATAAGACGACACATCCGTACAGAACATATTATAAAAATGTACTGAAAAAGCTCATTTTTGAGCAGCTTAGAGATATACCGGCTGAAAAACTCAATGATATATCAGACGGTCACTTATTAAAGAGAGTAATACCTTTATGGGGGACAATGACAGGGGTAAGACCTGCAAAGATAGCCATGAATGAGCTATTGTCTGGAAAAATAGAGGATGAAGTAAGAAAAGAACTTAGAGATACTTACTGCTGTAGTGAGGAAAAAATTGAGCTTGGTCTTGAAATTGCAAAAAAGGAAGCAGAAATTCTTGAAAAATGTGATTACAAAACCGGTTACAGTCTCTATATAGGTATCCCGTTCTGTCCTACTACTTGTCTTTACTGTTCATTTACATCATATCCATATGAAAAATTCGGTCATCTTGCGGAAAAATATCTTGATGCGTTAGAAAGAGAGATAAAGTATCTTGCGAACATTTATAAAGATAGAAATGTGACAAGTATATATGTTGGCGGCGGAACACCGACCACGCTCACGGCAATGCAGCTAGACAGACTTATAAGCTGCATAAAAGAAAACTTTCCTATGGAACTTGGATATGAATTTACGATAGAGGCAGGCAGACCTGACAGCATTACAAGAGAAAAACTTGAAGTAATGTATAATCATGGTGTCAGAAGAATATCAGTAAATCCACAGACGATGCAGCAAAAGACATTAGACCTTATTGGAAGAAAACATACGGTGGAGCAGACAATAGAAGCTTTTAGGCTTGCCAGACAGGTTGGATTTGACAACATAAACATGGATCTCATAATCGGGCTTCCGGGGGAGAATGAAGATGATTTCAGAGATACCCTGCACCGGATAAAAGAATTAAATCCTGACAGTCTGACTATACATTCACTTGTTGTAAAAAGGGCTTCAAGGCTTCGCAGTGTACTTGATGAAGAAGAAAAGAAAAACAGCGGCAAGGCAGATGGAATATTATCTGAAAATGACAAGGCGGCTGTTATGGAAAAGATGCTCGATATAGGCCAGAAATTTGCAAAGAGTGAGGGATATGAACCTTACTATATGTACCGCCAGAAAAACTCGGCAGGACACTTTGGCAGCAGCGGTCAGGAAAATATTGGATATGCGAGAAAAGGAAAAGAGTGTATATACAATATTCTTATAATGGAGGAAAAGCAGGGAATACTTGCAGCGGGAGCAGGAGCGAGCACTAAGAAAATGCTTGCCGATGAGAAAGTAAAGCGTTGCGAGAATGTTAAGGATATTACATCTTATATATCGAGGGTTGATGAGATGATAGAAAGAAAAAGGCAGTTATTTTCAGAGGAGTAATTGAGGTTTAGATAATAAATATCATAATGACAAGAAACTAAATGGAGTTTTAGTGTGAAAAATCTAATTTTTTACACACAAGATTTGTGTCTGTGCACACTTGACACAAACTTGATATGCACAAAAAATGTGTGCAGAAATGAAGATTACTATGGAAAACTATTTTGATAGGATTTTGGAGAATAAAAAAATTCCTAAACAGATAAAAGAAACAGTCTGCTCAGAAATGCACCATGCACTTGAGGTGAGCAATATGGCTGTTCTTATTTCAAAAGAACTGGGAAAAGACAAACAATTCCGTGATGATATTGCAGTTGCAGGAGTCTTGCATGATATAGGGAAGTTAAGGGTAAACAGATATGTGTATTCTGATGAAAAGGATGATACACTTGTTATTGAGAAAATGAAGTATGTGAGGATGCACTCGACATACAGCAGAGATATATTAAAAGGTGAAGATTACCCTGAAAATATAATAGAAGCAGTATATCATCACCATGAGAATTATGATGGCTCCGGGTATCCAGATGGTCTTAAGGGAAAAAATATCCCTGAAATGTCTAGGATACTTAGAACCTGTGATGTATTTTCGGCTCTTATAACAGACAGAAGTTATAGAAAGGCATTTGATCCTAAAACGGCAATGGCGATAATGATAGATGAAGTAGAGGACTATGATATGGAAGTATTTCTTGCGTTTCAGCGTGTATTCCATGCCGATGATTTTCCGGAGACAAAAAGACTTCAGGAGATGTCAGATGGATTGCAAATGGAAACACTGGGTATGTTTGAGAAAGAAGTGTTATTATTTTAAAAAGTTTTTGCTCATTTGTAAATCGAATGGGCTTTTTGAATGTATAGAAAAATGCTCGTGAAGTAGTTCGTTGATTAGTACGATACACCAATGTGGGAAGCTTATGTAAACGGATATAGGGAGGAACTTGTAGGATTTACGAGAAGTCTTTTGTATTAAAAAATCCATTTCTCGCCACTTCACAAACAGTAAAAAATCTGTTATACTGCTAGATTAGAGAGTTTTATTAGACAATTAAGAGTTACAGATATTGGAGGACAAGACAAAATGGCTGAATCAATGAGAGGCATGAAGCGTACTTGCAGATGTGCCGAGTTAAGTGAAAAAAATATTGGTGAAGAAGTCACTATGATGGGATGGGTTCAGAAGCAGAGAAATAAAGGTGGTATCATCTTTGTTGATATGCGTGACCGTTCAGGAATATTACAGGTTATCTTTGAAGATGGAGAGATAAATGAAGCTGATTTCGCAAAGGCAGAGAAGCTTAGAAGTGAGTTTGTCATAGCTGTTAAAGGTAAGGTTACGGCACGTTCAGGTGCGGTTAATGAAAATCTTGCCACAGGTGCCATCGAGCTTCGTGCAGAAGAACTGCGTGTTCTTTCTGAGTCAGATACACCACCGTTCCCTATCGAAGCGGACAGCAAGACAAAAGAGGAACTCAGATTAAAATACCGTTATCTCGACCTTAGAAGACCTGATCTTCAGAGAAATCTCATTATGAGAAGTAAGGTTGCAACATTGATTCGTCAGTTTCTTGCCGATGAGGGATTTTTAGAGATAGAGACACCTATGCTCACAAAGTCTACACCTGAGGGTGCAAGAGATTATCTTGTGCCAAGCCGTGTGCATCCGGGAACATTTTATGCACTGCCACAGTCACCACAGCTTTTTAAGCAGCTTCTTATGTGTTCTGGCTATGACAGATATTTCCAGCTTGCAAGATGTTTCAGGGATGAGGACCTTAGAGCAGACAGACAGCCTGAGTTTACACAGGTTGACATGGAGCTTTCATTTGTAGATGAAGATGATGTTATGGATGTAAATGAAAGACTTTTACAGAAACTTTTCAAGGAAATTCTTGATGTTGATATAGAGCTTCCTATTCAGAGAATGACATGGCAGGAGGCAATGGACAGATTTGGTTCAGACAAGCCTGACCTCCGCTTCGGAATGGAGTTAAAGGATGTCTCAGAAGTAGTTAAGGGATGTGGTTTTGGCGTATTTACCGGAGCACTTGAAAACGGAGGTTCAGTCCGTGGTATCAATGCAAAGGGACAGGGCGGTATGCCTCGTAAGAAGATTGACGCACTTGTTAAGTTTGCAAAGGACTTCGGTGCAAAAGGTCTTGCATACCTTGCAATAAATGAGGATGGAACATACAAGTCATCATTTGCTAAATTTATGACTGATGATGAGCTTAAGGCTCTTGTTGATGCGATGGAGGGTGAACCAGGTGACCTTCTCTTATTTGCAGCCGACAAGAATAAGATAGTATGGGATGTACTTGGAAACTTAAGACTTGAGATTGCAAAAAATCTTGACCTTCTTGACAAGAATGTTTACAAATTCCTCTGGGTTACAGAGTTCCCTGAGTTTGAGTATTCAGAAGAACAGGGAAGATACCTTGCAATGCACCATCCGTTCACTATGCCGTTCGAGGATGATATTCAGTACCTTGAGTCAAATCCTGAAAAAGTTCGTGCGAGAGCATATGACATTGTTCTTAACGGAACAGAGATTGGTGGAGGTTCTATTCGTATCCATCAGGATGATGTTCAGGAGAAGATGCTTCGTGCACTTGGATTTACTGATGAGAAAGCACACGAGCAGTTCGGTTTCCTTCTCGATGCGTTTAAGTATGGAGTACCGCCACACGCAGGACTGGCCTATGGTCTTGACAGACTTGTCATGATAATGGCACACGAGGACAGCATCAGAGATGTTATTGCATTCCCTAAGATTAAGGATGCGTCATGTCTTATGACAGATGCCCCTAATGTTGTCGATGACAAGCAGCTTGAGGAACTCAGTCTTGAAATTGCAAAATCGGAGCAGGAACAGTAAGCATGATATTACTCTGGTAACAATTTGCAGTTGTTATAATGATGATAGTCGTATCGCAGTGTGTGAACAGTAATGGCAGTTAAATGTTATATGGCTAACGTCACATCGCAGTGTGTGAGCAGCAATAATGATTAAGATTGTTATATGAGTATGAGTCCGGAGGATGTTTTGAAAAAAGAGACATATGAAAAGATAATAGGACTGCTTGGCAGAAAAAAAGCAGTCCCGATAGTTATAGATATATTTGGAAAGATACTTACGGTTCTTACTGCATTTTTATATTTTGTCGAGATAGGCTGGCTTGTTGTGAGCAGGGAATATAAACTTGTCGCAGGACTTATCATAGTTCCGGCACTGTTCTTTGTTTTGCTGAGCAAGTTAAGGGAAAAGATAAATGCTAAAAGACCATATGAACTGTACGGCTTTAAACCTCTTATAAAGAAAGATACAAATGGTCTTTCTTTTCCGAGCCGCCATGTATTCTCGATATTTGTCATAGGCGGTTCGATATGGGTTATAAATAAGATATTAGGAACAATAATTCTTATAATGGGACTGTTTCTTGCAATTATCAGGGTTATCATGGGAGTACATTTTCCTAAAGATGTTATCGCAGGTGCAGTCATTGGTTGTGTGTGCAGTATGGCTATGTTTATATTTTTACTTTTGTAGTATGATTCCGGGAGTACATGAAATAGAAATGGAGGATAAAATGGCAGATATGTATAACCACCATACGGTGGAGAAAAAATGGCAGAAGATATGGGACGACGAAAAGGCTTTTAAGACAGAAAATGATTATACAAAGCCAAAGTTTTATGCACTTGTTGAGTTCCCTTATCCGTCAGGACAGGGACTTCATGTAGGACATCCTCGTCCATATACGGCTCTTGATATAGTAGCAAGAAAACGCAGAATGCAGGGATACAATGTATTATATCCTATGGGATGGGATGCATTTGGTCTTCCTACTGAAAACTATGCTATCAAGAATAAAGTTCATCCAAAAGAGGTTACTAAGAAGAATGTTGCAAGATTTAAAGAGCAGCTTCATTCACTCGGTTATTCTTTTGACTGGGACAGAGAGATAAACACGACTGACCCTGATTATTACAAATGGACACAGTGGATTTTTCTCAAACTCTTTAATGCAGGACTTGCATATAAAAAAGAAATGCCTATCAACTGGTGTACATCATGTAAGGTAGGACTTGCAAATGAGGAAGTTGTAAACGGTGTATGCGAGAGATGTGGTTCTCCGGTAGTCCGCAAGGTTAAGAGTGAGTGGATGCTTAAGATTACAAATTATGCTGACAAACTCTTAGAGGGACTTAACGATGTAGATTATATCGAGCGAGTAAAGACTTCACAGAGAAACTGGATTGGCCGTTCAGAGGGTGCGGAGGTTGATTTCAGAATTAAAGATAAAGAGGATAAACTTCGTGTTTATACTACAAGACCTGACACACTTTTTGGTGCGACTTACATGGTCGTTTCACCTGAGCATCCTATCATTGACAAGTATAAGGATAAGATTAAAAACTGGGATGCCATTGTGGAATACAGAGAGATGGCATCAAGAAAGTCTGACTTTGAGCGTACAGAACTTGCAAAAGACAAGACCGGTGTTGTTCTTGATGGACTTACAGCTATAAATCCTATAAATGATACGGAAATTCCTATCTGGATTTCTGATTATGTACTTATGACATACGGAACAGGTGCTATCATGGCAGTTCCTGCACACGATGACCGTGACTGGGAATTTGCAAAGAAATTCTCACTTCCTATGATTCAGGTTGTTGAGGGAAGTGAGGGACCTGTGGATATAGATGCGGCTGCATTTACTGATGTGGCAACAGGAAAGATGATAAATTCAGGTTTCCTTACAGGACTTACAGTAGAAGAAGCTAAGGAGAAAGTAAAAGATTTCCTTACAGAGAAAAAGATTGGTAACCGCAAGGTAAATTATAAACTCCGTGACTGGGTATTCTCAAGACAGAGATACTGGGGCGAGCCTATTCCAATCGTACATTGTGATAAATGCGGTTATGTACCTCTTGATGAGAGTGAACTTCCTCTTTTACTTCCTGAGGTAGACAGCTATATGCCTACTGACAATGGAGAGTCACCGCTTGCGGCAATGACAGACTGGGTGAATACAACTTGCCCTTGCTGTGGAGGTCCTGCAAAGAGAGAAACAGATACAATGCCACAGTGGGCGGGTTCATCATGGTATTTCTTGAGATATACTGACCCGACAAATACAGAGGCACTTGCAAGCCCTGAAGCACTTAAATACTGGCTTCCTGTTGACTGGTACAACGGTGGTATGGAGCATACTACACTCCATCTTCTCTACTCCCGTTTCTGGCATAAATTCCTCTATGATGAGGGTGTTGTGCCTACTCCTGAACCATACCAGAAGAGAACATCTCATGGTATGATCCTTGGTGAAAACGGCGAGAAGATGAGTAAATCACGCGGAAATGTAATCAATCCTGACGATATTGTAAAAGAATACGGAGCAGATACACTTCGTACTTACGAGATGTTCATCGGAGCATTTGACCTCAGTGCATCTTGGTCAGATGATGGTGTAAAAGGATGCCGCCGTTTCCTCGACAGAGTATGGAAACTTCAGACAATGCTTGATAAAGACAATGACGGTTATTCAAAAGACCTTGAGACAAAGATGCATCAGACAATAAAGAAAGTAAGCAGTGACTTTGAAAACCTCAAGTACAATACTGCTATAGCCGCAATGATGGCACTTATAAATGACTTTTATAAGAAGAACAGTATTACACTTGGCGAGTACAAGACGCTCATCACACTTCTCAATCCTGTAGCACCTCATATAACAGAAGAAATCTGGGAGATAATAGGAGGTGAGGGCAGACTTTACGAGCAGTCATGGCCTGAGTATGAAGAAGCAAAGACTGTAGAGTCAACCGTAGAGATAGCCGTTCAGATAAACGGAAAGACAAAAGTAACACTTTCAATCGGAAAAGACGATGCCAAAGACGATGTACTTGCGAGAGCAAAAGAAGCACTTGGCGACAGACTTGACGGAAAGAACATCATCAAAGAAATTTATGTACCGGGAAGAATTGTAAACATAGTGGCAAAATAAATCCGTAAGCCTGACACTTGCTGTCAGGCTATACGCCAAAGAATTAAATTTTTGTCAGATTACAGCCTCATGCATCGAAGATGCATTTAAAACAGGCTGTAATCTTTAGTGTTTGTACCGCACGGGGCAAACACTAAAACATAGTGGCAAAATAAAGTCATATGATTTGCAAAAAAATGACATAAATATATACTAAGATTAAACTCAAGCTGAGGCTGATAATATCATTTCAGCCTCAGTATTTATGATAATTAAGAAATAAAGGGATAGGGATTAAATATTATTATGAAATTAAAAAAACAGATTATTTTAATAGCAGCAATATGTATGTTATTCGGAGTGGCAGGATATATCTTGAATAACCAAAAGGCATCAGCAGATACCGATAATGATATAGTGGTACAGACGAAGAAACCTTCGGAAACTGAAAATCCGGAGAATACAGCGAGTCCGGAACCGACGGCAGAACCGGAGAACACAACACTTCCTCCATTAGTGAGTTATGCCAAGACAAAAAAGAAAATTACATTAAAATATGATGACAGGCATACCTTTAATAAAGAGATAAGAAGAATAGCTACAGAAAATGTTGTATCGACTAATGCTACAACAGGACAAAAAGACAGAAAAATTGTTAGTGTGGCAAACAGCAACCATAAAAAGATATTTGCGGTAGGTTGTGGAAAAGCTGTAGTTGAGCTTAAGGATGGAACAACTTATGGAGTATTAGTCAGGCCGGCAAAGATAAGTCTTTTGTTACTTATAGGTCAGAGTAATATGGAGGGAAGCCATAGTGATGATAAAACGAATGCAGAATATACAAATAATGCCATATTAAACAGTGCAGGAAAAGTTTATAATACATATGGTCCGTCATGTCGTTCTCATTATAAAAGAGTTGCAAATTGGAGTAAAACATCACCGGCACTTTCAGTCGCAAATGCATCGAAGTTTGTTCCAAAATCTCTTACCGATAACAGTTCGGATTATGAGTGGTGCAGGACAAATAATCTTACTTCTGCAAGCGGGGCAAAGGCAAAATCAGGTATTGACAGTGCATTGGCAAACCAGTGGACAAATAAATTAAAGGAAAAAGTATGGGTTGTAAATGCGGCACATGGCGGAAGTTCTATTACTACATGGCAGCCGAAAGCGGGAAAAGATAATAATTTCTGGCAGGCTGTAGCACTTTATAAAGCCTGTGAGCGTACCCTTAATAATGAGATAAAAGCCGGACATTATAAGCTCAGCCATAAAGGATATTTCTGGCTTCAGGGAGAACAGGATTTTAAGATGAAAGCCGGAAAATATCTCACATATTATATGAAAATGCACAGAGCATTAAAGAAACAGCTTAAGGGAAGCAGTGCGAAAGATTATAAGTATGTAAATAAGAAACTTGAGTTTGGCGGAATACTTATGGTAAGATCGCACAGAAAACCGACATCACTTGCTGACCTTGAGCTGACAGGTCCTAGAAAAGCACAGTATTATATGTGTAATTCAGGTAAAGCGGCATATAAGGACATTTTTCTCGCAAGCCAGTTGTCAGAAGTGTGGCTTACGGATAATACAGTAAAAAGTTATTTCAAAAATAAGTATAAAACCAATGCGAAATATACTTCATATAATAAGACAAGAAGTAAATCATTGAAACTGCCTACATCATTAAATCAAATACACAGTACAATACATTATACACAGCTTGCGTATAATGAACTTGGAAGAGATGCGGCAAACAATATATGTTATGTACTCGGATATGTAAAGAAACCGTCAACCAAAGTTAAAATAAAACTTGTAAGCCAGGACGGATATACAGATATAAGCAAGATAAACCGAACTGCAGTAAAAAATATGAATGTTGTTGCAAAGATATTTCCAACATGGAAAACAAAGAAACTTAAGGTGAATGCCAAGAGCGGTGCCATATCATATGATAAATGGCTTGTTAAATTTAAGGAAAATCAGGTGTTTAACGCAAAGCTTCAATTTACGGTAGGAAGCCGGAAAAAGAAACTTACAGTATATTCTAAAAATTCAATGGCAGCGATAACTGGACTTCAGGCAACAATGAATGGTGTAAAGATAAGCTGGATGGCAAATTCATATACATCTTACTGTAATGTTTATAGACGAGTTAAAGGCACTAAGACATGGACTTATATAGCAATGCTCAACACAAATACGGCACAGTCTTACAACGATATTTTTGCAAATTCAGGTACTACTTACGAGTATGCGGTTACTGCATATGATTCTAAGGGGAATTGTGGAGAAAAAGTTGTAGGAGAAGTTACAACGCTATTTTAAGACAATTAGGAAAATTTTATGTTTATATTGCATAGGATAATAATCAGGCGGGGAACAAGCCGTCTTTAATCAGAAAAACATAAATTAGCACTCTTTTCAAAAGAGTGCTAATTTTTTCTTGACATTTTTTTAATATCGTATTATTATACTCTTTGTGAAAGCTGTTAGCAGTCGATGACAATGATTGCTGACGAAATAAATCGTAGATAAAAGTCCTGTGGAAAAGGGCTGATTATAGTGAATATAAAAGTAAAGGAGAGATTTTATTATGCAGAGCAGAAAAGGCAGTTTATCAATTGAATCAGAAAATATGTTTCCTATTATAAAGAAATGGCTTTATTCAGACCATGATATATTTATCCGTGAGCTTGTATCAAACGGATGTGATGCGATTACAAAGCTTAAAAAGCTTGATATTATGGGAGAATACACACTTCCTGATGATTACAAGCCAAGTATTCAGGTTGTTGTTGATACTGAAGGAAAGAGTCTTTCATTCACTGATACCGGTCTTGGTATGACTGAGGATGAGGTTGACGAGTACATAAATCAGGTCGCATTTTCAGGTGCTACTGACTTCCTTGAAAAATATAAGGACAAGGCAAATGAGGAGCAGATAATAGGACACTTTGGACTTGGTTTTTATTCAGCATTTATGGTAGCCGACAGAGTTACTATCGACACATTGTCATGGAAAGAGGGAGCAACACCTGTACGCTGGGAGTCAGAGGGTGGAATCAACTTTGAAATGTCAGAGGGAGACAAAAAAGAGATAGGTACGACTATCACACTTTACCTCTCAGAGGACAGCTTAGAATTTGCAAATGAGTACCGTGTAAGAGAGGTTCTTACAAAATACTGTTCATTTATGCCTGTAGAGATATTCCTTTCAAAAGAGGGAGCCGAGCAGGAGTATGAGACTATAGATAAGGAAGAACTCCGTGAAGATGATGTTGTAGTTGAAAACATTGTCGAGGAAGCAAAGACAGAGGAAAGAGAAAATGAGAACGGAGAAAAAGAAGTTGTCGAGGTATCACCACGCAAAGAAAAAGTAAAGATAAATAAAAGACCTGTTTCTATCAGCACGACAACTCCGCTTTGGATGAAACATCCTAATGATTGCACAGATGATGAATACAAGGAATTTTATAGATCAGTCTTTAATGACTACAAGGAGCCTCTTTTCTGGATTCATTTGAATATGGATTATCCGTTCAACCTTAAAGGTATCTTATACTTCCCTAAGGTAAATACGGAGTATGACAATCTTGAGGGTGTTATTAAACTTTACAATAATCAGGTATTTATCGCTGATAATATCAAGGAAGTTATTCCAGAGTTCCTGATGCTTCTTAAGGGTGTTATCGACTGTCCTGACCTTCCGCTCAATGTTTCAAGAAGTGCATTGCAAAATGACGGTTTTGTAAAGAAGATTTCTGATTATATTACAAAGAAAGTTGCCGACAAGCTTTCAGGAATGTATAAAGTAGACAAAGAAAATTATGAGAAATACTGGGAAGATATAAGCCCATTCATCAAATACGGATGCTTAAAAGACAGTAAGTTCAGAGAAAAGATGTCAGATTATATCATCTTTAAGGACTTAAATGATAAATATATCACGCTTCCTGAATATGTCGATGCAGTCAAAGAAAAAGACGGAGATACAAAGGAAAATACTGCTGAAAATACGGAAAACACAGATGCATCAGAAAATAAAGACGGTGAAAACGAGGAAGAACCAACGACAGTTTACTATGTAACTGATATGCAGCAGCAGAGCCAGTATGTAAATATGTTCAAGGAGCAGAATATAAATGCAGTTATATTGAGTCATAATATTGACCAGGCATTTATTTCACAGCTTGAGCAGGGTGATTTAAAAGTAAGCTTCAAGCGTATAGATGCAGGTCTTAATGATACGATGAAGGACGATGCGGACGAGGAGACTATCAAGAAAGAGACCGAGGAACTTAGCGAAATCTTTAAGAAAGCACTCGGAAAGGAAAATCTTGAAGTAAAAGTAGAGAAACTTAAAAATGAGAATGTTTCATCAATGCTCACACTCTCAGAGGAGACACGCCGTATGCAGGATATGATGAAGATGTATAGTGCAGGCGGAGCAGGAATGGACATGGATATGTTTGGAGACTCTGCAACACTTGTACTCAACTCATCAAACAAACTTGTGCAGTATATTCTTAATAATAAGGATGCAGAAAATGTTGATATGTTCTGCAAACAGCTCTATGACCTTGCCGTACTTGCGAACCATCCGCTTAAGGCAGAGGAGATGACGGAGTTTGTAAACAGAAGTAATGAGATTATGCTTTTGCTTGCTAAATAAACCACATTATGAGGAGTTTGCCTCATAATAAATAATAACATCGGTACGCTTTCGTTATGCTGTCGTTCGTAACAGTACATAAAGGGTGAGAATACCACCCTTAAGTACTGACGACGACATAATACCGATTAATATTATTTATTATGGTGTCAAACTCCAATTTACTTTTATTGGCGATGATAAAAAGATTGATGATAAAAAGATTTAGATAAGTTGTTAATAAGTTTGTTTTGTTTGATAACTGTATTTTAGCAGCTTGATGGAAGATTATGATTGTCTGATATTTGTATTGTTGTTACAAAATATGATTGTTTTGTGAGTTATGGATATAATAATTCCATAAAATATGTGAATTTTGTGTGTTTTTGATAAAAATGACCAATAGTCAAATTTGATGTTGACTGTTGGTCATTTTTGTTGTAGTATATGGACTATAGAAATGACCGATGGTCACTAAATGATAAAATCGGTCAATTAAGGTTCGATTCGGTATGCTGCTTTGTTTACTGTTAGTCGGACAGGATAAAGAAAGGACGAGAAAAAATGTTAGGAAAATGGATTACAAGGCATAAGAACATCATCCTGCTTATTGCGTGTGTTTTGCTTGTTCCATCTGTGATTGGATATGTAAGCACACGAGTAAACTACGATGTATTATCTTATCTTCCGAATACTCTTGAAACAGTATCGGGTCAGGATACACTTGTTGATGAATTTGGAATGGGTGCTTTTTCTATGATAGTTGTTGAGGATATGTCGAATAAACAGGCGGCAGCACTTGAGAAAAAGATTGAGGGTATCGACCATGTTAAAGATGTACTTTGGTATGATGATATGCTTGATATAAGCGTACCGACGGAGATGCTTCCTAAAAATCTTGAAGAAGCGTTTTTCAACGGAAATGCAACTATGATGATAGCCTTGTTTGATGATACAACATCAGCGGACGATACGATGGATGCCATCACAAATATCCGTAAGACGGTTGGAAAAGATGTTTATGCAAGCGGAATGTCAGGCATCGTTACTGATATAAAGAACCTTGCTTTACAGGAGATGCCGATATATGTGGTTATCGCAGCAGTTTTATCACTTGTGGTTCTTCTTATCACGATGGATTCATTCCTTACACCGTTTATATTCCTTGCAAATATAGGAATGGCAATAGTGTTCAACCTTGGAAGTAATATTTTTCTAGGTGAAATATCATATATCACACAGGCACTTGCGGCGGTACTTCAGCTTGCGGTCACGATGGACTACTCGATATTCCTTCTTGAGAGTTATGAAGCGAATAAAAAGAGATTTCCAGATGACAGAAAGAGAGCAATGGCTCATGCAATATCAAACACATTTAAGTCAGTATCAAGCAGTTCTGTTACGACAATAGCCGGTTTCGTGGCTCTGTGCTTTATGACATTTAAACTCGGTGCAAATATCGGTATCGTAATGTCTAAAGGTGTTGTAATCGGTGTTATAACTTGTGTAACAGTTCTTCCGGCAATGATTCTTACATTTGATAATGCAATAGAAAAGACTACACACAAGGCTCTTATTCCGCCACTTACAAAGGTTTCTGACTTTATTGTAAAGCATTATAAAATTGCTATCGTTGTATTTCTTGTACTGCTCGGACCTGCGATATACGGAAACAGCAATTACAAGATTTACTACAACATTGACCAGGGACTTCCAAAGAATATTCCTAGTGCAGAAGCAAATGACAAACTTAAAGAACACTTTAATATGAGTAATGTTCATATGGTTCTCCTAAAAGACGGTCTTAGTGCAAAAGACAAGAACCAGATGATTAAGAAGATTGAAAAGGTTGACGGTGTTAAATGGGTTATCGGTCTTAATTCACTTGTAGGACCAAACTTCCCTGAAACGATGATACCTGAAGATGTAAAGAGTATGTTAAAAACTGATAAATATGAATTACAGTTTGTATGCTCAGATTACAGTTCGGCAACCGACAAAGTAAATGCACAGCTTGATGAGATGCAGAAAATTGTAAAAGGCTATCAGAAAGATGCGATGGTTATCGGTGAAGCTCCTCTTATGAAGGATCTTCAGGACACTACAGATATAGATTTAAAGACTGTTAATTATATATCTATAGCTGCTATATTTATAATCATACTTGTAACATTCAAATCAATCTCAATACCTATCATCCTTGTATCGGTTATTGAGTTTGCGATTGCCTGCAACATGGCGGTTCCATACTATACAAATACGTCACTGGCATTCGTTGCAAGTATCGTTATCGGTACTATCCAGCTTGGTGCGACAGTCGATTATGCGATACTTATGACAAACAGATACCATAAGGAACGAACGGTAAACGGATGCAGTAAGAAAGATGCGATAAGGATAGCACATGAAACTTCAATTAAATCAATACTTACAAGTGGTTTCTGTTTCTTCGCCGCAACATTTGGTGTAACGGCATATTCAGCTATTGATATGATAAGTGCTATATGTAATCTTCTTTCAAGAGGTGCGATTATAAGTATGATAGTTGTTATATGCATACTTCCTGCAATGCTCTGGATATTTGATCCTATCATTATAAGAAGTTCATGGGATATGATAAAAGCAGGAGTTGCAAAGAATGATGCGCAAAAGAAACTTGAGGCAAAATAGAACAGAGTAATGATGCATGGGGCAGACATATAGGTCCCCGGCATAAATATATAAAATCGTTTATTAATATGACACGCATTAGAATATATAGGAGGCAGTATCATGAGAAAAAATATTAAAAAAGTTGCCAAAATCGGTGTTACAGGACTTTTAGCAGCAGGACTGCTCGTTGGTAGTGTAGAGTATGCATCTCATATGTTTGTTCTTACAAACAAAGTAGTTGCAAAACAGGTAGATAAAGTAAAAGAAGATGTTAAGACTTCTTCAAAGTCAGGACTTGATTCAGAAGATGTTTCAAAGCAGGAGACTGTTTATGCAACACTCGATGCAAATGGAAAGAAAACAGATGTTATAGTTTCTGACTGGCTTAAAAATGCAGCAAATAAGGGTGAAGTAAAAGATTCTTCAGACCTTAAAGATATAACAAATACAAAGGGTGATGAAAAATTCACACAGGACGGAGATACAGTAAACTGGAATACCGAAAGTGATGATATTTATTATCAGGGAAAAACTGATAAAGAAATGCCTGTCGGAATGTCAATAACCTACAAACTTGACGGCAAGGAAATTGCAGCAAAGGATCTCGCTGGAAAAAGCGGAAAGCTTGAGATGAAGATTAAATATACTAATACTTCAAAAAAGACAGAAAAGATTGGTGAAAAAGATGTAGATATCTACACACCGTTCGTTATGGTTACAGGTATGATACTTCCTGTTGACAATTTCAAAAATTTGACGATAGATAACGGAAGTGTAGTATCAGAGGGTGAGAACAATATAGTAATGGCATATGGTATGCCGGGACTTTCAGAAAGCCTTGACCTTGACAATCTTGACCTCGGTGATGATGTTGATATAGACCTTAGCAAGATAAATGATAAAGTGACTGATACGGTTACTATAAAGGCGGATGTTACTGACTTTGAGATGAAATCAACATACACAGTTGCAACATCTGAGTTCTTCTCAGACATGGATCTTGATGATATAGGAAATATGGATGACCTTTCTGACAAACTTGATGACCTTACAGATGCAACACAGAAACTTATCGACGGTTCAGATAAGCTCAGCACAAATCTTGATACATTGAATGATAAGTTCGGTGATTACTCAGATGGTATGGATACACTCAAGAGTGGCGTAAGTTCAGCAAAGAGCGGAAGCAACACACTTAAAAACGGTATCGTGACCTACACAAAAGGAACTGACAAACTTCTTGACGGAGTTATCACATATGTTGCAGGAACAAAGACATTTTCAAAGAGTGTAAAAACTTATTCTTCTAATACGAAAAAGATAGTAGATGCAGTGGGAACACTCCAAAAGACAGGAACTTCAAAGCTTTCAGAGGGTTCTAAGACATTTGATACGAACCTTAACACATATGTTACTACGGTAAACACATCTCTTAACAGCGTTGACACACTTGCGCAGGGAATAGATACACTTCACAGTGGAGTTGTCTCACTTCAGAACGGTGTGACAGGCGAAGAAGGACTTAAGGCAGGAGTTAAAAAGATTAAAGCCGGAGTTTCAGCATTACAGACAGGTGTAACAGGAGACAACGGACTTAAAGCCGGAGTCAAAAGGGCTAAAGACAGCATTTCAGGCGACTCAGATAGCACATTAAAGAAAGCTGTAACAGGCGTAAAGGGCGGTGTATCTTCTGTAAAATCAGGAGTTAAAGCAATAAATGATGGTGCTAAAAACATCGCGGTAAGTGATGATACCGTAAATACTATGCTCGCAGAGTTAGAGACACTTAAGGCAACAGCATCAGACGCAGACAAGGCAAAGATTGAAGCAATAGAGAAGTATGTAAAAGCTTCACAGACAGTAGGAAAAACAATAGAAGATTCAACATCCGACTCATCAGCTCTTGTAAAAGGACTTGACACGATGGATTCGACACTTGATAAGACATCAGCAGGACTTGACAGTCTCTCAGCAGGAATGGATAGTCTAAGCACAGGACTTGACACTGTCTCAGCAGGACTTACATCAGTAGATACAGGACTTAACGGAGTAGACGGTGGACTTGATAAGGTAAATGCAGGACTTACGCAGATGGAATCAAGCACAAATACCAAATCAGAGGATTCAGAGCTTAACGGAATAAGTGATAAACTCACACAGCTTAAAGATGCGGGAAGTGCACTTTCAACAGCATACAGCAAGCAGCTTAATCCTAGTGTTGAGAAACTTGATGAGAGTGTAAAGAAGATGTATAAAGCAGGAACAAAGCTTACATCAAACAATAAAAAGCTTGACAAGGCAGCAGATAAGCTTATCAAGAATGAAAAGACAATCACAAAGAACTCAAAGAAAGTTACATCAAGCAGCAATAAATTAAGAACCGGTGCTAAATCACTTGCTTCAGGTGCAGTTAAACTCTTTGACGGAGTTTCAACACTTGTATCAAAAACAGGTGATGTATCAGATGCCATTGGCAAGCTTGCAGATGGAGCAGGTGATCTTAAGGATGGCGTCGTAGAGTTTAATGAGGATGGAATCGAAAAACTTACAGGAACAGTAAATGAGGTTATTGATTCAGGTGATGATTTCAGAGACAGACTTGACAAGATAGTAAAGGCATCAAATAACTATAAGAGTTTCTCAAAGATTTCAGACGGAATGGAAGGAAGCGTTAAGTTCGTAATGTCAACAGCATCAATAGAGAAAGATGATGATAAATAGACCGGCAGAAGCAGGTGATGCAGATGAGTAAAATAGAAGAAAAAAAGAAAAATAAGCAGGATGCGTTACTTGCATCGGCATTCAAATTATTTACGGAAAAAGGAATCAACAATACATCGATTTCAGAGATAGTAAAAAATGCAAAAATGGCAAAGGGAACATTTTACCTTTACTTTAAGGATAAGTATGACATAAGAGACAGACTTATCACGCATAAGGCAGACAAACTTTTTGAGAATGCGAATGTCGAGCTTGAAAAAAGTGATTGTAAAAACCTTGAAGACTGTATTTTGTTTATAGCTGATAATATTGTTGAACAGCTTAGCAACAATCAGGCTTTGATGAGGTTTATCTCAAAAAACTTAAGCTGGGCGATGTTTTCAAATATCCGCATAGGACAGCATGAAAACCAGAGCTGCATGGATATATTTCATGAACTTATAGAAAAGTCGGGAAGGCAGTTCAGAAATGAAGATATGATGATGTTTATGATAGTTGAGCTTGTAAATTCAACCTGTTACAATGCGATATTATATTCATCGCCGGTATCACTTGAACAGTTAAAACCTGATTTGAATGAATGTATAAAAGGGATTGTAAAACAGTTTGAATGTATATAAGCATGATAATGCTTATGTCAGTCGCTGCTATGCAGCTTGAGTTTACTTCATTTCATAAATGAAAGGCTATTCTGCCCCAAAAAACAAGTCAATAATACATTGAGCAAGCTCATGTATTATTGACTTATCTTTTTATGGCTGAACTGTTACAATTGTTATAAAATTTGATAAAAGTTCTTTACTTTTAACAAATCAGGTGATAATCTGATATTATAAATAAAATTAGAATAAAAATGTTATGGAGTATGATATTAAATGGGAAATTGCATGACAGATTTAGTGAATAAATTATCTGCAAATAACAGCTTGTCTAAAGATGAGTTTAGTGAACTGCTCAAGTTTAGAAACAATGAAACAACAGAGTACCTTTTTGAGAAAGCATTACTTGTGAAAGAAAAATTTTATGGAAAGAGTATTTATCTGAGAGGCATTGTTGAACTTACAAATTATTGTAAAAATAACTGTTATTATTGTGGTCTTAGAAGGGATAATATATTTATACCAAGATACAGACTGGACGAGAAAGATTTGTTGGGATTCTGTGAGGCAGGATACGACAGGGGCGTCCGGTCTTTTATGCTTGTTGGGGGCGATGATTATAATTTCACTGAAGCAAAAGTGGCAGATTTTATAACCATGCTTAAAGATAAATTTAGTGATTGCCAGATAGGGTTGTCATTAGGTCAAAGGAGTGAAAAAACATACAGGAAATGGTTTGAAGCGGGTGCGGTGAGATATGAACTAAGTCATGAGACGGCGGCTGAAAATCATTTTAAAAAACTGCATCCACCTGAAATGTCACTGCTTACAAGAAAACAGTCACTATGGGAATTAAAGAGCATAGGGTATCAGGTCGGCACAGGATTTATGGTGGGGTCTCCATATCAGATGGTAGCGGATGTTGTTGAAGATCTTTTGTTTTTAAAACAGCTTGACCCACAGATAGTTCATATAGTTCCGTTTATGCCGACAATCCATACAAGATTTGAACATGAAAGAAGCGGCAACGGTGATATGACATTATATCTTATGGCTATAGCGAGACTTATGCTTCCAAGAGCAATGATAACGGCAGATACAATACTTGATGATGTAATGCAGGATGGCAGAAAAAAGTCTTTAGAAGCAGGTGCGGGAGAGATAAATGTAGAACTTTGCACTGATGATATAAAAGAATATTACAATGTTTACAATAAAAAAATTCATCTCAAAAACTTCACCGGAGATGATGTTGAGAGGATAAAGAAAAAAGTAGTGGACAGCGGTTTTGAAATCGGACAGGACAAAGGCGATTATATACCGGTGCCGGAGGAGGAATTATTGTATGGGAGGATACATCGTCTTATGCGACCACAATTCTAAATGGGCTGAAAAGTTTACAGATGAAGCAATAAATAGGAATATACAGACGGTGGTTGTTGAAAGTATAGCAGAAATTGAAGATAAACTAACGGAAGACGGAAGTAGCATAATGCTTGTATGCTCATTAATAGAACTGAGGGAATATTTAAAAAATAATACAGTCGATGAGAAAATATTTTTTGAAAAGGTCAGTGTGTTTGTAATATCGGACAGCAACGATGATAATGAAGAGATTTATTATATCCGGCAGGGATGTGTGGATTTTCAATGGAGAAAGAGAAATATTTTTATTATAGTTGAGAGAATAAGAGCATTATTAAATAAAATAGAAAAAGCAGGGGAAATGATAATAGATACAAAAGAACTTATGATTATATACGATAAGGAGAAGATAAATTTAAAGAAGCGTGAAGCAGATATTATATCAATATTATATAACAGGGATGAGATAGTATCTACAGAGGAAATCTGTTTAGAAATGTGGGGAGTATATGACGAAAAGACAAAATCTAATTTGTATAATGCCATTTATGAGTTGAGGCGAAAGCTTGCTGGCAAGGGAGGATGCATACAGAATATTTATGGAAAGGGCTTTATTTTGTCGAAAGATGGCATACGGATAATTATATAGCATAAAAAAATTGTTGACCATTATGATGCTTTTTTATTAAAATAGTGTTATATGTATTCTCGGAATTCTTCGTTTTGAGAAGATACAGAGAGTACATTTATATGAAAAGGGGGAATAATGTGAAATATGTATTGCAGGATGAAATTGAGGGGTATGGACATTTTAATAATGAAAAGATACTTATAGTTGATGACAATGATACAAATCTGTTTGTTGTCAAAACTATATTAGAGGACAGAGGACTTATAGTTGACACTGCATTAAGCGGAAGTGAAGGAATTGCGAGATTTAAACATTCAGGGGAAAATGAGTATAGAATTGTATTTTTAGATATAAATATGTACGACATGAATGGTTATGAGGTATCAAAAAAAATAAGGGTTCTTAGCAGAAATGATGCAGAAAAAGTTCCAATATATGCATTGTCAGCCAATATCTTTGCAAAGGATAGAAACAAAGCTAAAGACTCAGGAATGAATGGTTATGTTACAAAACCCATAAATTATAAAGAATTGTTTTCTCTTATAAGTGAGACGATAAAAGAGCAGGATGAGATTTTTGATGAAGATACGATTGGAAAAAATGTTATAAATGAAAAAACTGATTATGACGAAAAAAATAAAAATTATATTTTAGATAATCTTGGACAACATTTTGTTTTTAATGCTTTAAATACAATAAAAGGTGCGGTTATTACGGGTTCAGAAAACACCTGTTCAATGATAAATGATCTGTCAGATTATATGCAATACCGTTTGAATACGCTTCGTGATGACAACCGTACTGTAAGTCTTATGGAAGAGATAAGACATCTAAAAGCATATACAAGGCTTGAAATGGCAAGATTTTCATACATTGATATAGATATAAAGGAAGTGCCGGAAAAGATTAAAGATTATCAAATACCGGCAATGTCACTTATGTTTATTGTGGAGAATTCAATAAAACACGGAGTTCGTCCACTAAAAAATGATATGGGGAAAAAAGCTGAAGTAAAAGTAACGGCAGAGGCTGTGGATTATGGTGCAGAGATTTACATTGAAGATAATGGTATAGGTTTTGAAAAACAAAATACAAAATTTTTAGAAGAATTTGGAGGGTTATCATATACTAAATACAGACTAATGAAACTGTGTCATTCTGAATTTGTGATTGAGAGTAAAAAAGGCATGGGAACAAGAGTCAGGATATTGCTTGAAGATATGGAGGAATGCATATGAAGACTATTGTAGTAGATGACGAGAAGATTGCATTAATGACCTTTATGGAGGAGGCAAAGAACATACCTGAACTTGAAGTCGAGGGACTGTTTGAAAATGCAGAGGAGGCAGTAGAGTATGTTAAAGAAAATAAAATAGACATAGCCATACTTGACATAGAGATGCATGGGATAGACGGGATAAATCTCGGAAACATATTTAGAAGACTAAATCCCAAAATAATGTTAATATACATAACAGGTTATGAAAAGTATGCATATGAAGCAATAAAACTTCATGCGGCGGCATATCTTGTTAAACCCTTTTCGAGTGCACAGCTTGAGTATGCTGTTGAAACAGCGAGACTTCTTTCAAAAAGAGGAAAGAAAAAAATTTTTGTGAGAACATTTGGACATTTTGATGTTTTTGTGGATGACGAGCCTATCATGTTTAAAAGCCATAAAGCAAAAGAACTTTTGGCACTGCTTGTCGACAGGCGTGGTGGGACAGTTACAACAGATCAGATAATAGGGACTTTATGGGAGGAAAGACCGAATGACCAATACACACAGAATTTATGCAGTAAGATAGGAAAAACACTTGAAAAAGAATTAAAAGAAAATAATATAGAGCATATACTTGTATCAGCAAGAGGAATAAAGAGGGTAAATACTTCAGAATTCCGATGCGATTTTTATGATCTTGTAGATGGTGATGAAAAGGCAGCAGAAAAGTTTTTCGGAGAATATATGTTAGAGTATAGCTGGGCTGAAGAAAGAATGGCACTTTTGTCAAAATATATTTAAAAATTCCATTTCAATTCCTTTTTAAATACATAAGTGTTCCACTTTAGTGAGTATAATAATATAGTAGGACTGAATAAAAAGTTTATTTTTGTAAAACAGTCATATATTTTGTTTGATAGAGGTGGGGAGAACAAAAGTGGGTAGAGGAAAAGTATATCGAAAAGGAGTGGAAAATGAGAAATACGCAGTTAAAAGTAGTAATAGCAGACAGCAATCTACAGGAAAGAGAGAGCAAACAGCTCTCTATGGAAGCAAGGGGGATGAAAGTTATTCTGTCGACAGGAGATGGAAATAAAGTGCTTAAAGTAATTAATGATGGAAAAGCGGATATCGTGGTTATGGATATGGTTCTGTCAGGGGTAGACGGAATAGGAATTTTAGAGGAAAGCCGTAATATCTGCGAAAAGAAACCGATAATCATTATCCAGACAGCTTTGAGAATGGAAAACCTGGTAGAGCAGGCAATAAAATTTGGAGCTGATTATTATATGATGAAACCGGTATCAAACCAGATGCTTATAAATAGGGTAATGCAGCTCGTAAGTAAGCGATATACAAGAGAGAGTGAAGGCAGTTTAGGAAATATATTTAGAAAAAATGCAAGAGAATATGAGCCGGCAAGGGCAATAAACAATGTTTGTTCAGGAAATCTTGAGATTGATGTGACAAATCTGCTTCTGGAAATCGGAATACCGGCACATATAAAGGGCTACCAGTATATAAGAGAGGGCATAATGCTTTCTTTTTATGACAAAAATATGCTTCATTACATAACAAAATGTCTTTATCCGACTATTGCAAAGAAGTATAAGACGACATCCAGCAGCGTGGAAAGGACGATAAGGCACGCAATAGAAGTTGCCTTTAGGAGGGGAAACAGACAGGTGCTTGAAGAGATTTTCAGTAATACGATATGTTCCAAGAAAACAAAACCGACAAACTCAGAGTTTATAGCCTTACTTACGGACAAACTTCGTCTGGAATATCGAACACGAAATGCCTCATAATGGTAAATATGTATAAAATTTGAGTTAGATGTATAAATATACATCATATATGAATATTTACAAGACGAAAAACTTGACGATTACTATCATTTTGAGGTAAAATGATGAGAAAAAGTGAATGGAGGTGCCATAATGGATAATGAATCTATGATGGCTTTAAGTAAACAGCTTGAAGTTGAGTTTGACAGTCTTGTTGAAAACTGTTTGGTTTCAGGTGCGATAGATCTGAATTTATATCAGGAGTATGATGTTAAAAGAGGACTTAGAGACAGCTCTGGTAAAGGTGTATTGACAGGTCTTACTGAAATTTCGGATGTTACAGGTTATGATATTGTAAATGGTGTAAAAGAGCCTGCTGACGGAAAACTCTTTTATCAGGGGTACGATGTCAAGAAACTCGTCGGTGAGGGGATAAAAAAGAAGTTTGCATTTGAGGAGACAACATATCTTCTTCTTTTTGGAAAACTTCCTACAGCAGAACAGTTAGAGGTCTTTATAGAGGTGGTTGCAAGCCTTCAGGAGTTGTCAGGACAGTTTGTAAGAGATGTTATAATGAAAGCACCTAGTGCAAATCTTATGAACGGACTCCAGAAAAGTGTACTTACATTATATTCATATGACAGTAACCCTGATGATATTTCGATTCCGAATGTACTCAGACAGTCGCTTCAGCTTATTGCAAAACTTCCATTGATAGCAGTATATAATTATCATGCATACAGACACTTTAACTTTTTAGATAGTCTTGTAATAAAACCGCCTGTAAAGGGGCTTTCAACAGCAGAGAATATACTTCAGATGTTAAGGCCTGACGGAAAATATACAGAGCTTGAGGCTAGAGTTCTTGATGCAGCACTCGTTCTTCATGCGGAGCATGGTGGTGGAAATAACTCTACATTTACAAACCATGTTGTTACATCATCAGGAACAGATACATATTCGGCAGTTGCGGCATCTATAGCTTCACTAAAAGGACCTCGTCACGGTGGTGCGAACTTAAAAGTTCAGCAGATGTTTGCAGACCTCAAGAAAAATGTAAGTGATATTAAAGATGATTCACAGATTGAGGGATATTTAAAGAAAGTTCTTAAGGGAGAAGCATTTGACGGTTCAGGACTTATCTATGGTATGGGACATGCCGTATATACGATTTCAGATCCAAGAGAGCTGATACTTAAAGGATTCGCAGAGAAACTTGCAAATGAAAAGGGAATGCAGGATGAGTTTTTACTTCACGATACAGTTGAGAGGATAGCGGCTGAACTTATCATGGCGAGAAGACATGTTATAAAACCGGTATGTGCCAATGTTGATTTTTATAGTGGACTTATCTATACAATGCTTGGAATACCTGAGGAGTTGTTTACTCCGTTGTTTGCACTTTCAAGAATCTCAGGCTGGAGTGCTCACAGGCTTGAGGAGCTTGTAAATAAAGAAAAGATTATAAGACCTGCATACAAATATGTCGGTCACCATAAAGAATATGTTGAATTAGAGGAAAGAAAATAAAAGATTGATAGAATAGTCTTTCAAAAACACAGAAAAAACACACATTCATCACTTTTTGTTAAAAATGTTCATATAAAATCATCTTATAAAATGATGTAAAAGTCAAAAGCAGGTGGCATTGCATATATGCAATAGATGTTTGCATAGCGATTCTTTGCATCATAAAACAAGAAAGGTGGAAAAAATATATGAGAAAAAGATTTTTAACAATAGTGATGAGCTTTGTGCTTACTGTGTCAATGATAACAGGATGTGGAAATTCAAAAGATTCAGAGAGCAGCCAGTCTTCTGCTTCAGTAGAGGAATCATCAAATGAGGATGCCTCATCAAATACAGGTTCAGATAGTTCATCAAATTCAGACAATAGTACAAACAATAATACAAATGCAAATTCAGATGAAAGTGAATATACGGTGTATGGAAAGGTTACTAAAGTAAGCAACGGCAAAGTAACTTATGAGGTCTTAGAAAAAGACAGTAGTCAGCCGCAGATGCCACAGGGAAGTGGTGCACCTGATGCAAAGAACGGTGAGAAACCGCAGAAACCACAGGGAAGCGGAGCACCTGATGCAAAGAATGGTGAAAAACCACAGAAACCACAGGGGAGCGGAGCACCTGACGCAAAGAACGGTGAAAAACCACAGGGGAGTGGTGCTCCTGATATGAAAAAAGGTGGTGGAATACCGGGGTTTAAGAGCACAGGTAAAAAATCAACAGTAACAATAAGCAGTAGTGTGACTGTTCAGAAGTCAGGCATGGATCAGACGAAAACAGATGCAACAGTATCGGATATTAAAAAGGGAAGTATAATCGGATTCGCATTTGATGGGGATAATGTTACTAAGGTACTTATCAGAGAGGATAATAGAAAGATGGGAAAGCCTGATGATAACAATAATTTGGGAAACGCTCAGAATTCATCTGATAACAGTAATAGTAATAATTAAAAAACATAATATATAATAAGGAAACATATTGCGGAGGAAAACAGTGATAGCCTTATATGCCCGTATATCAAAAAAGGATAAGAGAGTGCAAAAGGTAAGCAATACTATTGAAAATCAGTTGTTTCTTTTAAGAAGTTATGTTTCTGATAATGCCATTTGTGGCGAACAGGAAGATATACATGAGTTTACGGATGACGGTTACAGTGGAACAGACAGGAAAAGACCTTCATTTATGAAGATGCTTGCATGGGTGGAACTTGAGAAAATAGATACTGTAATAGTAAAAGATTTTTCAAGGCTTAGCAGGGATCATCTTCTTATATCTGAACTGAGGGAAAAATATTTTCCTTTAAAGCAGATAAGGTTTATTGCAGTGCTTGACGGCTATGACAGTCTGAGTGATGAAAACACCGGTATAATATATCCGTTTAAGACGCTGTTTAATGAATTTTATTGCAGTGATATTTCAAGGAAGGTCAGGTGTTCACTTGAAGCAAAGAAAAGTTCGGGAGAGTATGCCGTAGCGAAACTGCCGTTTGGGTATGAGATAAAAGATTCAAAAGTAGTGTGTCGTAAAGACAAGGCTGAACTTATCAGAAATATCTATAAAAGGCGTAAGGAGGGAAGTACATACGAAGAAATCTCGAAATTATATGATATGACAGTATCACAGGTGTGGAGGATATTGCATGAGCCAGCATATCTTGGATTTCATGTGTGGCACAGATATGAAATCGAGTCTCTTCCATTAAAAAGGCGGGTAAAACAAATGCCTGAGCAGTGGAAAATGGTGTCAGATGATAAAAACGACATAGCAGTCATTGATGAGTCGATGCTGTCCGATGATATAGTGAGATATTATGGAAAAAGTCACAGAAAAAACAATGCAAGACATATTTTTCACGGTATTACAAAATGTGGGATATGTGGAAATGCTCTTTGTTCAGACAGGGCAAAGAAAGGCTGGCTATGCTGCAGAAAATGTAATGGAAAAGAAAAAAAGCTGATAATGACCGGGAGGTTGTATCAGCTTTTTTTTGACAGGCTTAAGGTGGTATTTTATGGTGAGATATGTTGTGGTGACAGAGAAAAAAAGACCGCAGGGCAGATAGGAAACAGAGAGATTGAGCTTTTTGAAAAACTTTGCCAAAATATAAAAACAGATGTAGACAGAGAGATGTTGCTGAATATATTTGTAAAGAGGATATATGTCAGTGAGCCTGAAAAAGTTATCATATACTGGCGTATAAAAAAGTAAGATATTTTGGAGGCAGATGTGAAAGTAATAGTCAAATATTATGGAAGTCTTGATGGTGTGCGGGCGATAGCAGATGATGTAAAGGTGTCTGAACTGCTCGCACAATATGCAGTTGTGGATATAGATGCCGCATATCTTGATGAGTTAAGAAATGTGCCTGAGGTGATATATATTGAAGAACCGAGGAGAGTTTATCCAACGGGAGAAATAACAAAGATATCTGCCACGGAAAAAAATAGTGCGTCAGATACGCAAAACGAACCTGGTATAATGCAGGGGAATATACAGGAAAACAGGCTTAGCGGCAAAGGTGTACTTGTGGGGATTGTGGATTCGGGGGATTGTGTTAAAAAATATATTAGTAATAATAAAACAGGTGAATACAGTAAAAATTCTTTGTGTAATAAAAATGCCGAGTATGATAAAAATGTATTGAATAATAAAACTGCCATATATAATGAAAATGTTGTGCCTGATGAATACATTGTATATAAAGCTGCAGGGTATATAAGACTTAGCAAGGCTGACAGAAAAGAAAACAGATATTACAGTGACAGCATATACAATCAGAAGAAAATAATTGAAGAGTATGTTAAAAAGAGAAAAGACATAATTTTAAAGGATTTCTATATAGATGACGGTTATAGTGGACTTGATGCCAAAAGACCACAGTATAAAAGATTGTTGTGCGATATTGAAAACGGAATTATAAACTGTATAATTGTAAAAGATTTATCGAGAATTGGCAGAGATTATATAGAAGTTGGAAGAATGATAAAGTTTTATTTCAATAAAAAAAATGTATGTTTTATATCGGTTGCTGACGGCTATGACTCACAGCATTGTGACAACGAACTATATTCGCCGTTTTATATGTATATGAAAAGCATAGTAAATGATGAGTATTCAAGGGATATATCGTTAAAAGTAAGAACCGGTCTTGAGGTGTGCATGAGGAATGGGGAATATGTTGGGGCATTTGCACCTTACGGTTATCTGAAAAGTTCTGAGGACAAAAAGAAACTTGTACCTGATGATAAAGTAACAGACATAATAAAAATGATATTTATGCTAAGGGCAGATAAAAAGTCATTGCAGGCGATAGCGGACAGATTAAATGAAATGAATATAATGACACCGTTTGAGTATAGAAAAAGCAAGGAATGTGCTTATAAAACACCATTTGCTCTCCAAAAAACTGAAAGTGTTAAAAAGAAATGGTATCCGCAGATGATAAAAAGAATACTTACAAATGAGATATATGCAGGTGTGCTTGTGCAGTCAAAAAGTAAAAAGCTGAATTATAAGATAAAAAAAATGATTAAGACGGAGGAGAGAGATAGGATAAGGTGTGAAAAGAGTGAACTTGCGATAGTGGATAGGGAGTTGTTTGAAAAGGTGAATTGTTTGCAAAACTAAATCTAGGTTGTGTTAATTGTGCAGCTATAACAAATAATACCGCAGGCACGCTCTCGCTACCTGTCACTCGTAGCAGTACTAAGTCAGCAAAAAACGCTGACTGAGTGCTGACGGTGACAGAAGTGCACTGCTTACATTATTTGTTATAGTTGCACAATTTAATTACATATATACGAAAGTTTTACAAATATATAAAATAGGGGGCGCAATGAAGATTTATAGAGCAGGTATTTATGCAAGGCTTTCTGTCAGGGGGAGTGAGAGAAAGGCTGAGTCGATTGAGAATCAGTTCCTTATATGCAGAGAGTTTGCAAAGGTCACGGATGATATTGAGATTATTGGGTGTTATAGTGATTTTGGCAAGAGTGGCATGAATTATGACAGACCGGGTTTTAAGCGGATGTATGAGGATATTCTTGCAAAGAAAATTGACTGTGTGATAGTTAAGGATCTGTCAAGATTTGGCAGGAATCATATTGATACGGGTGAGTTTTTGCAAAAAATATTTCCACTGCTCGGTGTGCGTTTTATAGCCGTGTCGGATGGTTATGATTCGATTTCGGATATGTTTGGAAAGAAGGAGTTTGCTGTAAATCTTAAAAATCTCGTTAATGAACTATACGCATACGATATAGGGGTGAAAGTAAAATATGCAAAAGAACTTAAGAAAAGAGAGGGTAATTATCTTGGCAGCAGAGCACCATATGGTTATAAGATAGTATATGAAAATGATATAAGGGTTTTAAGGAGAGAGGAAATGACATACCGAATAGTCAGGCAGATACTAAAAATGTATGATGATGGAAGAAGCATAAAAGAGATAGCAGATATGCTTTATATGGAAAGGATAAATCCTCCTGGTGAATATCTGAAAAGTAGAGAAGTTATGAAAAGCGGTGAAATAATGACAGAAGGTGGAAAGGATGCTGAACTAAAGAGATGGAATGAGAGTACAATAAGGAATATTATTAAAAAGCACAAGATATAAATTTGCAGACAATGCAGTCTTTATTGAAAAAATATAATATATGATTTATCAGTTGCACCAAAGAGCAAAACAGTGGCGGCAGGAAAGTTGTGAATTTAAAATATAACACGAGGTGGGATTGATTATTTTCATCCGGCATTTAGGGACAGTGATGGAAAGACGAGGATAAGTTACCTATGGAATCAGAATATAGAGGGTGAGGCAGCCGAGGGGAGAAGCCCGTCAGGTTATGGTTTTGGTGCGGAATATGACAGCACGGACATAAACAATGCGATAGAGACAAAAAACAGGCAATTTGCACAGAAGATAGTTCCCGCAAGCGATGGTATGGGTGGACATGGGACGGCGGTAGCATCGATAGCGGCAGGTGATGGAACGGACAGCAGGGGAAATATTATAAGAGGAAGTGCTTATAGGGCTGAACTTATCGTTGTGGAATTAAAAAGAGTGGGTGATGGAAATACAGGATATACAAGAACTATAGATATAATGGAGGGGATAGATTATACACTCAGAAAAGCGATAGAATTGCAAAAACCAATAGTCATAAACTTAAGCTACGGCACGAACGAGGGAGCACATGACGGAAATACATTGTTTGAAAATTATATAGCTGACATAAACGGTATCTGGAAAAATATGATAGTTATTGCGGCAGGAAATGAGGGGGAGTCAAGACATCATGTAAGGACTATAGTGAAAAGTGCGGAAAATAGCAGGACGGAGTTTGCAATAGGCGAAAATGAAAGAGATATGCGGCTTTTTATCTGGAAATATTTTCAGGATGAATTTGAAATATTTTTAAATACTCCATCAGGAAAGAGAATAAATATTTTGGAGAGCGTGAGTATAAATTCGGAGCGTGAAAATATAGACAGCGTCATGGTGATGCCGACACCATACAATGGAAAACAGCTTATAGAGGTGCAGTTTAGAGCAGGAAAAAACTTAAATTATGTGCTGCCCGGTATATGGGGTATTGAATTTGAGGTATCGGGTAAAATAAAATGTGGAGTTGTGGATATGTGGCTTCCCACAATAGAAGCAATAGGTCTGTCAACAGGCTTTTTAAGACCGTCATCAGACACAACGGCAACCATTCCGGCGACGGCATTTAAAGTTTTGTCAGTAGGGGCATATAATCAAACAACGGAAAGTGTGGCAGCTTTTTCGGGACGAGGATTTACTGCTGACGGAAGACTTGTACCTCTTGTCGTGGCGGCTGGTGTTGATGTTTTGGCAGCAGGGTACGGAGGAGGGTATGTGAGAAAAACGGGAACTTCATTTGCGGCACCGCTTGTTTCGGGATATGCAGCGTGTATCATGGAGTGGGGAATCGTAAATAGAAATGATGAAAATATGTACGGGGAGAAGCTGATTGCATATATAACTAAGTACGCTGATGGGGTAAATGGAGAGGAGCTTCCTGGAAAAAGACAGGGATGGGGACTTATTTAAATGTAAAAAGATGTAAAATAAATAAACAAAGTATGAATTTTTATTGTACAATAAAAAAAACAGTCTCTATTATATTGCTTTTTTCGACTATTTGTATATAATTATTTATGTAGGCGAAAAGTCCATATTGTGATATAAGGCTTATATGTCTGAACTCCATATCATTATATGGATTAAAGCAAAATTTAAGAAAAGAGGTTAAAAAGATGGCAAACATTGATTTAAGTAAGTATGGCATTACAGGAACTACAGAGATCGTACACAACCCTTCTTATGAGACATTATATAAGGAAGAGACAAAAGCAGATCTTGAAGGATATGAAGTTGGTCAGGAAAGTGAACTCGGTGCAGTAAACGTAATGACAGGTATCTATACAGGTCGTTCACCTAAAGACAAATACATCGTTGTTGATGAGAACTCAAAAGACACTGTATGGTGGACAACAGATGAGTACAAGAATGACAACCATCCAATGACAGAAGATACATGGGCAGTTGTTAAGGATATTGCTAAGAAAGAGCTTTGCAACAAGAAACTTTTCGTAGTAGATGCTTTCTGCGGAGCAAACAAAGATACTCGTATGGCTATCCGTTTCATCGTTGAAGTTGCATGGCAGGCACATTTCGTTACAAATATGTTCATCAAGCCTTCAGCAGAAGAACTTGAGAACTTCGAGCCTGATTTTGTAGTTTACAATGCTTCAAAAGCTAAAGTTGAGAATTACAAAGAGTTAGGTCTTAACTCAGAGACTTGTGTAGCATTCAACATCACAAGCAAAGAGCAGGTTATCATCAATACATGGTACGGCGGAGAGATGAAGAAAGGTATGTTCTCTATGATGAACTACTTCCTTCCACTTAAAGGAATGGCTTCTATGCACTGCTCAGCAAATACTGACTTAAACGGTGAGAATACAGCAATCTTCTTCGGTCTTTCAGGAACAGGTAAGACAACACTTTCTACAGACCCTAAGAGACTTCTTATCGGTGATGATGAGCACGGCTGGGATGACAAGGGTGTATTCAACTTTGAAGGTGGATGCTACGCTAAGGTTATCAACCTTGACAAAGAGTCAGAGCCTGACATCTACAATGCTATCAAGAGAGATGCTCTTCTTGAGAATGTTACACTTGACAAAGATGGTAAGATTGATTTCGATGATAAGAGCGTAACAGAGAACACTCGTGTTTCTTATCCTATCGATCATATCAAGAACATTGTTCGTCCTATATCTTCTGCACCAGCAGCAAAGAATGTTATCTTCCTTTCAGCAGATGCATTTGGAGTTCTCCCACCGGTATCTATTCTTTCACCTGAGCAGACACAGTATTACTTCCTCTCAGGATTTACAGCTAAGCTTGCAGGTACAGAGCGTGGAATTACAGAGCCAACACCTACATTCTCAGCTTGTTTCGGACAGGCATTCCTTGAACTTCATCCAACAAAATATGCTGAAGAGCTTGTTAAGAAGATGGAGAAGAGCGGAGCTAAGGCTTATCTCGTAAACACAGGATGGAACGGAACAGGAAAGCGTATCTCTATCAAAGATACTCGTGGAATCATTGATGCTATCCTTAACGGAGACATCAACAATGCTCCAACAAAGACTATTCCTGTATTCAACTTTGAAGTACCTACAGAGCTTAATGGTGTAGACACAGGTATCCTTGATCCTCGTGACACATACGCAGATGCTTCTGAGTGGGAAAAGAAAGCTGATGATCTTGCAGAAAGATTTATCAAGAACTTCGCTAAATACGAAGGAAATGATGCAGGAAAAGCATTAGTTTCAGCAGGTCCTCAGAAATAATCAATAATGCTCAAAATTTAAATTTTAAAGTGGGTATTAAAATATGTTAATATTTACACATATGTGTTAATATTATGCAAATGATGCTCCATGGTTATATTTTATCAGATATAGCCATGGAGTTTTATTTTATGTTATAGAAAAATGTTCATAAAGTAGTGTGGCACCAGGAGCAAAACGCTTTTTTTTATGAAAAAATTATTCAACAATGCAAGTTTCACTTGTTTACATAAAAGATAATGTTATACTGTTGCTGTAACACGATATTATAAAAAGCATATATTTTAGTATATATGCTTTTTTGTTGTTCAGTCAGATAGGTGTTTGTGAAACTAACTATATGTTATATCTGCATAATTTAATCAAGATTTATGATAGTTTCGCAAATACCTAGTTAAGTTAGAAATGGAAAGGGGCATATAGGATAATGAATGAGTTTATAATATTAGCGATTCCTTTTTTGGGAACTTCGATTGGAGCGGCAATGGTATTTTTCTTAAAAAAACAGATAGCACCAAAATTTGAAAAGTTGTTGCTGGGATTTGCGGCAGGTGTGATGATAGCGGCATCCGTTTGGTCGCTTCTGATACCGTCAATAGAAATGGCAGAAAAACAACATATCATAGAATGGGTTCCGGCACTTGTAGGATTTATGGCTGGAATAGTTTTTTTACTTTTGCTTGATACACTTATACCACATCTTCATCTTGAGAGTGATAAGCCAGAGGGATTGTCACTTGGGGCGTCAAAAATGACAATGATGCTTCTTGCTGTCACGCTTCACAATATTCCGGAAGGAATGTCAGTCGGTGTAGCATTTGCGGGAGCGGCAATGGAGGGCAGCGGTATCACAAAGGCGGCGGCACTTGCACTTGCGGTAGGCATTGCGATACAGAACTTTCCGGAGGGAGCGATAATATCAATGCCATTATGCGGTGAGGGCATAGGAAAAAAGAAAGCGTTTTTCTATGGTGTCATGTCAGGAGTTGTAGAACCGATAGGCGGTTTTATAACAATACTTATTGCAGGAAAAATATCACCGATACTTCCATATTTTCTTTCATTTGCGGCAGGAGCAATGCTATATGTGGTAGTAGAAGAACTGATACCGGAGGCACAAAACGGGGAACATAGTAATATAGGAACGATAGGGACGGCAGTAGGTTTTGCACTTATGATGGTGCTGGATGTGGCACTAGGATAGGGAAAAAAGTATGACATACTGATAGAGCGGATTAAGGCAGAGTAGAATAAGTATGGCAGAGAAACAAACTCAGAAGCAGGCTCATAAAATTTAAAACAGATACGATATATATTTAAAGAAGATTTTTAGTATAAGCAGGGAGGATAAAAATGCAAACTTTAAATATTCAGAATGTCGCAAAATTAAAGAATGACTTGTTAAATGAGAAAAACACAACGGAAAAATCAGAAAACGGTCAAAATATCACGGCTGAGATATGGAAAAAAGCATTAAATGACATCTTAGACCCGACAAGCAAAATGTCAGAAGAAGACGAAAAAGAATATCACAACAAAATACTCAGAAAGTTAAAACAGGGACGCAGGCTGACAACGGCAGAGAAAAATTATCTTCAGATACATGACCCTGAGATGTATAAGGTAGCACTCCGCGTGGAGATGTGTCGAAAAAGATTTACAGAACAGGCAAAACATTGTAAGTCAAAAGAAGAATTTCAGACACTTGTAAGCAATAACATGAGTGTGTCTGATAAAGACCCGATGAAAGAATATATACAGGCGGCAATATCTTATGAAGCACAGAATATAAGAAAAACACCACAGTATGCAGCATTGCCGGACACAAATAGAAAAGCGGAGGAAAAAAGAACAAAAGGAAAGAAAATAAAAATAGACGAAGACAAAGAAAAAGATAATGACAAAAAAACAGCACCGCTGCCATCAGAAAACTATGGCAGTGACCTCAAAACATTGTCAGCAGTTTTAACAACTAAACCGGTATTTGATAACTTCAGTAATTGAGATATGAATTTAATAAACAATAGAAAAGCAAGTAATAGCTATAATATTTTAGTCATGATTAAAACTAAATATCATATTGCCAACAAACAGCAGAAAAGACAGTAAGATTTATTATCTGAGGGGTGTTAGAACATCGTCAGCACTTAGCGGGTGTATTTTACCCGCTTATGTACTGCTACGATGTTCTTCAAACGAAAGTGTCCCCGAAGAAAAAAACTTACTGTCTTTTCTGCGTCCGTTAGCCAATAACCGTCCGTTAGTCACACTTAAATCAAGGAAATCTTAAGCCTCATGTTTCACTGACAATTTCTCAAATCTGCTGACTCCGTCACCTTTTTCATTGACCGCAAAGAGTCCGATAATAGTTCCTGTAAATCCTCCGGCAACTTCTGATGAGAGATAGCGTGTTTCCGCATCACTGATGAAAACATCATTTCCATTTTCATCTTTAAAGAAGAAATGATATTGCATTGCTTCTGATTTTATATGCAGAGTGACTTTATCCGCATTTATCTTATGATGTTTGCTTTCCTGCCATATACAGCCGATAGTCTGTCTGCTATACACAAATATACCTGAGTCATTTTTTTCGACAATTACTTCATAATGATGTTTTTCATCCATATAAAATGATATGCCTGATTTTTCAGCACCCGGTATTACATCGCAGTTAATATCGAGGTCAAATTCAGTCTGTCTGATACCTGCAAAAGTCGGAGATGCAACATCATCAATAGTTATATCAGTTCCTTTAAGTTCAAGACCGTTTTTATCAAATTTATAATTTTCCATATGTGGTATTCTTATATAACACCAGTCAAGTTTTTCATCGAGATTTTCAAAAGTTTTGTTATAAGAAAAGTTCTGAGGTTCAAAGCTGATATTGTCGGGAAGTTCAACTTCGATAGGTGTCGTACCGTTTATACCAATCTCAAACCAGCCGTCATCTCTCCACTTTACGGGAACAAGGCAGACCTCCCTGCCGAGATGGTGGTATGTCTGCCACATATGTATCTGCCTGAAAGCAAGATGTGCAAACCACCAGTTTCCATCATTATCCTCAAGTATATCACCGTGACCTGCTGCCTGTATCTGATAACCGCCTAAGTTTCTGTTTGTGAGAACAGGGTTATTTGGATATGGCGTGTAAGGACCCCATATATTTTTACTGCGTGAATAATTTACCATGTGACCGTACTCTGTACCGCCCTCGGCTTCAAGCAGATAGTAATATTCACCGAATTTATATATATGTGGTGCTTCAAGAAATCTGCCGCCTGTTCCATGCCAGAGGAATTTGCTTTCTGAAAGTTTCTTTCCCGTCTCAATGTCAATCTGGCACATCTGGATACAACCTCTGCCGTCTGTGTCATTTCCGTTGCTTATAAAATAACATGTGTCATCCTCAAAATAAAGTGATGGGTCGATGCCGTCCTGGTCTACGATAACAGGTTCAGACCACTCTCCGTAAATATCATCGGTATATACATAAAAATTCTGGTGATAGCTGTCATTAGTCGTAACCATGTAAAATCTGCCGTTATTGTATCTAATTGTCGGGGCAAAGACACCGCCTGAACTGCGGACACTGTAAAGGTCTATCTGTGAAGCTCTTGTGAGACAGTGACCTATCTGTTTCCAGTTTACCATGTCAGTGCTTTCAAAAAGTGGAACACCGGGGAAAATGTGCATTGAACTGCAAACCATGTAGTATTTTCCGTTTGCGGCACAGATACTTGGATCAGGATAAAAACCTCTTACTACTGGATTTAAGTATTTCATAAAAACCTCATTTCTGCACACATTTTTTGTGCATAATGTGAAATATGTCATATTTCACATATAAGATTTGTGTCAAGTGTGCACAGACACAAATCTTGCTTGTGAGTAACAGTTCAGCCTTTTATTTATTACATTCATAAACCTGCCAGCAAGCTGTCAGTCGCTGCTTTGCAGCTTTTGTTTATTTCATATAATAAATGAAAGGCTATTCTTCCATAAAAAGATAATCGATAATACAATGAACAAGCTCATTGTATTATTGATTATCTTTTTATGGCTTAACTGTTACGCTTGTGAAAAATCTTGTAAAAATTTTATTTTTAAGATAAACTTACTATACAAATAAGATAGCAGTTAAAATATAGGTTTTCATCAATTATTATGACACAAAAATATACAAATCGGACATGAAATTTTAAAGCTGCGAAACTTATTGTAGTTTGTGCAAGTTAATAACAGATTAAGATAATCTCACAAGGAGGAGTTAGAGTGGAGAATTTTAAGGTTTATGAATTAAGTGAGTTTACAAGTGACAGTGATTTTCCGTTTTTTATCCAGTATGGCAGGCACGAGGACAGTCTGTCTGTTCACAGCCATAGGGATTTTTCGGAGCTTACGATAGTTCTTTCGGGTGAAGCCTGCCATATCGTTGAGGATGAGAAGATGACCGTTAAAAAGGGCGAGGTTTTTATCGTGCACGGCGATACGAAGCACGGTTATCTTGATACGCATAATTTCAGGATATGCAATATAATGTTCAGGGAGGAATATTTTAATCTGAGAAAATACGACATAAGCAGGATGAGTGGGTTTCAGGCGTTGTTTTATATTGAACCGGGGCTTGTGAAAAATCATCATTTCACCGGAAGAATGTCACTTGAAAAAGAAGAATTTGAGAAAATAAAGGCAGAGATTGCTGTTATGAACAATGAGTATAAATTAAAAAAAGAGGGATATAAAACATTGCTGATTTCAAAATTTATGGAGATTCTGGTGACGCTTTCTAGGATTTACAGGTTAAGCAGTGATGAAAATGAAAAAAAGATACTGCCGTTACAGCTCGGCGAGGTCATAACATGGATTGAAAAAAATTTCAGACAGGGTTTATCGGTGGAGGAACTTTCAAAAAAAGCAGGTTATTCGCAGAGACATTTTTTGAGGATTTTTAAAGAAACATATCATATGACACCGACGGAGTATATAAATGCGATAAGAATAGAATATGCGTGTTCAAGGCTGAGGGAGACAGAGGAAAGTGTGACGGACATAGCTTACGACTGTGGTTTTAGAAATATGAGTTATTTTTACAGGGTGTTTAAAGAGAAAATGAGTATGACCCCACAAAAATATCGTAAGTCAATATAGATGAGAAACATAAACAACACTGCCTTTATGATTTTGCAAGCTGCGTAAAATTTTATTAGGATAAACTAAAATAGAAAAGGACATTGATTTTGCTGTCGTTCTTTACAAACCGCCTGCGTATGTGTAAAATAGATTATATATAAATTATATAAGTTAAATATCTGAGAAAAGATATAATGCATATTTTAAAACAGTTAGAAATGGAGAGATAAAATGGACAATCAGAAATTAGCAGATTTATTATTTCCGGAGGAGTTAAAGACACCGGAATATTACGAGGAAAAATTTCCATATAGAAAACTGCCAAAGGGTGCAGAAGTAACGAGAATGGCACCAAGTCCTACAGGATTTATTCATCTTGGCAACCTTTACAGTGCACTTGCCGATGAGCGTATCGCACACAGAAAAAAAGGAGTGTTTTATCTTCGTATAGAAGATACTGACGCAAAGAGAAAAGTAGAGGGAGCAGTCGAGACTATCATAAATGTACTCCGCTATTTTGATATTGAATTTGATGAGGGAGCAGGTTTTGAGGATTCAGCCGAGGGCAATGCTTACGGACCTTATTTCCAGAGACAGAGAGTTGAGATATATCACACTTATGTCAAGGAACTTGTAAAAAAAGGGCTTGCTTATCCTTGTTTCTGCACAGAGGACGAGCTTTCAAAAGTAAGAGAGCAGCAGGAAAAAGACAAGGTGCTTACAGGATATTACGGAAAATATGCAACCTGCCGCAATCTCTCATATGAAGAGATTGAAAAGAATATTAAAGATGGCAAGCCTTATGTCGTAAGACTCCGCTCACAGGGACAGCCTGACAAAGAGATTACATTTGTCGACAGCATAAAAGGAGAGATAAAACTTCCTGAGAATATACACGACATTGTCATATTAAAGCAGGACGGAGTTCCGACTTATCACTTTGCACACGCAGTTGATGACCATCTTATGAGAACTACCATGGTAATCAGAGGTGGTGAGTGGCTCGCATCAGTGCCTACACACTATGAGCTTTTCAATCTTCTCGGATTTAAGATGCCAAAGTACGGACATACGGCACATCTTATGAAATTTGATGAGGAGACAGGTGGAAAGAGAAAGCTTTCAAAGAGAAAAGACCCTGAACTCTCACTTGATTACTACAGAAAAGACGGTTATCATCCATATTGTATGAAAGTTTATCTTCTCACTCTTCTCAATTCAAACTTTGAGGAGTGGCATGACAAATTCCCTGACAAGGATATAAATGAGTTCCCGTTCTCAGTTGACAATATGAGTAAATCAGGTGCTTTGTTTGATAAGGACAAGCTTCACAACATTTGTAAGAATGAACTTTCAAAGCTCTCAGAAGATGAAGTTTATGATTTCTTATATGACTGGGCTTGCGAAAATGAGCCTGAAAAGTGTAAGGTATGGTTTGCAGACAAGGAAAAAATGCTTGCAATATTGAGACTTTACATGGGTGTTGGCATGAAACGAAGAAGAAAAGACCTTGTTTATGCAAGACAGGTATTTGAGATGATAGCTTATTTCTTTGATCTTGAGCAGCAACAGGAGAAAGATGAGTTTAAGGCAGATAAGGCTACGGTTGATGAAGTGCTTAGGGAGTATCAGGCAAGTTACAGCCACGATGATGACAATTCGCAATGGTTTAACAAACTTAAAGAGATAGCAGATAAGCTTGGTTATGCATCTGATATGAAAGCATACAAGGCTGATCCTGAAAAATATAAAGGAAATGTCTCAGACATAGCGGAGATAGTGCGAATCGCTATTACAGGCCGTGCGAATACACCTGACCTTTGGTCTATTGTACACATTATGGGCGAGGAGCAGATGAACGAGAGAATAAACGCAGTTATCGCACAGTAAAAGTTATATATACCATAAGAAAGGATACCCGGAATAATTTATATATCCGGGTATCTTAGAACAAAAAGATAAAGGAAGGTGATGTTATGAGCCGGATTACGGATGAACTTTCAAAATACGGTTGTGATATGAATACGACTTTGGAGAGGTTTTTAGGTGATGAAGATTTTTATGAAAAGTGCCTCATAGAGATGTTAGGTGATTCAAGTTTTAGGGAACTGGGCGAAGCTCTTGAGCAGAAAAATGTAAAAGCTGCTTTTGAAAGTGCACATACTTTGAAGGGACTCGCTGCAAACATGGGACTTGATTCAATGCTTGACATAGTTGTTGAACTTGTTGAGCCCTTGAGAAATGGTATGATTGATGGACTTAGTCCGACTTACGAAAGACTTATTGCTGAAAAAAAGACTTATGATAATATAGTAAATGGATAGAAATTAAAGCTAAATCATCCGGTGTCAGAGAAAATAGGAGAAATTATGGAAACAAAGACCATTTTAATAGTCGATGATGCATTGACCAACAGAGTATTACTTAAACGGTATCTTGAAGACGATTACAATATAATTGAGGCTGAAAACGGACAGAGAGCTATTGATATAATCGATGAGCAGCAGTTAAATATATCCCTGATATTGTTAGATCTTATAATGCCTGAAAAATCCGGATTTGATGTACTTGAGTTTATGTCAGATTATGGCTTTATATCTGAAATACCGGTTATTATTGTAACAGTAGAAGCAAATTATGAAAATGAAATGAAAGCATTTGAGTATGGTGTGAGTGATTTTATTACAAAACCTTTTTATCCGCAGATAGTACAAAAAAGGGTGAAAAATGTTATCGATTTGTATGATACACAGAAAAATCTTAGGCGGCTTCTTGATGAGCAGACTATAGATACTATGGAGCTTGTTGCAGAACTTGAACATATGAGTGATAATTTCAGGTAAAATGTTTTAGATTTTATATTACATAAGGAAAGAAAGAGAAAGGTAGTGTATGGCTGGAAAGTTTTATGCAGTAAAAGAGGGTAGAAGTACCGGAGTATTTGCAAGCTGGGCTGAGTGTAAAAAACAGGTTGACGGATATTCTGGAGCAAAGTATAAAAGTTTTACAAGTATGCAGGATGCGACGGCATATTTGAATGATGGCATTGCAGGTGAAGATACATCTGAAGCACTTGTGGCATATGTAGACGGAAGTTATAATTCTGTTACGAAAGAATTTTCGTATGGTGTGGTTATTTTAAATGAAGGAAAAGAAATCACATTTAACGAAAAAATGAATGATAAAGAGCTTGCAGCGATGAGAAATGTTGCAGGGGAGATAAAGGGTGCTGAGGCGGCTATGCGTTATGCCATTGAAAATGGTTTTGACAATATAGCTATTTATCATGACTATGAGGGGATTGCAAGATGGTGTCTCGGTGATTGGAAGACAAATAAAGAGGGGACAAAGGCTTATAAAGCATTTTATGACGGCATAAAAGATAAACTCCATGTCCGTTTTATAAAAGTAAAAGGTCATTCAAATGATAAATATAATGATATGGCAGATATGCTTGCAAAAGAAGCGTTAGGTTTGAATTAAAAAGGACATTGAGATAAATTGGAGGAATATTTTGGAAAATAATATTGTTTTGGCGATGCTTGCCCATGTTGATTCGGGCAAGACAACTCTTTCGGAGGCTATGTTATATCTTTCCGGAAGTATAAGAAAGCTCGGCAGGGTTGACCATAAGGATGCTTTTCTTGATACATATTCTATGGAAAAGGACAGAGGAATAACAATATTTTCTAAGCAGGCTATGTTTGGGTGGAAAGACCTTGACATAGCCTTGCTTGACACACCGGGACATGTGGATTTTTCGGCAGAGATGGAGAGAACTTTGCAAGTGCTTGATTATGCGGTGCTTGTTGTAAGCGGACCTGCCGGAGTACAGAGTCATACGGAGACTGTGTGGAGACTATTACAAAGATATGATGTCCCGGTTTTTATCTTTGTTAATAAGATGGATATTGGAGATTGCAATAAAGAAGATATAATGTCAGGTATCACGGAGAGATTTGGAAGTGAATGTGTGGATTTTTCGGCTGAAAAAAATGACACATTTTTTGAGAATATAGCGGTCTGTGACGAGGAAGTGCTTGAAAAATATATGGATGGCGGAAATATAGATGATGATGATATAAAAAAACTTATTTCCGAGAGAAAACTTTTTCCATGTTATTTTGGTTCAGCTCTGAAACTTGATGGTGTCGGGGAAATTCTTGACGGACTAGAAAGATACACATTAAAAAAAGAATATCCCAAAGAATTTGGAGCAAAAGTATATAAAGTTTCGAGGGATGACAAAAATAAAAGGCTAACTTATCTGAAAGTGACGGGTGGTGTGCTCAAGTCAAAAATGTATATTGAACAGCTTGATGAAAAAGCAGATCAGTTAAGGATATATTCAGGAAATAAATTCATGTCTGTTGATGAAGTTAGAGCCGGTCGGATATGTGCGGTGACTGGATTTGAAAAGACATATCCGGGTATGGGCATCGGAATAGAAACAAACTCAGATATGCCTGTATTAGAGCCCGTTATGACATACAAGGTCACACCGCAGGAAAATGACGATATACATAAACTTTATGATGATATGAAAACTCTTGAACAGGAAGAACCGGGACTTCATGTCGTGTGGAATGAAGAACTTCAGGAAATCCACACGGGAATAATGGGTGAGGTTCAGATAGATGTACTCAAAAATCTCATATGGGACAGATTTCATACAAGAGTTGAGTTTGGTGAGGGAAGCATAGTCTATAAGGAAACGATAGCAAGCACGGTTGAGGGCGTAGGCCACTTTGAACCGTTGAGACATTATGCGGAAGTTCACTTGAAACTTGAACCCGGAGAGCCTGACAGCGGCATAATGATTGAAACGCAGGCGAGCGAGGATAAGCTTGATAAGAACTGGCAGAGACTTATAATGACGCATATAGACGAGAGGGAACATCCGGGAGTTCTTACGGGTTCTTCTATAACTGATATTAAGATAACGCTTATGTCTGGGAGAGCACATGAAAAGCACACGGAGGGCGGTGACTTCAGACAGGCAACCTACAGGGCGATAAGACAAGGTCTTATGCAGGCGGAAAATGTACTTTTAGAGCCTTATTATTCATTCAGGCTTGAAGTTCCGGCAGACAGCGTAGGCAGAGCAATGACTGATCTTGACAGAATGGGTGCTAAATTTGAGGGACCGTTCCAAAAGGGTGAAAACTCTGAGTTTACGGGAATAGCTCCAGTTGCACAGATGAGCGGTTATATGATGCAGGTAAATTCATATACGGCGGGAAAAGGCAGACTCACTTGTACGCTTAAAGGCTACAGACCGTGCAAAGACCAGGATGCGATAGTGGCGGAAAAAATGTATGATCCTGATGCTGATATAAACAATCCGACTGGTTCGGTGTTCTGTGCACACGGTTCGGGATTTTATGTGCCGTGGTATGAAGTAAAAGATTATATGCATCTTGAAGCTGCCGTAGATATGGGAGAGGATGAGAATGACAGTGTTATATCTGATCAGGAGATATATAAGGCAGCAAAAATACGCAGCGGTGCATTTAAAGGGAGTACCGGAGGTTCTATAGAGGAGGATAAGGAGCTAGAGGCCATATTCGAGAGAACATTTGGAAAAAGTGCATCTGGAAAAGGTGGTGGAAGTGACACTGAGGGCAGATTTGGCTATGAGAGAAAAAAATGGTCTAAAAAGCCGAAAGAGTCAGTTTATGATGCTGGAGGTGTGGAGTATTTAAAAAGACATGAAAAAAGCCAAAAATCAGGAAAACAGTATCTTCTCGTAGACGGTTATAATATCATCTTCTCGTGGAAAGAATTAAATGACCTGTCAAAAGAAAATCTTGAAGCGGCAAGAACAAAACTCATGGATATATTATGCAATTATCAGGGGTTTAAGGGGTGCGAACTTATACTTGTATTTGATGCTTACAAAGTAAAGGGAAATCCCGGAGAAGTATCAAAATACCACAATATAAATGTGGTCTATACAAAAGAGGCGGAGACGGCAGATATGTATATAGAAAAAGTAACGCATGAGATAGGGAAAAAACACAATGTAACAGTTGCAACATCGGATGGACTGGAGCAGATGATAGTAATAGGTTCGGGGGCATACAGGATGTCGGCGAGGGAATTTGAGCAGGAGATAAAAAAGACGGAGAGGGAGATAGGGGAGATGATTGATTAGATTGGCGGACGGACGCCTGGGAGGTGGATATTATACGACAAATAGACGGCTCTCGCCTCGGAGAACTGCGTAGCGGTACATAAATGTGAAAAAAACGCACCTTAAGTACCTATTATAAAAAAATATCAATAAAAGTGGTAGTTTATTAAATTAGGATAAACTAGCACTTTTTTTATTGACATATGACAGGGTGTCATATATAATTGCGTTTGTTGAATATGACACCTTGTCATATTGGCAGATTAAATAAGTAGACTATATAGTGTGTTTAATTTATATGCTATAAAGTATATGCGAAACTGTCATTTTACTTTATTATATGTTATATCTGCTCAATCAACACAGCTTACAACAGTTTCGCTTTGTAGCCTATTAAGAAAGGAAAGTTAAAGACCATGACAAAAATGTTTGTTAAGAAGCCGTATCTTACGCTGGTGGCTATTGTTATAGTTCTGACATTTGGTGGTGTCAGCCTCAGTAAGATGCAGACAAATCTTATGCCGGATATGGAGATGCCGTATCTTGCAGTTATTACTACGGAGATGGGTGCTTCACCTCAGAAGGTGCAGGACAATGTGACAAAGCCTGTCGAGGATGCACTTGGAACGATAAGTGGTGTTAATAAGGTGTCTAGTACATCAAGCAGTAACTACGGCATGACAATGCTTGAGTTTTCGGATGATACCGATATGGATGCCGCTCTTGTAAGGGTATCTAAGGCACTTAATTCGCTTGACCTTCCGGATGATTGCGGCACGCCGAATCTTATGGAGATAAGTGCCGATATGATGGCTACGATGGCGGTAAGTGTTGGTTATGACGGCAAGGATATTAAAGATGTTACAGCGTTTACCGACAAAGTTGTCATTCCGTATCTAAAGAGACAGAACGGTGTGGCAAGTATCACGGAGACAGGAAATATAAATGATACCATTGAGGTACGCTTAAACCAGAAAAAGATTGATAAAGTCAATGAGGATATTCTGATGCATACAAATAAAAAATTGAGGGATGCACAGAAGAAGATAGACAAAGCTAAAAAGAAATTGGATGAGGGAAATGTCAAGTTAAAAGAGCAGGAGGGAAATTTAAGCAGCAAGCAGGAGAACACGACGAGCAAACTCGCAAAAGCTTCTGTTGCAATGAATCAGGCTCAGGCAATGAAGGCATCTTATGAGTCATCACTCACAAGTCTTAAGGCAAATAAAACGGCTCTTATGGCTGAGAAAAAAGCTTATAATGATGCAAAAATCCCTGCTACATATAAATCGTTAAATGGAATGTTTAAGACATTTAACGAAAAACTAGGTGATGCAGCTAAGATGAGCAATATAACGATTCCTGCAAATGTCAAAGATGCTATAAACCATCCGGATGAGTTTAACAAATTTAAGAGCTGGCTCACAAAGATGGGTCAGGGAGATTCTGTAAAGAAACTCACTATTGCATCAATGAAAAAGGTTTATGATATTGCTGAAGTAAGGATGCCTCAGATAAACACGGAACTTGCCAACTTAAAGACTGAGATTAAAGTTGCACAGGCAATGGTTGACAAGATTAATGAGAAGATGAAAGGCATGGATAAAAAACAGGAGCAGGCAGTTGCCGGAGGATATCAGGCATCAGCAGGCTTTGGTTCAGCACAGGCTCAGATGCAGGCGGCTAAAAAAGAGATAGCAAATGCAAAGAAGGAACTTAAAGATGCACAGAAGCAGCTTGACGAATCAAAAGATGCAGCACTTGAAAATGCAAATCTTGATTCGCTTCTTACACTTGATACATTGTCACAGCTTATCACGGCACAGAACTTTTCAATGCCTGCCGGATATATTGATGACAAAAATGATGACCAGTGGCTTATACAGATAGGTGAAAACTATGAGAATGCAAAACAGATTAAAAACATGGTGCTTACAAAAGTAAAAGGTGTTGGTTCAATAAGAATATCTGATGTTGCAAATGTTGTTACAGTTGACAATGTGGGTGACCAGTATGCAAAGATTAACGGTAAGGATTCAGTTATGCTTGCTATATACAAATCAAGTACGGCGAGTACAAGTGATGTAACAAATGCACTTACAGACTCATTTAAGGAACTTGAGGGAAAATATAAAGGACTTTCAATAACACCGTTAAGTAATCAGGGTGACTTTATAAAAAATATAATTTCAAGTGTTTTAAGCAGTATCGTTATGGGTGCGGTGCTTGCGATTATCGTGCTTGCGTTGTTCCTTAAGGATGTAAGACCAACTATAGTCGTGGCATTTAGTATTCCGTTCAGTGTACTCTTTGCACTTGTTATAATGTATTTCACCGGAATAAACATAAATGTAATGTCGCTTGCAGGTCTTTGTCTCGGAATAGGTATGCTTGTTGACAACTCGGTTGTAGTTATGGAGAATATCTATCGACTTAGAAGCAAAGGTCTATCATCACCGAGGGCAGCAGTACAGGGAACAAAACAGGTGCTTGGACCTATCATAGCATCGACCATAACAACTATATGTGTATTTCTGCCTATGGTATATACATCAGGAACTGTAAGCCAGATGCTCATACCGTTCTCATTCACAATATCATATTCACTTATCGCTTCACTTCTTGTTGCGATAACGGTAGTACCTACTATGGGCTCTATAATGCTTAAGAAAGTAAAGAATCCTAAGCACAAACTTTTTGATAAAATAAAAGATGCCTACGGAAAGTCGCTTGAATTTTTCCTTAAACATAAAGCAATACCGCTTATCATTGCAATAGGGCTTCTAGTGGTATGTGTGTGGAAACTTTCAGGAATGGGACTTGTAATGATGGACAGCATGGAGAGTAACCAGATTTCCGTAAGTCTTGAAGTTGACAAGAAAACCAGCAAGAAGAGTGCATATAAGACTGCCGATAAGGTTATGGCAGCTATAATGAAAGTTGATGGAATTGACAAAGTCGGTGTTACGGACGGAAATGCAAGTGCTATGTCCGGTTCGCTTGGTGCGGCATCAGACAATTACACAAGTTTTACTTTCAATGTAATAACAAAGAGTGATATTAAGACTACAAAGCAGTTTAAGAAGATAAGAAAGACTATTGAGAAAAACACAAAAGACATAAAGTGTAAGGAACTTACGGTTTCATCATCAGCACTCGGAGGTATGGGAAGTATGATGAGTCAGGGGCTTGAAGTCAATATCTACGGTGACGATATGGATAAACTTGTCGAGTTGAGCAATGACTATAAGAAGATGTTAAACAGCATTGACGGATGCAGTAATGCAAAAAATGGTCTTGAGGACTCAGACAAAGAGATACATCTTACACTTGACAAAAACAAGGTTGCAAACGCAGGACTTACGGTTGCAGGAATATACCAGCAGCTTGCGGCACGCATCAATACAGACAAAACCTCAATAACATTAAATGTTGATGATACGGATGTAGATGTAAAACTTGTAAATAAGACAGATGAACTTACATACGAAAATCTTATGAAAGCCGAAGTTACGGCGACAACAAAGGACTCAAACGGTAATGACAAGAAAAAAACTTACAAACTTACAAAATTTGCAAAGAAAGATGAGGGAAAGGCCGCACAGACTCTTTCAAGAGAAAATCAGTCCCAGATGATAACTGTTTCGGCTGATGTAGACGAAAATGAGAATGCGGCACTTCTCTCAAGAGAACTTCAGAAAAAGATAGATAAGTATAAGATGCCGGATGGATATACTGCTGAGATAGGCGGTTCGTCAACACAGGTAAATGATATGATGGCACAGCTTGTTCAGGCACTTGCACTCGGACTTCTGCTCATATACCTTGTAATGGTGGCACAGTTTCAGAGTTTACTCTCGCCATTTATCATTATCTTTACGATACCGCTTGCATTTACGGGTGGTATGTTAGGACTTCTCGCATTCGGACAGTCAATCTCGGCAATGTCTATGATGGGATTTATGATACTTATGGGAACAGTCGTAAACAATGGTATCGTGTTTGTTGATTATGCAAACAAACTCAGGATTGGCGGTGTTGAGAAGCGTGCGGCACTTGTAGGAACAGGTAAGACTCGTATGCGTCCTATTCTTATGACGGCACTTACGACAATTCTGTCAATGAGTGTTATGGTATTCTCACAGGATGCAGGAAATGCAATGCAGCAGGGTATGGCGATAGTCGTATGCTTTGGTCTTATCTATTCAACATTTATGACACTTTACATAGTGCCTATAATGTATGATATTCTATATCGTAAACAGCCAAAGGATATAGATACAGGAAGTGATGATATGGATGATATACCTGATGAAGCACAGGATTATCTGACAGATGGAGAGTAAAGATGCCAAAGGAAACATTTTACAGGCTGCCTGATGAAAAAAGAGAAAGGATAATGGCTGCTGCCGAGCGTGAGTTTCTTGAAAATTCATTCGAGGCGGCATCCATAAACCGAATAATAAAAGAGGCGGCGATACCAAGAGGAAGTTTTTATCAGTATTTTGAGGATAAAAAAGATATATTTCTATATATTGTTGATACGCATAAAAATGAAGCATTTGATTTTGTTGAAAATTTCATAAAAGACTGCAACGGTGATATATTTGCATTTATGAGAATGGCAATGGACTGTATAATCTCGGCAGGATTTAGCGAAAAAATGAATGGCATGAAAAGAATGTTTTCACAGCCGTGGGTGTTTGACATGATAGTGAGTGAAAGGATGAAAGGAAAGTTAGAAGAAGCAAAAACGCCCAAAGGAATAATGTTTAAGTATATAGATAAAAACAGTCTGAATGTGGAAAGTGATGATGAGATACTCTCACTTATAAACATATTTGCATCGATAAGTCTCGGACTTTTTTTCAAGATTTTCATTATGGGAAAAAACGGAATCGAGTGTGATAGTGAAAAGGTAAGGGAAACAGTATATGGAGAGATAGATACATTAGAAAAGAAATATAAAAAGCATTAAAAAGGGTAAGTTTTATGGATATTGACAGAAATATTCATAAAACTTATTTTTGGCTTTGACAAAACGCATATTATGTACTAGGATAAGTCTATCATATGTTATGAGCAAATTGCAGAACGGATTGCGGATATTCGACTGAAAAGTTTATCTTAAAAAAGGAGTTAAGAAGATAATGAAATTTAAGAAACCGGTAAAATCAGGACTCAGCATCATAATCGTAGGATGTGGAAAGGTTGGAAATGCACTTGTAAGACAACTTAGCAAAGAGGGACATGATATTACCATTATAGACAGAAGCCGTGAAAAGGTCATGGAGATAGCAAATCAGTACGATATTATGGGACTTGCGGGAAATGGAGCAAGTTACAGTGTACAGATGGAGGCAGGAATTGAAGCGGCTGATATGCTCATTGCAGTCACGGATTCTGATGAGCTTAACCTTTTGTGCTGCACAGTCGCAAAACATGTAAGCCAGTGTGATACGGTAGCAAGGGTAAGAACACCTGATTATAGTACGGAGGCAAGCTATTTAAGGGAAAAGTTAGGACTTACGATGATAATAAATCCGGAGCTTGAAGCCGCCATAGAAGCGACAAGGATTCTTTGTCTGCCGACAGCACTTGAGGTAAACTCATTTGCACACGGACAGGCTGAACTTATCAAATTGAAAATAACAGAGGGAAGTATGCTCGATGGCATTTCAATACAGGAGTTTGGAAAAAGAGGTATTGCAAATGTACTTATCTGTATGATAGAAAGAGCCGGTGAAGTTTATATCCCATGGGGAGATTTTGTGATGCAGAAAGGTGATATTTTGTCATTTGTGGCTCACAGAAAGACCGTAAAGAGTTTTATGCAGAAATTCGGATTAAAAACTAAACAGGTTAAAAATACGATGATAGTAGGCGGTGGAAAGGCTGCATATTATCTTGCAAACCAGCTTCTTGGTATGGGAATCTCAGTGCAGATAATTGAGCAAAACAAGGCAAGATGCGAGGAACTAAGTATCCTTCTGCCAAAAGCGGTCATAATAAACGCTGACGGTTCAGACGAGGAAGTGCTCTTTGAGGAGGGTATAGAAAATGTTGAATCATTTATACCTCTTACCGGAATAGATGAAGAGAACATAATGCTCACGCTTCATGCAAAGCAGGTTTCAAATGCAAAAGTTATCACTAAGATAACGAGAACAAATTTTAAAAGTGTTATAAACAATCTTGACCTCGGAAGCATAATGTATCCGCAATATATTACATCAGAGGCGATAATAGCTTATGTAAGGGCGAAAAATGCTTCAAAGAGCAATCATATCCAGACACTTTACCAGCTTTGTGATTCAAGAGTAGAAGCTATAGAATTTTCAGTGGAAGAAGCCTCAGCGGTGACAAATAAAGCAATTATGGATCTAAATATAAAAAAAGGAGTGCTTATTTCATTTATAAACAGAAACGGCAGGATAATCATACCGACAGGGCAAGACTTTATACAGGTAAATGACACCGTTATGATAATCACAACGCAGACCGGATTTAATACTATTCTTGATATTTTAGAGTGATTTTTGGTGTATGTTAAGTTTTTTCAGATTTTGAAAAGTATAAATATTTATAAGAATTAAGATTTTTTAATTCGGGGAGATTAAAAAATGAACAGGTCGATTATAAGATATATTTTAGGCAGTGTTTTAAAGGTGGAAGCAGCATTTATGCTGCTTCCGTGCATTGTTGCACTTTGTTACATGGAAAAAGAAGGGTTTGTCTATCTAGGTGTTGGCATTGTCACTTTTTTACTCGGTATGCTTATGACTCACAAAAAGGCAAACAGTTCTGTATTTTATCTTAAAGAGGGCTGCGTGGCTACGGCACTGAGCTGGATATTTATGAGTTTTTTTGGATGTATTCCGTTTATATTGACAGGCGAGATACCATCTCTTATAGATGCACTTTTTGAGACTGTATCAGGTTTTACGACAACGGGAGCGAGCATATTAAGCGATGTTGAGGCACTTTCTCATTGCACGCTTATGTGGCGAAGTTTTACACACTGGCTCGGGGGAATGGGTGTACTTGTATTTCTGCTTGCAATAATACCACTTGGAGGCGGCTCAAGAATAAATCTTATGAGAGCTGAAAGTCCGGGTCCATCTGTTGGCAAACTCGTGCCTAAAGTAAAACATACCGCACAGATATTGTATATAATCTATATTACACTTACGGTTGTTCAGATAATATTCTTATGTATAGGAAAGATGCCTTTATTTGACTCACTTGCGACGGCATTTGGAACAGCAGGAACAGGTGGATTTGGTATCAAAAATGACAGTGCAGCAAGTTATTCGACATATATACAGTGGGTGCTTACAATATTTATGATATTATTTGGCGTAAATTTCAATGCATATTATTATATTTTATATAAACAGTTTAAAAAAGCATTTAAGATGGAGGAAGTAAGATATTATTTTCTTATCATAATAGCGGCAGTAGGAATTATATGCTGTCATATCATAGATACAACAAAGTCCTTTTTTGAGGCACTTACGCAGGCATCATTCCAGGTTGCCTCAATTATCACAACAACCGGATTTTCAAGCATTGATTTCAACAAGTGGTCGCAGACCTGTAAAACTGTTCTCGTATTTCTGATGTTTTGCGGTGCGTGTGCCGGAAGCACAGGCGGAGGAATTAAAGTATCGAGATTTATAATACTCATAAAAACAATTATAAAAGATTTAGAGTCGTATATACATCCTAAATGTATCAAGAAAATTCAGATTGACAAAAAACCGGTAGAGCACGAGGTCGTTCGCTCAGTAAATGTATTTTTTATAACATTTTTTATATTATTTGCAGCATCGGTATTTGTATTGTCATTTGAAGATAAAGACCTTATAACAAACTTTACGGCGGTAGCGGCGACAATGAATAATATAGGTCCGGGTCTTGCCCTTGTGGGACCGACTTGCAATTTCGGTCATTTTGATGTATTGTCAAAGCTGGTACTTATATTTGATATGCTTGCAGGAAGACTTGAATTATTCCCGCTCCTTATACTTTTCCATCCTGCCATATGGAAGGAAATGTTTAAGATAAAGCATCATGCAAAATGCGTGAGGGACTAACTAAAAAAGAATTTACGGAGGCAGTTATGAAAAAAAAGGATAAAAAAATAACAGCATTGTTTATGACATTTTGTATTATATTAGGTCTTTTGTCCCAGTATGCACCTGATTGGAGTGTAAAAGCGGCAGAAAGCACCGGAAGCTATAAAATAATGGCGACATCAGGTTCAAGCGTGTCATCTGGGGAGACAGTTACAGCTACGCCATCAGCAACATTTACACCAGATCCGACAGCAACAGTTATTTCAACGGAAGAACCAGCTGATTCTGACAAAACGACTGTGCCGTCAACTTCACCGTCTGTTACATATATACCTGCTACAACAAATCCGGTGCCGACAAATCCGGCTTCGACGCTTACACCGAGGACAACACCGGGAGCAGATACGACGGCGACAAATGCACCAACCACAAAGCCTACGGTCGTAACTACTAAAAAAAGCATAACTGTTGTTGATAAAAAAATTGTTGCACCGGGAAAAGTTAAGATAACAAAGGCAAAAAATGTATCAAAAAAGAAGATAAAGCTTACATGGAAAAAACAGAGTAAAGCACTTGTCTATCAGGTTAAATATTCTATTTATAAAAGCTTTAGAAAACCAAAGACAAAAGCAACAATGAAATGTTCTTACACTTTGTCAGGGCTAAAAAAGAAAAAAACTTATTATATAAAAGTAAGAGGTTATACGCTGAAAAAAGGAAAGCGTTTGTATGGTAAGTGGTCAACGGTTAAGAAGGTTAAAGTAAAAAAGTAAATTTAAAGAGAGGAACAAAAGTTTTAACATTATGAAAGAAATCAGAAAACCTAAATTTATGCAGGCGGCAGCAGTAAAAAGAGGGCATGGAATATTTGCAGAAATCTGTATTGCGATAGCATTATTTATTGTCGGCTCTATGGCAGGCGGTATTATTCAGGTACCTGCAATGATGGCAAATATGCTTGGAAATAATGAGTATATAGATATGATAACATCAGGTCAGCCTGATATAAACAAGATGATGCAGCTTGTATCAAATATGCCTGAGTGGATGACTATAGTAACACTTATTTCAGAATTGTTGATAATAGTAGTAGTATGTCTGTATTGCAGGTTTGTTGAAAAGAGAAAATTAAACACACTCGGTTTTAAGAAAAAAGGTGCAATTTTAAGCTATTTTAAAGGAATGATTTTGTCACTTGTTGTATTTTCGGTGGCATACTTTATCTGTATCTTCACAAGAAGCATTACTTTTGATGGCATAGCACAAAATATCCCGGTAATTTATATCATAGGTTATTTTATAGGTTATATGATTCAGGGAATGGCAGAGGAAGTTCTTTGCAGAGGCTATTTATTCGTGTCATTGACAAGGAGATACCATGTGATAAACGCTGCTATATTTAGTGCTTTTTTCTTTGCAATGCTTCACGGCATGAACAGTGGTGTTGACGGTCTAGCAATGTTTAATCTTTTCTTATATGGATTGTTTGCGGCACTATTATTTGTAGATTGTGAAAACATATGGATAGTTGGAGCATTCCACAGTGTATGGAATTTTGTTCAGGGCAATCTTTACGGAATAAGCGTCAGCGGAAATAAGATTACAAGTTCTATCTTTACATCGACATCAGCAGAGGGCGGTGCATCTGTTATAAACGGTGGAAGTTTTGGAATGGAGGGCGGTTTTGCGATAACGATAGTGCTTATCATTGCAATATTTATCGTAGGCAAACACCTTGACAGCAAAGGAAAACTTATAGAAAAGAGCGAGCAGCCGAGCCAGAATGAGATTGAATTTGAAGAACTTAGGAAAGAGATGGAGAGCCAGATGGGAATGTCCGGTGACGATATATTTGGAAATCCAAACGGATATGATAAAAACAGGGATGTAAAAGATATATTCAGCGGTAACGCAGATGGAGAAAACAGTGGCGGCAACGGTGACGGGGCATTTACAGGGACGGGGGATTCTTATCAGAAAGCATCCGGTACGCAGAATGTAAATATTGCCAATGGCGACATAAATAATAACAATGTGGCAGGGCAGGAAAGTAACAATGCGGATGTAAATAAAAACGCACAGAAAGAACCTGAAAAAACAGGCTTTGACAGTAATTATTTTGGGTCGTAAGGTATCTTGTTTTAAGAAATATAAGTTAGAAAATATAAGAAGTGCGTGGAAATATGCTGATTAGTGATTTTAGTTGGGGGCAGAATAACTTTGCTCCCAATATTGTTTTATACAGGTAGAAAGAGGATAGATGTTTATTTAGATAAAGAATTTGAAGGTAAAAAGATAGCTGTGCATCCAAATGATAATACAGCTACGATTTATTTGCAGGCAGATGATTTAATAAGATTAATAAAAGAGCATGGAAACGAAGTGGAATTGTCCGAACTGTAAGTTCAGATGAGAACTAAAAGTTGAATGTTTTTTGAATAAAAGAGAAAAATATTGAAGAAAGTCACAAAAACAGCAAATACAACTTTGAAGAAAGTCACAAAAACAGCGAATATAACTTTGAAGAAAGTTACAAAAACAGCAAATATAATTTTGAATAAAGTTACAAATATGATGAAAATAATATTGAAGAAAGTCACAAATATGATGTATAATATCTTGAAGAAAAGTATATAACATATAATATGATGTAAGTGTCAAAAGTCCAAAATGCGATTGTGCTCGTGCAAATAAATATTTTAGACTTACTGACACACTTATATTATGGAGGCGGATATGTATTTTAAAAGAAAAGCATACAATAAACTATTAGAGTGGAAGAAACTTTATTCAGATAAATATGCCGTATTATTGGAGGGAGCAAGGCGAGTCGGCAAATCGACGATTGCCGAAAATTTTGCAAAAAATGAATATAAATCATATATATTGATAGATTTTTCAAAGGTGACAGATAATATATTAGACTGTTTTGAGGATATAGGAAATTTAAATATATTTTTTTTGAGACTGCAGGCTGAAACAGGAATAACATTGTATGAGCATGATTCTCTTATTATTTTTGATGAAGTACAGCTTTTTCCAAAGGCAAGGCAGGCGATAAAACATCTTGTATCTGATGGAAGATACAGTTATTTGGAAACAGGTTCTTTGATTTCAATCAGGAAAAATGTAAAAGATATTTTAATTCCATCTGAGGAAATGAAGATACAGGTTTATCCTATGGATTATGAAGAATTTTGTAATGCTGCGGGCTGCAGTTATGAACTTTTGCAACAGATTTTTGACTGTGGTACGGCTATCGGACAGGCAACTAACCGTAAATTAATGAGAGATTTGAGAATATATATGGCAGTGGGCGGTATGCCGCAGGCAGTAGAAGCATATATAAATGGGGAAAATTTTTCAAAAATTGATATGGTTAAAAGACAGATAATTTCTCTGTATGAGGAAGATTTTAAAAAAATTGATACATCAGGGAGAATATCGGCAATGTATCATTCTATCCCCGCACAACTTTCAAAAGATGTAAAAAAATATCGGATTACGACGGCAATCGGAAAGAAAAATAATATAAAAACGGAAGAATTATTGTACGAATTGATAGATTCAAAAACAGTTTTACCATGTTATAACTCAACAGACCCCAGAGTAAGTCTGACTGATACAAAAGATTTTGACAGTTACAAATTATATCTTTCTGATACCGGATTGTTTGTCACTTTGATGTTTATTGACCGCCCGGTAACGGAAAATGATATATATGCAAAAATGCTTTCAGATAAATTACCTGCAAATCTGGGGTATCTCTATGAGAATCTTATAGCTCAGATGATTGCTGCATCGGGAAGGGAATTGTATTATCATACTTGGGAAAAAAATGGCAGTACACATTATTATGAGGTGGACTTTCTGACTTCTGAGGGAAGTAAATTAAATGCATTTGAAATCAAGTCATCGGGTTCAGGAAAACATGAGTCGATAAAGGAGTTTTGCAGGAAATTTTCTCAAAATGTTAATAAGGCATATTTAATATCGCAGAAAGATGTGGGTATGGAAGATAATTTAATGTTTAAACCATTTTATTTAATGCCTTTTTTGATAAAATGAGATTTTTTCTGAAGAAAATGGAGTTGTTAAGAAAATGGCACATAAGGCATTTTTGGCAGTTGCGTAAATTGGTGCTGAACAAGAGCAGGGAAGAAAATATTTTTCCTATATCTGCAAATAAATTTAAACAATAATACAATTCTTAAAAGTATTAAACAAAAATCACCCCTGCCGCTCAATCATGAGAAGCAGGGGTGTTAAAATGCCATTGATACATGTATTCATTTGTCTTTTATTTTACTGTTACTTTGCACACGATTTTCTTTTTACCTGAAATTACCGTAATGTTGACTTTTCCTTTTCTTTTGGCTTTGATTTTTCCGGTTTTGCTGACAGTGACAATCTTTTTATTTGAAGTTTTGTAAATAATCTTATCCCGACTGTTTATCGGTGTTAGAGTAACTTTCAATCTAAAAGTTTTACCCTTTTTCAAAGTCAGTTTAGTGCGGTTTAGTTTTATCTTTTTCGTGGTCTTTGTCTTTTGGCTTGTCTGTGTATTTGTGTTTTGATTTGAATTTTTATCTGAAGTATTTGTATTCTGTTTATCTGAAGTATTTGTATTCTGTTTATCAGAGGTTGTCTTTGCTATTCTCACAGACTCTACTTTTCCACATACAGTGCAAGTTCTGGATTTCAGTCCGTCTTTTGTGGCTGTTGGTTTTTTTACAACCTTGTATTCTCCAAAGCTGTGTCCTGTTGCCTTGACTGTTTCAGTTTTAGTATTGCCACATATGGTGCAGGTATATGTCTTTGTACCTCTCTTTGTGCAGGTAGGTTTTGTTGTAATCTTTCCGTCATCGTAGCTATGAGTTTCAGTTTTAGCAATCGATTTACCGGAAGAAATTTTCTTTCCGCAATCGGTACAATAAGTATCACCGGTATAACCTTTTTCCTTACAGGTAGCATCCTTTTTGTTGCGGATTTCAGTATGCTGATGTCCTGTTGCCTTGACTGTTTCGGTTTTAGTATTGCCACAGACAGTGCAGGTAAAAGTTTTTGTGCCTTTCTTTGTGCAGGTCGGTGCTGTTGTGATTTTTCCATCATCATAGCTGTGATTGTTTGTTTTGGCAACCGCCTGACCTGATGAAATTTTCTTTCCGCAATCGGTACAATAAGTATCACCGGTATAACCCTCATCTTTACAGGTAGCGTCCTTTTTATCACGGATTTCGGTATGCAGATGTTTTGTTGTTTTTTTGACTGTTTCAGTTTTAGTATTGCCACAGATAGTGCAGGTAAAAGTTTTTACACCCGTATCTTTACAGGTCGGGCTTGTTGTAATCTCACCTGTATTCCAGTTGTGATTGTCGGTTTTGGCAATCGTCTGACCTGATGAGATTTTCTTACCGCAATCGGTGCAATAAGTATCGCCGGTATAGCCTTCATCCTTACAGGTAGCGTCCTTTTTATCACGGATTTCGTTGTGAAGATGCTTGTCTGCTGCCTTGCTTATCGTTTCGGTTTTAGTATCGCCACAGATGGTACAGGTAAAAGTTTTTACGCCTTCTTTTATACAGGTCGGTTCTGTTGTGATTTCACCATCATTCCAATGATTATCACATTCATGTACAGTTATTGTTGGCATATCTGTTATTGTCAATCCGTACAACGATGCCGTTAATGTTGTTGTACCCTCTTTGACTCCTGAAATTTTCCCATCACTATAAGTGGCAATCGAAGAATCAGTGACAGAAATGTCCGGTATATCTGCCGCAAATGCTTTACCTCCCAGATAATTAATCATAGTTTTTATATTTGGTGTTATTGTTTCCCCGGTTTTAAGAATATATGAATCTTTATCAAAACATAGTTCAATATTTTTAATCTTGCTCTTAATTAATGAAATAGCCGTAATCTGCTCGTTGTCAATTGCTGATGTTTTAGTTGTATTGACAGAAGGTCTGTATGCAAATTCTTCCACCCAGTAGTCACAGCCATCGTATTTTACATGGCCAATTCCAACGCAGTTAAACTTAGAACTTAACATATTTCTGCGGTGTCCTTGTCCGTTATAATCTTCACCATCTTCACGCCATGCTGTATTTACTGCTTGTGCTGAGTGATAGCCTATTGCAATATTCTCTCCTGGAGATTGCCAATCAGTGACATTTTCTTCTTTATAAATGCTGGAAAAGTATTCACCATTTGGTCTGTCATGATCGTACCGTATTACAAGTTCCGCTGCACGCTTCATTGCAAGTTTCTCCAAATCATAATCATAAGTAAGAGCATCTCCCCAATATACTTCTTTTTTGGTATTGGTTTCATCCCAACACCAGGCATCATCATCACTCGTTCTCATCTCATTTATCATGTCAAGGATTGTCCTGGCTTCCGTCTGACCATATTGTACTGAGATGTTGACCGGGATGATTTCTTCTGCTGCATTTGCTTTATTTGAAATTGTCACAAAAAAGCTCATGCACAAGAAAAATGAAAGTAACTTTGATAGATGTTTTTTCATAGATTTCACCTGTCCTTTCTATAACTATTTATGGTGGCAACACTTAAACTAATAAATGTCAAAAAATATATTATTTAAATGAATTATACAAAAAGTGTGTTGTGAAATCAATAGATGTGTAAATATAAATTTACGCATTCCTGATGGTATTTCTTACCCCAGAATCTCCCTAATCCTCACACTATAATCATGCCTGCTTTGCACCGTTTTAAGACCATGCATTGCAATCGCTGTCCGTTTATCTTCATGTTTCAGATAATAGTCCGTTTTTTCGAGAAGGTCATCTATGCCGTCGTAAACTTCAAGGTCTTTTCCAATCGTGAAACAGTCTTTTAAATCCTCTCTCCAGTCAGTAATGAGAAAGCCGCCCGCTCCGAGTATATCAAATACTCTTAAAGGTATTCCGGTTTCGATATTTGGTGCTGTCATGTTTATATTTATTTTAGAACTTGCAAAAACAAGCGGTGCTTTTAAAAGATAATCCACGGCTTTATGTGTTATGAGCGTGGGAAAGAGGGCAGAGGTGTCGCTTGTTGTGAAAAGATGGACATTCTTAGGATATTTCATGGCAAGCCTGTTAAGTGTCATTGTACGCATTTTAGCGGCTGCTTTGTGTGAGAGTACACTTGTTGCAAAGTGGAATTTTAAATCCGCATGGGATTGTGTGCTCGTTTTTATATCTGTATATTTCAAGAGCATATCAATGATTTCAGGTGTGAGCATATTTTTTAAGAGATTACCTCCACTTACATTTAATTGTGCTTCGATAGCGGCATCCATGTAGCCGCAGAGGTAGTCGGGGAGTATATGCTCCATTTCGTCATAGCGGTTTTTATCGTAGAGATTTCCCACGAATGAAATATCGTACTTATATTTATAGCTTTTTGTGTATTCAGACTTTGTAACTGTATAATTTTCTGTTTGTTTTAAATTTGTGTTTTTTATAGTAACATTTTCGTATGCAGTCGACTCAGACATTTTTGGTTTTATAAAGTAATTGTCTGTTAAATCTGATATATGGTGACTGCTTTCAATAAGTGCCTGCACACGCTTTGTATTAGTGCATAGTGGCAGGTAATGAACGGTATCTGTTCCCTTATTGTTAAAATGTTTTTCTTCACTGCTGTCAAATGTATATATACAGTTGGTTTTGTAATTTACTGACGGATGCTGCATATTTAAAAGAGGAGAGTCTACATTGTAACATATATAACGGATGTTTTGTCTGTGGCAGACCTCAGCTATATATGAAAAAAAATTTACTGAAAAAACAGCATCATATTTTGTTTCTTTTTCTGATGTTTTTTCACATAATTTATCTTCAAGCACTTTGGAAAAAGATGCAATATCTTCATCACTCATTTTTATTGCAGAAAAATCAAGGACATCACAAAGATGTCCCTCATTTTTCATAGTATCCAGTATATCGGGATATACGAAAATATCCCATCTGCAAATCAGTATATTCATTAGAAAACTCCGTTTTTAAGCTGTTTCTTCATTATCTTTTGATTCTGCAATCAGGTTTTTTCCGGCAGTTGAGAGCATAAGTTTAATTCTGTTAAGCTGGTTTACCTCGCTTGCTCCCGGATCGTAGTCAACTGCTACAATGTTTGAGTCAGGGTACTGGTGACGGAGTTCCTTTATTACACCTTTACCTACGACATGGTTAGGCAGACAGCCAAACGGCTGTGTGCAGACTATGTTTGGAACGCCTGATTTTATAAGTTCTATCATCTCACCCGTAAGGAACCATCCCTCACCTGTCTGATTACCACATGATACGATAGGTGAAGCGTATTCTGCAAGTTTCTGAATCGGAACGGTAGGGTGGAAGCGTTTGCTTGCGGCAAGTGCGTCATTTGCACATTTACGGTATCTTTCGATAAACCATATAAGGAAATTGTTTATCTTCGCACTTGATTTTTTCTTGCCGAGGTATTCAGCCTTAAAGTTTGCGTTGTATAAGCTATACATAAAGAAGTCGATAAGATCCGGGCATACGGCTTCTGCACCTTCTTCTTCGAGAAGCTCAACTATAAAGTTGTTTGCAAGCGGCATGAATTTAACAAGTATCTCACCTACAATACCTACTTTTGGCTTCTTTATGTCAACAAGTTCAAGTTCATCAAATTCCTTAACGATATTCTGGATGTTTTTCTTAAATTGCTTCTTATTTGCCTTTTTAACTGACTCGATAGCAATCTTTTTCCATTTTTCATGGAGTGCATTTGCAGAGCCTTTTACTTTTTCGTAAGGTCTTGTCTTGTAGAGCACACGCATGAACACATCACCGTATATAAGTGCCTGGAGTGCCTTGTTTGCCATTTCGAGATTTACCTTTAAGCCTGGATTTTTCTCAATTCCGGCACTCATTGAGATGACAGGGATATAACCCATTCCAGCTTTTTCGAGTGCACGTCTGATAAATCCTATATAGTTTGTTGCACGGCAGCCGCCACCTGTCTGCGTGATGATAAGGGCAACTTTGTGAAGGTCGTATTTTCCTGACAAAAGTGCCTGCATAAACTGTCCTACAACGATAAGTGACGGATAGCACGCATCATTGTTTACATATTTAAGACCGTAATCTATACATTTGCTGTCTGCCTTTAATACCTCTACATTGTAACCGCAGGAAGCAAGTGCAGATTCGAGTATCTCAAAGTGGATAGGAGACATATCAGGTACGAGTATCGTGTAGTCTTTTCTCATCTGTTCCGTGAATATAACTCTGTGGTGTGCAGTGTCAACACGCTTAGCCTCGATTTTTTTGCGTTCCCTGTCTTTTACGGCGGCGAGGAGTGAACGGATACGGATTCTTGCCGCACCTAAGTTGTTTACTTCATCTATCTTTAATACAGTGTATATCTTATTTTGTTTTGTGAGAATGTCGTTCACCTGGTCTGTTGTAACGGCATCAAGACCGCAGCCAAATGAGTTTAACTGTATAAGGTCAAGATTGTCATTTTTGGCAACAAATGAAGCTGCCTTATACAGTCTTGAATGATACATCCACTGATCCATTACGATAGTAGGACGGTCAACCTCGGAAAGTTCTGAAATGCTGTCCTCTGTGAGAACTGCAACACCGTATGATGTGATAAGGTCAGGAATACCATGGTTTATCTCAGGGTCGCTGTGGTATGGGCGGCCTGCGAGCACGATGCCGTGTCTGCCTGTTTCTTTGAGATATTGAAGTACCTCTTTTCCCTTTTTGGTCATATCTTCACGAACAGCCTGCATTTCAAGCCAGCCCTCGTGTGCTGCTGCTTTTATCTCAGCGGCAGGGATACCGTTTTCTTTACGGAAGAAATCCACAAGACGCTTTGTAAGTATTTCCTCACTCTCAAGAGAGATAAACGGATTCTGGTATTTTATCTTATCATCACGCAATTCCTCAATATTGTTTTTTATATTTTCACCGTAGGATGTGACGATAGGGCAGTTGTAGTGGTTTCCTGCGTCAGGCACTTCGACACGCTCATAAGGAATACAAGGGTAGAATATGTATTCAAGTCCCTGTCTTATAAGCCATGTAACATGACCGTGTGCGAGTTTTGCAGGATAACATTCCGACTCACTTGGAATCGACTCGATACCGAGTTCATAAATCTTTCTGCTTGATACAGGAGAAAGTTTTACACTGTAACCGAGTTTTGTGAAGAATGTGAACCAGAATGGATAATTTTCGTACATATTTAATACGCGTGGGATTCCGACAACTCCTCTAGGGGCATCAGCCTTTTTAAGTGGTTTGTAATGTCTGAATACACGCTCATTTTTATATTCAAAAAGATTTGGAATCTGTTCTTTGTTCTTTTCAAGTCCGAGTCCTTTCTCACAGCGGTTTCCTGAAATAAACTTGCGGTCACCCGTAAATTCATTTACCGTGAGCAGACAATGGTTTATACATCCCTGACATCTCGTCATTGATGTTTTAAAACGAAGCTCATTTATTTCCTTAAATGAAAGCATTGTGCTTTTCTGTCCCGTATATCTGTCTTTTGCGATAAGTGCTGCACCGAAAGCACCCATGATACCTGCTATGTCAGGTCTTATCGCTTCACAGCCTGATATACGCTCAAAACTTCTGAGTACGGCATCATTGTAGAAAGTACCGCCCTGAACGACTACCTGTTTTCCGAGGTCTTTAGGGTCTGTAAGTTTGATAACTTTAAGCAGTGCATTTTTGATAACGGAGTATGCAAGTCCGGCTGAAATGTCGGCAACACTTGCTCCCTCTTTCTGTGCCTGCTTGACTTTTGAGTTCATAAATACCGTGCATCTTGAACCGAGGTCAATAGGATTTTCGGCAAATAAAGCTATCTTTGCAAAGTCAGCTACCTCATAGTTGAGTGATTTTGCAAAAGTTTCGATAAATGAGCCACAACCCGATGAGCAGGCTTCATTTAACTGGACTTTGTCGACCGAGTTATTTTTTATCTTGATACATTTCATATCCTGACCGCCTATATCAAGAATACAGTCTACATTAGGGTCAAAGAATGCGGCAGCAGTATAATGTGCGACAGTTTCTACTTCGCCCTCGTCAAGAAGAAGTGCTGATTTAAGAAGTGCCTCACCATAACCGGTTGAGCATGAGCGTACTATTCTTGCACCCTCAGGCATTTTTGAGTATATATCTTTCATTGCTTTTAATGCAGTCTTTAACGGACTTCCGTTGTTGCTGCTATAAAATGAGTATAATAATGAACCATCGTCGCCGATAACTGCGACTTTTGTTGTAGTCGAACCGGCATCTATACCTAAGAAAAGGTCACCTTTATATGATGCAAAATCACCTTTCCTCACATTGTGTTTGTTATGTCTTTCAGTGAAATCTTCGTATTCTTTTTCAGAAGCAAACAAAGGCTCCATTCTTGTTACTTCAAATTCAAGTTCTATTTTATGTGAAAGTTTTTCTTTTAACTCTCCGAGAGAGGACTGCACATCTGCATGGGCATTCATTGCAGCACCGGATGCGGCGAAAAGATGTGAGTGCTCAGGTGCGATTATGGCATCTCCCTCAAGTCCGAGCGTTCTTATAAATGCCTGTTTAAGCTCAGTAAGGAAATGAAGTGGACCACCAAGGAAAGCAACATTTCCTTTTATAGGTTTACCACAGGCAAGTCCGCTTATAGTCTGGTTTACGACCGCCTGAAAGATGGATGCGGAAAGGTCTTCCTTAGTTGCACCTTCATTTATAAGAGGCTGAATATCTGTTTTTGCAAATACACCGCATCTTGCGGCGATAGGATATATAGCCTTATAATTTTTAGCGTATTCATTAAGACCTGCGGCATCAGTCTTTAAAAGAGTAGCCATTTGGTCGATAAATGAACCTGTACCGCCTGCACATATGCCGTTCATACGTTGGTCGATACCGCCGGTAAAATAGATTATCTTTGCATCCTCGCCACCAAGCTCTATTGCAACATCAGTTCTTGGTGCATAGTCTTTTAAAGATGTAGCGACGGCTACTACTTCCTGTACAAAAGGAATTTCCATATGCTTAGACAGAGTAAGTCCGCCTGAACCGGTTATCATAGGTGAGACAGGTATATCTCCAAACTCCTCATATGCTTCATCTATGATTTTAGCCAAAGTTTCCTGAATGTTGGCATAATGTCTCTGATAATCTGAAAAGATTATCTCGCCGTCTTTGTTCAATATAGCAATCTTAACAGTAGTTGAACCAATATCAATACCAAGTGTGTTAAAATCTAATTTCATCGTGTACCTCTTTCTATATCATAGCCAAAAGTCGCCATATTCTGCTATTATATGACAAACTATTTCTTATTTCAAGTGGCAGTGTCTGACAGCCGTCTTAAATTTTTTGTGTCAAAATTAAATCCTTATGAATATAATATAAAGAAAGTTTGAAATATGAAATATGATATTTGTATTAAATATGAAGAAGCCGGTCGTTTTATGACGCATATTTATTATATTTATTATATCGCAGAGGTTTTCTATGAATTATGATACTTGTGATGGGATGACATACACCATAAAGCAGGGGGATACATTATATGGAATAAGCAGAAAATATGATGTGCCGCTTGCAATGATACTCCATGCGAACCCTTATGCAGATGTTTACAGACTTAATGTGGGGGATACAATATGCATACCGATGAAGAAAAAATGCTGCAAAAAGCCGTGCAGCAGTGGAAACAGAGGTATGTCAGAGGACAATGACAGCAGTATGAATAACGGTATGGGAGTGGAAAATAACATAACAGGAAATCTTAATGTATCAGATGGTATGATAGAAACGAGACGAAACAAAGAAATGCCAGACAATATGGCAGGAACAAGACAGAGCACAGGAATGTCAGACAATATGACAGGAACAAGACAGAGCACAGGAATGTCAGACAATATGACAAGGACAGGACGAAATATGGGAATGTTAGATGATATGACAGGAACAAGACAGAGCACAGAAATGTCAGGTGAAATGTCAGAAAACAGACGAAATATGGGAATGTCAGATAATATGGATATGTCAGAGAGCATGGATATGTCAGAGAGTATGGATATGTCAGAGAGTATGGATCTTCCGGATAAGGTTTTGGGAACAAGGACGGATGCAAGGTCTGCTGGAATGTCCGAAAATAAGGCTTCAGATGATGATAAATGGGTTAAATATGTTGCACAGCCGGGAGATACGCTGTTTGATGTGTTTAATAAATCTGATTGTGACCTGAATGAATTTTTAAATAAGAATGGTTTAAAAGGCATCTATATCCTGCCGGGACTTGTGTATTTTGTGAAAGAAAAATAATGAATAAAAATCAAAAATAATAAATATATTTATAAAGCAGGGGATTTTGTTGTTTACAACGAAGATGTGAATGGCAATATAGGTTGTTTCCTCTGCTTTATTGATAGAAAGAATAGTTTGACAAAGGCATAAACGATAACTATAATCAAAGCATGATGTTTACTAATATATTGCAAAGTTTATGTTTTTTGCAATAGGCATCTGAATATACATTTTGAAAGGATATTTTGATTTTATGAACAATTTTCTTAATAAACTTGAAAGAAAGTTTGGGAGATATGCGATACCTGATCTTATCAGATATGTTATAGTGCTGTATTGTGCGGGAGCAGTCATAGGCATGATAAATCCCCGGATATATTATAATTATCTCTGTCTTGATATGTCAGCAGTGTTTAGAGGGCAGATATGGAGATTGTTTACATTCCTTATTGAGCCTTACGGTTTTTCAAGTGGAATGGGAATGTTACTCAGTATTTTGTTTTTTGTGATACAGGTTCAGTTGTTCTTTTTGTTTGGACGATCTTTAGAGCAGGCATGGGGAACATTCAGATTTAATATGTATTTCTTAAGCGGCTATCTGTTTAATATAATAGCTGCACTTATATTGTATATATCACCGCTGCACAGTGCGATTTATTATTCGGGATTTCAGTATATCTACTGGTCGATGTTTTTTGCTTTTGCGGCATTAAATCCGGATATGCAGTTTTTGCTGTACTTTGTCATACCGATAAAGGTAAAGTGGCTTGCACTTCTTGACGCAGCATATATGCTCTATCAGGTAGTCCAGAGTTTTTATTATGGAATCATATATTTCAGGGCAGGACAAAGCACAGGAGGCGGTGCTTACATCTCAATGGGGATTGCGATAATAGTCGCTATGGCAAACTTTCTCATATTCTTTTTTAGCACAAGAAATTATAGGAGAGTTTCGCCTAAGGATATACACAGACGAAGAAGTTTCAAGAAAAAAGCGAGTGCACCGAAAGCAGGACCAAGACATCGCTGTGCAGTTTGTGGAAGAACAGAGCTTGATGATGAAAATCTTGATTTCAGATTTTGCTCAAAATGTGACGGCAATTATGAATATTGTTCAGATCATTTATTTACACATCAGCATGTAAAAAAATTTATGTAAGGAGAAGAAAAAATGGCAGCTATTAATTTTGTTGCGATAGCCGGACTGATTGCAATGCTTTTATGCTACAAGCCGGTATGCAGCTTTATCAGAGGAAAGGAAGCCGCATATGGCGGGAAAAATGGCTCAGGTAAAAAGGAGTCTGCTGTGTCATATGGTGCGGCTGATGCAAAAACAGGATTTATGATATTTATATTTCTGTTTGCAGTTGCATTGCTCATAAGACTTATAGCAGCGGCAATATATAAGGGAAATGAGACTGATATGAACTGTTTCCTGCTCTGGTCACAGAGTGTGTTTACAGACGGATTAAAGAAATTTTATTTGTCGGATTCATTCCATGATTATCCACCTGGATATATGTATATACTTTATGTTGTTGGAGCAATAAGGGCATTGTTTTCATGGGCATGGGATAGCACGGCAAGCATTGTTCTCACAAAAATGCCTGCCATAATCGCAGATATGGTAACGGGCTGGCTTATATATAAGATAGCTTGCAAACGAATGAGAGAGACAGGTGCAGCTCTTGTATCTGCACTGTATCTTTTGTGTCCTATGATTATTCTCGACAGTGCGGTATGGGGACAGACTGATTCTGTATTTACCGTGTTTATGCTTCTTATGTGTTATCTTATTAGTGAGAAAAAACTTATACTGTCATATTTTGTATTTGCGATAGGAATACTTATAAAACCGCAGTCATTGTTTTTCACTCCGGTTCTTATATGCGGTATCATAGACCAGGTATTTCTTGAAGATTTTAACTGGAAAAAGTTTTTCAAAAATCTTGGTCTTGGAGTAGCAGCGATACTGATGATAGGTGTACTTATGATACCGTTCGGATTTTCAGAGGCACTTAAGCAGTACACGGGAACGCTTGGTTCTTACGAATATGCTTCTATAAATGCATACAATTTTTGGAATATGCTGGGACTTAACTGGTCAAGCCAGTATGACAAGCTGCTTGGTATCCAGTATAAGACATGGGGAACTATAGCCATAATACTTACGGTCATAGTTGCACTTATCATAAGTTACAGATGCAAAAAAAATTCAGGAAAATATTATTATATCGGTGGATTTGTCGTAACGGTTGTGTTCGCATTTGCGGTCCGTATGCACGAGAGGTATCTTTTCCCTGCCATGGTAATGTTTATCGCAGCTTTTGCGGTAAGGCTCAGAAAAGAGATTTATATACTTTATTCGCTTATATGTGCAGTGGTATTTTACAATGCGGCATATGTATTGTTTATATATGATGTTAATAACTTTGACCCTAAAGCACCGATACCTATTGCAATCTCGATAGGTCTGCTTCTTACAGTTGCGTATATGGTCTATGTGACTGCAAAGACATATTTTGCACCTGCTAATGAGGGACAGGAGATTAAGGCTGTATCAGAACAGCTTGAAAAAGAAAGAGAAGAGAAAAAGACAGACAAAGTAAAACAGAGTCCTATCAAAAAATCGGGAATACTTGCAAAAATGACAAAAAGAGATTTTATCGCACTGGGAGTGATAACTCTTGTCTATGCAGTCATAGCATTTGCAAGGCTCGGTGAGATGAACGCACCGCAGACACCGTATTCAGTTGTAAAAGAGGGCACGGTGACTCTCGATATGGGACAGGATGTGACTGTCGCAAAACTATGGGATTTTCTTGGATACCAGAATAATCCTACATACTATATCGAATATACAAGTGACCCGAACGGAGCATGGACAACACTGTGCGGTGAGGGCTCAGAGTGGGATGCAGGTTCAGTATTTAAGTGGAATGAAAAGGATATAAATGTAACGGCGAGATATTTCAGGATAAGTCCGTCGGCAAACAACGGTGAGGACAGTATTATGGAGCTTGTACTCACGGATGCTGATGGAAATAAACTTACACCTGTAAATTCAGGTCAGTATGCCGCGCTGTTTGATGAACAGGATTTATTTGAGGGCAGAGCGACAAATCTTAACGGAACATATTTCGACGAGATCTATCATGCGAGAACGGCATACGAGATGATACATCATCTGTATTGTTATGAGAATACACATCCGCCACTCGGCAAGGTCATAATGGCTGTTGGTGTACTTATATTTGGTATGTGTCCGTTCGGCTGGAGATTTATGGGAACACTGTTTGGTGTGCTCATGCTTCCGGTAATCTACAACTTTGCAAAGAAGTTTTTTAATGAGACATGGATATGTATAGTAACGACATTGTTATTTGCGTTTGACTTTATGCACTTCGTCCAGACACGAATCGCAACAATAGATGTGTTCGTAACATTGTTTATAATGTTGTCATATTATTTTATGTATTGCTACACGAAATTAAGCTTCTACGATACACCGCTTAAAAAGACATTTATACCGCTTGGTCTTTGCGGTATAGCAATGGGACTTGGCTGGGCAAGTAAATGGACGGGAATTTATTCGTCAGCAGGGCTTTGTGTGATATTCTTTGTGCAGATGTTCAAGAGATTCAGGGAATATCAGTATGCAAACAAGAATATAAAGGGCAGTTCAGACGGAATAGAACATAAATATATAGCCGACAATTTTTATAAATTGTTTATGAAAACGATAGGGTTCTGCTGTATATTCTTTGTAGTGATTCCTGTTATAATATATGTGTTATCGTATATACCATTCAGTGACGGAACGGACAGGGGACTTATAACAAAGGTTATCGAGGCTCAGAAAACGATGTTTAATTATCACAGTGCCTTAAAGGATTCACATCCGTATTCATCAAGATGGTATCAGTGGCCTATTATGTATAGACCGATGTGGTATTATTCGGGAGTGACAGCAAACGATCTTAGAGAGGGGATAAGTGCATTTGGAAATCCACTTGTATGGTGGGCAGGAATACCTGCGTTTATTTATATGCTCTATCTTATATATAAAGACAGGGATAAAAAGGCGGCATTTCTTACACTGGGATATATGTCACAGTATGCACCGTGGCTCTTAGTCACAAGAACTGTATTTATATATCATTATTTTCCAAGTGTTCCGTTTATCACGGTAATGCTCGGTTACAGTTTTTATAATATAGTCCGGTACAAGCCTAAGATGAAGAAATTCGTGTATGTATATGTGGCGGTGGCGATAGGACTTTTTGCACTGTTCTATCCGGTATTGTCGGGTTATCCGATAACGGTGGATTATGCAAATAAATTCCTTAAGTGGTTCAGTACATGGGTTCTTGTTCAGACATGGTAAAGAACCATAAGTTGTCTGCATAAAGTTGAGATGCACAGACACAGTTTTTACGGCAACCGCAGATTTCAGATTTGCGGTGCCACTTAGAAATGAGTATTGTTACGGAAATGGAGATTAGAATGAGTAAGTCGATAAAACAGTGCGTAAAAGCATTGGATGAAAATAAAGATGTTAGAAATATGCTTCCTGACTATGTGGATAAATGTATGCATATGAACAATGAGGATGCAGGTTTAAAACTTATGATGCATTACTATATGTATTATGAGATGATAACGGAGGGGATAAATCCGTATATAGAGTCTGCAAAAGATACAACAGATGCAGTCAATGAGATAATATATGAAATATATGAAAGTGGCATAACGGATGAAAAAAGGTCAGGACTTTCAGAAAGGCTTTTAAAACTAAGACAGATTGTTATGGACAAAATGCAGGTGCTCACTGCATATGTTGATTGCTTTGTTGTGTATGAGTACATATTGAACAGGATTCAATACAGATTTGAGGAGATGAAGAAACTTCCCGATGATACTGAATTTGCACAGGATGTTGTAAAGTTTATTTTTGGCTCAAAAGACAATGTTGCTATAAATGACAGCATACATGAGATAATAGGGCAGCTTCCGATGCGTATGACGAGGTCGAGATATATAGATATAATAAGAAATGCAATATCTGTATATGACGGAAGCGATATGAGTTCGCTTGAAAGTTTCATATATATGTTCAGAACAAATGCTATGCTCTACAAAAATGGTGATATGGATAAGTATTTTACGGAGTTTGTTCCGGTGCTTGATGAACTCTCAAAGCTTGATTACGAAAATATCACAAAAGAAATGTATGATATTTATGCCGAAAAGATAACAAACAATGCTGTAAAACTCAACGATATTTCAGATTTGTATATGCAGCTTGGACAGATAATAAATGAGCTTTATATCATTACTGTATCGTCAAAATATGTTGAAAAAATAGAGAAAAACACTCCACAGCAGGTTGTTATAAGGGGGATAAATTCATTGTTTATGGAAAAACAGAGTGATGTCTGGAATCTGTCTAAAGAAGATTTATCTGATGAGGAGGCAAAACTTTACTGGCTTGGAGAGTTCTTCCCACAGATAGAGGGAATACAGGAACAGCTTTTTGAGGGAATGAACATGGCAGGTGCGATACTTGAGGAGACTATGGACGCCCAGAAAGATGTTATTAAGGAGCTTTCACTGACCGATGAATTTAACTATTTAAAACAGATGTCACAGCTTGGCTCAAACAGTATTTTTGCCGAGATAAACGGAGCTGCAGATGACAGTAAAGTGACGGCAGATGATGTTTTGAAAATATCAGATGAACTTACGGTCGAGATAAAGGAGCACTTAAAGAAAAGCAGCCGTATGGTAAGGCGTGCAATTATGGCAAATACGATAGACAAGCTCCCGGTATTTTTTAATAGTCCGCAGGAGGTAGCAGAGTATGTCACAATGTCGCTTGAACAGTGTGACGATGAGGCGGAGAAATATGCGTCAAAACAGCTTATTATGGAAATGATGTTCTAATTTATTGCCCGGGAAGGATTTTAGCTATGATAAAAAGACAGAAAAACAAAAATTCTTCAGTGATATGGAACAAAAAGATATATATGGATGAAAAAGTGCACAGAGAGCCGATAAAGTACAGACGACGGATAGAAAGAGGAAAACTTATACCTGAATGTTTTTGTATATCACTTCCGGCAAATAATGAAAATGCACTTGACATATATTCATCAAGGGAATTCTGGTTCAAATACCAGGCTGAAATTGGGATAGAAATAGTAGGTCTTGCAGCCGATTATAACGGGGCGGTAGGATTGGTTGAAAGAATAGTATCTGACATAATAAGTGAAAAAGGGGAGTTTAATTCAAAAACAGTATCCGAATATTTTAGATAAAGGGGGAAAGAGCAATGTTTTTTACGATATTGGCGATAATAGGAAAAATATTACTGACGATATTAAAAATATTGCTCTTTCTTTTATTGCTTGTTTTACTTGTCACAGGGCTTGTCCTATTCGTTCCGGTCAGATATGATTTTAGCGGCAGTTATCATGGGAATGATATAAGAGCAGAGGGTGAGGCTTCGTGGCTTATTCATTTCATCTCATTGAGATTTTGGTATAGGGATGGTAAAACACCGTATATACTAAGGATAGCAGGGATAAAGATACTGCCGGGAAAAATAAAAGAGAAACAGGAGCGGAAAGGTAAACAAAAAGCGGGGGCAAAACATAAAAATAAAAAGACTACTCGAAAGAGTAATAAGACTACCGCAAAAAATGAAAGCAAAGATAGTGTTGTAAAGGGCGGTAAAGATTTTTTAATAAAAAATGATGCGGACAGAGCAGATGCAGGAGAGGAAAAGCTGGAAGATGTGCAGAAAGTTGACTTAAAAAAAGACATTAAACAAAATAAAAAGAACAATAAGCAGAAAAATAAAGATAAGCAAAAAAAATGTTTGTGGAAAAATATCGTATCAAAGTTAAAAGGTTTGATGCAGATTCCTAAAAAAATCGCAAATACATTTAAGAAAGTATCAGATGCCGTAAAAAAAATATTTGCAGCCGTAAGGAGCGGTAAGGAAAAAGCCGTTCTTGTAAAGGAGTTTGTCTTTGGCAGGGAGTGTCTTGATTTTGTTTGCGTTGTGAGGGATAATGTGTTACATTTATGGAGACATATAAAACCAAAGCTTTTAAGAATTGATATGACTATAGGTTTTGATGACCCGGCGGTGACGGGACAGGTGCTCGGAGTTATAGCAGCATTCTGCGGTGCGGCAGGAATAATGCCGTGTGTCACACCTGATTTTGAAAAACGGGTATTTGAAAGTGATATAGAAATAAAAGGCAGAGTAACAGTATTTGTCCTGCTTAAGATATTGATAAAAGTTTATTTTTGTGAAGAACTAAAAGAGTTTAAGAAAAGTTATAAGAGTATAAGGGAGGTATTATAATGGCAGATAACGGATTTAATTCAACAGTACAGGCATTGTTTAAGGGACTTGAAGGTTTTCTGACAACAAAAACGGTTGTCGGAGATGCAGTGAAATTTGATGATGGGACTATCATTCTTCCACTTGTCGATGTGACATTCGGTGCAGGTGCAGGAGCATTTTCAGGACATTCGGCTGACAAGGGAAAAACAGACGGGAAGAACAACGCTGGCGGCGGTATGGGTGGAAAGATACAGCCAAGTGCCATTCTTGTCATAAAAGACGGAGAGACAAAACTTGTAAATGTCAAAAATCAGGATGGAATGACAAAAATTCTCGATATGATACCGGGAGTAATAGATAAATATGCACCGTCAAAAAAAGGCAAAACTAAGAAAAATAAGGCAGATAAGGCTGCTTCGGGCGAAGAAAAACAGGCACAGGATATAGAAGATGTGGTAACGGATTATGTCGAAGAGGAATAAAAAATAAAAAAGTGCTTGCATTTTGTGATAAAGTTTGTTAGAATGGTCGTGTTGTGCTAATAAATACTGATTAGAAGTAAGTATGAATCAGGATTCAATAGATTAAAATAAGGAGGTGCTTACGATGGCAAAATGTGCAGTTTGTGGAAAGGGTGTTCATTTCGGTATTAAGGTGAGCCATTCACACAGAAGAAGTAATAAAATGTGGAAGCCAAACATTAAGTCAGTCAGAGTTAAAGTTAATGGCGGCACAAAGAAGATGCCGGTATGTACAGGATGTTTACGTTCTGGAGCTGTTGAGCGTGCGTAAGTGCATCTCGGATATAAATGGGGATCGGATAAACCGGTCCCTTTTCTTTTTGACTATTTAAACTATGGACAAATTTTTAAAATGGACAAATTAATGTTCATATAAAAATTTTAATTTACATTTTTTAACAGAAGAATAAATTATATCCGAGGATAAGCAAAAGTATAATGATTATTATTGCGAGTATCCCATTTGTGACAAAAAACATTATTGTCATACCGATGGCAATCCAAAAAAATATAAAACCTATCATTCTTTTCATATGGTTGCAAATAAATTCCTATTATTGTATAGTATTACTATATGATGTCGAGATTAAATGTAGTACACGACTGCTGATAAAATATAAGACTAGGAGGAATGTATATGAGAGGTAAAATGAGTACGGATATGGGAGAAATTATCATAGATAAGGATGTCCTTGCCAAATATGCAGGAGCTGCGACAACTGAGTGCATCGGTATTGTCGGAATGGCATCTGTAAATGTCAAAGACGGAGTTACAAAGCTTCTCAAAAGGGAAAGTGCTGGCAGAGGAGTAAATATATCAATAGTTGACAATAAGATAAAGATAGAACTTCACATTATCGTGGCATACGGAGTAAGCATCCGTGCGGTTTCACAGAATGTTATTGAAAATGTAAAATACAAGATAGAAGAATTTACCGGTATGGATGTTGAATCCATAAATGTCATTGTTGAAGGTGTTCGTATTATTGATGAGGATTAAGCAGGTACAAGGAGGAACAGAAAGTGGCTTTAAAATCAATAGATGCAGTGATGATACAGAAAATGTTTTTGTCTGGTGCAAAAGCATTAGAAGCAAAGAAAGAGTATATAAATGAACTTAATGTATTTCCGGTACCTGATGGAGATACGGGAACAAATATGACGATGACGATAATGTCTGCGGCTAAAGAGGTCACAAGTCTTGAAAAGCCGGGTATGGATGAGCTTGGAAAAGCAATATCGAGCGGTTCATTAAGAGGTGCAAGAGGTAACTCCGGTGTTATTATGTCTCAGATATTCAGAGGTTTCGTAAAAGAAATAAAAGGAAATGATACACTTGATGTAAATATTATCGGAAATGCAGTACAGCACGCGGCTGAGACAGCTTACAAAGCAGTTATGAAGCCTAAGGAGGGAACTATCCTTACAGTTGCAAAGGCGGGTGCCGAAAAAGCACAGGACATGCTCATAAATTCCGACACGGAAGATATAATTGAGTTTTGTGATGCAGTTGTTGCCTGCATGGAAGAGACATTATTAAAGACTCCTGATATGCTTCCGGTTCTTAAACAGGCAGGCGTTGTCGATTCAGGCGGAGAAGGACTTATGACATTTTTAAGAGGTGCGATAGATGCTCTTAAGGGAAAAGTCTCAGACTTTACCGTAAAAGTTTCCGGAACATCAAGAGTTGTCAAAGCCAGTACCACTGCAACAGAGGAAGATATTAAATTTGGATATTGTACTGAGTTTATAATCATGCTTGAGAGAGAAAAGGATGTTGTAGAACACCAGTTAAAAGAGTATCTTCAGAAGATAGGTGACTGCGTTGTTGTTGTGGCAGATGATGATATAGTAAAAGTCCATGTTCACACAAATGATCCGGGACTTGCCATTCAGAAAGCACTTACTTACGGCTCGCTCACAAGCATGAAGATAGATAATATGCGTGAGGAACATCACGAAAAAGTTATAAAAGATGCAGAAAAAGCGGCACGGGCTCAGGAAGAAAAAAGCAGCGAGCCTGCAAAAGAAGTAGGATTTATAGCTGTTTCAGCAGGTGACGGACTGTCAGACATATTTAAGGACTTAGGTGTTGACTATATCATCGAGGGCGGTCAGACAATGAACCCAAGCACCGAGGATATATTAGAAGCTGTTGACAAGGTAAATGCAAAAAATATATTCGTACTTCCAAACAATGGTAATATAATCCTTGCGGCAGAACAGGCAAAACAGCTTACGGAGGACAAGAATTTAATAGTCATTCCGTCTAAGAACATTCCACAGGGAATTTCAGCAATGATAAACTTTGTCGGAAATAAGAGTGTCGGGGAAAACGAGAAAAATATGTCAACCGAAATGCTTAATATAAAGTCAGGCCAGGTGACATATGCGGTAAGAGATACAAATATGGACGGCAAGGATATAAAGCAGGGTGACTTTATGGGACTTACTGACAAGACCATAGTTGCCGTGGAAAAAAATGTCGATGATGCCACAAAAGCACTTATCGCCGAAATGATAGATGATGATGCAGAGCTTGTAAGCATTTATTATGGTGCAGATGTGAGTGAAGAAGAAGCTGAAAAACTTGCAAACAGCCTTGAAGCTGAGTACGAAGACATAGAGTTTGAAGTACAGTATGGCGGACAGCCTGTATATTCATACTTTGTATCAGTCGAGTAGAGCAGTCGGATATGCGCTGTGATGGTAATATGTAACAGTTTAGTCCGCAAAATAATCTGTAATACATGAGCTTGCTCATTGGATTGCAGATTATTTTTGAGGGCGGGAGAGTCTTTTATTTATTAAAAGGCTAAAATGTTACATATCATAGAGCAGGTATCATGAAACAATACAAATACAGGAGAAATTCGATGGAACTTAATGACAGCATCATAAATATTAAGGGAATCGGAGAAAAAAGTGAGAAGCTTTTCAACAAACTTGGAATATCTACGGTTGGAGAGCTTCTTTGCTATTATCCGAGAGAATATGAGATATTCAGACAGATTGAGCCAATATCGGGTGTGGCAGAGGGGCGGACAGTGATAGTCGAGGGAAGTATAGTGTCAAAACCCAGAGCATCAAGACATGGCAATCTGAAAATAATAGAGTGCGATATAAAGGACTCCACAGGACTCTTGAGAGTAGTGTGGTTTAATATGCCGTTTCTTATGAAAACACTTCATATGGGGACAAAATACATATTGAGGGGCACAGCGGTAAATAAAAACGGTATATTAAGGCTTCAGCAGCCAAAGATAATAAGCATGAAAGAATATGCAAACAGCATAAATAAGCTGTTTCCAATATATTCACTCACGGCTGGAATGACAAACAATACAATATTAAAAGCCGTAAAAAACTGTTTTGATAACACGGATTTTGAAAAAGATATACTTCCGGCAGCAATAAGAAAAAAATATGACCTTATCATGTGGAAAAAGGCAATACAGAGTATTCATTTTCCAAAAGATAAGGAGGAGTGCATAAAAGCAAGAAAAAGGCTTGTGTTTGATGAATTTTTTTCATTCTTTACGATGATGAACCGGTTAAAAAAAGAGAGAAACAAAGAAAAATCGATATTTGAAATTTCTGATATGTATATTATTGAAGAAATAAAAGCCGTACTTTCATATACTCTTACCGAGGGACAGGATGCAGCGGTATCAGACATTATAAATGATATGGAATCGGGTTATGTTATGAACAGACTTATACAGGGTGATGTAGGTTCCGGAAAGACGATTGTTGCAGTTATCGCACTTGCACTTGTAGTGAAAAATGGGTATCAGGGAGCGATAATGGTTCCGACGGAGGTGCTCGCAAAACAGCATTATCAGTCTTTTTGCGAGGTGCTTGGGGAGTTTGGCATAAGAATAGGAATGTTGATAGGCTCAATGACAGCAGCTCAGAAGAAAAAAGAGTATAAAAAAATAGAAGATGGTGAGATTGATATAGTAGTAGGCACACACGCACTTATACAGGAGAAAGTGTCATTTAAAGACCTTGCACTTGTGGTGACTGATGAGCAGCACCGATTTGGTGTGAGACAGAGGGAGGCATTGTCATCAAAAGGCAGGGAACCTCATATGCTCGTTATGAGTGCGACCCCTATTCCGAGGACACTTGCGATAATCTTATATGGTGACCTTGATGTATCAGTTATAAATGTGATGCCGAAAGGAAGACTTCCAATAAAAAACTGTGTTGTCGGAACAAATTACAGACCTCAGGCTTACAGGTTTATGGAGAAAGAGATAGCAGCTGGACATCAGGTGTATATAATATGTCCTATGGTCGAGGAAAGCGAGAACATGGAGGCTGAAAATGTAACTGATTATACCAATATGCTGGAGACAACGCTTGCACCATCGATAAGGATAAAAGCACTTCACGGAAAAATGAAAGCGTCACTTAAAAATGAGATAATGGAACAGTTTGCGGCACATGAGATAGATATACTCGTTTCGACTACCGTAATAGAAGTTGGAATAAATGTGCCTAATGCTACCGTTATGATGATTGAAAATGCAGAGAGGTTTGGACTTGCACAGCTTCATCAGTTAAGAGGCCGTGTCGGACGAGGAGACAGCCAGTCATATTGTATATTTATGGCTGGAAATCCGTCAAAGGAGACAATGAAAAGACTTAGGGTATTAGAGGACTCTAATGACGGCTTTTTTGTGGCAAAGCAGGACCTTAAACTCAGAGGACCGGGGGATTTCTTCGGCATAAGGCAGAGTGGAGAACTTGACTTTGCACTTGCAGATATATATCAGGATGCCGAAATAATGAAAATGGCAAATGAAGCAGCAAAGGAATGTGAAATATCGTTAAAAGATTGCAATTATGGCAAAAAGATAGTAATATAGGCAATAAAGATAATTTTGACAGTTCATTGATTTTAGTTTTGGAGGAATGTGAATTGATGACCAAAGAACAGTACACACCGGAGAAACTGTTTGAACTTGGTAAAAATAATTATGAAAAGCTCGTATCGTATTGTGAGATACTCGAGGTAAATGGTTTTTGGGACCAGGCAAGACAGGTGATGAAAAAGACGAGTATGCAGGTGCTTGACCTGTATGTGCAGTCAGTGCTCATCAATTTTGTGGTTAAATGCACAGATACAGTAGAAGGACAGCAAAGAGAATTTATAAGGTTGGTCACTAAGACCAATCCGCTTGGCATACCCGAAAATGGAAATATAGAGCAAAAGACAATTACCGAAAGCAGACAGTATTATGAACTTCCTCCGGTATTGCTGCAGCTTTGTGGACTTTATGATAAAGAGCGTAAGGAGATAATGACAGAGTATTTTCTTGATTCATTTCTGAACATTCTTTTGTGTATGGCATATATGAATGATGGCAAAGACCATGAAATAAATGAGTTTATCCAGAAATATTATGACAAGATAAGCAATTTTATAGTAAACAGGGACAGGAGTATTCATTCTGAATATATTGTGAGAAAGCTTACCTCCGGAGTTATAAGGTGCGATGTAGAGTGGGTCAGGAAAAAACAGACTGAGATAGAAGAAAAGGAAAGAAAGAGAAAAGAAGCCGAAAAAAAGAGACAGGCACAGAGAAAAAAAGAAGCTGAAAAGAAAAGGGAGGCTGCAGGAAAGAGAGAAATTGAGAAAAAAAAGGCTCAGGAGGAGAAAAATAAAAAGAAAGACAGCAGCGTAGTAAAAAAAGAAGATGAAGCAGAGCCGCAGAAAGAAAATAAAAAAAAGACAGACATAAAAAAGCTTTCATTGAATGAGCTGAAGAAAAATGTTAAAAAAAGCAATGGTTCTAAAAATGAAATCATGACGAATGAGCCGGAGAGTGATAATGCAAAGAGGGGAATACTAACAAATAACGGTGATATTCTTACTGATATTGAAGCCGAAAAGCTAAAGATAATGAAGCAGCAGGAGGAACAGCGGCTTGCCAGAGAAGAATTTATGAAAGTCAAGCAGCGTATCCTTGAAAGAGAGCGTATCCAGAAAGAAGAACAGGAAAAACGCATTAAGGCTTTAGTTGATGAGCTTAATGACATGGTCGGCTTAAGTGAAGTAAAAGAAGAAATAAGGTCACTTGTCAATCTTATCAAGATAAGAAAACTCAGAGAAGAAATGAATATGCCCGTTATGGATATGTCATATCATATGGTATTTACCGGTGGACCGGGAACAGGAAAGACAACCGTTGCAAGGCTTGTCGGAAAGATATACAAGGAACTTGGAATATTGTCAGACGGGAAAATGATAGAAACTGACAGATCAGGTCTGGTGGCAGGTTATGTAGGTCAGACTGCAATGAAAGTACATGATGTTGTCAAGGAAGCAATGGGCGGTATTTTGTTTATAGATGAGGCATATTCACTTGTAAATCCGGATATGCCAAATGATTTTGGAACGGAAGCTGTTGATGCACTTGTAAAGCTGATGGAGGACAACAGAGATGATCTTGTCATAATCGTTGCTGGATATACCGATGAAATGGAAAATTTCCTTAAGAGCAATACGGGTCTTATATCAAGATTTAACAAATTTATCAATTTTCCGGATTATACGAAAGAGGAACTTGTAAGCATACTTGCTGTCATGGCGGAAAAAGCAGGACTTAAGATAGATGATGCAGCAAAACAAAAAGTTCTTGAACTTCTCAGAAAAAAGAGGAAAGAGCAGTGGAAAGATTTTGGAAATGCACGTGGAATGAGAAATATGTTTGAAAAATTTGTGGTAAATCAGGCAAACCGTCTTGTAAAACTTGAAAATCCGACAAGAGATGATCTTATGACGATAAAGGAAGATGATGTGTTTGACCGTTAGCAAAGAGTGTGTTAAAATAATAATAATTGCATGGAGAGATAATAATGAGAGTGATTGCAGGAAAAGCAAGAAGAACTAATCTGGTGACACCGGAAGGCAAAAATACAAGACCGACTTCTGACAGGATAAAAGAGACATTGTTTAATATGCTTCAGCAGGAGCTTTATGATGTGCGTTTTCTTGATATATTCAGCGGGAGCGGTGGTATTTCGATAGAAGCATTAAGCCGTGGTGCTAAAGAAGCGGTTATGATAGACAATGATGCGGCTGCCGTAAGATGTATAAAAGAAAATATTAAGAGAACTCACTTTGAAGATTCGGCAAGAGTTTTAAAGATGGAAGCAGTATCAGCATTGAAAAAATTAGATGTCGAGGGGAGAACATTTGATATTATATTTATGGATCCACCGTATAATCACGATACGGAAGCAAAGATTCTTAATATTTTGCTTGACTCAGGACTTGTGTATGAAAATACTCTTATAATTATTGAGACATCGCTTGAGACTGATATATCATATATGTATGATATGCCATGTAAGGTTGAAAGAGTTAAAGAATATAAGACAAATCGTCATATATTCATTAGAGCAAAGTAAAATCTGCTGTTCGCATAAAAAAGCGGAATGCAGTTTGAAAAACAGAGGGAAGATATGAAAACAGCAGTATTTCCGGGGAGTTTTGACCCGGTAACATCAGGACATTTAGATTTGATAAAGAGAGCTTCAAAGATGTTTGACAGGCTGATACTTGGAGTTCTTATAAACAGTTCAAAAAAGCCGCTGCTTACCGTTGAGGAGAGAGTGAGACTTTTAAAAGAGGTAACAAAAGATTTAAAAAATGTTGAAGTTGAAGCTTTTGACGGGCTTTTAGTGGATTTTGTTGACCGATGTGATGCGGATGTGATAGTGAGAGGTCTGAGAACATCCAATGATTTTGAGTATGAACTTCCACTTGCACAGGCAAATTATAAATTAAATGAGAGTGCAGATACGATATTTCTTGCGACATCGCCGGAATATTCATATGTCAGTTCAAGTGCAGTAAAGGAACTGATGAGATATAATGCCGACATAAGTGGGTTTGTACCAGAAGAAGCACTTAAATACCTAAATTAAGATAAAAGACGGGGGAATTAAAATGCAGGAAAGCAGAGAGAGCAGGATTGAACAGAAAATAGAGGATATTTATTCATTTGTTGAAAGTTGTAAGATGCAGAGATTATCAGCTACAAGGGTTATAGTTCCAAAAGATGAACTTTATGACCTGCTTGACGATCTTCGCAGAGATATTCCGGCAGAGATAAAAAGATATAGAAAAATATTAAATCAGAGAGATGCTATTTTAGATGATGCAAATACAAAGGCACAGGCAATGCTTGCAGATGCAAAAGAGCAATACAAGGCACTTGTAGAGGAACATAACATCATGCAGCAGGCATACCAGCAGGCAGAAAAAACGGTAAACGAAGCCAATCAAAGAGCACAGGAAATCCTCAATGATGCGAGAAAGCAGGCAGAGGAAATAGGAAGTGGAGCTATTTATTATACATCAGATCTTCTTACGATGGCAGAAAAAACTATACAGGCTGCATACACAAATACTATAAACAATTCAAAAGTACTTGAGAAGTCTCTTAAAGAATATCTTGAAACAGTAAGAACTAATAAGGCGGAGCTTGTAGTAGATCAGAATCAGTCAGATGTACATGAGAGTGAGCAGGGCGGCGAAACGGCAGAAAGACAGTCAGGTTCTTCAAACGAAGAAGAATAAGATAGCATACAGCATACATACTACCATGCAGATATATGACTGATACACATACATGGACAAATGGTATTACTGTTTTAGGGTAACTTACGGTTAAAGGAGAAAGAGTGGCAGATGAATACGAAAAATGATGTTGAAGTTATAATAAATGGAAAACAATATACACTCAGTGGTTATGAAAGCAGTGAGTATCTTCAGAAAATTGCAAATCATATTAATGATAAGATCGCTGAGTTCAAAGAACAGGATGGATATTTACGACTTGATACTGAGATGAAAAATATTCTTCTTGCGATAAATCTGTCAGATGAATATTATAAAGCATTAAAGGATTCAAATGATATAAAAAAAGAAAATGAAGAAATGGAAAAAGAAATATTTGATATAAAACATGAAATGCTCACAATGCAGTCGGAGCTTGACAAAGCGAATGAGCAGATTAAAAAACTGGCAGAAGAAAGACAGGCAGCTAAGGATCAGGTTATTAGGCTTGAAACGGAGTTAGGAAGAAATAAACACAGATAATAAATAATGGGGACTGTATTCAGTCCCCATTGCTTTACACAAAATAAAAGGTATATAAGATATTTATGGAGGATGTGGATTTGAAAGATAAGATAAAAGTTCCGGAGATACTTGCACCGGCAGGTTCTATGGAGAGCCTTAAGGCGGCAGTAGCAGCCGGGTGTGATGCTATATATATCGGTGGCAGCAGATTTGGTGCGAGGGCATATGCCGACAACCCCGAAAAAGATGAAATGTTAAGTGCCATAGAATATTGTCACTTACACGGAGTTAAGATATATATGACGGTCAATACATTGTTAAAGGACAGGGAAATGGATGAACTCTATCCGTTTTTGAAACCATATTATGAAGCAGGGCTTGATGCCGTGATAGTACAGGATATAGGAGTTTTAAAAAATATACATGAATGGTTTCCTGATATTGAAATCCATGCAAGTACACAGATGACACTTACGATGGGAGTCTCGGACAAACTGTTAAAAAAATATGGTGTTACGAGGATGGTTCCTGCGAGGGAACTTTCTATGGAAGAACTTGTTCAGATGAGAAAAGACACATCTCTTGAAATGGAAGTGTTTGTTCACGGAGCACTTTGTTACTGCTATTCAGGTCAGTGTCTTTTTAGCAGTATGTTAGGCGGCAGAAGCGGAAACAGGGGAAGATGTGCCCAGCCTTGCAGACAGCAGTATCTTGTTGACGGCAAAAAGTGTGGCATTGGTGAGTATGTGTTAAGTCCGATGGAGCTTTCAAATCTTCCTTATATAGCAGAAATGATAGAGTGCGGTATTGACTCCTTTAAAATAGAGGGCAGGATGAAACGACCGGAATATACTGCATTTGTTACGGCAATGTTCAGAAAATATACAGACCTTTATGTTGAACTTGGGAAAGACGGATATAGAGATTACATTAAAACAAATAGAGCTGAATTTGAAAATGACATTTGCCATCTCAAAGAGATTTATAATAGAGGTGGATTTACCCAGGGGTATCTTGAAGGAAGAAGCGGTGTTCCGTTTGAAAAGAAAAAATATGACAGCGGGGTGATGTTATCGGCAAAAAGACCAAAACATGGCGGAGTATTAGTGGGAAAGGTCATTTCCGTGGGGAAAGGTTCGCTCAGATACAAACTTGATAAAGATATATATCCGCAGGATGTTGTGGAGTTCTGCGATAAAAATATGAGACAGGAGTATGAATATACGGTAGGAACTCATTTAAAAGCAGGTATGCAGGTTGAAGCGAGATTTAAAAAAGGCAGCCGTATTTTTGCCGGTGATGAAGTTTACAGAACAAAAAAAGCAGTTCTTCTTGACGATATAAGAGAAAAATATATAGATAAAGAAAAAAAGGTCATAATAACAGGAAAATTTGAAGCACATACAGGTGAAAATGCCGTATTGCAGGTGATACTTAAAGATATAGTGTATTCCGTGAGCGGTGATGTGTGTCAGAATGCACTTAAAAATCCGGCAGATGAAAAGAGTGTAAAAAAGAGTATCATGCAGACAGGCAATACGGAATTTGAGTTTTCAACACTTGATGTGACAATGGATGATGGTCTTTTTATCCCGGTAGGAATGTTGAAAAAGATGCGTCGTGAGGCACTTGACGGTCTTAAAAAAAAGATTTTAGAAAAACATAGGAGAAGTGTCATGCCATGTGATGAGGGAGAGAAAGTTAAAGAATATTTAACTGGAGAGTCTGAAAAAGAGCTGGGCAAAACGACGGAGTATATTGTATCTGTCATGAACATGGAACAGTTGTCAGCCGTTTTAGATTTTAAAGATAAAAATATCACAAAGATTTATCTTCGCATGGAGATTTTAGACGATAATGAGATAAATCATGCCATAGATGAGATACACAAAAACAAAAAGAAAGCATTTATAGTGATGCCGCAGATATTCAGAAAGAATGTCTGGGAAAGGGAAAGTGCAGTCTTAACAGGGAAAGATAGTTCATATCTTGAAAAATGTGATGGATTTGTAATCAAAAACTTTGAGGAATACACATTTCTGACGGAAAAATGTATGATTTCTTCTGAAAAAATTGTGTGTGATGCACAGATGTATGTCATGAACAAAAGTGCATATGATTTTTGGAAAGAAAACGGCATAACTAAATTTACGATGCCGTTTGAACTGACGGAGTATGAGATGGACGGCATTGCCAAAAAAGCCGGATGTGAGTTTATATTATATACACATATTCCTCTTATGGTATCTGCACAGTGTGTCAGATATAACACAAAAAAATGTGCTTTTTCAGAGAAAAAAGGAATAAATGAAAAAATTATTCTTACAGACAGAAAATCGAGAGAGTTTATGGCAATAAATTATTGTAAATATTGTTATAATATAATATATCAAAAGACACCATTGTATCTTAAAGAATATGAAGACAAGCTTAAAGATAAAGGCATATCAAAGTTCAGATATGATTTTACATTTGAAAGCATAGAAGAGGTAAAGACTGTGCTTTCAGGAAAATACAACGGCATATATGATGAAGGTCATATTACAAATGGCGTAGAATAACTGGGGGGATTTAATGAATAAACAACAGGCAGCAGAAAAGCTGATAAATCTGTTTGGTGACATGAACATTATCGGTGTACTTCATTCTATACTTGTTGAAACATCAAAATATATAATAATTATATTGTTTGCAATATATACATGGCATTGTTTTACGGTTTTTATCGGGAGAAATAAAGAGAGAGAACAAAGAGTTTATGCAAGGCAGCAGAAAATGATGTTTGCAATACATTTTATAGCAACATTTGTATTGTTCTTAAACAGTCTTGACAAAAATATATTGATATTTTATGTGTGCCAGTTTTTAATGCTGGTATTTATGTGCAAGGCTTATCCTTTTGTGTATAAGGGAATGTCAAAGCTTGTTTTAAATAATATGATGATGCTTCTGACTATCGGTTTCATAATGATAGAAAGACTCAGCACGGTGGACATAATCAGACAGATGATATTTGTTGCGGCTATAGGGGTTGTGGCTTTGTTTATACCATTTATTATAGAAAAATTTCCTTATTTCGACAAATTTGGAGTTGTATATGCCCTGATAGGTATAGCAATGCTGTCACTTGTGTTTGTGATAGGAAAGGAAAAATATGGGGCAAGAAACTGGATAATAATCGGAAGTTTTGCACTTCAGCCGTCAGAATTTGTGAAAATAATATTTGTATTTTTTGCGGCAGCTTTTTTGTCGAGAGTGAGAAATTTTGCAGATGTAGTAAAAGTCTCTATACCAGCGGCAATTCATGTGCTTATACTCATAGCAGAAAAAGATTTAGGCGGTGCACTCATATTTTATATAACTTATCTTGTTATATTATATGTATCGACAAGAAAAGAGAGTTATCTTGTTCTTGGAACAGGGGCATTGGCAGCAGGAGCAGTTCTTGCGTACAAGCTGTTTTACCATGTAAGGGTAAGAGTTTCAGCATGGAAAGACCCCTGGAGCGATGTTGCAAATAAAGGTTACCAGGTAACACAGTCATTATTTGCGATAGGTACCGGCGGATGGTTTGGAATGGGATTTTGCGAGGGGACACCGGAAAAGATACCCGTTTCAAAAACAGATTTTATCTTTTCTGCTATATGCGAGGAGATGGGAGTTTTTTTTGGTATATGCATTATACTTGTGGAGATAAGCTGCTTTATAATGTTTATAAATATTTCTTTGAAGATAGAAAATAGATTTTATAAGCTTACTGCACTCGGCTTAAGTGTTGAATATATGTTTCAGGTATTTCTTACAATAGGCGGAGTTACAAAGTTTATTCCATCTACCGGAGTTACCCTGCCGCTTGTAAGTTACGGAGGAAGTTCAGTCACAAGTACACTGATACTGTTTGCTATAATACAGGGATTATATGTTATAAACAATAAAAGGGGGGATGATGATGAGGCGGAGTCATAATGACAGGAGTAGAGAAAAAAATTCAGGGAAAAATCGGAACACGGATTTAAAGAGAGCCGGCAGAAGCGTAAGAATAGGACGAAGCATCAGGGGGGCAGGGGGGAGCGGACATGACTCCGATATGCGTCAACAGGATGTTCAAAACAGAGAAAGAAAAATGGGAAACCGTCAGATATTGGTAGTAACCTATTGCTTTGTTGCACTATTTCTTGCAATGGTTTTGTATATTACAAGATTTATGGTGCGTGACAGTGCGGATATAATAAATAATTCATATAATAAAAGGCAGGAGGTACTTGCCAAAAAAGTAAAGCGTGGCGATATAGTATCTGCTGACGGAAAGGTACTTGCAAAGACGATAACAGACAAACATGGAAATGATACAAGATATTATCCATATAAAAATATGTTCTGCCATGCCGTCGGAAGAATTACAAACAGTATGACGGGAGTGGAATTAAGTCAGTGTTATCCGCTGCTTACTTCCCATGCAAATCCAGCCGAACAGCTTTTTTCAGATTTCAAGGGAGAAAAAAAGCCTGGGGATAATGTTATAACCACACTTGACTACAAACTTCAGAAAACGGCGTATAATGCACTTGGAAGTTATAAGGGAGCAGTCGTTGCGATGGAACCGTCAACAGGAAAGATTCTTGCTATGGTTTCAAAACCCGACTATGACCCAAACAATGTTTCTAAGGACTGGAGTAAACTAATATCCGGGAACAGTACGGAGTCGGCATTACTAAACAGGGCAACTCAAGGGTTATATCCTCCGGGCTCTACATTTAAGATAATGACTGCAACTGAATATATTCTTGAAAATCAGGACATCTATAAAAAATACAGATATGTGTGTAAAGGCTCAGATTCATTTTATGGTAACAGGATAAGGTGTTATGCCGGGGAAAGACACGGGGAAGTAGATTTAAGACGGGCATTTGCAAAATCATGTAACTGTTCATTCGCAGATATAGGCTTAAAACTTAATGTGGATAAATTCAGGGAATTATGCGAAAAATTTAATTTTAACAAGAGTCTTTCAGTAAACTTTGATTATAAGAAAAGCAGTTTTGTACTTAACAGAAAGTCAGATAAATATGAGGTAATGCAGACATCTATAGGTCAGGGAAAGACGGGAATAACACCTCTTGAGAATGTACTTATAAGCAGTACGATAGCAAATGATGGAAAAATGATGACACCGTATATAGTCGATCATACGGAAAATGATGCCGGAAAGACGGTTAAAAGCTATTCACCTAAAAAAATAGGAAATATAATAGACAAAAAAACAGCAGGAACGGTAAAGAAACTGATGAAAGCCGTTGTCAGTGAGGGAACAGGAACGGCACTTAACGGATTTTCTTATAAGGCTGCCGGAAAGACAGGATCTGCTGAATTTAATTCAAAGGGAAACTCGCATGCATGGTTTGTGGGATTTGCACCGGCAGATAAGCCTAAGATAGCGGTGAGTATAGTGGTCGAGGCAGCAGGAACAGGAAACAGGTATGCAGTGCCAATAGCAAAAGCGATGTTTAGTGAGTATCTGGGGAATTAGTTATAAATTGCGGGATTTTGAAAATTTGTTGCAAAAGTATGTTAAAAAGGGTATAATATACACAATATGTACACGCACACCAAGGAGGAATTGCAATGATCGAAGCAACGAGCTGTGGCGGCGTGGTGATTTTTAGAGGAAAAATCTTATTGCTCTACAAGAATTATAAACATCGTTATGATGGCTGGGTTCTTCCAAAGGGGACAGTCGAAGCAGGCGAGGAATATAAGGAAACTGCTTTAAGGGAAGTGAAAGAAGAAACGAATGTGGCTGCCAGTATTATCAAATATGTTGGCAAGAGCCAATATACCTTTAACACACCAAATGACACAGTAGTAAAAGATGTACACTGGTATCTTATGATGGCAGACAGTTATCACAGTAAACCTCAGAAGGAGGAATATTTTGTAGACTCAGGATATTATAAGTATCATGAAGCATATCATATGCTCAAATTTTCAAATGAAAAGCAGATACTGGAAAAAGCATATAGCGAATATCTTGATCTTAAAAGAAGTAATTTATGGGGAAGTCATAAGTATTTTTAAAGTAAATGCTTTTAGATAATCCATTTTACTTGACACAAAGAATTAAAAGATATATAATCTTATCAAGATTGTAGTCTATAGGACTGACAAAAGAAAAGTTAGTTTTGGGCAGATTATGTTATAAAATAAGATCTGTTATTAATTTATGCAAGGGAGAATGACCATGGGAAATAATATTTTAGTTGTTGACGATGCCGCATTTATGCGCATGATGGTAAAGGATATTTTAACAAAAGGTGGTTACAATGTAGTCGGTGAGGCTGAAAATGGTGTTGTCGCTATCCAGAAATATACAGAGTTAAAGCCTGATTTAGTTACACTTGATATTACTATGCCGGAGATGGATGGTATTCAGGCTTTAAAGAAGATTAAAGAAGCTGATGCCGGAGCAAATGTTATCATGTGTTCAGCAATGGGACAGCAGGCAATGGTTATTGAAGCTATTCAGAATGGAGCTAAAGACTTTATTGTTAAGCCATTCCAGGCAGATAGAGTTTTAGAGGCTGTTAAGAAAGTTATTGGTTAATATATCTACATAATTATTAATATTCCTATTGAAAATAATCTGCCGCATTTTTGATTGTGACTATGTGGCAGTTTCTTTTCAATAAAATCATTCGGGGATGAGTTGAAAAAAGAAAAAATATTGTTGACATTTCGGATGTTTAATGATATGATAGCAAATGTTGTGACAGCACAATATGCACTAGTGGCGGAACGGCAGACGCAACGGACTCAAAATCCGTCGGGGGTGACTTCGTGAGGGTTCAAATCCCTCCTGGTGCATTTACATATTGAGAGTTTAAAACTTGTACATTGGAGTTTATACTTTGATGTTCAAGTTTTTTTTCTACTCAATCTGTCAAAAAGGTTTATTGATAAATGTTTTCAATAAGATTGCATATATACGGTAATTATCATGTTGACATTGAAAAAAGCAATGTTATAATAATCCTTGTTGATAAGAGTTTTCGTTAGAAAATAAAATTTATTATATAGACAAAGGAGTGGACAAATATGAGTAAATGTATTTATATGGACAATGCGGCTACCACGCAGGTATATCCTGAAGTGTTTGATGCTATGAAACCATATTTTACTGAGTTTTATGGAAATCCATCAAGTATATATAGTTTTGCAGGAAACAGTAAGAAAGCTGTTGAGGATGCAAGAAAGACTATTGCAGACTTTCTTGGTGCAAGAACGGAAGAGATTTATTTTACCGGCGGTGGAAGTGAATCTGATAACTGGGCATTAAAGGCAACTGCCGATGCTTACGCAAACAAAGGCAAGCATATTATCACTTCAAAGATAGAGCATCATGCTATTTTGCACACTTGTGAATATCTTGAGAAAAAAGGATTTGAAGTTACTTATCTTGATGTAGATGAGAACGGCTTTGTAAATCCTGCTGATGTTGAAAAAGCGATAAGACCTGACACGATACTTGTTTCAATCATGACAGCAAATAATGAGATTGGTACGATAGAGCCTATAGCTGAGATAGGAAAGATTGCTAAAGATCATGGTGTATTGTTCCATACTGATGCGGTTCAGGCATTCGGTCATATTCCTATGAATGTTGATGAGATGAATATAGATATGCTCAGTGCAAGCGGTCACAAAATAAACGGACCTAAGGGAATCGGTATCATGTATATCAGAAAAGGTGTAAAAATCGGTTCATTTGTTCACGGCGGAGCACAGGAGAGACAGAGAAGAGCAGGTACTCACAATGTTCCGGGTATTGTCGGAATAGGAAAAGCTGTTGAGCTTGCAAGAGACAATATGAAAGAGAGAATGGAATATGAGACAAAGCTCAGAGACCATCTTATAAGCAGAGTTATGGAAGAAATCCCTTATGCTAAATTAAATGGTGATAAAGTTAAAAGACTTCCAAACAATGTAAATGTATGCTTTAGGTTTATCGAGGGCGAGTCGATGCTCATTTTACTTGACCAGAACGGTGTCTGTGGTTCGAGCGGTTCAGCATGTACATCAGGTTCACTTGATCCTTCACATGTTTTACTTGCCATCGGACTTCCGCACGAAATAGCACATGGTTCATTGAGACTTACTTTATCAGAGAAAAACACAATGGAAGAAGTTGACTTTACGGTAGACAAACTTAAGGGAATTATCGAGAGACTTAGAAGTATGTCGCCTCTTTATGAGGATTTTGTAAAGAATAATAAATAGATAAAAACACAGAATGGAGGCTTACTATGTACAGTGAAAAAGTTATGGATCATTTCAACAATCCAAGAAATGTCGGAGAGATAGAAGACGCAAGCGGTGTAGGTACAGTTGGTAACGCAAAATGCGGTGACATTATGAGAATGTACCTTGATATTGATGATAATGGAATTATACAAGATGTAAAGTTTAAGACATTTGGATGTGGTGCGGCAGTTGCAACAAGCAGTATGGCAACTGAGCTTGTAAAAGGAAAGACAGTTCAGGAGGCTTTACAGGTTACAAATAAAGCTGTTATGGAAGCACTCGACGGACTTCCACCTGTTAAGGTTCATTGTTCACTTCTTGCAGAGGAAGCTATACATGCAGCACTCTGGGATTATGCAGAGAAGAATGGTATTAAGATTGAAGGACTTGAAAAGCCTGTAAATGATATAAGTGAAAAAGAGGAAGCTCCTGAGGAAGAATACTAGAGAGTTGCTGACTAAAAGTAGTGGTCGTATTGTAAAAGATAGTGTATGATAAAAAGGTACATTTATCTTTTATGGTACGGCTATTATTGTTTTGTGGAAATTGTGAAATGAGCAGAGTGGATTGTGAATATCTGTCTGACTGAATGAGTTTTAAGAAAGGTTTTGGATATATGAAGAAGAAAGTTGTTGTTGGAATGTCGGGCGGTGTTGACTCATCGGTTGCGGCTTATTTATTGAAAGAACAGGGATATGATGTTATCGGAGTTACGATGCAGATATGGCAGCAGGAAGATGCCTGTACAGTTGAGCATGAGGGAGGCTGCTGCGGAATGTCAGCAGTGGAGGATGCAAGGCGTGTGGCTGCACAGCTTGACATACCTTATTATGTAATGAATTTCAGGGATGATTTCCAGAAATATGTTATAGATTATTTTGTCGATGAATATAAAAAGGGACATACGCCTAATCCTTGTATAGCCTGCAACAAGTATGTTAAATGGCAGTCACTTTTACAGCGTTCGATGGAGATAGGTGCTGATTATATTGCTACAGGCCACTATGCAAGAATAGTGAAACTTGACAATGGCAGATATACCATCAAAATGTCTGCGACAAAGAAGAAAGACCAGACATATGTGCTTTTTAATCTCAGTCAGGAGCAGCTTAGAAGAACGCTTATGCCGGTTGGTGAATATAATAAAGACCAGATAAGAGAGATTGCAGAAAAAATAGGTCTTGAAGTCGCACACAAGAGTGACAGTCAGGATATATGCTTTGTACCTGACCATGATTATGCAGGTTTTATTGAGAGAGAGACAGGAAAAAAGACAGTTCCCGGAAATTTTGTGGATGAAAACGGAAATGTTCTCGGAGTCCACAAGGGAATAGAACACTATACCATAGGGCAGAGAAAAGGACTTGGACTTCCATCTACACAGCCTTATTATATAAATAAAATATGTCCTGACACGAGAGAGATAGTTTTAGGTGACGGAAAGAGTGTATTTTCAGATACGGTATATGTCGAAAACATAAACTATATGTCGGTTGAGAACATAACAGAGCCGACGAGGTTTATCGGAAAGATACGATATGCACACCAGGGTTCGCCATGTATTGTTTACCCAGAGAAAGACGGAAGATTAAAATGTGTGTTTGATGAGAAGCAGAGGGCAGTCACACCGGGACAGGCTATTGTATTTTATGATGGGGATGTGATAGCTGCCGGCGGATGGATAACTAGATATTAGTGTAACAGTTAAGCCTTGCATTTCTTACATTCATAAACCTGCCAGCGAGCTGTCAGTCGCTGCTTTGCAGCTTATGTTTACTCATTTCAGAAATGAAAGGCTATTCTACCATAAAAAGGTACTTAACAATACAATGAACAAGCTCATTGTATTGCCAATTATCTTTTTATGGCTGAACTGTTACACATTAGTAAAAAAAATATATATTTCCTATTGACAAAGTAGGAATAAGAGAGTATTATAATTTTTGTCAGCAAATCATACCAAGGTAATATGAAATATATGACAAGTAGAGTATGGAGGGAGTTAAATGATAAACAGACGATTTTTAGTTGACTACACAATGAAAGACAGTCGAATGTGCAGCTTTAAATGGTGGCATGATTACTGTTGCCGCTGATATATATTAAAAAAAGACCGAGCGAAAGTGATGAAAGAACTAAAAGCTGAGAGCAAAGATATTTTTTTGCTGAAAGTCAAGCTGATAGTCAAAAGCTGAGAGTGAAAGATACTTATTGATTGGAAATAAAGAATACAGGCACAAACAAAGAATAGAATTGATATATGGAGGACAGATATATGAGTAAGAAATCAAGAGCAGATAGAAATTTTAAATTTGAAACATTACAGTTACATGTTGGTCAGGAAACAGCAGATGCAGTTACAGATGCAAGAGCAGTTCCTATTTACCAGACATCATCTTATGTATTCCACAATTCACAGCATGCCGCTGACAGATTTGGTCTTAAGGATGCAGGTAATATTTATGGAAGACTTACAAATCCTACAGAGGATGTTTTCGAGAAAAGAATAGCAGCACTTGAAGGTGGTGTTGCAGCACTTGCAGTTGGTTCGGGTGCGGCAGCAGTTACATACACTATTCAGAACCTTGCACTTGCAGGAGACCATATTGTTGCAGCAAAGAATATCTACGGAGGAACATACAACCTTCTTGCACATACACTTGTAGATTACAATATTGAGACAACATTCGTTGATCCGCTTGATCCATCAGCTTTTGAAGCTGCTATAAAGGACAATACAAAAGCTCTTTACATAGAGGCTCTTGGAAATCCAAATTCAGAAGTCACAGATATAGAAGCAATTGCCAAGATAGCACATGCACACAAGATTCCACTTGTTATCGACAGCACATTTGCAACACCGTACCTTCTTCGTCCTATCGAGTATGGAGCAGACATTGTAGTTCATTCAGCTACTAAGTTTATCGGTGGTCACGGAACGACTATCGGTGGTGTTATTATTGACGGAGGAAAGTTTGACTGGAAAGCATCAGGTAAATTTCCACAGCTTACAGAGCCAAACCCAAGTTATCATGGAATAAGTTTTGCTGATGCAGCAGGTCCGGCAGCTTTTGTTACAAGAATCAGAGCTATCCTTCTTCGTGATACAGGAGCTACTATCTCGCCTATACATTCATGGATATTCCTTCAGGGGCTTGAGACATTGTCACTTCGTGTGGAGAGACACATAGAGAATGCACTTAAAGTAATAGATTACCTTAAGAAACAGCCACTTGTAGAGGCTATTCATCATCCGTCAGTATCCAAAGACCCTGAGCAGCAGCGTCTTTATAAAAAATATTTTCCTAATGGCGGTGGCTCTATCTTTACATTTGAGATTAAGGGAGATGCAGACAAAGCAAAAGAATTTATCGATAACCTTGAACTTTTCTCACTCCTTGCAAATGTAGCAGATGTTAAATCACTTGTTATCCACCCTGCATCAACAACCCATGCAGAGCTTAACGAAGAGGAACTTGCAGACCAGGGTATCAAGCCAAATACTATAAGACTTTCAATCGGAACAGAGAACATTGACGATATTATCGAAGATCTTGATGAAGCATTTAAGGCAGTTCAGTAAATAAAAAACATTGTAAAGTAAAATAAAAGTTATATTCAGACGATTCATTAAGTGTTAGAATATAGATATAACATAAACAGGAGGATTATTATTATGGCAAATATATATAAAGGTGCACTTGGACTTATCGGAAACACACCGCTTGTAGAACTCACACATATTGAAAAGGCATTTAATCTTGAAGCAAAAATTCTTGCAAAACTTGAGTATTTTAATCCGTCAGGAAGCGTTAAGGACAGAATAGCAAAAGAGATGATAGAAGACGCAGAGGAAAAAGGTCTTTTAAAAGAGGGTTCAACTATCATTGAGCCGACATCGGGAAATACGGGTATCGGACTTGCAGCAATCGCAGCAGCAAAGGGATACAGAATCATCATTGTACTTCCGGAGACAATGAGTATCGAGCGTAGAAATATTATAAAGGCATATGGTGCTGAACTTGTACTTACAGACGGAACAAAGGGAATGAAAGGTGCTATTGCAAAGGCGGAGGAACTTGCAAAAGAGATAGAAAACAGCTTTATACCGGGACAGTTTGAGAACCCTGCAAACCCTGCTGCACACAAAAAGACAACAGGTCCTGAAATCTGGAATGACACGGATGGAAAAGTAGATGCATTTGTAGCAGGTGTGGGAACAGGTGGAACTCTTACCGGAGTAGGTCAGTATCTAAAAGCTAAAAATTCTGAAATTGAAGTTATAGCAGTTGAGCCTGAAGCATCACCTGTACTTTCACAGGGACATGCAGGAGCACATAAGATTCAGGGAATAGGTGCAGGATTTGTTCCAAAGACACTTAGCACAGAAGTCTATAACGAAGTTTTGCCTATAAAGGATGATGATGCATTTAAATATAGCAAGACGATTGCAAAAGAGGAAGGTATCCTCGTAGGTATCTCATCAGGAGCAGCAATTGCAGCAGCAATCGAGTATGCTAAAAGAGCAGAAAACAAAGGAAAGAATATTGTAGTATTATTACCGGACAGTGGTGACAGATATTATTCAACATCATTATTTACAGATTAAACTGAGCTGGAAGTAAAATCAAAATATATATAAAAGACCTTGCATGGTGGAAATGCTGTGCAGGGTCTTTTTTAACCGACTTTGTTCTTTTAAGGTTTTGTGATATGTGTTATACTTGGAATAAAAGATGCAAGGGTTAAAGGCAGACAGCAAACTGTTTTCATATATGATGTAATAGTCAAAAGCAGATAAAAATCCATAACATTATTTTTTGGAAAAAATATCTTTTGATTAAATATCATATAAAATAACATAACGGAAATTATGAGGTGATATATAATGGGTGTATATTTTAATCCAAAGAATGGGAGCTTTACAGGTGACAAAAACAGCAGGATATATGTGGATAAAACAGGACTTTTGGAATATCTTAACGGTCTGCTGGGGACGAGTGGCAGATGCGTTGCTGTAAGTCATGCAAGACGGTTCGGCAAATCTCATGCGGCTGGAATGATAGATGCGTATTATAGTCTTGGCTGTGATTCGTCAAATCTTTTTGATGACACAGCAATTGCGGATAGTGCATACTATAGGAAATACATGAACAAATATAATGTTATCCATTTAGATATTTCATCAGTCTGGGATTTTCATAAAGAAGATTTGGCGGACACAATTAAAAAGAGAATATGTAAGGATTTTAAGAAAGAATATGGCGATACATTAGATTATAATGAAGATTTATATTTGCTGATACAGGAGATTTATGAGATAACAGAAATTCAGTTTGTGATAATAATTGATGAGTGGGATTGCGTTATCAGAAACAGCGATGACAAAGAGTTGGTACACGAGTATTTACAGTTTTTACACTCGCTGTTTAAATCGGAGGAGTCAAAATCTTTTCTCGCATTGGCATATATTACGGGAATTTTACCGATAAAAAAGATTAAAGATGAGTCAGCTTTAAATAATTTCAGTGAATATACAATGTTAAAATCAAGTCCGATTACAAAATATTATGGTTTTACGGAAGATGAGGTTAAAGAATTATGCAAGCGGTTTGATATGGATTTTGACAGTATGAAAGCATGGTACAACGGATATTTGATTGACGGTATTCATATGTATAATCCAAACTCTGTTTCTATGGCAATAGAGAGAAATGATTTTGATTCATACTGGAGAAATACATCTTCATTTGCATCAATAAATACATTTATAACGATGAATTATGCAGGACTAAAGGATGATATTATGAAGATGCTTGCAGGTGGAAAAGTCATGGTAAATCCAAATACATTTCAAAATGATTTTTCAACTATTGCATCAAAGGATGATGCTTTAACGGCATTGATACATTTGGGTTATCTTGGATATGATGCGGACAGAAAGAGTGCATATGTGCCAAACTATGAAGTGGCAACTGCATTTGAACTTGCATTGCAAACAGGTGGGTGGAAAGAGATTGCAAAAGCGATTTCAACTTGCGATGAACTGCTTTTTGAAACTATAGATGGAAATGCAGAAAGAGTTGCCGAACTTATAGAGCTTGCTCATGATGCTTACACATCAGTATTAAAGTACAATGATGAAAATTCGCTTAGCTGTGTTCTTACAATGGCATATTTTACAGCACCGGGATATTATAATATTGTCCGTGAAATGCCTGCCGGAAAAGGATTTGCAGATTTTGTGTTTATTCCTAGAGCAAATGCGGGGGTCAGACCGGCAATGGTAGTAGAATTAAAATATAATAAATCGGCAGACACGGCAATTAAACAGATAAAAGAAAACAGATACCACGGTGCATTGTCAGGCTATAGCGACAAAATACTTCTTGTAGGGATAAGCTATGATGCGGAGGGAAAAGACAAAAAGCATCATACCTGTGTGATAGAAGAAGTGCAGGGGACAGATAATGAATAGATATGTGATATAGGCATTTGTGAAACTAATTATATGTTATGTTAATTGCACAGATATAACAAATAATATCGTCGGCACGCTCTCGCTATGTTGTCGTTCGTAGCAGTACATAAATCAGCAAAAACCGCTGATTAAGTGCTGACGACACAAAAATGCCGACTAACACTATTTGTTATATCTGCACAATTTAATCAAGTTTTATGATAGTTTCGCAAACGCCTAAGATATGTGATAGAAATGAGGAGTAAAATGAGATTTTTTCATATTTCGGATTTACATTTTGGTAAACTTCTGTATGGTTATGACCTTACGGAGGAACACAGAAATTTTATAGAGCAGCTTGGAGATTACTGCGATAAATACAATCCCGATGCGGTTCTTATTGCAGGTGATGTTTACGACAGGTCAGTGCCATCAGCAGATGCAATGACGCTGCTTGATGAACTTTTAAATAAACTTTCCGGAAGAAAGGTTTTTATTATTTCAGGAAATCATGATAATGCAAAAAGGCTGAGTTTTGGAAAAGATTTTCTTAAAAAGCATGATATATATATATCAACGGTTCCTCAGACCGGGGAAAATGAAAAGATAGAAAAAGTTACATTTGCGGATGAATATGGAAATGTAAATATCTATATGCTGCCGTTTTTGAAGCCTGCACTGTTTAAAAATTCAATGCCTGAGGAGGCGGCAGCAGGGGAAGACGCAATAATAAAAAAGCTTGTTGAAAATACAGACATAGATAAAAATGAGAGGAATATTATTCTTGCACATCAGTTTTTTGTGTCAGGTCACAAAGAGCCTGAACTTTGTGAGTCGGAGCAGACTCCGGCTATAGTGGGCGGACTTGATGCTGTCGATGTATCGGCATTTGATGATTTTGAGTATGCAGCACTCGGACATATTCACGGCGGACAGTTTGTGGGCAGTGAGAAAAACAGATACAGTGGAACACCGATTAAATTTTCGGTGAGTGAGAGAAATCATAATAAGAACATTGTAATGGTGGATATGGAAGAAAAAAATAAAGAGATTGAGATAACAAAACTTCCGCTGACACAGATAAGAGATGTAAAGAAACTTACGGGATATTTTGATGATATAATAGCTTCGGCTGATGAAGAACTTAAAAATGATTATGTGAGCATTACTTTGAGGGATGAAGAAATAATTCCTGATGTAAAGAAAAAACTGGGTGCGTATTTTGACTACATATTAGAAGTGGTCGTTGATAATTCTGAGACAAGAAAGATAATGCTTGAGGATGTAGGTGAATTAAAAGAAATGTCACCATATGATGCGTTTGATACTTTTTTTGAACAGCTTACGGACAGGAAAATGAATGATGCAGAGAGTGAACTATTCAGGGAAATACTTAGTGAAGTGGGGGAAGAGTAAATGAAACCATTAAAACTTGTTATGTCAGCATTTGGCTCTTACGGAGGAGAGGAGATTATTGATTTTTCAAAAATAAAGGGAGGTCTTTTTCTTGTATCGGGTGATACGGGTTCAGGTAAGACTACTATTTTTGATGGAATAATGTATGCTCTTTACAATAAGATGGGCGGTGGTGACAGAGAAACAAAAATGATGAGAAGTGAGTATGCTAAGGACAAGCAGAAAACATTTGTGGAGTTTACATTTGAATATACACATGGGGAAAATAAAGGTGTCTATGTCGTAAAAAGAACGACCAATTTTAGAAAAAGCGGTGTTACATCTGATGTTGTCCTTACTCTGCCTGATGGAGAAGTCTTTAATGGAAAGAATAAGGAGACAGATGAAAAAATCCAGAGCATAGTTGGACTTGACTATAAGCAGTTTGGAAAGATAGTGATGATTGCACAGGGACAGTTTCGTGAGCTTATCATGGAAAATACAAAGAACAGAAAAGAGATATTTAAAAGTATTTTTTCTATGGATATATATGAGAAGATTGAGAGAGTAATAAACGACAGATTTAAAAAGATATATGCACAGATAAAAGATAACAATCTTTTGCTGGAGGAAAATTTTAATACAGCTTATGTAAGTGAGGAAAACGGGAATACTGATGCGTGGAGAGAAGCCTTTGAAAAGAGAGATACAGAACCGGGGCTTCTGCTTGATGTGCTTGAACAAGAGATAAAAGAACTTGAGATAAAGAAAAATGAAGAAAAAAAGATAATTGATAAAAAAAATGCTGACATTGTAAAGCTTGTAAAGAGAATATCGGATGCAGATAAGATAAACAGTAAGTTTGGACAGAGAAAAGAAGCAGTTTTGCGGTATGAGTCTCTGATGGAGCAAAAAGAAACATATGATAATAAAGCTGTGATATTAAAAAAGGCAAAGGCGGCAGGCGAAGTAAGGCAGGTGCAGTCAGTTTATATTAAAACAAAAAATACAATAGAATTAAGAGAGAAACAGTTAGAACAGAATAAGTCAAAGTTTGTTTTGTTAGAGCAGAGCCATAAAAAACTTTTATCAGAAAAGGAAAGTTTTGAAAAGAGTTATTTAACTGACAATGAAAAGCTGTTAAAAGAAAAAAACAGGCTTGAAAATGAGATGGAAAAATACAAAGTATATGATGAAAAAAATAAGTTATATATTTTAGAAGAAAAAAAGTTAAAAGAATTAAAAGAAAAATCAGATTTATTAAATGATGAAAAAAAAGCAGCTCTCATAAAAAGTGAAGAAAATAAAAAAATACTTTTGCAGCTTAAAGATATTGAACTGGAATTGCAAAAATATATATCGGCAGATGAGAATGAAAAGAGAAATCTTAAAGAATTTGAAGCATTAAAAAAAGCGATAGCTTCATATAAAAAAGAAAACAGCAGACTGGATAGTGCAGAAAAAGAATATGCGGATAAATATCTGGCATGGAAAGAAGCCAGAAAAACATATGAGAACACAAGTGACAGATATGTGGCGGCTCAGGCTGCAATACTTGCGGCGGGACTAAAAGACGGTATGCCTTGTCCGGTCTGTGGTTCGACTAATCATACACAACCTGCGGCAATGACAAAAGATACGGTCACGAAAGAAGAACTTGACGGAGCAAAGTCAAAAGAAAATGAATGTGAAAAAGAAAAAAATAATTCACAGAAAATATTTGAAGATAATAAGCGAAAAAAAGATGTGGCTTTTGCCGAGGTAAAGAGGTATTATGAGATTTGTTATTATTTAGGAGATAAAGCGGATACTTCTTTAAAAGATAAAAAGGGCTACAATGCTAGTATAAAAGATAAAACTGATACTGATATAAAAGAGCATGAGAATATAAGACAACAGGAAAATATAAAAGACAAGGAATATACAAGTTTCGGTGAAAATAAAACTGACAAGCTGGAGGAGAATGTAAAAACAAAAATAAAAGAAATTAAAAAGTCTTTGACAGAAAACGAGCAGACGATAGAAGATTTATATAGCAAAAAAGAAGAAAAGCTAAAGCGTGAGAAAGCTGAAAAAGAAACAGAAGCAAAGCTTAAGGAAATGGAAGAAAATATATCTGATAACGCAGAAATGTTGAATAAACAGTCTGTGAGCGTTGGAAGTTTAAGTGCAGAAATGGAGATGTTAAAAAAAGAACTCTCCTATGAAAGTTCGGATACCGCCTTAAAAGAACTTGAAAATATCAGAAATAAAATAGAAGTTCTGGAGAAAAGAAAAAGGGAACTTGATGAAAATATTTTAAAATCCGACAGAACAAAAAGTAATCTTAATGGTACGATAAAAGAGAACAAAAATCAGCTCGAAACAGACAGGAAAAATCTTGAAACTGAGTATGACGATTTTATTAAAGTGCTTAAAGAAAAAGAATTTGAAAACGAAGAAGCATACAATGAAAGTCTTGTTCATATAGAAAGTATTGAGATATTCGACAGACAGATACAGGAATACAAAGAAGAAGTGAGCAAAGTCAGTTCGCTTATCAGTGTCCTTGATGATATGCTTGACGGCGAAAAAGAGATTGACACAGATGTTATGTTACAGCAAAAAGCAGAAATGGAAATCGAAGCAGAAAGGCTTGCAAATGAAAATGAGATTACGGTCTCAAAGCTTGGTACGAACAATTCAGTGAGAGATAAAGTTTCAAAACTTATGGAACAGAGAGGAAAACTCAATGAAAAATATAAAATAATATCTTCTCTTAATAATGTGGCGAACAGTAAAAAAATTCATTTCCAGACTTTTGTGCTCAGACAATATTTTAATATGGTAATTTCTTACGCAAACAAAAGACTTGCGGTTATGACATCAAACGGACTTTTATTAAAGTGCAGAGATATTTCGCTTACTACGGCAGGTGAGACAGGACTTGAACTTGATGTTTACAGTCCGGTTACCGGAAAGGTAAGAGATGCCCACTCTTTGTCGGGAGGTGAGACATTTATGGCTTCGCTTGCAATGGCACTCGGAATGTCAGATATTGTGCAGAATAATTCAGGCAAAACGCAGATTGATACAATGTTTATTGATGAGGGATTTGGCTCGCTGAGTGATGATGTGAGGGACAAAGCAGTAAAGATACTTTTAGACCTTGCAGGCAGCAGCAGGCTGGTCGGAGTAATCTCGCATGTATCAGAACTTAAAGAGCAGATACCATCAAAGATAATTGTAAGAAAGGATAACGATGGAAGTCACATTACATGGGTTCAGGATAGATAGAAAAAAGAAGATGGACTGTAAACAGGTGCAGTCCGGTATCATTGATTTTATAAATGATAACATGGACATAAAAGAAATGGAACAGTTTATAAGTCATATTGAGAACTGTGAGGAGTGCCGTGAAGAATATGATGTATATTATACATTGATAATGGGAATGAAACTTCTTGACAGCGATAATCTCAGGGGCAAAACGCAGATAGATTCACAGGATAGGATAGATGATGCAAAATCTTATATTTTAAGATACCGGTTTGTATTGTTTGAAAAGGTTCTTCTTTTTATATTTGTATGTATAAGTGTTATTCTTATTTACTGATAATGACACTTTGGTATATATTATAAATATGAATTTTTACAGCAAAGATAGGCAGTCATATATGTGTGGACAGTTACCAAAAATCGAAAGGGAAATTTAACAGATGAGTGAAAAAATAGTTTTAATAGATGGGCATAGTATATTAAACAGGGCATTTTATGGAGTGCCTGATCTGACAAATTCAGAAGGGATGCATACAAATGCGGTTTATGGATTTTTAAATATCATGTTTAAGATACTTGATACGGAAAAACCAGAATATCTGACGGTTGCTTTTGATGTGAAAAAGCCTACATTCAGACATGAGATGTTTAAGGAGTACAAAGGCACGAGGAAACCTATGCCTGAGGAGTTAAGACAGCAGGTGCCTGTTATACAGGATGTGCTTGAAGCGATGGGTATCACTATTGTAAAAAGACAGGGATTTGAAGCGGATGATATACTCGGAACTATCGCAAAGATGGCAGAAGCAGAAGGAAAAGAAGTTACTCTTGTATCAGGAGACAGAGATCTTTTGCAGCTTGCTACAAAAAATATCAAGATAAGTATTCCAAAGACAAAAAAAGGCGGTTCTGAGGTTGAAGAATATCATACAGAGGATGTAATAGAAAAATACGGTGTCACGCCGGTTCAGATAATAGATATGAAAGGTCTTATGGGAGATACGGCTGACAATATACCGGGAGTTGCAGGTGTCGGTGAAAAAACGGCAGTAAAGATACTTAAGGCATTTCCGAGTGTCGAGGAGGCTTATGAGCATATCGAGGAAGTAGAGCCAAAGAGGGCGAGGGAGCTTTTGAGAGCAGGAAAGGATATGGCTTTCTTAAGCAAAAAACTTGCGACGATAAAGACAGACTGCGAACTTGATTACAGTATCAAAGATGCAAAACTTGAAAATATATTTACATCTGAGGCATTTGAGTGGATAAAGAAACTAGAACTAAAATCACTTGTAAAAAAATTCGATTCTGAGGCAATGAATAAAGCGGTTGAAAGACCAAAGAATTTTAAATATTTGAAGAAAAAAATAGAGGTAAAGAGATTTGCTGACGAGCTTATAAAGGATGCACCTGAGGTTGTTGGAGTATCATTTTTTGGCGATGAGTGGTCAAATTCAGGTGTTACGAAAAAGAAAAATAAGAAAAAAAGCGGCGGACAGATGGCATTTGTATTTGATGATATATCAGCAGTTTCTCTTGAAGATGAGAGTGACAGCACAAATGAATATTTGTTTTTGGGACTTAGTTTAAGCTACGAAAAAAATGGTGAGTATGAAACCGTAAGCATATTAAAAAATGATGAGACAGACGGAGATTTTCTGATAGAAACTTATAAAAAAATTCAAAAGAAAATACCTCATATCGCATTGATAGACTGGAAGAACGAACTGCATCTTACGGCAGTTGCAGAAAATCTTTCAGAGGATAGGGAAGCACCTTTACAGATGGCGTTTGATGATTCGGATTTAGACAGGCTGTTTAATAAAATATCAGATGTAAGTATAGCTGCATATCTTATAAATCCGCTTAAAGACAGTTACGGTGCTGACGATATAGCAAGGGATTATCTTGATATGACGATACCGTCATATAGTGAGAGATTTGGAAAAAGCAGACTTTCAGAAATCGTATCGGAGATAGATGACGATTATCTTAGGGAGAGTGCGGACGAGGAAAAGAATGTTGTAATAAACAATCTTTTGGAATATACGGGAGAACTTTCGTATGTGGCTGTGGCTGGATATAAAAATCTTGAAAGCACACTCGAAAAAACAGGCATGATAAAACTTTACCGTGAAGTGGAGATGCCGACGGCATATTTCTTATATCAGATGGAGAGAGTCGGAGTCAAGGCAGACATAGCCGTTCTTGAACAGCTTGCAAAAAAACTTGACAGAAAGATAATTGAACTTGAAAGTGATATATATGACCTTGCAGGTGAGGAGTTTAACATAAATTCACCTAAACAGCTTGGTGTGATATTGTTTGAAAAAATGAAACTGCCATTTGCAAAAAAGACAAAGACAGGCTACTCAACATCAGCGGATATTCTTGAAAAACTAAAGAAAGAAGACCCTATTATATCAAAGATACTTGATTACAGGCAGTTTACAAAATTAAAGTCAACATATGCAGAGGGACTTGCTGTATTTATCGAGAACGATAAGAGAATTCACGGCAAATTTAACCAGATGATAACAGCAACGGGAAGAATAAGTTCGACAGAGCCAAATCTCCAGAATATTCCTATCAGAATGGAGATGGGGCGTGAATTCAGGAAAGTATTTAAGGCAAAAGACGGATTTGTATTCCTTGATGCAGATTACTCACAGATAGAATTGAGAGTTTTAGCTGATATGTCGGAGGATGAACATCTTATACAGGCATATAAGAACGGTGATGATATACACAGAAGTACCGCATCAAAAGTATTCCACACACCGTTTGACGAGGTCACCGATCTTCAGCGAAGAAATGCAAAGGCAGTAAACTTCGGAATAGTTTACGGGATAAGTGCATTCGGTCTCTCACAGGATCTTGGCACAACGAGAAAAGAAGCGGACGAGATAATAAAGAAATACTTTGCCACATATCCGGCGATAAAGGCATTTCTTGACGAGAAAGTAGAAGAAGCAAAAGAAACAGGATATTCTTACACAAAATTTGGCAGGCGAAGACCAGTGCCTGAAATAAAATCATCAAACTTTATGCAGCGTTCATTTGGTGAGAGAATTGCAATGAACTCGCCTATACAGGGAACAGCGGCAGACATAATAAAGATAGCGATGATAAAAGTTGCAAGAAAATTAAAAGAAGAAAAACTTAAATCAAGGATAGTTCTTCAGGTGCACGATGAACTGCTGGTAGAGACAAGTGTTGATGAGATTGAAAAGGTGAAAGAGATACTTATTTCAAATATGCAGTCGGCGGCTGAACTTAAAGTTCCTCTTATTGCGGAAGTGGAGCAGGGGGATGATTGGTTTGAGGCACACTAACATTTGCAAAACTGCTGCAGGTTGTGTTGATTGTGCAACTATAACAAATAATACCGCTGGCACGCTTTCGCTATGATGTCACTCGTAGCAGCACATAAAGAGTGAAAAGACCACTCTTAAGTGCTGACGGTGACAAAATGTCAGCTAACATTATTTTGTTATAGTTGCACAATCTAATTACAGTTTATGTAAGTTTTGCAAAGGCTTAGTGTGGTTATTATGATATTGAGAGGATTGAGATGAAAGTTATTGGTTTGACAGGTGGTGTCGGTAGTGGTAAGTCACTTGTGGCACAGTTTTTAAAGGAAGAAACGGGTGCTGAGCTTATATTGACGGATGATATTGGTCATATTGTCACGGATAAGGGTGGTAGTGCCTTTGAAGCCGTGGTGGAAAGATTTGGTAAGGATATTCTTTCTGACACGGGGGAGATTGACAGAAAGAAACTTGCGGATATAGTGTTTAATGACAAAAGTGCGATACAGGATTTGAATAATATCGTGCATCCTAAAGTAAAGGAATATATTGAGAACTATATTGAACAGAGAAAGGAAAAAGGCGGCAGTATAATTCTTGAGAGTGCCATATTGTTCGAGACGGAGTGCGATAAATACTGTGATGAGGTATGGTATGTGTATGTTCCGAGAGAAATAAGGATAGCAAGGCTTAAGGAAAGCAGGGGCTATTCTGACGGAAAGTGCGATGCGGTGATGAGAAGCCAGAAACCTGATGAGTTTTATATAAGCAGAAGTGACAGAGTCATAAAAAATGACGGTTCTGTTGAGGAGCTTAAGCAGCAATTAAAACGGATTTAGTTTATTTGAATTTTTAAAGATTAGAAGTCTGTTGCCTGCATTGACAGTATGTATAATCAGTTTGCAAGATGCATCAAAAGCAGTGGATTTATGCAGCCCTCGGCGAGACTTCCGATAAGTATAAGTAAAATACTGAGCAGAAATAAGGGAAATTGTTTTAATAACAGTTTCCCTTTTTGTTTTGTTTCATCTAAGCAGTTTATTCTGTGAAGCTTCATTATTATAAACAAAAATGCAGGGACAAAGACAAGATATTGCGGCATAATGCAGCAGGTATAGTTTGCTATTCCGGCAAAATCGTAAAGTGAAAGATTAAAATAAAGCAGGAGTCCGTTTGAAAAGCCTGTATAAACCGAAAAAACAAGGCAGTAATAACGCCAGAGGTCTGTCATTGAGAAAATAAAAAGCAGCATTACAAATTTGATGTTTCTGCTAAAGGATGAGAGGACTATCTGGTCTGACGGTATGTCCATTGATGGCAGGGCACTTATGGTTTCGCTGTAAATTGTTTTTAACACAGGCAGGATGATTGGATTAAAAAGCTTTCCGACAAGAGTACCGATAAGCATACCTATAAAAAAGAATATGATAACAGTTTTACATATGCGTGGCATTGTCCTTTTTCGTATATTGGTTGTGGAAGTTTTATTCATTTAGCGATAACCTGCCTTTCAGATTTATTATGTTAATGTTTTGCTGCACTTTTATCGTGTTAAAGGCGAGCGGACTTTCTTAAAAGAGGGGAAATTCTCCTCTTACATCATCTTATGACAGATATTTAAAAATATTCCGTTTCACATTTTGCACACAACTTTTCCACTTGATTTTCACAAATTTACTGTAATATTTTGATTATAAAATATAAAGCGTATTGTGAATATCTTTGGCAAGAATATGCTGGAACAATAAAGAAAAATCAGCGTAAGCAGACAGGAGAAAAAATGATGCACCGAAAAAGAAAGATTGCATTGACGATGGCAGTAGTGCTTGTTATAGCAGGTGTGGGAGTATATGGTGGAAATCGGATTTTAAAAAATAATTCATCTGAACAATCGGAACAGACAAATAATTCATATAATAAAAACATTGCTTCGGCAAAGACGCAGAATAGTAATATATTGCAGGCAGAGGGAATGACATCGGGAGGAACGGACTATCAGTTATACAATCTAAATCTTAAGGGTACAAGTAAAACAGGAGCATTGGAAGTGGAAAGTGTTTTGAAAAGCTCAGGTGATGAGGTAAAAAAAGGAGATGCACTTATAAAACTTACCAAAGACAGTGTTTCAGATACAAGAAAAATTCTTTATAAAGCGGTAAAAACTTATAAAAAGAAATATGCATCGGCAAAACTTGATTATGAAGAAGCGGTTTATGATGCAAAAAGTGATTATCAGGATAGATTGTCAGCGTATTCATCAGCACTTATCGATTATAAAGATAGTTTATCGGAATATACGGGAACGGTAAAAGAAGCAAAGAGACAGCTTGATAAAAGTAAAAAGATAATAAGTACATATCCTGGGAAGATTAAAAATTCAAAAAAGACTCTTGCTGCAAAACAGAAACAGTTGAGCAGTGTAAATAAAAAATTCAAAAAGGCAAAAAAACAGGTGGAGAACAAAGCAAAAGTTCTTGCCACAAAGCAAAAATCATATGAACAGGCAAAACAAAAATATGATGAACTAAGTACAGTATCGAGATATATTGGAGATTTCAGTCGTGAAAATAAAAGTGATATTTCACAGTTGACAACAAATATTGAGCAAAATCTTGCATCGGCAAAAAAAGATATGGAGTCAAAGAATACGGCATATAGCAAGGCTTTGAAATCATCAACATCAACAGAAAAGACATACGAGCAATACAATACGAAAAAAACTCAGTTGTCAAAGAGCATAAGCACACTTAAAAATAATATTTCGTCATATGGAACTGACTATAAAAATGCAAAACTTAACCTGAACAATTACAGTTCAACATACAATCAGGCTTTATCAGAGGAGACAACAGGAAAAGTAAGTGCCAAAAAGACATATGACGAGAGTGTGAAAGCCTATAAAAATGCAGACACAGTCTATAATGCGGCTATAAAATCGGCAAAAGATACATTACAGAAAGCAAAAGACAATTATACAAATGCGAAAGCAAGAGTAGCAGCATTTAACAAACTTATATCAGGAAATAATGTTGTGGCACAGATGTCGGGAACTTTATCTGAAATGTCATATGAAAGCGGAGATATGTTAAACAGTATGACAGCGATAGCAGGTTACAGTAATGAAAATACACTCAGTATTGATGTGACTGTTGACCAGACGGATATAGGAAAAATTTCAGTAGGCGATGAGGCTTCGGTAAGTGTTCAGAATATGCCGCAGACAGTAACGGGAAAAGTTGCAGCTATTGAAACATCTTCATCATCGGAGAGTGTATCAAAAGTAACATATACGGTAACTGTTTCCATTGATAATTCGCAGAAAATGTTATCAAGCGGTGCTGCAACGCAGGTTATCTTTAATCAGAATAATGAAGAAAATGAACAGAAAGGAAAATAAAAATGGCAGATAAAGAAAAAAAACAGGCAGCGGTAAAATCTAAGTCGCATAAGAAAAAGATAAAGAAAGCTATAATTTCCATAATCCTTATTGGGTGCATAACTGTTATTGTGGTTTTTAATGTGAATAATAAAAAAGACGATACAAAGACAGCGACAGTAACTAAAGAGAACACGGCGAAAAAAGGAAACCTCACAGTGGGGATAACTGAGAGTGGAACAATGGAGATTGGTTCTATCACACAGTCATATGAGCTTGACACATCTTCGGCGGGAACAAGCAGCTCATCATCTTCATCAGGAACAAGCAGTTCAGGTTCTTCATCTTCGGACAGTTCAAATAAAAGTGATGCACAGGGGATGCAGAACATGGGGGGTGCAATGGGAATGGCAGGCGGACAGTCGGGTTCAGACAGCAGTTCTTCCACAACAAAGACAACATCTTCATCATCAGGAAATGAGAGCGTATCGGACTCAGACCTTGTTATAAAAAAAGTGTGTATCACATCGGGTCAGAATGTAAAAAAAGGTGACACAATTTTAAAACTCACGACAAAGAGTGTTTCAAATGTGAGAAAACTTTATAAGGCGGCGGTAAGTTCGGCAAAACTTACATTAAAAGAAGCAAAAGTAGACAGAGACTCTGATAAACTTACGGCGGAGTATGAATATAAAGAAAGGATTGCGGCAGGCAAGAGTGCAAAGACAACATATAAAGCTACATTGCAAAGCCTTGACGGTGCGGTTGTGACAGCACAGAATAACTATAATACGGCAGTTTCAGGTATTAAGACACTTCCTTCAAAGATTAAAAATCTAAAGAAAAAGATTAAAAAAGCAGGCGGGAGTACAACCGTATATAAAAGTACATCGATAAATCAGAATACAGGCAGTAATGCCGGAAATAATACAGGAAACATGAACGGTACAGGTATGGGAGATGATAAAAACGGAGGAACTTCAGGAACAGGTACAACTGCAGGCTCAACGGGCAGTCAGAGCAGTTCAAACACTGTAACGATAATGCAGCAGCAGTTAGCCTCATATCAGCAGCAGTTATCGGAATATAAATCAAACCTCAAAAACCTGAAATCACAGCTTAAATCTGCTAAAAAAGCCAGGAAAACAGGAAAAGTAAGTGCAAAAAAGACATATGATGCGGCAATGCTTCAATATTCAAATGCAAAGACTCTTTATAATGTTGCGATGGATGGAATTGACGATGATGTAAAAGACGCACAGGAGACATTAAAGGATGCACAGAAAGCATTAAAAATTTTTGAAAAGTATGCAGGAACAGGGGTGATAAAAGCTGAATGTTCAGGCACGGTAACATCTGTCGGATATGAGGACGGAGAGACATTAAGCACTGATACCGACATAGCTACATATATGAATTCGGATGCGGTCACAACTTCAGTGTCTGTCGCACAGGACGATATTTCGGAGATAGAAGTCGGAGATACAGTAAATATAAGTCTTTCTGCATATGAAGGTAAGACATTCCACGGAAAAGTCACATCAATATCAACCACTTCATCGGGAACAAGTACGGTGAGTTATCCGGTCGTAGTCACAATGACAGGTGATGTTTCAAGTATTTATGCAGGAATGAGTGCTGATGTTACATTTGTTACAAAAGAGGTAAAGGATGTTCTTTATATTTCAAATAAGGCTGTTGAGACAGAGGGAACAAAGTCATATGTAACAAAGAAAAACAGTGACGCAAGTACGACAAAGACACAGGTAAAAACAGGATTTTCAGACGGACATAATGTTCAGATCGAAAGCGGATTAAGCGAAGGTGATACAGTTCTTATAGAAAGCCGGGTGAGCGAATGAAACTAAGCGAGATATTAAGACTTGTCTGGATAAATCTTATTCAGAATAAATTTAAGGTGGTGCTTACTTCTATAGGTATAGTAGTGGGAGCGGCAACGATAGTCATGGTTATAGCAATAGGCAGGGGCGGTCAGATGGATGTGGCGGATCAGTTCAAAAATTTGAACGCAGGTGCTATAGATATTTCATATGAGCAGTCGTCAGACAGTTCATCGTCAAATTCTAAGAGTTCATCAAAATCAGGCTCGTCAGGGAAATCATCAAATGGAAACTCTGAGTCGGGAAATAGGGGACAGGGTGGTTTTGGCGGCGGTCAGGGAATGCCACCGATGCCGGGTGGCTTTGGTGGATTTATGCAGGGCGGTAAAAGCAGTGAAAGCTCAAAGATAAATCAGGAAAAGATTACTTTGTCTGAAGACGATATGGACGATTTAAAAACATTTCTTCCGGGAATTTCAGACATAACGATATCTTATACTACAAAATCCGATGTAGATGGAGGAGAGCTCGATGACGCTGAAAGCTATACGATAGCAGGAGTGAAAAATAATTATGCAGGCATGAGTAATCTGACGATGGCAGCAGGGAGTTTTATCGAGTCATCAGACGAGACAAACAAAGAGAAAGTGTGCGTACTCGGTTATTCTGTTGCAAAAGAGATATTTGGAAGTGTAAAAGACGCATATGACAGCACTATTTACATAGACGACAGAGCATATGTAGTAAACGGTGTAATATCGGAGGTAGGAACTGTTTCTTCAGGAATAAGTCCTGATGATTCCATATTTATACCATACAGCACCGGAGTAAAATATATCGTTGGAACGGATGCAGACCCGACGATAACAGTAATCGCATCAGATGTTGATAAAGTGGACACTGTAATGGAAAATATACAGTCGGTTCTCGCGGAAAATTATCCAAATGCAGAATTTACGATAACTGATGCCGGAAGTAAGATGGATGCTGCGTCAGAATCAAACAACACACTGACAACACTCCTCATTGCAATGGCGGCTACAGTATTTATCGTAGGCGGTATAGGTATCATGAATGTATTGTTCGTATCGGTAAAAGAAAGAACAAAAGAAATCGGTATATTAAAAGCCATCGGTTGTACCAAAAAAGACATACTTATAGAATTTTTGCTTGAAGCGTGCTTTATAAGCATACTTGGAGGAATACTCGGTGTTTTACTAAGTTTTGGCATAACGCCTGTTGTAGAGCATTTTGATGTAAGAGTAGAACTTTCTGTATTCGGAGCAGCACTTGCCGTAGTATTTGCGGTATTTACGGGAACTGTATTTGGATTTTATCCTGCATTAAAGGCTTCAAAACTTGTACCTGTTGAGGCATTAAATGAGGAGTAAGAGTTTAAGGAGGGTGAAAAATGTATCTTAATGTAAAAAGGTGTAGAAAAGTTCTTGCGGTGTTTCTTGGTATGTGCCTTGTGTTGTCGGGATGTTCTAAGAAAACGGAGGAGACAACCAATGATATAAGCTCAGTTAAGCTGAAATCTAATCAGGAGATTGTTGCCTGCAAGATAACGGCGATATATGGCAATGAGATAGAATACACCGTTGTGAAAGAGCAGAGTGCATCTGACTCAAATTCAAAGAAAGGCAGGATGCCGTCTGCAAGCGGAGTACCAGATATGAACGGAGGTAGTTCACAGGGCGGAGGAGCACCCGATATGAATGGTGGAGAGATGCCGCAGGGCGGAGGAGCACCCGATACGAATGGAGGAAATTCGCAGAGTGGAGAAGCAGCCGATATGAACGGAGAAAGTTCGCAGTTCGAAGATCGCCGGAATAATTCATCAGATAAAAACAGCAGTCAGAGTTCTTCTGACAGTTCAGATAAAAAATCTGACAGCAGTAAATCTTCGGATAAAAGCAGCAAGAAGATTTATACGCTCACGGACGAAACAGGCAGTACGACGATACCTGTCGGAACAGATGTGATAACATCACTTGGGAAAACAACAACATTTTCAAGACTTTCAAACGGAGACATTATTAAAATGATAATGGAGAAAGATTCAAGTGGGGAAAAGGTTGTTGTAGGTGTGTGGATTGTTTCGTGATAATTAGGAAGGAAGATTTTTATGATAAAGTTCAGAAAGAAAAAGGCGGATAAAGATATTGATAAAAAGAGCGATGTTAAGCAGCATAATGAGCATAAGATAGAGATTGTTAATGTTAATAAAATTTATGATATGGGGAGAGAGTCTCTCCATGTTTTGAAAGATATTAATTTTACCGTGGATGAGGGTGAGTTTGTTGCGATTCTTGGTCCGTCGGGTTCAGGCAAGTCTACACTGATGAATGTTATTGGCTGCATGGACCTTTTTGACGAGGGTGAGTATTATCTTGACGGACTTGCGATACATTCGATGAAAGAGAAAAAACTTACAAGTATCAGAAATGAAAAGATAGGTTTTATTTTTCAGAACTATCATCTGATACCTACATATACGGTTATTCAGAATGTCATAATGCCGCTCCTTATGAGAGGATATGAGCATGAAGAAGCACAGGAGATGTGCATGGATACGATAGAAATGCTCGGTCTTAAGGAAAGAATAAATCATAAACCAAATGAACTTTCGGGTGGTCAGAAGCAAAGAGTAGCAATCGCAAGAGCATTAGTCGGAGAGCCTGCGATTCTTCTTGCAGATGAGCCGACGGGTGCGTTAGACAGTAAAAGCGGTAAGGAAGTTCTTAAATTATTCAGAAAACTTAATGATATGGGAAACACGATAGTTATGATAACACATGACCTTGAGGTCGCAAAGGCGGCAAAGAGGGTAGTTAAGATAGTAGATGGCGAGATATTTGCTGTCGAAAATTGAATCATTCCTGTCTGCACTGTAGTGTGTGGACAGAAATGATTGAGTGGTAGTGGAAAAGTGGAACTAAAACAAAAATAATTAGTAACAGGCTGAATTGTTACAATAATTAGATGTTAAATATAAAATCTAATTGAAATGCTAAATAATGTATAGTATAATTTTGGAATAAATAATATAATGAAGTATTTATAAAATTAGACAGTTGATAGAATAAGTATATGGTGTGTTTTACATAAATTTGTGAATTAATTACTATTGATGATGAATTAGAAAGACAATTTTATGAAAATGAGTGTATAAAAGAAAAATGGGATGTCAGAACTTTGAGGTGCGAAAAAGATGCAGCATTATTTCTTAGGCTGGCATCTAGTAAAAATAAAGAGGGAATTTTAGCACTTGCTAAAGAAGGGATAACATACCAGACACCGGAAGATGTAATAAAAAATACTTATACGCTTGATTTTTTAAACATTCCACAGATGACTATGTATAGTGAGTCTGAACTTGAGCAGAAAATATTCTGGTCTTTATGCAGTTATATGGTACGAAGCTGCAAAGGAATCGAAATTATGGTAAATCTTATCAACATCAGTTATTGTGTAATGAAACTGCTGCCTTATGTCGACAATGAATTTGCTGACTACAAAGATAAAAGTGTGCAGGAATTTCGTTTTGTCATAAGTGAGGGCATCCGTAAGCAGATATTTTTCACTGGTTTCGTACAAAATATCGAAACCCAAATAAAATCAAAATCCGTGATAAGTGCTATAAAACAAGCATTTAGGAAACATGGGTGCCATTTATAAAGTTGTAAAGTGGTGAATATTAAATAAAATGAGGTTTATTTTGATTGACGGAGATTTTGTTAAATAAAATTTGGGGAAGAAGTAATATTATTATATAGAAAAGTTGAAATAAGAAGTAAAAATATATTTAATATAGCAAAAGAAGAAGCACATCAGAAAAATAAAAAATTATTCTGCTAGGTGTTCAATATATTAAAGGAGGAATAAAATATAGTATGGCACATATTTCTGAATACGAAGTTGAAGATATTTTCATAGACCGTTTGGAAGGTATCGGATATAAATTCATAAAATTAGATAACTATGATGATGTGCTTGTCAATTTCCGTGAACAGCTTGCAAAGTTCAATGCAAAGAAGCTGGCGGAAAAGGGACATGATGCATCATTTTCAGATGCTGAGTTCAACCGCATTATGATTCATGTAGATAATCATTCTGTGTATGAATCAGCAAAGATTCTTCGTGATAAATATGTGTTACAGCTGGATAATGGAGAATCAGTGTATATTGATTTCTTTTCAGGTGATACAGATAGAAATATCTATCAGGTAACACATCAGGTCACAATGGACAAGACACACAAAGACGATGTAGTGTATAAGAATCGTTATGATGTGACCGTCCTTATCAACGGTTTGCCGCTTGTACAGATTGAATTGAAACGCCCCGGCGTGGAAATCAACGAAGCAATCAACCAGATTAACAGATACAGAAAGTTTTCTTTCAAGGGTATTTTCAGATATTTGCAGCTGTTTGTGGTCAGCAATTCTGTACAGACGAAGTATTTCTGTAATGAAAATGAGATGATAGATGGTCAGTATAATCCAATCTTGAAATCTCTTGTATTCTTCTGGACAGATGAAAAGAATACACGTATCAATGAACTGAACACATTCACAGATGAATTTTTCCGCAAATCAGCTATTACAGAGATGATGGATAAATACATGGTCATTAAGACCACGGAGCCTGTATTGATGGTCATGAGACCATATCAGATTTACGCTGTAAAGGCTGCAAAGAAGCGTGTACTGGAAGTAAATCAGGATGGTTATGTATTTGCCTGTACAGGTTCAGGAAAGACATTGACATCATTCAAGCTGGCACAGCTTTTGCGTGATGAATCAATGGTAGATTTGGTTGTATTCCTGATTGACAGAAAAGACCTGGATGACCAGACCGTTGATGAATATAACAGTTTTGAAAAAAACTGTGTAGACAATACGGACAGCACTGCTGTACTTATCAATATGCTGAAATCATCTGAGAAAAAGATGATTGTTACAACGATTCAGAAGATGGCAAATGCCGTCAAAAATCCGAAATATGCAGCTGTAATGGATGCATACAAGGATAAGAAGGTTGTATTTATTATTGATGAGTGTCATCGTTCCCAGTTCGGAAAGATGCATGGTCAGATTGAAAAGCATTTTGAAAGAGCAAATTATATCGGATTTACTGGAACACCGATTTTTGAGAAAAACAAGGGTGCGGATGGTCGTACCACAGCGGATATTTTCCATGCAGGAGATAAGCTGGATTCATGCTTGCATAAATACATGATTAAAGATGCGATTGCAGACGGTAACGTGCTTAGATTCTCAGTAGAGTATCAGCGTACCATCTTTGCAAGGAATCTTGCTGTAAAGGGTATTGACCCGGAACAGCTGGATGACCCGGAATACTGCAAGCGTCATAAAATCGACATGGAACCTCTGTACCATGATGATGAGCGTATTGCTGGCATTGCAAAGCATATTTTTGAACATCATGAGCAGCATGTACATCCACAGGGCAAGGATATTTATACAGCATTGTTCGCAGTGGATAAGATTCAGACCCTTGGAAAGTATTATGATGAGTTCAAGAAGTTGAATGATGCGGAACCAGATGATAAGAAGCTGAAGGTGGCTGCAATCTTTTCCTATCAGGCAAATGAAGATATGGATGATGGTGCAGATGAACATTCACAGGAACTTCTTGACCGCTGTATGCAGGATTACAATGCTTTATACAATACAGCATTTACGATTGATACATTTGATGCATACAGAAAAGATATTGCAAAGAGATTGAAACAGAAGGATTTACCGCAGGTTGATATTCTCTTGGTAGTCAATATGTTCCTGACCGGATTCGATGCAAAGCCATTGAATACGCTGTATCTGGACAAGAATCTTATCTGGCATTCACTTGTACAGGCATATAGCCGTACAAATCGTGTAGATAAGGTGACAAAGCAGTTTGGACAGATTGTATCATACAGAAATATCAAGCAGTGGCAGGATGATGCACTGACATTATTCTCCGGGGACGGAGACCCGAATGAATATCTGCTTGAAAATTATGAGTATTATCTGAATCAGTGGGTAAATCAGGAGCCTGTATTGAGAAAGATTACAGCGGATGTGGATGCAGCTGGTCAGCTCAAGTCAGAAAATGAAATCCGTATGTTCATCATTGCGTTCCGTTCAATGGCAAAGACCCTTGCCACTTTGAAGACATTTTCTAAGTTTGACTGGGATGACCTTGCAGTTGTGATGGATGAGAATGAATACGAAGGATTCAAGAGCTGGTATCTGTATTACAAAGACCAGACACACAATCCAAATCCGAAAGTACCTGTACCAGTAGATGTGGATTTCGATATTGAGCTTGTCCGTACTGACCGTATCAATGTCGTGTATATCCTGAATCTGCTGAAAAATGCGAATACTCACGACAAGACAGAGGAAGAAAAGCAGCAGGATGTTGATTTGATTTTGCGTGAGATTGAGCGTTCTGACAATGAATCTTTGCGATTGAAGAAAGAGGTCATGAGACAGTTCATTTTGACCAGATTCTATGATTTGCCAGAGGATGCAGATGTAATGGAAGCATTTACTCAGTTCGAGAAAGAGCAGATGAAGGCTGACATGGAAGAATTTGCGTATGATAACAAGATTGATTACATGATTGTATCAGAACTGTTTACGGAATATGTATTCCACGGTACGATTTCAGATGATGATATTCGTAAGAGATTGACAGCATACAAGCTGGGTCTTTTGAAAATGACGAAGCTGACAAAATCAGTGAAGACATTTGTAACAGAGACCTATAACAAATATAAAGCAGAGGGAGAATAATTATGGCAGATACAAATACATATCAGGCACAGGCAAATGAGCTTTCTCAAAAGCTCTGGGCGATTGCCAATGAATTACGGGGACAGATGGATGCCAGCGAGTTCAAGAATTATATTCTTGGAGTTATTTTCTATCGTTATCTGTCAGAACGTACAGAAATGTACATGGCAGAAATACTTGAAAATGACGGTGTAACATACGAAGAAGCATTTGCGGATGATGATTACAGACCTGTTGTAGAAGACTGGTCTTTATCCAAACTGGGATATGTCATCAAGCCGGAAAACCTGTTCCGTAACCTGATTCGTAAGATTACAAAATTTGAGAATGATGCTGATAAGTTCAGTGTAGAAGATTTTGAAAAAGCAATCAATGACCTTGTAGGTTCTACAATGGGTCATGAATCTAACAAAGCATTTGATGGATTGTTCAATGATATGCGTTTACAGGATGCACGTCTTGGAGAGACAGTGGCAGACCGTACCGATATGATTGGTCGTGTTATGGTCAAGGTTTCAGACATTGATTTTGACTTACAGGATTCTCAGTTTGATGTACTGGGTACAGCATATATGATTCTGATTGGTCTGTTTGCTTCAGATGCCGGGAAGAAAGGTGGAGAGTTCTTCACACCTGCCGGACCGAGTAGACTTTGTGCTACACTTGCATCCCTTGGACTGGACGAAGCAAAGACTGTCGGTGACTGTACCTGCGGTTCTGCATCCATGCTGTTAGAAGTCCAGAAGCATTTGACCACACATAAAGTTGGTCATTTCTACGGACAGGAGCTGAACGCTACAACATACAACCTGTCAAGAATGAACATGATTATGCATGGTGTAGACTGGCAGAATTTTGATATTTATAAAGGTGATACGCTGAAAGATGATAAATACGGTGATGATTTGAAGCTGACTGTACAGGTCTGCAATCCACCGTATAGCTTGAAGTGGTCAGCTGATAAGAAATTTGAAGATGACCCACGATACAGCGGAGTTGGAAAGCTGGCACCGAAATCTGCTGCTGACCTTGCGTTTGTAGAACATATGATTTACCACATGGATGATTCTGATGGTCGTGTAGCTGTATTGTTACCACACGGTGTATTGTTCCGTGGTGGAGCAGAAGAAGCAATCAGAAAATATATAATCAAAGACCTGAACCGTCTGGATGCTGTTATCGGCTTGCCTGCAAATCTGTTTCATGGAACAGGAATCCCGGTGTGTGTATTGGTGCTGAAAAGCAAGAGAAATGGCAATTCAGGAAATATTCTGTTCATTGATGCATCGAAAGGATTTAAGGCTGGAAAGCATCAGAATGTTTTGGAACAGGAACATATTGACAAGATTGTAGATGCATATGAAAAGCGTGAAAATGTAGATAAATTTGCTCATGTGGCAGATATGAGTGAGATTATTGAGAACGGCTACAATTTGAACATTCCGAGATATGTTGATACATTCGAGGAAGAAGAACCGGTGGACTTGGATGCTGTAAAAGCTCAGATTAAGACACTGGATTCTGAAACAAAAGCTGCGATTGATAAGGCTGAAAGTTTTATGAGACAGCTTGGACTGTAAAGGCAGGTGAATGTATGTGTCTGGTGAAAAGAAATCATTAGAGAGAAATGCGTTGGATGCCTTTCTCCAAAGCAATCGTAAACTGAAAGGATATACGATTGATGATGGAGAACGACCAGATTTTGTTTTGACAAAGAATGGTCATAAGATTGGAATTGAACATTTTCGGGCAGATACCATCTTGAATGAACATACAGATTCTGAAAGTATGAAGTTTGATGGTCAACGAAAAAAGATGTACGAAAAGCATCATGCAAAGTTGTTGAATGATGAATTTGATGCGGATGCATCTGCAAAGGATATTGAAACTTCTATCAATAAAAGTTTAGATGCTGCATCAAAATTTGATTATAAGGTGTTTATCAATAATCTGAAAGACGTTTTTGAACAGCACGCAAATAAGGTGTCCGAGTACAAAAAGAAATGTGATGAAGTTTGGTTTTTAATAGATATAGGCATTGAAAATGACCATTTCACAGCGGAATTTGATAATGGTGGATTGACAAAAATGAATGTATTACCTGTTACAGGTGATATGTTTAATATTTTTGATAAACACAAAGAGATAAGTCGTGTGATTGTTTGTTCTCGATGCTTAGGAAGATATAAAATTGTTTATGATTCCGGCAGTGGAAAGTATAGTTATAAGATTCGGTCATTTACCTATACAGAAGCATTGATTCCGGGCAGTAGACAAATCAAACTTGATGTGAAAGATACTGGAAAGGAAGTGGAATCATAATGATTGAACCTAAATTGAGATTCAAAGCTGATGATGGAAGTCAGTTTCCTGAGTGGGAAGAAAAGACGATTGATGAAGTAGCAGAATGTTTGGATAACAAGCGTGTCCCTGTAAATTCTGAAGAACGTAAGAAGCGAGTGGGCGTAATTCCTTATTATGGTGCTGGTGGTATTCAAGGGTATATAGATGATTATTTATTTGATGAAGAACTTGTATTATTGCTTGAAGATGGGGATGCGTTTGATGATTTTCAGACAAAATCAATCGCTCAGTACGTTACTGGGAAAAGTTGGGTAAATAATCATGCACATGTATTAAGAGCTAATGGAAATTCTTATTTCTTATTTGCGTCATTAGAACACAAAGACATAAGAAGATGGACGCAGTTAGCAGGAGCCAGTAGAAAAAAATTATTGAAAGATTCAATGTTAAAGATAACAATAAACATGCCATCACTTGCAGAACAACAGAAAATTGCAGAGTTCTTATCAACGATTGATACTGTAATTGAGAAGCAAAAGGAAACTGTATCTGCATGGGAAGAATGTAAAAAAGGTGTGATGCAGAAACTGTTCAGTCAGGAAGTAAGATTCAAAGCTGATGATGGAAGTGATTTTCCTGAGTGGGAAGAAAAGAAGTTGGGAGATATTTGTAAAACATTTTCAGGTGGAACACCGAAATCAGGAGAAGCACGTTATTATGATAATGGAACAATTTCATTTATTCGTTCAGGAGAAATTCATGATGATAAAACAGAGTTGCGTATTACGAATGATGGATTGAATGAATCATCTGCGAAAATGGTAGATATTGGTGACATTTTATATGCACTTTATGGTGCTACAAGTGGTGAAGTTGATATTTCTAAAATCAAAGGTGCTATCAATCAGGCTATTTTATGTATTAGACCGTTGAATGATTTTAATAGAAAATTTATTGTTGAAATTTTGAGATACAACAAGGAAACTATTTTGCGAACATATCTTCAAGGTGGACAGGGAAATTTATCAGCTCAGATTATTCAAAGTCTGGTTTTTGATTTTCCTTGTGTTGCAGAACAACAGAAAATTGCTGATTGTCTTTCATCATTAGATGAAGTTATTGAGAAGCAGAAAGCAACATTAGCTGCGTGGGAAGAACTGAAAAAAGGTCTGTTGCAGCAGATGTTTGTATAAGAGCAACTGAATAAATCAATAGTGAACAGGTGATGTACGAAATTTGTATGTTACCTGTTTTTCTATACTCAATATTAATGAAACATATTATAAAAATATTATATGAATATAGGCTGGTGATGGTATGAATGTGTTTTGTGCGCTATATTTCAGGTGTAAATAAAAATGGACAAAAAAATGATTTAGAGCTGTATATAAGGCCATAAAAATTAAAATAGCTTTTAGAGTTGACATTTTTTTGGAAAAGTCCTATAATGATTAAAATTAAATAACTAAGGAGGTATTGTAAATGGAAGATAAAGCATTTATTTTAGAAGACAAAAAGATAAAGAGTATAATAAAGTGCTTGTCAGATGCTATTGGGGATGATGTGAAAGGTTGCCTAAGGCGTGAAAATCTTAATGAAAGAAAATCTAATGGAAAAAAGTTTCTAAAGTGGGATTTAATTAATCGTAATTTTATTTTAAATTTTTCAGCTGGAAATCTTACAGCAGAATATGCTAAACGCGGTGCATGGAATATGGTGCCATTGTATGACAGAGACACAGGAACGATTTATACTGTAATGAGAGAAGAGCGTTTTAAAGAAATTCAAAGGAAACATTCGATTCGTAAAAAAGCTCATTACATTGATGCACTTGTGCAGTCATTTAATTTTGACTTGAATACAGAGTATCAAATGTCTTTGTTTGAAGAGCAGAATTTTAGTGAAGAGGAAATTAAACATATAGTTGATGATATTATAAGAGGTTTTGCTATTGGAGAATCGACTGTTAAGAGATATAGAACAATATTATTTGAGGAATATAACTCTGAATTGACAGCCGTGCGATGTTGTATATTGGACAGTTCATTACAGATTGTTGAAGAAGCAGATTGGAGTAAGTATATTATACATAAAGAATCTGTGGTAGTAGATAATGTTGTAGATGCAAATGAATCTCATACTGCAAATATAAAATTAAAAGATAAGGCACATAAGAAAGCAGGACGGAGAAAACTGGTTGCATTGAAAGAAAAATCAAAAGAGCAGAAAGTATAAATAATTAGTTTTGAAGGAGCGGTTATTATGGAAAATGTAATTCCGTTTGAAAAGATAACAAGTGTTAAACATTTTAACGGTGAACGTTTAAAAATAGCAAGGATTTGGCGAGGATATTCAGCTAAACAGTTGTCTGATATGATAGGAGTGAATCGACAGACTATTTCTATGTATGAAAATGGTAAATTGGATAGACCGGAATTTACTACGATTCAGAAATTTAGCGAAACATTACAGTTCCCAATTAAATTTTTTTTGGAGGACGTTAAAGTTGAAGTTGAAAAGAGTACAACATATTTTAGATCTTTATTAACAACGAATAAGAAGTATAGAGTTGAACAAGAGGAGAAAATAAACTTTATTGCAGTGATTTTTAATATGTTGAATGAATATTTAGAGTTTGAAAAGCTGAACTTGCCGCATATTCCTAGAAATTCAACTCCACAAGAGGCTGCGGAGTTATTAAGAAATCATTGGAAACTTGGGAATAAGCCTATTGAAAATATTGTTTATTTGGCTGAAGCAAATGGACTAATTGTAACTGACTTTGCAACTTCTACAGGTGATGTTGATGCATTCAGCCATAAGATAGTATATGGACAAGATGAAACATATTTAATCGGATATTCACAAAATAAGAAGACAGCAGCTAGAATTCATTTTGATATAGCACATGAATTAGGGCATATATTACTTCATAATTGGAAGGAAGACCTCGAAAGTATAGAGAAGGAAGATTTTAAAGATATTGAACAAGAAGCACATTCTTTTGCTGCAGCTTTTCTTTTACCAGAAAAGGAATTTGCAGAAGAGGTAAAACCTTATGCTACAAATTTAGCATATTATGTAGAATTGAAGAAGAGATGGAAAGTTTCGATTGCGGCTATGGTTCGTAGAGCTAAAGATTTAGGAATTATTACTAATGATGATTATAGTAAGCTGATGAGGAATATGCAAAAGCAGGGAATACGAAAAGTAGAACCATTAGATGATAAGTTGGTGACAGCTGAACCGTCATTGTTGCGTCAAGCAGTTAAAATATTGTTTGAACAAAATGTATTTACGCCGAGTGAATTTTTAGAAGAACTTTCATCTGAATACGGATTAACTATTTATCCAAGGGATATTGAATCTATATTAGGTTTGAAAGCAGGAACTTTTGAAGAAAAAAAGAAGAAGCAGGTAGTTGTTAGTGTTAAAAAAAGAGAATGATTATAGCAAAAAGGAGCGTGATTTAGCACAGAGAATTGCTCAACAATTATTAGAAAAGATAGATTTGAGATAGTTGGAATAAGAGTAAAGTAAGTGCAAAAAACTTAGGCGTACATTCTGAAATAACTTAGCATAAATATTATTTTACTCTTTATGCTAAGTTATTTTTTTGTCTTTATCTATCTTTCGATTTTACACATTTCAAAAACTTTATCATTCCATGGTAACAGCTTTTCTAATTCAATGTCTGCCATTTCTTCAGTAGGTCGTTTCTCTAATATATATGTTATATATTTATATACATTTAATCCATTCGCTAATGCTGTTTCGGCTATGCTGTATGATATGGCACTTGCTTCTGCACCTTTAGGACTGTCACTGAAAAGCCATCCCTTTCTACCTATAACATATGATTTCATTTTCTGTTCACTTAAATTATTGCTCAGACTGCAGCGACCATCTTCGAGATATGTCATCATATGTTCTTTTCTATTTAATGCATATGTAACTGCTTTGGCAAATTTACTGCTTTTAATGGTTTTCTGCTTTTCAAGCCATGACAAAAAAGCCTCAATTACAGGTTTTTCTTTCTTGAGACGACCATTTTTTATCTGTTTGTATGAATAACCTTTTTCTTTAAACTGTCTTTCATATGCAAACAGCTTATCACAATACTCTACGCCTTGCACCGCCGGACAACTGATATCACGATTTTTCCCTTTGGGTATGGCATCAAAGAAATATCTTCTTATGTGTGCAAAACAGCAGCAGCGTTTTATCTCCTGCACTTTGTTATATCCTGTATAACCATCTGCCATAAGATATCATTTAAAAACTTTCAGAAATTATTTTGCAACATCTCCGCTGCGCGTTGATACATATTTATACAAAACTATCGGTGGTGTATAATCTTCGCCGCTTCTAAACAGCCACATATATGATTTTGCCGTTGCTTCGCGTCCCTCCTCTTTCAAAACCTGTATAGGGCTTTCATCTGCCATAGCAAACTCTCTGCTTAACAGCAGTTTGTGGTAAAATTCGTACAATACACGCAGATACTTATCGGTACATTCTATAACCCAGTTAGCCATTGTTGCACGGCTATGTTCAAAACCATACTGCAGCCAGTCTTTTTTCTGGCGGTACAATGGCATCTCATTAACATATTTTGAGTAAATCACCCATGCAACAATTGATGGCGATGCATAGCTTCTGAGTAGTGCTGGTGGGACAGGGGCATGTATGATATTTGGTTTTTCCTCATCTGTTTTACATTTTGGACAACCATAATGTACACTGACATATTCCACAACTTTTAAAGTTGCAGGTATGTATTCAAGTGAAACTGTGTTCCGGTATCTCATAGCAGGCCTGTTGTCTGAGCTTTTTAATCCACCAATAAAATGTACTTGGTGCAATATCATTATTAATACACCATTGCTTATCTGACAAACCGCTCTTACGGCACTGCATGACAAGACCATAAATTTTATCATAGTATAATTTTTTATCTGCCATATATTTTCTCCTCGCTTTTTGTAATGTTATAGTAAACGGCTCCAATATTGAATAAGAAACTTCAAGATTACTGGAGTGAACGTTTCTAATTTTGAAACACTCTAATTATGGCATAGTATTTTTAAATGTGCTATCCGTGGGAATATTTTGTGCTTATGTTCTTATGCTAAGGCTGACTATTCCAGGTTCATGAATGTGACTGCACGGACTGCTTTACACTTGATTACGGATTTATTAAAAACTCAGCCAGTATTTCTTTGCATAGACGATACTATGGTTACAAAATTTGGCACGAAATTTGAAAATGTATTAAAACTTTTTGACCATGCTGCCCACAATGGCTCTAATTACTTAAATGGTCATTGTTTTGTAAGCCTGATGCTCTGCGTACCGGTTTGGAAACACAACAGGATTTCTTATCTTGCTGTACCTTTAGGTTACAGGATGTGGCAGAAAAGGAAGCCTTGCAAAACACGGACAAAGGCTCTCAATAGATGAAGATTTTGCACTGTCAGATGAAAAGATTGGTGATTATTATATGGGTGTACGCCGTGTACTTACAAATCTTTTCGGAGCCAGAGAAGTCCTTGCGTATGTCACATCAGCCGTAAAAGATGGCGGTGTGAAACGCTTGTTTTTCAGTACGGTTTCACATGAACATTTGGGGATTTTCTGTGTATGGCATGAAAAAGCTCCATTAAGTCAGACTGGCAGTGATTGGATGCAGTATATACCATTATTTTTATATTCATTCCAATGGAATATCGAAGTGAGTTATTATGAGCAGAAAACATTCTGGTCTTTATGCAGTTATATGGTACGAAGCTGCAAAGGAATCGAAATGATGTGGTGTTATATAATAAAAAAACAGAAAAAGCAATAAAGTCATGATATTCTGTGGCGGTGAGTGTAACAGTTCAGCCTTTCATTTTCTGAATTCATAAACCTGCCAGCAAGCTGTCAGTCGCTGCTATGCAGCTTTTGGTTATTTACGCGAAAGCAAAGTGAGGATGGAACAAATAAATTTGTTCCATCTGAGCGTGCTCGCGAGGGCTTTGCCCTCATTTCAGAAATGAAAGGCTATTCTATCATAAAAAGAGAATTTGACATACAATGAACAAGCTCACTGTATTGTCAATTATCTTTTTATGACTGAACTGTTACCGGTGAGTTAAAATTGCGATTGACATTGTCTTATAACAAAAATATACTAAAGGTATGTAAAGGTTATATGAAATGAGGTGAGTGTTAGATGGGCATATATTTTAATCCGGGCAATGAGAGTTTTGCCTGCGATAAAAACAGTAGGATATATATAGATAAAACGGGGCTTCTGGAATATTTAAACGGTATGTTGGGGACAAACAGTAAATGTCTTGCGGTAAGCCATGCAAGACGTTTTGGTAAGTCCCATGCGGCAGGGATGATTGATGCCTACTATAGTCTTGGCTGTGACTCGACAGAGATTTTTGAGGGGACAAAGATTTCTGAAAGTGCTGATTATAAGAAATATATGAACAAATATAATGTGATACATTTAGATATTTCTTCATTTTTTGATTTTTATAAAGAAAATATTGTGGAAAAAGTAACAGAGTATATTTATAAAGATTTTAAAGAGTCTTTTAATGATGAACTGAATTATCATGATAGTTTGAACTATAATTTAATGGTAATATATCAGAAGACAAATACTCCCTTTGTGATAATTATTGATGAGTGGGATTGTGTTATCAGAAACAGTGACGACAAAGAGCTGGTACATAAGTATCTGCAATTTCTCCACTCACTGTTTAAATCGGAGGAGTCAAAAGTGTTTCTTGCATTGGCATATATTACGGGAATTTTACCGATTAAGAAAATCAAGGATGAGTCTGCTTTAAACAATTTTCGTGAATATACCATGTTAAAATCGAAACCTATTGGTAAATATTACGGCTTTACTGAGGAAGAAGTGAAGGGATTATGCAAAGAGTATGATATGGATTTTGATGCAGTAAAGGCGTGGTATAATGGATATTTGATAGATGGTGTTCATATGTATAATCCAAATTCTGTTGTGCAGTCTATGATGGATAAGGATTATGATTCATACTGGAGAAATACATCTTCCTTTGCATCGATTAATACATTTATAACGATGAATTATGCAGGGCTTAAGGATGATATTATGAAGATGCTCGCAGGAGGAAAAGTCAGGGTAAATCCAAATACATTTCAAAATGATTTTTCAACTATCGCATCAAAAGATGATGCTTTAACGGCATTGATACATTTGGGTTATCTCGGATATGATGCTGATAGAAAGAGTGCATATGTGCCAAACTATGAGGTGGCAACGGCATTTGAACTTGCATTGCAAACAGGTGGGTGGAACGAGATTGCAACGGCGATTTCAACTTGTGATGAATTATTATTTGAAACAATAGATGGTAATGCAGAAAGAGTTGCCGAACTTATAGAACTTGCTCATGACACTTACACATCTGTTTTAAAGTACAATGATGAAAATTCACTTAGCTGTGTTCTTACAATGGCATACTTTACTGCACCGGGATATTACAATATAATCCGTGAGATGCCTGCCGGAAAGGGATTTGCTGATTTTGTGTTTATTCCGAGGTCTAATGCAGGATTTAGACCGGCAATGGTAGTTGAATTAAAATATAATAAGTCTGCGGACACGGCAATTAAGCAGATAAAAGAAAACAGGTATCATGGTGCATTGTCAGGTTATGGTGACAAGATACTTCTTGTCGGGATAAGCTATGATGCGGGGGGAAAAGATAAAAAACATCACACCTGTGTTATAGAGGAGATAAGCTCTGTCGAAAATTGAATGATGGTTTAAATTGACTTTACGCGGATGTAGATTTACTCTAATTATATTGATATTTATTATTAACGAAAGGAATAATATCTACACTATGAAAAAAAATATAATTGTCGTAGTTTTTTACATTTGTCTTGTCATAATAATAATCACATCATTTCGCAAAAATAAAAATGAAAGTGATAGTGAAAAAATCACATATTCCCAGATAGAACAGGCTGATGTAAAGGTCAAAAACAGTTCTGAGAGAACCAGAAAGGTACTTCACATAAAAGGTGATGTGTCAAAAAATCTGTCACCTTTTATTTATTCTACAAAGGCTGACAGATATATTCTTGATAAGTGTTATATAAATATATATAACGAATTAAAGAAGATAAAAGCAAAGTCAGGTTCGGATTTTTTTGAGAGTATTGAAAGTGACAGCCGTTATAATAAAAAAGATAAAAAGAAGAAAGGAAAAAAGCTGACAACATATACGGTAAGACTGAAAGAGGGGCTAAAAGCATCGGCTGGTACAATGATAACTGCTGATGACCTGATGTTTAATTATTATCTTAGAACTGACAGCTCATATGAGTCTTCTGATAATGTTTACAAATGCAATATTGCGGGGCTTTTAAGTTATCAGACAGGATATAGTGGCGGTGATAAGGCAAAGAAGATACTTAATTCAAAATTAAAGAAGCCGTCAGCTAAAATAAAAAAAGAAATAAAAAACAAAATAATATATCCCGAAATAAAAGATGCGTTTGAATGGACAAGTTCTCTTTATCGGGATGAAACATATTCTTACATAACAGACAAATATCCGAGGACACGGGATTTGTTTGTTTATTTTTTTTCACTGGAACCGAAATATAAGGCTAAAAAGAAAGATGCAAAAAAAGTTATAAATCAGGTGACGGGCCAGTACGGCTGGGATTATAAAAAACTGAGTAAGGTGACCGGAAAAAATTATAATGCCAAGGTGAAAAAAATCGTACTTAATGAAGTCGGTAAAAAATCAATAGCAGAAAAACAGCGTATAAAGGGAATTACAAAAATCGACAGCTATACGGTACAGATACAGGTTTATGAGAAAACTTCACAGAAAGATTTATTTGACTTTTATATAGTACCACTTGCAAAATGGGGGGATGTGCAGTATTTTGATTCAAACTACAAGTGGGGGATAAAAAAGACAAAGGCAGATGAGATAATAAAAAAGAAAGGGGTGACAGGCGACGAGACAGGTGGATATATGATTGAGAAAAAAGAGCCTTATGAACTTGTGGAGAGATAAGTTAAAGAGTGACCGTTTCTGTTCGTCTGTACACTTGCAATAATAAGTTGATTGCGACAGGGGTGAAAGTTAGCGTAAAATTTTATTCGGATAAACAAAAAAAGAGAAGGACACGATTTTGTGTTAAAAATGCGATTGACATTGTTTCGGATTAAAAATATACTAGGGGTAAGTAAAGTCGGAAGTATTAAGTGTTGTTATCTGTAAGATAATGAAAAATACACAGCAATGTGTCAATCTGTAGGTGAGTTTGGGACAGGATTTTGCGGATACCAATGTTATATAGATGAAATGAGGTGAATTAAGATGGGTGTATATTTTAATCCGAGTAATGCGAGTTTCCGGCAGGCAAAAAACAGCAGGATTTATGTAGATAAAACAAAATTGATAGAGTATCTTAATGATAGACTGTCAACGGAGGATAAATGTCTTGCGGTAAGCCATGCAAGACGATTTGGAAAGTCCCATGCGGCTGGGATGATAGACGCATATTATAGTCTTGGGTGTGATTCGACTGAGCTTTTTGACGGGACAAAGATTTCTGAAAGTGCAGATTATAAAAAATATATGAACAAGTATAATGTTATTCATCTGGATATAGCATCAGTCTGGGATTTTCACAAAGAAGATTTAGTAGAATCAATTAAGGAGAGGGTATGTAAAGATTTTAAGAAAAAATATAATGATACATTAGATTACAGCCAAGATTTATATTTGCTGATACAGGAGATTTATGAGATAACAGATACTCAGTTTGTTATAATAATTGATGAATGGGATTGTGTTATCAGAAACAGTGATAACAAAGAGTTGGTACACGAGTATTTACAGTTTTTACACTCGCTGTTTAAATCGGAGGAGTCAAAATCTTTTCTTGCACTGGCATATATTACGGGGATTTTGCCGATAAAGAAGATTAAAGATGAGTCGGCTTTAAATAATTTCAGTGAATATACGATGTTAAAATCAAGTCCGATTACAAAATACTATGGGTTTACGGAAGACGAGGTTAAAGAATTATGCAAGCGGTTTGATATGGATTTTGAGAGTACAAAAGCATGGTACAACGGATATTTGATCGACGGTATTCATATGTATAATCCAAACTCTGTTTCTATGGCGATAGAGAGAAATGATTTTGATTCATACTGGAGAAATACATCTTCATTTGCATCAATAAATACATTTATAACGATGAATTATGCAGGACTAAAGGATGATATTATGAAGATGCTTGCAGGTGGAAAAGTCATGGTAAATCCAAATACATTTCAAAATGATTTTTCAACTATTGCATCAAAGGATGATGCTTTAACGGCATTGATACATTTGGGTTATCTTGGATATGATGCGGACAGAAAGAGTGCATATGTGCCAAACTATGAAGTGGCAACTGCATTTGAACTTGCATTGCAAACAGGTGGGTGGAAAGAGATTGCAAAAGCGATTTCAACTTGTGATGAACTGCTTTTTGAAACTATAGATGGAAATGCAGAAAAAGTTGCCGAACTTATAGAACTTGCTCATGATACTTACACATCTGTTTTAAAGTATAATGATGAAAACTCACTTAGCTGTGTTCTTACAATGGCATATTTTACGGCACCGGGTTATTACAATATAATCCGTGAGATGCCTGCCGGAAAAGGCTTTGCTGATTTTGCGTTTATTCCGAGGGCAAATGCGGGATTCAGACCTGCAATGGTAGTGGAATTAAAGTATAATAAATCGGCGGACACTGCGATTAAACAGATAAAAGATAACAGATACCACGGTGCATTGTCAGGCTACAGTGACAAAATACTTCTTGTAGGGATAAGCTATGATGCGGAGGGAAAAGATAAAAAGCATCATACTTGTGTTATAGAGGAGATAAACGGCTCTGCAGCAGACACACAATAAAGCAGAAAACAAAAATAACATACAGTAATCTTAATAGTGTAGAACAAATATAATATTTGAAAACAAACTTATTGATAGAAATATTATGTTCAGAGTTATTTTTAAAGAGACTGTCGCATTAATGAAAAATCGTACATGATATAGAAGTAGTTACTATAATAGAGCATCTATATCATGTATGTAATTTTCTTATTGCGACAGTCTCTTTTTTATGTTATAGGAAAATGCTCGTAATGTAGAGGAAAACCAATGAGAATTGCGAAGCAATTCTTGGAGGGCAAAACGCTGGTTTTGCCCTTTTTTACTTGACAAAGCACAATAATATGTATATATTTTATATATAATATTTTTATATATAAAAATTTTGCATATAATTCAAACAGAAAGGAAGTGTAAAGATGTACTATCCTGTATCTGCACATCTGATAGAATTTTTAATCCTGTCGGTGCTGCAAAAGGAAGATTCATATGGATACGAGATAAGTCGGACTGTTAAACTTGTGGCGGATATAAAAGAGTCCACGCTTTATCCAATCTTGAAGAAACTTGAAAAAAACGGATTTATGACTACTTACACAAAGGAGTATCAGGGAAGAAAAAGAAAATATTATTCTTTGACGGATGCGGGTGTGGAAGAACTTAAATTCTTAAATTCAGAGTGGATAAGTTACAGAGATACGATTGACGGTATAGTAGAAGGGAGAATAAAAAATGACGAGAGATGAATATTTAGGGCAGCTTAGCAAATATCTGAAAAAACTGCCTAAGGCGGACTATGATGATGCGATGGAATATTTTACGGAGTATTTTTCTGAGACAGATGATGATGAAGCAAAGAAACTTATGGAGGAGCTTGGAACACCGAAAGAAGCTGCCTGTGACATTATAAGCAATGTTCTTGACAAGAGGATAGATGAGAAAAAACAAGCTGATGAAAAGAAACAGGATGACAGTGGGAAAAGGTCGGTGCTTGGTATATTGTGGGTAGCTATACTTGCGATATGTGCGATTCCTGTTGCTACACCGCTTCTTATAAGTGGGCTGGTTGTGATGTTTTGTATCTTGCTTTGTATTGTATTAGTTTTGTTATGCGTATTTTTAGTCGGTGTGTGCTCAGTCATAGCCGGACTTGCCGTTATAGCGAGGGCGGTAGTTACGATAAAACTTTCAATATCAGCGGCGTTGATGCTATTAGGGCTTGGACTTGCAGCGATAGGCGTTGGAATTATTGTTTCGGTAATCGGAGTTTTATTTAGCAGATTTCTTATTGATATTACTATTAAGTTTGCACAGAAAGCATCTAAAAGGGGGAAAAAATAATGAAAAAATTTATAAATATATCTTTGATAGCAGGAATTTTATGTCTGTTTTTTGGGACAGGATTGTTTTTTGTCGGAAGAGCAATGGGCGGTGGAAAGGTTGTAAAGAAGCTTGATTTTAGCTCAATGCTCACAACTGACAGTAATAATCTTGAAAAAGAGTATGCGATATTAGAAAAGACAAAGATAGATGATTTTGATAAGATAAATGTCAAATTAAATACTATTGATTTTAAGATTGCAAAATCAGATGACAAAAACTGTTATATAGCATACAATCTAAAGAAAGAGAAAGGTAAAGTGACGGCAGAGTATGAGGTGAGCGATGGAGAATTTAAGCTCAGACAGAAATCAAATCATGTTACGGTAAACATGGATTTGAGTGGTATTGAAGCCTTGATAAGCGGTACGAAAGATTATACACAAAGAAATCAGTTTATATTGTATCTGCCTGAAGCTAAACAGATAAGCAGTGCGGAGCTTGATATGGCAGAGGGTGATATTTCCGTGGACAGGCTTAGAAGTGACAGGATAGATATTTCAGTGGATGCAGGTGATATAAAACTTTCAGATACAGAGTCAAAAGAAATAAAAATAGCATCTTCTGACGGTGATATGTCGGTAAAAGATTCCAAACTTAATACTGTCACCATTAACGACAGCTATGGTGATATTAAGTTTGAAGATACTGATATTGACAGCGGAAAAATATCAACAAATGATGGAGATATTTCTGTTAAAAATACCAGTCTTAAAGGCATAAATATAACAGACAATTATGGTGATATTAAGTGCAATGACGGTTCGTTTGAGGATATAGCCGTAAAATTAAATGACGGTGATTTAAGATTTGAGGATACTAAATTTGACGGCAATATAAAAATTAAGTCAGGTTATGGGGATGTGAAAGTAATAGGATTTGATGACTGGAAAGGCATTTCGGTAAATGCAAAGACAAGTTATGGTGATGTGAGTGTAAAGAATATAACAGATGGTGATAAAACGGAAACATCTTTTGAGAGAAATATTGAGTCTGCGACGGCAACAGTTGAGATAAAGTGTTCGGATGGTGATATTTCAATCAGGTAATATATAAAACAAAAACGAGGAAAGAAATGAAGATAGGAACTTTGGAATGCCTAGGCACAGTATTATGTGTAGGGGGATGTAATTGTGCTTGACATTAAATAGAAAGAAAAATAAAATATAAAATATAACAGCAAGAAAGGAAAAATAAAATGGCAAAAAATCCAATAGTAACATTTGAGACAACAGCGGGAACGATAACAGCAGAGCTTTATCCTGAAATCGCACCAAATACTGTAAACAATTTTATATCACTTATAAATAAAGGCTTTTATGATGGACTTATCTTTCACAGAGTCATAAAAGGATTTATGATACAGGGTGGAGATCCTGACGGAGTAGGAACAGGCGGACCTGGATATTCCATTAAAGGTGAATTTGCGATAAACGGTGTAGAAAATGATCTTAAGCATACAGCAGGAGTTCTCTCAATGGCTCGTTCAATGATGCCTGACTCAGCAGGCTCACAGTTCTTTATTATGCATAAAGATGCACCACATCTTGACGGACAGTATGCTGCATTTGGAAAAGTAACAGACGGAATGGACACAGTCAATTCTATAGCAGAAACAGAAACTGACTATTCAGATGCACCATTAGAGCCGCAGATGATAATCAAAGTAACGGTAGATACAGATGGAGTAGAATATCCTGAACCTGAAAAATGCTAAAAATATTATAAAAAGTAATTAAAAAGGGCTGCCGCACTAAATTTTAGTGCGGCAGCCCTTTTTGTTCACAAAATCTTGACATTCTTATGTTATCCTCTTTTGTATATAAATAACAGGAGGTAAATACAGTGATTGAAGTAAAAAATCTCGTTAAAAGGTATGGAAATCATGCTGCGGTAAACGATCTTTCATTTACTGTTGAGACAGGAAAAGTTGTCGGATTTCTCGGACCTAACGGTGCAGGAAAATCAACAACAATGAATATGATAACAGGTTATATAGCACCGACGGAGGGAGAAGTCCTTATCGATGGTATAGACATTATGGATGAACCTGAACTTGCAAAGAAAAATATAGGCTATCTTCCGGAGATACCACCACTTTATCCTGATTTAAAAGTGAGAGAGTATCTTTCATTTGTTGCAGAACTTAAGAAAGTTTCTAAAAAAGATAGGGATATAGAAGTCCATAAGATAATGTCAAAGACAAAGACACTTGATGTTTCTGAAAGACTTATAAAACATTTATCAAAAGGTTATAAACAGAGAGTCGGACTTGCAGGAGCAATGATGGGGAATCCTGACATACTTATTCTTGATGAGCCGACGGTAGGTCTTGATCCGAGTCAGATAATAGAGATGCGAGAACTTATCAGGGAACTGAGCAAAAATCATACCGTTCTTTTAAGTTCGCATATCATGCAGGAGATTAGTGCTGTCTGTGACGAGATTATTATCATAAATGAAGGAAAGATGATAACAAAAGATACACCGGAAAATATTACAAAGAAAATGGTTGACACAAATGGTGTTCATGTTGTTGTAAAGGGTGATAAAACAAAACTTAAAGAGGCACTTAGGACTATATCAGGTATTAAGAATGTATCTTATGACAATGACAAAGATACAGAGGAGGATACGACAGGTCTTACTATTTACTGTGCAGAGGACGAGGATATAAGAGTGGATCTGTTCTATGCACTTGCAAAGGCGGAGTGCCCACTCATTGAAATGAATAAACTTGATACATCACTTGAGGATGCGTTCCTTGCACTTACAAGAGGAGGTTCAAAGCAGTATGGTGGCAGAAAACTCAAAAAATTAAAGAGTGAAAAGAAAGATAAAGCTGAAACAGAAGGTGAACTGCAGAACGAAAATGAGAATCAAAATTCAGAAAAAAATGCTGACATTAGCGGAGAACTTGATGTGTCTGAAACTGAAAAAAATTCTTCAGATATGGAAGGAGGAGAAAAATAATGCTTGCAATATATAAGAAAGAGTTAAGACAATATTTTAATTCAATGATAGGTTTTGTGTTTCTTGCATTTTTCCTCGTTATCATAGGAATATATACATGGGCATACAATCTTTCAAGCGGACTTGGAAATTTTGAGGTTACGCTCGGTGGTATATCATTTATGTATGTTTTGCTTGTGCCTATACTTACTATGCGAATAGTTGCTGAGGAAAACAGGCAGAAAACGGATCAGCTTCTCTACACGGCACCGGTATCGCTTACAAAGATAATCGTTGGCAAATATTTTGCGGTTCTGACACTGTTTTCATGTGCATTTATTCCGATATGTATATATCCGCTTATCATTCATATGTATGGAACTGATGTAAGACTTGCACCTGCATACAGCAGTATCATAGGATTTTATCTTTTAGGAGCGGCAACGATAGCAATAGGTCTTTTTATCTCATCGCTCACGGAGAGTCAGGTTATTGCATCAGTTGTAAGTTTTATCACACTTCTTCTTACATTTCTTTTAAGCAATATCACCGGGATGCTTCCAACCGAGGCAGTATCACAGTGTGTCATGATAGCTGTACTCTGGCTTGTCATATGTCTTGTTTTTTATCATATGATGAATAATGTAACTGTTCTTGTTATGATGGCGGTTATCGGAGAGGCAGCAATATGGATAATCTACGCAGTAAAATCTTCATTATATGAAAGCCTGCTTACAAACATATTAAATACGCTTGCTCTGTCTACACGATTTGATGATTTCAGTCTTGGAATTTTAAATTATGATGCGATAGTATATTATGTTTCAATAGCATTTTTATTTGTATTTTTAACTATCCAGATGATAAAGAAAAAGCGTTTTAATTAGAAAGGAGCAGCAAAAATGAGTAGAGAATTAAGAACAGCAAAAATGAAAAAAAGCTCCGGAGGAATTAAAAAATCATTTACTAACAAAAAATTTAAATCGGGAGCTTACAGTTCTTTTATAACTATTCTTGTAATAGCAATAGTAGTTGTTGTAAATCTTGTGTTTGGAAAGCTTGATCTGTCGAGCGACCTTAGTTCAAACAGTTTATTTACATTATCTAAAGATACAAAGAAAGCATTGAAATCGGCAAAGAACAGTGTTACTTTGTATTATCTTGTAACGGACGGCAAGGAGACAGAGTATATTGAAAAAGTGCTCGACCAGTATCCTAAGGCATCATCAAAGGTTAAACTTAAAAAGATAGACCCTGTTGTAAATCCGGGATTTGCAAGTAAATACCTGTCAGAGAGTGAAGCCGGCTCAGTTGCACAGAATGATGTTATCGTTGTAAATGACTCAACAAAAAATTCATCGTATGTGCAGAATACGGATATGTATTATTCAAATACAGATTATTCATCATACACTCAAAGCAGTGGAGAATACTATCTTGATGTTGAAGGAAAGATAACGTCTGCAATACAGAAGGTGCTTGCAGAGAAAAAGACAAAGATGTATATTCTTAAGGGACATGATGAACAGGAAGTTGGAACAACTATGTCAACTTCGTTTAGTAAGATGAATATAGATACTGATGAACTTACTCTTTATTCAGAGGATAAAGTCCCTTCAGACTGTGATATACTTCTTATAAATGGTGCAACAAAAGATATAAGCAAAGAAGAAAAAAATAAGATTCTTGCCTACATGAAGAAAGGTGGAAATGCCGTTATAAATCTTCAGTATGGAACAAAGGATACACCAAATTTAAGGGCATTGCTCAAGTATTACGGGCTTAATGAGCAGATAGGTTCGGTATGCGAAACACAGGGAAATTATTATAACTATGTAAATTCAGTTATTCCGACACTGGATTCTTCAAATGAGATAGCTTCAGGTGTATCTGGGGTAGTTGTAATGCCGTCTCCGGTAGGAATTTCAAAATTTAAGGGTGCAAGAAAGTCACTTACAATATCAGAGTTTATGACTACATCAAAAGGTTCATATCTCAAACTAGATACTTCATCAGGAAAGGCAGCAAAGGAAAAAGGTGATATTGACGGACCATTTGCCATGGGTGTTTCAGTAACAGACAAGATTGATGATAATAAGAGTGCAAAACTTGTTGTTTATGCATCAGCATATGCATTCTCAGATGATGTAATCTCAACAAACCAGCTTGACAATGGCTCATTGTTTACTAATGCGGTAAAGTCATTATCAAATTCAGATGTTGAGGAAACTTCAATAAATGCAAAGAGTCTTTCTTACACATATGTTTCACTTACACAGGGAACGCAGTTTTTCTGGGCAACAGTAATAATCATTATCATACCTGTCGGACTTCTTATAACAGGTTTTGCAATATGGTTTAGCAGAAGAAGAAAGTAAAGGAGGAACAACATGGGCGGAAAAGTGTCAAAGAAAAACAGACAGCTATTGACAATAATTGGATTATGTGTTCTCCTAATAGCATTGATAATTGTATTTTTTGTGGCAACAAAGCATAAGGACAATAGTGAAAAAAAGGAAGAAGCAGAGAATAATATAGAGCTGTATTCAATAAAAGAATCAGATATTGCAGAGCTTCATTTCAAGAACAGCACGGCGGAGCTTACATTCGTGAAAAACAAAAACAAGTGGGTGTTAAAGGATGACACCAAATACAGCCTTGAACAGAGCAAGGTGGAGACTCTTGTAAGTGATGTAAAAAAGATGTCTGCTACAAGTGAGGTTACATCAGATTGCACCGATTTGTCACAGTACGGACTTAAAGAACCTGCTTTACAGGTCGATATTACAGATAAAGACGGCAATAAAAAGACATTGACGGCAGGAGACGAGTCGGTTGCAGGTGAAGGACGATACGCTTACATTGACAATGATACAAAGAAAGTGTACATGGTAGAGTCTGCATTTACATCTGATTTTGAAACTACCAAAAAGGAATTAAAGGCTGAGGCAACTGCAGCACCGACGGCAACATCAGCAAAATAGTCATTTTTTATCGGTATATCTGACAATGAATGTCAGGTGTACCGGTGATTATAGTTTTTAGAATTAATAAGGCGGGAATGGAAAAGATGAAAAAGAACAATAAAGGAAAATTAAATAATAAAAAGCAGGTGCTTATCATAATAGCTGTGATAAGCATCATGGTTTTTATATGTATAGTGTTACAGGCTTATATTGAGGGATATTTTGGCGGTAAAAAGAAGAGTGTAAAAACACAGACACAAAATACAATAAACCGTGAAAAAGATGGCAGCAAAGCTGATAGTAACGATAATAAAAGTTCAAAAACAAAGAACACAAAAACTGTTAAAAAAAATAATACTGCTAAAAATAAAAGAAAAAAACATAAGAAAAGGAGGGTGGAACACATAGCTGCACATCCTGAAAGCAGTAAACCTTTAAGGGTGCTTATTACAAATAGTAATTTTTCTGATATGTTTCACAAAAAGATAAAGCTTACATCTTCAAGCAGTTTTTATGTAAAGGTAAATAATAAGACAAAGAGTTATGCGGCTGGAAAAAAGGCAGTATTTAATGCAAGTGACAAAAAATTAAAAGGGAAAAAGATAGTTGCAGGTTCTTACAATGGTGCAAAGATAAAAGTGCTTAATATAAAAAGGCAGAATATACACCCTGAGTATCGTGGAACTATGACAATAAAATATAAATCAAAAGGGCTTCTGCTTACAAATACACTTCCTATAGAGCAGTATCTTTATGCGGTACTTCCAAGTGAGATGTCAACCTCAAATCCTATGGAGGCACTTAAAACACAGGCAGTATGTGCGAGAAGTTATGCATACAATCAGATGAAATCCGGAAAATATGCTGAGTATGGTGCAGATGTTGATGATAGTGTTGCCTGTCAGGTATATAACAATATTCCTGAGGACAAAAGGTCGAGAAAAGCTGTTGACGGGACATTTGAGAGAGTTATGAAAAAATCAGGGAAAGTCGTAACTGCTTACTATTTTTCAACATCGTGGGGTTATACGGCTGACGGTCAGGATGTGTGGAATACACCGTCAAAAATATCATATCTTGACAGCCGGTTTCAGATTACGGCAAGATCCAGAAGAAAAACAGGAATAAAAGGATATAATCTGTCAAATGAGCAGATTTTCAGAAACTTTATAAATAATGAGAGTTGCACAACATATGACAGTAAAGAAGAATGGTACCGCTGGTCCGTAAAGATTAAGGAAAAAAGCTTAAGAAGCCGTATAGATTCAGCTTTGAGTTCATGTTATGTGTCAAATAATGCAAATGTCCTCACTAAGCTGAAAAATGGAAAATACAAATCAAGGTCAGGTTTTGTTACGGGAAAGATAAAGAGTATTGAGATAACAAAGCGTGAAAAAAGCGGGATGGCATCAGAGATTATAATAAGAGGAAACAAAAACACTTATAAAGTATGTAACCAGTATAACATAAGAAAAGTGCTTGCTCCCGTAAGTGAGACGATAAAGCGAAGATATGGTACAGACATGGCAGGTTATTTTATGCTTCCAAGTGCAGCATTTTACATAGATGCAGTATCAGGCGGATTTAAGATAACCGGAGGAGGTTTCGGACATGGAACAGGTATGAGTCAGAGTGGAGCCGGCAACATGGCAAAGCAGGGCTTTAACTACAGACAGATATTAAATCATTATTTTTCAGGAGTTAAAGTGACAGCGTTGAAAGGTTATTGATAGTAGTATTTGAAATATTGCATAAAAATTATAAGGCAGACTTTACGGTCTGCCTTATGTTTTTTATATGATTTTAATTATATTTTTGAATTGTTTGTCAGCTTTTTTGCTTTTGCCGGTATTTTTTTTTCGAGCAGATGATTTAACATACCTCCAAGAAAAAGTATATACATACAGGCATACAACCACAACATCAGCAGAGCCATAGTAGTCATTGGTCCATAAAATTTTGAGTAATTATTGATGTTGTTTACATAAAAAGAATAGATGTATGAAAAGATAAGCCAGCCGGCACTTGCCACAAGTGCTCCGGGAAGCTGGTGCGTAAATGTTGCTTTGCGGTTTGGAAGTATTACATACAACAACCAGAAAAACAAAAATAAAACCAAAAAGCTTATGACAGCTCTTACATTTATAATAGAAGCAAGAGGCTTTTCAGTAAATGGAAAATGCTGTCTGATATAATAATACAGTTTATTTCCAAATACGATAACTGTAAGTATTACAACAATAAGAATTGCAAAGACTACCGTATAAAAAAAGGAGTAGATGCGTATTATTATATAATTTCTTGTCTCATCAAGGTTATAGACTGAATTAAGACCCTGGATAAGTGATAAGAATGCTTTTGAGCCTAGCCATATGGCAACAATGATCGTAGCTGACAGTACGGCACCAGTCTGCACATTATATATTTCATTTATTATACTGCCAAGATAATTTCTAAAGTACTCAGGGACGAGTGCAGATGCTGTTTTAAGGAGCATACTTTTGGTAAATGGAGTGTACCGGAAAAGCGACAGTAAAAACATGAAAAAAGGGAAAAAAGAAAGAATCATAAAGAAAGCCGCCTGCCCTGCAAATGCAGATAAAGCAGCTTTCTTAAAGTGATTCATAAGTCTGTTAATTTTTGCATATAAATAACTAAACTTTGAGAGTAAAGTTCTGTTATCCGAAATATCAATTATTTTTTTATTTTTCATAAAAGCTATTCCTTTAAGTTATAATCGTGTTATATAATTTTATTCAACAGGCGTTATAAGACTGTAATCTCCTGACAAAAGGGTCTGTATAAGATCATTTTCAGTCTTTATATCGTACTCTGTGATTATACCTCCGAGAGCGAGGTCTTCTTTTTCGTGAAAATCACTTCCTGATGTCATGATAAGGTCATGTTCATATGCCCAGGCATAAGTTTTATCATTGTTGCTGTCGTGGCGTGGATTGCCGTTGAAAACTTCGGCACCGTCAAGAAGTGCAGGATTTACCGGTTCGCAGTAGGCTCTATTTGGATGAGCCTGAACGATAAGTATATTTTCATTGTGACATATTTCAGATAATTCTTCGAGGGAAAGATTGTATAAAAAAGGATGTGTATGGAAAAAGTCTTCGTTTACACCGTATAAAAGATAGTCATTGGGACTTTCCGTGAGTGTTACCTCACAGCCGAGCAATACATTTATATCATATGTTTCTGCACAGCCAAGAGCTGTTTTGTATCCTTTTAAAAAATGTGAAGTGACTTCGTCAGGAGTTTTTGCACAGTTCTTTTCAAATACCCATTTGCTGTAGTGGTCGGTTATAACAACGGTATCATATCCTGCTTCTTTATACATTTTTATTACATCCTGTGCGCAAATATGTGCACAGGGACTTGTTTCGCTTGTGTGTGTGTGCATCTCAACTTTCATATCCGTATCAGCCTCCAATAAGCAATAAATTAGTAGTAATTCATAGTATAGCATTATGCGGCGGGCAAAACAACTATTATCTATTTGAAAAAAATGCATAAAATAATAAAAAAATCATTTTTTTAGTCGATTTTATGCTAAAATATATAAAAAGATTTTTAGGAGGAATAAAAAATGCATAGTTTTCAGGAAGTTTCAGTTGATTACATGGATATGAATCCGTTTAAAAAAATAGGAAAGGACTGGATGCTTGTTACGGCAGGTGATGAAGAAAAAGCAAATTCGATGACTGCTTCATGGGGAGCAGTAGGAGAGATGTGGGGAAAGGATTCTGTCTTTGTGTTTATAAGACAGAGCAGATTCACAAAAGAGTTTATTGATAAAAAGGGTAAGTTTTCACTTAGTTTTCCGGGAGAAGAATACCGCAGGGATATGAAATATCTTGGTACAGTTTCAGGAAGAGACGAGGATAAGATGAAAGCCGCAAAAGTAAAAGTTGATTATTGTGATGGAGTACCTTATATTGACGAAGCAAATATGGTATTTATCTGTGAGGTAATGTCAAAGACTGATATAGAACCGAAAGATTTTCTTGATGAAACTATTGACGAAATATGGTATAAAGATAAGGACTACCATACTATGTATATAGCTAAGATTACAAAAATACTTGCAAGATAAGGCAGAAATACGACATAAAAATGGCAAAATAAGCCGAAATAAGGCAGGTATGTTAAATGTCTCATTTTTGGGGTAAAAGGTTTCGTTTTTGTTGTGTATTATCTTTTTAAAGATTAAAATACAATATGAATTGTGAACAAGATGTGAATGAATAATAATCACATTGTAAAATATTACACTAGATCATGATATGATAAGGGAGGAAATTTTATGTATTTCAGTAAATTTGCAAAAAAAGTATTGGCAGTAGCCGTCGCAGTAGCCGTTACTGCAAGCTCAGTTGTAGCAACACCAAGCACAAAGAAAGCCGATGCAGCAAGTTATAAAGCTTATCTTTGTCTGCAGACAGCGAAGTTTACATTCAGAAATCAGCATGACGATGCAAAGTTTTCAAACAAACTTCAGAACACGACAAACAAATTGTCAAAAAACAGTGTAAAGTTTAAAGACACCACAATGAAAAAAGGTAAAAAGACATACACTGTTCAGCTTACAGGACTTAATAAATGTATCGCAAAAGACAAGACATTCAATACACTCTATGTAGATACAAATATTAAAGGAAAAGACAAGAAAAAAGTTACTGTTACAAATGTAAAAGTTTTCTTTGACGGAAAAAAAGTTAAGACTATCAAAAAAGGAGTTTTAACACCTGATCCTGGTCAGACAGACGGATTTGTACAGCTTCAGATTATCAATATGTGGAACAGCCGTGTTGCCAAATTTAAGTACACTATGCCAAAGAAAACCATAAAGGTGACATATACAGTAAAGATTAAATAGTTACTGCCCGTACATGAACTTGACAATGGCATTTAAAATTGTAGTGTATATTGAGTAATATATTCTATATAAAAATAAAGCGTTAAAGTGGAGGAAAAGAATATGAGACTTTCAAAATTAACTAAAAAAGGAGTGTCGGTTGCATTAGCACTCTCAATGGTAGTAGCAGGAACAGCAGGAATGACTCAGAAAGCCAGTGCTGCAAAGAAATTTAAGACATATGTTATGTTTGCAGATGACAAGTGGAAAGTAACTGCAAACATGAATACTGCTAAGGGAGAGTATGACTCACCAAAGACTATTAAAGCTAAAAAAGGAACACAGAATGTTTCAATGACTCTTACAAAGAGTAAGCTTAAAACAGGAGCAAAAGAGAAAACATCTAAAGCAAGTGTATTTTGTGTAGATATTGAAAATGCGATGAAAACATATAAGCCAAGCCAGATTAAAATTTCAAAGGTAAAGATTTATGTTGACGGCAAAGCTATAAAAGTAAAGGCTAACAAGCTTAAACAGGGATATCTTGAGAAAGACCAGAAGAACAATAAGTTCCGTCTTGAGATCTTCAATGTATATGGTAAAGGTGGCACAGGTGCTAAAAAGGCAAATTATCCTGTAGATCCTAATAAATTAAAATTTAAGAAGAGTCTTAAAGTAAGCTTCAAGCTCACATTTAAGAAATAATTAAGAGTGATTTTTAAGAAGATTTTATGAATTAAGATTATAGGTACTTAAGCTTTTGTAATGATAATATTACAAAGTGTATTTTGGAAATGGATTGTCAGTAGGATTATATATTCATATGGCAGTCCATTTTTCTTGCATAATAATGAGTATAGTATTAAAATAAGAAAGCTGCATCCATGAAAGATGTTTATTGCAAAATTTATTATGTATGAAAGTAGGAGAGATATATGTCAGAACAGGGAAAATTTTTAGAAGAATTAGAGGCAGTCAAAAGTATTGCAGCTTCGCAGGATAATAAGCTTGCAAAAGATGAAGTGAAAAAATATTTAAGTGATTTAGAACTGTCTGATGATAAAATGGAACAGGTTTATTACTATCTTTCCCTTGCAGGAATAGAGGTTGAGGGATACAGATTTGTGCCAAAAGCAGTTGACTTGCAAAGTAATGAAAGTGATAAAAATGAAGATAAAGAGCTTTCGGATGAGGAAACCGAATCTGAAAAGCATAATGATAAAAAAGAAAACAATACTTCTCCAAAGGAGTTGTCAAAAAAAAGAGCAGAATATAACAATAAACTTTATATGGATGAAATAGGAAAACTTGACTATTATGATGACGCTGAAGAGAGAAATCTGATTCAGAAATTTATGGATGGTGATAAAAATGCCAGGAATAGATTTGTAGAGAACAGGCTTGCACAGGTAGTAAAAATCGCACGCAATTATGCAGACAGGGAGAATGTCAAAAAAGGGATAACAGGGATGGATGAACTTATTGCTGAGGGAAATGTAGGATTACTTGAAGCAATATCCGTGATAGAAGAAAATAAAAAGAATTTTGTTGATAATAATGTTCCAAATTTTGACAGTATAGATGGTGCTATATATATGGAAGTTACAAATGCGATAGAATCTTTGTTAGACACAGTGACTTCGGATAAAGATTGGGAATCAGCAGTTCTCGCACGCACAAATCTGCTCAATGAAGCGGCAAAGTATATGACTGAGGAGATGGGAAGGGTTCCGACAAAAGAGGAATTGTCAGAATATACCAAAATTCCTGTTGATGAGATAAGAGGAATAATGGGATTGTCAAAAGACACACAGCGTATTGCTGATACCACACCGGGGCATAAATCAATCTGACCGCATTGGCATACTACAGCAGTAAGATATAGTAAATAAAGGGTGTCCACAATATTTTGTGATTTATTGCAAAATAAACACAATATATTGTGGACATTTTTTCGCCCAGGTGCTATAATAAGTCTTGCGTTCTTTGAGAGAGTCATGTTGTATATGTGGAATACATATATAAATGCAGGTCAGGAAAAGAACATAGAGTCATGTAGTTATTTGACTATACATGACTGCATAGATTGGAGGAAATATGATGATGAAGGTAATCAAGAGGGATGGCAGAGTCGTTGATTATGACCGCAATAAGATAATTGTTGCGATCCAGAAAGCCAATGCGGAAGTTGATAAAAACGAGCAGGTAAATGAGGAGAAAATAGACTCTATTGTTGCCGGAATAGAGAACAAGCATGTTGACAACATGATGGTTGAGGATATTCAGGATATGATAGAGCAAAAGCTCATGAGTGAGGGAAAATTTGAACTTGCAAAGAAGTATATAATCTATAGATATACAAGAGAGATGGTCCGCAGGGCAAACACTACTGATGATTCCATCATGAGCCTTATAAAAAACAGCAACAAGGATGTAATGGAAGAAAACTCAAATAAAAATGCATATATAGCATCGACACAGAGAGATCTTATAGCCGGTGAGGTGTCGAAAGATCTTACAAAGAGAGTACTTCTTCCAGAGAAGATAGTAAAAGCACATGAAGAAGGAATACTTCATTTTCATGATATGGATTATTTTCTTCAGAGCATATTTAACTGCTGCCTTATAAATATAGGCGATATGCTTGAAAATGGTACGGTTATGAACGGCAAACTTATTGAAACACCAAAGAGTTTTCAGGTTGCGTGTACGGTCATGACACAGATAATCTCGGCGGTTGCAAGCAGTCAGTACGGCGGGCAGTCAGTTGATATAAGACACCTCGGAAAATATCTCAGAAAGAGTCATGATAAGTATGAAGCTCATTATAGACAAAAATATGGAGATACTATTACAGAGGATGTACTTGAGGAGTTTGTAAATGACAGGCTTATGGATGAATTAAAGTCGGGTGTGCAGACTATCCAGTACCAGATAAATACACTGATGACTACAAACGGACAGTCACCTTTTGTGACACTTTTCCTTAATCTTGATAAGGATGATCCTTACATAGAGGAAAATGCCATGATAATAGAAGAAATACTTAATCAGAGAATAGAGGGTATCAAAAATGAAAAGGGTGTGTATGTTACACCGGCATTTCCTAAACTTATATATGTACTTGACGAACATAATTGCCTTAAAGGAGGTAAGTACGATTATCTTACAAGACTTGCAGTTAAATGTTCGGCAAAGAGAATGTATCCTGATTATATTTCAGCTAAGAAAATGCGTGAAAATTATGAAGGTAATGTATTTTCATGTATGGGATGCAGAAGTTTTCTCACACCGTGGAAAGATGAAAACGGAGAATATAAGTTTGAGGGACGATTTAATCAGGGAGTTGTCAGCATAAATCTCCCGCAGATAGCAATAATAGCTCAGGGCGATGAGGAAAAATTCTGGACATTGCTTGAAGAAAGACTTGCCTTATGTTTTGATGCACTTATGGCAAGACATCATGCACTTGAGGGAACATTATCAAGCGTAAGTCCTATCCACTGGCAGTATGGGGCAATAGCAAGACTTGGAAAGGATGAGCCTATAGACAAACTTTTACATGACGGGTATTCAACTATATCACTCGGATATATAGGTGTGTATGAAACAACAAAGCTTATGACCGGAGTAAGCCATACAAATCCAAAGGGAACAAACTTTGCACTCAGACTCATGAAAAGATTGAGACTTGCGTGTGATACATGGAAACTTGAAACAGGTATAGGATTTGGTCTTTACGGAACACCTGCAGAGAGTCTTTGCTACAGATTTGCAGAGATAGACAAAAAGAAGTTCGGTGTTATAAAAGATGTGACGGATAAGGGATATTACACAAATTCATATCATGTGGATGTGCGTGAAAAGATAGATGCATTTGAGAAGTTTAGATTTGAGAGCCAGTTCCAGAAAATCTCATCAGGCGGTGCTATCTCATATGTTGAGATACCAAATCTCAGAAATAATCTTGAAGCACTTGAGGATGTTGTTAAATTCATATACGAAAATATACAGTATGCTGAGTTTAACACGAAATCAGACTACTGTCATGTGTGTGGATATGACGGAGAGATAATCATAAATGATGACCTTGAATGGGAGTGCCCACAGTGTCATAATAAGGACAAGAACAAGATGACGGTTATCAGAAGAACCTGTGGTTATCTTGGAGAGAATTTCTGGAATGTCGGAAAGACTAAAGAGATAAATTCAAGAGTACTTCATCTGTAAAATTCAAGAGTTGCCTATTACTTTCGGTTGATGGGCCTCTTTAATCAGGTGCCGGTGGTGAACATGGCACCTGATTGTGCGTAGCACAAATTTTATATGAGTAAGTAGCGAAGCAGATTACAAATATCCTTAAAAAGAAAGGGATGGATGACGGTAATGAATTATGCGGATATAAAAAGGATAGATGTTGCAAACGGACCGGGAGTGAGGGTATCCTTGTTTGTGAGCGGCTGCACACATCACTGTAAGGAGTGCTTTAATCCGGAAACATGGGATTTTGGCTATGGAAAGCTTTTTGATGAGAAAGCCGAGGACGAGATAATACAATATCTTAAGCCTGATTATATAAAGGGGCTTACGCTTCTTGGAGGTGACCCAATGGAAAAAGTCAATCAGGAAGCACTTATCCCTCTGCTTGAAAAAGTAAAAAAAGAATATCCTGACAAGTCCATATGGTGTTATACGGGATATGATTTTGAAAATGACATAAAAGAAAATATGCTTGAAAACTGCGAAGTGACAAAAAAGTTTATGTCATATATAGATGTTTTGGTTGATGGTGAGTTTAAACTTGAACTTAAGGATTTAAATCTTGTGTTCAGGGGTTCATCAAACCAGAGGATAATCATGGTAAAAGAGTCACTTGAGAGTGGAAATATCATTTTGTGGAAAGAACCTGAGAGATAAAATATAAGATATTTAAAAAATAATCTTGAAATTTTTTGGGTAATTGGTTACAATAGTTTATAGGTAGGTTTGTGCAGAAGAGAAAATATCGTAAAAGATATTGATTTTTAGCGAAAGCCTGCATTCAAATGATTAATTGTCGGACAGGTTTTCCTGTCGGACAAATTATAAAATTTATATTTAGGAGGAATTTTAACATGGCAGTTAAAGTTGCAATCAATGGTTTTGGACGTATCGGACGTCTTGCATTCAGACAGATGTTTGGTGCTGAAGGTTATGAAGTAGTAGCTATCAACGATTTGACAAGCCCTAAAATGCTTGCTCATCTCTTAAAGTATGATTCATCACAGGGTAAATATGAGAAAGCTGATACAGTTTCAGCAGGTGAAGATTCTATCACAGTTGATGGAAAAGAAATCAAAATCTACGCTTTCCCAGATGCAAACAATTGTCCATGGGGCGACCTTGATGTAGATGTAGTTCTTGAGTGCTCAGGTTTCTACACATCTAAAGAAAAGGCTCAGGCTCATATCAATGCAGGCGCAAAGAAAGTTGTTATCTCAGCTCCAGCTGGTAACGATCTTCCTACAATCGTTTACAATACAAACCATGAGACATTAAAGAAAGGTGATCAGATCATCTCAGCAGCATCTTGTACAACAAACTGTTTAGCTCCAATGGCTGACGCACTTAACAAGTTTGCTCCTATCGAGTCTGGTATCATGGTTACAATCCATGCTTACACAGGTGATCAGATGACACTTGATGGTCCTCAGAGAAAGGGTGACCTCAGAAGATCTCGTGCAGCAGCAGTAAACATCGTTCCTAACAGCACAGGTGCTGCAAAAGCTATCGGACTTGTTATCCCAGAGCTTAACGGAAAACTTATCGGATCTGCTCAGCGTGTTCCTACACCAACAGGTTCTACAACAATCCTTACAGCAGTTGTAAGAGGAAAAGATGTAACAGTTGACGGAATTAACGCAGCTATGAAAGCAGCAGCTAACGAGTCATTTGGTTACAATGATGAAGAGATCGTTTCTTCTGATATCGTAGGAATGAGATTTGGTTCACTCTTCGATGCAACTCAGACAATGGTAAACAAAGTAGCTGATGACCTTTATGAGGTTCAGGTAGTTTCTTGGTATGACAATGAGAACTCTTACACATCTCAGATGGTAAGAACAATCAAGTACTTCTCAGAGAACTGCTAATCATTGCGATTTAGAGATTGTTCTCCGAACAATCAAATACTTCTCAGAGAACTGCTAATCATTGCGATTTAGAGATTGTTCTCCGAACAATCAAATACTTCTCAGAGAACTGCTAATCATTGCGATTTAGAGATTGTTCTCCGAACAATCAAATACTTCTCAGAGAACTGCTAATCATTGCGATTTAGAGATTGTTCTCCGAACAATCAAATACTTCTCAGAGAACTGCTAATCATTGCGATTTAGAGATTGTTCTCCGAACAATCAAATACTTCTCAGAGAACTGCTAATCATTGCGATTTAGAGATTGTTCTCCGAACAATCAAATACTTCTCAGAGAACTGCTAATCATTGCGATTTAGAGATTGTTCTCCGAACAATCAAATACTTCTCAGAGAACTGCTAATCATTGCGATTTAGAGATTGTTCTCCGAACAATCAAATACTTCTCAGAGAACTGCTAATCATTGCGATTTAGAGATTGTTCTCCGAACAATCAAATACTTCTCAGAGAACTGCTAATCATTGCGATTTAGAGATTGTTCTCCGAACAATCAAATACTTCTCAGAGAACTGCTAATCATTGCGATTTAGAGATTGTTCTCCGAACAATCAAATACTTCTCAGAGAACTGCTAATCATTGCGATTTAGAGATTGTTCTCCGAACAATCAAATACTTCTCAGAGAACTGCTAATCATTGCGATTTAGAGATTGTTCTCCGAACAATCAAATACTTCTCAGAGAACTGCTAATCATTGCGATTTAGAGATTGTTCTCCGAACAATCAAATACTTCTCAGAGAACTGCTAATCATTGCGATTTAGAGATTGTTCTCCGAACAATCAAGTACTTCTCAGAGAATTGCTAGTCAGCTAATGTGACTGGTTGTTTTAAACAATCAAGTACGGATATGATCCATATACGGGTCCGGTCTTTTAGAGGACCGGGCTCGTTTTTCTTTATTATAAGGTAATTGCCTATGTTGCAATAATTAAAATAAAGAAGATAAAGATAATAATTAAAGAATAGGTATTTGCAAGATAATCATTATATATGGTTGGATTGTGCCATGAAGCAATAAGTATATGATAAGTTTTATGGTTGCCTATAATAATAAATGTGAGAGGAGTTTTTTATGTTAAATAAAAAATCTGTTGATGATATCAACGTAAAAGGAAAAAAAGTTTTAGTTAGATGTGATTTCAATGTACCATTACAGGATGGAAAGATTACAGATGAGAACCGTCTTGTAGCTGCACTTCCTACGATTAAAAAGCTTATCGCTGACGGTGGAAAGATTATTCTTTGTTCACATCTTGGTAAGCCAAAGGGAGAGCCAAAGCCTGAGCTTTCACTTGCACCAGTAGCAAAGAGACTTACTGAGCTTCTCGGACAGGAAGTTAAATTTGCGGCAGATGCTAATGTAGTTGGAGACAACGCAAAGGCAGCAGTTGCAGCTATGAATGACGGAGATGTTATCCTTCTTGAGAACACTCGTTACAGAGCAGAAGAGACAAAGAACGGAGAGGAATTCTCAAAAGAGCTTGCTTCACTTTGTGATGTATTTGTAAATGACGCATTTGGTACAGCTCACAGAGCTCACTGCTCAAATGTTGGTGTTACAAAGTTTGTTAAGGGTGACTGTGTAGTTGGTTACCTTATGCAGAAAGAAATTGATTTCCTCGGAAATGCAGTAAACAATCCTGAAAGACCATTTGTAGCAATTCTTGGTGGAGCTAAGGTTTCTTCAAAGATTTCCGTTATCGAAAACCTTCTTGACAAGGTAGACACACTTATTATCGGTGGTGGTATGGCATACACATTTATGGCAGCCCACGGTGAGGAAGTTGGTAAATCACTTCTTGAAGAAGATTACAAAGACTATGCACTTAAGATGGAGAAAAAGGCTGAGGAGAAAGGTGTTAAACTTCTCATCCCTATCGACACAACAGTAGCTGATGATTTCTCAAATGATGCAAACTTCAAGGTAGTAGGTCGTGGAGAAATTCCTGCTGATATGGAAGGACTTGATATCGGACCTAAGACAGCAGAGCTTTTCGCAAATGCAGTTAAAGGTGCAAAGACAGTAGTATGGAACGGACCTATGGGATGTTTTGAAATGCCAAACTTTGCAAAAGGAACAATCGCAGTAGCAGAAGCTATGGCTGAGCTTAAAGATGCTACAACAATCATCGGTGGTGGTGATTCAGCAGCAGCTTGCAATCAGTTAGGATTCGGTGACAAGATGACACATATCTCTACAGGTGGCGGAGCTTCTCTTGAATTCTTAGAGGGTAAAGATCTTCCAGGTGTAGTAGCAGCAGACGATAAATAAGAAACCGAGCACCAAAAACGTGTGCAGAAATGAGGATAAAAATGGCTAGAAAGAAAATTATTGCCGGCAACTGGAAAATGAACAAAACTCCTAGCGAGGCAGTTGCATTAGTAAATGAATTAAAAGATTTAGTAAAGAATGATGAAGTTGATGTTGTATATTGCGTACCTGCAATCGACATTGTGCCTGTAGTAGAAGCTACAAAGGGAACAAATGTAGAAGTAGGTGCTGAAAATATGTATTTTGAGGAGAGCGGAGCTTACACAGGTGAGATTTCTGCTGCAATGCTCGTAGATGCAGGTGTTAAATATGTTATTATCGGACATTCAGAGCGTCGTGATTACTTCAAAGAGTGTGATTGCTTACTCAACAAGAAAGTTAAGAAAGCATTCGAGGCAGGTCTTACACCAATCCTTTGCTGCGGTGAGTCACTTGAGCAGAGAGAGATGGGTGTAACAATGGATTGGATTCGTCTCCAGATTAAATCTGACCTTGCAGGAATCACAGCAGATCAGGTAAAGAGTATGGTTATCGCATATGAGCCAATCTGGGCAATCGGAACAGGAAAGACAGCTACATCTGATCAGGCACAGGAAGTATGTAAAGGAATCCGTGACTGCGTTGCAGAAATGTATGATGAAGCAACAGCAGAAGCTGTACGTATCCAGTATGGCGGATCTATGAATGCAGGAAATGCAGCAGAATTACTTGCAAAACCTGACATTGACGGTGGTCTTGTAGGCGGAGCAAGTCTTAAGGCTGATTTTGGAAAGATTGTAAACTACAAATAAGTTCTAAATTTCATTATATATTAGTGCATAAAGCACAATAAAACGCCACTAAGCACATCAAAACTTTGGGTATTATTAACAGTGTAATGTGTTTGGTGGCATTTTATATTTGCTGTAATATCACTTATAAATATCACTTTATCACTTGTCTTTTTTGAGTTTTTAAAAAGTGATACTTTTGGTTTTTGAGTGATAGTTGCTTATAAAAGAAAGTGATAAACATATTGGAGGTAATATTATGGCAAATTCGAAACAACGAGCCGAAAATGGACAAGGAAGTATAAGATGGATAAATGAAAGAGAATGTGAATGCATGATTCAATCTCAATATCTTAATCCCAAAACTGGTAAACCAAAGCGTTTTAAACGAAAGCAATATTTTCCTGTACCGCTTTTTTAGCATCAACGGCTTTGTCATGATATGTTTGATAATTTTCAACAAAGGTTTTAAGTTTTTCATTCTTAATGGATTTTATTGCATCTTTTGTTAATGAACCATTTTTGATGAGTTTAATATATTTATTAACTTCTGATTGTTTTAACCCTTTTTTACCTTTTGTTGCATTTTTGGCTAATTTGTCAACATATCCTTGATATTTACTTGCAGCTTTTCTTTGAGCAATAATAAGATCTGTTGTGTTTTTAAGTTCTTTATTTATTTGCGTATTCTTTGCTTTAACAGTAAATAAAGATTCCATTTTTGCTTTTGCATAATCAATAGTCTTCGTAAGTTTATTGAGGTGCAACCCAAATGATATTCAAAGAACAATTCATACCGAAAATGATATTACTAGAATTGTCTCTAAATATCCAAATGGGTTTGTCCTTACTGTTGAACAAGATGTAGATGGAAACTTTACAATAATTCCAAGTGGAGAAGTTATTGATTTAGGAAATGGAGTTTTCCAGATTCCAGATTAAAAGTTATTCCTATATCATCTATAGTAATAGTATCACTATTGCCACTGTGAATTACGATATTATTTGATGATTCATCAGTGGTAATATTATTTTTTGAATTTTCGTTCATATTTTCACCCCGCTTTTAATTAGATAAATCGGTTACATTGGCTACAATTTGGTCTGTTTCCACGGAGAGGACACATCTGGCAAATCGTTGGAACTGATACAGCATGTACAACAGTTAAATTTTCTTTTAATGGTTGTTCCAAAACTTGAGATAGAAGCTCCGAATCGTCAAATAGGTTTCGTAGGTTAGGTTGAGGAATAAGTTTTATTAAATCAATATTCGTATTTATCATCACCAATCTAAGAGTAGAAGACTTGTCGGATGACAGGTCGTTTATTTTGTGTTGAACTTGGATGGAAGAGTAGATGTGAATTTACCGCAATATAAAAAGACACCTTAGTTGGTGTCTTTGTTTTCGTCTAACATATCTAACATTTTTATTATTCCATCTATATCAGGTGTCATAAAATGTTTATTACCATTTTCGCATTCAAACAAATAATCCTGGCAAGCTTGAATAATTTCAGATTCATTATTATCAATTATGTTCTTTACCATTAAATCAAACGGATCACTTATTAAATATGATTGAACATATTTATCTGTAATTGGAAATATCTTAATATAATGTATTCCATGAGAATGATGTGGTTTTGTCTTTGAATTTGGAGGTAATGACATATATTGATTTTTGGGTGTGGTAGGAGATATGTTTGAACGAAGTGGTACAACGAACTTATGGAAATTTCCCTTATATTTCAAACGAACAATCAAAACACTTGGGCGACCATCTTCATTAAACATTAACTCTTTATGTATGTTATTCTTCTTACAATCATTGAAAAATTTATTTGATATTTTTACTAATTTCATCTGTTGCTCCTGATATAAAGAAAGAGCCGTTACAGGCTCTCTCTAACACTTACAATTGGATAATATTCTAAATTTACATCCCGTTATCCACGGAGATAAACTTACGACTGAATGATATTCTAAATTTTAGTCCCGTCATTCTCGGAGACAAACTTACAATTGGATAATATTCTTTCCGTTATCCACGGATTACAAAGAAACCACTTCTGATTTCTTATCTATATTATACACAATAATTGAGATTTGTAAACACCTATTTGAAGTTTTTTAAATAAAACATACGATTCATATAGTGAGAGAGTAGCCGTGTGACTACGCTCATAATGTTTACTGCAATGTTTTTACGATTTCTCTCCAATATTGAAATTGAGAATTCTTGGTTTAATCAATTTCTGAAATTTCAATTTTATTTATAGTATATTTTGTTGTGCAGGCAAAAAATACTACTAAAATCAAATATGAAATAGTCTTTGAAAACATTGAAACTACATTTACATCAACGGTAATTTTTAGTATATTGCCTATAAAGACAATTATCATTCCAACAAAATCGGTAAGACAATCTATTGTAGGACCATACAAGAAAAATCCTATCGCTAGTGATACTGAAATTACCAAACATAAGCATACATAATTCATACGAATATAATTATTTTCAATAAAATTTTTAAGTTTTTTCAATCATTTTATCTCCTTACAAATAAATGTTCTCTCTACCAAAACATTCTAATTTGCTATATAATACACTTACGGCTTCAAATGAAAATATAGTTACTTCCATTTTTAAAAGGTGTTCCTCAAACAAACACCAATCTATCAATAGTACGATGTTGAAAACAAAGACAATGATAGGAGGTGACTGTTATGAGTAAAATGATTAAATATGTTGTTGAATGCAACTCTCTATATAAACTTATTGCCGTTATCATTGTATGTGCTCTACTTGGAACGTCTCTGTACTTCATGTGCGATACAGTCCAACACATTACAGATAAAATTTGTGAATATAAAGAAGTTAGCATAAAAGCTCAATACGATGATACCTCATTAGAGGTTGACTTGCATGAGTGAGATAGAATGGGAACTGAGTAGAGCAGTTCCTATTTTATTTATTCTTTGTGTGTTTCTTTCAAACTTACGGTACACACGAACACTACTTTTATCTATTACCTATTGTGCTATGTAATAGGGGAGAGTAGCAACACTCTTTAACGGTTTTATATCCTAGTCACTGATGATTCTCACTCATCAAGGAACAGTCCGATAACTGCGTATGGAGTACCTATTACAAGCTATCTGATGATAACTCAAAATTGTTTATACTCTCTGAACACTTCCATTATAATATTTTCTGATTATAATAGAGTCCGTTGCTGATTGCCGATTTTAGTCTTTTATAAGACACGATACTTAGGGTTGCCCCATATATCCGAATAACCTCCATTTCTGGATTTGACTTTTCGTGTTGTCACCAACATCCTTTCGGAATACATTCGTGCTCGTCTTTTCAGACCATGTTGTAGTGTGTTATTTTATAATATACGGTTTTTCTTTCCAGCACTGGAAGTAGCACACTTCCAATTACGATTTATTTTACAACATCTATAGGCTGACTAAAACTATACATCCCATCTCTTGATTATTAGTCTTGAGATAGGTGGGCACATTCAAAACAATTACAATGATTTGAAACATTATGCACTCATGTAACATTTACCGATGTTTTTAAGTGAGAGAGCTGCACCTACAGTAGTAAGAATTGGAGGAAGAAGACCAAATGTGTCAACGAGTTTCATTGCACCTTCTACGAGAGAGGTTAAAGCAGATACGCCGTTTTTAATTACAGAATTATCAATAGCTGTTTTCCAGAAATTTTCTATAGAAGCAGATAAAATCTTAATTCGACCATTAATACTATCAACTATAGCATCATTTTCTCTTAAAGCAGAACCTTCGGCTTAACCAAGACTCCCAAGAACATTATCAATTTGTTTATAATTTTTTAACAATGCAGCTACGTTATTGGCTCTTGTTTTACCTGCAACAAGCTCAAGAGTGGCTGCTTGTGAGGAATCACTTAGATTATTCCAAACAGCTATTTCCAGTTTCAAGAGCAGATGCGGAACGCTTCATGGCTTCGCCTATATCTGTAGCACTCAAAGCAAATTTGTTGCCGATCTGATTATAATTGTCAACAATTTTTATACTATCTTCAGCTTTAATATCAAAAGCTTTCATAGCTGTAATCATATCCTCAGTCGCAGCAGTAATATCTATACCATCACCAACATTGACAAACAATGTTGTATTTTTAGCAAGACTTTCTGCTTGTTCAAGTGAATATCCAAGACGTGAGAAATCAGCACTTGAGTTAATCAATTCTTTATTTGTACTCGCTATTTCTTGTGCCGTAGAAGATACAGTTTGTTGAAAAGATTTATATTGTGCTTCTGTTCCTTCAGAAACCTTACGAACCTCTGTCATTGCTTCGTCTAATTCACGGATTGTATTTACACCTTGTCCAACATACTCTTGCCACCACGACCAGTTTCTACTTCGGCATTAACAATCTCCATGATTTTTGCATGAATTATGTCAAGACTAGCACTAGGATTACCAAATTTAATATGAGCATAGTTCTGCAAGAGTAGATTAGGTTAAGGATGTGCTTAACACATCATCTTCACCAACAATCAAAATTAATATTCAAATTATTTGTTACACAAAAATGGCTGCATCATGCGAGAGTATGGTGCGGTCTTTTTTTGTGAAAATATTATTGAAGATTTTTGCTATACCTTATATAAAATATTGTAGTATATGATGTATTATAGAAATTTTTGTAACAGATATGTGGAAACTATATATGCAAAATAAGGTTTTTAAGGGGGATGTATGATAAAAAGATTTTAAAAGATAATCTGCCAAAGAGGATGCGTTATTATCAGGGGATGATAGATTTAAATATACTGGAAAAAGGAGAAAACTATAAAAATCTCAAAAAGAGTTTTGTTATATTTATATGCACATTTGATTTGTTCGGATTAGGTCGTCATGTATATACATTTGAAAATCGTTGTATTGAAGATTTGGAATTACCGCTTGGTGATGATACTACAAAGATAATTTTAAATACAAAAGGGACACTTGATGATGTAAGTCCTGAAATGAAAAAGCTACTAAATTATATAGACGGAGAGGCACCATCAGATGAGTTTACGGAAGAATTGGAGCAGGCAGTCAAAAAAGTAAGAGATAACGAGAAATGGAGGTTGGATTATATGACTTTACAGATGAGTTATCAGGAAAAATTTGAACAGGGCTTGGAGCAGGGATTGGAACAAGGCTTGGAGCAGGGCCTGGAGCGTGGCATAGAACAGGGAATTAGTGGAACTATTAAGATATTGGCAGGGTTAGACTATTCAGATGAGCAGATTGCGGAGCAGTTGATAAAACAATTTGCCATAGACGAGGAACAGGCATATAAATATATATTAATTGCAAAAAAGTAATTGACATTAATTCCAAAAAGTGATATAAAAATAGTAAATAGTATGTTACTTGATTTTATAAAATCGAGGCATTAACTATACATAAATTGCAAATAGTATATTTATGTGGAGTTAGTGTCTCTTTTTTTATGTGTTTATAAAGTGAATTTTGGAAAAGTTTCAGAGAAACTTTTATATAATGATGTTAAGGTCAAAAGTAGATAGCAATGAAGCAATCCGCAGCATCAGTTAGGGTCAAAATACCTTTTGCCCCCAACATCATTGTTTATTGTAAGAGCACTTTACGAAGAACGCTTCCATATAAGTATCACAGAAAGTGATGATAGTATGAAAAATCCGATTTTTCATACACAAGATTTGTGTCTGTGCACACTTGACGCAAATCTTATATGTGAAATATATTATATTTCACATTATGCAAAAAATGTGTGCAGAAATGGAGATTATTATGAAAGACAAAATTTTTGAAGTCTTACAGAGAATTGGAAGAAGTTTCATGCTTCCAATCGCAATCTTGCCTGTAGCAGGGCTTTTACTCGGACTTGGAAGTTCGTTTACGAATGAGACAACTATTGAGATGTATAATCTTGGAAAGATTCTCGGAGATGGTACTATCTTGCACGCACTGCTTGTGATTATGAACAAGGTCGGAAGTGCTGTTTTTGACAATCTGCCGTTGTTGTTTGCAGTCGGTGTTGCTATTGGAATGGCAAAGAAGGAAAAAGAAGTTTCTGCTTTGTCTGCAGTTATCGCATATTTTGTTATGAACATATCCATCAGCAGTATGCTTGAGATAAACGGAAAAATTCTTTCTGATGGAAGTATATCAAAAGATGTGCTTGAGGGAACGATAGCTTCTGTCTGTGGTATAAATACTTTGCAGATGGGTGTTTTTGGCGGTATCATAGTAGGTCTTGGCGTTGCGGCACTTCACAACCGTTTTCACAAGATACAGCTTCCTAATGCATTGTCATTTTTTGCGGGTTCAAGATTTGTTCCTATTATTTCAACTATCGTTTATATGTTTGTAGGAATTTTAATGTATTTCGTATGGCCTGTAGTCCAGAACGGTATTTATGCACTTGGCGGTCTTGTTACTGGCAGTGGTTATCTTGGAACACTTGCTTTTGGTATAATTAAGAGAGCTCTTATTCCATTTGGACTCCATCATGTATTTTATATGCCTTTCTGGCAGACGGCGGTCGGTGGAACTATGAATGTTGCAGGAAATCTTGTTCAGGGTGGACAAAATATTTTCTTTGCACAGCTTGCTGATTCAGCACATATTACACATTTTAGTGCTGATGCGACAAGATATTTCTCAGGTGAGTTTATCTTTATGATATTTGGTCTGCCGGGTGCGGCACTTGCCATGTATCGTACTGCAAAGCCTGAAAAGAAGAAACAGGCAGGGGGACTTTTGTTCTCGGCAGCACTTACCTGTATGCTTACAGGTATCACAGAGCCTATTGAGTTTTCATTCCTCTTTGTAGCACCGATATTATTCGGTGTTCAGGTTGTACTTGCAGGTGCAGCTTATATGATAGCACACATCTTAAATATAGCAGTAGGTCTTACTTTCTCAGGTGGACTTCTTGACCTTTTCCTTTTCGGAATACTTCAGGGAAATGATAAGACGAGCTGGTTTAGGATAATTCCAGTCGGTATAATTTATTTTATATTGTATTATGTTATATTTTCATTCCTTATCAAAAAATTTAACCTTAAAACTCCGGGCAGGGAAGATGATGCAGGGGAGGTTAAACTTTATACAAAAGCCGATGTGAACGCAAGAAAGGCAAAAGGGAACAATGCCGACGGTGTAGCGGTAGAGGATGAACTTAGCAGGGATATAACAAGAGGACTTGGCGGAAAGAAAAATATAGATACGGTTGACTGCTGTGCGACAAGACTGCGCTGTACTGTAATAAATCCTGACCTTGTAAATGATGCGGCACTTAAAGCTACGGGAGCGAGCGGTGTTATCCATAAAGGTAACGGGGTTCAGATTATCTATGGACCTCATGTAACTGTTATTAAATCAAATCTTGAAGATTATCTTGAAACTGCACCTGATATGGAATATACTGAAAGCAGTGAAGATTTATCAGGAGAGATTAATAAAAAGATTGAAGATAAACAGGAAAATGAGCCAAATGCCGACAATGAAAAAAAAGTTGTAAAGACAGTTGTTGTGTCAAGTCCTATAACTGGAACGGCGGCAGATTTATCTACTGCACCTGACGAAGGATTTGCAGGTAAGATGATGGGAGACGGAGCTGTTGTTACACCTGAGGATGCCATTATAAAAGCACCTGAGGATGGAGAGGTAGTATTTGTATTTGATACAAAACATGCTATTGGATTTATGACGGATTCAGGACTTAGTCTCCTGCTTCATATAGGTATAGATACGGTAAAACTTGATGGAAAAGGCTTTGAAGTGTTTGTCGAAAGCGGTCAGAAGGTTAAAAAGGGAGAGCCGCTTATGAAGATAGATATTGACTACTTAAAAGAAAATGCACCATCACTTGTTTCACCGGTTTTATGTACTGAACTTGAAGACAATCAGAAAGTACGCCTTTTAAAAACGGGAGATATAAAGGCAGGAGATGAACTTTTTGCCATAGATATTTATGAGTAGATTTTTGGTGGTAAAATTGTTATTATGATGTTGGGGTAAAAATACTTTTTGACCCCAAAAGCTTATTATTTAAGCAGAATAAAATATAAGTTTGATTATCAGGCTCAAGATGTCGGCTAGTGTATTAGCTATGATGTCTTGGGCTGATGGTCATTAAGGATTACATTATGGAGAGGATGAAAAAGGTATGTATAAAGTTGTGAGAGTATTAAATCACAATACAGTGATTGCAGCTTTGGATGATTGTGAAAAGTTGCATGGAAAAGAAAATCTTTTAGATAAAGAAGATAAATATCTTTTGATGGGAAAAGGAATCGGTTTCGGGAAAAAAACCGGTGCAGCAGCAGAGCTTAAAGAGGACAGCCGTGTGTACTCACTTCAGGAATGTGGTGAGAGAGGTGATGCAAAGGATATTGTTGACGAAGTTACACCTGAGTATCTTGAAACAGCGGATATAGTGCTTAAAGAGGCTGAAAAAATGTTTGGTGACATTGACAGAAATATCCTGTTTTCCCTTGCTGACCATATTTTCTATGCGGTAAAGCGAATGAAAAACGGCGAGAGAATAAGCAATCCGCTGACAGAAGATATAAGGCTTTTGTTTCACATGGAATACAAAGCTGCATTATGTGTCATACCGGTAATTCAGGAGAAGTTTGGTATTCTTATAGATGATGATGAGGTGGGATATATAGCACTTCATGTTCATTCAGCAATAGATAACGAGAAAGTTTCGGATGCGATGCAGACTGCAAGGGCAGTCAGGCAGTGCGTGGATATTGTAGAGAGAGCAATAGACAAAAAGATAGATATAATGTCGCTTGCTTACAACCGGCTTATGAATCATGTCCGTTATATGATAGTTAGGGCTATAAAGGGTGAGAAATTAAAAATGAGCCTTAATGACTACATGAGCATTAAATATCCTGACGAGTTTGCGATGGCAGAAAAAATCTGTGATGAGATTTCAGGGATGATAAAACATAAGTTAAATAAGGCAGAGATTGGTTATCTTGCCATGCACATATGCCGTGTAACAAGCGGCGAGTTAGAAGCAGAAGAATAGTGAAAAAATAAAATGTAAAGGTGTAAACATATGATATTTGGATTGATATTAGCAGGTGGTGTAGGGAGCAGAATGGGTGCTGATAAACCGAAACAGTATCTTGAGATAGGAGACAAGCCGATAATAGTGCATACCATTGAACGGTTTATAGAGTATGAAAGTTTTGAGAAGATAATAGTTCTTTGTCCTGATGAATGGATAGGATATACAAGAGATATTATCAAAGATAAATGTGAGAACAAAAAAGCGGCGGATATAGAGATAATTACAGGCGGTGACAGCCGCAATGAAACAATAATGAACGGGATAGCTTATATAGAGGAGCATTATGGTGTTGATGATGATACGATAATAGTTACGCATGATGCTGCAAGACCGTTTATAAATAACAGGATAATATCCGAAAATGTTGGGAAAACTTTAGAGTATGGTGCCGCTACAACGGCGATACCTGCTGTTGATACTATTTTAGACTGTAACAATGGTGTGATAGAAAATATACCTGACAGGAGCAGTATGTACCAGTGTCAGACACCACAGACATTTCATGCAAAACAGCTTAGAGAACTTTATTTTTCACTTACTGACAGTGAGCGGGGGATACTTACCGATGCGTCAAAAATATTGGTTCTCTCCGGTAAAAAGGTTGCCATTGTAAATGGCGAGAGAACCAACATAAAGATAACTTATAAAGAAGATATGATATTTGCCGAGTCTATTGCTAAGCAGATATTCTCAATCCGCTCTGCTACTTGCTCATAACACTATTAGCTGCTATCGCAGCATATCAGAAGGGGATTGCCCCTCCTGATACAAGAAAGTCCTCCAATAACTTATTGCTTTACGCAACAGAAATTGGGGACTTTCTTGATAGTGTTAAAAGCGATGATTGGCTGAATTATTTTTACACCATTCTTCACAGGCAGATACATTCCATTTATCAGAGTGGAATGTGTTCCATGCCTTATCTATTCCATCTGATAATAATATTTTGTGATATTCTTCCTCTGCTTTTTGGTATTCATCAGCAGAGATTTTTAATTTTCCGTCGTTTTCAAAATAAAGTGAATTGTATGTTCCGTCAGGGTTGTAGACAAGCCGTCTTGCGTCAGTGTACATGGCATCTCCAAATGAGAAAAATCTGTATTTCATATCAACAGCTTCCTTGTATGCTGCCATTATGTTATCCCGTCCGGTAAGTGCAGAGACAAGCATAAGGAGTGTTGACTCAGGGAGATGGAAATTTGTTATAAGTCCGTCAAGGACTCTGAAACGGTAGCCGGGATATATAAATATGTCAGTGTCGCCCTCACCTGCCATAACTATTCCGTTTTTGTCAGATGCAGACTCTATTGTACGGCAGCTTGTAGTCCCGACACATATAATCCTGCCACCATTTTTCTTTGTGTTGTTTATAGTATCAGCAGCTTCTTTTGAAACCTGATAAAACTCAGTGTGCATATGATGTTTTGATACATCATCGACTTTTACGGGTCTGAAAGTGCCAAGACCTACATGGAGTGTCACTCTTGCAATGTTTACACCGCTTTTTTCTATATCCTCAAGAAGTTTTTCTGTAAAATGAAGTCCAGCTGTAGGTGCAGCGGCAGAACCCTCATATTTTGCATATACGGTCTGATACATATTTTTATCTTTAAGTTGATGGGTAATATAAGGAGGGAGTGGCATCTGACCGAGTTTGTCAAGGATTTCCTCAAATATACCATCAAACTCAAATTTAACAAGACGGTTGCCTTCTTCGATAATATCGACGACTTCAGCTTTTAAGATACCGCCGCCAAAAACTATCCTTGAACCGATACGCGCCTTTTTGCCGGGCTTTACAAGAGTTTCCCAGATATTATTTTCTTTTCTCTTTAAAAGTAGTAATTCAACTTTGCCACCGGTGTTTTCTCTTTCACCGATAAGTCTGGCAGGGATAACTTTTGTATTGTTTATAACAAGGCAGTCGCCCGGATTTAAGTAATTGCCTATATGGTGGAAATCTGTGTGTGTGCGTTTTTCGGTAATCTTGTCTATAACGAGCAGTCTTGAAGCGGCTCTATCTGAAAGAGGATCCTGTGCAATAAGTTCCTCAGGTAATTCATAGTAAAAATCAGCAGTTTTCATTTGGGACCTCCGGTTTATTTCTGTTTGGTAAATTTATTCCAGGCTATGTGATTGTTTATCATATCAGCACAATCGAATAATATATTGATAATTTTCCAAACATTTATTATTATTTATAGTTTATATCATAACACCGAACAAAACATTTGCAAAGAGTAAATTATAACGGTATAATATGATGCAAAGGTCAAAAGCAGATAGCAATGTATGTTTACACACATTGCTATCTGCCGGCTTGACAAATCAAACACTGACAATGATATTTGAGGTGTTTGCAGGATTGCGAAAATTGCAAAGCAATTTAGCAATCTGTGGCATCAGTTGGAGACAAAATACATTTGGACACCAACATCATAATATTTAAGATGATAAGTGAGGTTACTTTATGAGTAAAAAAATGTTATTTATTTATAACCCTATGGCAGGTAAGGAGCAGATTAAAAATAAATTATCTGAGATAATACAGATTTTTTGTAAAGAGGGGTTTGAGGTTACTATTTTTGCCACTAGGGGCAGGGAGGATGCCACAAAGATTATAGAGAAAAAAGGTGAGAGATATGATTATATAGTCTGCTCTGGCGGTGATGGTACTATGAACGAGGTTGCTACAGGGATTATGAAGCTTGAAAAAAGACCTATATGCGGATATATACCTGCAGGGACTGTCAACGATTTTGCATCAAGCCTGAAAATTCCAAGAGTTATGAAAAATGCAGCATCACTTATTGCGGATGGTGATGTTTTTAACTGCGATATGGGAAAGTTCAATGACAGATATTTTACATATGTTGCGGGGTTTGGTGCATTTACTGAAGTCTCTTATCAGACACCGCAGGAGTGGAAAAATGCACTTGGAAAGGCGGCTTATTTTATTGAAGCTTTAAAACATATCGCAGATATAAAACCTCATCATATGAAGATAGAATATGACGGAGGAGTTATTGAGGATGAGTTTATATTAGGGCTTATCAGTAATTCTGTTTCGGTTGCAGGATATAAATATTATGAAAAGAAAAATATTAAAATGGATGATGGACTTTTTGAAGCACTTCTCATAAAGAGTCTTAAAAATCCTATTGAATTACAGCAGGTTTTAAATGCACTTTTGTCAAAACAGCTTGATGCTGAAAATATGTGTTATTTAAGCAGCAGTTTTATACATATAATAAGTGATGATGATATTCAGTGGACAATTGACGGAGAGGACGGTGGATGTTGCAAAGACGCATATATGCAGAATATGAAGGAAGCACTTTCTATTATTTGTGACAGAAGAGCACTTGCTAAAGTATCATCAAAGAGGGCGATTGAGTGATGGAAAAAAAGAAGTTATATTTTGCACCGTTAGAGGGTGTTGCCGGTTATATTTTCAGAAACATCTATGCGGATTTTTTTGACGATGTTGACAAATATTTTTCTCCGTTTGTTGTTACAAGACCGTCAGGTATTATGAAACATAAAGAACTGCGTGATATACTTCCGGAGAATAACGAAAATATTTCTCTTGTTCCACAAATACTTGCAAATAATGCTGACGGTTTTATAAATGCGGCAGGACAAATGAGGGAACTTGGTTATAATGAAGTTAATCTTAATCTCGGCTGTCCGTCAGGAACAGTTGTTTCAAAGAAGAGAGGAGCAGGTTTTTTAAGATACCCTGAGGAGCTTGATGCGTTTTTAGACAGGATATATACGGAATGTGATATGAAAATTTCAGTTAAGACAAGAATAGGCTTTGAAAATCCTGATGAGATTTACAGGCTGATTGAAATTTTTAATAAATATCCGGTATATGAGCTTATAATCCATCCGAGGACAAGACAGGATATGTATAAAAATAAACCAAATCTTGAAATGTTTGATTATGCTCTAAATACAAGTAAAAATCCGGTATGTTATAACGGAGACATAAAGACAAAATCCGATTATGATATGATAACGGAAAGATTTCCTGACACGGACAGTATTATGATAGGCAGGGGAATACTCGCAAACCCTGGACTTTTCGGGCAGATAAGAGGAAAAGGTGCAATAGATAAGGAATTTTTTAAAAAATATCATCAGGCGATTTTTGACAAATTCTGCCAGGTATATGATGGAGACACATTTATATTATTTAAGCTGAAAGAATTGTGGGCTTATTTTGCAAATGATTTTGATGATGCGGATAAATATGTAAAAAAGATAAGAAAAGCAAAAAAGCTTACGGAGTATAAAGCGGCAGTAGAAACGCTGCTTAGCAGATGCAGCTTTAGTGTTGAATGAATAACAGGCTGAACTGTTATAACCTGCAATATCAGGTATATATAAAATAAAAGTGCATACACTATTGTGAGTATAAAAAAGCGTATGCATGGAGGTTTTTATATATGTGTGGCATTGCAGGTTTTTTTTCGAGCCAAATAGAATTTAAAGCAGGTGACAAGTATAGAAACATATTGTACGAGATGAAAAAAAGTCTTTTCCACAGAGGACCTGACGATTCGGGAATATATTTGGGCAGACATTGTGGCTTTGCACATACAAGGCTTGCGATAAGGGATGTTAATAATGGCAGACAGCCGATGATAAGGACTATAAATAATAATGATTATGTCATTGTCTATAATGGTGAGATATACAATACGGAAATATTGAGATATAACTTAAAAAGTGAAGGCTGGCATTTTGAAACTAAGTCCGATACAGAGGTCGTGCTGCTTTTATTTTTGCAATACGGACCTGAGTTTGTGAAAAAACTTGACGGGATATTTTCATTTGCTATATATGATTCGGGACATGATATATTGTATCTTTATCGTGACCAGTTTGGAATCAAGCCGCTTTTTTATACATGGCTTGATGATGAAAAAAGCATTGTCTTTGCTTCGGAGATAAAGGCATTATTTAAGTATGGCGATGTAAAGCCTGTTGTTGACCGGAACGGTTTAAATGAGATATTTGGTCTTGGACCGGCAAGGCAGCCCGGAAATGCAGTGTTTAAAGGAATAAAAGAAGTGAAACCAGGAAATTATCTCGTGTGCACAAAGTATGGTATAACAAAGAAAGTTTATTGGTCACTTGAAAGCAGATACCATAAAGATGATTATGAAAAGACGATTGAAAAGACAAGATATTTATTAGAAGATGCTGTAGTAAGACAGATGGTTTCTGATAAAGAAGTGCCTATATGCACATTTCTTTCCGGTGGAATAGATTCGAGTCTTGTGTCTGCTATATGTGCCATGAAATTAAAAGAAAAGGGAGAGATTCTTTCGACATATTCATTTGACTTTGCAGGAAATGAAAAATATTTCAAGGCAAACAGTTTTCAGCCGTCACAGGATGCACCATACGCAAAAAAGATGGTGGAATATCTTGGAACAAATCATACGATACTTAAATGTGATTACGATAAACAGGCTGAGCTGCTTTATGATTCGGTAGATTCACATGACCTCCCATGTATGGCAGATATAGATTCAAGTCTTGTATATTTTTGTAGAGAAGTAAGCAAAAAACATAAGGTAGTGCTTACCGGAGAATGTGCTGACGAGATATTTGGCGGTTATCCGTGGTTTCATCGTGAGGAATTTTTAAAATGTGGAACTTTTCCTTGGACACCCGATTTGTCTCCGAGAAAGCAGCTGCTTAAGCAGGATGTATTAGTTGAACTTGATATGGACGATTATGTAAAATCGGCATATGAAAGTGCGGTAAGTGAGATAAATATTCTTCCGTGGGAAAATGAGATACAGTCTCAGAGAAGGCAGATAAGTTATCTGAATATACGCTTTTTTATGCAGACATTGCTAAACCGAATGGATAGAACAAGTATGCACTCAGGTCTTGAAGCGAGAGTTCCGTTTGCAGACAGGAAGCTTTTGCAATATGTATTTAATATTCCGTGGGACATGAAATGCAGGAATGGACTTGTAAAAAATATATTGAGACAGGCGGCGAGGGGCAGGGTGCCGGAGGAGGTTTTGTTCAGAAAGAAAAGTCCTTATCCGAAATCATATAATCCATATTATGAGAAAATGCTCATAGAAAAATTGAAAAAAGATATTAAAGACGGTGCACCGGTGCTTTCACTTATAGACGAAAAAAAACTTACAGATTTTATGGCGGGAGAAAAGGATTACGGTGCACCGTGGTACGGTCAGCTTATGGCAGGACCACAGATGCTTGCGTATCTGATACAGATAAATTACTGGCTTAATAAATATAAAATAAAAATAGAGCTGTAATTGGTGTTATCATTTATTTAAGCATATATTTTTTGTATATAATGTTTGTGTCAGATGCGATATACTGTTTGCTCAAAGTATTGTTTTTACATTAGCGTCAATGATACTCTATGACTTGCATTTTAATACCGGTTGAAGCTGTCTTCCTGTGAGGGCAGCTTTAATTGTCTGTGGAATAAGTTCAAAGTCTGCTATCAGTGAGCGGGGTTTTTTATTTGTATCATCCTGAAAGAACGGTACAAAATAAATATTTTTTGTGTTGAAAAGCCTTCCTATATTCTGAAAATTCATTCCCATAGCATCATTTGTAGAAACCGCTATAATAAGCGGTTTTTCATTTCTCAGATGCGCTTTTGCAGCCATGAGGACAGGCGAATCTGTTATGCCGCAGGTCAGCTTTGCAAGTGTGTTTCCGGTACATGGTGCTATGACGAGTGCATCAAGAAAATTGCCGGGACCTATCTTTTCGGCATCTTGAATACTCATTATCGGTTTCTTTTTTGTAATATCTTCTATATCTGATAAAAATACGGATGATTTGCCAAAACGACTGTCCATTGATGCTGTGTTAAATGAAACAATGGGTGTTATATCATACCCGTCGGTGCACATTTGTGAGATGATATTTTTTATTTTTGAATGGGTACAAAAGGAGCCTGTAACAGCGAATCCGATTTTGTTATTTTCCAAGGTTATCCCTCCCTTTTTAAGTTGACGATTTCATTAAATATAATGCGGGCAGCAGTATCAGGAGCATAATGTCCGGGAATTCCGGGACAAAGTTTTGCACATATGCCGTATTTTTTACAATAATCAAAATCAGTACCACCGGGAGCTGAAGCAATGTCAATTATTGTTGCATTTTTTTTCAGGCGGCAGAGGATGCCATCGACAAGTGATTTTTGTGGTGCCGTATTAAATATAAAATCAAATCGGTGAATGTTTCTGACTTCTGTAATGTTTTTATATAAACGGATATTTCGTCCGATATATGTTTTTTTTGCGGGTTCTATAACATGGACTTCAGAGTTCATGCATTTTAACATACCTGCGATTTTACAGCCGCAGTTGCCATAGCCTATAACGAGACTTTTACTGCCTGCAATTGTTTTGGTTGAGTTTTGCATTGCACAAAAAATCGCACCTTCGGCAGTTATCTTTGCATTGCTTGTTACAAAATTTTTTGAGAGGTAAAGGTCGTAGTAACATATATTATTTCTATTGCAAAAGGCAGTCAGTTCTTTATCAAAGAGTCCGCCGATAATATAATTATTTTTATGGGCAAATGGAAAAAGATTGTCAATCGATCGTTTCTTTAACGGAATAGGAAAGATTAAGAAATCAGTTCCGGTGCATAAGTTGTCTTCAGAAAAGTGGTGAGAGTATTTGATTTTTTTGTTATCATTTGAAAAACAGTCTGTTGAGTATGCCGCATTATATCCCTTTTCGAGAAATAGATTAAAAAGTGCAAGTTGTCTGCTGTCATCTCCGAAAATATAGATTCTGTCATCAAAGATATTCATTTTTCCCTCCCGTTTTCCGCATATATTTATGAATAATACAGTATATGCAGAATATCCGGTGGAGTGAGTCTGCAATATGTTGAAATTTATTATGTGTGGGGCTGTAATTTTTTTAAAATCGTGATAAATGAGATTTGTAATCGTGTGAAATTAAAAATAATGAACGGTACGGAGATGAAAGTAAGTATAGAGAGTGGAAATTGCCGAATTTAGTCATCATATGGGAGAAAAATGCAAAAATTGCTTGACCTTATCTTTGATTTTGGGTATGCTATATGTAGTGTAGGATTTGGAATAGGAGAGTGGAATTATGATTGAAGTTGCAGTGTGTGAAGATAGTGAAATAGATAGAGGGATGTTAGAAGAGATTATAGGATTCCTTATGACTGACAGGGGACTTGAATATAATATGACACCATTCTCAAATGGTGAGGGTCTTGTCGCAGGTTATAAAAATCATCCTTTTGATCTTATTTTTCTTGATGTCATGATGAATGAGATCGATGGAATTGAAACCGGAAAGCTGATACGCCAGATGGATAAAAATGTTGAGATTGTATATTGCACTTCAAGCAGTGATTTTGCGATAGCGGCATATGAGGTTCATGCTATGGGATATCTTCTTAAACCATATGAGCCGGGGCGCATAGGTGCAGTAATTGATTACTATGTCCAGAAGCATCCGCAGAAAAATCAGAATTACATAGAAGTTAAATCCAGAAGAAAATCACTCATTATACCATACAAAGATATTATAAACATGGAATCAGATAATAAGGTTGTTTACATTTATACAACCACGCAGGGTATTGTAAAGGTTTATAATAAACTTGATGTTTTTGAGAAGGAACTTTCCGATGACAGATTTTTGAGATGTCATCAGAGTTACCTTGTAAATATGCAGTATGTGGCAGGACTTGTCGATTCTGATTTTATTATGATAAATGACAAGATGATTCCTATAAGAAAAAGTGGAAGAAAACTTATAGTAAAAAAATATGAAGAATTTTTTAAGGAGTCACTTAAACAGACATAATATTTAAATGGTATATCTATTTGAAATTTAAAAATCATGCTTTATATATGTAGGGATTAGAAATTATAAATGTAAAGTATAAGAGCGGATTGTGTGATTATATATGCTTATAGTCATACAATTCTTTTTTTGCTTGCGTTTATATGACATATGTTTTAAAATCAGAGGTTGAGGGTTATTGGTCGCACTATAGGTGTGAACGGTAACATTTGAGTTAAAAAATATAGAAATGAGGAAGTTTTATGCATAGAAAACATGGAATTATTTTAAAGGCAGTGATAACTGTGTGCAGTGCAGCTTTTTTGGTGACAGGTTGTGGTAAGGCAGATAGTCTCTATGATAAAGGCATGGATTATATTAATGATAAAGACTATAAACAGGCTTTAGAGTGTTTTGACGATGCTATCGCTGTGAACAATGAGAAAGCGGAATATTATATTGCATCAGGTATGGCATATAATTATCTAGGAAAATATCAGGATGCAATAAAACGCTTTTCAAAAGCTTTTCAGTCATCGGAAAACAGCATATCAAACACGAACAACAAACAGCTATATTATGGTGAAGCAATATCTTATTATGGTATAAATGATTATGATAAGGTTATTGATGACTGTAAGAAAGCACTGGATATAAAGCAGGTCGATAATCTAAATAATAAGATAAATTGTCTTATGGCATCGGCATACCAGACTAAGGGAGATGTAAAGAAAGCAAAAGAGATATATGATTCGGTAATAAAGAGCAACAATAAATATGCTAAAGCATATATTATGAGGGCGGGGCTTTACAGGGATACAAAAGATTATGACAACGCACAGAAAGATCTTACAAAAGCCATAGACTTAGAAGAAAAAAATGTGGATGCATATTTTGAACTGTATAATGTTTACAAGTTGAAAAAGGATAATGATTCTGCAACAGGCATATTAAATAAAGTTATAGATATGGTTGCAAGTGATGAGAGTATGTATATTCCGGCAGGAAAAGCGTATTATTATCAAGGTAAATATGATGATGCGATGGAAATGTTTAATTCTGCGGAGAAAAATGGTGAAGCTGATGCAATATATTATAAGGGTGTTGTATATGCAAAAAAAGGTGACAATAAATCTGCTTTAAAACAGTATAAAAAATATGCGGACAAAGAAAGTGCTTTAGCGAAGGCGACAAAGAAATCAGATGTTTACGATAAGATAGCTAAATGTTATATGCTTGAAGAGGATTATGACAATGCCCTTTTATATGTTAGAAAGGGACTTAAAGCGGATGACCAGACAGCAGGGGTTAAGCTTCTTAAAAAACAGGTAATTTTGTATGAAAAAACAGGAAATTATAAAGATGCTTTAAAGTGTGCAAGAGAATATGTAAAGACATATCCTGATGATAAGGAAATGAAAAAAGAAGTAAGATTTATAAAGACTAGGATATAGTGGAATAGGAGATTAGAGTTGGAAGATAAATTATTTGATACATCGGAACAGAAAGAAAGGATTATTGTGGTGGGTGTTGCCACCTCAGATAATGATGACACAGAGAAATCTCTTGATGAACTTATAGAATTAGGGCAGACGGCTGGTGTTGAGACTGTTGCAAAAGTCATACAAAACAGGGAGAAGATTCATCCGGGAACTTATATAGGAAAGGGAAAGATTGAGGAAGTGAGGGAGCTTGTTATAAAGCATCACGCTGATACGGTGGTATGTGATGATGAGCTTACACCTGCACAGTTTAACAATCTGTCTGATATGCTCGATGTGAAAGTTATTGACAGGACTGTTATGATACTTGATATTTTTGCTAAGAGAGCATCGACAAGTGAGGGTAAACTTCAGGTGGAACTGGCACAGCTTAGATACCGTGCTTCGCATCTTATCGGTGGAAGAAGTGAACTCTCAAGACTTGGAGGAGGTATCGGTACGAGAGGTCCGGGAGAGCAAAAGCTTGAGATGGACAGGCGGCTTATCAAGGAGAGGATAACACAGGTCAGAAAAGAACTCGAACAGGTAAAAAGGACTAGAGAGCTGACGAGAAAGAAGCGTCAGGAAAACCCGGTGCCGGTCGTTGCGATAGTAGGTTATACAAATGCCGGAAAGTCAACCCTTCTCAATCATCTTACGGGGGCAGGAGTTTTATCGGAGGATAAACTTTTTGCGACACTTGACCCTACAACGAGAAAACTTGTGAGAGAAAACGGTGAGGAGATATTGTTTACTGATACCGTAGGATTTATAAGAAAACTTCCGCATCATCTTATACAGGCATTTAGAAGTACACTTGAAGAAGCAAAGTATGCCGACATAATACTTCATGTTGTTGACGGTTCAAATGAGGATATGGATGCACAGATGTTTACGGTTTATGAAACACTCAGAAAGCTTGAAGTCGGAGACAAGAAGATAGTTACGGCTTTTAATAAGATTGATATTTGTGATAGTGAAAATACATTGAAAGACCTTGTAGCAGACAGGACAGTCAAGATTTCGGCAAAGACCGGTGACGGTATAGAAAATATGCTTGATGTTATAAGCGAAGTGATAGCGGAGGGAAAGAAACTTCTAGACAAGGTGTTTGGATACGATGAAGCTTCAGTCGTGGCAAGTGTCAGAAAGTACGGTCAGATAGTGGAGGAGGAATACCGAAACGAAGGAATTTATATAAAGGCTCTAATTCCGAAAGAATATATGTATCTCTTCGTGAAAGAGGAGAAGAAAAAGGAGGCTTGGGAGGAATGAATCTTATAGCATGTGTAGATTCAAACTGGGCGATAAGCAATAAAGGTGAGATTCTTGTGTCAATTCCGGCAGATAAAAAGCTGTTTAAGGAATTAACGGACGGCAAGGTTGTCGTTGGGGACAGAAGGACTATGGAATCTATACCGGGTGGGACTACGCTCGGCGGCAGGACAAATATAATTTTAACATCGGACCAAAATTATTCTTATGGCAATGCCAAAATAGTTCATGATATGGATGAAGCAATGGAAGAACTTAAAAATTATGCTGATGAGGATATTTTTGTTGTCGGTGGGGAGAAAGTATATAAGGAGTTTTTTCCGTACTGTGAAAGAGCATATATAACGAAAGTTGATTATGAGTATCAGGCAGATGCCTACCTTGAAAATTTTGAAGAGTCAGACGAGTGGATTATGACGCATGACTCCGATGAATGGACTTATTATGACTTGGAATATTATTTTTATCAATATAAGAGAAGATAAAAAATCCCATGTCTGCCGCATTTACGGTAAACATGGGATTTTGTTGTTATTCGGTGCAAGAAAGCTTGTTCTCCTGCATTGAAATTTTTATATATCGTTCAACTCAACCCTACCCCATTACAACTGTTACATCATAATGTGTCTGACCTTTTTCATAAGGAACTACAGTTGTGTCTGTATGTTCTTTTCCGTTTACAATAAGTTTTACAACACCTTTTTCTACCTTTGAAGGATTTTCTACTTTGATATTGTAAATTCCCTCGCGGTATTTACGGGTCATTGTAAACTCTGTTCCCATCTCTGACGGGATGCATGGGTCAATGCTGAGTCCATTTAATGTAGGTACTACACCGAGGATATACTGTGAAACATTTACAAATGTCCATGCAGCAGTTCCTGTAAGCCAGCTGTTCTTAGCCTGTCCGAAGAAGTGAGCATCTTTTCCCGCTATCATCTGAGAGTAAACATAAGGCTCTGTGCAGTGAATCTCGCTGATGTCTTCGATATAAGCAGGACAAGTCTTTTTGTAGATCTCAAAAGCTCTGTTTCCACGACCGATAACTGTCTCGGCACATGATACCCACGGATTGTTGTGACAGAAGATACCTGCATTTTCTTTATATCCGGGTGGATAAGAAGAAATCTCACCAAGTTCTACATGATATTTTGTGTAAGCAGGCTGTAATAATACGATACCATATTTTGTATCAAGTTTTTCTTTTACTGAATCAAGAGCTTTTTTAGCTTCACCGGTCTCAACACCGATTCCTGCAAGTACGCAGAAGCCCTGTGGTTCAATGTATATCTGACCTTCTTCACATTCCTTAGAACCAATTTTTTTGCCATATGCGTCATACGCACGGACAAACCAGTCGCCATCCCAGCCGCCGTCAAGTACAGCATCGTTCATTGCTGCGACTTCTTTCATTGCACGGTCGGCTTCTGTCTGGTCACCTGTGTATGCACAGAGGTCTGCATATTCTTTGCCGTATTTGACGAACATTCCACCGATAAATACTGACTCTGCAACAGGACCCTCGCTAGGTCCGAATGTCTGGAAAGATTCACCCGGATGCTCTGAGAAACAGTTGAGGTTAAGACAGTCATTCCAGTCTGCACGTCCGATAAGCGGAAGATTGTGTGGCCCTTTATGGTTTACAATATAGTCGAATGAGCGTTTAAGATGTTCCATAAGAGTAACAGCTTTACTCTCATCATTGTCGAAAGGAACCATTTCTTCAAGAATAGAAGTATCACCTGTTTCACGGATGTAAGCAGATGTTCCTGCGATAAGCCATAAAGGATCATCGTTGAAGCCGCTTCCTATATCAGAGTTGCCTTTTTTTGTGAGAGGCTGATACTGATGGTAAGCACTTCCGTCTTCAAACTGTGTAGATGCAATGTCGATGATTCTCTCTCTTGCACGCTCAGGAATAAGATGAACGAAACCTAAAAGATCCTGGCATGAATCCCTGAATCCCATTCCACGACCGATACCTGACTCGTAGTAAGAAGCTGAACGCGACATATTAAAGGTCACCATACACTGATACTGATTCCAAATATTCACCATGCGGTCAAGTTTTTCTTCGTCTGATTTAACGGTAAATTTAGAAAGGAGACTTTCCCAGTCAAGTTTAAGTTCGTCAAGTGCTGCATATACCTGTTCATCAGTCTTGTATTTTGCAAGAAGCTCATCAGCAGGCTTTTTATTGATAACATTAGGTGCGACAAATTTTTCATCAACAGGGTTCTCACAATATCCAAGAACGAAGATAAAGCTCTTTGTCTCATCAGGCTCAAGAGTGACATTTATCTGGTGTGAACCGATAGGACTCCATCCGCTTGCTATAGAGTTGTGGGCTTTTCCCTCCTCAACTACGGCAGGATCAGCGACACCACGGTATGCACCTAAAAATTCATCACGGCTTGTGTCAAATCCGTCTACATCAGTATTTACTGAATATACGGCAAAATGATTTCTACGCTCACGATACTCTGTCTTGTGGTAGATAGTAGAGCCTACTACCTCAACTTCACCAATATTTAAGTTACGCTGGAAGTTTGTCATATCATCCATGGCATTCCAGAGGCAGAACTCAACATAAGAGAAAAGAGTGATATTTTTTGGCTTAGATGATTTATTTGTTATCTTAAGCTGGTTTATTTCACAGTTGTCATTAACCGGAACAAAAGCTAAAAGAGATGCTTCAATATCATTTTTACTTGATGTAAAACGGCTGTAGCCCATACCATGACGACACTCATAAGAGTCGAGGTCTGTTTTTACAGGCTGCCAGCCGGGATTCCATACAGTATCACCGTCTTTTATGTAATAATAGCGTCCGCCCTCATCCGTAGGGATGTTGTTGTAACGGTAACGGGTAAGGCGGAGAAGTTTTGCATCCTTGTAGAAGCTGTAACCACCGCAGGTATTTGAAATAAGTGAAAAAAAATTGCTGCTTCCAAGATAGTTTATCCATGGAAGAGGTGTTTTAGGAGTTGTAATGACATACTCCTTATTTGGGTCATCGAAAAATCCAAATTTCATATTTTTCCTCCGTTCATGTTAATTATGTACTCACGGTATCTTCTCAAAAAATACAGACGAAAGTATTCGGTCAGAAGATTCCGGAAGTATATTCGATTTTTAATAATCTCTACAAATTATATTCTAAAAAAGAACTAAAAGCAACAAGCATATAGCCATATAATTTGCATAAGATATACATGAAAAAATTGTTTTTTTATCAAAGAGGGGGTAATTTGTATTATTTACAGAAAAATCATGATGTTTTTTGAAATAATGTTATGTGTGTTCACCTTGTTTCTTGTGACTATGTTAAGTGGTTGTGAAAGAACAGAGCAAAAGGATAAAGTGGTAGATGTAATTGCAAAAGATAATGGAAAAAATATTCAAAACACTAAAAAAATAGCATATCTTACTTTTGATGACGGGCCGAGCTGCCTTACTGAAAAATATCTTGATATTTTAGAGAGTGAGGGGGTAAAGGCAACATTTTTTGTCATAGGACAGCAGATAAACGGAGAGGAGCAGACGATAAAAAGAGAAATATCGCAAGGGCATGAAATCGGAGTGCATACTTACTGTCATGAGGCAGACCGGATATATTGTAATTGTGATACATATTATAAGGATGTTATTAAAGTAAAAAATATATTAAAAAAACAGTTTGATTATGATGCAGGTCTTGTGAGATTTCCGTGGGGAAGTGCCAATACATATATAAGCAGCTACAGGGACAATATCATACAGAGATTTAAAAATATCGGTCTTGAGTATGCGGACTGGAATGTAAGTGCCGAGGATTCGGTTGGAAATCCAACGCAGACCTCGATAATGCAGAATATAAGAAAGGATTATGTCAGATACGACGAACCGGTAATATTGATGCACGATTCCGGTGCAAACAAGATGACATTATCAGTTTTAAATAACATTATACTCGAATTAAAAGAAAAAGGATATGGTTTTGATGTGCTCTCCAAAAGAAGTAAGTGCTGCCACTTTTATGAGAACTAATACTCAGAAAAGATATTGATTTGCCAATGGCAATGTGATAAGATTTTATATGTGTGTAAAAAAATATATAAAATTATATGTTAAAATTACATATAAAGATACTGTATGACAATTAAAGCAGACAGCGGAGGAAAAGATAGATGAAATATTTTGGAACAGACGGCTTTCGTGGGGAAGCAAATGTAAATTTGAATGTTGTTCATGCATATAAAGTCGGAAGATTTCTAGGATGGTATTACGGCAGAGAGCACAAGGCTCGTATAATAATAGGAAAAGATACAAGAAGATCAAGTTATATGTTTGAGGATGCACTTTCTTCCGGACTTACGGCAAGTGGTGCTGATGTATATCTTCTTCATGTCACACCTACACCGAGTGTTTCGTATGTAGTAAGAACGGAGGACTTTGACTGTGGAATCATGATTTCAGCAAGTCACAATCCTTACTATGATAACGGACTTAAGGTCATTAACGGAAAAGGACATAAACTTGAGGCTGAGATTGAAGAAAAGATCGAGGCATACATTGACAGCCCGGAAGATACGCTTCCTATGGCTACAAGGGAAAAAATCGGATGTACGGTTGATTATGCGATAGGAAGACACAGATATATAGGTTATCTTATGTCGCTTGCGACAAGGTCTTTTAAAAATATCAGGGTAGGACTTGACTGTGCGAATGGTTCTTCGTACTCAGTTGCAAAGGGTGTTTTTGATGCCCTCGGTGCAAAGACATATGCCATCGGTATGGAACCAAATGGTATCAATATAAATGATGGATGCGGTTCGACACATATTGAAAATCTTCAGAAATTTGTTAAGGAAAATAATCTTGATGTTGGATTTGCTTATGACGGAGATGCCGATAGATGTCTAGCAGTTGACGATAAGGGCGAGGTTATAGACGGAGATGCCATTCTTTATCTCTGCGGATGCTATCTGAAAGAAAAAGGTGAATTAAATAATAATACGATTGTTACAACCGTTATGTCAAACCTCGGACTTTATAAAGCTCTTGAAAGAGCAGACATCGCATATGAGCAGACAGCAGTTGGAGATAAATATGTCAATGCGAACATGATGGAGAACGGTCATTCTCTCGGTGGAGAGCAGTCGGGTCACATCATTTTCAGCAAATATGCTGTTACTGGTGACGGAGTTCTCACATCGCTTATGCTTATGGAAGTAATGCTTGAGAAAAAAGCAAAACTTTCAGAACTTAGAAAAGATTTAAAGGTTTATCCACAGCTTCTTAAGAATGTTCGTGTTGCTGATAAGCCTGCAGCAAGAGAGGATAAAGATGTTCAGGCAGCAGTAAAGAAAGTTGCGGATGAACTTGGAGATGAGGGCAGGATACTTCTAAGGGAAAGCGGCACTGAGCCTGTTATAAGGGTTATGGTTGAAGCGGGAACAGATGAACTTTGCAAAAAATATGTTGACGAGGTTGTCAGTGTATTGTATGCAAAAGGCCATGGGATTAAGTAAAGAATAATAAAATACATTTTTTGATATAAAAAGTATAAGAAACAGCTTGATTTTATCAGGGTATTCATGATATATTATACAAATGGTGATTTACGGGAGATTTCCCGGCAATGTTAAGGAGGAAATATTAAAATGAGTGTACAGGTAGAAAAGTTAGAAAAGAATATGGCTAAACTTACAATTGAAGTTTCAAGCGAAGAGTTTGAAAACGCAATTGCTAAGGCATACAAGAAAAATAAAAATAAAATCTCTATGCCAGGCTTCCGTAAAGGAAAAGCTCCTCGTGCTATGATTGAGAAGATGTATGGCAAGGGAATATTTTATGAAGATGCAGCCAATTCAATTATTCCTGATGCTTATGCTGACGCAGCTAAAGAGAGCGAACTTGAGATCGTTGCACAGCCTGAAATCGATGTAACACAGATTGAAAGTGGAAAACCATTTATTTTCACGGCAACAGTTGCACTTAAGCCGGAAGTTACTCTCGGCGAATATAAAGGGATTGAAGTAGAAAAGAAAGAAGTTGAAGTTACAGACGAAGAAGTAGAAGCTGAGATAAACAAAGTAAGAGAATCAAATGCAAGAATGCTTGACATCGATGATAGAGCAACACAGGATGGAGATACAGTTCTTATTGACTTTGACGGATATGTAGACGGAAAACAGTTTGAAGGTGGAAAGGCTGATGATTATTCGTTGGTACTTGGCTCACATTCATTCATTGATAACTTCGAGGAACAGCTTGTCGGAAAGAACATCGGTGATGATGTAGAAGTAAATGTTACATTCCCTGAGAATTATCAGGCAGAAGAACTCCAGGGCAAGCCGGCAGTATTCAAGGTTAAGATTAAGGAGATTAAGGTTAAGGAACTTCCTGAACTTGATGATGATTTTGCACAGGATGTATCAAACTTCGATACTATCGCAGAATATAAAGAAGACTTAAAGAAGAAACTTACAGAGAACAAAGAAGAAGCTCTTAAGAGAGAAAGAGAAGAAGCTGTTATCGGTAAGATAATCGAAAATGCACAGATGGATATTCCTGAGCAGATGGTTGATGCACAGACACGTCAGATGACACAGGAGTTTGCACAGAGACTTTCTTCGCAGGGACTTTCAATCGACCAGTATATGCAGTTTACAGGTCTTACACCTCAGAAGATGATCGAGGAGCTTAAGCCACAGGCACTTAAGCGTATCCAGAGCCGCCTTGTTCTTGAAGCAGTAGTTGCAGCAGAGAACATCGAGACAACTGAGGAAGAACTTGATAAAGAGATTGAGAATATGGCTTCAATGTATCAGATGGAAGTCGATAAATTAAAAGAAGTTATTGGCGAAGAAGAGAAAAAGCAGATCGGTCTTGATCTTGCCGTACAGAAAGCAGTTGAAATGGTAACAGAAGCTGCAGTTGAGAAATAATTATTAGCTTACGTCAGCCGAATTTAGAACAGATTGTGTATATTCATATACACAGCTGTTCATACGGTTGGCGTTTTGCACTATTATGCCGTTTATAAAAACAGGCACATAATAAAGGGGGAACGATAATGAGTTACAGCATACCTTATGTTATTGAGAAAACAAGTGGTGGAGAGCGTTCGTATGATATTTATTCAAGATTATTGCAGGAGAGGATTATTTTTCTCTCAAATGAAGTAAACGATGATATTGCAAGTCTTGTTGTATCACAGCTTCTTTTCCTTGAATCACAGGATTCAACAAAGGATATACATCTTTATATAAACAGCCCAGGTGGTTCAGTCAGTGCCGGATTTGCAATCTATGATACTATGAATTATGTGAAATGTGATGTATCAACGATATGTATGGGACTTGCTGCAAGTATGGGAGCATTTCTGCTTGCAGGCGGTGCGAAAGGAAAGAGATTTGCACTTCCTAATGCGGAGATAATGATACATCAGCCATCAGGCGGAGCGAGAGGCCAGGAGACAGAAATTCGTATTGTAGCAGAACAGATTCTTAAGACAAGAGAGAGATTAAACCAGATACTCGCTGAAAATACAGGCAAACCACTTGATGTTATTGCAGCAGATACAGAGAGAGATAACTATATGACAGCTCTTGAAGCTAAAGAATATGGTCTTATTGACGAAATAGTAACAAACAGAAAATAAAAATGTTCAGGGGAGGTCGAAATGGCAAATAAAAAAGACGATTCAAAGTTAAAGTGTTCTTTTTGTGGGAAAACCCAGAATCAGGTTCGTAAACTTATAGCCGGTCCAAATGTATATATCTGTGACCAGTGTATAGAACTTTGTTCAGAGATTCTGGATGAAGAACTCGAAATGGAGAACGATGAATATTTCGACGATAGTGATATAAATCTGCTCAAGCCAAAGGAAATCAAGAGTTTCCTTGATGAGTATGTTGTAGGACAGGATGATGCAAAAAAAGTATTGTCCGTTGCAGTGTATAATCACTACAAGAGAGTGCTTTCAGGAAAAGATATGGATGTTGAGCTGCAGAAAAGTAACATTATGATGGTAGGACCTACCGGTTCCGGAAAAACATTTCTGGCTCAGACACTTGCGAAGATACTTAATGTTCCATTTGCGATTGCAGATGCAACGGCACTTACCGAAGCAGGATATGTCGGCGAAGATGTTGAGAATATACTTTTAAAGATTATTCAGGCGGCAGATTATGACATGGAGCGTGCCGAGCATGGAATTATTTATATAGATGAGATAGACAAGATTACAAGAAAAGGCGAAAATGTATCTATTACAAGAGATGTGTCAGGTGAAGGCGTTCAGCAGGCACTTCTTAAGATACTTGAGGGAACTGTTGCGAGTGTTCCACCACAGGGAGGAAGAAAGCATCCGCATCAGGAATTCTACCAGCTTGATACGACAAACATATTGTTTATATGCGGTGGTGCATTTGACGGTCTTGAAAAGATAATAGGTACAAGAATAGGACAGAAATCCATTGGATTTAATGCAGAAATCGCAAATGAAAAAGATGATAATATCGGAGATCTTTTCAGACAGGTTCTTCCGGAAGATTTTGTGAAGTTTGGAATTATTCCGGAGCTTATCGGTCGTCTTCCGATAAATGTAGCACTTGATCTTCTTGAAGAGGAAGCACTTGAGAAAATTCTTGTTGAGCCAAAGAATGCCATCACAAAACAGTACAAAAAGCTTCTTGAACTTGACGGGGTGAAATTAAGATTTGACGATGAAGCAATAAAGGCAGTGGCAAAACTTTCGTTTGAGAGAAAGACGGGAGCCAGAGGACTTCGTGCCATTATGGAAGATGTTATGACAGATGTTATGTATGAAATTCCATCAGAGGATGACATAAAAGAATGTGTTATAACGAAAGAGGCTGTTTTAGATGGAGAGTCACCAAAACTCATTATGGAAGATAATGAGACAAAGCTTCTTACATCCGGTGAAGATGGAAAGAGTGCATAGATTTTGTGAAAATCTGAGATAAATAACGCAACAGTTCAGTGATTTATTTTTCACCTGTTACCAATGAAAGTAACAGTTCAGCCTTCCATTTATTACATTAGTAAACCTGCCAGCAAACTGTCAGTCGCTGCTATGCAGCTTATGTTTACTTCATATAATAAATGAAAGGCTATTCTACCATAAAAATATAATCAGCAATACAATGAGCAAGCTCAGATATTACCGATTATATTTTTATGGCTGAACTGTTTCAAATGAAAAATTAAAATTCAGAGGGATTACTTGTTAATCCCTCTTTTATATTATATAATGTATGATAAGTGTGTTTGCAGGATGGAGGAATTAACGTGGAACAAAACATAGATAACAATGAAATTTATTCAAATAATAATATTGGAAATATAAATGAATATAAGAATGTGCCTGTCGTGGCTCTGAGGGATGTTGTGGTATTTCCCGGAACGACAGTGTATTTTGAAGTTGGCAGGGAAGCTACGGTAAAAGCTGTAAATGAAGCTATGCATGGCAAACAGTATATTTTTGCGATTGCACAGAAAGACCCAAAGGTAGAGCATCCTAAGCAGAATGATCTATTTGAAATTGGAACACTGGCACAGGTTAAACAGCTTGTGACAATGCCCGGAAATGTAGTTAGAGTCATAATTGTTGGACAGGAGAAGATGAAACTTGGCAGCCTTGTGCTTGAAGACGGATATTACAAGGCAGACCTTGAAAAAGTAGAGGAGAGCAGACAGATAAGTTATGGTATAGAGACGATCGCACTTATAAGAGGTCTTAAAGATTTGTTTTCTGTATATGTAAACGAGCGTGGCAGGATAAATAAAAATGTTGTTGATGAGATAATGGACTGCACTGATCTTGACAGTCTTATAAATCAGATTGCGACAGGTATGCAGGTAAATTATCAGTTTAAACAGAAAATCCTTGCGGAAACGGATATTTATCAGAGACATGAAGATATATCAGTTATCTTAAGCAGAGAGATAGGGATACTTCGCATACAGGATGATGTCGCAAAAAGAGTAAAGTCACAGGTCGAGGAAAACCAGAAAGAATATTATCTTCACGAACAGATAAAGGCGATACATAAAGAACTTGGAGATGATGATTCAGAGACGGATGCAGACAGATACGGCGAGAAGTTAAGTAAGTTAAAAGCTTCTAAGAAAGTCAAAAAGAAGATTGCTGAAGAGATAAAGAGATTTAAGCTTACTAACTCGAATTCTTCTGAAAGTGCAGTTATCAGAGGATATATAGAGACACTTCTTTCTATACCGTGGAAGAAGATGAGTGAGGACAATACTGATATAGTAAATGCAGAAAAAGTATTAAATGAGGATCACTACGGACTTAAAGATGTGAAAGAAAAGGTTATAGAGTGCCTTGCCGTAAAAGCAATAAAGAAAGATGGTTACAGTCCGATAATCTGTCTTGTAGGACCACCTGGAACAGGAAAAACTTCCATTGCCAAATCTATTGCGAGGGCAATGAACCGCAAATATATAAGAATATGTCTTGGAGGAGTCAGAGATGAAGCTGAGATAAGGGGACACAGACGGACTTATGTAGGTGCGATGCCGGGCAGGATAATCGCAGGTATAAGAAGTGCAAAAGTAAAAAATCCATTGATATTGTTTGATGAGATTGATAAGATGGGTGCTGACTATAAAGGTGATCCATCATCGGCACTTCTCGAAGTTTTAGACCCTGAGCAGAACAGGCATTTTTCGGATCATTATGTTGAACTTCCGGTAGATCTCTCACAGGCAATGTTTATATGCACCGCAAATTCGCTTGATACAATACCAAGACCACTTCTTGATCGTATGGAAATAATAGAGTTGTCGGGATATACGGAAAATGAAAAATTTCACATTGCCAAAAATTATCTTGTGGATAAACAAAGAATTGCCAACGGTTTGACAAAAGAACAGTTTAATATATCTGACAAAGGCATTTATACCATCATAGAAAATTATACAAGGGAAGCCGGAGTGAGAGGTCTTGAGAGAAAGATAGGTACTCTATGCAGGAAAGCTGCTGTGGAGGCGGCAAAAGACCAGACGGCAAAAGTAAGGATTTCTAACAGAAATATCAAAAAATTTCTTGGAAATTATAAATATACTCTTGATCTTGTTTCAGACAGTTCACAGGTAGGTATAGTAAGAGGTCTTGCATGGACTTCTGTCGGAGGTGACACTCTTGAGATAGAAGTAAACATTATGCATGGAAAGGGAGCTTTGCAGCTTACCGGAAAACTCGGAGATGTCATGCAGGAGTCGGCAAAGATAGCACTGTCATATGTAAAATCACAGGTGGCAGATATACTCGAAGATGATTTCTTTGGAAAACATGACATACATCTTCATGTTCCGGAGGGGGCTGTTCCAAAGGATGGTCCTTCGGCTGGTATCACTATGGCTACGGCGATATATTCGGCGTGCACAGGTAAAAAAGTGCGTGCGGATGCGGCGATGACCGGAGAACTTACACTTCGTGGCAGAGTTCTTCCTATAGGCGGTCTTAAGGAAAAGATACTTGCAGCTAAAGCGGCTGGGGTGAAAATGGTAATTGTACCTGAGAAGAACAGGAAAGATGTTGAGGAATTTGACGGTGAGGTTACTGATAATATTGACATAAGATTTGTCACAAATGCACCTGAAGTTTGGAAACTTGTATTAGAAAGTTAAGGAGTAATATGAAGATAAAGAGTGTTAATTTAGAGACTGTATGTGGTATAACAAGTGTGCTGCCTGAAAATGACAAGGTAGAGATAGCATTTGCCGGCAGGTCAAATGTCGGAAAAAGTTCGCTTATAAATGCTTTGATGAACAGAAAGGCATATGCGAGGACATCATCGCAGCCCGGAAAAACACAGACGATAAATTTTTACAATATCAATGAAACTTTGTATTTTGTGGATCTGCCGGGTTATGGTTTTGCTAAAGTGTCAAAAGATACAGTGGCAAAATGGGGAAAGATGATAGACAATTATCTTGAAAATTCAAAAGTGTTGAGACTTGTATTTCTTTTGGTTGATATAAGACATAAGCCAAATGCCAATGACATACAGATGTATGACTGGTGCATAGAGTATGGCTTTAATCCTATTATCATTGCCACAAAGGAAGATAAGGTCAAAAGGTCACAGAAGGCAAAACTTATAAAAGAGATAAAACAGACACTTAATGTTGTCGATGGAACTCCGGTCATTCCATTTTCATCATTGACCAAAAGCGGGAGAGATGAGATAATGGAATACATTGATATGGTTTATGAAGGTTTTAATGCCGAAGAAAAACAGCAGCATAAATAACCATAGAATAATGGTATTATGCAGCATGAATGAACAATGAGTCAGGAGGGAAAATTTTGAGTAACAGAAGATATGGTAAGGTACTGTTAGGTATGTTTTTGGTTGGAATAATGATGTGTTTTTTCTATAAGGATGCATCGGCATTTGGAAATCTTTTAAAGAGCAGCGAGACAAGCGTGTATGCGGGGACGATAGTAAATCTGAGGGATTTTGTTGACGATACATATATACTTGACAATTATGGAGAAAACTATAGCAGGAAAGAAGATAAACAGTTACTTTCATATCAGTTTAACATTGCCAATAGAGATGAGGAATGTGCAGCATTAGACAGTGACGGAAATCTCACAACGAAGAAGCCCGGAACTGTTATCGTTGATATAAAGTTTTCATACAAAAATAATCTTTCTATTGTTCCGTTTACGGTTAATATAATGGAGCCTGAAAAACTGAATGTAAGTTACGGAAATACCTCATCAATAGAGGCTGCATCAATCTATGACAAGGATAATTATACATTTATCTCAGATAAAGACAGCGTATCTGTAAATGATACAGGTGATGTGACGGTACAGGGATTTAAGAGTTCTACTATTTATGCTAAAGGAAGAAAAGGTGAAAAGATAGCAGTTGCAGATATATCTGTAAATACACCGAGTTCAGTTGAGGATGTAGTTGTAAGAGCTGTAGGAACAGAACCATATACACCGGAGATAAATGACTATACGAGTTTATCGAATGATGTACCTGTAAAGTGGCTTTCGGATGATGAAAATGTAGTGAAGGTTACGGATGGACAGCTTGAGGCAGAAGGAATAGGCAATACAAATGTAAGTGCCGTCATAACAGCTAAAAACGGAGATGTAGAAAAAGTGGAAGTTCCGGTTACGGTTACAAATCCTATTATGGCTAAAAGTAAAATGGTAGTCGCAGTAGGTGGAAAAAAGGCGCTGGCACTTAACGGAACTTGTGCGAACAGTGCAGTAAAATGGAAAAAATCATCTTCTAAAAAAGTATCATTTACAGATGATGGAAAGATTTTTGCGACAAAAAAAGGAAGCGATAAGATAACTTTTTCGGTTGACGGAAAAGAGATAAGCTGTAATGTTAAGGTGACAAATCCATCTTTGAAATATACAAATCTGATAACTTATAAAGGCGGCAGCAGAAAGATTGCCGTAAATGGTACGGTAGACGGCAGCAGCATGAGTTTTACAAGTAAAAATGCGTCTATGGCGGCAGTGACTGCAACAGGTGTCATTAAAGCTAAAAAAACAGGTCATGTTAAAGTAGTTGCCAATGTAGATGGAAAAAATATAACAGCAAATGTGGAGATAGCATCTGCAAAAGCATATAATGCAGCTAAAAAAGAAATTGCGATTTCAAAGACAAAGACAAGATACAGTCAGGCAAGAAGAATGTCAGCACATTACTATGACTGCAGTTCTATTGTATGGAGAACATATAAGAGATATGGTGTAAACTTTGGGGTAAATTCATCGTGGGCACCTACGGCGGCAAGTATGGGATACTGGTGTCAGAAAAACAATAAAGTTATATATAGAACAGGAGTATCATCATCAAAATTATTGCCGGGAGACATAATATTCTATTCATACCAGAGAAACGGAAGATATAAGAATATAAGCCATGTTGAGATGTATGTTGGAAATGGAAAGAGTGTTTCGGCAAGCAGTTCGCATAATAAGGTTATTCATTATGCCTATAAAAACAGATCTGTAGTAATGATTGCAAGACCAACGAAATAGTGGTACACTATATCATAAAATGTATTGTGATGTACGGCAGATTGTAACGATTGTAACATGATATCATGTTACAATCTGTTTGCACTATGACATAAATTTACATATACATTACTATTATATATTTTATGAAAAGTTGGAGGATTAAAATGAAAATAGTTGTTTTAGCAGGTGGTATTAGTACCGAGAGAGATGTTTCCCTGATTTCGGGAGCGGGTATCTTAAAGGCTTTGAGGCAGAGAGGTCATCAGGCAATCCTTCTTGATGTGTTTCTCGGATATAAAAAAAGAGGCGATGATGTAAGCAATATTTTTGAAAAGTCAGATGAGATGGATGACCATGTTAATGATATACAGGCGGTAGACCCTGATATTGAGTCAGTTAAAAAGCTGAGAGATGGTGACGAAAAGGGACTGTTTGGACCTAATGTTATCGAGATATGCCGCCAGGCTGATATTGTCTATATGGGGCTTCACGGTGCAGATGGCGAGAACGGAAAGGTTCAGGCTGCATTTGATATTCTTGGAATAAGATATACCGGTTCTGACTATCTTGGAAGTGCACTTGCTATGGATAAAGGAATGGCAAAGAAAGTATTTTTACAGAGTGGCATCCCAACACCAAACGGTTTCAGTATGAAAAAATCTCATGTGACAAAACTTCCTGATGAGATTGGTTATCCTTGTATTGTAAAGCCATGCTGCGGAGGTTCAAGTGTCGGCATGAGCATTGCAAAAAATGAGGAAGAATATAATAAGGCATTGGAACTTGCATTTAAATATGAAGATGAGGTAGTAGTCGAGGAATACATAAAGGGAAGAGAGTTTTCAGTTGGTGTTATTGGAGGAAAGAGTCTTCCTATTATTGAGATAATTCCAAAGTCAGGTGTTTATGACTATGAGACAAAATACCAGCCGGGAATGGCAGAGGATGTTTGTCCTGCTCCGCTCTCAGATGAGATAACGGACAAAATGCAGACATATGCCATTGATGTGTATAGAGAACTTAAGCTTGGTTCTTATGCGAGAATAGATTTTCTTCTTGATGCAGATGACAATATGTATTGTCTTGAGGCAAATACACTTCCGGGAATGACAGCGACAAGTCTTTTACCACAGGAAGCAAAAGTTCTTGGAATAGAGTATGGAGTTTTGTGTGAGCAGGTTATCGCACAGGCACTTGCCACATATAATGGTGAGACAGAAGAACTTCCGGCACCAGGTACGAACAGTCATTATGGAAAAGACGATTTGAAGTCATTATAATAGAGTGAAAAAAACTGCCGGTAGAGTTTTCTGCCGGCATAAAAACTTTAGAAGGGAGTTTTAGTTATAATGAAAAATCTTACATTAAAAAAAATATCCGAAATCTGTAATGGAAAACTTTATGCAGATAAGAGCATAGAAAATATAGAAATATCTTCGATTACTACTGACAGCAGAAAAGTTGAAAATGATTGTATGTTTGTTGCAATAAAAGGTGAGAGAGTTGACGGCAATAAATTTATAAACGGGGCATATGAGGACGGTGCCATTGTTTGTCTGTCTGAGGATGAACCTGATAAAAACAGTATAAACATTTCAGAAAAAAACGGATATATAGTAGTTAAGTCATGTTTTCAGGCATTGAAAGATATAGCGGAGTATTACCGTGAGGTAATGAACACAAAGATAGTTGGCATCACGGGAAGCGTGGGGAAGACTTCAACAAAAGAGATGCTTGCGGCAGTTATGTCCGAGAAATTTAATACTTTAAAGACACAGGGTAACTTTAATAACGAAGTAGGCGTGCCGCTTACATTGTTCAGACTCAGGGAAGAACATGAGCTTGCCATCGTTGAGATGGGTATAAGTGACTTTGGAGAAATGTCAAGGCTTGGAAAGATTGTAAAGCCTGATATGTGTGTTATCACAAATATAGGTCAGTGCCATCTTGAAAATCTGGGTGACAGGGACGGAGTGCTTAAGGCAAAGACGGAGATTTTTAATTATCTCAAAGAGGGCGGAAAGGCATTTCTTAACGGTGATGATGATAAACTTGCCACTGTTAAAGAGGTAAACGGTTTAGAACCTGTTTTCTTTGGATTTGACAAAAAGAATGACATATATGCAGAGAATGTGGAATCAAAAGGTCTTGCAGGAACAGTATTTACGGCAGTTACACCGAAAGGTAAAATGAGACTTCGTGTAAATGTTCCGGGACACCACATGGTATCAAATGCTCTTGCGGCAGTTGCCATAGGTCTTGAACTGGGGCTTGATGAAAAGCAGATAGCGGCAGGAGTGGCTGCATTTAAGCCGGTATCAGGTCATAGCAGTATCGTGGAGACAGACAGATTTACGATAATGGATGACTGTTATAATGCAAATCCTGTATCAACAAAAGCGGGACTTGATGTGCTTGCAGAGGCAGAGGAGCGAAAAGTTGCGATACTCGGTGATATGTTTGAACTCGGAAGTGATGAGAGAAAACTTCACTATGAGGTTGGTGAGTATGCCGCAGATAAAGGTATTGACTGTATTGTATGTGCGGGAGAACTCGCAAAAGAATACTATGACGGTGCAAAGGCAGCAGGAAAAACAGAGGGTTTGTATTATTTTGCCACAAGGGATGAAGCCGTTGACCGATTAAAGAACATAGTAAAAGAAAATGATGCGATACTTGTAAAAGCATCACACGGAATGAAATTTGAAAAGATAGTTGAAGTTTTAAAACAGATGTGATAGAATAGTCTGAGTTAAAGCTGTTATGCTTAATGTAAATATATTTATATAATATTATTAAAGTTTAAAAGCTGTGAATGTGTAAAGTAGTCATATATCATTCATCCAGAGAGAAGATGTCCCCGGCTGAAAGCATCTTTATGTTACGGTTTATGATGAATTTCCCACAGGAGCTTCACTGTTGAATTTTATTTTTACTTGTTACACCATATGTGAGAGAAGTAATATTTTAGTAGACAGTGACGGGGTTAGTGACCGTTATCCGCAAATTAAGAGTTTATGTATATATTTTTATCATTGTTCATGCACAGACATGAAAATGGTAATATATCACATGAAAATCAGGGTGGTACCGCGGTACTTAAGATAAGTAAGAGCCGTCCCTGACTGTAGTGCAGTCCGGGAGGTACCTTTATATATAATATTAGACTTTCCGTATTGTTTTTACGGAAAGTCTTTTTGTTATGAAAGAAATGTTCTGTGAGAGGAACAGTAATCAAAAAAAATTTAAAAAAGTTCCGTAAGGCTCGCACATTTATGTGTTTATATGAAAATAAAGAAAGGAAAAAAGAAATGAAAGACAAGCTTAAAAAAATTCTTGATGAAGCAATGGCACAGATTGATTCATCAGACCGTCTTGACAGACTTAATGAGATTAAAGTATCGTTTTTAGGAAAAAAAGGAGAGCTTACATCAGTATTAAAAGCGATGAAAGATGTTGCTCCTGAGGACAGACCAAAGGTAGGTCAGCTTGTAAATGAAGCAAGAAAGACTATTGAAGAAAGATTAGATGAAAAAAGAGAGATATTTGAAAAAGCTATTTTAGATGAAAAACTCAAGAGTGAGACGATAGATGTCACACTTCCGGGCAAAAAACTCGCAATGGGACACAGTCATCCAAATACGATAACACTTGAAGAAGTTGAAGATATATTTGTTGGAATGGGTTATGAAGTTGTTGAGGGACCGGAGGTTGAGTATGATTACTATAATTTTGAGGCACTCAATATCCCTGACAACCACCCTGCAAAAGATGAACAGGATACATTCTATATTACAAAGGATATACTTCTTCGTTCGCAGACATCTTCAGTTCAGGTACATGAGATGGAAAAAGGAAAGCTTCCTATAAGAATGATAGCACCGGGCAGAGTTTTCCGTTCAGATGAGGTGGATGCCACACATTCTCCTACATTCCATCAGATAGAGGGTCTTGTTATCGACAAGAATATCACATTTGCAGACCTTAAAGGAACGCTTCAGGAATTTGCAAAGAGACTTTTCGGAGAGGACACAAAGGTTAAGTTCCGTCCTCATCATTTCCAGTTCACGGAGCCTAGTGCTGAGATGGATGTTACCTGTTTTAAGTGTGGCGGAAAAGGATGCCGTTTCTGCAAGGGTTCAGGCTGGGTAGAAATTCTTGGATGTGGTATGGTTCATCCTCATGTACTTGAGATGAGCGGAATCGACCCTGAGGAATACACAGGATTTGCGTTCGGTGTAGGTCTTGAGAGAATCACATTGTTCAAGTATGAGATTGATGACATGAGACTCTTATATGAAAATGACACGCGTTTCCTTAAGCAGTTTTAGAATATAATGTTTTGTAAAAATAAAGCTAATAAGAAATATATTGACGATTTTGTGATTTTTTATATTTGAAACACAAAATGTAAAACGAAGAAAGAAAGCAGGTATAGAGATATGGATACATCTTTTTCATGGATAAAAGCATATGTTCCTGACCTTGACTGTACAGCTCAGGAATATACGGATGCAATGACTTTATCAGGTACAAAGGTTGAGGGATTTACCGAATTTGACAAAAACCTTGATAAGATTGTTGTAGGTAAGATAAATAAGATTGAGAAACACCCTGACGCAGACAAGCTTGTTATCTGTCAGGTACAGGTTGACGAGGACGGAAAGGAAGTACAGATAGTAACAGGTGCTTCAAATGTTAAGGAGGGACAGAAAGTTCCTGTTGTTCTCGATGGCGGTCATGTTGCAAGTTCACACAAGGACGGAGAGTCAGAGAACGGATTTAAGATTAAAAAGGGAAAACTCCGCGGTGTTGAGTCATTTGGTATGATGTGCTCTATCGAGGAACTTGGTTCAACAACTGATATGTACCCTGATGCTGCAAAAGACGGGATTTATATATTGAGTGATAACCCTGAGTACAAGGACGCAAAGATTGGCTCAGATGTAGTAGAACTTTTAGGACTTCACGATGTAAGATTTGAGTACGAGATAACATCAAATAGAGTAGACTGTTTCGGAATGATAGGTATTGCAAGGGAAGTTGCTGCAACATTTGGCAAGGAGCTTGTAGTACCTGAGGTTAAGGAGACAGGAAACAGCGAAGATGTAAACGATTATATTTCAGTTGAAGTAAAAAATCCTGAACTCTGCCCTAGATATACGGCAAGAGTTGTAAAAAACATCAAGATTGCACCGTCTCCGGAATGGATGCAGAGAAGACTTGCGTCAGTGGGAATCCGTCCTATAAACAATATCGTAGATATAACAAACTATGTTATGGAGGAGTATGCACAGCCTATGCACGCATATGACCTTGATAAGATTGAGGACAAAAAGATAATCGTAAGAAAAGCTGATAAGGGCGAGAAGTTCGTGACTCTTGACGGACAGGAGAGGGAGCTTGACGATACTATGCTTATGATATGTGACGGCAAGAAACCGGTAGGAATTGCAGGTATCATGGGTGGAGAAAACTCTATGATAACTGATGATGTTACGACAATGCTTTTTGAAGCAGCAACATTTGACGGCACAAACATCCGTCTTTCAGGAAAGAAACTTGGTATGCGTACTGATGCACAGGCAAAATTTGAAAAGGGACTTGACCCGAACAATGCCATTGATGCGATGAACAGAGCGTGCCAGCTTGTCGAGGAACTTGGTGCAGGCGAGGTTGTTGGTGGAGCAATCGATTACTATCCGGTAGAGAAAGAGCCTATAGTTATCCCTTACGATGCAGATAAGATAAATGCACTTCTTGGAACAGATATAGATGAAACCACAATGGTAAAATATTTTGAAAAACTTGATCTTACAGTAGATACTGATAAGAAAGAAGTTATTGTTCCGACATGGAGACAGGATCTTGAAAGACTTGCCGATCTTGCAGAAGAAGTAGCGAGATTTTACGGATATGACAAGATTTCTATGACACTTCCAAAGAGTTCTGCTACAGCAGGGGGATTGTCAGAAAAACTCAAACATGAGAAGGCTGCAAGAATTGTGGTAGAGGGATATGGATTCAACGAGGGAATGACATTCTCCTTTGAGAGTCCTAAGGTATATGACAAATTAAATCTTCCAGAGGATGATGTTCTTAGAAAGAGCATAAAGATAACAAATCCCTTAGGTGAGGATTACAGCGTTATGAGAACATCTGCACTCGGAGGTATGCTCACATCACTTTCAACAAACTATAATAGAAGAAACAAGAATGTAAGACTTTATGAACTTGCAAATGTTTACCTTCCAAAACAGCTTCCTCTTACCGAGCTTCCTGATGAGCGTATGCAGCTTACACTCGGAATGTACGGTGACGGAGATTTCTTCACAATGAAAGGTATTATCGAGACACTTATGTCAAAACTCGGTCTTAAGAAAAAGGCAGAGTATGACCCAGAGGCAGGAAAAGCATTTCTTCATCCGGGACGCCAGGCAAAAGTTATGTATGACGGTGTTCAGATAGCTTATTTAGGTGAAGTTCATCCGGTAGTACAGAAAAACTTTGCAATCGGTGAGAGAACATATATCGCCGTAGTCGATATGAAAGCTATCATGGATATGGCTGACTTTGAAGTAAAATACGAGGGTGTTCCAAAATTCCCTGCAATGACACGAGATATAAGTCTTAGCATGAAGAAAGAAGTTCTCGCAGGAGATATAGAAAAAGTAATCAGCAAAAAGGGCGGAAAACTTGTTGAGTCATATGAACTTTTCGATGTGTATGAGGGTTCACAGCTTGTCAAGGGATTTAAGTCACTTGCATATAAGATAGTATTCAGGGCAAAAGACCACACACTCAAAGATGATGAGGTAAATGCTGCAATGGATAAGATAATAAAGGCACTTGCTGAGATGGATGTAGAACTTCGCCAGTAATTGTCACTGATGAAGAAATATTTACAAGAGATAAATTTGTGATAAACAGACAGTCTGTATTAGGCTGTCTGTTTGTTGTGTTTTGAGGAGATATCATTACAGTAACCGTTCAGCTTTTCATTTAAAGCGGATATTTGCAATCAGCTTTGCAGCTTATGTTTACTCATTTCAGAAATGAAAGGCTATTCTACCATAAAAAGGTACTTAACAATACAATGAACAAGCTCATTGTATTGCCAATTATCTTTTTATGGCTGAACTGTTACACTGTAATAAAAATTTAATATCTTTTAATATTGCAAAAGTTTTCGGTGTATAATATATTATATAAGAAAGTCGCAGTACATATATGTATAAAACATATAGGGTACTGTATTTTTGAGTGGATTTTGACTGAGAATAGTACGAAAAATCCATATATGCAAAAATTTATATATGTAAAAAGTATAGGAATAAGGAGTAAAATGAAAAAGAAACATAAATTTATAATACGGCTCATTTCATGGATCTTATTTATAATATATCTTGTTATGATGGTCTATTTTTTGTTTTTTAGTGAGATGCTTGGGAGAACTCCGAGTGATACATATCACTACAACCTTAAACCGTTTACGGAGATTCAGAGGTATATTATTTATTACAGGAGACTTGGAAGTTTCTATGTTCTATTAAATCTCATGGGAAATGTTTTATGTTTTATGCCGCTTGGATTTGTGCTGCCTGTATTGTCATATAAGAACAGGAGTATATTCAAGGTAACATTTATGTGTATGCTGTGCTCGGTTACGGTCGAGCTTATCCAGCTTATATCAAAGCTTGGCTCGTGTGATGTCGATGATGTGATATTAAATACATCGGGCGGTATATTGGGATATATATGTTTTGCAATCTGTATGTTTATATTTAGACATAAGACGGAAAAGAAGAACAAAAAGAAAAACAGGAGGAAATAAAGATAAATATGAGAAGCAGGAAAAAAAGAAAAAAAGAGGGTGAGTTAAGGCTCACAGACAAAAAGCACCCGGCATCGGGTATCTGGGCAGTGATTATAGGCATTTTTGCGTTGGTGATGTTTGGCGTAACCTGTTTTGTGTCGGGAAATAACAAAGGAAATGGTGGGATGATAGTCGGCATTGTGGGAATACTCTGTTTTATTATAAGTATTTCGGGATTTATATTGTCATGGATAAGTCTTAGAAAAGAAAATATCAGATACCTTTTTCCGACTATAGGAGCGGTTGTGAACGGATTGCAGATAGTGGGTTATATGGTGGTCTATATATGGGGATCGTATATATAATCAATTGAGGAACTGATTATATGTGTAAAACTTAGTAAAAAATGTAGACAGTTTCGCAATTATCTGTATAATTATCTGTGCAAAAATAATATAAAAAGTTATGTTTTATATAGTATGTATAAAAGTTATAATCTGATTTATCGTAACAGTTCAATCATAAAAAATAATTGGCATTACAAAGAGTTTGTTAGTTGTATTGTTGATTATTTTTTTATAATTTATTAAAAAAGAAATGAGGAAATTTGTTATATGGCAATGAATTTTTCGGAAGAAGAAAAAAAGAAGATGCTTGAGGATGAATCTGAGATTTATCAGAAAAGAGATGATGGTCTTGATGCAAATAACGGACAGCTTAAAAAACTTAAAGGCAGGGAAAAGAGAGCATATTTCAGACAGTATTATCTCGGTACGGTGGCGGTGGTTATCGTGGTGGCGATACTTGCAGTGCTCTTTTTTAAAAATGCCGTTCAAAAGAAGCCGCATTGCGTACTTTATATAGCGATAGAAGATGATGTGCTTGATGAGGATAAAGTTGCTGATTTTGAGAAAGCCGTAGAAAAATATCTGAACATTGACACAAAGAATGAGTATGTAAAAGTCGATAATGGAACGAGCGACCAGGAGATACAGACATATATTTATTCAGGCGTGGTTGATGTTATCATCGCTTCGGAGGATACATATAAAAGATGGGCAAATGAGGGCTGTATGGCAGACCCGTCCTCATCAGATACTGTATCTTTCTACAAAGATTATGACAAAAATAAAAAGTATTTTGCAAAATATGTGTCAGGTGAGGAATTAAGAAAAAGTAAACAGAGTGCAGAAAAGTTAAAGTCATCAGAGGGAAAGACTTATAATTTCGGACTTTATTTGAGTGACAGTAAAAAATATAAAGAGACACTCGGCGGTCTGCTTAAAAAGCCGGTAGCTGGTATAACTGCTACATCAAAAAATACTGAAGAAGCTAAACAGTTTATAAAATGGATGATGGAGTAATAGCTGTTTTTAATATGATATTTTTGTATAATTCTGATAAAGATTTTATATAATTTTAATATATTATATGACCTATTTACTAAAATGAACAAAATGTAAAAAAACGGTTGACAGAAAAGCAATTAAGTGTATAATAATAGCCATGACAAAGGTGTCACGAAGAAATAATCGTGGCACCTTTTTTGCATTAGCACAAAACTTGTGCTGGTGTATAAATTATATTGCCAGTTAGATTTGTTGTCCGGACACGCAGATTAAAACGGGTTAATACCGAGATGTATTTGAAAAAGTATATGTATGTTGTTAATGTCACTGTTATACAGTAAATTTGAACAGTAATTATATAAATTTTATGGTACATCAGGATAAAAAGGAGGCACATTATATGTCAAATGAAATTTTAGATTATATTAACAGTAATCTGTGGGGCGTCTGGTACCTTATAGGTGCCGCACTGGTTTTCTGGATGCAGGCAGGCTTTGCAATGGTTGAAGCCGGATTTACAAGGGCAAAGAACTCAGGAAATATTATTATGAAAAACCTTATGGACTTCTGTATAGGTACGGTGATGTTCATCGTGATAGGTTATTCATTACTTCTTGGAAACGATGTCGGAGGTGTCTTTGGAGCACCGGGATTTAATATATTTAAGGATTATGCAAATTTTGATTTTTCAGGTTTTGTATTTAACTTAGTATTCTGTGCAACAACAGCTACTATTGTTTCAGGAGCAATGGCAGAAAGAACAAAATTTATCTCATATTGCGTATATTCAGCAGTTATCTCAGCGGTCATCTATCCTATCGAAGCACACTGGACATGGGGTGGTGGTTTCCTTGCAAAGATGGGATTTCATGATTTTGCCGGTTCAAACTGTATTCACATGGTTGGTGGTATCTGTGCACTTATTGGTGCGGCAATGCTTGGACCCCGTATTGGAAAGTTCAGTAAGAGAACAGGAAAGCCACACGCTATTCCAGGCCACAATCTTACAATAGGAGCACTTGGTGTATTTATTCTCTGGTTAGGCTGGTATGGATTTAACGGTGCAGCAGCTACTTCGCTTGAGGATTTAGGATCTATCTTCCTTACAACAACAATAGCACCGGCAGTTGCAACAGTAGTATGTATGATATTCACATGGATAAAATATGGCAAGCCTGATGTTTCAATGTGTCTTAATGCATCACTTGCAGGACTTGTTGCCATCACGGCATCCTGCGATGTTACGGACTGCGCAGGTTCATTTATTATAGGAGCTGTGGCAGGTGTACTTGTTGTGTTTGGAGTATGGCTTCTTGATTATAAACTTAAGATTGATGACCCTGTAGGTGCCGTTGCAGTACATATGATGAACGGTATCTGGGGAACATTTGCCGTAGGTCTTTTTGCAACAAAATCAGCACCGGGATTTCAGATTGCACTTGACGGTGGAGCAATAAAAGCTGAGGGACTTTTCTATGGCGGCGGATTTACACAGCTTGGACTTCAGATAGTAGGAATGGCAGCAACAATAGCATGGACGGTTGTTACTATTACGATTACATTTCTTGCAATCAAACATACATTGGGACTTAGAGTGTCTGCAGAAGAAGAACTTCAGGGTCTTGATTCAGTTGAACATGGTCTTTCATCAGCATATGCAGACTTTATGCCGGCGGGAAATATGTTCTACTCAGCAGGTACATCAGTTGAGACTCTTAAGGGAAATGTGCCTATTGATAAAGCTGTCGAGGTTACAAATGTATCAACGGCATCAGCACCAAAACCTGCTGCCTATAAGAAAAATGAAACTGAAAAGAATGAGGAAATTCCAAAACTTACAAAAGTTTCTATCATATGCAAACAGAGTAAATTTGAGGATCTTAAGGAATCACTTAACAATATCGGTGTAAACGGTCTTACGGTAACGCAGGTGCTTGGCTGTGGAACTCAGAAGGGTATGACTACAAAATATCGTGGTGCAGAACTTGATGTGGTACTTCTTCCTAAGATGAAAGTCGAGGTTGTTGTTAGTGCCGTTCCTGTAGAAACTGTTATAGATACAGCTAAGAAAGCACTCTATACAGGAAATATCGGAGATGGAAAGATATTTGTATATGATGTTGAAAATGTAGTCAAAGTTCGTACAGGTGACAGTGGATTTGATGCATTACAGAGTGATGATGAGATTTAAAGATATGATAAAGGGATTGAAAACAGACAGCAATTTTGGGGCATAAGTTGGTAATAAAATAAATTTTGAAACCAATATCATAATAAATCCATCTCGAAAATTTTCGCTCAGAAGATACCGAGAGTACATAATAAAAGTTAAGGAGGCTTTATATCAGGTCTCCTTAATTTTTTGCATAAACGGAAGTTTTGTTGTATTATAGGAAGTAATGAAAATATTACTGTTTACTTTTGAGGTGCGTACGGCATCATAAAAACACTGTTAAGACACATATTTGTGCTATGATAGCTGTATTGCTTTAAACAAAATGTAACAATCGTAATAAAAATGTAATGCCGCTAAGTATTGACATTGTATCAATTTAAAACTATAATTCGTAAAGTGGAATAGGGAAAAGATGTTATAATTAATGGAGGAAATTATGAAAAACGCTAATAAACAAAAGAATAGTATTTCAGGAAATAATACCTCAGGACTTGGAAGAAAGATTGCGTTGATAGCAGTTGCAGCAGTTGTAGTCATAGCTGCCGCAGTTTTTATAGGCATAAGAGTTTATTATGGCAGTCATTGGTATCCTGATACAAAGATAGGTGACAAGGATGTTTCAGGCATGACACTTTCAGAGTCGGTAAAGGCAATGGAAAAGGTCTATGGTTCATATCAGCTTGACATTAAGGGAAGAAAAGATGGAAAACTTACGATAAATGGTGATGATATTGATTACAAAGTCGGTGTTGAAGATGCCGTAAAAAAAGCATTTGAGCAGCAGCATGACAAGTTTTCGTATTCAAATCTTTTCAAGAATAATGATACTAAAATCGAACCAAAGGTATCGTATGATGAAAATGAAGTAGATTCTATCCTTAGCTCGGCATCAATAGTAAAAGGAGACAGTAGTTATAAGGTTACGGCACCTGTTGATGCAAAGGCTGTATATTCAAAAAAGAAAAACAGTTATCAGGTTGTAAAAGAAGATGTGGGAAACACTCTTGATAAGGATAAATTTTCAGAAACAGTAAAGACAGCTTTAGATAATGGTGAAACTTCAATAGATGTTTCTGATGAAAAAAAATATCCGGATATTTACGAAAAACCGGCACTTACTTCTAAAGATAAAGAACTCAGAAGAGAAGTAAATGTATGCAATGCAACAGCACTTAGATGGGTTACATGGACTATACATAAGGGAGTTCAGGAGAGTGCGACACCGGAAGACATAAGTAAATGGATTACATATAATAATGGAAAAGCAGTTCTTGACAATCAGGCAATGAGAGACTGGATGGAAAAGCTTTGTCTGAAATATAAGACTCTTGGCGGAACAAGAAAGTTTAAGAGTCATACAGGAAAAATGATGAGACTTTCCGGTGGTGATTACGGATGGCAGCTTGATTATGAGAAAATGTGTGCCCAGTTAAAAGAGGGTGTCACAAAGAAGATAAGCAGAAAACTGCAAAATGACTATATAAATAATCAGGATGAGGCAGCCAAAAAGGCGATTACCGTTACGCAGAAGCCGGAGTGGCTCGGAACAGCATACAGATACGATCCAAAGAATAAGATGAATGACTGGAATAAAAACAGTTATATAGAAGCTGACCTAGGCTCACAGATGGTATATGTATTTAAAAACGGAAAAGTAATCTATTCATGTGCCACAATATCAGGAAGACCTGTACCGGGCAGAAAGACAACAACAGGAATGTTCTTCATAAAAGATCATGCGAGACATAGAGTCCTCACAGGAGACAACTATGCAACACCTGTAGCAAACTGGGTACGAATCACATGGACAGGAACAGGATTCCATCAGGCAGAATGGCAGCCATGGGGAAGCTGGAGTCCAAGTCTTTACAAAGTAAGAGGCTCACATGGATGTCTGAATTTAAGTCCATCAAGTGCAGCGAGAATATATGAACTCACAAAATATAAACAGATGGTATTCATGCACTACTAAAAAGAGAAAATATAAAAAATTAAAAGATGCAGATTTGTATTTCAATATGGAAAAAAAACTGCATCTTTTTTAATATAAAAAATCATGCCTAAATTATAATATATTAGTGTTAGTTAAAGAGAATTTCAAGAAAAGGAAAAAATAAAAAATAACTATAAAAATATTTCTGTTTAAATTTGAGTATATTAGTGTATCAAAACAGATTTCCGAGAAAAGTAAAAATAAACAACAACTATAAAAATATTTCTGCTTAACTTTGAATATATTAGTGTATCTAAACAGATTTCCGAGAAAAGTAAAAATAAACAACAACTATAAAAATATTTCTGCTTAACTTTGAATATATTAGTGTATCAAAACAGATTTCTGAGAAAAGGAAAAATAAACAATAACTAAAAAATAGTTTTACTTAAAGTTAAATATATAAATGTGTTTAAAAATTTCCGAGAAACAGCAAAAACAGGATTTTATTTTGCAGCAAAGGGCGTTAGAAAAGCGTCGGTACTAAGTGAGCGTATTAAGCTCACATATGTACCGCTACGCTTTTCTTCGAGGCGCGAGCCGTCCCTGAGCGTAAAATAAAATCCTGTTTTTGCGTCCGTAAGCCAATTCTCAACTATCCAAACAACTTAACTCCGTCGGCTTCTCCGAAAACTGCAAAGCCGTCAAATTCATTCTGTTCAAGTTTATTTAAGAATTTACCAAGCTTCTTAGGTCTTGCGATAACTGAAACCATATATTCATTCCTTAAATTTTCAGCATATACGAGGGCATCGGCATAATTATCTTTGTCATAGAATACGGCGATACGCTTTTTGCGGTCAGGTATCGCATAATTCTGTTCCATGAGGATGCCGAAAATCCTTTCAAAGCCGATTGAAAATCCTACGGCAGGAATGTCCTCATTTAAGAACTTTCCAATAAGGTTGTCATATCGTCCGCCGCCTGCAACAGCACCGCTGTAACCATCGGCTGCAACCTCAAATATAGTGCCTGTATAATAACCCTGCCCTCTTACGAGTGATGGAGTAAATTCAACAGGGATAGTTCCGTTTGAAGCTTTGTCAACTGTATCAATGATATATTTAAGGTCATTGACATATTCTGCATCACATACATCTGCGATAGAGTCAAGTGTGAGACTGCCGTTCTCAAAAAGACCTATGAATTTGTCAATTGCATTTTTGTCAAATGAATTTTCTTCAAGTTCAGCTTTTACACCGTCAATTCCTATCTTATCAAGCTTATCAAATATAATGGCAAGCTTTTCGTTGTCGGCATCATCAAAGCCTGTATATGAGAAAATGCTCTTAAGTATGCGGCGGTCATTTATCTTTACGGTGTAATTCTTTAAGCCGACTCTGTTAAGAGCCTTTGTTGTGGTGAGGATAAGCTCTATCTCTGCGTCTCTTGAGTCATTTCCTATAATATCTATATCACACTGCATAAACTCACGCAGACGACCTTTTTGAGGCCTTTCGGCTCTATACACTCTGTCCATTTGAATAACTTTAAAAGGTGTCATAAGTTCATTTTTGTTATTTGAAAAATATCTTGAAAGAGGGAGAGTAAGGTCATATCTAAGTCCCATGTCAGATAATTCTTTTTCTGTTACATTTTCATTGTTTAATGCAGAAGAAAGTTTTTTTCCTCTTTTAAGAACTCTGAATATAAGGTTTAAGTTTTCGCCACCCTCGCTCTTGTCAAGGTTTACAGCATCTTCAATGATAGGAGTAGTAATGCGTACAAATCCTGCATCTCTGTATGTCTCGGCAATTACATTCTGAAGATAATCTCTTATTTCAACTTCTTTTGGAAGATAATCTCTCGTTCCTTTGACTGGTGTAGATTTCATATAAATAATCATCCTTTCTGAAAATAATAATCATAATCCTTTAATACTTTACCATATCTGGTCTTTTATATCAATCTCTGCGTAACAGTTCAGCCTTTCATTTCGTACATTCATAAACCTGCCAGTAAGCTGTCAGTCGCTGCTTCGCAGCTTATGTTTATTTACGCGAAAGCAAAGTGAGGATGGAACAAATAAATTTGTTCCATCTGAGCGTGCTCGCGAGGGCTTTGCCTTCATGTAATAAATGAAAGGCTATTCTACCATAAAAAGATAATCGACAATATAATGAGCAAGCTCAGATATTGCCGATTACCTTTTTATGGCTGAATTGTTACATCTCTGCATCAAAGTAGTCACAGTAAAATTGACTTATTGAACTGAATAGTGTAAAATTAAAAGATGAATAAAGCCGATATGTCGGTGAGTTAAACTATATGGAGGAAAGACATGGATAAGAAGTTAAGAGTTGGTATCCTTGGTGGTACTGGAATGGTAGGACAGAGATTTATCTCATTATTAGAAAATCACCCTTGGTTTGAGGTTGTAGCTATAGCTGCAAGCCCAAGAAGTGCAGGTAAAACATATGAGGAAGCAATCGGGGGTCGTTGGAAGATGACTACACCAATGCCTGAAGCCGTAAAGAAGATTGTGGTACAGGATGTCAGCGATGTTGACAGTGTTGCTTCAAAAGTTGATTTTGTATTTAGTGCGGTAGATATGACTAAAGACGAGATTAAGAAAATTGAAGAAGAATATGCGAAAACAGAAACTCCAGTTGTTTCCAACAATAGTGCACATAGATGGACACCTGATGTGCCAATGGTTGTGCCTGAGCTTAATCCTGAGCATCTTGAAGTTATTGTTGACCAGAAGAAGCGTCTTGGTACTACAAGAGGATTTATTGTAGTTAAGCCAAATTGCTCTATTCAGAGTTATACACCGGCACTTCATGCACTTAAGAAAGCAGGATATGAGCCAAAGACAGTTGTCGCAACAACATACCAGGCTATTTCAGGAGCAGGAAAGACATTTAAGGACTGGCCTGAGATGGAGCACAATATTATTCCATTTATCGGTGGTGAGGAAGAAAAGAGTGAGCAGGAGCCACTTCGTATCTGGGGTCATGTTGAGAATGGTGAGATAGTAAAGGCAGATAGTCCTGTTATCACAACACAGTGTATCCGTGTACCTGTTCAGGATGGTCATACGGCAGCAGTATTTATGACATTTGAAGAGGGAAAGAAACCTTCAAAAGAAGAAATCATTAAAGTGTGGAGAGAGTTCAGCGGAATGCCACAGGAACTTGGACTTCCAAATGCACCAAAGCATTTCATTCAGTATATTGAGGAGGATAACCGTCCTCAGGTTTCACTTGATGTAAATTATGAAAACGGATTTGGAATATCTCTTGGCAGACTTCGTGAAGATACTGTATTTGACTACAAATTTGTAGGTTTGTCACATAATACTGTTCGTGGTGCAGCAGGTGGAGCTGTTCTTATCGCAGAACTTTTGAAAGCAAAAGGATATATTACAGCAAAATAATCATAAAGCAGCATGAATGTTACCGGTTACACAATAAGTGTGAACGGCAGCACATGAATGGGAGGTACCATATGAATAAGTATCGTATTTTAGTTAAGGGGATTGTCCAGAGAGATAATAAGTATCTGGCTGTAGAAAAATGGTACGATGATAATATCATGGAGCCGTATCAGTGGGAATTTATCGATGGAGAGGCAGAGTTTGGTGAATCACCGGATAAAGCCGTTGTAAGAACAATACAGGAACAGACAGGTCTGATAACCGAGGTTGACAGAGTTCTTTATACATGGACATTTATGATTGGATCAGAGTGCAATTTAGGACTTGCCTATCTTTGCCTTACAGAGCAGAATGAGGATGAAGTGGTTTTGTCCGAAGAACTGAACGATGCTAAGTGGATTGATTATATGGACTTTGAAAAATACATTCATAATAAGCGAATGCTTGAAGATCTTGAAAAGGCGGAACTTTATTAATAAGAGGAGTGCATCTGTCATATTGTTTGGCGGGTGCTCTCTCTGTATATAGGGAAAGGCATAAGATATATTTATGGAAAAAATTCTTATAAAAAATGGCAGAGTGGTAGATCCTGCAAATTATATTGATGGGAAAAAAGACATTTTAATAGAGGATGGAAAAATTAAAAAAGTTGCTGATTTTATTGTGGAAGATGAAGATACAAATGTAATTGACGCAGATGAAAAGGTTGTTATGCCGGGATTTATCGATCTTCATGTTCATTTAAGAGAGCCGGGCTTTGAGTATAAAGAGACTATTGAGACAGGCTCTAAGGCGGCGGCACGAGGTGGAGTCACATCCATATGCCCAATGCCAAACACAAAACCTGTCATAGACAGTCCGGAAAGTGTAAAAGACCTGCTTAAAAGAGCAGAGTGCTCACCGGTTCATATTCTTCCTATAGGCGCGTGTACTATAGGTCAGGAAGGAAAAGAACTTGCTGACATTGAGGGTATGAAAGATGCGGGTATCGTGGCATTAAGCGAGGATGGCAAGTCGGTTATGGATTCTGCATTGTTCAGAAAATCGCTAAAAGAAGCTGCAAGACTTGATCTTCCAATGTTCTCGCACTGTGAGGACAAGGCTCTTGTCGAGGGCGGTGTTATGAATAAGGGGCAGAAGGCAGAGGAACTTGGACTTCCGGGTATCACAAACTCTGTTGAGGATGTTATCGTTGCGAGAGATATTATAATGTCAAAAGAAGCAGGAAACAGACTGCATCTTTGTCACTGTTCAACGGCAGACAGCGTTGTTCTTGTCGAAATGGCTAAAAAGCAGGGGCTTCCGGTAAGTGCGGAGGTATGTCCGCATCACTTTACAATGTCTGATGATGAGATAACGGAGGATAATGGAAGATTTAAAATGAACCCGCCACTCAGGAACAGAGAGGATGTTGATGCATTAAAAGAAGGACTTAAAACAGGTATTATGGAAGTTATATCAACAGACCATGCACCACATGGGAAAGAGGAGAAAGACCAGTCTATGTTAAAGGCTCCTTTTGGAATAGTCGGACTTGAGACATCATTTGCACTTGGCTATACGGAGCTTGTAGACAAAGGAGTGCTTACATTGTCACAGCTTGTGGAAAAGATGAGTGTAAATCCGGCAAAAGTGCTTGGCATAGATAAAGGAAATCTTGCACCGGGCAAAGCAGCAGATATAGTTATAGCCGACATTACTAAGGAGTATAAAATAGACAGCAGTAAGTTCGTATCAAAAGGAAAGAACACGCCTTTTGACGGTAAAAAAGTCAAAGGCAGAGTCATAACGACCATAGTTGACGGAAAAATCGTATATAAATACTAGGAAAACAAATAAGATAATTGCAAAACAGGTGATATGCTGAGATAGCAGTTAATAGTGTTATAAGCAGTAAACAGAGTATATAAAAAATAAAACGGAGGAAGATAAATGATAAATAAATTAGTTTCAGAGATTAAGAAGAAAAATGCACCTATAGTCGTGGGACTTGATCCTATGCTTAACTATGTGCCAAAGCATATACAGGAAAAAGCTTTTGCACAGCATGGAGAGACACTTGAGGGAGCGGCAGAGGCTATATGGCAGTTCAACAAAGCTATAGTAGATGCGACATATGACCTTATCCCTGCCGTAAAGCCACAGATTGCAATGTATGAGCAGTTTGGGATACCGGGACTTGTATCTTACAAAAAGACTATAGATTACTGTAAAGAAAAAGGTCTTGTAGTCATAGGAGACATCAAGCGTGGAGATATAGGATCAACATCGGCTGCATACGCTGTAGGTCATCTTGGAAAAGTTCAGGTTGGCTCAAAGTCTTATGCAGGATTTGACGAGGATTTTGCAACAGTAAATCCATATCTTGGAAGTGACGGGGTAAAGCCTTTTATTGATGTGTGCAAAGAAGAAAAGAAAGGTATCTTTGTTCTTGTAAAAACATCTAATCCGTCAAGTGGAGAGTTTCAGGATAAAGAAGTTGAAGGAAGACCTCTCTATGAGCTTGTCGGTGAGATGGTTTCAAAATGGGGCGAGGACTGCATGGGCGATGATTACAGTTATGTCGGATGTGTTGTCGGAGCTACATATCCTGAAATGGGAAAAGTTCTCCGTAAACTTATGCCAAAGACATATATTCTTGTACCGGGATATGGCGCACAGGGTGGTACGGCAAAAGACCTGAAACCGTACTTTAACGAGGACGGTCTTGGAGCTATAGTAAATTCGTCAAGAGGAATAATCGCAGCATACAAGCAGGATGCATACAGCAAATTCGGTGAGGAGAATTTTGCAGATGCGTCAAGGGAAGCTGTCATTAATATGAAAAACGATATCAACAGCATATTTTGATGCAAGGGTCAAAAGCATCCGGCAATGTATGGTTACATATAAATTGCCGGATGTTGGCAGGATTGTAAAAATTGCACAGCAATAGAGCAATCCGTGACATCAAATAGTAACTGTTATGAGCAAGTAGCAGAGCGGATTGATAATAATCCACTTGACTAAATGAAATGAGGTTATACGGTTTATGGCTGACAAGAAAAAAACTATGGCGGTGATAAGATCGCAGGAAAATATAACAAAAGATATATTCAGTATGTGGCTCGAATTTGAAGCCAATGCTAATGTTGTGAACAGTGCAGTTCCGGGACAGTTTATCTCAATGTATAGTGCTGACGGCAGCAGGCTGTTGCCAAGACCGATAAGCATATGTGAGATTGACAAAGCTGCAAACTGTCTTAGAGTTGTCTACAGGGTTGTAGGAAAGGGAACAGACGAGTTTTCAAAGATGGTTAAAGGTGATAAGATACCGGTTGTCGGACCACTCGGAAACGGCTTTACGCTTAAAGGAGGAAAGGCAGTACTTATCGGCGGTGGTATAGGAATACCGCCAATGCTTGAACTCGCAAAATCTCTTAACTCAAAAGAAAATGTTTCGGTAGTGCTCGGTTACAGAGACAATGACCTGTTTCTCAAAGATGAATTTGAGCCTTATGCAAATGTGTATGTATCGACTGAGGATGGAAGTGTCGGAACCAAAGGAAATGTCATAGATGCGATAAAGGAAAACGGGCTTGATGCGGATGTACTTTACTCATGTGGACCTATTCCTATGCTTCGGGGTGTTAAGGCATACGCAAAAGAAAAAGGCATCGAGGCACAGATTTCAATGGAAGAAAAGATGGCTTGTGGAATAGGGGCGTGTCTTGGCTGTGTATGCAAGTCAAAAGATATTGATGAGCACAGTAAGGTTCATAACAAGAGAATATGTAAAGACGGACCTGTATTTAATGCAGAGGATATAGAGATTTAACATTATCAGGGAAGTCCTATGTTTCTATTGCGTAGAGCAATAAGCGGCGGTAGAGGACTTGCTTAAAGAATAAATATTGCGAAATGGAGGAAGCTTATGAATCTTTCAGTAGATTTTGCCGGAGTTAAGATGAAAAATCCGGTTACAACGGCATCGGGTACTTTTGGTTCAGGAGAGGAATTCAGTGAGTATGTTGACTTAAACAGACTTGGAGCTGTTACGACAAAAGGTGTTGCAAATGTTCCGTGGCCGGGAAATGATACGCCGAGAGTATGCGAGACATACGGAGGAATGTTAAATGCGATAGGACTTCAAAATCCCGGAATAGACACATTTGTAAGCAGGGATATACCTTTCCTTAAAAAATATGATACAAACATTATTGTAAATGTGTGTGGAAAGACTCCGGAAGAATATATAGAGGTTGTAGACAGACTTGCAAATGAGGATGTTTCAATGCTTGAGATAAATATATCATGCCCTAATGTAAAGGCAGGAGGTATTGCTTTTGGACAGGATCCCAAACTTGTGGAGCAGATAACATCAAAGATAAAGGATCATGCAAAACAGCCTGTCATAATGAAATTAAGTCCTAATGTTACGGACATAACTGAGATGGCAAAGGCGGCGGAAGCAGGCGGAGCAGATGCGGTATCACTTATAAATACGCTTACGGGCATGAAGATTGATATAAACAGAAGAACATTTGCACTTGCCAATAAGACAGGCGGAATGTCAGGGCCGGCCGTAAAGCCTGTTGCCGTGAGAATGGTCTATCAGGTGGCAAATGCAGTAAATATACCAATTCTCGGAATGGGCGGTATAAGAACTGCAGAGGATGCATTGGAGTTTATCATGGCAGGTGCAGCTATGGTTGCAGTCGGAACGGCAAACTTTAACAATCCGGCGGCAACAACAGATGTTATTGACGGAATAGCCGAATTTATGGATAAAAACGGAGTCAAAGATATAAATGAGCTTATCGGCTGCGTGAAGTAATAACATAAGCCGTTTGTCTAGATATAAAGATGACTGACAGTAGACATGAATGTGCTAAAAGCTAAGAATGAAGATGTTTAAAGGAGTTTGACAGACAAAAAATTTTATAGAAAAGAGGTTTGATTATGGAAAGTTATAAGAAAGAGTTTATAGAATTTATGGTAGAGAGTGATGTTTTAAAATTTGGAGAGTTCACTCTTAAGAGCGGAAGAAAATCACCGTTTTTTATGAATGCTGGAGCATATGTCACAGGCTCACAGCTTAAGAGACTTGGCGAGTATTACGCAAAGGCAATACATGAGCATTATGGTGATGATTTCGATGTACTGTTCGGACCTGCATACAAGGGAATTCCTCTCAGTGTTACGACAGCTATTGCATACAGTGAGTTATATGGAAAAGAGGTAAGATACTGTTCAAATCGTAAAGAAGTAAAAGACCACGGAGATACGGGAATCTTACTCGGAAGCAAGATAAAAGACGGCGATAAAGTTGTTATCATCGAGGATGTGACAACATCAGGAAAATCTATTGAGGAGACATTCCCTATCATCAAAGCTCAGGGAGATGTTGAGATAAAAGGTCTTATAGTTTCATTAAACAGAATGGAGAGAGGTCTTAGCACAGATGCAAGTGCTCTCGATGAAATTCAGTCAAAATACGGTTTTGGTGCAAATGCCATTGTAACTATGGAGGATGTTGTAGAATGTCTTTACAATAAAGAATGTCAGGGAAAAGTGCTTATTGACGACAAACTTAAGGCAGCAATCGATGAATATTATGAGCAGTATGGTGTAAAATAATAAAAATCAGAGCACTATAGTTAAAAATAATGAATGTATAGAAACTCATATTAGCAATTTCAACGAAAATTAAAGTAAATTTAGTTTAATAAAATAGGTAATTGCGAAACTAATTATATGTTGTGTTAATTGCACAGATATAACAAATAATATCGTCGGCACGCTTTCGCTATGTTGTCGTTCGTAGCAGTACATAAATCAGCAAAAAACGCTGATTAAATGCTGACGACGACAAAAATGCCGACTAACACTATTTTGTTATATCTGCACAATTTAACCGCAGATTATGATAGTTTCGCAAACGCCTAAGTTTAATAAAAGACCAAAAGGAGACTTATATGGGAGAGAAGATATATAAGACAATGAAATCCGTAGGTTCATTTAATCTCGTTATGGGAATACTGCTTATCGTTTCAGGGATTACGACCGGGGTTTTATTTATTGCAAAAGGAGCAAGACTTCTCAAAGATAAATCGGAGCTTATGTTTTAATGAAGATATATGTATTTGGAAATTACATGGATTTTAAATGTCTGGCGGGAAACTGCCAGACAACCTGCTGCAGTGGATGGAAGATAGTTGTTGACAGAGAAGCCTATGAGAGATTTAAAAATCTTGAGAATAAAAGTCTTAGGGCTGATATATTATCAAATATTGTAGAGAAGGACGATGTGCGTTCGTTTAAGAACAGGAAAAATGGTGACTGTGCCATGCTCGATGGTGATGGTCTTTGCCGCATACAGAGAAATTCAAATGAAAAGACATTGTGTAATACCTGTCGTAAATATCCGAGATTGTCGTTTTCAGATAAAGATACTATGCTCTTATCTATGGCAGCGTCATGTCCTGTCATAATAGAATATCTGAGTAATGATAAAATAAAAAATATGTGGTATGAGATGGGAACAGACAAGAAAATGTATCCGGTCGATATAAGCGGTGTAAATTGGTTTGCACAGGACAAGAACAGATTTGATATTTTGATAAATGATATAAAAACAAAATATTATTTAAAACCGGAGAGACTTAGTGAACTTTTTTTTGACTTTGCCGACATGGCAGTAGATATTATAATAAGCTGTAAAGACTGTATGTATTTTGATGGAAGTTTTGATGCATATGAGGAGCAGATGCAGGGAGAAGAGTTTCGGCGAAGATACAATGATTTTACAAAAAAATATGGAGAAAGACTTGCAACATTTGATAAAAATTATGCTGACTACCGAATTTTTACAAAAAAATATGAAAATCCGGATGAAGATACTTATGACAGGATATATCAGGTGGCAGGAGAAATCGTGATGCTCGATACGATAATGTTTAGTTTGAGTCTTCAAAAAGGCAGCAATTATGAAAAAGATATTGTAAATGCAGTCCATTGGGTCTATAAAACAGCAGTGCATGGAAAAGTCAGTGGTAGCAAAATGCACAAAAAAATTATGGAAATTTTGGCAAAATGACGAAAAAAATATTTTCTGGTCTTGTAATACGAGAAAAATGTTACGAAATAAGTGACATTTTTTTTGATATGTAGAAAAAATAAACAAAAATTTGTGAATAATGGAGAAAGATGTAGTTTTGTCAAAAATAAGGCAAAAACCACTTTACATTGCGAAAAAAATTCTTTAATATACGAATATAATAAGTGTATTCGGAGTATGCAGCATTAAGCAGAGTGCAAAAACGTTTGCTTTATTAAAGGGGTAGAGAAAAATTTAAGAATGGAGAATATATATGAAAATAGCATTTTGGAGTAATGGAGGGGAGAAGATGTGCGTTACAGCCAATATGGCGAGTATCGCATCAATGGTATCACTTAGAAATGCAGGCAGAGTTAAAGAAATTTTATTGGAAAATCATTTTAGCAGAAACAAAAGTCTTGAAGATGTTTTGCTGCAGCCAATGCAGCAGGATTTCCTTAGGGAATCCGGAGGGTACAATGTAAAATACGGACTGGATTACATACTAAAGAGGATTTATTGTGGAGATAGGGATAGAGAACTTATCAAAAATTCGACAGTTGATCTGATGTTATCTAATATGTGTCTTTTGCCATCAGGGATGGTTTTTAACAAAGAAGTATTCAATTATGATTTCAGTATGGTTCACAGAGAGTTGTTTGAAATATTAGAAGAAGTTTCAGAGTATATTTTTATAGATACGGAGTCAAATCAAAATCTTAGTACAAAACAAATATTGTTTGATGCAGATATAGTTGTGGTGAATCTTACACAAAATCCTGACAATATAAGAGATTTTTTTGAAAATTATACTTCGATAAGAGAAAAAGCCATATACATTGTAGGAAAATACCGTCCTGAAAGAAAGTGGACACGAAAGAGGATAAGCTATGAATATAATGTGCCGAGAAACAGAATAGGGATTATGCCATATACTATTGAACTTGAGTATGCGATAGATGCAGGCAGGCTGCAGCAGTATTTATGCAGCAATTATATGAGAGCGACCAGCAGAGAAAATGAATTTTTTATAAGACATTGCAAAAAGAATGCAAAGCTTGTGGAAAATACAGCGAGAGAAATAAAAAAGGAGATGATAAGAAGTATTGAGTTGCAAAAGATAGACGATGCCTGTAAAGAAAACAGATGAGATATACGAAAAATTATATAGGAAAAACTTATATGAATATAAGGGGAGGTGGGTGCATGGAGACCGGAGTTAATTCAGATATATTAGGATATTTAAAAAAAAGACAGAGCGAACTTGAAAAAGTAAGTCATCCTATGGTGCGTTGTGATGACTCTTTCAGGTATCTGTATGCTTTTGGACTTGGTGTTATGGCACTTGGAAATATGAAAGCAATGAAAGAACTTCAGGAGTATTTCGAGTCGTTGTCAGTAAGATTATGTATCTCAGAAAAAGGAAGAGAGCAGATAATAACAGATATAAATAATTATTTTGACTTCAGATTGACTGAATGTATTGAAAAGGTAAGAGAGAAAGAAATACAGTATTGTTTTGTATTAGACCTGTATAAGATATATCAGTTATCTCTATGGTCGCAGGATTATTGTGAAAAGGTACTTGATTATTATCAACAGATATTCAGGTTTTCAGATATTGAGAGAAATTTTTTTGAAACATTTAGTGAAAGTGCTCAAAAAAAGGATACTGAAAAGGCAGGGAAAGCATATGAACTTTTCAGAAAGAAAGGTTATGAGATAAGATATTCAGTTCTGTCGTATTTTTTTCCTGAATTTGTGCTTGAGGAGAACTATGATAATATAACCGTTAAGGCCGGAAAGACATTTATAATAGATAAACCGACTAAAGTTACCGGTGATATTATTGTAGAAAGAGGCGGTTCGCTGCTTGTTTTAGGTGGAATACTTAAAATATACGGGAGTATAATAACGGATGGCGGAAGAGTTCGGCTTTATAATGCAAGAGTACGGGTTATGGACAATAAGAACGATTATTTTATGAAACTGTCAAAAACGGCAATTGTTCAGATTACATACTCATTTATTGATTGTGGCGGAAAATGTGGTTGTATAAACCAGACTACAGGAAGGTTTATATTGTCAGACACGGCTATAAGCAATACTTCGGGAGAAAGGGCTGTTGAGTTCTTAGGAAGATCAGCAGTCATAACGCGCTGCCGTTTTGTAAATTGCAATGCAGGTGCACTGGCATTGATGAAAAATTCAAGGGTAAACATAGAAAATACCGAATTTATAAATTGTATGTCAGAATACGGCGGTAGTTTATATTCTGAATCAATAGGAAATGTAAAGGTTGAAAGCTGTACATTCGAGAATAGTAAGGCGAAATATCTTGGCTCAGCAATATATTTTAAATATAGCAAATTCGGTCAGTATGTCACGAATTGCACATATAAGGAATGTATGCCTGAGGAGAGCAGCGTTTTTAATGTGTATGATGATGATTTTGAGATGCAGAGGTTATAGGGAGGAAAGATATGATTGTAGATATATTGACAAAATTTAATTACAGGCGAAAAATCTATCTTACCCCTGAGCATCCGTTCTGTTCATATGATGATGGATTTAAAATGCAATACAGTTCAGCGGTTATAATGCAGGCCGGACTTAATAAAAAAGTAAAATTGCTAAATAATTTTGAACTTGAACGGCTTATGAAATATGGTCTTAAAATGAATTCGTCTGACATTGCGTGGGCTCTTAGAAATTCAAAAGAGTACGAAATGATATGTGAGTTTGTTTTAGAAAATATAAAAACAGGAAAAGAAAAGATTATCTTTTTAATGGATCTTTTAAATGTATCGGGAATAGGCAGTGAAATTTCTGCTGACGAGATTAAATTCTTAAAAAAATTTGCTGACAAACTTGGAATATCGGAGCAGATTTTTGAGGTCGTAAGAAGATTTATTGAATGTGCGGTTAAGGAAGAGAGTAAAGAGTGTTTTGAACTGTCGCAGATAATAAAAAATCTTTATCCTGAGATAGAGCTCATAGATATGAAATATTTTGCTTTGCAGATATATGAGTATTCTGAGTGTACGCAGAGGATATTGGAAGAAAAGAGAGAGTTAAGGATAACGGACAGATGTCAGATTTATGAGGATATAGTCCTAAGAAGAGGTATGAAACTGGTGTTTGACCATGCACTTGTAAGGGTATATGGAAATATACTTTTAGACGGCGGAACTCTTGAAATACTCAACAGTAAGGTTATAAGGAAGAGTGACAGTCACCGTTCCTGCATAAATCTTAAGGGTGATTACAGCAATGTGGTTATAAAAGGATGCGAAGCTGACTGTAGAAATTATGGAATGTTTATAAGAGCAGAATCAGGAAAGGTAGTTGTCAGCGAGTCAAATATTTACAATACGACAAGAGGTGCAGCGATAAGATTCTGGGGTGAAAGTATTGAGATAACAAATTGTATTTTCAGTCGATGTTATTCGCCGGAGGATGGTGGTGCGGTAATGGTTCGCGGCGGTGTCGGAAAGATAAGTAAGTGTCGTTTTGCCGATTGTGAGGCAAAGCGTGGTGGAGCCGTTTATATAGTTGAAAACATCTGTCTTGACAAATGTCATTTTACAAATTGTAATGTTGCAGAGTATGGTGCAGCAGTTTTTTGTTCAGGCCTTGCAGATATTGATGACCGTGAATTAGAATATGTTGCCTGCCATCCGGAAGGAGCTGAGTTTGTTCAGGTACTCAAAAAAAATGGAGAGTTAAGGATTTTGGGTGATATGCTTATCAATAAATCAACAATAGTGGATTGTCCTGTTTATGTTGAGTCATCAGGAAATCTCAGTGTTTCAAAAGCCGCATTATATCTTAATTATCCTGTAATGTGTGCAGGAAATTTAAAGCTGGTACATGCAAGGATTGTGGCAAACCATCTTGAAAATTCAGATATGCTCTATCTTGAGGGTGCAAGGAAGTGTGAAATAAGTAATTGCGAATTTGATGGAGCATTAAGGACAGGCGGAATAAATATCAAGGGAACAAATGTAACGATAAAAAATTCATTGTTTAGGAATACATATGGTGGCAGAGCTGTATTTAATGCATATCGTCCGGTTATAAAAGAAAGCATATTTAATTTTTGTCAGGACGGGGCAATATATACGCAGGGTGGAGAGATTGAGAAATGTGTGTTTGTAAACTGCCGTGCCAAAAGTGGGGCAGGAATAAGTATGTATGGCAATAAAGGACTTGTAAAACATTGCAATTTTAAAAGATGTATAGCCAAAAAAGGTGGGGGAGCTATAGACAGGCAGGTGGGAACACACATAGAAAAATGCCAGTTTGAAGAATGTAAACCAGCCGATATATCTTAGCAGAACATACATACAAAAGAAGCACATCCTATGCGGAATGTGCTTCTTTTGTATTGTCATCAGATGATAATTCATCATCATTATTATTGGATTTTGGAAGCAGATGAAGTTTTACTTTATCAATATGATTTTTGGCAGCTTCCAAAACGGTATATGTCGCATAGTCGTCTGAAACAGTCTCTCCAGCATCAGGAAAGTGATCCAGAAGGTTTATTATGTGACCTGCAATGGAATCATAATCTTCCGACTCTATCTTAATTCCAAGTGCTTCGTCTATATCATCAAGTTTGGCAACACCGAGTATGATATAGTCACCATTTTCGGTTTTTGTGATGTCATCTTCTTCATTTGTGTCATATTCATCTCTTATCTCACCAACAATCTCCTCTATCAGATCTTCAATAGTAAGAATACCGGATGTAGAGCCGTATTCATCAAGAACAATTGCCATTGGGATTGATGCCGATTTCATTTCAAAAAACAGTTCAGATATTTTTTTATATTCATAGGTAAAATAAGCTTCACGCATAACATCTGAAATCTTAAAATCGTTTTTGTCACCCTGATAAAAGAATAAATCTTTGAGATTTATTATACCGACAACATTATCCCTGCTGTCATCATATACAGGCATACGCGTAAATTTTTCTTTTGAGTAAGCCGCGATAAGTTCATCGTAGGTAAGGTTTAGTTCAACAAATTCAACGTCCATTTTTGGAACCATTACATCTTTTGCCAGAGAATCACCAAAGTCAACAACATTCGTTATCATCTGGCGTTCTTCACTCTCTATAACACCTTCTTTATGACTTACATCTACAATAGTTCTAAGCTCGTTTTCAGTGATGGCAGGCTGTTTTGTAGCGTCTATATGAAGTATTCTCAAAAGCAGCTTTGAAAACTTATCAAATATATATGATACAGGTCCTAATACTGATGTGAGCCAATATATCGGTTTTGCATAAAAAAGTGACATTTTTTCTGAATTTACCGTGGCAAATGATTTAGGCATAATCTCCCCAAATATAATTACCAAAACAGTAAGTATTCCGGTGGCAATTCCGGTTATCAGGCTTGCAGAATTTGAAAAGCCTGATTTTTTGGCAATATTTATAGCAAATGTTGTGGTAAGTGATGATGCCGAAAGATTTACGATATTGTTTCCTATCAGTATCGCACTTAACATTTTAGTAGGTTTTTCACAAAGTTTTAAGACTAATGCAGCTTTTTTATTACCCTCATCAGCCATAGATTTAAGACGCATTTGGTTTGCTGTTGTAAGACAGGTTTCCGCAGAAGAAAAGAATGCGGAAAGAACCAGTAAAATAAGTAATATTATCAGTTTCGAGGCGTCGCCAGAATCCAAAAAAATCAACTCCAATCGTTTAATATTCGTTTAATATGTATAAACAATCAATATTTTACCTATATATTATGCAGTTGTCAAGTTTTGATGCAGAATATATAATTGTGAAACTTTTGTGAAAACACAGAAAAAATGTCAGAAAACTATTGCAAAAAATGAAAAATTGTTATACAATAAACATACAAATTAAGACAGCGATGTCAATCGTGTATATGTCACAGTGAGGAGGATGATATGCGAAAGAAATCCCATATTTCATTGGCATGGTACTTGATGAACAATGAAGGTATGGAGTCACTTAAACATCATAAAGGAGCATTCTATATTGGAAGTATATTACCGGATTGTATTCCTTCATTTTTAGTAAGGAAACATACTATTGAGGATTCCTTTGATGTACTTGAGAAAGAGATCAGCAGACTGGTATCACATTTTGACCCGATTAGAGGGTTTGATAGCTATTTTTGCAGACATTTAGGAGTGATTACTCATTATGTCGCTGATTACTTTACCTTTCCACACAATCAGAATTTCCCCGGAAATTTAAAAGATCATTGTATCTATGAGGAGGAGCTTAAAAAGGAGCTTCGCAGTTATGTAAGAGAGCCGGGAGTAGAAAGAGGAAGATTGAGTGAATCGGTTCACACACCTGAAGCAATTCTTGGTTTTGTTCAAAGGATGCATCAGATTTATATGCGTATGCAAAGCGGAGTGAAACGTGATTGTGAATATATATTGGAACTTTGTCATACAGTAGTTGATGCGTTACTTATATTATGTGAGGAACTTACAAAGAATATGCATTTATCCTTAGTATCATTATAAAGTTTGGATTATGGAAGACGGCAAGTTTTATGAGGACGGAGCCGTACGACGATAGATTGACAAAAGGAGCATTTGTTGCGAGAAAAAAGAAGCGGCAGATGCTTCTTTTATTGTTTGCTTATAAGAAATAGGTTATTGTGAAAAAAAGTTTATTCTCAGAAAGCCCGTAAATTAGGGGCTTTTGACAGATTGTGGCAAAAAAATCAAAAAAATATTAAAAAAATTGAAAAAAGTACTTGCATTTTAAAAAAAGATGTTATATACTAAGCAAGTGCTCAGCGAGAGAGAAACAAAACAGAGCAACAAAGCAAAAGATGATGGGCTATCGCCAAACGGTAAGGCACTGGACTCTGACTCCAGCATTTCAAGGTTCGAATCCTTGTAGCCCAGTTTTACCAAAGTTTATTTGGTGTGTTCAGTGAAAAACTGGCAAAATTAAATATAGTGGGCTATCGCCAAACGGTAAGGCACTGGACTCTGACTCCAGCATTTCAAGGTTCGAATCCTTGTAGCCCAGTTTAAAGGTCGTAGAATTTTCATTGAATTATTCTGCGATTTTTGTTTTATAAAGATGTTTCGCTATTGACATATAAAATGTTGAATATCATTTAAAGTTTGATGGTGGAAATGGTGTGGGGATACACACTTTACTAAAAACAAATAATGTACTCTCGGAATCTTTTAAATGAAAAATTTCGAGAGCACATAATATAAACGAGGAGGATTTAGTGGTGAATAAAGTAGATTTTATAAGAGGCGAAATGATGGCCGCAATGAAAGCAAGAGATAAAGAGAGAAAGGCTGTACTGTCAAGTCTCCTTACTGCACTTAAAAACTTTCAGATAGACAAGAGAGAAGATATTACTGATGCAGAGGGTGACCAGATTATCTTAAAGCTTATTAAACAGACAAAAGAGACTTTGGAGATGACTCCGGCAGACAGAACGGATGTTATAGATGAATGTAACTATACTATCAAGGTGTTAGAAGAGTATGCTCCTAAAATGATGGATGAGGCTGAGATAGAGACTGTTATCAAGGAAGTTTTAGCAGAACTTGAGATTGCAGAACCAACGGCAAAAGATAAGGGGAAGATAATGAAAGTCCTTATGCCTAAGGTGAAAGGAAAAGCTGATGGAAAACTTGTAAACCAGGTTCTTGGCGGAATGTTTAAATAATGTAAGATGAGGAAATAATGATATGAAAAAAATAATATGGCTTGTTATACCGTGCTACAATGAGCAGGAAGTGCTTCCTGAAACATCAAGACAGCTTGAGGAGATAATGAGAGGTCTTATAAAAAAAGACAAGATAAGTGATAAGAGTAAGATTGCCTTTGTAAACGATGGTTCAAAGGACAATACATGGAATATAATAACTGATCTTCATGAGAAAAATCCGATGTTTACCGGTATAAATCTTGCACATAATAAAGGTCATCAGAATGCACTGCTCGCAGGTCTTATGACAGCTAAGGATTATGCAGATGCGGCTATATCGCTTGATGCCGATCTTCAGGATGATGTAGGAGTTATAGAGCAGTTTATAGACAAGTTCAATGAGGGAAAAGATGTAGTGTACGGAGTGCGTTCTACACGAGCAACAGATACAGTATTTAAGAGAAGTACGGCACACGCTTTTTACAAGCTGATGAAGGTAATGGGAGCAGATACATTACAGGATCATGCCGACTACAGGCTTATGAGTAAAAGAGCATTAGAGGGACTTGCAAAGTACAAAGAGGTAAATCTTTTCCTAAGAGGAATAGTACCTATGATAGGCTATGAAACGGATGTTGTCTATTATGAGAGACATGAGAGATTTGCAGGAGAGTCAAAATATCCGTTAAAGAAAATGCTCTCATTTGCCGTAGATGGAATAACATCATGCAGTGTAAAACCGATAAGAATGATAACATCACTTGGAACACTTGTATTTACGGTAAGTATCGTTATGCTGATATACTTCCTAATTGTGTGGCTTTTAGGACATACGGTACAGGGCTGGACGACCATAGTAATATCGCTTTGGGGAATAGGAGGCCTGATACTTTTATCACTCGGAATAATAGGAGAGTATGTCGGAAAGATATATATGGAAGTAAAAGAAAGACCAAGATTTATCATAGAAAAACTTCTTTATAAAGAGTAAATATAAGAAGCAGCGATATTAAGAATTGCTGCATCAAACAACAGAATAGCACACGCAAAAAAACAGGCAAAATTACTTTGCCTGTTTTTTTGTTGCAGAAGTAATGAGAAGTAATGTGAAAGTAGTGGTATTCAGCAAAAAACTGAATAATATACGCAAAAATATGCCAGATAAATTTATTTATCTGGCATATTTGTTGCAGAAGCAACATGAAATGTTGCTTCTTTAGTCCTCATCATCGCTCTGTACTGACAAAATCTGTCTTTTTCTAGCCATCTCATCGCTCTCAAGATATTCATCATAAGTTGTGAGTTTGTCGATAAGTCCGCCAGGAGTAATCTCCATAATACGGTTTGCGATAGTCTGTATAAACTGGTGATCCTGTGAAGTGAAAAGGATTACACCAGGGAATTTGATAAGTCCATTGTTTAATGCAGTGATAGACTCCATGTCAAGATGTGCGGTAGGCTCATCAATGACAAGTACATTAGAACCGAGAATCATCATCTTTGAAAGCATTACACGAACTCTTTCTCCACCGGAAAGTACATTTACTTTCTTTACACCATCTTCACCAGGGAAAAGCATACGTCCGAGGAAGCCTCTTACATAAGTAGGGTCTTTTTCAGGAGAGAAAGGCATAAGCCAGTCTACGATAGTTTCGTCTCTGTCAAAAAGTTCAGTGTTATCTTTAGGGAAGTAAGAAAAACTTGTTGTAACTCCCCACTTGAAAGTACCCTCGTCAGGCTCCATCTCGCCTGTAAGTATCTGGAAGAGAGTGGTTGCTGCAATAGTGTTGCTTCCTACAAAAGCTACCTTATCTTCTCTGTTTATGACAAATGAAATATCATCGAGTACTTTAACACCATCTATTGTCTTGGAAATATGTTCAACAGTAAGAACTTCATTACCTATCTCTCTGTCAGGTCTGAAATCAATATATGGATATTTACGGCTTGACGGCTTCATCTCATCGAGCTGTATTTTTTCAAGGGCATGCTTACGGGAAGTAGCCTGCTTGGATTTTGATGCATTCGCACTGAATCGCTGGATGAAACTCTGGAGTTCCTTTATCTTTTCCTCTTTCTTCTTGTTTGCTTCTTTCATCTGCTTTATCATCAACTGGCTTGACTCATACCAGAAGTCATAGTTTCCTGCATAGAGCTGGATTTTTGCATAATCAATATCAGCGATATGCGTGCAGACTTTGTTAAGGAAGTAACGGTCATGCGATACAACAATAACAGTATTATCAAAGTTTATAAGGAATTCTTCAAGCCAGTTTATGGCATCGAGATCCAAATGGTTGGTAGGCTCGTCGAGAAGAAGAATATCCGGATTTCCAAAAAGTGCCTGTGCAAGTAATACTTTTACTTTTTCACTGTCCGGAAGTTCGCTCATTTTTTTATAATGAATGTCAGTTGAAAGTCCGAGTCCGTTAAGAAGTGTGGCTGCATCTGACTCAGCATTCCAGCCATCCATGTTTGCAAACTCCTCCTCAAGTTTTCCGGCTTTGATACCGTCCTCTTCAGAAAAATCCTCTTTTGCATAAATTTCGTCTTTTTCTTTCATTATCTGGTAAAGACGCTCGTTACCCATAATGACAGTATCAAGGACAACAAATTCATTATATTTGAAATGATCCTGTTTTAAGAAGGAAAGTCGCTGCCCCGGTGTGATGATAACCTCACCTTTGCTTGGCTCAATCTCACCTGTAAGTATTTTTAAAAATGTTGACTTTCCGGCACCGTTGGCACCGATAAGACCATAACAGTTTCCTTCTGTGAATTTAATATTTACATCTTCAAAAAGTGCCTTTTTTCCAAGGCGGAGTGTAATATTACTGGCTTGTATCATTTATATGTTTCCTTTCTTAAATATAATTATCAATTCTATAAGTTTTCTTTTTCCTGACTTTAAATCAGAAAGTATAACCTTACCTTTGGTTCGGTCAACTATATAACTCTTTCTATTTTACAGAAAAATGGCTATTTTGCAAGGGTATAAGGCAAAAATCTTAAAATAGTTTATTTAATGTTTACAAGGTGAACACAAATATTTAACAAATTATGTTTTGCAGATAGAAAGAATTTGTAGTAAAATAAGAATACTATAGATTATTGTATTGCTATAAGCATACAAAATAAGTACATCAGATTGAATGGAGAAAACGAAAATGTCAAAGGAGTTGTTTAATGTTCAGCCGGGAGATACCCTGACACTCGGAGTCACAAAAGTAGTCAGAGGTGTACAGTTTGCGGTTTACCTTCCAAATAAAAAGAAGTGTATGCTGAAGCTGTATCGTATAGGCAGGAAACTTCCGGCGGCTGTCATTCCTTTGAAAGATGAATACAAAAAGGGAAGCGTTTATTTTGTTACCGTCACTGGAATAAAGGGTGATGACACTTGCAATATAGCAAAGGTGTTGTCGGAGGAATATGAGTATATGTATGAGGCAGACGGTGAGGAGTTTGCCGATCCTTATGCACAGATTATACACGGGCGTGACAGATGGGGAAAAAGACGAAATCCTGACAGTGTGCGTGCAGGTATAAGTCTGGAGGAGTTTGACTGGAAACAGGATGTCCTTCCGAGAAGGGATTTCAGTGAAGTTATAATGTATCAGCTTCATGTCAGGGGCTTTACAAAACATTCATCCTCAAAAGTCAAAGATAAGGGAACATATCTTGGTATCATTGAAAAAATCCCCTACCTTAAAGAACTTGGTATAAATGCACTTATGCTTCTGCCATGTTATGAGTTTGATGAACTGAGCTTGGATGTAGGCAGCTATAATGCACCATCTGAAAATGGCAGTGATGAGGATGTGAAATACAGGATTAACTACTGGGGATATGGCACTAAAAATACATATTATTTGTCCCCTAAATCATCTTATGCCTCAGATGTCAGACATTCAGATGCTGAGTTTAAAGAGTTTGTAAGACAGATGCATCTTGCAGGGATTGAAGTTCTTATGGATATCTATTTCAGACCGGGGACAAATCTGTATCTTATGACAGACTGCTTAAGGCACTGGGTCATTAATTACCATATTGACGGATTCAGGGTAAATCAGGAGGTAATGCCTGCAATCTCGCTCGTATCGGATCCGATTATTTCAGGAGTCAAACTTCTTACATCTTACTGGGATGAAAATATGCTCCGTGACACAGGTGCTCTAAATGACAATGTGCTTGCCGAGTACAATGAGGGCTTTATGAATGATGCAAGACGCTTTTTAAAGAGTGATGAGGGCATGGTTCAGACTTTCTCGGAGAGATTTAAGAGAAATGCTCCCGATTATTCTATTATAAATTTTATCACTCATGTAAACGGTTTTACTATGATGGATCTTGTGTCATATGATATAAAGCACAATGAGTCAAACGGTGAGAATAATAATGATGGGACGGAGTTTAATTACAGTTGGAACTGCGGCATTGAGGGAAAGACCAGAAAGAGAGCCGTAATGAGAAGCAGGATGAATCAGATACGCAATGCCTTTACGATGCTGCTTTGCAGTCAGGGAACACCTATGCTTCTTGCGGGTGATGAGTTTGGCAATACCCAGATTGGCAATAACAATGCATATTGCCACGATGATAATATCACATGGCTCAACTGGAAACACACAAAGTCAGAGCAGGATATATTTGAATTTGTCAAAAGGATGATAGCTTTCAGAAAACAACACTGTGTATTGCATGGAAAAGAACCGCTTTCGATGTTTGATACGAAAGGCATAGGCATACCTGATATGTCGGTTCACGGCACGCAGGCGTGGAGAGCTGATTTTTCAAATTACAGCAGGATGCTTGGCATACTGCTCGGTGGCAGATACGGCATCACCGAGGATGATGACATTTATATCGCTTTTAATATGTTTTGGGAACAAAAAGTGTTTGAACTTCCAAATCCCACGGTTGGTAAAAAATGGTATCCTGCCATTGATACCCATTCGGGAGAATTCTTTACATTGCCGCCAAAGAAAAAAAGAAAAAGGAAAATTAAACCGGAGAAACAGCTATTTAGGGAATATTTGGTTGAGCCGAGAAGTATAGTTGTATTTGTCGGCAGATAGAATGATTACAATACATGGAGTGAAATGTTGACACAGGATAAAAAATGCCGGTAAATCATATAAATGCTGACAGCAAAAAGGGGCAATAAATTTACATTGCCCCTCATAAGAACTGTTGGTATGCTAAAAAGACTGTTTGTATTTACGGTCGTTTTGCAGCATCCTAAAAGTTCTTAACTGTCGGTTGTCGGACAGTATTAAAGGTTGTGGTTAGTCACGATTTCTTCATAAAGATCGATGTCACACACATTTTTGGCATCATAGTGTGTGCAATTCTGACAGGATGCATTTGCTGATGTTGAATTTTTACATCCGCAATCGTCACAGCTACAGTATTTGCTGCAAAGTGAAGCTACTTCTTTCATTGTTTCAGCATTTTTTTTCATAGGAAACCTCGTTTCTGTGCATTTTAAGTGCTTGTACGGTCTTATTCATTTTAGGGAAAACAATCTGAATTATGAACAGGATCATACTTTCGGTGTGGCATTACATAACTGCTCAAATACTTATTCTGTACAAAGTGCACAAATGTACGGAATATTCAATGTTACTGTCTGTATAAAAGTGGGTTCAGTAACATTCACCGATGGTTTAAAGCTGCATATATATAAAGACAACTGACAGAAGATTGATGCTAAATAAGGCATCGGTTTTGCTGTCTTGGTTGTCGTGTAAATAGTATTAACGGAAAGTTGAGATTTTATGTTAAGTTTAAAAATAAATGATATTAAGATAACAATGGCTCATCTGCTTTTAAGGGAGACATTTGATGAGTTTTTGCTTGAAGAGTCAAAGGTGGTAACATTTGCCATGTTTGAAATAAATGGAAAAAGAAATTTAAATTGGTATGATGATGACGAAAAAGAAAATCAATTGTCCGAACTTTTATACTGGGGAGAGGCAAGGGATTTTTTATTTGATTACATAAAAGGAAAAAAGACGCCTGAGTATATGAAGTTCTCGCTTAAGGCGAGCCATAAGGCAGCAGAAAAAATTCTTGCTGAAAGTGGAGTGTTTTCAAGATATTTAAGCGAGCAGCCTGATCTTTATCTTCAGATAAGATATGAAAAAGGTGAACTTACTATGGTGACAGGTATCACACACAGAGAGTTTACAATGGATAAAACACTCGACAGGGGATGGGATGATGCCATAAGAGAGTGGATTAGGACATTGAAGATTTCAGTTGAGGTATAATATTTATGCTAACGGCTTCATGTTTTTAATTTAATAAATTATAAGGAGGACAAAAATGCTTAAAACATTAGGCGGACAGGTTAAAGAATTTAAAAAAGATTCGATTCTTACTCCTGTATTTATGATTTTGGAAGTTATCATGGAAACTATTATTCCATTGATAATGGGTTCAATAATTGACGATGGTGTGCAAAAAGGTAATCTTACTCATATTTACCTTATGGGTGCACTGATGGTATTAACAGCATTTGTAAGCCTTTGGGCTGGTGCTATGGGTGGAAAATACGGTGCAAGTGCATCGACGGGATTTGCGAGAAACTTAAGAAAGGCTATGTATGACAATATTCAGACTTTCAGTTTCTCAAATATTGATAAGTTCAGTACTTCAGGTCTTGTGACAAGACTTACGACTGATGTAACAAATGTTCAGAATGCGTATCAGATGATACTCCGTATGTGCATGAGAGCACCGGCGAGCCTTATCTGTGCTATGACAATGTCATTTTATGTAAATGCAAGGGTTGCTTCTATATATCTTATAGCAGTTATCATACTCGGATGTTTCCTTGCACTTATAATAAAAGTTGCCATGAAATATTTTGACCAGGTATTTAAAAAATACGATAAACTTAACGAGAGTGTTCAGGAAAATGTAAATGCGATAAGAGTTGTAAAGGCTTACTCAAGAGAGAGTTTTGAACAGAAGAAATTTACGAAAGCAAGTGAGAATGTTTATAAGATGTTTATTAAAGCAGAAAAGACGGTTGCTTACAATATGCCGCTTATGAACCTTACGGTTTACAGTTGTATTCTCATCATAAGTTTAGTAGGTGCAAAACTTATCGTAGGTGGAGATATGGAGATAGGCAATCTCTCAACACTTCTTGCTTACTGCATGAACATACTTATGAGCCTTATGATGCTCTCAATGGTATTTGTAATGATAACAATGAGTGTATCAAGTGCAGAGCGTATATGCGAAGTAATAAATGAGAAACCTGACATAACAAATCCTGAGAAGCCTGTTATGGAAGTTAAGAGTGGTGACATTTCTTTTGAACATGTAAACTTCAGCTACAAAAAAGAAGCAAAAACTCCTGTTTTAAAGGATATTAACCTTGAGATAAAGTCAGGACAGACTATCGGTATCATAGGAGGAACGGGAAGTGCCAAATCAAGTCTTGTCAATCTTTTGAGCCGTCTTTATGATGTAACTGACGGTGCGGTTAAGATTGGCGGAATTGATGTAAGAAGGTACGATATTGAGACGCTCAGGGATGAGGTTGCAGTCGTATTGCAAAAAAATGTACTGTTCAGCGGAACGATACTTGACAATCTCCGCTGGGGTGACAAAAATGCCACTGACGAGGAATGTATAAGAGCATGCAAACTTGCCTGTGCCGATGAATTTATCGACAGGATGCCAGACGGCTACAATACATATATCGAGCAGGGCGGTAACAATGTATCAGGTGGACAGAAACAGAGACTCTGTATAGCAAGAGCACTTATAAAGAAACCTAAGGTACTTATACTTGATGATTCGACAAGTGCCGTTGATACTGCAACTGACGCAAAGATAAGAAAAGCGTTTGCCGAGGAGATACCGGGAACTACAAAGATAATCATTGCACAGAGAGTTTCAAGTATAAAGGACTGTGACAAGATAATCGTTATGGAGGACGGCTGTGTAAACGGCTTTGGAACATCGGATGAACTGCTTGAAAACAACGAGATATATAAGGAAGTATATGAATCACAGGTAAACGGCAATGCCGATTTTGATGAAAAATAATATAGGAGGTTAATGCTTTATGCCTAAAGGACCAATGGGACCGGGAAAACCGGGTGCAAAAATAGAAAATCCGGGCAAACTTTTTATAAGACTGATGAAATATGTATTCAAGTATTACTGGGTACACTGTCTTATAGTGGTAGTCGGAATAATAGCAAGTGTATTTGCAACAAATCAGGGAACAATGTTTACGCAGACACTTATTGACAAATATATAGTGCCTTTGTCAAAGAGTTCTGACCCTGATTTTTCAAAACTTCTTGCAAAGATAACAGAAGTAGGAATATTTTACGGTGCAGGTGTCATAGGAGTATTTCTGTATAACAGACTTATGATATATGTTACTCAGGGAACACTTAAAAGACTCAGAATAGAAATGTTTAATAAGATGGAAACACTTCCTATTAAATATTTTGATACACACGCACATGGAGACATTATGTCACTTTACACAAATGATATAGATACGCTCCGTCAGATGATAAGCCAGAGTATTCCTCAGGCGATATCAAGTGCGATAACCATTGTCAGCGTATTTATTTATATGCTGATACTCAATGTACCGCTTACTATCCTCACACTTGTGATGGTCGGTGTTACACTTGTAGTTACAAAGAAGATTGGCGGACTAAGCGGTTCTTACTTTATGGCTCAGCAGAGAGATATAGGTAAGTTAAACGGTTATGTCGAGGAAATGATGGAAGGACAGAAAGTAGTCAAGGTATTTTGCCATGAGGAAGAAAGCATGGAGGGATTTGACCGGTTAAACGACCAGTTGTTTGACAGTGCGAACAATGCCAACAAATTTGCCAACATACTTATGCCGATAAATGCACAGCTTGGAAACATAAGCTATGTGCTCTGTGCGATGGTCGGAGGTATTCTTGCCCTTAACGGTATTGGCGGATTTACGATAGGTGGTCTTGTAAGTTTCCTTACATTTAGTAAATCGTTCTCAATGCCTATAAACCAGATGAGCCAGCAGTTTAACTCTATCGTAATGGCTATGGCAGGTGCAGACAGAATATTTAAGCTTCTTGATGAAGAACCTGAGGTGGATGACGGATATGTCGAGCTTGTCAATGCAAAAGAGGATGCAAACGGAGATATAGTCGAGACAGAAGAACACACTGGAATGTGGGCATGGAAACATTTCCATAAGGATGACGGAACAACCACATATGCACATATGAGAGGTGACATAGTATTTGACCATGTTGACTTTGGTTATAATGATGACAAGATGATACTCCACGACATAGTGCTTTATGCAAAACCGGGTCAGAAGATAGCTTTTGTAGGTGCGACTGGTGCTGGAAAGACAACTATCACAAATCTTATAAACAGATTTTATGATATTCAGGATGGAAAGATAAGATATGACGGTATCAATGTAAACAAGATAAAGAAAAATGACTTAAGACGCTCGCTTGGTATCGTTTTGCAGGACACACATCTGTTTACCGGAACAGTAAGGGAAAACATCCAGTACGGTAAACTTGATGCGACAGACGAGGAAATCGTAAAGGCAGCAAAACTTGCAAATGCACACAGCTTTATCACAAGACTTCCTGACGGATACGACACAATGCTCACCGGTGACGGTGCAAACTTGAGTCAGGGACAGAGACAGCTTCTGGCAATAGCACGTGCGGCAGTTGCAGACCCACCTGCACTTATCCTTGATGAGGCTACAAGTTCGATAGATACAAGAACTGAGAAACTTGTTCAGCAGGGAATGGACGGACTTATGAAAGGCAGAACGACATTTGTTATCGCCCACAGACTCTCAACAGTAAGAAACAGTGATTGTATCATGGTTCTTGAGCAGGGCAGGATAATAGAGCGTGGAACGCATGATGAACTTATAAAAGAGGAAGGCAAGTATTACCAGCTTTATACGGGGAAACTTGGAAAAGGTTTAGCCGGATAATACAGGTGAGCGAAACTGATTATAGGTTGTGTTAATTGCACAACTATAACAAATAGTACCGCAGGTACGCTTTCGCTACCTGTCACTCGTAGCAGTACATAGGTCAATAAAAAAGCATTGACCCGTCAGCAAAATACGCTGACTAAGTGCTGACGGTGACAGAGTACACTGCTAACACTATTTGTTATATTTGCACAATTTAATCATATATTATGACAGTTTCGCAATTTACTGTATCGAGGTAACCGTATGGAAATTATAATAGTAAGGAGGTTTTGTGGATGAATAAAGTTTATGATAAGCTTAGCAGATGTTACGAGTGCTTTAGGAATAAGGTTGATTTTAAGCCGGAGATTGCATTGGTGCTTGGTTCAGGGCTTGGTGATTTTGCGGATGGCATTGAGGTTGTCTGCGAGCTTGATTATCATGAGATTGAGGGGTTTCCGGTTTCGACCGTTCCGGGACATCAGGGTAAGTATATCTTCGGTTATGTTGGAGATGTGCCTGTTGTATGTATGCAGGGGCGTGTCCACTATTACGAGGGATATGATATTTCTGATGTAGTGCTTCCAATAAGGCTTATGAAACTGATGGGAGCAAAGGTTTTGTTTCTTACTAATGCGGGAGGCGGTGTGAATTATGATTTCAGACCGGGTGATTTTATGCTGATAAAGGATCAGATTTCAAGCTTTGTGCCGTCACCTCTTATTGGGGAAAATATTGATGAACTCGGTGCGAGATTTCCTGATATGAGCGAGATATACGATATTAGTTTAAGAAAGGTGATTAAAAAGACGGCGGCTGAACTTGACATTGACTTAAAAGAGGGAACATATCTGCAGTTTACAGGACCGGCATATGAGACTCCGGCGGAAATAAGGATGGCGAGAGTGCTCGGTGCGGATGTCGTCGGAATGAGTACGGCTTGCGAAGCTGTGGCGGCAAACCATATGGGTATGATGATATGCGGTATTTCGTGTATATCAAATCTTGCAAGCGGCATGAGTGTTGCACCACTTAGCCATAAAGAAGTACAGGAAACAGCCGACAGGGTATCAGGCGACTTTAAGAAACTTGTGACAGAGAGCATTAAAAATATACATGAGAAAATACTCGTAAAGTAGTGTGACACCAGGAGCAAAACGCTGATTTCGCTCTTTTTATGTCTGAATTGAGAGTTGCACATTCGCAAACCTGACACTGTTTGTGAAGTTACGCATCAATATTTAACAGGGCAAAATATCATTTGCCGCACTTGCATTACATTATTAAGAAGTGGTAAAATATATGTATGTGAAAAAGTGGCTGCACTATTCATATAAATAGTATATCTGTAGATAGAAATGGGAGGAACAAAATGTTAAAACAAGGTAAACACAAAAAAAAGTTCATTGCATTGCCGGCAGTATTTATGATTGCTATAGTAGTTGCGGTATTTGCGATTTCACCAAACGCAAAAGCTGCACAGTACAGTGCAGATGTCAATGCTGACAGAGAAAACGGTGTATGCAATTATACACTTGCAGGTATAGATACGGCACAGACATCGGGGATGACAACAAAGGTTACATATAAAGATGAATCTGAAAATACGGTCACAGTGCTTGAACAGCCGGTGACATTTACAGCAGAAAACTGCCAGAACGGACAGTATTCAGGTTCGTTTTCACTTTCAGATTTAAGCACATATGCATATAGGGAATATACGGTTTCATTTCTTATGAGTGACGGTACTCCTGTAGAGGCTGCTGCAAAGTGCGATTTTTCAATACACAGGGATAAATTCACATTAGATGTTGCAGGATATAAATCAAAAACAAACAGGACTATATCTTTAGTAAATAAAGAAAATGATATTATTATTCCGGGAAAAGACAGTCAGATACAGCTTTCGATTTTGAAGAAAAACGGAAAAGATGAGAAAAAAGTTGGAACGGCAACAGTTATTCCGACTGCAACAAAAAGCTGGGATGTTGATCTTACAAAGTATTGTAATACATATGGTACATATTACGCGAGATTCACTGTTATAAACAGCAAACTTTCAGGCGGCAGTGAGCTGCTGGCACAAAAAGAGTTTAATCTTGCACTTACTTATGGGAAAATCGGCTCAAAGTCAACTTCAAAAACAGAAAAAAATCAGACATTTAGAGTTTTTGTTGAGAAAGTAAATTCAGCACTTGTCGTAAAGAATGTTACATTTAATATTTATAACAGTGCAGGAAAACTTGTATGTACGGAAAAGGGGGTGCATAACGGTACAAGTACATATTATTATTCAGATATACCGTTAAAAACGATAAATTATAGGTTTGGAAATTATAAGATAGAAGTTTCAGTGACGGACAACGCGGGGATAGTGAGAATACTTAAAAAGACCGGAACTGCGTCAGTAAGGGTAAAAACGGGGATACTTACAGTAACTAAGCTGGCAAATGGTACCGCAAAATTCAGACTTAAAAATGCGTATATACCGGGAAATATAAAAAGTGTAAGATTTAAAGTTTACAGCATAAAAAACGGTAAGAGAACATTGATAAAAAAACTTATCGGTGTATATTCAAATAAAACATATATTGCAAATTATCAGTATATGGTAAGTGGAAGAACACAGGTTGTTGCGTGTGGTTATACACAGTGGAATAAGGAGATTAAATTTAAGACAAAAGAGTTCAGTGTAAAAAGTTCAGAGGTTGGAAAGAACGGATGGCGTTATGAAAAATATGCCGGAAAAGTTTATAAGTTTTATTATAAAAACGGAGAAAAACTTACAGATCTCACAAATGTGCTTAAATTAAAAAAAGGTAACAAAAAATTAAAAATAGTAGTGAACAGAGCTGCCTGTTGTGTTACTATATATGCATACGACAGTCAGAAAAAAGACTATATCATACCGGTAAAGACTTGTACAGTTTCGGTAGGCAGAGATACTGCAACCACATCAGGTGCGGCAGGACTTTCTATTTCATCGTCTTACACACCGCTTGGCTCGTATTCGATTTCTTCAAACGGTACGGCAGCAAAATATAGTTTAAAGCCTATGGGAGAGCCTGATGGAAGTACCGTTTATGCCAGATGGGCAAGTCATGTTGTCGGAAATGTTTATTTTCATGCGATAGCTGTTGGAAGTCAGTCGCATTATGCACTTCGTGCAAGCAACTATAACAAACTTGGCAGTGCAGCATCGGCAGGATGCATAAGAATGACTGTTGCTGATGCAAAGTGGCTTTACGATTATGCAGCTGTGGGCAGTTCAGTTAAAATTGAAAAAGGAAATTCTAAAAAACCGGGACCTCTCGGAAAAGCTGCTACGATAAAAATAGCAGAGTCAATAAATTATGACCCTACAGATCCTTCAGTGCCGGCTGCCACAAAGAAGAAAGACTATAAAGCGGGCAGGATAAGCGGATATATGACATCCAAAGGAAAAAAAGTAGGTTATTAGAAAATATGTACAGATGTTTATCGGCAGGGTAGTATTTTATGTAGGAATGGAGGATTGATGAATATGGAAAAATATGATGTTAAAGAGCTTGTTGAAAAGATTTATGAACTTGATGTGAAAGTTTATGAAGCAACGGGAAGTACGATGGGAAAGGTATTTCCGGCAGGAAAAGATTTATCGGTGAAAAAGATGCTCAAACATCTTGACGAGGATAAAAGGCATTTTATAAGAGACGAGACTATCCTTATCGGAAATATGATTTCGACTATAAAGAATCCGTCAGTTGCAGAGGAGTGCAAAAAAGAGCTTGAAGAACTTAATAAGATGCTTGCGCAGTACAATCCGACAAGACAGCTTCCAGACAGCTTTGTAAGTAACATATCTGAGATGAAAGACAGATTTAAAGACGGAAATCACAGAATACTCTGCATAGGTCGTCAGTATGGAAGCGGCGGACATGAAGTTGGTATGAGACTTTCAACAAGATTAAATATGTCTTACTATGACAACCAGATAATCAAAATGGCGTGCGAGCATATAGGCAGAGATTTTTCAAGTGTCGATGCATCACAGGCAGACAGCAAAAAAGGATGGCTTAATAAGACTCCATTTTCACTTCGCAAGTTTGCAGGAAATGATGAACTTTTCTTTGCACAGAGCCAGATGATAGAGGAAATGGCAAAAAAAGGTGACTGTATATTCTTAGGTCGTTGTGCAGATGTTGTGCTTGAGCACGCAGATATACCTCACATCTCAGTATTTATCGGAGCTCCGTTTGAGGAGAGAGTAAAACACGATATGGCTTGTACCGGAGCTTCATATGATGACACTGTTGAAAAAGTAAGGAATATGGACAGGGCGAGAAAGGCTTATTACAATTATTATACAGGCCGCCACTGGGGTCATTCAGAAAATTACGATATGTGTCTTAATACAGCTTGCTACGGTATTGAAGGCACGGTGGAAGTTATTGAGAAAATGTTTAATATGTTTAATTAGTGTAGATGACTGCACTTATTATTAGATAAAAATTTTTGGATACGAAAGGAGATTTTTAAATTATGTTTATTTCAGACAGTATAAAATATGTTGGGGTGGATGATAAGGATATAGATCTATTTGAGAGTCAGTATGTAGTACCTGATGGCGTATCATACAATTCATACATTATTTTTGATGAAAAGATTACGATAATGGATACAGTCGATGCAAGAGCAACAGATGAATGGGTTAAAAATATTGAGGAGGCACTTGGCGGGAAAGAGCCATCATATCTTGTTATATCACATCTTGAGCCTGACCATGCAGCCAATATAGGGCTTATCGCACATAAATATCCAAATATGCAGCTTATCGGAAATGCAAAAACTTTCCAGATGCTTCCACAGTTCTTTGATGAGGATTTTGCTGACAGACAGGTCGTTGTAAAAGAGGGTGATGAGATTTCTCTCGGAAGTCATTCGCTTACATTTGTGATGGCACCTATGGTTCACTGGCCTGAGGTTATGGTAGCATATGAGAAAACAGAAAAAATACTTTTCTCTGCCGATGGATTTGGAAAGTTCGGAGCACTCGATTCAGAGGATGATGAGGGATGGGCTTGTGAAGCCAGAAGATATTACTTCAATATAGTAGGAAAATATGGTGCACAGGTTCAAAATCTCCTTAAAAAAGCATCTGCACTTGACATTCAGACCATATGTCCGCTTCATGGTCCTGTATTAAAGGAAAATCTTGGATATTATCTCGACCTTTATAACACATGGAGCAGTTACGAGCCTGAGGATGAAGGTGTTATTGTGGCTTATGCATCAATCCACGGCAATACTGCAAAAGCGGCAAAGCAGATAGCAGACAAACTTAAGGCAAAAGGCGTTGAGAAGATGGAAGTCATGGATCTTTCAAGAGACGATATGGCAGAAGCTGTTGAAGCGGCTTTTAGATATGACAAGATGGTGCTTGCCTGTGCAACTTATGATGGAGGACTTTTCCCGGTTATGGAAGATTTCTTAAATCATTTAAAATCAAAGAATTTCCAGAAGAGAAAAGCTGCACTTGTTGAAAATGGTTCATGGGCTCCTCTTGCGGCAAAGAAAATGCGTGAGAGTCTTGAGAGTATGAAAAACATTGAGATATGTGAAAATATAGTTTCAATTAAATCAACAGTTAAAGAAGAAAATGTCGAGCAGATGGATAAGATGATCGATGAACTTTTGAAATAATCATAAACCGGACTGAGAGTAAGGTGCAGAAGGGTTTACAATGCAACGGGCAACGGTGAAGATTTTCATAGTGAAATTATAAAATAATAATTATAAAAAATTGAAAATATCAGACTGCCATGTTTTGATAAAAGGTACTGTTTAAACTTATGAAATTCGCTTATTAGCGTATAGCTTGACCGTGTTGTCAGGTTTGTGGGTGAACAGTAACGATAATTAATTCAGAACATGGCAGTATTATTTTTAGAGTATAGGAAGTCAGCAAAAAAATGATAAGAGAAATAAATGAGCTTATTTTATTATTAGATAAAAATGAGACAGGCTTTACGCTTTATCGTGTTTTTGGAAAAAGTGGCACTGTAGATATTGCAGATAGAAAAAAAGACCATACAAATAAAGATATTGAAAATGAAGATTTATATATAAAAAGAGAATGTGATAAGATAAATAAGATTGCACCATATTGTTTTTCAGAAAAGCTGCATCTGCCGGAAAAATTACAGAATGAATATGATGAAATAGATATAGACAAAACAATTTACCATGAATTTGCAGGTGAGTTTGCAAACAGCATAAAGTTACCTGATGGTGTGATGCAGATAGGAAATAATGCTTTTTACAACTGTAAAAAGCTTGAAAGTATTACAATAGGAAAGAATATAAAAGAGGTTGGCAGTGATGTGTTTATGAACTGTCGCAGCTTAAATAAGATATATTTACGAAGTGATATAAGTGACATTACGGGACTTAAACAGGTGCTCAGCAGGATTTCTTCAGAGATTGAAGTCACATATATAAAAGAAGAAAAAGTTATTGCTAAAGTGCTTTATCCTGAATATAGTGAAGTCTATGACGAGATAGCTCCTGCACATATATTTGGAAGAAACATAGAGGGTGAAGGATTTCGGGCAAGACAGTGTTTTGATGGTGGAAAAGCTGATATGAACCAGTATGATACGATATTTCCAAAGGCATCTGCAGAGGAAAGCGTAAAGGTTGCAGGAAAAATCGCACTCTATCGTTTGATGTATCCATATATGCTTGGAAGTTCATCAGAAGTTTTGTATATGGATTATCTGAAAAATAACAAAAATGAAATCATTGGTAGCTGTATTTATGATAAAAATATTGATGAGATAAAATTTATGCTTGAAAAGTTTAGTGGTGACAGGAATATGATAGAAAGAGCAATAGTTGTGGCAAATGAGACCGGCTTTGGTGAGGCGGCAGCACTTATATTAAAATACCGCCGGAAAAAAGAGGATATACGGAAGTCGAGATATGCTTTTTGAAATTTAGGTGATTGCATGGGAGGTGGATATAAAATTGAGAGTGCAGACACAGAGCGGGTGGGAGTGGCAGGTTTCTAATGATATTTTTAAATTTGTTAAGAATGAACTATATATGGAGCTTAGATTTTTTGATGTTGCTTTTAGTGAGCTTATACCGCAAGTTGACGAGACGATAGAGACCATGTCAACGGATGGAAATTGTATATTTTTTAAGCCTGAACATATGATAAGCGTTTTTAAGAAAAACTCTAAATACCTTGACAGGCTTTTTCTACATAGTGTTTTGCATTGCATTTTCAGCCACCTGTGGGTGAGAGGTGAGAGAGATTTATTTATATGGGGCATTGCGTGTGATATTATTGTCGAGTACACTATAGACAATATGGAAAAGGAAATATTAAAAAGACCGCTTAGCTGGTTGAGGATGCAGGTATATGAAAAGATAGATGAAAATCCTGACGGTATATCGGCTGCTGTTATATACAGAGAACTTATGAAAACTGACAGCGAGACGGTAAACAGGCTTCATATGGAATTTTATACCGATACACACAAGCACTGGCCGAAAGAAGATAAAATGTCAGTGGCACAAAATCAGACAAAGGATAAGTGGGATAAAATATCAAGACAGAGCGAGATAAAAAAAGAAAGTCAGGGGAAAGACAGCGATAAAGGAAAAAATTTCTGGCAGCAGCAGGTAAAGACTGAGAGAGGAAAGAAAAGTTACAGGAATTTTTTGAGAAAGTTCTGTATATTAAAGGAAGAGCTTAAGATAGATATGGATGAATATGATTTAAATTATTATACATATGGTCTTAGGATATATAAAAATATGCCGCTTATAGAGCCGGTAGAAACAAAGGAAAATCTTAGGATAGAGGAGCTTGTTATAGTTGTTGACACAAGTTATTCAACGAGCGGTGAACTTGTCAAAAAGTTTTTGAGGGAAACATTTACGATATTGTCAGAGACAGACAGCTTTTTCAGAAAGAGAAAGATACATATAATACAGTGTGACGAGCTGGTACATTCGGATATAACAGTTACAGGTGACACGGATATAGATATACTTATAAATAATTTTGATCTTGCAGGCGGTGGAAATACTGATTTCAGACCTGCATTTGAATATGTAAATAACCTGATTGATACAGGTGAGATAAAGAAACTTCAGGGACTTTTGTATTTTACGGACGGAAAAGGAAAATATCCTAAAAAAAAGATGCCTTATAATACGGCATTTGTATTTATTGACAAGCTTAGTGAGACAGCAGTGCCGGCATGGGCAATGAAAGTTTCGCTGGAATAAGAGAGGAAAAACAATGAATATAAAGAAAGCTAAAGACGAAATTAAAAATACAGTGAGGGCTTATTTAAAGAAGGATGCGGATGGGGAGTATATTATCCCGGCTATCAGACAGCGTCCCATTTTACTTATCGGACCTCCGGGTGTCGGCAAGACGCAGATAATGGAGCAGATTGCTAAGGAGTGCAGGATAGGTCTTGTTTCATATACTATCACGCATCACACAAGGCAGAGTGCAGTCGGACTTCCGTTTATTGTTGAGGAGGAGTTTGGCGGCAAAAAGTATTCTGTAACCGAATACACGATGAGTGAGATTATTGCGAGTGTCTACAGAAAGATTAAGGAGAGTGGGATTCCTGAGGGGATTTTATTTATTGATGAGATAAACTGTGTATCGGAAACACTTGCACCTACAATGCTTCAGTTTTTGCAATGTAAGACATTTGGAAATCAGCAAGTGCCTAAGGGATGGATAATCGTGGCAGCAGGAAATCCGTCAGAATACAACAAGTCGGTAAGAGAGTTTGACATGGTGACACTTGACCGTGTGAGAAAGATAGATGTTGACGCTGACTTTAATATATGGAAAGAATATGCGGTAAACCACCATATAAACAGAGCAATAATAAATTATCTTGAGCTGCGACCTAATAATTTCTACAAAGTAGAGGCTGATATAGACGGAATGCAGTTTGTGACGGCGAGAGGCTGGGAGGATTTAAGCAATCTGTATGATGCATATCAGGATATAGGGATAAAAGTTGACGAGGACATAATAGCCGAATTTATACAGCATGATGATACGGCAAAAGATGTCGCGGCTTATTTTGCACTTTATGAGAAATATAAAAATGATTATGGCATTCAGGAGATACTTGACGGTAATCCGTTGAAACAGTCATACCAAAATATATTTGATGCGTCTTTTGATGAGAGAGTAAGTGTCGTAAATCTTTTGATAAGCGGACTTGAAGTGTCATTCCATAAAGTTTGGTTAAATAAACTTGTCACTGATATGTGGTATGAATTTTTAAAAGGTTATAAAGCAAAACTTGAAGAAAAAAGTATGGGAACGGGAACAATTTACAACACCTTGTATGAGGAAAGAAAATCTTTATTTGAGAGAGATAAAAAGGCAGGATTTTTAAATAAAGATGAGATAAAGGCAAATGAACATCTTATAAATAAGCTGTCAGAAACAGAAATCAGTTCAGAGAAAGACATTGATGCGGCATTTGAAGAAGCACTTTCAGGTTTTGAAAATCAGAGAAAGATACTTGAAGAGAGTGAGGACATGGCATCAGAGCAGCTTGAAAATGTATTTACATTTATTGAGGAAATACTCGGAGCAGGCCAGGAGATGGTCGTATTTGTGACGGAGCTTACGATGAACAGCGAGATTGCAATGTTTCTTTCTGACAATCCAAGTGAAAAATATCTTAAATATAACAGTGAACTTCTTGTCGGAACTAAAAAAGAGGAGATAATGTCGAAGCTTAGGAAAGATGAGATATACAGTGGTGAGCATATAAGAGATTTCTAGTCGAAAATGAAAAAGCTAAAAACAAAAAGAAATTAATAATATTGCTTAGAAAAAAACAAAAAACCGACTGCATTGTAATATAAATTAAATTTTCAAATTACAATGCGGTCGGTTTTTTGTTACAAAAATGAAATATCAAAGCTGCAATGCAGTCGGACTTTTATTTATTGGATGCTTTCCCAGCGTTCCATAAGTTCTTCAAGTCTGTTGGTGTTTTTTTCAATCTTGGAAGAAATCTCCTGCAATTTGACGGAATTTGTCGAAACTTCATCTGTTTGTAAAAGTTCGGTTAGTTCTTCATTTTCATTTTCAAGCTTTTCAATCTCAGCTTCTATCTTTTTGACTTCGTTTTCCAGTTTCCTAAGTCGTGCCTGTTCTTCTTTCTGTTGTTTCCAACTGAGCTTTGTGTCAGAAGTGGCATTTTGACCTTCTGGCGTGTTGGCAGACGCAGAAACAGTATTGTCAGATGAAGCGGCAGCGATGATAGTATCATTAAGCTGTGCACGTTCATTATCCTCTTTTTTCTCAAGGTAATAGTCATAATTTCCAACATAATTTACTATCTGATGTTTTGTCAGGTCAAGTATTCTTGTTGCTGTTTTATTTATGAAGAAACGGTCATGCGATACATAGAGTACGGTTCCCTCAAAATTGTTTATGGCGTTTTCAAGAATTTCCTTTGAATCTATGTCGAGGTGGTTTGTCGGCTCGTCAAGGATAAGGAAATTTGCATCTGAAAGCATAAGTTTTGCAAGAGAAACACGACCTCGTTCTCCACCGCTTAAGTTTTTAATCTTCTTAAAAACATCATCTTCCGTAAACAAAAATGCAGCGAGCATATTTCGTATCTGCGTGTTTGTCATTGTAGGATAGGTGTCCTGGATTTCCTCAAAGAGAGTTTTTTCCATGTGGAGTACCTGGTGCTCCTGGTCATAATATGCTATCTGCACATTAGTTCCAAGTGTTATGCTGCCCGTATCCGGAGCGAGCATTTTATTTATCATTTTTAGGATAGTAGTCTTGCCGGTACCGTTGTCTCCGATAATGGCAACTTTTTCTCCGCGTTTTACTTCAAAAGCAATATCCGAAAAGAGTGAGAGAGTACCAAAACTTTTTGAAAGGTTTTTGACGGTAAGTACATCATTTCCACTTTGTATCTTAGGTGTGAAAAGAAGATGCATCTGTGTGTTTTCTTCTATCGGTTTTTCGATACGATCCATTTTGTCGAGCATTTTTTGACGACTCTCCGCACGCTTTATGGATTTTTCTCTATTGAAAGAACGAAGTTTCGTGATAACCTCCTCCTGATGCTTTATCTCTGCCTGCTGGTTCATATACTGCTTCATGAGGGAGTCAAGAAGTGCCTGACGCTTTATGGAGTAGTCACTGTAGTTACCTGAAAAGACTGTGGAATGTGTCTGCCTTAATTCAACAACCTTTGTTACTATCTTGTCAAGAAAATATCTGTCATGAGCTACAATAAGAACCGCTCCTTTATATCCGGCAAGATAACCCTCAAGCCAGTGGATAGAGTTCATATCAAGGTGGTTTGTCGGCTCGTCGAGTATTATAAGGTCGGGAGCCTGTAAGAGCATCTTTGCAAGAGCAACTCTCGTTTTTTGACCGCCTGAAAGTTTAGAAATAGGTTTAGTGAAATCATTATCCTCAAATCCTAAACCTTTTAAAACACCGTTTATCTCGCTTTCATAGGAATATCCGTCAAGCTGTTCAAAACGGTGTCTTGCATTGTCATATTGTCTTATAAGAGAATCAAGTTCATCGCCGGATGCACTGTTCATCCGGTCTGAAAGTTCATGCATCTTTTTTTCAAGGATTTTGACTTCAGGTTTTGCAGTCTGCATTTCTTCTATAATGCTCTCACCTGATTCAAATTCCTGGTTCTGTGCAAGATAACCTACCGTTGCCTCTTTTTTTATAATTATATCGCCGGAGTCGTATCCGGATTTTCCAACGATTATCTTTAATAAAGTGGACTTTCCGGAACCGTTTACTCCTACGATAGCGGCTTTTTCATTGTCATTTATATGAAATGATACATCATCTAAAACTACATCTGTAGCAAAAGACTTACAGATGTGGCTGCATTGTAAAATCATATGTTTCCTCCGTGGTAACGTTCATATTAATTATGAAGATTTTTTTTCATGGCTTCAAAGCTTTCTTTACTTATAACATGCTCGATGCGGCAGGCATCCTCAAGGGCAACCTCTTTTGAGACGCCAAGTGATATAAGCCATTTTGAAATAAATTCATGTCTTTCATAAATCATTTCAGCAATCTCACGACCTGAATCCGTAAGATATATGTAACCGGCATCAGTAACCGTAATATGTTTTTTCTCACGAAGATTTTTCATTGCAACACTTACACTTGACTTCTTAAAGCCAAGATGATTTGCTATATCTACACCCCTTACAACAGGGAGGGTCTTACTGAGCATAAGTATAGTTTCAAGATAATTTTCAGAAGATTCGTTAGTATTCATCATAATTCACCTCACCATATATTTATTCCATAATATATATTAACACAAGGAACTTGTTTTTTCAATGCTGCCGCTCTGTCATACGGAAGAAATCTCTTTATTGACAATAATTTCTAGTTAGGTTATACTAACGATTGTAAGGAATAATAAACAAAAAGTCAACATAATAATAAAAATAAGATTTTGTATCTGTTTGTTACTGCTGTTGTACACAAATGTAAAACGAAAGGTAAAATCATCTGATACTAATCTGATATGAACGGAAAAGAGGCGTAAAAATGGTTGCAACAATTGTTATAAGCATAATAATATTGGCGGCACTGGCTGCTGCATTGAGAAGTGTCATAAACGGGAAGAAAAATGGAGGCTGCACCGGAAACTGTGCAACTTGCGGAGGATGTGTAAGCCATAAAAAAGAAAAAAGATAGAGTAAGACACCGAAATTAATAATAAAGACTGAGCTTTCAAGTAAGCTTGGTCTTTATTTTTTATGTTATAGGAAAATGCTCATAAAGTAGTGCAGTACCAACGAGAATTGCAAAGCAGCGCCTGACAGCTCGCTGGCAGGTTTATGAATGTAAGAAATGCAAGGCTGAACTGTTACAAAAATTGGCATAAAAACATAAAATTATATAGACTAAACAATATAAAGCGTGTATAATGTTTAGATAAGTAATAAGATTTATGGTGAAAAAAGCGGATATAGAGGAGAAAATAATATGAAAACAATAAGATTAAAAGTACTCATTCCTATACTTGCACTTGCATTTATATGTATAGCATATTCGGGATGGAACATTGCATCAATGAAGAGCCTGAAGAAGTCAAGTATCCAAAATTCTGAATCAAATTCAGAAGCGATATATAAACTGGACTCGCTTTCTATTGGGTTTCACAAAATGCACAAGCTGTTGTTTGTGTATTTTGTGACCGGAAATGAAACTGCCAAGACAGAAGTAAGAAAAGAAATTTCGGATGTGGCAGAGGGTGTGACAAATAATATAGAAGAATATGAGAAAAGCATTGATAAAAAAAATGCAAAAGAGGTAAACAGTTTTAACACATTTAAGGAAAGATATGATGCTCTTTATAAAAAATATATGGAGTCATTGAAACTATGTGAGGACGATATAGGTGGTGCGATACAGATGGCAAATGATGAACTGGCTTCGCTTGTGGACAAGACAGAATCATCCATTAATGCACTTACGGAAGCTATACAAAATGAGATAGCAGCATCAAATAAGAGTCAGGCACAGACATTTGATATGACTATAAGAATGTCTGTTATTCAGATAGTTGTATCAGTTATCATAAGTGTTATAGCGATTCTTGCCTGTATTATAACGATAACAAAGCCGGCTACGGAAACTGCAAGAGATCTTGACAGCGTTGTAGACAAGCTTGAAAATAATTGCGGAGATCTTAGCGAGAGGATAACCGTAAGGACAAAGGATGAGATAGGTCGTCTTGTAAACGGAATGAATAAATTTATGGATGTTTTGCAAAGGGTTATAGGTGATGTCGTAGAGTCATCAAACGGACTTAGGGAAAACTTTGCCGTTGTTGAGAAAAGCATAGGTCTTGTAAATGACAGGTCATGTGATGTTTCAGCGGTTATGCAGGAGTTATCGGCATCTATGCAGGAAGTATCGGCAACACTTGTTACCATAGATAAAAATGTTAAAGATGTAGATGACAGCGTTGCAGAGTTTGCAAAGTCAAGTGAGAATATCTTAGCTTATTCGGATGATATGCAGCACAGGGCATCAGAACTTGAAAAGAATGCAGTTGAGAGCCGACAGACAACGGGCGAAATGATCGGAGAAATCATCGAAAATCTTAAGAAAGCTATAGATAACAGCAAGAGTGTTGAGCAGGTTGAAGGTCTTACTAATGAGATATTATCAATATCAAGCCAGACAAATCTTCTTGCACTTAATGCTTCGATTGAAGCAGCAAGAGCAGGGGAAGCCGGAAAAGGTTTTGCGGTTGTTGCGGATGAGATAAGAAAGCTTGCCGACAGCAGCAGGGAGACAGCAAATAATATACAGAATATAAATGAAACTGTTATTTCTGCAGTTAATGAGCTTAGCAAAAATTCTAACCGGATAGTAGAATATATTGACAGTAATATTTTACCGGATTATAACAATTTTGTTGCTTCGGGAAGAAAATACAGTGACGATTCGGTTTATATAAATGATGAGATGAATGATTTTACTGAAAGGACAAGAAAGCTGCATAAGGTTATCAACAAGCTTGTAGAGTCAGTATCAAATATTACAACTGTTATAGAAGATAGTGCGAGAGGTATTGGAAATGCGGCTCAGGGAACTACATCACTTGCAGGAGAGGTGCAAAAGATAAGGAGTGAGATGGATGTCAGTATGGAGCTTGTAGGTGTACTTGAAGATAATTGCAACAGATTTAATGTTAAGACAATATTTGATGGGAATAATGAGGAATCAGAAACAGCATCAAATGATAATGTATATGTTTTAGAGGAGGAAGCAGCCGGAAACGATGAGGTTTAGGTGGTTAAAAAGGTTTGAAGATTAAAAACGGATAATTTAAAATAAAAGAGACCGGATACATAATTTAGCATTTTATTGACATACAATAATGCAGAATAAATTATGTCTGGTCTTTTTTCTAGTTAGAAACATCTAATTTTGTATAAAATATACATAAATTTTACATTGTATATTGCAAGTAAATTTTTTTTAGGTATAATTATTAGATAGTGGACATTTTTACAAAAGGAGAAGTACATGGATTTATATTCATGTATCCGTAAAAGAAGAAACTATCAATTTTGAAAGGAAGAATACAATGGATATTTTTAATGTATTGACAATGATTGGCGGACTTGCCTTATTCCTTTACGGAATGCATGTTATGGGAGATGGTCTTGCCAAAACATCCGGTGGTAAATTAGAGGTAATACTTGAAAAGTTTACATCTAAGACTTTATTTGCCGTATTGCTGGGCGCCGGAGTGACTGCTGTAATCCAGTCGTCATCTGCGACAACAGTCATGGTCGTAGGTTTTGTTAATTCAGGTATTATGAAACTTGAGCAGGCTGTTGGAATTATTATGGGAGCTAATATAGGTACAACGATAACATCTTGGATATTATCACTCACCGGTATTCAGGGAGACAGTCTTATTATCAATCTGTTGAAGCCGACATCATTTTCACCTGTTCTTGCTATAATAGGTGTTGGAATGATATTGTTTGCAAAGAGCAACACAAAGAAGGATGTAGGTACGATACTGGCAGGTTTTGCCATTCTTATGACAGGTATGAGCACGATGAGTGATGCGGTTGAACCACTCACAAAGATGCCTGCATTTACAAAGATTTTTTTGATGTTCAGTGACAACCCTATAATCGGAGTTATTGTAGGAACGGTGCTTACGGCGATTATTCAGTCTTCATCTGCATCAGTCGGTATATTACAGGCATTTTGTCTTACGGGTACAGTAAGCTATGCATCGGCACTTCCTATTATCATGGGACAAAATATCGGTACTTGTGTGACTGCACTTTTGTCTGCGGTAGGTGCAAGAAAAAATGCAAAGAGGGCTGCATTTGTACATTTTTATTTTAACCTTATAGGAACAGTTGTATTTATGATTGGATTTTATGGAATAAATGCGTTTGTGCATTTTAATTTCCTGAGCCATTCGGCATCAGTTGCAGGTATAGCTGTTATCCATACGGCATTTAATATAATCGCAACAGTATGTCTGCTTCCTCTTAAAAACTTCCTTGTTACACTTGCAAAACTCACTATCAAGGACAATGAGACAGATGAGCATACGGTTAAGTCTCTTCTTGATGAGCGTTTCCTTGAGAAACCTGCATTTGCTGTAAATCAGGCACAGAAAACAGCCATACTCATGGCGAAAGCATCGGAGGATGCATTATTTAAGGCGATAGATCTTTTCCATCATTATGATAAAAACATTGCTGAGGAAGTATCGAATCTTGAGGATATGGTAGATCATTATGAGGATGAGCTTGGTACTTACCTTATGAAACTCAACAACGCAGATCTGTCGGATGCTGATTCAAAAATAGTATCTACTATACTTCATTGTATCGGAGATTTTGAGAGAATTTCAGATCATGCGGTAAACCTTATGAATACGGCAAATGAGGTATATACAAAAGACGAACATTTTTCTGATAAGGCGAAAGCTGAACTTAAGATATATGAAAAAGCCATTAGGGATATAGTATCAATGACATTTGATGTTTTTGAGAAACAGGATGTTACGATGGCTACAAAAGTAGAGCCTTTAGAGGAAGTTATCGACACATTGAACGATGAAGTTAAGAAGAAACATGTAAAACGACTTCGTAAAGGAAAATGTACTATCGAACTTGGCTTTGTTCTCTCTGACATTACGACGAATTTTGAGAGAATTGCAGATCATTGTTCAAATATAGCAGTCTGTATCATCCAGACAAATGAAGATGGTTTCGATACACATGAATATCTTGACAACTTAAAAGAAACAGATGATCCTAAGTTCAAAAATATGTATAAAGAATATCGCAATAAATATAAGTTGCCTTGATGTCAGGGTAAAGAGAGGACAGGAATGTGGCAGTAGTAACATTAAAAAAGGGTGAAGGACGCACGATAAAAAGCGGTGGAATGTGGATATTTGATAATGAGATAGCATCTATAATGGGTTCGTTTGAGGACGGAGACATAGTTATCGTACACGATTTCGACGGTTACCCTATGGGAAAGGGATTTATAAACAGAAATTCCAAGATAAGAGTCAGACTTATGACAAGGAATACGGAGCAGGAGATAGACGATGCATTTTTGAGAGAGAGACTTGAAAATGCATGGGAGTACCGCAAGAAAACCGTTGATACATCGAGCTGCCGCGTTGTATTTGGTGAGGCAGATTTTTTGCCGGGGCTTGTTATTGATAAGTTTTCAGATGTGCTTGTAGTGCAGTCACTTGCACTTGGAATTGACCGGTTTAAAGAAAGGATAGTCGATATATTAAAGGCTATTCTGGAAAAAGACGGAATAAACATAAGAGGTGTGTATGAGAGAAGTGATGCGAAAGTCAGGAAAAATGAAGGACTTCCACGCATAAAAGGTTTTATAGGTGATGAATTTGATACAAATGTGCAGATAGTTGAAAATGGTGTCAAATATTATGTCGATGTAAAGGAAGGTCAGAAAACAGGATTTTTCCTCGACCAGAAATATAACAGACAGTCTATCAGAAAATTATGCAAGGACGCAAAAGTCCTTGATTGTTTTACGCACACTGGTTCATTTGCACTCAATGCCGGACAGGCTGGAGCTAAAAGCGTACTTGGTCTTGATGCATCAGAGCTTGGCGTGGAGCAGGCAAGGAAAAATGCAGAACTTAACGGTCTTTCAGATACGGTTAAGTTTGAGTGTGCAGATGTATTTGATAAACTTCCTGAACTTGAAAAAGCGGGAGAGAAGTTTGATGTAGTAATACTTGACCCTCCGGCATTTACAAAATCAAGAAATTCCATTAAAAATGCGGTAAAAGGATACCGGGAGATAAATCTGAGAGGAATGAAACTTGTAAAAGACGGTGGTTTTCTGGCAACTTGTTCATGTTCACATTTTATGGACTATGACCTGTTTACAAAGACCATAGCACAGGCAGCTTCAAATGTGCATAAGAGACTTCGTCAGGTTGAGTTCAGGACACAGGCTCCAGATCATCCAATACTCTGGGCAGCAAATGAGTCGTATTATCTGAAGTTTTATATTTTTCAGGTATGTGATGAAAAATAAAAAAGAGCAAAACCAGCGTTTTGCTCACCAGGAATTGCATCGCAATTCTCGGTGGCACCACACTACATTACGGGCATTTTTCTATACAATAAAAAAGAACGAACTGTATTTTTAATATAGTTCGTTCTTTTTGTTTAAAGGAAAAATTATTTTAGCCAGGCGGATATTTGTAATCTGCTTAGCTGCCTGCTCATAATATCAGTTGCTATCGCAACATATCAGAAGAAGTTTATATTCTTCTTTGATAGTGTTAGGAATTAAATTCTGTCAGCAATCTCATAGATGAGTCGTTCTGTCTCATCCCATCCGAGACAAGGATCTGTAATGGATTTTCCGTAAACTCCTTCACCAATCTTCTGATTGCCGGGTTCAATATAACTTTCAATCATAACACCCTTTACAAGCTTTTCAATATCCTTAGAAACACTGCGGCTGTGGAGTACCTCTGATACGATACGAGGCTGCTCATAGTAGCATTTGTTTGAATTTGCATGGTTAGCATCAATTATGCAGGCAGGGTTTTTAAGGTCTAACTTATGGTACATCTCGTTTAATAAAACAAGATCCTCATAGTGGTAGTTAGGAAGCGACTGGTCATGCTTGTTTACTGCACCTCTTAAAATAGTATGTGCGAGAGGATTTCCGTCAGATTTAACTTCCCATCCACGGTACATAAATGTATGACTTCCCTGTGCGGCTATGCAGGAGTTAAGCATGATACTTAAAGTTCCGCTTGTAGGATTTTTCATACCACAAGGAATATCGATTCCACTTATTGTAAGTCTGTGCTGCTGATCCTCAACAGAACGTGCACCGACTGCAACATATGATAATATATCAGAAAGATATGGCCAGTTTTCAGGATAGAGCATCTCGTCTGCTGAAAAAAGATGAGTCTCAGCGATAGAGCGAAGGTGCATCTTTCTCATGGCGATAAGTCCCTCGTGAAGGTCAGGTGCTTTCTCCGGGTCAGGCTGATGAACTATTCCCTTATAGCCCTCACCGGTAGTTCTTGGTTTATTTGTATATATGCGAGGTATGATTATAATCTTATCATTAACTTTTTCCTGAACTTTGGCAAGTCTTGATGTGTAATCACATACAGCATCTTCATTGTCGGCAGAACAAGGACCAACGATAACCAGAAACTTATCAGACTCTCCTGTAAAGACTTTGGCAATCTCCTTATCTTTTTCTGCTTTTAATTTCTTGTGAGCTTCAGGGAGAGGATATCTTTCAAAAAGCTCCTCTGGTGAAATAACTTCTTTAACATAGGTAACGCCCATTGTTTTCCTCCATTCTGCCATTATAATGGCGTAGTTTTTTCTCATAGTGTTATGAGTTTGTTAGTAGAAACATAAATTTTCTCTTTGTGAAAGCATATTTTTTAATTGTAAAAGAATATTTATAAACTTATAATTAATAATTATAAATGCTATTTACAAAAACAATATACAACAAGTCTTTATTTTAGGCAATAAATCGTTATTAGTCAAGTGCTATGGAAAATAGCGGCAATAATTGGCGTGTGTAAAATGATATAATAAAATTTTTAGAAAAATTATTTGACAGGGTTTGGGGGGCAAACATCGTTTACAGACCATTGTTTTAATGTTAAAATGTATTTATTAAAAATTGTAGGGACAGCATATAAAGTTCGTTTAGTAAGGAGGGTGCATATGGCAAAAAAAGTCATCGCGTTTTTCCAGGGCTTTGTATTAGGACTTATGGTAGACCAGACAGAAAATTATATCATAACCTCAAACAGAGAAAGTGGCTTTGGTCGTTATGACATAATGCTTGAACCAATAGACAAAACAAATGAAAAACTTCCGGGAATCGTAATCGAATTTAAAGTGATAAATCAGAGAAAAGAAAACTCACTGGAAGAAACGGTCGCAGCGGCATTAAAACAGATAGAGGAAAAAAACTAGGATGCAGAGCTTATCAAACGGGGAGTGAAAGAAGAAAACATACATCACTATGGTTTTGCGTTTAAGGGCAAGGAAGTTTTGATAGACGGTAGGTAGGTATTTTCGGAACCGAAAATATCGTAAGTGAAAAGTTTCGTGTGAGGATTTTGGCAATTTAGGATGCGAAGCATTGCCAAAATCTATTACAGGTTATGTTTTTTAAACTGTAACAAGTGCTGATAGACGGACGGTAGAGAATTTGGGAGGTAATTATGGGAAAAAGAAAACAGAAGTTAAAACCTGATATTGTTGTAAAAAACTATTGGCGTAATAATGAACAGTTTGCAGATTTTTTTAATGCTGTATTGTTTGATGGAAAGGAGATTATAAAAGCGGATGAGCTGGAGGATATTGATACAGAGGAGTCCTCAATACTTGAACATAAAGACTACGCAGAGAGTATAGGGGCAGCCAGGGATAATGTAAAAATAAGAAAAAAATCTACAATATATAATGTAGAACTAGTAATACTGGGAATGGAAGGACAGGAAAGAATACATTACGCAATGCCTATGAGAGTGATGGGCTATGATTATGGAACATATAAGAAACAATATGATGATAATGCAAAAAAATATAAAAATGCAAATGGAATGTCAAGAGATGAATATATGTCTAAAATGAAAAAGATGGACAAGTTTATTCCGGTTATCACCATAGTTGTTTATTATGGAGAAAATCCGTGGGATGGGGCATTGTCATTACACGAGATGTTAAACATCCCGAAAGAAGTGGAACCATTTGTCAATGATTATAAAATGCATCTGATAGAAGCAAGAAAAAATAATCTGAAATTACATAATATAAATAATATAGATTTATTCAATCTGCTTGAGATATTATTAAATAAAGACGAAAAGTTAAAAGAAACAAAAGAAAAAGCAATACAATATGCATCGGAGCATGATGTGGATAAGTCAGTAATAATGACAGTGGCAGGAGCGGCAAACTGTAAGATGGATTATGATATGATAGCAGGGAAAGGAAGTGTTGATATGTGTACAGTATTTGAAGAAACAAGGTTTGAAGGAAGATTGGAAGGAAGATTGGAAGGAAAATTGGAGGGAAGGGCAGAGGAAATCATTGAAACAGGTCATGAATTTGGGCTTTCAGAAGAGGAAATTCTGATAAGACTTCAAAAGAAGCTGGATGTATCATTACAGAAAGCGCAGGAATATTTTAAGATGTTTAGTAAATAGAAATTTGGAAAATGAAGTTTTAAAAGAACTTGATAAATGAAAAGTTTTTAAATATTTGTGCTTTGTTGCAAATTGCTAAGAAACGAGGAAAGAAATGAGATTACATCAAATAATAACATCACTGCTTGAGCAGGATATGTATAAATTTTCAATGGGACAGGCGATTTATCACCAATTTTCAGACTATAAGACAACCTGGACTTTTAAGTGCAGAAATAAAGATGTGTTTTTTAGTACGGAGATGATTGAGGAAATCAGAGAGCAGATTAAAGGTTTCTGTAATCTTAGATTTACGGAGGAGGAACTTACTTACCTTGACAATATCAAATGGATAAAGGGCTCGTATGTTGATTTTTTAAGATTATGGCAGCCCAGATATGAGGATTTTGAGATTACTACGGACGGGGAGTGTGGTCTTTCAATAGAAACGGCTGGAACATGGCTCAACACTTCCATGTATGAAATCCCTACACTTGCAATAGTAAACGAAGTATATTTTAGAATGGCATATGATTATGAAAGTCTTTTTGACAGCTTCAGAAAAAGGCTTGCAGAAAAGAAACAGAAGATAGAAAGTGGAGAATATCGACTTGGAAATTATTCTGAATTTGGGCTTCGCAGAAGATTATCTGCACAGGCACAGGAATATGCTATTGAGGAATTAAGCAGCGTCAAGTCGGAAAATTCAGCATTTGTGGGAACATCAAATGTATATCTTGCAAAAAAGCACAAACTTACTCCGGTCGGAACTATGGCTCATGAGTGGATAATGTGTTCCGGACAGGGCAATAAAAAACATAATCCCGCATATTCAAACTGGTATGCACTCGATGCGTGGGTAAAAGAGTACGGGGTGCTCAATGGAATTGCACTTACTGATACTATCACGACCGATTGCTTTTTAAGAGATTTCCAGTTGACATATGCGACACTTTTCAGCGGTGTGCGTCATGACAGCGGTGACCCTATAGTGTGGGGGGATAAGCTGATAGCCCATTATAAGAAACTTGGCATTAATCCGAAAATGAAAACGCTGCTTTTTAGTGATAGTCTTGATTTTGAGCGTGCCGACAGGATAAAAAGATATTTTGACGGAAAGATAAATGTAGCATTTGGTATTGGAACATTTATCTCAAATGACACAGACGAGGAAGCACTTAATATTGTTATGAAAGTGACAAAGTGCAATGCGACCGATGTTGCAAAGATTTCTGATACACACGGAAAGGAAATGTGCCAAAATCCTGAATATGTTGATTATTTGCAAAGGTGCATTGACTGGAGGATGAAAAACGAGTAAATGCCGGGTAAAACCGGCTGGAATGTAAGCAGGCAGAGTTTTTTGATAGAGAAAGTAAAGATAAGATGTTTAGAAAATGCTTGACAGGACAATGACCTGATAATCAGACTTTGTGTATGATAAAATATAATAATTGAAAGACAAGTGATAAAAAATATCAATAATAACGCTTGACAAGATACCCCTACAGGGTATATATTGTGAAAAACATGATATATACCCTGTAGGGGTATTTGTGGTTTGAAAATTGTGTGCAGACGGAGAAATCAGTTTGAAAATTAAAAATTTTCATACTTAAGATTTGGGCTTTGTATAAATTGATATACACAAAAAGCAATGCAGGAATTAGGATTAATATGAGAAAGCATATGCAGAAATGGAGATTAGTATATATGGAACAAAATAAGATAAATGGTAATAATAATACTGAGGTAAAATGCTGCTGTTGTGGTGGTAATGTAAAAAAGACAGAGCGTGCAGAGAAAGACAAAAAGAAGCTTGTAAATCGTCTGAGCCGTATCGAGGGACAGATACGAGGAATAAAAAAGATGATAGAAAACGATGCTTATTGCAATGATGTTCTTATCCAGTCAGCGGCGGTTGGTGCGGCGATAAATGCTTTCAACAGAGAGCTTTTGTCAAATCATATCCATTCCTGTGTTGTCAGAGACATAAGGGAGGGAAAAGATGAGGTTGTGGATGAGTTGATGGTGACATTGCAAAAGCTTATAAAGTAAGAAAGAGAGGACAAAATGGAACAGTTTAAAGTTACGGGTATGCATTGTGCGGCGTGCAGTGCAAGAGTTGAAAAAGCAGTTTTGAAAGTGCCCGGTGTTACTTCATGTGCGGTCAGTCTGCTGACTAATTCGATGGGAGTCGAGGGTGATGCTGATGCACAGACTATTATTTCGGCTGTTAAGCAGGCGGGTTATGGTGCGTCTGTTAATGGTGACGAGTCGCAAGGTGCAACAGGTGCAGATGCCGGACTTGAGGATACGGACACACCTGTATTGAAAAAGAGACTTATAGCATCAATAGTTTTTTTGGCAGCACTTATGTATTTTTCAATGGGGCATATGATGTGGGGCTGGCCGCTTCCTAAATGGTTTGAGGGAAATCATGTCGCAATGGGACTATTGCAGATGATTCTTGCGGCGATAATTATGATAATAAATCAGCATTTTTTTATAAACGGATTTAAAGGACTTATAAACCGTTCGCCTAATATGGATACGCTTGTGGCACTCGGTTCTATGGCATCATTCGTTTGGAGTGTGTATGTGCTGTTTGAAATGACAGGTGCACAGGCTGCAGGTGATGAGAAAGCTGTTATGAATTATATGATGGATTTTTATTTTGAATCTGCGGCTATGATACTTACGCTTATCACGGTTGGTAAGATGCTTGAAGCCCGCTCTAAAGGAAAGACTACGGATGCACTTAAAGGTCTTATGAACCTTGCACCTAAGACGGCAGTTGTACTGATTGACGGTGAGGAAAAGACAGTTGCGGTAAGGCGTGTGAAAAAAGGTGATATTTTTGTTGTAAGACCTGGAGAAAATATTCCGGTTGACGGCTGTATAATCGAGGGAAACAGTGCCGTAAATGAGTCGGCACTTACAGGAGAGAGCATACCTGTCGATAAGGAAGTAGGAGACATGGTATCGGCTGCGACGATTAACCAGTCAGGATATATCAAGTGCGAAGCCACAAGAGTAGGCGAGGATACTACATTATCACAAATTATAAAAATGGTGAGTGATGCAGCTGCGACAAAAGCACCTATCGCAAAGATAGCTGATAAAGTGTCGGGAGTGTTTGTGCCGGTTGTTATCGTGCTTGCGATAATAACAACGATAGTATGGCTGATTGCAGGAAAAGAAGCCGGTTATGCACTTGCAAGAGGAATTTCTGTGCTCGTAATAAGCTGTCCTTGTGCATTAGGTCTTGCGACACCTGTTGCCATAATGGTAGGTAACGGTGTTGGTGCCAAAAACGGTATTTTGTTTAAAACGGCGGTTTCGCTTGAGGAGACAGGTCGTGTAAACATAGTTGCACTTGATAAAACAGGTACGATAACTATGGGCGAGCCCAAGGTGACAGATATGATACCAACGACAGGATATGATGATAAGTCGCTGTTAAAACTTGCCTATTCGCTTGAGGCAAAAAGTGAACATCCGCTTGCAAAAGCTGTTGTAAATGAAGCAGAGAGCAGAAATATAAAGGCAGATGAAGTTGACGGATTTAAGATACTTCCGGGAAACGGTCTTACGGCACAGTATAACGGCGGTACGATAACCGGAGGAAGTTTTAAATTTATAAGCAAACAGATAAATGTATCAGACGAGATAAGACAGAAAGCAGAAGAACTTGCAAAAGAGGGAAAGACACCGCTTCTTTTTGCACAGGACAATAAATTGTGTGGTCTGATTGCGGTAGCTGACACGATAAAGGAGGACAGCCCGGCGGCAGTTAAAGATTTAAAAGATATGGGAATAAGGGTTGTCATGCTCACGGGAGATAACGAGAGAACGGCGAAAGCCATCGGAGCACAGGCGGGAGTTGATGAGGTTATAGCAGGAGTTCTTCCTGATGGAAAAGAAAGTGTTATAAGAGAACTGATGGGACAGGGCAAAGTTGCTATGGTAGGTGATGGAATAAACGATGCTCCTGCACTTACAAAGGCAAATATAGGAATAGCCATCGGGGCAGGTGCGGACATAGCGATGGATGCGGCAGATGTTGTTCTTATGAAGAGCAGATTAAGTGATGTGCCGGCAGCTATAAGACTCAGCAGATTTACGCTCAGAAATATACATGAAAATCTGTTTTGGGCATTTATTTATAATATTATCGGAATACCGCTTGCGGCGGGTGTATGGATACCGATATTCGGCTGGACATTAAATCCGATGTTTGGTGCTTTGGCAATGAGTTTATCAAGCTTTTGTGTTGTAACAAACGCATTGCGGTTAAACTTTGTTAATATAAAAAAATGTAAATAGTATATGTTTTTTTGATTATGAAAGTATCTGACATAATATGAAAAAGTCTGATATAATGCAAAAAAACAGGAACAGGAGGAAAAAGTTATGGTCAAGACAATAGTAGGAATTGATGGAATGATGTGTGGAATGTGTGAGAGTCATGTAAATGATGTAATAAGAAAGTCATTTGATGTAAAGAAAGTTTCTTCATCGCACAGCAAGAAAAGAACGGAGATAATCTCAGAGGAAGCATTAGATGAAGATAAAATCCGTGCAGTTATAGATGAGACCGGATATACCGTAATGTCGGTAGAGACAGAGCCTTACAAGAAAAAATTTGGATTATTTTAAGTAGAAATATACTACCTTGACTAATGGACGCTTTGAAGAAGGAGCATTATTCTGCACTTAGGGACGCTTTCACTCGGAGAATAGCGTAGAGGTACATAGGTGAGCCAAAATACGCTCGCTTATGTACCGGCGATGTTCTAACGCCCTTCGGTCAGAATTGTAAACCTTCTTCAAAGCTGTTTTTTATTTAGAGATAAAAATATTATCCTGCATTTTGTATGGTAAGTACAGTTTTTATTGGTGAACTTTTTTGTGTTTTTGTGGAGATTTTGTTTATTTATTTGACAGTGTTGTATATTTAAGTGTATATTTTTATATGTATGAAAATGAAAAGTATAATAGGTACTTGTGAAAGCATAGTAATAAATACTTAATATAGTATATAATTTGTTTTGCAATTACCTAAGAAGGAAAGAGAGGGAGTTTTATGTTAAGGATTGAGAATCTGACTAAGATTTATGGAGATAAGAAAGCTGTTGATGACCTTTCTCTACACATAAATGCGGGAGAGATTTATGGTTTTATAGGTCATAATGGAGCAGGTAAGACGACGACACTTAAGTCTGTTGTCGGGATTTTGAAGTTTGATGAGGGTAAGATTTTTGTTGACGGGGAGTCTGTTTTAAAAAATCCTATTGAATGTAAGAAAAAAATTGCTTATATACCTGATAATCCGGATATTTATGAGTTTATGACAGGAATAAAATATCTGAATTTTATCGCTGATATTTTTAAAGTCGATGCTGACACAAGGCAGGAACGCATTAGGAAATATGCGGATATATTTGAGATTACGGATGATCTTGGCCAGCCGATAGCAGCATATTCACATGGCATGAAACAGAAACTTGCGATTATTTGTGCATGGCTTCACAATCCTAAACTTATTATCATGGATGAGCCTTTTGTCGGACTTGATCCAAAGGCATCTCATTTATTAAAGGAAATGATGAGGGAGTTTTGTGATAATGGCGGAGCAATCTTTTTTTCAACACATGTACTTGAAGTTGCAGAGAAACTTTGCGACAAGGTGGCTATAATAAAAGGCGGCAGACTTATCAAATCTGGTACTATGGAAGAAGTAAAAGGTGATGACAGTCTTGAAGATGTCTTTTTGGAATTGGAGGATGAATAATGACATGGATTCTTATAAAGAAACAGATGATGGAGATATTCAGGAGCTATTTTTATGATTCAAAGAAGAATAAAAAGCGTTCAACTGTTTCAACAATATTATTTATGCTCATATATGCAGTGATGATGGTTGGTGTGCTGGGCGGAATGTTTGCATATTTTTCAAAAGGTATCTGCGGACCATTTGCAGCGGTAAATATGAGTTGGCTTTATTTTCTTATAATGAGTATGGTTGCTGTATCACTCGGTTCATTTGGCAGTGTTTTTAATACATATTCAGGTCTTTATATGTCAAAGGACGATGATCTGCTCTTGTCAATGCCTGTTCCTGTAAGAACGATACTTATAGCAAGGCTTGCAGGCGTTTATCTTCTCGGTCTTATGTATTCAGCAGTAGTGATAGTGCCTGCCGTAATTGTTTACTGGGTTGTTGCAAAATGTACCGTATTAAATGTAATAGGTTCAATTTTACTTATAGTAATTATTTCACTCATTGTGCTTATATTGTCATGTATTCTCGGCTGGTGTGTGGCAAAGATAAGCAGAAAATTGAAAAATAAAAGCTTTATTACTGTATTGGCATCACTTTTATTTTTTGCCGCATATTATTTTGTATTTTTTAAAGCACAGGAAGTAATAAATAAAATTATGGTTAATGCGGTTGTTTATGGGGAAAATGTTAAAAATAAAGCATACCCTGTATATATGTTTGGAAGAATAGGTGAGGGTGATATAAGTGCAATGCTTATCTATACAGTTGTGATAGTGATTTTATGTGCTTTAATATACCGTGTGCTTTCAGGCAGCTTTATAAATATTGTTACATCAAATAATACTGTTTCAAAAGTCAGATACAAAGAGAAAAAGAGTAAAATGAAAAATCAATTTGCGGCGGTTCTCTCAAAAGAATTTGCACGATTTTTTGCAAGTCCGAGTTATATGTTAAATTGTGGGCTTGGCTCTCTGTTTCTGTTTGTATTAGGTGTGGTGTTTATCGTGAAAGGTCATTCGCTTGTAGTTTTTGCGGATACGATATTTCAATATAAAGAAGCAGTACGCATGGTACCACTGTTTTTTGCAGTAGCAATATGTGCAACGGCAGCTATGAATGATATAGTTGTTCCATCGGTATCACTGGAGGGAAAAAATCTGTGGGTGCTACGTTCACTTCCGGTAAAAACATGGGATATATTTAGGGCAAAACTTGCGGTACAGTTTATTTTTACAGGGATTCCGGTATTGTTTTGTGATATATGTATGCTTATAGTATTCAGAGCAGATATAAAACCGGTTACTCTTATAATGTTATTTATACTTCCGATTTTATATATGGTGTTTATGTTACTATTTGGAATGTTGCTTGGGATTAGTTTTGTAAATCTTACATGGACGAATGAGACGGCTCCAATAAAACAAAGTTTAAATATATTTATAGCAATGTTTGGAGGATGGATATTTGCAATTGCGGTAGCATTAGTGTTTATTGTTAAAGCGTACAAAATTGGTTTGTTTATGTATGTTATAATTGTTGATATGGTATTTGCTGCTTTATCAGTAATGTTATATATATGGATGAAAAAAATAGGTGTTGCAAAATTTGAAAATTTGTAAAGAAATTTAGTGGCAGTTTACATCAGAGAAATGAAGTATAAAAATTATTGTTGAGCAGTCAGAGTGGCTTAACAGTTATATGGATGCAGTTGAGAAAATGGAGGGCAAAACATAATGATAAATCCACTTACAATGATGAAATTAAATCAGACAAAAAATAAATTTGTATCAAATCATCCTAAATTTGCCGCTTTTATTAAAAACTTTTTTTCAAAGAAGATAGAGGCAGGAACTATTATTGAGATTACTGTTAAAAGACCGGATGAAGAACCTGTTACTTCCAATATGAGAGTGACAGAAAGTGATTTGGAATTACTTAAAAGCATGAAAGATATAATGAGCAAATAAACTATTGAAAAAAGCTGCAGTTTGTGATTATGGTGTAGTTTTAATAAAAGGTGTCATACAGAAATGTATGGCATTTTTTATTGTATAGGAAAATGCCTGTAAAGTAGTGTTTTGCCCTTTTGTAGTATATTTTTTTTGAAATGGCAGATAATGTAAGAGAGCATTATAGTTACTGTTTACTTGAAAGCATTACACTGCTTGCAAAGATATTTGTCAATGAGTGAATGGTGACAGATAAAATATAGTGTAATTTATTTTATAGAGTGGTTATGCTATATGTAGAAATGAAAAATTAAATGCGAAAAATAAGGAGGATTAACATGGAGCAGATTACAAAAAGAAATGAAGCCGTAAAAGACAGCAAACAGACAAGAATGTTCTGTTATCAGTGTCAGGAGACGGCAGGGAACAAAGGGTGCACGGTATCGGGAATGTGTGGGAAAGTTCCTGAAGTAGCAAATATGCAGGATTTACTGATATATGTGACAAAAGGTCTTTCAGCCGTGACAACGAAAATGAGAGAAAAAAAGCTTGCAGTTGATGAGAATGTAAATCACAGGGTTACATTTAATCTTTTTACAACGATTACAAATGCAAATTTTGATAATGAGTCGATAAAAAACAGGATAAAAGATACATTGCTTGAAAAGGAAAGATTATTAAAAAAACTTAATGACGAGGACAAAGAGAAACTTCCTGAGGCGGCATTATGGAACGGTGATGAGAGTGAGTTTGAAAAGAAAGCTAAGGAAGTTGGTATTATGGACACTGAGGACGACAATGTCCGCTCGTTGAGAAGTCTTATCACTTATGGAATAAAGGGAATCGGTGCATATTCAAAGCACGCAAATGCACTTTTAAAAGATAATCCTGAGATAGACGCTTTTATCCAGAAAGCACTTGCCGCAACGCTTAGGGATGATATTACCGTAGATAATCTTGTGTCACTCGCACTTGAGGTCGGAAAAAACGGTGTAGCCGTTATGCAGCTTCTAGACAAGGCAAATACCGACGCATACGGTGAACCTGAGATAACAAAGGTAAATATAGGTGTTAGAAAAAATCCGGCAATACTTGTGTCGGGACATGACTTAAGGGATTTAGAGATGCTTCTTGAACAGACTAAGGGGACGGGGGTTGATGTATATACACATTCGGAGATGCTTCCGGCATGCTCTTATCCTGCATTTAAAAAGTATGAAAATTTTGTCGGAAATTATGGAAATGCGTGGTGGCAGCAGAAGGACGAATTTGAAAAATTTAACGGTCCGATACTTATGACAACAAACTGCATCGTGCCGCCAAAGGAAAGCTATAAGGACAGGCTCTATACAACGGGTGCGACAGGCTATCCGGGATGTAAGCACATTACGGGCGGATATGGTGAGAAGAAAGATTTCAGTGAGATAATAGAACACGCAAAGAAGTGTCCGCCACCGACAGAGATAGAAAAAGGAGAGATTTATGGTGGGTTTGCACATGAACAGGTGATAAAACTTGCAGACAAGATTGTTGATGCAGTCAAATCAGGAGCGATAAAGAAATTTGTCGTGATGGCAGGCTGTGACGGCAGGGCAAAAAGCAGAGAATATTATACTGCATTTGCAAAAGCACTTCCGAAAGATACAGTGATACTGACGGCAGGATGTGCGAAATACAGATATAATAAACTTGACCTCGGCATGATAGGTGACATACCGAGAGTGCTTGATGCAGGTCAGTGCAATGACTCTTATTCGCTTGTAGTTATAGCAATGAAATTAAAAGAAGCTTTCGGACTTGATGATATAAATGCCCTCCCGATAATCTATAATATCGCATGGTATGAGCAGAAAGCCGTACTTGTACTTTTGGCTCTTTTGTCGCTGGGAATAAAAAATATACACTTGGGTCCGACACTTCCGGCATTTTTAAGTCCGGAGGTCGTTGATGTGCTCGTCGATAAATTTGACATTGCAGGAATTACGACCGTTGAGAACGATATGGAGATATTCTTTGGGTGATGATATGAGCTTTTCTGTATTTTGCAGGAGTAATATTTTGTGATTTTTTAAACTGTCTTATAAAATGTTCAATATTTTTATAACCACACTGCAGACTTATCTCCTCAATCGTTTTGTTTGTGGAGGACAAGAGTTCACAGGCTGACTGGATTCGGCTTTCTATAACATCAGCAATACAGGTTGTATTGAAAAAATGTTTGTAAATGTAATGCAGATAACCGCAGCTTATATTTAAAGACTTTGCCATATCATTTATTTTCCAGTCATTTTGCGGTGACGAATAAATTTTTTCACGCAAAGCTGCAAGTTCGTAATACAAATCAGGAAATTCAGTGGTCTTGCTCTCATCGGTTATCATCTTTATAAGGGCATCGGTAAGTGAATTTAATATTGTCTGTTTGTGTGGTGCACTTCCGTAAAATTCACTGTTTATCAGATGAAACAGATTGTAGAAATCATCTGGATTGTGCAGTTGTATCGGATTTCCGAAAGGAAAATTATCAGGCATTGACAGCGTAGCCTTGTCTATATGCATCCAGTTGTCAGTGTAGTGGTAGTCGTTTGCTGCACCGTAAAGATGTTTCTGGTATGGCTTAAAGATAACGGCACAATCTTTTGGAATGTTTAATAAATTATCCGTGGAATGATTTCTTACTTTGAACTCGGAAGAATTTGCTGCATCAATAAAAAAAGCTGCAGGTGTTTTTATTAAAAGTAAAAGGTAGGCGGGATGTCCGAGTGGTCTGTCCACGATAAAAGTGGAGTCATGGGTGGCGTTTTCGCCTATTTTTAATATGTTTATCATATATATTATCTGTTGTCCTTTCATGAAATAGATAATGGAGAAACCGGCTATATGTTATGTTAATTGCGGGTTATGATAGTTTTGCAATAACCTAAAATATATAAACTTCAAATCTGGCTGTATAAAATATTATTGTGTTTATCTGATTATAAAAAATGATATATGAGAATATATCAACTTTTTATTAGTATAATCCATTGAAACAATAGCGTCAATAAAATAACATTATATTGTGATGTCTATGGTAACAGTTCAGCCTTTCATTTCTTACATTCATAAACCTGCCAGCGAGCTGTCAGTCGCTGCTTTGCAGCTTTTGTATATTTCATTTCAGAAATGAAAGGCTATTCTACCATAAAAAGGTACTTAACAATACAATGAACAAGCTCATTGTATTGCCAATTACCTTTTTATGGCTGAACTGTTACTATCTATGCAATTTAATTGAGGATAATGAGAAGTTTGCAAATGGTTATTAAAACATATATTCTCTTTATCTTCGTTTTGAGAAGATAAAGAGAGTGCATTAAAAAAGAAAGGCGGCAGATTGATATGGTAAGGACATTTAATACACATAATATTAGAAAACAGCAGGAATTAACGGGAAAATATTGGGATTTTTCTCCTTGCGTGGGCAAATATGCAGGTGAACATTTTAAGGTTGCAACGCCTTGTTGCTGGGAGAGTCATCCGAAGTTTGCAGGGTATCGTGGAGAGGGAGAATATACCACGACATTTAAAACTGGTGGAAATATAAGGCTTGAATTTAAGGGGATAAGCCACACAGCAGAAGTATGGCTTGACGGAAGGAAGATTGCAAAACATTATAATGCATATACGATATTTGATGCTGTGTGCACTAATCTTTCATATGGCGAGCACACGCTGACAGTAAGAGCCGATAACAGATTCAGCGAAAAAAGTGCATTACATATACCAAATGATTATATGTCATATGGTGGAGTGAGCCGCCCCGTAGTACTTGAGCAAATATCAGATGTTTATATTAGAAATGTTCATGTTACACCTTACAAAGCAGACGGAAAATGGAAAGCAAAGATTGAAATTTATCTTGAAAATACAAAGGATAATAAATATGGAGATAAAGATTGTTTTAAAATAAATGAGACAGAAAATATAAGTAAAAATAACAGATATGTGCCAAATGGAGAGAATGATATAAAAAATTCTGAAAACAGAAGCGTGGATGTTTTGGTAAATGTGGCAGGAGAAAATTTAATAATAAAAAATATTGATGCAGAAAAAAATAATATTGTTAAGGCAGAAATGGAATTTGATAACATAAATGAATGGACACAGGAAACACCTGAACTTTATTATATTGAGGTTAAACTTTTAAGAAATGAAAAGGCGTTTGATGACCTTATTGACAGATTTGGGTTCAGGGAGATAAAAGCATCGGGAAAAGAAATACTTTTAAACGGGGAGAAAATAAGGATAAAAGGTGTCTGCCGTCATGAGGATCATCCTCAGTTTGGGTGTGCACTCCCATTTGCGGCTATTGCGGCAGATATTGAGCTTATAAAGGATATGGGTGCAAATTCGATAAGGACATCACATTATCCAAATGATGAGATTTTTCTTGATATATGTGACGAGCAGGGAATACTTGTGTGGGAGGAAAATCATGCGAGAGGTCTTAGTGAGGAGAACATGAGAAATCCTAACTTTGAACCGCAGGCAGAAAAGGTGATAGAGGAGATGATACCGGCACATTATAATCATCCGTCAATTTATATATGGGGGATATTAAATGAGTGTGCGAGTGACACGGAGTATGGAAAAGAGTGTTATAAAAAGCAGTTTGACATAATAAGAGAACTTGATACATCAAGACCGTGTTCATTTGCAAGCTGTAAATTTAAGACGGACATATGCTTTGAGCTGCCGGATGTGGTTTCATATAATATTTATCCTCTGTGGTATCATGACACTGAGCCGGATGAATATCTCGATGACCTTTATAAATGGGTGCAAAATGAAACTAAAGGTGTGGGAAAACCATTTATGATAACGGAGATAGGAGCAGGAGGTCTTTACGGCTATAGAAACAATTATGATTCAAAATGGACGGAGGAGTATCAGGCAGAAGCACTTAGAAAACAGCTTACAGCGGTATTAGGGTATAAAGACTGTATTGGTGTTTATATCTGGCAGTTTTGTGATATAAGGATAAGTGATGAGTGGTTTGGCACAAGACCAAGAACGATGAACAATAAGGGGATTGTTGATGAATTTCGCAGAAAAAAACTTGCTTACAATGTGGTAAAGGAGATTTTTAACAAATAAAAGATACTTTGTATTTGAGGTGATTATGTTTTTTTGTTATAATTATCTATGATAGATATATTTTAGAAATGAAATAAACACTTTGCCGGCTATTAAGTGTATTAAATAACTATATGGCTTTAAGTGGATTGTGAATATCCGCTTGATTAAATAAAGAATGGAAAGGGAAGTAGAATTATGCCTGTTATAAAAAAAGGAAATTGTTATATGGCTCCGAGTGCTGATATAATCGGGGATGTCACTTTGGCTGAGGATGTCAATGTATGGTATCATGCAACCATAAGGGCTGATGCGGACAAGGTTTACATAGGAAGAAAAAGTAATATTCAGGATAACTGCGTAATTCATGTCGATGAGGGGTATCCGGTTCGTATAGGTGACAAAGTGACCATCGGACACGGTGCGATAATACATGGCTGTGAGATTGGGGACTGCTCTCTTATCGGTATGGGTGCAATATTGCTTAATGGCTGTAAGATAGGGAAGAATTGCCTGATAGGAGCAGGTGCACTTGTAACAGGTGGTGTTGATGTGCCTGACGGCTCGGTAGTGCTTGGAAATCCGGGTAAGGTTGTAAGAAAGATAAGAGACGAAGAACTAGAAGCGAATATAAAAAATGCGGGGGAGTATGTAAAAGAGGCGAAGGAGAGGTTTGGGGGAATAAAATAAAGCAGTTAATATTATATTTGAACACATGGTAATCTCCTCATAAGATGCAAATTTATGAGGAGATTTTGTTGTATTATAATCGTCTTTTTGCATAAAAAAAGCAGAAAATATAAACTTGAAAAAATAAAAGTTGCACAAAATGTCATAGAGTTGTATAATAATAATATAAGGGGACAAAAGAGGAGGTTTAAATGTTAGCAAAATTAGTTTTAAGTTTAAAATCAGATTCAGATAAAAAAATTTCTATGAGTATGTCATCGGTTTTTCAAGGTGTGTTAATGGAAGTTGTGGGTTCTAAAACGGCGGCATGGCTGCACGAAAATCAGATAAATCCCTATAGCCAATATATACAATACAAAGACAATAATATATGGTGGAATATTTTAACCGCTACTAAAGAGGCTTTTGAAAAAGTTATAAAGCCATTTATGGAAGATGATGTTTTAGTTATAAATGTTAAATACAGTGATATGAAATTTGAAATTATCGGTAAAAAGATGGAACAGATTTCTATGAAAAGTTTTATGAAACAACAGTATTTTACTGATTATGGACATTTTTTTACGATTAATTTTTTATCACCGACTTCATTTAAAAGTGAGGGGAATTATAAAAATTATCCCACTATTCATTGGATATTCAGGAGTTTGATGAAAAAGCATGATGCCATATGCAGTGACAATGAAGTTTACGATGATGAGGTACTTGCTTTGCTGGAAGAAAAGACTTTTATAACACAGTATAATCTTAGAAGCACAGTTTTTTATCTTGAGGGTGTGAAAATACCGGCATTTTTAGGAAAGATAACGATACTTGTGAAGAGTTCACAAAGTCTTGTGAATCTTGTAAATTATCTTCTTATGCTTGGGGAATATACCGGGGTAGGTATTAAGTCTTCAATAGGTATGGGAGCGATAAGTGTAGAACATAAGGAAAGGGGCGAATAAATTGACACAAGAAAATGTAAAACTGGCAATAGGTGCACTATTGCATGATATTGGTAAGTTACTGTATAGATATAATGATGGAAGAAATCACAGCAGAAGCGGATATGAATATTTAAAAGATGTTGTGCATATCGAGGACCGGAAGATATTAGAACAGGTGCTTTATCATCATGCTTCATTATTAAAAAATGCCCGGATAGAAAATAATTCGCTGGCGTATATTACATACATTGCTGACAATATAGCTTCAGCAAGCGACAGGCGTAAAACTCAGGAAGAAGAATCCGGATTTGACAGGGAAATGTCGTTGCAGAGTATTTTCAATCTGTTAAATGGTAATGATGAAAAATTATGTTATAGTGCGGAGCAGTTAAACAAAACCATAAATTATCCGACATCTGTTTCAACAGGTTTTGATGAGGTTTTTTATGGAAAAATAGTAAATGAAATAGAGAATAATCTTCGTGGTATTACATGGGATAATAATTATCTTAATTCACTGCTTGAAGTATTAGAAGTACAGTTGTCATATATTCCATCATCAACTATGAAGTCTGAGGTTGCGGACATTTCGTTATACGACCATGTTAAACTTACGGCGGCGATAGCAGCAAGTATAAAGGAATGGCTGGATGAAAATAATATTTCTGATTATAAGGAAACATTATTTAAGGGTGCATCAGGATTTTATGACAAAAAAGTATTTTTGTTATTTAGTATGGATATGTCAGGAATACAGGACTTTATTTATACTATAGCAAGTAAAAATGCACTCAGGATGCTCCGTTCAAGGTCTTTTTATCTTGAAATATTTATGGAAAATCTTATTGATGAACTGTTAGACTATATAGGTATGTCGAGAGCAAATCTTATCTATTCAGGCGGAGGACACGCTTATATAATAACGGCAAATACTGAAAATATAAAACAGAAGATAGCGGAGTTTGAGTCAAAAATAAATGAATGGTTGCTTGGCGAATTTAAAACTGCTTTGTTTTTGGGATGTGGATACGCAGAGTGCAGTGCAAATGAACTTCACAACAAACCGGAAGGGGCATACAGACAAATTTATAAAAATGTGTCAAAAATGATATCTCAAAAGAAGATGAAAAGATACAGTGCGGCACAGATTATAAAATTAAATTCCGAGGGCAAAAAAGATGGTACCCGTGAATGCAGGGTATGCAGGAGAACATCAAAACTATTGGAAGATGATGATATATGTAGTGTATGTAATGCTATGATAGATATGTCGCAGAATATATTATATAAAGGATTTTATATAGTTACTGAAAATCCAAAGGATAAAGCGGCACTTCCACTTCCATTTGGCAGATACCTTGTTGCAGACAACAGAAAAGAACTGCTGGAGAAAATGAAACAGGACGATAGTTCTTATATCAGAGCATATACTAAAAATAAGTCTTATACAGGTTTTAAAGTGGTAAAAAATCTGTGGGTAGGAGATTACACTTTAGGAGATAGTTTTGAAGAACTTGCCAAAAAATCAGAGGGAATAAATCGTATTGCAGTATTTCGTGCAGATGTAGATAATCTTGGGGATGCGTTTGTAAATGGTTTTGCGAGTGAAAAGTATGGAGAAAAATATATGACAATTTCGAGAACAGCGACATTCTCACGAAAAATGTCAATGTTTTTTAAATATCATATAAATTATATTCTTGAAAATGGTGAGTTTTATATAGCTGACAAAAAGGAAGAAGAAAGAGGAAAAAGAAATGCAACTATTGTTTATTCAGGCGGGGATGATGTATTTGTAGTTGGAAGCTGGGATGATGTAGTTGGATTTGCGGTTGACCTTCAAAAAAGTTTAAAAGAATTTTCACAGGATACTCTTACGATTTCGGGTGGAATCGGAATATATCCTGCAAAGTATCCTATTAACAATATGGCAAGGCTTACGGGTGAACTTGAGGAATGTTCAAAGAAATATAGAAATGAAGCTACAAAGCAGGAGAAAAATGCGATAACGCTTTTTACACCGCCACAGGAGAAAAGTGGAAATAATAGTTTGAGTCTTACTCAGGACATGACTTTTTCGTGGAAGGATTTTGAAAATAATGTAGTAAGGATTAAATTAAATTTCATTAAAAAGTTTTTTATGAAAACTCCAGAAAAAGGAAAAGCATTTTTATATAGGATTTTGGAACTGATTCGTGGAATGGAGGATGATAAGATAAATCTTGCGAGACTTGCATATACACTTGCGAGACTTGAAGAAGCATTGAAAAAGGATAAAAAGGCTGATCAGATTAAGGAAATTAATTTCTTTTCATCAACTATTTATAAATGGATAGGGTGTGAAAAGGATAAAAAGGAATTTATAGCAGCGATATACTTATATGTGTATCTTATAAGAGATGAATATTAAATTAACATAATGTACTCTTTGAATGACTTATTTACAAGGACTTTAGAGAATACACAATAGGACAAGGAGGGTTAAATAGTGGTATTAGAAAAAACAAATTATGTGGATATGGCAGAAAACGCTGTAAAAAGATTGGAGCGTAATAAAAATGGAAATTTGATTTTGACTACATCCAAAATAAGAAATATTCTTAGTATGATATCAACTATATATAATGAAGTGATTCATCATCCGGCAGATAAACTTAATGAAGATATGGTGGAAAGACTTAAGTATCTTAAAATGCGATTTGCATATGAAGCCGGACGGGAAAAAGCAGTTAAAAATTTGATTGAAGTAGCAAAGATATTTGAAATAATTGACTGGGTTGGCAATGATAAGCAGAGATGCATTTTATTTTGTAAGTATATTGAATCAATAGTGGCATATCACAAATTTAATGGTGGTAGAGATTAAGTAAGACTATAAGAAAAAATGAATTGGAGGTAGTTTATGTTTGCAAAAATAGAAATAACGGGAGAAATAAAAGTAGTTTCGGGATTACATATAGGGGCATCTGATGCATTTGCAGCGATAGGAGCGATTGACTCGCCGGTTGTAAGAGATGCTTATAGTGATCTTCCGATGATACCGGGAAGCAGTCTTAAAGGAAAGATAAGAAGTCTTTTGGCAAAAGCATATCCAAATGACTTTGAAAAGACAGCGGATGATGATTCAGACAATATATTGAGATTGTTTGGCTGTGCTAAAAAAGACAAATTGAAAAACAGCAGACTTATTTTTTCAGATATGGTAATGGATAACTGGACAGAATTAAAAAAGTTAGGACTACAAGGTCAGACTGAGGCAAAATTTGAAAATACGATAAGCAGGATGACATCAGAAGCAAACCCGCGTCAGATAGAGCGTGTAGTAAGAGGGGCGACATTTCCGTTACAGTTAATCTATAATGTAGAGAACGAGGATGAGATAATAGAGGATATAGCTTTATTAAAAGAAGGAATGACACTTTTGTCGTACGATTATCTTGGTGGAAGCGGCTCAAGAGGATATGGAAAGGTAAAGTTTTCAGGTGTTGCAGCAGATGTTGTTGTGGGTGATGTCGCAGATGAGATAATAGACAAATGTAACGAGATATTGGCAGAATAAAGAAAAGAGGTTGTATGAAATATATAGCATATAAATTATGCTTTCAGACGGGGGTTCATTTTGGTGATGGAATGTTAAATGATACCAAAAGTACATTTTGTGCAGATACGCTTTTTTCTGCTTTTTGTATAGAAGCTTTAAAGTTTGGAGAAAAGAACTTGCAAAATGTATATGAAAAATTTAATAGTGGAAAATTGAAAATAAGTGACGGATTTCCTTTTATTGACAATGAACTTTATATTCCTAAACCGTTATATACTGTTGAAAGTTCTGAAAGTGATACAAAAGACAGGAAAAAATGGAAGAAACTTAAATATCTTTCATTAGAAAAATTAGAAGATTATTTTGCAGGAAAACTTAATGTAGAAAAAGAAAATGACAGGTTAAGTAAACTTGGTGAATTTGAAGTAAGACAGTCGGTCAATCTGAGAAATGAGGAAAAATCTGAGCCATTTCCCGTTGGAATATATCATTTTAATAACAGATTGGATTGTGGATTATATTTTCTTCTCGGATATGAAGATGAAGATGACCGGTATATGCTTGAAAACCTGATAGATTCTCTTGGGTTTCAGGGGATAGGCGGTAAAACATCATCAGGACTTGGAAAGTTTTCTATGATACCTCAGAACTTATCTGAAAGTGTTGTCGGAAAGTTAGAAGATACTGCACCAGACTACATATTGCTGACTACATCGCTTCCAAAGGACAGTGAGATTGAGGAAGTTTTAGAGGGCTCAAACTATCTGCTTGAAAAAAGAAGTGGTTATATAAGTTCAAACAATTATGCAGAAGAACTTGTAAAAAAGCAGGACATTTACTTTTTAAAAGCCGGTTCATATATGAAAAAAAGATTTACCGGTGATATATATAATGTAGGCGGGCAGGGAACGCATCCTGTATGGAGATATGCAAAACCTATAATGCTGGGGGTGTAAGATATGGAGAATTATATTAAAAGATACAAGATTAAATTAAAAACGCTTTCACCGGTTTTTATAGGTTCGGGAAAAGAGATAAACAAAAAAGAGTATGTATATTACAGGGATAGTCAGGAAGTATATATACCTGATATGAACAGATTGTTTCATGATATATTGGATAGAAATTTGGATGATGAATATCAACAGTATCTTATGAGTGAAAATATGCCTTTATTAAATTGGCTGAAATCTGTTGGATATAGTGATTCTGAAATAAAAAAATTGTGTAATATTCATATGGACTGTTCCGATGCCTTGGAAAATCTTAACCGACCGATTGCAATACAGCAGTTTGTAAAAGATGTTTATGGATTGCCATATATTCCGGGGAGTAGTTTAAAGGGAGTTCTAAGAACCTGTCTGCTTGCAGAAGATATTATGAAAAATCCGGAAAAATATGACCGGATAAGACGAAATGTGATAAATGCCGATCCGATATATAAGGGAAGACCGGTAAGAAAATTTTTAGGCAGAGAAATAAAACAGGCAGAAAGTTTATGTTTTAATAACTTAAATTGTAAAGAAGGAAAGAGAGAAGATGCTTTAAATGATGAGATGAAAGGTGTTATCATTAGTGACAGTAAACCTCTTAAATATAAAGATTTAACTTTATGTCAGAAAGTGGATATAGGATTGAATGGTGGGAAAAATGCACTTAATATTTTAAGAGAAAGTTTAAGAGCAGGAGTAACTGTTGAATTTGATTTAAGTATTGATACCAAGATTGTTTCATTAACAAAAGCAGATATAGAACAGGCAGTACAGAATTTTTATAATATGTATAAAAAAGTATATGTAGACAAGTTTATAAAAACAACAGCAGAAAAAAATACAATCTATCTTGGCGGTGGATGCGGATATGGAACAAAAACGGTTATGTATAATCTGCTTACAGGAAAGAGTATGTTGGAAACTGTTGCCAAAATAATGAATGTAAGATTTAGAAAACATGGTCATAATAAAGATGTAAAAAACGGAGTTTCGCCACATATGTTGAAATGCACGAATTATTGTGGTAATATAGTTGAGATGGGCAAATGTCGGATAGAAATATCTGAAGAATCATAATTTTGCCCCGATACCGATAAACATGGGCTTTGAGAAAGTTTTTCTGAAAATATTGTGGCTGAAATATTGTACTTATATGTTTCCGCCGCAAACATACAAAATAGTCAAGTGTTTATCGGAGTTCTCTAAGACAGGATTAAATAAAAGAATCCCCAGAGAGGGGACGAGAACGAAATGTGGGGACACAGAGGCGAAGCACAAGCCGGGAATTAAATAAAAGAATCCCCAGAGAGGGGACGAGAACTGGTCTTATTGTGGTATTTAAAAAATATATTGAATTTTATTAAATAAAAGAATCCCCAGAGAGGGGACGAGAACCTTTTATCAATCTCCGTTTAACCATCGGATTTAATTAAATAAAAGAATCCCCAGAGAGGGGACGAGAACCATAACATTGTGTCCATGCAGGATATTTTTTCACAAGATTAAATAAAAGAATCCCCAGAGAGGGGACGAGAACTGAGGAGGTCACACATTATAAAATAATGGAACAGAGTGAATTAAATAAAAGAATCCCCAGAGAGGGGACGAGAACGTGAGATTGATACATTAAAAAGTTCAATCGAAGCACACATTAAATAAAAGAATCCCCAGAGAGGGGACGAGAACTGATATTGTTTTTTGATAATTCTGAAATAACAATCTCTATTAAATAAAAGAATCCCCAGAGAGGGGACGAGAACAAATGTAATTTAGGAAGTAGAAATATGAAAATATGATTAAATAAAAGAATCCCCAGAGAGGGGACGAGAACTATTATTTGCGATTGTTTCACAAACTTCAAAACAACTATTAAATAAAAGAATCCCCAGAGAGGGGACGAGAACGCCTATTAATTCGCCTTCGTTATACTTGCCTAAGTATTAAATAAAAGAATCCCCAGAGAGGGGACGAGAACACAACTTTTGAGGTCGCATAATGCGTAACTATCTCCGGATTAAATAAAAGAATCCCCAGAGAGGGGACGAGAACGGTCAAAAGATTAGCACTCAAAAGTTGTATTTAGATTAAATAAAAGAATCCCCAGAGAGGGGACGAGAACTTTTTAACCTTTCGTTTTTTGATTATATATTTTACATTAAATAAAAGAATCCCCAGAGAGGGGACGAGAACTTTTTTACTCACCTTTTTGTAACTAAATTAAACTTAATTAAATAAAAGAATCCCCAGAGAGGGGACGAGAACTTAATTTATTTTTTGCTATGATTTCAGCTTCTTTATTAAATAAAAGAATCCCCAGAGAGGGGACGAGAACCAGAAATCCAGCCACTTTTCACTTCATGCACCTTATTAAATAAAAGAATCCCCAGAGAGGGGACGAGAACATCACAACATTTTGTGATTGTCAACAACTTTTTGATTAAATAAAAGAATCCCCAGAGAGGGGACGAGAACGTTTTATTTAATTTGTATAGTAGCAAAATTTAAATTAAATAAAAGAATCCCCAGAGAGGGGACGAGAACTTCCATTCTCAGCAAAGATACCTCTAAGTTTGTTTGTATTAAATAAAAGAATCCCCAGAGAGGGGACGAGAACTTATGCCATCTCTATATTCATCATCTCGACCACCATTAAATAAAGAAATCCCCAACGAGGGGACGAGAACACGCAAACGCTTGTTTTCATCACTTAAACGATATTAAATAAAGAAATCCCCAACGAGGGGACGAGAACAAATCATCCCTTGACATACAGTAAATTTGTGTTTAATTAAATAAAAGAATCCTCATAATGGGGACAAGAATTTATTTACTTTTGGTTGATTGTAAATTCCTCGGAATTAAGTAAATAGTTCATAATGGGTTATAAGATATTTTTGTTGTATAAAGTCGTTAAATATATTAAAATGACAATTAGATGTAATGGGTTAAAATAAAAATCCCTATGATGGGGACGAGAACCTTAATTTTGTAAAACTGTATTTATTCATATTCAATCTATTAAATAAAAGAATCCCCAGAGAGGGGACGAGAACAAGCATGAGTGCTGGGAACACAATAATGCTTGACTTATTAAATAAAGAATCCCCAATGAGGGGACGAGAACACTTTATGAGCTTGAGGTTTCTTACCATTGTGTATTATTAAATAAAGAAATCCCCAACGAGGGGACGAGAACGCACTCATAATCTGTAATGGCTTTTTTATTTTCATTAAATAAAGAAATCCCCAACGAGGGGACGAGAACAGCCTTAGCACTTTGTTGTGTCGTTCTTTATTTTATTAAATAAAAGAATTCCCAGAGAGGGGACGAGAACATTTTACCCTTTGCTCTTGGAATAATTTTTTCTTTATTAAATAAAAGAATCCCCATAATGGGGACAAGAACTTATTTACTTCCGTTGTGATTGCAAATTCCTAAGAATTAAGCAAATATTCCATAAGTAGATATAAAATATTTTTGTTGTATAAAGTCGTTAAATATATTAAAATGGCAATTAGATGTAATGGTTTAAAATAAAAATCCCTGTGATGGGGACGAGAGTTACAAAATGTTTGCCTTTTCTTTTATTTCCATAAAAATAAAAGAATCCCCAGAGAGGGGACGAGAACTTTACCTCACCGTTTGTATAGCCATACCAGTTACCATTAAATAAAGAAATCCCCGACGAGGGGGCAAGAACTACTGTTTCCACCAGAACTCAAAGTCAAAATCAATATTAAATAAAAGAATCCCCAATGAGGGGACGAGAATATCTTTTTGTATGTAATACCATCAAATTTTGCAATTATAAAATAAAAAATCCCCTTATGGGGACATAATATTTTTGTTGTATAAAATGCTAATATACTTCAAAATAATAGTTATTAAACAATTAAGTTAAATAAAGAGATATGAAAAAATAAAGCACAAAAGGAGGATGCCTATGAGCTTTGTCTATGTAGTTGAAGATGGCTCTAAGATGAGCATTGATGGAGGATGTTTAAAGATAACTTACAAAAGCGGTGAGGTTTCTAAGATGCCTAAGGAAACTGTTGAAGCAATTTCTATTTTTGGCAATTCTCAGATGAGTACACAGTGCACAAAATTTTGTCTTGAAAAAGGAATAAGAGTCAGCTATTTTTCAAAGAATGGTTCTTATTTTGGATGTCTGCTTTCGACTGGTCATGTTAATATCAAGCGGTTGAAGAAGCAGATTTTTTTGTCTGAGGATAAAGATTTTTGTGTGAAGTTATCTAAGAAGATTATTCAGGCGAAAATAAATAATCAGCTTGTTGTTGTTAAAAGATATTTACGAAATAGCAATATTGATGAGAGTGATAATCTGTTTCAAATATCCAATGCCAGAAAGAAAGTGATTGAAGCGGAGTCGGTTGAGCAGATAATGGGATATGAGGGGACGGCATCGAGATATTATTTTAAGATATTATCTGATTTAGTGGAAACTGATTTTAAGTTTTCAGGACGAAATAGAAGACCTCCTAAAGACCCGTTTAATTCGCTGTTAAGTTTAGGATATACACTTGTTATGTACGAATTGTACGGAGAACTTGAAAGTCACGGACTGAATCCATTTGCGGGATTTTTGCATCAGGACAGGGAAAATCATCCGACATTAGCAAGCGATATGATGGAGGAATGGCGTGCCGTGTTGGTGGATTCTGTTGTTATGAGTCTGATTCAGGGGCATGAGATTTCTATTGATGAATTTTATTATGATGAGGAAACGGGTGCCTGTCTTTTAAAAAAGGATGGGATGAAGATATTTTTATCTAAGATGGAGAAAAAATTACATAGTGAAGCAAAATATCTCAGTTATATAAATGAGCGTATGAGTTTTAGAAAGGCGATATGGCATCAGGTGAGAATGTTGTCAAGAACTGTTGATTTAGGTGATGTTGAACAATATAAACCTATAACTATAAGATAAATAGTTGTTGTTTGTTATAGGTATGATAAATGTATCAGGCAATAAGTGATTAAATGTGAGGTATGGTATGGAAGATGAAGAACTTTTATTTGAAAATTATACTTTTGAAGAACCAAAGGGAAAAGTAGATAGTTTTTCATTATTGATTTATGATATAGTAGACAATAAGAAGCGGACTAAATTTGCTAAATATATGGAGAGCTATGGAACCCGTGTCCAGAAGTCTGCATTTGAAATAAGAGTTAATAAAAGATTGTTTAAACAGATGGTTTCAGGAATACCGCAGTATGTGAGCAATGAAGACAGTGTAAAACTTTACAAAATACATGGAAATGGAGAAGTTATGTGCTGGGGAAATGCAAAGCCTGAGATTAGTGAGGAAGTATTGATTTTTTGATTATGGAGGAAAGATAAATGTCAAAACGAATTTTATTTTCACCTATCGGAACGACAGATCCAATTAAAAATTACAAAGACGGTTCCATGTTACATATTTGCAGAAAATATAAACCCGATAAGGTATATCTTTATCTGTCGGCAGAGATGATGGAACATCACAAAGAAGACAATAGGTATGTTTATTGCATTGAAAAATTGTCTGAAATGATAGGAAAAGAAATCGAAGTAGAATGTATTTTCAGACCGGAACTTAAAAATGTGCAGGTGTATGATGTATTTTATGAAGATTTCAGAGGAATTATCAGAGATATAGAAAAAGAAATGTCAGATGGAGATGAACTTATAGTTAATATTGCATCAGGTACTCCGGCAATGAAAAGTGCATTGCTTGTAATGGCTATATTAAGTGAATACAGATTTAAGCCGGTTCAGGTTTCAACACCGCTTGGAAAAAGCAATCTACATGGAGAAAATAGTGTTGAATATGATGTTGAAACATATTGGGAAATGGACGAAGATAATCAGGAAAACTATGATGACAGATGTATAGAGGCAAAGAGCGGAAATCTTATAGCATTACTTAAGATTGAGTCAATATGTAAGTTTGTAAATTCTTATGATTATATGGCAGCACTTGCGATTGCTGGGGAAATTGATGATTTTATTTCAAATGATGACAAGATGCTTATAAATATTGCGGTTGAAAGATTAAAACTTAATTCAAAAGTTGTAGATAAGCTGCTGGCACAACAAAAGATAGATTTAATTCCTGTTAAATCAGGAAATCAGCGTTCGCTTTTTGAATACGCATTAGCTTTAGAAATCAAGATTAAAAAGGGAGAGTATGCTGATTTTATAAGAGGGCTTACACCACTTACGGCAGATTTATCAGAACTTATATTAAAAAGTCAGTGTAACATTGATATAAATGATTATTGTAAGATTAATCGTTACGGACTCCGAAAATTTGATACAAGAAAGTTAAATGGAACGGATATTTATGAAACTTTGCAAAATGAGTTTGATGGTAATTTTAAGCCTAATGATGTTGGAACAAGACAGATGGTTCCATTGATAAATAAATACTCTGAGGACAATGTTTTAAAGCAGAAAATAAAGGAAATAATGGATATTGAACAGGCTATAAGAAATCTTGCTGCACATGAGATAGTATCAGTCACTGAGGAATGGATAAAGGAAAAGACGGGATTTTCATCAAAACAGATTTTTGAATTGATTAAATTTCTGATAGTTAAGGCGGGTGTGAAAGTTTCAAAAGAAGACTGGGAGTCTTATGATAAAATGAATGAGATTATTGTCAGTAAAGTGAGAGGTTATGAAACTTTGCATAGATAGAAGCCATAAAATGTTTCCTTGCTTGTAATTCACCTTTTCTACACTATTAAAAGGTCTGTATTATCAAATCAGACAATACAGACCTTATTTATAAATCATATTTTGCGATTGCTCATGAATTAAAACTCTCAATCTTACATTTGTGTATTTTTGTTTTCTTATCATAATTAATTTCGATAAGCAATATATTTCTGATAAATTACAACCGATACTATAATATGCGGTAAGCATATCTGCCGTTATGGATTTGCCAAAAATTTAGCCTACAAAAACCGCTTAAGTACCTCCAGCACTCCATTTTCCCAATAAGGGGCACAGGTATGCTTTGCTGCCGCAATAACCTCCGGTCTTGCATTTGATACGGCATAACTTTCGCCTGCACCTTTTAACATTTCGGTATCGTTGAGATTATCACCGAAACAGCAGACTTCATCAGGTGCGATATTGTATTTGTCCATTAAAAATGAAACGGCAGTCCATTTGCTTATGCTGCTGCGATTACAGTCAACCCATTCTTTTCCGGCGGATGTGACATGAGCTTTGTCTTTCCATGCAGGTATGAAGTGCGGTGAGCAGAGTTCTTCGCAGGAATCGGGATGGTAAACAGTGAATTTTATAATATCATCATTTTCAAGTTTTGTTAGGTCATCGATTTCACGCATCTCAAAACCATAAGAGTCCCTGAGTCTGTGGAAAATTGGACTTGCACCGTCTTCAGCATAGCAAAGGTCAGGATTTGCCGCAAAATAATCACAAGCAGGAAGTTCATCCCTTACCATGCGGCACATATCTTTCCAGAGTTCATTTGACATGGGATATGTTTTTAAAATCCTGTCAGGAGTACGCACGACAGTACCGCCGTCAGTTATATACATCAGTTTATCTTTGATGGGAGCAAAGAGTTTCTGCTCACTTGAAAACTGTCTGCCTGAGCAGACGGTGAAGATAATTCCCTTATCAATAAGTTTGCTTATAACAGTCATATATTCAGGATCTATTATGAGAGTACCGTCTTTGACAAGAGTACCGTCAATATCTGTAGCAATCAATTTAATCATATACAATAAAACCTCATTTCTTTAAATTCAGTTGAAATCTTGTTCCATTATTATATATTAGAAATTTCAGTTATGCAAATATCATATGGAGAGTGACGATATTTTGTAATGGTTCTGAAGCTGCAATATAATGAGCAGGCTGCAACAATAACACAGTGCTTGGACTTCTTAACAGTTTTAAATCTACAATATAAAGAGCAAACTCGTGTAGTACAGACTATATTTGAGGGGCGGAACAGTTACCACACTTTACAATTTTTAAAAATTTACTATAATTAATGCAAGGGGCAACCGGTATAGCAAAATTAACATATAATAGCAAAATTCAAACACATATATATTTAAGCTTAGCAAATGCAAAAGCAATATAAAATTAAAGAAAATTTAAGGAGGTCTTATCATGAACGAGACATTAAAAGTATTAGAATCAAGAAGAAGCTGCAGAAATTTTAAAAGTGAGCCTGTTGAAAACGAGAAGTTAGAGACAATTATCAAAGCCGGAACTTACGCACCGACAGGAATGGGCAAGCAGTCACCGATAATAATAGCTGTGACAAACAAGGAGCTTCGTGACAAAATTGCAGAGGAAAACCGTAAGATAGGGGGGTGGAATGAGGGCTTTGATCCGTTTTACGGTGCACCTGCAATTCTTATAGTTTTGGCAGACAAATCTATGCCTACATATAAATATGATGGTACACTTGTCATGGGTAATCTTATGAATGCTGCTGAGAGTCTTGGTGTGAACAGTATTTGGATTCACAGGGCAAAGGAAGAGTTTGAGTCAGATTTTGGAAAGAAGATTTTAAAAGATTTAGGAATAGAGGGTGACTATGAGGGTATAGGTCACTGTGCCATAGGCTATGCGGCTGAGCCGTTGCCACAGGCAGCAGAAAGAAAAAATGACTATGTTTATTATGTAAAATAAAGTGAGGTTAAAAATATGCCATCAGAAAAAAGCGGTGTGTTATATAATGAACTGCTTAAAAAAGGTTTTAATAAAGAACTTTGCAAAGAGATAGCATATCGCTATATGAATACTGACTATACGGCGACGAGGATGCTTGGGTATCTTTACCGGGTCAGCAGTCTGAGTGAGGAAATGCTTATCGATGAGATGCTGGCTATACTTGATGACTGCGAGAGATTTCGTAAAAAACACGAGATGGAGTCGGCACAGGCAGCCATTAATAAAGTTTATAATAACAGACTTGACTAAAAAAGAAATGAGGATAAATATGAGCGTTACATTTGCCGGGACTATGCGTGGATATGAAAAAAAGAATATCATAAAAGATGTGATTGCGGGAATAATCATTATGGCTGTCTCAATTCCTATTTCGATGGGGTATGCACAGATAGCAGGGCTGCCAGCCATTTGCGGATTGTACGGTTCGGTGTTTCCAATAATCGCATTTGCACTGCTGTCTACATCACCACAGTTTGTGTTTGGCGTGGATGCGGCTCCGGCGGCACTTGTAGGTTCGGCACTTATCAGTTTTGGGATAGAGAGCGGTTCAAAGGAAGCACTTACAGCAGTTCCTCTGATAACATTTTTTGTGGCACTCTGGCTTTTTGTGTTTTATCTTATGAAAGCAGGAAAACTTGTAAATTATATATCAGCTCCCGTTATGGGAGGGTTTATAACGGGGATATGCACTACTATAATATTGATGCAGGTGCCAAAACTACTCGGAGGAACTTCAGGAACAGGGGAATTGCCCGAACTTTTAAGTCATCTTGCGGAAACGATAGGGAGTATAAATATACCATCGCTTATACTCGGTGTTTCGGCACTTATAATACTTACTGTTTCTAAAAAAATTATGCCTAAGTTTCCGATGGCGGTATTGCTGATGGCTGCAGGAGCGGTTATGACATATTTTCTGCCGGTCGGTTCATGGGGCATAAAGACGCTTGATAAAGTGGAAAAGGGGCTTCCAAAGTGGGCGTTGCCTGATTTTTCAGTCGTGCCTTTAAAGGATGTTATAACGGTCAGTCTTTCCGTGGCGGTCGTGATACTTGCCGAGACACTTCTTGCCGAAAATAATTTTGCACAAAAGAATGGCTACAAGATAGATGACAATCAGGAGATACTCGCTTTTTCGGTGGGAAATCTTCTAGCATCACTTACGGGATGTTGTCCTATAAATGGCTCTGTCTCACGAACGGCAATGGGTGAGCAGTATCAGGGAAAAACGCAGCTTATGGGTATCGTTGCAGGAATTTCAATGATGGCATTACTGTTGTGTGGAACAGGTTTTATAGGTTATCTTCCTGTGCCGGTGCTTACGGCTATAGTTATCTCGGCACTGGCAGGTGCAACAGAGTTTGAACTTGCGGTAAGGCTTTGGAAAGTCAGCAGGACTGAGTGTCTGATATTTGCCGGTGCGTTTATGGGAGTTCTTTTTCTTGGAACGATAAACGGTGTTCTTATAGGAATAATCTTATCTTTTTCAGAAATGATAATCAGGACTTCAAAGCCGGCAAGATGTTTTCTTGGAATACAGCCGGGACACAGGCATTTCCGTGATATTGAGGAGGGCAGACAGATACACGAGGTAAAGGGAGTTGTTATCTATAGATTTAGCAGTAATCTTTTCTTTGCAAATGTTTCGGTTTTGCAAAAAGATATAGAAAATAGTCTAAAAGCCGACACAAAAGCTGTCATAATAGATGCGAGCGGTGTAGGAAGCATTGATATAACGGCGGCGGACCGACTTGTGATTTTGCAAAAGAGCCTTGAGGAAAAAGGCATAAGATTTTATATAACTGAGCATATCGCAGACCTTAACGAACAGATGAGAAAACTTGGGATAGGCTATCTTGTAGAGGCAGGCTGTGCAAGAAGAACAATACATATCGCTCTTAAGGATATGGGGATAAACCGTCCGTATCCGTTGGAGGGAGGAGTTGACAACGAGGAGATAAGCGGCTCAAGAAAAAGAGCGGATAATCGTGTGCAGGAGTTTGTCTGGGCTTTTGGAAAGCATACGGAAGAAGAAATAGAAAAACAGATAGTAAATCAGATAAAGCAGCTTAAAAAAGATGTCGGAGAAATTGATGTTGAGAAGCTTATGCACGGAGCATGGACGCATATGGAGGAGCTTGACCAGGATGAGTGGCTTGAACATCTTGAGGAACATTTAAAAGAAATCGTTAATATTTCAGGGAAAGATGAAAAGACGCTCGCAATAAAGCTTGAAGAACACAGAAAAGAGGTTTACGAACATATCTCCGAGCATCATCCGGAGCTTGCAAAGCGTTTTAAAGAGAGAAGACATATACTTGATGAACATTTAAAAGAACGCAGACCTGAGGTTTATGAACTTGTTGTCAGGATGCGTGATAAAGTACAATAATGAAAAATCTGTCAGGTAGTGGAGATTTTTGGGAAGATATTGAATGGGAAGTGAAGCTGAATCCAGAATTATCTTATGAAAATCGTTACAATCAAGATAAAACAGAAACAGAGGATAATTAAAAAGGGTACTTGATTTCTCAAGCACCCCTTTGTATAATCTACTTAGAAAGGTTATCGGATGCGTTATCCGATTGCCCTCAGTAGTATAAAATGTATAGAAATAGCATCTTACTTTCTCAGGGTAGGGATGCTATTTCTTTTTGTTATTATGATTATCTATGTAAGACAGAGCGTTGGTGTATTTCTCAAACCAACGCATAAGGGATTTTGGTATGAATCTATCTGGTGTGTGTTGTAGAATGGAAAATAACAAATCTTTTAGTTTAGAATGAATCTTGTGTAACAGGTCTTTGAAGCGGTTCAGCTTCTGTATCTCAATGTAAATATAAATCATATGTAGCACTTTTTCACATTTTATATTGACAAAACGCATAAAACAATATATTATCCTAAATAGGAATAAATCCCGATAAGGGGGCGAAAATAATCAGAAATACAATTCAAAAGGATATGGTACTTAGTGCGGTAAATGAACTGCACAGCCATGTTACAGCAGATCAGATATACCATTATATCAAAGCAAAGTACCCATCAATCGGAAGAGGAACGGTTTACAGAAATCTTGGAATCCTTGTAGAGGAAGGAAAAGTCCGAAAGGTGGAGGTTCCGGATGGTTCTGACCGTTTTGATTTTACGCTGGAGAACCACTATCATGTGGAATGTGTGAAATGCGGTGGAGTATTTGATGTCGATATGGATGTTATATCTGAATTGGAAAAGAAGATAAAGGATACACATGGAATCCAGTATCTCAGTTATGACATTTTCTTTAAGGGAATTTGTCCAGAATGTCAGAAGAAGGAAATAAAAGATGTATAGATTGGAGAAAACAGTATGTTAGAGGCAGGAACAAAGGCACCGGATTTTGAATTACCGGATCAGAACGGAGAATTACATAAACTAAGTGAATATCTTGGAAAGAAGGTGATCCTGTATTTTTATCCACGGGATAATACACCCGGATGCACAAAGCAGGCTTGCGGTTTCTCGGAAAGATATCCGCAGATCAGTGAAAAAGGAGCTGTTGTGCTTGGGGTAAGCAAGGATTCTGTTGCTTCCCACAAGAGGTTTGAAGAGAAATACGGACTGGCATTTACAATTTTATCGGATACGGAGCGCAAAGTAATTGAGGCGTATGATGTATGGAAGGAAAAGAAAAATTACGGAAAAGTTTCCATGGGGGTTGTCAGAACGACATATCTTATTGATGAGCAGGGGATCATAATCAAAGCAAATGACAAGGTAAAAGCAGCGGACGATCCGGAAAATATGCTGCAGGAATTAAGCTGATGAAGATTATATTATCACCTGCTAAGAAGATGAAAGTGGATACTGACAGCACAGGTACATGGAGCAGACCGGTATTTTTAGAAAAATCTGAGGAGATTCTCGGATGAAAACCAATGGACGGTGTCGAACCATATCGTCTTGAAATGCAGGCAAAGGCGGCGATAGGAACTTCTGCAAATTTATATGATTTCTGGGACGATAGATTGTACAGAGAAGTTGTAGATGACAGCAGGATTATTATTAATCTTGCTTCAAAAGAATACTCCCGGTGCATTGAAAAATATCTCGTACCGGATGACAGATACATAACGATTACATTTTGCGAACAGTCCGGGGACAGGCTTGTTACAAAAGGCACATATGCAAAGATGGCTCGTGGTGAAATGGTACGATATATACTCTGATTTTGATTGAGCTGAGGTGAGAACTATGAAGAAAAAAATAGGAACAATATTAAAGACCATGCTTATACTCTTTCTAGCCGGATTGGTTATTATCATGATGGTAGAGATACGAAAAATACAGGGAACTGCAAAAGTTGTAAATTATGCAGGATTGGTAAGGGGAGCTACCCAGCGGGAAGTAAAGCTTGAAATTGCAGGAAATGCAAATGATGATCTGATGGCATATCTCGATGATATCTTAGATGGTCTTAAATATGGGGATGGTGTGTATGATCTGGCGAGACTGCCGGACAGCACATATCAGAATGGTCTGGATCGGCAGATCGAATATTGGACGAAATTAAAATCTGAGATTATATCAGCAAGAGAAAAAGGATATAAAAATACGGATGTTCTTGATATGAGTGAGACATACTTTAAGATGGCAGATAAAACCGTATCCGCAGCTGAAAACTATTCCGAAAGAGTTGCAGGCATTATCAGGATTGTTGAAATACTCTCAGTAGCGGATATTATCATGATAGTGATGCTGATCATCCAGCAGACAATAGCAGGTATTAGAATAAAGAACAGCAACAAAATACTGGAGAAAAAAGCCTATATTGATCTTCAGACAGGACTTCCCAATAAGAGTAAATGTGAGGAAATGCTTCACGATTATGAGTATATATCAGAACCTGTGGGCTTTGTTATGTTCGATCTGAATAACCTGAAGCGGACTAATGATACTTATGGACACGCTGTTGGAGACCAGCTTATAACAAATTTTGCAAGACTGCTGAGAAATGCCATTCCATCAAAGGATTTTGAAGGGAGATATGGTGGCGATGAATTTATAGCTATTATCACACAAACAACAAAGCAAGAGATTTTGTTAATTATGGAAGAAGTGCATAGTACGGTAAAGCATTTTAATGAGAATATACATAAGGTAGAAGTTAGCTATGCATATGGATATGCTTTTTCAGAAGATTATTCAGAATGTACAATGAAGACTTTATTTAACAAAGCAGATAAGCATATGTATGAGAATAAAGCCATAGAAAAAGCCGAGATAAACGCCGCAGATTAATAGCATATTGTAAACGGTTTGATATCAGAAAAGAAGAATAAGGAAGAGAGGTACTCGTGGCTGCGAATATAAAGCAGCTTAATTGTTTTTTCCATGAAGCACAATGGAACCTAGATGGAGAAAGAGAACTTCAAATTTATGAAATGGCGATTGCCAATCCAGATCAAGCGGGTGGATACATTAAAGTATACTGGATATATGCCAGTTTTTACAATGTCAGCCACAAGACCTTATAGAATGGGGAGTGAAATTGAATCCAAAATTATCTTATGAAAATCGTTACAATCAAGATAAAACAGAAACAGAGAACAATTAAAAGGGGTACTTGATTTCTCAAGCACCCCATTGTATAATCTACTTAGAAAGTGAATCGGATGTAATATCCGATTTGCCCTCAGTAAATACAGATTTTTGAAATAGCATTCACTTTGGTCGGAGGATGCCATTTCTTTTTGTTATTATGATTATCTATGTAAGACAGAGCTGCAAAAATTACTAGCACTAAAGTTAAAACTTCAAGCGTGTTCATAGGGCATCCCCCTCCTTTGTAAACTAGAGGGCATCTAATAATCGGAAAATCACATCCTGCTTTCTTTTCAATTACACAATAACAGTATAGCATAAAGGGAACAGATGGTAAGGACAGATAAAGCCAGATAGATGAGAGGACGTGGGAGAAAATCCTGCGTCCTTTTTTGTATGCAGAATATTAAAAAACTTATTGAAAGTATTCCGATAAAAGAATATACTTAAATTGGACTTATTATATCGTTTAGAGGAGAAGTATGGATTACATAACGACGGTAGAAATGTCAAAGATATGGGGAATTTCATCGAGAAGAATATCCCTTTTATGTAGCCAGGGAAGAGTACCTGGAGCAGGGAAAAAAGGAAAGACATGGCTTTTACCAAAGGATGCGGTAAAGCCAACTGATCCACGCAAGAAATAATGATGTATTGGAGGTGATTTGTGCTTATGGGAAGACCGGAAGATTCCAGAGTAAAGATACCGGCGCTTGTACATTTTACAAGGCTTGGATATACCTATATGTCTATTAAGGATAAAGAACGAAATGCAGACTATGATGGAGATACGAATATCTTCTATAGTCAGTTTTTGTCTGCCATAAATAGAATCAATCAGGTGGAATTTACGATTGATGATGCTAAGAAGATTATTGATGAAATAAAGATAAAGCTGGATAATGACGATCTAGGCAAATCATTTTTCAATATTTTACAGTCAGGAATAAATGATATAAAGTTAATTGATTTTGATGATGTGAGTGGTACACGGAATGATTATGCGGTAGTAACAGAACTTCCGTATGAGAATGGTGATGATAATTTCAGACCGGATATTACAATATTAATTAATGGAATGCCGTTATCATTTATAGAGGTAAAGAGACAGAACAACAGAGAAGGAATACTTACTGAGCGGACTCGAATGGAGAGGCGATTCGGTAACAAAATCTATCGGAAATTTGTGGGAATCACACAATTTACAGTTTTTTCTAATAATAATGAGTATGATGATTCTGACATTGAACCAATACAAGGGGCATTTTATGCATCAAGCAGTTATGCAAGAATGTTTTTTAGCAAATTCCGGGAACAGAGGGAAGCAGAGTTAAAGTCGAAAATGAAACCTATAGACATAGAAGATGAAGCTTTTATTTTGGCAGATACGAATCTTGTAGCTATTAAAGGAACACCGGAATATGCTTCTTCTATAAATGAGAATTCACCGACTAATCGTATTATTACATCTTTATATACAAAGGATAGAATACTGTTTTTACTGAAATATGGGATTTGCTATAAGACAACAACGAATAAGGATGGCATAACACAGATAGAAAAGCATATTATGCGTTATCCTCAGATGTTTGCAACTATGGCAATACGTGATAAGCTGCGTGAAGGAGTCAGAAAAGGAGTTATCTGGCATACACAGGGCAGCGGAAAAACAGCATTGGCATATTCCAACGTAAGATATCTGACGGATTATTTCAGCAGAGAAGAAGGAAAAATTGCAAAGTTTTATTTTATAGTAGACAGGTTAGATCTGGCAGAGCAGGCAAAAGGCGAATTTGAAGCCAGAGGTCTTAATGTCAAGATGATAAAAGATAAAAAGCAGTTTATAGATGATATAGTTAATCCGGGCGAGTCAAATACAAGTGGTAAAACTACGATGACTGTGCTTAATATACAGAAGTTCTCGAAAGAATCTGTAACCAAGCCTGCTGATTATAATGTCAATGTACAAAGAATTTATTTTCTGGATGAAGCACATCGTAGTTATAATCCAACAGGTTCGTTTCTTGCTAATCTTATGTCATCAGACAGAAATGCAGTTATGATAGCATTGACGGGTACGCCTTTGATTGGAGAAGGATATAATACAAAAGATGTTTTTGGAAATTATATTCATAAATATTATTATAACCAATCAATTGCGGATGGATATACACTGAAATTGATTCGTGAGGAAATTGAGACAACATATAAGAATCAGATGAATGAAACATTGGATCAGATTGTAAGGCAGGGAAGTATTGCAAAGAAGGAGTTATATGCTCATCCTAAATTTGTTGAAAAGATGGTCGATTACATTATTCATGATTTTGGAGAAGGCAGAAATGTACTTGATTCTTCTATCGGAGCAATGATTGTATGTGATTCATCTGAGCAGGCGAGAGAAGTTGACCGACAGCTGAATCATTTTAATGCATATACACATGCTTTGATTCTTCACGATGAGGGAACTAAGCAAGACAGAAAAGACGAGCAGGAAGAATTTAAAAAGGGAAATATTGATATTCTTGTTGTATATAATATGCTTCTGACTGGATTTGATGCTCCACGATTAAAGAAACAGTATCTGGCAAGAATGATTAAAGCACATAATCTGCTCCAGACACTTACGAGGGTAAACCGACCATACAAGGGGTATCATTACGGATATGTTGTTGATTTTGCGAATATTAAGGACGAGTTTGATAAGACAAACAAAGCGTATTTTGATGAACTACAGGCTGAAATAGGTGATGAAGTTCAAAATTACAGCAACATATTTAAGAGTAAAGAAGATATTGAAAAAGACTTAAATGAAGTCAAAAACCAATTGTTTTTATATGATACAAGTAATGTGGTCAGCTTTATCAATCAGATTAATGAGATTGATGATAAGAAGCAGTTGCTTGACCTGCGACAGGCATTAGAGAATTACAAAGCGATGTATAATCTGATTCGCTTATATGGATATGAGGATTTATATGAGCACTTTAATGTGGAAAATGCTATCAAATGCCTGAACGAGGTAAATAACCGAATTAGTATTGTAAATTTAAAGAACAGCATAGATTCATCAGAAGATATGACACAGGTGCTTAATATGGCACTTGATCAGATTGATTTCCAATTCCATAAAATAAAAGAAGAGGAACTTATTATTGCGGATGCATTCCGTGATACTTTGGAAAAAACACGCAGAGAAATAGTAGACAGATGTCTTGATTCGAAAGATCCGGAGTATATATCTCTTCTGGATGAATTAAAGCGTGTCTTTAAAAAGAAAAATATTGAGGAACTCACATCAGATGAAATGAAGCAGATGATGGGAGAGCTGAATGTTTTGAAAAAGAAAGCAGAAAAGCGAAATCTTGCAGATAGAATGCTTGCAGCAAAGTATTCTGGAGATGTCAAGTATATGAGAACTCATAAAAGAATTATGGGAAGTCCGCCTCCAATAGCAGATGCAATTATCCTGCATAGAATTCTTATGAATGTTAAGTCAAAGGCAGACGATCAGATAGCTCATAATGAAAATATCCTTGACAATGAGGATTACTTTATTAAATCCCTGCAGCCTATTATTTTAAAGGCTTGTCTGGGAGAAAATGTGAAGGTGGAACGACAGCAGATTCTATTTATAGATAATTGCCTGTCTAAAGAATATATTTCAGAAAGGGATTGGGTATCCTGATGACAACAGAAACAATAATAGCAAATACTAAACAGATGATTGATAACTTAAAGACAGTATGTGCCAACTTTGGACTTGGAAATGCCAGTAGTGAGTATAAAATCATCACAGAGATTTTCTTGTATAAGTTTTTAAATGATAAGTTCTTATATGAGGTACAGCAGGCGGATAAAACACTCAAAGATTCAGCAAACGTGGAGAAGACATTAAATGATATGTCAGATGATGATTATGAAATGCTCATGATGCTCTTACCACCTGCGACTGCAAAGTTGAAACGGAAGCATTTTATTTCATATCTGTTTAATCATAAAAATGATGAAAAATTCAATGAATTGTTTGACTCAACTTTGTGGGATATTTCAAATACAAACTTGGATGTATTTTCAGTAAGTACAGGTTCAGGGGATAAGATTCGATTATTTGATGAGCATTTGTCCCAGAATGTAACAGAGTCAAATCGTAGATCAGACTTTTGCAAAGCCATGATAGATAAACTTGTCACATTCAGCTTTGCAGATGCATTTTCACAAAAATACGATTTTTTTGCAACTATTTTTGAGTATCTGATTAAGGATTATAATAAGGATTTTGGTAAGTATGCCGAGTACTATACGCCTCATTCTATAGCAAGTATTATTGCTAGAATTATGGTGCCGGAAGGAACACAAAATGTGACAGTATATGATCCGGCAGCTGGTTCAGGAACTCTTGTACTGGCAATAGCTCATGAAATAGGTGAGAGTAATTGTACAATTTATACACAGGATATCTCACAGAAATCTAATGAATTTCTGCGTTTGAACCTTATCTTGAATAATCTGGTACATTCACTTGGTCATGTAGTGCATGGAGATACATTATTATCACCGCAGCATTTGAACCGACAGAAAAATGGATTGATGAAGTTCGACTATATCGTTAGCAATCCACCTTTTAATGTAGATTTTTCAGACAACAGAGATACGTTGGCAGGAGAAAACTATAAGGAAAGATTCTGGGCTGGCGTACCGAAGGTGCCTAACAAGAAAAAGGACAGCATGGCTATTTACCAGATGTTTTTGCAGCATATTATTTTCTCTATGAAGGAAAATAGTGGCAGGGCAGCAATCGTGGTTCCAACCGGATTCCTGACAGCAGGAACTGGTATTCCAAAGATCATACGAGAGCATATAGTTAAAGAAAAGATGTTACGTGGTGTAATATCTATGCCAAGTAATATTTTTGCTACGACAGGAACAAATGTATCCGTTGTATTTCTGGATAATACAAAGAAATATGACAAAGCAATACTTATGGATGCCTCAAAACTTGGAACTAAGGTAAAGGTAGATGGCAAAAATCAGAGAACAGTACTTTCTGATGAAGAAATAGAGGATATCATCAGTACTTTCAATAATTTTGAAACAAAGGATGATTTCTCTGTTGTTGTGGACTATGACAAGATAGAACAGAAGAAGTGTTCTTTCAGTGCCGGACAGTACTTTGAAGTAAAGATTGAGTATATAGAACTGACACAGGAAGAGTTTCAGACAAAGATGAATGACTATACAGAGAAACTGACAGAATTATTTGCAGAGGGTAATGCTTTGCAGGCGGAGATTTTGGAACAGTTGAAGAAGGTGAAGTATGAATAAAACATTGTTAGGAGATATTTCAAGTATTATCACTGGACCTTTTGGCTCACAATTACATATGGAAGATTATGTAGAAGATGGAATACCTGTGATTATGCCTCAAAACATAAAAAACAGAACTGTAGATGAAACATGGATTGCAAGAATTACATCAGATGATTTCTTGCGCCTAAATAGATACGCAACAATGATAAATGACATTATTTATGCTAGAAGAGGAGATGTAGAGAAGCACGCATTTGTAAAAGATAATAGCCAGATGTTGTGTGGAACAGGTTGCCTTAGAGTAAGAATAATGTCAGAGGACATTTACCCTCCATATCTATCTTTTTACTTAAACCGTCCAGAAACAAAGAGATGGATTACCTCTCACGCTGTTGGTAGCAATATGCCTAACTTAAACACTGGAATATTGGAAGCTGTTCCAATAGAATATCCAGATTATAAATCGCAGGTTAGAATTGCAGCTGTTTTACAAAAGCTGGAAGAAAAAATAGACATAAACAATAAGATAAATGATTATTTAGAGCAGCAAATGCATCTAATATACGAACATATGATGTTTAATATGCTCAATAATATGATTTGTGGTAAACACATTTTTGCAAAAGACATTTGCAATGTAGTTACAGGAAAAGAAGATGCTAATTTTGCCACTGAAAATGGTAAGTATAAATTCTTTACATGTGCTAGCACACCTTCTCTATGCGATGAATATGTATTTGAGTCAAAATCAATTCTTATTGCAGGTAATGGTGAATTCAATGTTAAGCACTACGATGGAAAATTTAACGCATATCAAAGAACTTATGTATTGTCTCCAGAACCTGAACTATATGGATTACTGTATCTCTCAAGCTTATACAGAATAAACTCTTTCAAATCTGGTTCTGCTGGTTCAATAGTCAAGTTCATTACAAAAGGAGATGTGGAAAACATTCCAGTATTCATACCTAATGACACTGAACTTATAAAAAGTATTAATTCTCTAGTGCATTTTCAAGATCAGGTATCCATTGAAAATGAGCAGCTTTGCACATTACGTGATTGGTTATTACCAATGCTCATGAATGGTCAAGCTACCATCGAAGATTGATAATATAAATAATCATTTACCATATTATTTTTGCTTATTTTCTTATCTATTTCCCCTAGAATTAATGCTATTCTTTTCTGTTCAGTATATTCTGGCAAAGTAATGTCAATATCACCTAAAATACCAGTGTTCAAGGATGCCATTGTTGAACCTACCGCTGAATTATTTATCTTAATTTTTACTGCATTGGTCAATAAAAAGTATGAAACAAACTCAGGATAAACAGAGTCATCTATAAATCTCACACGAATACAATCCGACCCTTGCATCCAGCCTTCCTGTTCCCTGCAAATTAAACAATGTCTATCAACCGAACCTTTTCTTCCAAATACAATATCTCCAGCTTTCAACTTATGTTCCGATAGGCGTTCTAATGTATTTTCACCTACATAATCAAGCCCTGCTGCACTAATACTTCCATAACCAATATTTTTGACATTAATCACTGGTATTCCATTTGAAACATATTCACTCGCACTAAACTGTGTTCCAAACGGTCCTGTTTTTAAATCAGATATATCTCTGAGTTTTACTATTCTCATTGAATGTCTCCTATCCAATATATTTTCTATGAGCAATTTTTACATTACTCTGCTTGACCATTGCATATTGCAATGTCGTATCTATCCGCTGATGTCCCAACAATTTTTGCAGTTGCTCTATTGGCATCCCTTTATCAATGGCTACAGTAGCCAAGGTTCTTCTAAACTTATGTGGATGAACCTTTTCGATGTTCAGTTTCTTTCCCATCTCACGCAATCTCAGTTCTATTCCTCCTATTTGCATTCGCTTATATGGTGCTTTAAGAGAAACAAATAATGCCTCGTTTTCATCTATTCTTGAATCTAAATAATTCTGTAAATGTAATTTCGTTCGTGCATCAAAATATACCATTCTTTCTTTATCACCTTTACCAAAGACAACACATTCTCTTTCATCAAAAGAAATGTCTTCCCTGTTTAACAGTACCAATTCTCCCACACGCATTCCTGTAGATGCTAATATATCAATCAATGCTAAATCTCTCAGATTATCACAACTATCACGCATAACCTCTAACTGTTCATCCGTATATGTTTCCTTAATCGTGCTAGCCGATTTTATCCTATGAATTCTCCTTACCGGGCTTTTGATTATATAATCTTCATCTTCTAACCATGCAAAAAAGCTTGAAAAAATTCTTCTTATGTTATCAATAGTAACCTTACTGGATTCTTTCTCTGCCTGATACTCAGAAAGATATATTCGTAAATCCTCTGTTACAATACTACACACTGTTTTCCCAATCCTATCAAGCATTTGCTGAATGGTATTTCGATAATAAGTAAGAGTCTTGTCTGAACATCCTTCAATCCTTTTCGCTGCCAAGAATAAATCTAAATAATCTATTTCTTCTGCGTTTTCATAATCACCTGTTTCTTCAATAGAAACCTTACGAAGACATGCCTCTAAAGTATTTTTTAGTTTTCTTAATTGCTCATTATTAAGTGTCGGAAGCATTTCTCTCATGATTTCCGAAATAATCTTTTCTTTCATGTGTTTCTCCTTTATTTTATGAGAACCACTATGAAGTGGAGTTCTAATATTTGCTCCCGCCACTTTCAAGAGTTATATTTTCTAATGTAAATGATTATTTACCATATCAATCCTCGATGGTGGTTTGACCATTCATGAGCATTGGTAAGAGCCAGTCCCTTATCTGACATAATTTTTGATTTTCCATATTGATGCAACTGATTTCAGCATGAATCATATCAACACTATTAGAAAATTTCTGGATTACATTTTCAGGTGGCAAGACAATGACGCTTTGTTTCAAGTGGTCACTGGTTATATGTCCCATGGTAGTTTTTCTTGCTTCGGCCATTTGAATAAATTTTACAACATACGCTTTTAGCTGATGATAAACGTAGCTTGATGTATAACCATCATTAGGAATTACCTTAAAAATATGTTGATTGAGACCGCCTGTTGTTCCAGCCCATCGCTGTACTTCAAGTGATGCGGACCAAGAGAACAGTATATCTCCTGTATTTACAATATTATTTTGAGGAAGATCCGCTTTAACTCTTTCTGAATCTACAGAAATACCCTCATGCATTTCTCGTATTTTAATCACAGGAAGAGAGGATTCGTTTTCATTAGGGCGATACTTTTGACAAGCTAAACCATTTATGAAATTAGCTATGTCATAAAGGTTTCCAGTTTTCCAATCGGACGGAGCTATTCCAAAATCACTGATATTCTGCATTTTTCCACCTGATGATTTGTATGGATTACCATTTTTATCAGGAAAATCAAATTGTACGAACCAGTAGTTGTAGATGGTCTTAGCCATCTCTTCTAAATAATCATTTACTGTATATAAAAGGTGTATTAAGTGAGAAATTATTATTGTTAAGAAGTAATGATGCAGATATTTGTTGATGCAGATGCGTGTCCGGTAGTGGACATTGTAGAGGCGGTTGCTGAAAAATATGATATTCCAGCCACATTGCTGTGTGACACGAACCATGTATTATATTCAGATTATAGTGAAGTGATTGTGGTAGGAGCAGGAGCCGATGCGGTAGATTATAAGCTGATTAGTATCTGCCAAAATGGAGATATTGTGGTCTCTCAGGATTATGGTGTTGCAGCGATGGCACTTGGCAAAGGTGCCTATGCAATTCATCAATCCGGCAAGTGGTACACAAATGATAATATTGACCGGATGCTGATGGAAAGACACCTTAATAAGAAAGCGAGACGAAGTTCGTCAAAGAGTCATATAAAAGGGCGCACGATGTCCGGTGGACATCGGCTTTGTGCGGACCGGAGCGGAAGCGGAGAACCTAAGAAGCGGACAAGTGAAGATGATGAGCGTTTTGCACAGTCATTCGAGAAGCTTGTGCTGATGGTACATGCGAAGGAAGGTGAGCAGAATGGGACTGTTTAAGAAGAAAGTTGTTACGCAGTCTTATGATAGGGAAAATAAGAAACCTGTAATTAAGGCAAGCATTTGTAATGGCGAGCAGGTTGTAGGCTTTAAGGATATACATACCGGTAAAATAGAAGAGGTAATGCTGATTAAAAGTCCGGCAGACCTTGAACACTTTAAGGTGATGTATGGAATAGATGAAGAGATAGCGAAGGAATATTAAACAATGTATTTGATTAAGACGATAAAGGGTGACATAACAAAAGTAACAGATGTGCAGGCAATTGTTAATGCCGCAAATAATTCGTTGCTTGGCGGTGGTGGTGTAGATGGAGCCATACATCGTGCTGCAGGACCAAAGCTATTAGCAGAGTGCAGAACACTTCACGGTTGCGAGACAGGAGAGGCAAAGATTACAAAGGCATATAATTTGCCTTGCAGCTATGTAATACATACTGTTGGATCGATATGGAATGGTGGCAGGGATAAGGAAGAAGAACTTCTTGCAAACTGCTATTTTAATTCCATGAAGCTGGCAATGGAGAATGGAATCAGAACAATTGCATTTCCATCTATATCAACCGGTGTGTATGCATTTCCTGTAGAATTAGCCGCAAAGGTTGCGGTTGGTACAGTAAATAGATTTTTACAGGATAACCCGGATAGCTTTGATTTGGTGGAATGGGTGCTGTTTGATGCACATACTGAGGCAGTGTATGAAGCTGAGGTGGATAAGATTTATGAGTAATAGGACGCATGCGTCACAGATATAAGAGATAAGAATGAATTTGGAGGTAGAATCATGAAACAACATAAATATTGGGCAATAGGTGCTGCAGCATGTATGGTTGCAACATTTTATAGTGGATTTAAAGGAAAAATGAAAGAACACAAAATTTTTGCAGTAGGAGCAATGGTTTGTATGTGTTTTTCTATGTTATCAGGGCATAAGATGATTGCTGGTAAGCAAGGATTGGAAAATATAAAGAAAAGCAAGAGTAAATAATATACCAGCTTATGTGTAGATTGGAGGAAACAGAAATTGAATACAAAGAAAAAATGGCTGATTCCACTTGGAATGTGGCTTGTATTTGAAATTGTTGCAGTTACATTATGGCTGACCAAGGATAATCTGTTTTATCTTCTGAATTTCAGTTATATAGGCTCGGCAATAGCGTTAGGGCTGTTACTTTTTCAGTTAAACTATAGATATGCCAGAAGAATCGTGCAGCTACTGGTCGGACTATATATGCTGGTTTATCTTGGCTTAATATGTCAGGAGAACATGCAGATAGAAGGCTTTTGGTATTATCTGTTCACTGGTGTTTTTGAAGCTGCAACCATACATTATGCTGTTGCGAAGATCTTTGGGCCACTGCTGTTCGGAAGAGGCTGGTGTGGGTATGCCTGCTGGACTGCAATGGTCTTGGATTTCCTGCCATATAAGACACCGAAGGCTCCGAGAAAGAAAATCGGTTTTATCCGATATATCACCTTTACTGCATCACTTGTTTTTGTGGGAGCACTGTTTTTATGCCACGTGGAGAATATCGAGCAAATTATGTTCTGGGCATTTCTTGTTGGCAATATCCTGTATTATGCCATTGGAATCATTCTGGCATTTGCGTTTCGGGATAATAGGGCATTCTGTAAATATATCTGCCCAATTACCGTATTCTTAAAGTCAATGAGTTATTTTAGCCTATTTCGTGTGAAGTGTGATAAGGAAAGATGTGTTTCCTGTGGAAAGTGTAAGCGAGTATGTCCGATGAATGTTGATGTAACAGATAATTCCCGTAAAAGAGAAAATGGAACAGAGTGTATTATGTGTATGGAATGCGTCAAAGCATGTCCTAAGAAGGCATTATAGTGACTAAAAATATGTATGTGCAGGAGACTCTATAAGAGCTGGGTGTCATCTACCCAGCTCAATCCTCTACATAGAAGACATACCAGAGCGATTATTTGACGCATTGGTTAAGTATGAGGTGCTTCCTTATAATACGCATGAGGAATAAGCAGTTGCTTTAAACCAATGGTTCAATGACAAATAACGATTATGAGCATAAAATTAAATATAATTTAGAGGTGCTATCAGATAAAAAATTACTGGAAGAAACATTCAAATAATGTTAAAATGTGCTTGTGTATCGGGATGGAAGATGTATAAGGAGGAGCATTGTGAAGCCTATATATTTATCAATCCAACAAAAAGCAACAGGAGAAAGAATCAGAGAACTTTTACTGAAGTATGGGTATTCTGTAAAAGATATTCAAGAAGTGATGGGATTTGAAAATCCACAGGCAGTCTATAAATGGCTTTCTGGAAAATCATTACCGAGCTTGGATAATCTGCTGATTCTAAGTAAAGTGTTACATACCAGTATAGAAGATATCCTCGTCATTGACGGGGATATAACTATTTTGAGGAAAGGCGGTACACAATGGATAATGTATGGAATAAAACAGATTTTTGGTATGAAAGAAAAAGATCATGGAAGATGGTTGGCTTGGTGTTGCGAAATATAAAATACAGTTTTCAGAGGATTACAAGAGGATATTGTGATAAAGATTTATGGAACATTGATTATTGGTTTATGAATCTCATGCCAGATATGTTGCAACAATTCAAAGATACAAAACATGGAAGTCCAAGTTGTTTGGGGACAGAGTATGTGGACGAACATGGGATTTCCTGCAACGATGAATGTCATTCAGAATGGGATAGGATTCTTGATAATATGATATTTTTGTTTAGAGAAATGAATGAGGAAACGTGTCAGAAGAAAAATCCATATCAGAAAGAGCATGATAATATATTACAAGAATTTGAAGAAAAATACGGACTCTTTGGAGAAAAACTTGAAGAAGGAAAGATGAATAAATTTGGTAGAGTTTTACATTTTCCTAGTGAAATACCAGAGTATAAGGATATTGAGAAAAAATATTATGCGGAAGAAAAAGCATTGAGACAGTACAGAGAAGATTGTAAGAATGAAGCATTGGAATTGTTTTCTAAATGGTTTTATTCGTTGTGGGATTAAAGATTAGGGCATATTGGATATTAGCTTATCTGATATGTCCTATTTTTTTACCTTCCTTTACTTTCTTTTTGAATTGTTTTCATTTTGCTTTTGGCTATAAATTGATAATCCGTTCGAAAACCACAAGCATCATGTAGAGCGTCTGTAATCGGTTCTCGTTTGTATGTCGGTATAAATCCCTGTTCTTGAACATAAACAAAATTTATTGATTTCAAAGCATCAAGCAGTTCTTCTCAGGTATATTTTGAATCCAGTTTTTTTTCAAGAAAACGATAGATTGTCAATGCAAGAAAACAGATTAGAAAATGTGCTTTAATACGGTTTTCGTCCTGTAAATAAACTGGTCGTGCTGAGAAATCTGTTTTCATAATGCGAAAGCATTCTTCTATCTGCCATCTTCCCTCGCTAACTTTTAAAATGTCGCTGCCATCATCGTCTAAAAGATCTGTACAGACAGCATAAAATCCGTCATATTTAGCTTCCTCTTCAATCTTACTTTCATCCAGATAATGATGGATATCAGCTGCTTCGCCTTCTTTTGTAGCTGCTACAGTTCCGATAAAATGTGCTGGATCGTTAGGGTTTTTACGATTTTTTTTTGTGTTTCCGGCATCCAGCATCTTTTGTGCCCGTTCTACCTGTCTATCACGAATGGATTTCTGATAAAGTGCATATTTCGGTGAGTATGTAATGATCAAACGTTGATGGAGCTTTTTGGTGGTGTAAGGTTCATCTTTATAATAAAGTCCTTTATCATCCAGAGGAAGCCCAGTGATATCCACAGGTTTATTATCAGAAACTCTTTTGAACCCCTTCATGTTCAAAGCCCATTCTTTTTCTTCTATTTTCACTTCATTTTTTGCCCATGCAAGGACATCATCTCTTGTTGGACCATGTTCAATCAAAAGCTGTTCCAATGTTCCAAGTTTGCGGACAATCATGGAAGATGTGCTGCCGTTAGCTTTTACATAAGATTTGCAGATATAAAAGGACTCTGCATTTTTTGATTTTGATATATGAAGATTCATATGGAACACCTCCTTACCCCTTATTATACCACACAATAACAAAAAATAACATATATAAAAACAGAAAAATTGACACATAAAAAGCAGGTTTTATAAGGCATGCAAGGCATTTTTCTAATATTCAACTGTCAAACTCCCGAGAAGTCAAAGGAAACAAAGAAAAGAAACGCAAAGAAACAGGACAATTAAAAAGGGTACTTGATTTCTCAAGCACCCCATTGTATAATCTACTTAGAAAGGTTATCGGATGCGTTATCCGATTTGCCCTCAGTATAATGTAAACATAAAGAATAGCATCTACTTTTGGACGAGTGGGATGCTATTTCTTCTTATTATTATGATCGTCTATGTAAGACAGAGCCGCAAAAATTACTAGCACTAAAGTTAAAACTTCAAGCGTGTTCATAGGGCATCCCCCTCCTTTGTAAACTAGAGGGCATCTAATAATCGGAAAATCACATCCTGCTTTCGTTTCAATTACACAATAACAGTATAGCATAAAGGGAACAGATACTCAAATAAAAAAGAGGTAAATCTACTATATATAATAGAAGAGAAACCTCTTATTTTTATGACTGTTGCCGATTATAGATATTATCAACAGCCTTTTCTAATTCTATGGTCTGCCAATGTTTGCGGATCACATCGCTTTTCAGTTGTGCAAGTCGTTTGTTGGTGTATTTCTCAAACCAACGCATAAGAGATTTTGGTATGAATCTATCTGGTGTGTGTTGTAGAATGGAAAATAACAAATCTTCCAGTTTAGAATGAATCTTGTGTAACAGGTCTTTGAAGCGGTTCGGCTTCTGTATCTCAATGTAAATATAAGTCAACTCCTTCCATATATAGTATAAGATAGGCGTTTCGCAAACGCCTACTTTTATGTTTGCGCGCCATGGGCGCACTCTAACGGGTGAAAGTCCCGAACATGCCCAGATAGTGGGAAGTGTATAGCCGAACAGCAAGGGTGTCCATCGTGAGGTGGAATCTGAAGGAAGCTGTAAGCAAATCTCCGGTCCGACGGACAGAAATCACATATAAGGCTAGGCTACGAGAGATAAGTTGGCATAAAGCAACAAAGTCTAATAACTATCACATTTGTAGTAGCAGAGTAAATGTGGCGGATATATGGAGAGAAAGAGCGTGCACCTTAAGCGTGGAGGTCTCACAGAGGTTTCATTAGCCCAGTAACAACGAACTGTGAGAAGTCAGCCGAGCCCATAGTAGTGAAGAAGTCTCTGTAATAGAGATGGAGCAAAGGGGCGAACAATCAATAAGTTTGAGTATGTCTCGTATTGCAGAAATGACAACATCTGCCGTAACCAATCGGGTAAAAGATGGTCAAATCAAGCGAGACGGAAAGGAAAGAACGCATGGACACAAGTAGTCTAATGGAG
>LLKB01000005.1:0-170353 GCA_001414325.1 Butyribacter intestini | reverse complement strand
GGTGGTGTGAGAGGTCGGAATTTCTCAGTTAAGAGAAATTCCTCCTACTCGATTATGAGATAAAGGAGCGTGATTTTTTTATAAGTATGACAGACAGTAAGACTTTAGAAATACCATTTTGGTTAAAACTGAATATGACAATAAAAGAGGCGGCAGCCTATTCAAATATAGGGATTAACAGAATAGAAGAACTTTTGAAACAACCGAAGTGCAACTTTGTACTTTATGTAGGAAATAAAAAATTAGTAAAGAGAAAAGAGTTTGAACAGGATATATCAAAGAACATTGAGCTATAGAAATTTTGTGGTTTCAAATTTGCGAAAGTTATGATATAATATTAGGCTGTATCAAACTCTTTATGCTTACACAGCAGAAAGGAGTTGATTTTACGGGCAAAGATTTGAAAGGAAGAGAGCTTGGTGTAGGAATATGCCAAAGAAAAGACGGATTGTACACGGCAAGATTTGTCAGCAAACGTACAGGAAAATCCGTTCAGAGATATTTTCCGAAGTTACAAGAATGCCGTAATTGGTACGCAGACGCTAGGTTCGAGGATGAACATGGTGGAATCAATGCTTGTTGTGATATGACAGTCACAGCATGGTTTGAGTATTGGCTTGAAAATATAAAGGGGGATAGTATTAGACCTAACACGATAAGAAATTACAGAGAAAGGTTTGAACACAACATTAAAGGTTGCATAGGCAATATGATTCTGTCAGATGTAAAACCGATGCATTGTCAAAATGTCCTTAATCAAATGAAGGATAAATATAGGACTACAACAATATATCAGACAAGAATTGCTTTGTATTGTATGTTTTCAGATGCAGTTGAAAATGATGTGATACTAAAGAACCCAGTAACGAAAGCAGTTAAGTACAATATAGGAAAAGAACCAAAGAAAGTACAAGTGTTGACAGTAGAAGAACAGAAGAAATTCTTGGAAGTAGCGAAAGACTGTAGCAATTACAATCAATTTGCATTTATATTACAGACTGGACTAAGAACAGGAGAAATGATTGGTCTTAAATGGTCTGACATTGATTTTGAAAAGAAAGTAGTACATATTCGACGATCAATGGAGTATCGGCATTCTGTAGGAGAGTGGAGAATAGGTGAACCAAAAAGCCAATCTGGATATAGGGATGTACCCTTGACAGAAGAAGCAATTAGAATATTGAAAGCACAGAAAGAAAAATTGAAAACATTGAAGGTTATCAATATGGATTTTTCTGAATTTGTGTTTTTGAATCGAAAAGGAGAACCGACAAAAAACTCCGCATACGATACAACACTATTTAAGTTGTGTGATAAAGCTGGTATTCGTAGATTTTCAATGCATGTATTAAGGAATACAATGGCTACAAGGTGTATTGAAGGAAATATGCGTCCTAAAACTTTGCAAGTAATATTAGGGCATTCTAATGTAGGAATTACCATGAATCTGTATGTCCATGTGACAGAAGATGAAAAGGTAAAAGAGGTAGAAAAGATAGAAAGAGCCTTAAAAATTGTGTAGTAAATTGTGTAGTAAAATAACATAGAAAGGCGAAAACCCATGAAAATATGGGATTTTCGGATAGGTAAAAGATAAAATGAAACTAGGAATTGTTGGTCTTCCAAATGTTGGAAAGAGTACATTATTTAATTCACTTACAAAAGCAGGAGCAGCAGAAGCAGCGAATTATCCGTTCTGCACGATTGAACCTAATGTAGGAGTCGTTCCGGTGCCGGATAAGAGACTTGATGTTTTGACACAGATGCACAATTCTGCAAAGACTATTCATGCAGTTATTGAGTTTGTCGATATTGCAGGACTTGTCAAGGGAGCATCAAAGGGCGAGGGTCTTGGAAACCAGTTTCTTGCTAATATCCGTGAGGTTGATGCCATCGTTCATGTGGTACGCTGTTTTGATGATACAAATATCGTTCATGTAGATGGAAGCATTGACCCGCTGCGTGATATTGAAACTATCAACTTAGAGCTTTTATTTTCGGATCTTGAGATATTAGACCGCAGATATGCAAAACTTGCAAAGAGTGTCAAAAATGACAAGACACTTGTTAAAGAGTTTAATCTTGTTGAGAAGTTAAAAAAGCATCTTGAGGATGGAAATCTTGCAAAGACATATGAGCCGGAAGATGAGGATGAGGAAGAACTGTTAGAGAGTTTTAATCTTTTGACATATAAGCCTGTAATATATGCAGCGAATGTTTCAGAGGATGATTTGGCGAATGATGCAGCTAACAATGAATATGTTGCAAAAGTAAGAGAATATGCTGCTAAAGAGGGCTCAGGAGTTTTTGTTATCTGTGCACAGATAGAGCAGGAAATTGCAGAGTTAGAAGATGATGAGAAAAAAGAGTTTTTAGAGGATCTTGGTTTATCTGAGTCAGGACTTGACAAACTTATAGCAGCCAGCTATAAACTTTTAGGATTGATAAGTTTCCTTACAACGGGAGAAGATGAAACAAGAGCATGGACTATCACAGAGGGCACAAAGGCTCCTCAGGCAGCAGGCAAAATTCATACTGACTTTGAGCGTGGTTTTATCAGAGCTGAAGTTGTAAGTTATGACAATCTTGTGGAGCAGGGCAGCATGAATGCAGCAAAAGAAAAAGGTCTTGTGCGTTCTGAGGGAAAAGATTATGTTGTTCAGGACGGAGATGTAGTTCTTTTTAGATTTAATGTTTAATACTATTGCATTTAAGGGGGGAACTGATGGGAGCTGATGTTAGATTTCCGCATTTAGGGATAGAGATTGAAAAACTTGGCAAGAGCATTTCAATCGGTGGTTTTGCCATTGCGTATTATGGCATCATTATTGCTTTTGGCATGGTATGTGGCTATCTTATTGCGGCATGGCAGGCAAAGAGAACAGGGCAGGATAAGGAAATGTATCTCGACCTTGCTTTGTGGGATATTATATTTGCCGTTATAGGTGCAAGAGTTTACTATGTGGTGTTTAGTTGGGATTATTACAGTAAGCATCTGAAAGAGATAATCAATACAAGAGGTGGCGGAATGGCTATCTATGGAGGAGTGATAGCCGGAGTTATAACAACATTTGTATTCTCAAAGATTAGAAAAGTCTCATTTTTGAAACTTGTGGATACTGCGTGTGCAGGACTTCTTATCGGACAGATAATAGGACGCTGGGGGAACTTTTTCAACAGAGAAGCATTTGGTGGTTACACAAACGGACTTTTTGCAATGCAGCTTAAGAGAAGCGATGTGGCACAGTCAAATATCACACATGACATGATAAAGCATCTTGTTGATATAGACAATGTTTCGTACATTCAGGTGCACCCGACATTTTTATATGAATCATTGTGGAATGTGGTTGTTTTACTGATAATAATCTTTTTTACCAAAAAGAAAAAATATGACGGACAGTTGTTTCTTATATACCTTTTAGGTTATGGTTTGGGCAGGTTCTGGATTGAAGGGCTTCGCACGGACCAGCTTTTGATACCGGGAACACATATTGCGGTATCACAGGTATTATCTTTGGCAGTTGCCGTTGTATCTGCGATTATTCTTGTCGTGATGTTTAAAAAGAAAAAATCTGCAGACAAATAATGTGATAAAGCGGTCAGAAGAAAGTTACAGACAGATAATGGTAAAGGTTAAAAACAGATAGAAATTAAATACAGACATAAAAGCAGGCACAAAGAAACGGCGACTTTGATTTTAAATATCAAGGCCGTCGTTTTATTTTTTAATCTATTTTGGCTATCTTTACATGAAAATCATTTGTTGCTAAATTGAATTTTTTTATGGGTGCATAACTTTAGTTCTATACTCTTACTGAGTTCACGCATAATGATAATATTTTCTCTTTCTTATAAAGAAAGTTATGGTGACGCACAGTGTCAGAAGTTCGGCGACTGCGACAGATGACCATATACCGTTTATCCCTAATATCATTGGCAGCAGAAGTACGGCTGACAACTGGAATACGAGCGTCCGGAGAAATGATATTGCGGCAGATATGGGACCGTTGTTTAATGCGGTGAAGAACGATGAGCCAAATATGTTGCAGCCGTTTATAAGGAATACAAAGCAATATATTCTAAATCCCATGACAGTCATTTTATATAATGAACGATCATAGCCTACAAACAGTTTAGAAACCGGTGCGGCGAGGAATTGTGCGAGTACAAAAAGTGCAAATGCCCATATGCAGATGAGAGTAAGGCTTTTCCGGAAAAGGTTTTTAAGTTCATTGTGGTTTTGGGCACCGTAGTGGTAACTTATTATAGGTGCACTTCCAATGGAATATCCGATGAATATTGCAACAAAGATAAAGTTTACATACATTATGGTTCCGTAGGCGGCAACACCGTTTTCACCTGCAAATTTCATGAGCTGTAGATTGTATAATGAGTTTACGATGGAACTTGACAGGTTTGTCATAAGTTCTGATAAACCGTTAGAGCAGGTGCGTATAAGGACTTTGCCGTAAAAATGTGTTTTGCCAAGCTTAAGCGGACTTTTGTTGTGTCTGCCAAAATATGCAAGTGGTAAAAGACCGCCTACACATTCGCCGCATACGGTTGCTATTGCAGCTCCTTTTAAACCAAAGCCGAGTACGGCGATGAAAACATAGTCGAGCACCATGTTTGTAAGACCGGCGGCAACGATTACCATAAGTCCGAGTTTTGGTTTTTCGGCAGTAACAAAGAAACTTTGGAAAACATTTTGGAGCATAAACGGCATAAGAGATATAAAACTTATTCGTCCGTACAGTACACAGTTGTCGAGAAGTTCACCGGTTGCACCTAAAGCGATGCTTACGGGACGGACTAAGATGGCACCGAGAACGGCAAAAAATAAACCGCCGATTATAGTCGTGTAAACTATCAATGAAAAATATTCGTTTGCTTTTTTGTTTTTCTTTTCACCGAGTGTTTTTGCAACTATGGCACTTCCGCCTGTTCCCATCATAAAGCCGAGAGCACTTAGTCCCATAATTAAAGGGAGTATGAGATTGATAGCAGCGAGCGCCGTCTTGCCAACAAAGTTTGATACAAATAATCCGTCAACGACACTGTATATTGATGTAAATATCATCATTATTATTGACGGATATACAAATTTTAAAAGTTTTTTAAATGTAAAATGTTCCGATAATTGGATACCCATAATTTACCTCCGCAGTCATTTGTTGAGTTTATTAATTTATTGTGATTGTCAAAAACAAAAGTAATCTAAATTTTATTCTTTTGTAGTTATTCGTTGAGCTTATTAAATTCATTGTGCAGCGATATGATGTATTTTTTGCACATACTAAGTAAAAGTTTCTGTTCTTCTTTGTTTAATGAAGAAAAGGAATTGTTTTCGCACTTTACTATGGGATATATCTTTTCCTGTATAAGTAGTTTGCCTGTCGGTGTCAGATTTATGTGCTTTGAGCGGCCTTTTCCATCTGAAAAATATATATATCCCTCTTTTTCAAGTTTGTGTATCGAAGAATTGATAGTCTGCTTTGGCAAAAAAGAAATTTTTTGTATGTCACTTTGCAGGCAGCCGTCACCGAGTTCAAAGACCGAGTACAATATGTCAAAGGAACTTTCGGAAAGACCTGCATTTAAGGCTGTTTCGTGATAAAGGTCATTTAATTCTTTGTAAAATTTATTAAATTCCAAAAGCGGTTTACTTATAACCGGTTTTTCATCAGAATGAATATCTTTATATACAGGTATATTTTTCATAATAATATCAGCTCCTTATCTTAAGTCCGATTTCGTACTTAGAATACTATAATGTTATTTTATTTTTTTGTCAACAAGAAAACAGGTTAAGGAGAAAAATATGACTTTTTTTTGTCACCCACTTGCAAAAAGTGGGGAAAAGTTATATTATAGGGGATATAAGTGGTTAAAAGTGGGGACAAATTGCATATAGGTGGTAGAAAGTGGGTGATTATTATGTTTATGGGTCAGTATGAGCATACTATTGACACCAAGGGCAGAATAATCATTCCTGCCAAATATCGAAACGAATTGGGCGATACATTCGTTATAACGAAAGGATTAGATGGCTGCCTTTTTATCTATCCGTCGCAGGAGTGGATAGATTTTGCAGACAAGCTGATGGGTCTTTCGTCAAGCCAGAATACAAGAAGATTACAGCGTCAGTTTTTATCAAAGGCTATGGAAGTTACAACTGATAAACAGGGAAGGATACTTATTCCCGGATTGTTAAGGGAGAGTGCAGGCTTGGAAAAAGATGTTGTTTTTCTTGGTATGATGAACCGTATAGAAGTATGGGACAAGGAGAGACTTAAAGCTGAGGAGGAAATAGAGGAGACAGCGGGTCTTGATGAGGCTATGGACGAGCTTGGTATTTCGTTATAAGTAAGAATATTAGTGCAGAAGTGAGGGTTATTATGGAATTTGTTCATAAGTCGGTTCTACTTGATGAAGTTATAGAGGGGCTTGACATTAAGGAAAATGGCACATATGTTGATGGAACACTCGGAGGTGCCGGGCACGCCGGTCATGTGTGTGAACGACTTGGCACGGATGGCAGATTTATTGGTATAGACCAGGATGAAGATGCTATCAAAGTCAGTACGGAGAGATTGAAAAAATATGGTGATAAGGTAACTATAGTCAGGAGCAACTATTCGGATATGCCGGATGTTGTTCATGAACTTGGTATTTCAGGTGTTGACGGCATAACACTCGACCTCGGAGTATCATCATTTCAGTTAGATACGGCAGAGAGAGGTTTTTCTTACAGAATGGATGCACCTCTTGATATGCGTATGGATACAAGACAGCCGTTATCAGCGGAAACGGTTGTAAATGAGTACACGGAAAGCGAACTTTTCCATATTATAAAAAATTATGGCGAAGATAAATTTGCAAAGAATATTGCAAAACATATTGTGATGGAGAGACAGGAAAGTCCTATCCTTACAACTAAAAGATTGGCTGAAATAGTCGACCATGCGATACCGATGAAGATGAAAAAGCAGGGAGGACATCCGGCAAAAAGGACATTTCAGGCAATAAGGATAGAAGTAAATCATGAATTGGATGTTTTGGAGAAAAATCTTAATGACATGATAGACTTACTAAATCCGGGAGGAAGATTTTGTATAATCACATTTCATTCTCTTGAGGACAGAATTGTGAAGAATGCATTTAGAACGGCACAAAACCCTTGTGTTTGTCCGTCTGATTTTCCAGTTTGCGTATGTGGGAGAAAACCAAAAGGGAGAGTTATAACGAGAAAACCTATACTTCCAAGTGGAGAGGAAATGGAAGTTAATCCGCGTTCAAAAAGCGCAAAACTGAGAATATTTGAGCACAATTAGTGGCAGAACAAGGAGGAGTCAAATGTCAGAATATACCAGAAACGGTTATACATATGAAAATAATAAGAGAAGGCACATTCCTAATTACAGGAAAAACACATATGTTGAGGGAAATACAGTCAGACAGCTTGAAGCTGTACCAAAAAGAAGAGAAGAAGAGAGAATAGAGCGTGAGAAACGCAGAAGAAGACAACTTGATCCGGGTAATATTGCAATACCTGGTGTTTCAGTGTTTAATATAGTTTTTATGATGTGTGTTGCGATTATCCTTATAGGAGTTACTGCATCATTTATAAGTGCACAGAACAGAAGTGTTGCACTGAAAAAAGAGGTGGTCGCACTTCAGTCAGAAATTCAGGAGCAGAAGATTTCAAATGATGAGAAGTATGAGGAAATATTAAATGGAGTAGATTTGTCGCAGATATATAAAAAAGCGACAAGAAAACTTGGCATGGTAAGAGCAGAGAATAATCAGGTGTTTAAATATAAAAACAAAAAGAGCGACATGGTTAAGCAGTACGCTAAAGTGCCTGAAACAACGAATAAATAGAATATTATCATTGCCGGATGCACAATAAATGTGAGTGGCAGATGATTGTCAGATTGGTAGAGGTTTGTTGCAATGGACAAAACGATGTTAAAAAAAATAAGACGAAGAAATATAAACAGATTAAGGCGGGAATCAAGAGTAAAGCTGGTTATAGCCATACTGCTTATATTTGCACTTATTATGGGTGCAGGTGTCAGAGTAATCTATTTAAATGTAAACAAAGGAACAGAGTATAAAAAAGAAGTTTTGTCTCAGCAAAGTTATGTAAATAAGGTGATTCATTATAAAAGAGGGGATATTGTCGACAGAAATGGCAATACCCTTGCTAAGAGTACAAAAGTATATGATCTTATATTAGAGCCTAAGCAGGTTATAGAGGCAGATGAAAACAGACAGGCAGCGGATAAGGACGCTGATGCATCGAAAAAAGCAACAGCAGCCGCTTTAAAAAAAGTGTTTGGTATCAGCGAAAAAACATTTTATTCAATTTTGTCAAAAAAACCTAATTCTATGTATTATCCGATGAAGAAATATACATCAATTCAAAGAAAAATTGTTGAAGAATTTAATAAACTCGCAGATGAGGACAGTGATATAACAGGTGTGTGGTTTGAAGAAAAATATATAAGAACTTATCCATATTCTGAGGTAGCAAGTACGGTGCTTGGTTTTTGCTCTTCTGACGGTAACGGACTTGGAGGTATTGAAAGCTGGTATAATTCAAGCCTTAATGGTGTGAATGGCAAAAGCTTTGGTTATTATGATTCAAATCTTAATCTTATAGAAAAAGTAAAGGAAGCAAAAAACGGAAATAAGATAGTATCGACTATAGATATAAATGTGCAGGGTGTACTGGAAAAGAAAATGAAAAAATTTCAGAAAGATACCGGCTCAAAAAATATGGGTGTTATCCTTATGAATCCCCAAAATGGGGAGATATATGCGATGGCAGATTATCCAAGTTATAATCTCAATGATCCTAGAAATCTTTCGGTGAAATTTTCAAAGTCTAAGATAGCAAAAATGTCATCAAAGAAAAAGGGTGAAGAATTACAGAAATTATGGCGAAATTTCTGTATCTCCGATGCGTACGAACCGGGTTCGACTTTTAAACCGGTTACGGTTGCGGCAAGCCTTGACGAGGGCGTGACATATGACGGAAAACATTATCGTTGTGACGGAGGTCAGAAGATAGGACCTACATATATAAAATGTGTGGCATATTCTAACGGAGGCCATGGAGATATAGATCCGTGTAAGGCTTTGATGAAATCTTGTAATGATGTGATGATGCATATGGCGGCGGATCTTGGTGCAACCAGGTTTGCAAAATATGTCAGAAGTTTTGGCTTTGGTTCAAAGACTGGTATAGACCTGCCGGGCGAAGCTGAGGGCGGTATATTCAGCAAAGAAAAACTGCATCAGGTCGAGCTTGCAACTTCGAGTTTTGGACAGGGTCAGACTGTTACGATGATTCAGCTTGCATCAGCATTTAGTGCAGTTATAAACGGCGGAAATTATTATCAGCCTCATGTTGTTAAGGAGATAAATTCAGAGAGTGGAGCAGTTGTTTCATCCAATGATAACACACTTGTAAAGAGAGTTGTCTCGGAAGATGCGAGCAAACTTATAAGAAAATATCTTGAAAAGACTGTTGAGGATGACGAGGGTACGGCAAGCCCTGCAAGAGTAAAAGGGTATGTTATAGGCGGAAAAACGGGTACGGCTGAGAAATGGCCGAGAAATGAAGGAAAATATCTTGTTTCATTTGCAGGCTTTACACCGACGGATAAGCCGGAACTTATGATATATGTTGTTATTGATGAACCTCATGTTTCAGACCAGGCACATAGTACATATGCTACTGAGTTTGCGAGTGAAGTTCTTAAAGATGTTCTTCCGATGTTGGGTATATATAAACAGACAGGCAAATCTGACAGTGCGAAAAAAATCACACTGCCGTCAACAAAAAAAGGAAATCAGCTTCTTGAAGTTCCAAAGGGAGGATTTTCTTCAAGCACTTATAAAGTTGCAAAAAGTAAAAAAAATAACGGATAATTCGTTTTTTGGTGCATAAAAATCTATACCTGTAATACAATACTTAATAGCCATATTCAAAAAGAGGACTGACTATGAAGTATTGCAAGACACCACAAAAGCAACGCCTGTTATTTGTATTTGCTGTAATATGTTTCTGCTCATTTTTGCTTATTGGCAGACTTGTTTATCTTATGATATACCGTGCTGATTATTATGGAAAAAAGGCAAAAGCAGTTCAGCAGAGGGAGAGAAGTATCAAGGGAAGCAGGGGCAGGATATTGGACAGGAACGGAATTGTTCTTGCCGGAAATAAATCTGTTTCGACTATCTCAGTGATACATAATCAGATTAAACAGCCGGAGAAGGTGATAAAAAAACTATCAGAAATTCTTGATATTGATGAAAGTGAGATAAGAAAAAAGGTTGAAAAGGTTTCTTCAAGAGAAAAGATAAAGTCAAATGTTGACAAGGAAATATCCGACAGGGTAAGAAATCTTGAACTTGATGGTGTTATGGTTGATGAGGATTATAAAAGAACATATCCCTTTAACAATATTGCATCTAAAGTTATAGGTTTTACGGGTGCAGATAATCAGGGGATTGTCGGGCTTGAAGTAAAGTATGACGATTATTTGAAAGGAGAAGCCGGGTATATACTTACGACTACAAATGCACGCGGCATTGAAATCGACAAGAGGGCAGAAGAGAGGATAGAGCCAAAGGCGGGCAAAGATCTTTACACAAGTATAGATATAAATATACAGAAGTTTGCCATGCAGGCAGCACTCAATGTAATGGAAGCCAAAGATGCAAAAAATGTAAAGATACTTGTTATGAATCCAAATAACGGTGAGATTTATTCCATGGTAAATGTGCCTGAATTTAATCTTAATGAACCGTATAAACTCAGTGGAAAGAATAAGACCAAAAATATAAAAGAGCTGAATAAGAAATTGAATGAGATGTGGAGAAACGGCTGTATATGCGATACATATGAGCCGGGTTCCGTGTTTAAGGTTTTTACGGCTACAGCCGCATATGAGCAGGGAGTTGTCAAGCTTACGGATACTTTTAATTGTCCCGGTTATAAATTAGTGGCAGACAGGAGAATAAGGTGTCATAAAACAACGGGGCATGGAACAGAAACTTTTGTGCAGGGAGTCCAGAATTCCTGCAATCCGGTTTTTATGGAAATCGGACAAAGGCTTGGTGTTTCTAATATGTTTAAGTATCTAAAAAAGTTTTGCATACTCGACAAGACCGGAATAGATGTTCCGGGGGAAGCGGGTACGATAATGCATAAACAAAAAAATGTCGGTGAGGTTGAGCTTGCGACCATGTCTTTTGGACAGTCGTTTCAGTTGTCTCCGATAAGAATACTTACCACGATAAGTGCCGTTATAAACGGGGGTACGATGATAACTCCACATTTTGGAGTGAGCATATCGGACACCGAAACTCAGAGAAAAACAAATATCAGATATACTTCAAAAAAGAATGTCATATCAAAAGAAACATCAGATGTTATGAAGAACGTACTGGAGACCGTTGTGTCAGAGGGCGGTGGAAAGAAAGCGGCAATAGAGGGGTATAAAGTTGGTGCAAAGACAGGAACTTCGGAAAAACTTCCAAGAAGAAGCGGAAAATATATTGCATCATGCATGGGATTTGCTCCAGCACAAAATCCGAAAGTCATAGCTTTGGTGCTGATAGATGAACCATCCGGGATTTATTATGGGGGAACTATTGCGGCACCTGTTATTTCAAAGCTGCTTGATGATATACTGCCTTATGTTGATGGAAAAGAGGATTACGGTTACAGTGGAAATTAGAGCATGCTAAAGAATGTCTGCAGCTTACAATTTAGGGGTGACCGGAAACCTAAATAATCACGCCATGTGCAAATAGGCGTAAGAATGGAGAATTATATGACATATGTATCTGTGTTTTTTTCGATATTTGCAGCTTTTTTGGTAAGTACACTGCTTTGTCCGGTTATGATTTATGTTCTTAAGTTTTTTAATGTGAATCAGCAGATAAGAGCCGATGGCCCCAGAGGGCATCTTAAGAAAGCAGGAGTACCTACAATGGGTGGGCTTGTAATACTGATAAGTGCGGTTATAATAAATATTTTTGAAATAAGTATGAACCGTCAGATGAGTCTGCTTTTATTTGCTTTTTTAGGATTTGGTGCGATAGGCTTTTTAGATGACTATATAAAAGTTGTTTTGAAAAGGTCTCTCGGTCTTACGGTTATTCAGAAACTTGTTTTGCAAGGTGTTGTGGCATTATTGTTCTGTTATTATTATATGGTAAGGATTTCGGATGAATGTGAGATGCTTGTGCCATTTACCGGAGGAATAAGAGATGGCATTTATCTTACGATGCCTAAATGGTTGTTTTTTATTTTCATTTATATCATAATGATAGGGACGGTCAATGGTGTAAATCTGACCGATGGGCTTGACGGACTTGCGTCAAGTGTGACATTACTTATAGTGGTGTTTTTTTCTATTGCAGCATTAAAAAGCGGCAGCAGTCTTGTTTTGTCAGGCGGTTGTGTTGCGGGAGCATTGATGGGATTTTTGCTGTTCAATGTTTATCCGGCACTCGTTTTTATGGGAGATACCGGTTCGCTGGCACTTGGAGGTTTTGTTGCCGCTATGGCTGTGGAGTTGAAAATGCCTTTATATATAGCAATAGTAGGGATAATTTATCTGGCAGAGGTTTTGTCAGTAATATTGCAGGTTGTCTATTTTAAACTAAGCGGTGGAAAAAGACTGTTTAGAATGGCACCTCTGCATCACCATTTTGAACAATGCGGCTGGCGGGAGACAACGGTTGTGGCATTGTTTTCAATAGTTACGACAGTTATGTGTATAGCTGCCATATTGGATTAAAACTGATAAGAGAATGAAGAAAAGAGGATAGTTATGAAATTTACAAATAAGAGAGCTTTAGTTGTAGGTACAGGAAAAAGCGGAGTCGCCGCTGTAAATTTATTAAATCATGTGGGTGCACAGGTAACCCTGCTTGAGGGAAATGCTTCGCTTTCGTCAGAAGAAATAATGAAAAGATTTCCAAAAGAAGCGGAATTTGACCTCATAATAGGAGAACTGCCGGAACAGAAAATGAACAGTATTGATTTTGTAATACTTAGTCCGGGCGTTCCGACTGACCTCCCGTTTGTGGTGAAACTTCAGGAAAACAATATACCGGTTTGGGGAGAGATAGAACTCGCATATCTTTGCGGAAAAGGAAAACTGTTTGCGATAACCGGCACAAATGGTAAGACAACAACGACGGCACTTACGGGTGAGATTATGAAAACATATTTTAAGAGTGTGTTTGTTGTTGGAAATATAGGACTTCCATATACGGAATATGCCGCAGAGATGAAAGACGAGTCAGTGACAGTTGCAGAGGTCAGCAGTTTCCAGCTTGAAACTATAAATAAGTTTCATCCTCAGATAAGTGCGATACTTAACATCACACCTGATCATTTAAATAGACATCATACTATGGAATGTTATGTCGAAACAAAAGCAAGGATTGCTAAAAATCAAAATAAAGATGAGATATGTGTCTTAAATTATGAGGATGAATACCTTAAAAAGATAGCAAAAGATATACCTGCAAAGGTATTTTGGTTTAGCAGTGAGCATATACTTGAACAGGGCATATGGCTTGATGGTGAAAAGATTATGTATAATGATGGTTCAGAGACGATAGAAATCTGTACCATCCATGATATGAAACTTTTAGGAAAACATAATTATGAGAATGTTATGGCTGCCGTTGCAATAGCAATGCACGCAGGCGTGCCGCTTGACTGCATAAGAAAAGCCGTAAAAGAGTTTAATGCCGTAGAGCACAGAATAGAGTATGTAAAAGAAGTAAACGGTGTTAAATATTATAATGATTCAAAGGGAACAAATCCTGATGCGGCGATAAAAGCAGTTGAAGCTATGGTAAGACCTACCGTTGTCATAGGTGGAGGCTATGATAAGGATTCATCATATGATGAATGGATAGCTTCGTTTGGAGATAAAGTAAAAGCACTTGTGCTTCTCGGACAGACAAGGGATAAGATAGCTGCTGCTGCTAAAAAAGCAGGTTTTGAGAATGTCATAATGACAGATTCATTAGAAGAAGCCGTGAAAGTAAGCAGTAAACAGGCGGTATCAGGGGATGCGGTATTATTATCACCTGCCTGTGCAAGCTGGGGAATGTTTAAAAACTTTGAGGAGCGAGGTAAGTTATTTAAGGAGTATGTCAACAGCCTGGAGTAAAGAAAAGACAACCGGACCGAGAAAAGAAAAAATTTACTCTAAATATGACTATGTACTCATTGCACTGACTATAGGAATAGCAGTCTTTGGTATAGTTATGATAAGAAGTGCCGGAGTTTACAATGCCATGCTGCTCGGCTCAGAGCTTAGATTTGTGAAGTCACAGGCAGCAGGGCTTTTGGCAGGCTGTGCAATGATGCTTTTTGTTGCAGGTTTTGATTACCATATTTTTATTAGAATGATTTTTTCTAAAAACAAGAAAATAAGAGTAGTGCATATTTTATATGTTATTGCACTTGTTATGCAGATTGCCGTGCTTTTTATCGGTGTTGATTATAATGGTGCGAGAAGATGGCTGAAATTTGGTCCAGTCCAGTTTCAGCCATCGGAGATAACAAAGATAGTTGTCATAATATTTATATCGTATGTGGCATACATAAACAGAAGTATCTTTGACACATTCTCAGGCTTTTTGAAAGTAATGGCATTTACAACTCCGCTTATAGCAGTGATTGCTAAAGAAAACTTAAGTTCTGCTATAGTAGTGGCAGGGATAAGTGTTGGAATGTGTTTTATAGCAAGCAATAAAAACGGATATTTTGTTGTATGTATAGTAGTTATGATGATGGCGGCAGCTCTTTATATAATTTTCGGTGATCCTTTCCGTATGGAGAGGATACAGATATGGCTTCATGTAGAGACAAATGAAAATGCACATCAGATAAAGCAGGGATTATATGCCATTGCTACAGGCGGATTGTTTGGCAACGGCATAGGAAACAGCGTGCAGAAACTCGGATATATACCGGAGGCGTACAATGATATGATATTTTCGGTAATCTGCGAGGAACTTGGTGTTGTAGGTGCGGCGGGTGTCATTATCGCATTTATAATACTATTCTTTAAAGTTATTCAGATAGGTTATAAGGCTAAGGATATATTTGGCACGATGCTGTGTGCCGGGGTAATGCTGCAGTTGTCGATACAGGTAGTTATAAATGTTGCCGTTGTGACAAACTCGATACCGTCAACGGGAATACCGCTTCCGTTTATAAGTTACGGTGGAACATCTGCGATGATAATGATGGCGGAGATGGGAATCGTACTCGGTGTTTCAAAAAGAGAAAAGAGGTTAAACAGCTTATGAGGATACTAAAACGTTTCTTTGCAACGCTTTGCGTCGTAATTGTAATCATTTTTGTATTATATTTTTGGTTTCATATAGACACGGTTAAGATAGAGGGTGGAAGTGTATATTCTGACAGCGAAATAGAAAAAAGTGTTTTTTGCAGAAAATTTTCCGATAATGCACTGGTGTTCAGAATGTATAACAAATTGTATGGCATAAATAAACTGCCTTTTGTCGAGGATATTGATGTAAAATATGAAAGCCATGATACTGTTGTGCTTCATATCTATGATAAAAAGATAAGCGGATGCATAAAATATATGGGGCAGTATGTATATTTCGATAAAGACGGAATAGTTCTTCAAAGTCTTTCAGAACATAAAAAAGATGTGCCGATGGTAACAGGCATAAAGTTTGGAAAATTTTCCATAGGTAAAGCATTCAGCGTAAAGGATGAAAAACTTTTTTCAAAGATAATGAATATATCGCAGCTTATAAGCCATTATAAGATAAATGTTTCAAGGATACATTCAAGCTCTGACGGTATAATGCTTTATTCGGGAAAGGTAAGGGTGTTTCTTGGAAAAAAAGATATGTATGATGATGAGCTTGCCGCTTTGTCGGATGTGTTAAAGACTACAGCAAAGAGAAATTTAAAAGGAAGTATTGATATGTCTGACTATCATTCTGGAGACAAAATCATTTTAAAGACAAATAATTAGTAGAAGAATGTAGAAATTGACAAAATTTATAATAAAAAACAATTAAAAGAACAAATTTTCTCTTGATTATTCAAAAGTTAATTAGTATTATATATCTTAGGGAAATTTGTGAGCAGATTAAGGAGGAGCAGCGTTGTTAGAGATAAAAACAAATGATTCAGAAATAACCGCTAAAATAATCGTAGTTGGTGTTGGCGGTGGCGGAAATAATGCCGTAAATAGAATGATACAAGAGGGGATAAAAGGTGTTGAGTTTATATGTATAAATACAGATAAGCAGCATCTTATGAATTGCAATTCTGCAACATGTCTCCAGATTGGAGAAAAACTTACTAAGGGTCTTGGAGCAGGGGCAAATCCCGAAGTTGGAAAAGCTGCTGCCGAGGAAAACCGTGAAGATATAACAGAGATGATAAAAGGTGCAGATATGGTATTTGTAACATGTGGTATGGGCGGTGGTACCGGAACAGGAGCAGCACCGGCGGTCGCAGAAATATCAAAGGAACTTGGTATCCTTACTGTAGGTATTGTTACAAAGCCATTTAAGTTTGAGGCAAGAAGCCGTATGAACAATGCACTGGCAGGTATAGAAAATCTTAAAAATAATGTAGATACACTTATCGTTATACCAAACGACAAACTTCTTGAGATAGTTGACAGAAGAACATCTATGCAGGATGCGTTAAGCAAAGCTGATGAAGTATTACAGCAGGGTGTTCAGGGTATTACGGATCTTATCAATGTACCGGGACTTATCAATCTTGACTTTGCAGATGTGCAGACAGTTATGAAAGATAAGGGAGTAGCACATATCGGTATTGGAACAGGTACCGGTGATGACAAATGTCTTGATGCGGTAAAACAGGCGATATCAAGTCCGCTTCTCGAGACTACTATAGAGGGTGCTTCAGATGTCATCATAAATATTGCCGGAGATGTAGGTCTTCAGGAAGCCGGAGAAGCAGCTTCATATATAGAGGAGCTTACAGGCGAAAACAGTAACATTATATTTGGTGTAAGTGACGGGGCAGGCGATGACACGGTTAAGATAACTGTTATTGCAACAGGGCTTGATGAAGATAACACAGAACAGCCTAAGCAGGCAGCTTCATTTATAAAGCAGCAGACACCAAAGACAAACTTTCCTACAAGAGAAGGGCAGATTGCCACACCTGTAAGACCGGTGACACCGGCACCTAAACAGGTTAAGCAGACTACTTCAGGTGTTCAGGGCAGTGCACAGTCAACGGTAAGACCAACTGTTGTTCCACAGCCGCAGCCTACATATTCAAGGGGCAGTGAAGATGGTGGAATTAAGATACCAGAATTTTTACAGCGAAAGAGATAATTGCAGTTGTAACATAAAAGAAAAATCCGGACATCATGCTTGTTCGGATTTTTTCGTCAGTATGCGTTTATGTATTGAAAGGAAAAGATTTGGATAATAAAGAGAAGATAGAGTTAAAAAGACTTAGGGTCACAATGGTGACAAAGGCATTGTTTATATTTATCGGCATAATACTTATGCAGCTTATTGCGTATATGTTATGTGTGCTTGGATATACGGTATTTGGGATTGCTCAGGGAATCGGATATGCAAGGGCACTTGCAGAGATTACAATATTAAACACAACCAAGAGTACAAATCTGATGCTTACAATATCGGCAGTTAGTGCGATACTGTCATTTATATGGTGTGCCATATTATATAAGAAATCAGGATTTCGAGCCGATAGTATGGATTACAGGAAAGTATTTTCAGTAAAAAATATAATGATGATATTTTTTACAGCCGCAGGATGCTGCATAATACTTACTTTTCTTTTGAGCGGTCTGACCGCACTTATGCCGGGAGTATTTAAAAATTATACAAAGCTTATGTCAAATTTTGAGACAGGAAACATGGCAGTGACACTTGCCTATGCAGTCTTTATAGGTCCGGTATCTGAGGAAATGATTTTCAGGGGAGCAATATTTGACAGATTTTATATCGGTTTTGACTACTGGGTGGCAAATATATTACAGGCGGCATTGTTTGGTCTTTACCATATGAATCTCGTGCAGGGATTATATGCGTTCTGTCTTGGAATAGTATTAGGGGTTATCGTAAAGGCAACAGGGAGCATACTCTGCTCAATGCTTACACATATAATTTTCAACGGGACGAGTTATATCCTGCCGATAGTGCTTGGCAGCGGCAATAATATCATAAATATAGCGGTTATGTTTGTATTGTTTGTCATAGCAGTTCTTGGGATTTTTGGGATAAAGACATTTACAGGTGCAGTGTCACATAGTAACTGACAATAAATAACAAAGATTAAAATAAACAATAGGAGGCAGAATATGAAGTGGTACGATAAAGCAGTTTTTTATCATATATATCCGCTTGGACTTTGCGGATGTAAAAAAGAGAACAACGGAGAAAAGGAACAGCATTTTGACAAATTGACACAGTGGTCAGACCATGCGGCAGAACTTGGATTTACGGCAATATATATCGGACCTTTGTTTGAGTCAGAGGGACATGGATATGAGACAAGGGACTATAAACAGGTAGACTGCCGGCTGGGCACAAATGACGATTTCAAAAAGTATGTTGCACATTGCCATGAAAAAGGTATGCACATTATAGTGGACGGAGTTTTTAATCATGTCGGAAGAACATTTCCGGCTTTTCAGGATTTGCTCAAAAACCGTGAAAATTCAGCATATAAAGACTGGTTTTGCAATGTGAATTTTGGCGGAAACAATGAGTACAATGACGGACTTTCCTATGAAAACTGGGGCGGCTATAATCTATTAGTCAAGTTAAACCAGAGAAATCCTGAAGTTAAGTCATACCTTTTTGAAGCGATAAAATTCTGGATTGATGAATTTGATATAGATGGTATAAGACTAGATGCGGCAGATGTACTCGACTTTGACTTTATGAGAGAATTAAGAGGTTTCACATCGGGATTAAAAGAAGATTTCTGGCTTATGGGAGAAGTTATACACGGTGATTACAGCAGATGGGCAAACGGCGATATGCTTGACAGCGTTACAAATTATGAGCTGCATAAAGGTCTTTATTCGGGACACAATGACCATAATTATTTTGAAATAGCACATTCTGTAAAGAGGCTTTTAGGCATATGTGGTGACACGAGATTATATACATTTGTTGATAATCATGATGTGGAGAGGATTTATTCAAAAGTAAACAATAAAGAACATCTTTACAATATTTATATATTATTATACACTCTTTACGGTATTCCATCGGTATATTATGGCTCGGAGTTTGCTATTGAGGGAAAGAAAGAAAATGGTTCTGACTGGAATCTGCGTCCATGCCTTGAACTTGATGATTTTAAGGATGCATATGAAAATAATGAGATAACAGCCCTGTGTGCGAAACTTGGAAAACTTAAGAAAGATTACGAGGTGTTAAGTGCCGGTAAATATGAGGAACTTCTGCTCACGAACAGACAGTTTGCTTATTCGAGAAGTATTGATAAAAAGACTGTTATCGTGGCTTTAAATAATGACGATAACGAAGCAGTTATTACGATAAATCCACGCACTGAGTGTATGGGTGCAAAGATTATCCTTGACGGAAGCAATAAGGCAAAAAATGAGGAAGTTGAGGCGAAGGCAGAAAATGGAAATATTATAGTTAAACTTCCTGCAAATTATGGAACGATAATAGAGTTGTCCTGACAACGACAAAACAATGATAAAAAATGAAAGCTGAGGTAAACGACAGATGAATTATGATACGATAAAAGAAGAAATAAAAGATATTGACATTACATTGCCGCCGCCGAAGGAAGAACCGGAAAGACAGTATTATTTCATAAAGAAATTGCAACATTGGATGGAACTTAAAAAAGAAGAAAAAGGCAGGGAACTTACCTGCTGTGTAAATACATTCGGGTGCCAGATGAATGCGAGGGATTCAGAGAAGATAATCGGTATCCTGATGATGATAGGATATAAGGTCGTTGAGGATGAGGACGCAGACCTTGTAATATTTAATACCTGTACCGTAAGGGAAAATGCAAACCTCAAGGTTTATGGCAGACTCGGTCAGTTAAAAAAGATTAAAAATAAAAATCCTGAAATGATAACTATGCTCTGTGGCTGCATGATGCAGGAGGAGAGTGTTGTCGAGAAGATAAAGAAAAGTTACAGAAATGTGGACATTATCTTTGGAACACACAATATATTCAAATTTGCAGAACTTCTTTCGATGAAAGTACTTGACAGGGCAGAGTCAAAAAAAATGATAATAGATGTGTGGAAAGACACGACAGAGATAGTTGAAGAACTTCCTGTTGAGAGAAAATATCATTTTAAGAGTGGTGTAAATATTATGTTTGGCTGCAACAACTTCTGCAGCTATTGTATAGTGCCATATGTGAGGGGCAGGGAGCGGAGCAGAGAGCCTGAGGATATAATCGCCGAGATAGAGTGTCTTGTAAAAGACGGCGTTGTAGAGGTTATGCTTCTAGGTCAGAATGTAAATTCATACGGTAAAAATCTTGAAAATCCTATTTCTTTCACAGAACTTTTGAGGAGAGTTGAAAAGATAGAGGGACTTAAGAGGATTAGATTTATGACTTCCCATCCAAAGGATCTTTCAGATGAACTTATAGAGTATCTCGGTGAGTCAAAGAAAGTATGTAAGCAGATGCATCTTCCGTTACAGTCAGGAAGTGACAGGCTTTTACAGAAAATGAACCGTCATTATACAAAAGAGGGTTATCTTGAACTTGTGAGAAAGATAAGAAAAGCCGTTCCTGATATAGCACTCTCTACCGATATAATAGTAGGTTTTCCGGGAGAGACAGAAGAAGATTTTGCACAGACTATGGATGTAGTTGAAAAAGTAGAGTACGACAGTGCGTTCACTTTTATTTACAGCAAGAGAACGGGAACACCTGCTGCCGCAATGGAAGAACAGGTTGATGAAGCTGTTGTAAAGGAAAGATTTGACAGACTTCTCGCAAAGGTTCAGGAGATAGCGGCAAAGAAAGCAGCAGAGGATGTTGGAAAAGTGGAGGAAGTTCTTGTCGAGGAGATAAACGACCATGATGCCACACTTGTGACCGGAAGAACAAGCAAAAATTATCTTGTTCATTTTAAGGGGGACAAGTCACTTATAGGAAGTATAGTAGATGTAAAACTCTGCGAGAGCAAAGGATTTTACTATATCGGAGAACTTGCGTGATGGTTTTGTAATTTTAAATTAAAAAATTCAGATTAAAAAAGGAAATTTAAAATTAATGTCGAATAACTAACATAGAGGGTAACATGACACAAGATTTGTGCGTGTGCGTTTTATGTTAGTTATTTTGTTGATAGGAGGTTTCAGAGAGCATATGTATTACACAGAGGAACAGATTGAAAAAGTTCGTTCCGGAAGTGACATCGTTCAGATTATAGGAAGATATGTAAATCTGAAGCGTTCGGGCAGCGGTTATGTCGGACTGTGCCCGTTTCACAGTGAAAAAACACCGTCGTTCAGTGTAAATCCCGCAAGGCAGATGTATAAATGTTTTGGATGCGGAGTGGCAGGAAGTGTCATCACATTTGTTATGGAATATGAAAATTATACATTTCCCGAAGCGATGCAATTTCTGGCTGAACAGGCAGGTATAGAACTTCCAAAGACGGAACTGACACCTGAACAGAAAAGACAGAAAAATCTCAGGAGTACACTTGTACAGATAAATGCAAAAGCGGCAGCATATTATTATGCAAAGTTAAAGTCTCCGGGCGGAAAACAGGGGTATGACTATTTTAAAAACAGGGGACTCAGTGATGAGACGATAATGCATTTTGGACTTGGATATTCAGGTCAGGGCGGCAGAGAGCTTTATGGCTATCTTAAAAATCAGGGTTATTCTGACAGAGAGCTAAGTGAGACAGGGCTTTTTAAGATAGACGAGCATGGTGCTTATGACAAATTCTGGAACAGGGTAATGTTTCCGATAATGGATATAAACAACAGAGTCATCGGCTTTGGCGGCAGGGTCATGGGTGATGCAAAACCAAAATATCTGAACTCGCCGGAAACTATTTTGTTCAATAAAAGTAAAAATTTATTTGGTCTGAATTACGCAAAACTTGGAAAAAGAAAAAATATCATTCTCTGCGAGGGATATATGGATGTTATAGCACTGCATCAGGCAGGCTTTACAAATGCGGTGGCATCGCTGGGAACAGCATTTACTTCAGAGCAGGCAGTCATACTTAAAAGATATACCGATGAGGTGCTTCTTACATATGACAGCGATGCGGCAGGTATCAAAGCAGCATTGAGAGCGATACCGATGCTCAGGGATGCAGGAATAAACGCCAGAGTTATCCATATGGACCCGTATAAAGACCCGGATGAGTTTATAAAAGCTCTTGGAAATGAGGAGTTTGAGAAGCGGATAAATGATGCACAGAACGCATTTTTGTTTGAGATAGAGGTTCTCAGAAAAAACTATGATATAACTGATCCTGAACAAAAAACAAAGTTCGACCACGAGATGGCAAGAAAACTTCTCGTGTTTGAAGATAAGGTTCAGAGAGACAATTATATCGAGACATTATCAGCAAAATATTCAATAAAAAAAGAAGATTTGCGGGGGCTTGTCATAAAAAATGCGAATATGGCTTCAAGCAGGACAAAGAAAACATTTAGTCAGAGTGATGGATATCAGAAAAACGGCAGGAAACCTAAGGAAAAAGGAATAGAATATTCATATAAATTACTGCTTTCATGGCTTGTAGACAGCCCTGAGCTTTTTGGGAAAGTAAGCGATATCGTTGGCAGAGAAGATTTTGAGGAAGAACCGTATAAAAAGGCGGCAGAACTTTTATATGAACAGTTTGAAAAGGGTGAGGTTATTCCGGCAAGGATAGTAAATCATTTTGAGGAAGCAGACGAGCAGAAAGAGATAGCAGATATTTTTCAGACAACCTTTAAGGTCAATATGAACAGCGATGAGAAAGAGAGAGCACTCAATGAGCTGGTGTTTAAGATAAAAGAATACAGTATTGATAAAAAATTAAAAAATCTGACAGATATAACAAAACTTCAGTCGCTAATGATTGAAAAAAATAAAATTCAGAACAGAGATAAAATGCATATTTCTCTAAAAGATGGTTAGAGTATAAACGAAGTCATTTATACGGTAGATGATGAAGTTTGTTACATAAAAGAAAGGATGGAACAATATGGCAACAGAGAAGAAACCGGCTAGAAGCACAGGGAAAAAATCTGCAGCTAAGAAAGCAGAAGAAAAGAATATCGAAGAAGAAAAGAAGAAATTTCAACAGAAGCTTATTGCTTTGAAAGAGCTTGCAAAGAGCAAGAAAAATGTGCTGGAGCTTGGAGAAATCAACAATTTCCTGGCTGATGTTCAGCTTGATGAAGAAAAGACGGAAAAGGTTATCGATCTGCTTGAGGCAAGCGGTGTTGATGTACTGAGAATTTCAGATGACAAGGACGATGCCGACGATGATGCACTTATCCTTGAACTTGAGGAGAGCGGCGAAGTGCCTGACGAGGACGAGATTGAAAATATCGACCTCTCGGTGCCTGACGGAGTAAGTATTGACGATCCTGTTCGTATGTATCTTAAAGAGATAGGAAAAGTTCCGCTTCTTTCTGCTGATGAGGAAGTAGAGCTTGCAAAGCGTATGGAAAATGGTGACATAGAGGCAAAGAAAAAACTTGCAGAAGCAAACTTAAGACTTGTAGTAAGTATCGCAAAGCGTTATGTCGGCAGAGGAATGTTGTTCCTTGACCTTATTCAGGAGGGTAACTTAGGTCTTATAAAGGCAGTTGAAAAATTTGATTATAAAAAAGGATATAAGTTCAGCACATATGCTACATGGTGGATTCGCCAGGCCATAACAAGAGCCATTGCAGACCAGGCGAGAACAATCCGTATTCCGGTTCACATGGTTGAGACGATAAACAAATATGTGAGAGTGCAAAGACAGCTTCTTCAGGAACTCGGCAGAGAGCCACAGCCTGAGGAGATAGCGAAACATATGAATATGCCTGTTGACAGGGTAAGGGAAATTCAGAAAATATCGCTTGAACCGGTTTCACTTGAAACTCCTATCGGTGAGGAGGAGGACAGCCATCTTGGTGACTTTATCCAGGATGACAATGTACCTGTACCGGCAGAAGCCGCAGCGTTTACACTACTTAGAGAACAGCTTGATGAGGTGCTTGGAACTCTTACGGAGAGAGAACAGAAAGTTCTTAAACTTCGTTTTGGTCTTGAGGACGGCAGAGCGAGAACACTTGAGGAAGTAGGAAAAGAGTTCAAGGTAACAAGAGAGCGTATCCGTCAGATTGAAGCAAAAGCACTTAGAAAATTAAGACATCCTAGCCGCAGCCGTAAATTAAAGGATTATCTTGAGTAAGACAAAACTTTCTAAAAGGCTTGAAACGGTCGCATCATGTGTAAGCACAGGAGGAACTGTTGCGGATATAGGATGTGACCACGGTTTTACTTCTATTTATCTTATTGAAAATAAAATGGCAAGATGCGGGATTGCCATGGATATAAATAAAGGTCCGTTAGAAAAGGCAAAAAGCCATATAAGACAAGCGGGACTTACGGATAAGATAGAGACGAGACTTTCAAACGGTCTTGATAAACTTGAAAGCGGCGAAGCTGATACCATACTTATAAGCGGTATGGGAGGTGCTTTGATAAGAGATATTCTTATGAAAGAGAAAGACAAGACAATTAGTGCAGGTGAACTTGTTTTATCACCGCAGTCAGAAATATATCTTGTCAGAAGATGTCTTCATGAACTCGGTTTTTTCATAGATATGGAAAAGATGGTTTTTGACATGGGAAAATACTATGTTGTAATAAGGGCCGTAAGAAAAGACATGATGGAATGTTTAGGACAGCATAATAAAGAAGTTGCGGAAATAAATCATTCCGGAAGTATAAAAAATATTGATGAGACATACGATGAAGCTGATTATGTATATGGGAAATACCTGATAGCTGCAAAGAATGATGTCTTTGCTGAATTTCTGGCTAAGGAAAAAGAACGCATGGAAAAAGTGATGGCTTCACTAAAAAAAAGCGGTATGTCCGATGAAGAAATAAGTAAACAAAAGATAATTGCTGAATATGATTTATTGTTAAAGACAATATGCAGGATGCAGTAAATAAAATTTTGTGAGCGGAAAGGGATAGTGTGGATATGGTTAAAGTGACAGTTTCCGGCGTAACAAAGGAATATGAGACCGGGATTACATATGGAGAAGTTTCAAAAGATTTTAAAGATAATTGCAAATATGACATAATTTTGGCAAAACAGGGTGCAAAGCTTATCGAGTTAAATAAAAAGATAAAAACTGATTGTGAGATAGAATTTTTAGATATTTCGGACCCAAACGGTCACAAAACATATGTCAGAGGCGTAAATCTGCTGTTGCTGGATGCTTTTTACGAAGTGTGTAAGGATATGCCGCTCAAAAATGTATTTATAAAATATATGATAGGTGACAGTTGCTACTGTGAAGCAGAGGGCATTGAAATAACGGATGAAATTTTAAAAAAAGTCGAGGAAAAGATGCACGAGCTTGTTAAAAAGGATATACCTTTTGAAAAGCGTGTAGTAAGCACTCAGGAAGCATCGGATATTTTTGAAAAACACAAGATGTATGATAAAAAGAAACTGTTTGAGTATAGGAGAGTGTCAACGGCAAATATCTATTCACTTGACGGTTTTGAGGATTACTATTACGGCTATATGCCATCAGGCAGCGGATTACTTAAATATTTCACGATAGAAAAGTATGATAATGGTTTTATGGTGAATATGCCAAACCAGAAAACTCCTACGGAAGTGAAAAATCATGTTCCGAGTCCGAAGCTGTTTAAGACACTTCAGGAAGCCGGAAACTGGGGGAAAGTGGTTAATGTAAGAACTGTAGGAGCGTTAAATGAAATTGTTGCAAATGGAGGGGCATCAAACCTTATTCTTGTGCAGGAGGCATTACAGGAAAAGAAAATCGCACAGATAGCGGAAAAGATAGCCGGGGATGCGAGTAAAAAGTTTGTGATGATAGCCGGACCGTCATCATCAGGAAAAACATCATTTTCGCACAGATTATCCATTCAGCTTAGGACATTTGGCATAACACCGCATCCTATCTCGCTCGACAATTATTTCAAAAATAGGGAAGATACGCCGATAGATGAAAACGGAAACTATGATTTTGAGTGTCTTGAAGCTATAGATGTGGAGCAGTTCAACAAGGATATGACTGCACTTTTAGCCGGAGAGACCGTTCAGATGCCGGTGTTTAACTTTCTTACGGGACATAGGGAATACAAAGGTGATTTTCTAAAACTTGGAAAGGATGATATACTTGTGCTTGAGGGTATTCACGGCTTAAATGACAAACTTTCATATTCACTCCCGAAAGAAAGTAAGTTTAAGATATATATAAGTGCACTTACCCAGTTAAATATTGATGAGCACAATAGAATATCGACAACTGACGGCAGACTTATAAGACGAATGGTAAGAGATGCGAGAACGAGAGGTTCATCGGCAGCAAAAACCATCTCAATGTGGCCGTCGGTAAGGAGGGGGGAGGACAAATATATATTCCCGTTCCAGGAGGAAGCAGATGTGATGTTCAATTCGGCACTCATATATGAGCTTGCGGTATTAAAACCATATGCCGAAGCGATACTCTTTGGAATACCAAAGGATGCACCGGAGTATATAGAAGCAAAAAGGCTGCTTAAATTCCTTGATTATTTCCTTACGATAAGCAGTGAGGGAATACCTAAAAATTCGCTTATGCGTGAGTTTGTGGGTGGAAGTGTTTTTAATGTTTAGATAAATGACAGAAAGGAAACGACATAATATGGCAAAGATAATTGATGGTAAGAAGATTTCACAGGAGATTAAGGATGAACTCAAGGAGAGAGTGGCTGCTCTTAAGGAAAAGGGTGTTGAGGTTACTCTTGCGGTTATTCAGGTTGGTAATAACCCGGCTTCAACTGTTTATGTTGGCAATAAGAAAAAGGCTTGTGCTTATGTTGGCATAAGATCACTTGCGTATGAACTTCCGGAGGAGACTACGGAAGCAGAGCTTCTTGAACTTGTAGAGAAGTTAAATAAAGATGACTCAGTTAATGGAATTTTGGTTCAGCTTCCACTTCCTAATCATATTGATGAGGATAAGGTTATTAAGACTATCGCACCTGAAAAAGATGTTGACGGTTTCCATCCTGAGAGTGTCGGAAGACTTAGCATAGGACAGAAAGGTTTTGTTTCATGTACACCGGCAGGTATCATTCAGCTTTTGAAGCGTTCTGATATAGAGATTGACGGTAAAGAGTGCGTCATCATAGGAAGAAGCAATATCGTAGGGAAACCTATGTCTATGCTTTTGCTTAGGGAAAACGGAACTGTTACCATCTGCCATTCGCATACAAAGGATTTAAAAGAAGTTACAAAACGTGCGGATATACTTATCGTTGCGATAGGTAAGACAAAATTTGTAACTGCCGATTATATCAAAGAGGGGGCTGTTGTTATTGATGTCGGAATGGACAGAGATGAGAACGGGAAACTCTGTGGAGATGTTGATTATGCAGATGTAGAGCCAAAGGCCGGTGCGATAACACCTGTTCCGGGCGGAGTAGGTCCTATGACTATCGCAATGCTTATGCATAACTGTGTAAGCTCAGTTGAAGAATAATTATAGAAAAGAGGAATACAGTGAATATATTTTTTGTATCATTGGGATGTGATAAGAACCTTGTGGATAGTGAGATGATGATTACATCTCTTAGAAAAAACGGTTTTGTCCTTACGGATGATATTGAGGATGCGGATGTTATTGTTGTAAATACCTGTTGTTTTATAGGTGATGCAAAAGAGGAGAGCATCAACACGCTTATTGAGATGGGTGGTTACAAGGAGGGAAGATGCAAACTTCTGGTTGCAGCGGGCTGCCTTGCACAGAGGTACCACAATGAGATTAAGGAGGATATTCCTGAAGTTGACCTTATTGTCGGAACGATGGGATATGAGGATTTATCAGAAAAGATAAATGAAGCTTTAGGCGGCAAAGGAGTTTTAGAGTCTTTAAAGGACATTGATTATCTTCCGACACCGCTTACCGACAGAGACAGTATGTCAGGCGGTTACTATGCGTACTTAAAGATTGCTGAGGGATGTGACAAGTGTTGTACCTACTGCGTTATTCCAAAAGTCAGAGGTCATTACAGAAGTGTTCCAATGGATAATCTTATCGCACAGGCAAAACATCTTGTTGCAAACGGAGCAAAGGAACTTATCCTTGTCGCACAGGAGACTACCCTTTACGGTAAGGATATTTATGGCGAAAAGAGTCTGCCAAAGCTTTTAGAGGAACTTTCTAAGATTGATGAGCTTAAATGGATAAGGATATTATATTGTTATCCTGAGGAGATTACGGATGAGCTTATATCTGCGATAAAAAATCTTCCGAAAGTCTGCCATTATCTTGATATGCCTATCCAGCACGGTTCAGATGATGTGCTTAGGAGAATGGGAAGATGGACGAACAGGGAGCAGATAGAAAAAACTGTTGCAAAACTCAGAGAGGAAATCCCTGACATTGCACTTAGGACAACTCTTATAACGGGATTTCCGGGTGAAACGGAAGATGATTTTGAGCAGGTAAAAGAGTTTGTAAAGAAAATGGAGTTTGACAGGCTCGGCGTATTTACTTATTCAAGAGAAGAAGACACACCTGCGGCTGAGATGGACGGTCAGATAGACGAGGAAGTCAAAGAAGCAAGGCGTGACGAGATAATGCAGATACAGCAGGATATTGCTTTTGACAAGAGTAATTCAAGAGTGGGAGAAATATACGAGGTAATGATAGAGGGAAGACTTCCAGACGAAGGAGTATATATTGCGAGAACATATATGGATGCTCCGGATGTTGACGGATATGTTTTCATTCAGTCAGATTACAATCTTGATTCAGGCGATTTTGTTAAGGTCGAGGTAACAAGATCAGATGAGTATGACCTTATAGCCGAAATAATAGAATGAGAGGATCACAGTATGAATCTACCAAATAAAATAACAATGTTGAGAGTTATAATGATACCGTTCTTTGCATTTTTTATGCTTACGGATGTTGTCGGAAATTCTAAGTATATTGCCGTTGCAATCTTTATCATAGCATCACTTACGGATACGCTTGACGGATTTATTGCAAGGAAATACAATCTTGTGTCAAACTTCGGAAAGTTTATGGATCCGCTTGCAGATAAACTGCTTGTCAGCACGGCACTCATATGTTTTGTATCTGTACCTGATAATCCTATGCCGGTATGGGGAGTTATTGTTATCATAAGCAGAGAGTTTATCATAAGTGGTTTCAGACTTGTTGCCGCAAATGAGGGCATTGTGCTCGCTGCAAGCTGGTGGGGCAAGATTAAGACCACTGTCCAGATGGTGATGTCAGTGCTCCTTATTGTGAATTTTGACGGTGAAGTGATAGATATTATCGAAAATATATTTATCTATGCGGCTATCGCTCTGACGGTAATATCACTTGTGGATTATCTCATTAAGAACTGGAAAGTTCTTGACGACGGAAAAATGTGATACAGAAAGGCTGACAAAAGATGGATAAAGTAATAGTTGTCGGAGGAGGAGCAGCAGGAATTATGGCTGCTATATCTGCCGCAGAGTCGGGAGATAGTGTGCTTCTTATCGAAAAGAACGAAAAACTTGGAAAAAAAGTTTATATCACCGGCAAGGGAAGATGTAATATAACAAATGACAGCGATGTTGAAAATCTGCTGAAAAATGTAAGGTCAAATCCAAAGTTTTTATACAGTGCTTTTTATACATTTGACAGTTACCGCATGATGGACTTTTTAGAAAGCGAAGGACTTAAGATAAAGACTGAACGCGGAAACAGGGTTTTTCCGGAGTCTGATAAGTCATCTGATGTGATAAGGACACTGAAAAAAGCACTTGAAAAAAGAAAAGTAAAGATACTTTTAAATACAAAGGTAAATAAAATAGATATTGAAGACGGTATATGCAAAGGTGTAGAAGTACAGTCGGGCAGCAGGAGTGAAAATTATACGGCTGATAAAGTTATAGTTGCGACAGGCGGCTGTTCTTACCAGTCAACAGGCTCGACCGGGGACGGCTATAAATTTGCAAAAGATGCAGACATAAAGGTGACAAAACGTTATCCGTCACTTGTGCCGTTTAATATTGACTCTGATATACCAAAGAGATTGCAAGGGCTTTCACTTAGAAATGTGAAAATGACGCTTACCGATAAAGGCAGGGCTGTATATGAGGAACTTGGCGAGATGCTGTTTACGCATTTTGGCGTGAGCGGACCACTTGTACTTAGTGCGAGTACACTTGTTGCAGGTAAGGATATGTCTGATGTAAAGATAAGTATAGACTTAAAACCTGCTTTGTCAAATGAACAGCTTGATGAGAGGATACTCAGAGATTTTTCCGAAAATAAAAACAGTTATTTTAAGAACAGTCTGTCAAGGCTTCTGCCGTCAAAACTGATTCCGGTGATAGTGGAACTTTCAGGTATTGATGAGCAGAAACAGGTAAATAACATAACAAAAGAAGAAAGACATAAGCTAGTCAGTCTTTTAAAGGGAGTGACATTTAAGATAGACAGTCTGCGTGGATTTAATGAAGCCATAATAACAAAAGGCGGTGTGTCGGTTAAGGAGATAAATCCGGGGACTATGGAATCAAAGAAAGTTAAGGGTCTTTTCTTTGCCGGAGAGGTTCTTGATCTCGATGCGGTCACGGGAGGGTACAATCTTCAGATAGCATGGTCAACAGGGTATCTTGCAGGAATGAACTGAAATTCTTCGTTTAGAAGATTTTGAGAGCACATAACAGGACAACGGAGGGAAATATGTATAATATAGCAATAGACGGACCGGCAGGAGCCGGAAAAAGTACGATAGCAAAAAAGGCGGCAAAAAAACTTGATTTTATCTATGTTGACACGGGAGCTATGTATAGGGCAATAGCACTTTATTTTATAAGAGCCGGTGTGAAAGCCGAGGATGAAAAGACAATAAGTGAAAAATGTGTGGATATTGATGTTTCGATAGATTATGTTGACGGTGCACAGCAGGTTATCTTAAATGGAGAAAATGTAAATGACTTTATCAGAACAGAACAGGTCAGCATGATGACTTCAAATATATCAAAATATCCTGCTGTAAGAGAAAAACTCTTAAATCTCCAGAGACAGCTTGCTGCACAGAAAAATGTCATAATGGATGGCAGGGATATAGGAACATGTGTACTGCCTGATGCAAAGACAAAGATATTCCTTACGGCGAGTGCGAAAGAGAGAGCGAGAAGAAGATATAAAGAGCAGGTTGAAAGAGGAATAGAGTGTGACATCGACCAGATAGAGAAAGATATAATAGCAAGGGACGAGCAGGATATGAACAGGAAGACAGCACCTTTAAAGCAGGCTGAGGATGCCGTGCTTATCGACTCGTCTGATATGAGCATTGAGCAGGTGGTTGATGCGATAATTGAAACATTTGAAGCTACAGCTCATTCGCAAGCTTGACATTTGCTGTCAAGCTATGCGCCAATGACTGAATTTTATGGGATTACAGCCCCATGCATCGAAGATGCATTTATAATGGGCTGTAATCGTTACTGGTCGCACTGTAGGTGTGAACAGTAAACTTTTGAAGCTACAAAATAAAATCATCGGAGAATGTGCTTTCAGGTTATGTTAAGAAAAGCCATTGTCACGGATAAAAGGGAGCGATATGAGAGAAGTTACAACTGCAAAGAGTGCAGGATTTTGTTTCGGAGTCAGGCGTGCCGTTGACATGGTATATGCTGAGGCTAAGAAAGATAACAGGGTATTTACACTCGGACCTATCATCCACAATGAGCAGGTAGTAAAAGATTTAGAAAAAAAAGGTGTAAAAGTCATAGATTCTGTTAATGATATAAGTGAAAAAGAAAATACAACTATAATAATACGTTCACACGGAGTGCCGCAGAATGTCATAAATGCACTTAAAGAAAAAAAAGTAAATATCGTTGATGCGACCTGTCCTTTTGTGTCAAAGATACACAAAATAGTAAAGCAGGCATCTGAGGATGGGAAAACGGTTGTGATTGTCGGAAGTGATAATCATCCTGAAGTAGAGGGGATAAAAGGCTGGTGCGTCAGCAAACCGATAGTTATAGAAAGTGCTTCGGAGGCTGAAAAACTAGACAATTTCGGCGGCAAAAAATTGTGTATTGTGTCACAAACGACATTTAATTACAAGAAATTCAAAGATATAGTTGATATTTTATCCAAAAAGAGTTATGATATAGATGTTATGAATACAATTTGCAACGCTACCGAAGAGCGTCAGACAGAAGCGGGTACTATTGCGAGGCAATCCGACGCGATGTTAGTAATAGGTGGAAAACATAGTTCAAACACCCAGAAACTTTATGAAATTTGTAGAAAAGAGTGTGAGAACACATATTTTATACAGACACTTGATGACCTGGATTTGAAGCAATTTCAATCTTTTCGTAGCGTGGGTATTACTGCCGGGGCTTCAACCCCAAATAATATTATTAAGGAGGTTCAATCATATGTCAGAAATGAATAATGAATTTGAACAGTTATTGGAAGAATCATTAGTAACAATCCACAATGGAGAGATTGTAGAAGGGACAGTTATCAGCGTTAAGGAAGACGAGATCATCTTAAATATCGGTTATAAGGCTGACGGTATCATTACAAGAAATGAATACAGCAATCAGTCAGGCATCGACCTTAGAGAAGTTGTTAAAGAGGGCGACAAGATGAAAGCTAAAGTTCTTAAAGTAAACGACGGTGAGGGACAGGTTCTTCTCACATACAAGCGTTTAGCTATGGAGCAGAGTAATGAGCACATCAGAGAAGCTTTCGAGAATCACACTGTATTAAAGGCAACTGTAACAGATGTATTAACAGGTGGATTAAGTGTTGTTGTTGAAGAGACAAAGGTATTTATCCCTGCAAGTCTTGTATCAGACACATACGAGAAAGATCTTTCAAAGTATGCAGGACAGGAAATAGAGTTTGTTATCAGTGAGTTCAATCCTAAGAAGAGAAGAATCATCGGTGACAGAAAGCAGCTTTTAGTTGCAGAAAAGAAGAAACTTCAGGAAGAATTATTCGCAAGAATCCATGTTGGAGATGTTGTAGAAGGAACAGTTAAGAATCTTACAGACTTTGGTGCATTTATTGATTTAGGCGGAGCAGACGGACTTCTCCATATCTCAGAAATGTCATGGGGTCGTGTTGAGAATCCTAGAAAAGTATTTAATGTCGGAGACAAGACAAAAGTTCTTATCAAAGACATCAAGGATGATAAGATTGCACTCAGCCTTAAGTTTGAGGATCAGAACCCTTGGTTAAACGCTGCTGATAAATACAGCGTAGGTTCTGTTGTGAAAGGCAAAGTTGCAAGAATGGCCGATTTCGGTGCTTTTGTTGAGCTTGAGCCGGGAGTTGATGCATTACTCCATGTTTCACAGATTTCAAGAGAGCATGTAGATAAGCCTTCAGATGTATTAAAGGTTGGTCAGGAAGTAGAAGCAAAGGTTGTTGACTTTAATTCAGAAGACCATAAGATCAGCTTAAGTATAAAAGCTCTTTTAAATGACAATGATCAGGAAGAAGAGGAAGTAACTGAGTAATCAGAACACAGGATGTTCTTGGAAGCGCCAGTCCGTTTGTTCGGATTGGCGTTTTTGATTAAGGAGGGACGAGAGAATGGGCGATTATGAAAAGTTTAAAGAAAAAGTATATCAGCTTACGAAGATTGATCTTAGTAGTTACAAAGAAAGACAGATGAAAAGGCGTATTGATTCGTTGATAACAAAAAATAATATAAAAAGTTATGATGAATATATAGAAGCTATCAAATCAGATAAAAAAATGCTCGATGATTTTGTTACCTATCTTACGATAAATGTATCAGAGTTTTATCGTAATCCTGAGCAGTGGAAACTTCTTGAAAACGAGATACTTCCATACCTTTTCGAGCGTTTTGGAAATAATCTCAAGATATGGAGTGCGGCGTGTTCAACGGGAGATGAACCATATACGCTTGTAATGCTTCTCTCAAAATTTATACCTTTAAATAAAATAAAGGTCATAGCAACCGATCTTGACAGGGTTGTTCTTGAAAAAGCTCATATTGGATTGTATGATGAAAAGAGTCTTAAGGGACTTCCAAAAGAATATATCACGAAATATTTTACTAAAGTCGGTACAAAAAGTTATCAGATTTCGGATGATATAAAGAAATGCGTAGAATTTAAACAACACAACCTTTTAAAGGATACATATCCTTCAGATTGCAATATGATAATCTGCAGAAATGTGATGATTTATTTTACGGAGGAAGCTAAGGCGGAAATATATAAAAAGTTTAATGCGTCTCTAAAAAGTGACGGCATATTGTTTGTTGGAAGTACAGAACAGATAATATCACCTGGAGATTCAGGCTTTTCTACATATAAATCATTTTTCTATAAAAAGGCAGCCAGGTAGCAGGCTGCTTTTTGTTATGTTTGTTTTTGTATGTGGACAGTGAAGATAGTTAACAGGCTTTTTGTAACAGTTCAGCCTTGCATTTAATAAATTCATAAACCTGCCAGCAAGCTGTCAGCCGCTGCTACGCAGCTTATGTTTATTTCATTTATAAATGAAAGGCTATTCCGCCCCAAAAAACAAGCCAATAATACATCGAGCAAGCTCGTGTATTATTGACTTATCTTTTTTTTGGCTGAACTGTTACGGCTTTTTGTCGGTTTTGCTGTTTTAACTTGCACTATTTTAAGTTTTTTAGTAAAATGAAAATTGTGTATAAAAAACTGATTATAAAAAAATACAGTATGAGGTGAAATATGAGTGATATTATTAAAGTAGTAGTTGATGCCATGGGTGGTGACAATGCACCTGAAGCACCGATAAAAGGTGCCGTTGATGCTGTTAATGAAAATGAAAAGATAAATGTTGTACTGGTGGGAAGAACTGATGACATTAAATCAGAGCTTGCTAAATATACTTATGATAAAGAGCGTATAACTATAGTTCATGCAGAGGATATTATAGGATTTGATGAACCACCGGTAATGGCTATAAGAAAAAAGAAACAGTCATCTATTGTTGTCGGTATGAACCTTGTAAAACATGGCGAAGCGGATGCTTTCGTATCAGCCGGAAGTACAGGTGCAATACTTGTTGGTGGTCAGTTTGTTGTGGGTAGAATCAAAGGCGTAGAGCGTTCGCCTCTCGCACCGCTTATTCCTACAGCAAAAGGTCCAGCACTTCTTATTGACTGTGGAGCAAATGTGGATGCCAGAGCATCTCATCTTGTTCAGTTTGCAAAGATGGGCTCAATATATATGGAGAGGATAGTCGGCATAAAAAACCCCCGTGTTGCCATTGTAAACATTGGTGCTGAGGAAGAAAAAGGAAATATGCTCGTAAAAGAGACATATCCATTACTCAAAGAATGTAAAGATATAAATTTTGTTGGAAGTATAGAGGCAAGGGATATACCAAAGGGAGATGCAGATGTTATAGTATGTGAGGCATTTGTTGGAAATGTAATCCTTAAATTATATGAAGGTCTTGCAGCAACACTTCTTGGAAAAGTAAAAGAGGGACTTATGTCAAGCCTCAGAAGTAAAATAGGAGCACTTCTTATCAAACCTGCACTTAAATCAACACTTAAGCAGTTTGATACATCAGACCAGGGAGGAGCACCTTTGCTCGGTTTAAACGGGCTTGTAGTGAAAGCCCACGGAAGTTCAACAAGTGTTGAGATAACTCAGGCTATAAGACAGTGTATACAGTTCAATGAAGAAAAGATAAATGAAAAAATAAAAGAAAATCTTATTATTGAATAGGTGGTGCTCGTATGGAATTTAAAAAGCTTCAAAAGATTATTGCAGAAGTTTTAGGTATTGGAGATATGGAAATATTTCAAGAAATGAGTTTTGTGGATGACCTCGGTGCTGATTCGTTGGAACTTTTTCAGATTCTTATGGGAGTTGAACAGGAATTCGATATATCAATAGACGAAGAAAGTCTGAAAGATGTTGACACGGTTGGAGATCTGCTGGAGCTTATATGTTAAATATGATATATAGGCAGGCTGCTTTAGCGGCAGATAGTAGAGCAGACCTATGAATATCAGCTTGACAAAACCGTTGGCATATAGGGCTTAAAAGGTTAGGAGTGTGCCTGATGAAACAGGAAAAATTATTAGAGTTTCAGAAAAAAACAGGATATGAGTTTAAAAATGTAGAACTGCTTATAACAGCACTTACGCACAGTTCATATTCAAATGAAAACAGATTAAAAAAATATATGTGTAATGAGCGTCTTGAATTTTTGGGAGATGCCGTACTTGAGCTTGTTTCAAGTGAACAGATATATAAGGATAATCCTACAAAGCCTGAGGGTGACATGACAAGAATGAGAGCGAGCTGGGTATGTGAGCCGACGCTTGCACTCTGTGCAAGAGATATAGATCTCGGTGAGTATGTGATGCTTGGAAGAGGTGAAGATCTTACCGGCGGTAGAGAGAGAGACTCTATTTTGTCTGATACACTTGAGGCGACTATAGGTGCAGTCTACCTTGATGGTGGATTTGAAAAGGCGAAAGAATATATTGACAGACATATATTAAAAGATATAGAAAATAAAAAGCTGTTTTACGACAGCAAGACTATTTTACAGGAAATTGTTCAGGGAGAGCATCTTGAGATGGAATATGAGCTGCTTAAAGAAGAAGGACCTGACCACAATAAATCATTTACGGTTGCCGTAAACATAAATGGAGAGAGACTTACGACTGCAACAGGAAGAACAAAGAAAAAAGCAGAACAGTCAGCAGCTTATCAGGCTATACTTAAATTTCATAAATCATAAGTAGGAGAAACATCAGATGTATTTAAAAAGCTTAGAGGTACATGGTTTTAAATCATTTGCCAATAAATTGATATTTGAATTTCACGACGGCATAACGGCTATCGTAGGGCCAAACGGCAGCGGTAAGAGCAATGTTGCCGATGCTGTAAGGTGGGTGCTTGGAGAGCAGAGTGCAAAGCAGCTTCGCGGTGCAAAAATGGAGGATGTTATTTTTGCAGGAACTCAGATGAGAAAGCCGCTTGGATTTGCATATGTAGCCATTACCATAAGCAATGAAGATCATAAATTAAATGTTCCCTATGAGGAAGTAAAGATAGCAAGAAGAGTTTACAGGTCAGGAGAGAGTGAATATCTATTAAATGGCACGGCTTGCAGGCTTAAGGATGTTCAGGAACTTTTGTTTGATACAGGTATCGGTAAAGAAGGATATTCGATTATCGGACAGGGACAGATAGATAAGATACTTAGCGGAAAACCTGAGGAGAGACGAGAACTTTTTGATGAGGCGGCAGGAATCGTTAAATATAAGAGAAGAAAAGCTGCTGCACAAAAAAATCTTGAAGAGGAAAAGCATAATCTTGAAAGAATTGAAGATATTCTCTCCGAGATAGAAAAACAGGTAGAGCCTCTTGAAAAGCAGGCAGCAAAGGCAAAACAGTATCTTGCGTTTCGTGATGAGCTGAGGGTTCAAGATGTAAATATGTTCCTTATTGAATATGACCGTATTCATGAGGAAATAAAGGAGTTTGAGGGAAAACAGGCAATCGCTGATAATGATCTTAAAAATGCCAATCAGGAATATGAAAAAAGCAAGCGTGAGTATGAGAGAGTACAGTCAGAGCTTGATGAAAAGATAAAGAGCATAGAATTAAAAAAAGACAGACTGAATCAGTCGCGTGTCATGTTAAACAACTGTGAGGGTGATATAAGACTTTTAAACGAGCAGATAAACGGTATCAGACAGAGTGAAAATCATTATAGGGAAGCTATAGAGAGCTATAAAGAGCGTATTAAAAATTTTGAGGATGAACATAAACAGTATGCCGTCCAAAAAGAAGAAAACAGCAAAAAGACAGAAGAGATAAAGTTTTTAGCAAAAGAGAATGAAAAACTTATTGCAAATAAAAAAGAGACAGCTTTTGAAATAGAAAATGACATAAAGTCCGTTCAGGATATGAAGCTTGCCGGAATAAATGCGGCGGCTGATATAAAAAGTGAAGAGTTAAAATATAAGACTTTGCTTGAGCAGAACAATATTAAGAGAGCCGAGTTAAACAAAAGAGTGCTTGCAAATAAGTCTGAGGCATCTGTTCTTACAGAGACAATCTCGTCACATAAAAAAGTTTATGATGAGATAACTGAAAAGATAAAAGCGATAGATGATTCAAATGCAGTAATGCAGGAAAAGTTTAATGGTATAAACGAAGAAAATCAGAACAGACGAAGAGAGCACAGTGATACACAGCAGAAATTCCATATGGAAAATTCAAGGCTTAATTCTCTTAAAAACATGACTGAGAGGTATGAGGGATTCGGTCAGAGTATAAAGCGTGTCATGGAGAGAAAAGAGGATACACCGGGAATCATAGGTGTAGTTGCCGATATCATAAGAGTTAAAAAAGAATATGAGATAGCGGTTGAGACGGCACTTGGCGGAAGCATACAAAATATTGTAACCGACAATGAGCAGACGGCAAAAAAGATGATAGAATATCTGAAAAAAAACAGATATGGACGAGCTACATTTTTACCTCTTACAAATATTCATAAAAAAGCGGCAAATAATGCCCGCAATGTTATGGCTGAAAAAGGTGTAATCGGGATGGCATCAGAGCTTGTGTCGGCAGATGAAAAGTATAATGACCTCGTGAATTATCTTCTTGGAAGGTTTGTCGTTGTCGATAATATAGACAATGCCATTGCACTTGCGGCAAAATATCATCACACACTCAGGATAGTAACGACCGAGGGAGAACTTTTAAATCCGGGCGGTTCGATGTCAGGTGGTGCATTTAAAAACAACAATAATCTTTTAGGCAGACGAAGACAGATAAAACAGCTTGAGGAAGATGTTGAAAAATTCAAAACCAAATTAACAGAGTATGCGGCACAGATAGAACAGGGAGAAAAAGAGATAAAAGAGCTGCGTGAAAAAATCGGTGCCAACAACAGACTAAGACAGGAGCTTATAGTTAAACAGAATACGGAAAAAATTGGTTATGAGCGTGCGGTTTCAGATCTTAAGAAGAGCGAGGAGCAGCTTGAGCTTATCAGAATCGAAGGAATGAGGATAGAGGAGGATAAGGACAAGTTAAAGGGTGTTATGGACGGCATTGGCCGTAGGATTTCGGAGAGCGAAGACGAGACAAAGGATTTTGATGAAAAGATAAGCAGGTATCAGGAAAAACTTGACAAAGTAAGAGAAGAACTTAATTTGTTGGAGCAAAAAGATTCTGAGTTTACGCTTAAGATAACATCACTTGCACAAAGCGAGGGCTTTATAAATGAAAATATGCTCCGTGCAAGTGAGGGTAAAGATACCGTATCCAAGCAGCTTGCACAGACTATCGAGGACAGTAGAAATATTGGTGGTCAGATTAAACAAAAACAGGATGAGATAATAAAAACCAGAAATATCATCAAAACAACAAAAGAAGAAATAGAAAATTCAGAGCTTGAGATTAAAAAGCAAAATCTGGAAAAAGAGGAACTTTCTGAAAAAAACAAGACTTTCCTTGACAAGAGAGAGGAATTGTCAAAAAATATAAATGAACTTGAAATGGAAAGTTTCAGACTTGCCGGAAGAAAAGAAAAGCTGACGGAGAGTATTGACAATTATACAAATTATATGTGGGAACAGTATGAACTTACATATCACAGTGCACTGGCACTTAAAACGCAGACAGAGCTTACCGTTTCAGGAATGAAAGCCAAGATAGCAGAGATAAAGAAACAGATAAAATCGTTAGGCTCGGTAAATGTAAATGCTATAGAGCAGTATAAGGAAGTATCAGAGAGATACGAACTCCTAACGACACAGCATGATGATCTTATTGAGGCTGCAAAGGTTTTGGAGGAGATAATAGAAAATCTTGACAATGATATGCGAAAACAGTTTGAGGAGCAGTTTGCAGAGATAAGAAGCCGTTTTGACAAAGTGTTTAAGGAATTGTTTGGCGGTGGTCGTGGAACGCTCGAACTTATGGAAGATGAGGATATTCTTACGGCAGGGATAAAGATAATCGCACAGCCGCCGGGAAAGAAACTCCAGAATATGATGCAGCTTTCAGGTGGAGAAAAGGCACTTACAGCTATTGCATTACTGTTTGCAATACAGAGCTTGAAGCCGTCACCGTTCTGTCTGCTCGATGAGATAGAGGCGGCACTTGATGACTCAAATGTAGACAGGTATGCGGAGTATCTGCATAAACTGACGAAAGATACACAGTTTATTGTCATCACTCATAGGCGTGGAACAATGAATGCTGCGGATATTCTCTACGGAATAACGATGCAGGAAAAAGGTGTTTCGACGCTTGTATCGGTCAATCTGCTGGATGAGAAAGAGATTGCGAATTAAAGAGATTTGATTTAAGCTGTATTGATATATTTAATAAAGATAAGATATTATGTAAATTAGGAATTTGAAATTCATTTATTATGTTATATGATTTTGTATGATATGGTAGAGTAAAGTTAAAGAATTTGGAGGAATTATGTGGGAAAGTATTAAGAATAAGTTTAGAAGAAATAAACATATTGAGGAAGAACAGAAAATTGAAACGGAAAACTTACAGAATGAGGAAGCAACAAATTCTGAAGCTGAAGCCTTTTTACAGAGTGGGGAGACAAATGCCAATTCTGATATGGAGAGTAGTTTACAGAGCGAGAAAAACATCCATTCCGAAACTGAGTCTTTACAGAGTGGCGAAGTTACACAGGATAAGGATAAATCACAGGATGTGGCTGTAGAAGCATCGAGTGAAGGAAGCAGTTCGGATGATGAAGCCGTTCATTTAGAAACAGAGTCTTTAAAGATTGAGAATGATATTCATCCAGAAACAAAAAATTTGTCACATGATGAGGTTGCAAAAGCATCAAATGAAAGCAACGGTTTAGATAATGAAAATGTTTCAAATGAAGCAGCGGATAATTCGCAGAATGTTGATGATGGCGAAATCAAGACGGCAGAGGAGTCTGAGCAGATTTCTGAAGTTATTTCAGAGGAGGAAGATAAGGCGGAGGAGTCTGCCAAAAAGCCTAAGAAAAAAGGATTTTTTGGAAAGCTTATCGATGGTCTGACTAAGACAAGGGACAGTTTTGTTTCCGGTCTTGAAAATGTTTTTAGTGGATTTTCTGAGATTGATGACGATTTTTACGAGGAACTTGAGGAAGTCCTTATTATGGCGGATATAGGTGTTGCCACAACTGAGAAGATAATTGAAAATCTTCAGGCTAAGGTTAAGGAAAATAAGATTAAAGAGGTTGCAGTTTGCAGACAGCTTCTTATTGATTCAATAAAGGAACAGATGCGTGTGCATGATGATGCATATGATTTTGAAAATAAAAAATCGGTTGTTATGCTTATAGGAGTAAACGGTGTCGGAAAGACAACTTCTGTTGGAAAACTTGCGTCACAGTTTAAGGCGGACGGCAAGAAAGTTATTCTTGCGGCAGCAGATACCTTTAGAGCAGCAGCTATTGAACAGCTTACCGAATGGTCGAACAGAGCAGGAGTTGAGCTTATCGCAGGTCAGGAGGGCGGAGACCCGGCGGCAGTCGTATTTGATGCAGTTAATGCGGCAAAGGCAAGAAATGCTGATATACTTATATGTGACACGGCAGGACGACTCCACAATAAGAAAAATCTTATGGAGGAGTTAAAAAAGATAAACAGGATAGTTGAGAGAGAATATCCTGACGCATACAGAGAAACATTTGTCGTACTTGACGGAACGACAGGTCAGAATGCACTCGCACAGGCAAAACAGTTCAGTCAGGTTGCTGATATTACGGGAATAATCCTCACAAAACTTGACGGAACAGCTAAAGGTGGCATTGCCATAGCTATTCAGTCGGAAATGAACATTCCGGTTAAATATATAGGTATCGGTGAGCATATCGAGGATTTGCAGAAATTTGATGCAGATGCGTTTGTAGATGCATTGTTTGAGACAAAAGCTGAGTAGTGTGAAATATATCATATTTCACATTATGCCAAAGAAACCTGTGCACAATTTAATCAAGATTTATGATAGTTTCGCAAATACCTAAATTAAGAGTAACTTGAAAGGAGCATATAAAAATGTTGACATTAGAGAAATTTGAAGAAGCATCAGAAAAGGTGAAGGAGGTTGTGCTGCCTACAAACCTTATCTATAGTGAGTATTTTTCAGAGCAGACGGGAAATAAGGTTTATTTTAAACCTGAAAATATGCAGTACACCGGAGCTTACAAAGTAAGAGGCGCTTATTATAAGATAAGCACTCTCTCAGAGGAAGAAAGAGAGAAAGGTCTTGTAACTGCATCAGCAGGAAATCATGCACAGGGAGTTGCCTATGCGGCAAAACTTTACGGTGTGCCTGCAACGGTAGTCATGCCTACAACTACTCCGCTTATCAAGGTAAACAGAACAAAGGGTTATGGAGCAAAAGTAGTTCTTCACGGTTCTGTATATGATGAAGCCTGCCAGTACGCACTTGAACTTGCAAAAAAAGAGGGGGCAACATTTGTTCATCCTTTCAATGATGAAGTCGTAGCAACGGGACAGGGTACGATTGCAATGGAGATATTTAAGGAACTTCCGACTGTTGACATAATCCTTGTACCTATCGGAGGGGGTGGACTTGCAGCAGGAGTTTCAACACTTGCAAAACTTTTAAATCCTAATATAAAAGTAATAGGTGTTGAGCCGGCAGGAGCAAGCTGTATGAAAGCATCATTAGATGCAGGAAAGGTAATTACTCTTCCTGATGTGAATACCATAGCAGACGGTACGGCAGTAAAGACACCGGGAGACATTGTATTTCCGTATATACAGAAAAACATTGATGAGATAATAGCAGTAGAAGATCAGGAACTTATCGTAAACTTCCTCGACATGATGGAAAATCATAAGATGCTCGTTGAAAACTCAGGTCTGCTTACTGTTGCTGCACTTAAGCATCTTGACTGCAAGGGTAAAAAGATAGTTTCTATCTTAAGCGGTGGAAACATGGATGTAATAACGCTTTCATCAGTTGTACAGCATGGTCTTATCGAGAGAGGACGAGTATTTACGGTATCGGTGCAGCTTCCTGACAGACCGGGTGAACTTGTAAATGTGGCAAATGTTATTGCAAAACTTAAGGGAAATGTAATCAGACTTGAGCACAACCAGTTTGTAAGTATAAACAGAAATGCCGCCGTTGAGCTCAGGATAACGCTTGAGGCATTTGGACATGAGCATAAGAAAGAGATTATCGAAGCATTGAAAAAACATGGATATGATCCGAAAGAGGAAAGCCCGACAGGATTATATGAATAATGCAATGAGCAGGCAGCAGAGAGTGCCATGAAAATCTGTCTGACTGCACAGGAACGACTATATCAACAAAATAAACAAAAGCTGCAAAGCAGCGACTGACAGCTCGCTGGCAGGTTTATGAATGTAAGAAATGAAAGGCTGAACTGTTACTGTAAAAGTGTAAGTGTGTTTTTTCAAATGAAAAAATAAATTAAGAAGTGGAGGTTTAGGATGAGTCAGTTTAAAAATACAACAGGTTATATAGGGAGCGAGTTACTCCATACACCGGGCGGAGTGAGAGATACTTACGGTGTAGAGTGTGAAAATAAATTAAATGTGGCGGGAAAAGTCCATGATGTTATGAAATCTTATGGTTTTGATGACATTCAGACCCCTGCATTTGAATATTTTGACATATTCAGCAAAGAGAGAGGAACAGCTTCTTCAAAAGAGATGTTTAAGTTCTTTGACAGGGGAAATAATACACTTGTATTAAGACCGGATATGACACCTCCGATAGCAAGATGCGTTGCAAAGTATTACAGAGAGGAACAGATGCAGGTTCGTCTTTGCTATACGGCAAACACATTTGTAAATACAGATCCTTATAAGGGAAAACTTCAGGAAGTGACACAGGTAGGTGCAGAGCTTTTTGGTGATGCAAGTTCAGATGCAGACGCAGAGATGATAGCACTTACGGTCGAGAGTCTTTTAAGCAGTGGTCTTAAGAGATTTCAGCTTGAGGTAGGTCATGCAGATCTGTTCAGGGGAATAGTTGAGGAGGCAGGTTTTACACCTGAGGAAACAGAAAAACTTCATGAACTTATTGAGAGTAAGAATTTTTTTGGTGTTGAGGATCTTCTCGACAATCTGACAGTATCAGAGGGACTTAAGGAGGTAATCTTAAAACTTCCTGACCTTTTAGATGACTTTGATGAAGCTGCTAAGTTTGTAAAGGAACGCTGCCAAAATAAAAGGGTTTTAAAGGCTCTTGACAGACTTGCAAAACTTGATAACATATTAAAAATATATGGATTTACAGATTATGTTACGATAGACCTCAGTATGTTAAGCCATTACAGTTATTATACAGGAATTATATTCAGGGCATATACATACGGTACGGGCGAAGCTGTGGCAACAGGAGGTCGTTATGACGGACTTGTGGGGCAGTTTGGAAAAGATACGCCTGCCATCGGTCTTGCCATTGTTTTAGACCAGCTTATGCTTGCACTTACAAGACAGAATATTCTCGATGAGAAGCTTGTATCAGGATGTATTCTTCTTTATCCTAAAGAACTCAGGGAAGAGGCATTAAACAAAGCTGCCGCACTTAGAAAATCGGGTGAGAATGTGCAGCTTGTACGCAAATCATCGCAGAAAGATATTGATTTGTATAAAGATTATGCAAAGAGAATGAATAAGGAAAAACTCTTGTATTTAAAAGATAAGACTGTAGTTGAAGAAATAACATTCAAGTAGGAGGGACATGATGGAATATATAACATTTGCACTGGCAAAAGGAAGACTTGCGAAACACACATTAAGTCTTTTGGAAAAGATAGGAATCACCTGTGAGGAAATGAAAGATGAAAAGACAAGAAAACTCATATTTGTAAACGAGGAACTGGGATTTAAGTTTTTCCTCTCAAAAGCATCGGATGTCCCTACATATGTTGAACTTGGAGCAGCAGATATAGGAGTTGTCGGCAAAGATACGATACTTGAAGCCGGAAGAAAACTCTACGAAGTATTAGACTTAAATTGCGGAAAATGCCGTATGTGTGTGGCAGGACCGGCGAGTGCGAGAGAAAAGTTAAATGACGGCTCGCTTATAAGAGTTGCAAGCAAATATCCGGGAATAGCAAAAGATTATTTCTATAATAAAAAGCACCAGACAGTAGAGATAATCAAGCTTAACGGCTCGGTAGAACTTGCACCTATCGTAGGACTTTCAGAAGTTATCGTTGATATAGTAGAAACCGGTTCTACATTAAGAGAAAACGGTCTTGAAGTTTTAGAGGAGATATGTCCTTTATCGGCGAGAGTAGTCGTAAATGAGGTGAGCATGAAAATGCAGCATGAAAGGATAACGAAACTTATCCGTGACCTTAAGAAAGTTATACCTGATGACTAGAAATAAATGACAATAGGAGATTGAGGAGCCGATTATATACTGTTTTGATTATACCGTGATAAAAGTATATTATAATGGTTTCGCAAATACCCGGTTAGTGATAAAAAGGGAGGCAGCTATGAGAATAGTTAAACTTACAGAAAAAGAGAAAAATAATATACTGGAAAACCTTTTAAAGAGAAGTCCGAACCAGTACAGTAAATTTGAAGATACTGTAAATGACATTATAGAGAATGTCAGAGCAAACAAGGACAAGGCATTGTTTGAATACACTGAAAAATTTGACGGTGTAAAGATTACTGAGGAGACATTCAAGGTAACTGATGAGGAGATAGAAGAAGCCTACACTAAGGTGGATGAGCGTCTTATTGAGATAATAAGAAAAGCTCTTGTAAATATCAGGGACTATCACCAGAAACAGGTTCGTTACAGTTGGTTTGACAGCAAGACTGACGGAACACTTCTCGGACAGAAGATAACACCGCTCGCAAGAGTAGGCGTTTATGTGCCGGGCGGAAAAGCGGTATATCCGTCATCAGTGCTTATGAACATCGTACCGGCAAAAGTTGCAGGTGTTGAGAAGATAGTTATGACAACGCCACCCGGAAAAGACGGAAAGGTATATCCTATAACGCTCGTGGCAGCACATGAAGCAGGTGTAGATGAAATCTACAAGGTCGGCGGAGCACAGGCTGTTGCGGCACTTGCATTTGGTACAGAGAGCATTAAGAAAGTTGACAAGATAGTAGGACCCGGAAATATTTTTGTTGCACTTGCCAAAAAAGCTGTTTACGGTCATGTCAGCATCGACTCTATCGCGGGACCAAGTGAGATACTTGTACTTGCCGACGAAACGGCAAATCCAAGATATGTTGCAGCAGACCTTTTATCACAGGCAGAGCATGATGAGATGGCATCAGCTATCCTTGTAACGACAAGTGAGGAACTTGCAAAGAAAGTATCAGAGGAAGTTGACGGATTTGTAAAAGTCCTTTCAAGAAAAGAGATAATACAGAAGTCGCTTGATTCATACGGTTATATACTTGTGGCAAATGATATGAAAGAAGCAATCGATACGGCAAACGAGATAGCATCAGAGCATCTTGAGATAGTGACAAAAAATCCTTTTGACACTATGACAAGAATAAAAAATGCAGGAGCAATATTCCTCGGAGAGTACAGCAGTGAGCCGCTCGGTGATTATTTTGCAGGACCTAACCATGTACTTCCTACGAATGGTACGGCAAAGTTCTTCTCACCTCTTTCAGTTGATGATTTCATAAAGAAATCAAGCATAATCTCATACTCTGAGGAGGCACTTAAACTTATCCATACGGATATTGAGGACTTTGCAAAGGCCGAAAAACTTACGGCACACGCAAACTCAATCGCTGTCAGATTTGAACAAAAATAAGCATTTCAAAAGCTTATGGTGTATAGAGCACTAAGCGGTGGATAAATGGGATGCTTATGTCAGTGGGAGTAAGCTTTTACTGAAAGGCAGCAAAGGCGGAGTGCGAATGTCCGCTTTACTAAAAACGGGCAGGAAACTGCATTGGAAAGGGTTGGTTTTTATTATGAATGAAAATGTAAAAGCAAGAATGGCCGAGATTTCAAGGGTGACCGGAGAAACTGATATTTTAGTTAAGTTAAATCTTGATGGCAGTGGCAAAGCTGATATAGATACAGGCATTGGTTTTTTCGACCATATGCTGAACAGTTTTGCACGACATGGCCTTTTTGACCTTACGGTTAAGGTTAAGGGAGATTTAGAGGTTGACTGCCACCATTCTATTGAGGATACAGGTATCGTTCTCGGTCAGGCTATAAAGGAGGCTGTCGGGGACAAGAAAGGTATTAAGAGATTTGGTGAGTGTATTCTTCCTATGGATGAGACTCTTATGCTTTGTGCACTTGATCTTTCAGGCAGACCTTATCTTGTAGAAAATATGGAGTTTAGCGTATCTAAGGTAGGCGAATTTGACACAGAGATGGTACATGAATTTTTCTATGCCGTAAGCTATTCTGCAGGTATGAACCTGCATTTAAAGATGCTTGACGGTTCAAATAATCATCATATAATAGAAGCTGCGTTTAAATCATTTGCAAAGGCACTTGACAGGGCAGTTATGTATGATGAGAGAATAAGTGATGTACTCTCAACAAAAGGAAGTTTAGGAGAATAGGATATATGAAAAAGAAGAAAATAATCCCATTTATAAATGCGGAAAATGAATATCCGGAAAACATTATAAAACTTGCGGATGAATATGCGTGTAAGGGTGCAGATGAATTGTTTATCTACAATTATACCGGGGACGAGGCGTCGAGAGATGAATTTTTAAGCACGGCAAGAGTGATTGAAAAACAGATAGACATTCCGTTTATGATAGGAATGTATGTTGAGCGTTTTGAAGATGCAAAAAAAGCACTTTATACCGGAGCATACAAACTTGTGCTTAGAAATGCACTTCTGCCGGAACAGAAAGTGATAGACGAGATAACAGCCAGGTTTGACAAGGACAAGCTTATGCTTGAAGTTGACATGAAAGCCGCTTTTATGAATGCAGAAGCACTTGACAGGTATTATGATATGGGAATAGGTTCGGCGATGCTTAAACATATCGACTGCACAAAGAGTTTTACTGATGCCATAAATAGTACAAAAATGGATATTATGATAAGGGATGGTCTTATAAGAAATGACCTTGCAGAGCTTTTATCATTTGAAAAAACAGATGCCGTATCAACAAATTATTTTGAAGATACCGAGGACAGAGATATATACAGGGCAAAAAGAGCCTTAAAAGAAAAAGGAATAGATGTAGAAGTGTTTGAAAGTCTTATTGATTTTTCAGACTTTAAACTTATGGACAATGGTCTTATCCCGGTAGTAGTTCAGGATTACCGCACAAACGAAGTTCTCATGGTTGCTTACATGAATGAGGAGTCATATGGAAAGACTATCGAGTGTGGCAAAATGACTTACTACAGTAGAAGCAGACAGGAATTGTGGCTTAAAGGAGATACATCAGGTCATTATCAGTATGTAAAGAAACTTATGCTCGACTGTGACAATGATACAATTCTTGCAAAAGTTCGTCAGGTCGGAGCTGCCTGCCATACCGGAAGCAGAAGCTGCTTCTTTAAGGAACTTGCCCAAAAAGAGTATATTGAAACAAACCCATTGACAGTATTGCTTGAAGACTATAAAATTATCATGGATAGAAAAGTAAATCCAAAGGAAGGCTCTTATACAAATTATCTTTTTGATAAGGGGATAGATAAGATTTTGAAGAAATGTGGCGAGGAGGCAACAGAAATTGTTATCGCTGCCAAAAATCCCGATTCGGAAGAGCTTAAGTATGAGATTGCCGATTTCCTTTATCACATGATGGTTCTTATGGCAGAGTGTGATATTGACTGGAGTGACATAACAAAGGAACTTGTCAACCGCAGATAGAAAGGTATGGTGAAGATATGACAGGAGCATTATTGTTAAAAGGTCTTGCGGACCTTACTTTCGGAGGAGCATTTTTATGGTATCTCGTTAAATTCCTTGTAAGTCTTGGTGTTGCTTATGGTGCGATACTTCTTGGTATCAAGTGGCGAAAGTCAAAAAATGAAAAGGCAGACAATATTGCAGAAACGAAATAAAAGCAGACTTGGTTCACGGTGAGTGATACATTTTGGCTTAAAGCAGAAGTGGACTAATTGAGCAGATAATAGTCTAATATTATAAAGGCATATAAATGGAAATAGAAAAGAAATTCAAGATTAAAAAGCTTCCTGACAATCTGGAACAATATGAACAGAAACATATTGAGCAGGGGTATCTTTGCACAAATCCGGTTGTCAGGATAAGAAAAAGTAATGACAGATATATTCTTACTTACAAGTCACTTGTAAGTGGCAGTGAAGATAAGAATACGGATGTAAGGATAAATAATGAAGTTGAAGTTTTCCTGACAAAAGAAGGATATGAACATCTGAGAGAAAAGGTGGACGATAATCTTATCAAAAAGACAAGATATATAATACCACTGGAAGATGGACATATGGGAGAACTTGATATTTTTGGCGGAGTGCTTGATGGACTTTATTTTATTGAGGTCGAGTTTGAGAGCGAGGAAGATGCCGAAAACTTTGTGCCACCGGTATGGTTTGGCGAAAATGTAAGTGATGATAAACGATACGCAAACAGTTATCTATCAAAATGTAACGACCTAAGCGTATTTTTATAAAAAACGATTAAGAGATGGAGGCTCATTATGTTTAAGATTTTAAAGAAAGAGTATCTTGCCAACAACATCTGGCTTATGGATGTTGAGGCACCAAGAGTAGCAAAATCATGTCAGCCCGGACAGTTTGTTATTGTAAAGACAGATGAGGAAGGAGAGAGAATCCCTCTTACAGTATGTGATTATGATAGAGAAAAGGGAACTGTTACTATAGTATTCCAGACAGTCGGAGCATCTACAACAGAGATGTCACGCTATGAAGTCGGGGAAAGCTTCATGGATTTTGTAGGACCTTTAGGATGTGCGTCTGAACTTATTGGGATGCCTATAGAGGAGTTAAAGAAAGAAAAGCTTTTATTTGTATGCGGTGGTGTTGGTACAGCTCCTGTATATCCACAGGTTAAATGGATGAAAGAGCATGGTATTGATGTTGATGTTATAATCGGAGCACGTACAAAGGACATTATGATACTTGAAAATGAGATGCGTGAAGTTGCAGGAAATCTTTATATTGCAACAGATGACGGTTCTTACGGTTTCAAGGGAAATGCGTGTGACCAGATAAATGAACTTGTAAAGAACTTAAATAAGACATATACAAAGGTTATAGCTATCGGACCTATGATAATGATGAAATTTGTTACTATACTTACAAAAGAACTTAATATTCCTACAATAGTAAGTATGAATCCTATCATGGTCGATGGAACAGGTATGTGTGGTGCCTGTCGTCTTAAAGTAGGTGATGAGATTAAATTTGCCTGTGTAGACGGACCTGAGTTTGACGGTCATCTTGTAGATTTTGACCAGGCTATGCGTCGTCAGAGAATGTATAAAACTGAAGAGGGCAGGGCAATGCTCAAACTCGAAGAGGGAGATACACATCATGGTGGATGTGGAAACTGCCAGTAAAAGAAAAATACAGCAAATGCGGGAATACTCCATGGCGGAGTTGTGTCAGATAATATTTAGAATTAAACATAAGCCCGTAAATATCTGTCAGAGAACATAGAATTGTAGAGAAAGGAAAATATCATGGAAGTTGATGTAATGAAAAGAATTCCTGTTCGTGAGCAGGAGCCAAAAGTTCGTGCAACGAATTTTAAGGAAGTTTGTTTAGGATATGATAAAGAAGAAGCGACAGCGGAAGCAACACGTTGTCTCCAGTGTAAAAATCCACAGTGCGTAAAGGGCTGTCCCGTAAATATAAATATACCGGGATTTATCAGTGAACTCGTGAAAGGAAATGTTGAGGGAGCTTACCATGTGATAAGTGAGTATTCTGCACTTCCTGCCGTATGTGGCCGTGTATGTCCACAGGAGAGCCAGTGTGAGTCAAAGTGCATCCGTGGAATTAAGGGTGATGCCGTATCTATCGGTAAACTTGAGAGATATGTCGCTGATACTGCAAGAGAAGAGGGCATCAAACCTGCAAAGGCTGAGAGCCTAAACGGAAAGAAAGTTGCCGTTATCGGTTCAGGTCCTGCCGGACTTACATGTGCAGGTGACCTTGCAAAACTCGGTTATGATGTAACTATCTTTGAAGCACTTCACAAAGCAGGCGGTGTATTATCTTACGGTATTCCTGAGTTCCGTCTTCCAAAGAGCAAAGTCGTAGACAAGGAAGTTGAAAATGTAAAATCACTCGGAGTTAAGATTGAGACGGATGTTGTCATAGGAAAAGCCGTTACTATAGACGAACTTTTAAATGAAGAGGGATTTGATGCCGTATTCGTAGGTTCAGGAGCAGGACTTCCTAGATTTATGGGAATACCGGGAGAAGATGCAAACGGTGTATTCTCAGCAAATGAGTACCTTACAAGAAGCAATCTTATGAAAGCTTTTGATGAAAATTATGATACACCTATCATTCCAGGAAAGAAAGTTGCCGTAGTCGGTGGTGGAAATGTAGCAATGGATGCCGCAAGAACAGCACTTCGTCTCGGTGCAGATGTACATATCGTATATCGCCGCAGCGAAGCAGAGCTTCCTGCACGAGTTGAGGAAGTACATCATGCAAAAGAGGAGGGAATCCAATTTGACCTTCTCACAAATCCTGTAGAAATCATTGAAGATGAAGAAGGAAATGTTTCAGGAATGAAGTGCATACGTATGGAACTTGGCGAGCCTGACGAGTCAGGAAGAAGAAGACCTGTTGAAATTGAGGGTTCTGAGTTCGTACTTGATGTAGATACTGTTATCATGTCACTTGGAACAAGCCCTAACCCGCTTATCTCATCAACAACAAAAGGTCTTGATATTAACAAGAGAAAATGTATAGTTGCTGAGGAGGAGACAGGAAAGACTTCTAAGGCAGCCGTATATGCCGGTGGAGATGCTGTAACAGGTGCCGCAACAGTTATTCTTGCAATGGGTGCAGGAAAAGCAGCAGCTAAGGGAATTGATGAGTTCTTAAGCAAATAATAAATAATATATAAAATTAAAGAAAAAGCCATTACCTTTGGGTGATGAGATTTCTCTTTGATAAATGTGATAAAAACAGTCGGATTTTGAAAATTTTCAGAGTTCGGCTGTTTTATTTTTGCAATAGCAGTTTTTTTCTTGTAAAAACAAGCATAATTTTATGAAAAATAACATCCTTTAGCATAATGAAAAAATTATTTTTTGATATAAAAAATGTTAAAAGTAACGCAAACAATGATATACAGGGAATTAGAGCCACTTTTAGGTCTAAAAATTTGTGAGTGTTTCATAAAAAAAAACTAAAGAATAGTGCAAAGTGCATAAAAAATAAATTTGCTAAAAATAGAAAAATAAATGAATCAAACAAAAATCCATAATATTTTTATCAATAATTGACATTGTTTAAAATATACGGCTTTGCTACCATATAACTAGTAACCCACACAAAATAATCAGTAAAATAATAAAGTGTTCAGTGTGGGTTATACTGGAAAATTTCTTTGTTCTAAGACGGCTGTCTAAGCCTAAAAACAGACTTCTAAATTTTTTGTGCTGATTAAATAACAGCAGATCACCCGTAAATCAAATTTTTATCATCAGATAGGTATCCCTAAAATAAAGACAGGAGGAGAAGTATATATATCAGGTTTTAACAATATTATGCAAACAGCAGAGCATACCACAAATATTTGCCTGATTGCAAAAACGGTGAAATCAGAATAAAAAAATCAGGGATTATCTGATTGAAACTTTTAATACAAAAATATTAGAAGTCTGCTTGGGGCAAAGAGTTTTTAAGACATGGAGGATAATATTTGTGTCTGAGCACACCCGACACAAATTATACCGATTATTTGATGGAATAGAAATAAATTACTATATAGGATATGAAGAAAAATGTGTGCAGAAATGAGGGATGATATGGAATATTATGAATTTGTAGATGAGATGGCAGAGAAGATAAAAATGTGTTTTGGTAAGGAGGTTGCGGTAGAGGTGCATAAGGTCATAAAAAATAATTCGCTTGAATATGACTCACTTACTATCATGGAGACGGGAAAGAGCATAACACCTAATTTTTATCTTCAAAATATGTATCAGAAGTACATTGACGGAACAGGCATTGACAGCCTTGTATCAGAGGTTGTGAGGATATATGAGGACAGCCAGAGACAGAATACATATGAAAATCTGTCTATGGAGTATGAGGATTGTATTGAAAAAATAGTTATGAGACTTATCTCTTTGAATAAAAATAAAAAGCTGCTCGAAGATATGCCGTATATCAGATTTCTCGACATGGCAGTTGTGTTCTATTGTCTTGTTAGTAATGATGAGGATGGAATTGCATCCATACGGATAACAAATGAAGTTGCAAAGGAATGGCAAACGGATACAAGAGAACTTTACACACTGGCATTAAAAAATTCGGAGAGAATATTTGAAGAAAAAATAATGCCTATGAGCGAAGTTATCGGTATGTTTGATGTGCAGTTACAGGAGATGGGATTAAAAAAACCGGAACTTAAGCGAGAGTGTTTATATGAGCCTTATGTGGTAACAAATAACATGGGGATAAACGGTGCATCAGTTATCTTATATCAGGATATATTTAAGCGACTGGCTGAGAAAATAGGAGGTGATTTTTATATCCTGCCGAGCAGCATACATGAAGTGCTTGCAATGTCGGCAAAAGCCGGACTTACAAAAGAGGAACTTAAAAACATGGTAAAAGAAGTAAATGATAATTGTCTGCTGCCGGATGAATATCTGTCGGACAGTGTTTACAGGTACAATAAAACATTTAATTCGCTTGAAATAGTAGCGTAAAACGGGGGGAAGATTATATGGAGAGAAGAAGGAATTTATTAAAAAAAGTTTTGATATATGTGTTGACGGTGGCGGTTGTTTTGTCAAATGGAATGTTTATGAATTTAAAAAAGGCAAAAGCAGAGACATATTATCAATATCTTGTGCATTTTTCAAAGCCGTTTACAATGACAGGAAGTCTAAAAAATACAATAGAAGGAATTATGAAAAGTTCAAGTGTTTTGAAAAAAAGTGAAGATTCGTTATGTGTTGAGTATTTGATAAATGAAAAAAGTGATTATGTGAATATGTATAAAAATATTGTTGCAAATTTAGATGCATCAACGCTTGTAAATCCGGGATTTTATATAAGAGCTATGGTTGGAATGGGAAATAAGCTATCAGATACTCCCCAAAACGCAACTTTGGCAGAGGCAAAAAATCTTATAAGCAATGATGCGCAAAATCATAGATCGTTATATATTTATTGGCAGTGCGGACATGTTTATGATTCATCAAGATGGCAGCTTACATCTGCAGCAACCTGTCAGCACAATAACCAGTACAGATGTACTATCTGTGGTGAGACAAAAAGTGAGGGAAACACTATAAGCCATAATTATTCATCATGTATATCAGGAGCAACCTGTCAGAATCCGGCGGTATATAAATGTACCATGTGCAACAGCACAATAAATCAGGGAAGTACGATAGGTCATAATTATTCAACTTATGTATCAGGGGCAACCTGTCAGCATCCGGCAATATATAAGTGCACTATGTGCAGCAATACAACTTATTCAGGAGGGTATGCAAATCATACATGGGCACAGAAAAGTGCAGCAACCTGTACGCAGGGACAGGTGTTATACTGTACGACCTGTGGGACACAGACGGCAGGTGCAGGGGCAACAGGACATAATTATTCAAGTGTTTCAGTGATGGCTCCGACGAGTTCTTCAAAAGGATATACAAGACATAGATGCGGATGTGGAGCGTATTATGATGATACATTTACATACAAAGTTGAGTATGATGCAAACGGTGGTTATGGAAATGTGGCGAGCCAGACGATAAATTATGATAAATCAGAAAATTTAAAGCAAAATTCTTTTGGCAGGAGTTATTATCATTTTACCGGATGGAATACAAAGGCAGACGGAAGCGGAAAAGCGTATTCGGCAGGACAACTCATAAAGAACATAACAACGACTACAGTAAAATTGTATGCCCAGTGGCAGAAAAATAAGTATAGCGTTACCTGTATTGATTATTATGAGGACGGTAAGGTGATAGACAGTGTTAATAATAATAAAACCGTTCAAGTCGATTATGATACAAAAATATCAGGTCAGTATTTTGGGACAGATACAAAAATTGGAGCGTATTATCCCGGAACAAAATATGTGTCATGCGATGGAGAAAAGACGGTATCAGGAAATATAACGGTAAAAAGATTTTTTAAAGATTATAGGGAAAACGGTCTTAATGGAGCAGTGATAAATTCGGGTACACTGGTAAGTATGTCTGAAAAGCCTGAGAGTGTGAAAATTCCGGAAGAAGTAAAGCGGATAGGAGACGGAGCATTTAAAGACCAGGATAAACTTATTTCGGTTGATATTAAGAACGGAACAGTTAATGAAATAGGAGCAGGGGCATTTGAAAACTGTATAAGTCTCAAGAAGATTGTAGTGCCGTATTCAGTGAGAAAAATCGAAAAAAATGCTTTTATTGGATGTAGTTCATTAGATGAGATAATCATAAAAAATCCTGACTGTGAGATAGACAGGTCGTTTGAAACGATACCACAAAATGCAGTGATAACAGGATTTTCAAATTCATCGGCACAGTCTTATTCAAAAGAAAATCACAGAAATTATAATAAGATAACAACAATAGGTGAGGACTTTTTTGCAGGAGAAAAATATTTAGAGAGATTTAATGTGCCATCGGATGTTGTAATTATAGGAGACAGGGCATTTAAAAACTGCACGGTATTAAAAAAGATTACTCTTGGAAATGTGACAAGAATAGGTGATGAGGCTTTTGCCGGTTGTACTTCTTTAAAGTATGAGAGTGATTATGAGAAGATAACGAAAGATGCACTTGTTATACCTAAGACAACAGAATATATAGGAAAAAAAGCATTTGCGGGAGATAAAGAAATAAAAGAAATCGTATTCGAGGGAAAAGAAACAGTTATCAGTGATAAAAGCAGTATAGATGCAGGTACTTTGATAGGATGTTATGCAGGAAGCAAACAATATGATTTTTCAGTAGAAAATAAATATAAAATTATTTTATTTGCAGGTTTTGAGAATGATGGTACAACGGAATTTGCAGATGAATACAGGGACAGTGATGAAATTGCCGCTGTAATAATGGGAGCAGGAATAGAAAAGATAGGCAGGTTTGCATTTGCAGGCTGCAAGTCATTGGAGAATGTTTCTATTATGGGAGACCGTACTAAAAAGACAGCGGTTACAATAGACAATTCAGCATTTTATAATTGTACGGAACTTAAAAAAGTAATGTCTGATGAGAATATTAGTGAATTAGGTGACAATGTATTTTTTAACTGTGAGAAACTTAATGAAGTTACATTTTCGGACAACAATATGCTTGCAAAAATAGGAAACAGAGCATTTTACGGATGTGTTTCTTTAAGTGAGATAAAAATAAATAATCCAAATTGTGTTATCAATGAAAATAATGATACATTTTCTGAAAATACAATTTTAAGAGGATGGAGCAAATCAACAACTAATGATTACAGTAAAAAAAATAATAGGAAATTTGAGTGTATCGGTATCTCATATTGTGTGGAGTTTGATAAAAAAGGAGGAGATAACGGGACAGATGGCATATTTGTTTATAGTGGAATGAAGATGCCTGATATAGAAGTCCCTGAGAAAAAAGGATATACATTTTGTGGATATGCGTCAGGTGACAGTCAGCTTTATAATGATGCCGGAAAATATATATCGGGAGAAGTCCTAAATATATCAGAAGATATGACAGGAAAAAAAGCATTGAGTGCAAAGTGGTGTGCAAATTGCTACAGTGTGTGGTATATGCCAAATGGAACGGACGGTGAAAAGACTGAGCAGGCAGGATTGCTTTATGATACTGAATTTAAGATTTTGGATAATATGTATGAGAAAGAAGGATATACATTTGCAGGCTGGAGCACTTTAGCTGACGGAAGTTCAGAAATATACAAAGCAGGTGAAAGCATCAAAAACCTCACGGATAAAGACGGAGAGGTTGTCAGACTCTATGCCCGGTGGCAGGAAAACTCATATAATATCGAGTACAATCTAAATGGCGGAATGGGTGAAGCACCTGAAAATAAGGAAATCATGTATCAATCAGAGTACACGATAGCGGATAACAAAAGTACAAAAGAATATTATGTTTTTGCCGGATGGAATACAAGATACGACGGAAAAGGAACAAGTTATGAGGTTGGACAAAAGGTAAGCAGGCTTACTGCTGTAAAAGGTGATAAGATAATATTATATGCACAGTGGAAACCGGTAGAATACAGCATTTCTTATGATTTTGACGGTGGAGAGACTGAGACAAATGTAAATCCTCTGAAATATGATTGCGAGACAGATGACTTTACCGTGGTTTCGCCAAAGAAACACGGGTGGGATTTCGTAGGCTGGCATGATAGCGATAAGCTGCACGAGGGTGCCTATGTTGTTAAAAAAGGCTCACATGGAGATATAACTTTAAAGGCAGTTTACAGATTGTCGGAATACAGTATAAAATTTGAGACAAAAGGCGGAGAATTTAAGGATGAAAAAAGCAGGATAAGTTCGTATAGATTTGGAGATGATGTAAATCTTCCGATGGATGTAGAAAAAAAGAACTATGTCTTTAAAGGCTGGTCGGCGGACAAAGATAAGAATGATACATATGTTGCAAAGATTGAGCCTGATGATACGGGAGATAAATGTTTTTATGCGGTATGGACTCCTGAATCTTATAAAATTAAATATATGCTTGACGGAGGAAAGACAGTAGATGGAAGTCCAATGGCATATCTGTATGGAACAGGAGTAAAACTGCCGGAGAGTGCAAAGAAAGACGGATACAGTTTTGCAGGCTGGTATCAGGATGAAAAATTCAGCGGACAGAGAATTGAAAAGATAACAGAAAATGAAAGCGGAGATAAAGTTATATATGCAAAATGGATACCAAATGTGACAGATAAAGACAAATCAGATTCAGACTTATCCGGAAATAAACCGTTAGATACAAAAAATCCATCTGAAAGCAGTCTGCCGCATCAAAGTAAAAATCCTGATGACAGTGATGGAACAGATAAAAAAGATAATGTTTCCGAGAGTACAAAACCTGAAGTAACTGAAATGCCATTGCAGACAGATGCTTTGTCAGAGCAGACAAAAACGCCATTGGTGAGAATGACTGCAAGTCCGAATAAACAGCAGGGAGCTGGAAAAAACAGTGCAGGAGAAAGTAGTAATACTGAGGCAAAAACCAACAAAAAAACTGCCAAATATAACAGATATAATAAAAATAAAAAGACTGTTGCATTAAAGAAATTTTGCGATACTAAGGCGAAAAAAGCAATCATTCCTGACAGCATAACAAAAGGCGGTGTGAGATATAAAGTTACCTCTGTGGCAGCAGATGCGTTTTCAGGCTGCAAAAAATTAAAAGCAGTAACGATAGGAAAGAATATAAAAACAATCGGAAAAAATTGTTTTAAAAATTGCCACAGTCTGAAAAAGATTAATATTAGGAGTAAAATATTTAGAAAGGCAGGGAAAAATTCATTAAAAGGAACTAATAAAAAGCTTATTGTCAGCTGCAATAAAAAGAAAATGACAAAATATAAAAAGCTGTTAAAAAATAGGGGGAATAATAAATATAAAATGAAAGAAAAATAATAAAAACGCACCCGGAGGGAGTCGAACCCTCGACACACAGCTCCGGAGGCTGTCGCTCTATCCACTGAGCTACGGGTGCACATACAATTAAGTATTTTAGCATATCACATGGTTGTTGTAAAGTATATTCAGCGTACAAAAATAATTTAGCTGGAATGCCTAGCTTTACAATGACCTTGTGTTGTGTTAAAATTATCCTTTATGGGATAGAAATTGCGAGAGAAGGAAAGTGATTTCAATGTTTAAATATAAAAAAATTGTTATTTTTTTAGTGGTTTCAGTTCTTTTATTGGGAAGTGCTATATTATATACTGTACTTTCGGGAATGGATTCAGGAAATACAGTATATAATACTCAGCAGAAGACAAATTACCAGAAAGAAAAAGAAGTAGATGAGAACAGTGATTACGATACAGTCTCAACAGATAATGTAAATGGACAGATAGACGGAATTGTATCAGGTTATCTTAATGCAAAGCTTGACGATAACATATCGGGCATGAAAAAATATGTAAATGATATAACAGTAATAGATGAAAAAAAGATACAGGCACAGAACCAGAGTATAGAGTCATACAATAATATAAAGTGTACTGTCAAAAAATGCTATTCTTCCGATGCATACAGAGTGTATGCATATTGTGATATAAAGGCATTTGGTGTTGAGAGTATGCTGCCGTCATTGTCGGCATATTATATAAAGAGAGCAGCAGATGGAGAATATGAGATATATTTTGGAAAAATAAACAGCAACGAGCAGAAAGAGATTTCAAAGTTTGATAAGAGTGACGAGATAACCGCTTTAAAAGATTCCGTGCAAAAGCGGATGAATGATCTGATAAGTACGGATGAAGAAGTGAGAACACTTTTTGATGAATTAAAGAGTGGTGAATAAAAAATATTAGTGTTTCATACCGAGAGTACATTGTATGGGCATGGAGGATTATCATGAGTGAAAACGGTATAAGGATAAATAAATATTTAAGTGAAGCAGGTGTTTGTTCAAGGCGTGAAGCTGACAGGTTAGTAGACGCCGGAAGGGTATGTATTGACGGTGTTACGGCGGTATCAGGTGCAAAAGTATGTGACGGACAGACGGTTACGCTTGATGGAAGAAATATAAAAAAAGAGGACGAAGAAATTTATCTTGCTTTTTACAAACCAAAGGGAATCGTTTGCACAACGGCAACGGAGGAAAACGGTGAGAAAATAAAAAATGTTGTAGAATATATAAACTATGACAAAAGGATATATCCGGTCGGAAGACTTGACCAGGCATCAGAGGGACTTTTGCTTATGACAAATCAGGGTGATGTTATGGAGAAAATCTTACGCAGCAGATATGGACATGAAAAAGAATATTTTGTAAAGGTAGACCATAAAGTAACAGATGAGTTTTTAAAGAAAATGGGAGAAGGAGTTCCTATTCTTGAAACTGTTACAAAACCGTGTAAAGTATGGAAAGAAGATGATTTTAGTTTTCATATCATACTCACACAGGGATTAAACAGACAGATAAGACGAATGTGTGAATATTTCGGGTACAGAGTAGTGCATCTTAGGAGAGACAGAATAATGAACATAACTCTTGACGGACTCAAAAAAGGAAGATACCGTAAACTGACATTGCGTGAGGTATCAGAATTAAAAAAGATGCTTTAAAGTTGCTGGCGGTATCATAAGAGGAACAGTCCTTTCAGATATGCTGCGACAGCAGCCGGTGTTATAAACAGGCATCAAAGCGGATTGCAAATATCCGATTGATTTTTATGTATAAATTTTTTCATATGCAGATAATGACACATGAATATATTTTATATGGTATGTATGGAGGAAACAATGGCAGAAACAGGTAGAATGAAAGAACTTATTGATATATTGAATAAAGCGGCATCTGTTTATTATCAGGGAAAAGACGAGATAATGAGCAACTTTGAATATGACAGGATGTATGATGAGCTCTCGGCACTTGAAAAAGAAAGTGGACTTGTGCTGGCAGGAAGTCCGACACAGAAAGTCGGCTATGAGGTATTAAGTGAACTGCCTAAGCAGACACATCCGTCACCGATGCTTTCGCTTGACAAGACAAAACAGGTTGATGAGCTTTCAAGCTGGCTGGGTGGCAAAGAGGGACTTTTATCATGGAAGATGGATGGACTTACAGTTGTGCTGACATATGAAAATGGAGAGCTTTTAAATGCAGTTACCAGAGGAAACGGAGTCGTAGGCGAAGTCATAACAAATAATGCAAAAGTGTTTAAAAATCTGCCTGTCAATATACCATTTAAAGGTCGTATGGTGCTTCGAGGTGAAGCCATAATAACATACTCTGAGTTTAAGAAGATAAATGCCTTATTATCAGAGGAGGAGCAGTATAAAAATCCAAGAAATCTGTGCAGCGGTTCAGTAAGACAGTTAAACAATGAGATAACGGCAAAAAGAAACGTAGAACTTTATGCGTTTACACTTGTTGAAGCTGAGGGAGTCGACTTTAAAAATTCCCAGCAAAATAAAATGGAATTTATGAAAGAACAGGGATTTCAGACAGTTGAGTATAAGGTTGTCACGTCAAAAAACATATATGAGACAGTAGAATGGTTTTCAGAAAAAGTCAAGACAAATGACTTTCCGTCGGATGGACTTGTACTTTTGTATGATGATATAAGTTATGGTGAGTCGCTTGGTTCAACGGCAAAATTTCCGAGAAATGCCATTGCATTTAAGTGGGCAGATGAAACTGCCAAGACAAAACTAACGGAAGTTGAATGGAGTGCATCAAGAACCGGACTTATAAATCCGGTTGCAATTTTTGAGCCGGTTGAACTTGAGGGAACGACCGTGAGCAGGGCAAGTGTCCACAATATAAGCATTGTAAAGGAGTTGAAGCTTGGAATAGGCGATACTATCGAGGTATATAAGGCAAACATGATAATTCCTCAGATAGCACAGAACCTCACAAAGAGCGGTTCTCTTGAAATACCGGACAAATGTCCGGTGTGTGGAGAAAAAACATCCATCCATAAAGAAAATGATGTTGAAGTTTTATTTTGTGAAAATCCGGATTGTCTTGCAAAAAAAATCAAATCAATATCACTTTTTGTAAGCCGTGATGCAATGAACATTGATGGAATGTCAGAAGCAACCATAGAAAAATTCATATCAAAAGGATTTTTACATGAACTTGCTGACCTTTTCAAACTTAACAGATATAAGGATGAGATAATATCAATGGACGGGTTTGGCGAAAAGTCATATGAAAAGCTTGTAAAAGCCGCTGAGACAGCGAAAATAACAACAACGGCAAAATTTATATACAGTCTCGGCATTGCGAATATAGGATTGTCAAATGCGAAGATGGTATGTAAGGCATTTTCAAATGATCTTGAGAAAATAAGACACGCTTCAATAGATGAACTGGTAGAGATAGACGGTGTCGGGGAGATAATAGCAGAGTCATTTGTAAAATTTTTTGCAAACGAAAATAATAACCATATGGTAGATGACCTGCTCGATATTGTCACGCTTGAAGATGAAGAAAATGATAATGCAAACGACATGGAAGGTATGAACTTTGTAATAACAGGCTCAGTAAATCATTTCTCAAACAGAAGTGAGGTAAAAGAGCTTATTGAGGGCAGAGGAGGCAAAGTGACGGGAAGCGTCACATCAAAGACAAAATACCTTATAAATAATGACAGCACAAGTAACTCATCAAAAAATAAAAAAGCAAAAGAGCTTGGAGTGCAGATAATAACAGAAGATGAATTTATCGATATGTTTTCGATAAAATTGTGATGAATAATAAAAAAACTTCGTAATTATATAATAAATAAGAGAAAGGGGCGTTAAATATGCCAATTAAAGTTCAAAACAATCTTCCTGCAAAGAAGATAATGGAAAAAGAAAATATATTTATGATGGACGAAACAAGAGCGGTATCTCAGGATATAAGGCCTTTATATATCGCAGTTTTGAATTTAATGCCGCTAAAGGAAGAAACAGAAGTCCAGCTTCTTAGAAGTCTTTCAAATACACCGCTTCAGGTAGAGATTACATTTCTGACAACAGCGACATATATAGGAACAAATACACCTGCAAGTCATTTGAATGAGTTTTACAAAACATTTGAAGATGTAAAAGATAGAAAATTTGACGGACTTATAATAACAGGAGCACCTATTGAGCATATGGAATATGAGGATGTTCAATACTGGGATGAGCTCACAAAGATAATGGACTGGTCAAATACAAATGTAACATCAACACTTCATATATGCTGGGGAGCACAGGCTGGACTTTATTATCATTATGGAATACATAAATATATGCTGCCAAAGAAGAAATTTGGAATATATGAGCATATCGTGCATCACAGAAAAGAACCCCTGTTAAGAGGTTTTGATGATGTGTTTTATGCACCACATTCAAGACATACAGGAGTCAACCATGATGAGATAGCAGCCTGTAAAGACATAACAGTGCTTGCTGAGTCCGAAGAAGCCGGAGAACTAATTTTGGTGTCACATGACGGAAAAAAGATATTTGTACTTGGTCATCTTGAATATGACAGAATGACGCTTGACTCAGAATATAAAAGGGATAAAGCGAAAGGGCTTGATATAGAAGTACCTGAAAATTATTATCCGGATGATGATTCGGAGCAGCGGCCAAAACTTCGCTGGAGAGGTGCAGCAAATGCATTATTTAGTAACTGGTTGAACTATTATGTTTATCAGAATACACCGTATTCGTGGGATTAGAAATGGCGTGAATACGGCGATTTGAGCTTGTTTTTAGGGCATTTGCAAAAGTATCTTTTATTCTAAAAAATGAAAAAAATTGCAAGCACTAGAGGAATAAATTGAGTAAAATTAGACATATTATAGAAGAAATGACTTGATTTCAAAATGAGTATATGCTACACTATCAATCATAAATTTCTATGTGATATAGTGTAACAGTTCAGCCTTTTATTTCCTCAATTCATAAACCTGCCAGCAAGCTGTCAGTCACTGCTTCGCAGCTTTGGGTTATTTCATTTCAGAAACGAAAGGCTATTCTACCATAAAAAGATAATCAACAATACAATGAGCAAGCTCAAGTATTGTCAATTATTTTTTATGGCTGAACTGTTACGATATAGTTTATATTGTATGCTCAGTTGTTGAAATTTGATTACTGAGGTGGTACAATATAATTGAAAGAAAACAAAGAAAATAGTTTAACGGACACAAAGGAGGGAAAGCACATGGCTGTATTGGCAAAACCGATTAATAAGATGGCTATTATAAAAGAAAAGGAATCCCGAAAGTTTGTGCGTGAGTTTAATAAAAATAAAGTGACGAATGAATTTTTGGATTCATGTAAGAAAGCTGGTAAGTTGTTTGGCAAAAGAAAATAAAAAAGCACATAAACATATAGAAGATTTTAATCCTGATGTGATGTCTTTAGAAAAGTCATATCAGGATTTTTCCTCTAAAATGCAACTCTTTAATGCAGGAAGTGGGTATGAAAATTTTAATGATTTTATAGTTTCTGAAGCATCTGAGTATAAAAATACTGGTGATGGTGTAACATATGTTGTATGGAATATATTGTATGATAAGGATAATATTGAGATAGACAGAGATATAGTTTCGTATTATACATTATCTGCAACCGCAATACCTTATGAGGATAGGATTAGGTGTGATGAAGAAGAAGTGTTGGAGACGGGTGAAGAATTTGATATAGAGATATGTGGAATTTCAGCATTGGAAATAAAAATGTTTGCTGTAAATCAAAATTATCAAGATGTATTTTTTAAATATGCCGGAGAAGATCTTCCTATATCAGCTTGGATAATGCGTAGTATTATAGATTATGCATATTCTTTATTGGATGGGGTAATAGGATTTAAGGCGTTGTTTTTACATTCTCTCCCAGAAGCGGAAAGCTTTTATACGGCTAATGGATTTAATCCTGTAGAAGTTAATATGCAACCATTACATTGTGTAGATTCAGAATATACAGCAATGTATTTGGCATTAAAAGAAGTACATATGAATTATGATGAATAGGGGATGTTGAGTTGTCTTATATACCTATTTTTACTAACAAAAACAAGTGATTGTAGAGAAAAAAGGACACTTGAAAAGACAAGTGCCCTAATGTATAATCTAATCAGAAAGTGAATCGGATATGATATCCGATTTGCCCTCAGTTGAGAAAAACTAATAAGAATAGCATCCTAAACTTTGCGAGGGTTGGGGATGCTATTTCTTAATCTATCCGCAATAATGTCTAAGCATCACGCACAGCAATGCTTCTGCTATAAGAGATGCGGCGATATAAGCTATCATTCCGTATTTAGGAACAAAGAACATAAGTGACAGTATCTTTATGAGTGTACATACTACTGTTATCACAAAAGTCATATGGGGCTTGCCAAGCCCATTCAATATACTGCTGTAGGTCATGTTTAGGTACAAAAACGGACATAAGAAAGACATTACGGTAAGGTATCTTCCGGCAAGTTCGTTGTGGAAGAAAAGACTTGCACAGATGTTTCCAAATAGTAGGAAAAAGACAGTAGCAGCCATTCCGGTTACAAGACAGAAATATGATGTGCGTCGGATAAGTTTTTTAATCTGTTTTTTGTTTCCTGATGAGTGTGCTTTTGAAACAGCAGGGAGAAGCATTGTTGATATTGCCATTGTTATTGTGGCAGGAAACATTATAAATGGCATAGCCATTCCGGAATATATACCATACACACTTAAGGCTTCGTTCATCGTATAGCCGTATTTTACGAGTGAAGCAGGAATAAATATTGATTCTACACTATGTAAAAGAGAGATTGTCAGTTTTATTGATGTTAGCGAAATAAATACCGGCAGGAGCAGTTTAAAACTTTCTTTTAAAGAAATTTTATTTTTTCTTTTATTGAAAGTTTTATTTTTTAATTCTTGTCTTTTAAATTGCTGGTTGTCAGATTTGGCATTATAAGCGTGCTGTCTTTTTGAATGCAGGCTTTCAGAGTGCAGCTTGGCATTATCATTGTTTAAATTTTTATCGGAAATATGCTTTTTATTGTTGCGTTTTTTATTTTTTATTGTAGACATATTATAGAGGAAACCAAAAAATTCACCAACGGTAAGTCCATACACGGCTATCTGGCAGCAGATTTCTTTATCAGAGAAAAAGCCCTGAACGATAAATACAAATAAGATGCGGGTTATCTGCTCTATTATTCCGGCAATGGCAGGTGGTTTTGCATTTTCAAGTCCGTATTGGTATCCACAGATGCAGGCTGAAATGCTGCAAAATGGGAAAAGATATGTGAGCAGTTTAAGATAGATGTCGCAGTCGGGTACCATGAGGATATTGCAGGCAATCCACTTTGAGTTGAAATTTATAAAAATGGACAGAAAAAGTGCAAGGATAAAGCTGAGTATCGTGCCGGCAAGAAGTATCGTGCGTGGAGTTATATTTCTTGCCGATGACGAAACAAAAGGATAATTTCCTTTTACTAAAGATGACTTATTATTGTTTTTTGAAGTGTTGTCTTTAAAATTGCCGTTTTTTGAACTTCTATACTTTAAATTACTGTTTTTTAAACTTCTATCTTTTGAAACGCTTCCCTTTAAACCGTCGTCTTTAGAATGTGTGTTATTTTTGCCTATGAGTGTCGCAACAACCTGAGATATGGCACTTTGCATACCCGCTCCGTAAATCGTAAAGCACAGCACATATATAGGAAAAATAAGCTGATATGTACCGAGCAGTTGTTCGCCGAGAATATCAGCGAGGTATATTCTGTATATGAAACCGATTATGCGGCTTAAGATACTTGCACAGGAGAGTATAAGAGTTCCTTTTATTATATTGCTTTTAAGTCTGTTTTTTACCTTTTTTTTTGTTTTTGCGGCTGAGTTCATAAAGCTTCCTCACTTTAGCACATTCAAACTTATTATTTAATTTTATTAGATGATGAATAAAATTATGATGAATATATAGATTTTAGATTTATCAGATGGCAAATAAAATTATGTTGAATATATAAATTTTAGAGTTATCAAACGGTAAAAAGCTAAGTTTCTTATATGTATTTCAAATTTATCATGTGTCAAACAGCATTATACTGAATATATTGATTTTATATACGGGTGCAGAGGTGCGGTATGATTTATCTTGACCATGCGGCAACGACTTCGGTATGTCCACGGGCGGTTGCTGAGATGAAAAAATGTCTGGAAATTTATTATGGAAATCCATCGGGGGCATATGAATTTGCACAACAGTGTAAGGAAAAAATAGAGACAGCCAGAAAGCAGGTGGCAAAGAGTATAAATGCGTCTAAAGATGAAATTTATTTTACAAGTGGTGGCACGGAGAGTGACAACTGGGCATTGTTTGGAACGGTGAGAGCGTGCAGATATAAAGGAAAAAGAGGACGGCATATCATAACAAGCTGTATTGAGCATCATGCAATCCTCAATTCCTGCAAGGCACTTGAAAAACAGGGATACAGAGTGACTTATCTTCCGGTTGATGAGAGGGGTGTGATTTCGCTTAGGGATCTTGAGAGGGCGATAAGAAATGATACAATTTTGATTTCGATAATGTATGCCAACAATGAGATAGGAACGATTCAGCCTATAGACGAGATTGCTAAGATAGCCAAAAAGTACAATATTTATTTTCATACAGATGCAGTTCAGGCATATATGCATATTCCGATTGATGTAAAAAAAAGCGGGATACATATGATGAGTGTAAGCTCGCACAAGCTCTGCGGACCGAAAGGAACGGGTTTTCTTTATATATCAAAGGGTTGTGATATAGAAAAGTTTATCTATGGCGGAAAGCAGGAAAGCAATATGAGAGCAGGAACGGAGAATGTACCTGGGATTGTCGGTATGGGTGCAGCCGTTGAAGAGGGATTTAAAAATATGTATAAGAAAAATCTTAAAACAGCAAATGTAAGGGACTATTTTTTGTCAAGGATAGAAAATGAGATAGAAGATGTGCGGTTAAACGGTGCAGAACCGGGAAATGAAAGACTTCCAGGAAATCTGAATATAAGTTTTAAAGGAATTGAGGGAGAGACTCTGCTCATTATACTTGATATGAACGGAATATGTGCTTCAGCAGGTTCAGCCTGCAATACAGGAGAACCGGGGATTTCCCATGTGATAGAAAGTATAGGTGTTCCAAAGGAATATGCCGATGGAACAATAAGATTTACACTTGGTGAAGAAAATACAGTCAGGGAAGTTGACTTTGTAATGGATATATTAAAAACAGCCATAAAAGTATTAAGAGAATAAGTTATGGGAGTAAAAAATAAAACAAAAGTATTATTAGAAGGCTTTTATAGAAAGTTTCATTATAGAATATACAAAAAATTGAGTTAGATTATATACAAAAACGATAAAAGGGTGAAAAAACATATTAAATTGCCGAAAATAATTATGTGTATAAATATAAAACCATTAAAAAATAAAATTTTCTAATATAAGTGTGAAAAAATCACCTAATTACAAAAAAAATCTACATTTTTGGGGGTGTCGAGCCTGTTTTATGCGTGAGATAACCCTGAATATGAGTTTTCTGCCAGTTGAATGAGGGGTGTGAAAGTGGTATTCTATATATGAAAAATGATACTGAAAAAAACGGAAACCGATTTTTGACATAGGGGGTGTATAATGACATTTAAGTATGTGCAAAGGAGGTTTACAGTATGTGTGAAAGCACGCCACGCTGCCTGCCGGAAGATATAATGCTAAACGAAAGATATAAGATAGGCAGAGTTATAGGCGAGGGGAGTTTTGGAATTACATATATAGGAAAAGATTTACTTTTAAATATAACAGTTGCAATAAAGGAGTATTTTCCTCTTAGTTATGGAAGCAGAGATGTTCGTGGCAGGGATGACTACAGTATATACATTTATCACGGAAAAAACAGTGAATTATATAATAAAGGTCTTAGTGACTTTTACAGTGAGGCAACAATACTGTCGCAGTTTCATTCTCTGGACGGCATAGTTTCCGTCAGAGACTTTTTTTATCTGAACAATACTGCTTATATAGTTATGGATTATGTAGACGGTATTACATTAAAAGAGTATGTTAGGAAAAATGGTGCGATAAAAGGACCGGAAGCATTTTTGATGATGAAGTCTATTATCAGATCACTGAAAAAAATTCACGATGCGAAAATCCTGCATAGGGACATAAGCCCGGACAATATACTTATAAGGATAAAAGAAAAACAGCTTGTTCTTATAGATTTTGGCTCGGCAAGAGAAAAAAATGTCATGACGGATAAAAGCCTGACAGTTACATTCAAAAGAGGATATACCTCGGAGGAGCAGTATCTTCGTAAAGGCAGGCAGGGGAGCTGGTCTGATGTATATTCTTTGTGTGCGACTATGTATTTTATGCTCACGGGAAAAGAGCCTAATGAGTCAATAGAGAGAATGCTTAAGGACAGGCTTGTGCCTTTGTCGGAGATTGAAAATATAGATTTAACCAAAAGACAGAAACAGGCGATAATGCATGGAATGTCGATAAAGGCAGAAGACAGGATACAGAGTATGGACGAGCTGTATAGTGAACTATACAACAAAAAAAGGTTTAGCTTTAACATTTTAACATAAGGATAAATAACAGGACAAAAACAATAGGAAAAATGGCGGTACTGTTTATTGCAGTAGCTATGGCAGGCATTGTTGTGGGATTTGCCGTAAATAACAGAAGAATGTTCACAAAGAACAAAGGGGCAGTTGCACAGGTTTCTGCAACTCCGGTGATAACACAGCAGACGGCGGAGACAAAAGAGCCGGACAGCAGATATTATATGCCGTCATTTGAGGGAATGACAAAGCAGCAGGCATTAGAACTGCTGGATGAAAAAGGTGATACGGCGGTTCTTGTCAAATGGAGCAAAAAATACAGTAACACTCAAAAGGGAAAGATAATATCCCAGAGTGTAACAGATGGAACAATATGCGAGAGAGGAAAGAAAAAAACATTAGTTCTCACCGTAAGTAATGGTGAAAAGAAATATGAGGTGCCGGATTGTGTCGGAAAAGGATATAAGAATGCAATACAAAAAATTAAAGAAAAAAAACTTTCGTATAAGATAATATATAAAGAGAGTAAAAAAGATAAAGGTATTGTAATAGGACAGGCTCCTAAACACGGAAAAATGGTGAAAAGCAAGACTGTTATAAAGATTACGGTAAGCAAAGGCGAAAAAATAAAAATGACACCACAGACACAAAATACTCCAAAGCCGTATGAGACTAAGACAAGTGCACCAGCCAAGACGAGTGTACCAAAGACTCAGACTAAGAAAAATGAGAAAAAAAATAAAGATGTTGATTTTGCGGGAAGTATCCCATAATAACGACAGAAAATAAAGCGAGAATGAGGAATTACTATGAGATACAAAGATTTAGATGGCGAATTTTTAAAAGAGATAAAAACAGTACTAAAGAAAAATGAGTTTATGAAATTTGATATTGTGGAAAACGCTGTGCGGATGCAATGTTTAAATGTCCTCAATGTGGTGCCATGTTAAATGAAAATAATCAGGCTGTATCATATGTGCCACCTACTGTTAATTTAAAAAAGGCATGATAGGATATTGACAAAATTCTATCATAAGCATATAATGATGATGGAAAAAGATGAAAAGTCAATCATATTAATGAGGGGAGATGTATATATTGGGTATTACACTAAAAGATATTGATGCGTATTTGATTAAGGTGAAAATGCGATTAGAAAAACAGATATAGAATTGAAATGAATTCCCGGCGGCAGGATAATAGGGAGCTTTTTCTTACTTATGTTATTGATGAAGAAATGGCAAAAGATATATTGATGGGATTGACGGCAACAGATTTTTCTGAGAGGTTACAAAATGAACACGAGGGATATGAAGATGAAATGTTGTATGTTTTTGGGAAAGATGTAGAACTTTTGGAAAGGATGGGTAATGAAAGTAAAATAGTGTCCTTATACATAAAATTTAACAAGCTGGATAACTGTTATGTTATTGTTGTATCATTGCATGAACAGAAATATCCGATTAAATATTATTTCAAATAGAAATGTGATAAGGGGGAAATACCATGGCAGAGAAAGAGAAAATCGATTTTTGTACGATATGCAGAAAAGAAACGGAGTATGTGCTGAAAAAAAGAAATATTAAAAAAAATATAAAAGATGTAGAATATATGTTTAATATTACAATTGCAATATGCCGTGATTGTGGAGAAGAAATGAGTATCCCGGGGCTGATTGATAGAAATATTCAGGAAGTTGATAAACAGTATAGAGACTATGAAAATATTGTTTCGATTAATGATATTGAAAATCTTATGAAAATTTATAAAATTGGGAAAGCTCCATTGTCTCTTGCACTTGGATTTGGTGAAGTAACTATTACGAGATACCTTTCCGGTCAGATACCGTCTAAAGAGTATTCTGATATTATAAGAATGGCATTATCTTCCCCGGCTTTTATGCAAAAAAGATTGAATGAAAACAAAGATAAGATTGCATCTGCCGCATATAATAAGGCAATGGAAGCCGCAGTACAGTTGGAAAAGTTATTTTCGGTTTCGGATAAAATGCTTAGGGTGATTTCGTATGTGTTTGAAAAACTTGAAGAAGTAACTCCGTTAATGCTTCAAAAATTACTTTATTTTATTCAGGGAGAATCTTATGCTCTGAATGGGGAACCTATATTTCCTGAAAATTGTCAGGCATGGGTTCATGGACCGGTATATCCCGAAGTATATGATATGTTTAGAAATTTTAAATTTAATCCTATTGAAGATGCACGCTTTGCAATTTTTGAATGTGCAGAGGATGTACTTACCGAGAAAGAACATCATGCTATAGATTTGGTTGTTAATACTTTTGGAGAGTATAGCGGTAAAGTGCTGGAAAAGATTACTCATGAGGAAACTCCCTGGAAACTTGCGAGGAGAGGGTATGCTGACGGGATTCCGGCTCATGAGCAAATCTCTATGGAGAGCATAAAAGCATATTATACCGAAAAAAGTGCAGAATATGATTTTTCTACGGAAAAAGGACTGAAAAAGTATATCACCGATATTATTGAATGAAATTCGCTTGCAACATAGACATAAATAGTGTGAGTTTTAGAATTATTAGTGTAAACTTTTAAGTTATATTTTAAATTATTTAAAACTCTCCCATACACGAATTTAACCTATCTCATGTATGGGGGGAGCTATTTAGCAATTAATCTTTATACTGTCGGTCAGCTGGTGTCAAATTTAAACCATCATATTTTTACCATCGCCGCTTTTCTGCCCGTAAATTCACTATAATACCTGAAACCACAATTCTTAAGTATCTCCGGGACTTTTTCAAAGTCATAGGCAAGGTGTTTACATTCATGTGCATCTGAGCCAATGGTGATTATCTCGCCGCCAAGTTCATGGTAGAGTTTTAAAACTTTTTCATGTGGATTTGGGTGTCCGAGTCCGTATTTAAAACCTGCCGTGTTTATCTCTATTCCTTTGCCGTTGGATATAAGTGTTTTTAAGATTTCTTCTATTATTTCCATCGAGTCTTTGAGCAGGCGGTCTATATAGCTGTCGTCCACGATGCCTTTTGCTTTTAGCTGTTTCATTTTTGGCGTGTAGCGGATGATGTAATCTATATGTCCGTAGACATCAAAATCCGCTCCAAGATTTACATTTTCTAAAGTTGTCTCATAATATCTTAAGATACCATTTTTTTCGTCGGTGCCCTCCCAAAATATATCATAATATGGGTCAATATTATCTACAAGATGGGTTGAGCCGATAACGAAGTCGAACGGATATTTTTTTGTGAGTGAAAGGCATTTGTCAAGGCAGTCTTTTTTCAGACCGAGTTCAATGCCCTTGCGGATTTTTATACTGTCACTGTATTTTTCACTGAGCCTTTCCAGTTCCTCAAAGTATGGCTTTATATCGAGAAGAAATTCAGGTGTGTCACTTTCTGATGGAAAGTTATAATCCATATGGTCTGTAAAGCAGATGGATGTAAATCTTTTGTCTATGGCGGCTTTTAACATTTCTTCCATGGGTGTATCGCTGTCTGTTGAAAAATATGTGTGCACATGATTGTCAGAATGAATAATATCATGATTAAATTTTTCATTTGACAAATTTGCATCCGGTCTTGAAATTGCAGATTTACTATCTGAAAACATTATTCTGTCACCTCCTGTATGCCTGTTATGTCAGTGCTTATCGTCATGGAATAGTTTGTGTAGTAAACGACAAATCCGGGTTTGCTGCCGTTTGGTTTTTTGATGTGTTTTTTCTGGATATAGTCAATCTCAGCTTTGCCCTGTTCGCATGCTTTTGAGTAATGTGCGGCGAGTCTTGCAGCTTCTTCAAATGTGCGGTCGGGAAGTTCTTTGCCATCTGTTTTTACAATTACATGGGAGCCTGCATTTGCTTTTGCATGGAACCACCAGTCATTTCCTGTCGCAATTTTAAATGTAAGCTCATCATTCTGGTAGTTGTTTTTTCCTACAAACATATCAAAGCCGTCTGATGATATATAGTGGAGAGGTTTGCTTTTTCCGGTGTTTTTACTGCCCTTATTTTTTTCGTGATGTTTCTTGATATAACCACAGTCTGACAGTTCACGCTTTATTGCGGTGAGGTCAGAGTCCTGTCTTGCAATATCAAGTGAGTTGCTTATTGATTCTAAATGTTCGATTTCTTCTTTTGTCTCTGCTATCTGAATGTTTAATGCCTCAAATGTTCTTTTGAGTTTTGCGTATTTGTCAAAATATTTTTTGGCATTGTCTACGGCAGATTTTGTTTCATCGAGAGGTATTGTTATCTCTTTGCCAGTATAATAATTTTCACAGGTGAGCTTTTTTTCGCCGCCTTTTAATTCGTAGCCGTAAGTTGTGAGAAGCTCGCCGTACACCTTATATTTATCACGCTTTTCAGTGTCTTTAAGCTGCTTTGTCTGGAGGTCATATTTTTTATAATTTCTCTCCAAAAGAGTATTTGTTATCTTTCTAAGGTCGGCAGATTTCTGGTTTATCCTGCTCATCACTTCTTTTGTTGCATAATAATCAAAAAGCATACTGCTTACAGTGTCGCAGTTTTTTATCGTGTATGCGTCATCCTTTTCATACATTGAGAGTTCAAGACTTGTAAATTCGGCAGGCATACTGTCTTTAAATGCGATAACAGGTGTAAATTTTTTCTCTGATATGTCATTCATCATCTCGGAAAAGTTCCTATATAAATGCAGCTTTTCCATATCACTTAATTCCTGAGTGTTGTTTTTCTCAGAAAGAGATGCTCTGTATATAAGTTCGTTTGCCATAAGCGGACTAAAACCTGTTATTGAGGTATATACCGCTTTTGAGAGAGTGAGTGGCTTTGAGAGTACATTATTTATAAACTCCTCCTCGGTAATCGAAAATGGGTCGTATTTATGCTGTGTGTCGGGAATAAAATATTCTCTGCCCGGAAGTACCTCCCTGACTGAGCTTACAAGAAGTGATATATGTTTTATACTGTCGATTATCTTATTGTTGTCATCACAGAATATGATATTGCTGTGTTTACCCATCAGTTCGACATACAGAAACTTTTTGCAAAGGTCACCCATTTCATTCAGATGTTCAAGTTCAAATTTTATAACTCTCTCAAGTCCCATCTGTGATACGGAAATAATACCGCAGTTGTTTAAGTGCTTTCTTAGTACCATGCAGAAAGTAGGTGCCGTGAGCGGTGATGTTTTGTTCGTATCGGTGAGATATATAAGCGGAAGACTTGGATTTACCGAAATGGTGAGTCTTTTCGTGCTTCGTACCGTTTTGCCGTTTTCATCCTGCGTACTTCGTTTTATGGTAAGTAAAAGTTCGTCTTTTTCAGGCTGGGCTATCTTTGTGATACGACCGCCTGTAATATTTGTGTCAAGTTCATCAACAAGACTTGATATAACGATTCCGTCAAGTGCCATTTATAATAACCTCATTTCATTATTTTTAGATATGTGTCTGCAAAACCGTTATGGCATATTATGATGCAATAGATAGTTATCCATTGCGTTAGAGGGAAAATATTTTTTGAACCCAATATGATGTAATTAATATAACATGATTAGTTTTGCAATTATCTGTATTTTATATTTAAGCTATATTTTAAACAAAAACTGCTTATTATTCAAGAAGAAACATGATATAGAGGAAACGGTAACAGTTAGACCGCCGTTGCAGGATTATAAAAAATAGCAGTTGTAAATTTTTTCAAATTATGTTACTGTATATTGCGGATTTTTGGTTGCTATTCTCGATAGTGGTTCGGGAGTTATAAATATCATATACGGGAAGATGAAAAAGCGATATTAATAAAGAAAAGGTGAAGTATTTTGTTGAGATTTATTTATGTGATAGCAGGTAATTTATATAGAGCATGGATGATTCCAAAGATGGGATATTATTCAAGGCATCCTGAAAAATATTCTGAACAGTTCCGGTATGAATATGACAGGTATGCGATAAATCTTATGAAAAAAACAGGGCGTATAACTACAGAGGGTTTTGGAATGGAAAACCTGCCTAAGGAGGGCGGATATGTCATGTTTTCAAACCATCAGGGTAAGTATGATGCACTTGGAATAATGCATACACATGATAAACCCTGCTCGGTTGTGATGGATGATGCGAGAAGCCATGGTCCTTTAGTCAAACAGTTTATTGACCTTGTCGAGGGGAAAAGACTTAAAATTGACAATTTAAAACAGGCAGCAGGGATAATAAAAGAGGTGACCCGGGAAGTAAAAGAAGGGCGGAAGTTTATTATTTTTCCATCGGGAGGCTATGAGCACCGGAATGGAAACTATGTTGATGAATTTAAACCGGGAGCCTTTAAGTGTGCAATGAAAGCTAAGGCTCCAATAGTGCCGGTTGCAATAGTTGATTCATGGAAAGTTTTTGACCTTTGGAGTCTTAGAAAAGTAAAAACAGAAGTTTTTTATCTAAAACCTATGTTGTACGATGAATATAAAGATAAAAAATCTGTTGAGATATCTTCAATTATACACAAAAGGATATGTGCAGCAGTAGAGCTGGCTCAAAATGGAGATTTCTTAGGAGCAGTTCTGCAGTAAAGTGGCAGCAGCCGGATTATTTTACGATATGCCGCACAATGTGTGAATGAGAATGTACCTTATATAATTTATGTCAACTGCTTTTACTGAATTTTCAGTTCTAAGAGGAGTCTGATGGTATAGTTTGTTGTTGATAAAAAGTTTTACATAGCCAATTATGCTGTTTTTTGATACCGGTGCGTCAAGTGTTCTTGGCAGCTTTATCTTGTAGGTGACGGTATCCGAGGAGGACAGCATGAGTTTACATGAATTATCTTTAAGTTTTACATATGTGTATGGGGACTGACCGCCTTTTACGAATATCTTTACATTTTTATTTTCAGGTTTGAAATTTACTTTTGTAAAATTATTGAAACCGTAGTCCATTAATTTTTTGGTGTCTTTCCACTTGTAAGTTTTGTTTGGCGGCCAGCCGCAGGCGAGAACGGCGGAGATAAGAGTTGTGTTCTTTCTTTTTGCCGCACCGCAGAAACAGTAACCGGCTTTTCCGGTAAATCCTGTTTTTACACCTATGGCACCGTTATAATGCGTCAGAAAAGCATCTTTATTATTGACACTGTATTGTTTAGAACCGCTGATATTGGAAAAACTGTATGAAGGAGTAGTTATTATCTTTCTGAAACCACTGTTTTTTAACGCATAATCTGCTATCAGGCAGAGTTCATATGCAGTGGTATAATGCTTGTCGGAGTCAAGACCGTTAGGAGTTACAAAGTGTGTCTTATTGCATCCGAGTTCAGCGGCTTTTTGGTTCATTAGCTTTGCAAAGCCTTTTACCGAGCCGCCGATATGCTCAGCTATCGCAACAGCGGTATCATTATGTGATTCAAGCATAAGAGAGTAGAGAAGGTCGGCAAGCCTGAACTGTTCACCGCTTTGCATATTGAGTTGTACATCAGGCATTGATGCGGCATATTTTGAAACAGTTACTATATCTTTCGGACTGCCTTTTTCAAGTGCCAGTATGCAGGTCATTATCTTTGTAGTGCTTGCCATCGGAAGTTTTTTGCTGCTGTTTTTTTCATACAATATCTGTTTGCTGTCTTTTTCAATAACGCAGCAGGCGGTTGAGTAAAGTCCTGACGGAGTTTTTGAAAAGCTTTTGATGCCACTTTCAGAAGCGGATATTTTTTTGATAACGCAGTTTGTTGTATCAGAGAGGGGGGTATCCAAGAAATATGTATCGTTAAGAAAATGGCAGGAAGCTTTATATGATGAGATACCGGTAATCAGAAGACTTAGTAAACATATAAATAAACTTATTTTTTTTGGCATATTAAAAAATGTCCTATTATTTTTATATGTAATGATATGCAATTTTTTTGGTAGAAATGCTAAAAAAAGGTTGATATTTTTGCATAAAAGTAATAAACTTATCATTGGTGTAAATTTGTTTAATTTTATGGAAGTTGTATTTACTTTCATAAATTAGATTTACCAAATATATTCTACTATTATTGGAGGGCTGAACATGAGTAACACAAATGCTTTGTCAGCAAAAGCTCGTATTGAGACTTTAGTTGACGAGAACAGTTTTGTTGAAATTGGTGCTATGATTACAAAGAGAAGTACGGATTTTAACATGCAGGAAAAGTCAGTACCGGCTGATGGAGTTATTACAGGATACGGACTTATTCAGAACAATCCTGTCTATATCTACAGTCAGGATGCATCTGCAATGAATGGTACTATAGGTGAGATGCACGCAAAGAAGATTGCACATGTATATGAGCTTGCTATGAAAACAGGAGTACCTGTTATCGGTCTTATTGACTGTGCAGGTATGCGTCTTCAGGAGTCAACGGACGCACTTGCAGGATTTGGAAAGATTTACAAAGTTAAATCTGACGCATCAGGAATAGTTCCACAGATAAGTGCTGTTTTTGGAAACTGTGGTGGTGGTGTGGCAGTTCTTGCAGCTATGAGTGACTTTACATTCATGGAAGAAAAGAACGCAAAACTTTTTGTGAATTCACCAAATACACTTGATGGAAATTATGCAGATAAACTTGATACTGCATCAGCTAAGTTCCAGAAGACTGCTTCAACAGTTGATTTTGTTATCGAGGGAGAGGAAGAAGTTCTTAACAGTGTGAGAGAACTTATCACTATTCTTCCACAGAATAATAATGAAACAGGTATTTCAGATGAATGTATGGATGACCTTAACCGTGTTGTTGATGCATTTGCAGCAGAGGCTGCAGACCCGGCGGTTGCACTTGCAGACCTCGGAGACAACAATTTCTTCCTTGAGGAAAAAGCAGGTTATGCAAAAGAGATGGTTACAGGCTTCATTTGTCTTGACGGTATGACTGTAGGTGCAGTTGCAAACAGAACTGCTGAGTTCGATGAAAACGGAAAGACAGTAGCAAAATATGATGCACGTCTTACAACAGCAGGTTGTGAGAAAGCAGCAGCTTTTGTTAAGAAATGTGATGCATTTAACATTCCTGTACTTACACTTACAAATGTTGAAGGTTTTGCCACAACAGTTGACGAAGAGATAACTATCGCAGGTGCAGTTGCAAAACTTACAAATGCATTTGCAGAGGCAGATGTACCTAAGGTTAATCTTATCACCGGAAATGCTTACGGAAGTGCATATGTTGCAATGAATTCTAAGCATATCGGTGCAGATATGGTATTTGCACTTCCTGATGCTAAGGTTGGAATGATGGATGCAGATGTCGCAGCTAAGATAATGTATGCTGATGACAAAGATGCAGATGTGGCTGCAAAGGCAGCAGAGTTTGAGACTCAGTCAGGTACTGAGGCAGCAGCAGCAAGAGGATATATAGATTCTGTTATCGCTCCTGAATCTGCAAGAAAGCAGCTTTTATTTGCTTTTGAGATGCTGTTTACAAAAAGCGAATATCCTATTGGCAAAAAACATGGAACCATCTAAGTAAGGAGCGTTATATGAAGAAGAAATTATGTTTAATTTTTTGTATCGTGTCATGTATTCTGATGATGGCAGGCTGTAGTCTTAGTCTTACAAAGACCAACAAAAATTTTAACAAGAAAACACTTGAAACAAACGCAGATTCGTTTGTAACAAGTTGGTTTAGTTATGATTTTGAGAGTGCAGTTAAATCTATGAAAGAGCAGTCAACAGAAGTTGACGAGGACACGGTTAATCAGTATAAAGAGTCTATACAGCTTAAGAAAAAGTATGGAAAGCAGGGAACTAAGGTTGATACTGATTTCACTATCAGCAGTGATTCTGCAACAGTTGTAGAGACATATACGACTTCATCAGGAAAGAAACTTATTTTTTCCGTGACATATGATGAAAAGGGTCAGACATCTTCTTGGAAAGTAGAAGAATATAAGAGTCTTGGAGACAAGATGGCTAAAGCAGGACTTAATACGGTTCTTAGTATGGCTATAGTATTTGCGGTTCTTATATTTATAGCAATTATTATTGCACAGTTTAAACACATTGGCAATTTCCAGAATGGTGCAAAGAAAGAGGAAGTTAAGGCAGAGCCTGTTGTAGAGGCAGCACCTGTCGTTGAAGAAGAAAATCTTGTTGATGACCTTGAACTTGTGGCAGTTATTACAGCAGCAATTGCAGCAGCAAGTGAGACAGAGTCAGCAGACGGTCTTGTTATTCGTTCAATTATTAGAAGATAAGTAAATTAAATGGAGGACAAATTCATGAAAAATTATACAATTACCGTAAATGGTACTGTTTATGATGTAACAGTAGAGGAAGGAGCAGCAGGCTCAGCAGCTTCAGCACCAAAGGCAGCAGCACCAAAGGCGGCTCCTAAAGCAGCACCAAAGGCAGCAGCACCGGCAGGAGCAGCAGGTTCAGTTAAGGTAAATGCACCAATGCCTGGTAAGATTTTATCAGTTAAGGCTTCAGCAGGACAGGCTGTAAAGAAAGGTGATGTCATCATGATTCTTGAAGCTATGAAGATGGAGAATGAAGTAGTTGCACCACAGGATGGTACAGTAGCAAGTATCAATGTAGCAGCAGGAGATTCAGTAGAAGCAGGAGCAGTACTTGCAACATTAAACTAGGAGGGACTGACTTTGGATTACGTTATTACAACGCTTGAGAATCTTGCAGGTCAGACCGCGTTTACATCACTTACATTAGGAAATTACCTTATGATCGTGGTTGGCTGTATCTTTCTCTATTTAGCGATTAAAAAAGGATACGAACCATTATTGTTGGTACCTATCGCATTTGGTATGATTCTTGTAAATATTTATCCTGATATCATGGCAGATCCTGATAGTACATCAAATGGTGTCGGAGGATTATTACATTATTTCTATATACTTGATGAATGGAGTATATTGCCTTCACTTATTTTCTTGGGTGTAGGTGCATTGACAGATTTCGGACCACTTATTGCAAACCCTGCAAGTTTCCTTCTCGGAGCTGCAGCACAGTTTGGTATTTTCTCAGCATACCTTATTGCTATCCTTTTAGGATTCAATGATAAGGCAGCCGCAGCAATATCAATCATTGGTGGAGCTGATGGTCCTACATCAATTTTCCTTTGTGGTAAATTAAAGCAGACTGAGTACATGGGACCTATTGCAGTGGCAGCTTATTCTTATATGTCACTCGTGCCTATCATTCAGCCTCCTATTATGAAGCTTTTCACAACAGAAGACGAGCGTAAGATTAAAATGTCTCAGCTTCGTCCGGTATCAAAGCTTGAGAAGATATTATTCCCAATCATCGTTACGATTATTGTTTGTCTTCTCCTTCCAACAACAGCTCCTCTTGTAGGTATGCTTATGCTTGGTAACCTCTTTAAAGAGTCAGGAGTAGTTAAACAGCTCGCAGAGACAGCTTCAAATGCTCTTATGTATATCGTAGTTATCTTACTTGGTACATCAGTAGGAGCTTCAACAAGTGCAGAAGCATTCCTTAAAGTAACTACATTAAAGATTGTTGCACTTGGACTTATCGCATTCTGTGTAGGTACAGCAGCAGGAGTACTTTTCGGAAAAGTTATGTGTAAGGTTACACACGGAAAGGTAAACCCACTGATTGGTTCAGCAGGTGTATCAGCCGTTCCTATGGCTGCCAGAGTTTCACAGAAGGTCGGTGCGGAGGCAGATCCGACAAACTTCCTTCTCATGCATGCGATGGGACCAAATGTTGCCGGTGTTATCGGTACAGCGGTTGCTGCCGGTGTATTTATGGCAATATTCGGAATTTAAACACTAATGTATTCTTGGAATCTTCTGAACGAAGAATTTCAAGATGGATTTTTGATATACAATGACATTTTTACAGTTCGTACACGGTGTGTACGACGAGAAAATGGAAACAGTATATCGGAAATCCAGCCGAAATGACTCGTTTTGAGAAGATACCGAGAGTACATACTAAAATATAGGAGGATTATCATGGCAGATTTAGAAAAGAAACCATTAAAGATTACGGAAACAGTTCTCCGTGATGCGCATCAGTCTCTTATTGCCACTCGTATGACAACAGAGCAGATGCTTCCAATAGTAGATAAAATGGATCAGGTAGGCTACCATGCAGTAGAGTGCTGGGGTGGTGCAACATTTGATGCTTCACTTCGTTTCCTTAAGGAAGATCCATGGGAGAGACTTCGTAAATTAAGAGCCGGATTTAAAAATACAAAACTTCAGATGTTATTCAGAGGTCAGAACATCTTGGGTTATAATCATTACGCAGATGATGTTGTAGAATATTTCGTACAGAAATCAATCGCAAACGGTATTGACATTATCCGTATTTTTGACTGTCTTAATGACCTTAGAAACCTTAAGACAGCAGTTAATGCAGCAAACAAAGAAAACGGTCATGCACAGATTGCACTTTCTTATACATTAGGTGATGCTTATACACTTGATTATTGGAAAGATATGGCAAAACAGATTGAGGATATGGGTGCTAAATCACTTTGTATTAAAGATATGGCTGGTCTTTTAGTTCCGGCAAAGGCTACAGAGCTTGTTCAGGCACTTAAAGAGTCAGTAAGTATTCCAATCGATCTTCATACACATTACACATCAGGTGTTGCTTCAATGACTTACATGAAAGCCGTAGAAGCAGGATGTGACATTATCGATACTGCTATGTCTCCATTCTCAATGGGAACAAGCCAGCCAGCAACAGAAGTTATGGTTGAGGCATTTAAGGGAACTCCTTATGATACAGGTCTTGATCAGACAAAACTTGCAGAGATAGCTGATTACTTCCGTCCAATGCGTGAGGAGGCACTTAAGAGCGGTCTTATGAATACAAAGGTTCTCGGTGTTAATATTCAGACACTTCGTTATCAGGTTCCTGGTGGAATGTTAAGCAACCTTGTATCACAGCTTAAAGAAATGGGACAGGAAGACAAGTATGAGCAGGTGCTTGAGGAAGTGCCAAGAGTTCGTAAAGACTTTGGTGAGCCTCCACTTGTTACACCTTCATCACAGATCGTTGGTACACAGGCTGTACTTAATGTAGTATCAGGTGAGAGATACAAGATGGTAACTAAAGAGTCTAAGAAACTCCTATCAGGTGAGTTTGGACAGACAGTTAAGCCGTTTAACCCTGAAGTACAGAAGAAATGTCTTGGTGATGATGCAAAAGTTATCACTTGCCGTCCGGCAGATCTCATCAAGCCACAGCTTGCTGATATCGAGAAAGAGATGGCTCAGTACAAGCAGCAGGACGAGGATGTGCTTTCATATGCATTATTCCCACAGGTTGCTACAGAGTTCTTCAAGTACAGAGAAGCTCAGCAGAATAAGGTAGATGCTTCAGCAGCGGATACAGAGAACAAGGCTTATCCGGTATAAATGATGAAATCAAAGATTTCATCTTAGAGGTTTCTGTGAAACTTCGTTAAATATATCTGAAGATTTCATTTTAGAAGTTTCTGCGAAACTTCGTAATAAGTGTCTAAAGATTGTATATTTCAATCTAATTATAAATAACCCACCAGACATTGATTTGTCTGGTGGGTTTTATGTTTGCGCGCCATGGGCGCACTCTAACGGGTGAAAGTCCCGAACATGCCCAGATAGTGGGAAGTGTATAGCCGAACAGCAAGGGTGTCCATCGTGAGGTGGAATCTGAAGGAAGCTGTAAGCAAATCTCCGGTCCGACGGACAGAAATCACATATAAGGCTAGGCTACGAGAGATAAGTTGGCATAAAGCAACAAAGTCTAATAACTATCACATTTGTAGTAGCAGAGTAAATGTGGCGGATATATGGAGAGAAAGAGCGTGCACCTTAAGCGTGGAGGTCTCACAGAGGTTTCATTAGCCCAGTAACAACGAACTGTGAGAAGTCAGCCGAGCCCATAGTAGTGAAGAAGTCTCTGTAATAGAGATGGAGCAAAGGGGCGAACAATCAATAAGTTTGAGTATGTCTCGTATTGCAGAAATGACAACATCTGCCGTAACCAATCGGGTAAAAGATGGTCAAATCAAGCGAGACGGAAAGGAAAGAACGCATGGACACAAGTAGTCTAATGGAGCAGATATTATCTAGCGATAACCTCAACAGAGCATATCTGCAAGTCGTACGAAACAAAGGTGCAGAGGGAGTGGACGGAATGAAGTACACAGAACTCAAAGAGCATCTTACAAAGAACGGCGAAAACATCAAGGAACAGTTGAGGACAAGAAAGTATAAACCTCAACCAGTACGAAGAGTGGAGATACCAAAGCCTGATGGCGGTGTCAGAAACCTAGGAGTACCAACAGTAACAGACAGATTCATACAGCAAGCCATTGCACAGGTATTAACACCAATCTATGAGGAACAATTCCATGAACATAGTTACGGATTCAGACCGAATAGATGTGCACAGCAAGCAATCCTAACAGCACTTGACATGATGAATGATGGTAACGATTGGATTGTAGACATTGACTTGGAAAAGTTCTTTGACACGGTAAACCATGACAAGCTTATGACTATCATAGGCAGAACTATAAAAGATGGAGATGTTATCTCTATCATAAGGAAATATCTTGTCAGCGGAATCATGATTGACGATGAATATGAGGATTCTATTGTGGGAACACCGCAAGGAGGAAATCTTTCGCCGTTATTGGCAAACATCATGCTCAATGAACTTGATAAGGAAATGGAAAAGCGAGGGCTTAACTTTGTACGATATGCAGATGACTGTATTATCATGGTTGGAAGTGAAATGTCTGCAAATCGGGTAATGAGAAACATATCTCGATTTATTGAGGAGAAACTAGGTCTCAAGGTCAACATGACAAAGAGTAAAGTAGACAGACCAAGCGGACTTAAATACCTTGGGTTTGGGTTCTACTTTGACCCAAGAGTACACCAGTTTAAAGCAAAGCCACACGCAAAATCAGTAGCGAAGTTCAAAAAGAGAATGAAGGAACTCACCTGTCGTAGCTGGGGTGTTAGCAACAGCTATAAAGTGGAGAAACTTAATCAGCTCATAAGAGGTTGGATAAACTACTTCAAAATAGGTAGTATGAAAACACTTTGTCGAGAATTAGATGGTAACATCAGATATAGACTTCGTATGTGCATTTGGAAACATTGGAAAACTCCACAAAACAGAGCAAAGAACCTTATGAAGCTTGATGTACCAAGATGGGCGGCATTTAAAATAGCGTATTGCGGAGACAGATATGCAAGACTCGCCCACAATGGATGGATACAAAAGGCTATAAGTACAAAGAGACTAACCTCATTTGGATTAGTCTCAATGTTAGATTACTATACCGAAAGGTGTGTTACTTGTTAAGTTGATGGAACCGCCGTGTACCGAACGGTACGCACGGTGGTGTGAGAGGTCGGAATTTCTCAGTTAAGAGAAATTCCTCCTACTCGATTTACTTACAAGCATGAAACAGAGAATATGAAAGTATATTATGGGAATATTTATTTTATATAGAGGATTGAAAAATGACTTTTAATTGTTAAAGCTGAAAAAATATAACCAGTATAATAAAAGGGGAGCCGAAATGATCCGGCTCTCCAAAAACACATTTAATTTAAAAACTAAATAAAAGTTAGTGGAGAAAAATATGCATAAAGAACTAAAAATTAGTTTGCAGGATACCGAATGGAAATATGATTATATTGATCATGACAGGAATATAGCAAGAGCGTTTGTTTACGATGAAAACGGATATTTTTATTTTGTAAGAGCAAATAGGGATGATGACTTCGGAAAAGCAACATTGATTGAAACTGCCGGCGGTGGTGTAGAGGATGGAGAAGACCTGATTGCTGCCATAAAAAGGGAATTAAAAGAAGAATTGGGTGCAGATGTAGAAGTGGTTTGTAAAATCGGAGTTGTAAGTGATTATTATAACCTTATTCATAGACATAATATTAATAATTATTTTTTATGTAGAGTTAATTCGTTTGGTGATAAAAATCTGACCGAAGATGAGATAAATTGTTTTCATTTGTCTACATTGAAATTATTATATGAAGATGCAGTTAAAGAATATGAATACAGGTCAAATACAAGATTAGGGAAACTTGTGGCAAACAGAGAACTACCTGTTTTATATCGTGCAAAAGAGATGATTGACTCTGGTATTTAAGTATGCAGATGATTTAAAATATTTTATTAAAGTTTTTTATTCTTATTGATAGGGAAAACTTGATAATTTACGTAACAGTTCAGCCTTTTATTTCCTCAATTCATAAACCTGCCAGCAAGCTGTCAGTCGCTGCTTAGCAGCTTTGGTTTATTTACGCGAAAGCAAAGCTCAGATGGAACAAATAAATTTGTTCCATCTGAGCGTGCTCGCGAGGGCTTTTCCCTCATTTCAGAAATGAAAGGCTATTCTACCATAAAAAGATAATCAACAATACAATGAGCAAGCTCAAGTATTGTCAATTATTTTTTATGGCTGAACTGTTACTAATTTACAGAAAAAATATAGTATTTTGGTTGTGGACTTATAGATAGCTTGTTATAATAAATTGTAGCTAATGGCAGATTTAGATTGAAAGTGAGGTAAAATTATGGTGGTATTTTGGCGTATTAGAAATATCTGATGGCATGAAACTATGTTAAGTAGTTTTATGCAGAGAATGGTGCAATAAACTATTTAATAAGGAGAATACCATGATATTTCAGGATAATATTGTAAAAAAATATTTGCAGATACATAGCAAAAAGTACGGAATTTTAAACAATTTTTATTTTTATTGTAAAGAGAGTTTCATTTATAATAAGTTAGGATTTATTTTATCGCTGTTTTTAGTGCCAGCCGGGATTATAAAATCCGTGGCTTCGATATTTATTCCTAAACTTGTGATTGATTCACTTGAAAGTTTTAGAAGTGAATATACATTCTTGATAAATATTATTATCGTAACGGCGGTTATTGCTGTCTCGTCTATTGTCGAACTGTTGGCTGGTCCTATGTCAAGAAAAAGTACAAGTTAAACATGAACTTTTCACCTCAATAATCCGTTTTATGCCACATTTATTTCCATTTGTCTTAATTTTATCCAGTATTTCTTTTCATACTCATTAGGTGATACATAATCACAGTGACTGTGAATTCTCACGGTATTATAAAATGCTTCTATATATTTAAAAATAAGTTTATATGCATGATTATAGTCTGTTATCTTAAATCTGTTTATCCATTCTCTTTTAAGTAATGAATGGAAAGATTCAATACATGCATTATCCCATGGATACGCTTTCTTTGAATAACTTAGTGTCATTCCTGATGTTGCATCTGCATAATCTTTAGCTGTATATTGTCTGCCACGATCTGAATGCAGAATTAATGGCTTGCTAACATTTCTTACTTTTTTAGCCTTATTGACAGCTTCTACAACCCATTTTGTTTCAAGGGTATCACTTAACACCCAGGATATTATTTTTCTTGAATATAAGTCCATTATACTTGTTAAATACACAAATCCCTCATATGTCCAAATATATGTAATATCTGTACACCATACTGCATCTGGAAAATCTGGGTTAAACTGCTCATCAAGTATATTTTTATATTCTTCGCTGAAATCTGAATCTATAGTTGTTATGGTATAAGGCTTAATCCATTGTGCCTTTACCCCATTTCACGCATATAATTACCTACTGCCTTTTTACTTATTGTTTCACCTTCTTCTTTCAGTTTCTTTGCTATTTTGGGAGCACCATAATTTTGGTGTGATTCATCATAAATATCACATATCTTATCTTTTATTTTGTTTTTTCGTTGTTCCCTATTACTTGGAATCCTGTTTTTCCAAGTATTATATCCACTTCTAGAGACGCCTAAGTGTCTCAGCACACCGCTAACATTAAGCCGGCGTCCACCTTGTTCCCTCATATTTCTGTCTTTATTTGTAGTTTCAAGGTATATAGCTTCTGTTAGTTTCCCAGTATGCCGATTGCTTTTTTTAATATTTCCAGAGCATCCTGTGCATCCCTTAATTCTTTCTTAAGTCTAGCATTTTCTTTTGCAGCATCACTTTCGTAATTGCCTCTTACCCGGGTTGGAATGTTACCCTCATTACTTTCATAAAGTTTACGCCAGGTAGATAGTGTACTTTTAGATATGCCTAGATTTTTAGCACATGCATTAATGCCTAAATCTTTATGCTCCTCCCAATATTTTACCGCATCTTTCTTAAATTCTTCCGAGTACTCTGTAGCCATGTCTTAATCCTCCAATCTTTAACTTTAATAATAAATCTATATTAAGGATTATTCCATATCTAACTTATACTGTTTAAATTCTAACACCATCAAGATAAGCTAAGGCAGGCAGAACAGGAACGGGACTATGCACTCTCTCATCAGAAAAAAGTAGAGATACCGGTTGAAAAGCCGGTGCTCTATCAAAAGTGTAAGAATTGTAACCAGACAGCTTATCTGAAAGTGAAGGAAAGGTATGATACGCAGAGAGAAAAAATAGCAGGCAGATATAAAGCAAAAACAGCTATGTATGAAGCATTGATGTTTCTGCTGATATGGTATTCCGCATCAACTACTCTTTTTCAGATGATACGGTCAAAGGTATTTATTTCTGATTGTGGAAGATTCTTTGATACAATCGCAACTTTTATACAGACCATTGCTGGCTGGATTGTACTGACAGGAAAGAATGTGGCACAGATTAGTGATGGAATATCCAATCCAGTCGTTGCCGGAATTGGATATTGGCTGATAAGAATATTGGTTTGTGGTGGCTGTCTGGTGAGTGCAGGAATACTTTTAGCATTCATCGGGATAAAGATTGCAGGGTTATATAAGAAGTGCTGCTGGGATATGATTACCATACTGGTAACACTTATAAGCATGGAAATAGCAATCTACTTTGGAGATTGGATAAAGACAGTCTTGCCAATCAATCTGCTATTTTTCTTATTATTCGTGCAACTGGTATATGTTGGAATCAGGTGGTATGTAAAAGGCTGTCGGGAAAACAGAGGTTGTGTTTAAAATGAAAAACTTGTCTGAGACGCAGCGAAGTAAATAAAATGAGTAGTATAGGAAGGCAGTAGTGTGTGAATAAACTGCTGGCTTCTTTTTTGATAGATACAGTCACGCCCAGAGGTATGTCGCATAGTAAAGTAATAATATCAATAGGACGATATAGAAAATGCGGGGAAGCATGGTATTTCAATGAGTTTGAGATACAGTGCTTTCGCGTATTAACAGGAAGCAAATAACGCGTTATATGTGATATTCTATTTCACAACAAAAAAAGGTCTGTTCGCAACATGGCGGCTGGCTATTAAAAGACTTTTTCCGATATAATAAATATAATTGTATGTAAGTAAGGAAGTGACAAGATGCAAATAGCAGTCTGCGATGATGAAAAATCTATAGGATTGATATTAGAGGAAAAAATAAAGAAATTATTACCAGATGCAGTAATAGAAAAATATTTGTCTGGTGATGAATTGATTGCAAGTGGTTGTGAGCCGGATATTCTATTTTTAGATATTCAGATGCCAGGAATGGATGGAATGGAAACGGCAAGGATTCTTCGTCAGAAAAATGAAAGAATGGTATTGATATTTGTAACTGCTGTGGAGGAGTATGTTTTTCAGGCATTTGATGTTGCAGCATTTCATTATCTGGTGAAACCATTTTCAGATGAAAAATTTGAGGAAGTTGTGAAATGTGCAGTCAGAAGCATTGAAAAATATTCTGAAAATCAATCGGATGAAAAATACATGATGGTGCAGTCCGGAGGAAGCCATATGAAAGTGTTTTTGAAGGATATTGTGTATGCTGAGGTATATAATCGAAAAGTCATTATCCATACACGGGATACGAATATTGAATATTATGGAAAATTGCAGGAACTGAGTGAAATTGCGGGAGCAGATTTTTTTCGTACACACAGAGCCTACCTCGTACATTTCAAATATGTTCAGAAATATGATGCAAATTGTGTGACGATGGAAAATGGAACTGCATTGATTGCAAAACAGAATTATTCTGAGTTTGTAAAACAGTATTTGAAATATAATCAGAGGAAAGGAAAAGAAATCGGATGAGTTTGGTAGAAAAATGCTGGATGGTTACATCGAAAATTTCTGTTATTGCACTCCTTATGATTACAGGAATCTATTTTGGAAAATTTGTTTGTCCCTATATAAAAAAGAAAAAAGGGGCTGCGGCAGTCAGTATTGTTTATATTACGATTATGCTTGTTTTATATATGATTCCGCCACAGATTGATAATTTTTCCGCATATCTGATTGGAGTTATAGCAGCGTTTCTTGTGATGTATGCAGAGGACAGAAGAAATATATATCAGAAAATATTTCTTGCAATTACTTTCTTTTCTATCCGATGGTTAGCGGTTGCAATGGCAGCCAGACTTGATGATCTTGTTACAAAAGCACTTGTATTTCGGAATATGGGTGCAGAAAAAGTGTGGCTGCAATACGGACTATATGTTGGAACCAGAGTTTTGGATATTGTACTTTGTATTGCTTTTATTGCGGTTGCAATAGGACTGATCAATAAAGCGTATATATACAAAAAAGATGAAATGAGTGTCAAAGAGATGGTAATGCTTATTATACCTTCGCTTGTAGGCGTCACTGGGTATGGCATTTTACAATATTATCTCATGATATACGAAAGAGATACTGGAAAGAACTTGATTGATACATATGGATTTTATGGAGCTTTAAGCTTTTTACACTATCTGATTTCTATAGTCGCTATTCTTGTTGTGATTGTAATGTTCCAAAACTGGAAAGAGATGCAGGAAGAACAGCGGGGACAAGAGCTGGTATTAAATCAGATCAGTGACATGAAAAAGCATATCGGGGAAGTCGAAAAGTTGTATCGGGATATCCGCTCCATGCGCCATGATATGGGAAATCATATACAGACACTGGAACATCTCGTGGCACATAATAATATGGATGATGCTACAGAATACTTGGAACATCTGAAAAATGAATGGGACGAGGTATCTCCGGAAATAAAGACAGGAAGTCCGGTAATTGATGTCATTTTGATGGAAAAGCTGAGAGAAGCAAAAGAAAGGCAGATTCGGTTTCTGTCGGATTTTCATTATCCGCAGAATACGAAGTTAAATGCATTTGATTTGAGTGTGATCATGAATAATGCCTTGAATAACTGCATGGAAAATGTAAGTGGAGATGATCCGTATATCAGCATTTCTTCTTTTCGGAAAAACAGTATCTTTATGATAACCATAAAAAACAGTTTTGGGGGTCAGCTTAATTTTGGTGACAGCGATTTGCCAGAAACAACCAAATCTGGGAGGGAACATGGAATGGGTTTGAATAACATTCGCCGGGTTGCCAGAATGTATATGGGAGATATATCTTTGGAGCAGGGAAATGAGGAAGTAATCCTTAGCATTATGATGCAGGTAGAATAAAGAAATAAATTGGCACTATGTATTTTGTAAATTACAGAAATTACAGAAATATGTAGTGCTTTTTTTGCGCAGGTAGCGATGAAAATATGTTGCTTGCAACAATATTTGAGGAGCACTGCGACAGTCTGAAAAGCATTTTCAGACTGCTTCACAACGAAAAAAGGGCGGTTCACAACATCACGGTTTATTGTGAAGAAAGATATGCCGAAAGAAAAAATAAAGAGAAATCATGTTATACAGATTTTCAGGAAACGGATTTCAGAGTATTAGCTCAAGGAGGACAACGAAATGATGAAAATTAATGGATTTAACGGAACGAATACGCAGACAGGAGCAATGGGAATGGCACAGGCGAATGATTCTGTGAGTAAAAATATTCAGAATCAGATTGCAAATGCACAGCAGAAATTGCAGGACTTATCATCAAATGAAGAACTGTCATTAGAGGATAAGATGAAGAAACGTCAGGAGATACAACAGGAAATTACAAATCTCAATCAACAGTTAAGACAGCACCAGATTGAACAGAGAAAGGAACAGCAGAGTAAAAAATCATCTATGGAGGATATGGTGGCTGGTACAAAAAATACATCTGCAAAGAAAGGAACAGGCTTGTCACAGGCAGGTATGCGGGCAATGATTTCCGCAGATTCATCTATGAAGCAAGCAAAAGTGCAGGGTAGTATGGCAACACAGATGGAAGGAAGAGCCGGTGTGCTTGAGTCTGAAATCAAGCAGGATGCTGGAAAAGGCAATACCGAAAAGAAAGAAGAAGAACTGGCAGATTTGCAGGCAAAAGCGCAGTCTGCAACAGCATCACAGATGTCTTCACTTTCAGATGCAAATAAATCTATGGAAGAAGCAGCAAAGGCAGACAACCGTACAGATGCAGCAGAAACAAAGAAGGATCAAACGCAGAAAGCAGAGAATACACAGGAAAATGCAGATACGGCAACAGATGCATCAGAGAATGCAGATGTTAAAACAGAAACAGCAGAAACAATAAAAAATCCAGCATCAGAAAGTGGACAGTCGGTAGTATATACACCGATCGATATACGTTTATAGTTCGGAAAGGAGGCTGGTGTTATGTCAGAAATCAAAAGTTTTAGTGATTATACAAGTAAATATAACAGCAATGTAGATTTTTCAGCGTTGTTTAGTGGAACGTCAGATAGTTCATCAGTAGGCAATACAAATATGCTTTCTGATTATGCTGCAATCAAAAATGGAAGCTATGGAAAACTTATGAAAGCATATTATGCAAAACAGGATGCTGAAAAATTATCGGGAAAAGGTGATACTTCACAAAAACTTACCTTGATGAAAACAAGTGCAGATTCTCTGAAAAAATCAGCAGATGCTTTGAATGACTCTTCTCTTTTGGAAAAAAAGAAAATAAAAAAGAAAGATGAAAAAACGGGGGAAGAGATTGAGGTAGAGGATTATGACTGGGATAAAATCACCAAGGCAGTAAAATCTTTTGTTGAAGATTATAATGATGTAGTTAAGTAAGCCGGAGAATCTAATACAAAGGATGTATTGCGAAATGCTTCATGGATGACTGGAATGACAGACAAAAACAGTAATATGCTTGCCAAAATAGGTATTACCATAGGAAAAGGAAACAAGTTGGAATTAGATGAGGATGCTTTAAAGCAGGCAGATATCAGTTCGCTGAAAACGGTCTTTACAGGATATAATTCTTTTGTAAGCAAAATATCGCAGAAAGCAACTGGTATATCGAATGCTGCAAACCGGGCGAGTGCAACCTATACAAATAATGGTACGTACTCTAAGACGGATTCTTCTTTGACATCGAGCAAGATAGATAAAGAGGTATAGAAAGTGTGGACTAACTTAGGGAGGTTGCTATGAAAGTTCAAGGAAATAGGTATATTAATAATCCTGAGATGATAAAAAATAAGGTCGAGAAGAAAACAACTGTTCCACAGAATATTATTTCGGAGGATGATGTGAAAATCAGTGATTCAGCAAGAAAGTTAGTTGAGACTGCTCGTGGTAAAGTCTCAGATTTTCAGGCAATGCATTTTTCGTCAATTAATGGAGAGATAAAAGAAATACCAGCAGAATACAAATGTGAAAATTTATTCAAATTAGATTTGAAAGCAACTTCCATTTCTGGAGAACAAAGTGCGTTTGAAGGCTGTTTGGAAAATCAGTCAGAGGTTTTTGGAAAATGGCTGGACGAAAATGCTTCTGAATATTTGACAGAAGATGAAATGAAAGATTTAAAAGAGAAAATTAATACAATGACAGCAGATATGGACTCTTTAAATGCTCAAGAGGGATATAGAGGAACTTCCTATGAATCTGTATTTTTGTTAAGTGCAAGTGAAGCGGGGCTAAGAAAAGTAAATGAAATGTATGTTCCAGAGCAATTACAAGCAGGTTTTTCAGACATGATTGACGAATATGTTCATTTTAATGATTCGGCACGTAATTCTATCATGGAGAAAATGACACCAGATTACATGGTTGTTGGAATTGGAAGTAAAACAGAATCTTATAAGTACAAGTCAGAAATAATCTCAGATGAGACAGCTTTTTATGCAAATGAGAAGAAAGAGATAAGTGGTATTTGCAATCAGTTTTTAAATGGTAAAACAGATCAGAAATTATTTTGTAATGAAATGAAAGACCGTTTAAATGATTACTATGGAAGCAGGTATGAATTAAGAAATCAGCCAGAAGCTGTTGAAAGCAGAGTAAATAATATGTTTAGTAAATTACAACATATGTATGCACTTTAGAATTATGATGGAGATATGCATTGTTTTTATCCTAATGTAGATATTTTATTATAATTATTTATAAACCTAAAGATTTAAGAAACAAATGTTGCACCTGATTTGCCGTGAAAATATATATTTGAATTATAAAACTTTTAGTGTATCAGGGGAATATTTATTATAGCTGATATACTAAGAACATAATGACACGAAAAGTATAATGTTGAAAAAGGGTTTGGAGACTAGCTATGAAGACAGTAACAGATGTAAACACAGTAAACCAGCTGTTGACATATTCAAAGCAAGCAGAGGCAGGAATACACCAAAAAGCAATACAGATGTTGCTTGGAGCAGGAAATAATAAAAAACAGGACAGTTTAAGTATTTCTGATGCTGCACGAGGCTTTTCAAAGCAATCAATAGCTGCACTGATAGATAAAAATGCGAATATTTCTAACAGTGAATTGGCTTATTATTTTGCAAACTATAATAATTCAAGTGCTATTTTGGATGCAATCAATTTTGGGGAGAATGTTTCCTGTGGATATAATTCTGATTTTAAGGAGTACGGGGTTATTTCCTTTGACCTTAATGGGAGCAGACAGGTAGTACCTAATTATGCAGTACCGAAAATGAATACAAGCACCATGTCAGGCATTTGTGCTGCAAATAATTCTTTGGTATTAAGTAATAAAAGTTATTATTCATGGACAACATCAAGTGGCGGTAAATATACATGGACGGTCAACAATGGAAGGATAGGCTGGGCAGCCTCGGAATCGTTGCTTGCAGAGAATACAAATCAAAAAGGGACAAATTATAAGTGGGAAATGCGCAAAGCAAGTAATATTTTATCTGATCTGGCACAGGGAAAGAGTGTGTGGGGTTATCTCTACAGTAATGAGGAAGTACTGTCAGTCTGTGAGAAAGTCGGGATTTCTCCGGGATTCTTTTCTATAGATATGGGAGCAGGAAAACACACTTATTTATTGCAGGAATCAGGAAAGACCATAAATGTTGACGCCAAGATAAAACAGTTAAATGATATAAACTGGATAGAAATCGGGTATAAAGAAGTAGATACGTTTTCCGTTTATGGTAAAGAGTATGCTATTGACAGCAGTGGGCATATCAATGTTTCGGCAGAAGATGAATTTACATCAACGGAAATTAAATATCCAAGTCGTTCAATATAATAGAAATTATTTTAAGTTTCAATAACAGGGAGGTAGGATTATGGCAATTACAGGTATCAATAACAGCAGTTGCACATCGTATTATGCTTCAAATTACAAGAATACTGTTAAAAAAACAGATAGTGAAAAGGATAGTACAAATACAAAAGACGGCAACGTGACAACAAGTACAGTTGAATTAAAAACATCACGTCCCGGTGTGACAAAAACAGAGCAGATTAAGACGGGGTATAGCAATGTAAATGATTATTCAAAATACTTGCAAGGAAAATACCATTATATGAATACGGGAACGACTTCAATGCAAGGGGTTCCGACAACAGTATCCGTTTCAAGTGCATTTTTACAGAAGTGTATGAATGATCCGGAAAAAGCAAAGTATCTGGAGGAAAACTTAGCAGCCATTCCAGATTGTGCAAAAAGTGCGGTGAATGGATGTTTGGGCACTTTGACAAATCTGAGTTATAAGGTTGATGAAAACGGAAATATTTCGGTGGCAATATCTGGTACAAATGATCCAGATGGGAAAATAGCGAAAGAGAATGCTGAACGAAAAGCAAAAGAGAACAGAGAAAAAGAGGAAAAAGTAAAAGAGAAAAGAGCTGCTAAAAAAGCAGAGGAAGAAAAAGCTGCAAAGAAACGTGCAGAAAAATCGGCAGAAGGAAAAGAAACGGGTGATTATACCTTATCCGTAACTGGTAATGATGTAAAAAGTATGACACAGAGCCTTGTAGCAGAATCTGTGAGTATTTCTGCACCTGATAGATCAAGTTTTGATATTAAGGCATAAGAGGGTTCGGTAAAAGGAAAATATCAAATCAATGCATTAGTTGGAAGTGCTTGTTTCCTATTATGGCATATCCAAGCTAACGATAGCAAAAATGGCTGGTGTTGAGGAAAATGATATTGACAGGCTTTTAGCCAATCCACCAGAAAAGATTGAAATCGAAGTAAAGTATAAAATTGCTGTGACTGTTATGGAGGGAGTATCCCAAACAATATTAAAAAAGGTAATCTTAGTGCTGTTGAAAATAAGCCGGATGATCAAGAGTAAATGTACGTTCAGATTTTCTGGGTGCTCTTGCCATACCAGCTTATTTTTGCTATTAAATAAACAACGGCTTAACAACAGAAAACTGCTGTTAAGCCGCATCAATTATCATAGAAGATCTGAATTTACAGAAAAAATTTCACACCGTCGAAAAATCACCATAGTTCTAATGAATCTTCTGCATCTACCCACATCTGCATATTCCCGTCCAAATATAATCGTACATATTCAAGTGGTTCATCAATAGCAAGTGCGTTTAATGTACAGTATGATCCGGGTGTAGTTTTTAAACTCTTTTCAGCTTCCCAGCAATCAATGCGGAGCATATAGCCAGCAGAGGTGTAAACATCAATACTATTGCGCTGTGGATTGTATTCTGCAAATATTGTTCTCATCGTATCTTATCTCTCCTTATCATTCAATCAATTATCAGTTACAAAAATCAGAAGCATTTCAATCAGTTCACCATGTCACTTTTATTTTGTGTTATACTGTTTTATAGATTTTTCTTGCCCTTGTATTTGCCCTTATCAGAGTTCGTAAACACTGATGGGACGATATAACACAAGGGAAACAATAAGGAAAAGCTCACCTGCGATAAATCCAGTGTTTTCAAGGGCTTGTGGAGAATTTAATAACAAAATATAACAGTTATTAAATCTCTTAAAACAGGTGAAATCTCAATTCCAATTTGTGGAGGTTAAAGATGAAAGTTATGAGAAGAGTGATACCAGCTAATAAAGTAAGACATGATTATGAGAAAATATTGAGTGAGTTTGTGTCAGCCTTAAAAAATAGATTAGGTGAGTGTTTATTAATGGTTTATTTGACTGGAAGTTATGCGAGAGGAGATGCAAATGATAATTCGGATTTAGATGTGTTCTGCATTTTTAGTACAATAAATCAATATGTCTTAGAAACTGTTGGGAATTGTGCAAGAAACACATCAATCTCTTATGATTTGTTGGAGATAAATACTCAAAGCCTATCCGTAGACGAATATAAAAGTAAAATATTTGGAGAGTGGTCAGAATATGCAGTTACAGAACTAAATAGTGTTTTATTGTATGGTGAGCAATTGGTAGAAATTGAAAATATAAATGAAAAAATACAGTTATCTTATAAGAAAAATTTGGCAAATATTTTAATGAGTGTCCGCCATTATATATGTGTTGATGAGCCTAAGGAATTACTAACACACAAAAAAATTTCTACATATATTTTGAAACCACTTATGTTTGCATTAAGGCAAGAACGCTTTTGTGCAACAGGCGTTTATCCCTTGACGATAGAAAGTTTATTAGAATCCTATCAAGATGATAATAGAATTATGGTTGAATACTTTCTAAATGAGGAAAGATTTGAAACGGATATTTTGTCTAATCATAAGGATGTTCTTATGTTTCTTCATAATAAAATACAAAATTTTCTTGAAAATGATTTATAATTAGCGAGTTGCTCTTTAGCCAAAACTTGTTAATTAAATATAAATATGCTATGCTTAAAAATAATTATAGCTGTTTATTCTATATTAAGGGGGCGATATTGAATATGAAATATAATCTGTCAGATAGAATATTGAGGGAACTTTCCGGTTTTGCACAGGAGTATTCTGTCAATAAAATTATATTATTTGGTTCCCGTGCAAGAGGTACAAACACAGAAAGAAGTGATATAGATATTGCGGTATATGGTGGAGATTTTGATGGGTTTTATTGGGATGTAAAGGAAAAAGTACATTCGCTCCTTATGTTTGATATTGTGCAGGCAGATGCGGCAATTTCAAATGAATTGAAACAGGAAATAGAAAAGGATGGTGTCACAATCTATGAAAAAACTAGATAACTTTTCAAATTGTTTGTCCGTATTGGAAAATGCGGATTTTAAACTTGCAGAAATGAATGATATATACCGAACAGGGATTATTGGGCAGTTTAACCTTACCTTTGAACTTGCATGGAAAGCATTACAGGAAATTATGAAAATGCACAGTGTGGAGGGAGCTTCTACAGGCTCTCCGCGTGAAATTCTACAGCTTGGTTATAAAATTGGCTTTATCAATGATTCCGAGGTATGGCTTCTTATGTTAAAAAAACGCAATACCTCTGTCCATATATATAATGAAGCTGAAATTGATGAAATGATTATGCTGATACATGACAGTTTTATTCCGGCTTTTACTGTTCTTAGGGATACGCTGGTAAAGAAGCTGGATGAAGCTGAAAGCGATTGGATGTAAGGCAGGTGCAGACCATATTTTTGTGACTTACAATTATCTTGGGATGATTTTCAGAATGTCTCGGATATGCTTTTTGTCGTTGAAGAAACAACCGTTTTCAAATAATATGGTGCCGTTTACATCATTATTTATTGATGACTTGTGTGTCGATGCCAAAGCAAGAGGGCAGCATATAGGTGAGAGTTTGTTTGAATATGTAAAAAGTGAGGCGAAACGCTTAGGCTGTTATGAAGTGATACTCAATGTGTGGGCGGGAAATACCTCGGCGGAGAAATTTTATGAAAAAATGGGACTGAAAACAAAAGAAAGACAGATGGAATATATATTGTAAAAATGTGAGCTAAAGAAAAAGAGCAACCATCTGGGATAATAAAAATTTTACTTTCGGAAACAAAAAATTTCTCTTGACATATGTTAAAAGAGGACTATAATAAGTTATTGAAAATACAAAAAAATATGTTCACCAAAATTCGTTGATGAGAACAATGCCTTATTTGGAGTTATTTACAGAGAGCCTGTGGCTGGTGTAAACAGGTAATGACCGGATTTAGGATATCCTCTCTAAGAAGCGGGCTGAAAACAGTACATAATATCTGGTAATGTATAATATTTAACAATATATAGTGCTTAGCGATACATGATATATAGTATTAAGAAATACAATAGTTATTTGTTATATTGTAATGTCAAATAAAGTATTGTTGGTAAACCTCGCCGGTGTCCACCGTTATATGGATAGCATATGTTGGTATGTAAAGAGCTGTGGCAGATGACCGCAGAAACAGGGTGGTAACGCGGATTATATTCGTCCCTTTTTTAGTCTATGACTAGAGAAGGGACTTTTTTAATGCTATCAAGGAAGTCCACACTTCTATTGCTTAGAGTAATAAGTGGCGGGTGGGGACTTGCAAGTAGCAGAGCGGATTGCAAATATCCGTTTGATTGCATCTATGAACTTTTTGCCGACAGGAATTTTAGTGAACAGATTCTAAGGAGGAACTCATAATGAAAGCATTACAAAAAGTCAGTAAATTTTTATCGGATTATACATCTATTGTTGTTATAGCGATTGCAGTTATAACATTTCTTGTACCGGGAATGATGTCATGGGTTAATTATAAGCTGTTTGTTGATTTTGTAGCAAATAAATTTACAAATCAGTCTATCATTATCGGAATTATCATGTTTAGTATGGGTCTTACATTGACAGCACAGGATTTTAAAATATTGGCAAAAAGACCATTTGATATATGTGTTGGTGCAATCGCACAGTATCTTATAATGCCTTTCCTGGCTTTTGGAATTACAAAGGTTCTTGGACTTTCTGATGGAATCGGACTTGGACTTATACTTGTCGGATGCTGTCCCGGAGGTGTTTCTTCAAATATCATGTCATATCTCTGTGGTGGAGATGTAGCTTTTTCAGTAGGAATGACAACAGTGTCAACAATCCTCTCTCCATTTATGACACCGCTTCTTGTATCATATCTTGCAAGCGGAGCACATATTTCGATTAAGGCACTTCCGATGTTTGTTTCTATCGTTGAAACAGTAATTTTGCCGGTAGCAATCGGATTTTTACTCAATTATCTGTTTGGCAAGAAGAAAACTTTTATGGAATTACAGAAAATAATGCCTGGTATCGCTGTTCTTGGTCTTGCCTGTGTAGTTGGAGGAGTTGTTTCTTCACAGGGTTCTAAATTCTTTGAATCTGGTATAGTGATATTTGTAGCTGTTCTTTTACACAACGGACTTGGTTATTTATTAGGATATGGTGCAGGAAAACTTGTCGGAATGAACACGGCAAAAAAGAGAACCATCTCCATCGAGGTCGGTATGCAGAATGCAGGACTTGCAACTAATCTTGCAACAACAACGGCACAGTTTGCTTCAACACCTGAATCTGCTATTATATGTGCGGTATCATGCACATGGCATTCTATCTCAGGAACACTGCTTGCCGGAGCATTTGCATTGAAAGATAAATTAAGCGAAAAAAAGCAAAATAATTAGAGAAACTAGTGTAGTGTATCATTGATTTTCAGCTAAATAACGCAGGGTAAATTTTCATTCTGCAAGGTGGAGGAATGAGCCGTAGCGGGCTACGGCGATTGACAACAACACAGCAAATGGAAATTTATGCAAGTTATTTGGCGAAATGTTATTGATACAGTACACTAGAGTAAATTTTGAAAAACATAAATTTGATGGCTGCATTTCTGTCGAAATGGAATGTGCCGCTGTTCAGGCTATGTGTGATTGTAGAAAACTTAATGAAAATATGTTCCTCAGGCTTTAAATGGAGTTAAACATTTAATTGTTGCCGAGAACGAAAATGCAAGAGGTGCAGGTATGGAGGAAAATATAAAAAAAGAATATCACATAACAGTAAATGACAATGTTTTTAGAACGAAGAATGTAGGATTTCATGCTGTGCTTCTGTTTATTATATGTTTTGCTGCACAGTTTATCATAAGTTGTGTTCTTGAACAATTTAAAATTGTCGGTAATGAGCATATCAGAGATAATCTTCCTGAAATCGCACTTGTGATTTCGGTTATCATAGTTTGTGTATATTATTATATCAGGGAAAAGCGGACAAATGGAGTTATGTGTTTAGAAGTCAGTTTCTTAAGTGATGCTATTAAGATTTTGATAAACGGCAGGGAATACGCAGTAAAATATGATGAGATTGCGGAGGTTGACAAAATGATGGTTATCGACCGCATACATGATGAAAAGGGCTGTTATAGAATGAAGATAAAATGTCATGGCAGGAGCAGTCTTGAATTTGAAACGACAGCACAGGAATATGAAAAACATCTGGATTTTGAAGATACGGAATTGTTTGTTTTTTATGATGCGTGTAAGAGAGCAGGAATTAAGTGCTGTTGAATCAGTCTGCCTGACGGAAATACAAATTGGAAATGGTGGTATGACTTATGGAAATAAAAAAGATTGAACAGGATTTTTCAGTGTGTAAAGTAACGGACTATTCTTCTGTAAATTTGGATGATGAATATGTCTTTGTCGGAAAGACAGACGAAGAAAAATCATTAGTGTGTATTACGGATAATGTCCCGGAAAATGTTATTGAAAGAGATGATGGTTGGAAAGCATTTCGTATTCAGGGTGTTTTGAAATTTTCATTGATTGGGATTTTGTCTAAAATTTCAGGATTGTTAGCTGAAAATAAGATTGGGATTTTTGCTGTTTCAACTTTTAATACGGATTATATTTTGACAAAAAAAGAGAATTTTGAAAAGGCATTAAGTGTTTTAAAAGATGCCGGATATAAGATTATTGGCTAAAAAGGAGAAAAAGATGTATAAATTCATACTTGCGTCACAGTCACCGAGAAGAAGAGAACTTTTAAAAATGCTTGGAATTGAATTTGATATTAAGGTTTCAAACTGCGAGGAGATAATTACGAGCAGTGAACCGGCTCAGGTTACGATGGAACTTGCAAAACAAAAGGCTTTGGCAGTTGCAAATGAACTTGTAAAACAAAAGGCTTTTGAGACGGAAATTGCAGATGTGAGAGCTGCATCAGATACAAAAAATGAAGAAAATATTATCATAATCGGTGCAGATACGGTAGTTGCAGCAGATGGGGAGATACTTGGAAAGCCAAAGGATAAGGATGATGCAAGGAGAATGATAAATAAAATATCGGGAACAAGTCATCAGGTATATACAGGGGTAGCACTTGTACTTGTTAAAGATGACAAGGCTGCCTGCATAGAACTTTTTGCTGAAAAAACAGATGTTGAAGTTTGTGAAATGAGCAGTCAGGAGATAGATGACTATATAAGCAGTGATGAACCGTATGATAAAGCGGGAGGTTATGGAATACAGGGGATATTTAGCAAATTTGTATCCGGTATTAGAGGAGACTACAATAATGTAGTCGGTCTTCCGGTGCACAGGATATATTATACATTGAAAGAATGTGCAAAAAGTATTGCAGACATTTAAAGAATAATATATATTTTTAGCCTTAGGGTATAGAGGCATTTCTATATACTAAGGCTAAAAATATATTAAAATCTAAAATTCGCATGATTTGAATTTTAATCGGAATGCATTGATTATGAGGTTTGCTGTTTGCTTATATCCAAAATCACTAGAGCGTATCATTAGGTTGTAATTATCAGCTTTTCCCCAATTGGTTTTTGTGAAATATTTACAGTGAACAGTTCGTTCATGATTGACCTTCTTTACTTTGTGTTCGGCTTCTTTTAGCTGTAGATTTTCACGCTGCATTGTCTTTTTGATTTCAGTATCTATATCGGCACTGATAAATACATGGTACGATTTTTCGTAATCTTTTAATATGTGATTTGCAAGTCGACCTACAATTACACAGGAAGATTTTTCAGGAAGTTCTCTTATTATCTCTTTTTCTTTCTGGTAGAGTTGGTCAACTTTTGGAAGTTCGGATTTATCAATAGGTGTTGCATACCACTCAAAGAAGTCGTGTAGGATTGGATTTTTGAGCGACTGTTCATTTGCCTGGACAAATTCCGTGGTAAAACCACTTTTTTCAGCAGCCAGTTTGATAAGTTCGGAGTCATAATATTTAAAACCAAGTTGGTTTGCTATAAGTTTTCCTATATCTCGTCCACCACTTCCAAATTCTCTTGATATAGTGATAACATAATTCTGTTTTTCATCGTCTTCAAGTACATTTTCGTCAGTGTTTTTGTCAGGTATTTTTCCAAGTAGACGGTCACGCTTATCTCCGACAAGTTTGTTAATAAATCCAAGAACCGTACCGACAAGAATGGCGGCTGCGATAGTTCCCACACCGACACTTCCCAGACTGTGAAGTGCGATAAGACAGGTTGTCATTGATATGACTACCATGCTACAGTCAAAGCGTACTTTTACCTTTGCAAATTCCATTCCGCTTATTTGCGAAACGGCAGACATTGCACCCTCTCCGGCAAGTGGGATAAGGTCGGCGGGAAGATATAAAAATATTCCGAAAGCAACAAGGATAGTGCTGACAAGAAGCATTGCTATGCGGACAGGATAGTTGTCAGGCGTTGGCAGGAATGAAGCTATATAGTTGCAAAAAGTTGTAAAATAACCGAAGATGACACCTACGACTACCTGAAGCAGACTTTTGGCTTTAAAGTTTTTCCTAAGTAAAAGAATTTGAAGAATGACAAGTACGATATGAAATAATATCGTTGCCTTACCCATTTCTATGCCCCAGACACAGGTTATCGTGTAGGGGATTGAGCTGACGGGAGACACTCCAAGATTAGATTTTACCGATAATGCAACTCCGGCAGTCATTATAAAAAGACCGATAAAATACATCGGAATCCTGATATGCATATGTTTTTGTTTCATTTTGTGGTACCCTCCTTCCTTATTTCTGAAAGATTGTCATAGAGTTTTTCAAGTAGAAAAATAAGTTGTTCTTTTTCAGTGTCCGTAAATGTTTTTAATGCCAGATTTTCTATTTTGGCAAATTCTTTTTTAAGACGTTCTACATATTTCCAACCGAGTTTGGTAAGATGCACATTTAAGTATTTTCTGTTTTGTGTGCAGATGTTTCTTGTTATGTATCCTTTGTTTTCCATGCCGTTTAATATTGTCGTCAGAGAAGCCGGTTCTATGTGGCAGTTTATGGCAATATCTTTTTGAACAGCACCATCATGATTTTTGAGATAATCGAGAACTTTTGGCTGACCGGAAGTAAGTCCCGTATCTTTTACACTTGTGATAAGTGATTTCTGAACCATCAGATGATCTGTCATAAGAAGGTAATGAAGCGATTCACTCATGATATGTTTTCCTTTCAAAGATATATTATAGTTAGATTACTAATGGTTAGAAAACTAACTATTAGTAATCTAAGTGAATATTATGAATGAAAAAATTTAAAATGTCAAGTTTTGCGAAAAAGTTTAATAATATCAAACAAGCAGCAGAGCGGATTGTAAATATCCGCTTGGCTTATAAAGATAATAGTTCAACGGCTAACAGTTGTGTTGCATACGGCTGTTGCAATAAAAATATAAATTTGTTAAAATACACCATGAGGTGAGTTCTAATGAAATGTGTAACTAAAAAAAGGTCTATCAGTTTTCTGATAATAATATTTTTAATAGCAGGAATGTGCTTTGATATTCCAAAGGCAGAGTCCATTTTTGAGTACACAGATAAAGGAAAACATGAGATAATCAGCATATCTGATACAATAAGCCAATGCCGGGATATATGCACGGATGAGCTTCTTAGGATTGGCGGAAATGAAAGTTATATAGTTCAGGAAATTATTCAGTCTATAAGATTAAATGCAAGGCAAAATTATAGAACACGTTTTTTGACGGGATATGTTCAGGATTTAACTTATAATTTTGCTTACATGACTTATGTATCACTTATAATACTGTTATCAGGCATCATATTTTTCGGTATTACGGTGATAATGTATATACACGCAAAGGACGGCGAAAAACAAAATAATACCTTATAACCTGCATTTCGGGTTTTAAAGAAACAGACAAAAGCTTTGATAAGACAGTGTATCATATATACTTATGTCATGGCACTGTCTGGCATAAGTTGGTATGCGGTCTTTAGAAACGAAAATTAATCGGACAGTGCAGAATAGAGGTATTATTATGAATATAATCATGTGGATTGTTATTATCTTAGGCGGAATTTTAGGAATTGCAGTAACTCTCGGTACGGTAGCCGGTATGGTAGGTGTTATAATTTACAAGATATGCCGCAAAATAAGATATGGTATTTCACTTTATAATTGATGTGTTTTGCACGGACTATGTAAATTAATACTTTTCGCATACAATGATTTTACATATTATTCAGTTAGTTATATAAGGAAAAAGTGTAGAAATATATTTATATATTAGATAAAAGTCTTTACGGATATTTTTTATATACCCGTAAAGGCTTTTGTTTTTTATAACATAAAAAACACTTCGTGAGGATGCACATTTTGCAAAAAAGAAATAAATGCTATGTATTCCGCTCAAGTGCGAAAGAGTCACGTGCGACTATTTGTTTGTATCAGAAGCGTAGCTGCATACAGACATAATTTTTCCAGAAGCCATTGTTTTTATTGGCTGTTTCTAGAGTAGGAATAGTATCTATATTATAAAAGGAAATCTTATCACGCAATGACAGTTTATATTCGGTAAAAATATTGTCAGTGTCAGCTTTGTTTTTTTTACAAGTTTTTAAGGTTGGTATAAAATATCCCTGTTTTTTAGTGTAACAGGTTTTGGCAGTAGCCTTTTTTCTGTACTTTTTATCCATGTAATTAGCAACGCTTTTATGTAGTGCCGTATCTTTATCAGAAAAATAATAATAGTCTTTGTAGTTTTTTATGTAATTATATAAGACACCCGATAAGATAGGAACTTTAAGTAAAATGGTATCATTTTCAAAAACAATCTGCATATCATCTGTATATTTATACTCTTCGGAATTGCTCTCAGGAAAAGTAATACTGGTTTCAAGACTTTTAGGAAAGATAAGTTCCGGAAAAGAGCAGGATATATTAAGCATACCATCGTCATCAATAGTAATTTCTGTAATATCAAAATGCTTTGAATATCCGCTGAAAACAGTCTCATCGTCCGAAAACGGTGAGAGTGTCGAAATATCATTGTATGACATGATGCTTGCAACATTTAACATATTTTCAATATCTTCATAATTGTGGAGAAGCAGTATTTTTTCAAGTTCTTCAGCCTTTTCAGGAGCAAGAATTTTTTTCTGCATAAAATCTGTATAAACAGGAATAAGCTTTCCACCATCAAATTTATCATCCCTTATGATACCAAGCCATCTTTCAAGAGCCGTCTGGTTTGCCTTAGTAAGACCAAGCATTTTCTTGACGGGGCGGATGCCGGCAAGAATATCAATTGAAAAAGAGTCCTCCTTATCATTTAAGATATTATCGCAGTGCTCAGAAAGAGAAATGCTGTGCTTAGAACACTTATTTAAAACATAAGGAATATCAAAGGTCTTACCGTTAAAATGATATAAATAATCATAATCTTCCAAAATATCAAGAAAAGAATTTATCATATCAGCTTCACTCTTATAATTATCAGCAAAAAACTGTTTCAAATGCCAGCTGCCGTCACTGTTGTCAAAAAACATAACACCAATCATATAGAGTGAAGAAGCATTAGGAGACAAACCGGTAGTCTCAATATCAAAAAAAAGGATATTATCTGTCGGATGTTTAAAAAAATACTTAAACTTAGGTGACTTGCATATATAATCAAAAACTTTCATAAAAACCTCGATTCAAAAAATAAAAATAATAACTTCTTATAATAATACCACATATATAATAATATCACATAAAAAGACGGACAAAAAAATAAAATTTATCAAAAGACAAAATAGTTTGTTTCCCATAGTATTATAGAGAACATTTATTTGCCAAACCCATCCCATTTGTGTTAGAATGTTAAGTAAAGCGTTTCAGGAGGTAGTCTAATTGGAAAAGTTTTTTAATTCAGATTCTGCCTATGAAAAATGGGTAAGGAAAAATAAAAAAAAGAAAAATTCACAGCACAATGAAAGTGAAAAAAAGAGATATTTAAAGGGACTTAAGGGTCGGGTACAGAATAATCTCAGTGGATTTTTAAGAGTGCTTGTCACTGCATTGATAGTTTTTTTACAGGTATTGCTTATTATTTTCCTGCCATTTTTACTCAGACAGTTTACGGTATTTTTCTATTTTATAGTAGAAATTATTTCTGTTATAGCTATTGTAACACTGGTAAACCGCAACCAGAGTCCGTCATACAGGCTTGCGTGGATATCCATTGTACTTCTTTTGCCGATAAGCGGTTTTTTTATGTATTATCTTTGGGGAAGATCAAGTAAAAAAAGAAAATATCTTGACCGCCATATATTAAGACAGATTTCATATGGAAATCAGTTTTTGCTGGAAGACAAAAAGGTTACGGCTGAATATATTGCTAAAAATCCCGTTGCAGGGCGTATGGTGAAATATATGTCTGCCGAAAAATATATGTTTACCGGTGGAAATGAAGTCTCGTATTATCCTATGGGTGAAGATGTGTTTGAGGACATTTTTGCGGATCTTGAAAAAGCGGAAAAGTTTATACTTATTGATTTCTTTATTGTTGCTGAGGGAGCAATCTGGGATAAACTGCATGAGATACTGCTTAGAAAGATAGACGAGGGTGTCGAGGTCAAGTTTATGTATGATGATTTCGGTGCAGCTATAAGAACAGGCAAGTATTTCAAGCGTGTTTTAGAGGATGAGGGATTTGAGGTAAGGGTATTTAACCCTATTCACAAATATACCGGCGAACTTTACATGAATTTCCGTTCTCATCAGAAGATACTTATAATAGACGGAGAAGTAGGATATACAGGAGGGTTTAACCTTGCGGATGAATATGCAAATCTCATCGAACGCTTTGGAGTGTGGAAAGATACGGGTGTCAGGATATGCGGTGAGGGTGTATGGGGACTTACAGTTGTATTTTTGCAGATGTGGGAGGTCTGTGGCAGAGACGAAAAACATATAGATTATCTTAAGTATAAAGCAATATATCCTAGAGTTGGAAACACATATTGTCAGGTTATATCAGACGGACCGGCAAATAACCCGAGAAATCCTATAGAGAGTATTTACAATCAGATGATAATGTACTCAAACAAATATCTTTATATAACGACGCCATACCTTATAATAGAAGATTATATGAAGCAGTCTCTTATAGAAGCAGTAAAGAGAGGTGTCGATGTAAGGATAATTACACCAAATATACCGGATAAAAAGCAGGTGAAAATGCTTACGAATTACAATTATGGAGTTTTACTTAGAGAAGGTGTAAGGATTTATGAATATACACCGGGATTTATTCATGCAAAACAGATACTTACGGAGGATGCCGTTATCGTCGGAACGATAAATATGGATTACAGGAGTTTTTATCTGCATTATGAAAATGGTGTGTGGATGTCAGGCAGACAGATACAAAATAAAGTAAAGAAAGATTTTGAAAAGACATTTGAGGATAGTAAGGAAATAACTTATCAGGACTGGCTTAACAGACCAAGAACATGGAAGATGATTCAGCCGATATTAAATGTATTTTCAACATTGATGTAAGTATAGCATTACTTTTTATGTTATAGGAAAATGCTCGTAAAGTAGTGTGACACCAGGAGCAAAACGCTGGTTTTGCTCTTTTTTAGAAAGAGTTGTAAAGGGGGAAAACATGATATATACAAATGTATGTAAGCATTGCCATAAGGTTTTTAAGTCAAAGATAAGGACATTGTGCTGTAGGGATTGCCGAAGTGTTGATGATTCACAGCTTGATGATATTGTTGCATATCTGAAACTGTACCCAAACAGCAATGCACTTCAAATATCGGAGGAGCTTGGAATACATCCTTATGAGATAATAAAATTTATGGATGAGGGCTGGTTAAATACCGTAAACGGTAAATTCAGCCGTCTGGAGGATTAACGATGATTAGTTTTGTAAAAGGAAAACTGGTTTATATATATGAAAATACAATTATAGTAGAAAATAATGGAATAGGTTATGAGATATTTGTTCCAATGTCCGTAATAGGAAATATGCCGCAGATTGGCAGTGAAGTCATGATATATACATATATGAATGTGAGGGAAGATGCACTTCAGTTGTTTGGATTTCTTGACAGAGATACGCTGGAAGTATTTAAACTGCTTATTACAGTCAGCGGCATAGGTCCTAAAGGTGCGATAGGTGTACTTGGAACATTGTCAGCGGATGATATAAGATATGCGGTTATGGCGGAAGATGCAAAAACGATAGCAAAAGCTCCGGGAATAGGTGCAAAAACAGCGAGCAAGGTCGTTATCGAGCTTAAGGATAAACTCAAGATGCGTGATGTTGCTCCCGATATTAAATCAGAAATTGACGGGCAGCAAAGCATATTTGAAGATAATTCAAAACAGGCTGTTTCAGATGCTATAGAGGCACTGGCTGCACTCGGTTATTCTGCGACAGAAGCCACAAAAGCAGTCAGAAAAGCAGATACAGGTGAAGATACAACAGTTGAGGAACTGCTTAAACAAAGTCTTAAATATCTGTATTCGTAGTATTATGAATAAGTGGCAGAGCGGGTTGTCAATATCCGCCTGACTGAATTAAATAGAAATCTGCATGGAGAAAAAAGATGGCAAAAAGGAGTATAACAACAGAATTTACGGAGGAAGATGCGGGCATAGAAACTACCTTAAGACCCAAGTTTTTAAAAGATTACATAGGGCAGGAAAAGGTAAAGGGCAATCTTAAGATATACATAGAAGCCGCAAAGCAGAGAGGCGAAGCTTTGGACCATGTGCTCCTGTATGGACCTCCGGGACTTGGAAAAACAACGCTTGCAGGCATTATCGCAAATGAGATGGGAGTTAATTTTAAAGTGACATCAGGACCCGTGATAGAAAAGACAGGTGACCTTGTTGCAATATTAAACGGACTTGCGGAAGGTGACTTGCTGTTTATAGATGAAATTCACCGTCTAAACAGGCAGGCAGAGGAAGTGCTTTATTCGGCAATGGAAGATTATGCGGTTGATATAGTTATAGGAAAAGGACCTACGGCAAGGTCGATAAGAATGGATCTTCCCAAATTTACGCTTGTCGGAGCAACAACGAGAGCCGGAATGTTATCCGCACCGCTGCGTGACAGATTTGGTGTCGTTAATAGGATGGAGTTTTACACGACAGACGAACTATATAAGATTATAACGAACTCGGCGAAAGTGCTCGGTGTCGAGATAGAAAAAGACGGTGCAGTTGAACTTGCAAGACGGTCAAGGGGAACTCCGAGACTTGCAAACAGGATGTTAAAGCGTGTCAGAGACTTTGCACAGATAAAATATGACGGAAGGATAACAAAAGAGGTTGCTGATTTTGCACTCGACCTGCTGGAAGTAGATAAACTTGGACTAGACAATACGGACAGACAGATAATACTCACGATGATAAACAACTTTGGCGGCGGACCTGTAGGACTTGAGGCACTTGCCGTATCAATAGGCGAAGATGCGGGGACGATAGAAGATGTGTATGAGCCGTATCTTGTGCAGAATGGACTTGTCGCAAGGACACCGAGGGGAAGAAGCGTAACAAAAGCAGGCTATGAACATTTCGGAATTGCGTTAAATGAAAATCTATAGTATAATAAAATGATGCAAGGGTCAAAAGCAGATAATGACACAGAAAAGTTTTTTGACTGAATTGTTATGTTTTGTCGGTTATATCACCGGCTTGTGAATAGAAAATATAAATTAAGGAGAATTATATAAAATGGAACAAAAGCAGATAATATTAACAGGTGACCGTCCTACCGGTAAACTTCATGTGGGACATTATGTGGGTTCATTAAAAGAAAGAGTGAAATTACAGAATTCAGGAAAATTTGATGAGATATATATTATGATAGCTGATGCACAGGCACTTACAGATAATGCTGAGCATCCTGAAAAAGTAAGACAGAACATCATTCAGGTAGCACTTGACTATCTTGCCTGCGGTCTTGACCCTGATAAATCAACAATATTTATTCAGTCTATGGTGCCTGAACTTACCGAACTTACATTTTATTATATGAATCTTGTAACAGTATCAAGAGTTCAGAGAAATCCTACCGTAAAAGCAGAAATAAAAATGCGCAATTTTGAAGCCAGCATACCTGTTGGATTTTTCTGTTATCCTATAAGCCAGGCAGCAGATATAACGGCATTCAGAGCGACAACTGTTCCGGTTGGAGAAGATCAGATGCCTATGATAGAGCAGTGTAAGGAAATCGTACATAAATTCAATTCAGTTTATGGAGAGACACTTACAGATCCAAAGATAGTGCTTCCGGACAATGAAGCCTGCCTCAGACTTCCGGGAATAGACGGAAAAGCAAAAATGAGTAAATCTCTCGGAAACTGTATTTATCTTTCAGATGAGGCAAAAGACATTAAGACAAAAGTAATGTCAATGTACACAGATCCAAATCATATCAGAGTTGAAGATCCGGGACAGGTAGATGGGAACCCTGTATTTATATATCTTGATGCATTTTGTAAACCTGAATATTTTGAGGAGTTCTTACCTGATTATAATAATCTTGATGAATTAAAAGACCATTATAAGAGAGGTGGCCTTGGCGATGTAAAAGTCAAGAAATTCCTCAATAATGTAATGCAGGCAGAGCTTGAGCCTATAAGAGAGAGAAGAAAATCATGGGAAAAGCGACTTCCTGATGTGTATGACATTTTAAGAAAAGGCAGTGAAATTGCAGAGAAAAAGGCTGCGGAAACACTTAGTGATGTAAGAAAAGCAATGCAGATAGATTATTTTGACAATGGAACATTATAATAAAATTTAACAATATAAGAAAATTCCCGGCTTATTGCATAGGTAATGAGCTGGGAATTTTTTTGTATTGCGAGGATAAAAAGATTCTATGATATATTTGAAAAACAGTTGATAAGGTGTAATGGACACATATCAGAACAGTCAGGCTGTTAATTTATAAATAAGTAGATTTTAAACCTGCTGTTCTGGTAATAATTCCGAAAAATATGCTTTGAAAAAAACAAGCGGTTCATCCGAATTGGCGGCACAAAGAAAAATCCAGTCATAGGGATTTCCGGCATAAAGATTTTCATAGCCGCAATCATAAAGACAGGCATCAGTTTCCTCAATATATGTTTTTGTCTGATCTTCTTTTGACAAGCTCATGCAGCTGTCATTTTTAGATGAGAGCTTTATATTGACCCAGAAGCGATAAAAATCAAGAAGTATTATCATTTTTCGTATCGAGTCATATGACCTTGATGTTGAAATCTTTTCTTCTGACAAAAGGTCTGATATAATCTTTTTGGTAGGAAAATTATTTCTTACAATGTATGGGATATAATCTGCCTTTTGTGTTCCCTCTGAGGTTGTAAGCAAATGTCTTAACAAAGCTGATATTTTTGTATAATTATTGTTAGACATCAATTCTTTTATATATTCATATTGAGATAAGTCATAATTATCGTATATCGAATCAAAAATGATTTCCCTTACGATAAGACCACAGTCTTTATAATCTTCAGGGCGGATTTCCTCATAAATAGAGGAAGTTTTACTGCTGTTTTTATAATGATCTTTAGCAGACTGATATCTGCTCACCATTCTCTTGAGTTTATCGACTTTAGGCTTAGAGCGGGCAGGGAGTATTATCTCATCGGCAAGTTTTTTTAATGTTTTGCCTGCAGTTTTATTCCATGCTTTAAAATTTTCTCTGTTTGCAATCAAAAAAGGTATAAGTTCATCGATTGAGTTCATGGATTTGATGCGTTTTTGTATAAATCGGGTATAATTGCCCTCATAGTTTGTACCGGCAGGTGCATCAGCGTCGTTTACGATATTTATTATTTCAAGTGCTTCTTTGTAAGAAAGCCCATTAGAAAAAGCAAAATAAAAAACAGCTTCCTCAATGGTGTGGCAGTTAAAAGCTCTGTCGTAATAAACATGCTGGAAAAACCATATGGTTTCTTCGGTGTTTAGATTAAGGGCAAAACAGATTTCATATATCCTTTTACGGCTGCCTGCCTCGACCTTAGGGCGGTGCGAGCCATCAATCCATGAATAAACCGTTTCTTTTTCGACAGTTGCATTAATGGCTTTAAGTCTGGAAAAAAGATAAGACGCCATAGCGGATTTATCCTCCGGATCTATATCAATGCCTTTTCTTTTGAAAGTATCAGCGATTCCTATGTTAAAGGCTCTGAACGAATCCTTATCCTTTAAAAATGAAATTGCACTGTCATCATCGTCAAAACAATCTATATCATCTTTTGAATATTTAGAAATGCTTTGTTCGTTAAATTTTGTATAGTTTATGTTTTTTGTGTTATCCATAACAGACCTCGTATATTATAAAATTACCTTGTGCAAGTGAACAAGCTCCCCCCAGCGTTGCGAATTTATGATATTATATAATAAAGTTTGTGGGGATGTAAAGAATTAGTATTACAAAGTCGGTTGTATTTTGTGGTATGCTTATATGTGTTTTTTGATGGTTGTTTATGATTGATTTTGAGGGAGTGAGTTTATGGCGGATAGCAGGATTGCATTAGATAATGGCAGCGTGCTTGCCTTAACAGATGAAAGAATGATAGGTATAGTGTCAGAGATTGGCAGAGGGGCGAACTGTGTGGTTTATAATGCAGTTTATCATGACAGTATCGGAGTAAAGCATTATATAAGATTGAAGGAATGTTATCCGGCATATATGATGATAGAGAGAAAGAAGGATAACAGCCTTGAGCTGTGTGGAGATGGTGAGGTTGAATTTGAAAGGGCAAAGCAGGAATTTGTTGAAGCATACAGAAAAAATGTTTTTGTAAAGCAGACATTGGGACTTGTAAATTCAACAGTAAATCCGGCTGAGATCATAAATGCCAATAATACGGTTTATATACTTATGACTTTGGATGAAGGCTGCGATTATGGCAAATATAAAGATCAGACATTAGAGGAGTGTATCACACATATAAAGAGTCTTGCCAAAGTGATACAAAAATATCATACAGCGGGATATCTGCATCTTGACATAAAACCAGAAAATATGTTTATACTTCCGGAAAGCAGTGAGCATATTCTGTTGTTTGATTTTGATTCCGTGGCAAGGGCAGATGAAATAAGTTCAGGAGAAAAGGCAGGTCTTTCATTTTCAAAAGGTTTTTCGGCACCGGAACAGATAAAAGGGGAAATTAAAAAAATAGGATTTCATACAGATATATTTTCGATAGGGGCAGTATTGTTTTTTAAGCTGTTTAACAGAAAAGCAGAGCTTGATGACTGCAGAATATCGAGTACATATGATTATGACAATATGTGTTATAAGAGTGAAAAGTACCAGCCAAAGCTATACAGGGAATTAAGTGTATTCTTTAAAAAGACAATATCAACCTCGACAATACCAAGATGGCAGACGGTAGAGCCTGTTATAGAAAAACTTGATGAGCTTATCAGTCTTTCAAATCCGGATGGTGTATATCTCAAAGACAGTTTCTTGTATAATTCAGGCTGCTTTGTTGGAAGAAAGACGGAAATTATGATAATAGATGATAGATTGTCAGCAAACCAGCTTGTGTTTTTATCAGGAATAGGTGGGATAGGAAAAACGGAGCTTGCAAAAAAATACGCCGACAAATATCGTGAAAAGTACAATACGATAACTTTTGCGATTTATGAAAAAGATATAAAAACACTCGTAAATAATGAGATAATGATAAACAATTTAGAGCAGGATGAAAAAGAAACGGATGAAGAATATTTTAAAAGAAAGTTAAAGATACTTGAAAAGACAGCAAAAGAAGATGACCTTATCATAATAGATAATTTTGATGTGGAGTATGATGAGAAATTGGAAAGTCTTTTTAGATGTCCGGCGAAATTTATCATAACAACAAGGATGGATTTCAGGGATTATAATTATAAGCAGATAAATGTTGACAAAATGGCTGATATAGAAGAACTGCTGGAGCTTTTTTATTCATACAACGATGAAGAATACTCTGAAACAGATGAAAAATACATTGAAAAACTGATCGAATATACAGACAGACACACAATGACAGTTGAACTCATAGCAAAATATCTCAGAACTACATTGGAAAAACCTGAAAAGCTGTATAATAAATTTCTTGAAAAAGAGGGAACATCAAATACAGGACAATCAGGAATAAAGCAGCGAAAAGACAGAAAACTCAGGATTGAAAGCGTAAATAACCATATCAGTACTTTGTTTGATATATCAGGGCTTAACAATGATGAAAAAGAAATCATGAGCAGCTTGTCACTTTTTGCAGGAATCCGTATTTTGCAGGAGGAATATGAGAAAATATATGGCACGGATACAGCAGACCTATATTTACGGAAACTTATTAAAAGCGGATGGATAGAATACAATGAAAAAAACAAAAAAATATCATTGCATCAGGTGATACAGGATGTGGTTTATAAAAATCTTGTGCCATGTGCCGAAAAGTGTCCAAACATAGTTGCGGGGATGATATGCTATGCTGCAAAGAAACCGGAAAATCATTCAGAAAAACTGATACGCCGTAAAATTTTAAAAATATTTATGGAAAGGCTTTCTGGAGAAAATATAAGTTATGCAAGACTTTGTCTGGCATATGGAAAGGATATGCAGCTTGACAAGGCACTTGAAATATGCAAAAAAAATGAGAGCAGTGAAGCGTATGATATCATACAGAAAATTTACAGAAAGAAGATAAATAATGCTTTGGTAAATGGTATGGCAGGCAGCAGTGATAAAAATACGGTATTAAACAGATTAAAAGAAATAAAAAATATGATGGAGCAGGTAATCCGTTATTGTGGAAAATATAGAGAAACTGTGTTAAATACGGATGAATTATTATCCTATAAAAAAGATGACAGTTATGCAAATGCTCATGAAACAATAAACAGTGATATAAATAAGTATATTGCAAAAGAATACATTGCTGCTGCGAGTGAAATACAGAAAGACTTAGAACAAAATATGTATGCGTTCCTGATAGATAAGCCGGATAAAGATAATGCAAGAATCTGTGAATTGGATGAGATTTATGACACTATTGAATGGATGTATAGAGAAGCGGTTGAGGCAATACCAAAAACAGCTTATGAAATATCTCAAAAAGAGGAGTTAAATAAGAAAATATTTGACTTCTATTCAGAGGGAGATTTTATGGCTGTATATAGAAATAAGTATTATGCAGATATGGACAAGGCATATAAGTATCAGAAAATACTTTCAGAGCTTAGAAAAAATGAAACTGTTGATACTTCAGATATGAGCATAACGGATGAAAACGGTACGACAAAATTGTGGTTTGACGATATAAGCTGTACGGAATATGCCGGAAAACTTGAAGAAGAGGGAAAGTATACAGAGGCAGAAGTATATTATAAAAAGGCATATGAAAATGGCGAAGAAATGTATGAAACTGCCATGAAGAACATAGCTGCCATGTATGAAAAAACAGGAGAATATGAAAAGGCTGCGCAGGAATATAAGAGTGTGCTTGATAAAGATAAAAAACGCATGAGTAAAGAAACGGACTGCTTGATAGGTTATTCGTGTGACATATGTTTAAAACTCGTAAAATTGTATATCAAACAGGATAGATATTCAGAAGCAGAAAAATATATAAAAGAGCTTATATCATATGAAAAAAAGGATGCGGAAGAATATGATGAATATGCTTTAAATTATATGATAGCGGCATTTTATACATTATATAAAATAGAACAAAAAATTGACGGTGAGCATAAGAAAAATATAGATATACCAAAACAGCAGACTATTATAAAAACAGGTAACGCAGATGTAAATGCAGCAGAAAGGTTATGGAAAGAGTGTCTGATATATTATGATATGCTTGGAGAAAATAAAATAGAGTCGGAAATATTCGACTTTATATATGAGTATGTCAGAAAAGAAAATGCTGCGTATGAAAATCTCGTTAAAATTGCAGACAGAATAGAAAACTGGCAAAATGAGGAATTTAAAGAAAAATTGATAAACAGTATGATAGCAAAATACAAAAAAGAAAAACTGTTTGCAAAGCATCATATTGTGTTATTGATAAAATTATCAGAAACACTGATAGAATATGATGATAATGACACCAATATAAGAAGTGCGATGAACTGTCTGGATAATGCAAAAAAAATATGCCGGCAAAACAAAATAACTGATGAATACATACTTGGTATTCTTATCATGGCGGAGATAAAAATAAGAACAGTCATTGATATAGACATAGAAAGCAGTGATTATGATAAAAATTATGCAAAAATAAATGAATTAAGAAAAAGATGCGATTACATGGCGGTTGCAAAATATCGTATCAAATATGAAGAAAACAAAACAGAAGAACAGATACAGATATGGGAGGAGGCAGCAGATGGCTATGATATGGCGGAAAAATATATCAGTGAGCAAAAATGTCTAAAACAGCTTTATAAAATAATGAATGAAATGTGTGAAAAAGGAGAAATAAAAAAGACAGATGCAAAATATATGAATCTGCTTGAAAAAATGATCAATGTACATATAGCGCAGATGGTACAAGAGGAAAATGATATAAAAAAGATAAAAATGAACACATTTAATGATACGCAGACATCAGAAAATAAGATTTCAGAAAAAAGTATCAGTTCTGACGAATATAAAATGTATGCAGAAAAATATTATGATATTGCACTAAAAAGCTATGAAGCTGAAGATAAAACAAAGGCATGGAAAAAAATAAATGAGATAAAAAAGGCAGGAGATTTATTTAGAAACTTGAGAGAAACAAAAAAGGCGATGGAAATATATATAAATGCAATATATTTAGCTTTTGAAAACGAAAAAGAGGCAAAAAACAGTAAGATTAAAGGAAGGATAACTGACATAATAATAACTCTTAAGAATGAACTTTCAGGGTGTATAACAAATTGTCGGGCTGGGAAAAAGGAGGTGTCAGATGCAAATAAAAATGAGCATGAAAGGCAGGAGAACATCGAAAGAGTTGAAGAAGAAAGCCGTGAACTGATAAAAAAGATAACTGATGAATATGAATACAAAAAGATAGAATTTAAAAATAACAGATAGGTATCTTAATGCAATAATAATATAAAAGACTAAGAAAAATCCCCCGTGGAATCACTATTACAAAATACGACAGGCTGTTTGTTAGCATATGAGCATAAAGTGATTCAGGGGGATTTTCAATGAGATACAGTAAAAGTTACAGAGTGCTCAGGCTATACACATGGCTTGAACAAAAAAAGCAGATAAGCCTTTCAGGGACAGCAGTGGATTTTGGAATAGACGAAAGGACGGTGCAAAGAGATATAGCTGATATAAGGGCATTTTTGGATGATCTGAATTTAGAAACAGAGATAAAAAGAAGCATCAGCTACAACAGGGAAAAAGACAGTTATGTCATGGAGCTGGAGTAGATATATGACATGAGATGAGATACGGGAGGTGGAAAAAAACTGAAAAAATCATACAGCGACATATAGTGTCGCCTGCGAAGTATATAATTAACATGAAATAACAAACAGGAGGAAAAAATTATGAAGATTAAAAAGATTTTATGTTTCTTATTGGCAGCAGTATTGCTGGTGGAAAGTGGTGGAGGTCTGGCGTGCAAAAAGGCAGAGGCGGCAATAAACTACACCGGAGATTATTCAAAGACTAAGAAAACAAAAAGTTATGGTGTGATATGCAAAGAAATGTTTGGTGTCATATTGAAAAAACAGAATGCGTACAAAGGAAAATTACATCTTTCCAAAGCAAATGAGTATCCGGGCGGTCAGTATGAGGACAGGGTTGTCGGTGACATAAATGTAACAATTTATAAAGTTGGAAAAAACAGCTACGAAGGAAAGAAAGGAAAGATGAAAGTTAAAGTTAAGGTTTACAAGAATAAGATTGTGATAAAGCAGAAAGGTTATTCAAGTGACTTATATACAGATATGTCGGGTACATATAAGAAAAAGTAATATGAATAGAGTAAGGACTCATTCATATTTACGCATGGCATGAAGTGTATCGTTGATTATATTTAAATCACGGTCAGGGCATTGTTTTAAAAGGTTGATGGTATTGTGAAGAAGTCTTGAATCTTCTTTGGTGTCAAAAACAATATCATCAAAGGACATGCCGAGAGCAGTCATTACTTTTATAAGTAAAGGAACTGACGGGAGACGATGCTCTGACTCGATATGTTTAAGATGAGTGACAGAAATACCAAGTTTTTCTGACAGATCTTCCTGAGTTATATTAGCTTTTAGGCGGGCACTTCGTATTGCGTTACCAAGACATCCTTTTTCCATAGGGCAAATCTCCTTTAGCGTGAAATAAAATTATGTGTATATGTTAGTATATGTAATAAATAAAGCAAAAAGACATTATTTAATGTATATACAATAATGATATAACGGAAAAAGCTGATTTGCGATTAGCTTAAAGAGATAAAAAAAGCCCTTAAAAGTATATTAGCAATGAATCATATAATGGTGAGAGATAGTAAAGATAAATTTTTGAAAAGAAATAGAGATGGTTTTACAGCTATCATATCAATCGTGATATTATATATGTTTCTTGAAAATATCGGTATTACATGTCCAATAAAATTTATAACGGGTATATCATGTGCAGGCTGTGGAATGTCAAGGGCATGGCTGGCTTTGCTGCATTTTGATTTAAAAAAAGCAATATATTATCATCCGTTATTCTGGCTGCCGCCGGTAGTGGTGTTAAGTCTGTTGCTGAAAAAAAATAATGCAAAGTTATTTAAAATTATTTTGTGTTTATCCGCAATGTTATTTTTGAGTGTATATGTATGCCGATTGATTGATATGAAAGAGAGTATAGTTGTATTTAAACCGGAAGATAATATAGTATTTCGCATTATCAGATATATCTGATATTTAGTGTAAGTATTGCGAAACTAAGATTACGCTGTGAATTTTTTGTAACATATACGATATCAACACAAGGCACGCTCTTGCTGCCCGACACTCGTAGCGGTACATAAAGGTGTAAAAGATACACCTTAAGTACCGACGGTGTCAGAAGAACTTTGCTTATGATATGTAAAGTTGCAAAAAAAATGTGGTCTGTCTGGAGTTTTGCAATTAACTATGATAAATAGTAGATTGAAAGGAGAAAACAAATGTTTTGTAAGAATTGTGGAAAGGAAATTAACGAGGGAACTAAGTTCTGTCCAAATTGCGGTCAGGAATGTTCGGCAATGGCTGATGTGACAAAAGCGGCAAATGATATGTTCAATGCAACAGAAAAACAGATAGCAAGTGCTGTTGATGAGGTTCGCCAAAGCTTTAATGGAGAAAACGGAAACATAACACCAAATGGAAGGGAAAAGTTAAAGGATGACAGGGGATTGGCATCATACATAATACTTAGCATTATAACCTGTGGCATATATTCTTATTATTTTCTCTATAAGTTAGCACATGATGTAAATATAGCATGTGAAAATGACGAAAAGACTACACCCGGATTGGCAGCATTTATTATTTTGTCATTTGTGACCTGTGGAATTTATGCATGTTATTGGTATTATAAACTTGGAAACAGACTTGCAGCAAACGCTTCATACTATGGTATGAATTTTCAGGAAAACGGAACAACTGTATTGATGTGGTTTATATTTGGAATGTTATTATGTGGAATCGGGCCATTTATAGGAATGCATATTTTGATCAAAAACAGCAATAAATTATGTAATGCATATAACAGAAAGTACGGCTTGAACTAATTGTATTGAAGAAACATATTTAAAGAAAAAGTGTATTTAGATCTGACAAAGGCAATCATCGGATAAGCGGTGATTGCCTTATTAAATCATTGAGAGAACGAAATGGAGGAAACAGCATATGAAAAAGATCAGTGTCATATTAGTTTTGTGTATAATATCCGGAATGCTTTCAGGGTGTGTTATAAGTGATGTTAAAGATAAGATTGTCAGTGTGGTTCAATCAAAAAATGGTTTGACAGAAAAGGATGATACATCTGAAGGTAACGATATATCAGATTTTTCAAAAGATGAAAAAATATATTCGTTAGGGGACACGGTTAAAATATCTGATTACATGGCAAATCTGGAATATACATTAACAGATTTTGGAAGTGCTATTGGAGATGATGGGACGAAAGCAATATATTTTAAATATTATATTGAAAATACAGGTGGAGATGAGGAATATGTAGGTCCTGTTGATTTTACGATTTATGTTGATGATTCAGCTATAAATAAAGATTATTTTTTGAGAATGAGTGGCTTAGAAAGTTCAGAATCAGCAGATATTGCTGCCGGTAAAAATACAGAAGGTATATTTTATATAGAAAAGGATATTGATACGATATCAAAGCTTGAAGTAAGAGTTCGTGATGAAGCGACATATTTATTAGCAGATGCAGGTAAACAAGATGATGGAAGTACAGAAGAATATACAGGCGACGGTTCACAGAGCAATGATAGTAACAATGACAGCAGCATAAATGACCGGAGTGATAATGATGAAAGTGATGAAGTTCCTGATTTGTCAGCAGAAGAAGAATATGATGAACATGATGATTATATCCTCGATTCAAGTGACTCAAGATATATAACAAAATCAGAAATATCATGGATGTCAAAAAAGGAGCTAAGACTTGCGAGAAATGAAATATTTGCACGACATGGTTATATATTTAATTCAAGAGATTTAAGAGATTATTTTAGTGACAAAATCTGGTATGAACCATCAATAAGTTCATCAGATTGGAGTGACAGCTTTTTGAACAAATATGAGAAGAAAAACATTGCTTTGATAAAGAAGTATGAGTAAGAGTGAGGAGGGATTGACTAGAGTTGGGCAATATAGAATTTTGCGTGTGTTTGTCTTGATACAAAGAAAAATTATATTTGACAGTTCTCTATAAGAGATGTATTATATCTCTTATAAGAGTGAGATTCATAGTTGTAAATATTAACCTATTAGAAGAACAGTTATAATAGAAAAAATGCTTAGGAAAGCGAGGAAAAATACTATGGGATTGTTTAATTTTGATAATACACTTGATTGGGTAGGTAAAAATGAATCAGACGGAGAAATTTTTTATGGATACAATAATGGTGAAGGAAGAAATATGAAGTTAGTAGAACGACAGATTGATTTGATTAAAAAAATTATTGATGATTTGTCAAAAGTAATTGAAAGAGATGAATCTATTAGTGATGTTAATGAATTAAAAAATATTGTTTCTTTTTGGAAAGAAGTAAGGAATGATTTTGAATTAAAATTTATTAAAGGTCAAGCTTTTACTGCAAAGGATAAAATAAAAGAGTTTGATGAATTGGTAGCTGTATTTGAAAAAACAATATTTAAAATTGATGAAGTAGAAAAAATAATAATAAATCGTTTTGAAAAAATAAGAGAGATTTTAAAAAATAAGCATAAATTAGAAATAGGATGTTTTGAATATAGATCATATAAGCTTTTGTGTTGTGGATGGGTAAGAGATTGCTCACCAGGATGTGAAATGTTCACAGCTCTTAATGATTTACATAAATTATATACAGATGTTAGTGGAGAATATTTAAGTTTAATTAATGATGAAAGTGATTTATTAGAGGATGATATTATAAAATTGATTAATGAAAGTGTAAATGAAAAGATATATTTACCAATAAGAAAAATATATATGGATATTATTGAAATAATGGATATGAGAATAGAAGAATTACCGATTAAAGAATTTGACTGTTTAGATTATATATCTGATGATGTGCTAGACATAGAATTTGTTCCAATAGAAGATATGCATATTGATGTTATTGAAAATGAATATTCATATGATGTAAGATGGGATATTGATGATTTAAATAATTATTGGAATGGAATGTTGCAAGGTTTGCAGGATATTGTTGATAATGCAGAAAATAATATTAAAAATAATTTTGTCAATGGAATTAGTAAAATGGTTTTAGAATATTTAAGAACACAAAGAATTATGTTCAAGAAATTTATTGATAAAATTTAACTGATGTATAATTTTGATAGGCAAATACATGCTGAAATTGAATGGGGGTATTATATGTATTTATTAGATGAGTATGTTGGCGAAAGAGCTAAAGCAATGAATAATAGGTTGACGAATGAATTTGAAAGTGCTGAATTAGAAAATAGTATTAAAATATTAAAAATAAATATAGATTTACACGAAAAATTTGTAAAACGTATTTTAAAAAGAATTAGAAAAAACTATATTGATAAGGGGAACTCTGCTATTAATACTGATAATTTATGTAAGAAATATCCATTGCCGAATATTGAAATTAAAGGATGTTTTAATGAGGCACAATACTTAAAAAAATGTGAAGAAAATTTAGATGAATTAGTATATTATAATTACCAGCTGGAAAAAGAAAGAGAAAAAAGAATTACAGTAAATGAATATATTGATATTATATATTTTGAGTTAGAAAGACAAAAAAGTTTATTAAAGGATTTGTATCGCGTTACAAGACGAAAAAATAGATATTTTTCTGAACAAGCTTATAAAAAAATAGTTGAGCTAATAAATTATCAAATTTTTAATAATGATTTTATTTTTTCGGAAGCATATGAAAAACAGATTAAGAGTATTCAAGAATTAATTAATAACTAGGAGATAGGTATGAGTGCAAAATTTGAGATGTTAGCTAAAACTATAGAAGAAACTATGGAAATAATAAAAGATGGTTCGGTTGAAATCTATAAAATTAATCAGCAGGAAAGAACTCGTAGAACAGAAATAAGGGAGAATGCTATTACTGATAGAATAAGAATACAAGAGCAGGCGAATTTACTACATCATAAAATAGATATGGAATATAGCAAATTTGTATCAGCTATGAGTGCAGATGAACAAAGAAAAGATAAATTACAAAATTTGCTTAATTCAATCCTCAGTTCTTCAGAAGAACTTTCACAACAAGAATTTCAGTTATGCATAAAATTATTGGATGTGATAAGTTCTGTTGGATGCAATGTAAGGGCATTAGTTCCATTAAATGAAATCTATAGTGAACTATTAGAGATAAAAAACTAGTGTATTGACTTGTTGCTATTTAGTTGAATATGAACAGGTCAGTACACTAGTGTACTGTATAAATGATTTTTTGTTTTAGTGTAAAGTATTAATAAAATTTTTTTGATTTTTGGATAGTGTACAAAATTACAAGAGAATATATGACAAAGTTATTGGATAGACAAATTGAGATGAATATGTTTAATAACTTTACAATCCCGTACTCCAATGTTAAAATATACCCAAATATTCGGAGAAAAATATAGATTTGAAAATCTGAAAAGTAATAGATAAAAAACAGGAGGAGGCTTATGAAAAGAGTAGCGATAGGCAAACAAAGTTTTGAGGATATTAGGAAGAAAGATTGTTTTTATGTAGATAAGACAGCATTTATAAAGGAATGGTGGGAAATGGAAGATGATGTGACACTTATCACCCGTCCACGCCGTTTCGGAAAAACATTAAATATGGATATGTTAAACTGTTTTTTTTCAAACAAATATAAAGACAGAGGTGATTTGTTTGAAGGTCTTGACATATGGAAGGAGGAAGACTATCGAAGGTTGCAGGGAACATATCCGGTGATATTTTTAAGTTTTGCGGATATAAAGGCAAATAATTTTAAAGATACAAAAAATGATTTTGTGTCAGTGATAAATGATGTATATAAACAACATTCGTATCTGCTAAAAAGTGATAAATTGACAGAAGCAGAAAAAACTATATATGGGCAGTTAGATACTTATGCAAGCAATGCAGATGTAAATAAAGAGATATCAAATGAAATTGTATGCAGAGCAATAAAATCTCTGGCTGAAATGTTGTATAAATATTATGGAAAAAAAGTGATAATTCTTCTCGATGAATACGACACACCGATGCAGGAGGCATATGTAAACGGCTACTGGGAAGAACTTGTGACATTTACGAGAAGTTTTTTTAATTCTACCTTTAAGACAAATCCATATCTCGAAAGAGCGATAATGACTGGGATAACAAGGGTGTCCAAAGAGAGCATCTTTAGTGACCTTAATAACCTTGAAGTGGTTACAACATTATCACTAAAATATACTACTGTATTTGGATTTACGGAGCAGGAAGTGTTTGATGCACTTGATGAGTTTGCTCTTTCTGAACAAAAGGGAGAAGTAAAAGCATGGTATGATGGTTTCGTATTTGGAGAGCAAAAAGATATTTATAATCCATGGTCGATAATCAATTATCTTGATAAAAAGAAAATTGCATTATATTGGGCGGAATCAAGTTCAAACGGACTTATAAATAATCTTGTTCAAAAAGGAAGCACATATATAAAAAAGATGCTGGAAACACTTATTAGTGGGGAAAACATAAAAGTTCCGATTGATGAGCAGATAGTGTTTTCGGAGCTTGATTATTCAGAGGATGCGGTATGGAGCCTTATGCTTGCAAGCGGATATCTTAAAGTTATATCAGCAGAAGAACTAAACATGATAAGAGAAAGTGATAATGAGTATGAACTGGCTCTTACAAACAGAGAAATACTGTTTATGTTTAGGAAAATGATACTCAGATGGTTCAGCCCTGCTAAAAATGAAACAAACGAGTTTGTAAAAGCACTTATAAATGGTGATATAGAGGGAATGAATGTATATATGAATGAGGTAGCATTAAATACATTCAGTTCATTTGACTCAGGGAAGAAAACAGCTTCTAAAAAAGCACCGGAGAATTTTTTCCATGGCTTTGTATTAGGTCTTATGGTAGACCAGATAGACAATTATATCATAACCTCAAATCGCGAAAGTGGTTTTGGAAGATATGATATAATGTTAGAGCCGATAGACAAAAACGATGCTAAGTACCAAGGAAGAGTTCTTCCTGGAATAGTAATAGAATTTAAAGTGATAAATCCAAGAAAAGAAAGCACGCTTGAAGAAACAGTTGAAGCAGCATTAAAACAGATAGAAGAAAAGAATTATGATGCAGAGCTTATAAAGCGAGGAGTAAAACAAGAAAATATCCACCACTACGGATTTGCGTTTAGAGGTAAAGAGGTGCTGATAGACGGACGATAGATATTTTTAGATAAAACTTATAAATATTGAAGGATATTAAGGGGGATGTCATTATGGCATCCATTTTAATATCCTTCTTAACATTATATAACTAAACAAGGCAGTTATGACCTCGGCAATCCAAAAAGCGTGCCATACTCCGTAAACACCTAAAATTCTGCTGAGTATGAATGCGGCAGGGATTATTATTATCGTGTATCTTAAAAGTGATATGATAAGTGATTCTATACCCTTTCCAAGACCTTCTAATGCACCTGATGCCGTGACGGATAATGTTGATACGATAAAACCCGGACATATGATGCGAAGTGCCGTGGCACCTGCCTGTATGGTGGCTGTGTTTATTGAAAAAAGACCGATAAGTCTGTCCGGCAGTATCAGGCATATGACAGTGCCAAATATCATTATAAGACTGTTTAGCATAAGTGATGTGCGGTATATCTTATTTACCCTTTCTTTCTCTCCGGCACCATAGTTATAACCTATTATAGGACGCATACCCTGTATAAGTCCGTTGGCAGGCAGGTAGAGAAATGTCTGTAATTTATAGTAGATTCCAAGTATGACAACATACATACCTGAAAATGTACTGAGTATTGCATTTAGTGCAGAGGTGAGCAATGATGGCAGAGCCAGATTCAGGGTTGCAGGGATGCCTATTGCATATAATTTTTTTATTACAGATTTGTCAATATGCGTTTCTTTTATGTTAAATTTTATGCCGATATCGTATCTAGCATAAATAAATATATAGATAAGAAGTGTTGCAAGCTGTCCGGATATGGTAGCAATGGCGGCACCTGATATGCCGAGTGGTCTTATAGGACCGAGTCCGAAAATGAAAATCGGATCAAGTATTATATTGACGATGCAACCTGACATAAGGCTTATCATGGTAAATGTCATTTTGCCGACTGCCTGAAATACTTTTTCAAATGTCAGGCTTATACATAGTATTGTTGAGAAAGCGAACACTATGCGTGAATATTTGAGACCGAGATTTATAATGTTTGTATCAGATGTAAACATTCTTAAAAATGTCGGCATTATAAAAATGCATATACAGGTCATTATGATTCCGTGTATTATTGCAAGGAGCATACCGAGTGAAGCACTGTTGCAGGCTTTTTCTCTGCTTTTTGCTCCGAGGAAAAATGAAATGGCAGCATTGATGCCGACACCAAAACCTATGGCGATCGAATTTACAAAATTTTGTATTGGGAATACAAGGGAAAGTGCTGTCATAGCATCCTCGCTTATTTTTGCCACAAAAAAGCTGTCAACAATGTTGTAAAGTGAATTGACAAGCATTGAAATGACCATAGGAAGTGACATAGACAAAATAAGCGGTAAAATTGGTTTTGTTTTCATAAAATCATTGTTGTTCATTTGTATCTCCTTTAAAATCAGATAATATTTATATTGTTATTGTCATAGTGTAGTGAATTGATGACATTCGGTTAAATGAGTTGTTTAAATTTTTATCTGCGTTATTTAGCTGAAAATCAATGATGCAATACACTGTGAAGTGGAACATTTTGGCAATAAAAAAACGCACTCAAAAAAGCGCGTGGTGAAAAGATGATAAATTCAGGAAAAATCCACAAAAAATTTTCAGTAAATATAAGCGGACATATGTAATCAGGTGCAATAAAGATATGAAGTGCAGCGGTTATGCCTGTTTATATCAAAGCCGTATATGTTTAAATGTGAAAATACAGCAACGGAAATAATATTACTGGAAATTTGATGTGAAGTCAAGAATATAATTAAATTAACTTCTTGCAACAATGAATTATTCTCTTAAAAGGATGCTTTACATTCTAATACCTCAATGCTAAAATATATCTACAGATTTACGGAGGAATGCGTATAGATTGAACAGGAGGGTGTATATGGCAAGAGTCGTAGGTATTGGCAAACAAAGTTTTGAGGATATAAGGAAAAAAGATTGTTTTTATATAGACAAGACAGATTTTATAAAAGATTGGTGGGAATCTGCTGATGATGTGACACTTATCACCCGTCCGCGCCGTTTTGGAAAAACATTAAATATGGATATGTTAAAATGTTTTTTCTCAAATCAATATGAGGGCAGAAAAGAGCTGTTTGAGGAACTTGATATTTGGAAAGACGAGGAGTATAGGGAGTTACAGGGGACATATCCAGTGATATTTTTGAGTTTTGCGGATATTAAGGCGGATAATTTTAAAGATACAAAAAACGATTTGGTATCAGTGATAAACGATGCCTATAAACAACATTCATATCTGCTTAAAAGTGATAAATTAACAGAAGCAGAAAAAAATATGTATGAGCAACTGGACAATTATGCAAACAATGCAGACATAAATAAAAAAATATCAAATGAAATTGTTTGTAGAGCAATAAAAACTTTGGCTGGAATGTTGTATAAATATTATGGAAAAAAAGTGATAATAATTCTTGATGAATACGACACACCAATGCAGGAAGCATATATGAATGGATATTGGGATGAACTTGTAGCACTTACGAGAAGTCTTTTTAATTCGACATTTAAGACAAATCCTTATCTTGAACGTGGGATAATGACAGGAATAACCCGTGTATCAAAAGAAAGCATTTTTTCTGATTTAAATAATCTTAAAGTGGTAACAACTACAAGTAGGGAATACGCAACAAGTTTTTGATTTACGGAAAAAGAAGTTTTTGATGCTCTTGATGAAGTAAATATGTCAAATGAAAAGGCAGCGGTGAAGGAATGGTATGATGGCTTTACATATGGAGATGTCAAAGATATATATAATCCGTGGTCTATAATTAATTATTTACAGACAGGAAAAATAGATTCATACTGGACAGATTCGAGTTCAAATGGAATTGTAAACAAACTGATAAAAACAGGGACACCGGATGTTAAAGAAGCAATGGCAGTTCTTATTTCGGGTGGTGTAATAGAAAAAAAGATTGATGAACAAATTGTATTTGATCAATTAGATAAAAATGAGGATGTAATATGGAGCCTTTTGCTTGCAAGTGGGTATTTATGTATAGAGTCATATAAGGAAGTCGGCAGGCTGAAAAGAAAAATATATGGTTTGAAATTAACCAACCTTGAAGTAGAGAGAATGTTTGAGGTAATGATAGAACAATGGTTTGGGGAAGAAAAGTTTAATTACAATAATTTTGTAAAATCACTTCTCAATGGTGACATTGAAAGTATGAACGAATACATGAACAGAGTTACAAGAGGAGTAATAAGTTATTTTGATACAGGAAAAACCCCGTCTGATGAAGAACCGGAAAGGTTAGCCTCATGCTACGACTGTAGGGGAGTAGCTAATGGCTCAAGTTTGAACTGTTGTTCAAACTTGTATGCGATGACTGAAAAGTCATCGCATTTTTACCATGGTTTAGTATTAGGACTGATGGTCGACCAGGTAGACAATTACATTCTAAGTTCAAACAGGGAGAGTGGTTTCGGAAGATATGATATAATGCTCGAACCAATAGATAAAAATAATGAAAAACTACCTGGCATTGTGATAGAGTTTAAGGTATTTAACCAAAAGAAGGAAGATACATTAGAGGAAACGGTAGAAAATGCATTAAGACAGATAAAAGAAAAAGATTATGATGCAGAGCTTATCAAAAGAGGTGTGAAAGAGGAAAACATATATCATTATGGTTTTGCGTTTAAAGGTAAGGAAGTATTAATAGATGGTAGGTAGAGATATTTACAGAGTTTAATTTGCAAGATATAAACAGGAGGGTGCATATGGCAAAAAAAGTTGTAGCAATAGGGAAACAGGCATTTGATTCGGTTATAGAAAATGATTGTTTTTATATAGATAAGACATCTTTTATAAAAGAGTGGTGGGAAAATAAGGATGATGTTACCCTTATAACCCGCCCACGCCGATTTGAAAAACATTAAATATGAGTATGCTTGAATGTTTTTTCTCAAATAAATATAAGGATAGAGGGGATTTATTCGAGGGGCTTGATATATGGAAAGATGAAAAATATCGCAAATTGCAGGGGACATATCCGTTGATATTTCTTAGTTTTGCAAAAATAAAACAGAATACTTATGAGGGTGCTGTAAAACAGATAAAAAATGAACTTATAAATTTATATAATGAAAAGTGATTTGTATAATGAAAATGAAAAATTACAATACAAATCAATTCGTGTAGGCATGGATGATGAAACAGCTCAAGAGGCCTTAAATAATCTTTCAAACTATCTCAGCCGTTATTATGGCAAAAAAGTAATTATTCTTCTTGATGAATACGACACACCTATGCAGGAAGCATATGTAAATGGATACTGGGAGAAACTTGTAGGATTCACAAGAAGCCTTTTTAATGCAACCTTTAAAACAAATCCATATCTTGAAAGAGCGATAATGACTGGTATTACAACAGCTGAATATTCAGCTGTTAGGAAGTTTGCTATGCAAACTTCTAATGGCTCGGCTAAAGCCGAGACTATGTCTAAGGAAAGTATTTTCTCAGATTTAAATAATCTTGAAATAGTCACGACATTGTCCACAAAATATGAGACTTCATTTGGTTTTACAGAAGAAGTATTTAATGCACTTGATGAACAGGGATTACCGGATGAAAAGTCGGATGTGAAAAAATGGTACGATGGTTTTATTTTTGGAAAACAAAAAGATATTTATAATCCGTGGTCGATAATCAACTTTTTAGATAAAAAAGAATATAACACTTACTGGGCAGACTCAAGTTCAAATGGACTTATAAATAATCTCGTTAAAAAAGGAAGTCCCTGTATAAAGATGATGATGGAAACTCTTCTTAAAGAAGAAACAATAGATGTACAAATAAATGAGCAGATAGTATTTTCAGAGCTTGATTATTCAGAAGATGCAGTGTGGAGTCTTATGCTTGCAAGCGGTTATCTTAAGGTAGTAGCGGCAGAACCACTTGTTGGAAACCGCAGAAAAGCACGCAAATACACGCTTGCACTAACAAACTTGGAAATACGATTTATGTTTGAGGATATGATACTCAGATGGTTCAGTCACGCAAAAATGGAAACAAATGAGTTTATAAGAGCACTTATAAACGGGGATATAGAGAGTATGAATGCTTACATGAATAAAGTGACTTTGAAAACAATTAGCTACTTTGATACCGGAAATATTCCATCTGATGAAGAACCAGAAAGATTTTTCCACGGCTTCGTACTTGGACTTATGGTAGACCAGACAGAAAACTATATTATAAACTCAAACCGTGAAAGCGGTTTCGGAAGGTATGACATAATGCTTGAACCTATAGAAAAAACAAATGACAAATATCCGGGAATAGTGATAGAATTTAAAGTAATAAATCCCAGAAAAGAAAACTCACTTGAAGAAACAGTTGAAGCGGCATTAAAGCAGATAGATGAAAAAAACTATGATGCAGAGCTTATCAAAAGAGGTGTGAAAGAGGAAAATATACAACACTATGGATTTGCGTTCAGAGGTAAGGAAGTGTTGATAGATGGACGATAGAGTATTAAATTAAAAAATGCTTGCAGACCCTGTTTCCACATCGGAAATTCAGAGGATGAAACAGGGATATGAATTGCTGCATACGCGGCTTGCTACGTTTGCACACAGTTCGGTAACGATAAATGAAAGTGACACTTTGTCTTTATCAAAGGCGAGGACAGACGGGATTTCGGAGGGTATATCAAAAGGAATCTCACTTACACAGAGTAAGACGAACTCAAAGGGCAGATATTTTGGCGGAAGTGCAAGTGCAGGTGTAAGTTTTGTTGTTTCCGCAAATGTGGGATTTAATGCAGGAGTAAACAGCAGCACTGCAAATACAACGGGAAAGACAAACACGACAACAGAGACAAATCAGAGAAGCAGGTCAGTTACCGATACGGTTTCATCTTCAAAAACAGCGGGAAAGAGTTTGCAATTAACATATGAAAACCGCTCTGTTAAGGCACTTTTGGATAAAATCGATATTCCGGCTGAGTCAAAGGCTGCATTTATCAGATATACAAAAGCCGTGACAAAGGATGAAGTTCAAAAATTGAGAGGTCAGGTAGTGTATAGCCTGTTCAATTATGAAATAGCATTCGGACTTGCAAAAGGAAAAGAAAACAATATAAGCAGTTGGTATGATTGCATAAAGGAGATGCTTGAACCTGATATTATGCTTCTTAGTGAAAATGACCAGCAGAAAATAATTGCTTTATTGACAAAAGAACAGGCACGGATTGATGGCACAGCCGAGATAGTGGATTTATTTGAACGGCTGATGGATCACATATAAAGGAGTGTGGTTGTATGGATTTTTTTTGTGGATTAAGTGAGATTTCAGAAACTAAAGGTATGAAATCAGGTGAGATTAGCAAAAAGGCAAGCGAAAAGTTTGACAGGCTTATGGGTGATGATAATTTAAGTGAAGTATCTGCGGAGCAGCAGGAGGATATAATACCCGAAGAACCCGATTATTCTAAAAAGAGAGAACAAACTCTGTTTATGAGTTTAATGGAAATACATATGAGACTGACGAAAACGGTCAGACATATAAGAAAAACGGCGAAATTCTTCCCGATATTGAATATACGGCAAATGGAAATGTATATAAAACGGATGGCAACGGAAATAAAATATCGTGTGACTCAAATCCTGAATATACGGAGGAGGGTTCTAGGAATATGAAAGAGCAAAAAGAGTCGGGCGGTGAAGAACGCAGAGAGGACGATGACGGCGGACACATTATTGCGAGAATTCTCAGCGGTTCAGAGGGTGAAGAAAATCTTGTGCCGATGCGGAGAACGATTAACCGTGGCGATTACAAGAGAATGGAAAATGAGATTGCTAAGGCATTACAGGAGGGCAAAGGGGTCAGCGTACACATAAAAATTGAATACAACGGTGAGTCAGGCAGACCGACAAAAATCAGGGAAGAATATATTATTGACGGCAAAAAGACGGTATGTGAGTTTGATAATGTTGAGGGTTCTACGGATTTATCAGAGCCGTTGTCAGATAAGATAAGTGACGAGGATTATGACAGATTAAAACAAACTTTAATGGATGTCAGTGAATATCGTATTCAAAAAGAGTGGAAAAAGAAACATATAGACGGATGAGAATACAGGAATCTATAAATATCACCCTGCAAAGGATGCCATTATGGCATCCTTTTAAACATCCTCAAAACCATAATATAACTAAACGATGCAGTTATCACCTCTGCAATCCAAAACGAGTTCAATACACCGTAAACACCGGTGTACTTGAACTTTGCAGGGTTCACGATCCAAGAGTTGTAAGACTTGTCGCCGTATATGCGGCCGTGCTCAGCTTTGTTCCTAAATTTGCCGCCATAATAAGCACTATGCCCGTTGCTATCGTCGGCGGTGTAAGTTTTATTTTTTATAGTTTGTCTGTAGTGTACAAACACTTTTTGACATTTATGTTTACTATGGACATACAGATAAATCTAAAATAATGGTATTATAAAGCTGTGCAAAACAAAAAGTTGTCATTGCAGATTTATATTATGAAGTTGTAGTGTAAAGATGATATTTATTTCATTTGTTTTGTAAGTGACAATCAGTAACAGTGATGTTTTTAAAGACATAGTTGATTTAAAGTATTTTGTTTAAGCAGATAAAAAGAAATGAGGGATGCATATGAATCATTTTGTTGTTGCGATAGGAAGAGAGTTTGGAGCTCAGGGCTGTGATATTGCTGAAAAGCTTGCCGAAAAACTTGGAGTTAAACTTTATGACAGACAGCTTGTCGAGGAAGCTGCAAAGAAACTTGAGATGGATGAGCATACCGTTCAGAAAGCCGATGAGGTATCTGCAAAAGATATTGAGGGTTTAAAAACTACATACGGCGTCGGCAATTTTTATCTCTCAACCCAGGTGCTTGATGCACAGGCTGATATAATCGAGAGAGTTGCACAGAATGAGTCGTGCATCATAATGGGAAGATGTGCTGATTATATTTTGAAAGACAGGGATGACTGTCTGAAGATATATATCTATGCTCCGTTTGATGTAAGAACTAAGCATATTGCGGAGAAATATGATATGTCGATGTTTTCGGCAAAGAGACTTGTAAGGCAGATGGATGAAAAGCGTGATACATATTATAAATATGTTACGGGAAACAGGAGAGGTGAGCATGACGGAAAAGATGCAATGTTCGACAGCAGTATAATGGGAGTTGACGGAACTGTCGATATGCTTCTTGAAATGATAAATAAAAAGTTCGGATGATTTTAATATTTGATAAAAGATTAATTTGATATAGTACATAAGTAATAGTGTTATAAACAGACAGCAGATTACTAATTTCTGACTGACTAAAAAATAAATATAGTATATAGCGTGTCAAAGGCGACAAAACATAAAATATGTTTGCCGCTTATTTTTTTTGCAGGATTTGTGTCTGGGCACACTTGGCACAAAACTTATGTGCGAAAGGCAAAACCTTTCGTACTATGCACAAAAAAATGTGTGCAGAAACGGGGGCTAATATGATAAAACGATGGAAAAAATTAAATCTTACAGTACAGATAATGATAGGGCTTGCAATTGGTGTGATACTTGGGTTTATAATTCCTAAAAGCTGGACAGGAGTTATCAAGGCATCGCAGACTATAGGAACGATTTATATGAATGCTTTGAAAATGATGATATATCCTTTGGTATTCTGTTCTCTTGTATGTGGAATAAGGAGCATGGGAAGTGTGTCAGCAACGGGCAGGATAGCAGGCAGAGCGATGGTATTCTTCTTATCGACAACCTGTCTTGCCTGTGTCTTTGGTATATTTGTTCCGCAGATGCTCGGTATCGGAAAAAATGCAAAGCTGCATCTTGCAAGTGCGGATGTAGATGTGAATAATGTATCAAACATACTAGATACAATAACTAACCTTATTCCGTCAAATCCGTTTGCCTCGTTTGTAAACGGTGATATGCTGTCGATCCTGGTGTTTGCGGTTATCATAGGTTTTGCGATACTCGCATTACAGGAAAAAGCCCAGCCTTTGATGGATCTTATAACATCCGTCAATGAAGTTTCAATGAAAATATTGTTTGAGGTTATGAAATTTACTCCGCTTGGTGTTCTTTGTACGATAATGCCGGTTCTTGCTACTACCGGTGCAGATACGGTTGTTTCAATAGGAACGGCCCTTCTTACTACATATGCGATAATAATAATATACGCCGTGGTGGTCTATGGCATCATAGTGGGAGTTATAGCAAAAATGCCTTTAAAGACATTTGTAAAATCGGTAAGTCCTGCTGCACTTAATGCATTTGGTACCTGTTCAAGTTCTGCAACTATTCCTATCAGTATGAGATGTGCAGAGGATGGAATGGGTGTATCAAAAGAAATAACAAGTATAGTGCTTCCACTTGGAGCAACTGTAAATATGGATGCAATATCAATACTTATGTCGGTTATGATAACATTTTTCGCAAATGCCTGCGGGGTTCACCTTACTTTACTTAATATGGTCGTGATAGTATTGGCAAATGTGCTTTTATCAATAGGTACACCGGGTATTCCAAACGGTCAGGTTGCATCATTTGCAGCACTTATCCAGATAGCAGGCATCCCGGCAGGTGTTATGGGAATATTCATAAGTATAAGCACACTTTCAGATATGATAGTCACTATGGTAGATGTGTTAGGTGATATGGCATGCTGTGCTACTCTTAAAAAAATTCTCGGAGGTGAAAGCACAAATCGTGATGTATCTTCTCTGAATACTGCTATGATGGAGCATGGGGTAGTTAATGCAAAAGAGGGATTATACAGGGAATAAACAGGTAGATTTGTATATTTACAAAAATTTTAACAGTTCATTGTGAAGCTGTTTTGCCCTCACATACCATGTGTGTTCACGATTTGCAAAGTTAAATGCGTTTTTCTGAATTCTCTCCAGTTTATCAGTATCATTTAATGCATTTTCAAATATCTCAGGCAGTTTATCAAGCTGCTTGAGGTCATAAAATATAATATTTTCATCAGGTGTGAGTATCTCATCCAGGTATTTGCTGTGGTCGGTTATGCAGACTGCTCCGTTGCACATAGAGTTAAATATCCTGTCGTGGGCACCATCTTTAAACCACGGCATGACATTTAATGAAAGTCTGCTGTCGGCGAGTGCTTCAAGACATCCATAGGAAAGCTCATCAGGATTCATATCGAGATTTTCGGGATGTTTACACCTGAGTTTATCGTAACCTTTGCCGACACAGTGTATCTTAAAGCCGGCATCGGCAAGAGTTTTAATCACTTCACCTCTGAAATAACATCTGACATATGTATCAATGAAAATCATGTTTGGAATAGCTGTTTTTACTTCCTCATGTGTGATTCCGGGAATAGCTTTTTTTAAGTGTTCTTCCATTGTCAGATCATCCGGTTTGTCGGGATTGGTGATAAGATCATGTATTATCTCAAGATAAAACATTGCATATTCGTCACCGAGTCTGTTTATTGCATCGTCAAAGACTTCCGGTGGTGTGTAATTACCGGTAAAACATATGTCATATTTTCTGTCAGCCATCTTCTTGTAATCTCCGTTTGGAGAGAGTGAGGTGCCGCCTAGTGGAAGAAAAGTTCCACTCATAAGTTCCGGATAAAATCTTTTCATATATCTGTCATGGTATCTGTCGATGGATACTTCATAAAAAATATCTGGATGTATATCGAAAAGTTCGGGATAAAAATATGGATGGTCAACGGCTATGTTGACGCATGGGATTTTGCGTTCATCCCAGATAGAGACTCCATTCATGTTAAAAAGTGAAGTTTCATAATGAATACCGTCAAAGTTAAAAGTGACAAGTATCGTGTCATAAGCTGTTGCAAAATCGTAAAGTTTTTCTGCACTTTCTTCTTCTGTTGTCTGGTCGAAAAGAAAAGTCTTGTATCCTAAGGCTTCAAAGCCTTTTTTTAATTGCAATGAAAAAAATTCAAGGGTTTCGGTTCCGCCTGTCATAAGCACTATTTTATGTCTCATTTTATTCTCCATTCCTGCATAAATATATAAAATTATAGCATACATTTTGTGTATTGTATATCATAAAGAAAAAATCAATAATAATGGAAGGCTGAACTGTTACACTAATGATAACAGTTATAGATTATGTACTGATAAGTAAATTTTATAAGATTGCAGCCTGTTTTATGCAGATGGGTGAACAGTAACTTTTACTTGCCCTAAAAGGTGCTATATATTATAATTAATTCACATTAAGAAAAACCGGGTTACAAAATATTGCCGCTCCCGCTTATGGTGTGAACGGTTATCGCAAAGGCTGATTTCATGTCTGCGGTGTGAATGGCAGTTTGCAAAGTATGTACTCTGTGAGTTCTTCGTTCAGAAGATTTCGTGAGTACATAAGTACGGAAAGGAGAAAGAATCTATGATTAGAAAGAACAGAAAGAGTATTTGTTATGTAATGACGCTGGCTTTGTGTGTGACATTGGGAAGCAGTTATGTACGGGCTGAGGATACAGAGGCACAGGGGATAAATGTGGCATATCATACACAGGATGAGATAAGAGCATTTTGTGCAGAAAATGCTGCGGGCTTAAATGATGCACTTACATTTGCAGAAAATCCTGTTGTCAGTGGAGATTATTCTGCCGGAAAGCTATCTGACAAGACATTAAACAGTGCTATAAATATGTTTAATCAGGTGAGATATATAGCGGGTATTTCATACGATGTGCAATTAGACGATACATACAACAGCCTTACACAGACGGCAGCACTTGTAAATTATGTAAATGGTGTACTCAGCCATTATCCGTCAAAACCTGCTGATATGGACGAAGATTTATATAATCTTGGTGCAAGTGGAGCAAGCTCGAGCAATATAGCATGGGCTTCATGGGAAAACAACAGCATAAACTGGTCGATAATAAACGGCTGGCTTGAAGATGGAGATCCTTCTAATGTAGACAGATTAGGACACAGAAGATGGGTGTTAAATCCAAAGATGAAATATACCGGTTTTGGAGCGGTGACGGGAACTAAGGGGACATACAGTGCGATGTATTCATTTGATATGAAAAATACAAAAGCGAGTGAGTACGGAGTTGCATGGCCGGCACAGAATATGCCTGTAGAATATTTTGGTACGGTATTTCCGTGGTCGTTATCTATGGGCGAAAGTGTAGATATTGAGTCTGTAAAGGTAAAACTTACAAGACAAAATGATGGCAAAGTATGGAATTTTTCCAATGAAGCGGCTGACGGTTATTTTAATGTGAATAATGGTGGCTATGGTCAGAAGGGATGTATTATATTCAGACCGAAGACAGACAGAAAGTATGCGGCAGGCGATGTGTTTGATGTTGAGATAACCGGACTTGGGGATGGAAAAGATGTAGGTTATACTGTTAATTTTTTTGAGCTTGAAGACGGTCAGGATGTGACAGCAAAACCGACAGCAAAGCCTACAGAGACACCGACGGCAGCACCAACGGAAACACCGACGGTAAAGCCTACAGTAAAGCCTACAGAAACACCAACGGCAGTGCCGACAAAAGAGCCTGAAATCACAGAGAAACCTGAGGAGACAGAGGAACCGGAAATCACGGACGAGCCTGAGGAGACGGAAGAACCGGAAGATGAGCCTGAGGAGACAGAAGCTCCAACTGCAAGACCAACAGTGACACCGACAGCAAAGCCGGTGACAAAGCCTGCAAAAGTTAAGATAAAAAAGTGGAAGATAAATAAAAATAAGGTCACTGTTTACTTTGGAAAAGTAAAAAATGCATCGGGTTATCAGGTGAGATATTCGACGAGCGTAAAATATAATAAAAACTTAAGCAGCAAAGCCGTGTCTTGTAAATCAACGAAAACTATGGTTAGATTAAAGAAGTCAAGGAAAAAACATTTTATACAGATGAGGGCATATACTAAGAAAAACGGAAGGAAAGTATATGGCAGTTGGGGAAATACGATTAAAATATATAAAAATATTAAATGATGCGAGGGTCAAAATACTTTTTGACCTCAACATTATATTAAATTATATAATGGACTTTTGAAATGTCCATAGTGTGTGAAAAGCATATGAAATAAAGCATATGCAAAATTGCACATGGAAATGGAGGGAATTATGAATTTTACAAAAATGCATGGTTGTGGCAATGATTATGTCTATGTTGACTGCACAAAGGGGATGATAGAAAATCCGGGTGAGATTTCAAGAAAAGTCAGTCACAGACATTTTGGAATAGGTTCTGACGGTCTGATACTTATATGTTCATCTGATGTTGCAGATTTTAGAATGGCTATGTATAATGCTGACGGCTCAGAGGGAGCAATGTGTGGCAACGGTATCAGATGTGTTGCTAAATATGTTTATGATAAAGGACTTACCGACAAGAAAAATCTTTCTATCGAAACAAAAAGCGGAATAAAAAAACTTGAGCTTACAGTGGAGGATGGAAAGGTTTCACTCGTAAAAGTAAATATGGGAGCACCTATCCTTAAGTCAAAAGATATTCCCGTTGCGGTTGATACGGATAAATGTATAGATGCGGATATAAATGTTGACGGAAAAGTCTATAAGGTAACCTGCGTCTCAATGGGAAATCCTCATGCAGTTACTTTTATAGATGAGGATGTAAATAAATTCCCACTTGATAAGATAGGTCCTAAGTTTGAAAATCATCCTATGTTCCCTGACAGGGTGAATACGGAGTTTGTCCAGGTGTTAAACAGACATGAAGTAAATATGCGTGTCTGGGAGCGTGGCTCAGGTGAGACACTTGCCTGTGGTACGGGAACTTGTGCGACAGTCGTTGCCTGCGTTTTAAACGGTCTTACCGAAGATGAGATAACGGTTCATCTGCTCGGTGGTGATATATTGGTAAAATATGACAGAGATAACGATACAGTCTGGATGACCGGACCTGCAGCTATTGCATTTGAGGGAACGATAGAGATATAACAAAGATTAAACTTATGGCACTGCTTTGTAACAGCGTCTTAAAAAATTTATTATATTTGTTTTGATAAAAAACGGAATGGAGAATATAAATGAAACTTTTAGAACTGATAAAAGATTTAGATTTTGAGTGTGTTCAGGGAAGCACTGACATTGATATTACTACACTTGTATATGATTCACGAAAGGTTGAAAACGGAAGTGTTTTTGTATGTATAAGCGGTGCGGTAAGGGACGGACACGATTTTGCAAAAGATGTTGTTAAGGCAGGAGCAAAGGCTCTTATCGTTGAAAAGAATGTAGATGTGCCTGACGATGTGACTGTTATTAAAGTTGCTGATACAAGACTCGGTCTTGCTGTTTCATCAGCGGCATATTTTGGAAATCCTGCAAATGAACTTACAACTATCGGAATTACCGGAACAAAGGGGAAAACCACTTCAACTTATATGGTTCGTTCCATATTGGAGGAATCAGGCATCAAAACAGGACTTATCGGAACTATCGAGAGTATTATCGGTGACGAGGTTATTCCATCTGCAAATACCACGCCTGAGTCATATGTAGTTCAGCAGTATTTCAGAAAGATGGTTGATGCAGGCTGTAAATGTGTCGTTATGGAAGTTTCTTCACAGGCACTTATGCTAAACAGAGTAGGCGGCTTTGTATTTGATTACGGAATATTTACAAATCTTGAGCCGGACCACATCGGACCAAATGAACATAAGGACCTTGATGATTATATCCACTGTAAGAGCCTGCTTTTCAGACAATGCAAACAGGGTATCTTCAATGCGGATGACAGCCATCTTGAAAAGATACTTGAGGGTCATACCTGTAAAGTTGAGACATACGGTTTTTCTGAAAATGCAGATATAAAGGCATCTGATGTTCATCTTATGGATAAAGGTGGAACGCTCGGAGTTGCATATCATATGAGCGGTCTTATGGATATGGATGTTGAGATAGACATACCGGGCAAGTTCAGTGTTTACAATTCAATGACCGCAATCTCAATATGCAGACACTTCGGTGTAAAGAAAGAAGTTATACTCGACTCGCTTTCAAAAGTCAGAGTTAAAGGCAGGGTTGAGATAATACCCGTATCACCTAAGTTTACGATAATGATAGATTACGCTCACAACGCAATGAGCCTTAATAGTCTGCTCACGACACTTAAAGAGTATTCGCCAAAAAGACTGGTATGTCTGTTTGGATGTGGTGGAAACCGTTCGAGAGAGCGTCGTTTTGAGATGGGTGAGGTTTCTTCAAAACTTGCAGACTTCACGATTGTTACATCCGACAATCCGAGAAATGAAGAACCACAGGCTATCATTGATGATATAGTTACAGGTGTAAAGAAAGCGGATGGTAAATTCATAACCATCATCGACAGGGCAGATGCCATAAGATATGCCATTGAAAATGCAAAAGAGGGTGATGTTATCGTGCTCGCAGGAAAAGGACATGAGGATTACCAGGAGATAAAAGGAAAGAAATATCATATGGACGAGAGAGAACTTGTCGCTGATGTAGTAAAAGATGGTAATTTTATCAGATAACTGAGCCAAAGGAGCAGGACTTCCTAAATGGCAGTTAAAGAAGATACAAAAGGCTGAAGGCGGGAAATTTTTAAAGTTGAAAGTTTATGGGAGTCCTGGACGATAAAAAATTAAAAAGAAAAATTAGGGGAAAGAAATGATATTTGCTGATGTAATAATAGATATATCAGTCAAGAGTCTTGACAGACCATTTCAATATATAGTTCCTGAGGAGATGGAGTTTGATGTTGATATAGGTTCGGTCGTAAAAATCCCGTTCGGCATGGGAAATCGAACTATGACAGGATATGTCGTTGGTCTTTCGGGCGAAGCGAAGTTTGATATATCAAAAACGAAAAGCATACTTGAAATAATAAAGCAGGGAGTGGTCGTGGAATCACACCTGCTTTCCCTTGCTTATTGGATAAAGGAAAATTATGGCTCAACGATGAATGATGCCATAAAGTCTGTTATGCCTGTTAAAAGGGAGATAAAAGAGCAGATAAAGAGAGTTATATATCCTGCTGTCAGCATGGATAAGATGAGGGAAAAAAGAGACGAGTTTGAAAAAAAGCATAATAAGGCAAGAGTAAGACTTCTCGATGAATTTCTTAAGCTGGATAAGACGGCTTATAATGCGGGACTTGATTATTCTTATGCCACAAAGAAACTAAGCCTTACGGCGAGCGTTATAGAGGGACTTAGGAAACTGGATATAATAACGGTCGATGCCATACAGCAATACAGAAATCCTATTGGAAATATTGATGAAAGACCGGAGGTGCGTCCTGTTTTAAACAGAGAGCAGAAACACACGGTAGATTCGATATTAAATGATTATATAAGAGATGTAAGAGGAACATACCTTATTCACGGGATAACAGGAAGCGGCAAGACAGAAGTGTATATGAATATTGTTGAAAAGGTAATCTGTCTCGGAAAGCAGGTTATAGTGCTTATACCGGAAATCTCACTCACATTTCAGATGGTAAACCGTTTTTATAAAAGATTTGGAAACAGAATATCAGTCATGCATTCAAGGCTTTCGGCGGGGGAGAGGTTTGACCAGTACACAAGGGCAAAAAACGGCGAGATAGATGTTATGATAGGACCGAGGTCGGCACTTTTCACACCGTTTCAAAATCTCGGACTTATCGTTATCGACGAGGAGCATGATTCAAGCTATCAGAGTGAGATGCCGCCAAAGTACCATGCAAGAGAGGTCGCGATACAGAGGGCTAAAATGGTCGGTGCAAGCGTTGTTTTAGGCTCGGCAACACCATCGGTTGACTCGTATTATAAGGCAATGCAGGGAGAATACAGATTATTTGAACTAAACGAGAGAGCTGGCAATGCAGTTTATCCGTCAGTCTATATAGAAGATTTAAGGGAGGAATTAAAAGCAAAAAATTATTCAATATTCAGCAGAAGACTTGATGAACTTATGCGTGACAGACTGGAGAAAAAAGAACAGATAATGCTTTTCTTAAACAGGAGAGGATTTGCGGGGTTCGTTTCGTGCAGGCAATGTGGCGAGGTCCTTGGCTGTCCACACTGTTCGGTCGCATTAAAACCACATTCTGTAAATGGGAGAGTTTCCTATCTGATGTGTCATTACTGCGGTTACAAAATTCAGATGCCGGATAAATGTCCATCCTGCGGTTCGCTTTACATAAGCAGTTTCGGGATTGGTACACAACAGGTTGAGCAGATGGTTAAAAAAAGATTTCCACAGGCAGATGTACTTCGTATGGATGCTGATACGACAACGGGTAAAAATGCACATGAAAATATTTTAAAAGAATATTCAAAAGGTGGTGCGGACATACTTATCGGAACACAGATGATAGTAAAAGGACATGATTTTGCAAATGTTACGCTTGTGGGAATACTTGCAGCAGACCTTTCATTAAATTCAGGCGATTATCGTGCAGCGGAAAAGACTTTTCAGCTTACAACACAGGCGTGTGGTCGAGCAGGCAGGGCAGATAAGCCCGGAGAAGTTGTTATACAGACATATCAGCCTGAGCACTACAGTATCGTTTATGCAGCAAAAAATGACTATAAAAATTTTTATGAACAGGAAATTGTTACAAGACAAATGTTGCAATATCCGCCGATTTCAAATATACTAGGAGTGTTGGTGCTTTCAGAAAATGAAAGAAATGCGGATAATCTGGCACAGATACTCGCCGATAAGATGAAACTCTATCAGGATGTAACGGTGCTTGGACCTGCACCTGCGGCACTTTCAAAGGTGAAAGATGTTTACAGGCGTATGATATATGGAAAGTGTGCAGATTATGGGATACTGTGCTCCATAAAAAACAGTTTCGAGGAATTTATGCATGAAACGGAGTCGTTTAGGGACTGCAGGCTTAATTTTGAATTTAATCTTATATAACACATAATAAAAACGGAGGAAATATTACTATGGCAATAAGAAATATCAGGACGATCGGTGACGAAATACTTACAATGAACGCAAGACCTGTAAAGGAGATGACACCGAGGATAAAGACACTTATCGAGGATATGCTCGATACAATGTATGATGCACAGGGGGTAGGGCTTGCAGCACCTCAGGTCGGTGTGTTAAAGCAGATTGTTGTTATTGATGTGACTGAGGATGGCAGTCAGCCTATTGTACTTATCAATCCACAGATAGTAAAACTGTCAGGTACACAGACAGGACAGGAGGGATGCCTTAGTGTGCCGGGCAAGGCAGGAATAGTTACAAGGGCAAATTATGCTAAGGTAAGAGCCTTGAATGCGGATATGGTAGAGATAGAGGTAGAGGGCGAGGAACTTTTGGCAAGAGCACTCCAGCATGAGATAGACCATTTATCAGGTGTACTTTATGTATCAAAGGTAGAGGGCGAGCTTATGAATGCATCTGCCGGGGAAGAGTAAGTATAAGCCTGTTACAAAATACAGTTTGTTACAATTCAAAGATAGATATTAAACTAAAATGCAATAATGTACTCTCGAAATTTTTCGTTCAGGAGATTTCGAGAGTATATAATATGCGAGAGGAGGAAAAGTATGAATATAGTTTTTATGGGAACACCGGATTTTGCGGTAGGGACTCTGGAAACACTTATAAACAGTGAGCATGATGTGACTGCTGTAGTAACTCAGCCGGATAAGCCAAAAGGACGCGGTGGGAAAATGATGTTTACTCCCGTGAAGGAGGCAGCAGTCAAAGCCGGTATTGAAGTATATCAGCCGCAGAAAGTAAAAGATGCGGAATTTATCGGAGTATTAAAAAAATTAAATCCTGATGTTATAGTAGTAGTGGCATTCGGACAGATACTACCAAAGGAGATACTTGAACTTCCAAAATACGGCTGCATTAATGTTCATGCGTCATTACTTCCGAAGCTCAGAGGTGCAGCACCAATCCAGTGGTCCGTTATAGATGGAGACGAGGAGAGCGGTGTTACTATTATGCAGATGGATGAGGGACTTGACACAGGAGATATGCTTCTTGTAAAAAAATATAAGCTTGACAGGAAAGAGACAGGCGGAAGTCTTTTTGACAAGCTGGCTTCATTTGGAGGACCCATGATACTCGAAGTCTTAAAACAGGCAGAAGAGGGAAAATTAAATCCGGTCAAACAGGATGAGTCAAAACAGACTTATGCAAAAATGTTAAGCAAGGCGACAGGTGAGATTGATTTTTCAAAAACAGCGGTTGAGATAGAGAGACTTATAAGAGGATTAAATCCATGGCCTAGTGCATTTACCCATATTCATGGAAAAATGTTGAAGATATGGGAGGCAGATGTATTAGACGATGAAGAAGTTAAAGCATTTGATATTACAAAGACAGATTGCGGAAATATCGCATATGTGGACAAAAATAAGATGCTTATAAGCACGGGAAAAGATTATCTTGATGTGAAAGAGCTTCAGCTTGAGGGCAAAAAGCGAATGAATATAGCTGCTTTTCTTCGTGGATATAAAGTTGAAAAAGGGGAAACTCTAAATGGCTGATGAAGTAAATTTGAGAAATCTTGCACTTGATGTTATAGTATCTGTAATGGATAAGGGGGCTTATTCAGACAAAGCTATACACGCTGCACTTGAAAAACATCCGGGACTTGAAAAGAGAGACAGAGCATTTTTTACGAGACTTTGTCAGGGAACCATAGAATATGCGGTTTCCTCAGATTATATTATAAATCTGTTTTCAAAGACAAAAGTTAAAAAAATGAAACCTGTTATCAGAGAAATACTAAGAATGGGAGTTTACCAGATAATGCATATGGATAGTGTTCCTGACAGTGCAGTGTGCAACGAAGCGGTAAAGCTTGCCAATAAAAGAAAATTTACAAACCTCAAAGGTTTTGTAAATGGTGTTTTAAGAAATATTTCAAGAGAAAAAGATAAGATAAAATTTCCTGACAAAAAGGACGGATTTTGTGCTTATGCCTCAGTCAGATACTCAATGCCTGAGTGGATAGTAAATTATTTGTGTGAGGAGTACGGCGAGGATGAGACAGAAAGGATTTTTGAGGGATTTCTTAAAGCAGACAGAGGCGTGAGTGTAAGATGCAATGTCTCAAAAGCGGAACCGCAGGAAGTGTATGATATGTTAAAAAAACAGGGCATCAGTGTTAAAAAGAGTGAACTTTTTGATTACGCTTTCTCGATAGATGATTTTGACAGACTGCAGGATGTTGAGGCACTTAAGAAAGGTTATATACAGGTGCAGGATTTCAGCTCGATACTTGCAGGGCATATCCCTGAGATAAAAGGCGGGGAAAATATCATTGATATATGTGCCGCACCCGGAGGAAAGACGCTTCATATTGCCGACAGATTAAATGACAGGAAACTAAATGGCGGAGGAAAGATAATTTCCTGTGACCTTACTGATGCAAAGACGGCACTTATAAAAGAAAATGTTGAAAGAAACGGTTTTGAAAATGTTTCTGTTGTTAAAAATGATGCACTCGTATTTAAAAAAGAGTGGGAGGATACGGCAGATATTGTAATCGCTGACCTGCCTTGTTCAGGGCTTGGAGTTATCGGAAAAAAATGTGATATAAAATATAAGACCTCGATAGAAGATATAAATGCATTGTCAGAGATACAGAGGGAAATATTAAAAAATGTAAGCCGTTATTTAAAAAAAGGTGGACAGCTTCTTTACAGTACATGTACAATAGCAATGGAAGAGAATGAAGATAATGTCAGGTGGATGCTTGAAAATCTTCCTTTTAAGAAAGCGGATATAAGAAAAAGAGTTCCAAAAAAAATCAGAAATTATATGAAAGACGATGGATATATACAGATATTACCTGATATGACAGAGTCAGACGGTTTTTTTATAGCGGCATTTATAAAACAATAGGATGGTGATATATTGACTGAAGATAAGATTGACATTAAGAGTCTGAATTTTACTGAATTGCAAAAACTTTTAGAGGAGATGGGCGAGAAGAAGTTTAGAGCAAAACAATTATATGAATGGATTCATAAAAGACTTGTTTTAAGTTTTGATGAAATGACCAATCTCTCAAAGGATATGAGAAAAAAACTTGATGAAAGCTGTACGATAGAAGGTGCAAGAATAATAAAAAAACAGGTGTCATCTGACGGAACAGCAAAATTTCTCATGAGACTTTCAGACGGAAACACGGTTGAGAGCGTTCTTATGAAATATAAGCATGGAAACAGTGTATGTATTTCAACTCAGGTCGGATGCCGTATGGGATGCAGATTTTGTGCATCTACGGTGGGGGGACTTATAAGAAGCCTTAAGACTTCTGAAATGCTTGACCAGATTTATGAAATTCAGCGGACAACCGGAGAGAGAGTTTCTAATATTATATTGATGGGGATAGGAGAACCACTTGACAACTATGATAATGTTGTTAAATTTATCAGGATGATATCTGATGAAAATGGTCTTAACATCAGTCAGAGAAACATCACCTTATCTACCTGCGGTCTTGTTGACAGATTAAAAAAACTTGTCGATGAAAAACTGACTATAACGATAGCTATTTCCCTTCATGCTCCTAATGATGAATTAAGACGTGAAATGATGCCTATAGCCAACAGATATTCGATACATGAGATAATTGATGCGTGCCGCTATTATGTTGACATGACAGGAAGAAGAATTACCTTTGAATACAGTATGGTAGAAGGAAAAAATGACAGCAGGGAATGTGCGATGCAGCTTGTAGAACTCGTAAGAGGGCTTAACTGTCACATAAATCTCATACCGTTAAATCCGGTTGAGGGAAGAATGGGACAGCGTTCTAAAGGAGCAGACATACAGAATTTTAAATTGCTACTTGAAAAAAATCACACAAATGTTACTATAAGAAGAGAGATGGGCAGGGATATTGATGCCGCCTGCGGTCAGCTTAGAAATAAAGAACGAGGAGGAAACGACGATGAAAGCATATGCAAAGACTGATATCGGGAGCAAACGAGCCATGAATCAGGATTCCGTTTACTGCAATGAAAATTCAGTTGGTGGTTTCCAAAATCTGTTTATTGTAGCAGATGGCATGGGTGGACATAAAGCAGGAGATTATGCGTCAAAGCTTTGTGTTGAGAAAATGGCTGAATCCATAAAAAACAGCGAAAGTATAACACCGGTAACGACATTGGAGGAGGCGGTAAAGGTCGCCAATAATGCCGTTCTTGCAGAAGCAAAAGCGAATGTTGAATATGAGGGCATGGGAACTACTATGGTAGTATGCACTGTTATGGATAATACATTATATATTGCTAATATTGGGGATTCTCGTCTGTACATCATAAGTGATGATATAAAACAGATAACAAATGATCATTCATGGGTAGAGGAAATGGTCAAAAAGGGTGAACTCACCGAAAGCCAGGCGAGGATACACCCACAGAAGAATATTATTACGAGAGCTTTAGGAATTGACGAGACAGTTCACGCAGATTATTTTGAGGTAGATGTAAAGCCGGATGATAAGATACTTATGTGCAGTGACGGTCTTACAAACATGGTTGAGGATGATGATATAGAGTATATAGTGCGTCATAGCGGCTCTATAGAAAAAGCAGTAGACAGTCTTGTTGAGAAAGCTAATGAGAATGGTGGGAAAGATAACATTACAGTTATTTTGGTTGAAATATAGACCAAATACATATAGCCGGATCCGGATGCATACATCCGGAAAAAAAGATTATAAATGAGATTTATGCCTGATGGCAGAATGGAGGAAAGTATGATTAATCCCGGAATGATGATCAGTGACAGATATGAAATTATTGATAGAGTGGGTTCGGGTGGAATGGCAGATGTCTATAAGGCCAAATGTCATCGTTTGAATAGATATGTTGCAATAAAAGTTTTGAAACAGGAATACAGCAGTGACGCAAAATTTGTTGCAAAATTCAGGGCAGAGGCACAATCCGTTGCAGGATTGTCACATCCGAATATAGTTAATGTGTATGATGTTGGAGAGGACAATGGACTTCATTATATTGTCATGGAACTTGTTGAGGGCATCACATTAAAGAAGTTTATCGAGAAAAAGGGCAAGCTTGATGTGAAAGAGGCTGTCGGCATCGGAATACAGATAGCACAGGGTATGGAAGCAGCCCACAATAACCATATTATACACAGGGATATTAAACCACAGAATATAATCATTTCAAAAGAAGGAAAAGTAAAAGTAACGGATTTTGGAATTGCAAAAGCGGCAACATCAAATACAATTACATCAAATGCTATGGGTTCTGTTCATTATATAAGTCCTGAACAGGCAAGAGGCGGTTACAGTGATGAGAAGAGTGATATATATTCGCTCGGAGTGACTTTATATGAGATGCTCTCAGGAAAAGTGCCTTTTGAGGGAGAGAGTACGGTCACGGTTGCCCTCGCTCATATACAGGATGAAGCGGTTCCACTTCAACAGCTTGATCCTAATATACCGTTAAGCCTTTCAAAAATTGTGCAGAAATGTATGCAGAAGAAACCGGATATGCGTTATATGTCTTCTGCGGCACTTATTTCTGATCTTAAGAGATCTTTGTCAGAGCCGGATGGGGCATATGTAAATATTGTAGATGATGAGGATGATTTTTCGCCTACAATCAAATTTTCAAGTGACGATGTAAACAAAGTAAGAGATGCATCAAGAGGAAGATATGCTCAGGAGGAGAACATAGAACCGCAGGAGGAAGAGAGCGGCGATGATGATGCGATAGACCCTAAGCTTGAAAAGATATTAAAAATATGCAGTGTGGTTGTTGCAGTTATTATTCTTATAGTGATTCTTTTGATAATCGGAAAAGTGAGCGGCTGGTGGGGCAAGGGCTCAGGAAAAGACGATAAGGATGTGACTTCAATAACAACGGAGGCACCGGCAGAAACAACAGCAGAGGCAACAGAAGAACCTAAGGCAGGCATGGTAGAAGTTCCTGATATAAGCGGCAAAACACTTGAAGAAGCACAGGAGATACTTGAAGAAAAGAAACTTAAGTGGAGACTTGAACCGGTGGAGTCAGATGAGACACCAAATACGGTCTTAGAGCAGAGTCCTGATGAGGGAAGCAGCATTGAAGAATATTCACGCGTAACCATTAAGTATAGTAAGGGAAGCAGTGGTGTTACGATACCGGAGCTTACAAAGTTTACAAAGGATGATGCTACAAAGAAACTTGAAGCTTTGGGACTTTCCGTTTCATCAACATCAGAAGAATACAGTGATACGGTTGATAAGGGACTTGTGTGTGGCACGGATCCTGTTGTGGGCTCAAGTGTAAAATCAGGCTCATCCGTAAAACTTATCTTAAGTAAGGGTCCTGAGAGTGATAATGTTACAATGCCAAATATCGTTGGTATAAAAGAGGCGGTTGCTCTTGACAGGCTCACGGCAAGAGGTCTTACGGGAAATTCATCAAATGTTTCTTATATTTACTCAAGTAAGTATGCAAAAGGAATCGTTGTAGGTCAGACTATCGAAGCCGGCACAAAAGTTCCGGTCGGAACAGTTGTGGATTATACAGTCAGCATGGGAACAAAAAGCTCTGACACGAAGCCGACAGCAAAACCAACACCAAAGCCAGTATATAATTATAGTTATGAGGGCAGTGTTACGGTAAGCGGCAATCCGTTTGATTATGAGGATGATGAACCTGCTGTTATCAAACTTGTTCTTGAGCAGGATGGAAAGACTAAGACTATATATAAGGGAACACTTTCCTATGATGATTTCCCAAAGAAATTTTCAATAAAGGGCTGGAGTGAGAACAATGGTACAGTAACATTGTATAAAGGCGATGTTGCAACTGGTAATTCATACAATGTTGAATTTAAAAAGGTTAGGCAGTAATGCAGGGAAAGATTATAAGAGGAATAGGCGGCTTTTACTATGTTGATACAGACTTGCCGGGAGTTGTGGAATGTAAAGCAAAGGGAATATTCAGAAATAAAAAAGTAAAGCCGTTAGTTGGAGATAATGTAGAAGTTAAGATACTTGACAGGGAAAAAATGCTAGGGAGCATTGAAAAGATACTGCCGAGAAAAAATTCCATAATAAGACCTGCCGTTGCAAATGTGGATCAGGCTGTTGTGATATTTTCGGCATCAGTCCCAAAGCCAAACCTTAATCTGCTGGATAGATTTCTGCTTATGATGCAGACACAGGGGATTGCAACAGTTATCTGCTTTAATAAAAAAGATGATGCAGATGAAAAATATCTGGCAGAACTTGCGGATAATTATCGTGGGTGCGGCAGCCGGATATTTATGACAAGCACATTTACAGGCGAAGGAATCAAAGAATTTGGAGAGTGTCTTAAAAACAAAACATCTGTACTTGCAGGACCATCAGGTGTAGGAAAGTCATCTATAATAAACAGACTGTTTCCGGAAGCAGGGATGGAGATTGGTGAGATAAGTGAAAAAATTAAAAGAGGAAAGCACACAACAAGACATTCTGAACTTTTTTCACTTGGTGACGGAATTTATATTATGGACACACCGGGATTTACTTCTCTTGGACTTCCAAATCTTGAAAAAGAGGAACTCAGGGATTATTATCCGGAATTTGAGGAGTATAAAAATAGCTGTAAGTTTTTGGGATGTGTTCACATACATGAGCCACAGTGCAGTGTAAAGATTGCACTTGATGAGGGCAGGATTCCAAAGGGACGATATGATAACTACAGACAATTTTTTGATGAAATTAGCAATAAAAGAAAATATTAAGCACAGGAGGAACTCTATATAATGGAGGAAAAAATAAGTAAACTTGCACCGTCAATACTTTCGGCAGATTTTTGCAAATTAGGGGAACAGATACATGAGCTTGAAGAATGTGATATTGAGCTGCTGCATATTGATATAATGGATGGAGAGTTTGTTCCGTCTATATCTTTCGGTATGCCGGTTATAAAATCAATCAGGAAAATAACGGATATGTTTTTTGATGTGCATTTAATGGTAAATGAACCGGTAAGATATGTTGAGGATTTCGCTAAGTGTGGAGCTGATCTTCTGACGGTTCATTATGAGGCCTGTAAAGATGTAAGGGCAACTTTGGAAAAGATTAAAGAAGCAGGCATGAAATGTTCTGTGGCGATAAGTCCTGATACGGAAGTGTCAAAATTAGAAGGTCTTTTGGACATTGTTGATGTTGTACTGGTGATGAGTGTATATCCGGGATTTGGCGGTCAGAAATTTATAAGAGATTCATTGGAAAAAGTTAGAAAGCTTGACAATATCAGAAAAGAAAGTAAATTTGATTTTCTGATAGAAATAGACGGTGGAGTAAATATTGAAAATGCAAAAGAAATAGCTGAAAACGGAGTTGACTGGATTGTTGCCGGAACTGCCGTATTTGGCGGTGATATTAAAGAAAATATAAGAAAATTAAAGGGGGAATTTTAAATTGCTTCTCGAAAATATACCTTTAGGAAGAACGGTAGAAATATTTGTTGATAGAGAGGGGTATAGGTACAGACTTACCAGTAAAGCAGAGTATGTTGACAAAAAAAAGATCTGCGTGACACTTATTGCTGCAAGAGGAAAAGTTTTTAAATTTAATCCAGAGGATTCTATAAGTGTTGTTTATAGAGACAGTGATAATATGTGGAAATGGGAAGAATGTCGGGCAGGTATGGCAAAGCTAGACAATAGTCTTATTCATTTTTTTGAGATAAAGGATAAAGGGAAATCCTTTAACAGACGGAATGCATACAGGGTAGATCTTGATACAGAGACTATGTTTGGTTTTTATATGGATGCGAAAACAGGACTTAAAGTTTCAGAAATGCCTTATCCGGATGTTGATGACCCTGAATTTGCAGCATATAAGACACCGGTTCCGGAGTTTGTGCAGGGATTTATCAAGGATGTCAGTGAAACAGGAATAAATATCTGTCTTAACATAAAATTAAAGACGGATGATGCGGTATTTTTTATTATTCCATCAAAATTCGGCCAATTAAAAGCTAAGGCACAGGTCGTAAGAAAAAGCGATATAACGACAAAGGGAAGTAAGTATTCATATTCATATGGCTGTGTATTTTTGCAGACAGATAAAAGGCTTATAAAATACATATATGATATTCAGCGTGAAGCGTTGAAGCGTCAAAAAGAGATGTATTATATGGAAAAAGAGTTGCGAAAGAGCCATCAGACAAAGACAGGAGAAATTCCAAAGCCCGAAAAGGAAGAAATAAGTGAAAATGACTGATAATAAAACATTTGGCAAAACATTGCTTCTTAGTGGAGGTAAAACAGACATAGACTTTGTGAGTATATACCTTAAATCACATAAATTTGATACAGTGGTATGTGCTGATTCAGGACTTGAAACAGCATGTAAACTTGATGTAAAAGTTGACTGTTTTATGGGGGATTTTGACAGTGTATCACCTGGAATTCTTGACAAATATATGAATAAAATGATAAAATCCTCAATAGATGCACAGTTTATACGATATCCTGCGGAAAAAGATGCGACAGATACAGAGCTTGTTCTTGATTATATTTTAGAAAATTACCCGTCACAGATTATTATAATAGGTGCAACAGGAGGGAGGATTGATCATCTTCTCGCAAATATTGGAATATTATCAAAAGCATTGGAAAATGGTGTTGAAACATATATCATTGATTCTTACAATAAAATTTATCTTATAGATGGGGAAACAGAGTTACATAAAGATGATATATGGAGCAAATATATTTCATTTTATCCATATACGGATGAAGTAAAAAATTTACGATTATCAGGATTAAAGTATGAACTGGAAGGAGTTGATGTAATAAAAGGCAGCAGCAGAACAGTTAGTAACGAATTTGCAGAAGGTGTTGATAAAGCTTATGTATCGTTTGACAGTGGAATTTTGACAGTTATACAATCGAAAGACAAATGATATGAAAGTGTGGACTAAGGTTGGTTATGCATACTTGCCAACGATAGTCTTAGTATAGGTATGCAGGAAGAGAGAAGTTTTATGAGTTTAAATGAAAAAGATAAGCTGGAAAAATTTGAAGAAAAGATTGTTGTAAAATACAGAAAGTACAGCAAAAAAACAGAACGTGTGAAAAAGACAAATCAGATGGTTATAGTATGTATGTCCATAATAAAAGGTTTTTTATTGCTTGGTTTTATAACTCAGATCTTATTGGGTGAACAGAGAACAGGATTTATGGGACTTCCGACAGTTTTGCTGGGACTCAGTTTTATAGCAGACTGGGTATTGTATTTAAAAGATCATTCATCTGTTATTTTGAAAACTGTCATGCTGTATGGATTTCTGCTTGTCTATGCAATACTTAATTTTATGAACGGTTCTCAATTTGTTATTCTTTATATAATCCCTCCATTATTTTGCTGTATGCTTTATTATCATAAGCAGTTTAATGCAAGTATAGTTATAATTGCAACAGCTATACTGGCAATACGTGCCGTAAAAGATATTATAACAGTTGGAAATATCAATCAGTTAGAATTTATGATGATAGTGATTACTGTTATGGCAATGTTGTTTTTTCAGTGGTCAACAAGGGTTCTCAAACAATTTGATCATGATGCAATACATACGATGAGAGATGAGCAAAAACGACAGAGTGCCATGATGAAAGATATTTTGGGTGTTGCTGATACAACCAGAGGTAAAGTAGAAGAAACATCAGAAAGGATGATGTCATTAAAGGATTCTACAAGTCATGTAAATCAGTCATTACATGAAATAGCACAGGGAATATTAAGTACGGCAGAAAGTATTCAGGAACAGTCAGAGATGACAGGAGAAATTCAGAAAGCTGTCAGTGTAGCAAAAGAAAATACGATTGAGGTTGTTAAAGCAGCTCAAAATTCATCAGAGCAGATGAGTAATAATTCAAAAAGAATGGAAATACTTAGAAATCAATCAGAAGATATTGAATCTGTAGAAAGAGATGTACAGATGGCGATGAATGAGCTTAAAGCAAAGGCAGAAGAAGTTTCGGAGATAACAAAGGTCATATTTTCGATATCAGACCAGACGACTCTTCTTGCATTAAATGCATCCATTGAAAGTGCGAGAGCAGGTGAGGCGGGCAAAGGTTTTGCGGTTGTTGCAGATCAGATAAGAGATCTTTCAGATCAGACCAAAAAGTCTACCGAACAGATTGAACAGATTGTTAATGAGTTAAACAATAATGCAGATCTTACTGCAAATCTTATTGAGAGATCAAAAACCGCAACAAATCGTCAAAAAGATCTTATTGAAGAAAATGTCAAGAGTTTTGATGAACTTAGCAGGCAGTCAGAGGAGTTATCAGGAAGTGCAGATAATCTTGAAAGAGAGATAGAGAGACTCTTTGAATCAAATAACCGAATTGTAGAGAGTATTACACAGCTTTCTGCTGTAAGTGAAGAAGTAACAGCAAGTACTCAGGAAGCAAGCAATATGAGTGAAAATGACATGAAAGAATTAGATTCAGTCGCAGCAAGTGTAAGAGGATTGCAAGAAACAGTGGAAGAACTAAAAAAATATAATTCCGGTACAGAAAATGATGCAAACGAAACAGTATAATTGTAAGTTTCAATAAATATATCGATTAAAAATCCAATTTGCAAATAAGATGCAGATTGGATTTTTTTGTTTCTGACCAAACTGTTGCGGTTGATGTCAATACAATGAGTAAGCTCAGATATTATCGATTATATTTTTATGGCTGAACTGTTACCGTTTGATAATAAATTTTTTGTGATTTCTTGTATTTTTACATTTGCTTTGGTAAAATATATTAAATAAAGTAAATTCCGTATGTCAAATTCGGAAATGACCTAAGAGGAGGACTACAGATGGATTTTTATAAACGAGCAGTTGAACTTAAAGATGAGACTATAAAAAACAGGCGTTATATACACGAACATGCTGAGACGGGTCTTGATATACCTGTGACAAAGGCATTTGTTATAGAGAAACTTAAAGAATATGGCATAGAGCCCAAAGAGTGTGGATATGGTATTACTGCAGTTTTAGGAAAAGGCGGAGGAAAAGTGCTTTTACTTCGTGCTGATATGGATGCACTTCCGATGCCGGAGCAAAGTGGTGAGGAATTTGCCTGCCCTACCGGAAAAGCAGCACACACCTGCGGTCATGATTTTCACGCAGCAATGCTTCTTACGGCGGCAAAGATGTTAAAGGAAAACGAAGATATACTTGAGGGAACGGTCAAGTTTATGTTTCAGCCGGCGGAGGAGACATTTGAGGGAAGTAAAAATATGATAGAAAATGGCATACTTGAAGCACCGAAGCCTGATGCAGCACTTGCATACCATGTTTCTCCGGGAAAGATGCCCGTCGGAATATTTATGTATAACTCAAAAGACACAATGATGTATTCGGTAGATGGATTTAAAATAATCATAAAGGGAAAAGGTTCTCATGGTGCATATCCTCATGTTGGAGTCGATCCGATAAACATTGGTGTCCATGTTCATCTTGCTTTGCAAGAACTTATCGCCAGAGAGAGTGATCCTTCAAAAGCCTGTGTTCTTACGATAGGTCAGTTTAAAGCGGGAACGGCAGCAAACATCATACCGGAGGAGGCCATTTTGCAGGGGACTATCCGCACAAATGACAATGCCGCAAGAGAAAAGCTTGTCAGAAGAATGAAAGAAGTTGCACAAAAGACTGCTGAGGTTTACAACGGTTCAGCAGAGATAGAAATGATCTCGGAGGTACCGCCGCTTATATGTGACACTGATATGACAAACGAGATAGTTGGTTTTATGAAAGAACTTGATATACCGGGACTTACACCGTATCCTGATGTATCGGCAAGTGCTTCGGAGGATTTTGCGGTCATAGCTGAGAAAATACCAAGTACATTTATGTATTTGTCAGCAGGTTACATGGACGAGCGTGGAGAGTTCCCGGCACATCATCCAAAGGCAAGATTTAATGAGGATGTATGTCCTATAGGAAGTGCGTGCCTTGCACACTGTGCTGTGGAGTGGCTTAAAAAACATAAATAAAAATAGTGATTTGAGATATCAGTTGTGGCAGAATGTTTTTTGTATATGCCATCATACAGATACTTAATTAGTGTGATAAGCGTATATAGAGTGGATGATAATATTCTAACAATCAGAAGTACGGGGAGAAAAATATGGCAGACACACAGAATATACAGGTGGCGATACCGCTTCCAGAAAAAAAGAGGAAATTTGTTCAAGCAGGATGTATATGCATGATGCTTTCTGTAGCAATGTACGGACTTGTTTTTGCAACTTTGACATCACCGATATTGGAGAGCGTAAATGCTATGGGATATGTCGGACTGTTTTCGATATTTTCAGCACTTGGTCTTTCAATAATGACACCGATAGGCGGAAAACTGGGAGACTTAATAGGGCGAAGAAATATAGTTGTTATACCGGGAATCATTTGTGCTGTATGTGGCATAGCATTTGCATTTGTCCGTTCACTTGTTCCACTTATGATATTAAGATTTCTGATAAGTCTTGCACAGGGAGCATTTACTGCTGCACCGTACATTATAACCGGATTGATAAATGAAAGAAAAAAGGTTCCAAAGGCAATGGGGATGCTTGCAACATCGATTGCGGTAGGAGGATTTGGTGGCAGTATTTTAGCTGGTGTGCTTACTGATATGGGTATGCTTAAAGCAGCAATAATAATGCCTGCCATACCTCTTATAGCAGGAGTTATGCTTATAGGCTTTAATCTTCCAAATCAGAAAAATGAAGGAAGTGTATCACTTGATATATCGGGTATCATAACGCTGGTGATAGCATTGTGCGGTATATTACTTCCGCTTAACTTTGGTTCATCAATGGGATTTGCACATCCTGCAATTATAACAGGTTTTGTTATCGGTGTTATAGCATTGATATTGTTTGTGAAAATTGAAAATAAAACAAATGAGCCGCTTATTCCAATGTATTTGTTTAAAAATAAGAAATATACAGTTCTACTTGTGATAGGATTTATATGTTATTTTTACCAGAATGCGATGAATGTTTATGCACCTGTTGGAGCATTGCAAGTTATGAAAGCATCTGCAAGTCTTACAGGTGCATTGCAAATGCCAAGAACAATTCTTACTATTATACTTCCTACGATAGCCGGAGTCTGGGTTGGAAAAAAGACAGCAAATGCGTGGAAAGCTATGGTTGTTGGAACAGTATTTGTAGCAATACCTATGTTTATGATGGCATTTACGACACCATCTACATCAATAATATTATATTTTGCAGCACTTACAATAACAGGTATTGCTGAGAGTTTCAGAGCCGTTTCAATTACTCCATCGGCACAGTCTGCATTAGAGCCGCATGACATGGGAGTTGGCACATCGCTTGTGAATTTTGCTAATTCACTTGCACAGACTATTTCTGCAGCAGTTTTTGCTGTTGCATATAATGCCTGCACAGCATCAGATCCGACAAATACGACATTGATAAAAAATGGTGTAAATGCGGTATTTGTGGTAGCGGCAGTAGTGACGGTAGCAGGATTTATTCTTGTTGTAACGGTGATAAGACCACTTATGGATGAGAAATAAATACAATATACATTAAGAAAATTGACAATGTTAAACTATTAAATTGTATTTTTGCGGTCAGAGTGTTTTAAAGCCTGTTGACCGCAAAAAGTATATATAGGGAGAAAAAGTATGTCCGATGATAAAAAAGATATTTGTGAAAATATGCATATTATGGATTATGGTGATATAGAAGATACCTTATATAATGCCGGAATTGGTATATGGTCGATAGAACTGCACGATGACAGTGAGCCATGTATGTATGCGGACAAAACCATGAATATGCTTTTAGATATAAAAATTGAAGATACACCTCAGTATAGGTATCAGGAATGGAGCAGCCGGATTGACAGTGATTATCTGGAGCAGGTGATGAAGTCTGTTGATAGTATGGTCAAAAATGGCAAATCAGAATGTACATATGCGTGGCATCATCCTAAATTAGGGAAGAGATATGTACGATGCGGTGGTGTCTGTGACAAAAATTTTAAAAATGGCATAAAACTAAAAGGTTATCATCAGGATGTAACGGATATACAGTTAAAAGAGGAAAAACATAAGAGGGTACTTAGTGAGCAATATGCGGTTATTGACGCTTTTAGCAGTATTTACAGTGTTGTTTGGGCATATGATATAAAGAAAAATACTGTCAGAGTCATAAATCAGGATGCTGCACTGTTTACACCGGCAGACGAAGCCGGGTATGATGCGAAAAAGACAATAGAAATAGTAATAGACAGGTGTGTAGCAAAAGAATATCAGGATATAATGAGGAAGTTTTATAATCTTGACAGGATTGCTCTGCAGCTCGAAAAAGAAAAAAGTATATCAGAGGAGTTTGTTGACACAATACTTGGATGGTGCAGGATAACGGCACTTCCGATAAACAGGGATAATTCCGGAAAAGTTGAACAGATCATCGTAGGTATTCAGAAGATAGATGAGGAAAAGAGAAAAGAACTTGAGTCACAGACATTACTTGCAAAGGCATATGAGGAAGCAAAAAGGGCAAATGTTGCAAAAACGGAATTTCTTGCAAGAATGTCACATGATATAAGAACTCCTATGAACGGTATTCTTGGAATGGCGAAAATAGCTGGAAAGTGCATTGATAATAAAGAAAAGATATTATATGCACTTGAAAAGATAAATGATTCGGGGAAACAGCTTGAAGCACTTATAAATGATGTGCTCGACATGAGCAGGCTTGAAAGTGGGAAGACTGAACTTACAAGAGAAAGGTTTGATATATGCAGCCTTATGACAAATTGTTTTGAGTCTCTATCCACGATGGCAGTGGAAAATGATGTTGTGATGGTTGGAGTGCATTTCAATGTGAAGCACAAAAAAGTGGTAGGGAGTCCGTTGCATATTCAAAGAATATTACTTAATATTTTGTCAAATTCAGTTAAGTATAATAAAAAGAATGGAACAACGGAATTGTGGCTTGATGAAGTATTTATGAATAAAGAAAAATCCATGTATTGCTTTACGGTAAAAGATACCGGAGTAGGTATGAGCGAGGACTACATAAAGCATATCTTTGAACCTTTTTCAAGAGAACATACGGATGCGGGAACGGATTATCATGGAACTGGTCTTGGAATGGCAATTACTAAAGAACTTGTTGAACTGATGGATGGAATTATAGAGGTAGAAAGTACACTCGGTCAGGGTTCTGCATTTAAATTCCAGATACCATTTAAGGTTTGCGAGGATGAAATGCCGGTATTTAGACAAAGAAGTGTTCCTAAAGACATAACCGGTGTAAATATTTTGCTCGTTGAGGATAATGAACTTAATATGGAAATAGCCAAATTTCTGCTTGAAGATGCAAAAGCAATCGTTACTACGGCATATAATGGTTTTGAAGCTGTAGAGAAGATTAAAAAATCCTGTGAAGACGGAGTGGATAGCAGATATGATGTTATCCTTATGGATATAATGATGCCTGAGATGAATGGTCTTGAAGCATCAATGGCAATCAGAGAAATGGGCATGGATTATACAGACAATATACCTATAATTGCCATGACGGCAAACGCTTTTACGGAAGATGTAAAAAAATGTTTCGAGGCAAAGATGAGTGATCATATAAGTAAGCCTATAGATATTGATAAGGTGACAAATGCCATATACAGGCTGGTTCATAAATCAGATGGCATATAAATTTATGAGTTAATAAGAAGAAAAATTAAAGCGGATAAAATAACTTAAATTACTTGACATTTAAGTAATTATATGAGAAAATTTAAGTAAATTTAAATAGTGAAATATGTCAATGCAATATTTTGCGGAAATGGGGAAGAAATGGACTTTAAAAAAGAATATGAAAAATGGTGTACTGATGAATATTTTGACGATGAGACAAAGAAAGAACTTCTTGCGATAAGGGATGATGAGGAAGAGATAAAGGACAGATTTTATCGCAGGCTTGAGTTTGGAACGGGCGGACTCAGAGGAGTAATCGGTACAGGAACAAACAGAATGAACATATACACGGTAAGACAGGCTACACAGGGTCTTGCCAACTACATAATAAGTCAGGACGGACAGGAAAAAGGTGTTGCCATCGCTTTTGATTCAAGGATAATGTCCCCTGAATTTGCAAAAGAAGCTGCATCCTGCCTTAGTGCAAATGGGATAAAGGTATATTTATTTGAGTCGTTAAGACCAACACCTGAACTTTCGTTTTCAGTAAGGAAATTGGGCTGCATAGCAGGAATTGTAATAACGGCAAGCCACAATCCGAGAGAGTACAACGGATATAAAGTATATTGGGAGGACGGTGCACAGATAACTCCGCCACATGATAAAAATATACTTGCAGAGGTTGCGAAGGTCAATGACTATGAGCAGATGAAAACGATGGATTATGATAAAGCTGTAACTGATGGTTTCATCAAAGTTATCGGAAAAGAGATTGACGATGCCTATATCGCTGAACTTAAAAAACAGAATATCCATCCGGAAGCTATTACAAAGGTTGCAAAGGACATAAAGATAGTTTATACACCACTTCATGGAACAGGAAATATTCCTGTACGAAGAGTGCTTGCAGAACTTGGCTTTGAAAATGTCTATGTTGTAGAAAAACAGGAAAAGCCTGACGGGAATTTTCCAACTGTTGCTTATCCGAATCCTGAGGACAGCAAGGCTTGGACGCTCGCACTTGAACTTGCAAAAGAAAAAGATGCAGACATTGTTCTTGCGACAGACCCTGATGCAGACAGACTTGGTGTTTATGCTAAGGACGAAAAGACAGGCGAATATGTAAGCTTTACGGGAAATATGTCCGGCTCGCTTATTGCGGAGTATATCTTAAGGGAAAAGAAAGAAAAAGGAGAACTCCCTGAAAATGCTGCCATAGTTGAGACTATCGTTACAACAGATATGCTTAAGGCAGTCGCTGAGAAATACGGTGTAAAGCTTATGGAAGTGCTTACGGGATTTAAGTTTATCGGCGAGCAGATAAAACTTTTCGAGCAGAATAATTCATACGAGTACATATTCGGAATGGAAGAAAGCTACGGTTGTCTTGCAGGAACATATGCAAGGGATAAGGATGCCTGTGTTGCTGTTATGATGCTTTGTGAAGTTGCAGCATATTACAAACTTAAAGGTATGACACTCTGTGATGCAATGCAGGATATGTATAAGGAATATGGTTATTATAAAGAGGGACTTTTTACTATCACCAAGAAAGGCATAGACGGAGCGGAACAGATTGAGAACATGATGCGTGAAAAGAGAGAAAATCCGGCAACGGTTATGGGTGGATTTAAGGTGCTCAAAATGCGTGACTACCAGAGTGACGAAGTTAAGGATATGGTTACGGGTGAGACAGGCACGACCGGACTTCCAAAATCAAATGTATTGTATTATGAACTTGAAAACAACGCATGGTGCTGTGTTCGTCCGTCAGGAACAGAGCCTAAGATTAAATTCTACTACGGTGTAAAGGGTGAGAGTCTCGAAGATGCCGAGAAAAAACTTGAAGCCATAAAAGAAGATTTGATATAGACTAAGTTGAAAGAAAAATCGTTTTTTTGACTGAAGATAAGAGAAAAAAACTCAGAGAAAAGACATTTTTAGCTGAAAATAAATTTATATAGAATGGAGAATGTTATGATAGTTTTTGACGGAAAAGAAAATATATTTAAGATTGATACTGAAAATAACAGTTATGTGATGGGTATAATTGATGAAAAATACCTTGTACATATCTATTATGGAAAGAAACTTTCGGGCACGCATCTTGCGTATCTGCTCGATATGGATCAGGAGTATCTCAACGATATTCATATAAATTATGGAGAAAAATCATCATTCCTTGACAGACTTCCTATGGAATATCCGACGGCGGGCATGGGAGATTTCAGGCAGAGCTGCATAGAAGCTGCTGACACTATCGGAAAGACAGGTGTTGAACTTTTCTATGACTCATATAAGATAATTGTCGGAAAGCCAGCACTTGATGGACTTCCGGCAACATTTGGCGATGGTGCACAGACGCTTTGCATCACATTGAAAGACGATGTGTTAAAGCTTGAGGTGGAACTAAGATATTCTGTCTTTGAGGGCAACGATGCGGTGATTAGAAGTGCTGTTATAACAAATTATGGTGATAAGCCGTTATATATCGAAAAAGTATTATCTGCGTGTCTTGAACTTGGATATGAGCCGCATGACTACATAACGCTTCACGGTTCATGGGCAAGGGAGAGGAGGATAGACAGACAGAGGGTCGGATTTGGCTGTCACAGTGTTGAATCATCACGCGGTATATCAAGCCATCAGGAGCATCCTTTTATGGCTGTTGTATCAGAGGGGGCAACGCAGGAAACAGGTGATGTATATGCAATGAACTTTGTGTATTCAGGAAACTTTGTGTCATTTGTGGAAAAGGCACAATTTGGAACGCAGCGTTTTGGAATGGGTATAAATCCAAACGGATTCTGCTGGAAACTTGAAGCAGGTGAAAGTTTTGCCGCACCTGAGGTTGTTACCGTCTATTCTGATGCAGGTCTTGACAAGATGACATCGACATTCCATGACCTATATAGAGAACACCTTATCAGAAAGTCATGGGTCTACAGTGAAAGACCTGTACTTATAAATAACTGGGAGGGAACATATTTCGATTTTGATGAAAAGAAGATATTCGACATAGCAAAAGAAGCATCAAAGCACGGAATAGAAATGCTTGTTCTGGATGACGGCTGGTTTGGAAAAAGAAATGATGATAGGACAAGTCTCGGTGATTGGGTTGTAAACGAAGATAAGTTAAAAGGCGGTTTAAGGAAACTTGTCAACAATATAAATTCACTTGGTATGAAATTTGGAATATGGTTTGAGCCTGAAATGATTTCTCCTGAGTCAGAACTTTACAAAAAACATCCTGACTGGGCTGTGCATATCGAGGGCAGAGAGCCGGGGCAGGTCAGAAACCAGCTTATACTTGACCTCAGTAACAGAGAGGTTGTTGAATATGTATATGAGTCTGTTGCTAGGATTTTGCGTTCAGCGAATATTGAGTATGTAAAATGGGATATGAACCGTCCGTTTACTGATGTTGGAAGTAATGTACTTGACGCTGACAGACAGGGCGAGATAATGCATAGGCACACACTTGCGGTATATGAGCTTCAGGGAAGACTCTTAAAAGAATTTCCATATCTTCTTCTCGAAAACTGTTCAAGCGGTGGAGCGAGATTTGATCCGGGAATGTTGTATTTCAGTCCTCAGATATGGTGCTCGGATGATACCGATGCGATAGAGAGACTTGCCATTCAGGAGAGCACGGCACTTATGTATCCGCTTTCAGTTATAGGTGCTCATGTGTCGGACTGCCCTAATCATACAGTCGGCAGGGTCACACCGTTTGAGACTAGAGGTGTTATTGCGATGGCGGGAACTTTTGGCTATGAGCTTGATGTGACAAAGATACCTGAAAAGGACAGGAATATGATAGCTTCACAGGTAGAGACTTACAAAAAGTATTGTCCGCTTATACAGACGGGAGATTATTACCGTATAGCATCATACCAGAGCAACCATTATTTTGATTGCTATGAGATAGTTTCAAAGGATAAAAGTGAAGCGATAGTTGTGTTTGTTCAGGTGCTCGCACAGCCAAATATGCACAGCAGATGTGTGAAACTTAAAGGACTTGATTTTTCGGCAAAATATGAGACAGATGGAAAGGTCTATGACGCAGATGCACTTATGAATGGCGGATTTATCATAAAAAGACCGTGGGGAGATTTTAAGGCCGAGATAATCCATTTGCAAAAATGCAGAGACTAATAATCATTACCATTCACTCGCAGGCATGACACCAACTGTCATGCCATGTGCAGTGATTGAAATGTGCTAGATTGACAATTTGCTTAAATTATGGTATTTTTTAAGTTAAAGTTAATATGGTCATGTGCTTACAGAGGAGGCGTTATGGAAGGACTTAAGGCAAAATCTTAGTTGCCGGTCGCATCATTTATGGTGTGGACAGGAAAAATCATAGCAATTGGAGGAAAAAGAAATGGCAAAGGCAGTAAAGTTATCTGATATTGCTGCAAAAATCGGTGTCAGTACGGTTACGGTCTCAAAGGCTTTATCCGGTCAGAAAGGTATGAGTGATGAATTAAGAGACAGGATAGTTGCACTTGCTGATGAGATGGGATATGTCAAGAGAGTGCAGAACAAAGAAAAAGAGGCAGGAAAAAGTTACAATCTCGGTGTTATCGTTGCCGAGCGATATATAGTGGAAAAACAGTCATTTTATTGGAACATATATCAGGAAATATCGCAGCGTGCCATTAAAAAAAAGTGCTTTGCGATGATAGAGATAGTTGAATATTCACAGGAAAATGACTGTATCATGCCGATGTTACTATCTGAAAATAAAGTTGATGGGATAATCGTTATGGGTGCTTTTGGAAAGAAATATATGAATGCCGTTAAGGGGTGGACAAAGAATTTTCCGGTTCTTTATTTTGATACGACTGACGGTGATGAAGCTGGGGATTATGTTGTCAGCAATAACCTTTACGGAGGATATAATATGACAAATTATCTTCTTGACAGGGGGCATAAAAAGATTGGCTTTGTAGGTACAAGGCTTATGACACCAAGTATTGATGACAGATTTTTCGGCTATCTTAAGGCACTTATGGAAAGAGGGATTAAGTACCGTGCGGATTGGATCATTGACGATAGAGATAATATTTATGGCAAGATGAATTATGATAGGCAGTTTATTCTGCCAAAAGAAGTTCCAACGGCATTTTTTTGCAACTGTGATAAAGCGGCGAGTCTTATTATAAGAAAACTTGAAGAAGCCGGTTATTCAGTTCCAGGCGATGTTTCGGTTGTTGGTTTTGATAATTTTGAGTACGACCAGGAGGCTGATATAGGCATCACGACATATGAGATAAACATAGGAGAGATGGCAAAAAGGGCTGTTCATATAATGCTCCACAAAATGCAGAATGCATTGTATTCAGCGGGAGTTTTTTCAATACAGGGTAAGATAATAGAGCGTGAGAGCGTTAAGAAAATAGGAAAGAGCGTTCCTTATGCCAAGTGATTTGAGCTGTTGTGAATATACGAAATACAGGTATAGTGATTAAGCTTTTGTGACTTAATTATTACGGGCAATAAAAATTGTATTATTCATTTTTTAAGAAAGTGGGTGCACCTTTGCGGAATGAAAGTCGGCAAAAGCATCTATATCGCAGTCATTACTTTCGTTTAGAAATCAGCTTAATTCAGGGGGATTTACTTACGGGTGTTAAACTTGAGCAGGGAGGAACAATCAGGATAGAAAAAAGTTTGATGATGATATAGTGTATCTTCCGGGGGAAATAACAAGAGCAGGCAAAAATACAAAAATAATTCTTCTGGGAGATCCTGACCAGATAGATAAACCGTTTCTTGATGAGAGGACAAATGTGTTAAGTTATGCGGCAAAGCATATGCAGGGAAGTCCGCTTTGCTGGCAGATATCAATGTCTGCAGATGAATGTGTGAGGTCAGAACTTGCTCAGGATGCGATAATGAGATTGTAATTTTTGATAAGAGGTTAATTGATGCAGGGACAGATGAGTTTTTATCTGTTCCTGCTATTTGTTTGAAAAATAAAAGGTGATGCATATTTTTACAGAATTAATGTTTTAGCATAAATTAATCGGAAATTGCGTCAAATAAAATCTTTAAGGATTCATTCCTATGGAATATTGGAACTTTTATGAATTTGACAAAATATTTTTTGTAAGTTAGTATAGGGGTATTATTTATGTCAGCGGTGGTAACTGACTTTAATTTAAGGTTGGCGGCTCTGGTGATGGTTGAGTGCAATATAATTTTTTTTGAGACTCTCTGATTACGGGAGGTTGTTGGAAATGGGGATGTTATGTTTTTGTTTAGAGATTTTTTTGGATTTGGAAAAAGAATTAAATGTATTATAGTAATAGTATTGATTTGCATTCTTGTATTGGGTGGGATTTTGTTGAAAGTTCATTTTGCAAAGAAAGCAGAACCAAAAGTTTCCTATTCTAATGTATATTCTGAAAAGGTGAAAGGTATTAGTGAACTTGCAGTGCTCAGTACGACATATAGTGGTATTACTGAGGTGAGGAATAAGTGGTTTATAGATGTCCTTGATGAGGTTGCACTAATGGAGTATAAGGCTGAGGTGAAAGTCGGGGTTGACCTTTCTAAAGCGAAAGTTAAGGTTGATGATGATAAAAGGACGATAGATATTAAACTTCCGGCAGCAGATACGGTTGATATAAACATATTAAAAAGTAGCATTAAATGGGATGAGGTTTCGTGGAATAAATTAGAGGGAAAGCAGTTTGTCATGCAGGGACTTAAACAGGCAGAAAGTGAATGTAGGGAAAAAACTGATAAGACAGATATGGTAAAAAAAGCTAATATGAGAGCTAAAAAGCTTGTTGAGGATATGTTTGAGGGGGCAAAAAAATGTAGAAAACCATATAAAGTAAGTGTATCTGTTGACGGTGACGAGTATATAAATATAAATGTAAATGTTTCAGATGGTGGGCAGGAATGACGCATTGTGAAGAGTGACTTTTTGAGGTAGTGTTTAGATTTGTTAAAACTGTATTATCAGGAATGACAAATGCAAAAGAATAGTATATAGATGGGATTTGGTGAGTTATGGAATCTGTAAAGAAAATTATGGATAGGTTAAAAAAAGCTGTTCATGATAAAAAAGAAAGAAATATGAATAAAAGAAACGCATATGATGGAAGAGAAAACAATGCCGTCAAGACTGGCAGTCTGTGGCACCATGGAATAACAGTCAGGACGATAGCCATAACAGTTGCAGTTATGTGTGTTGCATTTATAATACTTTATATAAAAATAAATATTGACAACAGGGATAAGTTAAGTGATGTTGTTACTGAGAGTTTTATAAGCGGACAGCTTAATGAATTAAATGAACTTGCGGTTTCAAAAGTTATATATGATGGTGTAGTAAAGATGGAAGATAAGAGCGGATTTTTTAATAAAGAGTTTTATATCAAATATACCGGTTATGTGAAATCGTATGTAGATATGTCAAAAGCAGAAATTAAGATTGATGATAAAAAAAGAAAAATAAGCGTTTCACTGCCCCATGCAGTTGTAGGAGAACCAAATATTGGGGCTGATTATCAGATTTATGACACTTCATGGATAAAGTCTGACAGTTTGGAGGCAGCCACAAAAGCACTTAAAAGAGCTGAAGAGGACTGCAGGAAAAAAGTTGATGAAAAGACAATGATAGAAACATCAGATGGATATGCAAAAGAAGCTGTTGAAAATTTTCTGTCCTCATTTAAAGATGTAACCAAGCCGTACACTTTTGAGGTGAAATTCATATAAAAACATGATACAGGAAACGGAAATATGCGTCATATGACATCGTTTGATTTAAAAGATATTTTAAACATACCATAATAATTAAAAATACATTACCATAATTAAGATGTGTTTCGTTCGATTTAACATTGGATGAAAAATCTCATTGTGGTGATGTATTTTTTTACTCTTTTTTCTGAGTTTGTGATATAATAGCTTAAAATACTACTAAGTCTGTAGTGTTTATAGAATATTAAAAGGACAGGAGGAGCCGTGTTGATTTATGATTACTGTTTTATATATGGTGCGGCTTGCGTAGGTAAGAAAGTCATGCTCAGAGTTACGAAGAAAAAATTGACAGAGTCGATAAATATATGCGGCAAAAAAGATTATGAAAGATTATACAATTAATACAAATTGTGTTCAGGCGGGATATACACCCGGAAACGGAGAACCAAGACAGATACCTATTTATCAGTCAACGACATTTAAATATGATACAAGTGAAGATATGGGGAAGTTGTTTGACCTTGAAGCAGAGGGATATTTTTATTCAAGGCTTCAAAATCCTACAAATGACCTTGTTGCAGCAAAGATAGCAAAACTTGAGGGCGGCACGGCAGGTATGCTCACTTCGTCAGGTCAGGCAGCAAACTTCTTTGCGATGTTTAATATTTGTGAAGCAGGAAGTCATATTGTTTCATCATCTTCTATATATGGCGGAACATTTAATCTGCTTGCGGTTACGATGAAAAAAATGGGAATAGATGTTACATTTGTTGACCCGGACTGTACCGATGAGGAGCTTAATGCCGCATTTAAGGAAAATACACGGGTTGTATTTGGAGAGTCGATAGCAAATCCGGCACTTACAGTGCTTGATATTGAGAAATTTGCAAAAGCTGCACACGAGCATGGAGTACCTCTTATCGTTGATAATACCTTTCCGACTCCGGTTAATTTAAGACCTATCGAGTGGGGAGCAGATATAGTGACACATTCTACAACAAAATATATGGACGGTCATGGTGCGGCAGTCGGAGGTGCTATCGTAGACAGCGGTAAATTTGACTGGATGGCACATGCAGATAAATATCCGGGGCTTTGCACACCTGATGAGTCATATCATGGAATCACATATGCCGAGAAATTTGGAAAAGAAGGTGCATTTATTACGAAATGTACGGCACAACTTATGAGAGATTTGGGTTGTATTCAGTCACCGCAGAGTGCATTTATATTAAATCTCGGTCTTGAATCACTTCATGTGCGTATGCCAAGACATGTTGAAAATGGACAGGCGGTTGCTGAGTTCCTTGAAAAGCATGATAAAGTAGAATATGTAAATTATCCAACACTTCCTTCAAATAAATATTATGAGCTTGCTAAGAAGTATATTCCAAACGGAGGATGTGGCGTAGTATCATTTGAGGTAAAAGGCGGCAGAGCGGCAGCAGAGAGATTTATGAAAAATCTTAAACTCGCAGCCATAGAAACTCATGTTGCCGATGCGAGAACCTGTTGTCTTAACCCTGCAACATCAACGCACAGACAGATGAATGACGAGCAGTTAAAAGAAGCAGGAATATCGGCAGGACTTATAAGAATATCATGCGGTCTTGAAGATAAAGCTGACCTTATAGCGGATATAGAGCAGGCATTGGCAGCAGTGTAGGAGCCTCTAATGACTGCTTTACATCAAGCTGCTTCAATGTTAATATATAGCTTATAAAGAGGATGTTCGCAATCCTCTCAGTTACTTGATTGGATAGTGTTAAGTGCTGAGTTTGGATTGCGAAAATAAACAGGAGGGGTGCATATGGCAAAGGTTATAAGTATAGGAA
>LLKB01000004.1 GCA_001414325.1 Butyribacter intestini | reverse complement strand
TTAAAAGTGTCTTTCCGTCTTTTGAATATAACAATCCGTTCACACTCTTATACTTCGGATCATTTGCCAGAACTTCAAAACCGCCACTTTTACCAACTCTTTTTAGAATATTAATATCAAGTGCTGTTGTAAATTTTATTTTTTTAAGCGATTTGCAAGAATCTCCCACAAAAGACTTTGGCTGATATTCATCATCCGGCTCTTCATATTTTATTACTCCTATATTTCCAGGCATTGTTATACTTTCAAGTTTTTTACAGTCACCAAACACACCTTCACCCAGCTTTTTTACTGTTTTTGGAATAGTTATACTTTTTATTGAACTGCCTGCAAACGCTCCTGGTTCAATGCTCTTTACTGATTTTGGAATGGTAATATTTTTTATTGGACAATCTTCAAACGCATAAGCACCAATCTTTTTCAAAGTTGATGGCAATATTATTTCCTTTAACTTTTTACAACCTTTAAACGCAAAATCTGCTATTGCCGTAACACCTTTCTTAATTACAACTTTTTTAATATTTTTATTTTCATATACAGTTGTTTTTATAGGGTCTCCCATCTCCCCCTTTCCCTTAATCGTAAGCACACCTTTTTTATAACTCATAGATACATATTCCTGAGTCTGTTTT
>LLKB01000003.1 GCA_001414325.1 Butyribacter intestini | reverse complement strand
TGTTGTGGTCAAGCTTTTTTGTAACACTACGACCTAATTTCTGCCACAGGGTTTACGCAACCCCGTAGCGTGCCTCATAAGGCGTTTTGTAATTATTATAAGAATGCGGACGGACATGGTTATATTGTACATACGCAAATTCTTCGACTGCTGTGTAGAGTTCATCTTCTGTGTGATAATAATGCTGATATATAAGATCATTTTTTAATGTGTTGAAATATCTTTCCATAGGAGCATTATCATATGGATATCCAGCCTTACTCATACTTTGAGTGATGCCGAGCTTCTCACAGAATTCTGTGAACTCTTTGGATGTGTACTGGCTTCCCTGATCTGAATGCAACATAAGTTTACTTAAATCTATTCCTGGTTGCGAATGAATTGCTTTTTCAAGCGTTCTTTTCGCTAAATCAGCGGTTATATTTTTATCCGTTATGCTTGAAATAACGCTTCGGTCGTGCAGGTCAATAATAGTGCAATTATAATGTTTACTACCATCTGTCAAAAATAGATAAGTAAAATCAGTACACCATTTTAGATTTATTGCATTTGCATGAAAATCCTGATTCAGCTTGTTCTCATATACTTTATGAGCAACACCATGTTCATACTCTGGTTTCTTTTTCCTAGATATTGAGAACAACTGCATTTCAGTATTCATATATTTGTGAACCGTTAAAATACTGATATCGTATCCTTTACGGATAAGATACGCATGTACGGTTCTGTAACCATCAACTCCGCCATGAGAGTGATAGATTTCTCGAATAGAGTTTTTGATTTCATCTTTCTGTTGATGATAATCAGCTTTTCGATTTTTAAGATAGTTATAATAAGCATTTGGATAGATGTTAAATTTTCTGAGTAGCCATCTAAGTCCAAATTTCTTGTTGTATTTCTGAACGAATCGATAAGCCTCTAATCGATTTCCTTCGCAAAGAATGCAATGCC
>LLKB01000002.1 GCA_001414325.1 Butyribacter intestini | reverse complement strand
TGCCTTATATTTTTATAATTGTTCTTATAATATAAGACAGATATTTTTGTGTTTTGTTGCAGTTATTTTATTTATTATGTAAATCATTTGCCCTGACAAATTTTAAAATATAAGCACCTGCTGCTCCACCTTCATCTAAAGGAGACTCTTTTAGCAATTCTATTGCAGTCAATAAATCTGATAGCTGTTTCGCATTGTCTTTTCTTTCCTCCAAAATATCATAAGAAGCTATAAGCCATAAAGCCAATGTTTTAGCATCATCAGAATTTTTTTATTTTTTTATCTTTAAATACATTTTATTTAATTCTTTAAGTTTTTTATGAATGTTTCCCTATCAACTTCATTTTTTCATTCTTATACCTGTTTTTTGATAAAAATTTAATCATTTTTACTATCCCAATCTACAATAATTTAAAATATATTTTTCCATTTTTTTCTATAAACTTAACACATTTTTTCAGAAATTTCAATCCGCCATCTATATATCCTAAATATTCGTATTCATATCTTACTTTTGGAACTTCCGATATTTCCCTGTTCGCAACAAATCTCACGCTCGTTTCTCCTTCAGTGGAACCTACTGCTATGTCAAAGTCTGATATTTCTTTATTTGTTTTGTTCCCTAATGATATTGTCACACTTTGAGGATTGCATCCCATAATTCCTATTTTCTTCATATTAGTACAATTACTTAAATCTAATTCATTTATTCTTGAACCATTCATATAAAATTCTTTTAAATAGTCTGTTTTAGGCATCTTCAACTCGTCAAGCGGAGTATCAGAGATATTAATTGTTTCAATTTTACAGTTACTTGATAAGTCTAATTTTTTTATATTGTATGTCATTCTAACATAAAAATTTTCAAGATTTTTGCACCCTGAAACATTTATTTCTTTTAATTCAGCATATTCCTGCTCGTCCCAATATTCCCCGTATCCCTGTTTTAAAAAGAAATATTTCAATGTCGGATTATTTCCTAAGTCAACGCTTTTCAAACCATTTCCGGTAACTGAACCAAAATACTGTATCTTTTTAAATGTTGGCAGTTTTACATCTGGTTCTATATCATATCCTATAAAATATGGTGTTGTTATTGACATACTGTCCAAAACAATCCCCTTTACATATCCGTAATCATCCCATAATATCCAGTCTGAGAACCATTTTAATTTTGTAACATCACTGTTTTTTCTCCATCCCCAATCATATGGTGACTCTTCCTGTGCTTTCCAAAAACAATCTATATATAATTTTCTAAGCTGTTTTACTTCTGATTTTTTAGGTGCCTGTTTTTTTACTGTTATATCATAAGTAGTTTTTTT
>LLKB01000001.1:1472385-1518011 GCA_001414325.1 Butyribacter intestini | reverse complement strand
AGTCCATATATGAAAACAATGATAGAAAATCTTATTAGTGGTGAAAAAATAAATGTTATTGTAGATGAGCAGATAGTGTTCTCAGAGCTAGACTACTCAGAGGATGCTGTGTGGAGTCTTATGCTTGCGAGCGGCTATTTGAAAGTTATGGCAAAGGTTATAAGTATAGGAAATCAGAGTTTTGAGTCAATACGAGAAAAAGATAATTTTTATATAGACAAGACAAATTTTATAAGAGAATGGTGGGATAATGACGATACAGTAACACTTATAACACGCCCACGCCGATTCGGAAAAACATTGAACATGAGTATGCTTGAATGTTTTTTCTCAAACAAATACAAGGACAGAGGCGATTTATTTGAGGGGCTTGAAATATGGAACGATGAAAAGTATCGCAAATTGCAGGGGACATGTTTAATTCTTTTGATGAACAGGGACTTTCAGACAAAAAGGATATTGTGAAAACATGGTATGACGGATTTACTTTTGGAGATAAAAAAGATATTTATAATCCGTGGTCGATAATAAATTTTTTGAAATTTAAGAGTTTAAAAACCTATTGGGCAGATTCAAGTTCAAATGGACTGATAAACAGTCTTGTTCAAAAAGGAAGTCCATATATGAAAACAATGATAGAAAATCTTATTAGTGGTGAAAAAATAAATGTTATTGTAGATGAGCAGATAGTGTTCTCAGAGCTAGACTACTCAGAGGATGCTGTGTGGAGTCTTATGCTTGCGAGCGGCTATTTGAAAGTTGTTTCGTCAGAAGAGTTGAATCTGATAAGAGAAAGCGATAATGAATATGAACTTGCATTGACAAACCGTGAGATATTGTTTATGTTCAGAAAAATGATACTCAGATGGTTCAGTCCCGTAAAGCATGAAACAAATGAGTTTATAAGAGCACTCATAAGTGGAGATATAGAGAGCATGAATGAGTACATGAATGATGTAGCATTGAATACATTTAGTTTATTTGACTCAGGAAAACATAATTCAGAAAGAAAAGCACCGGAAAACTTTTTCCATGGCTTTGTACTTGGTCTTATAGTAGACCAGACAGAAAACTATATCATCACATCAAACCGTGAAAGCGGCTACGGACGGTATGACATAATGCTGGAGCCGATAGACAAAACAAATGAAAAACTGCCGGGTATCGTAATAGAATTTAAAGTAATAAATCCTAGAAAAGAAAGTTCGCTTGAGGAGACAGTCGAAGCGGCATTAAAACAGATAGAAGAAAAGAATTATGATGCAGAACTGATAAACCGTGGAGTAAAAGAGGAAAACATACATCATTACGGATTTGCGTTTAGAGGTAAAGAGGTGCTGATAGATGGACGGTAGATATTTTTGAAACCGAAAATATCGTAAGAAAAAGTTTCGTGTGAGGATTTTGGCAATTAAGGATGCGAAGCATTGCCAAAATCTGTTACAGTTTATGCTTTTTAAACTGTGGTAAAGAGGTGTTGATAGATGGCAGGTAGATGACAGAATTATAAGATATCAAACAAATGAAGAAGCCAAAGTCGATTTGATTTTATGGATGAGTTTCTTAAAAATCAGATACAAAAAACAAAGGGGAACAGTACAAAAGCTGTTACCATTTAATTTATATAAGTGATGACTTTAGCAGTTATAATCTTATGCAGGTTATTGCGAGAGTTAATCGTGTTTTTCAAGATAAAGAGGTGGACTTGTTGTTGACTATATAGGAATTATGACTTGTTTTGTTTATAACGCACCGGATTTTTTGTCCGGTGCGTTTGAATTTTTTATGAAAATTAACTTTGTTAAGTTCTTTTTGGTATATTCCAGAGTATTTTGCTTTTACAAACTAATGCTATTTTTTATTTTTCTTCGTCGTCAATATGGAGCAACGGTTCAAAACTTGTATTGTATGTTGCACTGCGTTGATGTTTTTTTTCGTTAGCATTTGCGATGGCTTCTTTGCAGAAATACTGCTGTGCACATAATTTTTTCTGACCGATTTTGCGTGGTGGGATAATGTATGTTCCGTCACTCTGCATTACTCTTGCTTTTACATTGTCTGCAAATTGTATATCAAGAATATGAATGATTTCTTCTTTGAGTGTTTCGTCTTCAACAGGGAACAGGATTTCAACACGCTTGTCAAGGTTTCTAGGCATCCAGTCAGCACTTCCCATATAGACCTCCTCAAAGCCATTGTTGTGGAAATAGAATATTCTGCTGTGCTCAAGGAAATCACCTACGATAGAACGGACAGTGATATTATCGCTTATTCCTTTTATTCCTGTTTTAAGACAGCATATTCCACGGATGACAAGGTCGATTTTAACTCCGGCGGCAGATGCTTTATAAAGCGAAGCTATTATGCCGGGGTCACAGAGGGAATTCATCTTAGCTTTGATAAATGCTTTTTTGCCCGCTTTTGCAAATTCTGTTTCTCTGTTTATCATTTCGGTAAATCTGTCACGAAGCCAGATAGGTGCTACGGCAAGTTTGTTCCATGCGGCTGGTTCTGAATAGCCTGAAAGCATATTGAAAAATGCAGTGGCATCTTCGCCGATTGCTTTCTTGCAGGTGAGAAGTCCCATATCCGTATATATTTTTGCCGTACTGTCGTTATAGTTTCCGGTACCAAGATGCACATATCTTCTGATACCGTCCTCCTCACGCCTGACTACAAGTGTAATCTTGCTGTGTGTCTTTAAACCGACAAGTCCATAAATAACATGGCAGCCTGCTTTTTCGAGTTTTCGCGCCCAAATGATATTATTTTCCTCATCAAATCTTGCTTTAAGTTCGACAAGAACAGTAACCTGTTTGCCGTTTTCTGCTGCTGCCGCAAGCGAAGCAATGATAGGAGAGTGGCTGCTTACACGGTAAAGTGTCTGTTTGATAGCAAGCACATCTGGATCTTTTGATGCCTGTCGTACAAGCTCGATAACAGGTTCAAATGTCTCATACGGATGATTTAAAAGTGCATCATGTTCTTTTATCTGGTCAAAGATATTTTTATTTGCATCAATCCATTTTGCAGGCTGAGGAGTATATCCTTTTCCTTTGAGGTCGTCATAGCCCTCAATACCTGCAAGTTTTGAGAGGAAAGTAAGGTCGAGAGGACCATTTATCTTAAAAATATCTTCCTCGCTTATGTTTAATTCTTTCTTTAAGGTTTTGAGAAGTTTCTTGTCAATACCGTCTTCAACTTCAAGTCGTATCGCCTGTCCCCACTGCCTCTTTTTTAACTGACGCTGTATTTCTATAAGAAGGTCGGCTGCCTCGTCCTCGTCGATGGAAAGGTCGGCATTTCTCATTATACGATAAGGGAAAGCTGATAATACTTCATAGTTTACAAATAACTTATCAATATTTTTTTCAATTATCTGTTCTAACAATATAAAACATTTATCTCCGTCATTTTTTGCAGGTATCTCGACAAATCTAGGAAGTCCTGATGGAACCTGAACTGTTGCAAAATCAGTATCGCTTATGTTATCACCCTGTTTTTTGCCCTGATGTGAGACATAAAGTTCACGAAACTGACCGTTGCCGTCTTTTTTATTTGATGGCTTAAATTTTAATATGGCACCGATGTTAAGTGATTTATTTTGTATGAGAGGGAAAGGCCTTGCTGAGTCAACTGCCATAGGAGTGAGTACAGGATATACTTCTGAACGGAAATATTCATTTACATACCTTTCCTGTCTGTCGTCAAGTTCTTCGTAGTGGGAGATAAGGTGGATGCCGTTGTCTGAAAGTTTGGAGATAAGCTTTCCGTACACATCGTACTGGTCGTGAACAAGCTCATGAGTTTTTTTGCTGATGGCAGAAAGCTGCTCACCCGGTGTCATGCCTGCAATATCTTTTTTTGTGTAATTAACCTGAACCATATCTTTTAATGAAGCAACTCTTATCATAAAAAATTCATCAAGGTTTGATGCTGTTATGGCTAAGAAACGAAGTCTGTCTAAAAGAGGGAGTTTATTATCCTGTGCTTCACTTAAAACCCTGTAGTTAAACGAAATCCAGCTAAGTTCTCTATTATAAAAATACTCGTGTTTTAAATAATTATTTTCTGACATAAAATCCTCATTTCTGCACACATTTTTTGGACATATCGAGTTTGTGTCAAGTGTGCGCAGACACAAATCTTGTGTGTGAAAAAAATATTTTTCACACTATCTTCCTTAGATTAAAATTCTTTTTTTTGCTTGAGAACAGGTTTAATTCCATAAAGCTCTTCAAAGAAATCTGAAGTATTGTCAAAAATTCCCTGTTCGAGTGTAATATCATACAATGTTTTTCCGGTGATAAAAAGATTTGAGCCTCGCAGATATACGGTAGTGTTTGCAAACTTCTGCTTGTGGCTTCTGTCCATTGCGTCGGCGAGCAGTAAGATAGAATTTAATTTAGCTATCTTGATAAATTCCTGCTGGCTGAAAACATCAGAAATCTCAGCATATTTTGGAAAAGATGAGTCAAGGTATCTTACCATATATGCGACCATCATTCTTTCTTTATGTGAAAGACCGATTATCTCAGTTGACATTACTATTTTATATGAATTTTCACCAACTGCATTCATGTTTATAAAATTGCCACAGTTATGCAAAATTGCAGAAATCTGAAGTAAAAGCCTGTCATGCTTAGTAAGATTATTCAGTTTTTTAACTGCATCAAACAATAAAAGACAGTTTTTTTCAACATTGCGGTAATGTGCCTCGTCAGCTCGGTATCTTGCTGCAATATTTCTTGCAGTGGAGAGGATGCCGTCAGTAAAATTAAAGGCAGGGGCGATTTTTTCCTTTTTCTCAGCAAAATCTGCTGCCATTCCGTCACAGATTGTCATTTTAGAAATCCATATCTGTCCTGCATCAGTTTCTTCAAGAATATTGCGGTATATCATTGCAATGGGAAGAAGCAGGGATGCCTTATCAAGTGATGTATTTAATTCTTTGGCAAGTTCATCCGGTGTTTTTGAGGTGATGGATTTGTAAAAATCATCAAATTCAATGCGGTTGACACAATTTCTTTTTTCATATTTGTCATCGGCAGACTTTAATGTTCCGAAATTGTGAAGTGTCATATATTTAACAAAACTTTGCAACTGATTTCCGAGTGCTATTATATTTTTAACTTTGCGGCTCTTTAAATAGAGCTGCACAAAAGTATGCAGTCCGTGAGCGATATAGTCATATACAAGGTTCTGATAGTTATCGGTCTTGTATTGCATATCCTGTAGAACTTCCTGTATTCTGAGCGAACCAAGCATAATATTTTGTGTTGCTATAAGTGTTTTTTTATCGTAAAGTGACAACTGGATGCTGCCGCCTCCCACATCGACGAGAAGTGTGCCGTCTTTTATAAGACTGTGAAAAGAGTTTTCTTTAAGTGCCAATGATTTGTAACAAAGATAGCGCTGTTCGGAATTGCTCAGTATCTTTATTAAAAAACCGGTGCGCTGCTTTACCTGATCAAGAACGATTAAATTGTTATCGGCTTCACGCAATGCACTGGTAGCAATAATCATGTAATCGTGTATGTCATATTCTTTCATTTTTTCAGAAAAACCGTTTAAAATATTACATAGTTTATCTATGGTGGTATAGCTTATATGTTTTGTCGAATATGTTTCAAGTCCAAGTCTGGCGGTATGGTGGACATATTCGATTTCATGCACACCATATTTTTTGGATATTTCATAAATACGCATTGATGTTTCGTGTGAACCGACATCAATAGCGGCGAAAATAGTAACTGCCATATGCTCCCTCCTTAAGTATTTTTATCAATATATATATATTATGCTAATCTATAAAAAAAAACCAGCCTTTTTACAAGCATTTTGAAATATTTTACCTATTCTTTACATTGGAATTATGCTTGAAATGGTGAGTTTAATATCTTCATATTTTGTTATACTATAAGACAGACCATAGCAATTATTCGTTATGGTCTGTCTGTTTTTCAGATATTCATTTTTTAAAGATTAGTGCTTAAGCCATTTCAGCAATCCTGCTCACGCCGACATAAATCTCAGAAATTTTATACCATGTTGGGAAATCTGTTACTCCGGTTTGGGGCAGACCAAATATTTTTTGGAATATCTTTACTGCATTTGCAGTTTTTTCACCGTAAATTCCATCCTGGGATATTTTAGGTATAAGAGGATATGCATCTGCTATTACATTTAACTGCTGCTGCATCTGCAAAACTTTGCTTCCGGTTGCACCTATCGTCAGGTCATAACCCGGCCATGAAGATGGTATTCCTGAAATTTCAGTTGAACTGTTTATATAAACGGAATTACCGTAAAATGCACGGAGTATTTCTATCGCAGAATATCCCTGGTCGCCGAGATATTTTGAATCCCACTGACGCATCCAGTCAGGGCATGACACCATTTTTCCATCACAATACTGTGTAAAAAGCGGCTGTCTTACATTTGGTCTTGAAATGTAGTTTGTAAAGATGTTGTCAACAATCCTTGATATATTATCGAAGATATTTCTTCCGGGAATCCATTTTTGGTCGTAGGCGGTGGAAGAGGTGATTGTGAAATCATAGCCTTTATTTCGGTACCACTCCGTATAAACTCTGTTTAAAGTTATGGACTGTATGGCGAGGATATTTGCTGTAAGGGTTGCCTCAGGCCATGTAGCATAGATTTCGCTTGATGCAACATTTTTGATATAGTCTTTGTATGTCACATAATAATCTTTGGCACGGCTGTCAGATGGCGGACCGTCATGCACGATTACATATTCGGGGGCAGGTGTGCGTAAATCATACTTTAAAAATATTATTTTTTAGTATATACTATAAATAAGACAAATTTTTGTAAAGTCTTTGAAAAAGTGAATTTGCTTTCACAGTAACTAAGAATGGGGACAGCTTATGAAAAAGCGTAGACATAGAAAGAAAAATTGGGAAAAACTTGATAATACGGCAGTTCTTTTCCCGGCGATTGCTTCGGAGGAGACGACGAATGTATATCGAATTTCAGTCAATCTTACCGAGGAGGTTGACGCAGAGCTTTTACAGAAAGCACTGGATATGGTGCTGCCGGGTTTTGATGCATTTAATGTATGTATGCAGAAAGGAATATTTTGGTATTATTTTGAAACAAATAACAAGCCTGCTCCAAAGGTTGTAAAGGAGCATGATTTTCCCTGCAGATATATTGAGCCTTACAGTAACAACAATTATCTGTTCAGGATTACTTATTACAGAAAGAGAATAAACCTTGAAGTTTTTCATGTACTTGCGGATGGTATGGGCGGTATTAATTTTTTAAGAGAAGTCACATATCAGTATCTCAGACTTAAATATCCGGAGATTGCGGCGGTAAAGAAGAACAGGCTGTCTGAGCATACATCATTAAATACTGAGGACAGTTATGTAAAAAATTATAAAAAAGGCCATGCAAAAGGCTATGAAACAAAGAGAGCAGTAGAGGTAAAAGGCGAAAAACTTTCAAGAGGTGAGCTTGGTGTCATGCACGGTTATATGAGCGTGCAACAGGTTAAGCAGGCGGCTAAAAAATATGATACGAGCATAAATGAGTATTTTGTAATTGTATTTATGTATAGTGTATATGTTGAATATCTTAAAAGAATGAGGTCTGATAAGCCTATAGTGTGTGCCGTGCCGGTAAATCTCAGACCGTTTTTTGATTCGATGACGACAAGAAATTTTTTTGTTATGGTGAGTGCTGTTTTTAAGCCGGAAAAAGATGAGTATTCATTTGAGGAAATAGCGGACATTGTAAAGAAAAGTCTGCGTGGGCAGATAACAAAAGAACATCTTGAAGATTTGTTTTCGTACAATGTTTCAAATCAAAAAAATATACTTTTAAGGTCTATTCCGTTTTTTATAAAAAAGATAGCAATGAAGCTTGTATATCTTTCGTCAGCAAAGGCAAATACTTCAACCGTGACAAATATTGGAAATATAAAAATAGATGAAGAATATGCACCGTTTATAAAAAGTTTTCATGCAATGATCTCAATATCAACGGGACAGAATATAAAAGGAGCAATATGTTCTTACAATGATACGATGGTATTTACTTTTACTTCGATTTTGAGGGACACTGCTATTCAGAGAGGATTTTTCAGAAAACTTGTAGAAGATGGCGTTGATATTTCTATAGAAAGCAACGGGGTGTATTATGATTGAATGTAAAAATTGTGGAATAAAAATAAAAGATAAAACTAAGGTATGTCCTATGTGTGATATGGTTTTGTCTGGTGATGATAAACATAACGAGAACACATATCCTGATGTAAGGCAGAAAACAAAGATACTCAGACGGATAGTAAATATTTTTTCTTATTTTGCCATTGTTCTTGAAATCGTGTTCATTGTTATAAATTATTATAATTTTGAAGGTGTTAAATGGTCGGCAATATCAGGAGGTGCTATTGTTTATGTTATATGTATGCTTCATTTTATAATAAACGACCATTATGGACATATTAAAAAGATGTATGTTGGTTTTATAGGTGCATTGTTTTATATAATGCTTGTGGATTTTGTGCTTGGTTACAAAGGCTGGTCGTTGGGTGTCGGGATGCCGGTTATCGTGCTTACGCTTGATGCGATAATAATAGTCTGTATGATAATAAACAGGCAGAACTGGGAGAGTTATCTGCTTCTTCAGATATTTTGTGTTATACTCGGTGCAGTTCAGATGGCACTTTATTTTACAAAGGTACTTCAAAGCCCTGTCCTTCCGTGGACAAGTTTTTTGGTATCGCTTATTTTATTTACCTCAAGCGTGGTTATTGGAGACAGAAAGGCAAGAAATGAATTAAAGCGGAAATTTTATATATGATGATGTTATTGTCAGAAGCAGACAGCAATTTCATCAGTCATGGGCAAAGTATATTTGCTACAAATATGAATCTAATGATGTTAGGGTCAAAAGGTATTTTGAACCTAACTGATGCTCAGGATTGCTTCATTGCTACGCAATTTTCGCAATCCTGCAAACACCTCCATTCGCGCATATTTGCAAGCAAATCTGCTTTATGTCGGTGTTTGGCGGGTCAAGCCAGTAGATAGCAATTTGCATATAAACATGCATTGCTATCTACTTTTGACCCTAACATCATCTAATTATATTAAGTGAGGTTTTTATGGTTAAAGAAGTTGATAATATAAGTTTGCGCGCAAAACTTGTGAGAAATGTTATAAACATGGTTTCATCAGGGTTTATCATAGGTCCTGCAATAAAAAAGGGAACTATAAGGAGAAGACTTGTCGAGCCGCCGTGGCATTGCCCGGACGGATATTCGGTTGCAAAAATACACATGAAGCATTTTGAAATGGAATTGTTGTCGCCTGAAAATACGGGCAGCAGATTTGTTGTGCTTCAGCTTCATGGCGGCGGTTATATTGGCAAGATGAGAAATGTGTATAGGAATTTTGCAAAAGAGTATTGTGAGATGCGTGGCGGTATAAAGACTTTGTCGATAGATTACAGAGTTGCACCGAAAAATCCTTTTCCGGCGGCTCTTGATGATGCTGTGGCAGCATATAAATGGCTGCTCGCTACGGGGTATGAGGGCAGAGATATAATCATTGCCGGAGATTCGGCGGGCGGCGGACTTAGTCTTGCCTTAAGCCAGTATTTGAGGGATAATGATATGCCGCTTCCGGCGGGACTTGTGCTTATGTCACCGTGGACGGACCTTACGGCATCGGGAGCGTCATATGACGATAATTATACACTTGACCCGCTGTTTGGAAATACCAGGGAAAGTATGATATACAGTGGTGAATATCTCGGAGGTCATTCGCCTAAAGAACCTTATATCTCGCCGCTGTTTGGTGATTTTTCGAAACTTCCACCAATGCTCTTTCAGGTAGGCGGTATAGAGATGCTTTTAAGTGATTCGGTACTTGCAGAGAAAAAGGCGAGAGAAGCGGGATGCAAAACAAATATCACGATATATGAAGAAATGTTTCATGTGTTTCAGATGGGACTTGAGCGTCTTGAGGAATCAAAAAATGCGTGGGCAGAGGTGAAACGATTTGTTGAGGAGTTTGAGGAGTGAATGAAAACTTATTTAACTTAGGCTGATATCACCTGATACATTTTTAAAACCGATTAAGGAGGTAAGGATAGAAAATGCCTGTCATTTTAAAAATTGCGGATAATGCAGATATGATTGTAAATGGATATGTTAAACAAAATTAATCATAATAAAAAATAAAGAGCGTATAATTTAAAGATTGTTTAGGTTGTAAATTTTAATCAGAGGTTGTCTTGTATGAAAAAACAGATTCTTTCGGATGATGATGTTTCTAAACAGATTTTTGCTGAACGAAATGTTTCTAAAGAATTATTAACGGAGGATATTATTTCGGATGAACATATTGTCTGTCAAAAAGAAGACAGCATTTTTAAAGAAAATGATACCTTTTTAAAAGAGGATATTATCCCGCATGAGAGCGATATTTTTGATGAGGATAAAAACGCACCTGACTGTTATGAATTATCAGCTCTTTTTTTTGTATATAAATTTCTTTTTAGGTAACAGCAATAGGCAGTTTGCTGATAGGTTTATGAATGTAGTAAATTGAGAAGCCGGATTGCTGCATTTTAAAATTGGCTTGTATTTAGGGAGAGGGTGTCGTATATGGTGGAGTGTGTTACATATCTGAGAGTATCAAAAAATGATGGTCTTAGAGAAAGAGATTATACTTTCAATTCCAAAGATATGGCTAATGTAAACGATAATGCTGTCTGTAGTGCTGATAATAACACTATTAGTAGTATTACTAATAGTGTGGAAAATCAGAGGAAATTACTTGAACGGTTTATTTTGAAAAATGATTTTAAACATATTGCTGAGTTTGTTGATGAGGGATATACGGGCACGAATTTTAACAGACCGGGTTTTATAAAAATGCTTGGCTGGATTGAAAAAAATAATGTCAGATGTATTATGGTAAAAGACCTGTCAAGACTTGGGAGAGACTACATTGAGACCGGAAGATTGTTAGAATATTATTTTCCTATGAACAACATCCGTGTGATTTCTGTTTCCGACGGATATGACAGCGACAAAGCGGACTATCACGAGAGAAAGATAACAGTGCCTTTGTTAAATCTGTTAAACGACTCATATGCGAGAGATATATCATGTAAAGTAAGATATTCGCAGAAAGTAAAAAGGGAGAGTGGAAAATATATAGGGGCATTTGCGGTTTACGGGTACAAAAAGTCTGATAGTGATAAAAACAGGCTTGTTATAGATGATGTGGCGGCAAAAGTCGTGAAACAGATATTTGATATGCGTATTGCCGGATATTCTGCTGAAAAAATCGTAAGAGCACTTAATGAGGAAAAGATATTGTCACCGTATATGTATAAAAAAGCGAACAACAGCAATTATAAAACTTCTTTTGCAAATTCGGAAATGTCTGTATGGAAACCTTACTCAGTTAGAAGAATTTTAAATAATGAAATTTATACGGGAGTTTTACAACAGGGCAAGACCAGAAAAATTAATTATAAACTAAATAAAAGGATAAATCTAAATAAGGAAGAATGGGTTTGCTGCGAGGAGACAGTTCCGGCAATAATCTCAAAAGAACAATTTATGTATGCGAACATATCATTATCTAATAGAAAAAAAATGTAAAAATCGCACTCCATCGGGGATTACCACACGGCTGAGAACAACCTCACCTGATTCATTGGTTTCTTTTATTTCATCCTCAGGTATTTTTGGAGGATATTCGGCATACAGTGTGTGGGGAGGTATAACGAATACTTCCGCACTTTCAGGCTCGTTTTCATCTATCGGAATAAGGCTTATGTTTTGTATAGAGGTTTCGCCAGGCAAAACTTCCGTTCCGGCTATCTCAACTTCTTCGTAACCTCTTGCACGCACAAGCACATTATATACGGAATAAGGCTGGTTACTTAAAGGTGTCATACTGTATTGGAGCGGCGGTGTTCTCAAAGTTATGACTGGTGTTTTTCCGGAAGAGTCAGTTGTGAGATTGTCTATGGCACTATCGCTGAAATCGGGGTATGTTATCTCAATCGAAGCATTTTCAACAGGTCTGCCGGAAACAGAGCTTGTTACAAATGCCTGAAAATATCCCTCGTTGCTTATGTTATCATTTTTTTGCATGGGTGTTTCGTTTATATCGGGTGTCTGTCCGTTTGTTGTGGTGTCCATGATTAATTGCTCCTTTCATAAACAATTACAGTGATATTTTGTAATTGATAGTAACAGTTCAGCCTTACATTTCCTAAATTCATAAACCTGCCAGCAAGCTGTCAGACGCTGCGATGCAGCTTTTGTTTATTTGCGCGAAAGAAAAGTGAGGGTTGAACAAATTTATTTGTTCAAGCTGAGCGCGCTCGCGAGGACTTTGCCCTCATTTAAGAAATGAAAGGCTATTCTACCATAAAAAGAGAATCAACAATACAATGAACAAGCTCATTGTATCGCCAATTATCTTTTTGTGGCTGAACTGTTACCATCAATACAAAAAGTTTATTAAAATATATTCACAGAAGATGAAAATGTGATAAACTGATATGGTGTGCCGGTTGTTGTGCCTGATAAAATTAAGATTTTGGTATATAGCTTAATGGTTATTGTTAAGATTAGGAGGAAGATATGAAATACGATTGTTGTTTTACAAAGGAAAGTAACTGGTTCAGGTACCGCACGGGAGGAATTTTACTGCATGATGATAAAATGCTTTTTGTTAAATGTGCTGTCGATGATTATTATTATATGGTCGGCGGGGGAGTTCATTTGGGCGAAACATCAGATGCCTGTATTGAAAGAGAAGTTTTTGAAGAAACAGGTATTCATGCAGAAGTACAATCTATTGCAGTTGTAAGTGAAAACTTTTTTAAAGGCTTCGGCGGCAATATTGACGGATTTGACTGTCATACCATAGAATTTTATTATCGTATGCAAATTCCTGATGATGATATTAGCTTATGCAAGAGTGTGACAGATGACGGAGAAAAACTGGTGTGGCTGCCGATAGATGAAATTCGGACGAGCAATATCAAGCCTGATTTCATAAAAGATAATATTGAAAAGATACTCAATGAAAGAAATATTATTCACATTATTGAGGAAAAGGGTGGTTATAGATTATTATAATTTAATAATACATATAATTTAAAAATTGGAGGAAATCATGGAAACAATAAAGATTAAATATTTTTCGGACAAGATTGATAAACTTGAATATATCGGAGGAAAATCAGACTGGATTGACCTTCGTGCATCGGAGGAGGTTTCTCTTAAAAAAGGAGAGTTTGCTCTTATTCCGCTTGGAGTGGGAATGAAACTGCCGCAGGGTTACGAGGCTCATGTAGTTCCCAGAAGTTCTACATTTAAAAATTTTGGTGTTATACAGACAAATCATATGGGTGTTATTGATGGTTCATATTGTGGTGACAATGATATGTGGCGTATGCCGGTGCTTGCGGTCAGAGATACGCAGATTCATGTGAATGACAGAATATGTCAGTTCAGGATAATGAAGAATCAGCCAGCAATAAACTTTGATGAGGTGGAAAGGCTTGAAGAAACTGACAGAGGAGGTTTCGGAAGTACCGGTAAGCAGTAACAAAATCTTGACAGTAAATAAATAACTGATATATACTATATTTTATTAAGTGTTTATGACTTTAAAGTATTATTTATAAAGGGTCATGCATGAAATTATTCTGAAAGGAAGATGAGTTATGAACTACAAAGTTGCAGTAATAGCCGGTGACGGCATTGGACCTGAGATTGTCAGAGAGGCAAGAAAGGTTCTTGATAAAGTTGGCGGGAAATTTGGACATACATTTGAGTATAAGGAGCTTCTTATGGGCGGATGTTCTATAGATGCTTACGGTGAGCCGCTTACGGATGAGACATTACAGGCGGCAAAGGAGAGTGATTCAGTTCTTCTTGGTGCTGTCGGAGGAAATGTAGGTCAGTCAAACTGGTATCAGTTACCACCTGATAAGCGTCCTGAGGCAGGTCTTTTAAAGATAAGAAAAGGTCTTGGACTTTATGCAAATGTTCGTCCGGCAATTCTCTTTGACGAACTTAGTGGTGCGTGTCCGCTTAAAGAGGATATTACCGAGGGCGGTTTTGACTTTGTAGTTATGAGAGAGCTTACGGGCGGACTTTACTTCGGAGAGAGAAAGACAGTCGAGGAAAATGGTGTGCTTAAGGCTACAGATACACTTACATATGATGAGAATGAAATACGCCGCATTGCAAAATGGGGATTTGAGTTTGCGATGAAGAGAAACAAAAAGGTTTGCAGCGTAGACAAGGCGAATGTTCTTGATTCTTCAAGACTCTGGAGAAAGGTCGTTAAGGAAGTTTCTAAAGATTATCCTGAGGTTGAACTTACGGATATGCTCGTTGACAACTGTGCTATGCAGCTTGTGCGTGATCCTAAGCAGTTTGATGTTATCCTTACTGAAAATATGTTCGGTGATATATTGTCAGATGAGGCAAGTATGGTGACAGGTTCTATCGGAATGTTGTCATCAGCAAGTCTTGGTGCTACAAAGCTTGGACTTTATGAGCCTAGCCACGGTTCTGCACCTGACATTGCAGGACAGGATAAGGCGAATCCTATCGCAACTATTCTTTCAGCAGCAATGATGCTTCGTTATTCATTTGACCTTGAAAAAGAGGCGGATGCAGTTGAGGCAGCAGTTAAAAAGGTACTTAAAGACGGATACCGTACAGTTGATATTATGGATGAAGGAAAGACACAGGTAGGAACAATTGAGATGGGTGATCTTATCTGTGAGAGAATATAGTAAAATTTCGGGAGGAATACAAAATGAGAAGTGATGTTGTAAAAAAAGGTATGCAGACAGCTCCACAGAGATCTTTGTTCAATGCATTAGGTCTTACGGAGGAAGAACTTGAAAGACCGCTTGTAGGTATCGTAAGCTCATACAATGAGATTGTACCGGGTCATATGAATATAGATAAGATAGTAGAAGCAGTTAAGACAGGGGTTGCAATGGCAGGCGGTACTCCTATCGTTTTCCCTGCTATCGCAGTATGTGACGGTATTGCAATGGGACATATTGGTATGAAATACTCACTTGTTACAAGAGATCTTATTGCAGACTCTACAGAGTGTATGGCACTTGCACATCAGTTTGATGCACTTGTAATGGTGCCAAACTGTGATAAGAATGTTCCGGGACTTCTTATGGCGGCAGCAAGAGTAAATATCCCTACCGTATTTGTAAGCGGTGGTCCTATGCTCGCAGGTCATGTAAACGGTCAGAAGACAAGTCTTTCATCTATGTTTGAGGCAGTTGGAGCAAATGCAGCCGGAAAGATGAGTGATGAGGAAGTTGACAATTATGTATGCAATGCTTGTCCTACCTGCGGTTCATGTTCGGGAATGTACACGGCAAACAGTATGAACTGTCTTACTGAAGCAATCGGTATGGGACTTCAGGGAAATGGTACTATCCCTGCTGTTTATTCACAGCGTATCAAACTTGCAAAGCACGCAGGTATGAAAGTTATGGAACTTCTTGAAAAAAACATCCGTCCAAGAGATATTCTTACAAAAGAAGCATTTATGAATGCTCTTACAGTTGATATGGCTCTCGGATGTTCGACAAACACAATGCTTCATCTTCCGGCAATCGCACATGAAGCAGGTGTTGAGATAAATCTTGACATTGCAAACGAGATAAGTGCAAAGACTCCAAACCTCTGCCATCTTGCACCGGCAGGACATCATTATATGGAGGAACTTAACGAGGCAGGCGGAATTTATGCAGTTATGAACGAACTTGCACAGGCAGGTCTTTTAAATACAGACCTTATCACTGCAACAGGAAAGACTGTCGGAGAGAATATCAGGGGATGTGAAAACAAAAATCCTGAGATAATCAGACCTATAGATGACCCATATATGAAGACAGGCGGAATTGCCGTTCTCCGTGGAAATATCGCACCGGACAGTTGTGTTGTAAAGCGTTCGGCAGTTGTACCTGAAATGATGGTACATGAAGGTCCTGCAAGAGTATTTGACTGTGAGGAAGATGCCATTGATGCAATCAAATCAGGAAAGATTGTTGAGGGCGATGTAGTAGTTATCCGTTACGAGGGACCAAAGGGTGGTCCTGGTATGAGAGAAATGTTAAACCCTACATCAGCTATCGCCGGTATGGGACTTGGTTCAAGCGTTGCGCTTATAACTGACGGTCGTTTCTCAGGAGCATCAAGAGGAGCTTCTATCGGTCATGTATCTCCTGAAGCGGCAGTAGGCGGTCCTATCGCTCTTATTGAGGAGGGAGACATTATCGCAATAGATATACCTGCAAATACGATAAATGTCAAAGTATCTGATGAAGAAATGGCAAAGAGAAAAGAAGCATGGACACCTAAAGAGCCAAAGGTTAAGACAGGTTATCTTGCAAGATACGCATCAATGGTTACATCAGCAGATAAGGGTGCTATTCTTCAGATTAAATAATATGATGCCAATAAAGCAATCCGTGGCATCATCTAATAGAAGAAAGATATACAAAGTTTTAGAGAAGAATGGAGATAAAAATGCAGTTGACAGGTTCACAGATAGTTATAGAGTGTTTAAAAGAACAGGGCGTTGATACGGTTTTTGGTTATCCGGGCGGTGCCATATTAAATATTTATGATGAGTTGTACCGCCATCAGGATGAGATAAGACATGTTCTTACATCACATGAACAGGGAGCTTCCCATGCGGCAGACGGATATGCACGCTCAACCGGAAAAGTTGGTGTCTGTATGGCGACAAGCGGTCCGGGAGCTACAAACCTTGTAACAGGTATTGCTACGGCATACATGGATTCAGTTCCGATTGTTGCGATAACCTGTAATGTAGGTATCTCACTTCTTGGAAAAGATTCTTTCCAGGAGATAGATATAGCGGGAGTTACTACACCTATCACAAAGTACAGCTTTATAGTAAAGGATGTAAAAGACCTTGCACCTACACTCAGGAGAGCTTTTGAGATAGCAAAGACAGGCCGTCCTGGTCCTGTGCTTGTAGACATTGTTAAAAATGCTACAAGTGATGTTGCGGAATACGAGAAAGAAATTCCAAAGCTTATTCCTAGAATGACAGAAAAAATTGACGAGACGGCTATAGATGAAGCAATCAAGATATTAAGAAAATCAGAGAAACCTATGGTACTTGTAGGTGGTGGAGCAGTTATCGCAGATGCCGATAAAGAGCTTGCCGATTTTGTCAAAAAGGTAGATGCACCTGTGACAGATACTCTTATGGGTAAGGGGGCATTTGACGGCAATGACGAGTATTATGTCGGAATGTTAGGTATGCATGGAACAAAGACAGCAAATTTAAGTGTTTCAGAGTGTGATGCACTTGTTGTTGTCGGTTCGAGATTTTCGGACAGAGTTGCTGCTGACACAAAGAGTTTTGCCAAAAATGCAAAGATAATACAGATTGATATTGATGAAGCTGAGATAAACAAAAATGTGGAAGTAGACCTCAGTATCATTGGTGATATAAAGTCAGTTCTTGATATATTCAATTCAAGACTTGAACAGCTTTATCATAAAGAATGGTTAAATAAAGTGCTTGCTAGAAAAGATGCACTTCCGCTTAATTACCATCATGATGTACTCACAGGTCCTTATGTTGTTGAAAAACTTTATGAGGTTACAAAGGGTGATGCTATCATTGCTACCGAGGTAGGACAGCATCAGATGTGGGCTGCACAGTATTATAAATACAAGAAGCCGCATACACTTATAACATCAGGCGGACTTGGAACTATGGGTTACGGGCTTGGGGCTGCTATAGGAGCAAAAGCCGGAAATCCTGACAAGACTGTGGTAAATATTGCAGGTGACGGATGTTTCCGTATGAACATGAATGAGATAGCGACAGCAGTGAGAGAGAATATTCCTGTTATTGAGATAATATTTAATAACAGCGTTCTCGGTATGGTACGACAGTGGCAGACATTGTTCTACGGCGAGAGATATTCACATACAGTACTCGACAATAATGTTGACTATGTTAAACTTGCAGAAGCAATGGGTGCAAAAGGGTACCGCATCACTAAACAGGAAGAAGTTGAACCGGTATTAAAAGAGGCGATAGCTTCAGGAAAACCTGTGGTAATCGAGTGTATTATCCAGAGTGATGACAAGGTATTCCCTATGGTTGCACCGGGCAAGGGACTGGATGAAGTCTTTGACGAGAAGGACCTTGAAAAGTAACAGAAATATAATCAACAATACAATGGGCAAACTCAGATATTACTGATTATATTTTTATGGCTGAACTGTTACCTTGAAATGGCAGATAAATTATTAAAGATTGACTATATGGCGAGAAAGTCTTACAATGATATATGTTACAGACACTGTATATATGCCAAAGATGACAGTTTATTGTCGGAGGTCAGACATAAATGATTGGATTTAGAGTGTCGGAAACTTTAGGGTTTTGCAAATGGTTTTTGACACTTTAAACATATAAATATTGATTTAGTAACTAATTACAGAAGGAGGCACATGAAAGTGAACAGAGTTTATAACTTTTCAGCCGGTCCGGCGGTATTACCGGAAGAAGTATTAAAAGAAGCTGCAGATGAGATGCTTGATTATCAGGGCAGTGGAATGTCGGTTATGGAGATGAGCCATCGTTCCAAAGTATATGACAACATCATCAAGACAGCAGAAAAAGATCTTAGAGAGTTGATGAACATACCTGATAATTACAAGGTTATGTTTCTCCAGGGTGGTGCTTCGCAGCAGTTTGCTATGATTCCTATGAATCTTATGAAAAATAAGGTTGCTGACTATATTATCACAGGTCAGTGGGCTAAGAAAGCATGGAAAGAAGCTTGTAAATATGGTAAAGCAAATGCGATAGCATCTTCTGAGGACAAAACATTCTCGTATATTCCTGACTGTTCGGATTTGCCGATTTCTGAAGATGCAGATTATGTATATATCTGTGAGAACAATACGATATATGGAACAAAGTATAAAGAACTTCCAAACACAAAGGGCAAGACATTAGTTGCAGATGTTTCTTCATGCTTCTTGTCTGAGCCGGTAGATGTAACAAAATATGGTGTTATATACGGTGGAGTTCAGAAAAATATCGGACCTGCAGGTGTAGTTATCGTTATTATGCGTGAAGACCTTATAACAGAAGATGTTTTAGAGGGAACACCTACAATGCTTCAGTATAAGACACACGCAGACGCAGACTCATTATATAATACACCACCTGCATACGGAATTTACATATGTGGAAAAGTATTTAAGTGGCTCAAAAAGATGGGTGGACTTGAAGTTATGAAAAAGAGAAACGAAGAAAAGGCAAAGATTCTCTATGACTTCCTTGACCAGAGCAAGTTGTTTAAGGGTACTGTAGTTGCAAAAGACCGTTCTCTCATGAATGTTCCATTTGTAACAGGTGACAAGGAACTTGATGCAAAATTTGTTGCAGAAGCTGAGAAAGCAGGTTTCGTAAATCTTAAAGGTCATCGTACAGTTGGCGGTATGAGAGCAAGTATCTACAATGCAATGCCAAAAGAGGGTGTTGAGAAACTTGTTGAGTTTATGAAGAAGTTTGAGGAGGAGAATTCATAATGTTTAAATATACTTGTCTTAATCCTATCGCAGATGTAGGCTTAAACAATCTTACTGACGAATATACAAAGACAGACGATTTTGCAGAAGCAGACGCAGTCTTAGTAAGAAGTGCAGCGATGCATGATATGGAGCTTTCTGACAATCTCTGTGCAGTAGCAAGAGCAGGTGCAGGTGTAAACAACATCCCACTTGATAAATGTGCAGATAAGGGTATTGTTGTTTTCAATACTCCTGGAGCAAATGCAAATGGTGTCAAAGAGCTTTTTGTTACAGGTATGCTTCTTGCAGCGCGTGATGTTGTAGGAGGTATCGAATGGGCAAAAGAAAATGCTGACAATGAAAACATCAGCAAAGATATGGAGAAAGCTAAAAAGCAGTTTGCAGGAACAGAGCTCATGGGCAAAAAGATCGGTGTTATCGGTCTTGGTGCTATTGGTGTTCTCGTTGCCAATGTTGCAAACCGTATGAAGATGGATGTCTATGGAGTTGATCCATTTCTTTCAGTAAACAACGCACTCTCTCTTTCAAGAGATGTAAAGATAGTTAAATCTTATGAAGAAATCTATAAGAATTGTGATTATATCACCATTCATGTACCGCTTCTTGAAGATACAAAGGGAATGTTAAATAAGGAAGCTTTTGATAAGATGAAAGACGGCGTTGTTATCTTAAACATGGCAAGAGATACTCTTGTAAATGACGATGATATGAAGGCTGCTCTTGAGTCAGGAAAAGTTGCAAAATATGTAACTGATTTTCCGAATCCGGCAGTTATGAAGATGCCAAATGTAATCGCAACACCACATCTTGGAGCTTCAACAGCAGAGTCAGAGGATAACTGTGCAGTTATGGCTGTAGATGAGATAAGAAATTACATGGAAAACGGAAATATCGTAAATTCCGTAAATTATCCAAACTGTGATGCCGGAGTGTGTGATACAAAGGGAAGAATTACAGTCTGCCATAAAAATGTACCTGCAATGCTTAACCGTATTACAAATGTATTCTCTGAAGCAAACATCAATATAGCTCATATGACAAATAAGAGTCGTGGAAATTATGCATATTGTATATTTGACATAGACTCTGAGTCATCAGCAGATGTAGCTGATAAACTTTCAGCAGTTGATGGTGTATTAAAAGTAAGAATTATCAAATAAGCACTAAAAAATACTATCATTATTAGATATTTTTATTCGGTTATCTGACAGGATAAAGATAAAAGGAGAAGGCTATATAATAAAAGTTACCGGTCGTACTAAAGGTGTGAACAGTAACATAAAAAGGTTTCAAAACTGTATTGGAGCATGAATTGTACCGGCAGACAAATGCAGGTTTTGTTTGAAATAATAACAAATATCTGTTGGTACATAGTTTCCGATACAGTTTTGTTTCTTATTTTGGAAATGAGGTAAAAATGAATTATCGTGAAGCCACGGATTATATAGAAAAGCTGCAGACAGAGGTTGGCAGTGACCTTTCGCTTAAACAGATAAAATATTTAGCGGATAAAGTTGGAAATCCTGAAAATAAATCAAGAATAATACATATTGCAGGGACAAACGGTAAAGGCTCTGTTGGAAATTTCATTGCCGGAATTTTAGCCATGTCGGGATACACCGTCGGAAGATATGTTTCCCCTGCATTATTTGACTATAGAGAAAAAATACAAAAGATTACCGGAAATATATATGGTTTACAGAAAGAATATATATCAGAACAGGAAGTTGCGGATAATCTCACATATCTTATTGAAAAGACGGACGAGATAAGAAAAGAGGGAAAAAAGGCTCCCACGGCATTTGAAATAGAAACTGTTATGGCATACAAAGTCTTTGCGGACTGGAAAGTTGATGTTGCGATAGTTGAAACCGGAATGGGAGGAAGACTTGATGCGACAAATATAGTAGAAAAACCGGTTTTATCTGTGATAACATCTATTTCTATGGATCATATGGATTATCTTGGGGACACGCTCCTTGCGATAGCAAAAGAAAAATATGGAATTATTAAAAACAGAGTGCCTGTTGTTGCAATAGAACCTGAGTCTGAATGTCTTGAGGAGTTAAAATATACTTGCAGGAGACATGATGCAAATCTGAATATATTTTCAAGAGACGATATAAGACCATATGAATTTTCGGTAGACAAGACTTCGTTCATATACGAAAATGAAAAGTTCACACTAAGTCAGGCGGGAATTTTCCAACTTGACAATGCCGGATTGGCACTTGAAGCGGCAAAAGTATTATATGGCTCAGGTTTCAGACTTATAAACAAACAGTCTGTAAAAGAAGCATTTAAGATGTGCAGATGGCCGGGAAGATTTGAAGTTGTATCGCATGATCCCTATGTTATCGTTGACGGTGCACACAATCCTGATGCGGCAAGGCTGCTAAAATATTCATTGAGTGCATATTTCCCAGGTGAAAAATTTATTTATATAATAGGTGTATTTAAAGATAAGGACTATGAGCAGATATTAAGGACTACACTTCCCCGTGCAAAAAGAGTATATACGATAAATGCTCCGGCACCGAGAGGACTTGAGTCGGAACAACTGGCGGAATGTGCCGCTAAAATATCAGACAATAAGATTAAGCATATTGAGGCAAAGCATAATGTAAGAGAGGCATTGTCAAGCATTTCCAGAGATGGTGTTACGGGCAGGATAGTTGTATTTGGCTCACTGTCATTTCTGCATGAAGTCTATGAATATTTTGGAAAAGGTTATTAAACATAGTATATGTGGCATTAAACTGACTGATAAAAATGTTGAAATGATATACGGTTAGTAGTACAATAACATTATATTAGTGGGCTTTAAATGATAATATAAAGCGTAGACGGACGGTAATAATAGTTGCGGTGAGGGATAAATATTGTTTAGAAAAAATACGATAAAATGTTTTGCTTTTCTGTTTTTAAGTCTTTGTATGGCTTTTTCTTTTAAGACGGATGCCTGTGAGTCGGCTGCCATAACAGGAGAAACATCTCTTGCAGGAATGACCGTGTATCTTGACAGATTTTATTCTGCTTCTGTTAAAAAGAAGACAGATGATAGAAAAGAACAGGTTAAGGCAAAAAAGAATAACAGGAAGAAAGTTAAAAAGAAATCAAACATATACGATACACTGGCAAATGCGGGATTTAAGTATGAAAATCTTGGTGTTGCAAATGTGTCAGGGGCGTTAAATGTCCATAGGGAAGCGTCAGAGAGTTCGGCTGTTGTCGGAAAGATGACGAAAGACAATGGATGTGATATAAAAGGGACAAAAGGTAAATGGTCACATATTGTTTCAGGGAAAGTTAATGGATATGTTTTGTCTAAATATCTTTTGACGGGTGATAAAGCAAAGTCGAGGGCAAAGAGCGTGGCAAGATTAAGAGCCATAGTCAATACCAAGACTTTAAATGTGAGGACGCTCCCTTCAATAGATTCAAAAATATGTGATACATTGTCACAGGAGGAAGAATATACAGTTGGCAATTCCGATATTAAAAAGGAATGGCTTCAAAAATATATAAAGAAAAATCTTAATAAGACATTTGGAAAAAAACAGCTTAAAAGTGTTAATAAGAAAGCGATGTATCAGGATTTGAATAACTGGATAATGCTTTCGATAGATGAACAGGATGTATTTATAAACAAGGATTTTCTGGAGTTTAACTATGATTTATCAAAGGCTGTTACCTATAGCAGTTCAGATACATCATCAGGACAGAATAATGGAAGCTCCGGTAAGGGTTCGATATATTCAAAGCTTGTAGCTTATGCGATGAAGTTTCTCGGAAACAAATATGTCTGGGGAGGTACAAGCCTCACAAACGGAACAGACTGCTCAGGTTTTACCATGAGGATATATGAGCATTTCGGCTATAAGATACCGAGAGTATCAAGATCGCAGGCAGCATTTACCAAAACGGTCAAGGCATCAGATGTAAAAGTCGGGGATTTGTTCTTTTATGGAAATAACGGATATATAAGCCATGTCGCTATGTATATCGGAAACGGACAGATAATCCATGCGAGCAATCACAGGGATGGAATAAAAATATCAAATGCTTATTACAGAAAACCTATAAAGATAGGACGAGTTATAAATTAAACTATAAAAATAATGATAATTGACCGAACAGAGAGTGAGGGAGATTGAAAAATATTAAGAACATAACTAATACTGATTTGGAGGAATAATTTTATGCAGTTTCAATGGTATCCCGGACATATGACGAAAGCTAAGAGAGCAATGCAGGAAGATATCAAGCTGATAGATGTTATTATAGAGCTGGTTGATTCGAGAGTGCCTTTCAGCAGCAAAAATCCTGATATAGATACACTTGCAAATGGGAAGTCGAGAATACTCCTCATGAATAAATATGATCTTGCCGACAAAGCGGTATCTGACAAATGGACAAAATATTATGAAGAAAAAGGCTATTTTGTCGCAACGGTCAATTCAAAGAATGGCAGAGGCGTAAAAGCTGTAAATGATGTTATACAGAAAGCTTGTAAAGAAAAGATTGAGCGTGACAGAAAAAGAGGAATATTGAACCGTCCTATAAGAGCGATGATAGTAGGTATTCCAAATGTCGGCAAATCTACTTTTATAAATAGCTTTGCCGGAAAAGCATGTGCAAAGACAGGAAACAAGCCGGGTGTTACAAAAGGTAAACAGTGGATAAGACTTAATAAAAATGTAGAACTACTTGATACACCTGGTATTCTCTGGCCTAAATTTGAAGATCAGCAGGTAGGATTAAATCTTGCATTTATAGGTTCTATCAAAGATGAACTTTATAATATCTATGAGTTGAGCCTTTTGCTGCTTGATTATCTTATAAAGAATTATCCTGATGCAGTAGCAGATTTTTATGAGATAGAAAATTCAGACTCAAATAATGAACTGTTAGAGAGGATAGCAATAAAAAGAGGATGCATAAAGAGTGGTGCAGAGTATGACCTTGATAAAGCAGCAAAATGTCTTGTAGATGATTTTAGAAATGGCAGGATTGGAAAGATAAGTCTTGAAATTCCCGGTTAGTATGGCAAAGCAGTCTGAAAGTTGTTTGCTGTACGCTGCATCCGGGGATTGCGAAACTAATTATTATATGATTAGGAGTAAGTCGGGATGTATGATTATGAACAGATTGAAGACAGTTTAAGATTCTGTGACAGAAAAATATATAGAACCGATGCGGATTATCAGAGACAGTATTCTGAGTCTGAAAAGCAGAACTGGGAACAAATCGCAGAGGATATAATAAGTCGTAAAGATACTGAAAAGGACAGGTTTAGCAGTATTGCTGTGAGTGATGAAGATATTACATATTCTGATATTGCGGCAATATACAGAAAAAAAGCTGATGAATATATATCGATTCCAAAAAGGCTTTTTAGTAATGTGGTACTCTTAGCATTATGTGTCTTTATAGCCTTTGGTGCGGCACATCTTTTTATAGATAATGTTGCATTTCAGAGCACAGTTGAAGGTACATCAATGCTGCCAACACTTGAAAATGATGATTCGCTTATAATTGACAAATTTTCATATGCTATAGGTTCACCGAAGCGATATGACATAGTAGTTTTTCCAGTCAAAGAGGAAAAAGGAAAACAAGATTATTTTATAAAGAGGATAATAGCACTTCCGGGAGAAACAGTAAGCATTGATGATGGAAGAGTGTATATAAATGGAACTCCTTTAAAAAGTGATAAGTATGGAAAGGAAAGCATCAAGGATGCAGGACTCGCCTCTGTTCCACAGACACTTGCACAAGACGAATATTTTGTATTAGGTGATAACAGGAACATGAGTACAGACAGCAGAAATGAAATTGTTGGTCTGGTTAAAAGAAAAGATATTGTTGGAAAAGCCGTATTTAGAATATTGCCGTTTGGAGAATTTGGAGGATTGAATTGAAGTCTATAAGTGAGATAAAAGCAGAGCTGGAAAATGCCGATAAAGATACAAGAGAAAGCCTTCTTGAATTGTGTAAGAAAGATACAAGAAAAGGCGTATTGAAGCTGGTAGAGAAATACGAAAAGCAGAAGGCTGCTATGGCTGAAGAATTTGAGCGTCTTAAAAAGATGCATGAATTTGAAGATAAATACAGTGAATATGAGTATATTGCGGGAATTGACGAAGCGGGCAGAGGACCACTTGCGGGGCCTGTAGTTGCTGCAAGTGTAATATTGCCAAAAGATTGTGAGATATTATATCTGAACGATTCAAAACAGTTGAGTGCAAAGAGACGAGATGAACTCTTTGATGAGATAAAACAGAAAGCTATAGCTTATGGAATAGGAATAGTATCACAGGGGCGTATAGATGATATAAACATCTTACAGGCGACATATGAGGCAATGCGTGAAGCGATAGGTCGGATGTCTGAAAAACAAAATCCTGATTTGCTTTTGGTCGATGCGGTTCATATTCCGGATGTAGATATAAAGCAGGTAGGAATTGTCAAAGGTGATGCAAAAAGTGTTTCCATAGCTGCAGCAAGTATTCTTGCAAAGGTGACTAGGGACAGATTTATGGTTGAGATGGATAAGTTATATCCCGAATACGGTTTTGCAAGTCACAAGGGATATGGTTCAAAATCCCATATTGAAGCAATTAAAAAATATGGTGCGTCGCCTATTCATCGTCAGACATTTATCAAAAATTTTGTAGATTGAGTATAGGTGATAACCTTGAATGGAATAAGGCAATATTAATGCGAACCTTGAATGTATTATCGTAAATCAAGCCGAAAGTATTTGTTTTGTAAAGATAACGAGAGTGTATTTTAATATAAGGGGGATATTGTATGGCAGATAACAGAAATAAGATGATTTATGGGCGTGATGTTGTCGGAAAAAGAAGACCGGATAAATCGGCGGTTGCACTTGAGTACACACTTCACGATAAAGCACCTAAGGTAATCGCATCAGGTAAAGGTTATCTTGCCGAGAAGATAATCGACAAGGCAAACGAGGAAGATATACCGGTTCATAAGGATGAAAAGTTGGCAAAGAGCCTTGAAAACATTGAGATAGGAGAGTATATACCGCCTGAACTTTATCAGGTTGTGGCGGAGGTGCTTGTATTTGTCGATGCCATGGATAAGATTAAAGGCAAGGTAATGGATAAAAAGGAAAATAACAGAAATGAATAAAAGAGAGATTGGTTCTGCCTACGAACAAAAAGCCGTGGAGTATCTTGAAAAACACGGGTATAGTATTGTCGGGCAGAACTATTTTTGCAGATATGGGGAAATAGATATTATTGCTAAAAAGGATGATGTGCTCGTCTTTGTCGAAGTGAAGTACAGAAAAAGTTCAAAGGCTGGACTTGGCGAGTCTGCCGTAGATAGGAAAAAGCAGCTTCATATAGTAAAAACAGCACAAAATTATATGATAGAGAAATATAAAACTGATGAACTGTCATGCAGATTTGATGTTATTGCCATAAACGGTACGATGCTCCATCATATAGAAAACGCATTTGACGGATATTATTAAAAAGAGGTGTGAATATGGTTGAAAAATATAAGGAAAAGGTAGAATATATGATAAAACGCAGGGAGATGAGCAGTAAAGAGTGCTATTGCGAGGTGAACAAGGGTGTTCCGATGATAAGATTTCGCTGCCTTGACGGATATGACTTTGTATCGCTTGCGTTTTCGACAAGACTTGGGGGTGTGACTGATAAAGATTATCTTTCAAGTCTTAATTTTGGATGGGACAGAGGAGACAAGGAAGAAAATGTCAGAGAAAACTACCGCAGAATGTGTAAGGCACTGGGTACTGATTATAAAAAGCTTATACTTTCAGACCAGGTACATGGAGATAAAATTGAATATGTCGATGAGAGATATGCTGCCGGAGAGAAAATCGAAAAGAAGCTAAAGGGTGTTGATGGTATGGTAACTGACAAAAAAGGTCTTACGCTTGCAACATCATTTGCTGACTGCGTACCACTGTTTTTTATTGATACAGTGGGGAAAGTTATTGGTTCTTCCCATTCGGGATGGAGAGGAACTGTGGCAAGGATAGGACAAAAGACCATAAAAAAGATGGCAGAGCAGTTTGGAAGCAGACCTGAGGACATAATATGTATAATAGGTCCTTCAATATGCCGGAAATGTTATGAGGTCAGTGAAGATGTGGCAATAGAGTTCATAAAAGAATTTGGCAGGAATGGCATAGCAGAAAATATAGTAATGAGAAAACCTGAGACAGAAGATAAGTTTCTTTTAAATCTGTGGGAGGCTAACAGGGTACAGCTTTCAGATGCCGGAGTACCTGATAAAAACATACATATAAGCGGCATCTGTACCTGCTGTAATCCTGATATATTATATTCCCACAGAGCAAGCAGGGGAAAACGCGGAAATCTGAACGGATTTATCAGATTGACATAGAGTGTTTTTCCATAAGCTCCTGTATTCTCTGAGTTGCATCAATTAGGTCATTGACACTTGTATCATGGTTGAGAGTGTCGATGATCGCTGCTATATATTTGCTCAAATCAACGCTGTGGTAATAAGGCTTGTTCTTTATCTCCTCCGGGCAATAACAGAGATTTGTAGTGTAGATGGCATCAAATAAGCCGTCTTTATATGCGTTGTCAAGTTCTGTTGTTCCATTTGCAAACAGACCGAATGTTACGCAGATAAATATTTTGCCTGCACCACGGTTTTTTAATTCCTTTGCGACTTCAAGAATAGTGTGCCCTGTTGAAATCATATCATCAATAATGATAATGTCTTTTCCGGAAACATCATTTCCGAGGAATTGTGTTGAAACTACAGGATGCTCACCATCAATAAGTTTTGAATAATCCATTCGTTTATAAAATAATCCCATCTCAATGCCAAGAGCACCAGCGTAATATACGGCTCTTTTCATACCACCTAGGTCAGGTGAGATAACCATCATGTGTTCAGGGTCTATCTTTATATCAGGATTTGTTTTTACAACTGTATCGATAAACTGGAAAGATGTGAAGAAATTATCAAATCCGTGATTTGGTATCGCATTCTGAACACGGTTATCATGTGCATCAAAAGTGATTATCGTTTCAACTCCCATCGAAACAAGTTCCTGAAGTGCCTGTGCACAGTCAAGTGATTCATTTATATAACGGATATGCTGTCTGCCTTCATAGAGATATGGCATTATTACGGTTATTCTTCTAGGGTGACCGCTGCATGCCATTATGACACGCTTGAGATCCATGAAAAAGTCATCAGGTGACATATTAGTTGTTTCATTTCTCATAGTGTACTGCTGTCCGTAATTTACGGTGTCAACAATGATAAAAAGGTCTACACCTCTCATAGACTCGTTTATGACACATTTTGCTTCGCCTGTACCAAATCTTGGACAGTCATAGGAAACAAGATAGTTTTCCGTATCATATCCTGTCATCTTAAAATCAGGTTTCTGCATTTCGGAAAGTGCTTTGTGTCTTCGAGCGATAATCTCTTTGTTAATCTTTTCGCCAAGTTCCGTCTGATTGCCAAGAGCGACAATTTTAAGCGGGGCAAGTGGCATTGAATCTTTGAATTTTCTACTGGACATTATCTACCTCTCTCTGCATCAGAATGTATGCGTTTATTTTAATTAGTTGTATATAACTACCTTGAAATACTATAACTTTTTTCTGAAATATCGTCAAGTGATATACAAGGTTGATTTTTTGATGGATTTATGGTATAAAATAGATTGTTGTGTTTTGCTTTGAAGCGAAAATGTGTACTTTAAAGTATTACAAAATAAAATAAATATTTATTATCTGGAGGAATTATTTTGAAAAAATATAGTAAATTGCTGGCAGTAACACTTTGTGCATCGATTGCACTCGCATCAACAGGATGTTCAGCTACGAACAAACTTAAAAATGCGATAACAAATAAAAAGACAACTTCTGATACAAAAAAAGAAAGTGCAGAGAGTGTAAAATGTCTTGATTATGTAACACTTGGCGATTATTCAACCATTAAGATCAAAAAGAGTGAGATCGACAAATCCACAAAAGAGCAGTTGGAGAAGAATATCAAGAGTACAGGGGATTATAAAAAGGTAAAAACAGGAAAAGTAAAAAAAGGCGATATAGTAAATATCTATTATGTTGGAAAAATAAATGGAAAGACTTTTGACGGAGGCAGTCTTACAAAAAAGACAAACAAAGCAGGATATGATCTTGAAATCGGTTCAAAATCATTTATTGACGGTTTTGAGGATGGACTTATCGGTAAAAAGATTGGCTCAAAATGTAAAGTAAAGGTTACATTCCCTAAATCTTACAGTCAGAACCAGAAAATTGCCGGTAAAAAGGCGGTATTTTCTGTTACGATAAACTTTAAGGAAGTATATCCAAAACTTACGGACAAATTCGTAAAGAAAAATTTAAAAGATTTTGATAAGAATTATGAAAATACTGCAAAGGGATATACACAGTATGTAAGGGACACGCTTTTAGGTGAGAAGGCATGGAAGGTATTCTATGACACTTGTAAGATAAAAGATTATCCTAAATCAAAGATGGACACAATGAAAACACAGCTTAAGACATCTATAACATATTACCTTAAAAGTAATGGCTACACACTTGAGAATTATCTTAAGTCACAGAATCTTTCAACTAAAGATTTTAACAAACAGCTTGAGACTACAGCTAAGTCTGATGTTGGAAAGCAGCTTGTTTATGGTGCTGTAGCTGAAAAAGAAAATATAAAGGTTACAGACAAACAGTATAAGGATGAAGTTAAGACTTATCTTACAAACTATAATTGTAAGAGTGAGAAAGAACTTAATTCTACATTTAAGGATTATTATGGAGTAGATGCAAAGTCTATTATAAAAGATGATATTTTATATAAGAATGTAAAAAATTATCTTATCAAAAATGTTAAAGAAGCATAAAGCAGGTTAATTACAGATAAGGTTATTGTTCGTAATTTAAAGTGCGTGCTGTAACGGATAAAGTGTCAAAAAATGTGCTCTCAGTATTCTTTGTTTTGAGAGGATACCGGGAGTACATAAAATAGAAACGGAGGTTCATATGGCTAAACCTATAGTAGCGATAGTCGGACGACCAAATGTCGGAAAATCAACACTTTTTAATATGCTTGTCGGCGAACGCCTGTCGATAGTAAAAGATACTCCGGGTGTTACAAGAGACAGGATATACGCTGATGTAAACTGGCTTAATTATCACTTTACACTGATGGATACCGGTGGAATCGAGCCTGAGACAAACAATCAGATGCTCCGCCATATGAGAGAGCAGGCTGAGATGGCGATTGAGATGGCAGATGTTGTAATGTTCGTTGTCGATGTAAAGCAGGGTGTTGTCGATGCTGATTATAAAGTCGCTGAGATGCTTAGAAAAGCACAGAAAAAGATAGTTCTTGTCGTAAATAAAGTAGATAATTTTGACAAGCTTATGCCTGATGTTTACGAATTTTACAATTTAGGACTCGGAGATCCGTATCCTATATCATCAATTGGCAAATTAGGAATTGGTGATATGCTCGATGAAGTCACAGCTCTTTTTCCTGAAAATGAGGATGATGCTGAGGATGAAAGACCGAGGATTGCGATAGTCGGCAAGCCAAATGCAGGAAAATCATCGATTATAAATAAACTTCTCGGAGAAAATAGGGTTATTGTGTCTGATGTTGCCGGAACTACAAGAGATGCAGTTGATACGGCAGTAAAGTGGAATGGCAAAGAATATGTATTTATAGATACAGCTGGTCTTAGAAGAAAAAATAAGATAAAAGAGGAAATCGAGAGATATTCAATACTCCGCACGGTTTCAGCTGTTGAGAGAGCCGATGTGGTAGTCCTTGTTATCGATGCGACTGAGGGTATCACCGAGCAGGATGCAAAGATTGCCGGAATCGCCCATGACAGAGGTCGTGGTATGATAATAGCAGTCAATAAGTGGGATGCTATTGAAAAGGACAATAAGACAGTGTCTGAATTTAGTAAAAAAGTAAGAAATACACTGTCATTCATGCCTTATGCTGAGATTATGTTTGTGTCGGCACTTACGGGACAGAGACTTCCAAAGTTGTTTGAGGCCATTGAGGTTGTTATACAAAATCATTCATTAAGAATAGCAACGGGTGTTCTTAACGAAATCCTTACTGAAGCAGTTGCAATGCAGCAGCCGCCATCAGATAAGGGAAGAAGGCTTAAAATATATTATATGACACAGGTAAGCGTAAAACCGCCTACATTTGTTATATTTGTAAATGACAAGAGACTTATGCATTTCTCATATACGAGGTATCTTGAGAATAAGATAAGAGAGGCATTCGGTTTTGCCGGGACACCTCTTAAGTTTATAATAAGAGAACGCAAAGAAAAATAAAAGGCCGGTATGAAAATTGATTCAGCTTTTTTATACCATACTCAATGTTTTGAGTGGGAATGGAGATTGAAATGGGCGAAGATATGATTCATAACATAATCTGTTTGGTGATAGGGTATTTTTGCGGGTGTATATCAAGCGGATATTTTGTGGGAAAATTCCATCATATAGATATAAGGGAACATGGGAGTGGCAATGCAGGTACTACAAATGTTTTGAGAGTTTTAGGCAAGCTGCCTGCACTTATAACATTTGTGGGAGATCTTGCAAAAGCTGTCATGCCGATTCTTGTGATAAGGATATTCTTATCACCTGACAACTGGTATCTCTTATGTTTGTATATGGGACTTGGTGTGGTACTTGGACATAATTACCCTTTTTATCTTGGATTTAAGGGTGGAAAAGGTATTGCAGTTACGGCGGCTGTCGTTATGTCGGCTGCACACCCGCTTTTTATTCCAACCGGAATTTTGATATTTGCATTGATAGTTGTGTGTACGAGATATGTATCACTTGGTTCACTTGTTGTTGCGTGGTATATACCGGCAAATACCTTGATAATGCATCGAAATGATAAGGGATTTATACATATGATGGTAATCAGTCTGTTATTTACAGCTTTTGCATATTTCCAGCATAGGCAGAACATTGTAAGACTGATTCATGGAAAAGAGAATAAGATTGGTTCAAAAAAAGAGATGTAGTGGCAGAAATGTCACATTATTTTAGAAAAGAGAATGGTATGAGATGCACAAAAGACTGTGCAGAAATGGAGGATTATTATGAGTAAAGTTAGTTTTTTAGGCGCCGGAAGTTGGGGAACGGCACTTGCGATAATGTTAGCAAATAATGGTCATGAGGTAACACTCTGGTCGGCTGTAGAGTCGGAAGTTGAGATGTTACAGACACACAGGGAACATAAAGACAGACTTCCGGGAGTTAAGCTTCCTGAGTCGGTAGTTGTTACAAGTAATCTTGAAAGTGCCTGTAAGGGATTCGATCTTATAGTTTTTTCTGTTGCTTCACCTTATGTCAGATCAACTGCAAAAAAAGCTTCAGAATTTATCCCTAAGGGACAAAGGATAGTAAATGTTGCAAAGGGAATTGAGAATGATACATTGATGACACTTAGAGATATAATTTGTGAGGAAATGCCCGGAATGGATGTCTCTGTATTGTCAGGACCAAGTCATGCAGAGGAAGTTTCAATAGGTATGCCTACTACAGTTGTAGTTGGGTCTACATCAAAAGAAACCGCAAAATATGTTCAGAAGATATTTATGAATGACCGTTTCAGAGTATATACAAGCCCTGATATAACCGGCATTGAGCTGGGAGGTTCTATCAAAAATGTAATAGCACTTGCAGCCGGTGTCTGCGACGGACTCGGACTTGGAGACAATACGAAGGCAGCACTCATCACAAGAGGTATAACTGAGATTGCAAGACTTGGTGTTGCTATGGGTGGTCATATGGAAACTTTTTGTGGACTTTCGGGAATAGGTGACCTTATCGTTACCTGTACAAGTACACACAGCCGTAATCATAATGCCGGTGTATTAATCGGCAAAGGAATGTCTATGGATGAGGCTATGAAAGAGGTAAAACAGGTTGTAGAGGGTGTTTATTCAGCAAAAGCTGCATTTGCACTTGCTAAGAAATACAATGTTTCAATGCCTATCGTAGAACAGATAAACGAGGTGTTATTTGACGGAGTATCTGCCACTGATGCAATCCAGGCACTTCTCACGCGTGAGGAATGTCATGAGTATCAAGGTCTTACATGGGACGCTGATAAATAAAAATAAAGTACCAAATAAAAGTCATGTCTTTAAATGTAAAAGCATATCCTTAAAAAAGGTAATTGTGAAATTGAAAATAATGATTAGGAGGGTATGCAGCATAATTTACATAAAAGTTATGTTATGCAAATTATGTATAAGAATATGAATGAATATGATTATAATGAAGAAATGCCAGTTGATACACGTTCAGAAAAAATAATGAGAGCGCGGCTGGCATTTTCTGACAATTACGAGGAAATGCAGGAAAATGTGGGTGATGGTTCGTCGCTTATGACAAAGATAACACTTCTTTTACTTATATTTTCTGCTGTTCTTGTTTTATGTTTTGGAGATCTTACAATCGGAAACTATAGTAATAAATCTATCAGACAGGCGATGTCAAAAGAAGGCACAGTTTGGCATGATATGGTTGAAATTACCGGAAATATTATAAGTGATGTTATGGAGGAACTGAATGAGAAAACTAGCTTTAAGTGATGAGATATTGTTATCTGTTGATAAGCCGGCAAGATATATCGGTGGCGAGATTAACATGATAAAAAAAGATCCCTCAAAAGTAGATATACGATTTTGTATGTGCTTTCCCGATGTATATGAGATAGGTATGTCGCATCTTGGCATACAGATATTATATGATATGTTCAATCTGCGGGATGATATATATTGTGAGAGAGTCTACTCACCGTGGGTGGATTTAGATAAGATAATGCGTGAGCAGGATATACCGCTTTTCGCATTGGAGAGTCAGGAGCCGATAAAGAATTTTGATTTTCTTGGAATTACGCTTCAGTATGAGATGTGTTATACAAATATATTACAGATACTTGACCTTTCAAAGATACCGCTTCTGGCAAAGGACAGGACAAAGGATGATCCGTTTGTTATAGGCGGAGGTCCCTGTTCATACAATCCTGAACCTATAGCAGATTTCTTTGATATATTTTATATAGGAGAGGGAGAAACTGTATATTTTGACCTTATGGACGCATACAAGGAGTGGAAAAAGTCAGGTAATGACAGAGTGGAATTTTTAAAGGCTGCCGCACAGATACCGGGAATGTATATACCTCAGTTTTATGAAGCGGAGTATAACGGGGACGGAACACTTAAAGATTTTTATCCTATCGTGGAAGAAGCACCTAAGACTGTTATCAAACAGGTGGAACTTGATATGTCGGAAACTTATTATCCCGAAAAACCGCTCGTGCCTTACATCAAGGTCACGCAGGACAGAGTTGTGCTTGAGATACAGCGTGGATGTATAAGAGGATGCCGCTTTTGTCAGGCGGGTATGCTTTACAGACCTATAAGACCGAGAAGTCTTGATTTTCTTAAAAAGAGAGCAGCAGCTATGTTAAAGGCAACGGGACATGAGGAGATTTCGCTTAGTTCGCTCAGTTCAAGCGATTATAGGGAACTTCCGGAACTTGTCTACTGGCTTATAGACGAATACAGGGACAAGGGTGTAAATATCTCACTTCCGTCGCTCAGGATAGATGCATTCGCACTTGATGTAATGTCAAAGGTGCAGGATATAAGAAAATCAAGTCTTACATTTGCTCCGGAAGCGGGAACACAGCGAATGAGAAATGTTATAAATAAGGGGCTTACGGAGGAAAATATTCTTACAGGTGCCATGGATGCGTTCCGTGGAGGCTGGAACAGGGTAAAACTTTACTTTATGCTCGGACTTCCGGGTGAAACTTATGATGATATAGAGGGGATTGCAATATTATCTGACAAGATAGCAAGAGAATATTATACGATTCCAAAAGATGAGAGAAACGGAAAGGTAAGCATTGTCACGAGTACATCAATATTTGTGCCAAAGCCGTTTACACCGTTCCAGTGGTCACCTATGAACACAAAGGAGCAGGCAAAGGATAAGAGAAATTTCCTGCTTGGCAAGGTAAGAGAACAGCTCAATCAGAAAAGTATCAAGTATAACTGCCATGATGCAGATGTATCAGAGCTTGAGGGAGTGTTTGCAAGAGGTGACAGACGACTTAACAAGGTTATACTTGAAGCATATCAGAGTGGGTGTTTTTATGATGCGTGGTCGGAATATTTTAAATATGAGAACTGGCTTAAGGCATTTGAGGACAATGGACTTGACATGGCATTTTATATCGGCCGTGAAAGACCTGAGGACGAGCTGTTCCCGTGGGATTTCATAGATATAGGTGTCACAAAGAAATTTATGCGAAGAGAGTATGAAAATTCGTTAAAAGCACAGGTTACCCCTAACTGTCGTGTGAAATGTGCAGGCTGCGGTGCTATGAAATTTAAGTGCGGTGTATGTGTTGAAAATCTGACAGGCAGTGATGCGGAAAGGAACGGGTGACGGATATGAAAGCAAGATTAAAATTCAGTAAAATTGGTTCAATGCGTTTTATAGGCCATCTGGATGTGATGCGATATTTTCAGAAAGCATTTAGGCGTGCCGAGATAGAAGTAAGTTACAGTAAGGGATTTTCACCACATCAGCTTATGTCTTTTGCATCACCACTCGGAATAGGACTTAGCAGTGATGCGGAGTACCTTGATGTGACACTGGAAAAAAGTGACTCTCAGGAAGAAATGATAGAGCGTATAAATGCCGTTATGAATGATGAGATAACGGTCAAGGATTTTACGATACTTGATGATGAAGCAAAGCCGTCAATGGCAATGCTCTCGGCGTGTGACTATGTGATATGTATAAAACCGGATAAGGACAACCCTCTTACAGACGATGCATTTGCAAAAGAGGCAGTAAGAAAGATAAAAGAAGCCGAAAAGATAGAGATATTAAAAAAGACAAAGCGTTCAGAAAAGGTAGTGGATATAAAGCCGAACATATATCATATTGAAAATGATATGGATGCTTTCAAAAATGAGACAAAAAATGATTACGGCAGTCTTGAATTAGACACTGCTTTTTATAAGCCTGTATTTTATTGTCAGCTTACAGCGGGAAGTGTAGTAAATATAAAGCCGGAGCTTGTCTTAGAAGCTATGGCAAAGATGAACGGATTTGAGTATAATACGCTCGACTATCAGATACACAGGCTTGAAATGTATGCTGATAAGACAGCAAAAAAAGGAGAGGTGCATCTGCTTTATTCTGAAACACCGTGCAGTCTTGTACCTTTATCAGAGTTTGGAAAACAGGAGATGGCTTAAATAATGGCAAATCAGTTACTTATAACTAAAAAAGACGGTGCGGTACTGTCGGTGAGAGTTGAGGACGGAAAGGTCGCACAGATACAGGCACAGCCTGAGGATGCGGGTTCACTCTTAGGAGATATATATGTCGGCAAAGTCAGAAATATAGTCAAAAATATAAATGCGGCTTTTGTCGAGTATGAGCAGGGAAAGATGGGGTATCTCTCACTCGATGCAAAAGTTTGTCCTATACATACGGACGGTGTTGTATCGGACGGGACAAGAGTGCTTATAGGTGATGAGATAATCATTCAGATAGAGAGGGAGGCGGTAAAGACAAAGCCGCCGACGCTTTCAGGAACACTTAATTTTCCGGGAAAATATGTCGTGCTGATATACGGAGAGAGAACGGTCAGCATATCGTCGAAGATAAAAGATGCCGAGAGAAAACAGCAGCTCAGGGGATTTCTGAGAAATAATATAGACGGAGATTACGGATTTGTGGCAAGGACAAACTGTAAGGATGCATCGGATGAAAAAATCTTAAAAGAGATAGCATTTCTTAAACAGCAGCTTGAAAATATAAAAAAATTTGGTGTGCATAGGGCGAAGTTTAACTGTCTTTACCATGCCCCTGACGCTTATCTGTGCGATATAAGAGACTCCTATGATTCACTGCTTGAAAGCATAATCACGGACGATGATGAAATCTTTAACAGGATAATGGAGTTTGCGAAGATATATCAGCCTGAGGATATAAAAAAGATAAAACGCTGGGATAATGCCGACGGAAAACTTGATGCAGTCTATGATGTTACAAAGACATTAGAACACGCACTTATGCCTAAAGTCTGGCTTAAAAACGGCGGCTATCTTGTGATACAGCCTACTGAGGCACTTGTGTCTATTGATGTGAACACAGGCAAAGCAATCTCAAAAAAGAAAGATGTGCAAAAAACATTTTTAAAAGTCAATCTCGAAGCGGCAACACAGATAGCAAAGCAGCTAAGGCTTAGAAATCTGTCAGGAATGATACTCATAGATTTTATAGATATGAAGGATGCAGACTATAACAAACAGCTTATGGACAGACTTAGAACCGAGTTTGCGAAAGACCCGGTAAAAACGATACTTGTCGATATGACAAAACTCGGACTTGTCGAGGTCACGAGAAAAAAAGTCAGAAAATCACTTTATGAGCAGATAAAGGATGCACAAGATTATTCTAAGTCAGATTTATAAAGGGGATTGAAAAGACATTAAGTTTTTGGTAAAATAGTTTATAGATAACTAAATTACTCCATGCAAAATTTGTTTTTGTGTGGAAGACGAAATTTTAATATAAATTATTACAGGAGGACTTATGAACAAAAATCTTTTTGCAAAGACACCGCCTATGGGCTGGAACAGTTATGATTATTATGACACATCGGTAAATGAGGAGCAGGTCAGAAAGACAGCAGAGTACATGGCTGAAAATCTCAAAGAGTTTGGCTGGGAATATGTCGTTGTCGATATTGAATGGTACAGTTATGATACGGGAAGTCAAAGAGACAAATATCAGTATATTCCGTTCTGGAAAGTTGAGATGGACGAATATTCAAGACTTCTCCCATGTGTGGATAAATTCCCATCAGCAAAAGAAGGCAACGGATTTAAGCCGTTGGCAGATTATATACACAGTCTCGGTCTTAAATTCGGTATTCATATAATGCGTGGTATTCCGAGACAGGCGGCACATGAGCATACAAAGATACTTGGAAGTAAGGCTCTTGCCAATGATATAGCAGACCCGTCAAACATTTGTGACTGGAATCCTGATATGTACGGTGTCCGTCCTGATGCTGATGGTGCACAGGAGTACTATGATTCCATTTTTGAACTTTACGCACAGTGGGGCGTTGATTTTATCAAATGTGATGATATTTGCCGTATGGATATGCCATCTGCAAAAAAAGAGATAGAAATGCTCTACAATGCAATTCAGAAGTGTGGTCGTGAGATAGTTTTAAGTCTTTCACCGGGACCGGCAAAGATAGAAGAGGCATGGCATTATGAGAAATATGCCAATATGTGGCGTATCACTGACGATTTCTGGGACAGATGGGATTTACTCCTGCCTATGTTCTGGCGTTGTGAACTCTGGCAGAACCATGTGAGTGAAGGATGTTATCCTGACTGTGATATGCTGACACTTGGCAAACTCGGAAAAGGTTTCGGTCATGAGTGGGAGTGTAATTTCTCGCATGATGAGCAGATAACACTTATGACACTTTGGAGCATATTCCGTTCACCACTTATGCTCGGAGCAGACCTTTTGCAGCTTGATGACTGGACAAAGAAACTTATCACAAACAAGGATGTGCTAGGACTCTTAAAACATTCTGAGGGTGCAAGACAGATAGAGAGAGATGATGAACATGTTATCTGGTGTTCAAAAGACACAGAGGACGGTTCATACTATATGGCAGTATTTAATCTCAAAGAGCAGAACTGTGATGTGGCTATTCCGTGGGAGGATGTTAAAAACTACGGAGTGACGGGAACTAAAGCAGTAGAGCTTTGGAATCATGAAGATGTTGACCTTATTGATAAGGATAGCGTATTTGTAGCTTCTCATGGTGCTAAACTGTTTAAGATACAATAAAGATTTTGAGATACAGTAAAATAACTATAAAGAATAGCATCTTTCACATTGAGCCGTAGAGGATGCTATTTCTTTTTATTATGATTATCTATGTAAGACAGTGCCGTAAATATTACTAACAATAAAGTTAAAACTTCTTGCAAAGTCTTTTTTTCTGTGGTATAATCTCACTCGTTGTTAAAAACTGCATAAAAATCTTTGGTAAAAAATTGGAAACGACACATGTGTGAACTATCACCTGATTAACGAACAACACACATGTATTTTTTATGCCCATTTTTAGAAAAAAGGAGATATTTATTATGCAGAGAACGAAACTTCAGAACTTTATTTTTACTGCCATTATGGCATTTATCATGGTCTATGGAATGGTGTGTTACAATATTGCCATTGATAAAGGAGGAATGAGTAACGAAATCTTTTTGATAGCTTTTCATGAAATGCCTATAATGTGGCCAGTGGCAGTTATTCTTGAAATGTTTGTTTTTGAGAGACTTGCAATAAAGCTTGCTTTCAGATTTGTAACACCGGGGAAAGAAAGCGAGTTTATGGTAACGGTTGCTATCTCATCTATGATAGTTGCACTTATGTGCCCTACAATGAGTCTTATAGCTACGGTATTGTTTGCACATCCAGGATCAGAAGTAGTTGCTGTATGGCTTCAGAAATATGTATTAAACTTCCCAATGGCATTTTTCTGGCAGACATTTATAGCAGGACCTCTTGTGAGAAATGTATTTAAGATTTTTGAGAGTGATAAGAATGTAAACAGAGAAGAACAGGCAGCCTGATATTAGGGAAGTCCCCCACTTCTAATAGAAGCGGGGGACTTCTTTGATAACAGTGACACAATTTTTTATGGTACAATCGGATATTGTAATTCCAGTATGATATTTTTTAACAGAGTACTGGTGTGTTCCGATTTCCTCCATTGATATGTTACGCTCAAAATTCTTCGTTCAAAAGATTTCGAGAGCATATTATTTTTTTCGATGTTTTTATTATAGGAGATTTGGCAATGATATTCAAGGAGAAAAATTTTAAAGGCTATTCTACAATAACAATATAATCAGCAATACATTGAGTAAGCTAAGATATTACCGATTATATTGTTATAACTGAACTGTTACGATTATGCATTAAAAATAATAAAATCTTAATAGTTTTTTTTGACCGATGTGTTATAATTTTAGCAGAGTATTAATATGTCGCAAGGTATTATTAAAGTTATGATTTTGTGAGTTGTAAATTTTTTAGCGGCAGAATTATTTGTACATAAAAAGCGGAGTGATGTTCTGCTTTTGCATAGGGAGGGATTTTATGAAAAACGGACGATTTAAACATCTGACTTTGATGAGTTTTATCATTGTGCTTATCATTGTTATCGCTGATACGGCGATATGTGCCAGAAAAGATATGAACAGAAAAAGCCAAAAAGCGGCTTCGGTGATAAGTTCCCAAAAGAATGGTGAAGACGGAAAGGACAAGTCCGGTGATACCGCCGAAACAACGAAAAAAGACAACAGTCAAAGCATAATTAATATATCAGGAAATAATATCAGGACAAGGTTTAAAACTCCAAAGGGTTATAAAAGAAATATCTCAAAAAAATCATTCGGAGAGTTCCTCGAAAACTATCATCTATATAAAGACGGAAAAAAGATTTCACTTTACAATGGAAAATTAAGCCACAGACAGGATGCCCATGCGGCAGTATTAAAAATGAAACTCACCGATGGAAATCTTCAGCAGTGTGCCGATTCGGTCATAAGACTTTATGCGGAGTATTATTATAAGCAAAAAAAATATGACAGGATAAAATTTCATCTGACTAACGGTTTTGAGGTAGGATTTTCAAAATGGAGTCAGGGCATGAGAGTGAAAGTTGACGGAAATAAGACCTACTGGGTGCACAGTGAGAAAGCAGACAGTTCATATAAAATATTTGACAGCTATCTCAAATTTGTATTTACTTATGCAGGTACACTGTCAATGGTTCAGGAGTCAAAGAAGATTTCTGAGAAAGATATACAGCCGGGAGACATTTTTATATACGGCGGAAGTCCGGGTCATGTTGAGATGGTAGTTGATGTATGCGAAAATAAAGATGGTGACAAGGCTTTTTTGCTCGGACAGGGTTATATGCCTGCACAGCAGTTTCACATTCTTAAAAATCCTGCCGATGAGAATGATCCGTGGTATTATGTTTCAAAAATTTCATATCCGTTTGAGACGGCAGGTGTTACCTTTAAAAAGGGAACTCTTATGAGACCGGATTATTAAAGTAATAATTTATGGGATAAATAAGTTGTTTTATAAAAATTTATATCATTTATGGCGTATGTGCAAAGAAAAAGTTCACAAAATTTTCACAATTCTAATCAGCACTCATACTTGACGAGTGCCAAATAAAGTGGTATAACACAATTGTATCAGAAAGATACCTAGTGATCACCAGGCGATTTCAAATTTTGCCTACAACTGCAGTGATACTAATATGGATTAAATCTTCATATTTGCAGTTGCAAATTTTAATCGTTTTGGAGGAAAAGACAAATGAATACTTTAAAAGCAGAGAAAAGAAACGCAAAGGCTAAGGCATTAAGAAGAGAGGGTTATGTCACAGGTAACCTTTTCGGCAGAGAGATAGAAGGTTCTATTCCTGTAAAAATGACTCAGAAAGATGTAAGTGATGTATTGCGCTACAATGACAAAGGAAGCCAGTTGTTCCTTGAAGTTGAGGGAAAGAAATACGATGTAATCATTAAGGAAATAGATTATGACAATATGGCTAAGCATGTTTTGGATATAGAGTTTCAGGCTTTAGTAAGCAATGAAAAGATTCACAATACTGCTGAGATTGTATTACTTAATAAAGAAAAAGTAGTTGAGGGTGTTCTTGAAGAGTTGCTTGAGGAAGTATCATATAAAGCATATCCTGCTGATCTGGTTGACAAGATTAAACTTGATGTTGGAAGTCTCAGACTTGGTGATACGATAAAAGTAAAAGACCTTGACATATCAAAGAATGATAAGATTGAAGTTACAACAGATCCGGAGACAATAGTTGTAAATGTTATCGCATCAAATAATAACCAGGAAGATGAGGATGAAGAAACTACAGATTCAGCAGAGTAAAATCTGAAAGCGAAAGACATCTTTTGAATGAAATTTTAGAAGAAATCTGAAAACGAACAATTTAATAGCCTGAAAAGGGATAAAAAATCAAAAGCCAGGGTGCTAAAACTCTGGCTTTTCTTTGTATTTGAGAGTGAAGTCAAAGTGGTTCTGAACACTTTACTTATAGAAATTACATCAGAGTTTTGCGCCTGATACAAAACTGATATGTGCAGTAAACTGCATGGAAATGGAGGAAAATCATGGAATACTTAAAAATCATAATACCGATACTTGTCGGAGCATTAATAGGATATTGCACAAACTATATTGCAATAAAAATGCTTTTCAGACCCAGAAAACCTGTATTTGTATTTGGAAAGAAACTGCCTTTTACACCGGGAGTCATTCCGAAAAATCAGCCGAGGATAGCATCAGCCGTTGGAAAAGCAGTTGGACAAAATCTATTTACAAATGATGATATAGTGGCAGCTATAACAGAGTCAGATTTGAAAGAGCATCTATTTGAGAAGATAAAAGAAACGGTTTTTGACAACGATAGTTCATTAAAAGACTATATTACAGAGTACAGCCTTAAAAAAGAAAACGAGAATGTTGCTGAAAATAAAAATGAAGTGTCAAAAAATACAGAATATGAAACTGAAGATTATGAAAATATAATAGAGGAAGCAGAATATAAGAGCGATTATGACAGGCTCAAAGATAGAGTGAGTGATGTTATAACTTCAAAGATAATAAATGCCTTTGAAAAAGTTGATTTAAATGCATTAGTGTCACAGATAGCAGGAAAAACGCTTGCCGAAAAAGTAAAAGGCACAATGATGGAAATGTTTTTAAATGAGTCTACAATATCCACAATGTCGGCACCTATCGGAAATGCGTTAGCTGAGTATATAAAAAATCATGGTGAGGAATTTATACATCCGTTGGTTGATGCCGAGGTCATATCATTTATGGAAAATCCTATAAATGAAAATCTTTCTGAACTCGGACTTGATACTGATATATTAGAATCAGTATTTGAAAAGATATTTGATACAGTTATCTCAAAAGGCGGAGATATAATTTCTGAATATATAGACATACAGAAAATAGTCGAGGACAAGATAAACGATATGGAGGTAAGCGAACTTGAAGACCTTGTTATGCAGGTGATGAAAAATGAACTTCAGACTATAGTAAATCTTGGAGCACTTATCGGTGCTGTTATCGGAGTGATAAATATATTTGTTGCCATATAATAGTAATGATATATTGTATCAATAACCTTATTGACTGCAAATGCTATTTAGTGTAGCATTAGAATATAAGTTAGAAGCATCTAACTATAGTTTTATAATGTTAATCAGTTGGACAATTACTGATAACATTTGCAGGAGGTTATATGAAGACAAATGTACTCTGTTTATTGAAAAATATGGATAAGAAAGATGTAGAATTGCAGCTTGCGTTACAATGTGCTCCTGTAATAACAGGGATAAAGGTTTCCAATCTTTTTATAATTGATAAAAATAAGGTAGATGAAGTTTATAACATTATAGATGAGACGGATATATCTGCATATTTTCTGTATGAGGATGCGGCTAAGGCAAACATACTTTTATACAGAAAAAATGAACTTCAACAATATCTTTTCCAAAAAGAAAACAGGCAGTTTGTAAGAAAACTTGGTTATGACAGCGTTTATCTTGATGAACTGCTGCCGGAATTTGCAATACGATTTTCTATGTATCAGACTATTCAGGAGGATTTCCCACATGAGATGGGGATATTACTAGGCTATCCGGTCGAGGATGTAGAAGGATTTATAATTAACAATGGAAAAAATGAATTATATACAGGTTATTGGAAAGTTTATGATAATCTTACGGAAAAATTAATTTTATTTAATTATTATGAGGCCGCAAGAGAACATTTTATTTGTCTTGTGGCAAAAGGAATGGATATGAATACTATACTTATGATGTATAGTCGGGCAAGAAAAAAATACTTGCAATTTCAGATAAACTGATGTAATATATTTAAAATAAACTATTAAAAACTCTTTGCACTGCATATATTTACTACAGTACAAACTGAACAGGCCGATAGGAGCCGGGTCACATTAGTGACAGTGGATTATTATGTTTTTTATGTATTTATATACAATATGAGATTTATCATATATCGTCAAATGATTGGTGATAGAAATTATCATATCCACGGGACAGTAGTTACTTATACTGACCCGTGGTCTTTTTTGCTCAATTTTTTAAAGTGAAAATCCGGGACAGTATGGATTTTCACTTTTTTATTTGTATAGAAAAATGCTCGTAAAGTAGTGTGATGCCAACGGGAATTGCGAAGCAATTCTTTCGGGTGCAGCTTAAAAAGTCAATAATAGGGGTGTGCTCTCGAAATGACTCGTTTTGAGAAGATACCGAGAGTACATTCAGTTAAAAAGTCCAGCTAATAAATGTCAATAGTTAGATGTGAAAAAAATTATTTTGTTTTTTGACTAAAAAAGGGCGGACTTTCCCCTTGGTGAAAATATCGTTTTTTGAAAGATATTGATTCATTGGGTTCATAGTATTTTATGCAGTCATGTCGCATTTGGCAGCATTGTATTGTTTGATATGCTCCTGAGGAGCAATGATTTTGAATGGTTTGTTGTCTCTGAGTATTGCAAATATCATATTGCATACCTTATGTGAAACAGCGCCCATTGCTACGAGCTTTGGTTTTGAGTCACACTTCTTGAGATAGTATTCGCGAAGAACTGGATTTTTAGCTTCTCCATTACGGGAGATACTGATGCTTTGTAGGGTTAATGTGTGAATCACACGTCTGGCGATGGCGGAACCACGCTTAGACATTTG
>LLKB01000001.1:1291155-1472126 GCA_001414325.1 Butyribacter intestini | reverse complement strand
TGTTATGTAGGATTTTGAAAGGTTTTCCTACGAATTGTTGGTTTGGAAGTGCTATAGACATCCAGGAGAAGTCAGCACCGACATCAATACCAACAGAGATGAATAGTTCATCAAGATTAAAAATAACTTTGTTTGACATGAGCAAAAGCTCCTTTCTGATAGGAATCCATTTCCAATCTGGCAGGTACACAACCTAGCGCGTTATTCGGGTATTGCCTTCCGGCTCCCAACCAGCTAAAACATAAAACCCTGTCGAATGGACTAATTGACTTAATTACAGGTATCCACAGATAATCAGTGTCCCAAGGAGGAATACATTCTTTGTCCTATCCTAAGAGATGATACCTTATGTTTTATCTGGTGTCTATCAGGAACCGTCAGACATGATCATTATTACGGATAACATCTGATGAAGGAAGAATCCCTTCTTCTGTTATCTGATTTATAGAAATTTATTAACCAAGTAGTCTTGTTTGACTACATCATTATTATACTAGGAGGTTCCTTAATGACGAAAAAAATAACCGCAATATTCTTGGCATTGTGCATGGCAATTTCCGTTTTGCCGATGACCATTCAGGCGGCATCAAAGCCCGATATTAAAGTTGGCGACTATGTTAAAATGGGCACGTATAACAATGCCTCAATTCTTTGGCGATGTGTAAGCATTGACAATAACGGACCGCTTATGCTTGCAGACAAAATTGTTGACACCCTTGCATATGATGCCAAAACAAATGACAACAGCAATTCAAAATCACACAGCAGAAGCTATAAGCGTGATGATTACGGTTCTAACTATTGGAAAGACAGCAATATGCGTTCTTGGTTAAATTCGACCGCAGCTGAAGGCAAAGTCGATTGGCTTTGCGGCAACCCTCCGAAAGACGGATATGTAAGCGGTGTGGGAGCGTACAACGAAAAAGCGGGTTTTCTCAACGCTTTTTCAAAATCTGAAATTGCGGCAATGAAAACCGTTACCCAGCGTTCTCTCGTTTCTCATCCCGAATACAACAAGGGCATAGTTGATGGAGACGCAAATTCGGATTTGTTATACTACACCGATATTTCGGAAGCGGTGGCAAACTACGACAGTTCATATTTTGAAACTACAACCGAAAAGGTTTTTCTTCTTGATGTAAAGCAGGCTAATGCCGTGTGGAAAAATCTCAAAGGTTATTATGTTGCGTATAATAATGACGGTATGGCTTGGCCTTATTGGCTTCGCACTCCTGTTACCGATTGCAATCACGATATGCGTTATATCAGTTCATCGGGTCAGGTCGGTCGTTATGCTCCGTGGTATTCCGATTTGGGCGTAAGACCTGCATTTTATCTCGATTCCGAATATTTTGTTACAACTTCCGGCAGCGGCTCACAAAGCAGTCCTTATATCGGCTCTGCTCCAAATAAGCAAGAGGATGATTATACAATTTCGGAACCTGCCGAGGACGCAAATCCCGATTGGAATGTCAGCACCGAGCAAAGCATTCAGCTCACCCTCGGCCCGTGGTATTCAAATGACGGAAAATATTCTAATCCTACCATCCCTGTTTATACCATCCAAAAAACACGCAGCGACACGGAAAATATGGTTGTTGTCGTTTGCGGCGAGGGATACACAAAAAGTCAGCAGGGCAAATTCATCAATGATGTCAAACGACTTTGGCAGGACGCTATGAAATATGAACCGTATCGCAGTTATGCCGACAGATTCAATGTTTACGCTCTTTGCACAGCTTCCGAATCGACTTTTGACAATGGTGGAAGCACCTTCTTTGATGTTATAGTCGACAAATATAATTCGCCTGTTATTTCTAATAATCTCCACGGAAGTCAGTGGAAAAATCATATTTTTGAGAGATGTATCGGTCCTGAATTTATCGAGAAAATTCACGATGCTCATATCAAAAAAAAGTGTGATCCAAACACAATTCCGTCCGGTTCGGAATATGAGCCTTATTATTATGTTCACGATTATATTGCTCAGTTCGCTATGGTTGTAAACACAAAATCAGATTTCGGCGGTGCTTATAATAACCGTGAATACGGCTTCCATTATTTCATTTCGCCATCAGACAGTTATCGTGCGTCAAAAACTTTTGCACACGAGTTTGGACACGGTTTGCTCGGTCTCGGTGATGAATACAGTAACGGATATTTGCTTGACGATAAGGAACTTAAATCACTCAATCTTTCCTCGGTTGAAGACCCGGAAAAGATAAAATGGCGACAGCTTTTAGGTTATAGAAACACATATACCTGCCGCAATGCTTACGGCTCAAAAATGCTTGTTTCAAGTTATGAGTGCATAATGAGAGACACAAACTATCAATTCTGTGAGGTTTGCCGTTTGCAGGGCTTCAAGCGAATGTCTCAGCTTGTTAAGGATGTAGACCTTTATGTTGCAACTCCCGAGGTTAAGGAATATACGGGCGCTTATTCAAAGCCGTCTGATTTTACCGACCTTGAAACAAGTTCATATTATAATTACACATATAATCGCAATGACCGACTTTTGAGCGGCAACAGCAAAAGCAGATTTAATACTAATATGAACGGTAAAAAAATCGAGCTTAGAACTGTTATTCAAAACATTTCAGATAAAAATGCACGACAATTAAAATTCAAAATGTGGATTAAGCACTCCGACGGAAGCGTTGCGACCGATTCATCGGGGAATCCGCTTCAAACAGTACAAACCTTTGACATTCCTGTTTGGAATGATAAGGCAAATTTCTGGCCGCTCGGTGCTTTGGATCACATCAAAAGCGACTTTAATTCAGGCTTAAAGAGTTGCTCGCTTATTTATCAAATTCCGTCTGATGCACAGCTTAAGAGCGGCGATACCGTGGCATTTCAGGTGCTCGATGAAAACGGAAATGTGCTTGCAGACGACAATACGGAAACACAGCGCTACACAACCGTTTCAATTCAGTATAAATTTGAGGACGGCTCTGAAATTCCAAACACTGCCGGCGGAACATTTACCGTGCCATACGGCACAAAGCTTGATTTAACACCGGCAAAAACACTTTATGATTATGAATTTATAAAGGTTGACGGCTTGAATAAGCCTATTGTTTCGGACGGAACGGTTGTTACATATTATTACAAAAATAAAAACGAAGAACACACTCACAATCTGACTTTGGTTGCTGCGAAAGCTGCCACCTGCACTACTGCGGGCAATTCCGCATACTACACCTGCGATGGCTGTGACAAGTGGTTCGCAGATGCAACAGGATTGGTAGAAATTACCGATAAAACCAGTGTGAAGATTCCGGCTCTCGGACATACCGCAGGCACAGAATGGAAGTCTGATGATACTAACCACTGGCATGAATGTTCTCGTTGCCACGACAAAAAGGACGAAGCGGCTCACGATTACGGTTCTGACAATGTTTGCGACACCTGCGGATATTACAAAACTGTACCGCACACTCACAATCTGACTTTGGTTGCTGCGAAAGCTGCCACCTGCACAGAGGGCGGTAAGGAAGCATACTACAAGTGCGAAGGTTGTGGCAAGTTCTATGAAGATGTACTCGGTACAAAGGAAATAACCGACCTTGCATCTTGGGGCAATATTGCTAAGATTGCCCACACCACAAAGCAAACCGTAACAAAGGCAACCCCAACAGCAAACGGCAAGATAGTAAATTACTGTTCGGTATGTAAGAAAACTCTTTCAACAACAGTAATTCCAAAGGCATCAAGCATAAAGCTTAAAGCAACATCATTAACATATAACGGAAAGGTTAGAACACCTAAGGTTATTGTTAAGGACAGAACAGGAAAGACACTTGTTAAGAATACTGACTATACTGTGTCTTATGCAAAAGGCAGAAAGTATGTTGGCAAGTACGCAGTAAAGATTACCTTTAAGGGTAAATACAGCGGAACAAAGACGCTTTATTTCACAATCAAGCCAAAGGCAACAAGTATTTCCTCACTTAAAGCAGGTTCAAAGAAGTTTACAGTAAAGTGGAAGAAGCAGGCTACACAGACAACAGGCTATCAGGTACAGTACAGTGCCTCAAGTAAATTCAGCAAGGCTAAGACCGTAACAGTAGGCAAGAATACAACAGTATCAAAGAAAATTTCAAAGCTTTCGGGCAAGAAAAAGTATTATGTAAGAGTTCGCACCTATAAGACAGTTAAGATTAACGGCAAATCCATAAGGATTTATTCAGGCTGGTCAAAAGCTAAGACTGTTACAACAAAGAAATAAAAACTATACCGTAACCTTTGATTCTGCCGGTGGCTCTGCAGTAACGACTCAGACTATCGAAGAAGGTCAGAAGGCAACCAAACCTGCCGCTCCTACCAAGTCTGACGATACCACCAAGCCTTCGGATGATGTTCAGAATCCGCAGACCGGCGACAACAGTATGAGTGGCTGTGGATCGCTCTGCTGTTCGTCAGCGGCTTCGGAGTTGTGACAACTACTGTTTATACTAAAAAAGAAAATCTGTGAAATAACAGATAGCTAACCATTTAAGGATGGCGGTAGCGGAGCTTCCGCTGCCGCCTTTTCCTTACGAAAAGGATTTCTTCGGAAGTCCCTTTCCGAAAGGCGGCAAAAAAGCGCTTTGCCGATTTTCGGAAAGAAATCGAACAAGGAGAAATCAAATGGACGAACAAGAAAAAGAAATTGAAGAAATACTCAGAACATTTGACAAAGCACCTTCGCCTTCGTCAGAGAATAGTGTTCAAAATCAAGCATAGCAAAACAATAAGCAGCCTCGGCAAATTTCCCAAAAACCAACTGACACAGAACGGATTGCCCGCACATCAAATCAAACAGAATACAAAAGACAAGCTCAGTCAAGCAAAGGCAGCGGTGCAATGCTCCTCACCCTTGCAGATTATGATTTTACCTATGAAATCAAGGACAATCAGCTATATATCGACTTTGTGAACGAATCGGCACATGACGCAACCTATGAGTTTAGTGTAAAAGGCGATACCCTCATCCTCATCGGCGGCGAAGGAACAATCGGCGGCACTTATGAGCTGACTAAGGTGCATGATAAAAAAGCAGACAAATAAGGACGGTGTTACGCTATTAAAAAGGTATGGAAAATCCTGATTTTATCTGTATGTATAACTGTTTTTTCTTTATCTGCATATCACATTTATGATTATTGGAAAGAAACACAGGACAGTCAAAGACAGAATGATGTGCTGATTGATAAAGCGGTAGAAACCGCACCACAAACACAGCAAACGGAGAATGGACAAACAGAATCTGCGATAAAGCCTGTTTCTGAAACTGCACCAATTACGGTAGACTTTGAGCGTTTGCAGGAAGAAAACAAGGACATTATTGCTTGGCTCTATTGCCCGGATACCGAAATCAACTATCCGGTAGTACAGAGCAAGGATAACGAGTATTATCTTCGCCGACTGCTTGACGGTACTTGGAATATAGCGGGAACGCTTTTTATGGATTACCGAAACGCCGCCGATTGTTCTGATCTGCATACCATTATCTACGGTCATAATATGAAAAACAACACGATGTTCGGCTCTCTGCCTAAATACAGTAAGCAGGAATATTACGAAGAACATTCTGTTTTGTATCTGCTCACCTGCTCACACCAAAGCAGAATTATAAAGTGAAGCTGATCGCCGGATATGTTACACCGTCAGATTCAAAGGTGTATGAATTTGAGAAAACGAAAGAGGAACGCAGCGGACTGCTGAAAACAGCGCTGGATAATTCCTTGTTTACCTCCGGGACAACTGTATCCGATGAGGACAGACTGCTTACACTGTCTACCTGTTCCTATGAATATGACAATGCTCGTTTTGTACTGATGGGTATTTTAAAAGAAATCGGGTGAAATTTACTGTAATTTGCGGTGAGTCTGTTCGAGAAAGGATAAATGTATGGAAGCAAAACCAAGAATACTATATCTACTGAAAATCTTGTTGGAGCGTACTGATGAAGAACACCCGCTTTCTACAACGCAGCTCATCGGGATTTTGAATGAGGAATATGGGATTTCTGCTCACAGGACAACCATAACGAAGGATATAGCAGCTCTTGTGGAATATGGACTGGATATTGTAACCATTCATTCGACGCAAAGCAAGTATTTTGTAGCCAGCCGAAAGTTTGAACTGCCGGAGCTGAAACTGCTGATAGATGCAGTAGAGTCATCGAAGTTCATTACAAAGAAGAAAAGCGAAACGCTGATTGAGAAGATACATACGATGACCAGTCCGGGGCAGGTGGCAAAGTTGAAGCGTAATAATTATGTGGTCAATCGAATTAAGCCAGATAATGAGCAGATATATTACATCATCGACGCTATAAATGAAGCCATTAACGCAGGTAAACAGATTTCTTTTCAGTATTATGATTATACCGGATTAAAGAAAAAGGTTCTGAAGAATAAGGGCGAGATTTATAAGCTGAACCCGTATAAACTTCTCTGGTGTGGGGACTATTATTATGTTCTCGGATACTCTGAGAAGAAAAGCAAGGTTATCAATTTCAGGGTAGACCGTATTGCTTCCAAGCCGGAGATACTGGATAAGGATATTATTCCTATGCCTGATGATTTTGATATTGAGAATTACACAAAAGAAGTATTCTTTATGTTCTCAGGCGAGAAAGTCCTTGTGGATTTACGATGTGATAACAGTCTGATGAAAACAATGGTTGACCGTTTCGGAGAAGATGTGACAACCATTGCGTATGATATGACTTCTTTCAGGGTACAGACCGAAGTATCAGCCAGTCCAACCTTTTTTGGTTGGGTATTTGGTACTAGCAAAATTCGACACCACATGATATAATGTTTTTCAGTCAGATTAGAGCAGTAGGGATAGTCTTGCGGTTGTCCTTTCTGGAAACAGAAAGGAGGTCGGTATGAATACTTTAGAAGTGCTTACACTTTTACTGGTTGTATTTGCAGCCTTGACATACATAGACAATAAACATAACCGCAAATAAACGGAAATGCTATCCTCTACGCCAATAGGGGATAGCCTGTAATCCGTTTGATTTTTAAACTGATTATTTGTTTCCGATTGTGCAACCGTTGGACACACCAAAATCCTTCGGTTTCTAAGCTGATTATAAACCAGCCTTGCAGATTTTGCAAGAGGTTTAGGAAAATAGGGGTGTTTCGGCACCTCTATTTTTTTACCCATTTACAGGTTCGGAGTATCTTTTTTCGTTTGTTGTTCCTGTGCCGGATCGGGCTGTGTCCGTCCGAGATACTGATTGAGATTTTCCAACTTTCGATTTAGCTCACGCACTTCCTTTTCACAATCTTTATAGGTGGAAGTTAGCTCACTTTTCTGCTTCATCAGTTCCTGATATTCTGCTTTTAACTTATCGACATTCAAGCCCTTTAAGTTTATGAGTTACTCATATAAGTGTTATTCAGATACAAAAGGTATAATGAAAAAATATGTAAATGCAGTAGAAGGTGCAGCTATATATGGACTTGGAAAAACAAGAATTATGACTCTTGCAAAGGAGGAGGGAGCTGTTTATAAAGTTGGAAATTCAGCCCTGATTAATACAGAGATATTTGAGAGTTATTTGGAAAAATTCAGAGAACCATCAAGACCTTTGCCTGCACATATATGGAATGATAGGAATAAACACCATATTTCAGTGCAAAAAATAAAATACACCAGTGTTGTCTATCGGTGATTTTTAAGTTCTGTGATAGTATATGTTCATCCGAGGGAAACCTCGAAAAAAGTGAATATGACAACAGGCTATCAAAGAAATTATGACTTTGATAAGGAGATTACGGGGCATATACCATATGAACCAACTTACAGCTATCACATTAAGCCTGTAAGGAATCCTGAGAGGGAAAAGCCTAAGTGGGAGGATCAATCACAAATCGAATGCTGCACTGGTCATATGCGCCGGGGCAGAAGGAAGAGGTGAAGAAAGCATTAGCTGCAGGAGTTCCGAAAGCAATGATTCTGACTCATTTCTATCCGGAGGTTACTGTGGAGAAGATGAGTTCATATTGGAAGAAGCAGTAAATGTTATCGCATAGGCACATAAAATGTGGTATACTGTGCCTATGTAAAAAAGAATGTGTTTTACAAATCGAAATTGACCGAGCTCTTTGAGCGAGGGATACTTCTTGTCCGAAGGGCAAGAAGGTGTAACTGAGAAAACTTAGAGCAATCGGAATTTAGAGGAGTAAAATACTATGAATCCTGAAATAGATATAAGTAATGTTATCCTAAAAACAGAGCGTTTGTTGATTCGCCCGTGGCGGCAATCCGACCTTGATGACTTTTATTCCTACGCTTCAGTAGATGGAGTCGGACAAATGGCGGGTTGGAAGCCTCATAAAAGCAAGGAAGAATCTAAGATTATTCTTGATATGTTCATTAGCCATAAGAAAACATTTGCACTCGAATATCAGGGCAAAGTAATAGGTTCTGTTGGGATCGAAAAATACAATGAAACTCACTTCCCGGAATTTGAAAATAAGAAATGCCGTGAGATAGGCTATGTTCTGAGCAAAGAATATTGGGGACAAGGTTTAATGCCGGAAGCGTTGAAAGAAGTAATTCGTTTTCTCTTTGAGAACGCTAATCTTGATGTAATTTTCTGTGGTCACTTCTTGTGGAATGAGCAATCTCATAGAGTTCAGGAAAAAAGTGGTTTCAAACACTATGCATTTGATACCTATGAGACAGCATTCGGTACAACGGAAGAAAATGAGGTAAACATTCTAAAAAGAGAAGATTGGGTATTGCAGTAAATTCAAGTTTGTCTGACTCACAACAATTTAATATCAAACTAATACAAGCACTTTAGCCAATATGGTTAAGGTGCTTTTTTTGCACCTTGAAAGGAGGTAGTTGAAGCATACCACATCGGGGAAAGCCCGATTTAATCATTACAACAGGCATTGCCTGCTCATAATATAGATCAATGACAAGCAAGGCGGTAAGAGAGAAAGCGGAGCATATGAAGAAAGTCGCGAGGAACCCATTTTACAGATTAGCTTGTATAGTAGGTTTGATGTAAAAGGGAACCGCAACGGAAGGGACAGTCTGAAATATGGCTGTCCTTAATAGAAAAGAGGTTGATTTTATGGAACGGATAACAAGAATTTTTCTATATCAGATGGAGAAGAAACAAAGCAAGCAGTTATTGTGGAAAATTGTGCATAAACTATTAAATAAGATGGTATAAGAGAAAAGAGTGTCTTTTATGGCACTCTTTATGTACCCATAGAAATTAGTTGAAAATTTGGAGGAGGTGTTATATGCTTATTATGAAAAAGTATATAGAAACGGATGGTTGCATGATGGCTTCTGCAACTGATAAGCAAAAAGACAGTTTGAAAGAATATATGAAAAAAATTAAGGATATAAAACTCAGAGTTCCAGAGGAATATTTGCAACCTATTAAAGAACATGCAAAAGCCAAAGGAATGAGTGTTAATCAATTAGTTATCTCATTACTTGAAAAAGATATGGGGATAGAAATAGTAACTGTAAGGGAACAGAACGAGCAAAATAAGGAAAATGAAAACGAATAACCGATTAATAAGAAACACGGATTTCATCCGAAAATTTAAAGGAGGTATGACCTATGACGGCAACTAGAAGAGAAGCTATTGAATTATTGGAAAGAGTACCAGAAGATAAGCTGACCTATGTTGTTCAGATTTTGAGTGGTATTGATGGCTTGATAAGTATATCAGACAGACGAATAAAGAAAATTGATTTAGATCAGTTTGTTATGCCTACAACAGAGCGTGGCAGAAATGCGGATGAATATATAAGGGAGATGAGAGATAATGACAGAATTTAAAAGAGTGTTTGTTGATACAGCACCTATTATATACTATCTTGAAAACAGTCCTTTATATTCATAGGTTATAAAGAGATTCTTTACAACGTGTATAGAAAAGAATATACAGGTCGTTACTTCTGCAATAACAATAGAAGAGTATCTGGTATATCCGTATTCAAGTGGTAAAATGGATTTTGTTGATAATTTCAAACTTTTGAATGATAGCGAATATTAAATCTTCTAAGCGGTCATAAATCTTATGTAAAAAATCTTTGAAGCGGTTCGGCTTCTGAATCTCAATGTAAATGTAAATCAACTCTTTCCATATATAGTATAAGGTATATCGGTAAAATATACAATGTATCGAACATAAATTCGGTAAAGTATTTCCTCGAAAAAATGTAAATTTGTTTCAGTTTTTAAAAAGGTGTGAATTGATATTTTTCAAAAACTCAAAAAAGAAACAGAGAAAAATATATCATAGAAACTCAAAAAAAGATTCTGGGAGGATTTGCTAATGGAAGATTTAATAAAACAATTCAAAGTTATCTGCCCTAATTTGCTTTAATGAATTGATAGAGCCAGACAATATTGTTGTGTCGAAAAGGGATTTAATAAAGATTCAAGCTGAATTGGTTGCACCTACTGATATAACTAAAAAGGAAGTGGAAGTGTTGGGAAACATTTGACAAAGATATTCTCAATACAGAATAAAAGCCACAGAGTATCGTTACAAGAAATCTTAAAGTTGTGAAACGTATTGTAAGTGAAGGATATGGACATATGCTTAAAAGAACTTGCGTGGATCAGTATAAGAAAAAATGCTTTATATTTTATGCGAATGATAGAATTGCTGAAATCAAGAATTAAGAGGATGCAATCAGCAGAGCAAAATATGAATAAAAGCATACATCATCAAGAAAAGAGATGCGGCGATGAGTTCATGGCTGTGATTTATCATACAGGCAAAACGGAGATTGAGGAACTGTTACAAAGCTTATGCAGAGAAAAAGACAGATTAAATAGTAATGTTTCTAGCAATAGAGCCACTAATATTTAGTAGAAAATAATTTAATACTTTTGTAATAGATTTTTCCAATAAAGTATGCTATAGTATAACCGTTTATGGATAAACAAATGTGAATTTACAAAGGAAGGGAAAACTATCATGGAAAAGATCAAAAAGCGTATAGCTAACTTAAAGGTTGCAGGAAAATTAAAAGTATATCAAGTGACAGTGCTTGTTATGACATTATTTTTAGTGTTTGTGGCATTGATCTCGACATTAGTGATCCGTTCAAATATAGAGAAGATCACGGAGGTCTGGTCTCCGTCATTGGAATATATGCAGGATTTAGAGACAATGACTGCGAAATACAGAATCAAGCAGTACCAGCATCTGGTAGAATCAGATGCAGCAGTCATGAACTCCTGCGAAGAAGAAATCAAGAAGCTGGAGAGTCAGATCCAGGATACCACTGAGAAGCTGGATGCAATAATGTCTGCAAACAGCAAAGCTCAAAAAGGAAGGGATGATTATGAAGCAGCAAGCACTGCATGGGAAGAATACAGGGCTGCTTCAGATGAAATTCTGCAGTTGAGCCGTGAGGGTAAACAGCAGGAAGCATCGAAGCTGATGACGGGACAGGTGTATGAAGAATATAAGGCTTTTGCTGAGAAATTAACTATATTATGTGACAAGTTCCAGGCAGAATTAGACCAGGCAAAGACCATGGCTAATGTATGCACTATAATCATATTTATTGTGATCGTGGCAGCGGGTCTTGCGATTGCTGTAGTGACGACACTGATCGGAAGTATCATTACCAATTCCATTACCGAGCCGGTAGAACAGATAGATGCAGCAGTTGCCAGCCTGCGTAAGGGCGAACTGTCTAATGTAGAAATGCTTACCTATGAGTCTGAGGATGAGTTTGGCGATACCATCAGGAATCTGAAAGAAGCCATGGGTATTCTGGCAGATTATGTCAGCGAGATCTCTGTGGAGGTAAAGGCAATAGCGCAGGGTGACCTGACCAGAAATGGTGATGATATTACAGATTTCCTAGGCGATTTCTCGGAATTGAAGACATCACTGCTGTATATTCTGAAACGGTTTAACAGTACCCTGACCGAGATCAGCAATCTGGCAGAACAGGTATCATCGAATGCATCCGAGGTGGAAAATGCATCAAAATCCCTGGCGGACGGTGCAACAGAGCAGGCAGGAGTCATTGAGGAATTGAATGCTACGATAGATACTGTTGTAGATCTAGCTGTAAATACAGCGAAGGAAACACAGAACGCATCTGCACGTGTAAAAACCTCTGCAAACAAAGCAAACGAAGAAAAAGAAAAGATGAACGATCTTCTGATGGAAATGGAGCACATTACAGAAATCTCCAAGGAGATCGGTAATATTATCACAGATATCGAGGATATTGCATCCCAGACCAACCTGTTATCCCTGAATGCTTCCATTGAAGCTGCCAGAGCAGGAGAAGCAGGAAAAGGCTTTGCAGTAGTTGCGGATCAGATCGGAAAGCTGGCAGCAGACAGTGCAAAATCTGCTGTAAATACAAGAGATTTGATCGATAAGACCTTAGTGGAAATCGAAAAGGGCAATACGATTACAAGAACAACAGCCGATGCATTCAATCTGATCATTACAGATATGGAGTCCTTTGCAGATATTGCAGAGAATACCATGGAGAAAGCAAACTCCCAGGCTGAGTCATTGGAGCAGATCGGTCAGGGAATAGAACAGCTGTCCGGCGTAGTACAGGGTAATGCAGCAGCCTCAGAAGAGAATACTGCGATCAGTATTAATCTGGCAGAGGGAGCAGCCAAGATGCATGACCGTGTGAATATCTTTAAGCTATTCTAGAAAATGACAGGAATAGAGTGAAATAGTCAAGAAGGAAGGTCCTTGTTGTGATTAATGATATATTTAGAGTGTTTAGAGAGCAGACAGCAGAAATCTTATTTGAGATCATTACAGAATGTATAGATGATTACCTGTATATATTTGATCTGCAGAATAATACCTTTGAGATTTCACAGTCAGCTGTGAATCGGTTTAATATGTCGAAAAATGTTCTGACAGATGCTGCAAATGAAGTTATGAAGGTAGTATATGAGGAAGACCGTGAGATGCTTGCAAAGCATCTTGCGGATATATGCGAAGGAAGAGAAAATGTACATAATCTTCATTACAGGTGGCTTGATAAAGAAGGTATGCCGGTTTGGATTAACTGCCGTGGTATCGTGATCATTGATCAGCAGGGAAAGGCAGAGTATCTGGTTGGGTGTCTGAATGAGACCGGCAACAAGAGAAGGGCTGATAATGTCACAGGACTGCTTGGTGGTCCGGAATTCCTTGCTTACCTGCGTGCACAAAAAGAACCCATTTCAAAGGGCTTTTTTATGCATGTAGGAATTGATGATTTCGGAGCGATCAATAGCTCCAGGGGAGCTGATTATGGTAATTATATCCTTAAAAGCGTAGCCGGCTGCATGAAAGAATGCCTTTCAGACAAGCAGAGAATTTACCATCTGGTAGCGGATCAGTATGTGATCGTGGATTTGGACGCATCTTCTACGGAAGACGCTGTGGCACTGAAAGAAAAGATCACAGATAAACTTCATAATTTCATAGTAGACGAAAAATATGAAGCTATATTTTCCATTTCTATCGGTGTTATAGATGCAGCAACATTTTGTGAGGGAACTGAAGAATGCCGTAAAAAGTTTGAATTTGCTTTGAAACAGGCAAAAAGCATGGGTAAAAATGGATTCTATGTTTTTGACCAGAATGACTATGAGGACTTTTTACAAAAAGGAAGAATCGTAGCAGCACTTCGTAATGCTATTGTAAACAATTATGAAGGCTTTGAAGTCAATTATCAGCCGATCGTGGATTGCCAGACGGAACAGATCATTGGAGCAGAGGCACTGATGCGTTTTTCCATGATAACGGAAGAGGGGCGGGAGTTTGTTTCACCGATGGAGTTTATCCCATTATTGGAAGAGACCGGATTGATCATTCCCGCTGGAAGATATATTTTGAACAAAGCTGCAGCAATGTGCTGTGAAATGCAGAAATATATTCCTGACTTCCGGATGAATGTAAATGTATCCTATGTTCAGATCCTGCAAGGCAATGTGGAGCGGGATATTTTGGATGCAATTCAAAAATATTCATTACAGCCGGAATGCTTATGTGTTGAAATGACAGAAAGCGGATTTATGGATATGACACCTTCGTTCTGTAAATTTCGTAAAACTCTGGACAAGAACGGGATTCCCTTTGTGATCGATGATTTTGGAACAGGATATTCGAATCTTCATTGTATCCGTGATATGAATCCAAGTTACGTGAAAATGGATAGGGATTTTACTGCCAAGGCGATGAACAGTGACAGGGACTATGAATTATATAAAAATATCATCCCCATGGTACATAGTATTAACGTCAGGATATGTGCAGAAGGCATCGAGGAAAAAGAATGGCTTCTGAAAATGAAAGAAATGAAGGTTGATTATCTGCAGGGATATTATTTTGGAAGACCTTGTGGAAAGAAACAGTTTCTGCAGCAATATGCCAGTGGCATCAATGTTAAATAAAGAGAGTAAGGCAGACTCAGTTATGTGGGTCTGCCTTATTTTATGGTCTTATCAGAAGGATGAGTTCCTAACGGCTTCTTTCAGTTTCTTCAGGTCATCTGCATCAGGGTGAGACAATGCACAGTCAAAATTCTGGATCAATACATCAAGATTTGTCGGATGATCGGGAGCATCCTTCATTTTCAAGTAGCGTTCCCGGACAGACTGTGGCATTCTGCCCTGACACATATACTCTCCGACGATAGCATTACTTGTATCAACGAACTGCTTAACCTGATTCAGGATTTTCCGGAAATAGATATCACTGCCACCAAAGCCAGCAGTTCCAAACAGAAAAATCTGTTTATTCTTTAACTGCGATAATAGCTGTAATGTCTTGGTATCTGCATTTCCCTTGTCTGTCCAAAATCCGATATAGAGCAGTTCGGAAGAAGGGATCACTGTGTCGGACACACCGAAATACTCACATTCATCCTGAGGTAATGCCTCGTGGATCGCATCAGCCAGTACCTTGGTATTACCTGTTAAGCTGCTATAAACGATGGAATATTTTTTATTCTTCATATCATGTTGTCTCCTTTCATAGGGTCATAAAATTATTATATCACATTCCTATTTTAGTTCGGAAAGCATGATTTGTCTAATGATGGATTAGTGGTAGGACAGAAGATTCGCAATTTGCGTGTTGAGGCAGGATATGAATTGGGTGAGTTCAGTGATGAACTTGGCAAGTCGGAATCCCATATCAAGCAGGTAGAATTAGGGAGCCGCAAGATTTCATTGGATTTGTTGATTTCCTTGATAGAGGTTCTCAATGTCGATGCAAACAGTATCTTAGGAGAGAGTTCTGATCATAAGGACAATTCGATTGATGCCAAATTGCAGGAATTGCCGGAACCACAGAGACAATATCTTACGACGATGTTTTTGACAATGCTGGCAAATTATCCGGCGGCAGCGTAAGGAGGTATAAGCCATGAGTAAGAAAAATAAGAAATTGATATGTGCGGTTTATTTATCTGTGGACGCTCCGGAAAAGGAGACTCAGGAGAAAGAGGAAAAGCAGTTTCGGTATATTAAGGATTACTGCAAGGGCAATGGTTTGAAGATAGCGATGATGAAAAAGAAAAAACTACCGAAAAAAGTAATTGAGAGGAGTGGAGAATCTTGATATAATTAAATATAGTGATTTAAAAAAGTTTATAATTTCTCGCTAAAATGGTAAAAATGACATTGTGACACCACTGGTGACACAAATTAGCTGGACGAATCACTTGTTGATAATGTCGGGATGCAAGATAGATGAGGAGAAACTTTGTTACCAGAATCAGTTAAAAAGTTGGGAGAAAACCCATTTTTAGATTCATATGTTATGGAATTTTTGGATTTGCCAAATGAGTTTCATGAGAATGATTTGCGAAAAGCTTTAATAAGAAACATGAAGGATTTTATTTTGGAATTAGGAAAAGATTTCACGTTTATTGATGAAGAATATAAGGTACAGGTTGGTGGTGATGATTTTCGAATTGATTTATTGTTTTACCATAGAGGATTACAGTGCCTTGTAGCAATAGAACTTAAAATAGGCAAGTTCAAGCCTGAATATATATCTAAGTTGGATTTTTATCTTGAAGCATTGGATAGACAGGTGAAAAAAGAGAATGAAAATCCTAGTGTAGGGTTGCTTCTGTGTGCAGCTAAGAATGATGAGGTGGTAGAGTATGCTATGAGCAGAACTATGTCACCGATGTTGGTATCACAGTATCAGCTACAGTTACCAGATAAGGCAGTTCTTGAAAAGAAATTGCAACAACTGGTTAATATTCCACAGATTGAGGATTAAGAGAAAATTATAAAATAATAAGTTAAGAAGCCGTTAGGGTTAAATACCTTAGCGGCTGTTTTTTTACCCATTTTGTGGTAATGGATGTAGAAAGGAGGTGAGAACATTGAAGATAGAGAGCTTGTCTATGCGGATTATGAAGGTATGGAAGAAAACCCAAGCAATTACGATGACATATATTATTGTGGTGGCTGCAGGTCCATTTCAATTTGCAAAGATTAATCCGGTAATTACAACGAAGTCCGGAGCTTATCAGACAGAGGAAGGATGTCTGTCGTTGGAAGGGGCTCGTCCATGCATCAGATATCAAGAGATTGAGGTGGATTATCTAGATCAGAACTTTAAGAAACAGCATGGGAAATATTCCGGTTGGACAGCACAGATTATTCAGCATGAGATTGACAATTGCAATTGAATAGTAATATAAAGTACGGATAGGCAGCTTTCTGAAATTGCGAGAGGAATATTTTAATGAGCAGAGCGGATAGAACTTATAAAGATTTAAAACAAAAACAGAAAAGTGCTATTGCTTGGAAAATGTACATTTGTATTTTCTATTTTTTGACCATTTTTATATTGACATTTACAGCAGTGTTTGCTTTTCTTGATTAGTTAAAGGTTTTTAACTTTCCTGATTTTAAAATAATACCGATCAATAATATCCTGCAATGTAATGGATTTCATTTTTTCATCTACCATATTTTGAATTTCATGATAGAAGTCCCCAATAGCGAATTGAATGTTGATACCGATTCCACAATCCGGATTGGTATCTGTGTCCAAGTGAAGCAGCGGCTTATCGCCCTCTACGGCTCGGTAGATGTCATACATATTGATTTTATCTGCCGATTTTGCAAGAGCGGCATTCGCGTGACCTTGTGTGTTGACAACAATGCCTGCATTTTTCAGGGTTGCCATAAGCTGTCTGACATAAGCCGGGTTTGTCTTGATACTTTCTGCAATTTTTGTGCTGGAGAGTTGTTCGTCATCTCCAAGAGCAATAAATATAAGAATATGAATGGTGTCACTAAGTTTTGTGGAATATTTCATTTGTCACCTCGAATTTTCTTCTTGCAATTTTTAAACTTACATGATATTATGATTTTAATGTTTGATGTAAATTTAATTTTAACAAGTAAAAAATAAAAGTCAAGCAAAATAAAAAGTGTGGAATCTGATATAAAAAAGGAGATAAAGTGGTGTATGCAAAAGGAGGAACAAGTCAGTTTTCTGGCAGAAAAAATCCGTCAGGCATATGCCGTTTTGATAGGCGGTGGTTCTGGTCTTTCCAGTGCGGCGGGATTTAAAAGAAAACATATTGGGAAAGGAAATGTGATGAAGATGAATGTATATCAAGAGATAAGTCAAATCATCAAAGAAGCAGATGGTATTTTGATTGGAGCCAGTAATGGTTTGTCTATCGCAGAGGGATATAATATTTTTGCAGATGACGCATGGTTTCAGGAAAATATGGGAGATTTCAGAGAAAAATACGGACTGCGCTGTGTTTTACACGGATTTTCAGTGCCAATGAAGGTAGAAGAAAAGTGGGCGTTTGTAAGTAGACTTGTTAAGGCAAAAGCTATGCAGGATGAGCCGAGTGAGATTATGAAAAACATCTATGCACTAGTAAAGGATAAAGAATATTTCGTAGTAACTTCCAATGCGGAGGATCATTTTTTGCCGGCAGGTTTTGAGGCAGACCGTGTTTTTGAAATGGAAGGGAAATTAACCCAGATGCGGTGCAAGAACAGATGTCATGACGAGGTCTATCCTAATCAAAAAGCAGTTCTCGCCATGACAGAAGAGGAAGTAAACGGAAGAGTACCCAAAGAGTTACTGCCGAAATGTCCAAAATGCGGTGGAGATATGGAAGTAAATTGGGGTGAGATGTCCTCGTTTACAGAAACGAAAAATTGGAAGGAAAAGGCTGCCCGCTATCAAGAATTTATTCAGAAGTTACATGGAAAGAAGCTGGTAATTCTGGAATTTGGCATTGGTTGGAGAAATCAGATGATTAAAGCTCCTTTGATGCAGCTTGCAGCAGTAGAACCACAGGCAAGTTATATCACATTTAACAAGGGCGAAATTTACATTCCAGAGGAAATCAAAGAAAAATCCATCGGTGTGGATGGGAATCTTACGGTAGCGTTAAAGGAAATCAGAAAGGGAAGGATAGACTAAGTAAGATGGTTAAAGATATTACAGTTGTGAGATAGGAGGATGAAAAAAATGAGCTGTTATGAAAATTTGGTAATGAAAACACAAATGAATTATTCCAGACACTATAGTACCTATGCATCCGGAGGTACTGCTGTAGTGTTGAGCAAACAAAAACCACTTCCTTATGAGGAACAGATTCAGGAATTTGTTCGCAGAGTGCAGGAGGCAGAGTGTATCATAGTAGGCGGAGCATCCGGTTTATCAGCGGCTGGAGGTGGTGACTTTTATTATAGTGATACCCCTTCTTTTCGTGAGCATTTTGGAAAATTTGCAGATAAGTATGGATTCAAAGGTGCTTTTAGCGGGATGATGCATCGGTTTTCTACAAGAAATGAACACTGGGGATATGTGGCAACCTTTTTAAATACTACACAAAATGCTCCTATCAGAGAGCCATATCTGGATTTGGATAGAATTTTGCAGGGAAAGGATTTTCATATCTTAACGACTAATCAGGATACACAGTTTGTAAAGATTTATCCGGAAGAAAAGGTCAGTGAGATTCAGGGAGATCATCGTTTCTTCCAGTGTTCCCAGTGTTGTCAGGATGAAACATGGGATGCCGTACAACCTGTGGCAGATATGATTGCGGCTATGGGAGAGGGGACAATGGTGCCGGATGAACTGATTCCTCACTGCCCTCATTGTGGTGCGGAAATGTTTCCGTGGGTAAGAGGATATGGGAATTTTCTGCAAGGGAAAAAATACGAAGAAGAATATGAGAAAATCTCAAAATACATTCAAAAGAACAAAGATAGAAAAATTCTCTTGATAGAACTTGGAGTAGGGCGCATGACACCGATGTTTATACAGGAACCGTTTTGGAAACTGACAAACAGTTTGAAAGATGCATATTATATCTCCGTAAATTCAGAATATCAGTTTTTGCCGGAATTCATTGAAGATAAGGGGATTGCTATTTTGGGAGATATAGGAACAGTGTTAAAAGATTTGCGGAAAGCAAAAGAGGAAAGTGCATTTGTATAGGATACTTGTTCTTGATATTCCACTTGATGGAGAAACATTAGAATATTGATTGATACAAAACTGCACTCAGGGATATTGTGGGTGCAGTTTTGCATTAAAATTATTGATTACGATACAGTTTCTGATATGCAGTAGGTAATATCTGAAATATATCTCGGAAAGCCGATGTAAATTTACTTTGGCTTTTATATCCCACAGCGGCGGCAATTTCCGAAATAGATTTATCTTCCTGCAACAGCATATTCGATGCCAACTTCATACGGTATTCTTTCATGTAATAAGCGATGGGCATTCAATAGATTGCTTTGAAAACGGATTTCAAAGTAGTGCTGTTCATCAGGTACTGTTTTGACAACTCTTCAATAGTATAGTGGCGTTTTAGGTCGGATGTCATCAGACTGTGAATTTCTTTGATAGTTTCCGGTTGACTTTTACTTAAATTTATTATATAGTTCCATATAGTTTACAAAGTGAACTATATGGAGGTGACCTATGAAAGATGAAAATTGGCTTGATATGGTAAAGAAACAGGGAGAGCTGAGGCATTTTGGGAGTCTGGCAATAAGAAAGACACAGAAAGGAAACCAGATTTCGGCACAGGAGATTGATTTTTTATTCAGGGTGGCATTTGCCAAAGAACTTATGACACCGGGGCAGCTTGCAATGGCGATGGGGGTGAGTAAGACTATCATAAGCAGGCTGACAGAGCAGTTAGAGAGAAAAAAATTTATTAGCAAAGAGCGGGATGAGATTGACAGGCGGAGCTATGTTATAAGAGTAACAGATTCAGGAAAAGAAGAAATAGACAGGATGTACTATTATTATATGAATCCATTGTATGAATTGAAAGAAAAAATGAGTGAATTACGGTTTCGGCAGTTATTTGAACTTATTGAAGAAGCAAATAATATTCTTTCATGATTATAAAATAATGTTTTTGTAATTTTATTATGAGATTTATAAGAAAATAAAATTTTCATATCAAAAATTTGTGTTTTACACAGATTTGTTATATACAAAAAAGGTATAGAAATTAGTATGACATAGTACATGGAAACGGAGGAAATATGACATTTTACCAAGAATTACAGTTAAGTTCAGCTGGTTCTAAGCAGCTTATAAAATCAACTAAAGACAAAAAAGAAAAGTTTAGACACATACTTATTTATAATTTTAAGGTGTATCTGGTTATGATATTTTGTGTTGCAGTAGTGACGCTATTTACAAAATTTACAGGCAGCAATAACAGTGTGGTCGGGGTTACGGTTTTGCTTGCGGTTCTTGTTTTAAGACAGGCTGATTTTGGGATAAGGACAACGCATGGTCTTTTATCTATAGCGGGTATATATTTAATACTGATGGCAGGACCGAGATTTACAAACACGCTTACACCTGTACCGGCATTTTTTGTAAATATTATCTGTATATTGTTGTTGATGATACTTGGATGTCACAATGTTATTATGTATAATCATTCAACTTTTGTTCTCGGTTACCTGCTGCTGCAGGGATATGATGTGACAGGACACGAATATACACTTCGTGTGGCGGGACTTCTTTTTGGTATGGTTTTATGTATGTTTATTTTTTATAAAAATCAGAAAAATCGTCCATATCAGAGAAAATTTATCGACCTTTTCAAAGAGTTTGATATTCATTCGGCAAGAAGCAGATGGTATATAAGACTTTCGCTGATAGTATCAAGTGCGATGCTTATCATGTCATTACTTGGCTTGCCAAGAGCAATGTGGGCAGGCATTGCCTGTATGTCAGTATGTCTTCCGTTTCCGTCGGACTGCACAAAAAGAGTTTCGGACAGGGGGATATTTAATGTTGTCGGCTGTCTTATTTTTATGGTGCTTTATACGGTTCTTCCAAAGACAATGTATCCTTATATCGGAATGATAGGTGGAATCGGTGTCGGATATTCGGCAGGATATGCATGGCAGACAGTGTTTAATACATTTGGTGCGTTGTCTATCGCATCGGGGATTTTTGGTATGCCTATGGCATTAAAGTTAAGAATAGGGGCGAATGTGCTTGGGGCAGTCTACACGGTGGTGTGTACTAAAGTATTTAATTTTCTTGCAAATTTAACAAATGTCAGGAAGAATGTAAATGCCAGTGCAGGAGGAATATGAACATTTCACTACACTAGACAATGACAGATGAGTAATAATATATAAGGTGATATTTGAGCATCAGAGTTTGATTCTGATAATCAGGTATTACCTTATTTTTTTATGGAAGGCTGAATTGTTATATAATACAACATTTTTCGTGAAAATATCGTTGTTTTTTGTATAATACACATGGTATAATACAGAATTAGTATTAGATGAAACTGATTTGAAAGGAGTTTGGCTGATTATGAGAAAGAACAAACTCAAAATTGCAAAAATTAGATGTTTATTACCACTTTTGGTGCTTATCATAAGTGCTGGAATTTTATCATTTGTCGCAAATTATGTAAATATGGCAAGCTATAAACAGGTAAGGACAAAAGCAAAACTTAATGCTGTTACATATTCTGACAGGATGGTTGAGGAACTAAACCGGGGTATTAATATAACGAATTCACTTAAAAATATTCTTTTGAATGACAATGGGAATATTAAACAATTTGAAGATATAGCTCAGAGGATGATGACGGATTATGTTCAGAGTATTCAGCTTGCACCTAACGGGGTGGTTACTGACATTTATCCGTCTGAGAGCAATGATGCCGGAAAGATAGATCTTGTTCATGATAAGAAACGCGGGGAGATAGTCAGATATGGCATAAAGCATCAGATGACAGTTATGCAGGGACCATTTAAACTTAATCAGGGTGGATATGGTATAGCAATAAGAAATCCGGTATATATTCAAAAAAATGATGGAGAAAGACATTTTTGGGGACTTGCGATCGTAATAATCAAGGTGCCGGAGATTTTTAATGATTCAGTGAAATCATTGTCAAAATTTGGATATTATTATCGTTTATATAAAACGGAATCACCTTTAACTAAAAAGTTCAAACTTATAAACAGCTCCAAAACTGAGTTTACAGATTCGGTTTCACATGAATTTAATATTGGAGGATGTGTGTGGAAGATTGAGGTGATGCCTGTAAAAGGCTGGAGTCAGGAAAGTGATATGCTTCCGATATATTTATGTGGAACATTTATAATATTGCTGTTAGAGGGAGTGACGGCAGCTTTTCTTATCATGTTAAAGCAGCGTAAACGGTTTAAGGTACTCTCTGTTACAGACAGTCTTACCGGGTTGTTCAATCGTATGGGTTTTAATGAACAACTGGATATTTATATTAGCGAAAACGGTGATAAAAACTGTATAGGTATCCTATTGGATGTGGATAACTTTAAGATAATAAATGATATGTATGGGCATGGTGTCGGAGATAAAGCCTTAAAACATCTGGCGGAGTCTATGAGAGATACTTTTTCTGATAATGCGATACTTGGACGAAACGGCGGTGATGAGTTTTGCATTTTATTAAAGGATTGCAAGGTTGAGGATATGCGGCAAAAAATTGAGGAATTTTGTAAGATGAACCGTGTATTCAGATACAAGGGAGAAGAATATACATATAGCATTTCTATGGGATATGCAGAATATCCGGTTCATGTGAAAAAAGCATCAGAATTGCTGCATTATGCAGATATAGCTTTGTATGAAGTGAAACTTAAGGGGAAAAATGGCTGTCTTGGCTATAATGACAACATTCAGTCAGAAAAAAGTACGCAGCTTGGTTTTAAGCTTAATGATATTTCTTCAAATCTTCCCGGTGCATTTTTTATTTACAAAGCAGATATTGACGATGAAGAAATTCTTTATGCAAATCAGGAAATGATAAGACTTACAGGATGTCAAGATCTGGATGATTTTTTTGAATTTACAAAAAGGCAGTTTAAAAACCTTATACATCCAGATGAAATACAGGCAGTGGAGGAAAATATCTGGAGTCAGATCAAGATAGCGGAAAATAAGACAAATGATTATGTGTGGTATCATCTTGCGACAAAGAGCGGTGAATATAAAAATGTTTTTGATATAGGGCATATTGTCGAAAGTGAACATTATGGTAAAGTATTCTATGTATTGCTCATAGATTATGATATTGTTTGCAGGCATTATGAAAAAAATAAAAATAATCGATTGTCGGAATAAGAAATATATATCACGAAACTATGAAAGACTTAGGAGAAAAGTAATAAGAAAACATTGTAAAGCAATTTGTGCTTTGAATAAATTTGATATAAATAAAGGCTTAGTGTGAAAAGATTTTTTCACACGCAAGTTTGTGTTTTCGTACACTTGACACAAATTTGATATGAAAAAATGTGTGCAGAAAAGAGGAATAATATGGGATTAATTAAGGCTTTAGCAGGAGCAACAGGTGGTACTTTAGCGGATCAGTGGAAAGAATATTTCTATTGTGAAGCAATGGATGCAGATGTACTTGTATGTAAAGGAGAAAAAAGGACTTCCGGCAGGAGCAGTAACAAAAAGGGCAGCGACAATATCATTACAAGTGGTTCTGTTATTGCGGTAAATGACGGACAGTGTATGATAATTGTCGAGCAGGGAAAAGTTGTTGAACTTTGTGCTGAGCCGGGTGAATTTGTATTTGATTCATCTACTGAACCGTCAATTTTTAATGGAAAACTCAGCGAGTCGATAAAAGATGTTTTTGCGACTATTAGTAAGAGATTTACATTTGGCGGTGATACGGCAAAAGACCAGAGAATATATTATTTTAATACAAAAGAGATTATCGGAAATAAATACGGAACACCAAACCCTGTACCTTTCAGGGTTGTAGACAATAATATAGGTCTTGATGTTGATATTGCTATTCGATGTAATGGAGAATATTCATATAAAATAGTAAATCCCATACTTTTTTATACAAATGTGTGTGGCAATGTCGAGGAGGAATACAGACGAAGCGAGATTGACAGTATGTTAAAGACGGAGCTTCTCACGGCACTTCAGCCGGCATTTGCACAGATTTCTGATATGGGTATCCGTTATAGTGCACTTCCGGGACATACGATGGAGATTGCAGACGCATTAAATGCAGTTCTCTCAAAGAAGTGGGCAGAACTTAGAGGAATTGAAGTTTCATCATTTGGAGTAAATTCAGTAACTGCATCAAAAGAAGATGAGGAGATGATAAAACAGCTTCAAAAGACGGCTGTTCTTAGAAATCCTAATATGGCGGCAGCTACACTTGTCGGTGCACAGGGGGATGCGATGAAGGCAGCAGCCTCAAATCCAAATGGTGCGATGGCAGGATTTATGGGAATGGGTATGGTTCAAAATGCAATGGGAACTGATGCACAAAGCCTTTTTGCATTGGGGCAGCAGCAACAGCCTGCATCACAGCAACAAGCTGTACAGCAGCAGTCACAGCCTGCACAGACTGAAAATGCGGCAGCGGTTTCACAGTCAGAAAAAAGCGGCTGGGTGTGTGAATGTGGAAAATCCAATACGGGAAAATTCTGCATTGAATGTGGAAAACCTAAGCCGCAGCCTGTTCTTGGATGGACTTGTAGCTGCGGTACCGTAAATAAGGGGAAATTCTGCATGGAGTGTGGTGCGAAAAAACCGGCAGAGGCACCTCTTTACAGATGTGACAAGTGTGGATGGGAACCTGATGACCCTAAAAATCCGCCAAAATTCTGTCCTGAATGTGGAGATCCTTTTGATGATAATGATATTGTTTAACACTATCAGGCAGATAGCAGAGCAAATTAAGAATATCTGTTTGGATGTTATCAGGCAAGCGGCAAAGCGGACTTAGAAAACCCGTCTGACTGCAAAGAGAATAATGGAAGAAATGAAGATAGTGTGAAAAATAATGTTTTTACACACGAGATTTGTGCTTCGTATAAACTAATATGTGAAACACAGGAAATGAGGACTAGTATGGATGATACAATAGCTTACAAATGCCCATGTTGTGGTGCATCACTTGTGTGGGGGAGCAAGGAACAGGAACTGGTATGCGAATATTGCGATAACAAGTTTACTGAGGCACAGTTAAAAGAAATCGCAGATGAAGAGAATACAAAAGCCCAGGAAATGAACGCAAAATGGAATGTGGAAGAAACGGACGATGACAATGGTATGGATGGCATGAAAGTACATATCTGCCAGTCATGCGGTGGAGAGATAATAGGTGATGAAAATTCGGTTGCTACGGAATGTGTATATTGCGGAAGTCCGACTATCATTACTGAAAATATTTCAGGAGTAAACAGACCTAAATATGTAATTCCTTTTAAACTTGATAAAAATGCGGCAAAGGAAAAATTAAAGGCATTTTATAAGGGAAAGCGTCTGTTGCCGGACGAATTTTCAAAGAAAAAACATATTGATAGTATAAAAGGTTTGTATGTTCCGTTCTGGCTTTTTAATTGTGAAGCTGAGGCAGATATTACATATAAAGCAAACAGGACACATTTCTGGAGTGATGCCAACTATAATTATACGAAAACAGATCACTATATGTTAAAAAGAAAAGGAAAACTGGCATTTGAAAAGATACCTGTCGATGCTTCAAGTAAGATGGATGATAAGTATATGGATTCGATAGAACCATTTGACTATAATCAGCTTGAAGAATTTTCGGAAAAATATCTCACGGGTTATTATGCTGATAAATATGATGTTGACATTAAAGCGAGTGAGCCGAGGGCAAATGAGCGTGTAAAGAGGAGTACCGAAGATAAGTTCAGGAGCAGTGTCAAAGGATACGAGTCGGTAATCGCTGATAGCAGCAGGATAAATGTTAAAAACGGAAAAGCAGAATATGTAATGTTTCCGGTCTGGATACTCAACAAAAAATATAAAGATAAGATTTATACTTTTGCCATGAACGGACAGACAGGAAAACTCGTCGGCGAGCTTCCTATAGACAAATGCAAGGCACGAAAGTATCTTTTTGGGATAACGGCAGTGATATTTATCATATTGCAGATTTTTGTCTGGATATAGGAGGATTGAATGATGGAAAATAGATTGAACATAAAAACTGCTGTTAAAGCATCGGGATATTCAGGCTTTAAGGCTGACATATTAAGAAAGTTAATGCTTCTTGTAATGTCCGTGAGCATTATGTCGGTATTTCTTGGTTTTTCGGTAAGCAGTGCGGCAGGAAAGAAAAGTGTTATAGATGATGCAGGACTTATAAAGGCATCTGACGAGAAGAAACTTGACAAAAAGATAAAAAATATACAGAAAGACAAGTTTGATGTTGTCATATTGACGGTCAAGTCACTTGACGGCAAAAGTGCACAGGACTATGCGGATGATTATTATGACAATAATGATTATGGACTTGACAATGAGAAAAGCGGCGTGCTTTTCCTTGTGAGCAAGGGTGACAGAAAATATCATATATCAACTAAAGGTGCAGGGATAAAGGCATTTACGGATTACGGTATTGGCAGGATAAAGGAGGAGATAAAACCTTATCTGTCAGATGGTGATTATTTTGATGCCTGTGATGAATTTTTAAATATAACAAAAAATTTTGTCAAGGCATATAAAGACGGAACACCATACGATACCGACAATCCTTACAATGAGGAGATTGATTATGTCATACTTGAAGTCATAGCACTTGTCATAGCATTTGTTATAGCGCTTATAAGTGTCGGCATCATGAGATTAAGAATGAATACGGCAAAACCAAAAGGGACAGCAATGGAGTACATAAAAAAAGGCTCATTTAAACTTACGAGTGAAAAAGACATTTTCATGTATTCAACAGTTACAAAAACGGCGAAGCCAAAGGACAATGACAACTCTGCCGGTGGAAGTACAACTCATGTAAGCAGCAGTGGAAGTGAACACGGTGGTGGCGGTGGAAGTTTTTAACATTATCAGGAAAGTCAGCCGCTTTTATTGTGCAGAGTGATAAGTGTGGGGGGACTTGATTATAGCAACGGGATGTTTTAATTATAAAAAGCTACTGTATAGGAGATATAACGGATGAAACATTTTACAGGATATGAACTGTTGTGGCTGTTCTTTGTATATTCATTTTTGGGATGGGTATTAGAAACAGCAGCCACGACATTAAAACAGCGTAAGTTTTCAAACCGAGGACTTGTAAATGGTCCTTTCTGTGTGATTTATGGAATTACTGCTGTTCTTATGTCGGTAGGTCTTCAGGAACTTAAAGGCATATGGCTTTTTGTTTTTGCAGCTGTATATGCGACAGTTGCCGAGTGGATAAGCGGTCATCTTATCGAGAAGATATTTCATGAGAGATGGTGGGATTATTCAGAGAGAAAGAGAAACCTTGACGGATATATATGTGTTTCGGCTTCAGTTTTCTGGGGAGCATTAGGGTATGTCGCAGTCAGGTTTGGAAACAGGTTTATAATATTTCTGCTGACAATACTGCCATATATTCTTATGAGGATATTACTGCTTATACTGATTGTGGTATTGTTTATTGATGTTTTTGCCTCTGTAATGCTGCTCAGTGGTAAGAGTAGAAATGCTGAAAGATGGGCGGCAGCAGATGCAGGCATCGACAAGGTAAGTGCGAAACTTAGGAAAAAAATAAATAATGTGATAGAGCGAAGGATAAGAAAGGCTTATCCTAAAGCTGTAAAAACGGAGAGTGTTAAAAAGGATGCCGGAGGTGTATTTGCGAGCGGATGCTGTTTTTACAAGATAATGCTTTTATTTATAATAGGAGCATTTCTTGGAGATATTACGGAAACGATATTCTGTCGTATCACCGAAGGTGTGTGGATGAGCCGCAGCAGTGTCGTGTGGGGTCCGTTTAGCATTGTGTGGGGACTCGCACTTGCACTTGTCACATTGTTTTTATACAAATACAAGGACAGGAGTGAAAGTTTTTTGTTTTTGACGGGGACGCTTCTCGGCGGTGCGTATGAATATCTTTGCAGCGTTTTCACGGAGCTTGTTTTTGGAAAAGTCTTTTGGGATTATAGCAGAATACCGTTTAATCTCGGTGGCAGGATAAATCTTCTTTACTGTTTTTTCTGGGGAATAGCGGCAGTAGTGTGGTTTAAAAGGATGTTTCCTAAAATTGAGATGCTTATAGAAAAGATACCTGTAGTATCAGGAAAAGTAATCACATGGCTTCTTCTTGTATTTATGGTATGCAATATAGGTGTTTCGTGCATGGCTCTTGTAAGATATGATGAGCGAAGCAGGGAAAATAAGGTATCACAGTCGATTAAGATTGAAAACGGCAATAAAAAAAGTGATGAAAAAGATTTAAAAGCATGGCAGAAATGGATGGACGAGCATTACGATGATGCAAAAATGAAAAAAATCTATCCAAATGCGAAAAAGGCTTAAAAATATATACAAAAAAGAGAGTTTGCATTTGGAAAACAACCTCTCTTTTTTGTTAAGCTGCAGCTCGTTTTTAATAAAAAGTTAAAATTAAGCTGCAGCTTTGCTTTTTTTTCAATGAAAAACCAGAAAATAAAATTAAGCCATTACACGGCTCTTTTTCATTACATGTCTGTATGCGGGGATTAAAAACATATCCGCACACACCCATGCGAGCGGACTTGCGAGTACGACAAAAGTATATCCGAATATTGGAACTAGCACGAAGCCGGCTATTGAGCGTGCTATCATTTCGCATACGCCGGCAAGTATCGCAAATCCCGGATAACCGATACCCTGTATCATGAAACGCACTATATTTACAAGTGCAAGTGGTATATAGAATAAGGCATTTCCTATCATAAACATTGAAATCTTGTTTATAAGTTCGGTTTCTTTACTGCTCACGAAAAGAAGTGCGAGATATTTGCCAAAGAATATCATAAGTACAAGTATTGCAAGCGAATAGATAACACCAAGCTTTATGCAGGCTTTAAGTCCCTCGTCGATACGGTCATACTTTGCCGCACCTTTATTCTGACCGCCGTAAGTAGCCATAGTTGAGCCCATTGCATCAAAAGGGCAGCAAACGAACATACTTACCCTGCTGCCTGCCGTTACTGCTGCAACTATTGTTGACCCCATATTATTTACGGCAGTCTGCAATATGACACTTCCTATCGCCGTGATGGAATATTGAAGTCCCATAGGTATTCCCATTTTGCAAAGCTGGAGCATTTGTTTTGTTGATATTTTCCAGTCGTCTTTGTTAAAGTTAAGATATCTGTATTTTTTCACGGTGTAAATAAGACAGATTATGCCTGAAACTGCCTGTGCCGTGACTGTCGCAACGGCTGCACCGCTCACACCCATTCTTTTTACAAGGATAAGGTCGAGTATGATATTTAATATAGAAGAAAATATCAGAAATACTACCGGTGTAAAGCTGTCGCCGAGGGAGCGGAGAACACCGGATACCATGTTGTAGAGTATTGTTGCCGGTATTCCCATAAATATTATGAAAATATATATGTAGGCATCGTCAAAAATGTCTGCCGGGGTTCTCATAACGGTAAGTATGTCTTTTGTAAATATACCTATTATAATAGTAAGAACTATTGCAAATAAAATTGAACACCATGCACAATTTGCAATATAACTTTTCAGACGGTTTGTATCTTTGGCACCAAATGCCTGTGCAATAGGGATGGCAAAGCCGTTGCATATACCGATACAAAAGCCAAGTACCATAAAGTTTATGGAACCTGTCGAGCCGACAGCAGCGAGGGCATTGACACCGAGCTGTTTTCCGACAATGACAGAGTCTACCATATTATAAAACTGCTGGAATAACATTCCGAAAAGAAGCGGAACACCAAAATTAAGTATAAGTTTCATTGGGTTTCCGGTCGTAAGGTCCTTAGACCCACCAAATTTTAATTTACTCATTTTACCTCGTTTCTGCACACATTTATTATTTTATTGTTTTTGGCTGCGATTTAACATTCTAGCACGGTTTATCCGAAAATGGAAGTAGAATTTTTGAGTATGATAAAAAAAATATAAATTTAAGTGGTAACTGTATAATTATTTTGATATAATGAATAAGCATTTAAAACACAATAGTGTTATTAGTAAGTGGCAGAGTGGATTGTAAATATCCGGCGGATTGTAATTATCCGCTTTTGATAAGAATAATTTATGAAAGAAATGAGGATTGATTAATGAAGAAACAAAAGAGAGTGATTAGTTTTTTACTTGCGTGTATTTTAGCTCTTAATTTAGGAGTTTCCTTTTCAGAAAATGTTAATGCGGAAGCGGCTTCAAAAAAATATGTTGTCAAGATTAATAAAAGTATGAACTGTGTGACAATATATGAGAAAAAGTCTTCTGGTAAACTTAAGCCGGTTAAAGCAATGATATGTTCGGCAGGTTCTGCAACGCCTATAGGAACATTTCCACTTGGAGAAAAAATGAGATGGCACACGCTTATGGGACCAAGCTATGGTCAGTATTGCAGCAGAATACACGGTGGTATATTGTTCCATTCAGTATGGTATTACAGAAATGGTGATCCGTCATCTATGTCGGCAAAAGAGTATAATAAACTCGGTACGACGGCATCTCATGGTTGTGTAAGACTTATGGTTGCAGATGCAAAGTGGATTTATGACAATGTACCTTCAGGCAGTAAGGTTATCATTTATAATTCTTCAAATCCCGGACCGCTAGGCAAGCCAAAGGCTCTTAAGATAAGCGGGCATACAAACTGGGATCCGTCTGATGTATGGAGCAAAGGAAATCCCTGGAACAGCAAAAAGCCGTCTATCAAGGGTGCATCAAGTAAGACAGTAAAATTTGGTTCAGCTTATAAGGCAAAAAGCGGAGTCAAAGCAGTTACTACATCAGGCAGTACAGCTTCATCAAAATTAAAAGTTTCAGTGTCATATGATGGTGAAAAAGTGGGCAGGGTTGATACTAAAAGACCAGGAACATATAAGGTAACATACACATTTACAGATGAAGCAAAAAAGACTGCAAGAAAAACAGTAAATATAAAAGTAACAGCAGAAAGAAGTACACCAAAGATTACAGATACAAAGACTCTTTATGTTACATCAAAGAGTAAGATGACAAAGGGATTTGCCGTTAAAAATGCTACGATTAGACAGTCAGGCAGGAAACTTGCGGCAAAATATGTCAGGGTTAAATACCAGAAGCTTAAGAAAAATACATATAAACTTACATATATTGCACAGAGAGAAAGTTATGAGGCAAAGAAATCTGTTAAAGTTTATATAGACAACAAAGCACCGGTCATCAGCGGAATAAAGAACAATGCGGAATATGAGGCTTCAGCAGATACAGTAGTAAATCAAAATTATTGTCGTGCCATTATTAAAAAGGTCAGCGATAATTATACAAAACTTAAGGTGTCTGATGTTAAGATAAGTTTAAGTGAGACGGAAACTGCCGGAAGATATAAGGCTGTGTATGCAGTCAGTGACAAGGCAGGAAATACAGCAAAATATACTGTTTATATCAATAAAAAGAGTGATGTTGTCTCAGGTGGAGCGATTTCGTAAGATTTTTTATGTAACAGTTCAGAAATAAAAAGACTATACGACAGAAAGGAATTAAAGATTATGAATTTTCTTGAGGAAAAAATAGTAAAAGAAGGCGTTGTAAAGAAAGGAAATATTTTAAAAGTTGACAGTTTCTTAAATCATCAGATGGATGTGAAACTTTTCCGACAGATGGGTGAGGAATTTAAAAAGCGTTTTGCAGATAAGCCTATCAATAAGATACTTACTGTTGAGGCATCAGGTATAGGAATTGCCTGTATAGTGGCTGAGTGCTTTGATGTGCCGGTTGTTTTTGCGAAAAAGTCAAAGAGTGTAAATATTGACGGTGAAGTTTACAATGCTGAGGTAGAGTCATTTACACATAAATGTAAAAACCAGGTACTTGTTTCTAAGAAGTTTTTAAATCCTGAGGATCATATACTTATAATAGATGATTTCCTTGCAAACGGCTGTGCATTACAGGGGCTTATATCGATAGTATCGCAGGCAGGCGGAACGGTTGAAGGAATAGGTATTGCTATCGAAAAAGGTTTCCAGCAGGGCGGAAAGATTATCAGAAATCTCGGTTTTCAGCTTGAATCACTTGCTATTGTCGAGAGCATGGATGCATCAGACGGTTCGGTGGTATTTCGTGAGCAGTAAGAAACAGCGTAATATCGACCGGAAATTGAAAATAAGGCTAAAGTAATAGGCGGTATCTGAAAGGAACGGAGAAAATACCTGATAAAATTTTAGATTAACATTTTTGATTGATATAAATATAAAATTGGCAATAATGGGAGAATATAAAACAATTTGTCCATATGAAGAATTGAAAAGGGGATTGAGGAATAATGGAAAAACAGGTTGCAGTATTGATTGATGGAGATAATATATCGGCTAAATATGCCGAGAATATCAAGCAGGAGGCATTACAGTATGGAAATATAAAAGTATTTCGTCTGTATGGTTCGGTAAATTCTCCAAACACTAAAAAATGGTATCCGGTCATGCCAAGACAGGGTATTATGCCGGTATTACAGATTTCGTATGCGAGCGGAAAAAGTATAGCAGACCAGGCACTTACGATAGATGCCATGGATCTTCTTCACTCAGAGGGGATAGATGTATTTTGTATTGCATCAAGTGACAGTGATTTTACAAAACTTGTTTACAGGCTTAAAGAGTCCGGAAAGGTAGTTATTGGAATGGGCGAGTCTAAGACCAAGGAAGCTCTCGCTAAAGCCTGCGATGAATTTAAGATATTAAATCTTATCTATCAGACGGAGGAAGACAATTTAAAATCTGATGAAACGGATGCAGATACTTCGATAAATTCAGGTCAAAAAAAGCCTGATAAGGAAGAGACAGAAAGAGGATTTTACGAGGATGAGATTCTTGACGATGACGAGGATGAAGAAATTGAGGAAGTTGAGATAAGTATTCCCGGACTTCCTGAGATTTCTTCATACATAGCTTTGTATATCGAGTCACTTGACAGCGAGAGAGTAAACCTTGCGACGCTTGGAAATGTCCTGAAAAAGAGATTTTCAGGATTTGATACAAGAAATTATAAATGCAGCAACATGACGCAGATGATGAAAAAAATCGGTGGATTTAAGGTAGAATCCGAAAATGCACCTGATGGTGTGCATAAAGTTATGTATATAAGTCTTGCGGATAAACATTAAAAATACAAAACTTCATTATAAAACATTAAAACTTCTATGATTATTTCATATAAATTTTGAAAACAATAAAGCGGTGATATATGTTAAAAGTATATATTATATAACGAATATGTATATTGTATATGAGTAAAAAAGACTTGAAACTAAAAAAATGTAGTGATAAAATGCTTTTTTTGAGAGAACAGTTTGATAGAGTAACAATAAGATTAAGGAAGTGATTTTATGTCAGATAATTTTATTCCATCAAACCACATGGAGATTTATTGGCATGATTATGCATGTAGTGAGGGGAAGATGCCTATTGTAGAGGCAAGTCTTACTGAAAAGGCATCGATAATAGGTAGAACAGGACTTATGTTGCTTTCATGCGGAACAGGTGCGTGGCGTGTCAGAAGTTCTATGAATACGATAGCTAAGCAGCTTGGAGTGACCTGCACTGTGAACATTGGACTTATGTCCATAGACTACACTTGTTTTGATGGCAAAGACTGTTTTTCACAGTCGTTATGTCTCACCAATACGGGAGTAAATACTTCAAAGCTTAACAGACTGGAACATTTTATCAGTGATTTTGAGAGAAACGGGACTGATATGTCCGGTGAAGAACTTCATGCACATCTTGATGAGATAGAGCAGCTTCATGGACTTTATTCGCCTATAGCACTTGGATTTGCTGCGGCACTTGCGTGCAGTGCATTTACATTTCTGCTCGGTGGCGGTATAGTTGAAATGTTTCTTGCATTTGTAGGGGCAGGTGTTGGTAACTTTATCAGGTGCAAACTTGCAAAACACCATTTTACTTTGTTTCTGTGCATTGTTTCATCGGTGGCGGGGGCCTGTCTTGTTTATACAGGGCTTCTAAGGGCAGCAGAACAGATTTTTAATGTATCGCTTCAGCATCAGGCGGGATATATATGTTCAATGCTTTTTATAATTCCGGGATTTCCGTTTATAACAAGTGGCATAGATCTTGCAAAGCTTGATATGAGGTCAGGCATAGAGAGACTGGTATATGCACTTGTCATAATTGTAGTTGCCACGATAACAGCATGGATAATGGCACTTGCACTTAATCTAAAGCCTGTTGATTTTCCGGTTATTAAAATCTCTGTCGGACTACATATATTATTGCGATTACTAATGAGTTTTTGCGGAGTTTTCGGATTTTCAATAATGTTTAACAGTCCTATTGTACTTGCTGCATCAGCGGCAGTTATTGGAGCAGTTTCCAATACACTCCGCCTTGAACTTGTAGATATGGCAGGTATGCCTCCGGCCGCCGCCGCATTTATAGGAGCATTTTGTGCCGGAATTTTGGCATCTGCTTTAAAAAATAGAGTTGGATATCCGAGAATATCACTGACTGTACCATCAATAGTTATAATGGTACCGGGACTTTATCTGTACCGTGCCGTTTATAATCTGGGTATAATGTCGCTTGTAACATCTGCATCATGGTTTGCGGCAGCAATGCTTATAATACTCGCATTGCCGCTCGGACTTATATTTGCAAGAATATTAACTGATAAAACTTTCAGGTATTGTACCTGATGAATTTTTAAACATATTTTCACGGCAGGAAAGGACGATGCCGTCAATACATTCTAAGTGATGGAGCATATGGTTTTTAAATTGATGAATTGGGAGTAAGACACCCAGTTCATCATATTTTTGCTCATTTTTAAGACCGGTTTCCTGTCCGTAATAAACCATTGCAGTTGGAGCACATTGTTGGATTTTCTGAAAGCTGTCCCATATGATTGCATAGGCCTCAGCTTCTTTAAGACCTAATGCCGCAGTATCGGGAAGTGCGTATAGTATAAGGATGCCGCGTCGTCCGTTGGCAAGTTTTTCTTCAATTTCTAAATCATCTGTATAAGAGCGTTCAATATCATAACCGTCTGCAAGAAAAAGTTTTGAGCGTGGTGCAAGTGTGTGCTGCTTGAGTATTTCCTGAAATTTTGCATAATCATGGTGTGAGATAGCAGATTTTTTGTTATCTAAAAGATTGCCACAGGTATCAGTGAGCAGTGACGGATTTTTTCCGGCTTTTCCATGAAATCTCTTTGGAATAAGATATGACTCACGGAGCAGGTCGAGCATACTTCTCTGGCATAATTCAAGCAAAAGACCGCTTATGTCACCAGTTTTATATGAGGAAAAAAGTATATCTGCAAAACGCTTTGAGTTTTCATCAATCGTGAGATTGTCCATAGATATATGGTCATAAAATGTATCACTTAGTTTTTCGCAGGCAACAGATGAAGATAATATCTTTTTAAAAATCTGCTCGACGGCTTCTTCTTTTGGTATTCTTTTAATTTTGTTTATATTTTCTGACATAGTAAGAACCTCCTTTTTAATAAAAGTACTCTCGGTATCTTCTCAAAATGAATCATTTCGGCTGGATTCCCGATATACTGTTTCTATCTTCTCGTTGTACAACACCGTGTACTCATTGCAAAAATGCTATTGTATATTTAAAATTCCTCTCAAAATTCTTTGTTCAGAAGATTTTGAGAGTACATAATAAAACATATCTTATATTTAGTATAGTTGAGTATAGGATATATGTAAAAAGTATATATTATATAACGAATATGTATATCGTATATGAGTAAAAAGTCTTGAAACTATAATTTCATGGTGCTAATATTTTTTTGAAGTAATCAACAGCATACGAAAAGTATCTGTGGAATGGAGGATATTATGAAGCTTGTAGAAAATGAATTTATTAAATTTATGGAGAAGTTTGATGAAAACCCTTTCAGGATTATTTTAGAGGACGGAGAGCATCTGATAGGAGACGGGGAGCCTGCGTTTACCGTAAAGATAAATAAAATACCGAAAATGATGGATATGCTCACCAGCACATCTATTACATTAGGAGAGGCATACATGAATGGTGATATTGAGATAGAAGGCGATTTATATACGGCTCTCAATATGTTTTTAGGACAGATGGGTAAATTTTCGACAGATACGAAAAAACTTAAAAACATTATATTTACATCAAAATCAAAGGCAAATCAGAAAAAAGAAGTTTCATCACATTATGATATAGGTAATGATTTTTATAAGATGTGGCTTGATGAGACGATGAGCTATTCATGTGGGTATTTTAAAAATGAGAATGACACATTGTATCAGGCTCAGTGCAATAAAGTTGACCGTATATTGGAAAAACTTAATCTCTCTGATGGCATGACATTGTGTGATATTGGCTGTGGCTGGGGATTTTTGCTTATCGAAGCTGCAAAGAAATACAATATAAAAGGTGTCGGGATTACATTGAGCAAGGAGCAGAAAGCAAAATTTGAACAGCGTATCAAAGAGGAAAATCTTTCGGACAGGCTTGAAGTAAAACTTCTTGATTACAGGGATCTGCCGAAACAGCATATGGAGTTTGACAGAGTTGTGAGTGTCGGCATGATAGAGCATGTCGGCAGGGGAAATTATGAGGAATTTATGCAATGCGTCAAGAGTGTCTTAAAGCAGGGCGGAGTGTTTGTGCTTCACTTTATAAGTGCATTGAAAGAATATCCCGGTGATGCGTGGGTCAAGAAATATATATTCCCAGGCGGGGTTATACCAAGTCTCAGAGAGATAATGCAGATTGCAGGAGAACTTAGATTCTATACGGTGGATGTAGAAAGTCTCAGGCGACACTACAATAAAACACTTCTTTGCTGGAATGAAAATTTCCAGCAGCACAGAGTGGAAGTAGTAGAAATGTTTGATGAGAAATTTGCAAGAATGTGGGAACTGTATCTTTGTGCTTGTGCTGCTACCTTTATGAATGGTATAATAGACTTGCATCAGATAGTATTTACGAATGATGTAAATAACGAATTGCCAATGACAAGATGGTATTGATATACTTTTAATTACGGGCGGAAAGCAGGAGAAAATGATTACACTAAACGATTATCTGTATTCAGGGGATACGGTTTTCAGGATAATACAGAAATATATTGAAGATTTGAGAAAAGAGGCAAAGACGAGCCGAAATGAAGTGGATATGATGCATTGCAATTTCCTCATACAGATTTTAGAACTTCTTGAACACAATGAATTTTTGACGGTACAGTCACAAAAGATAAGGGATTTTTATATGTATATGGCAAAGAAATACCCGTATCTTGCATTTACATTTAAAGGCCGTATCAAGTCACTTATTCGTGCCGAGGAGAAATTTAACGGGTATATCGTTGAGTATATTTATGATTATTATATGGAAAATAAAAAGTTTCCGCCTGTTTCGGATTTAAAAAATAAACTTAGCTGTTTTAGGGATATAATAGCATACAGGATAGTTATTTCATTGCCGAAGTGTCATCTGAAAGAGGGGCAGGACAGGGATGAGCAGGAGATTAAAATCCTTTATGAGATAGCAAATGAACTTCTCGGATTTTTGGAGGAAAGAGGTTTTTCTGCCGAGCCTGCAAGAGGTGTATCGGAGAGTTCGTCAGAACTTCTTGATGATAAGGTCCGCCCTTACTACAGGGATTATATATCAAATGGTGAGAGTAGTGAGTATCAGTCACTTCACATAACATTTTATGACAATATCGCAAGATGTTTTATGGAAGTTCAGCTTAGGACAAAGACTATGGACGACAATGCGGAGATAGGTCCTGCAAATCACCTTGGTTATGAGAAAAAGCAGGAGCATGACAGAGCGAGAAGAGACATGATACCAGAGGGTGAGTGCGTCTTTTTTGATGAGGCATACGAGCGTGGCATGAAACTTCAGAAACTTGAACTCTCAGAACTTGATGTAAATATGTTTTCGGCGGTAAACAACAGTCTTATCAATGACGGCTGTGGTCTTTACCGTGGACGACAGATTCTTCCGTATGAGCATTTGTCGAGGTTTCAGAATGATATAAGAGAGTGAGTAAAACGAGTAGGATGGGATTTGTCAAATCCCATCCTACTCGTTCTTAGAAAATATGTTATTTTAAATATTCTGGTGTAACATCTCTGCCAAGTCCACGGAGAAGTTTCTTATCACTCTCGATCGTAGAACCTGATGTTGTGAGCATATTTCCTGTTATGGTTGCACTTGCACCGCCTGAAAATGCGGCTTCACCGTCATTTGTTACAAGGGCACGGCCGGCGGCGAGACGGACATTTGCTTCAGGATTTATATATCTGAAGAATGCGATGGTTCTTAAAATATCTTCCTCGGAGAGCTGTTTGAGGTTTTCAAGAGGAGTTCCGGGGATTGGCATAAGTGTATTGATAGGAATTGACATAATACCGAGTTCAGCAAGTGAAACTGCCATGTCGAGTCTGTCCTCCCATGTCTCACCCATTCCGATTATACCGCCGGAACAGACACAGAAGCCCTCTTCCTGAGCCATCTTGATGGTTGCGATTTTTTCATCGTATGTATGCGTTGTGCATATATTAGGGAAATTTCTTCTTGAAGTTTCTATATTGTCATGGTAGCTTGTAACACCTGCCTCATGCAGACGGTGAAATTGTTCTTTGGTGAGAAAGCCAAGAGAGGCACACAGGTCAAGTTTACATTCTCTGTGCATTGTTTCATAGGCATCTATTGCCTTTTCAAAATCTTCACCTGAAAGACTTCTTCCGGCTGTAACTATTGCAAAACGGTCGACACCCTCTTTTTCATTTGCGAGTGCTTCAGCAAGAATTTTTTCTTTAGGAAGAAAATCATATACTTCACAGTTTGTGTGATTGTGAGCGGACTGAGCACAATATTTGCAATCCTCACCGCATCTGCCGCTTCGGCCGTTGATGATCGTGCAAAGGTCAACTTTATCTCCGCAGAAATATTCTCGAATCTTGTCAGCACCCTCTAAAAGAGCATCAAGGTCACAATTGATAAAAAAGGAAAGGTCATCCTCTCTTTTAAGTCTTTTTCCGTTTATAATGTCATCAGCAAGTTTTTTTAAGTCCATGTTTATCCTCTTTTCCGAGCAGTCATTTGTATAGTGATGGTGACAATCTATATTTTGTTTTTAAAAGATATAGATTATCTGTAAAAGAATATCAGTCTTTTATAAAAGCTATCCATTTATGCTCAGAAACAGACAGCAGATATTGATTAGTGTGTTAAGATATGTTTTACACAATAAAATAAAGTAGAGCAAACTGTAGAGAGTTTGCTCATTTGTGGGTTAGGAGTCACTGTCCGTATATATAGTACGAACGGCAACAAATAGGATACTACTCGAAAAGGAGTACAAGGAGTGGTATCCGGTTGTTATTATATATGGATAAAAAAGAAATGTCAACCTTTTAAAGTGAAAGGTTGACGGATGTAATAAATGAAGGGCTGAACTGTTACCAGGACTTAGTATGGAGTGTTTTGTTTATTTAAGTTTCTTTCTATCTTCTTAAGGCATAGTAGACAGGTAGGTACGATATAAAGACAGGCGCATATCCATGCTGTCTGGTCGGCAAAACATATTGCATTAAACTTAAAAACAGGGACAAGTAATATACTTACAAATATTCTTGCTATCATTTCAACTGCACCGGAAAATACGGCGCGTCCTGCGTAACCAAGCCCCTGCACACTCATTCGGCATACATTGAGTATTCCGAGTGCCCAGAAGAAATACCCGAGGCAGGCAAGATATTTGCCGGATGCATCGAGCACGGCGGAGGCACTTGCTTTTATAAATAAAAGTGATAAAGTTCTTCCAAAGAAGATAAGTATAAGTCCGGATATAAGTCCGTAGCTGACACCTATCGTTACACCTTTTTTAAGTCCCTCCTTAATTCGTTTCAGATTGCCGGCACCGAAGTTCTGGCTGCAAAAAGTTGATGCGGCAGTGGCAATGGCATCGAAAGGACACATAAGGAACTGCTTGATACGCATACCTGCCGTGAAACCTGAGATATATGTGCTTCCAAGTCCGTTGTTCGCAGACTGCATTACCATACTTCCTATGGCGGTGATAGAGTATTGAAGTCCCATTGGAACACCCATGGCTATCATCTGTTTTGTCATATCGGATTTTATACGGCAGTGCTCTTTTGAGATACATAATATAGGAAATTTTTTAATTATATATATCAGACATAAAAGTCCGCTGACACCCTGTGACATAATGGTTGCGAGTGCTGCACCCGATACACCGAGTTTGAAAACAATAATAAATGTCAGGTCGAGTATTATATTTAAAATACTTGAAAAGACGAGAAACAAAAACGGTGTCTTGCTGTCACCGACGGCTCTGAGCAGTCCTGACAAAAAGTTGTATAAAATTGTAAAAGGTATTCCTAAAAATATAATAAAAAGGTATGAATATGCGTCATCAAAAATATTTTCAGGAGTTGAGAGTATATGTAATATGTTTGGGCAGAGAATGGCACAGGCTGTTGTTATAACAGCGGCAAAAAGTATTGAGAGAAAACCTGCATGGAAGATGGCTTCTTTCATTTTCAGTGTGTTTTTAGCTCCGAAGTGCTGTGAGACGGGAATAGCAAAACCGCAGCATATTCCCATGCAAAAACCGAGCACAAGAAACTGCACACTCGATGAAGCACCGACACTCGCGAGTTTTTCCTCGCCGAGATACTGCCCAACGATAGCGGTATCAATCATATTATAAGTCTGCTGGAAAAGGTTTCCAAGAAGCAGCGGTATCGCAAAGCTGAAAAGATGTTTCCATATATTTCCTTCTGTCATATCTTTTGTCATAATAAAAACCTCATTTCCGTGCAAATGCACTAAATTTACTCAGTAATTTAGAAACATTAAAGTTCTAATTTATCAGTGTATCAACGGCTAAAGAGTTATTTTTGCTGCCATGTCATTAAATAATCTTTTTCACCGGTTGCATCATCAATGCCGCTACACCGGATTTTAAAATCCTCTCTTTGATAAAAAGATATTGCCCGTGTGTTTTTTTGATACACATTTAGAAACAATTTTTTTCTTTTATCTTTTACATAATTTATCAGAATTTTACCTATGCCTTGCGATTGCATTTCATCAGAAACAAAAATGCCCTCAATGTATTCGTCATTTAGTCCTATAAAACCATATATTTTTTGATTATTCTCATATATATAAACTTCTGCCTGTGACAGCATTCCTTTTACCAATTCAAAATTATCTTTCCAGTACTTGGCAGGAATAAAGGAATGACTTTTTAAATTTGTATCTAACCATATGTCAGCAACTCTGTTTATATCTGCTTTTTGTAATTTCCTAATCATATAATCGTCCTTTGAAAAATTCAAATTTATCTATATACTATCATGTGTTATTACCTATTACAAGAAGTCGTGAGATTTCTGAAGATATTTAGGTAACAGTTCAGCCTTGCATTTCTTACATAAAAAGCTACTTAACAATACAATGAACAAGCTCATTGTATTGCCAATTATCTTTTTATGGCTGAACTGTTACATATTTAGTGTTAAATTGTGTTGCTCATACTTTTATGCTATGATAAAAAAAGATTTGCAGTGGATGAGTTTGATTTTTTTAACTAAAAACATAGGAGGAAACATAAATGACAAAAAAACAGCGTGCTTTAGAGATAATAGAAAGATTAAAGAAAGAATACCCTGATGCAGACTGCACACTTGATTACAATGAAGCGTGGAAACTGCTTGTAAGTGTAAGACTTGCGGCACAGTGTACTGATGCAAGGGTAAATGTGGTGGTTAAAGGACTTTTTGAAAAATATCCTAGTGTAGAAGCACTTGCTGATGCTGAGGTTTCGGATATAGAGGACATAGTAAGACCATGTGGTCTTGGAAAAAGCAAGGCGAGGGACATTAGTGCCTGCATGAAAATGCTTCGTGATGATTATGATTGCAAAGTTCCTGATGATTTTAATGAGTTGCTAAAACTTCCGGGAGTGGGAAGAAAAAGTGCAAATCTTATAATGGGTGATGTGTTTAAAAAGCCAGCGATAGTGACAGATACTCATTGCATACGCCTTGTAAACAGGATGGGGCTTGTTGATGGAATAAAAGATCCTAAAAAAGTTGAGATGGAATTGTGGAAGATAATACCGGGAGAAGAGGGAAGTGATTTCTGCCACAGACTTGTATGGCACGGAAGAGAAGTCTGTACGGCGAGGACAACACCTCATTGTGAGAGATGTGTATTGGAAGACATATGTAAAAAAAGAATTAAATGATATAAAGATGGAAATATTTTTGTCAGTTACCTTATAAAAATGGTATATTTTGCGAGTCAAATGGTTGTTTTTTCTCATTAGTAACATTTGTTACGGAAATTAAAGGAAAAATGTGGTATTACTATTGTGCAGGGGATGAAAGGCTATGATGTATTTAGTTTAAGCAAAATGAACATACTATCATTAAATTGTGTAAAAAATTTGCACGAATTTATGAGAATAAAAAACAACATAGTACACCGGCAGACAGTGATGTACTCTCGGAATTCTTTGTTCAGAAGATGCCGAGAGTGCATAGTGTAGAAATGGAGGATTATCATGGCAAAAGAAGTTAATATCAGAAAAGTGGCAGTAGTAGGATGTGGTTTTGTAGGTTCAACATCTGCATATACATTGATGCAGAGCAGTCTTTTTTCGGAGATGGTTCTTATAGATGCAGATAAGGCTAGGGCAGAGGGAGAAGCTCTTGATATAAAGCACGGACTTCCGTTTGCAAAACCAATGAATATATATGCAGGTGATTACAGCGATATTGCAGATGCGGCGATTATTGTGATAACGGCAGGTGCGGCACAGAAGCCGGGGGAGACAAGACTTGACCTTGTAAAGAAGAACAGTGCCATTATGAAATCTATAATTGGTGAGATAAAGAAACAGGATTGTCAGGGTATTCTGCTCGTTGTATCAAATCCGGTTGATGTTCTTACAAATGTGGCACTTAAGGCAAGTGGTTTTCCGGAGAACAGAGTCATCGGTTCAGGAACAGTGCTTGACAGTGCAAGACTTAAATATCGTCTCGGAGAGCATCTCTCGGTTGACAGCAGAAGCGTTCATGCATTTATTGTTGGTGAGCATGGAGACAGTGAGATTGCGGTATGGAGCAGTGCGAATGTATCTGGAATTGCAGTTGATGATTTCTGCGAGATGAGAGGGCATATAAATCACGATAAAAATATGCGTGCCATAGCGGAACAGGTTAAAAACAGTGCCTATGAGATAATCGAAAAGAAAAAAGCTACTTATTATGGCATAGGAATGGCAGTAAAGAGAATATGTGAAGCGATAGTGAGGGACGAAAAATCAATACTTCCGGTTTCAAGTATGATACATGGCATTTATGGAATTGATGATGTTGTTTTAAGTATGCCTGCGATAGTTGGAAAAGACGGTGTTGAGACTTTAGTTCCGATAAGCATGAGCAGTGATGAGGTGGAAAAACTCAAAGACTCAGCGAAAACACTTAAGGAAGTTTTAGAACAGACTAAGTAGAGTGAAATATATTTTTGAAATTACAGAAAGCACCAAATGAATTAAAATATCATTTGGTGCTTGTGATATAGAGAAAGGAAACACAGGTATGAAGCACAAAATAAGTTTAGAAAAAATAGAAAATATTATATTAAAAAGCAAAGAAAAATCAATACTTGAGAAATTTATGGCAGGGGTTGATTCATATAAGATTTTGTGTGATTACATAGCTGAAAAATCAAAAACGGGTGAGTTTGTTCCTATAAAAAACAGCGGTTTAAATGGCAAGAATCCGCCGCTTTATAATGTTTATTGGCAGATTGAAGAAGAAAAGGAAAGCAATGAATTTGACGATGAATTAAATTTTAAACTTTCACCAAAACTTAGTATGGAATATTATAAGAAGCATATTGAACAGTATAGAAAGGACAGGGATGCTATTCTTAAATTAAGTGAGTTTCTTAAAAATGACAGTGACAAACTTATAAGGTCTGAGTCGGTAAATGAACGCAGTTTTGAAATTTGGGGCGATGAAAAATTTATAAAAGGCGGAAACGAAAACAGAGGAAAAAATAAGAACGAAGGCAGAGGGCAAGGAAAGAGAATACTTAAAAATCTTGGCATTGAATTGTCGGACTTAAATGTCTATGAGACACCTGAGCCGTTTGTGAGTTATATATATGACAGGACTGCACCTCAAAATGTGCTTATTATTGAAAACAAAGACACATTTTATACTGTCAGGAAATATATGCAGGAAACGGGAAAGAACGAGATACTTGGTAAAAGATTTGGGACTGTGATATTTGGATCAGGAAAAAAGGCGGTTTCATCATTTCGTGATTTTGAATTTACTGCTGAAAAATATCTTGCGGACAGTAAAAACAGATTTTTCTATTTCGGTGATATGGATTATGAGGGGATAGGTATTTATGAAAATCTGGCGGAGGTTTTTAAGGAAAAAAGAAAAGAGCATATATTTAAGGAAGAAACACAGTTAGAACCGTTTAAGGAAGCGTATGTCAGAATGTATGAGAAAGCTGAAAAGATTGGATTTGATAAACTTCCTGTTACAAAGGAAAAGCAGAATAGAAATATAGGTCACATATTTTCAGATTTTTTTGGAAAAGAAATATGGGAAAGATTTGAAAGACTTTTGATGACTGAAAAATATATTCCGCAGGAGATAATAAATGTGTGGGATATGGATGTGTGAAAAAAATATTAAAATCTGTAACAAATGTTACGGATTTTTTTGTGGCTTTAATGTATTATAGTGAATGTCAGAGGGAGACAATTAGAAATCAACCTAAGAAAGGATAAATTATGGATAATAAAATGTTTTGTTTTCAGTGTGAACAGACGGCTGGGTGTTCAGGCTGTACCGGAAGTGCGGGTGTATGTGGAAAGACGGCGGATACTGCCAATCTTCAGGATGAACTTACGGGTGCATTGATAGGTCTTGCAAGAGCCTGTGAAAATAATCCGCATGATGAGAGTGTTACTGATGTTTTGATAGAAGGATTATTTACGACTATAACAAATGTTAATTTTAATGACGAGACGATTAAAGAGATTACTGAAAAAGTAAGAAAAAAGAAATACGAAGTTGTTCCGAATTGTAGCATTTGTACGGCAAAGTGCGGCAATACCGATGACTACGATGTTAAAAAGATATGGGATGCCGATGAAGATATTCGTTCACTTAAATCGCTTATTCTTTTTGGAATAAGGGGAATGGCGGCATATGCGTATCATGCAAATGTGCTTGGTTACAGGGATGACACAGTTAATAACTTTTTTATAAAGGCATTGTGTGTGCTCGGTTATGATATGGGTAAGGAGGCTCTTCTTCCTATTACAATGGAGGTGGGAGAGGTAAATCTTAGATGTATGGAACTTCTCGATAAGGCAAATACTGAGACATATGGAACACCGACACCGGTAAAAGTGCCGCTCACTGTTGAAAAAGGACCGTTCATCGTTATTACGGGGCATGACCTTTACGACCTTAAACAGCTTTTGGAGCAGACAAAAGATAAGGGGATAAATATCTATACGCATGGTGAGATGCTTCCGGCTCATGCATATCCGGAACTTAAGAAGTACACACATCTTAAGGGAAATTTTGGAACGGCATGGCAGAATCAGCAAAAAGAATTTGATAATATTCCGGCACCTGTGTTATTTACAACAAACTGTCTTATGCCGGTAAAAGAAAGTTATGCTGACAGGGTGTTTACAACAGAAGTGGTTTCATATCCTGAGATGGTTCATATTGGTGAGGATAAAGATTTTACTCCTGTTATTGAAAAGGCACTTGAGCTTGGCGGTTATGATGAGGATAAGCATTTTACGGGAATAAACGGCGGGCATGAGGTTGTGACTGGATTTGCGCATGGAACTGTGCTGTCGGTTGCCGATAAGGTTGTTGAAGCCGTTAAGAATGGTGATATAAAGCATTTCTTCCTTGTCGGAGGATGTGACGGTGCAAGACCCGGAAGAAATTATTACACTGAATTTGTTAAGCAGACTCCAAAAAATTCTGTTATACTTACATTGGCGTGTGGAAAATACAGATTTAATGACCTTGAACTTGGAGAGGTCGCAGGGCTTCCAAGAATCATGGATATGGGGCAGTGTAATGATGCGTTCAGTGCGATAAAAGTTGCCGTGGCACTTGCCGGAGCATTTGACTGTTCGGTAAATGAACTTCCGTTATCCATCGTGCTTTCATGGTATGAGCAGAAAGCGGTATGTATATTGCTTACACTTCTACATCTCGGAATAAATAATATACATTTAGGGCCGACACTTCCGGCATTTGTGTCACCGAATATACTTGATTTCCTTGTAGAGAATTTTGGGATTTCACCTACAGGTACACCAGAGGGAGATTTGAAAAAATTTCTTAACATGGACTAAGAAAGGCATATGATATATGAGTAAAGAAGAAAATGACAACATCGTACAGGCATTGGAACATTCAGGTCTTTGCAGGGAATTTACGCAGGATGAAATATTATCTTTAATAGAAGAAAAAGATACTGATATAAAAAGATATGAAAAAGGAAGTTTTGTCTTTGAGGAGGATGACACACCGGATAAACTATATGTGCTGATAGAAGGCTATGTGGAAGTTTCAAAGATGACATTTTCCGGAAAAAAGATTTTGATAACCACGATTGAAAATCCCGGAGATATGTTTGCGGAAGTTTATATGTTTATGGGAAAGGGCAAATATGATATGTCGGCACAGGCGGTAGAGGAGTCTGTAGTGTTAAGTGTTTCATGTGACTTTTTTGAAAATATATCGCATAATATAAAGGCTGGTGTGTCGGCAAAGATAAGAAAAAATCTTATGAGCATATTTGCGATGAAGGCGTATAACCTTAGCGGAAAGGTAAGATTACTCGGTTGTGGCAGTATAAGAGAAAAGATTGCTCTTTATCTTATTGAAAATCAGACAGCATCAGGACAGATAACAAAAAATCCATCGAGAGAAGAACTTTCCGATTATCTTAATGTGACCAGACCTTCCCTTTCAAGAGAACTTGGTAATATGGAGAAAGAGGGCATAATAAAGCTTGATGGCAGAAAGATAACCATCGTGTCCCAGGACAAACTTGAAGAATATCTGTAGATTATATGTTACTGTTGACACCTGAGGTGTTATGAGTGGATTGCAAATATCTGTCTGACTTATCTTAACATATAAAAGATGTCCTAAAAAAAGCAAATATTTTTAATAATAAAGTGGAGGAATAAAAATATGGCAGAGCTTATGAAAAACATTAAAAAATCAAAGGTACTTACACTTAAGGATGAGATTTCTTATGCAGACGGACAGGTTGTAAGCAAGACACTTGTTCAGAATGATGCGGTAAGCGAGACATTGTTCGCATTTGAAAAAGGCGAGGAGATAAGCACACATGAGTCAGGCGGAGATGCTTTTGTTATCTGTCTTGACGGTGTCGGTCTTATTACGGTTGACGGTGTTGACTACGAACTTACTGAGGGACAGTCAATCGTTATGCCGGCAAAACACCCTCATGCGGTAAAGGGTAAAGAGAGATTTAAGATGCTTTTAGTTGTTGTGTTTTAAGAAAGGAAAAAAGTGTGAAAAATCCATATATGCAAGATTTTTCACACACAAGATTTGTGTCTGCGCACACTTGACACAAACTTGATATGCAAAAAAATGTGTGCAGAAATGAGGATTAATATGATACGCAAGATAGTTCATATAGACGAGGAAAAGTGTAATGGTTGTGGTGCGTGTGCCAATGCGTGCCATGAGGATGCAATCGCAATGGTTGATGGTAAAGCAAGACTTATCAAAGATGATTACTGTGATGGTCTGGGGGATTGTCTTCCTGCCTGTCCTATGGATGCCATTAAGATAATTGAGCGTGAAGCAAACGATTATGATGAGGCGGCTGTTAAAGCTAGGATTGCTGCTAAGAAGATAGCTGAGAATGCGAAAAAGAACGGTAGTCCTGTTCATGTGTGTCCGGGAAGTATGGCGAGAAGCTTACAGCATATGGAAGATGAGAAAACATCGTGTCCTTCAAACGATAACAGTCAGGCAGCTTCTAATAACGGATTTAAACCTGTGAGCAGGCTAAATCAGTGGCCGGTGCAGATTAAGCTTGTACCGCCGACAGCTCCATATTTTGATGGGGCAAATCTTTTGGTGGCAGCAGATTGTACTGCATATGCATATGCAAATTTCCATGAGGATTTTATCAAAAACCACATTACATTAGTAGGTTGCCCTAAACTTGATGATATTGATTACAGTGAAAAACTTACTGAGATAATCAAAAATAACGACATAAAGAGTGTCAAGATTGTCCGTATGGAAGTGCCATGCTGCGGCGGTTTGCAAAATGCGGTCGTTAATGCGTTGAAAAACAGTGGAAAGATGATACCGTGGCAGGTTGTCACAATTTCATGTGACGGCAGGATACTGGAGAGTTTATAAACGAGAGGACTCTGCTTAACACGATGAAAGTCACAAAAGTCACATTCTGAACAGCATTTTATCAGAATGTGGCTTTTTATGGCTGAACTGTTGCTTATTGATGAATTTTTCTCAATAAAGTTATTGACAACTATTCTCGATTAGATTATACTAACGCATGGATAAATGATAACACAGACAAAAGAGATTAAGAAAGAGGATGATATGATGCCATTATCAATGATAGCTGAAGGACAGCCTAGCGTAATTAAGAAAATAGGCGGAAAAGAAGAAACACGCAGATTTTTGGAAAATCTTGGATTCGTTGTGGGTGGAACGGTTACTGTTATTTCACAGATAGGTGGAAATATGATAGTGAATGTCAAAGATGCAAGAGTTGCCATCGGTAAAGATATGGCAAATAAGATCATGGTCTAGAAAGGGGAAAATGATGAAGACATTAAAGGAAGTTAAATGTGGCGAAACTGTAAAAGTTAAGAAACTTACAGGAGTAGGAGCAGTAAAGAGACGCATCATGGATATGGGAATCACAAAGGGTACAGATGTTCTTGTGAGAAAAGTCGCACCACTTGGTGATCCTATCGAAGTCTCAGTAAGAGGTTATGAGCTTTCACTCAGAAAAGCAGATGCAGAAATGATTGAAGTTGAGTAGTTTTTTTAAACTCAAATTTTTTTTGACTATGGGTTAGTAAATACTAATCTTGGCAAGCAAAGACAAATTTAGCGTAGGGTTTTAGAACTAAATGTAGTTGCAAATAATTATTGCACATATGTGCGGATTGGAGAGAAAAAATGTCAATTAAAATTGCATTAGCAGGTAATCCTAACTGCGGTAAAACAACATTGTTTAATGCACTGACAGGTTCAAACCAGTATGTTGGTAACTGGCCTGGTGTTACAGTGGAAAAGAAAGAAGGAAAATTAAAGGGACATAAGGATGTAACAGTAGTTGACCTTCCGGGTATTTATTCATTATCCCCATATACACTTGAGGAAGTTGTTTCAAGAAATTACCTTATTGATGAGAAACCACAGGTAATCTTAAATATTATCGATGGAACAAACCTTGAGAGAAACCTTTATCTTACAACACAGCTTACTGAGCTTGGAATTCCTGTTCTTATAGCTGTAAATATGATGGATATTGTTCGCAAGAATGGTGATCAGATAAACATTAAGAGACTTGCAGAAGAAACAGGCTGCAAGGTTGTTGAGATTTCAGCTCTCAAGAGTGAGGGAATCGTTGAGGCAGCAAACGAGGCTGTTAAACTTGCAGGTACAAAGAAAGCAGCTCCGAAACATTCATTTGACGCAAAAGTTGAGCGTGCACTTGAGGATATCGAGAGCATTGCACTTCAGTCTGTGGATGAGTCACAGAAACGCTGGTTTGCCATCAAACTTTTTGAAAATGATGAGAAAGTTGCAGAGAAATTAAATCTTTCATCAGGTGTTCTTAAGGAAATCTCTGAGATAAACAAGGCAGTTGAGGATGAGCTTGATGATGATACAGAGAGTATCATCACAAATGAGAGATATACATTTATCACATCTATCATCAAAGACTGCATTAAGAAGAAATCGGCAGGAAAACTTACAACATCAGATAAGATTGATAAGATTGTTACAAACAGAATTCTTGCACTTCCTATTTTCGCAGCTATTATGTTTGTAGTTTATTACATAGCAGTATCATCACTCGGTGGAATTGTTACAGACTGGACAAATGATACACTTGTAGCTGAGTGGATTCAGCCGGCAGTCGGTGGATTTTTGAAAAATGTCGGTGCAGCAGACTGGCTTAACTCACTTGTAGTTGATGGTATTATCGGAGGTCTTGGTGCTCCTATCGGATTTGCACCTCAGATGGCTATCGTATTCTTCTTCCTCTCAATTCTTGAGGATTGCGGATACATGGCAAGAGTTGCATTTATCATGGATAGAATTTTCCGTAAGTTTGGTCTTTCAGGAAAGAGTTTCATTCCATTCCTTATCGGTTCAGGATGTGGTGTTCCTGGTATCATGGCAACTCGTACTATCGAGAATGACAAAGATCGTCGTATGACAATTATGACAACAACATTTATTCCTTGTGGTGCAAAACTTCCTGTTATTGCACTTATCGCAGGATATTTATTAAACGGATGCTGGTGGCTTGCACCACTTATGTACTTCGTTGGTATCATAGTGGTTATCGTTTCATGTATTATTTTAAAGAAAACATCACTTTTTGCTGGTGATCCGGCACCGTTCGTTATGGAGCTTCCACAGTACCATATCCCATCACTTAAAGGTGTTCTTCTCCATGTATGGGAGAGAGTATGGGCATTCCTTAAGAAAGCAGGAACAATCCTCTTCCTTTGCTGTGCAGTTATGTGGTTCCTCGGAACATTCGGTATCCAGAACGGAACATTTGGTATGGTAGATAAAGAGTCATGTTTCCTTGCTTCAATCGGTGGAGCTATCGCCTGGATTTTCAAACCACTCGGATTTGGAACATGGCAGGCAGTTGCATCTTCGCTTTCAGGATTTGTTGCAAAAGAGGGTATCGTATCAACAATGGGTGTACTCAGCGGACTTGGCGAAGTAGAAGAATATGCAGCATCAATGCATGACCAGTTTGCACAGTTCTTCCCAACAGGAATTGCAGCAGTGTCATTCCTTATGTTCAACCTGTTCGATTCACCTTGTCTTGCAGCTATCTCAACAATGGCAAGAGAGATGAAATCAAAAAAATTCGTAGTATTTGCACTTATATTCCAGAATGTATTAGCATACTGCGTAGCACTTATGGTATATCAGATCGGCGGACTTGTTTTAGGAGAGGTTGCATTTGGACCTGCAACAGTAGTAGCATTTATAGTAGCAGCAGTAATACTTTACTTCCTTTTCCGCCCTGATCCAAATAAAAAAACATCATATAAGACAGCGGCAGGAGAGGCTTAAGATTTACATGAAGTGATTTTAAGCAGACGGAGTTTTATAATGCATACAAATTTAGAAGTTAAACCGGTTGATGTGGTTATCTTGATCGTTCTTGCAATTATGTTTGTACTTGCAATAAAGATAATAATAGGTTTTTTTAAAGAAAAATAAATATTGCTGTCCGCATCGTTGGTGTGGACAGTGACAAATAGACAGTGAACTATGTTATGAGTATGGATTGAAGTCATTGTTAGTAGCACAGCAGGTGTGAACAGCAATGCTTATATTCATACATGACAGAGAGATGAGAGGTGGGGAATCAGACTATGGCGATGGCAGTTATGGAACAGAAACGAAAGATACAGGAATCACAGAATTATCAGCGTACAAAAATGCAGAAAGATATGGTGATACAGCGTCTTAAAGATGATGGTTGTCGTATAACGAAGCAGCGTCTTATGTTACTAGATATTATACTTGAGGAGGACTGCTCATGCTGCAAGGAGATATATTATAAGGCAGCAAAACAGGACGGCAAGATAGGCACTGCCACTGTATATAGGATGGTGAACAAACTCGAAGAAATCGGAGCTATCAGTAGAAAGAATATGTATAAGATAGCCTGTGGTTCAGGGTGTGAAGTTGAAAATGCCTGCACAATTGAATTTGATGATGACACTGTTGTGGAACTTTCAGCAAAGAAGTGGCATCAGGTGATAAAGGCAGGGCTTGTTGCCTGCGGTTATCCGTCAGACCTTAATGTACGCAGTGTTATCGCAAAATCATGTCAGTGTGGAAAATAATGTAAAAAAATAGGATAGCATAGAAATCAAAAAGCAGTTGATTTCTATGTTATCTTTTTTATGTATAGGAAATTTATTTTCTGAATTGTTGAGGTGACATTCCTTTTATTTTCTTAAATTGTCTTGAAAAATGTTCGAGGTTCTCGTATCCGCATATGGCAGCTATCTCGGAGATTGAGTCGTTGCTGCCTTGTAAAAGTCTTGCGGCGTGTTCGATTCTGGCTTTTATTATATCCTGGTGAACAGATACTCCGAATATCTTTTTGTATGTGTGCTGGAAATACGATGTGCTCAGTCCAAGTTTATCTGCTATTTCTTTTGCACCTGATGGTACATATTCATAGTTGTAGAGATGTTGTCTGAGTTTTGAAAATTCATCAAAATATTTGTCAAAAGCGGAGCCGGCATTTAAGGTGGTTCTGTAAAGATCACTGAATTTATGAAAAAGAGCTTCAGCTTTGCTGCTCATTATATGTTCGTGCTGGTCGCCTTCATTGAAGTATTCGATGAAAAGGTCTGCTATCATGTCAGTTATAACTTTCGGTGTCGAGAGTGTTATAGGAGTGTTAAAAGGAATTTCAAGTTTCTCAAAAAAGTTATCATATTCATCAAAATCAAAATGAATCCAGTCGTTTATAAAATAGTCATCAGCGGAACCGGATTGAATATGTCTGTAAATCTGTGGTTTGTTTTTTTGGTATAAAATAAAAGTGTTTTTTGGAACGCGTATGCATTTATTGTCTGTCATGATTTCAGTTGGAGAACGCAGATATAAAAGCAGATAATCTCCGGAACCATTCGGACGGTTTACATAAAAATCAGGGCAGTTGTGAAAATGGTATCCAATAAGTCTGATTTTAATCATTTATTATTTCCTCCTGAATTTTACAACGGTAGTTGATTAGTAAATATTGTTGTCGTATTTTGAGTTTATATCTTTTGGATTTTAAATCAAGTGGCATTTGTTGTTTTGTTTGGTTAATTACAATAATAGTATAATATAAAAAGCTAAAAAAATCAAATACTTGACAGCTAATATCATGGACTAAAAGTCAAAAGATTTATATAATCATAAATGTAAGATTAAATAGCAATGCATGATATTGTAGGGATTTCCGCAGAAAACTTCCTCTCGTAAGCTAATAAAGTTTTTGAAAAAAGCAATATCTATGCATTGCATTTAATAAAACTATAATTTAATTTTTAACTGAAAAGTTCAAATTTAGAAAAGAGGATGAGTATGAGACTTAGCAGAAAAAAGATTTTAGCATTGTGTATGAGTGGTGCACTTGTTTTAGCATCAATTCCGGGAATGTATGTAAAGAGTGTTGCCGCAAAGAAAAATAATTCACCTGTTATCAGGCTGAACACGACAAGTATCAAACTTGTAAAAGGAAAAAAGAAAACATTAAAAGTCACGGTAAAAAATGTAAAAAAATTAAAAAAAGTGACTTTTACAAGCAAAAATAAAAAGGTGGCTTCTGTTACGGCAAAGGGTGTTATCAAGGCTGTAAAGGCAGGCAGTACAAAGATAGAGGTTAAGGTAAGTTATATTCCGAAAAGTTCAAATAAAGTGACAAAAAAGACTGTAAGATGTACGGTTAAAGTCACAAATCCAGAAGATACGACGGATGTGGCACCTGACCTGACAGTACAGGCTACCGCTGCACCGGTTCCGACCGTTTACGGAGATGCTGGAAAAGTCAGTGGGTACAACAGTGAACAGAGCAATTATTTATTAAATATCAATGCGTCTGATAAAGTACATGATATTAGTGATATTTTATATGGAATATTTATCGAGGACATAAATTTTGCAGCAGACGGCGGACTTTATGCAGAGATGGTGCAGAACCGTTCATTTGAATTTACAAATCTTGCATCGGATAATGAAAAACATGCATGGAGCGATGTCGGAACAGTTACAGCAAAGGTTGTAAAGGGTGACAAGACAGGCTGTCTTAATGCAAATAACCCCAATTATATGGTTATTGAGAACAAATCAGACAGTGATGCGGGTATTGCGAATGAGGGCTTCCTTGATGGAATGTCGATAAAAGAGAATACCGGATATGATTTTTCCGTATATGCAAAAGGAATGGACAGCTATACCGGTCCATTAAATGTCAAACTTATGAATGGAAGTGATGTTGTAGGAAGTGGAACTATCGAAAATGTTACGGCAGAATGGAAAAAGTATGAGCTTAAACTTACATCGTCGGTTACTTCAAATAAAAATGTAAAATTACAGGTTACGATTCCTAAGGGGAAAATTGCGGTAGACATGGTTTCGCTTTTTCCACAGGATACATATAAGGGAAGAAAGAACGGTCTTAGAAAAGATCTTGCAGAAAAATTAGAGGAACTTCATCCGGGATTTTTGAGATTTCCGGGAGGATGTGTTGTTGAGGGCGCGACCATCGAGACAAGATATAACTGGAAAGATTCAATAGGTGCAGACTCAAGCGGGCAGCCGTTTGAATTTAACGGAACATATGGCGATGTTGCAGCAAGAAAGCAGGGACAAAATATATGGACGGATGAGAGGGCAACAAACGATAAATATCCTTCATTTATGACATACGGTCTTGGATTTTATGAGTATTTTCAGCTTGCTGAGGATATAGATGCAGTCGGAGTTCCGGTTATTAACTGTGGTAAATGTTGTATGGGACAGTCGGATGGAAACGGACCGTCATTAGACTCTGCTGAGTTCAAGCAGTATATTCAGGACGCTCTTGATCTTGTTGAGTTCTGTCGTGGTGATAAGACTACAAAGTGGGGAAAGATAAGAATTGCGATGGGACATGAAAAACCATTTAAACTCAAATATATCGGTATTGGCAACGAACAGTGGGGTGATGATTTCTTTAAGCATTATGAAGCGTTTGTAGATGCGTTTAACGATGCAAAGAAAACAAATCCTGCACTTTATGGTGATATAGAGCTTATGTTTACAGCGGGTGTCGATGACGGAGACAGTGGAAAAGATGTTTATATGGAAGCATATAATGAAGCTGCAACATGGCTTAAGGCACATCCTGACAAGACAATAAATGACTTTGCGGGAGCTATCGACCATCATTATTATAATGAGCCAAGCTGGTTCTTAACACACACGGATTATTATGATGAAAAGAATTACAGCAGAACTACTGACAACATGACAACTTCAACTTACGGCGGCGGAATGAATGTGTTTCTTGGAGAATATGCGGCACAGTCAAATACCTGGAAAGCAGCACTTTCCGAAGCAGCATATATGACGGGACTAGAGAGAAATGGAGACATAGTTAAGATGGCTGCATATGCACCATTATTTGGAAACTTGACGGCACTTCACTGGTCACCTGATCTTATATGGTTTAACAATAACACGGTTACAAGCTCGGTAAATTATTATGTTCAGAAAATATTTGCCAAGAATGCAGGAACTACACTTCTTAAATCGGATATGTCAGGGGCAACGGTGGCATCAAAGCCGTTTGCAGGAAAAGTCGGTGTAGGCACATGGAATACGGCTGCAAAATTTGACAATGCAAAGGTTGTCTCAAACGACAATGGAAAGATTTTAGGAAAAGATACATTTACAAAAGCAGAAAACTTCTCGAAATACTGGGAGAAAGCAACAGACGGAAACTGGTCGGTCAAGAACGGAAAACTTGTTCAGTCATCAGATGTGACAAACACTGTGGCATATGGAAATCAGGGAAGTGTTGCTTACTTTGGAAACAATACATGGAAAAATTATACATATACTGTTGAAGCGACAAAGACTTCAGGACAGGAAGGATTTATGATACCGTTTGCCGTAGGAGATAAGAACGAAAATTATTTCTGGAACATTGGCGGCTGGAACAATACGGTATCATGCTTACAGAAAGTATCAGGCGGTTCAAAATCAGGTCAGATAGCAGGAACTATTATGAGCTGTCAGATAAGCGAGGGCGAAAAGTACAAGATAAAGATAGTAGTAAAAGACAGAAATGTTAAATGCTATCTTGATGATATGCTCTATGTGGATTATACTATACCTGAGACAGAGGGAAGCGAGAGCTACCAGGTTGTAAGTACGGACAAGACGGGCGATGTTATCATAAAACTTGTCAATGTAACAGGAGCAGATAAAACATTTGCAATAGATGTGACGGGATTGGGCGAAATTTCAGACGAAGCAGATGTGGATGTTGTTGCAGGACAGAGCGAGACAGATGATAATATTCTCGGAAAAGAGGAGGCTGTGACTTTAAAGAGTGATAAGGTGACAGGTATTAAAGATAAGTTTAACTATACTGTTCCGAAGTATTCTGTTACGGTTCTCCGCATAAAACATCAATAATTAAAATGATAAAAAGACAAAATATATAGCAAAAAACAGGTGGCTGCGGATTTTATTGCAAGTTTTGTTAAATGTAAGTATATGACATTTTTTTTGCAAGTATATAAATGAGACTAGGAGGTTTTTATGAATTATAGAAATGTAGGAAAGTCAGGATTAAAGGTTAGTGAGATTGCAGTTGGAAGCTGGATGACAGATCTTGTGGGGTCTAAAAAGGTTGATATTGCAAGAGATACGATTAAACTTGCATATGAAAATGGTATTAATTTTTTTGATTGTGCTGATGCTTACAGCGGCGGCGAAGCTGAGAAGTTTTTAGGCAAGATACTTAATGAATATCCGAGACACAGCTATGTTGTTTCGAGTAAAGTTTTTTTCCCGACAGGCGGCGGTGCAAATGACTGGGGATTGTCGAGAAAACATATTTTTGAGAATGTTGACCGTTCCCTTTCAAATCTGAACATGGATTACATTGACCTCTATTATTGCCATAGATTTGATAACACAACTCCGATGGAAGAAACTTTGAGAGCATTAAATGACCTTGTTTCAAAGGGAAAGATTCTTTATTATGGTGTAAGCGAGGAGTGGGGTGCTGCAAGACTTGAAGAAGCACAGAGGATAATCGAAAAATACGGACTTTATCCTATGACGGTTGTTCAGCCGCAGTACAATATGATTGACAGATACATAGAGCATGAGATAATGTCCGTTTGTGAAAAGTACGGTATCGGAATTACACCGTTCTCGCCGCTGGCACAGGGGCTTCTCACCGGAAAATATAAAAAAGGAGAGCCATATCCTGAGGGTTCAAGGGCAACCCACCAGGCAGATAAACAGATAAATAATCTCCTCACAGATGAAAATCTTGATAAGGTTGAAAAACTGTCAAAGATAGCTAAGGAGCTTGGAACAAATATGTCAGTTATTGCACTTAGCTGGATACTTAGAAAATCAATCATTTCAAGTGTTATAACAGGTGCAAGCAAACCGTCACAGCTTGAGAATAATCTTGCGGCGGCAGATTTTAGAATTCCTGCCGATGCATTCGAAGAGATTGAAAAAATACTCGATTTTAAGAGATTTGAAAGACATATTGGTTAATAATTGCAGACATCAGGATAAATTATTTAATGCAGAAATAAAATAAAAACTCATTTAATATTAAAAAAATATTGAGAAACAATATCAAAAAGAGTCTCTCCGGGCTCTTTTTGATTAAAATTTCTCAATAAGTAAAATTAGTCGTGTCGTACTGGATTTTTTGTTGTATAATGTCACAAAAGCAGACAGATATATCTGTTTTTGTGAAAAAAATACAAATAAAATTTTTTATCCATAGGAGGAACTTATTATGTTAGATTGTTTAAAGGCTATTAATTGGAAAAAGACAGGTTTATTTGCAGCAGGTGTTGCATTTGGTACAGCAGGAATCAAAATTCTTTCAAGTGATGATGCAAAGAATGTATATTCAAATTGCACAGCAGCAGTTCTTCGTGCAAAAGACTGTGTTATGAATGTTGTATCAACAGTTCAGGAAAATGCAGAAGATATTTATGCAGAAGCTGTAGAGATTAATGAAGAGAGAGCGGCAAAGAAAGAGTGCTTTGAAGATGAAGCAGACGATGATGATTTTGAGGAAGTTGAAAACGAAGCAGACGCAGAGGCAGCAGCAGATGCTGAGTAATTAACATAAATGTGAAAAGATGAGCTTTAAAGTGTAAGGCAGAACTGTTATCTTAAAGTTTTATCTTTTTGCACAAAATTTATCATTAGATAATAATCTGACATATATTTATACAAGACATCTGATTTTTCAGGTGTCTTGTTTTAGGTATATGGCAGTAAGATGATACTAATTGAAGTTAAAAGAACAATATCGAAGTTAAAGGAATAATACGGAAATGGGGGCAAAAAATGAAATTTTCTATTAAGCATGAAATAAAAGGCAGAATAAGAGTTCATTTACATCAAAACAGAATGTCCTTTGAACAGGCAGATACATTATTATATTATCTGACCAACAACCAGTATGTTACAAATGCAAAAGTGTTTGAGAGAACAGCAGATGCTGCTATTTATTTTGTCGGTGACAGGGAAAATATAATAGAAGCATTGAGAAAATTTGCTTATGAAAATGTTGATGTGCCGGCAGCAGTATTAGAAACATCAGGCAGGGGACTTAACAACACATATCAGAGAAAAATGGTTGAAAAAGTCGTTTACAGATATGCGAGAAGGATACTTCTTCCTTATCCGGTAAGGGCGGTCTATACAACGGCAATGTCATTGAAATATATTTATAAAGGTGTAAAGACTTTGCTTAAAGGTAAGATAGAAGTTCCAGTTCTTGATGCAACTGCAATAGGTGTATCAGTTATCAGAAACGATATAGCAACTGCGGATTCGATTATGTTCCTGCTTGGAATAGGTGAACTGTTGGAGGAGTGGACACATAAGAAATCAGTTGATGACCTTGCAAGGACAATGTCACTAAATACGGGAAGTGTCTGGATGCTCAGTGATGGAAAAGAAGTTCAGGTTTCTTCAAATGATATAAAAGAGGGCGACTGCGTAGTCGTACATATGGGAACAATCATTCCTTTTGACGGTGAGGTTTATGATGGCGAGGCGATGGTAAATCAGGCTTCGATAACAGGTGAGTCAATGCCTGTAAGACGAGTTAAAGACAATTATGTCTATGCCGGAACTGTAGTTGAAGAGGGCGAGATAACCATCAAAGTTAAAAAAGTCGGTGGAACGAGCCAGTACGAAAAGATAGTTGGGATGATAGAGGAGACAGAAAAACTCAAATCTGCAAGTGAGAGTAAGGCAAGTCATATTGCGGATAAACTTGTTCCTTATACACTTGGAGGAACAGCCTTAACATATCTTTTGACGAGAAATGTCACAAAGGCATTATCAGTGCTTATGGTAGATTTTTCCTGTGCACTAAAACTTGCAATGCCGATAACGGTTCTGTCGGCGATTAGAGAAGCAAGCCTTCATAATGTAACTGTTAAAGGCGGTAAATTCCTTGAAGCAGTTTCAGAAGCAGACACTATTGTGTTTGATAAAACAGGAACACTCACAAAGGCTAAGCCTACTGTAGTGGATGTTGTTTCGTTCTGTGATGAGACACCGGATGAACTTTTGAGGATTGCAGCCTGCCTTGAGGAACATTTCCCTCATTCAATGGCAAAAGCAGTCGTTGAGGCAGCAAAACAAAAATCTCTTGAACATGAGGAGATGCACTCAAAGGTTGATTATGTTGTCGCTCATGGAATATCCAGCTATATTGACAACAGAAAAGCAGTTATCGGAAGTTATCATTTTGTCTTTGAAGATGAAAAATGCATTGTACCTGAAGATAAGAAAGAACAGTTTGAAAATATATCTGATGAATATTCAAGACTTTATCTTGCGATACAGGGTGAACTTGCGGCAGTTATACTTATAGAAGACCCTCTCAGGGATGAAGCAGAAGCAGTTGTTAATTCTCTGAGAAAATCGGGAATAAGTAAGGTTGTAATGATGACCGGAGATAGTGACAGGATTGCAAAGAACATAGCTGAGAAAGTCGGAGTTGATGTTTATTATTCGGAGGTACTTCCGGCAGATAAGGCTGCATTTGTAGAGAAAGAGAGAAGTGAGGGAAGAAAAGTCATCATGATAGGTGATGGAATAAATGATTCGCCTGCACTTTCGGCAGCAAATGTCGGAATTGCCATAAGTGATGGAGCAGAGATAGCAAGAGAAATTGCCGACATAACGGTTGGCTCGGACGATCTTTACCAGATAGTGACACTTAAGATGTTAAGCGATGCACTTATGAAAAGGATAAAGAAAAACTACAGAACAATAGTTGGATTTAATTCGGGACTTATACTCTGTGGTGTGACCGGAATACTTGCACCTACAACATCAGCACTTTTGCATAATGCATCTACGCTTGCAATAAGTCTTAAGAGTATGGAAAGTTTTCTTGACTAATTAGATAAGTGAGGAATAAAATGACATCTTTTTATCAATAATAGTTATATTGATAAAAAGGTGTCATTTATTTTATTGACTTTAGTATATAATTTATGTATCATAATCTCAAAGTTAGGGAAAACTAACTAAAGTATTTCATAGGTAATTGCGAAACTAACTATATGTTGTGTTAATTGCACAGATATAACAAATAATATCGTCGGCACGCTTTCGCTATGTTGTCGTTCGTAGCAGTACATAAATCAGCAAAAAACGCTGATTAAGTGCTGACGACGACAAAAATGCCGACTAACACTATTTGTTATATCTGCATAATTTAATCAAGATTTATGATAGTTTCGCAAACGCCTATAAAGTATTTCATTTTGAAAGGAGAATTATAATCATGGGTAAGATAAGTGTTGTATATTGGTCGCAGTCAGGAAATACACTCGCTATGGCGGAGGCAATAGGTAAAGGTATCACAGATGGCGGAGCACAGGCAGAAGTTGTCAATGTAAGTAGTTGCCAGGTCAGTGACCTTGATACAGAGGAAGTGTTTGCACTCGGTTGTCCTGCCATGGGAGCCGAGGTTCTTGAGGAAAGTGAGATGGAGCCATTTGTTGCAGAACTTGAGGGAAATGTAAAAGGTAAGAAGATTGCTCTGTTTGGTTCATACGGCTGGGGAGATGGTCAGTGGATGCGTGACTGGGAAGAACGCATGACAAGTGCCGGAGCGACAGTCGTAAACGGAGAGGGCCTTATATGCCAGGAAGCACCTGATGGTGATGTGATAAGTGAATGTGAGAGTCTCGGGAAACAGCTTGCCGGAATGTAGGATTGAGGACTTACAATATAATGATAAAGTGACGCCGTGAAAAAGGATTATTATTCTGTTAAGTAATTGCGAAACTAATTATATTTGCACAATTTATTCATGCAACAGATAGTTTCGCAAATATTTAATATAGTTAGAATAATAATCCTTTTTCACGCCTGTTTTTATGAAAGTATGTTGTATTGGTTTAAAGTGTTATAGGTTGAAAAATATGTTATGAATTATAAAGTATTATTGTGAATTTAAGCTGTTTTTATAATTATACAATATAGGATGGTTATGTTTTTGGCGTTTATTTGTGGTACGGGATAATGAGTCGGCTTGCACTAATGTTTTTGTTTTCTTATAATAGGACATAAAGGATAAAATGTTATCATAAATTTGCAAGACAAGAGAATTTGTTCTCTTATAAGATAAAATTTAAGGAGATTTTTTAGATTATGGATAAAACAGTGCGTGAAAGACTTTTTTCTATGAGCGAGGAGAAATACAGAGATTTTTCTAAGGCTCTTATTCCGGGCTGCGATAATATGCTTGGGGTTAGAGTGCCCCTTATCAGGAAGTATGCGAGAGAACTTATAAAAGAAAATGAGGACTGGCAGGGATTGCTTGAAGAGGATGATTTGTACTTTGAGGAGACGATGCTTCGTGGATTTATTACAGGTATAGCGATGGCAAAGGAAGATGATGTGAAAATTGCAAGAAAGAAATTGAATGAGTTTCTTCCTTATATAAATAACTGGTCTATAAATGATGGGTTTTGTAAAGAGTTCAGGATAATTGATAAACATCATGACGAGTTTATAAATGATATTGAAAAAATGACAGCTTCTAAAAAGGAGTATGTGGCGAGGGCGGGACTTGTACTTTTGCTTGAGCATTATGTAAAGATTGATATGGCAGGGAATAAGATTGCAAGAAAGAAAACGGTGGACAGATATGATATAGATTTAGAAAGCATATTGACAGATGAAGGTGTAATAGAGGAAAGAAACGCTTTGCAGTCGGATAGTGATACCAGTAAAGTCAGATATAATAATGAAGCCCTAAATAGTGTTTATAAAGGTAAATATACAGACAAAATACTTGAGCTTGTAAACAGAGATTTTTCAAAAAACGGCTACTATACGCAGATGGCGGCAGGCTGGCTTATAGCAGAGTTGTTTGTGGTATATCCAAAAGCAGTATGGGATTTTTTGAATGACAAAAACAACTTGAAGCTTGATGAAGTGTCATATAAAAAAGCAATAAGGAAGATATGTGAGTCAAAAATACCGACTAAGCAATTAAAGAAATATATTGTTACCGTTCAATCGTAGGTATAGTATAAGATATAAAGTTATGTACTGATAAGTAAATTTGATTTTATCAAGTTAAATTTTACATTTCAGACAATAGTGGAGTTTGATTTGATAAAATAATAAAGAAATGAGTTGTTTATAAAAATAAAAAATGGAATGGTAAACTGTTTCAAAAAAAGGTCAAAAAAAAATTGGGGGGAAAATATAAAAAGCTGTTGACTAATGATAGATTTGTGGTATAATAGTATTTGTGCGTACAGGACTGTGGTTCTGTGAAAAAATACCCTACACAGTTGTTTGTGTATTTGATGCATAATCTACAACTGGAGGGAGGTTAGGTGTGAGACTATGTCAAATGTAATCGTAAAAGAGAATGAGACATTGGATAACGCTTTACGTCGTTTCAAAAGAAATTGTGCTAAAGCTGGCATCCAGCAGGAAATTCGTAAGAGAGAGCATTATGAGAAGCCAAGCGTTCGTCGTAAGAAGAAGTCTGAGGCAGCTCGTAAGCGCAAATACTAATCGTATGTTAGGGATTTGAGTGTCAGATCCTAAAATCAGAAAGAGGTTATTTGGTTAATCTCTTTCTTTTTTTGAATTTTTTTAATATATTATTTTTATTTTTGAGTTTAGAAATTTGTTATTTAGGGCTATATATGTTAAACTTGTAATAGTATTTACATAGTGACTGATATGAGAACTGTATCAAAGAAATTTAGAATATTTTTTGGGGAAAATGGAGATAGAATATGTTTAAAACAGTAGGTATAGGAAAACAGAGCTTTGAAAGTATTCGGATAAATGATTGTTTTTATATAGATAAGACAATGTTTATAAAGGAGTGGTGGGAGAAGAATGATGATGTAACATTGATTATCCGTCCGCGTCGTTTTGGGAAAACATTGAATATAGATATGTTAAATTGCTTTTTTTTAAATAAATTTGCAGAAAGAGATGATTTGTTTGAGGGACTTGAAATATGAAATTATGAAAATATAGAAAACTTCAGGGAACATACCAGGTGATTTTTCTTAGCTTTGCAGGTGTAAAACAAAATAATTATGAAGATACGATTGCAAGAATAAAAAAATTTGTATGTGACTTATATCAATCATTTAGATAAAAACAATATGAAATATCCGGGGATAGTAATAGAATTTAAAGTGTTTAACTTTAGAAAAGAAGATACATTAAAAGACACATTGTCGGCGGCATTAAAGCAAATAAATGAAAAAGATTATGATACAGAACTTACAGGCAGAGGTGTGAAGAAAGAAAATATAAGACATTATGGATTTGCTTTCAAGGGGAAAGAGGTGCTGATTGGAACAGATTGATTAATATTGTTAAGTTTTTTGATTATACAAAATATATTTAATAAAAAAATATTATTATGTAAATAAAAAACACTATGCCCCATTCTAAGCATATAATCAAACAGCAGCCGCTTATTACTTAGAATAGAGCATAGTGAAAATTATAATTCTGTCGGTACCTTTAGATGATAAAAATACAATTATTCCTAATCATATAAACACTTTACACAAAATCTCTTAAAGTATCTACAACACTTTGTTTTTCAGTATTTCCATACATCAACATCGGGATAATACAGCTAAGTATGATAAATACCGGAGCAACAAGCAATACAGGAAGTATTACAAAATGTCCGTTGAAGAACCAGAAAATATTTTCAAACAGTCTTTTAGTGAGTACGGCAAATATTACCGAAGTAATGAGTGATACGACGGATGAACTTACGCTATAGAATAAACTTTCATATATAAGCATTCTGCGAAGCTGTCTGTTTGTCATACCTATGGATTTAAGCATTGCAAATTCATGTTTTCTTGACATGATTCCTGTGAGGACGGCATTGACAAAATTAAGTATTCCGATAATCCCTATAACAGCACACAGCAGACCGCCAAGCAATATAAACATATTTTTAAAACTGTCAAATCCCTGACGAACCTTAGCTTTACTTTCAAAGGAAAGTGAAGATGAAGGTGCGGAAGTTATATTTTTAAGGTAGTTCTCAGTCCGTATCTCAGCTTTTTTGTTTTTAGAGTCTAACATATAAAATAATGGTGAAATTTTTTGCCTGCTATCATTTTTCAGGCTGTCGGTTGACATTACCACATTATATCCGGTTACAGAACCGTATCGAAATCCCATTGAATATGGAACATTCACAAGTGCACATACCGTATATGTGACTTCATGTTCTTTGGCTATATAGTATTCCATATATTTTTCGGGGGTGTCATCGGTTACTTTTTTGCCTGTCCGATTATCAATAAAATAAGCATCATCAATATATGACATTGTGAACTTATCGCCGACTTTTGGGTATATTCCCATGTTTTGTGGATTGCCGTAATCATCAGTCATTACACTTATAGCTATATTGTGCTGTTTTTTGTCTTTAAGTGGAGAAATGCTGCCAGAAATGACTTTAACTTTATTTAAAAGTTTTATATCAATTCCCTCAATAAGTGGATCGGATGCAACTTTATCTCTCTTTTTTCTTATTGAATTGAGGTTTTGTTGTAATTCTTTTTGACTGAAAGTGCCTTTACACATATTTATATAGGTCTTTTTATCAACCCATCCTACCACATCAGTGGAAGGCAGGAAATATCCACATCCGGTTAATCTGTTATCTGTATTTGCAGTGATACGGCGAATATCCTTGTCTGAGATACAGTGTTCACCGTCAATTTCATATCGGAAATAGCTTTTTGTACTTACAATGAAATCAGAGCATACACTCCGTGAAACAAATCTGTTCATATCAATTCCATTTACAAAGAAAAACAATGTATTTAGAAGCACTACGGAGAGTGAAAGTGATATGACAACAAGGAAAGTGCTCAGCTTGTTCCTGCCAAGATTTGTAAATGCCATCTGGTAAACTTTTGCACCTCGGGTATGTTTTTTCTTCTTTTTTGTGTTTGAATTGTCCGTATATTTTACCGCTTCAACAGGGGAAATCTTAGAGGCGATAAATCCCGGACGCAGACATGACATAAGCACGGTTAATAGTGAAAAAAGTATTGATATTACAAAAATAAGCGGGGATATGCTTATAGAGGTGCTTTCTGTACCAAGCGTAGTCTGTGAGATTATGGCAGGAAACAGAGTAACACCGCTGAAATATCCTATAAATAGTCCAATCGGAATACCTATTGCACAAAGAAGCAATGCATGGATATAGATTATCCTGCGAAGCTGATGTGGAGTGACACCGATTGTCTTTATAAGACCGTAAAAATGTATGTCATTTGTTACTGAGATCTGAAAAATATTGTAGATGATAAGGTATCCGGTAAATATGACAAGTATAAGGAAAGCAACAATTCCGACAAGCGTTACGGGGTCTGTGTTTTCTGCAACTTTTTCAGAGGTGTAGCCCCAGTTTACACCGATACGCACACTGTTTTTTTCGTCTCGTGTCTGCCAGTCATACCCGAAGTCTTTATCAATCTGTTCCATTTGTTTTTCGATATTATGGCTTGATTTAAGCATAACATTTAAGTCTGTCCGAAAATCATCAAGTCCATTGTTTTTGGCTTCTTTGATAATATTTTCAGTATATTTTTTTGAAACATTGATATAGTGAACCGGCATTAAACTATTATAGTCGTAATAACCTGTAAGTTTGAAATAGTCCGTTTTTTCAAATGTTTTACTTTTATTGTCACGTACTGTATAGGTAAGTTTTATCTTTGTTCCAAGTTTTGCTTTGGTGCCGAGGAGCTTTAAAGCCGTAGTATCCATTGCTATTTCATCGGAGTTTTCCGGATTTCTGCCTGTTGTTGGTGTTGCATAACTCCATTTTGAGCAGTTTTCATCCATATAACTGACTTCGCCTGAAATCTGTCCAAAATAATCTGATTTTATAGAACCAATGCAAGTTCGTTTACCGTAAGCTTTTATTTTTGAATGGGTGATAAGTTTGTCTGCCTGTTCGTCAGTTACATCTTTAAATGTCCCGTGTGAATAACCACCCATCTGACGGAATGAGTAAGTTTGATAACTGTCATTTAGTGAAAGTGCTATCGTGAAAAGTGATGTAAACAGGATAGTGGTAAGTATAATTGCGATAACAGCTATTATATTTCTCTTTTTTGCAGCACGCAGAGAACGGTAACTCAAACGGAAGATACATTTTTTATTTTTTACATTCATGAGTTTGTCCTCCTAATCTTTAGTTATTACATGACCGTCTTCAATATGGATTATACGGTCTGCTGTCTGTGCTATTTCTTCGTTGTGGGTTATCATTACCATTGTCTGGGAAAACTTTTTGCATGAAACTTTTAGCAGACTTAGAACGTCCTGGCTTGTTTTTGAATCGAGATTTCCGGTTGGCTCATCCGCAAGTATTATTGCCGGAGCGGATGCTAAGGCTCTTGCGATGGCAACACGCTGTTGCTGACCGCCGGAAAGCTGGTTTGGCAGTGCATTAAGTCTTTTTGAAAGTCCTAAGGTATCGGTTATCTGTGCTACAAAATCCTTATCTATCTTTCTTCCGTCAAGTTCGAGCGGCAGTACGATATTTTCATACAGATTTAAGACTGGTACAAGGTTGTAAGCCTGAAAAATAAATCCTATTTTTCTTCTGCGAAATATGGTGAGCGGTTCGTCTTTTAATGAAGAAATATCTTTTCCATCAACAAACACCTTGCCGGAAGTGGGCTTGTCAAGACCGCCGAGCATATGGAGAAGTGTTGATTTACCGCTGCCTGATGTTCCGACGACTGCGGCAAATTCACCGTTTTCGATGGCAAGGTTTACATTTTGTAATGCGTGTACGGCATTGTCACCTGAGCCATAGATTTTTGTAAGATTTTCTGTTTTTAGTATTGTCATAATGACCTCCGTTCTGAAAAAATATCTGTAAGATTTTACTATAATAGTATGGCATATAAAACTTTCCAAAATCTTTCAGAACACAATATGAAATCTTACAGTTTTGAAAGAAATACGGAAAAAGTTGAGCCGTGTTCCGGTAAAGAAGAAACTTTGATATAACCATTTTCGCCTGTAATTATCTTTCTTGCAAGATAGAGTCCTATTCCGACACCTTCTGTAGTGTTGGCTTTTTCGGAGCGGTAAAATCTTGAAAAAACTTTTTCATGCTCATTATCTGATATACCAATGCCTGTGTCTGAAATATCAATTCTGACAAAAAATTCATAGACTATTACATTTATGGAAATGCCACCCGTCACGGTGTACTTGATAGCATTGTCAACTATATTGCAAAGAGCCTCAAGTGTCCATTTTTCATCAAACACTGCCGTTGCATCAGTTTTGACGGTATTAAGATACAAATCTTTTGAATCGGCTTTCTGGTTGTATTGTATAAATATCTTATCAAGTAACGGCTGGATTTCCTGCTTCTTTGGAGATAGGGAAATGATACCTGTTTCAAGCCGTGAAAGTTTTATGAGAGACTCTATCAGAAAACGGAGTTTTTTAGTCTGGGAATAAAGTGCCATAAGATTATTTTTTGAGTTTTCTGAGAGATCATCTTCTAAAAGTAATTCACAGTAGAGAAGAATGTTTGAGACAGGTGTTTTTGTCTGATGTGAAATATCAGCGATAAGAGTTTTAATGCTGTCTTTTTCGTGCATTATATTTTGGGTAGAGCAGGTCTGACCTGAGAGGTATTGTGCAAATTTTGTCTCAAGTGCTGACAGGCGGCTCTCATCAAAAACCTTTTCAGTAAAACTTCCCTTTAAAGCTGAGTCAATCATATTTTCGAGAGAAGTGAGAAGTTTATCTGTTTTATAACGGTTTAGGAGTATGGAACTTATACATATTATAATAATTATAAACTGAATAAATATAATGAAATCTTTAGTCATAAAAATCCTTTCGTTTGGAGTATGCTTTGATATTTTTTATGTATTTTGGGGTATAGTGACTTTCTTTTTATTTTTTGTCCCATTTATAACCGATGCCATAGACGGTATGTATATAATCCGAAGCGTTAAGTTTATCACGGAGCCTTTTGACAACAACGGAAAGTGCATTGTTATCCACATATTCAGAGCCATCTGTCCATATGCGGTCGGTAAGGACATCACGGGTCATGATATTGCCACGGTTCTCAACGAGGAGAGAAAGAAGCTTTTGCTCGGTTTTGCTTAATTCAACAGGCTTGCCTAAAACAAGAAAAGTTAGGTGCACAAAATCAAATGAAAAATTATCTATTGTTATAATGGAATTAGCCGTCTGGGAATTGCAAATGGGATGTTTTCTAAGCTGTGTATTAACTCTGGCACGAAGAACGGCGAGAGAAAAAGGTTTTGTTATATAATCATCAGCACCGAGTTCAAGACCGCTTACAATATCAAAATCAGTATCATTTGCGGTAAGCAGGATAACAGGAATATCAGGAAAATCGGTTTTTACTTCAACTAGAAAATCAAGTCCGCTGCCATCCGGAAGTGTAATGTCAAGCAGTATGAGTGAAGCCTTAAAACAGGCAAGCTGTTGTCTGGCGGCTTGCAGATTTGTGCATGAAAAAATCTGTCTGTCCTCTGAACTAAGAGCCTGACAAAGACCTTTATTAAGACTTGTATCGTCTTCTATAATAAGAATTTGCTGCACTTTCATTATTAAAAATCTCCATTTCTATGATTATTTATAAAATTTATATGTCAAAATACATTTTGAAACAAATATAATATAGATTGTATGACGGATAGTAAAGAAAAGCAAATGGAAAATACGATTATAGATTTGATAAGTGTGTACTGTAACCGTTGTCAGTTACATTGTAGGTAAGCATTATTATTTTTTGTTGTAACATTGTGTATTTTGGGATGTACTGTTATACTATAGAAAATAGGATAAGAAGGAATAGGTTTAAAATGTATGGATTTTTTAAGAATGGTAAAGTTAATAAAGAACTTGATGAGATAATAGCACAGATAGAGTCTAATGCTGCAAATAATTATAAAGATGCGGCGCAGGAGGCGGTTGTCTGTCTTGAAAAAAGGATAAATGAGTTTTGGGAGAATGGGCAGCTTAGCGAAAAGAAAAAGTTAGAATATGAAGCAAGGCTTACGAGGTATAAGAGGGAACTTGAGGGATTTACGCATAAGGACCAGAAGCCGTATTGGAGTTAGGTTAGCGTAAAATTTTATTCGGACAAACATAAACAGAAAAGGACACTATTTTGTTAAGTTATTGGAAGTGGTGTTTAAATGTATGAGCAGGCAGCAAAGCGGATTGCGAATATCCGCTTGATATGTGGTACAATTAATTATATAAAAATATATCAAAGAAACTGCAGGTTTGGTATGAAACAATTGAGAATAAATATAATATAGGAGAAGTGGCTGATGCGACTAAAACAGATTAAATTAACAAATTTTAGAGCTATTGATGATGCAATTATTGAATTTGACGGTAAAAGTACGGTTATTTTTGGAATTAACGGAACAGGGAAATCAAGTATTCTTCGTTCTGTTAATTTATTGTTTGCAAATATTATAAATCAGGTTGTAAACAGAAAAGAATTAAAACAAAACTATGCTATTCAATTAGAAGATATTATGTATGGAAAAAGTGGAACAAGCATACACGCAACGATTGAATTTGAAGGTACGGAGTTTGAATATTCAAAAAATATGGTGCGAAGTAGCGGAAGAAAAACACATAACAAAAAAGCATTAAATGAAATTGTTGAGATATTCCATGAAAAGTATATTAGTGATGAAAAACAGAATGATATTCCTATTTTTGCAAATTATGGTACAAACCGGCTTGTGTTGGATATACCATTGCGCATCAGAACACACCATACTTTTGATATATATTCTGCATTTGAAAAAGCGATTGAGAATAAAATAGATTTTAGAACTTTTTTTGAGTGGTATAGAAATCAGGAAGATTATGAAAATGAGCAAAAAGTCGAGACAGGGGATTTAGAACGGAAAGATAAAGCCTTGCAGGCGGTAAGAAAAGCTATTTTGTCAATGTTAGACGGCTGCTCCAATCTTCGTGTTGTAAGAAAACCTCGTTTGGAAATGAAAATAAACAAGGCAAATATCAGCTTGAATGTTTCTCAAATGTCTGATGGGGAAAAATGCACATTAGCTTTGTTTGGTGATTTAGCCAGAAGGCTTACCTTAGCAAATCCAAATAAAGAAAATCCATTGCTTGGAGAAGGAATCGTTCTGATTGATGAAGTTGAACTGCATATGCACCCGTCATGGCAGAGAAAAGTGTTATCTGTATTAAGAGATACATTTCCAAATATCCAATTTATTATTACCACACATTCACCTATCGTATTGAGTGAAGCTGATGAGAATTATAATTTGTTTTTTATTGATAATAGTGATGGTAAGATCAATATTCAAAAAAATAAACAGTTAAATGGGTATGATGCAAATGCTGTTTTGGAACAGTTTATGGATACAAGTTCTATTAATGAAAAAATAAAAAGTTTTATAGACTCGATATATGATGATATAAACAGTAGATTATTTGAGCAGGCAGAAGTGAAAATAAATGCACTTGCTGAAATTACAAGTGAGAACCATCCGGATGTTATTACGGCAAGGATGGAATTAAAGAGGAGAAGATATATATGATATATATTGAAAAGTCTGAAGAACCAGAGTTTTTGAGTGAGTTTAAACGAAAAAATCCCGATAAGACTTATGATTCGGAAGAATTTGCACATTACAGAGGAATTCTTACAGATGTACTTATAAAAGAGCAAAAAGGAATCTGTGCATATTGTTGTGGCAGAATAAAAAAGGAAAATGTTCATAATGAGCATATAGAACCAAGAAATCCGGGGAAATATGTGAGTAAACGCTCATTAGATTATTCAAATCTTGTGGCAAGTTGTAATACAATAAGAACCTGCGGAAGAAAAAAGGAAAACAAATATGATTCGGATAAATTTGTGTCTCCATTAGAACAGGAGTGTGAGAAAAAGTTTATATATTATGGAAATGGAACAATAGTAGGGGATGAATACACAATAAACCTTTTAAATTTAAATGACTATGAATTGCGTGAAGCACGCAGGGCGGTATATCAGCAGTTGCAGCATCTTGACAAAGAAACGATAAAACTGGTGTATATGAATGAACAGGACGAGGAGTACCAGCCTTATTATAATGTGATTAAGTGGTATGTGAATGGGTGAGGAACAGACAGCGGGAGATAATTAGATGGTTTTAGACAATAATTTAAAAAGAAAACTTGAAATATACATAAAGCTAAATTATGTAGCAAGTGTAGAAGAAGATTTTTTATGTCCTGATATAAATGAAGAAGAAATAACTAAAAGTAGTGGAAAAAAGTTTGAACAGCAGAAACAGGATCTTTCGGCTTTAGTGCAGGAAGCAGGTGAATCGTTTCATGAAATGTTGTTTAGACTTATTGAAGAGAATAATCAAAAGGAATCTGATATATACAAAAATGCAGGTATAGACAGAAAATTATTTTCAAAAATCAGGAACAATCCTGCATATCATCCTAAAAAAAATACGATAATTGCATTATGTATTGCACTTAAACTTGATATAGATAATGCAATAGAATTTCTTGAAAGTGCAGGATATGCATTATCTCCGGGAGATAGGGGAGACATAATAATAAAGTATTTTATAGAAAAAAAGATATTTGATATAGATACAATAAATTGTGCTTTATATGATTTTGGAGAAAAAACAATTGAGCGATATGCGGAGTGGATAAAAATTCTTATCGCCTCCGATACAAAATAAGCATCAAAACTCCTCTTAAAAAAATAAATTTTATCAATAATTTCTTTAGAACATAAGTTTGGATAAATGAATAAAATAAACTAAAAAGCGATTTTGCTTAATTTTATTAGTAAAAAACATAATTTTACTAAATAATCTTGCTTTTTTTGCTCAAAAAATATATAATCAAACCAGTTTGATGAACAAAGGGGTTCAGCAAATGATATGAAAACAATTATCAGTAAAGGGATATTTGTATCACAGGACTGGTATGGCTTTTAGCCGGAAGTGTCTTTTGATATAGTATCTGTTTACATGATAGGACTTTTTCTTATGAAGAAGATGTTCCATATGTGTTTTCAGTTATTTGCTGAGCCTCTTTTTGTTTTTCTAAAGGATATAAACAAAACACAAAATTGTAAAATAATGTACCTTCGGAAATTCAGCCGAAATTATTCGTTTTGAGAAGATGCCGAGAGTACATAAATAATGATATGGAGGTAATAATGATGACAAATACTGAAACTTGTAACAGCAGGGTTTTAGATGAAGCCTCAAAGGTTATTGATCATGAAAAGAGAGGTCTTTACGATCCCCGTTATGAACATGATAACTGTGGTATCGGTTCTATTGTAAATATCAAGGGAAATAAGACACATGATACTGTTTCCGGAGCTCTTGACATTGTCGAGAAGCTGGAGCATCGTGCAGGTAAGGATGCTGAGGGAAAGACCGGTGACGGTGTTGGTATTCTCTTACAGATTTCACATAAATTCTTTAAAAAGGCAGTTAAACCACTCGGTTTTGAACTCGGAGATGAGAGAGATTACGGTATCGGAATGTTTTTCTTCCCACAGGATGAACTTAAAAGAAACCGTGCCAAAAAGATGTTTGAAGTCATTATTGAAAAGGAGGGGCTTGAACTTCTCGGCTGGAGAAAAGTTCCTACTGAGCCTGAAATATTAGGACATAAGGCACTTGAATGTATGCCATACATCATGCAGGCATTTGTTAAAAGACCTGAGGAGGTTGAGAAAGGACTTGATTTTGACCGCAAACTCTATGTTGCACGCCGTGTGTTTGAACAGAGTAACGATGACACATATGTTGTTTCATTTTCAAGCCGTACGATAGTCTATAAAGGTATGTTCCTTGTAGGACAGCTTCGTCTTTTCTTTAAAGACCTTCAGGATCCTGATTATGTATCAGCTATCGCAACGGTACATTCAAGATTTAGTACGAATACAAATCCAAGCTGGATGAGAGCACATCCGAACAGATTTATCGTTCACAACGGTGAGATAAATACTATCGTAGGTAATGCCGACAAGATGCTCGCCCGTGAGGAGACTATGGAAACTTCACTCCTTGCAAATGATTTCCACAAGGTTCTTCCGGTTGTCAATCCAAACGGTTCTGATTCGGCAAGACTTGATAATACACTTGAGTTTCTTGTGATGAGCGGTATGGAGCTTCCGCTTGCTGTTATGATAACCATTCCTGAACCGTGGGAACATGACATGAGCGTCAGCCAGAAAAAGAGAGATTTCTATCAGTATTATGCGACGATGATGGAGCCTTGGGATGGACCGGCTTCAATCCTTTTCTCTGACGGTGATATTATGGGAGCGGTTCTTGACAGAAACGGTCTTCGTCCATCACGTTATTACATTACAACAGATGACCAGCTTATCCTTTCTTCAGAAGTAGGCGTGTTCGACATTCCGCCTGAAAAGATTGTTAAGAAAGACAGATTAAGACCGGGTCGTATGCTTCTTGTTGATACAGTCAAGGGTGAGCTTATCGATGATGAAGTGCTTAAAGAAAAATATGCTTCACGCCAGCCTTATGGTGAGTGGCTTAACAGCAATCTTGTTACTTTAAAGGAACTTCGTATTCCTAATAAGAAAGTAGTGGAGTTTACTGACGAGGAGAGAGCAAGACTTCAGAAGGCATTCGGTTATACTTATGAGGATTACAAGGAGTCGATTCTTCCTATGGCACAGAAAGGTGCAGAGCCTATTGCTTCAATGGGTACTGATACACCGCTTCCAATGCTTTCAGATAAGCCACAGCCATTGTTCAACTATTTTAAACAGCTTTTTGCACAGGTTACAAACCCTCCTATTGATGCGATAAGAGAGGAAATCGTAACATCGACAAGCGTTTATATCGGTGAGGACGGAAATCTGCTTGAAGAAAAGGCTGACAACTGCAAGGTGCTTAAAATCCGCAATCCTATCCTTACTGACACTGACCTTATGAAGATTAAATATATGGATAAAGAGGGATTTAAGTGCGTTGATATTCCTATTACTTATTATAAGAATACATCACTTAAGAAAGCACTTGACCGTATGTGTCTTGAAGCTGACAGAGCTTACAAGGAGGGTGCAAACATTCTTATCCTTACTGACAGGGGAGTTGATGAGAACCATGTGGCTATACCGTCACTTCTTGCGGTAGCTTCAATGCAGCAGCATCTTGTAACTACAAAGAAGAGAACAAGTGTTGCAATGATACTTGAATCAGCAGAGCCAAGAGAAGTACATCACTTTGCTACAATATTGGGATATGGTGCCTGTGCGATAAATCCTTATCTTGCCCACAGCACTATAAAAGAGCTTATCGGGCAGAATCTTCTTGACAAAGATTATTATGCAGCGGTTGATGATTATGACGCAGCGGTCCTTCACGGAATTGTCAAGATTACATCAAAAATGGGTATTTCTACAATTCAGTCATACCAGGGTTCAAAGATTTTTGAAGCCATTGGTATTTCAGAGGATGTTATCGAGAAATACTTTACTGACACTGTATGCTGTGCAGGTGATATTACACTTGAGGATATTGAGAAACAGGTTGATACACTTCATTCAGCAGCATTTGATCCACTTGGACTTGAGACTGATATGAATCTTGAGAGCCGTGGTCAGCACAAAGAGAGAGGTCATAAAGAGGAACATTTATATAATCCTGAGACAATACATCTTTTGCAGCAGGCTACATGGACTGGAAATTATGAGTTGTTCAAACAGTATTCAAAGTGTATAGATGAAAAAGAGCATAATGTAACATTAAGAAGTATGCTTGATTTTAATTATCCTAAGAAGGGTATTTCGATTGATGAGGTTGAGAGTGTTGACGAGATTGTTAAGAGATTTAAGACAGGTGCAATGTCTTATGGTTCAATTTCACAGGAGGCACATGAGACACTTGCCATTGCGATGAATCATCTTCATGGTAAGTCAAATAGTGGTGAGGGTGGTGAAAGCCTTGACAGACTTCTTACGGCAGGACAGCCTGAGGATAGATGTTCAGCAATAAAGCAGGTTGCATCAGGTCGTTTTGGTGTAACATCGCGTTATCTTGTCAGTGCAAAGGAAATCCAGATTAAGATGGCACAGGGAGCTAAGCCTGGTGAGGGAGGTCATCTTCCGGGAGGAAAGGTTTATCCGTGGGTTGCAAAGACAAGACATTCAACACCTGGTGTAAGTCTTATCTCACCTCCGCCACATCATGACATCTATTCTATCGAGGACTTGGCACAGCTTATCTATGACCTTAAGAATAGTAATAAAGATGCGAGAATATCAGTTAAACTTGTTTCAGAAGCCGGAGTAGGTACTGTAGCAGCCGGTGTTGCCAAAGCCGGAGCGGCAGTTATCCTTATTTCAGGATATGACGGAGGTACAGGAGCAGCACCTAGAAGTTCAATCTACAATGCAGGTCTTCCTTGGGAACTTGGTCTTGCGGAGACACACCAGACACTAATAATGAACGGACTCCGTTCCCGTGTCCGCATCGAGACAGACGGTAAACTTATGACAGGCCGTGATGTGCTTGTGGCAGCACTTCTTGGAGCAGAAGAGTATGGATTTGCAACAGCACCGCTTGTAACAATGGGCTGCGTAATGATGCGTGTATGTAATCTCGATACCTGCCCTGTAGGTGTTGCAACACAGAATCCTGAACTCAGAAAGAGATTTAAAGGAAAGCCTGAATATGTTGAGAACTTTATGAAGTTTATCGCACAGGAACTTCGTGAGTACATGGCTTTACTTGGAATTAAGAAAGTCGATGACCTCATCGGCCGCACAGACCTTCTTAAAGTTAAGGATGATCCAAAGGTTGAGGAACATCACATCAACTTTAACGAGATAATTGACTCATCATTTGCAAATGAGAGAAAAGAAAATAAATTCAATCCAAAGAATGTATATAACTTTGAGCTTGAAAAGACAATAGATGAAAAAGTTTTACTTCCTAAACTTAAAAAATCACTCCAGACAGGAGAACCGGCAAAAGTTACAGTCGATGTGACAAATATCAACCGTACATTTGGTACGATACTCGGTTCAGAGATTACAAAGAAATTCAGCGATACGCTTGAGGAGGACACTATTACTGTTGAGTGTCACGGAAGCGGCGGTCAGAGCTTCGGTGCATTTATCCCTAAGGGGCTTAAACTTGAGCTTGTCGGTGATTCAAATGATTACCTCGGAAAAGGTCTTTCAGGCGGAAAAATTGTTGTATATCCACAGGCAGGTTCTAAATTTAAGGCAGAGGATAATATCATTATTGGTAATGTTGCACTGTATGGTGCTACAAGCGGTAAGGCATTTATAAACGGTATTGCCGGTGAGCGTTTCTGTGTCCGTAACTCAGGAGCAACGGCAGTTGTTGAGGGTGTCGGCGACCACGGATGTGAGTACATGACAGGCGGTCGCGTGGTTATACTCGGACCTACAGGAAAGAACTTTGCGGCTGGTATGAGCGGCGGTGTCGCATATGTACTTGATGAGAACAGTGACCTTTACCTTAAACTTAACAAAGACCTTGTCTCATCACAGCCGGTAACAGACAAATATGATGTACTTGAGTTAAAGAAGATAATAGAGGAGCATGTTGAAGCTACAAATTCAGCAAAAGGAAAGAATATCCTTGAAAACTTCAGTGATTATCTTCCTAAGTTTAAAAAGATAATTTCTTATGATTACAGCAAGATGCTTCAGCTTATCGCTCAGATGGAAGAAAGAGGATTAAGCTACGAGCAGGCACAGATAGAAGCATTTTATGCACACAAAAATCAGGCATAAACTATAGGAAATACTGTTTATACGCACGCCTGACATACAGTCGGGCAGTGCGGTGATGTTTGAGCGACAGGATAAGGAGGATAATTATGGGCAAACCAACCGGATTTCTTGAATATGAAAGAAAAAATAATAAGGCAGTAGAGCCTTTAGAGAGAATAAAGAACTTTAATGAATTTCACACTCCTATGAGTGATAAGGATAGAAAAGAACAGGCTTCAAGATGTATGAACTGTGGTGTTCCGTTCTGCCAGTCAGGTATGATGATAAATGGAATGGCATCAGGTTGTCCTTTAAACAATCTCGTGCCTGAATGGAATGATCTTCTCTATCACGGATGTATGAAAGAGGCACTTCAGATGCTCCGCCAGACTAACAATTTTCCGGAGTTTACATCGAGAGTATGCCCGGCACTCTGTGAAGCAGCCTGCACCTGCGGGCTTAACGATTCGCCGGTAACATGTAAGGCAAATGAGAATGCCATTGTAGAGTATGGATATGCAAACGGACTTATGGAGGCTAGAAAGCCTAAGGTACGCACAGGCAAGAAAGTTGCAATCATCGGCTCAGGTCCTTCAGGACTTGCGGCAGCAGATCAGCTTAACAGGAGAGGTCATGATGTAACCGTTTTTGAGAGAAATGACCATATCGGCGGACTTCTTATGTACGGTATTCCAAATATGAAGCTTGAGAAATGGGTTATCGACAGAAAACAGAAAGTCATGGAAGAAGAAGGCGTTAAATTTGTCGTAAACGCGGATGTAGGAAAAACGGTGAAAGCGGCAGATATTGTCAAAGATTATGACAGTGTTATCCTTGCCTGCGGAGCATCAAATCCGAGAGATATAAAAGCGACAGGTCGTGAAGCTGACGGAATCTATTTTGCCGTAGATTTCCTTACACGCTCTACAAAGCATGTGCTTACGGGCAAAAAAGACGGCTGGGTAGATACAAAAGGAAAGAATGTTGTTGTCATCGGTGGCGGTGATACGGGTAATGACTGTGTCGGAACAGCGGTAAGACAGGGTGCAAAATCGGTAGTGCAGATTGAGATGATGCCCAAACTTCCTGATGAGAGAGCCGCAAACAATCCGTGGCCGGAATGGCCTCGTGTCTGCAAGACAGATTACGGTCAGGAAGAAGCGATAGCAGTATTTGGCAAAGATCCGAGAATATATCAGGCAACTGTAAAAGAGTTTATCGCTGACAAGAATGGCAAGTTAAAGAAAGTTAAACTTGTAAAACTCGAGCCAAAGAAAGATGCAAAGACAGGCAGATTAAATATGGTCGAGATACCGGGAAGTGAATTTGAGATTCCTGCCGACTATGTACTTATCGCAGCAGGTTTTCTTGGTACTCAGGATTATGTTGCAAAAGCGTTCGGGGTAAAATTAAATGCCCGTACAAATGTAGAGACGGCAGAGGGCAGTTATAAAACATCTGTAGATAAGGTGTTTACTGCCGGTGATATGCACAGAGGCCAGTCGCTCGTTGTGTGGGGAATAAATGAGGGAAGACATGTAGCTAGGGAAGTTGATGAGTTCCTTATGGGTTACACAAATCTTCCATAAAAAATTACAGATGTTAAAGATAACTACAAATATATCAATAAATTACAAAAGCCATTAAAAGTAAAGTCCTTAAAATGAAATAGATGGTTTGTTATTATTTGTGATAAACATGAATAATAGTGACCGTATCGAAAACGGAGGGTGTATAATCTGATTACATCCTCTGTTTTTGGTGCAAAAGAACAGAAATATTGTATATGAACAGGTATAGCAGCAGATTGAGAATAGGCATGGTTATTGATTGAAAAAATAATGTATGTAACAGTTCAGTCTTTCATCTCTAACATTCATAAACCTGCCAGCAAGCTGTCAGTCGCTGCTATGCAGCTTTTGTTTATTTCATTTCAGAGATGAAAGGCTATTCTACCATAAAAAGATAATCAGCAATTCATTAAGCGAGCTTATGCATTGCTGATTATCTTTTTATGGCTGAACTGTTACTAATGTATAAACATAATTGCAAATGTCTTTGACATATGAGAGTTTTTTTTGTATAATAGGAACAATGTGTAGTTATGTATAAATAATACAAGGAGGAAGCGTGATGGCAAAATATACCAGACAGGATATATTGGAACTGATTGATGAAGAAGATATAGAATTTATCCGCCTTCAGTTCACGGATATATCCGGAAATTTAAAGAACATGGCGACTACAATTGACCAGCTTGATAAGATTTTAGACGGACATTATAAGTTTGATTGTGCGGCTATTGACGGTTTCCGTGGTACTGGATATGAAGAACTGTTTTTAGTTCCGGACTTAGATACATTTGTTATTTTTCCTTGGCGTCCACAGCACGGCAAGGTTGCCCGTTTTTTATGTGATGTTGTTAAGCCTGACGGCACACCTTTTGATGGTGACAGCAGATATATTTTAAAGAAAGTTATTTCAGAGGCAAAGGAACTTGGATATGAATTTAAGGTAGCTATCAAGAATGAGTTCTTCCTTTTTGACCTCGGTGAGAACGGAGAGCCGACCAATCATTCAAGTGAACAGGGCGGCTATTTTGATGTTGGACCTGCTGACGGTGGCGAAAATGCAAGGCGTGATATGGTACTTTATCTTGCAGATATGGGGATAAGTGTTGAAACATCATATCATTCTGATGAATCGGCACAGCATGTGCTTGACTTAAGTTATGCGGATGCTCTTGACATGGCAGATAACATTATGACATCGAGACTTGTTATACGGACCGTGGCAAAGAGACATGGTGTTAATGCGACATTTATGCCAAAACCTAAAAAAGATACGAAGGGGTCAGGAGCACATTATACATTTACATTATTTAAAGACGGAAAAAATGTTTTTAATGATGAAAATGATGATTTGGGAGTGAGCAAAGAGGGTTATCAGTTTATGGCAGGAATATTAAGTCATATTGCGAATATGTCACTTATAAATAACCCTATCGTAAATTCATATAAGAGACTTATACCGGGTTATCTGGCACCGGTCACAGTCGGATGGTCTTCAACAAATTCCAGTCCGCTCATACGACTTACTTCAATAGGAAGTGACGGTGCGAGGATAGTTTTAAGAAGTCCTGATGGTGCAGCAAATCCTTATCTTGTTATCGCAGCCTGCCTTGCAGCCGGGCTTAGTGGTATAAAAGAGGAACTTGAACCGCCGGTATGTATGGATGACTTATCTGAAAAAGAAGCACAGAAATGTGAAGTCCTTCCGAGGACGCTTTATGAGGCTGTAAAATTATTTGAGGAAGATGATTTTCTGCAGGAGATTGTTGGCAGCCACATTTCAGAGCATATCATAAAGAGCAAAGACAAAGAATGGAATGAATATTGTACTCAGGTGACTCAATGGGAGACGAAAAGATATTTAACCAGTTTATAGGATTGATTGTTTGCACAGAAGACAGGAGGTTTCTGCATGGCAGATATTATCATAGCTTTTCCAAAATTGGACGATGCGAAGAATTTAAGAAAGCTTCTTGTTCGTAACGGTTATGATGTAAACATGGTTTGTGACAGTGGAGCACAGATAGTGAGTGCGGTAAACAGTCTTGATGGAGGAATAGTTATATCCGGATACAAATTTTCAGATATGCATTATTCGGAGATAAATGATTATCTTCCAAAAGGCTTTGCTATGCTTTTGCTTGCATCTCCGGCGAAACTGGCAGATTGCGATTTGGATGGAATTGTTTCACTGGCTATGCCTTTTAAGGTACAGGATCTGTTGAACACTCTTGAGATGATGATGGTTCAGTACAACAGATGGAAGAAGAAGCAGAAGAAAAAACCAAAAGTCAGATCTGAAAATGACCGAAAAGTGATTACGGCAGCTAAAGAGCTTTTGATGGAACGTAATCAGATGACAGAAGACGAAGCACATCATTATATTCAAAAACTTAGTATGGACAGCGGTAACAATATAGTAGAGACCGCCGAGATGATATTAGAACTTAATGGAAAGGAATGGGAATTTTAATATGAAGAAAGCGTTTCTTATATTAGAAGATGGAACAGTATTTGAAGGAAAAAGTATTGGTGTTGACAAAGAGATAATCTCAGAGATTGTTTTTAATACATCAATGACAGGTTATTTAGAGGTTCTTACAGATCCAAGTTATGCGGGACAGGCAGTTACCATGACGTATCCGCTTATTGGAAACTATGGAATATGCTATAAGGATATGGAGTCAAAAAAAGGCTGGCCTGACGGCTTTATCGTTAGAGAACTTGCAAGAGTTCCAAGTAATTTCCGTTCAGAAGACACCGTACAGCATTTCCTTGAAAAAAATGATATTCCGGGTATCAGCGGCATAGATACAAGAGCATTGACAAAGATACTTCGTGAAAAAGGTACAATGAATGGAATGATAACAACAAATGAAAATTATAATCTCGATGAGATCATTCCAAAGCTTAAAGAATATACGGTCACAGGTGTAGTTAAGAAAGTTTCATGTGACAAGATTGAAAAATATGTTCCGGGAGATATAGGCTCAGAGAGCGTTGCGGCTGACAAAGATGTTGCAGTTATTGATGTTGGAACAAAGAAAAACATTATAAGATGCCTTTTAAACAGAGGATGCAATGTAACTGTTTATCCGTGTGATTTTGATGCAGACGAGGTTATCGCATCAAAGCCTGACGGAATTATGATAACAAACGGACCGGGAGATCCTGCTGAGTGTGTAGATATTATCGCACAGGTAAAAAAACTTGCCGATTCAAATATACCTGTATTTGCAATCTGTCTCGGTCATCAGCTTATGGCACTTGCACATAATGCAAAGACATATAAGATGAAATACGGACATAGAGGAGCAAACCATCCAGTCAAAAATCTTGAGACCGGAAAAGTATATATTTCTTCACAGAATCATGGATATGTAGTAGATGCGGACGGAATAGATGCATCAGTGGCAAAACCGTGGTTTGTAAATGTAAATGACGGAACTATAGAGGGACTTGAATATATAGGAAAGCCTGTAAAGACAGTGCAGTTTCATCCTGAGGCAAATGCAGGTCCTAAGGACTCAGAAATGTTGTTTGATGAATTTATGAAGATGATTGGAGGAAATAAATAATGCCAAAGATGGAAGGAATCAAAAGGGTACTTGTAATAGGTTCTGGTCCTATTGTAATCGGACAGGCCGCAGAGTTTGATTATGCAGGAACACAGGCGTGCCGCTCTCTTAAAGAGGAGGGAATGGAAGTTATCCTCGTCAATTCTAATCCTGCAACTATTATGACAGATAAAGATATTGCAGATAAGGTCTATATAGAGCCACTTACAACAGAGGTATTGCAGCATATAATCGAAGTTGAAAAGCCTGATAGTCTTTTGCCTAACATGGGCGGACAGGCAGGTCTTAATCTCGGCATGGAGCTTGCTGAGTCCGGATTTCTTGAGAGCCACGGAGTAAGACTTCTCGGAACGACAGCAGAGACTATCAGAAATGCTGAGGGTCGTCAGGAATTTAAAGACCTTATGGAGAAAATCGGTGAGCCGTGTGCATCATCAGAACTCGTTGAAAATATTGAAGACGGTATCGAATTTGCAAATAAGATCGGTTATCCGGTCGTACTTCGTCCTGCATATACGCTCGGAGGTTCAGGCGGCGGTATAGCACACAATGAGGAAGAACTTGTGGAGATACTTTCAAATGGTCTTAGACTTTCAAGAGTAGGACAGGTACTTGTAGAGAGATGTATCGCAGGATGGAAAGAGATAGAGTATGAGGTAATGCGTGACAGCAACGGAACCTGCATTACCGTCTGCAACATGGAAAACCTTGACCCGGTCGGAGTTCATACAGGTGACAGTATCGTAGTTGCACCGTCACAGACATTGTCAGACAAAGAGTATCAGATGCTTCGTACATCTGCTTTAAAGATTATCGACGAACTTGGAATCACGGGTGGATGTAATGTTCAGTTTGCACTTCATCCTACATCATTTGAATATATAGTAATAGAGGTAAATCCTCGTGTAAGCCGTTCATCAGCTCTTGCTTCAAAGGCAACGGGTTATCCTATTGCAAAGGTTTCAGCAAAGATAGCACTCGGATATACGCTTGATGAGATTCCGAATGCCGTAACAGGAAAGACATATGCAAGTTTTGAGCCTGCACTTGACTATGTGGTAGTTAAGATACCTCGTCTTCCATTTGATAAATTTATCAGTGCAAAGAGAACTCTTACCACGCAGATGAAAGCGACAGGTGAGGTTATGAGTATCTGCACGAATTTTGAGGGTGGACTTATGAAAGCCATCAGGTCACTTTCACAGCATGTTGACTGCCTTGAGACAGGAGATTATGATAATATGTCTGACGAGGAGGTTCTCGAGCATCTTTCAGTAGTAGATGACCGCAGAATTTACCTTATAGCAGAAATACTCCGCCGAGGAATCGCTTCTTATGATGAAATTCATGAGGTTACAAAGATTGACAAGTGGTTTATCGATAAACTTGCAATTCTCGTAGAGATGGAGAAGAAGATTAAAGAGTCAAAAGGAAATCTTGACAAAGAGCTGTTAAAAGAAGCTAAGAGACTTGAATTTCCTGATAATGTAATCGCACGCTGGACAGGAAAGACTGAGGAAGAGATTAAAAATCTCCGTTATGAGTATGGCATCACGGCAGCATTTAAGATGGTTGATACCTGTGCGGCAGAGTTTGCCTCAGAAACTCCATATTATTATAGCTGCTTTGACGGTGTGAATGAAGTAGAAGATACAACTAAAAAGAAAAAGATAATTGTTCTTGGTTCAGGTCCTATCAGAATAGGACAGGGTATAGAGTTTGACTACTGTTCAGTTCACAGTGTATGGGCACTTAGGGAAGAAGGTTATGAGACTATTATAATAAATAACAATCCTGAGACAGTCAGTACAGACTTTGATATAGCAGATAAACTCTATTTTGAGCCGCTTACACCGGAGGATGTTGAAAATATTGTCCGTCTTGAAAAACCTGATGGAGCAGTGGTACAGTTTGGTGGACAGACAGCTATCAATCTTACCGAATCACTTATGAAGATGGGGGTTAAGATTCTCGGAACGAGTGCAGAGGATGTAGATGCCGCAGAGGATAGAGAGTTGTTTGATCAGATACTCGAGGAGTGTCAGATACCAAGAGCAAAGGGTGATACGGTATTCACAACAGAAGAAGCACTTAAAGTCGCAAATGAGCTTGGTTATCCGGTACTTATCCGTCCTTCATATGTACTTGGCGGACAGGGTATGCAGATAGCAGTATCAGATGATGATATAAAGAAATTTATGCAGGTTGTAACAAGATATCATCAGGAGCATCCTATTCTTATAGATAAATATCTTATGGGTAAAGAGATAGAGGTAGATGCCGTATGCGACGGTGAGGATATTCTTATACCGGGTATCATGGAGCATATCGAGAGAGCAGGTATTCATTCGGGAGACAGTATCTCGGTATATCCTGCACAGACTATCACTGACAGAATACAGGATATGCTTGTCGATTACACAAGAAAACTTGCAAAATCACTTCATGTAATCGGACTTATAAATATACAGTTTATTGTTTACCATGACCAGGTGTATGTAATTGAGGTAAATCCTCGTTCAAGCCGTACCGTTCCATATATCAGCAAGGTAACAGGTATTCCTATCGTAGATCTTGCAACAAAAGTAATACTTGGTGCAAAGGTTAAAGATTTCGGATATGGAACAGGACTTGCAAAGAAGTCAAAATATATTGCCATCAAGATGCCTGTATTCTCATTTGAAAAACTTAGGGGAGCAGAGATAAGCCTTGGACCTGAAATGAAATCAACAGGTGAGTGTCTCGGTATATCAAAAGACTTCAATGAAGCACTTTATAAGGCATTTAAGGGAGCAGGAATAGATCTTCCAAAGCATAAGAAGATGATAATCACTCTTAATGATGCTGACAAAGAAGAGGGAATCGAGATTGCTAAACGCTTTAAGAAACTTGGCTATGACATTTTCTCTACGAGGGGAACAGCTAAGGTATTTAACGAAGCAGGAGTTCTTGCAATACCTGTAAACCGTATAAATGAAGAAGCACCTACACTTATGGATCTGTTGCTTGAGCATCAGATAGATCTTGTAATAGATACACCAACGCATGATGACAAGCTTAAAGATGGTTTCCTTATCAGAAGAACAGCCATTGAGACAGGTGTAAACTGCCTTACATCGCTTGATACGGCAGCAGCACTTCTCACATCACTTGAGACAGAGGGCAAGGATAAGCTTTCTATCGTAGATGTGGCAACTATCTCAGAACAGCATGAGGTGTAAAATGATGTCGTGGTATGCTTGATGATGCCATATCATTGTATTGCTTTTGCAAATTGTGTTAAAAAATTTATATAAAAATGCAACCTTCTTTAAATAACCGGGTTATTATAAGTAGAAAGCAAAATTGTCATAAGTTTGACTTCTTATGATGTTTGTTTTGAATAATAACGGAAGTTTAAAGGAGGTTTTTTTATGAGAAAAGACAGGATTGCAAAGGCATTTGCATTATTTATGACACTTGTAATAGCAGGAACGACCGGATGTGGCGGCAGAAAGACCGGTCTTAATGAAACAGGAAACAAAAATGTAAGTACACAAAAAACATCTGATATTCAGAAAAAGGATGGTGAGTCATCAAGCAGCGAAGTACAAGACAAGAAAAAGGAACTTGTGGGAAAGAAGAAAAAATCATCTGTAAATTTGTCAAATGAAGAAGTTAAAAAATGTAAACAGATTTATAAAGATTATAACAGTAGTCTTTTATATCATTTTCTTAAACAGAGCTGGGGGGATAATCCACAAAAGGGGCTTGTCGCCTGCTCAAATATAAATATGTATCTTGCAAACGGGATGCTCTCGGAAATGACTGCAGGGCAGAGTCGGGAGCAGATATTAAATTCATTTGGCAAAAATATGTTTAGAGCAGATGTTTCGGATTGCATAAATGTAAATGAAAGAGAGGAGAAAGAACAGAAGATAATAAGAAAGATGATGGGGTATATAAGCGGTAAAATAAAATCCGAAAACTGTTCTTTAGGTAATTCTGCATGGCTCAGTGATAAATATGATTATTCCAGAGAAGCCGGCACAATACTTAAAAATGATTATAATGCGTATAGTTTAACGGGAGAGATGGGAAGTAAAAGTTTTAATGATAAAATAAATAAATGGATTGATGAGCAGACAGGTGGTAAGATAAAAGGTAATCTGAAAACAAATAAAGACATGGCTATGTTATTGTTGTCAGCCGTAAATTTTAAGGAGCAGTGGAAAGTCAGATTTGATAAAAACAATACAAGGAAGGGCATATTCTACGGCCAGTCTGCATACACCTGTGGTAATACCACTGAGGAGGAAAAGATTGATAAGGAAAAATGCAGTTTTTTAAATTCGGAGTATGCTTATGCCTATACTGAGAATGGCAGGTATCAGGCAGTTTCGATACCTATGACAAATGCAAATATGAATATAATACTGCCAAAGGAAAATGTGGCAGCAGACAAACTCATAAATAATAAGGACGCAAAGCAGATAATTTCATTGTGTAACACATTCAATAAAAAATGGGATTATTCTAAGATAGTAAAATTTTCAATGCCTAAACTGGATTTTAAAAGTGAACTTGAATTAAATCCATTGATGCAGGATATGGGTATAAAAAATATTTTTAATGGGAAAAAAGCAGATTTTTCTAAAATGTTTGTGTCAGATGGAGAAAATAAATCAGAAGGTGGAATTTATGTTAGTAAAGCAAAACAAAATAGCAGGATGACGATTGACGAAAACGGATGCAGTATGGCATCATATACAGAGATTGCCATTGATGCATTGGCAGACGAAAAAAAGGATACTGTCACAATGAATTGCAACAGACCATTTATTATAATAGTTTCAACAAGTGACGGTCTTCCAATATTTATGGGAGCAGTAAATAGAGTTGCATAGATAATTGCGAAACTAACTATATGTTGTGTCAATTGCACACATATAACAAATAATATCGTCGGCACGCTTTCGCTCTATGTTGTCGTTCGTAGCAGTACATAAATCAGCAAAAAACGCTGATTAAGTGCTGACGACGACAAAAATGCCGACTAACACTTTTTGTTATATCTGCACAATTTAATCAAGATTTATGATAGTTTCGCAAACGCCTATTTTTAATTTAACAAAAAGGAGATATATGGAAGATGAGAAAATAGTACAGTTGATATGGGACAGAAATGAAAACGGTATTAACGAACTATCTGAAAAATACGACCGTTATTGTTTTTGTATTTCAGAGCGTATTGTACATGATGAGGAAGATGCAAAAGAGTGTGTAAATGATACATGGCTAAGGACATGGAATACGATTCCGCCAAGCCGACCGTCAGTGCTTAGTACATTTCTTGCCAAGATAGTGAGGAATCTGTCGCTTAACAGGTATAGGGATATGCATGCATTAAAAAGAGGAGGGAATAGTGTGAATATTGCAATAGAGGAACTTAATGAGTGTATAACTGACGGAAAGACGGTGGAAAAAGACATGGAATATAAACTTCTTACAGAGTCAATAGAAGATTTTTTGTGGAAACAGACTAAGAGAAAACGTACCGTCTTTTTGAAACGATATTTCTATGTTATGGATATTAAGGAAATCGCTGAGGAGCTTGATATAAAAGAGGGTACGGTAAAATCAATCCTTAGCCGTATGAGAAAGGAGCTTGCCGTATGGCTTGAAAAGGAGGCGGTAGTGTGAGCGAAAAAAAGGCGGAAAAGCTGATGTATGCCATTGGCGGTGTTTCAGAAGAAATGCTAAAAGAAGCAGAGGATTATTCAGAAAATATTAAAAAGATGTCTTTTAGACGAAAGAGATTAAAAAAATATGCAAAAACTGTATTTGCCGTTGGGACAGCCGCAGCAGTCATAGGTTGTGCATTATTTGTATATGAAAAACCGAAAAAGTCATATAAAAATGAATTAAGTTCGACAGGGAAGACTGTTGAAAAAAACTATGATAAAAGCAAGAATGATGATTCTATGGATGAGAGTGAGACATTTAAATATGCATCAGAAAATATACATATATATATCTATAATCCTGAGATAACAGAGGAAGAAATACAGGACTCTGACGGGACACAAACCAGCGTGTTGCAGGATATAGCAGCAGGATATGATGAAAATGTATCCGACACGCAGAAAAATAAAAAGAGTGGGACAGAAGATGGTGTAAGTGCAGATTATGATAAAACGGAGGAAAAAAACAGCGGTTCGGCTAAAAGTGGGGACAATTGTGCTGATGGCACAGAAATAAGAACTAACAAAAAGCAGAAATTAAAAGTTCATGCAACAAAAGACGGAGAGACAACAAAAATCCAATTTATATTGCAATTTGGCAAATCTGGTGATGGAGGCACATATATTTGCAATGTTAAAGAGACAAATGCCGGTATGTCGATAGAAAAAACAGTTTTATCTGACAAAGACAGCAATTGGAAAGAAAATAAAAAAGCAAAAGTTGTGTGTAAATCTGGAACAAAGCTGATGTTTACGGCTAATATTACAAAAAAACAGCAGTCGGAGGAAGATATAAAGCTGTTAGAAATAAATGTGAAATTTAAAGAAAAGGGAGATAAAACAACAGATGGATTTAATATGACAGTGCGAAAGGAAAACGACGGATATTATTCATATATGAAAAAATAGAAAGTGGAGATAAGTATGATGTTTTTATGCTGTTAGGAGATTTTTGTGTAAATATGTGGTACAATAAATGTCAATGTGTTCATAATGCATAGAATTATATACGGATAGGAGAGGACAATTAAGATGAAAAAGAATATTAGAGTTTTTATTATGCTTATAGCAATGACATTGAGTATTATTCCAAGTGATACAAATATAGTGAAGGCGGCACAGACGGTTAATGAATATACAGATGAAAATGCGGCATTTAAGAATAAACTGTTTTCGCTTGCTGTTGAAAATAAGATTAATTTTACTGACAGAACAGGTAAAGGTTATGCGACATTTACGGCAAAAGATACGGCAAGATATAGAATTGAAATAAATGATTATGAAGATCAACGAATGACTATAAGGATTCATGATGATGTTGAAAATAACTATGTTGAGCATATCAAGGCGGGAAAAAATGATTATTTCAGTTATAATATGACAGAGGGAAGAAAATATACAATAGAGGTAGAAAAAGTCAGTTCTATGTATTATGCAAGCTGTGCCGGGGTGAAAATATTACCGCAGACAGAGTCGTTAGTTCTTTCTAAAAGAACAGGAATTATTATCGGAAATGAAAACAAATTAAAGATTGATACTCAGGTTGAACCTGCAAGTATCAAGACAAATGGACTTATAACTTATAGAAGTCTGGATGAGGGCATTGCAACGGTTGATGAAAACGGAGTTGTTACGGCAGTGAAAGCCGGCAGCACAAGCATAAATATCTCTACATATGATAATTATGAAGAAACTTTTTATGTTACGGTTATAAGTACGGACAGTGTTTTATCTGAAAAAGAGCTGACAGTAAACAAAAAAGCAAGTGCTGATATAAAAAGCGGTGATGCAGAGGCATATTTTACATTTACTCCAAAGAATACAACTCAATATAATTTTATGATAGAGATGCAGAAGGGTGTAGGCGGTGTAGTATATATATATAAGGGAGATAAGGTTCAGGAAACAGAAGGATATATTGCAAGTGAAAGAGGAATATCAAATGCAGATATATCTTGTGAGCTTGAGGCAAATCAGGTATATACAGTAAGGGTATGTTTTGAAGATTCATATACAACAGGGTCGATAGATGTTCTTGTAAGGGAAAAAACAAAAGACCTTGAAATTACAGGAACTGGTGACAAACTGATAGTAGGGCTTGAAAAGACAATGCAGCTTAACGCAAAAGTCACAACGGCTTCAGGAGAGAACAATGAAGTTACCTGGGCATCAGAAGACGAAGGCGTTGCAATCGTGAATCAAAATGGTCTTGTTACATCTGTCAATATGGGAACGACTAACATAACAGCAACGACATGGGATGGAGTCGTGAAAAAATATGAGATAGTAGTTCAGGAGCCGCAGATTTCACTTAATGAATCTTTCGTAAAAATGAGAGTAAATGAAAAGTTTACACTTAAGCCTGTTCTTACATATGATGATGGGAAAGATTATACAGGATACAAATGGGATGAGGTATTATTTATATCTCGTGACGAAAGTGTGGTGAGGGTTACAAAAAGTGGGGATGATAAGTGTATTTTGAAGGCAGCCGGAAGAGGTAATACAGTTGTAGATGTCACTATGAAAATAGGAACAAGAAGTTATGAGATGTCATGTGAAGTTAATGTTAAAGGTCCTTATCTGAATTGCTCAAGATGTTATTTGTATATTGGAAATACGCAGAAAGTAAAAGTGCTTGATAAAAAAGGAACTTTGAAATGGAGTACATCAAATAAAAAAGTAGCCACGGTATCAAAGAGTGGGAAAATTACGGCAAAAAAACGAGGTAATGCTTTGATTATATGCAAAGTTGACGGAGTCAAATTAACTTGCAGTGTTACTGTTGATACACCGTATATGATTGGAATGGATGGCACTATGACAGAGGGGCTTAGCTGCAAAATGCGAATTATAGGATCAAATTCATCAAAAAAAGAAAGATGGTCATCATCAAATAAAAAGATATTAACGGTGAAAAATGGAAAGATAACAGCTAAAAAAACGGGTGTTGCAACATTAAAATGTAAGGTGAATGGTATTACAATAAAGAAGAAAGTTACAGTACATAAGAATGTATATACACAGCCTTCTGCAAAAATTAAAGATATGCTTCTCGACAGGATATATTATCAGGTTGTAAAGACATATTTTTCAGGGAACAAACTTAAAGTCAAAATAAAATTATATAATACATATACTGACAGAAAATTAAAAGTTATAAAGGCACTTGATGTAAAAATATACGCAAATGGCAGATGTCTGCACCAGAGAGTGGTTAATAAGAAAGTGAATATGAAAGCATACAGTTCAAAGACGATAACGGTAACAGTATCAAAAAACAGTAAAATGAAACATGCTATAGATTTGAGAAATAATGCTTTTACTTCGGATATAAATCTGCAGACGGCATATTATAGTTACAAATATACATATTAAGTGAAATAAATAAGCCGTATTCTAAATGATAATGATATTTAGAATACGGCTTATTGTTTTTAATACAGAGTTATACAAGATATAAATGTTTAACGATATTTTTATCGTTATGAAATTATGAAAGATTTTTAATTATTTTGTCAAAAATTTCAAATACCTGAAGTTTTTCTTTTTCCGAGAAACCATTAAGACATAACTCTTCAAGTTTTTCAAATTCGGAATAAACTTCTTCAGCAGTTTTTTTTCCTTTTGTCGTAAGATAAATTTTATGTGCGTGTTTTTGACCTGCAGTTAATACTTTTTCGCGATATATAAAATCAGCTTTTTCCATGTTATTAAGTATGGATGTCATAGACGGGGGTGTTATTCTGCAGATAGAGGCAAGTTCTTTCTGGGTGTATCCATCTGTCTCTCTGAGTATATACAAAACTTTTGGCTGTGCATTTGAAAGATTAAGCCTTTCAAAAATGGCATGGCTGCGTTTTGCGTGTGCTGCGGAAAGTTCAAGCAGTTTTAAAAAAAATTTCTCATTCATATGTAAAATCCTCGTTTGATAGTAAATATTAACTACTAATTGTTAAAAAGTTTTTTTGCAAAATTGTAAAAACCGTGATCCATTACTGTGGCATCATGCCCACCGGTTGTTTTGTACCATATATGTTTAGTGTTATTTTTAACAAGTGCATTGTGGTATGTTTCAGGAATATCAAAAACAACTGTATCGCTTTTGGCTGCAACAATCATTAAAAGAGTGTTGTCGGCATATTCATCATTTAACTTAAATGTATCTGCTTTAAAAAGACCGTCTTCAGCTATTCCGTTCATTTCGTATGCAAAAAGTCCGGGAGCAGGGCAGAAACCTCCTATATATCCAAAAGTGTCCTGCATTGAAAGACCGATATAAAGTGCAGTACGGCCACCCATTGAAAAACCGGCAATTGCTGTGTTTTCACGACCTTCTGCTACCGAATAATTTTCCTTTATATAAGGCATAAGATTGTCACGAAGATCATTTATGAAATTGTCAAATGCACGATAATTGTCAAGCGAAAAAGCATCTCCAACATATGTATCATTTGCCCTTGCACGGCAGTTTGGAAGCACAAGTATCATTTCTTTTGCCGTTTTTTCAGCAATCATGTTTCCTATTATAACAGGTGCATTAGCATTAAGCCAGTCTGTATGATCCTGACCAAGACCATGGAGAAGATAGCACACCGGATATTTTTTGTTTTTGTCGTAGTTTGGCGGCAGTACTACGGCACATTTTCTGTTTTTGTTGGTGGTTGTTGAAAAGTATGTATCAATTTTAACCTTACCATAAGTGACATCACTGTTTTTTTCTGTATATGCAAAAGATACAGGATATGCCACATCGCCGTCATATGGGTCCGGCTTTGTTGCTGGTCTTTTTTTTACCGTGACATTACAAGTATAAGTTTTATTGTTGTATTTTGCCATTATTTTGCCTTTTCCTTTCTTTTTTGCTTTTATAAGTCCTGATTTATTAACTGTAATAATGGATTTGTTATTTGAACTCCATTTAATCTTTTTCTGATTTTTACCGGAAACATTTTTTAATTTTAATTTTTTAGTCTGTCCTGTTTTCATTATGAGTTTTTTTGCACTCAGTTTAGGTTGTCCGGCAGTCTTTGCAATACTGTGTGTGGTGCAAAATGATGTGACGGGTAATAATAGTGTAGAAATTGTCAGTGTTGCTGTGAGAATAAGTGTTGATTTTTTTTTCATGTCTGTAACCTCCGGGTTTAATATAGTAAAACAAATGTGATTTTAAAGTAAGAAAGCTAATTAGAAAGCTAATCAATACTGCTGTTATTTTATAACTTTGAATAATGTTTGTCAATATATTAAAATTATGAATGTAAGAAATGCAAGGCTGAACAGTTACTTGTTATGCGATACAATGAACAAAAACAGACTGAAATATGGCAGCAGCAGGGAAAATAATTTTTGAAAAGCGTATCAGTATGTTGATTTATATATTATAATATATTAGAATGGTGTTAGGGTCAAAAGTAGATAGCAATGAAGCAATCCGGAGCATCAGTTAGGGTCAAAATACCTTTTGACCCCAACATCTTAGAATAACAAGTAGATTATTAAATAGAAGAATAAGTGAGGTATTAGGATATGCAGGAATATGATGAATCATTTTTTATAACAAAAGCTAATAAGCGTGGTGGAGTGACATGGTTTATATTGATGATAATAGTGTCAGTTTATTATGGTATAAAGGTTGGTACCGGCAAGCTGGATGTTGGATATTTCTTTATGTTTTTTACTGTTGGATGGCTGTCGTTTATTATCAGCAAAGTATTATTAAAAGTTAAGGGTGAGGACAATAAAAATTATAAATGGATGTTAGGAATAGGATATTTATTGTTTTATTCTGTTATTGCATGGACCTCACTTGACCAGGTATCATATGTATTTATATTGCCATTACTTTCAATATTGATACTCTATAAGGATCCTAAGTTCATAAAGGTCATGATGTGGATAACATTATTTATTCTTTTTTCCAGTAATATGTACAAAGGTTTAGTAAAGGGGATGATGGATTTTGTTTCAAGTGAGGAATGTGCACTTGAGTTTGCCGTTGTCATCTGTTGTTATGTATGCACAAATATGGCAATAAAGCATCTTGTAGAGTCAGATGGAGCATTGACAGCTTCGATTAAAGGAAACCTTGCGAGAGTGGTAAAGACAGTTGAACAGGTAAAAATTGCAAGTAATGAGGTTGTTGATGGAGTAACTGTTGTAAGAGAGCTTGCAGATGAGAATAAGGCAGGTGCGGATGAAGTTGTTAAAGATATGAGAGTGCTCTCGGATAACAATGATGTATTAAATGAGAAAACCGTATCTTCGGTTGATATGACAAATGTAATTGACGACCAGGTAAGAAATGTTGCAGGACTTATGGAACAGGTCGTAGAACTTATAAATGCATCTGTTGAGCACGCAGATACAAGTGCTAAGGACCTTGTGGAAGTGGTTGATACAACAAACAAAATGTCTGAACTTTCTAAAGAAGTAGAAAATATACTGGCAGATTTTAAAGAAGAGTTCAACGGTGTTAAAGATGAGACAAGCACGATAGATGGTATAACATCGCAGACGAATCTTCTTGCACTTAATGCTTCAATAGAGGCAGCAAGAGCAGGTGAAGCAGGAAAGGGCTTTGCAGTTGTTGCAGATGAGATAAGAAATTTAAGTAATGGAACTAAAGAATCATCGGGAAGTATTATGCAGGCACTTTCAAGACTTGAGGAGACATCGGCAAAAATGATGGATTCCATTGCACAGACTATAGAACTTATCCAGTTGAACATAGAAAAAGTATCAAATGTTAATAGGAGTGTGACAAAAATAACAAATGATGCTGCAACGCTTGGTGAAAATATAAAGATTGTAGACAGTGCAGTAAAAGAGGTAGAGACATCAAATAAAACACTTACTGACAATATGAATCAGGTAGGTGCTGTTATGAACGATATGACAGAAAGTATAAACAAGGCAGAACTTACTACAAGAACCATGCTCAGCAAGTATGAGTCAAGTGCTAAAAGTGCGATGGACATTGAGGATGTTGTCGGAAAACTAATGGAAGAACTTGGCGTTGGCGGATTTATGGGTGTTCAGGATGTAAGAAGCGGCATGAAGATTTCCATAAGCAATGTAAATGGTGTTAAGAAAGAGTATAGTGGTGAAGTTGTAGAGCGTAAAGGCAATGAACTATATATAACTGTTGACGAAAAAGACAGTGAATTGTTTGATAAAAAAGATAAACATACGAGATGTAACTTTAATATAGTAGTAGACAATGTATTGTATTATTGGGAAAATATATCAATCAGACACAGTAAAGCCGCTGAAAGTGGTGAGTATAAACTTTATATAGAGTCAAATCCGCAGGTACATAACAGAAGAAAATATCCTCGTATGCCGATTGCAAATGCCTGTACGATAAAATTTGAGAATGATGACAAAACATATAATGGGCGTATGGTAAATGTGAGTGCAAACGGTTTTGCATTTTCGGTCTGTGACAGTGCTTTTGTAAATGCAAAAGATAAGAATATAATTGTTTCAGTGGATAATTTTGATGAGATTTGTACAAATCCACTAGAGGGCTGCATTATAAGATGCTCAAATAATGACGGGGAGTACACAGTAGGATGCCGTATGCCGGAAGACATAATCTCTATAAAGCATTATGTAAATAATAATTATTGTAATTAGGTGAAAGTGAAACAGCCATACTGAAAAACAGTATGGCTGAACTTTTGTAACAGTTCAGCCTCTCATTTATTACATTCGTAAACCTGCCAGCAAGCTGTCAGTCGCTGCAATGCAGCTTGTGTTTACTTCATTTCATAAATGAAAGGCTATTCCGCCCAAAAAAACAAGCCAATAATACATCGAGCAAGCTCGTGTATTATTGACTTATCTTTTTTTGGCTGAACTGTTACGAACTTTTACAATTTTTTTGAAAATAATATTGTAAATTATTTTAATAAATTGTAAAATAGTGCTATAGCTTTGAAAAATAAAAATACAAAAAAAGGAGAAGCATACTATGATAGCATGGTACAAATTTGATGATGAAAAAAATATTGGAGCAGATAGTTCAGGGAATGGTTTTGATGCCGCTCCTGCCGGGGATAATGCCCCCGTCATAAAGGATGTTGACGGAAGAAAGGCTGTTGTTATCAGCGGTGATGGAAAGGTCGCTAATTCATACATTAAACTTCCTGAAAATATCCTTAAGGGTGTTTCTGATGATGACGGTCTTTGCATTTCTTTCTGGATGAATCTCTCTAAAGGTGAGAATGTGTGGGAGAGACTTTTTGATTTCGGTCATTCTACAATGGGACCTTATTTCTTCCTTACGAGAAATCTCAGGGCAAGCTGTTTTAGTGGGGCAGACCTTTTAGCTGATCCGGGAAAAGGATTTGCAGAGCACACATGGATTCATGTTGCAGTTGTTGTTCACGGCACGAAGAACGGAACACTCAGCAGTGCAGGTCCGCAGGTATATGTTGACGGTGAGCTTATAGCAGACGGTCTTATAAGTCAGACATCAAGCGGAAACTACAGAAGACTCAGAGAGTGGTTTGCAGGCCTTAAGGATGACGGAAAATATGTAAATAACTTTATCGGTCGTTCACAGTTTGATGCAGACCCGGATGCAAATGTGGCACTTTCAGATTTCAGGATTTACGATTCTGCACTTTCAGAGGGTGATATAGTAGATATTGTGTGTGAGAGCATTTCAAAGAAAGATATTCTTGAGATGGTGTGCGAAAAATATCTCACTGCACCTGACAAGATAATAACAGAGGATATAGAACTTCCTACATCTTATATGGGAGGAAAGGTAAATGTTGTATGGAAGTCAGAGGACGAAGCTGTTTTAAGCTCTGATGGAAAAGTCGGGGATTTTGAGAAAGCTAAGTATATGAAACTTAGTGCAATGCTCTCTTTTGATGATGAGAAAAAGACTATTGAATATATGGTTACTGTTGTTCCAAAGACGGAAGTTCCATACGAACTCACTATTCATGCCGACCGTGAAAAGGTAAAGATAAGTGATACTCTCTACGGTCTTTTCTATGAGGATATAAACAATGCGGCAGATGGCGGTATCTATGCCGAACTTGTAAATAACCGTTCATTTGAAGCGTTTACATATAATACATATGACCCGTCCTCAGGGGAAAACGCAAAATCGACAGGAAGAAATCACACGCCGCTCGCATTCTGGTTTGGTGACACAGATAAGGTCACACCTAAATGTGAGGGCGGTTTAAATGAGCATCTCGGAATTACAAAACCTGATACAAGTGAGTATTATGTTATTGCAAAGTCAGGTGCGGTGCTCTATAACAGAGGTTTCTGTGACACGACGGCGGCTCTCTCAATGTATCTTAAAAAAGATGAGAAATATGATTTTTCTATATGGGCTAAGAGTACAGACAATGTGGCAAAGATAAAGATAGCTCTTGTCGATGAGGATGATGTTTTGGTAAGTGACGAGAAAGAACTTGCTGGAATTTCAGACACATGGAAGAAATTTGGTGAGGATGAAAAGATTGTCCTTACTGCAAAAAAGACAGGATATGCACAGTTAAGACTTGCGTTTGAGGGCGAGATTTCAATAGATATGGTTTCTCTTATGCCTGAAAATGTATGGGGAGCAGGTGAGGAGAGCACAAGTGCTACAGCTCATGCAAACTATATTGGCAACAAGAATTATCGTTTAAGGAGAGATCTTGTTGAAGCCATGCGTGACCTTCATCCGAAATTCTTAAGATTTCCGGGTGGATGTATTTCAGAGGGTTCATTTATCTGGGAAAATGTATATGACTGGAAAGATTCGGTCGATGATATTGAATACAGAAAAGAAAACTTTAATGTGTGGGGATATATGATGACAATGGGACTCGGTTATATGGAATATTTCCAGCTTGCCGAGGACTTAGGTGCATCACCGCTTCCTGTCATGGCTTGCGGAGTGCTTTGTCAGGCTCGTTCTGATTATGCAAATCCGGCAGGTGGAAGCCTTCAGGAGAAATATATTAAAAACTTTACAGACCTTATCGACTTTGCGATAAGTACCGACTGTGAAAATAATGAGTGGGCTGCTTTGAGAAAGAAGATGGGACACGAAAAGCCGTTTGATATGCACCTTTTAGGTGTTGGAAATGAAAACTGGGGCGAAGAATTTTTCGCAAGTTTTGAAGAATTTAAACACGCTATTGACGAGCATATGGAAAAGAATTATCCGGGTTATGACCTCACTATCATTTCAACGGTAGGTGCACAGGCAGATGATGATGCCTATAAGTTTGGATGGAGATATTTGAGCGGTAATCTTAAGGATAAGGGAGCTGTCATTGCATTTACTGACGGAAACGAGAGTTTTGATAAGGAAGTCGAGTGGTATAAATACCAGAAACATTATATGGAGACGGTAGCTGACGAGCATTATTACCGTTCAAATGCGTATTTATATGAAAATGCAGACAGATATGATTATTATTACAGGGCATACAATACAGACGGAACAATAGATGACAGTAATTCATCAAAAGTATTTGTCGGTGAGTATGCATCATCGGATAAAAATACACTCGCCGGAGCAGTTGCAGAGGCAGCGGTCATGACAGGTTTTGAAAATAACTCAGATGTAGTAAGACTTGCGGCAACAGCACCACTGTTTAATAAGGTGCTCTCTGACGGAGCATACCGCTGGACACCTGATGCTATCTGGTTTGACAATGATTCGGTATGGTACACACCAAACTATTATGTTCAGCAGATGTTTGCAAAGTATATAGGTGACCGTGCCGTTGACACATCATTTAAGATGTATGACAAAGACGAGAAGAAGCAGCTTATACCGCATGGCGGAGTGTCAGTTTCGGTAACTGAAGCTGATGTGCTTTTACAGAAAATTGAGATAACCTCAAATGCAGACGGAAGTGTATTGTTCAGCCAGGATTTTGCAAATGAACTTAATGAGAAAATTTCACTGATACCGGGTTCGGAGAATTATGAAAAACAGGCAGATGGAATTTTGTTTAAGGCAACTGACAAAGCAGCAAACGGAATTTATATATATGATGATAGTTGGACAGATTATAAGATAAATGTAACTGCAAAGAGAATATCAGGAAACGGCGGATTGTTTGTGGGAGCAGGTCTTACGGATATATCAGAGAAGAATAAAAATGTCGTTGAGTATGCTGTTTCAATGCACGGTTATCTCACCGGTGTAAGAGTCTTTAAGGACGGAAGTGAGGGCTACCGAATGGGCGACTACTCATCAAGTGAGCTTGCAGGAAATTTGAGAGAGTGCAATTTTGAACCGCTTCAGGACGGAAAACAGTATGTATTTACTGTTAATTACGGATGCGGAGATGCGAAGGAACTTAAGATGTATTATACAGATGAGGCAGGAAATAAGAGCATAGTCCTTGACTATAAATTAAATGCATATAACAGAGTTGTATTTAATTCCGTAACAAGAGATGAAAAGAACATCTATGCAAAACTTGTAAATAAAGATAATGTTGCAAAGAAAGTATCAGTAAAACTTGATGCTTACAAAAAAGTTGCGAGTGCCGAAGTTGTAATGCTTACGGCGGATAAGGAGCTTGCCGGTGTTGCAAATGTTAATACTAAAGAAAAAGAATATGTCGTTCCGGTAAAATATCAGACAGCCGTAAATAATCAGACAGCAGAGATATTACTCCCTGCAAATTCAGTAGCGGTAGTAGTATTCTAAAAATATTTACCATAGTCATAAAAGTTTATTTACAAGCCTGATAGTCAGTATCAGGCTTGTAAGTGAATAACACCCTTTTTCATTATTGAGTGAACAGCGAAAATATCACATCTTGCAATAACGTGTTGTTTCGTGTAAAATGTGTAATTGAGAAAATAAGTTGCAGCTAATTTATAAGTCTGACATTTAGCACTATAAGATAATAATATTATAAGCAGGCAGCAGTACGGATTGTAAATATCCGCCTGACTGTCAGACGGTGTGATAATATGCGGATTTAGCGGTGACGGAACTGAAAGGCGGGTTAAATTAGAATGTTTAAGATTAATGACAATTATTTAAAATTACCTGGTAGTTATCTTTTTTCTACCATTGGAAAGAAAGTAGCAGCATATACGGCAGCAAATCCTGATAAAGAAGTTATCAAACTCGGTATCGGAGATGTTACATTACCACTTGCACCTGCTGTTATAAAGAGACTTCACAGTGCGGTTGACGAGATGGCAGTAAAAGAGACATTTAAGGGATATGCTCCTGACCTCGGATATGAATTTCTTCGTACAACTATCGTAGAGAACGATTACAAGGCAAGAGGATGCGATATTGCGGCAGATGAGATTTTTGTAAGTGACGGTGCAAAGAGTGATTCAGGAAATATCGGAGACATATTCGCAGTTGACAACAAGATTGCCGTATGCGACCCTGTTTATCCTGTATATGTAGATACAAACGCCATGGCAGGCCGTACAGGTGTATATAACCCTGAAACAGAAAAGTGGTCAGATGTTATCTATATGCCATGCACAAAAGAAAACAACTTTGTTCCTGAACTTCCTAAGGAAGAGCCTGACATTATTTATCTCTGCTTCCCTAACAATCCTACAGGAACAACTATTACAAAAGACCAGTTACAGGTATGGGTTGACTATGCCTTAAAGATAGGTGCGGTTATCATCTATGATGCTGCTTACGAAGCATATATTTCTACTGAAAATATACCTCATTCAATCTATGAGTGTGAGGGTGCAAAAGGATGTGCCATCGAACTTAGAAGCTTTTCAAAAAATGCAGGATTTACAGGTACAAGACTTGGATTTACAGTAATCCCTAAAGAACTTAAATGCGGTGATGTAATGCTTCACAGTCTTTGGGCACGCCGTCACGGAACTAAGTTTAACGGTGCTCCTTATATTATTCAGGCAGCCGGTGCAGCAGTTTACACTGATGAGGGAAAGAAAGAGACTAAAGAGCAGATAGCATATTATATGAACAATGCCAAGATAATAAGAGACGGTCTTACAGGTGCAGGCTATGAAGTTTACGGTGGTGTTGATGCTCCATATATATGGCTTAAGACACCTGACAAGATGACTTCATGGGAGTTCTTTGATTATCTCCTTGAAAATCTTAACATTGTCGGAACACCTGGTTCAGGATTTGGACCAAGTGGTGAGGGCTACTTTAGACTGACAGCATTCGGAAGTCTTGAGAATACAAAGAAAGCAATGGAGCGTATCAAAGCAGGTAAAGCGTGATGACAAGCGGCAGGGTGTTGTTACTTACAGGCTTGCCGAATTTATAGTAAATGTGATGCATATTTATGCTGCATTTAAAGTCATGAATTTAAAAGTGAGGAATTATATTGAAAAAGTGTATAGTTAGAGCGATGGGTATCGTACTTACCGCCGGACTTGTCATAACTTCGGTGGCAGTACAAAAAAATGTGGTATCGGCAGATGCAGTTACGGGAACTTCAAAATATATTGCATTTGGAGCAGACCTTAATGCAAAAGAAAAGGCGGCGGTACTCGACGGATTTGGCATTACCGAAAGTGATCTGTCAGATTATAAGACGATAGAGATTACAAATAAAGATGAGCATGATTATCTCGGTGATTATATGTCGGACTCCGTTATTGGGACAAGAGCATTGTCATCTGTTATGGTAGTGAAAGCAGATGAAAACAGTGGTGTAAATGTTTCGACAAAGCATATTACCTACTGCACATCTGGTATGTATTGTAATGCACTTGTAACGGCAGGTCTTTCAGATGCAAAGGTGACTGTTGTCGGACCATTTGATATATCAGGTACATCTGCACTTGTTGGTGCGATGAAAGCCTATTCTGTTATGACGGGTGAAGAAATATCCGAAAAGACGATGGATACTGCGACAGATGAGCTTGTAACAACTGCGGAAGTTGCCAAAAATGTTGGTGATAAGCAGAAAGTCACGGAGCTTGTGGCAGCAGCAAAGAAAGCAGTGTTTGAGGATCAGCTTTCATCTGAGACGGATATAAGGGATGCTATTGAACAGGCTGCCAATGAACTTAGTATCGATCTTTCGGATGATGATGTTGAAAAGCTGACAAACATGATGATGAAAGTGTCTAAAGAGGATATAGATCCTGACACGATCGCAAAGCAGGCATCTGATATATATAACAAATTAAAAGAAAAAGGTATTGACCTTGCAAATGTAGATACAAAGGGACTCAGTGAGAAAATAGGCGATTTCTTTGGCAATATATTTACGGCGATAGCAAACTTTTTCTCAGGTTTGTTCGGATAAAATAAATTAAAAATCTGAGACTCACCCAAATGAGTGAGTCTCTTATGTTTAAAATAACTCTTTAAATGTAAAAGTTTTTGTCTGTTGTCTGCAAACCGGATGCGGACGACAGTTATTTTGGCTAATATGAAGTGAGGTTGAATATGGCAAATATTATTTCTGATGAAACAATAGATTATGTTGGAATTCTCGCAAAGCTTGAACTTAGTGATGAAGAAAAAGAAAAAGCTAAAAAAGACATGGAAGAAATGCTCGATTATATAGACAAGTTAAATGAGCTTGATACATCGGATGTTGAACCAATGTCTCATGTATTCCCCGTAAACAATGTGTTCAGGGAAGATGTGGTTACAAACGGTGATGGCACGAAGCAGACGCTTGCAAATGCACCTGAACAAAAGGATGACAGTTTTGTTGTGCCAAAAACCATTGTAGGATAGAGAATGGAGGAAAGTTATGTCTTTGATGAATCTTACAGCTGTTGAGCTGGGAAAAAAGATTAAAAATAAAGAAGTTACGGTAGTGGAAGCTACAAAGGCTGCTCTTGATGCCATTGATGCAAAAGAAGACAAAGTAAACAGCTTTGTGACTGTTGACAGGGAGGGTGCATTAAAAAGAGCAGAGGAAGTTCAGAAACTTATAGACGATGGAAAACTTGACGGACCGCTTGCGGGTGTTCCGGTTGCGATAAAAGATAATATGTGCACAGAGGGACTTCTTACTACATGCAGTTCTAAAATTCTTGGAAATTTTGTCCCTACATTTACATCTGAGGCAGTATTAAATCTTGAAAAAGCAGGAGCTGTCATTCTTGGCAAGACAAATATGGATGAGTTTGCCATGGGAAGTACAACAGAGACTTCCGCATACGGCGAAACTAAAAATCCGTGGAATTTAGAGCATGTTCCGGGTGGTTCTTCAGGCGGTTCATGTGCGGCAGTTGCGGCAGAAGAGTGTTTTTATGCACTCGGTTCTGACACCGGCGGATCTATAAGACAGCCAAGTTCATTCTGTGGTGTTACGGGCATAAAGCCGACTTACGGAACGGTATCGCGTTACGGACTTATCGCTTACGGTTCATCGCTTGACCAGATAGGACCTGTTGCAAAAGATGTCACTGATTGTGCTACTATTCTTGAGATAATAGCTTCACATGATGAAAAGGATTCAACTTCCGTTAAGAGAGATGACCTTGATTTCACATCTGCACTTGTGGATGATGTAAAAGGCATGAAGATAGGTATTCCTAAAGATTATCTCGGTGAGGGACTTGACAGCGAAGTAAAAGATGCAATCCTAAACGCTGCAAAGGTTCTTGAAGAAAAAGGTGCGATAGTTGAGGAGTTTGATTTAAGCCTCGTTGAGTATGCTATCCCTGCATATTATGTTATCGCCTGTGCTGAGGCAAGTTCAAATCTTGCGAGATTTGACGGTGTGAAATACGGATACCGCACAGAAGAGTACGACGGACTTCACAATATGTATAAAAAGTCCCGCTCAGAGGGCTTTGGAGCAGAAGTAAAGAGAAGAATAATGCTCGGTTCTTTCGTTTTGAGTTCAGGATATTATGATGCGTATTATCTTAAGGCACTCAGGACAAAGGCTCTCATAAAGAAAGCATTTGATGAAGCATTTGCAAAATACGATGTTATTTTAGGACCGGCTGCACCTACAACAGCACCAAAGCTTGGTGAAAGTTTAAGTGATCCTCTTAAGATGTATCTTGGAGATATATACACTATTTCGGTAAATCTTGCCGGACTTCCGGGTATAACTGTTCCATGCGGAACGGATTCAAAAGGTCTGCCGATAGGTTTACAGCTTATTGGTGACTGCTTTAAGGAAAAAAACATTATACGTGCAGCATACAGTTTTGAGCAGACAAGAGATTTTAAACACAGTCCGCTTGCAGAATAATGGAAAAGAGGTAAAGTATGAAACAGTATGAAACAGTCATCGGATTGGAAGTACATGTAGAGCTTGCCACAAAGACAAAGATTTTTTGCGGATGTTCTACAGAGTTTGGCGGCAAGCCAAATTCACATACCTGTCCAGTATGTACGGGTATGCCGGGTTCACTTCCTGTACTTAATAAAAAGGTTGTTGAATATGCCGCAGCAGTAGGTATTGCCACAAACTGTACTATTACACAAAATTGCAAATTTGACAGAAAGAATTATTTTTATCCTGATAATCCTCAGAATTATCAGATTTCACAGTTGTACCAGCCAATCTGCCGCAACGGTCATATTGATATAGAGACAGAGAGCGGTGTCAAAAAGAGCATCGGAATACATGAGATACACATGGAAGAAGATGCCGGAAAGCTCGTGCATGATGAGTGGGGTGAAAGTTCACTTGTAGATTTCAACCGTTCAGGTGTACCGCTTATCGAGATAGTATCTGAGCCTGATATGAGGTCTGCTGAGGAAGTTATCGCATATCTTGAAAAGTTAAGACTTATCGTTCAGTACCTCGGTGCTTCTGATTGTAAATTACAGGAGGGTTCAATGCGTGCTGATGTAAACCTTTCGGTAAGGGAAGTCGGAGCGGCAGAGTTTGGCACGAGAACGGAGATGAAGAACCTTAATTCTTTCAAAGCAATCGCAAGAGCGATAGAGGGCGAGAGAGAGCGTCAGATAGACCTTATCGAAGCAGGAGAAAAGGTTGTTCAGGAGACAAGAAGATGGGATGATACAAAAGAGTATTCTTATGCGATGCGATCAAAAGAGGATGCACAGGATTACAGATACTTCCCTGAGCCTGACCTTGTACCTATTATCATAAGTGATGAATGGCTTGACGAGATAAAGAAAAACCAGCCTGAGTTTAGGGATGAGAAATTCAAGAGATATATTGAAGAATACAAACTTCCTGAATATGATGCGGACATTCTTACGGGGAATAAGCATCTTGCTGATCTTTTTGAAGTTACAACGGCAATATGCAACAATCCTAAAAAGGTTTCTAACTGGCTTATGGTCGAGACAATGCGTCTTATGAAAGAAAATGAGATGGAGCCTGAACAGCTTAAGTTCTCGCCTGAAAATCTTGCGAAACTTATAAACCTTGCAGAAAGCAGGGTTATAAACAGCTCAGTTGCAAAAGAAGTCTTTGAAAAGATATTTAACGAGGATATTGATCCTGAGAAATATGTCGAGGAAAATGGTCTTAAAAATGATACTGATGATGGAGCTTTAAAAGAGACTATCGAAAAGATAGTTGCCGACAATCCACAGTCAGTAGAGGATTATCACAGTGGAAAGAAAAAGGCTATCGGTTTCCTTGTGGGTCAGACGATGAAAGCAACACAGGGAAAGGCTGATCCGGGAATGATAAACCAGATATTAAAAGAGATACTTGACAAATAAAGAATATCATGTAAGTGTCAAAAGTATAAAATTCGATTTTGTCTGCACAAATGAGCATTATAGACTTATTGACACTCATATCATAATATAAAAACTGCCTGATGCATCAGGGTGTGAACGGCAGTGTTAAAATGGAGGTAAGGGTATGGGTGCTGAAAAAAGAAGAAGTAAGAGAATACCGATAACAATGCATCTTGATGTATCATCATTGTTTAAACAGGATAATGTTCATGTAAAGAACATAAATGCACCTATTGAGATAACGGATATTTCAAGAAATGGTATCGGATTTGTCACAAAAAGTGTTTTGCCTATTGGATTTTATTTTAATTCAAGACTTGAATTTGAAAAGAAGAATGACAGTTTAAACTGCGTGGTTCAGATAGTCAGAAGAAAACAAAAAGATGATGGTACAACGCTTTACGGTTGTGAATTTGTAGGTATGCCGTCGATATTTGACTATATATTTGACGATATAGAAAATGAGTATTTGAAAAATCATTCTGACGATGAAAAAATGAATAATTGATTATTGTAAAGCCCCCGGTCTGTCTATAGATGTACCGGGGGCTTATTTAATGTATAGGAAAATGCTCATAAAGTAATGTGAAGCCAACGAGAATTGCGAAGCAATTCTTGGGGGCAAAACGCAGGTTTTGCCCTTGTTTAAGCCCTTATATCAAACGAGAACCGTTTCATATCGGTTGTCTGTTGTGTGTTTATCTTTGCATTGATAAATTCATCTACAGTGCTGGTGCTTGCATCAGCTTTTTCTATTTTTAAATGACAAGCATAACCCTGTGAGTTTAATGCATCTTTTAAAAGACCGGCATTTGTCGAGAGAAGATCTATCGACCTGTCATTGTCGGATATGAATTTAGTGTTTATCTCATTGTGGTTTTTATCGAGATATACATCAAGTGCACCGAGATTTTCCATATCAAGATGCAGTAATACATGTATGTTGTTTGGGTCTTTCCTCAGCTTTTCCTTTTTGGTGTAGACATAAAGGTCGCCGTGTGTATTATGGTTTCTTAATTTTAAAGGCATCTGAAAATACGAAAATGCTTCGCTTAATGTTTTCATGAAATCAATGTTGCTCTGTGCATCTCTTGCCTGACTGCCGAGACTGTCGGAATCGTCACCTGAGAGATTGGTACTTATAAGTGAATCAAAATCTTTTAACTGTTTTTGCATCTTGTTATAGAAATTATTTATGTTTTCACCGTCTTTTAATTTCTGTGGTGAGAGCAGCCAGTTACTTTCAAGTACCTTTGAAAATATGGATTCAAAGGACTGTGACCTGAAAAGTTCATTTATTGTTTCGGGGTCAGAGAGTGGTATAAGATTTTTGATTACGGTAAGCACTTCTTTTGCGGTGGCATCACCTGATGTAATCTTCATGATAAGGGCTTTGCTGACCGGAAGTTTTGATAATGTACTTAACAGTTCATTTCTTGCGTCTTTGTCAAGGAATGTGCTTAGATAATCGTTTTCAATGCCAAGTGAGTTAAACTTTTCGCACAGTGTGTCAATGACCGTTCCGGAGGTTGAAATTTCCCTTTTGTCAGTATTTTGTGATGACTGCTGAAGCATGTTGTTGATGGAATTTTTTGCCGTCTCGGTAATATTGTGAAGAAACTTTGCGGCAAATCCTATCCTGTTCTCGGATGTATTCCCCTTTGGAAGTTCCTCAATTACATTTTTTGCATTTTCAGTATCGGCAGTATTTTTTTGTTCTTCCAAAGCTTCTGTATCAGCCGATTCGGTATTTTCAATGTTTTCATTTATCGTAGGGATGTTCTTAAATAAGTCAGAGTTTTTAAGCACTGAAATATCGGTTGCAGATTCGAGAGTACTGTCTATATTTAAAAGTGTCTGCTGAAACAGTTCATTTGTGGCATCCATACCGCCGGGAAAGACAAGTGACTTGCTGCCTGCGGAGTCCCTAAGCATTGTAAGTGCATCTCTTAGAGAGAGAGTACCATTTTCAAGCTGTTCTAAAGTGTCCTCGGTCATTGCCGTGCCCGATAAAAGATTTAAAAGTTCATTTCTCTGTTCGCTGCTGAGAAATGAGATTGTCTGTGGCTGTGAGGTATTATTTGCCTTGTCAAAGGACTGAAACAATATATCTATAAGTTTTTCACCAAATGCGGCAACAGATGAGGAGGCTGCATTCTCAGAGAGAGAACTGAGGAGCTCCGGTATCTGTTCTGAAAGTGATGAAAGCTTGTCTATAAGGTGGTAAGTTCCATGTCTGTAGCTTGAAAACTGGGTCACGGTGTCTTCATTTATATCCATCATAAGACGGTTCATTATCGCTAATGTTGAAAAGTCCTCTGTCTTGCAATCGTATGCTTGCTGCATAAGTGACTGGATAGAGTTCTTGTTTATAGGGAGGAGATTGTCCATAAGAGCCTTTACAGTTGCCTGGTTGTGCTCAGTGTTTGGAAGTCCCGCTTCTTCAAGTGCTTTATTGATAAGGTTAAGTTCAGTATCAGAGTAGCTGTTTGATACTGGTGAAAGAAGTATTTGACCGGGATTTGGGCTGCTGAGCGAAAAAGCGGCGGTCTGTCCGATGGAAAGTTTTGAACTGTCAGCAATATATCCTTTTAAAATGGTATTGTTGTCGAGAGTGACAGTTATCTGGTTTCCTCTGAGGTCGGAAATCTCACCTTTGACGATGTCACCTGCTTTTAGCTGTGTGGCACTTCTTGCAACGCCGTAATCACTGTTGCCGCCCGGAGTCCTTGAAATATTTCCGGGATTTTGAGCACCTGCACTATTGGTTCCCGATGCAGCGGTTCTTGTCCGGGTCTGTCCGCCAGCCGTCTGGCTATTCATTCTGTTTGTGTTTAATGAATTTATTCTGCTTGCATTATTATCCATAATACTCCTCATTTCAATGTGTTAGTTTCTACTATTATAATGATTTCCGGGGCAAAAGCTGTTTTGACCCTTGCATCATAATAATACTTATAAAGAGATTTGCAAAGTCATTTAAGTATTATATTTATTATATCGACTTTAAAGGTGAAAAAATATAATGGTTCATTTTCTTGTTTTTTGACTGAACTGTAATAAAAAATAAAAAAAGTTTCAAAATACTCTTGACAAGATTTTGTATGCGTGCTATCTTACTTTATAGATGTTAGCACTCCACTACAAAGAGTGCTAACAGAGAAGCAGAAGGGAGTGGTTAAGTGGAGTTAGATGATAGGAAGTTAAAGATACTTCAAACGATTATCAGGACTTATCTTGAAACCGGAGAGCCGGTAGGTTCAAGAACGATTTCAAAAGATACTGACCTCAATCTAAGTTCAGCGACTATTCGTAATGAAATGTCTGATCTTGAGGAGATGGGATATATCATCCAGCCTCATACATCGGCAGGCAGGGTTCCTTCTGATAAAGGTTATCGTCTTTATGTAGATACGATGCTCGATGACAAGACGAGTGAGGTTATGAACCTTAAGGATGAGCTGGAACAGAAAGCAGGAAAGATAGATGTATTGCTTAAGCAGGTTGCAAAGCTGCTCGCAAACAATACAAATTATGCGACACTTGTTTCAGGGCCGAGATATGAGTCAAAGAAAGTTAAGTTTATACAGCTCACACAGGTTGATGCCGACAGCATACTTGCTGTTATAGTTCTTGACAACAATGTAGTTAAAAATGAGATGGTGCGAGTTGAGGGTGATATAGACCAGGAAATGATGGTAAAGTTAAATTTTATATTAAATACCACATTGAACGGACTTGATGTTACCGAGATGAACCTGGCCATCATCAGAAAGATAAAGGAACAGGTCGGCAGTCATACGGAGGTCATTGATTCAGTCTTGGAGGTTATCGGAAAGGCACTTACGGAAGATGATGATCTGGAGATATATACAAGTGGAGCAACAAATATTTTGAAATATCCTGAGCTCTCGGATAAGGCGAGTGCAACGGAGTTACTCAATGCGTTTGAGGAAAAAAATATTATAGGTGACTGGCTTGATACGGCAGAGTCGGAATCAGGAGAAAACGGTCAGGGCAAGAGTAAGCCGGGCGACACTCATGATATTCAGGTTTACATTGGAAATGAGACAAAAGTAGATACCATGAAAGATTGTTCGGTTGTAACGGCAACATACAAGATTCACGAAGGTGTATATGGAAAGATTGGTATCGTCGGACCAAAGCGAATGGATTATGATAAGGTTGTAAGTACATTACAGTCGCTTATGTCTGAGCTTGATGATATATTCAAAAAAAAGCAAAAATAGAGAGGTGGCAGGGAATTGGCAGCAGAGAATAAAGATATAGAAAAAGATATTGATATTGAAGAAGTAAAAGAAGATAATACCGCAGATGAAGCTGTTGAGGAAGAAAAAGCAGCGGAGGATGCAAAAGATAAAAAAGATGAGGCTTCAAAGGAAGCAGCTCCAAAGAAAGAAAAGAAATTCGGCAAGAAAAAGGATAAAGCGGTTGAAAAGCTTGAGGAGAAAGTTAAAGAGCTTGAAGATATGAGGGTGAGACAGCTTGCTGAGTTTGAAAACTTCCGCAAACGTTCTGAAAAAGAAAAGAGTCAGATGTTTGAAGTCGGAGCAAAGAGCGTTATCGAAAAGATTCTTCCGGTTATTGACAATTTTGAGAGAGGATTACAGGGAGTACCTGAGGAAGAAAAAGACGCACCGTTTGTCAAAGGTGTTGAGATGGTTTATAAACAGATGCTCACAGCTTTCGATGAGATGGGAGTTAAACCTATAGATGCAGTTGGAAAAGAATTTGATCCAAATCTTCACAATGCTGTTATGGCTGTCGATGATGATTCATTGGAGAGCGGAACAGTTGCAGAGGAAATGCAGAAAGGCTATATGTATAAAGAAAGTGTCGTAAGACACAGTATGGTAAAAGTAGTTAATTAGTTTTATCAGTTATTTTTCTAATAAATAATATATGAAATAAAGAGATTATGATATAGGAGGCAATCATTATGAGTAAGATTATTGGTATTGACTTAGGAACAACAAACTCTTGTGTAGCAGTTATGGAAGGTGGAAAACCTGTAGTAGTTGCAAATACAGAGGGAGCAAGAACAACACCTTCTGTTGTAGCATTCACAAAGACAGGAGAAAGACTTGTAGGTGAGCCTGCAAAGCGTCAGGCAGTTACAAATGCTGACAAGACTATATCTTCTATCAAGAGACATATGGGTTCAGATTATAAAGTAACTATAGATGATAAGAAATATTCTCCACAGGAGATTTCAGCAATGGTTCTCCAGAAATTAAAAGGAGATGCTGAGAGTTATCTCGGTGAGAAAGTAACAGAAGCAGTTATCACTGTTCCGGCATATTTCAACGATGCACAGCGTCAGGCCACAAAGGATGCAGGTAAGATTGCTGGTCTTGATGTAAAGAGAATCATCAACGAGCCAACGGCAGCCGCACTTGCTTATGGTCTTGACAATGAAAAAGAGCAGAAGATCATGGTTTACGATTTAGGTGGTGGTACATTTGATGTATCTATCATTGAGATTGGTGACGGCGTTATCGAAGTATTAGCAACATCAGGTAATAATCATCTTGGTGGTGATGACTTCGACCAGAAAATTACAGACTACATGATTCAGGAATTTAAGAATAAAGAGGGCATCGATCTTTCAACAGATAAAATGGCACTCCAGAGATTGAAAGAAGCTGCTGAGAAAGCAAAGAAAGAACTTTCATCAGCTACAACAACAAATATCAATCTCCCATTCATCACAGCAACAGCAGAAGGACCAAAGCACTTTGACATGGATCTTTCAAGAGCAAAGTTTGATGAACTTACACATGACCTTGTAGAAGCTACTGCTACTCCGGTTCAGAATGCACTTAACGATGCAGGAATTACAGCTTCAGAGCTTGGAAAAGTATTACTTGTAGGTGGTTCTACTCGTATTCCTGCCGTACAGGATAAGGTTAAACAGCTTACAGGACATGAGCCTAGCAAATCACTTAACCCTGATGAGTGTGTAGCTATCGGAGCATCAGTACAGGGTGGTAAGCTTGCAGGAGATGCAGGTGCAGGAGACATCCTTCTTCTTGATGTAACACCACTTTCACTTTCAATCGAGACAATGGGTGGAGTTGCTACAAGACTTATCGAGAGAAACACAACAATCCCTACAAAGAAGAGCCAGATATTCTCTACTGCCGCTGATAACCAGAGTGCAGTTGATATCAATGTACTTCAGGGTGAGAGACAGTTTGCTAAAGACAATAAGTCACTTGGACAGTTCAGACTTGATGGTATTCCACCTGCAAGAAGAGGTGTTCCACAGATTGAAGTTACATTCGATATTGATGCAAACGGTATCGTAAATGTTTCAGCAAAAGACCTTGGTACAGGAAAAGAGCAGCATATCACTATCACAGCAGGTTCAAATATGTCTGATGAAGATATTGATAAGGCTGTTAAGGAAGCAGCACAGTTTGAGGCTGAGGATAAGAAGCGTAAAGATGGAATCGATGCAAGAAACGAAGCAGACAGCATGGTATTCCAGACACAGAAAGCTCTTGACGAAGCAGGAGACAAGGTAGATGCTGCTGAGAAAGAAAAAGTCCAGGCAGATATTGATGCACTTAAGGCTGTTGTTGAGAAAACAAATCCTGAGTCAATGACTGACAGTGAGATTGATGAGCTTAAAGCAGGAAAAGAAAAACTTATGGAAAGTGCACAGGGTGTATTCCAGAAGATGTATGAGCAGGCTCAGGCACAGGGTGCAGCAGGTGCAGGTCCTGACATGGGAGCTGCCGGAGCAGGAACGGCAAATGACAGCAATGCCGGAGCTGATGATGTAGTAGACGGAGATTACCGCGAGGTATAAATAGACAAAATGCTAAAAGCATTTTGTCATTAGAAGAATGGTCTTTGACCATTCTTCATTTGAACAGCATGGCTGTTCTTCCCACATTAAATATAAGATTTTTAGGCTGCTGCCTCCCACGGTGGCGGCCTTATGGTTGTTTTTGTGATTTTTTATTTTTGGATTGTGTGCTTTGGCACGGAAACGAGGAGTTTTATGGCAGAGAAAAGAGATTATTATGAGGTCTTGGGTGTCAGTAAGGGGGCGTCTGATTCCGAGATTAAATCAGCATATAGAAAGCTGGCTAAGAAATATCATCCGGATATGAATCCGGGGGATAAAGAAGCCGAAGCTAAGTTTAAAGAAGCATCTGAGGCATATGCAGTTCTTAGTGATGCAGATAAGAGAAGACAGTATGACCAGTTCGGTCATGCAGCATTTGATGGCGGTGCCGGTGGTGCAGGTGGCTTTGACTTTGGCGGCATGGATATGGGTGACATATTCGGTGATATTTTTGGAGATTTCTTTGGCGGCGGCCGTTCAAGAGGTCAGAGCAATGGTCCTATGAAAGGTCAGAACATCCGTACATCAGTAAGGATTACATTTGAAGAGGCTTGTTTTGGTGTTGACAAGGAAATTGATGTTACACTGAAAGAAGAGTGTGCAACCTGTCACGGAACAGGTGCTAAGCCGGGAACATCACCGGAAACCTGTAAGAAGTGTGGTGGTAAAGGTCAGGTCGTATTTACACAGCAGTCTTTGTTTGGTGTTGTGAGAAATGTGCAGGCTTGTCCTGACTGTCACGGAACAGGAAAGATAATAAAAGAGCGTTGTTCAGACTGCAGCGGTTCAGGATATATAAGTAAGAGAAAGAAAATTTCGGTTTCAATTCCTGCCGGTATCGATAACGGTCAGTGTGTTAGAATACGCGATAAGGGTGAGCCGGGTGTGAACGGCGGTCAGAGAGGTGACCTTTTAGTTGAGGTTGTTGTCTCAAGACATCCTATCTTCCAGAGACAGGATAGAGATATATTCTCGACTGCACCTATCACATTTGCACAGGCAGCACTCGGTGGTGATGTACGCATAAAGACTGTTGACGGCGAGGTTATTTATACCGTTAAACCGGGAACTCAGACAAACACAAGGGTACGCCTTAGAAATAAAGGTGTTCCATCGCTTAGAAACAAGCAGGTGCGTGGTGACCACTATGTAACGCTTGTAGTTGAAGTGCCTACAAAGATGAACTCAGAACAGAAAGAGCTTCTTGAAGCATTTGACAAAGCGATGTATGGTGAGAAAAATGAAGATGAAACACCATCCGATGAAAAGAAGCACGGTAAAAAAGGACCGTTTGGAAGAAAAAAGAAATAAAAATATAATGAAATAAATATTAAATTAAATAAAAATATAATGAAATAAAAAAGAGCAAAACCAACATTTTGCTCCTGATGCCACACTACTTTACGAGCATTTTCATATACTTAAAAAAGACTGTCCGGGTAAAACTTAATATCAGAGCTAAAGTTTTACCCGGACAGTCTTTTGCACTACCAGTCTTCTATACCGGCGAATGCATCAACAGTCGGTATGGAAGGATTTGGTTCATTATCAGGGACATCGTCAAAAGACTCAAATTCTTTTACTGAAATATCTTCAGGTTCAGGTTTGTCATCGAGAAGTGTCTGCACCTGTTTTTGTGAAATGCCCTCAGGCATATCATCCTCATTATCAGAAATATCTTCTACGGTTGGTGTGACAGAGGTATTTGCCTCAATGTCTGCGAGAAGTGTTTTTATTTCGCCATCGTGGTTGTCCACCTCGAAAGAATCCTCTTTGTTATCGCACATATAGTATTTTATAATGTGTCCGCTATACATAGCAATATTTTGTTCACCACACAAATCTGCATTGCGTTTGTACGGAAGCTGATCGTACATGGTAATCTGATAATCTAAATGTACATCATATTTAGATGACAGAATTTCTGACATATGTAAATTATTCATAAAATCCCCCGTTTCTCAAATCATATTAATTAAAGTATATCTTATTTTAATAAAAGTAGCAATATGTTTTTATGGCTGAACTGTTATGTATCATTTGACTTTTTGTAAGTCTATGTTATAATTACCTTTGACTTGCCTTTTGACAGACAAATGACACATTAAATATATAAGATAAAGTAATTGTCTTAAAAGGCAGATTGTAACCGTAAACATATATTTATCAAATATGGAGCAGCATTAAATATGAAGATTAAAAATCATTTAAAGAATTTTCTCAAGTATAAATACCTTCTGTACGAACTTGTGAAAAAGAATATTAAATTAAAATACAGAAGATCATATCTTGGTATTTTATGGACACTTATTGAACCACTCCTTACCATGATAGTTCTTACACTTGTGTTTGGTACATTGTTTGGAAAAGATGATCCGACATATCCGGTATATATATTGTGTGGACGACTTTTGTATTCATTTTTCTCATCAGCTACAAAGGCAGGACTAAAGGCAGTAAGTGGAAATGCCGCCATGATAAAGAAAGTATATGTACCTAAGTATATATATGTTGTAGCTGCGATTGTATCGAACTTTGTTATATTTTTAATATCGCTCATTGTACTTGTAGGAGTAGGTGCAGTTCTTAAAGTAGAGCCTACATGGCATATTATAGAGGGACTTGTGCCATTAGTTATATTGTTTGTTATGACTCTCGGAATAGGTCTTATCCTTGCTACATTAAATGTATTTTTCAGGGATATTGAGTATATATGGACTGTAGTAAGTATGCTTATCATGTATGCATCGGCTATATTCTATACGACAGAGAGAGTTATAAATACGGGAAACGGATGGGTGTTTAATATTAATCCGTTGTATATGTGTATAGCAAATTTCCGTAATGCCGTTTTGTATGGAAAACCAATGGACATGAGCTATTGTATCCATTCTGCGATATTTGCAATTGTAAGTGTCATAGTCGGTTCGGTATTATTTTACAAGAAACAGGATAAATTTATATTGTATGTATAATTCAGGAGGTTGCTGTGAAAAAAGATGTTGCAGTCAGCGTAAAAGATGTTGGAATGCGTTTCAATCTTAATCAGGAACGAGTTGACAACTTAAAAGAATATGTTATAAAATTTTTAAAAAGAGATTTAAAATATAGTGAGTTCTGGGCACTCAAAGACATAAATTTTGAGATAAAAAAGGGTCAGAGACTCGGAGTTTTAGGTCTTAACGGTTCAGGCAAAAGTACACTTCTTAAAGTGGTGTCAGGAGTTTTAAAACCATCAGCAGGAAGCATAACAACGAGAGGTGTTATAGCTCCGCTTCTTGAACTTGGTGCAGGATTTAGTCCGGAGTACACCGGAAGAGAAAATATTTATCTCTACGGTTCAGTGCTCGGTTATACAAAAGAATTTCTTGATGAAAAGTTTGACGAGATAGTTGATTTTTCAGAACTTGGAGAATTTATAGAAGTTCCTATAAAAAATTATTCTTCAGGAATGAAATCCCGTCTCGGTTTTTCGATAGCCACAATTGTAGAGCCTGATATTCTTATACTTGACGAAGTTTTGTCGGTAGGTGATAAGAAATTCAGAACTAAAAGTGAAAAAAAGATAATGAGTATGTTTGACAACGGAGTTACCGTACTTTTTGTATCTCATTCACTTGAACAGGTAAAAAGACTTTGTGACAGGGCGATAATACTTGACAGTGGAAGGCTTGTTGCATCAGGTCCGGTTGACAAAGTTGCAAGGATATATAAAAATATGACAGAATAGTAGTCGGTTCATAAGATAAGATGGCATATAAAGGGGATGTTTTAATGCATTATAATTTGAAGAAAGCGTTCACATATATATTTCGGTATTTGATGATGCCTGTATTGTTGGAAATAATAATAGAGTCATTGAGCAGAAAGTCATTGATTTCAGGAATAGGATATATGTTTTCAAGTCCTGTGTTATTTTCGTTTAATGCTCTCATAATAATGCTGACATTATCAGTTGCACTTTTTTTCAAAAGGGAGATTTTTGTTTTTATAACAGTGGCAGTCGTATGGCTTTGTTTTGGAGTTGCAAATTTTGTGATACTCCACTTCAGGGTCACACCATTTTCTGCAGTTGATTTTACAATGATAAATACAGCAATAAGTGTGTCAGGTCATTATCTCACGGTTTTAAATGTGCTTATGATGGTGGTTGCAGCCGGTGTGCTGGGCTTTGCAATGGTGTCACTTTATAGAAGAGCACCAAAACATCATAAGAGAAATCATAAACACATAGTGGTTTCAGTTATGGCAGTTGCATCAATTTCGCTTGCACTCGTATTTATGAAAAGTTCAAGCGGTTCTGTACAGGCTCTTGCTACAAACTATACAAATATATCTGAAGCATATGAAAATTACGGCTTCGTTTACTGCTTTACAAACAGTATTATAGATACCGGTATATCAGAGCCTGATGATTACAGCGAGAAGTCAGTTAAGAAAATTGTGAATAAACTTGATGACAGCTCAAAAAATCAGTCAAAGTCAAAAAATAGTGATGATAAGCCAAATATTATAATGATACAGTTAGAGTCATTTTTTGATGTGGATTATATGAAAAATTTAAAGTTTTCTAAAGATCCGTTACCGGTATTCCACAAACTTTGTAAAAATTATTCCAGTGGACTGTTAAAAGTGCCTACGGTTGGTGCAGGTACAGTTAATACTGAGTTTGAAGTGCTTACCGGTATGCGTCAGAGAGACTTTGGGGTATGTGAGTATCCGTATAAGACAGTTCTTAAGAGCACGACTTCTGAGAGCGTATGCAATGATCTTGCTTCGATAGGATATAAATCGCATTGTGTTCACAATAACAATGCTACATTCTATGGAAGAAATACTGTTTTTAAGAATCTTGGATTTGACACATTTACTTCAATGGAATATATGAACGGTCTTAAGGAAAATCTAAACGGCTGGGTAAATGACGATGTGATGGTACCGCAGATAATTAAGACACTTGATTCTACACAGGGTTCAGACTTTACATTTGGAATTACGGTTCAGAGTCATGGTAAATATGATGTTGATATTGAAGGTGAACAGCCGATAAAAGTTACCGGTGCAAAAGAAGGTATGGAAAACCAATACACTTATTATGTAAATCAGATTGCACAGGTTGACAATATGATTGGAAATCTCATAAACAGACTACGGAAGAGAAACGAGAAGACTATTCTCGTTCTTTATGGAGATCATCTTCCAAGCCTTGATATATCAGCAGATGAACTCAAAAATTCTGATTTGTATCAGACGCAGTATGTTATTTGGGATAATTTTGGTCTTAAAAAGTTAGATAAGGATATGGCTGCATATCAGTTGTATTCATATGTTCTCGGAAAGGCGGGGATACATGAGGGGCTTATAACAAGATACCATCAGCAGATGGATTGGAACAGCAATTCTTATCTTTCGGACTTAAAGACTCTTGAATATGACTGGTTCTATGGAGAAAAATATGCCTATAACGGTCAGAATGAGTTTGTGCAGTCAAATCTTCAGATGGGAACTTATCCTGTTACGCTTGAAGATGTAAGGAAAAATAAAAAGGGTTACATTGTCAAGGGAAAGGGTTTTACAGATTATACAAAGATATACTTTAACGGAAAGAGCCTTGAAGGATATAAGATAGATGCAGCTCATTATCAGATTACAGATGAGATTGATTATGATGCTGATGAGGGATATATGTCGCTGCAATATGCGAAAGAAAATGGTATCGTGGATGAAGACATACCAAACGCATTTATCGCAAAAGTTGAAGATAAGGACAATGTTTGTCTTAGTGCAGGAAAACCGCTTCTTTGGAATTTTACTACATTATATCTGGACTAAGCGGACGGAAAGTAAGTAATGTTTCTGAAGCAGAGATTTTTCAATGAAAATGCTTAGAGGTGAATTATATAAAAAGACATGACAATCTTTTTTAGATGTCATGTCTTTTTTGTATGCATTGACTTTTGAAATTTAATTCTGTGATTATTGCACCTTTTATTTGATATTACCGTTCATGCACGACTGTGGTGTAAAGATAATAATTAAATTTATGAAAATGGACCTGTTTTGACAAAATACGCATAAGAAATAGTGTAGTATGATTTTAACATCACATGAACACGGGGGTTAAGATTTTGTGTACTCTTTTTATGCTGATTTTTATTGGATTTTAAACTTTGTAATGAACCAGTTTCTGGTGTGGCTTGTGGCATTTATACGCAGAAAGGAATATACACCGTTTCGATGGGCGGTGGCTTGTGCCGTGGTGGCACTTATCTCAGTTATACATAAAATAAGTGTTTTAGAGCAGAGAAGTGTTGTTCCGGATGGTGCATATTGCGTGTTTTGCGTGTTGATGCTGATAGGGTTATCCTATAAATATAAGAGCAATAAAAAGAGAAGTGTACTGACGGAGATTCTCACGGATATGGTTATATTGATGTTTGGTGTGAGTATTACCGCCGGATGTATTTTGTTCATGCAGGAGCATATGGGCGATATGAAAAGTGCAGATGTTAAAAAGGCGTTTATCTTTAATATCATTTCATTTGCGATATTGTATGCATTATTTTTTGTGATGCGTAATATTATTAAGAATGAAGCTGAAAAGTGTGAGACTATAATGTGTGCCACGCTTATACATGGCAGTGTAAAAAAAAATATTAATGTATTGTATGACACGGGAAATAATCTTTTCAGTCCATACACAAATGAACCCGTAAACATAATATCAAAAGAGACAGTCGTTCAAATGGGAGTGAGGGATAAGCAGAAACCGATTCTGATACCTTATAATTCAATAGGTGGCAGCGGACTGCTTGAAACATACAGGTTTGAAAAACTGGTATTTATGGATGGCAGTATTATGATGAACTTTTTAGGAGCAGTTAGTGAAAGAATTGATAAAACCGGTGATGTTCAGATGATATTAAACTGTTCCAATAAAAAAATAAAAAGGCATGGTACAACAGGTGGGCATTAATGCTTTAATATAGATTGTACCTGTGCAAAAAGGAGGACAAAAATGGTAAAAGTGTCAATACCAAACAGATTTCAATTCAGGATGATGCCGGAGATAAGAGGATTTATATTCCCCAAAAGGGGCGGAGAAATCCATTATATAGGAGGGGCAGAGATACTTCCGGCTCCGCTTACGATAGAGGAAGAAGAACAGGTTATGAAAAAACTCGGAGGTGATGAGGATAAGGAGGCGAGGAGCAATCTTATCGAACATAATCTCAGACTCGTAGTGTATATTGCAAAAAAATTTGATAATACCGGGGTCGGAGTTGAAGATCTCATCTCAATAGGAACGATAGGACTTATAAAAGCGATAAACACCTTTAATCCGCTTAAAAACATAAAGCTTGCTACATATGCGTCAAGATGCATAGAAAATGAGATACTTATGTATCTGCGGCGTAATAATAAGCTTAAACTTGAGGTTTCTATCGATGAACCGTTAAATGTTGACTGGGATGGAAACGAACTTCTCTTATCGGATATTCTTGGCACTGATGAAAATGTTATTTCAAAAGACATGGAGGATGAAGTTGACAAAAAACTGCTTAGAATGGCATTGTCAAAGTTAAACAAAAGGGAAAGAACGATTATTGAGTTAAGATTTGGGATAAATTCTGCTGATGGGGAAGAAAAAACGCAGAAAGAAGTGGCAGACATGATGGGGATTTCCCAGTCATATATTTCAAGACTTGAGAAAAAAATAATCAGACGCCTGAAAAAAGAAATAGTAAGAATGGAATAGAATCGTCTGATTTGGTAAATCCTACTTTGTATAAGCTTAATTTCAAAATATCCGGAGGTTATGATGGCTGTATATAAAGTAGAGATATGTGGTGTAAATACATCAAAATTACCATTGCTTACCGAAGAAGAGAAAAAGGAGCTTTTTGTTAAGATACGAAAGGGCGATAGAGAAGCCAGGGAAAAATTTATAAAGGGGAATCTGAGACTTGTTTTAAGTATAATCCAGAGGTTTGGTGCCGCCGGAGAAAACAGTGATGACTTGTTTCAGATAGGCTGTGTAGGTCTTATGAAAGCTATTGACCACTTTGATGTGACAATGAATGTAAAATTCAGTACCTATGCTGTTCCGATGATAATTGGGGAAATACGCAGGTATTTAAGGGACAATAACAGCATAAGGGTGAGCAGGTCGGTGAGAGATCTTGCGTATAAAGCCATATATGCAAAAGAAGCACTTATGAAGCAGAGCGAAAAAGAACCGGGGATAGAGCAGATAGCAAAAATGCTTGAAACAACGCCCGAAGATGTGGCATTTGCACTGGATGCCATACAGAGTCCCGTGTCACTTTATGAACCCGTGTTTGCCGAGGGCGGAGATACACTATATATCATGGATCAGATAAGTGATAAAAAGAATCTTGAGGAGGACTGGGTGGAGAAAATGTCGATAAAAGCAGCGATAGATCACCTGTCTGAAAGAGAGAACCGTATAATTAAGATGAGATATTATGAGGGGAAGACACAGATGGAAGTTGCAAATGAAATATGTATTTCACAGGCACAGGTCAGTCGTCTCGAAAAAAGAGCACTTAAGGTTATGAAACAATATCTTTGATTATTATGGGGGCTTTATGCGAATTTGTGAGCTTAGGGAGAAGGAAGTAGTAAATGTGTGTGACGGGGAGCGTCTTGGGAATATCTGCGATGTGGATTTTGAGGAGCGTACAGGCAGAATCTGCTCGCTGATAATACCGGGACCATGTAAGGTGTTTGGCATTATAGGGCGTGACAGTGAATATATAATTCCATATGAGTGTGTAAAGAGGATTGGTGCGGATGTTGTATTGGTTGAGGTCGAAGCATCAAAATGTCTTCACAAATGTGAATGGTAACAATTTATATAATGGACAATTTAGATTTCTTCTATTATAATATATTGAGCATGGGCAAAAGCCACAGGTCGATATATATTTGGCCGGGGAGCATGATATTAAAAACAGACTAAAAATATTTTGAATATAATATATATTTGATGGAGGAAACAGCGATGAAGTGTCCATTTTGCGGAGAAGCAGATACAAAAGTTATAGATTCCAGGCCGGCAGATGAAAATACATCTATAAGGAGAAGGAGACAGTGTGATAAGTGCAATAAAAGATTTACTACATATGAAAAGGTAGAGTCGATACCTCTTGTTGTCATAAAAAAAGACCAGACAAGAGAGCCTTATGACCGTGCAAAGATAGAAAGAGGAGTGTTCAGGTCATGTCACAAGCTGCCTATATCGGTTGACGATATGAATCTGTTAGTGGATAAGGTGGAGACGGAGATATTCAACAAAGAGATAAATGAAGTACCAAGCAGCCTTATAGGAGAACTTGTAATGGAGGGGCTTGAAAAACTCAATGCGGTTGCATATGTCAGGTTTGCATCCATATACAGAGAATTTAAAGATGTAGATACATTTATGGAAGAGCTGAAAAAAATTCTTGATAAATAAAATTACAGCTTGTAAATATCAGAGTGTTCTGATAATATAACATTATGATTTACGGGTAGATTTGCTGTGCATGGAGGTAGACTATGTATAGTGAATCATTTAGTGCCGCCATATTTGGAATAGACGGCTGTGTAGTACATATTGAGACAGATATATCAGAAGGACTTCCGGGTCTTGTTCTGGTAGGTTATCTGTCGTCAGAAGTAAAAGAAGCAAGAGAGAGGGTAAGGATTGCATTAAAAAACAGCGGATACAGATTTCCGCCTAAAAAAATAACGATAAATCTCTCTCCTGCTGATGTGAGAAAAGACGGGACATCATTTGACCTGTCTATTGCTGTTGCAATATTGGCGGCATTTGGTTATATAGACAAAGAAATCTTAAAACAAATTCTATTTATCGGTGAGTTAGGTCTTGATGGAAATATCAAATCAGTTAATGGCGTACTTCCCAGAGTTTATACAGCATATGAAAACGGATTTAAGTATTGTATCGTGCCTTTTGACAATGTTTGTGAGGCAGGTATCATAGATGATGTAGGAATCATAGGTGTAAAAAATATTAAAGAGATGGTTGAGATATTGAATTCGGAGGATATTGCCGGGTACATATCCGACACAAAACACAAGATGCCGTTTAAAGTAGAAGACGATGAACATGACTTATCTGACATAAGGGGTCAGGAGGGGGCAAAAAGAGCGGTAGAGGTTGCTGTTTCAGGTATGCACAATATTGCACTCATTGGCGCTCCGGGCACGGGAAAGACAATGCTTGCACAGTGCATACCTGGTATTATGCCAAAACTTACATTTTCAGAGAGAATGGAAATATCAAAAGTATATAGCGTTGCCGGTCTTTTAAACAAGGAAAATCCGGTTGTGCAAAAAAGACCATTCAGGTCTCCGCATCACACTGTTACTCAGACGGCACTTGCAGGAGGCGGCAGGTATCCAAAGCCGGGGGAGGTGAGCCTTGCGTCGGGAGGTGTGCTTTTTCTTGATGAGCTGCCGGAGTTTCAAAGACAGGTGCTTGAGGTGATGAGACAGCCTTTAGAGGATGGGTATGTAAATGTTTCAAGATTGGAGGGAAGCTACCGCTATCCTGCAAAGTTTCAGCTTACGGCTGCGTTAAATCCATGTAAGTGCGGATATTACCCCGACAGGAAAAAATGCACTTGTTCGCAGGGACAGATAAAAAATTATCTCGGCAGGATAAGTAAACCATTGCTTGACAGGATAGATATTTTTACTGAAACGATAATATTAAAATATGGAGAAATAAGCAACAGTGACAAAGGTGAGAATTCATATGATGTCAGAAAGAGGATAGAAAAAGTTCACCATATTCAAAAAGAACGCTATAAAAATGACGGGATATTGTTTAATTCAGAACTAAGTGCAGGCATGATAAAAAGATATTGTGTCATGGATAATGAGGCAAAGGAATATCTTGAAAATATATTTGAGAACATGGAGTTTAGTGCGAGGGCATATCACAAGGTCCTAAAGACTGCGAGGACAATAGCAGATATGGACGAAAGCGGGGAAATAAAAAGAAAACATATTTCAGAGGCAGTATGTTACCGTACCGCAGATAAGAAGTATTGGGGGGTGACTATGTGAAAACAGGTGAAGATATTTTGTATCCGTTCTGGCTTAGCTGTATTCAGGGAGTCGGGACAAAAACCAGAGAAAGACTAATAAATTATTTCGGGAGTGAAAAAGCTGTTTTTCAAGCGGATAGTGAGAAGCTGTATGAAGTAAACGGTATAAGGAAAGATGTGATACAAAAACTTATTGACAGCAGGAATATCGAAAATATAAGCAAAAAATGGCAGAAAATGTGTGATGCAGGGACAAATTTTACATATATCGGAGCAGAGGATTATCCTGAAAAGTTAAAAAATATATATGACCCTCCGTATAGTCTTTTTTACAGGGGGGAACTTCCGGACAATAATAAACCGGCAGTAGCAGTTGTCGGAGCAAGAAATGCAACATACGAGGGAAGATGTATAGCGGAAAAATTTGGGCGTGAACTTGCAAAGTACGGTGTGCAGGTGATAAGCGGACTTGCAAGGGGAGTTGATATAAAAAGCCAGACGGGGGCAATGTCAGTTGTAAGAGGAAGAACATTTGCTGTTCTTGGATGTGGGATAGATATATGTTATCCGAGGCAGCATATAAATGAATATATAATGATGCAGACAAGGGGAGGTGTAATCTCAGAGTATGCACCCGGTGTAAGTCCGGTGGCAGGAAACTTTCCGAGAAGAAACAGGATAATAAGCGGACTGTCTGATGGAATACTTGTTGTGCAGGCGGGAAAAAAGAGTGGTTCGCTCATTACGGCAGAGCTTGGATTAGAACATGGAAAGGACATATTTGTGGTACCCGGGAGTATAAATGACAGCTTTTATTATGGGAGTAATGAACTGATAAAAAACGGAGCCTGTTTAGTCACAAACGGCAGAGATATTTTAGATGCACTTGGCATATTTTATAGTGAAGATATTGAGATTAAAAATAAAAAAAATAATCTTTTGCTTGAAACCACTGAAAAAATAGTGTATGCTAGTTTAAGTTTGGAGCCGGCACATGTATCAGAAGTTGCATCTGAAACGGGACTTGGCATCCCTGATGTGATGGACTGCCTTTTATCTCTTGAGATGAAGGGGCTTATTGACACGGTCGGAAACAATTATTATGCAATAAAGATATGAGATCTTGCAAGCCTGGGTGAAAGGAAGGAAACAGTATGGCAAAGAATCTGGTAATTGTTGAGTCGCCATCAAAAGCTACGACTATTAAAAAATTTTTGGGAAGTACCTATGAAGTGATAGCTTCAAATGGTCATGTAAGGGATTTGCCCAAAAGCCAGCTTGGAATTGATATTGAGAATGATTTTGAACCTAAATATATTACGATAAGGGGAAAGGGCGAGCTTCTTGCAAAACTTAGAAAAGAAGTTAAGAAAGCTGATAAAGTTTATCTTGCAACTGACCCGGATCGTGAAGGAGAAGCTATATCGTGGCATTTGTCAAAGGCACTTAAACTTGATGACAAAAATGCAAAGCGTATTACATTCAATGAGATAACAAAAAATGCTGTTAAGCAGTCCATAAAACAGGCAAGAAAGATAGATATGGATCTTGTTGATGCACAGCAGGCAAGGCGAGTGCTAGACAGAATGGTTGGTTATCAGATTAGTCCGGTGCTCTGGGCAAAGGTAAAAAGAGGACTTAGTGCAGGCAGGGTTCAGTCTGTTGCTTTAAGGATAATAGCAGACAGAGAAGAGCAGATAAATGCCTTTATCGCAAAAGAGTATTGGACATTGTCAGGGGAGTTTAAGATTGACGGAGAGAAGAAACCTCTTGCGGCAGATTTCTATGGAACTTTAAAAGAAAAGATGACCATTGAATCAAAAGAGCAGGCAGAAAAGATAATAGAAGAAATAAAAAAATCTAAGTTTGAAATTTCAGATATTAAAACTTCCGGAAGGACAAAAAAAAGCCCGTTACCTTTTACTACAAGTACATTGCAGCAGGAGGCAGCAAAGACACTTAATTTTGCGACACAGAAGACGATGAGGGTAGCACAGGGACTTTATGAGGGTACTGCCATAAAAGGAAGAGGAACTATAGGTCTTATCACCTATCTGCGTACAGATTCTACGAGAATATCAGATGAAGCAAAACAGAGTGCTGCTGATTTTATCAGAGAAAGTTATGGCGGGGAGTATCTTAACCAGAACGAAAAAGCCGGAAAGAGTCAAAAAAAGATACAGGATGCACATGAGGCGATAAGACCGACATATGTTGATCTTACACCGGCACAGGTTAAAGACTCTTTATCAAGAGATCAGTTCAGATTGTATCAGCTTATATGGAAACGTTTTGTGGCAAGCCAGATGTCAGATGCTAAATATGAGACAAAATCAGTAAAGATAGATTCGGACAAATACAGATTTACATCTGCATCTTCAAAAGTTGTGTTTGCGGGGTATCTTACTGTATATCAGACAGATGAGGATAAAATAGATAAAAAGGCTCTTTCTAAGAAGATTGAAAAGGGAATGGAGCTTGGTCTTGAAGAGGTTGACAAAAAGCAGCACTTTACCCAGCCACCGGCACACTTTACGGAGGCATCACTTGTTAAAACGCTGGAAGAACTTGGTATAGGCAGACCAAGTACCTATGCACCTACGATTTCAACGATAATAAACAGACATTATGTTGCAAAAGAACAAAAGAATCTTTATATTACAGAGCTTGGTGAGGTTGTAAATAATATTATGAAAAAATCCTTTGCCAGTATCGTGGATGTAAATTTTACAGCATATATGGAAGGGCTTTTGGACAGAGTTGAGGATGGTTCAGTAAAATGGAAGACGGTTGTCAGAAACTTTTATCCGGATTTGCATGAGGCAGTAGAACAGGCACAAAAGGAACTTGAACAGGTAAAGATCGAGGATGAGGTTACGGATGTTATCTGTGAGGAATGTGGAAGAAATATGGTCGTCAAATATGGACCTCATGGAAAATTCCTTGCGTGTCCGGGATTTCCAGACTGCAGGAATACAAAACCTTATTATGAAAAAATCGGAGTTATGTGTCCTAAGTGTGGTGATGATATTGTAATAAAGAAAACCAAAAAAGGAAGAAGATACTATGGCTGCATCAACAATCCTGAATGTGACTTTATGTCATGGCAGAAACCATCAGAAAAGAAATGTCCAAAATGTGGCGGAGCAATGGTTGAAAAAGGAAATAAAATTGTGTGCATGGATGAACAATGTGGTTATGTAGAGGCTAAGGAAAAGAAATAAAATGAGTTTGGAGTTACTGGATAAGACTAGAAAGATAAATAAACTTTTGACTGAACAGGAATCAGATAAAATTGATTTCAGACAGTTTTGCAATGTGTTGTCAAATGAGCTTAATGTCAATGTACTGCTCACGAGTAAAAAAGGAAAGGTACTTGGATTAAAGGAATGTCAGGGCATCGAGGAATTTCCGAAAATAAAAGATATAGGATATGGAGACTATATAGACAGTGCCATAAGAGACAGATTTATGAATATCTTATCCACAAAGGAAAATGTAAATCTGTTGACTATTGGGTTAGAATGCGATAATATATTAGAGTATCGGGCAATGATAGCACCGGTATGTATGTCAGGCAAAAGGCTGGGTACCTTGTTTGTCTATCGTAAAAATAATGATTTCTCAATAGATGATATAATACTGACAGAATATGGTGCTACAGTTATAGGACTTGCGATGCAGAGAGCGGAAAGTGAAGAAAATTCTGAGGAGCATCACAAGGAGCATGATATATATGCTGCGATAAAAACATTGTCAAAACTTGAAGCACATGCGATGATGTATGTGTTGGCAGAGCTTGGCGAAGAAAAAAAGGGGATACTTATTACAAGCAGGCTTGCTGATAAGGTTGGTATAACCAGATCTGTTATAGTAAATGCTTTGAAAAAGTGTGAGAGTGCAGGTATAATTGAAACTAAATCATCGGGTATGAAAGGAACTACAATACATATTGTAAATGATTTGCTGTGCGAAGATATAATTGCACGGAATATATAAATATTATGCCATGCTGTGCTTAATCATTTTAAGTGCTGCATGGTTTTTTTACATAAAATGACTTACTTAACAAAAAATGTAACAGTTCAGCCTTGCATTTCTTACATTCATAAACCTGCCAGCGAGCTGTCAGTCGCTGCTTTGCAGCTTATGTTTACTCATTTCAGAAATGAAAGGCTATTCTACCATAAAAAGGTACTTAACAATACAATGAACAAGCTCATTGTATTGCCAATTATCTTTTTATGGCTGAACTGTTACTAAAAAATAAATAAATTTTGCTTAAATACTTGTAATTTGTCGTAATTTCTTTATAATTGAATATGTATTCTTATACATAGATAATGAATTAAATATAATTCATTGTGATGATAGATAAATTATGTAGAGATAAAATGATATAAAATGAAAGGAGTGCGGGTATGATTTCATCAGGGGCTTATAATTACATAAATGTTCTGGAAAAAGCAAGTGATGCAAGCTGGACGAGAAATTCAGTAATATCAAACAATATTGCAAATGTAGATACGCCGGGATATAAGAGAAAAGACATAAGATTTGAGGAATATCTTCAGGGTGCTGTCAGTGGTGGTTCATCATTAGATGACAATATAGCCGATGCTGATCTGGACAGTCTTACCGGAACTACATATACAGACTATGCGTCTTCAAGTTACCGCATAGATGGAAATAATGTAGATATTGATACAGAAAATGCAGAACTTGCAAAAAATCAGATTAAATATTACACAATGTTGGATTCTATCAGTCAGGAATTTAAAAGGATACAGAGTGTATTTAAGACGAGCTGATAGTGTATGGATTGAAACAGGAGGAAAAGTATGAGTGTTTTTTCAGCAATGGATATAAGTGCCACGGGTATGACGGCACAGCGGACAAGACTTGATCTTATTTCAGAAAATATTGCAAATGTAAATACTACAAGAACAGCAGACGGAGATGTCTACAAAAGAAAAGCAGTTGTTTTTGAAGAAAAAAATTATGTATCTTTTGATGATGCTCTTATAAATGCGACAGGCACACTTGGAAAAGGTGTAAAGATAACAAAGATATATGAGGATAATGAGACAGAATGTCGAATGGTTTATGATCCTTCAAATCCGGATGCGGATGAAAAAGGATATGTTACATATCCAAATGTAAATACAGTTACTGAAATGACTAACATGATAGATGCGAGCAGATCTTACGAGGCTAATGTTACGGCGTTTAATGCTTCAAAAAATATGCAGCTCAAGGCATTAGATATAGGCAAATCATCATGATAAAATCAGTAATGTTAATATGTGAGATAAAAGCACATGTTGATGTGCGATTGGATTGGAGGATTTTATAAATGAGTTTAACGGCATTATCAGGTGTTAATTATGATAATTTTACGACACCGGCGATATCATCTTCTCTTTCAGATGGAAGTGATTCGCTTATTATAAATTCAGATGATAACAAGAGTGCGTTTTCTACATTGTTTGATTCGGCTGTAAAAATGGTAAATGAGACAAATGACTATAGTAATGCAGCAGAAGAAGAAGAAATAAAATATGCATTAGGAGAGTCCGATAGTATTCATGATCTGCAGATAGCCCAGCAAAAAGCAAATGTTTCGTTACAATATACGGTTGCTGTAAGAAACGCTTTTGTTCAGGGATACAAAGAATTGATGAATTTACAATTCTAAAATAAGCCGAAAGGAATTAGGAGAACTGGATTATGCGCGAAAAAGTAAAAGAAATTCCGGAAAAATTTAAAGTGTTCTGGGATAAATATACAAGCAAACAAAAGACTATAGTTATTGCTATAATATGTGTGGTTCTCATAGCCATAGGAGTTGTGGCATGGCTTGCTTCGAGACCTACATGGTCAAAGTTTCAGGTGTTTGACAGTGTAGATGATGCAAATACCATGACCAAGGCACTTGATGACCAGAGTATTACATGGAAGGCATCGAGTGACGGAAAAACTATATATGTACATCAGGATGATATGACAAATGCTCTTTATGCAATGAGTGATAACGGTCTCACTGACAAAGGATATACATGGGATGCTGCGTTTGATAATTCCATGTCAACAACGGAAAGTGAAAAGGATCAAAAGAGAGTTCTTGCATTACAGTCTGAGATAAGACAGAGTCTTATTCAGTATAAATTCATTGATGATGCAAATGTATTTATAAATGTCCCGGAGACTACATATACTGTTCTATCAAGTGATGATGCAGAAACAGCAAAGACATCTATTACGGCAAGCATTGAATTAAATGATAAAAATAAGGATCTGCTTGATGATAAGACAGCAGAGACACTTGCGTACTGGCTTGCCAATACAGTAGGTACAGATGTGAAGAATGTTATCATCAATGATACCGATGGAAAGTGCATTTATAATGGAAATACCAGTGATGGATTAGGTGGAGTGCTCACAGGCGGAAGCACAGAATATTGCAACAAACTCCGCAATACAATAGCAGACAATGTTACAACACTTCTTATAAGGTGCGGTTATGATGATGCACAGGTAGGAACAGACGGCATACAGTTCGATATGAACAAGATAGAAACTCTCACAAAAGAGTATTCTGTTGATGATGGAAGAGAGTACGGTTATCCGACAAATCTTTATACATATAGTTCAAAAGGTGCGTCAGGAAACGGCGGTACACCGGGAACAGACTCAAATGACAGTGACACTGATTATGTAAATAACAGCAGCTCAGGTACATCGAACACTGTAGATGTGCAGAAACTCACAGATCTTCTTACAAACGAGAAAGTTCAGAACATTAAGCAGGAAACACCTGCCATTAAGCTTGCAGATTCTTCACTTGGTATTGTCGTAAGAAAATATACTGTTTATAAAGAGGATGATCTTAAGGCAGATGGTACTCTTGATAAGACGACATGGGATCAGTTTATATCTCAGAATAATAAGATAAGCACTACAACAGTATCGACTGATGAGATAAATCTTATTTCAGCAGCAACAGGTGTCAGTGCAAATAAGATTACAGTACTCGCATACAATGTTCCACAGTTTGTAAGCAGTACAAAGTCATCAAACGGTATTTCAAATTATCTGATGATAATACTTACAGTTCTTATAATTGCGTTGCTCATATTCGTAATCCTCCGTGGTGCGTCACCACTTGCGGCAGAGGACGAAGAACCGGAACTTTCAGTAGAACAGCTCCTTGCAACGACAAAAGAGAACCAGTCTTTGGATGACATTGAATTTAGTGATAAATCTGAGACTAGAAAGATGATAGAAAAATTTGTTGATGAAAATCCTGAGGCAGTTGCACAGTTGCTTCGTAACTGGCTAAATGATGAGTGGGAATAATAAAGATACAGAGATAATTGAAAGGTGAGGATTGGTATGGCTAAATCAGAAGAAATTACAGGCGTGCAAAAAGCTGCCATACTGCTTATTGCACTTGGACCTGATAAGTCTTCAAATGTATTTAAACATTTGAAGGAGGACGAAATAGAACAGCTTACCCTTGAGATAGCAAATACGAGAAGTGTATCTCCTGCTATGAAAGATGCGGTACTGGATGAATTCTATGAAGTATGTCTTGCACAGCAGTACATTGCAGAAGGTGGTATTGGTTATGCAAAAGACCTTCTCGAAAAGGCACTTGGTTCAGAAAGGGCAAAAGATGTTATTGGAAAACTTACGGCATCATTGCAAGTCAGACCGTTCGAGTTTGTCAGAAAGACGGATGCAAGCCAGTTGTTGAACTTTATTCAGGACGAGCACCCGCAGACGATAGCACTTATTTTGTCGTATCTGTCATCAAATCAGGCATCAGCAATTATTTCGGCATTGTCGCCTGAAAAACAGACAGATGTTGCAAAGCGTATTGCTCAGATGGACAGAACATCGCCGGATGTTATCAAGGAGGTTGAAAAGGTGCTCGAACAGAAGCTTGCTTCCCTTGTCAATCAGGATTACACAATTGTTGGTGGTGTCGATTCTATCGTAGATATATTAAATACAGTAGACCGAGGAACAGAAAAGCATATTATGGAAAGTCTCGAAATCGAAGATCCGGAACTTGCAGACGAAATCAGAAAGAAGATGTTCGTATTCGAAGATATTCTTTCGCTCGACGACAGATCTATCCAGCGTGTGCTTCGTGAAGTTGACAATAACGAACTTGCCGTTGCACTTAAAGGCTCAAACGAAGAGGTTCAGAATCTTATCTTCAGCAATCTTTCAAAACGTCTTGCTACAATGATAAGAGAAGATATGGACTTTATGGGACCTGTTCGTATGAAGGATGTTGAGGAAGCACAGCAGAAGATTGTTAATATTATCAGAAAACTCGAAGACTCTGCTGAGATTATTATCTCCAGAGGTGGAGGTGACGAGATAGTTGTCTAATCTTATTAAAAATGTTTATTTTACCGTAGATGAGGAAGATAAGAGAGTAATTAATTCTGATGATTATGGAAAAGAGGTTCATCCTGAGATATACCATGGCAAAGAAGTAGAAAGTGAAATAAAACCATTCAGCTTCAGACAGCTTGGAGATGAAACGGCGGCTTCTTTGGAAAATATGGATGAGCAGCCTGAAGATTTTCAGGAGGGCATGAATGTTCTTTCAATGGAAGAGGTTAGGGAAGAAGAAAAGAAAATAATATCAGAAGAACTCAATGACGAAAGAGAAAAAATCCTGCAGGAAGCAAGAAAAGAAGCAGAGAAGATTATTGATAGTGCAAACCTTTCAGCAGATGATATAAAAAATCAGGCATTTGAAGAAGGAAAACAGAGTGGTCTTGAGGAAGGCAGAAATCAAGGTCTGATGGAGATTGAAGAACAGAAAGAAAAGTTAGAAGAAGATTATAATTTAAAAATGGCAGAAGTCGATAACATGGCAAAGAGCCTTGAACCTAAGTATGCTGATATTGTTGCGGGACTTGTTGAAAAAATAACAGGTGTTGTATGCCGGGATAAAAAAGATATTATAGTCTATCTGATAGATAATGCTCTGCATGGCAACTTACAGGGAGCAGAAAAAACGAAGAACATTACATTGCATATTTCGAAAGCTGATATGGGAATCGTTACTGCAAAGAAAGATGATCTTGTAAAAGGCTTAAATAAAGATATAGAAGTTGATATTATTGAGGATACAAGTCTTGAACATAACCAGTGTGTTATAGACTTTGATACAAAGGTTATAGATTGCAGTCTTGATACACAGCTCAAAAGTCTTAGGGACAGTTTAAGAATGATAGCAATGTAAGGTAAGGAAAGAGAGGGGCGCATAGGTATGATAGACATTGATTTATCAAAATATGATATGCTTCTAAATCAGTCATTTGAGAAAAAACTTGGCAAAGTTGCTAAGGTGGTAGGTCTTACGATAGAATCAATCGGACCGTCTGCAAAGCTTAATGATTTATGTCACATAATCACAAAAGAGACGAATCAGGTTATTAATGCGGAGGTTGTGGGTTTCAAAGATGACAGAGTGTTACTCATGCCTTATGATCAGACTGAGGGAGTAGGACTTGGAAGCAGAGTGGAAAATACAGGTGCTCCTCTGAAAGTAGCCGTTGGTGATGAACTTCTTGGAAAGACGCTCGATGGTCTGGGCTATCCTATAGACAATACTTCTCTGACAACAGAAGGGGCATATTCAGTTGAAGCTGAACCGCCGGATCCACTTACAAGAAAGATAATCGATGAAGTGCTTCCGCTTGGTGTAAAGGCAGTAGATGGTCTTATTACAGTCGGAAAAGGTCAGAGAATAGGAATATTTGCAGGAAGTGGTGTTGGAAAGAGTACACTGATGGGTATGTTCGCAAGAAATACTAAAGCTGATATAAATGTGATTGCACTTATTGGAGAGCGAGGACGAGAGGTCAGGGAGTTTATCGAGAGAGATTTAGGAGCTGAAGGAATGAAACGTTCGGTTGTCGTAGTGGCAACATCAGATAAACCGGCACTCATAAGAAAAAAAGCAGCAAAGACGGCGACAGCCATTGCAGAATATTTCAGAGATCAGGGAAAAGATGTGCTTCTTATGATGGATTCACTGACACGTTTTTCTATGGCACAGCGTGAGATAGGTCTGGCATCGGGTGAGCCGCCTGTTTCAAGAGGATACCCGCCAAGTGTATATGCAGAAATGCCAAAACTGCTTGAAAGGGCAGGATGTTCCGAAAAAGGCTCAATAACAGGTCTTTATACGGTACTTGTTGATGGGGATGATTTCAACGAGCCTATCACGGATACGGCAAGAAGTATTTTGGATGGACATATCGTACTAGACCGAAAAATTGCTCAGAAAAATCATTATCCGGCTATAGATGTCTTAGCGAGCATATCCCGCGTTATGAGTAGTATTGCCTCGAAAGAGCATAAACAATGGGCTGGAAAATTACGAAATGTCATGGCGACATATGCAGAGGCAGAGGACCTTGTAAATATAGGTGCATATAAGCCGGGTTCAAATAAAGAAATTGATTTTGCATTATCTAAAATTGATGCCGTAAACGGATTTTTGATTCAGGATGTATATGAGAAAGTTTCTTTCGAGGATACGATAAAAAGGCTTCAGAATATTTTCGAGGAGAATGTTGAAGAAGCAGAGATTTAGATTATTATAAATGAATTGAAGGTTGGCTGATGGCAAAATTTATATTTAAGATGGAGAGTATTCTTTCTGTAAAAGAAAAACTTGAAGAACAGGCAAAAGCCGAATACAGTATTGAGATGATGAAACTCAGGCAGGAAGAAGAAAAGTTAGATAAATTAAAATTAAGACGGGATATGTACCAGTCAAAACTTTATGATGCGGTAACGGACAAGCTGAATATATTAGAAATAAAGATACTTGAAGATAGCGTCGAAAATATAAAATATAACATAAAACTGCAGATGGTGGTTGTCGCAAATCAGCAGAGAGTTGTTGAGAAGGCAGGAGAAAAACTTGACAATGCCATGAAAGAAAGAAAAACTTATGAAAAATTAAAAGAAAATGCATTTGAAGAATTTAAGGCAGAGATAAATGCAGAAGAACAAAAAGAGATAAATGAACTTGTAAGTTTTAAGTTTAGAAGTGGCAGTGATGAAAGTGAGGAATAAGCGGATGGCAAAGAAAGATAAGGACAAAATAGTAGGTGAAGAAAATGAGAGCGGTGGAAGCAAGCTGGTAACTGCTTTGATAGCGATCGTTATCATTCTTATCTGGCTGGCAGTTTTTGCATTTTTAATAAAAATGGATGTAGGAGGTATTGGAAGTAAAGTATTGTATCCGGTGCTTAAAGATGTTCCGGTAGTAAACAAGATACTTCCTAATGTTTCAGAAGATTTGCAGGCTGAAGAGGGTGATTATGAATACACAACACTTAAAGCTGCAAATGAGAGGATTAAAGAATTAGAGAGTAAACTTAAGTCTGAAAATGGAACACAGGATGCAAATTCTGATTATATTTCAGAACTTGAGGCTAAGTTAATGAAACTCCAGAAGTATAAAGATGAGTATGATGATTTTCAGAAGCGTGTAAAAGAGTTTGATGAAAAGGTTGTGTTTACAAAGAATGCTCCGGATATCTCAGAGTATCAAAAGTATTATGAGGAAATTCAACCGGAAAATGCCGAAAAGATATACAAACAGGTGCTCCTCAAACTTCAATACACAAAGAAAGCAGAAGAACTTGGAAAATTCTATGCTAATATGGATGCTGATAAGGCGGCTGCAAGACTTTCAGAGATGTCTGAAGACCTTTCACTTATCAGGGATATTCTTGAAAATATGACAGAAAAACAGGCGGCTGCAATATTGCAGGAGATGGATGTTGATTTCGCCGCACAGGTTACAAAGAAAATATCATCAGTGAAAAAATAGTTATCTTTCACATTGCAAGTGTGGCTTGGAAAAGTAATCAGATGTTTACGGCATTAGCCGTTTACATATATATCTATATCAATATAAGGAGGTGAAATGATGGCAGAGATCAAATCATTGATGATGGATTCATTATCAAAGGTTCAGTCAAACAATCAGGTACAGATGAAAAAAGACAAAAATGCAAATGATTTTGCAAATTGCCTGAGTGCATCTAAAAATGGTAACACTGCTAATACTGCTAATACTAAGAACAGTGTGTCTGACAATCAGAAAAGCAGTAATCTTAAGGTTGCAAAATCAAATACTGTAAACGCAAAAAACACAGATGATAACATTTCAGAACTTAATGCAAATACATCAGTGAAAGCAGATTTAAAATCAGTAGAAAATGTTGCAAATGAGATAACAAATGAGATAACAAATGAGGTCAGGGATATACTTGGTGTCGATGACGAGACGCTGGCAAATGCCATGACAGCACTTGGCTTTAGTGCACTTGACTTGCTCGATACCAGTAATCTTGCAAAACTTGTTCTTACAATCAATGGAAGCAGTGAATTTACGGATTTGCTCACTGATGAGAATATGATGAACCAGTTAAATTCTCTTATTGATGTTGTTGAGAATATCAATTGGGAAGAGTTGACGGGAATGTCTAAAGAAGATTTTGCCACAGCTCTTGCAAATTCAATGCAGCAGAGTGACATTGAAGATGAAAATTTGATGACAACTGTTTCTGATGGTGAAACATTTAGTGTGATTCAGGAAGATGCTTCGGACGGGCAGGTGAATGTTCAAACAGATGTTTCTGATAATATAACAGATGTTTCTGATAATATAACAGATGCAAAACAGGATGTTGCTGTAGCAGTAGAGAAAAATCAGAACGAAGCAGAGCAGGGTTCGGCACAGACAGATTCAGATGCCGGTAAAAATATGTCAGAAGAAATAGCTGAAAGCACAGTGTCTGACGATGATGCGGTAAGTAGCAGGCAGACAAATGTTCAGAATAATTTTATTCAGAACATGGAGCAGGCGGCTGCAAGTGTTGAACAGACACAGAGTGCAAGACCGGATACTGTAAGGATGCAGCAGATGGTTGACATTGTAAATCAGGTTGTCGAAAAGATAAAAGTTTCACTTGGAACTGAATCGACATCTATGGAGATGCAGCTTAATCCTGAACATTTAGGAAAAGTACTTCTCAATGTATCGTCTAAAAACGGTATGATGACAGCAGTATTCTCAGTGCAGTCGGAAGAAGCAAAAGCGGCACTTGAGAGCCAGATGTTCACATTGCGTGAAAATCTTGAGTTAAGAGAACTTAAAGTCGATGCGGTTGAAGTAAATGTGTCAGATTTTGATTTTTCACGAAGTGACCAGGCTATGGACGGCGGACAGAGCAAAGCTGATGATGGAAATGGCAAACAGATGAAGTTTGACTTTGGGGATGATTCGTCAGATGAGTCAGCAATTTCAAACGAGGAAAAAGAAGCCGTGAGAAAACAGGTTATGCGTGACAATGGTTCGCAGATAGACTTTACGGCATAGATGAAAGGAAAGGAGGAATATTATGGGATTAACAGCACCGGTAGTAAACGGTAAGGTTCAGATTTCAGAGGATTCACAACAGACAAAAGAGAGAAAGACAAATGATTCGCTTGGAAAAGAAGACTTCCTTTTACTTCTTGTAACACAGATGCAATATCAGGATCCGCTTGAACCTACAGATAACACTGAGTATGTAGCACAGCTTGCACAGTTCTCAGAACTTGAGCAGATGGAAAACTTAAACAGTACGACTGTAAATACATCGGCATATTCACTTGTAGGTAAGACAGTAAAGATAGAACAGACATCAGGCACAGGTCAGGTGACAGAGATGCAGGGTACTGTAGACAAGGTAACTATTAAGAATAATAAAGCATATGTTCAGGTAAATGGTAATCTTTATTCGTACGATGACATTTCAGAGGTGATAGATTCATCATATCTTATATCGCAGTACATACCAAAGGTAAGTAAGCAGACGGTTACATATCTTCACGGAGCACCACAGGATGTAGTGATAAAGGGTGTAAGTCTTGGCTCAAACGGTTATCAGGCAGCTTCAATAGGCATAGGTCTTATTGATTCTAAGGGCAATACTACAAAGGTTGATGCAAGTAAGCTTTCATATAAGGATGGAGTTCTTACTATAGACAAGTCAGCATTTGCAAGTCTCGATGCGGGTACATATACGATTGGCTTTGTATTTGATGATGCAAACAGCACGGTTGACGCTTCAAGTGTAACTCTTGTTGTAAAGGGAATAAAAGAAACAACGGGGGATAATTCATCTTCTGACAAAACAGATACAGACAAGTCTGACAATGATTCTGATGGAAGTACGGATACAGACAACAGTACAGCAAAAACTGAGTAGGCAGGATTGAAAAAGGGAAAATAAGAGAGAGGTGGAGATTATGCAACGACTTAATGATGGTTATTCATCTATCAGTAAAATGGCAAGTCAGCTCATAAATCAGAAAAGTGTAAACAGAAATACATCCACTGACTCAAAGGATTCATTTGAGGAAATACTCAACTCTACTCAGAAAAATTCTGCTGAGAGCTTAAAATTTTCAAAGCATGCCAATGAGAGACTGGCAGACAGAAATATTAACTTATCTGCGGAGCAGATGGAGCGTCTTGAAAATGGCACAACGAAGGCTAGGGAAAAAGGAATTCAGGAGTCTTTGGTAATGGTAGATGACTTGGCATTTATCGTCAATGTTAAAAACAATACGGTTATTACAGCGATGAATGACAAAACAGATTCAATATTTACGAATATTGACGGAGCAGTGATAAGCTAAAATACTTATACGCCGGACCTCATAAGGAAGCGTAGGGATTTTGACTGATTGATAAATCCCAAAGTATCAAAGCTTTTGAAAATACAAAATTTTTGTATTTTATATGAAGGAGGAAAAATATTATGATGAGATCACTCTATTCTGGTGTTGCAGGTCTTAAAACACACCAGACAAAGATGGATGTTATTGGTAACAATATTGCCAATGTAAACACGGTAGGATTTAAGTCAAGCAGTGTAAACTTTGCTGATCAGTTTTATCAGACAATGTCAAATGCAACAGGTGCAGATGCAGCAACAGGAGCAGCCGGTACAAATGCAAAGCAGATAGGTCTTGGATCAACAGTTGCATCAATAACGACAAATATAACAGAGCAGGGTGGAACACAGACGACAAACAGAGCACTTGATGTGGCAATAAACGGAGATTCATTCCTTATCGTTAAATCAGCAGGAGCTACATACTTTACAAAGTCAGGAGCATTAAATGTAGATGCAAACGGTACATTATACTGTACGACAAACGGAGCTACTGTTCAGGGATGGATGGCACAGACAGACGCACAGGGAAATCAGAGTATTGTAAAAAATACGGTTCAGGATCTTCAGGTAATGTCTGCAGCCAATATGTACTATGCTCCTACAGAAACATCAGCAGTTACAATAACAGGTAATATTGATAAAGCGGATACAGACCTTGTGGTAAATGATCCGACAATCATAGATACAAAGAACGGTAAGAAGCTTACATTCAGTTTTTACGATGAACTTGGTCAGGAATATACAGTTAAGATGAACTTATACAGAAACGGTTCAGGAACTACAGGAACAGGAACTGATGCACAGGCAACATCCGTATATTCAGTAACACTTGCCGATGTAACTGATGCGGACGGAAATTCTATTTTTGTGAAGAAAACGGTTGCTAACGGAGCAACTTCATATTCATCAACAAAAGTAAAGATAAATCTTGGTGGTGTTGAATACACGATAGCAAATGAGACTACTGATATAAATCAGAAAACAGGAGAGTTTACCATAACAGGAACAGGAACAGTGCCTACACTCTCTTTTATAGCCGAGACAGGTGACTTTTCAACCGTTAGTGATGCAAATATTCCAAATACCTCAACTGACTGGGGGAAGAGTCTTGTATTTCAGGTTACTGATGCAGGTACTCTTGACAACACATTTACAAAGTATGTTCCTGCAACTGATTCAGGCGGAGTTAAAGTAGATTTTTCAAGTCTTACACAGTATTCAAGCTCAGGTGTATCAAGCACATCATACAGCAAAGGAAGTACAAAAGGACTAGGCACGGGTAACACGGCAGGTGAGATGTCAGGTATTTCAATCGATGATAAGGGTATGATTTATGGTACATACAACAATGGTTCAAAGAAACTTCTTGCACAGATAGCTGTGGCAACATTCTCAAATCCGTCAGGTCTTGAGGCGGAGGGTGATTCATTATTCTCAGCAACACTTAACTCAGGAACATTTGATGGTGTAGGTGAGGATGTAAGTCTTTCAGGAAGTTTTGCGGTAGGTGCACTTGAAATGTCAAATGTTGACCTCGCAGCAGAATTTACAAGTATGATCACAACACAGAGAGGTTTCCAGGCTAACTCAAGAATTATCACAACATCAGATACGATGCTTGAAGAACTTGTAAACCTTAAACGATAATTATGATTAAATAAATATTTTGCAAGAAGTATAACGGGATTTTATTCAGTTAAATGCGTCTGCAGAGTGTATCTTAAATAAAACAGTGATGGTAAGGATATTGATAGAGTTATTTCTTTTTAACTTTGCCGTCACTGTTATATGAAAAAAGAAAGAAGAAAAGGGGAGTTGGTATATGATTGATGTCACAAAAATGAATGGTTCTAAAGTGACCATAAATTCAGATCTGATAGAAACGGTTGAGGAAAATCCTGATACTGTTCTAACCCTGACTACAGGAAAGAAAATTATTATAAAAGAAAGTAGACAGAAAGTCAAAAATTTAGTAATATTATATAAGCGTGAATGCAATTCTATTGATTTTAAATAGAAATTATATAAATAAAAAATAAAATTAAGGTGGTGGCTGTTTTGGATATTACAACAATTGTAGGTATGATAGTTTGTATCGTCGTTGTATTTTTCGGTATCATAACAGGTGTAGATGGATTTGCGGGTATTCCTCATTTTGGTGATCCTCCGTCAGTCTTTATTACACTTGGTGGTTCTATATGCTGTATGATGATTCAGGCAAAAGGATTTCCGGAGTTTATAAACTCATTTAAATCGATTTCGATTGCATTAAAGAAAAAAGAATTAAATCAGGCAGATGCAATAAAGAATATTATTGATTTATCAAATGTAGCACGTAAGGAAGGTCTTCTTGCACTTGAAGAAGCTGCAAATTCTATAGAGGATGATTTCCTTAAAAAAGGAATAATGCTTATTGTTGATGGTACGGATCCTGAACTTGTAAGAAATATAATGCAGACAGAACTTGATGCGGTAGATACAAGGCATAATGAAAAAATAGGTTTCTGGGCTAACTGGGGTGGAATGGGTCCTGCATGGGGAATGATAGGTACACTTATCGGACTCGTAAATATGCTTTACAACATGGATGATATGAGTTCTATCGGACCTAATATGGCGGTTGCACTTCTGACTACACTATACGGTTCTCTATTGTCCAATTGGATTTGTATTCCGGTGTCATTCAAATTAAAGATGAAGAATGATGATGAGATTACGATGAAACAGATTATGGTGGAGGGGCTTTTATCAATACAGGCAGGTGAGAACCCTAGAGTTATTGAAGAAAAACTTAAATCATTCCTTTCGCCGGGTGAGCGTGAAAATCAGGGAGATGATGCACAGGCTGGTGAAGCGGCGGCTGAAGGTGGTGAAGCTTAATGGCAAAAAAAGAAAAGGAAGAAATAAGAACCGACGGTTGGAAAGATACATTTTCGGATCTTATGAACTTGTTGCTTTGTTTCTTTGTCCTTTTGTACTCAATGTCGAATGTTGATCAGGTCAAGTATGCCGAACTCGTAGCTTCGCTTTCAAACAGTTTCAGTATATTTACCGGTGGGGAAAAAGCAGTTGGTGACGGACAACTTGTTTCAAGCGGTGCAAGTCAGCTAAACAATCTGGATGAATATTATTCTGATATGGGAAAAGCAAAAGAATCTCAAAAAGAAGAAGATCCCATGTCAGAACTTGAAAAACAGCAAAAAGAGGAACAAAAGAAATCTACGGAAAAATTATACAGTGATATTGTAAAAAAAGCAGAAAATAATCGCCTTCAGGATGCCATAGAGGTTTCTATGGATAATAGTTATCAGTATGTTATGATTTCTCTTAGTGGTGGTATTTTGTTTGATTCAGGCAGTGCTGATATCAAAAAAGGAGCTTCCATGATAATAGGAAGAGTAGGAGATATTCTTAAGAATTATTCAAATAAGAGGATAAAGATAGAAGGCCATACGGATAATGTTCCTATAGGAAGTACATCGAAATATTCGAGCAACTGGGAACTTTCAACAGCAAGAGCAACAAGTGTTTTACAGTATCTTGCACAAAAGAAAGGTTTAAATGCAAAATATCTTGAAGCATCAGGAAGGGCAGATGTAAATCCGGTGGCTGATAACAAGACCGAAAAGGGAAGGTCAAAGAATCGACGTGTAGAAATAAAAATCTACAGCAATAATGATTAGGAAAGGTGCAAAAGTAATATGAAAAAAAATATTTTTAGTGTAATTATTACAGTATTGACAGTGGTGAATGTAGTACTGACAGCAATCATGTTTTTTATAATGGTTCCAACATTCAATAAAACAAATAATCTTATAACACAGGTGGCATCAGTGCTCAATCTTGAACTTGATGGTGATTCGGACGCAAAAGGTGATGCTGATTACAAGATAAGTGACCTTGAGGACACAACAGTTTCATTTGATTCACAGCAGACTATAAATCTTAAAACAGGTTCAGATAATTCTCAGCATTATGCTATGTTATCAGGATATACGATTTCAGTAAACAAAAAGGCTGATGATTATAAAGATTTTGCTACAGATAAAGTTACGGAAAAATCATCTGTATATACGGATATTGTCCGTTCAGTAATACAGTCACATTCAAAGGATGATATATCAGAGGAACTTGTAAAGAAAGAAGCTTTGCAGCAGATTCAGAAGAAGTTTAATACTAAGGCGATCGTAGGCATTACATTAACAAACTTTATGTATCAGTAGTTTTGACAAAAAAATTACTTTGCTTTTTGTTAAAAATGTGTTATTATTACTATGGTTTAGAAAACTGAAATCTTGGATATCTTTTTGTGTTAGCATATACAGGGTTTTAGGTGTGAGGTGAAAATAATGGGAGATACCTTATCTCAGGAAGAGATAGATAATCTGCTCAAGGCGTTTAATGATGGTGATTTAAATGCGGATGATTTTAGTGACACCAAGGAAAAACAGGTTAAAAATTATGACTTTGCCAGACCATCAAAGTTTTCAAAAGATCATCTTCGTACACTCGAAATTATCTTTGAAAATTATGGCAGGCTTTTATCGACAAATTTACCGGCATATCTTAGAAAAAATGTTCAGGTTGAAGTTGTCAATGCGGAAGCAAATACATATTCTGAGTTTGCAAATGCACTTTCTAATCCTGTTATTTTAGGAGTTGTTAATTTTGCTCCATTAGAAGGAAACATTATCATTGAGCTTTCAGCAAATCTCGGATTTACGATAGTAGATCGAATGTTAGGTGGTGGCGGGGCACCATTAGAAAGAAACAGGGATTTTACAGAGATTGAGCTTATTATTTTAGAAAGAGTTTTGGAAGTATGCACAAATCTGCTTGTTGATCCATGGGAGAGCGTTGTGTCTATAGAACCCCGGTTAGAGAGAATAGAGACAAATTCACAGTTTGCACAGTTTATATCTCCGGGTGAGATGACTGCAATCATTACAATGAGTGTCAAGATTGGTTCAGTAGAGGGACTGATGAATATATGTATTCCGTATTCATGTGTTGAACCGGTTATAGACAAGCTGAATACGAAGTACTGGTATTCAAGCATGAAAGAGAGTGATTCGGGTGCTTATCAGGAAGTTATAGAAGATATAATCGACTATGCAAAGATTCCGGTAAAAGCAATGCTGGGAAGGAGTACGATTTCCGTAAATGATTATATCAATATCCAGATTGGTGATATTATTAAGCTGGATACTAAAGTTAATGATGAACTTGAGGTTTATGTGGGAAACATAAAGAAGTTTACTGCACTTCCGGGTGCGACTAGTGATTCTTATGCTGTTCGAGTTACATCAGTGATAAGGGAGGAGCAATAGACATATGGATGGAATGTTAACTCAGGAAGAGATTGATGCGTTGACGGGTGGCAACAATTCAGATAGCAGTACACAGCAGGCATCAGATATTAGTGAAAGTCTTACAGATGCAGAAAGAGATGCGGTAGGTGAGATTGCCAATATCAATATGGGCACTGCTGCGACAACATTATCTACTCTTTTGAATAATAAGGTAACGATTACAACTCCAAGAGTTTCATATGTTACCTTGAATGAACTGTCAGCACAGTATGACAGACCATGTGTATTTATACATATATCTTATATAAGCGGTATAGATGGAAATAATATCCTTATTCTTAAGGAACATGATGTTAAAGTTATTACAGATTTGATGATGGGCGGAGATGGAACAAATACTGAGGGCGAGTTGTCTGAACTTCATCTTAGTGCTATCAGTGAAGCTATGAATCAGATGATGGGTTCTGCTGCGACCTCTTTATCTTCAATGCTTGAAAAGAAAGTGGATATCAGTCCACCAGTTGCAAGTCTTGTAGACTTAAATGACACTATTGAAGATACTGAATTGTCAAATTTCTTAGACGGAGACATTGTTCAGGTAGCATTTGATATGAAAATCGGAGATTTGGTTGACAGCCAGATTATGCAGTTATATCCGTTTGATTTTGCTAGAGAATTGTATAAGAAATTTATGGGTTCGGAAGTTGAGCAGACAGCAGCACCGGCATCACAGCCGGAACAGACTCAGCCTGTATCACCGGCACCGGAACCGGTTCCAACACCGGCACCGCAACCAGTGCAGCCTCAGCCTGTACCACAGCCAATGCCACAACAGATGCAGCAGCCACAGTATGCAATGCCTATGCCAAATGTGAATGTGCAGTCTGCACAGTTCCAGACATTTAATACAGGTGTCAGTCCGCTTATGCAGGAAGAAAATATAGATCTTGTGCTCGATGTGCCATTGGAGGTAACGGTAGAACTTGGTCGCACAAATAAATCAATTAAGGAAATTCTTGATTTTTCTCCGGGAACTATTATAGAGCTTGATAAACTTGCAGGTGAGCCGGTAGATGTATTAGTCAATGGTAAATTTGTTGCCAAAGGCGAAGTAGTTGTTATCGAAGAAAACTTTGGTATCAGACTTGTTGAAATTTCAAAATAAAAATAAATTAAAATGCTGGAGGTGTAGATATGTTTAGTTTAATTACAAAGTATTCTACATTTGCCGGCATTTTTAAATTGATTTTTCTTGTCATTATCTTTATAGTTATTCTCGTGTTGTCTTATCTTGTTACAAAGTGGTATGCAAATTCCGGTCTTGTAAAAAACAAAACAAACAATATAGAGATTAAAGAGTCTTTTCAGCTTGCTCCCGGAAAGACGATTTCTATTGTAAGGATAGGCGAGAAATATGTTGCCTTAGCACAGTTTAAGGATAATGTGGTTAAATTGGCAGAGCTTACGGAGGAAGAACTCATTCTGAACCGCGAAGTTGAAATTTCGGACAGTTCTTTTAAAGATGTTTTTTCAAACATTGTTAAAAGCAGAAAAAAAGACACTAAGTCAGACAAGAAATTATGAGGAAAATAAATGATAAACAAAATTAATAAGAAAAAGTTAAAAAAAGTCATAAATTCTCTTATGATAATAGGTATGTTTGTCCTGCTTTTTTCTGTTTCAAGACCTGCATTTGCAGTGGCAAGCGGTGTAGATAAAACGACTCAGGATGAAATAAGCGGACAGCCTGATATAGATGATAATACACTAGACATCAATATATCATCTAATGCGGGAAGCATGAAGTTGGAGTCAACACTTCAGATTTTGATTATGCTGACTATATTATCACTTGCACCGTCAATTCTTATAATGGTAACATCATTTACAAGAATAGTTGTTGTGTTTCACTTTCTGCGGACTGCCTTGGGAACGCAGACTACACCACCGAATCAGGTGATTGTTGGACTTGCATTGTTTATTACGATTGCAATTATGTCACCGGTTTTTACGGAGGTAAATACTAAGGCGATTAAGCCGTACACGGCAGGAAAGATTAAACAGGAACAGGCAATAGAGAAGGGGCTGTCACCTCTTAGGGAATTTATGCTGAAGCAGACAAGGGAGAAAGATTTAAAATTATTTATGGATCTTAATAAAAAATCTGCTGATGATATAAAAGATTATGATGATATACCAATAACTATAGTGATTCCTGCATTTATCATAAGCGAATTGCGTGCGGCTTTTATAATAGGTTTTTTGATATATCTTCCATTTATAGTAATAGATATGGTTGTTGCCTCGACACTTATGTCAATGGGTATGATGATGCTCCCACCGACAACGATTTCGTTGCCGTTTAAATTGTTATTGTTTGTTTTGGCAGACGGATGGAATTTGGTGATTGGGCAGCTTGTTAATTCGTTTAACTGAGGTCAGCACCTAAAGTAAATTGTTTTTTGAAAATTGGAGGGTTATTATGAATGAGGCTACGATTATAGATCTCTCAAGGGAAACCGTATTAACCATAGTAGAGACATCGATGCCACTTTTATTGATATCATTAGTGATAGGTCTGATAATAAGTATATTTCAGACCATTACATCAATTCAGGAACAGACATTGACTTTTATTCCAAAGTTTATCGCAATAATGCTTGTTGTAGTATTATGTGGAAACTGGATTATGAATAAATGTGTTACGCTTTTTGAAGCATTGATGGCAAACATTCCAAATTATATTAAATAGGGGTGAGACTGTTGAAATTTACTGTAGAATATCTTGAAGTTTTTTTGCTTGTGATGGTAAGGATTTCTGCAATGGTTTATATTATGCCTTTTTTTGGCGACAGGAGTATTCCGGTCAAAGTGAAAATAGCGATTTCATTTTTTCTTGCAGTTCTGGTTGGCAATACAGTTGATTATAATGCTGTATCTTATACTGGTGTTATAGGATACAGCATTCTTGTTGTAAAAGAAGCAATCACCGGCCTGCTGATAGGCATGGCAGCAAATTTATCATTATATATATTGGATTTTTCCGGACATATGTTGAGTTTAGAGCTTGGATTGTCTATGGCTACTGAGTTTGATCCGACATCCAATATGCAGTCAACGGTAATATCAAATTTTTTGAAGTATTCGTTTATGCTGATGTTTCTAGTGACAGATATGCATTATTATCTTATTGATGCACTATACGGTTCATTTGAGACGATACCTATAGGTGGAATGGTGCCAAATGGTGGTGTTGTTTCATCTATGGTAAAATATATAACTGATTATTTTGTTATTGGATTTAGAATAATACTGCCGGTATTTTCGTGTATTCTTGTAATAAATGTCGTTTTAGGTATTCTTGCGAGGATAGCACCACAGATGAATATGTTTGTAATAGGTATGCAGTTAAAGATTTTTGTAGGACTTGTAGTTATATATTTTGTGCTAAATCTTCTTCCGGGATTATGTGATTTTATCTTTCAGGAGATGCAGGACATGACGCAGTTGTTCATTAAATCAATAACACCATAGCTGCTAATAGTGTTATTGAGCAGATTACAAACATCTGCCTGACTCATCAATGTACTGTATAGGTTTATGGTGTGACAGGTAACTTTATATTTGCTATTTTTATGCAAATGGTTTATATTATTTTAAAAGGGTGAACAGTATGATTGAAAAAGACTCTTTAAAAGTTGTTTATTGCTACGATTTGCAGTTGTTTGCAAAAGATGGTCCTAACGGCGAAAAGACAGAGGAGCCGACTTCTAAAAAGTTATCTGATGCGAGAAAAAAAGGTCAGGTAGGAAAAAGTAAGGAAGTTACAACGGCAGCAATGCTGCTTACATTTTTTGTACTTTTAAAATTTTTTATAGGATATCTCGGAGGCAGATTTTTAAGCTGCTTTGAATATGTTTTTAAGCATATTTCAGAATACGGAAATGATGAATTTACAGTTCCGCTTTCCAGTGCACTTATGGGAGACATGGTAAAATATATACTTATCACGGGTCTTCCGTTTTATGCAGTTATATTTGTGGTCGCATTTATATCACAGATGGCTCAGATAAAGTGGAAAGTTTCATTTGAACCCATGAAGCCGAAGTTTTCAAAATTTAATCCTATCAGTGGTGTTAAGAGGATATTTTCAAAGAATAAACTTTTTGAGACTTTGTTTGATACGGCAAAGCTTGTTATATTGTGTGCCGTGGTTATCAGTTATCTTAAGGATAAGTGGGATCTTGTAATGAAAATGTATTCCTATACGCTCACACAGGGAATAGCACTTATAGGAGACATTATCATAGATATAGGTATGCGTGTCAGTATGTGGTTTATAGTTATAGGTGCCGCTGATTTTGCATATCAGAAATGGAAGTTCCATGATGACATGAAGATGACAAAACAGGAAGTTAAGGATGAATTTAAAAATTCAGAGGGTGATCCTAAAGTTAAAAGTCAGCAGCGTGCACGTATGCAGCAGGCATCAAGAAGGCGTATGATGCAGTCAGTTCCGCAGGCTGATGTTGTTATTACAAACCCGACGCATTTTGCGGTTGCCATAAAATATGATAAAAATGAACATGAAGCACCGATAGTTCTTGCAAAAGGTGCTGATTATCTTGCACGTAAGATTAAAGATGTGGCAGCAGAAAATTCAATAGAAATAGTTGAGAATAAGCCGCTCGCGCGTATGTTATATCATAATGTAGATATAGGTGCAGAAATTCCACCTGAATTGTATCAGATGGTTGCAGAAGTTCTCGCTTATGTATATAATTTAAAAGGGAAATCTTAAGGGTAAATATACATACCGTAATGTTATGTTATCATATATATGTTCATACGGTTGTGTATAAATTAAAAGTTATATTAAAATTGTTATTAATATATGGAGGTATGTATGAAAAGACAGGATATATTTCTGGGCTTATATATCTTGGTACCGGTCGTGTTTTTGATTGTACCGATTCCAACATTGTTACTAGATATTTTAATCTTATTTAATATAGGAATTGCACTGGTAATTCTTTTTAATGCACTTTTTTCAAAAGAAGCATTAAATATGTCGATATTTCCGACACTGCTTTTGATGACGACACTGTTTAGAATGTCACTCAATGTCAGTTCTACGAGAAATATTTTATTACACGGATACGCAGGTAATGTCGTAGAGACATTCGGACAATTCGTAGGTGGCGGTAACCTTGTAGTTGGTATGGTTATATTCTTTATTTTGATAATTATTCAGTTTATAGTTATCAATAAAGGTTCTGAGCGTGTATCAGAAGTTACTGCGAGATTTACGCTTGATGCCATGCCGGGTAAACAGATGGCGATAGATGCCGACTTAAATACGGGTGCGATAGATGATGCCGAAGCAAAAAGGCGTCGTGAAAAGATACAGGACGAGTCAACATTCTTTGGAGCGATGGATGGTGCTACAAAGTATGTAAAAGGAGATGCCACGGCAGGTCTTATCATAACGGCGATAAACCTTGTTGGCGGAATTGTACTCGGTGTTGTTGTACAGGGAGCGGAAATAAGTGATGCGTTGTCAAAGTACACTATTCTTACGATAGGTGACGGTCTTGTTTCGCAGATTCCGTCATTGCTTATATCTTTGTCAACAGGTATTATAGTTACAAAGGCATCAAAAGAATCTGATCTTGGAAATGTCCTTATAAGACAGCTTTTTTCAATACCTAAAGTATTATACATAGTCGGATTGACCATGGCTTTCCTTGGCATATGCACACCGCTTAACACATTGTTATGTCTTATATATGCAGTCTTATTTATTGCGGCCGGAAGAGCGATACAGGCTAATGTTGAGGAAGCAGAGATCGAGGATGAAGTTGAAACTGAGGAGCAGTCAGCAGAGGAGATAAGGCGGCCGGAAAATGTCGTTTCACTTTTGCAAGTTGATCCTATAGAATTAGAGTTTGGTTATGGTATCATACCGCTTGCCGATGTAAATCAGGGCGGTGATCTTTTGGACAGAGTGGTTATGATAAGACGACAGATAGCACTTGAACTTGGCTGTGTCGTGCCTATGATACGACTCAGGGATAATATACAGCTTAATCCAAACCAATATGTTATAAAGATAAAAGGTGTTCCGGTGAGCGAGGGCGAGATATTATTCGACCACTACATGGCTATGAATCCGGGATATGTTGAGGAGGAGATAACAGGTATTCCGACTTTTGAGCCGTCATTCCATCTGCCGGCAATATGGATAACAGAGTCACAGAGGGAGAGGGCAGAATCACTCGGTTATACGGTTGTGGATCCGCCTTCGATAATCGCGACACATCTTACTGAGGTTATAAGAAACAATCTCAATGAACTTCTTACAAGACAGGATGTTCAGAATCTTATAAATAATATTCAGGAGGCAAATACAACACTTATTTCTGAACTTGTACCTAAACTTTTAAGTGTAGGTGAGATTCAGAAAGTGCTCCAGAATCTTCTTGAAGAGGGGATTTCGATAAGAGATCTTGTGACGATATTTGAAACGCTCGCCGACAATGCGGCAACGACAAGAGACACAGATGTACTTACGGAGTATGTAAGACAGAGTCTTAAGAGAGCTATATCTAATAAATATTTTCCTGCAAACGAGATGACAAGTGTAGTAACACTTGATCCTAAGATAGAGCAGGAGATAATGAGTTCTGTCAAACAGACAGAGCAGGGAGCATATATCAATCTTGCACCTGAAAAGACACAGGATATATTAAACTCGGTTAAAGAGGAAGTTGACAAAATGGAAGAACTTGGAAAAAATCCTATAATTGTGACTTCGCCGATAGTTCGTATGTATTTTAAGAAGATAACATCAGAGCAGTTTAAGGATTTGATAGTTGTATCTTACAATGAAATCGATACTGATGTTGAATTACAATCTATAGGGATGGTGACAGTATAGTGATTATTAAGAAATATATTGCAACGACTGAAAAAGAGGCAGTTTCACTTGCAAAGGCTGAGCTTGGTGAAGATGTCACAATTATGAATATTAAAGAAAACAATCCGAAAGGACTCTCAAGATTGTTTAAAAAGAGCAGTGTCGAAGTTACTGCTGCAATCGATGATGTCAAAACGGAATCAAAAACACCTGAACGAAAAAAAGAGCATACGGATTTTGCAAAACTTCAACAGGCACTTGATGGAAATGGTTTTACACCGGCTCCGGATTCTAAGACAGCAAGAATGGAAGAAAATAAGGAGAGACTGTTTAGAAATAATCAGGTTATAAGGGATAATGTTGTTGATGTTGTCGGCGGCAAAATGGATTCAAGCAATGAGATTGAACAGAAGTTAAATACACTTCAGGATCTTATAGAGAAACAGATGGCTCAGAGTATTAAAGATGAGCAAAAAGCAAATGAACAAAAAGAAGATAAAAATCAGGGCTATCTTGAGCTGATAAAGAAGCAGCTTTTGCAAAATGAAGTTGAGGCTGTCTATATAGATCAGATTATGGATGAGATTAAGGGAAGTCTTGGCAGAAATGTTTCACTCGATAATGTTCTGGCAAGTGTTTATCAGAAGATTGTTTTAAAAATCGGTCAGCCTCACATGATTGATACAGATAATGAGAAAACAAAATTTATATTTTTTATCGGTCCTACCGGAGTAGGCAAAACGACAACTATTGCAAAGATAGCATCAACTATGAAGTTATCAAAAAAATTAAAAGTTGCATTAGTTACATCAGATACATACAGGATAGCAGCAGTTGAGCAGCTTAGAACTTATGCGAATATTTTAAGCATTCCGCTTAAAGTAGTTTATACCGCAGAGGAAATGGAGAGTATAAGGGACGAATTGCTTGCATTTGATATTGTTCTTATCGATACGGCAGGTCGTTCACATAATAATGCCGAGCAAAAGGAAGATTTGATAAAGCTGCTTGCATCCGTACCTGAAGACGAGCAGGAGGTATTTCTTGTTTTAAGCTCTACTACCAAATACAATGACCTCGTAAGAATATCACAGGTATATTCAGAAATGACAAAATATAATCTTATCTTCACAAAACTTGATGAGACAGATACAGTAGGAAACATATATAATCTGAGAGTGCTAACAGGTGCTCCGCTCTCATATGCGACCTGGGGGCAGAATGTACCTGACGATATAGGGAAATTTAATGCACAGAAAATTGCAAAGCAGCTACTTGGAGGAAATGGTTGATGGATCAGGCACAGCAGCTTAGAAATATAATAAAACAACAGAATATGCAGCAGCATCTTGCAAGAGTTATAACAGTAACAAGCGGAAAAGGTGGTGTCGGTAAATCAAATATGTCTGTCAATATGGCAATACAGCTTGGCAGACTTGGGAAAAAGGTTGTGATACTCGACGCTGATTTTGGACTTGCCAATGTTGAAGTTATGCTTGGAACAAGACCGAGATACAATATGGCAGATATGATATACGGTAGGAAAGGCATAAAGGATATAATCTGCCGTGGCCCTGAAAATATAGGATTTATATCAGGGGGTTCCGGAATTAAAGAGTTGTCAAACTTGTCTAAAGACCAGATTTCAGGTATAGTAAATATGATGTATGAGCTTGATTCTATAGCGGATGTAATTATAATAGATACCGGTGCAGGAATATCAGATGCGGTAATTGACATGGTACTTGCAAGTTCAGAGGTATTACTTGTCACAACTCCGGAACCTACATCTATAACAGATGCATATGCATTGTTAAAAACTATAAATAAAGCTCCGGGTTACAGTAATGATAATATAAAAATAAAGATGATCGGAAACAGAACGCTGAGTATGTCAGATGGAGAAGAACTTTATAATAAACTGAACTCGGTTGTCACTAAATTTTTACATATGAATATGGAGTATCTGGGCTCAGTTCCTTTTGATGTAAATTTGACAAAAGCTGTGATGAAACAACAGCCGGTCTCAGTCGCATATCCGAATACTCCGGCATCTAAATCCATTAAGGCAATGGCAGAAAAACTTGCTAATGTTGAGCCGGAGAATCAGAGACAGACATTGGGAGGTTTGTCAGGTTTGTTTTCAAAAATGTTTAGAAATAGAAATAAATAGGAACATTGTAGTTTCATATGGTTTTTGAAGTATAGATATAAGTGAAGATAGCCATAAATGAATCTTAAGTTCAGAATGGAGGCGGAAAATATTGAAAAATATATTGATTATAGATGACTCTGCACTTATGAGAAGGATAATATCTGATATAATAAATTCAGATGAAGAATTGCATAGTGAGCGAACTGCTACAAATGGTCTTGAAGCTATAAATATGCTTGAGTCAGGGCAGAGATTTGATTGTATCATTTTAGATATAAATATGCCAAAGATGAATGGCATTGAGTTTTTAAAGACCATGAACAGAAAAGGGATAAAACAAAATGTTATTATTGTAAGCACAATCGCAAAGGAGGGTGCAAAGGAGACTATTGAAGCATTGGAACTTGGTGCATTCGACTTTGTCACAAAACCGGACAGCCTTGCTGAAGCAAAGGGTTCTGAATTTTCAAACAGACTTATAAGTATGATTTATGCGGCATGTAATGTTTCAATCACATACATAGTTCAAAAAGCTGCAGAAGAAGTTAAGAACATGGTAGGCGGCAGAAAGCAGACTCCGGTTATAAAGACAGGTGGAACTAAAAACCGTAAAGCATCGGCATCTGTTCCAGGTGTAAAGTACAGGAAGAAGCTTGTGGCATTGGCGTGCTCTACCGGTGGTCCCAGAGCTCTACAGTATGTTATTCCATTCCTTCCTAAAAATCTTGATGCAGCCGTACTGCTGGTGCAGCATATGCCGGAGGGATTTACGGCATCACTTAGCAAAAGACTGAATGAATTAAGCAGGATTAATGTTAAGGAAGCAGCAGATGGAGACATTCTTCAAAATGGCACAGTGTATATTGCCAAAGGCGGTTCACAGATGAGACTTAAAAGAGCTGCTGCTGGGACATACACATTGTCAGTAACAGTTGAGGCAGCCAGAAACGGCTTGAAACCATGTGCGGATATAATGTATGAGTCACTTATGGATATGGATTTTGATGAAGTGATATGTGTTGTTATGACGGGTATGGGAGCCGACGGCACTCAGGGAATAGTACAGTTAAATAAAACCAACAAAATTTACGTTATCGGTCAGGATGAAGAAACTTGTACGGTTTACGGTATGCCTAAGGCAATCGCAGAGTCAGGATTAGTTGATGAGGTGTTGCCATTAAAGCAGATAGCTGATGCGATAACAAGACATGTGGGGGTGCGATAAAATGGATGTAAGCCAGTATCTTGAAATTTTTATTGATGAAACAAAAGAACATTTACAGACTTTAAGTGATCAGTTGATGATACTTGAACAGGAACCTGAAAACACTGATACGATTAATGAGATATTCAGAGCAGCACATTCTTTGAAAGGAATGGCAGGAACCATGGGATATAAGCGTATGCAGCGTCTTACGCATGACATGGAAAATGTTTTTCAGGAAATCAGAAGCGGAAACATGAAAGTCAAGCCGGAACTTGTTGATGTATTGTTCAGAGGACTTGATGCTTTAGATGCATATTTAAATAATATTATAAATACTGCTGATGAAGGAACAGAGGATAATGAAGAAATAATCAATGCTTTAAACTCCATTGCTGAGAATGCTACAGGAAAGAGCACAGCATCAAAACCGGCAGAAACTAAACCGGCAGAGGAGAAAGAAAAGACAGAAGATATCCAGGGTGCTAAGTATGATTCTATTCAAATATCTGATTTTGAGAGAAATACATTTGATAAGGCAAAAAGTCAGAATCAGAATATTTTTGGTATTACGGTATATCTTCAGGAATCATGTATATTGAAGGCCGCAAGGGCATTTCTTGTATTCAAGGCACTTGAAGAATTAGGTGAAGTTATAAAGGCAGTGCCAAATGTGCAGGATATTGAGGATGAAAAATTTGATTTTGATTTCAGTCTTGTCTATTTCACAAAAGAGAGTCTTGAAACTGTTAAGGCTGCCATTGAAAATGTTTCTGAAGTGAAAAACGCAGTAGTAGGACCATTTGAGATAAAACTTGACGAGTCGGCAAAACAGGCAGCACAGGAGGAAAAAGAGAAAAAAGAAGAAGAGGAAAAAGCTGCAAAAGCTGCAAAGAGCAGCGAAAACAATGCTGCAAAAGCTGCTACAAAAGCTGAGGCGGCTCCGGCAAAGAATAAAAAGACAACTGCTACAGCAAAGAAAGCCGCAAAGCCGGCTGTAGGAAGAACAGTCCGCGTAGATATAGAAAAGCTTGATGTACTTATGAATCTCGTTAGCGAGCTTATCATTGCAAAAAATGGACTTGTTTCAATAAGTTCGTCTGAGAGTGATACCAGAAATGACACAGGATTTAATGAACAGATAGAATATCTTGAAAGTGTGACTACAAATCTTCATGAGTCAGTTATGAAAGTCAGGATGGTACCTATTGAGAGTGTGTTTAGCAGATTTCCTAGAATGATTCGAGATTTGACGAAAAAACTCAACAAGAAGATGACACTTCATATGACAGGTGAGGAGACAGAGCTTGACAGAACTGTTATAGATGAAATTGGAGATCCACTTCAGCATCTTCTTCGCAATGCCGCTGATCATGGTCTTGAATCAAATGAAGAGCGTGTGGCATTAGGTAAGGAAGAAGTTGGAAATATATATCTTGATGCATATCAGGATGGAAATAATGTAAACATTGAAGTGCGTGACGATGGCGGCGGAATCAATATCGAAAAAGTTAAAAATAAGGCAATAAGTTCAGGAACAATAACACCTGAGCAGGCTGAAAATATGACTGACAAAGAGGTTATCGACCTTCTGTTCAGACCAAGTTTTTCAACAGCAGAAAAAATTACTGATGTATCAGGTCGTGGTGTAGGTCTTGATGTCGTAAAGACAAAGATCGAGGAACTTGGTGGAAACATAGAATGTAAATCAGTGCTTGGAGAGGGAAGCAGCTTTATTATCAGACTTCCTCTTACTCTCGCAATTATTCAGGCTCTCATGGTAGAACTTGGTACTGAAAAATACGCTATTCCTCTCGGAAATATCCAGACTATAGAAGATGTCCTTATCTCAGATGTAAAATATGTGCAGACTAAGGAAGTTATCAATCTTCGTGGTACGGTTATTCCGCTTATCAGACTTGACCAGATACTTGATGTAGAACCGGTTGAAAATGATTCAGAAAATCTTACGGTTGTAATCGTAAAGAAAGGCGACAAGCTTGCAGGACTTGTTGTAGATAATCTTATCGGACAGCAGGAGATTGTTATTAAGTCAATCGGCAATTACATTAACTGTAGTAAGATGATCGGTGGTGCAACTATCCTTGGAGACGGTGAAATAGCATTGATTCTTGAAGTAAATTCTTTGGTATAGGGAGGGTCTGACAATGGAAGATATGAATGATGTACAGAATATAGAAACTGCAAGTGATGGCAAGCAGTATATAGTAGTTAGGATAGGAACAGAGCAGTATGGTATAGATATAAAATATGTTGACAACATTGTAAGGAATCAGCGTATTACAAGAATTCCAAAGGCTCAGCCTTACTTTAAAGGTGTTATTAACCTTCGTGGTGAAATCATACCGGTTATGAGTCTTAGATTAAAATTTGGACTTGAACCAGATGAATACACTAACACAACACGCATAATCATAATAAAGCTTGAACCTCAATCTGCTATCGGGATTATTGTTGATGAGGTAAAGGAAGTTGTGACATTAAGTGAAGATTCAATAGAGAAGCCAACCGTTTCAGATGCATCAGATTCTATGGTGCAGTATCTTAGTGGAATAGGAAAGCATGGAGATGGATTGATTTCTTTGCTTAATATTGCATCAGTAATAATTGAAAAAGAGATTATTTAAAATCGCAGAGGTGAAATTAAGTGCAGGAAAACAATAATAATTCAGAGGGAAAAGAAATTGAATTTGATGTTCTCACTGAAATTGGAAATATTGGAGCGGGCAATGCAACAACAGCATTGTCCCAGCTCATAAACGCTCGTATTGATATGCGTGTCCCAAAAGTGGATTTGCTTGGTTTTTCAGAGCTGGCGGAGATTGTTGGCGGAGCAGAAACACTGGTTGCAGGTATATTATTGTCTTTAGAAGGTGATGTAGACGGAATGATGCTGTTTGTGCTGGAAAGTTCTGCTGCACATCTTCTTGTAGACCAGTTGATGGGGTGTGTTTCAGGTGAAAACAAGGGAGATTTTTCAGAGATGGAACAGTCGGCTCTGATGGAAATCGGCAACATTATTGCAGGAGCATATTTATCATCAATTTCAGAATTAACAAATATGAAAATAACATCTTCGGTTCCTTATCTTGCAGTGGATATGGCAGGGGCAATCCTTAGTGTCCCGGCTATTGAATTTGGAAAACTTGGAGATAAAGCGTTATTAATAGAATCGAAGTTTAAGGATTTGGATGTAGATATCAGTGGTTATTTCATATTAATACCTACATTAGAATCATATGGACGAATTTTGACATCGTTAGGGTTATAGGTGATGGATAATGGCAAAAATGGTTAAGGTTGGAATGGCAGATTTAAATATATGTCATTCACCAGATGCAATAACAACATTGGGATTAGGTTCATGTGTTGGTGTTGCTTTATATGACAAAAACACAAAAACAGCCGGGTTAGTGCATGTTATGCTTCCTGACAGTACGAAAGTCAGACAAAATCAGAATAGGGCAAAGTTTGCAGATACAGGAATTGATTATCTGATAGAATTGTTAGAAAAGGAAGGTGCAAAAAAATCTTCACTTACTGCTAAAATTGCAGGAGGTGCACAGATGTTTGCGTTTAGTTCCAGTAATGATATGCTTAGAGTAGGTGAAAGAAATGTGGAGGCTGTTAAGGATAAATTAAAAAAATTAGGCATTCGCATACTTGCTGAGGATACAGGTTTAAATTATGGTCGTACGGTAGAATTTTATCCGGAGACAGGAGATTTTATAATTAAGTCTGTCGGAAAACTCGTAAAGACTATTTAATGGGGGGATTATCTTGTGAAAACAGAGATTATACCAAAAGTTATAACACTGCTTGCAGGTGCTATAGTATCAATAGTCTGTATTATAAACGGTGTGGATGTAACGCGCTCGTTAGAATTTTTACTGGCTACGCTTATTATTTTTTATATAGTAGGTTGTCTTGTGAAAAGAATGATACAGAATATACTTATCAGCAATAGTGTTTTAAGAAAAAAGATTGACAAACAGGCAGAAGAAGATATTGATGAGGAGAAAAAAGAAGATTCTCCTTCAGAAGGTAATAAAGAGTCTGAATCTGACAATGAAGATCAGAATAAATAATAAGGACTCTGGACAGCAGTGGAAGGAAAATATCTATGGATGAAAAAGGCAAGACAGCTTTGTGGGAAGAATACTCACAGACTAAAGATCCTAAGATTAGAGAAAAACTTATATTGCAATATTCCGAACTTGTAAAAATTGTTGCCGGTCGTCTTGTTATGTATCTTGGTTATACAGTTGAATATGATGATCTGGTAGGTTATGGAATATTTGGTTTGATTGATGCTATTGACAAATTTGAACTTACAAAGGGTGTTAAATTTGAGACATATGCGAGTCTTAGGATAAGAGGAGCTATACTTGATCAGATAAGAAAGATGGATTGGATTCCGAGAACTCTCAGACAGAAACAAAAGAAACTTGAGCAGGCTATGCATGAGTTTGAAGTAGAGTTTGGAAGGGCTGCAACCAGCGAAGAATTATCAAAAAAAATGGATATATCAGTAGAAGAGTTAAAGGGGCTTGTAAATCAGACACAGATAGCAAGTCTTGTTTCGCTTGATGAATATCTTGAACAGGGAAGCGATATATCACCAGAAGGAAATAACAAGTCATGTTTTGAAAGTCCGGAACAGGTTATAGACCGTCAGGAACTTAAAAGAACATTGACGGAGGCTATAGAAGCATTAAATGACAATGAACAGAAAGTAATTGCGTTTTATTATTTTGAAGAACTGACACTAAAAGAGATTAGTAAAGTTCTTGGTGTGTCAGAGTCAAGGGTTTCTCAGCTTCATACAAAAGCACTTAAAAAAATGAGAGAAAAAATTGGAAAAGAAAATATGGGTATTTTCAGTATATTGAATATATAAGCACAGGCATGTTGAGTTTGTGCTTATATGTGTATATAGAAGTTATCGTATATATAAAGCGATTTATCGAGAGGAGTAGGCTGATGAGGAGAAATGCATTTTTTCAGATTATACAAAAAAAAGATGGGATGTATCTTAAATCATATCCGGAAGTTGAAGGCGGAAAAAAGCTTACAATGGAGGATATACTTGATTATATAGACAAAAAAAATCTAAGAGATATAGAAACAGGAAATGTAAAACAATTTGTAGAAAAGGCGAATGCAGACGAAACAGGAAGTGTAGAAGTTAAAGTTTTAGAAGGAAATCATCTTCCTGAGAAAGAATTTGCAATTATTTCTACGGACAAAAATGGATTTTATGCAAAAATCAGGTTATATCCGCCATCCGACAAAGGGGCAAGACTTTCGGTTTCAGAATTGAAAAATCTGATAGAGCAGCGTGGAATCAAATCTGGTTTTATTGACAAAAATATTGAAATGGCATTAAGAGCCAGACTATATTGTACGGATATACTTATTGCCAAGGCTAAGATGCCGGTAGATGGAAAAAGTGCAGAGATAATATATGAATTTGATGCTGACAAAACATCAAAACCGGCGATGAGTGAGGATGGAAGTGTAGATTTTCATAAGCTTGACATGATAGAAAAAGTACAGGAGGGACAGTTACTTGCTACTCTTGTTCCGATTGATTATGGTACACCGGGAGAGGATGTTTACGGAAATATCATAAGACCTAAAAAAGTCAGAAATAAGAGACTAAGACATGGGAAAAATATACATTTATCGGAAGATGGTCTTAAGATGTATTCGGATGTTTCAGGTAATGTAACGCTTGTTGAGGACAGAGTTTTTGTATCAGATACATATGTTATAGAGGGTGATGTAGGTCCTTCAACCGGAGATGTAGACTATGATGGTGCAGTAGAGGTTAAAGGAAATGTTATTACCGGATATACTGTCAAGGCAGCCGGAGATATTACAGTGGAAGGTGCAGTAGAGGGAGCGACACTTATTTCAGAAGGGAAGATAGTCCTGAAAAGAGGTATGCAGGGCATGGGAAAAGGAGTTATGGAAGCAAAAGGTGATGTTATTTCAAACTTCATTGAAAGTGCAACTGTTAAAGCCGGAGGAGCTGTTTACACAGATGCCATAATGCACAGTAAGATTGATGCAAACAGTGACATTATAGTAAGTGGTAAAAGAGGATTGATAGCAGGTGGAAGTGTTGCAACTACGACAAGGATTGAGACAAAAATTGCAGGCTCTACAATGGGGACACCGACAGAATTAGAGGTTGGTCTGGACACAACTTTAGGTGAAAGATATCGTATTATAGAAAAACATATCGACCAATTGATGGATGAAAAAGAGTCGATAGTAAAAAATCTCGCATTGCTGCAAAAGCGATTAAAGACACAGGGAAAACTTCCGGCAGATAAGATGAAATTTATAAAAGAGGGTACAGAGAGAATCAAAGTCATTGACAATACTGTTGAGGAGGAGACAGAAGAATATGAAAAAATTGATGAGGAGATGCGAAGAACCTCTGACGGAGGAAAGATAAGAGTAGAAAGTATTGCATATCCCGGAGTTAAGATAGTAATATCAAACATGACATCATTTATACATACAGAAACGCAGCATTGCACTTTTGTCAGAGAAGGTGCAGATATAAGAATAAAACCTTACTAAAAAAGAAATTTTATAAAGCTGAAAGGGGTGATTTCAATGTCATTGACGGTAGATTATATAACAATGCCACCAAAATCGCAGGAAATTTCACAGATTCAACAGTCGGAGCATATAAAACAGGATGTTGAGAATCAGCAGACGGCGGCAATGTTTGAACAGACTGTGCAGAAAGAAACAAAAACTGCAATAGCGAGACGAAATGTTAATAATGACGAATTAAAGAATGATGAAGAGGGTGGAGGAAAAGGAAAATACGGGAAGAATAGCAACGGAAAAAATAAAAAATCTTCCGAAAAAGACAAGGTTAAAAATCTTAACCCGACAGAGGGTGGATTATTTGATATAAAGATATGATAAAGAAATGAGGATAAAAGTAAAATGATCGCAATAGAAATAATAATGCTCATAATTGGTATAGCAGCAGTTATTGCAAGTTTTCGTCTGTCAGATGAAAAGGAAACAGATAATACAAAGAGTAATATAGATGCAGAAGAACTCGAAGAAAAGATAAAGGATGCCGTTAAAGAAACAGAAGACTACATCATAACGAAAGCAGATGAAAAATTCAGTCAGATTTCAAATGACAAGATAATGGGATTTAATGAGTATTCAAAAGAGGTTTTTGATAAAATAGAAAAAAATCATGAAGAAACTGTTTTCTTATACAATATGCTGACGGAAAAGGAAAAAGAGATACAGAAGCTTGTTCACAGCGTAGATACAACAAATGCAGGTCTTCGTGATGAAGCAGCTAAGACATATCAGGAAGTAAAGAAACAGTTGTCGGATGTTGACAGTGCCATTAGGCAGATTGAGGTTGAAAATGTAAGGAATACAGGTGAAGATGAGAAATCAAATGAGGCATTTTCATCAGTGCTTGATGATGATGAAGCAAAGGCAATAGCTGAGATTACCGAGACATCGGACGGAGGATATTCTGAAGAAGAAAATACTTATTATGACGGAAATAAAAGAAATGATAATTCTTCAAATTCAAATAGTGAGATTATTGCATTGTATAAAAAAGGAATAAGTATATTGGAAATATCAAAGATGCTTTCAATCGGACAGGGAGAGGTAAAACTTGTTGTAGACCTATATAACGCAAGATAATGTCAGATTATTCTGGCTGCACCGTGGGGGGAACAGTAATAAATGGCGGTTGTATAGTTATAGTGTATGTGGACGGCTGCGATAGATTGACAGGTAATGAAATGGAGAGATAAAATGGATAAAAAATCATTTATAAGAGGTTTTGGAACAGGAGTTTTGTTTGTTGCTGTTATCCTTGGAATATCATGTCTTATACGGACATCTGATTCGGCAGTTATATCAAGAGCGAGAAAGCTTGGTATGACTTTTAGCACGAGCGGCAATAAAAGTGTATTAGATACAAAAGTACCGGCAACAGGTTCCTCAGTATCAGGTGGAAATGACAGCAAGTCAAGTAGCGAAGATGCAGATAAGCAGGATAACAATATTAAAAATACACCAAAAGCATCATCTAAGGCTTCAAAAAAGAGCAGTGATACAGACAAGTTTAAAAGTGAAAAGAAAAAGTTAGAGCAGGATATGGAAAATGAAAAGAAAAATCTGACAATAAATAGCGGAGACTGGGCAAAGAAAGTCGCAGATAAACTTGAAAAAGAAGGAGTTATAGACGATTCAGATAAGTTTGTCGATTATATGAAAGACAATGATTATGCCGGAAAGATAAGGGCTGGCGAGTATCAGTTTGAAGAGGATGAGGATTTTAGTGAGATAGCCAAGATGATAACTAAACAGAAAAAGTCAGGCAGCAAAAAATAGTGTGAATATAAATATTTTTGTTTTTGCCGCAGTGCAGTAAAAATGGAGGAATCAGGATGAAGTTCAGACCGTGTATAGATATTCATAACGGATGTGTAAAGCAGATAGTTGGAGGTTCGCTGACTGACAACGAAAATCAGGCAAAAAATAATTTTGTCTCTGAAAAAAAAGCGGATTTTTATGCCAATATGTATAAGAAAGATGGATTTAAAGGCGGGCATATAATTATATTAAACCCGGCAGGAAGTACATATTATAATGAAGATATAGAACAGGCAAAACTTGCATTGGCAGCATATCCTGGAGGAATGCAGATAGGCGGTGGAGTAAATACTGATAATGCAGAAAAATATCTGGATATGGGAGCCTCCCATGTTATCGTGACATCTTATGTATTTAGAGATGGTATTATAGACTATGACAGATTGAAAAATCTATCTCATTTAGTGGGAAAAGAAAGACTTGTACTGGATCTTAGCTGCCGTTCTGATGGCAATGATTATTATGTAGTCACTGACAGATGGCAGAAGATGACAAAAGAAAAATTTGATAGCGAACTTCTAGAGAAACTTGGAAGTTATTGTGATGAGTTTCTTGTTCATGCTGTTGATGTCGAAGGAAAATCATCGGGTATTGAAAAAAATGTTGTAGAAACACTTGGAAAACTCGAGGACAAAGCTGTGACATATGCAGGTGGAATACATTCAATGAAAGATATTTCATTTATCAGGGAAAAGGGAAATGGCAGGGTTGATTTTACAATAGGAAGTGCACTTGATCTCTTTGGCGGAAAAATAAAATATGCAAATCTTAAGATGTGCAATGTGTAAGAAATGGCGTAACAATTTTGTAATAAATTTTAAATGCGAAATATCAAAATAAATATAAACAAAATAAAGAGTGTAAAAATTGTCGAAAAATGACAAAATTTACACTCTTTTTTAATGCAAAAACATACAGAATATACAATAACTATTAGGGGATAATAGGTGTGGATTTAAAATTTTGTGTTAGGGGGGTTGCATTTTTTAAAATCTGTGTTATAATTGTTACATAATTGTTAAGCAAAGGTTTAAAAAATATTGCATTGCATTAAAGCAATTATAACATTTAGGAGGTTATATTTTATGAGATTCAAGAAAGTCGCTGTGATGGTCATGGCAGTATCATTATTTATGACATCATTCACAGCCGGTTCTTCATATGCATCAGCCAATGAGACAGCAGATACCCAGATTGAGGGCATGATACTCAAATCTGAAAATGTAAATATAGAAGAAACTACTGTAGTTCAGTCTGTTGCAACATCTTCAAGTATATCAGACAAATCAGATACAAAGGCTTCAAATAAAAAGACAACAAAGGCTAAAAAAACAACTAAGAAAAGAAAAAAGAAAAAATATTCAAAATCTGATTTAAGACTTATGGCAAGCATAATTAACTGTGAGGCAGGTTCAGAGCCTTATCAGGGAAAAGTTGCAGTTGGTATCGTGGTAATGAACAGAGTAAGTTCAAAGTCATTTCCAAACAGCATAAAAGGTGTTATTTATCAGAAAGGACAGTTTTCGCCGGTAAGAAATGGTTCGCTTAAAAAAAGATTAAAACAGTATGATGCAAAAAGAACAGGTTCAAAGCAGTGGAAAAGCTGTATAAGTGCTGCAAAAAGAGTTTTACAGGGACAGAAAACTATCCTTTACAGAGGAAAGACAAAGAATATGAAAAGTTTTCATTTCTTCAGTGTATATCTTGCAGGTGCCAGAATGAAACTTGGTGGTCATAAATTTAAATAATATATTAAGAATACAAAAGACATGTCATGATATTGATATGTCTTTTTTGAAAGTATAGAAATATTACAATTAAAATAAAAGGCTGAACTGTTACCATTAAAAAGCGAAAAATAAAAAATACTTTAATATTTGTAAATTTTATGTTAGAATATAGGACAGTATTTTGTTATCGCTGCACGATAATGTGAGAGGTAACAGTATTTTAAATATAAGATATAAGATCGAAGGAGGAGACACAGTTGAGTAGTCCGGTTGATATTAAGGAAAATTCAGAGGAAAAGAAGGAGACAGTATCTCGTAATTTTATTGAAAACATAATAGATAAAGATATTGAGGAGGGACGTTGCAAAAAGGTAGTAACAAGATTTCCACCTGAACCAAATGGTTATCTTCACATTGGACATGCAAAGTCTATTATTTTAAATTCAGGCCTTGCAAAAGAATATGGCGGACAGTTTAATCTGCGTTTTGATGATACAAACCCTACAAAAGAAAAATCAGAATTTGTTGATTCAATTCTCGAAGATGTTAAATGGATCTGCGGAGATCTTGATATGGAGCATGTTTTTTATGCATCAGATTATTTTGATATGATGTATGAATGTGCCGTAAAACTTATCAAGAAAGGAAAGGCGTATGTATGTGATCTCTCAGCAGATGAGATAAGAGAGTATCGTGGAACATTAAAGGAGCCGGGAAAGAACAGCCCATATAGAGACAGAACGGTTGAAGAAAACCTTGATCTTTTTGAGAGAATGAAAAACGGTGAATTTGAGGATGGAAGCAAGGTACTTCGTGCGAAGATAGATATGAGTTCGCCTAATATAAACATGAGAGATCCCGTAATCTACCGTGTTGCAAGAATGAGTCATCACAGAACAGGTGACAAGTGGTGCATTTATCCTATGTACGATTTCGCACATCCTATTGAAGATACGGTTGAGGGAGTTACACATTCTATATGTACACTTGAGTTTGAAGATCACAGACCTTTGTATGACTGGGTAGTAAATGAGATCGACATGGAAAACAAGCCAAGACAGATTGAGTTTGCAAAATTATACCTTACAAATGTTGTGACAGGTAAGCGTTATATAAAGAAGCTGGTTGAAGATGGAATAGTTGACGGATGGGATGATCCAAGACTTGTATCTATAGCAGCACTTAAGAGGCGTGGATTTACACCGGAGTCAATAAGAATGTTTATTGAACTTTCGGGAATATCAAAGGCACAGAGTTCATCTGATTATGCGATGCTTGAGTATTGTATAAGAGAGGACTTAAAGATGAAAAGACCTCGTATGATGGCAGTGCTCGATCCTGTAAAACTTGTTATTACAAATTATCCTGAAAATGAAATAGAGTATCTCGATGTGTCAAACAATCAGGAAAATCCTGAGATGGGCAGCAGAAAGGTTCCATTTGGCAGAGTTTTATATATTGATAGAGAAGACTTTAAGATTGAACCTCCTAGAAAGTATTTCAGGCTGTATCCAGGCAATGAAGTCCGTCTTATGAATGCATATTTCGTGACTTGTACGGATTATGTGACTGATGAAGACGGAAATGTCACGGAAGTACATTGTACTTATGACCCGGAGACAAAGAGTGGTTCAGGGTTTAATGCAAGAAAAGTTAAGGGTACGATTCACTGGGTTTGTGCTGAAACAGCGGAAAAATGTGAGATAAGGCTGTATGAGAATATTGTAGATGAAGAAAAAGGGGTGTATAATGAAGATGGTTCGATTAATGTTAATCCAAATTCATTGACAGTTCTTGATGATTGTTATGTAGAGCCTGCTCTTGCAGAAGCAGAAGCACTTGACAGTTTCCAGTTTGTAAGACATGGTTATTTCTGTGTTGATTCAAAAGATTCAACAAAAGAGCATATGGTATTTAATCGTATTGTTTCATTAAAAAGTTCATACAAACAAAAGTAAGGGGGATTTATCATGGGATTATTTTCCGGATTAGAGAAAATTGGACTTGGAAAGCTTGACAAGCTTGAAATATTTGAAGAAGATTCCAAGAAAAATGCTGCAAAGCCAGGGCAGCCGGGTACAGCGGCTACACAAAAACATAAGGTGACAGAAGAAGATCTGCTGTTTGATAAATCATATACATGTCCGGTATGTGACAATGAATTTCATTCAAAAATGATAAGAACCGGAAAAGTTAAGCTTTTATCTGCGGATACTGATCTCAGACCTAAATATCAGCTTGTAGATTCGCTTAAATATGATGCACTTGTGTGTCCTGAGTGCGGATATGCATCATTAAGCCGTTTCTTTAAATTTATGATGCCGGCACAGGCGAAACTTATTCGTGAAAATATAAGTAAAAATTTCAGCGGACTTCCGAAAACGGGAAGTACATACACATATGATGATGCGATACTTCGTCATCAGCTTGCTCTCGCAAATGCGATAGTGAAAAAGGCAAAGAACAGTGAGAAAGCATATACCTGTCTTAAAATGGCATGGCTCTACAGAGGAAAAGCAGAGACTCTTCCAAAAGAGACAAAGGACTATGATAAGACTATAAAAGAGCTTAAAAAAGAGGAAACAGAACTTCTTTCTAAGGCTTATGATGGATTTATGACAGCATTTTCAAGAGAGTCATTTCCTATGTGCGGTATGGATGAAATGACGGTTACTTTCCTTGTTGCCGAGCTTGCAAGAAGAACGGGCAAATATGAAGAATCAGGAAGATGGATATCAAAAGTGCTCACTTCACGCAATGCAAATGAGAGAATTAAAAATAAGGCAAGAGATATTAAGGAGCTTCTTAACGAAGACAAGAAGAAAGCCGGTATCAGCTAAATGATAAAAGAGACAGAATTTTAAATTCTGTCTCTTTGTTGTTCTGATGATTTTTTATTCTGTGTGGCTGTTCCGGTTTGTTTTTTGTTTATAGCATAAAAGATTTTAAAACAGATTGTTAATGGTATATTTTTAAATAGTCTATTCTATGAAAAGTCCATTTGTTTTTAATATACTTCTTTGAATGGCATCTTTGGAATTTTTCCAGGGCTCATTTTCATTTTTATAGTCAAATTTATCGATAAACCATTCGAGCTCATCTGTCACACGCTTAAAATTATTTATGTATATATCATTTAAGTCTGATATAAAATTATTTAAAGCTGAAGAGTTTAATGTTTTTTCGGCATATTCATATAGCATACCATAATGTTTTGTGCAAAAGCCTTTAGATTCATTAAATTTCTTTTTGAAATCATCATCATGTGTGTAGCAGTGTATGACTGTCTTTATATATCTGTCAAATACATTTTCTATACGGTTACATATATAGCATGAATTTTCAATTTCTTTAATATAATCAATAAGCGGTGATTTTTCTTTTTTGCCAAACAGACTTTTTTTGGAAGAATTGCATGATTTTGCCATTTTCTCAATATGTTCACCGGTATGTTTCATATGTGTATGCAGCATAAGAGCGATACCAAGACGGTTTTGTCTGTCGTAGAGTTGTTTTATGTGTTTTGTGCAAAATCCGGTTTTGTTTGTCTCCATTCGTATGTCGTCTTCCATATAGCTTGGCCCTAACATAAAATCAATTGATTCCTGTTCGAGATTGTCATATATCTTGCAGAGAGGACATTCACATGGTTCGTTAAATGCATCATTGACAGGTATAGTATAAAGCTGTTCTTTCATTGTGACCTCCATAGGTGTCTGATTTAATTGTGTTTCTTAAAAAATTATATTATATATAGGTTCGGCTGTCAAAAAACATTATTGTTCCAATTATTTTCGCTATGACTGCTTTGATGCAGATATAGGTAAATTTTAAATGCCAAAAGTTTAAAATTGTGAAAATAAATATAAAAAATTTAAAAGTGAGTAAAAAAGAGAAAATAAGAGAAAAGATGAGAATTATAGGAAAATAGGCTGTTTTTTCATAATGAATAATATTGCAGAATATCATTAAATGAAATATATTAAAACTATGGTTAGCACTCGGAGTAAGTGAGTGCTAGTAAACTAAGAAGCGTAAGGAGGATATAGACATGAAATTATCACCATTAGGAGACAAAGTTGTATTAAAACAGTTAGAAGCAGAAGAGACAACAGCATCAGGTATCGTATTACCGGGAAATGCCCAGGAAAAGCCACAGCAGGCAGAAGTAATTGCCGTTGGTCCGGGAGGAGTTGTTGACGGTAAAGAAGTTAAGATGCAGGTTAGTGTAGGAGATAAGGTTATCTATTCTAAATATGCAGGTACAGAAGTTAAACTCGGAGATGAGGAGTTTATCGTAGTTCGTCAGAATGACATTGTAGCAATCGTAGAGGATTAAGGTTAATATATTTTATTTAAAAAATATCAGTTATAAGATATAATCTTATTTCAAATAAAAAGATTTAAAACAATAGAATTTGACACAATAAAATTAAAGTGATTTGTAGAAATCAAATATAGCAGATTAGGAGGCTTTTAATAATGGCAAAGGAAATTAAATTCGGTGCAGACGCAAGAGCAGCTCTTGAGAGTGGTGTAAATAAACTTGCAGATACAGTAAAGGTTACACTTGGACCTAAAGGAAGAAATGTAGTATTGGATAAATCATTTGGTGCTCCGCTTATCACAAATGATGGTGTTACTATTGCAAAAGATATTGAACTTGAAGATGGATTTGAGAACATGGGTGCTCAGCTTGTAAAAGAAGTTGCAACAAAGACAAATGATGTTGCAGGTGATGGTACAACAACAGCTACAGTTCTCGCTCAGGCAATGGTAAATGAGGGAATGAAAAACCTTGCAGCAGGTGCAAACCCTATCATTTTAAGAAAAGGAATGAAGCAGGCTTGTGACTGTGCAGTTGATGCTATTGCAAGCATGAGCTCAAAAGTAACAGGAAAAGACCAGATTGCAAAAGTAGCAGCAATCTCAGCAGGTGATGAAGCAGTCGGAGAAATGGTTGCAGATGCAATGGAAAAAGTTTCAAATGACGGTGTTATTACTATCGAAGAGTCAAAGACTATGAAAACAGAACTTGACCTCGTTGAAGGTATGCAGTTTGACAGAGGTTATGTTTCAGCATATATGGCAACAGATATGGATAAGATGGAAGCAAACCTTGACAATCCATACATCCTTATTACAGACAAGAAGATTTCTAACATTCAGGAAATCCTCCCATTACTTGAGCAGATTGTACAGAGCGGTGCTAAATTACTTATCATCGCTGAGGATGTTGAGGGTGAAGCTCTTACAACACTCGTTATCAACAAACTTAGAGGTACATTCAATGTCGTAGCCGTAAAAGCTCCAGGATATGGTGACAGAAGAAAGGCTATGCTTGAGGATATTGCAATCCTTACAGGCGGTACTGTTATCTCTGAGGAAGTAGGACTTGAGCTTAAAGATACAACTATCGAGCAGCTTGGCCGTGCTAAATCTGTTAAGGTTCAGAAAGAGAACACTGTTATCGTTGACGGTGCAGGTGACAAGGATGCTATCGCAGGAAGAATCGCCCAGATAAGAGCACAGATGGAAGAGACAACATCTGATTTCGATAAGGAAAAACTTCAGGAAAGACTTGCAAAACTTGCAGGAGGAGTTGCAGTTGTCCGTGTCGGAGCTGCTACAGAGACAGAGATGCAGGAAGCAAAACTTCGTATGGAGGATGCTCTTGCAGCAACAAAGGCAGCAGTAGAAGAGGGAATCATCTCAGGTGGTGGTTCAGCTTATATTCATGCTTCAAAGGAAGTTGCAAAACTTGCAGCTACACTTGAGGGTGATGAAAAGACAGGTGCAAATATTATCCTTAAAGCACTCGAAGCACCTTTATCAACTATCGCACATAATGCAGGTCTTGAAGGTGCAGTTATCATCAACAAGGTTCGTGAGTCTGAGGTAGGAACAGGATTTAACATCCTTAAAGAAGAATATACAGATATGGTGGCAGCAGGAATCGTTGACCCTGCAAAGGTTACAAGAAGTGCACTTCAGAATGCTACAAGCGTTGCATCAACACTTCTTACAACAGAGTCAGTAGTATCTACCATCAAGGAAGATGCACCAGCAGCTATGCCGGCAGGTGGGGCACCAATGGGAATGATGTAATAAATAATACAGACCATATTATTAAATTTAAGACAGAGGGTTTCAGATATGAAGCCCTCTGTTGATTTTTAGTCAGATGAAATCCTGGAAATTTAGGTTACTTTTATGCTGTGATAGTTGGTTTTAATCGTGTATGTGGATGATGAAAACGAAAACTCTGTCTTGAAAATAAAAAGTGTATGCATTATAATAAACTTTGCACAAATAAATATATATTTTAGGATGGATTTTGACAATGAAAGAAAGAATTGGTTATGTTGATGCGGCTAAAGGGTTGGGAATGTTGCTGATAATGTTAGGACACATCACTAAGTATGATAATCCTGTTGATTTATGGATGTCATCATTTAAGGTAGTTATTTTTTATATTATGTCCGGCTTTCTGATGAGTTACACGGGATCTGTCAAAAAGAGAAGTTTTGGTGTGTTCATGAAAAAAACACTCACAAGTCTTGCCATACCTTATGTAACCTTTAGTATTCTTGGTATTATGTTCAAAGTTGGTTGTATTTATGTGAAGGAAAAGCCAATAAAAAAGATTACAAAAGTATTTTGGGAATATTTGTGGGACAGTGTATTTTTAGCAGGTATAAATTCAATGTGGTTTTTGCCGACTATTTTTTTCGGAGAGATTATATTCTTCTTTTTAATAAGAAGCCACATTGCAATAAAGCTTTTGTATTCAGTTGCAGGTCTGTATGCGATAACAGCGACAAACAATATTATTGACAGTTTTGTGCTTCGTGCAGACGGAAAGCTTACACAGACAAGCATAGACAATATTTCGACTCTGCTTGGTGCCATCGGAAAGGGATTTATGGCGGCATGGTTTATCGGGGTAGGATATGTTATATATAAATACTATCGCAAGATAAAAAGTGACGGCTTAAAATTGGTGGCTGGTATTACATTTTCTGTTGTAAATATAATATTGTCACAGATGAATTCACATATAGATATCCATATGCTTGAGGAGGGAGACAAACCTGCATTGTTTTATATCTGTGGCATTGTTGGGTCTCTTGGTGTCATAATGATACTTGATTTCCTGTCAAAAAGAATCAGTTTGTCAGGTCTTGATTTCTGGGGAAAAAATTCGCTTGCCGTCATGTGTACGCATACTGTTTTCGGACTGCGTTCGGTAGCGTATTTTGGATGGGAAAAGGTTACTTTTCTTCCTGATGTAGGAAATCACAAATATGTCGGTCAATGTATTATCATACTGGCTATTCTTATGATGATAGAGTATAGTCTGATATTGATAATAAATTCAAAATTCTGGTTCTTACTTGGAAAGAAGAAGAGTCAGATAGTTTCATGATAAAGAGAGGAAATATAAAATATGGAAGAATTATATTCAGAAACTTATTTAAAAGCTAAGCCGTCACCGAAAAGAACGGCATTAAGGTTTGGGCTGATTTTCTTATGTCTTTTTTTGGTAGTGTTTGATCTTATGGTTTTAAAAAGCTTATATCTTCTGATATTTGTTTTTATTGTTGATGCCATGATAATTTATTTTCTGCCAAAGAAAAATGTTGCATATGAATATGTTTTTGTCGATGGTCAGATAGACTTTGATTTTATAATCAACGGTGAGAGAAGAAAACATAAAAAGAGAATTGATATGGAGAAAATAGAACTTATTGCACCGGAAGATGCACCGGTTTTATACAATTCAAGAAATCTTCCGATGGAGGATTATTCTTCAAGAATGTCCGGTGACAAGCATTATATCGCAGTTGTACTTGGGGACAAAGGAAAAGAGAGGATAAGATTTACTCCTGATGAAAAAATGCTTGAGCTTATGAAACTTAAGGGAAGAAGTAAGGTACAGGAGGCATAGGTAAAATCAGTGTTGACAAGCTTAAAAACATTGTTATATACTAATACAATACACTATTTACGAATTTAATAAGGAGGATATTAAGATGGGTAAGATTATTGGTGAAGGCATTACATTTGATGATGTTTTATTGGTACCACATTATTCAGAGGTAATTCCAAATCAGGTTTCTTTAGCAACCAATCTGACTAAATCAATTAAGCTCAACATACCTATGATGAGCGCAGGAATGGATACTGTTACAGAGTATCGTATGGCAATTGCAATGGCAAGACAGGGTGGTATAGGAATCATCCACAAAAATATGTCAATTGAGGCACAGGCTGATGAGGTAGACAAGGTTAAGCGTTCAGAGAACGGTGTTATCACAGACCCATTTTATTTATCACCGGAGCATACTTTAGAAGATGCAAACAATCTTATGGCTAAGTTTCATATTTCTGGTGTGCCTATTACAGAGGGTAAAAAACTTGTCGGTATAATCACAAACAGAGATTTGAAATTTGAGACTGATTTTTCTAAGAAGATTAAGGAGTCTATGACTTCAGAAGGACTTATTACTGCACAGGTTGGAATTACTCTTGAGGAAGCAAAGAAGATTCTTGCAAAATCAAGAAAAGAAAAACTTCCTATAGTAGATAAGGATGGAAATCTTGCAGGTCTTATCACAATAAAAGATATTGAGAAACAGATACAGTATCCTTTAGCAGCAAAAGATTCACAGGGCAGACTTTTATGTGGTGCGGCAGTCGGAGTTACTGCAAATATTCTTGACAGAGTTGCAGCACTTGTTGAAAAACATGTTGACTGTATCGTTATTGATACTGCACATGGTCACAGTGCAAATGTATTAAAGGTTATAAAGATGGTTCGTGATGCATATCCTGACCTTCAGATAATCGCAGGCAATGTAGCAACAGGAGCAGCTACAGAGGCTCTTATAAAAGCTGGTGTAGATTGTGTCAAGATTGGTATCGGACCTGGTTCTATCTGTACAACACGTGTTGTTGCAGGTATCGGTGTGCCACAGATAACAGCTATCATGGATGCATATGAAGTTGCTAAAAAATATGATATTCCTATTATCGCTGACGGTGGTATCAAATATTCGGGAGATATGACAAAGGCTATCGCAGCAGGTGCAAGTGTCTGCATGATGGGCAGCATCTTTGCAGGTTGTGATGAAAGTCCGGGAACATTTGAACTTTATCAGGGACGTAAATACAAAGTATATCGTGGTATGGGTTCTATCGCAGCTATGGAAAATGGAAGTAAAGACCGTTATTTCCAGACAGGTGCAAAGAAGCTTGTTCCTGAAGGTGTAGAGGGACGAGTTGCATATAAAGGAACGGTAGAAGATACTGTATTCCAGCTTATGGGAGGACTTCGCTCAGGTATGGGATATTGTGGAGCACCTGATATCAAGACATTACAGGAGACAGGAGAGTTTGTAAAGATTAGTTCAGCATCCCTTAAAGAGAGTCATCCACATGACATACATATTACAAAGGAAGCTCCAAACTACAGCGTAGGAGATAACTAGGAAATATGAAAAGACTTTCAAAAGCGAAGCGGCGTCGTAGAATGAAAGTATTGTGTGTTTCGGTTTTGGCAACGGTTATATCTGTTTTAGTTGTGGGTGGCATATTGGCTGTCAAATCAGAGTTTTTAAAAGTGAGAAACTCTGATGTATCAAAAATCAACTTGAGTAGTATAAAAGTACCAAGACCAAAGATAAATGTGAGATTACTTACGGAAAATATAAATTCAAGACCCGGAATTGCTTTAAGAAGAGTGAGAGGTATTGTTATTCACTATACAGCAAATCCGGGAACTGATGCGATGGCAAACAGAAATTATTTTGAGAGCAGGAAAAATGAGGAAGACAGCAGCAAAAACAAAGTGAGCAGTCATTTTATTATCGGTCTTCATGGACAGATTATACAATGTATTCCTTTAAATGAAATTTCTTATGCTTCAAATAATAGAAACTCTGATACTATATCGATTGAGTGCTGCCATCCGGACAAAACCGGTAAGTTCTCCGAGGAAACTTATAAGTCATTGATAAAACTTACAGGATGGCTTTGTACGCGGTACGATGTCAGTAAAAGTGATGTGATAAGACATTATGATGTGACTGGTAAGCTTTGCCCACTCTATTATGTCAAGCATAAGACTAAATGGAGAGATTTAAAAAATGATATTTGGTCTTACATAATGAGATACAAAGGAAAGCCTCGGTAAGAAAGTATAGATAAAAACAAATATAAATATAAGGGAAATACCGTTTATGAGGTATTTCCCTTTTTAGGTTTAAAGCTGTAATTCTATATTTCGGTTTATTGGTTTATATGGGGTAAATTTTACTCCTGCTGAGTTCATCATCCTTTTTGCTGCGATAACGGAAGGAGTATCAGAATATTTGTCTGACATATATATAACTTCCTTTATACCTGACTGAATGAGAGCTTTCGTACATTCATTACACGGAAAGAGTGTAGTGTAAATCGTGGCATTTTTTAAGTTTGTACCGGTATAGTTTAATAATGCATTAAGCTCGGCATGGCAGACATAAAGATATTTGGCATCAAGTTCATTGTCAGAAGTGCGTTCCCACGGATATTCATCGTCAGAACAGCCCATAGGCATCCCGTTATAGCCGACGGATAAGATTTTATTATCTTCACTGACAATACAGGCACCCACGCTTGTATGTGGATCCTTACTCCTTTCAGCAGAGAGGAGAGCAATGCCCATAAAATATTCATCCCATTTTAAATAATTTTCTTTTTTCATCGTTTGTCTCCTGTATTTTATATTATAAAAAGGTCAAAACCAGCGTTTTGCAACCAAGAATTGCTTTACAATTCTCGTTGGCTTCACGCTGCATTAAGAGTATTTTCCTATATATCAAAAAAGAGTTGCCCACACCATTGGCAACTCTTTAAATTTTAAATAGATTACGCGATTTTATTTACAGCAACTGTAATACGAGAAATCTTTCTTGAAGCTGTTTTCTTGTGGAAAACACCTTTGCTTGCAGCTCTATTGATTTCAGAGATTGCTGTTGTTAAAGCCTTAGAAGCAGCGTCCTTGTCTCCTGCTGAGATAGCAGCATCAACACTTTTGATAGCTGTCTTAACTTTAGACTTGATTGCTTTATTTCTCTCTGCATTTCTGCGATCAACTAAAATTCTTTTCTTTGCTGATTTAATGTTAGCCATTCCTTACACCTCCCAATTGTGAAATCTTTTGTTTCATCAAACCGGACACGGTCGCTTTGAAGTAAACATACTCATTTATCATAGTGATTTTTAAGGTGTTTGTCAAGTGGTTTTTGAGAGTTTTTTATAATTTTTTTGGCGAACGGACGCCGAAGCAAAGGATTATCATGCTACGCTCAGGGACGCTTTCACTCGGAGAAGCGTGTAGCAGTACATAGGCAGATAAAATACATCTGCCAAGTACCGACACGGTTTCAACGCCCTTCGGTCAGTATGATAATCTTTTGCTTCGGCTGTGAGTTTGGTGTGGTGGAAAATTTGTTTGTACTTGTAATTGTATATTTATATTTTTTTTGGAGAAGTTAAAAGGTGTGGTTATTTTAGATATATTAATGGAAAAATTTATTTTTATGAGTAATCGTGTGATTGAAAAACATCGTTATCTTCGCAATTAACACAGCTTATATTTGGGAGGAAATTATGCTTAGCAGAGTGACAGATTTGGCTCTTGAAGTCAGGGAGAGTTTTCCGGATGATAATGTAGAGATTTCAGGAGTTAAGATAATAAAGAGAGATACCGGCATTTCAGGAATTTCTATGACGGAGGTTGAAATTAAGGATGAACATGGCATGAAAGCGATGGGAAAGCCGGTAGGAAAATATATTACTCTTGAATTTTCAGATAGAGAGTGGGAAAAAAGTGACGAGACAGGAATTGAAAAAGTTTTGGCAGGGATTGTGGAAAGCATTATTGTTGAAAAAGTAAGTAAGAACAGAAAAGTGGCAGGGAGTGTATTGGGTGAAGGTGATGAGAGTATAAATATAAAGAAGAATAAAAAAAACGAAGATTGGGAAAATCAGAAGAAAAATAAAGAAGATGAAGATAATGATAGGATAAAGAAAGGTAAAACAGGAGAAAATGAAGAGTGTGATAAATCAAATAAAAAAAGAATATATGGAAAGAATAGTGAAATAAAAATAGATAATATAACAGTAAGCAGAGATAAAGCAGATAAAAGAATAATGATAGCGGGGCTTGGCAACAGATATGCGACGCCTGATATGCTCGGTAATAAAGTTGTGGAGTATATAGATATAGTCCCTGAAAAAATATGTGCCATAGCACCGGGAGTGTTGTCGCAGACAGGAATGGAGACTTGCGACATAATAAGAAATATTGTGTGCAAAGGGGATTTTGACTGCATTATAGTTATAGATTCACTCTGCTCAACACATACTGAAAGGCTGTGTCATACAATTCAGGTGACGGATACGGGAATATCACCAGGTGCGGGGGTTGGAAATAGGCGAAAAGAGATAAACGGGGATGTCATGGGAATTCCGGTGATTGCGATAGGTGTGCCGACAGTTGTATCAATGGCTACGGTTGCATATGACTGTATAGAGGAGACGCTTCTTAAGCAGGGATTTTCTCAGGAGGAAACTGACATATTTTTAAATGGAATGTCAAATGACAAATACAGCGGTCTGTTTGTGACACCTAAAGATATTGACGAGCAGATATTTTTTATCGGAAAAGCAATAGCCGGCGGACTAAATATGGCTTTGCAGAAATAAAATCATATAAATAAAATCTTCTGCATATTTTGTTCTTAGAAGATATATAGTTACTTTTACATCGTAACTGTGAGTAGTAATATTTAAAATATGTAATAACGGCAATAGCTGTTGTGTAAAGGCATAATGTGCTCTCGAAATTCTTCATTCAGAAGATTTCGGGGTACATTATATAAAATTGGATGCTGTGACACATCGGCAGTGGGGATTTGCTGTTGGAAAGAGTAGGACATGGTATATGAAAAATACAAGGAAATTTGTTGCTGTTGCTGTTGTTATCATATGGCTGTCAAGTTTTTTTATAGTCAGGTTGGAGAAATTAAATATTGCGGATAAATTAAAAAAAATGACTGCAAATATACTCGTGGATTTTGGATACTCAAATTCCACGGCAATAAGTATGGCAAAAAACGGAAGTGAGGTTCCGATATGGCTTAAGTTTATAACAGGAACAAGTTCGGGAGTTACATATATAGTTGAAAATGGAAACAGATTTCAGAGTGTTAGTGAGAAAAATGCTGAAAAAACGGCAATGACATGGGCGGGAAAAAACAGTCGTAAAAATACATGGAGCGGAATGTCAGGAGAATTATATAGACAGGCTTGTCAGGAAGAAAATGAAGATTTAGAGCTTGCAAAAAAAGAAAATGAAGCGGCAAAGAAAGAGGAAAAACTAAAAGGTGACAGTGAAAAGATAAAGCAGAAGGATATAGTGATAAGTCATAACAGCAGGGCTGCATTAAAGGCAAACATAAGTAAAATAAATACGCTGAAAAAAGGACTTAACAGGAATTATCTTTTAAAAAATTTTTATATAACAGATTCGACAACTTCCATTGATAATGAGATTTTTAATGTAAAAAAACTCTTGTCGGCAGACCTTAGAATAAAAAAGAACAGAAGAAAGCCGCAGATACTTATATTTCATACTCATGGAGGTTCAGAAGCATTTCGTGACAGCAAGAGCGGAGTCGTCAGCCAGTCGATTGTCGGAGTCGGTACAACACTTACATATTATCTGAAAAAACAAGGTTACAATGTGATACATGATACAACCAGATATGACATAATAAATGGCAGGATAGACAGAAACAGGGCTTATAATAATGCGGCTAATCAGGTAAAGAGGACATTGCAAAAATATCCGTCAGTACAAGTGGTGATAGATCTGCACAGGGACGGAGTAGGAAACAAGGTGCACAGAACAACCGTGATAAACGGTAAGAGGACAGCACAGATAATGCTTTTTAACGGATTATCAAGAAACCGCCGTGGAAATATAGGGTATCTTTATAATCCAAATCTTCAATACAATCTTGCATTTAGTTTACAGTTAAAATTAAAGTGCATGGAAAATTATACTGATTTTGCAAAGCCGGTCTATCTTAAAGGCTATCGCTATAACCTGCATCTTAGAAAAAGGTCGCTCCTTATAGAACTTGGAAATGAAAACAATACATTACAGGAGGCAAAAAATGCCATGCCGCACCTTGCAGGAGTGATAGGTCAGGTGCTTGGCGGCAGATAAGGTGATGAGGGGTATTAGCTTTACATTACAATGCTTCAATGTTAAAATAAAGCTACTGAATAGGGTACTTGGTTTGCAAAAAATAAACAGGAGGGGTGCATATGGCAAAGGTTATAAGTATAGGAAATCAAAGTTTTGAGTCAATACGGGAAAAAGATAACTTTTATGTAGATAAGACAAATTTTATAAAAGAGTGGTGGGACAATGACGATATAGTTACACTTATAACCCGCCCCCGCCGGTTTGGAAAAACATTAAATATGAGTATGCTTGAATGTTTTTTCTCGAACAAATATAAGGACAGAGGGGATTTATTTGAGAGTCTTGAAATATGGAAAGATGAAAAATATCGCAAATTGCAGGGAACATATCCGGTGATATTTTTAAGCTTTGCTTCAATTAAGGGAAATACATTTGAACTTGCAAAAAATCAGATATATGAAAAAATTGCAGAATTATATGAGAATAACCGCTTTTTACTTGAGTCGGATTGTATGAGTGACACAGAAAAAGCAAAATACAGGTCATTTTTGGAAAATCCTATAGACAAAGATGTATCGTTTGCATTAAATAGTCTTTCAAAGTATCTGAGTAGTTATTTTGGAAAAAATGTGATTATATTACTCGATGAGTACGACACACCTATGCAGGAGGCTTATGTAAACGGGTACTGGGAAGAACTTGTAGCATTCACAAGGAGTCTTTTTAATGCAGCTTTTAAGACAAATCCATATCTTGAAAGAGCGATAATGACTGGAATTACGAGAGTGTCAAAAGAGAGTATTTTCTCAGATTTGAATAATCTTGTAGTAGTTACTACCACATCAAACCAATATGAGACAGCATTTGGTTTTACGGAAGAAGAAGTGTTTAATTCTCTTGATGAACAGGGACTTTCAGACAAAAAGGATATTGTGAAAACATGGTATGACGGATTTACTTTTGGAGATAAAAAAGATATTTATAATCCGTGGTCGATAATAAATTTTTTGAAATTTAAGAGTTTAAAAACCTATTGGGCAGATTCAAGTTCAAATGGATTAATAAACAGTCTTGTTCAAAAAGGAAGTCCATATATAAAAACAATGATAGAAAATCTTATTAGTGGTGAAAAAATAAATGTTATTGTAGATGAGCAGATAGTATTTTCAGAGCTAGACTACTCAGAGGATGCTGTGTGGAGTCTTATGCTTGCCAGCGGCTATTTGAAAGTTGTTTCGTCAGAAGAGTTGAATCTGATAAGAGAAAGCGATAATGAATATGAACTTGCTTTGACAAACCGTGAAATATTATTTATGTTTAGAAAAATGATACTCAGATGGTTTAGTCCTGCAAAGCGTGAAACAAATGAGTTTATAAGAGCACTCATAAGTGGAGATATAGAAAGTATGAATGCATACATGAATAAAGTGACTTTGAAAACAATTAGCTATTTCGATACAGGAAATACTCCGTCTGATGAGGAGCCTGAGAGATTTTTTCATGGTTTTGTCTTAGGTCTTATGGTAGACCAGACAGAAAATTATATCATAAACTCAAACAGGGAGAGTGGCTACGGACGATATGATATAATGCTTGAACCAATAGACAAAACAAATGAAAAACTGCCG
>LLKB01000001.1:873698-1291145 GCA_001414325.1 Butyribacter intestini | reverse complement strand
GAGTGGTGGGACAATGACGATATAGTTACACTTATAACCCGCCCCCGCCGGTTTGGAAAAACATTAAATATGAGTATGCTTGAATGTTTTTTCTCGAACAAATATAAGGACAGAGGGGATTTATTTGAGAGTCTTGAAATATGGAAAGATGAAAAATATCGCAAATTGCAGGGAACATATCCGGTGATATTTTTAAGCTTTGCTTCAATTAAGGGAAATACATTTGAACTTGCAAAAAATCAGATATATGAAAAAATTGCAGAATTATATGAGAATAACCGCTTTTTACTTGAGTCGGATTGTATGAGTGACACAGAAAAAGCAAAATACAGGTCATTTTTGGAAAATCCTATAGACAAAGATGTATCGTTTGCATTAAATAGTCTTTCAAAGTATCTGAGTAGTTATTTTGGAAAAAATGTGATTATATTACTCGATGAGTACGACACACCTATGCAGGAGGCTTATGTAAACGGGTACTGGGAAGAACTTGTAGCATTCACAAGGAGTCTTTTTAATGCAGCTTTTAAGACAAATCCATATCTTGAAAGAGCGATAATGACTGGAATTACGAGAGTGTCAAAAGAGAGTATTTTCTCAGATTTGAATAATCTTGTAGTAGTTACTACCACATCAAACCAATATGAGACAGCATTTGGTTTTACGGAAGAAGAAGTGTTTAATTCTCTTGATGAACAGGGACTTTCAGACAAAAAGGATATTGTGAAAACATGGTATGACGGATTTACTTTTGGAGATAAAAAAGATATTTATAATCCGTGGTCGATAATAAATTTTTTGAAATTTAAGAGTTTAAAAACCTATTGGGCAGATTCAAGTTCAAATGGATTAATAAACAGTCTTGTTCAAAAAGGAAGTCCATATATAAAAACAATGATAGAAAATCTTATTAGTGGTGAAAAAATAAATGTTATTGTAGATGAGCAGATAGTATTTTCAGAGCTAGACTACTCAGAGGATGCTGTGTGGAGTCTTATGCTTGCCAGCGGCTATTTGAAAGTTGTTTCGTCAGAAGAGTTGAATCTGATAAGAGAAAGCGATAATGAATATGAACTTGCTTTGACAAACCGTGAAATATTATTTATGTTTAGAAAAATGATACTCAGATGGTTTAGTCCTGCAAAGCGTGAAACAAATGAGTTTATAAGAGCACTCATAAGTGGAGATATAGAAAGTATGAATGCATACATGAATAAAGTGACTTTGAAAACAATTAGCTATTTCGATACAGGAAATACTCCGTCTGATGAGGAGCCTGAGAGATTTTTTCATGGTTTTGTCTTAGGTCTTATGGTAGACCAGACAGAAAATTATATCATAAACTCAAACAGGGAGAGTGGCTACGGACGATATGATATAATGCTTGAACCAATAGACAAAACAAATGAAAAACTGCCGGGCATCGTAATAGAATTTAAAGTGATAAATCCTAGAAAAGAAAACTCACTTGAAGAAACAGTAGAAGCAGCATTAAAGCAGATAGAAGAAAAAAACTATAATGCAGAGCTTATAAAAAGAGGTGTAAAAGAAGAAAATATACATCACTATGGATTTGCGTTTAAGGGCAAAGAGGTACTGATAGACGGCAGGTAGATGATAAATACGGAGTTTGATTTGAAATATAAATAGGAGAGGTGCATATGGCAAAGGTTATAAGTATAGGAAATCAGAGTTTTGAGTCAATACGCAAAGATAATTGTTTCTATATAGATAAAACATCTTTTATAAAAGAGTGGTGGGAAAATAAGGATAATGTAACGCTTATAACACGCCCACGCCGTTTTGGAAAAACATTAAACATGAGTATGCTTGAATGTTTTTTCTCAAATAAATATAAGGACAGAGGCGATTTGTTTGAGGGACTTGAAATATGGAACGATGAAAAGTATCGCAAATTGCAGGGGACATATCCGGTAATATTTCTTAGTTTTGCGGGAATAAAACAGGTAAAGTATAATGAGACGGTTATAAAGATAAAAGATGAGCTTATAAGAATATATAATGAATATGATTATATAATGAAAAGTGGTATATATAATACCAATGAAAAAATGCAATATCAATCTGTGTGCGTTGGTATGAGTGATACTGTGGCACAGGAGGCATTGAAAAATCTTTCAAACTATCTCAGCCGTTATTATGGAAAAAAAGTAATCATACTTCTTGATGAATACGACACACCTATGCAGGAAGCATATGTAAATGGATATTGGGAGGAACTTGTAGCATTTACAAGAAGTCTTTTTAATTCTACTTTTAAGACAAACCCATATCTTGAAAGAGCTATAATGACAGGAATTACGAGAGTATCGAAAGAGAGCATTTTCTCAGATTTGAATAATCTTGTAGTAGTTACTACCACATCAAACCAATATGAGACAGCATTTGGTTTTACGGAAGAAGAAGTGTTTAATTCTCTTGATGAACAGGGACTTTCAGACAAAAAGGATATTGTGAAAACATGGTATGACGGATTTACTTTTGGAGATAAAAAAGATATTTATAATCCGTGGTCGATAATAAATTTTTTGAAATTTAAGAGTTTAAAAACCTATTGGGCAGATTCAAGTTCAAATGGACTGATAAACAGTCTTGTTCAAAAAGGAAGTCCATATATAAAAACAATGATAGAAAATCTTATTAGTGGTGAAAAGATAAATGTTATTGTAGATGAGCAGATAGTGTTCTCAGAGCTTGATTATTCGGAGGATGCTGTGTGGAGTCTTATGCTTGCGAGCGGCTATTTGAAAGTTGTTTCGTCAGAAGAGTTGAATCTGATAAGAGAAAGTGATAATGAATATGAACTTGCATTGACAAACCGTGAGATATTGTTTATGTTCAGAAAAATGATACTCAGATGGTTCAGTCCCGCAAAGCATGAAACAAATGAGTTTATAAGAGCACTCATAAGTAGTGATATAGAGAGCATGAATGAGTACATGAATGATGTAGCATTTAATACATTTAGTTCATTTGACTCAGGAAAACATAATTCAGAAAGAAAAGCACCGGAAAACTTTTTCCATGGCTTTGTACTAGGACTTATGGTAGACCAGACGGAAAACTATATCATCACATCAAACCGTGAAAGCGGCTATGGAAGATATGATATAATGCTAGAGCCGATAGACAAAACAAATGAAAAATATCCGGGTATCATAATAGAATTTAAAGTAATAAATCCTAGAAAAGAAAGTTCGCTTGAGGAGACAGTTGCAGTGGCATTAAAGCAGATAGAGGAGAAAAACTATGATGCAGAGCTTATCAAAAGAGGAGTGAAAGAAGAAAATATACATCACTATGGTTTTGCATTTAAAGGCAAAGAAGTATTGATAGACGGCAGATAGATATTTTCAGAACGGAAAATAGCGTAAGAGAAAAGTATCGTGTGAGGATAAAAAATCGGTAGTTTCAATCAAAAGAGGAAACTGCCGATTTTTTGAAAAATGCAGCTTTAGCTTAAAAATGAAAACCATTTTTTAATGAAAAATTAAATATAATAAAATATATTGATGTTGGGGTCAAAAGGTATTTTGACCCTAACTGATGCTCCGGATTGCTTCATTGTAAGAAGTTATATTTAAGTTACAATATAAAATAATTAAGACGGTAAGTTTAAGATGCTCAAACAGAAGGAATATGTATATTCATTGCTTTTCTTGGATGCTTTTCTTTAAGTATGGTTCCCTGTTTTTCGATAGCGACATGTGTATAAATTTCAGTTACATTTATAGAACTATGACCTAACATTTCCTGAATATATCTTATGTCAACATCAGCATCAAGCAGGGAGGTGGCGAAGGTGTGTCTGAACATATGTGGCGTGATATGTATATTTATATATGCAAGCTTTGAATATTTGACTAACATTCTTCGCACAGCCTGATCGGATAATGGTTTGTTATTACTGTTGATAAAAAAGTAACCGTTTAAAAATATCTTATCTGAAAATTCTGACTGATATTTAATAAGTGACTGCATAGTTGCAACATTGCCAATTTGTATTATTCGCTCTTTAGAACCTTTTCCGTATATTTTAATTTTGCCATTGTTTAGATCAACATCATCACTATGTAATGAGCATAATTCGGAGATACGGATTCCGGTAGCAAATAGCAGTTCACAGACAGCAGCATCTCTTATGGCATTTTGTTTTATAAAACTTGTTTTTCCGTCAAGTTGTTGTTTATATATGACGGCTAATAATTTTTCGATGGTTGGTAAAGGAATAACTTTGGGGAGAATAGAAGGTTCCTTGAACTTTATATATAATTTATTAAATGGATTATATGTAATAATGTTTTTATATTCAAAATAGTGCAAAAGTGCCTTTAACGATGCAATTTTTCTTTTTACTGTTTTAGGCTTGAAATTTTTATGCAGGTATGAAATATAGTCCTCAAGAAGATTTGGAGTGATTTCTGAGGGTTCGGCAATGGAAACGCAATGATTTGTGAATTGTCTCAAGTCAATCTTGTAAGCTTTAATTGTTTTTGAATCAAGTCTTTTTTGTGATTCACAGAAGTTGATATAATTGTTAATGTTTGATTGTAAATTGTTCATTTTGATTCTCCTTAGGATTTGTGTGATGAGATTATTATAACTCATCCCGTTTTGTTTGTGTTACAACAGCGGACAGATGGTATGTTGAATGAATTCGAAAAAAATATTGAAAATATAGTGACATTTGTGTATAATTATGGTAATGTATATGTGATGGATAATCATATATTATCTGTCGATTTTATATTGGCATTGGTTTTAGACAGTCATTTTGTGATGTCATTCGATATAGGTTTATATTATTTTTTGATATGGAATTGGTGTTATTCAAAAAATGTTTTATACAATTTATTTCCTGTTCATTATTATTATATCCGAGATATATCGCTTTGATTGGGAGTCCGTAAAAACGACTATTTTGTTTTGTGCTATCTTCAGAAGTATCATATGTACTCAATCGCCATTCTTTTTCATAACTCCAATCTTTATGCTTGAATATAGAGCTAAATAAGATTTCTTCTTCTGAAAGCCCCGTAATTGTATATTTGAAATCAGTAGTATAATGTACTTTTAATAATTTAGCTATGAAAGATTTATTATGGCTATCTGTTATTTTAGTTTTATTTATATTTAATGGAGAAGTATCATATTCAATGCATATGCCTTTTCCAGCATCGGCATAATGTGCCCACATAGGAATATTTGCATTATTCTCAGTAAAGCAGGCAATGCGTAAATGACTTGTTTTTTTGAATTTATATTCAGCATACATGATTTTTTTAAGTTTTCCATATGCTCTAGTATAGAAATCTGAAATAGGCTCTTTATTTTGCAATCTTTGATAAGCTTTCTCAAAAAAACCAAAAATATCTGATAATTCTTCGTTGGTTATTGTATCGTCTAAGTGGTCAAAAATCTGAGAAGCATAATCTCTTAATCTATTTTCTTTGCAATATTCAAAGAAAATATCCCTACTTTCAGAATATATTCTTAAGCACCAGTCAAGCAAAGTAACTGATACACTTACAAATTTGTTATTTATCATAAATTTTTCTGTCATAAAACCAAGACTATCGTAAGGATCGTTAAAAGATGGAATATCAGACAAATAGATATAGTTATCTTTTAATTCGCTTTTCGTATAATCATTAAAGCTTCTGTATCGGAAAAGTGATGATGGAACATCTAGTGAATCTAAAATATCTTCAATTATATTTTTAGATTCAGATGGAACATCTAATTTATTATCTTCTTCTGCTCTTTTTAATAAATATTCTTGTAATTTTTTTTCGTAATCAGTCATATCGTTCTCCTTTATAATAGATTTGTAGTAAATTGATTGAAATATGTAATATAATATATCACCACTTTACAACTTTTTCAAAAAAATAAATCGTACAGGACTTTCAGTGGTATAATGAGTCTGCACAAAACATTAAGAAAGAAAGTGACCCTGTACGACAAAACTTGTTGTGGTCAAGCTTTTTTGTAACACTATGACCTAATTTCTGCCACAGGGGTTATGTACCCCCGTAGCGTGCCTCATAAGGTGTTTTGTACTTATTATAAGAATGCGGTCGTACATGATTATATTGCACATACGCAAATTCTTCGACTGCTGTGTAGAGTTCATCCTCTGTACGATAATAATGCTGATATATAAGAGCATTTTTCAATGTATTGAAATATCTTTCCATAGGGGCATTATCATATGGACATCCAGCTTTGCTCGATACCAAGCTTCTCACAGAATTCTGTAAACTCTTTTGACGTGTACTGACTTCCGTGATCGGAATGCAGCAGAAGTTTACTCAATTCTATTCCTGGTTGTGAATGAATTGCTTTTTCAAGCGTTCTTTTCGCTAAATCAGCGGTTATGCTTTTATCCGTTATACTTGCGATAACACTTCGGTCATGAAGATCAATAATAGTGCAATTATAACGCTTGCTACCATCTGTTAAAAATAGATAGGTAAACTCAGTACACCATTTTTGATTTATTGCATTTGCATGAAAATCCTGATTCAGCTTGTTTTCATAAACCTTGTAAGCAATACCATGTTCACACGCCGGTTTCTTTTTTCTGGATATTGAAAACAGCTGCATTTCAGTATTCATATATTTGTGAACCGTTAAACAACTGATATCGTACCCTTTACGAATAAGATAAGCATGCACGGTTCTGTACCCATCCACTCCGCCATGAGAGTGATAGATTTCTCGAATAGAGTTTTTTATCTCATTTTTTCGACGATAATAATCAGCCTTTCGATTTTTAAGATAATTATAATAAGCATTTAGACATATATTAAACTTTCTGAGGAGCCATCTAAGTACAAATTTATTGTTGAATTTCTGAATGAATCAATAAGCCTCTAATCGATTTCCTTCGCAAAGAATGCAATGCCACCTTTGGTGGCTATGGCTTTATTTTAAGAAGTCATTTTCCTTTTGGAGTTCTGCAAGCTGTCTTTTCAGTTTAAGGTTCTCCTTCATGAAATCATAATCGGCTTGGGCTTCTTCATTTATCTGGCATTCTTCACGAAATTGTTTTGTCCAGTTGGATATACTTGCTTTGGATACTCCGTATTCAGCTGCAAGTCCTTTCAGGGAGCGTCCCTCCTCAAGATGAAGGCGGACAATCTTCTTCTTGAATTCTGGTTCATAATGTTGGTTCATCTGTAACATACCTCGTTTCCTCCTAAGATTATATCTTATTAGGTCGATGTGTTACAACTATAGTTTAGCACAACACTGGTAGCAAAACCAAAGTATGACGGTAGCGGCAATGCTAATAAGAAAAATGGGTTTGCCCTTGATTACATTGATATTAAAGGTGAGTCGGGCAAGTTCAAGATTGATTTAGGAAAAACTATCAATGATTACGGTCTTTAAATGTATATAATCGACTTGAAAGACTGGATGAGTAACAAAGGAAAATACGGCTACCAGAAATGGGCTAACAAGAAAGAGAACAAAGTCAATGATGATAAGAAAAATGTTATCGTCACTATGTACTTGAATGCTGTAACCAAGACCTACGATGGTGGAAGAAATAACTACCATGCAAAAGGACTTAATACAAAAGAAAAGTGGAAGAACGCTACACAGCATATGAGAATGGCAGGTTACCCGGAAGAGTACGACCAGCATTATAATATACCGGTGGAGTTTAAGTTCCAGGTTGATGACAAACAGACGCCATCCCATTTAATAATCGAAAGCCGAGTTGCGAATGGAAGTACGACCTACGCAAAAACCTACACAAACAGCCAGTTCCAATGGGCTGGGTCGAATGTGGTAGGTGCTACCAAAAAAATGAATGAGAGTTTTGGTGGCTACTATCATGATATAACTAGTGTAAAAAACAAGCAGTTTAAGAAAGGTTCTGCCTTTAGCGTGACTAAGGATCTTATCGACGCACTTTCGCAGAACGGGCAGTTACTATTGCGTGGTGTTCGTTTAGAGAGATATGCAGTTGACAAGACAAAGTCAGAAAAGGACACAAGCAAACAGACGATAATTACTAAATCCTATTCAAAAGGTCAGACCAGTGCTGCAAAGAAAGCAGGTTACGAGTACGGTGATGTCGCCCATGTTTATCTGACATGTGATGCAGACACTCTGCGTGCTTTAGCCAAGAACAATAAAAAGACGACTAAAGAGTTCTCAAAGAAGAATAAGAATTTAGAGAAAGGTTCTGTTGATAAAAATACTATTGAGACAAAAGACGGAAAGATAAAAGTCGAAGACGAAGGAAAGTTTTACGAGATTGGTGTAACGAAGAAAGGCAAAACTTTTTCGATTACTAAAAAAAGTAATGATAAAAAAACAATCAAGGAATGGGATGATGGAGAAACACTCGGAGAAACAATTGGTGATGATGGAAAAATAACATACCAGCAATTTATTACATATGTTAGTAAGCTGAACTTCAAAATCCACCCATACGAGAAGTACGACAATTCCGAGAAAAAAGACAAAAAAGTCTACGAAGACCATTTAGTATTTATCTGGGAACGTGCAGTAGAACCAAAACTCAGTATGAACACCGAGTTGGTAAGCTACGACAGTGGCGACAGCACCGACAGCACCAAAACCGACAGCGACAGCAACGGCGAAGACACCAGCGGAAAGTATGTAGGTGTAACTTCCGGCGACTACGCACTAGATGTTCCGATGGACAAAATGTCAAAAGATTACGATGTTGCAGGTACTGTGGAGGCTCTCGGTAAGCTGGTTCCTTCAAACAATGACCTGACTTTAGAATCTTTCCTCAAAGAAAAAATTAAAAATCTCATCTCAGAAAATGACAAGCACGATGTAGGTTACTACTATAACCGACTTCTATACTCCACAGGCGATGCAGTACCAGCGATTTTGTCAGATATTAGAGTTTCATACACTGATAATGACGGAACAAAAATAGTGAAAAGCAGGACAGACTAACAAGTATTAAGGATGGACTTTCGACAGCTTTACATAAAGTTACTTCAATGTTAAAATAAAGCTACTAAATACGGAGTTTGATTTGAAATATAAACAGGAGGGGTGCATATGGCAAAGGTTATAAGTATAGGAAATCAAAGTTTTGAGTCAATACGCAAAGATGATTGCTTCTATATTGATAAAACATATTTTATAAAAGAGTGGTGGGAAAATAAGGATAATGTAACACTTATAACACGCCCACGCCGATTCGGAAAAACATTAAACATGAGTATGCTTGAATGTTTTTTCTCGAACAAATATAAGGATAGAGGGGATTTATTTGAGGGTCTTGAAATATGGAATGATGAAAAATATCGCAAATTGCAAGGGACATATCCGGTGATGTTTTTAAGTTTTGCCAAGATAAAACAGAATACTTATAAGAGTGCAGTAAAACAGATAAAAAACGAGCTTATAAATTTATATAATGTATTTGATTATATAATGAAAAGTGATTTGTATAATGAAAATGAAAGGCTGCAATACAAATCTGTTCGAGTGGGGATGGATGATGAGACAGCTCAAGAGGCTTTAAATAATCTTTCTCACTATCTCAGCCGTTATTATGGCAAAAAAGTAATCATACTTCTTGATGAGTATGACACACCTATGCAGGAGGCTTATGTAAACGGGTACTGGGAAGAACTTGTAGCTTTTACAAGAAGTCTTTTTAATGCGACATTTAAGACAAATCCATATCTCGAAAGAGCGATAATGACAGGTATAACGAGGGTATCGAAAGAAAGCATATTTTCTGATTTGAATAATCTTGAAGTAGTTACGACATTATCACCAAAATATGAGACTTCATTTGGATTTACTGAAAAAGAGGTGTTTAACGCCCTTGATGAACAGGGGCTGCCAGATGAAAAAGAAATTGTGAAAACATGGTATGATGGCTTTAAATTTGGAGAAAAAAGTGATATTTATAATCCGTGGTCGATAATTAATTATCTGGATAAAAAGAAAATCGCATTGTATTGGGCTGACTCAAGTTCAAATGGACTAATAAACAGTCTTGTTCAAAAAGGAAGCTCATATATAAAAACAATGGTAGAAAATCTTATCAGGGGTGAAAAAATAAATGTCGTTATAGATGAACAGATAGTATTCTCTGAACTTGATTATTCAGAAGATGCTGTGTGGAGTCTTATGCTTGCGAGCGGCTATTTGAAAGTTGTTTCGTCAGAAGAGTTGAATCTGATAAGAGAAAGCGATAATGAATATGAACTTGCATTGACAAACCGTGAGATATTGTTTATGTTCAGAAAAATGATACTCAGATGGTTCAGTCCCGCAAAGCATGAAACAAATGAGTTTATAAGAGCACTCATAAGTAGTGATATAGAGAGCATGAATGAGTACATGAATGATGTAGCATTGAATACATTTAGTTCATTTGACTCAGGAAAACATAATTCAGAAAGGAAAGCACCGGAAAACTTTTTTCACGGATTTGTACTTGGTCTTATAGTAGACCAGACAGAAAACTACATCATTACCTCAAACCGTGAAAGCGGTTACGGTCGATATGACATAATGCTTGAACCAATAGACAAAACAAATGAAAAACTGCCAGGCATCGTAATAGAATTTAAAGTGATAAATCCTAGAAAAGAAAACTCACTTGAAGAAACAGTCGCAGCAGCATTAAAGCAGATAGAAGAAAAAAACTATAATGCAGAGCTTATAAAAAGAGGTGTAAAAGAAGAAAATATACATCACTATGGATTTGCGTTTAGAGGTAAAGAGGTGTTGATAGATGGACGGTAGATATTTTCGGAACCGAAAATATCGTAAGAAAAAGTTTCGTGTGAGGATTTTGGCAATTTAGGATGCGAAGCATTGCCAAAATCTGTTGCAGTTTGTTTTTTAAACTGCGACAAAGAGGTGCTGATAGACGGACGGTAGTAACAGGCTTATCTTTTTATGACTGAACTGTTACGGAAACCTAAATGTTTTGACTGATAACCGTCGTATGTGATACAATAAAAAACAATGGAAAAAAACAGCGGAGGAATACAATGGAGAGAATTAAACAGTCCAATATCAGAAATTTTTGTATCGTAGCACATATAGACCACGGTAAATCTACGCTTGCAGACCGTATCATTGAAAAGACGGGACTCCTTACGAGCAGGGAGATGCAGGCACAGGTTCTTGACAATATGGAGCTTGAGAGAGAGCGTGGTATCACGATAAAGGCACAGACAGTGCGTATCGTATATAAGGCAAAAGATGGTGAGGAATATATATTTAATCTTATTGACACACCGGGTCATGTGGATTTTAACTATGAGGTTTCAAGAAGCCTTGCTGCCTGCGAGGGTGCCATACTTATTGTTGATGCGGCACAGGGTATAGAGGCACAGACACTTGCAAACTGCTATCTTGCACTTGACCATGACCTAGAGATAATGCCTGTCATAAATAAGATAGACCTGCCTAGTGCCGAGCCTGAGAGAGTTAAGAGCGAGATAGAGGATGTTATCGGTCTTGATGCCGAGGATGCACCTCTTATCTCCGCAAAGATGGGAACAAACATAGATGAAGTTTTAGAGCAGATAGTTAAGAAGATTCCTGCACCGTCAGGAGATGTAGACAAGCCGCTTAAGGCACTTATTTTTGACTCATTATATGATGCTTATAAGGGTGTTATCATATTCTGCCGTATATTTGACGGCTGTGTCAAAAAGGGTGACGAGATAAAAATGATGGCAACAGGGGCAAAAGCAGATGTTGTCGAGGTCGGTATTTTTGGAGCGGGTCAGTTTATTCCGTCTGATGAGCTTTCGGCAGGTATGGTAGGCTATATCACGGCAAGTCTTAAAAATGTAAGTGATACAAGAGTAGGTGACACGGTCACGCTTGAAGAAAATCCTTGTGACGAGGCACTTCCGGGATATAAAAAAGTCCAGCCGATGGTCTATTGCGGACTTTATCCGGCTGATGGTGCGAAATATCCTGACCTTAGGGATGCACTTGAAAAACTTCAATTAAATGATGCGGCACTACAGTTTGAAGCTGAGACATCCATTGCACTTGGTTTTGGTTTCAGATGCGGATTTCTTGGTCTTTTGCATCTTGAGATAATTCAGGAGAGATTAGAGAGAGAGTACAATCTTGACCTTGTAACGACAGCACCTGGTGTTATCTATCATGTTTACAAGACAAACGGTGAAATGATAGAGGTTACAAATCCGTCAAATCTTCCTGACCCGTCAGAAATAGAGCATATGGAAGAACCTATGGTTTCAGCAGAGATAATGGTTACTAAGGAGTTTGTAGGTGCGATAATGACACTTTGTCAGGAAAGACGAGGAGTTTATATTGGAATGGAATACATGGAGGAGTCGAGAGCACTTCTTAAATATGACTTGCCGCTCAATGAGATTATTTACGATTTCTTTGATGCACTCAAATCCCGTTCAAGAGGATATGCTTCGCTTGATTATGAGATGAATGGATATGTTCCGTCAAAACTTGTAAAACTTGATATTCTTATAAATAAAGAAGAAATAGACGCACTTTCATTTATACTTCATGCAGACACGGCATACGAGCGTGGAAGAAAGATGTGTGAGAAACTTAAAAATGAGATACCGAGACAGCTTTTTGAAATACCTATTCAGGCGGCAGTCGGAGGAAAAGTAATAGCAAGAGAGACAGTAAGGGCAATGAGAAAAGATGTACTTGCCAAATGTTACGGTGGTGATATTTCCAGAAAGAGAAAACTTCTTGAAAAACAGAAAGAAGGTAAAAAGAGGATGCGCCAGTTTGGAAATGTAGAAATCCCGCAGCAGGCATTTATGAGTGTATTGAAACTTGATGAGGAGTAAAACATCGTATCTAAAACTAAGATAAAAGGGTAGGTATTTGTAAATGCAAAAAGATATTGCGTTATATGTCCATATCCCGTTTTGCGTGAAAAAATGTAATTACTGTGATTTTCTTTCGTTTAGTTCTGATGATGATACGAAAAGAAAATACCTTGATGCCCTTTACAGGGAGAGTATTTTTTGGAAAAATAAACTTTCAGGCAGATACAGGATTAAGACTGTTTTTGTCGGCGGCGGTACGCCAACCTGCCTTTCGGCATCGGAACTTGAACGGCTTGGAGATATTATAAGGCAGTTTGATATTGACGATAATGCAGAGTTTACGATAGAAGCAAATCCGGGAACTCTTGACAATGAAAAGATAAATGCAATCAAAAAGATGGGTGTGAACAGGGTGAGTCTCGGACTTCAGAGCACAGTTGACAAGGAACTTAAACTTCTTGGGAGAATTCATACCTACGAGGAATTTCTTGAGAGTTATCATCTGCTCAGGGGTGCTGATTTCGATAATATAAATATAGATTTAATGAGTGACATTCCTAAGCAGAGTTTCGAGAGTTACAGAAAAACTCTTGAGCGTGTTGTGTCATTGAAGCCGGAACATATTTCTTCATATAGTCTTATAATCGAGCCGGGAACGGTCTTTTATAAGATGTATGAGGATGGTGTTCTTGATATTGCTGATGAAGATACAGACAGGCAGATGTATTCTTATACAAAAAAATTCCTTGAAGAAAACGGGTACCGCCGATATGAAATATCAAACTATTGCAAAAAAGACAGGGAATGTAAGCATAATCTCGTCTATTGGAATCTTGACGATTATATCGGTATAGGGCTTGGTGCCTCATCATATTTTGAGGGAGCGAGATTTTCAAACTTCCCAGAAATGAAGAAATATCAGGATGTTATGTGTTCTGATAAAGTAAACGAATTGAATATATTTTCTTGTGATGCGATAGTTTCAGACAAAGAAAATGGAAAAAACAGGATGAAAACTTCCACGGTTGGCTGTGATTTTGATACGGAAATAAAAAGTAAAGTTGAAAGTTATGAGAAGCTGACAGAAAAAGCAAAGATGGAAGAATTTATGTTTGTCGGTCTTAGGAAGTGCATCGGTGTGTCAAAAACGGAGTTTAAGAACAGGTTTAATTACAGTATTGATGAAATTTACGGTGATGTGATAGATAAATTTATAAAAAATAACCTATTGTCTGAAAATGATAATAGTGATAGAATTTATCTGACAGATAAAGGAATTGATTTAAGTAATTATATTTTGTCAGAGTTTCTGCTTTAAAGCAGACAGAAATCAGATTTGATTGTAAATATACAGGATTGCTCAAGTTGTTTAGCAATGGAGCAATTTGTGGCATCAGTTAAGGGCAGAGCACCTTTTGCCCCCAGCATTATAATATTTTAAACAATGGAGGAAATACAAAATGGCTAAAGTAAGTATCTTAATGGGAAGCGATTCAGATTTACCGGTTATGTCAAAGGCAGCAGCGATGCTTGAAAAGTTTGGTATTGACTATGAGATGAAAGTAATATCAGCACACAGAGAACCGGATGTATTTGTCGAGTATGCAAAGAGTGCAGAGAGCAAAGGCATTGAGGTTATCATAGCAGGTGCAGGTGGAGCAGCTCATCTTCCCGGTATGTGTGCAGCAATGTTCCCGCTTCCGGTAATAGGAGTTCCTATCCATACGAAGTCGCTTGGTGGAGTTGACTCGCTTTATTCGATCGTACAGATGCCTTCAGGAATACCTGTTGCGACAGTGGCTATAAACGGAGCAGCAAATGCAGCTATTCTTGCAGCAAAGATGCTTTCTATCTCTGATAAGGAGCTTAGAGAGAAACTTGCAAATTATAAGGAAGAACTTAAAGACCAGGTAGTTGCAAAAGACGAGAAACTTGGCAAGATAGGTTATGAAGCTTATATAAAACAGATGAAATGATGAACGCAAAAGCGTTCATCTTAGAAGTTTCTAGCGAAACTTCAATGTAAAGATATAAGCTTGATTATGAAATGATGAACGCAAAAGCGTTCATCTTATAGAGAGCAGATAAATAAAAAATGATTAAAAATTACGGTTCACACATAAAATATGTGAGCTGTAATTTTTTGTGGAAAAGAGGTTATGATGGCTGATAATATAAAATCAGAAATTGAGAAAAGACGAACTTTTGCGATTATTTCTCATCCTGATGCAGGTAAAACAACTCTTACTGAGAAGTTTCTTCTTTATGGAGGAGCCATAAATACGGCAGGCTCGGTTAAGGGAAAAGCAAATTCAAAATATGCCGTATCGGACTGGATGGAGATTGAGAAAGAGCGTGGTATCTCTGTTACTTCTTCAGTTATGCAGTTTAATTATGATGGATTTTGCATAAATATCCTTGATACACCGGGACACCAGGATTTCTCGGAGGATACTTACAGAACGCTTATGGCGGCAGATTCAGCCGTGATGGTTATTGATGCATCAAAGGGTGTTGAGGCACAGACGATAAAACTTTTCAAGGTATGTGTTATGCGTCATATCCCTATCTTTACATTTATAAACAAGATGGACAGAGACGCAAAAGATTCGTTTGAACTTCTCGATGATATAGAAACCGTTCTCGGAATAAGAACATGCCCGATAAACTGGCCTATCGGTTCAGGTAAGGAGTTTAAAGGAATATTTGACAGAAAAGCAAAGACAGTCAGGACTTTTGAAGCTGTTTCAACAGGCGGTGCAAAATCAGCGGCAGAAACAGATTATGCGATTGATGACCCCGAGTTACGAAAGATTGTTCCGGACAATCTCTATGACCAGCTTGTTGATGAGATTGAACTTCTTGACGGTGCAAGTGATGAGCTTGATATGGAGAAAGTAAGCAAGGGAGAACTCTCACCTGTATTTTTCGGTTCTGCATTAAATACTTTTGGTATAGAAATTTTCCTTAAATATTTCCTCGAAATGACATCATCACCACTTCCGCGAATGTCAGATGAGGGGCTTATCGACCCGGTATCGGAGCCGTTTTCAGCGTTTGTATTTAAGATACAGGCAAATATGAACAAGGCACACAGAGACAGAATAGCATTTATGCGTATCTGCTCAGGCAAGTTCAACGCAGATAAAGATGTTTATCATGTCCAGAGTGGAAGAAAACTCAAACTTTCACAGCCGCAGCAGATAATGGCACAGGACAGACAGGTCATACAGGAAGCGTATGCCGGTGATGTTATCGGTGTATTCGACCCTGGTATATTTTCTATCGGTGATACGATAACGATGCCTGGACATAAGTATGAATATGAAGGAATACCTACATTTGCACCGGAGCATTTCTGCAGGGTTATACAGCTTAATTCCATGAAGCGTAAGCAGTTTGTAAAAGGTATAACCCAGATAGCACAGGAGGGTGCGATACAGATTTTCCAAGAGTTTTCGGCGGGAATGTCAGAGATAATCGTAGGTGTTGTAGGTGTGCTTCAGTTTGATGTGCTTAAATACCGTCTTGAAAATGAATACGGATGTGAGATACGCCTTGAAGCACTTCCTTATGAATACATCAGATGGGTAGGTGACCCGTCAACAGATGTGACAAAACTTAAGCGGATGAACAATGTTAAAGCCGTAAAAGACATGAAAGGAAATCCTTTATTACTATTTGTAAATGAGTGGATGATAAGAATGGTATTAGAGGATAATGAGGGGCTTGAGCTTCTTGAATTTAAGAAAAATTAAAGTGTAAACTAAGATTTTAAAGTATGCAAAAAAGTATGGCTTAAAAGAAAAAATTGAATTAAAAAATTTGCAAATTAAGAGCGGGAGAAGGTATTCTCCTGCTCTTGTCAAGTTTATTGCCTTAAATTTTGAATATTAAAAAAATAATTTTATCAATTATCACCCATACATGAATATAATAGATACAAAAAGTTTTTGAGGTGGAAAAATTGGCTACAGTAATGCTTGATGCCGGTCACGGAGGTTTTGACAATGGAGCGATGTTTAACGGAAGAAAAGAAAAAGATGACAATCTTAGTCTGACGCTCAAGGTTGGTCAGGAACTTGAGGACAGAGGTGTGAATGTTATTTATACGAGAACGGAAGATATTTACCAGAGTCCAAACCAGAAGGCAGGTATCGCAAACAGGAGTGATGCCGACTATTTTGTATCATTTCACAGAAATTCAAGCCCGATGCCTGATACATATTCAGGCATTCAGACGCTTGTGTATTCAGCAGAGGGAATACCGCTTGTTATGGCACAAAATATAAATAAAGAACTTGTAAATGTGGGATTTAAAGATCTTGGTATAATCGAAAGACCAAATCTTGCGGTACTCAGAGGAACAAGGATGCCTGCGGTGCTTATTGAAACGGGATTTATAAATACTGATGCGGATAACAGGCTGTTTGATGAAAAAAACGATGAGATAGCAGGAGGAATAGCGGATGCCATCGTAAGAACGGTGTCGGGGGCAGCAGGAACGGGAGTTTCAATGATGTCAGAGAGCAAAACGGCAATCACTCTGAATAGAAATAAAACTGCTGTAAAAGACGAAACTGCTGTCGGGTTCAAAGCTGAAAAAGATAGAGCAGATAGTGGAACTGCTGCTGATTTAAGCAGCGTTTCTGAGAGGTTTTCGGTACAGATGGGGCTGTTCAGGCATTATGAAAATGCCGACAAACTTGCAAAAAATGTCCAGAAACTCGGCTTTGACTGTTTTGTTGAAAAGAGCGGCCGACTTTACAGTGTATGCCACGGCAGATATGAAAAGTATGCTGATGCAAGGGCAGCGGAAGATAATTTGTTCAAGAATGGTTTTGAGACGAGGATTGTTATTTCAGCAGGAATATCAGTCGGAATAAATGTCAAAGTATGAGATAATGCTATGCTGTTTAAATCTGAGAAATGGCAGTCAGTCCTTTGATTAAAATATAGAAAATATATCATTTTGATGTAAAAATACCAGAAATATAGGCAAATCGACCAAAAAGCACTTGCATATTATGGGAATTTGTGATAAAATCTTATTGTTAATAAGTAATTATACTTAGAGTGGGCTGCCAAGTCCACTCTTTAATTTTGTGGAAAAGAGGTTATGTGCTTGACAAAACGCGAAGAATATGAAACACGGACAGAAAAAATTCTCGAACCTATCATGACAGAGAATAATTTTGAACTGGTCGATGTAGAGTATGTAAAAGAGGCAGGAAACTGGTATCTGCGTGCTTATGTTGACAAAGAGGGCGGTATAACGCTTGATGATTGTGAACTTGTAAACCGTGCATGGAGTGATATTATGGATGAACAGGATTTCATTCCGGATGCATATATACTTGAGGTGAGTTCACCGGGACTTGGAAGACAGCTTAAGAAAGAAAAAGATTTTAAGAGAAGCATCGGTGAAGATGTGGATGTGAAATTTTATAAAGCAGTTAAGATTCCAAATCCAAGAAACGGCAAAGAGATGTCTGTTAAGCAGATAACGGGTATGCTCAAAGAGTTTGACAAGGACACGATAACTCTTGAAACAGATTTTGCAAACGAATATGTTATAAACAGAAAAGATATTTCAACTGTAAAACTGACAATAGATTTTTAAAATGATAAAGAATAAGGAGGCAAAAATGGCTGCTAAAAAAACTACAAAATCAGATAAGTCTGAATTGATCGAGGCATTAGATATAATTGAAAAGGAAAAACAGATAAGTAAAGAAGTTATTCTCGAAGCAATAGAAAATTCGCTTCTCGCTGCCTGTAAAAACCAGTTTGGCAAATCAGAGAATATCAGGGTAAATGTCAACAGAGAGACGGGTGAGGTAAAGGTATTTGCCATAAAAGAAGTTGTCGATGATGATGATCTTGAAGATGAAGCTACACAGATGGGTATCACGGAAGCAATCTTAGTCCATGACAAGACTGAGATAGGTGATACCGTTGAAGTTGAGGTCACACCTAAAAATTTCGGAAGAATTGCAGCACAGAAAGCAAAGCAGGTTGTTGTTCAGAAGATAAGGGAAGAAGAAAGAAAGGTACTCTATGTTCAGTATCTTGAAAAAGAGAGGGAGGTTATCACAGGTATCGTTCAGAGATACAGTGGAAAAAATATATGTGTAAATCTTGGAAAAGTAGATGCCATCCTTATGGAGAGTGAGCAGGTCAAGGGCGAGCATTTCAAACCGACAGAACATATCAAGCTTTATGTCGTTGAAGTTAAGGATACGACAAAGGGGCCTAGGATTACGGTTTCGCGTTCACATCCTGAGTTTGTAAAGAGACTTTTTGAAGAAGAAGTAACAGAGATACAGGATGGAACAGTCGAGATAAGAAGTATCGCAAGAGAAGCAGGTTCGCGTACAAAGATGGCTGTCTCAACAGACAACCCTAATGTAGATGCCATAGGAGCGTGTGTAGGTATAAACGGAAGCAGAGTTAATGCTATCGTCGAGGAGCTTCGTGGTGAGAAGATAGATATTATCAACTGGAGTGATTCTCCGGCAGTGCTTATAGAAAATGCACTCAGTCCTTCAAAGGTCATATCTGTTGATGTAGACGAGGAAGAAAAGACTGCAAGCGTCGTTGTTCCACAGGATCAGTTATCACTTGCCATAGGCAAAGAGGGACAGAATGCAAGACTTGCAGCAAAACTTACAGGTTACAAGATAGACATAAAATGTGAATAATTGTTACACTTAGGAGGTGTCAGAATTGGGTAAGGGTAATACATTAGCCGGAAAGAAAACGCCAACACGCCAGTGTATAGGCTGTGGCGACAAAAAAGACAAAAAAGAACTTATTAGAGTTATAAAAACACCGGAGGGTGAGATAACAGTTGATTTTACCGGAAAGAAAAATGGCAGGGGTGCATATATATGTAATTCAACTGAATGTTTAAAGCAGGCGGTTAAGAAAAAATCCTTAGAACGCTCATTAAAGACACCGATTCCAAAGGACATATATCAGGAACTTGAAAAGGAGATGATTAAAGGTGAAAGTTGATAAGGCTCTTGGTATGATAGGTCTTGCGACAAAAGCAGGAAAGATTGCAAGCGGTGAATTTATGACTGAAAATGCCGTTAAGTCAGGCATGGCATCTTTGGTTATAGTATCAGCGGAGGCATCTGACAATACCAAAAAAAAATTCAGAAATATGTGTGAGTTTTATCATGTGCCGATTAAAGAATGTTGGACGAAAGATGAACTCGGAAAAGCAACAGGTAAAACATTTCGGGCATCTCTGGCGGTGACTGATAGTGGTCTGGCACAGGCAATTATGAAAAAAATGGATATAGACTAGGAGGTTTTGGTAATATATGGCTAAAATGAGGATATACGAAATTGTCAGCAGTATGCAGCGACAGTTTCCGAATTTACAGAATAAAGATGTTGTTACATTATTGCAGGAAAACGGATTTGAGGTTAAAGGCTCTCAGAGTGTTATAGAGGATGATGCTATAGGATTTTTGTTAAAACACGCAAAAGAGCATTTATCAGATTCTAAAAAGAAAGAAAGTGCAAAGAAAAAAGAACAGCCAAAGAAAGCTGAAGCAAAAGCAGAAACTTCAAAAAAAGCTGATGAGGCTAAGGCTGTTAAGGAAGAAACAAAAGCAGCAAAGAAAGCTGAGCCTGAGAAAGAGACTAAAGAGGTAAAAAAAGCTGAGGTCAAAGAGGAAGTAAAAGAAGCTAAGGCAGAAAAGGAAGAAATAAAAGAAAAGACGGCTGTTGAAACTGAAAAGAAGATTGAAAAAGCTGAGGAGACAAAGCCGGAAAAAGAGACAAAGGAAACAGAGAAAAAGGGAAAAGAGGAAACTGTGCAAGCTGAAGAAAAGAAAGATATAACTAAGAAAGAAGCAGAAACAGAAAAGGAAATAAAGTCTCAGGAAACTAAGAAAGAAACAAAGAGAGACAACAAAGAAAACAGAAATAACGGAAATCGTGATAACAGAAACGGTGGAAACAGAGATGACCGTGATAACAAAAACGGTGGAAACAGGGATGACCGTGACAACAGAAACGGAAACCGCGACAACAGAAACGGTGGAAATAGGGATGACCGTGACAACAGAAACGGTGGAAACAGAGACAACAGAAACGGAAACCGTGACAATAGAAACGGTGGAAACAGAGACAACAGGAACAGTGGAAACAGAGACAACAGAAACGGAAACCGCGACAACAGAAACGGTGGAAACCGAGATAACAGAAACGGAAACCGTGACAACAGAAATGGTGGAAACCGAGACAACAGAAATGGAAATCGTGACAACAGAAACGGTGGAAACAGAGACAACAGAAATAGAAACGGAAACGGCGGCGGATTTTCAAGAGGTCCTGCAATGCCTATGGATTCGATGAAATCTGAGGTTAAGCAGTCAAGACAGCAGAGAGCAAACAAGGATTCAAGAAGTGCAAAACAAAGACATGGCAGAGAGCGTGACAGAGATATGGATGATGAAGAGATGTTTACGCAGGGCAGAAAGAAGAAAAAGGATCCAAATCGTAAGGGTGCTTTCATCAAGCCTGAACCTATAGCAAAGCCACAGGAGCCGGAAGATGGAATCCGTACTATTACACTTCCTGAAAAGATGACTATCAAAGAACTTTCAGATATAATGAAAGTAACACCGTCAACTGTTATCAAAAATCTTTTCATGCGCGGTCAGGTGGTAACACTCAACCACGAGATAACATTTGAGGAGGCAGAGGAAATCGCTCTTGAATATAACTGTATCGCTGAGATGGAAGAAAAGGTTGACAAGATAGCAGAGATACTTAAAGAAGATGAAGAAGACGAGAGCCTTATGGTTAAGCGTCCTCCTGTAGTATGTGTAATGGGTCATGTAGACCACGGTAAAACATCACTTCTTGATGCAATCAGGGAAACAAGTGTAACATCAAGAGAAGCAGGCGGAATCACACAGCATATCGGTGCCTATGTGACAGAGATAAACGGTGAGAAGATAACATTCCTCGATACACCGGGACATGAAGCATTTACTTCAATGCGTATGCGTGGTGCACAGTCAACAGATATAGCTATACTTGTAGTAGCGGCTGATGATGGTGTTATGCCACAGACTATAGAGGCTATCAGCCATGCTAAGGCAGCAGGTGTAGAAATAATCGTTGCAGTAAACAAGATTGATAAGCCTAGTGCAAATATCGAGAGAGTTAAGCAGGAGCTTACAGAGCATGGTCTTATCGCAGAGGACTGGGGTGGCGATACGGTATTCGTACCTGTTTCAGCCCACACAAAAGAGGGTATCGACCAGCTTCTTGAAATGATAATCCTTACTGCCGAAGTGCTTGAGCTTAAGGCAAATCCAAACAGAAAAGCAAGAGGTGTCGTTATCGAGGCACAGCTCGATAAAGGACGCGGACCTGTTGCAACTGTACTTGTCCAGAAAGGTACACTCCATGTCGGAGACAATATCGCAGTTGGTGCTGCATATGGTAAGATAAGAGCAATGATGGATGACCAGGGTAAGAGAGTTAAGACTGCACTTCCATCAACACCTGTTGAGATATTGGGACTTCATGATGTTCCTGATGCAGGCGAGATATTTATGGCGACAGACAGCGATAAAGAAGCAAGAAACATTGCCGAGGTATATATTGAACAGGGAAGAGAAAAACTACTTGATGATACCAAGTCAAAACTTACACTTGACGGATTGTTCTCTCAGATACAGGCAGGAAATATCAAAGAGCTTAACCTTATCGTTAAGGCTGATGTGCAGGGTTCAGTTGAAGCAGTTAAACAGAGTCTTCTTAAACTCAGCAATGATGAGGTTGCTGTAAGGATAATCCACGGGGCAGTTGGAGCCATCAATGAGTCGGATGTATCTCTTGCAAGTGCGTCAAATGCGATAATCATCGGATTTAATGTAAGACCTGACAATACAGCAAAAGAGATAGCAGACAGAGAAAAAGTAGATGTAAGACTTTACAGGGTAATCTATAATGCTATCGAAGACATCGAGGCAGCAATGAAGGGTATGCTTGATCCTGAATATGAGGAAAAAGTAATCGGTCATGCAGAAGTAAGACAGACATTCAAGGCATCAGGTGTCGGAATGATCGCAGGTTCTTATGTACTTGACGGAAAGATTGAGAGAAATTGTAAGGTAAGAATAAGCCGTGAGGGCGAGCAGATATTCGAGGGTGAGCTTGCATCGCTTAAGAGATTTAAAGATGATGTTAAAGAAGTTGCTGCCGGATATGAATGTGGTCTTGTATTTGAAGGATTTAATGATATCAAGGTAGAGGATCAGGTAGAAGCATATATCATGGTGGAAGTTCCTAGAAGCTAAGAGATTGTTATAAGGTAATACCTATGATTTGACAGCAGTGTTTATGTTTCATACAATATAAATGTACTCTCAGAATCTTCTGAACGAAGAATTTTGAGAGTACATTAAAAAAAGAATAGGGGGATGATTTATATGAGAAAAAACAGTATAAAATATTCTCGTATGAATGGAGAAGTTCAAAGAGAGCTAAGTAAGATTATTTCAAGAGACATTAAAGACCCGAGAATACATCCTATGACATCTGTTGTGTCAGTGGATGTGACACCGGATCTGAAATTTGCAAAGGTTTTTGTGAGTGTTCTTGGAAATGATGAAGATAAGGAGAAAACAAAAAAAGGGCTTACAAGTGCCGCATCACATATACGTTCGCTCCTTGCCAAATCATTAAACCTTCGCAACACGCCGGAGCTTACATTTTTTATAGATGATTCTATTGAATACGGTGTAAATATGTCAAAGAAAATTGATGAACTCATAGAAAAAGAGTCTGAAAATGAAAAATAATTTTAAGTTTTTGCTCTGATATGAGGGCGTAAAAAGAGCAAAACGCTGGTTTTGCTCTTTTTTGCAAATCGGGAAGAAAAGGGGACATGACAAATGAATGAATTAAATAAGGCTATTGACGAAGCGAAAAAGATAATAATAGCAGGTCATGTAAGACCTGACGGTGACTGTATTGGTGCGTGCGTTGCATTACAGAGATATATTAAAAGATTTTATCCTAAAAAAAATGTATATGTTTATATAGAAACTGTTCCGGAAGTATTTCAGTTTATGGATGATAAGAAAGATATATTCTCAAACAGTGTGCCGCAGGATAAATTTGACCTTTTTATAGCACTTGACTGCAGCTCGCCCGACAGACTTGGTGATGCACAGAAAGCATTTTATAATGCCAAAAGTACAATGTGCATAGACCATCATATAAGCAACAGATGCTATGCGGGAGTAAATATCGTTGAAGCGGATGCAAGTTCAACCTGTGAAGTGTTGTATTGTCTTATGTCTGAGGATGAAAAGTTCTCAAATTCACTAAATAAGGCAAATATTACAGATGCCATTTTGTCGCTTGAAAATGACAAAAAGCTGGAATTTGAGATTGCGAGAGCTTTATACATAGGAATAATATTTGACACGGGAGTGTTCAGGTATTCAAATACATCAAAAAAGACGATGGAGATAGCCGGCAAACTTATAGAAACAGGTATTCCTTTTTGGAAATATATTGATGAGTGTTTTCTCCAGAGGACTTATACACAGACACAGCTTCTTGGAAGAACGCTTCTTGCGAGTATGCGTGTTATGGATGGAAAGTGTATAGTGGCGACTATCACCAGAAGAATGATGGAGTTTTATGAAGCTAAAACAGAGGATATAGAGGGAATAATTGACCAGCTTCGCATAACACAGGGTGTTGAAGTTGCAATACTTTTACACGAGATAGGCGACCAGGAATACAAAGTAAGTTTAAGGTCAAACAATTATATAGATGTAAGTAAGATAGCATCATTTTTTGGCGGCGGCGGTCATGTAAAAGCGGCAGGCTTTACAATGCGTGGCTCTGCACATGATGTTGTAAACAATATAACAGGTCATATTGAAAGTCAGATGTTCAATAAATAAAGAGACTGTTTATGATAGATGATAATAGCAGTTACAAAAATATAAAGGATGGAAAGCGGAATTTGGACGGAATAATTAATGTATATAAAGAAGCAGGTTTTACTTCTCATGATGTTGTTGCAAAACTCAGGGGGATATTAAGACAGAAAAAGATAGGTCATACAGGCACACTTGACCCGGAGGCAACAGGTGTGCTTCCGGTATGCTGCGGTAAGGCAACAAAGGTCTGCGAACTGCTTACGGACAAAGATAAATCGTACAGAGCAGTGTGCAGGCTCGGAGTTGAGACTGACACACAGGACATGACAGGAACAGTTTTAAATGAATGTGATACTGATATGATTACTGAGGAGCAGTTAAGAGATTGTGTAAATTCTTTTGTCGGTGAGACGGAGCAGATACCGCCTATGTATTCGGCTTTAAAAATCAATGGCAAAAAGCTGTATGAACTTGCGAGAGAGGGAAAGACCGTTGAGAGAAAACCGAGAAAGATAACAATATCAGAGATAGACATTGTTGATATAAATCTTGAAGAAAAAATATTTACAATGGATGTTACCTGTTCAAAGGGAACATATATACGAACACTCTGTCACGATATAGGGAAGAAACTAGGTGCCTGTGCCACAATGGAAAAACTTATGAGGACAAGAGTGTCAGTTTTTAAGATAGAAGATGCACTTACATTGAATGACATAGAAATTCTGTCAAAAGAAAAGCCAGAGATATTCAGGGAGAAAGTTTATAGCGTTGACTCGCTATTTGATTATTCTAAGGCAAATGTGGCAGGTGACGGGATAAGGTATTTGCAAAATGGAAATACTTTAAAGGCAAAAGATTTTAAGCAGGATGTATCCGGGATAAAACAGGATGAAAAAATACTTGTCTACGATGAAAATAACAATTTTAAGGCAGTATATCAGAAAAATGAAAATGATTTTAAAGTGTTTAAAATGTTTTAGTTTTCAAGGAGGCAGAAGAAAAATGGAAATCCTAAAAGGTTTGGATATAAAAGTAAAAAACAGTGCGGTATCACTTGGAAAGTTTGACGGTGTGCACAGAGGTCACCGCCTTTTGCTTAACGGAATATCAGAGAGAAAAGATCTTGTACCGACCGTATTTACATTTGAAATGTCAGATACACCTCAGAAATATATATATTCACAGGATGAAAAAAACAAAGTATTAGAGGAAATAGGAATTGCAAGAGAGGTTATATTTCCATTTAATGAGCACACAAAAAACATGGCTCCTGAGGAGTTTATAGAAAAATTTCTTGTAGAAAAACTTGATGTGAAATATATATGTGTCGGTGAAGATTTTCGTTTTGGAAGAAAACGTGAGGGCAATGTCGGAATGTTAAAAAAATATGCTTCTATATACGGTTATGACATAAAGATATTTCATAAGCTTGAGTCTGACAATGAGATAATAAGCAGCACGCTTGTCAGAAAAAAACTTGAGGACGGAGATGTGGTGCGTGCAAACGAGCTTCTCGGACGCAGTTATTTTATAGAGGGGACTGTTATTCATGGCAATGCACTCGGAAGAACAATGAATATGCCGACAGCAAATATTATACCGGAAAAATCAAAACTGCTCCTGCCGTCAGGAGTATATGCGTCAAAAGTAATGATTGAAGGTGATGACATGGTCTATAAAGGCGTGACAAACATAGGAAGAAAACCTACTATCGGCAGATATGACATAGGTGTGGAAACCTGCCTGCTTGATTTTGACAGGGATATATACGGAAAAAAGATAATGGTTGAATTTTATGAGCGTATAAGACCGGAAAAGAAATTTCCGGGACTTGACGAACTGAAAAACCAGATGGAGGCGGACAAGGCAAAGGTGGCACGCTGGCAAATGTAACAATTTCTTAATCAAAAAGCAATACTTTTTTCCTTGACTTATCTTTTTAATTTGTTATGATTATATTGCTTATGTGAAAACCATAAGGGCAAACATAGATGTGTTTGCCCTTTTACAATGTCATAAACCACGATTTTACAATGTAGTGGATTATGCTTTTACAGTGTCAAATATGGCAATAAAAAGCATGGCATTGATAAAATATGACATAAATATCTGTGTTTTAGCAGATTTTATAGCATTTGGCAATAGCTGGTCTTACATAAGTCTGATAATAAAAATAGGGATAGTGAGGAATGAGACTAATGAAGAAAAAATATGTTCAGGGTATTTTATTTGGGGTATTGTTTGCAACAGCAGTAAGCTGTAGTGCCTGTGGAGGAAAAAAGGATGAGGCAAAAAAAAGCGGTGAAACTGTTAATGCAAAGGAAAATGTCGTAAAGAAAAAAGAGGCGGTAAAACTTGTTCTTAGTGAAGCAAAATCACTGCCTGACAAAGTCAAAGATGCTGAGTTTAGTTCAGCAGATAAAAAAATTGCGACAGTCACAAAAAATGGAGTAGTACATGGTGTTAAGCGTGGAAAAACAACCATTACTATGAAAAGTGATAAAGAAGTCATCCATTATCAGATAAAGGTAGCGAAACATGGGATGGTTTATCCTAAATTTACAATGCTTACCGGTGAACATTTAGATATGCAGTTCAGCACTAAGGTAAAAGCTAAAAATGTCAGGTGGAGTTCTACAAACAAAAAAATCGCAACAATAAACAAAAAAGGAAAAATGGTTGCAAAAAAACGAGGAAATGTTATCATAAAAGGAAATGATGGCAAAAGGACATATGTATCAAAGATAACAGTTAAAAAAAGACCAAAGAATATAGTATATCTTACATTTGATGATGGTCCAAACAGCTACACGACACCGAAAGTATTAAATATCCTCAAGAAAAATCATGTAAAAGCAACATTCTTTGAACTTCGTCCTGCAAGCTATGACTTTAAGTTTACAAAGAGAGTTATAGACGAGGGACACACACTTGCTTTACACGGATATAAACATAAATATTATGAGATATACAAATCTGAAAAAGTTTATAAAGGAAACCTTGACAAACTCCGCAATCTTTTCTTTAAGAAATTTGGAGTATGGTGCACCGTATCAAGATTTCCGGGTGGAAGTTCAAATACAGTCAGCAGATACAATAAAGGCATCATGACAAGACTTACAAAGAAGCTTGACGGCTGGGGTTATCATTACTTTGACTGGAATGTCGATAGCGAAGATGCAGGCGGAGCAAGAAATCCGCAGCAGACTTTCCATAATGTTACCAGCGAACTTTGTAAAGGCAGAGGAAATGTCGTACTCATGCATGATTTTTACGGAAACGACAAGACAATAAATGCATTGGACAAAATGATAAAATACGGCAAAAAGCACGGATATGTGTTCCTGCCTATAACAGCCAGCACAGATGCAGTACATCACGGTGTAAACAACTAAAAAAGTCATAAAAGATTTACAAAGGGGTAAACATATATAACAGTATGTTTGCTCCTTTTTTCATAAAAAAATTGCGAAACTGTCGTAAACCTTGATAAAATTGCGATGATATCATTGCAATTAACACAAAGTATATCAGTTTCGTAGTTATCTATAAAATAAAAGGAGGAGAAAAAATGAACTTATTTGATATATTAGGACCTGTCATGGTTGGACCGAGCAGCTCGCACACAGCGGGAGCAGTAAGAATAGGTTATGTCGCAAGGCATCTTTTAAAGGACGAGCCATGCAAAGTAAAGATAGGACTTTACGGTTCATTTGCACAAACGGGAAAAGGTCATGGAACAGACAGAGCACTTATCGCAGGCATACTTGATATGCATCCTGACGATATGCGGATACCTGAAAGTTTTGAACTTGCTAAGGCGGCAGGCATAGAGTTTGAATTTTACAATGCGGACATAAGAAATGCACACCCGAACACTGCACTTATAGAAATGGTCGGAAAAAATGACCGAAAATTAAGCGTTCAGGCATCGTCACTCGGCGGTGGAAGGATAATGGTAAATAAGATAGACGGTATAGATGTAAACTTTTCAGCGGAAAAACCGACACTTATCGTTCACAACATAGACCAGCCGGGTCATGTCGCTGAGGTAACATCAATGCTTTCACATAAGTGTGTAAACATTGCGACAATGCAGCTTTTCAGGGATAAAAGAGGAGGTTATGCGGTTATGGTGCTAGAGACAGACCAGCAGATACCGGAAGAGTCTATTAAATGGCTTGAACATCTTGAGGGTGTGATAAAGGTTACTTATGTAAATATTATGGAGTGAGAGGAGGAACTATATGTTTGGTTCGATAAAAGAGATATTAGATAAGTGTGAGAGTGATGGCAGGGAGTTTTGGAGAGTTATCCTTGAGGATGATATGTCAGACAGGAATGTGGATGAGAACGAGTCTGCCCAAAAGATGAGAGAATTGTGGGATGCAATGTATCAGGCGGCTAAGGGATATGACGGCAGTATAAAATCAGCGAGCGGACTAAGCGGCGGTGACGGCAAAAAGATGGAAGAATATATAAAGACACACGAATGTCTCTGTGGTGAATTTATGGGAAAAGTTATCACGGAGGCACTTAAGATGGGAGAGTCAAATGCCTGTATGAAAAGGATAGTAGCTGCCCCGACAGCGGGTGCGTGTGGTGTTATGCCTGCAATCCTCGTGCCTTACTATGAGAGGATGATTTTACAAAATATAAATGTGGAAGATAATGCAAAAAACAACATAACTACCGATTATGGAGATAATAAATCAAATAACATAACGACCGATAATGCAGAGCAGAAGGACAAAGACACAAAAGCAAAAAAAGAAGCAGATGAAAAGATAATAAAGGCTCTCTATGTGGCGGCAGGTATAGGAGAGGTCATAGCCCGGAGAGCATCGATAAGCGGAGCGAGAGGAGGATGTCAGGCGGAGATAGGCTCGGCAAGTGCAATGGCAGCAGGAGCACTCACATATCTTCAGGGCGGCAATGAACAGCAGATAGCAGACAGCGTGGCAATGGCACTTAAAAATCTTTTAGGACTTGTCTGTGACCCGGTCGCAGGACTTGTTGAAGTGCCATGTGTAAAAAGAAATGTTGTCGGTGCGGTAAATGCAGTATCAAGCTCCCAGATGGCATCGGCTGGCATAAAAAGCAGGATTCCCGTTGATGAGGTTATAGATGCGATGGCTTATGTAGGCGACAAGATGGATGAGTCGCTCAAAGAAACCGGAGTAGGTGGACTTGCCGGAACGGTTTCGGGGAAGGAGATTGCGGGGAGGGTTTTGTGAAGATTATTAGTGTACCTTTTTGATTCACTTTCTGTTGTCGAATATGGCGTGTGATTTCCATTATAACTGCATCTGCCATGGTGTTTACAGGGACACCGCAATATCAGTATGGCAAAAGTGCAAAAGCGGCGACAGTGGTACAGGACAATGAAAACGAGAGTGAGGGTATGCAGACGGGTTTAAAAGTCGCATTAGGAAAAGCGAATAACCGGATTGTGAAAACGGTGTTCAGTGGAAAAAGCGTTGTGAGAAACCTCACGCTCGGTTATGTATCGGGATAGTCTGTTATTGCGTATGCGACAGCAGAGGGAAAGATAAGCTACACATTGCCTTCAAGTCTGTCATATAAAGAAAAGAGTAAGATACGGTTTGACAAGACAAAGTTAAGCTTAAATGCAGGAGACAGGGACAAGTTAAGCATTGCATATTCTGATATTGATACAACAGGGCAGAATGTAAAATGGTCGTCTGACAATGATGATGTTGTGTCAGTTGATATTGCAGGAAACATAACATCATATAAGAGTGGAAAGGCAATGGTAAAGGCTAAATTAGGAGATGCAGAAGCGGACTGTGAGGTTACTGTTCTGTCCGATTAAGAAGGTAAGTATTCCGTCAAAAGTACAAAAAATAGGAAAAAATGCATTTTACGGGTGCAGTGGTCTAAAAGACCTCACAGTTAAAACAAAGAAACTCACTTCAAAAACAGTAGGAAAAGGTGCATTTAAAAAGCTGAATAAAAAAGCTAAGATAAAAGTGCCAAAGAGTAAGTTGAAATTATACGCAAAGATAACATAAAGCCCCACGGGATAGTTCCTGTGGGACTTTGTTTTTGGTGTTATTTAAATAAGAAGTACCACTGGTGATTTTTTCACATTATAATGTTTTTTGTGAAATTTCAAGAAGTTTGCTAGGCGTCGTGTCTAAAGCATCTGCAAAAATCTTGACTTCGTAGTCGGGAACAAAACGGCGTCCGTGTTCTATCTTAGATATTGTGTTTTCAGTTATATCGTTATAACCATTAACCTGGATTTTTGCAGCAAGATCACGTGTTGATAATTTCTTTTCGCGGCGCAGTTTTCTTATTTCCAGACCGATAATATTTTTTCTGTTTTCGTTATACCAAAATGCTTTCATGAAACCTCCTATATGTGTAAAAAGCGGCAAAAATGCCAAATTATAAAGATATTATAGATGTGTGCTCACATTTCAATATGCTTCTTAAGAATAGAAAAGAAACAGCCGCCGTGTGCCAGATAGGAATATTTTTTAGAATGTAAAAAGTTGACAAATATAAATATTATGATTAAAATATGCTTGTTAAGAATATTTTTGTTGCAGAGATATTTTTATCCCATATAACAAAATTACTCTTGGAAATCTTAGAAAAGAGGGACCATAGTGTGAAAAATAATATTTTTCACACACAGGATTTGTGTATGTGTACACCTGACACAAACCTGATATGCAAAAAAGTGTGCAGAAGTGAGGATTATTATGAAGAAAAGGACAAAAAATGAAATTAAGCGGTGTCTTACGGGGATTGTGACAGCATCGCTTATAATCTCAAATGTGCATATTGGAACATTTGCACTTGCGGCAAAAAAAACAAGTATTGCAAAAAGTGCAAAAGTTACGGTGGGAAAGACCGTAATGGTAAAACTTAAAAACAACAAAAAGAGTGTTAAATGGAAAGTTTCAAAAGGAAAAAAATATGTAAAGATAACTAAAAAGAGTAAGACAGGCTGCACCGTAAAAGGTTTAAAAAAGGGTTCGGCAACGGTACAGGCAGTTATCGGAAAGAAAAAGTACAGTTGTAAAATAACAGTTGCGGCAAAGAAAACGGCAAAGAAAACGACAAAGAAGCCGGCAACAACGAAAAAACCGGTAACAACAAAGAAGCCTGTTGCAACGGCAGAACCTACGGCGACAACAAAGCCGACCGCTTCCTCAGATGTTACGGTAAAACCGTCCGTGACTGAAACACCAAAGGTGACAAACACACCGTCAGCTACGAGTGCACCTACGGTTACGGAAACACCGACAGTGGCACCTGTAGTTACGGCTGCACCAACGGTAGCACCGACAAAAAAGACAGAGCCTGAGGTAACACTTGTACCGACAGTAAAGCCGACAGAGAAACCGACACCGACAGTAAAGCCAACAGCAAAACCGACAAAAAAACCGACAGGTATAACATGGTATTATAATGGTGAAAGTGATGAATGTTATGATAAGACATATAATCTTGTTATTGAAAATGATAGTGATCTGACGGAATTAAAAGATGAACAATTCTGTGGTTTCAAGCATATGGTCAGTATAACTATTTCAAAAAATGTGACGAAGATTGGAAAAGGGGTATTCGATAATTGTGAATTGCTTAAAAAAATAACGGTAGACCCTGAAAATAAATATTTTGACAGTAGGGATAATTGTAATGCCATAGTTGAAAAATCGACGGATTCTATTGTTGCAGGATGTGCAGGTACGGTTATTACAGACAGCATTAAGTATATTAAAGCCGGTGCATTTTTAGGAACTAAAGTTGAGAAGATGATAATTCCTGATAATGTAAAGGAGATTGGTGAGGAAGCATTTAGGGACTGCAACAGATTATACAAGGTGTCTATACCCGGCAGTACTATAATTGGAGAAAGTGCATTCTATTCATGTTCGGTGTTAAACGATGTTGAAATAAAAGAAGGAAATGCGGAAATAAAAGAAGGAGCATTTTGGGATTGTAATGCTTTGAAAAAAATTGTGCTGCCTAAAGGAAAAACAATTATAAGTGATTATATGTTTAGTGAGTGTACATCATTGCAGTCTGTTACATTTGATGATGATATAAAATCTATTGGTGAGGAAGCATTTTCATGTACGGCTTTTACGGAGTTTAATATTCCAGACACGGTAGAGAGTGTAGGCAAGATGTGTTTTCGGGAATGTGAAAAATTAAAGAAAGTGACTTTGTCAAAAGGGATAAAGTGCAATGGTGATAAAACTATTTTATCAGGTGTTTTTTCAGGTTGTATAAGTCTTGAGGAAATCACCATACCTCAAAACATAAATTATATTGGAGACGATATGTTTAGTGCCTGTGATAAATTGACAACTGTTAATATTGAGAATAAAAATACGGATATTGGCAGTAGAGCATTTTCAGGCTGTGTTAGTATAAAAGATTTTGAATTTTCTAAGGGCTCAATAGGAAAAGAAGCATTTTGGGATTGTACGGGATTTGAGAACATTGATATATCCAATACGACTGCATTAGAAGACCGGGCATTTATGAATTGCACAAATCTTAAAAATGTAACTGCATCGTCAAATTTGAAAAAAATAGGTGTGGAAGCATTTGAAGGTTGTGGTAAGATGCCTCAGTTCATTATTCCTGATGGTGTGACAAATATTGAAAGCAATGCGTTTGCCGATTGTGTTTCACTCAGGGAGATAGCGATACCTGCAAGCGTAACTAACATAGGTACAAGTATTTTATTTAATACAAAAAGTCTTGAAAAAATAACAGTAGATGAAAAAAATGAATGTTTTTATTGTGGTGAAGGTGTAAATGCCATTATAACTAAAAAAGAAATTAAAGGTGTTGTAGATGAAAACGAAGAGCATTATAACGAAGACCATGATGCTTATGTATTGATTGCAGCTTGTAAGAATACTGTTATTCCTGATACTGTTAAGAAAATAGATGATTTTGCATTTTATCAGATGACGGGATTATCAGAAATTAGTATTCCATCAGGAGTCACAAGAATAGGTGATGAAGCGTTTTATGGGTGCACATCATTAAAGAATATAAATATTCCTGATACAGTTTCTAAGATAGGAGTGAATGCATTTGCTGGTTGTAACGCCTTAGAGGAGATGACAGTAGATGAAGAAAATGAATATTATTATAGTGAAGAAGGCAGTAACGCAATAATTGCCAAAAAGGAAATAAAATTTGATAGTATTTATGATTTTGAGCAAATTGATAATGAACCACATGAACTTGTGTATGGTTGTAAGACTACTGTTATTCCGGCAAGTGTAACCAAAATTGGATATATGGCTTTTAATAACTTATCGACATTGACAAAAATTAATATTCCTGATGCTGTACAGGTAGATAAAAATTCTTTCTGGAATTGTGAAAATTTAACAAGTATTACTTGGAAAGGAACGGTATATAAATCAGTATCAGCGTTTTATAAAGCATACAATCCCGGTATGTATGATGACGATGATGTTGAGTAGGATTGTAAAACAAGCATAAGTAAAAAGTAAACCAAACAACGATAAAATCGGCATTTACAGTAGTTAAGTGCCGATTTTTTTGTCATATTTCCACAAAAAAATCAGAGGAAATAATGCATATTGCATAAGAAAACATAAAATTTATTATTATACAATTATATGTATTGCCTTAAAACCGATACAATATTTTTTGCAAAATGCACATATTAAAAAATTAAATTGTCTGATATGATTAAACCAGTTTAGAAAGTAACTTTAAATATTGCCTTTTTAAAATAAACAAAATATAATGAAAGGAAGAATAATGTATGGGGAAAATTGATATAGCAACAAAACAATATATGTCGCACAAAAACATAATAGCAGATGCTTTTAATTTCTATGTGTATGACGGAGTACAGATAATAAAGCCTGAAAAATTGCAAAAGATAGATACGGCAGAGTTTATGATGCCGTATGGAAATGATGCTAAAGCTGCCGTGCAGAAAATAAGAGATAATCTTATGATATGGGAAAGTGTCACAGACGGAAATGCGGTTTATGTTGTACTCGGCACGGAAAATCAGGACAAAATCCATTATGCAATGGCTGTTAAAAATATGCTTTATGATTCTTTACAGTATGCAAAGCAGGTGGAAGAAGCAAAGAGTTCATATCGTAATAAAAACAAAGGTGCCGCAATCAAATTGAGTTCGGAAGAATTTTTATCGGGATTTAGAAAAGAAGATAAATTAATGCCGGTGGTAACTCTGGTTATCTATTTTGGAGATAAAAGCTGGGATGGAGCAAAAAGTGTTCATGATATGTTTTGTGTAAACGATGAACAGATTTTAAAATATGTTCCTGATTATAAGATAAACCTGATAGAGCCGATAAAAGTTTCAGACAGCGAGTATGAAAAGTTTAAAACAGATTTAGGGTCGGTATTACAATTCATAAAACATCAATCGGATGACGATGGAAGATGGATTAAAGGAAAACGCAGGTTTCAAAATGTAGAAAAAGAAGCAGTAGAATTAATAAATATGATAACCGGTGCAAATATTGCCGGCAATGAGAAAGACGAGGTGGTTGATGTGTGCAGAGCATGGGAAAATTCATTGAAAAATGCAAAAGATGAGGGACAGCGAGAAGGCAGGATTGCCGGGCAGATTGAAGGAAAAATTGAAGCATATATAGATTGTAATATGACGATACCAGAGATTGCAAAGAAAGTGTCGAAGCCGGAAGAATATGTAAGAGAAGTTGTAAAAAAGTTATCAGCAGTATCTCAATGAACAGATAATATATAAGGGTGGGCGTCAGAGATTATAATATGATATAAAAATTGAAAATAATTATACATTGATATTTTCACACAAAAGGTAAGTTGCATATAGATTATAAAATGAATAAAAACTGAAAGTAATAGTACTTAATTTTAATAAAATTCCCGACAGCACGAATATAAAAAGTTCGCACTATCGGGAGTTTTTGTTTTATTATTTTGATGCAGTCAAGTGGATATTTGCAATCCATACTGATAATTTTTTAGTAGTGTTTAATAATAGATTATCTCTTATTGCTCTGTCTCCAGATATGCATCTTTTCTGCTTCTGCGATAAGCTGATCCCTGAAATCAGGATGTGCAACTGAGATAAGAGCCTCAGCTCTCTGCCAAGAAGAAAGTCCCTTGAGGTTTACGATGCCGTACTCAGTTACAAAGTAATTGATGTTTGCACGCGTATCAGTAACGATAGAACCATTTGAAAGAGTAGGTTTGATTCTTGACTGAACAGTGCCGTCTTTGGTTGTGAAAGTAGAAGACATACAGATAAAGCTCTTTCCACCGTTTGAGAGGTAAGCACCGAGTACGAAGTCAAGCTGTCCGCCTGCACCGCTTATGTGTTTTGTTCCGGCACTCTCTGCATTTATCTGTCCGAATAAATCAATATCTACCGCATTGTTTATTGAAATAAAATTGTCAATAGAAGCGATAACTGACATATCGTTTGTGTAGTTTACAGGAGCACTCATGCACTCAGGATTTTCATCTAAGTAGTCGTAAAGTTTCTTTGTTCCTGAACCGAAAGCATATACCTGGCGGCCCTTGTCTCTTGACTTTTTAAGACCTGTTATCTTGCCGGCTTTTGCAATGTCAACAAATGCATCAACATACATTTCAGTATGTACACCGAGGTCTTTAAGGTCTGACTGTGCAATAAGTGAACCTACGGCATTTGGCATACCACCGATACCAAGCTGCAGGCAGGCACCGTCAGGAATTTCGTCTACGATATATTTTGCAACAGCTTCATCAACTTCAGTTGTAGGAGCCGGAGCACCTGTCTCAAGAATTGCAGGATTGTCACCCTCGACTATCATGTCAACATTGCTGATGTGGATGCCGTTTTCAAATCCGCCGAGACAGCGAGGCATATTTTTATTAACTTCAACGATAATTATATCTGCAACTTCACAGCAGGCAGCCATATGTGATGCGTTTGGTCCGAAGTTAAAATATCCGTGTGCATCCATAGGAGCAGCCTGGAACATTGCTACACGAGGAGGGGTCTGACTGTTTCTGTAATATCCCGGAAGTTCAGAATATTTGATAGGAGAGTAGAAACAAAAGCCTTTTGCTACTGCTTTTCTCTCGATGCCGCTGCTATGCCAAGAGTTCCATGTAAAATGAGAAGCTGCATCTTCAAGTTTGAAGATTTCAGGCTCTTTCATAAGAATACCGCCGCGGATGTTGATGTCTGAAAGTTCAGGCATACGCTTTGCAAGTGCCTTGTCGAGTGCATCAACAGTGCCGGTGCACCATCCATAATCGATCCAGTCGCCGGATCTTATAACTTTGACTGCTTCATCAGCAGTAGTAAGTTTCTGCTTGTAAATTTCATTAAAATCCATAATCTTCCTCTTTTCTGTGCCACAAGATTGTAGTTGTCCTAATTGCATCATTAACATATGAAATGATTGTTATCTGCCATTATAGAAAGTATAGGCAGTAACCGTAGTCCGCATCGTGACACTGATGCGGGCATTATATTATGCAGGAATAGAAATAAGATTTGTTCCTTACACAAATTACAGTATAAATTAAATTGAGAAAAATTATACTGTAAAGTCTAAAATTTTGCCAACAATAGAATAACACTAATAAAAAAAATTATCAACAAATGAATTGAGGGACAGGCAGCCAGAATTGTAAGAAAATGTAATTAGGCTATAGTATAAAGTGTAACAGTTCGGTCATTCATTCCTTAGTTTCATAAACCTGCCAGCAAGCTGTCAGTCGCTGCTGCGCAGCTTATGTTTATTTCATTTGGAAAATGAAAGGCTATTCAGCTATAAAAAATAAATTAAAAATAAAGTACCTTGAAAAAACTTGCTTAATTTGTCGTTTTGTTATATGATTATCAATGATAGAACCGATTGTATGTGAGAGTTACATAATATGAAAATTGAGTGCATACTTGATTTTCTGATGTATAGGATATATGTGATAGTAGGTCGGTTTCTAAATAAAGCTGATATTGTATCAGTGAAAAACGGACAAGGAGGAACTTATTTTTATGGCAAAGAAAGTAGTTTTAGCAGGCGCTTGTCGTACTGCAATCGGAAAAATGGGTGGAGGATTAAGCACTACTCCGGCACCTGTATTAGGTTCAATCGTTATTAAGGAAGCTCTTAAAAGAGCAAATGTACCTGCAGATCAGGTAGATCATGTATATATGGGATGTGTTATCCAGGCAGGTTTAGGTCAGAATGTTGCACGTCAGGCTTCAATCAAAGCAGGACTTCCTGTTGAGACACCGGCTGTTACAGTAAATGTAGTTTGTGGTTCAGGTCTTAACTGTGTAAATATGGCAGCTCAGATGATTCAGGCAGGAGATGCTGACATCGTTGTTGCAGGTGGTATGGAAAATATGTCTATGGCACCTTATGCTATGATGCAGGGTCGTTTCGGATACCGCATGAACAACGGAAAACTTGTTGATACAATGGTAAACGATGCCCTTTGGGATGCATTCAATCAGTATCATATGATGATTACGGCAGAGAATGTTGCAGATCAGTGGGGACTTACTCGTGAAGAACTCGATGAGTTTGCAGCAAACAGCCAGCAGAAATGTGAAAAGGCTATCGCAGCAGGTGCATTCGATGACGAGATCGTTCCAGTTGAGATTAAGACAAGAAAAGGTGTTACAGTATTCGATAAAGATGAGGGACCACGTCCTGGAACAACTGCTGAGAGCCTTTCAAAACTTAAATGCTGTTCAGGAAAAGAAGGCGGCGTAGTTACAGCAGGTAACGCATCAGGAATCAATGATGGTGCTGCTGCAATCGTTGTTATGAGTGAGGAGAAAGCTAAAGAGCTCGGTGTTACACCAATGGCTACATTCGTTGCCGGAGCACTTGGCGGAGTTGATCCTTCAATCATGGGTGTTGGACCTGTTGCATCTACAAAGAAAGTTCTTGCAAAGACTGGTCTTACAATTGATGACTTTGATGTATATGAAGCAAACGAAGCTTTCGCTGCACAGTCAGTAGCAGTTGGAAAGGATCTTAACTTTGATCTTTCTAAACTTAATCCAAATGGTGGTGCTATTGCACTTGGACATCCTGTTGGAGCTTCAGGATGCCGTATTCTCGTTACACTTCTTCATGAGATGCAGAAGATGGATGCTAAGAGAGGTCTTGCAACACTTTGTATCGGTGGTGGAATGGGCTGCTCAACAGTTGTTGAGAGAGACTAATCCATTTGCCTGTACGGGTGTCACGGATGCCTAAAAAGCATTAAAATAAATATTGCCGAATATCCTGAGTTTTCAGGATATTCGGACTAATATGTATCTTAAAAAGGAGAAAATATCATGGATTTTATTTTATATGAAGTAAAAGATGCAGTTGCAACTATTACTATCAATCGTCCAAAGGCATTAAATGCTTTAAACAGCCAGGTTCTTGATGAACTTGATGCAACACTTGATGCCATTGACCTTAATACAGTTAGAGCCGTTATCCTTACGGGAGCAGGCGACAAGTCTTTCGTTGCCGGTGCTGACATCGGAGAGATGAGCACACTTACAAAGGCTGAGGGCGAAGCATTCGGTAAAAAAGGAAATGATGTATTCCGCAAACTTGAGACATTACCAATTCCTGTTATTGCAGCAGTAAACGGTTTTGCACTCGGTGGAGGATGCGAGATTTCTATGAGCTGTGATATTCGTATCTGCTCAGAGAATGCAATGTTCGGACAGCCTGAGGCTGGTCTTGGAATTACACCTGGATTTGGTGGAACACAGAGACTTGCCAGAACAGTTGGTGTTGGTATGGCTAAACAGCTTATCTACACAGCAAGAAACATCAAGGCTGACGAAGCTTACAGAATCGGTCTTGTAAATGCAATATATCCTGCTGAGGAGCTTATCCCGGCAGCAGAGAAACTTGCAGCTACAATTGCGAAGAATGCACCTATTGCAGTCCGCAATTGTAAGAAGGCTATCAACGATGGTCTTCAGGTTGATATGGACAAGGCTATCGTTATCGAAGAAAAACTCTTTGGTGACTGCTTTGAGACAGAAGACCAGAAAGCAGGAATGGGAAACTTCCTTGCACCTAAGGATCAGAAAGTTAAGGTTGTTCCATTTAAGAACTGCTAATTTAAAGTATTAAAAAGAAACATGAATATGTAAGAATATGTTTGTGTTTCTGAAAAATGATTTTTAACCGGCTGCAAAGTGGTAGTGTCACATAGCAGCCGGAATATCTGACAAACAGATAAATATAATATTATGGAGGTTATATCATGAAAGTAGGCGTTATTGGTGCTGGTACTATGGGACAGGGCATTGCTAAGGCATTTGCTCAGACAGAAGGTTTTGAAGTAGCTCTTTGCGATATCAAGCAGGAGTGGGCTGAAGGCGGAAAAGAAAAAATCGCTAAAGGTTATGACAGACTTGTTCAGAAAGGAAAGAAGACTCAGGAAGAAGTTGATGCTATCCTTTCAAGAATCACACCGGGCTTAAAAGAGAACCTTTGTGCAGACTGTGATCTTATCGTAGAAGCTGCATTTGAAGATATGCAGGTTAAAAAGACTACATTTGCTGAGTTAGATAAGATTGCTAAACCAGAGTGCATTTTTGCATCAAACACATCAAGCCTTTCTATCACAGAGATCGGCAACGGACTTACACGTCCAATGGTTGGTATGCATTTCTTCAATCCTGCTGACCGTATGAAACTTATCGAAGTTATCGCTGGTGTAAATACACCTGCTGAGACTGTTGACTCTATCAAGAAGATTGCAGAGCAGATTGGAAAGACTCCTGTTCAGGTAAATGAAGCAGCAGGATTCGTAGTAAACCGTATCCTTATCCCAATGATCAACGAAGCAGCATTCATCAAGATGGAAGGTGTTTCTGATATCGCCGGAATCGATGCAGCTATGAAACTTGGTGCAAATCATCCAATGGGACCTTTAGAGTTAGGTGACTTCATCGGTCTTGATATCTGCCTTGCTATCATGGATGTTCTTTACAATGAGACTGGTGACAGCAAGTATCGTGCTTGCCCACTTCTCCGTAAGATGGTTCGTGGTGGAAATCTCGGTGTTAAGAGTGGAAAAGGTTTCTATGTATATAATGCTGATCGTACAAAGACAGCAGTTGATGCACAGTAATTGATTATATAAATTATGAAAGGTGGTAAAGAAAGGCATGGATTTTACATTAAGTAAAAAGCATGAGATGGCGAGACAGCTTTTCAAAGATTTCGCTGAAAATGAAGTTAAACCTGTTGCTCAGGAGACTGATGAGACAGAACATTTTCCAATGGAAACTGTTAAAAAAATGGCAAAGAGTGGTTTCATGGGTATTCCTATTCCAAAGGAGTACGGTGGACAGGGTTGTGATATTTTAACATATATTATGTGTGTAGAGGAACTCGCAAAAGTTTGTGGTACAACAAGCGTTATTGTTTCAGCTCATACATCACTTTGTGCAGATCCTATTCTTACTTATGGTACAGAAGATCAGAAAAAGAAATACCTTCCAAAGCTTGCAAGTGGAGAGTATATCGGAGCATTTGGTCTTACAGAGCCAGGTGCAGGTACAGATGCTCAGGGTGTTCAGACTAAAGCTGTACTTGACGGAGATGAGTGGGTACTTAATGGTTCTAAGTGCTTCATCACAAACGGTGAGGTTGCTGATGTTTATATCATTATTGCTTATACAGACATCATCGAAGGAAAGAAAGGCAGAAAGATTAAGAAATTCTCTGCATTCATCGTAGAAAAAGGAACACCTGGATTCACATTCGGAACAAAAGAGAAGAAGATGGGTATCCGTGGTTCTTCAACATATGAGCTTATTTTCCAGGATTGCCGTATTCCTAAGGATGCACTTTTAGGACCTCAGGGCAAAGGTTTCCCTATCGCTATGCACACTCTTGATGGTGGACGTATCGGTATCGCAGCTCAGGCACTTGGTCTTGCAGAAGGTGCACTTGACAGAACAATCGAGTACACAAAAGAGAGAAAACAGTTTGGCCGTACTATCGCACAGCAGCAGAATACTCAGTTCCAGCTTGCTGATATGGCTACAAAGGTTGAAGCTGCAAAGAATTTAGTTTACAGAGCAGCACTTAAGAAACAGGAATTTGCTGACGGTGCAAAGGTATCTTACTCAGTAGAAGCTGCTATGGCTAAACTTTGTGCAGCAGAAGTTGCAATGGAAGTTACAACAAAAGCAGTTCAGTTACATGGTGGTTATGGTTACATCAGAGAGTACGATGTTGAGCGTATGATGCGTGATGCTAAGATTACTGAGATCTATGAAGGAACAAGTGAAGTTCAGAGAATGGTTATCTCAGGTGCATTACTTAAATAATATCGTAAATAAAAACATAAACCAAAAAATAAGACAAGGAGTGACAAAGCTGTGAAAATAGTAGTATGTGTAAAACAGGTTCCAGATACTAAAGGCGGAGTTAAATTTAACCCGGACGGTACTTTGGATAGAGGTGCTATGCTTGCAATCATGAACCCTGACGACAAAGCAGGTTTGGAAGCAGCACTTAGAATAAAAGATGAATATGGTGCAGAGGTAACTGTACTTACAATGGGTCTTCCAAAAGCAGAGGAAGTACTTCGTGAAGCAATCGCAATGGGTGCAGACAAGGGTATCCTTGTAACTGACAGAGTTTTAGGTGGTGCTGATACTTGGGCAACATCTACAACAATTGCCGGTGCACTTAGAAATATTGATTATGATCTTATCATCACAGGTCGTCAGGCTATCGACGGTGATACAGCACAGGTTGGTCCTCAGATTTCTGAGCACCTTGACATCCCTGTAATCTCTTATGCTAAAGACATTAAGATCGAGGGAGACAGTGTTGTAGTAGAGCGTCAGTATGATGACAGATATCATGTATTAAAAGCTAAGATGCCTTGCTTAGTTACAGCTCTTTCAGAATTAAATGAGCCTCGTTATATGACTCCAGGCGGAATCTTTGATGCTTACGATGCTGAGATTACAGTATGGGGCAGAAAAGACCTTAAAGATGTTGATGATTCTAATATCGGTCTTGCAGGATCACCTACAAAGATCGCTAAAGCTTCTGACAAAGTTAGAAAGGGAGCAGGCGAGAAGGTTACTCCTGAAGATGCAGATCAGGCAGTTTCATACATCATGGACAAATTAAAAGAGAAACATGTAATCTAAAATTTATAAGGAAGTGGTGACTAAAATGGGTTTAGAAGAATATAAGGGTGTCTATGTCTTTGCACAGCAGGTAGACAACGAATTAAGCGGAATCGCTTTTGAATTGCTTGGAAAAGCAAAAGAACTTGCAAGTGACCTTGGTACAGATGTAACAGCCGTTCTTATCGGTTCTGATGTTAAAGGTCTTACAGATGAATTAGCAGAGTATGGTGCAGACAAGGTTATCGTTGTAGATGATCCTGAGTTAAAAGAGTACAGAACAGAGCCATATGCTCATGCATTATCTTCAGTAATCAACGAGTACAAGCCTGAAATCGTATTAGTTGGTGCAACAGCTATTGGTCGTGATTTAGGACCTCGTGTATCAGCTCGTGTTCAGACAGGTCTTACAGCAGACTGTACTGTACTTGAGATTGGTGATTTCCCAATCAATGCAATTCCTGGACAGGAAGATAAACAGAAGCACAATCAGCTTCTCATGACTCGTCCTGCATTCGGTGGTAACACTATCGCTACTATCGCTTGCCCTGACAATCGTCCACAGATGGCAACAGTTCGTCCTGGTGTTATGCAGAAAATCGAGCCTGTAAAGGGTGCAAAAGCAGAAGTTATCGAGTACAATCCTGGATTTACTCCAAATAACAAATATGTTGAGATCCTTGACATCGTTAAAGATCTTTCAGATACAGTTGATATCATGGATGCAAAAATCCTTGTATCAGGTGGTCGTGGAGTTGGAAGCAAAGAGAACTTTGCAATGCTTCAGGATCTCGCTGATGTAATCGGCGGAACAGTTAGCTGCTCACGTGCAGTAGTAGATAACGGATGGATGCCAAAAGAGTTACAGGTTGGACAGACAGGAAAGACAGTTCGTCCTAATGTTTACTTTGCAATCGGTATTTCAGGTGCTATCCAGCATACAGCAGGTATGGAAGAGTCAGACATCATCGTTGCAATCAACAAAGATGAGACAGCTCCTATCTTCGATGTAGCTGATTATGGTATAGTAGGCGACCTCAACAAGATCGTACCAAAGCTTACAGAAGCTTTAAAAGAGGTTGTAAAATAGACCGAGCTTGTTAAAGCGAGGGATGCTTCTTGACTGAAAGTCAAGAAGAGACAATTTATAATTATATTTTGGTAGTTCTTTAATTCATATATAAAGGCGGCATATCCGGTTTTGGGTATGCCGCCTTTTTAATTGTTGCATGATTTTTATATTTGAAAACTTATTTTTTATTCCATATCCGTTAGGTATAATGATATTTGTTGTAATAATGTCAAAAACTCAATAGAATTTGTTTATAATAAATTTAAAAAATTCTATTGAGATTTTTTATCTATTATAGTATAATATGTTAGGTTTGTGCGGAAAAAATATGGAAAATAATAACAAATTCAGTATATCTGCATTAGCTTAGTTTTTACAGTGAAAATGTTGTGGCTGAGATTTTTAGAAATTAATAATATACAGGGGAGTTATGTATATTATGTTTGTCAGACTGCAACTTAAAATAAATAGGTTACTATTGGTATTATACAAATATAATAGGAGGATTGCCATGCGTGGAATTGACACACAGACAAAGAAAATCAGGGAACAGGTATTTGAGGAAGTAGCACGTGCTGCTTACAGTACAGGAGATGTAAGCCACGAGTTGGAGGAAATACCATACAAGATAACACCATCAGATGTTCCGCTTTACCGTGAGAGCATTTGGAGAGAAAGAGCTATTGCATCAGAAAGAGTTCGTCTTGCAATGGGACTTTCACTCAGACCATTAGACAGACCGGTACATATAACAGAGGGATTTGCAGAGAGTAATATTTCTGAAAAATATTATGAGCCGCCTCTTATGCAGGTTATTCCATCGGCTTGTGATATGTGTGAGGACAACAAGATTGAAGTCAGCAATATGTGTCACGGTTGTGTAGCACATCCATGTATGGAAGTCTGTCCAAAAGAAGCTATCTCAATGGTTGACGGACACGCATTTGTAGATCAGGACAAATGTATCAAATGTGGCAAATGTATAGCTATATGCCCATACCATGCGATTATCAAGAAAATCAGACCTTGTGCCGAAGCTTGTGGAATTAATGCTATCGAGAGTGATGAGCATGGTCGAGCAAAGATAAATGATGAGAAGTGTGTATCATGTGGTCAGTGTATGGCGAGCTGTCCATTCGGAGCTATTGCTGATAAATCACAGATATTCCAGATGATCAGAGCTATCCAGCACGGTGATGAAGTTATCGCAGAGATTGCCCCGGCATTTGAGGGTCAGTTTGGAGCTGATGTTACACCTGCACAGGTTATAGCTGCATTAAAAGAATGTGGATTTAAGGATGTTCATGAGGTTGCTCTTGGAGCAGATATCGGTGCAGTATCAGAAGCACATCATTATGTAAAGGAAGTAGTAAATGGAGATCTTCCGTTTCTTCTTACATCATGCTGTCCTGCATGGTCAATGCTTGCTAAGAAGTATTTCCCTGATATTATCGACAGTGTATCTCAGGAGCTTACTCCTATGGTTGCAACTGCGAGAAGTATCAAGAAGAAATATCCAAACTCAAAGGTAGTATTTATAGGACCTTGTGCAGCTAAAAAGCTTGAGGCATCAAGAAGAACTGTGCGAAGTGATGTTGATTTTGTTATTACATTTGAAGAATTAAATGCAATATTTAAAGCAAAGAATATTGATTTTAGCAAATATGATAAGGGTCGTTCAATGCATGAAGCAACAGGAGCAGGGCGTGGATATGCTGTTGCAGGTGGAGTTATCAGTGCAATTGAGCAGTGTATCGAAGAATACTATCCTGGAACAGAAGTCCAGACGGAGCATTGTGAGGGTCTTGCAGAATGTAAGAAGATGCTTCTTCTTGCAAAAGCCGGAAAGAAAGACGGCTGCATGATCGAGGGAATGGGTTGCCCAGGCGGATGTGTAGCAGGTGTTGGAACTATTCTTCCAATCAACAAGGCTAAACTTGCCGTTGCTAAGACTGTTAAAGAGTCTACAACTAAGCTTCCGGCAAAAGATTTGCTTGAAATTGAATTACCTTAAGTATAACTTGAGAGTGACAGTTCAGCTATAAAGATAATAAGCAATACTTGAGCTTGCAGACAGATTTATGAATGTAATAAATGAAAGGCTGAATGCAGAATTAGCAAATATTCAAAGCAGATTGAGAATGTCTGATTTGAATGTTAAAAAGTTATTTAGTTTTTAATTAGGTGACATCATATTGAAATAATTAATACAGTCTGATAATATATATTGTATTGTCAGACTGTATTTTGTTATGCAATGGTTAAAATGCATTTTGCCCCGATATATTACAAATTATATATAGAAGATATAGTATATTTAAATTGTTTTATAGATTTTGTTTTTACAATATATTGCAATATAAAAACAGTCTGTTTTATACCTAAAATTTCAAATATGTAAAAATTATAGGATTGGAGAGTGTCATGTTAGAAATTATCAAATCAATTATTTTTGGAATCGTGGAGGGAATTACTGAGTGGCTGCCAATAAGCAGTACGGGTCATATGATTCTGCTTGATGAATTTATAAAGATGGATGTATCTGATAAATTCAGAGAGATGTATCTTGTAGTTATCCAGCTTGGAGCAATAATGGCGGTAGTTCTTCTTTTCTGGTGGAGAATATGGCCGTTTTGTAAAGAGGAGAATTTCAAAAAACATTATGTAAAACATAAAGCTGCCGGTTTTTTAGATAATTTTAAGTTTATCAAACAGGATATATTTATAATGTGGTTTAAGATAGTAGCCGCCTGTGTTCCGGCAATTATTGTTGAAGTTGCATTCGGGGATAATCTGGAAAAATGGTTTTATAATTACAAAACCGTAGCAATAATGCTTATATTGATAGGTATTGTATTTATTATTGTCGAGGAAAAGAACAAGAAAAATATACCTTCAGTTAATAAAATTGGTCAGATTACATATACGACAGCTTTTTGGATAGGAATGTTCCAGCTTGTAGCAGCAGTATTTCCGGGGACATCAAGATCAGGAGCAACTATCATAGGCGGACTTATACTTGGTCTTTCGAGAACAGTAGCGGCAGAGTTTACATTTTATCTTGCGATTCCGGTTATGTTTGGGGCAAGTCTTATAAAAATAATTAAATTTGGACTTGGTTTTTCTGCTCTTGAAGCAGGAATATTGCTTACAGGTATGATAACGGCATTTATAGTATCACTTTTTGTGATAAAATTCCTCATGGGATATATTAAAAAGCATGATTTCAAAGTGTTTGGCTGGTATAGAATTATTTTGGGGGTACTTGTACTCGGATATTTTGCGTTGGCAGGTTAAATAAATCCGGATGTGTGTAAATAAGCAAATGATTATGAATAGTATAGAAAAAGTATAAAAAAACTGAGAAAAAACAGTAAAATAGTTGTTTTACAGCTTGACATAATATTTTTAACAATGTACAATATTACTCGATAGTAGGAAACACCTACTACCCTTTTTTCAATTCATACCTAGGCATCCTGTACCCGCAGGATGCCCCCTTTTTTTATATAGAATTTATACAGTAAGGGTATATAATATCAAAACTTATGTTTTGATGTTGTTGACAAGAACCCGTATAAGCATTATTATATCAGTCAGAGACTTTAACTTTTTAAGGAGGTGTTCGTATGGATTTTCAGAGGATTGATGAAAATACTGTTCAGTGTAGAATGACAGAGGAGGAAATGAATTCATACGGTTTTGCGATAGAGGATTTTTTTACAAATCAGGAAAGGTCAAGAGAGTTTCTTGAGAGTATCGTTGAGATGGCAGAGGAAGAGATTGGCTATGAGATAGAAAGCGGCATGGTGTCTATGCAGCTTATGCGTATGCCGGACAATTCTCTTACTATCACATTTACTGACAGAGGGGAAGATGCCATTCACAATATGCTCAATCAGATACAAAATCTTGCGGGCATACTTGATGAGTCTGGCACACCGGATGTTGTTGTGAACGGTGTGTTAAAGGAAAAAGACGAGTCAGGTGATGAAGAACTGTCAGAAGCAGCCACTGATGAGGTGGAAAATGTGCAGATGGACAAGTTTAAAAATGATAATTCTCTTTCAGAGGATGAGCAAAAGAAAGCGTTTAAACAGCATTTAAAAGATATTGAAAAGCAGAAGAAGGCAAAAGAAAAGCAGGCAGCATCAGCAGCAAAGGTATTTTGCTTTGATACTTTGCATGATATAGAAAGATTTGCCGAGACTTTGAAACTTGACAAAAATATTCCAAGCAAACTTTATAAAGATGTTTCAAATGGAAAATATTATCTGTTTGTTAAAAAAGGTAAACTTAAGTTTGGTGATTATACAAGAGTCTGTCATAAACTTACGGAATATGCAAAGTTATGTTCACAGCAGGCATACATAGAGCAGTATTGCAAGGAACATTTTGAGTGTCTTATTTCTAAAAATGCTCTTAAGGTATTGAAAGAATATTAATAAATAAAGTGGGAGTATTGTAGTATAGCATGAGATATAATTATGATTTAGATGATACATCAGTAAATCCGAGGAAGATAATTACCGGTATCCTTATCACTTTAATTGAGATAGCGATAGTCGTACTTGCAGCTTTTTTGATAGTCCGCTATGGTCTTGAAAGAATGACTATGTCAGGAAATGGCATGGAGCCGACTGTAAAAGATGATGACTCAATTCTTATAAATAAAATGTCGTATAAACTTCATTCCGTAAAAAGAAATGATGTTGTGGTTTTGAGACAGAATGGAAGTGAGCATAATTATTATGTGGTGCAGAGGGTTATCGGTCTGCCGGGGGAAAAGGTCAAGATAACTAACGGTGAAGTCTATATTGATGGAAAAGTTCTTGATGAAAAGTATGATTTTCCGCTTATGAAAAACGGTGGACTTGCACTTGATGAGATAACACTTGACGATGATGAGTATTTTGTGCTCGGAGATAACAGAAATGACTGTGAGGACAGCCGAAATGCCAGCATGGGAAATGTATTAAAGAGCGACATAGTAGGAAAGGCATGGATAAGGACAAATTCATTTGCTTTTATAAATCAGATTGACGGTTTTAAAAAGAGTGATAGTTCGTCATCATCAGAAGTAAAATAATATAAAGTTTTTGTCGCATCAAGGGTGTAACAGGCAGTATAAAATGTCGGTTGTATAGTAGAGCTGCAGTAAAGATTGTGTGTAAGCAGCAGAACATATAAAATGTTTATAAAATTTTAGGTGTTTGGCGGCAACGGTATAATTGATATGAAAATAAGGGCGTAAATTATAAAGTTTGCGTCCTTTTTTAGAAAATGAAGTATGTGGAGGATGGATATGGATAATTCAATTAAGATAACTATAGGGGTCATAATTATTCTGGTTCTTGTCGTGATAAAAGTGGTATATGACGAGAAAAAGTATATGGAAAAACTTACATCAAGGCTTAAGAGGACATGGGGACAGCCGACGAGACAGGAATATTCCGAGGTGATATGGAAAAATATAAAATATTATCATGAAAACACGGCAGGAGAGAATGATATCGATGATATTACATGGAATGACCTCGAACTTGACAGAGTTTACGAAAAGATAAATCATACTAGGACATCTGTGGGAGAAGAATATCTCTATGCAATGCTGCACAAACCTTGCACGGACAGTGAGGAGCTTGCAGAAAGAGAGCGTGTTATCGAGCTGATGGCAGATAATGAGGAAGAGAGATTGAAACTTCAGATTGCATTTTCACAGATGGGAAAACCTGGGAAAATATCGGTTTACGAATATATGAACAGTGTGAAAGATATAAATGCACCGAACAGATTAAAACATATTTTATCTGGTATTTTGTTTCTCATAAGCGGAGCGTTGTGCTTTGTGTGGCCGTCAGTTATGATAATTGTTTTTGTGGCTGTTGTTGTGCATAATATCTTTTCATATTATAAGGACAAATCATTGATTGAACCCTATATACAGTTATTTGGGTTTATAGTACGCACTGTGGCACAGAGTCGGGATATTGTAGATTTAAAGATAAGTGGTCTTGAAGATTATATGGATAGTCTCGATAAAAGTGTAAAGAGTTTCAAAAAGTTTTGTAAACACAGTTCACTTATAGCGGGAGGTCAGATGGGTGGAGACCTTCTTGATTCACTTATGGATTATGTCAGAATGTTGGTACACATAGATATAATAAAGATGTGTACGATGGTATCTGAGGCAAAAAAACTCAATGAGGAATTATTTAATATATATGAGGTGATTGGTTTTCTTGACAGTATGATTTCAATCTGTTCATACAGGGAAAGTCTTGAAAACTGGTGTATTCCTGAGTTTGATAATAAAAATATCGGGATTGGAGCCAAAAATTTATATCATCCGCTTATTGCAAAGCCGGTAAAAAACAGTATCAGTGTTGAAAAATCTGTTCTTCTTACGGGTTCAAATGCTTCGGGTAAATCGACATTTATCAAGACTGTTGCGATAAATGCCATATTTGCACAGACGATAAATACTGTGCTCGCAGACTCATATAAAACCTGTTTTTACTATATATATTCATCAATGGCATTGAGAGATGACCTTGAAAACAGCGAAAGCTATTATATAGTTGAGATAAGGTCGCTCCAGAGAATACTGGATAAAGTAAAGGAAAGCAAAGTTCCGGTACTTTGTTTTATAGACGAAGTCCTAAGAGGCACGAATACACTTGAGAGGATAGCATCATCATCCGAGATACTTGCGTATCTTGCGGGGAAAGGTGCAATGTGTTTTGCAGCAACGCATGATATAGAGCTTACAAATATGCTCAAAAAGTATTATGTTAATTATCATTTTGAGGAGCATGTTGACGAGGAAGATGTTTTGTTTGATTATAGATTGAGAGAGGGTGCGGCGAATACAAGAAATGCCATAAAGCTTTTGAATATGATAGGTTATGATAAGGTTATAACCTATAATGCTGAAAAGCAGGCAAGGGATTTCTTAAAAAACGGACTCTGGAAAGAAACAGAATAATCATCATATTTATTATATATATGCCTGCGTGGCAATAATATATCGTTGTCTTTGTTTAAAGCGAAAACAGAAATACAGCGACAATGTATTATCAAGTTGCTTTTAATCGAAAACAGAAATGATATTGTATAACTTTATTTGAAATGGAAACACTACACATTAAAAAGAAAGGTGTGGTGTTTATATGAGCAGAGATTTTAATGGTTCGTATGTGAGAAAAGCAGGACTTATATGTGGATTTTTAATAGTGATAGCTGCATCAAATTTTATAAGTTATAGGTCAGCAGTAAAAAAGCTTGAAAAAATGTCGCAGAAGTCGGAAACATATATCACAAGTCAGATGAAAGATTATACGGATGCAAAAGTTAAACAGTATTATAACAAGATTAAGGACAGTAGTGGGTCTGAAAGTGTGACGGCGGGTACTAAAAATAATGATAAACTTACCGTGCAGACGATTTATCAGGTAGAAAAATATGATTCTGCAAAAGATATTTCAAGTGCAGAGTACAGAAATCTTCCTGAAAAACTTGTCGGAATGAACAAAGAACAGGTGGAGGCATATTGCCATGACTATATGAACAATATGTCGGCGGATGAGTTTCTTGCAGGATTGCAAAGTATGGGAGTTGTCAGTTTTTCAAGTGACAGGCTTGTCATAAAGAAGATATATGACCAGACAAAGATAAAGTATAAGTATTATCTTATTGCCATTGACGGTGAAGTTGTTGTATATTATGGAGATAAGAAAACAATTTTTGACTATACGGGGATAAAAACCTCAAGACTTGACAAAAAAGAGAGAAATGCTCTTAAAAAGGGCGTTGAAGTAAAAGATGAAGATGAATTGTACGGCATTTTGGAGAACTATTCATCCTGACAATATTAAGGAAATGGAGATAAAAATGAGGAGTGTTCCGATTTTGATAATAGGCGGTGGAGCAGCGGGGATGATGGCTGCCGCATCAGCAATAGAGCAGGGTGGCAGAGTGATGGTTATTGAAAAGATGGCAATGCTTGGCAAAAAAATCCTTGCCACCGGAAATGGAAGATGTAATTTTACAAATCTAAAACAGCAGCCTGAGTTTTATCACGTGACAGGGAGTGACGATGTCTGGAAACTTCTCAGAAGATTTGATGAGAAAAGAACCATCTCATTTTTTAAGGAAGCAGGAGTTTATCCTGAGGAGAAAGACGGCTATGTATATCCAATGTCAATGCAGGCTGTTTCACTTAGAAATTGTCTTGGGAGAAAGCTTGATAAAGCTGAGATACACTTCGAGGAGGAAGTAACTGATATAGAGCAAAAGACAAGTGCGACAGGAAAAAATACTGGCTTTATCGTAAAGACAACAAAAGATAAATATCTGGCTAAAAAGATTATCGTGACGGCGGGTGGCATGGCTGCGAAGTGCCACGGGAGTGACGGAAAGTGCTTTGGGATATTAGCAAAGCTTGGACACACGGTAGTTACTCCTGTTCCGGCACTGACATGGTTTAAACTCAAAGAAAAATACACGAAACTCTGGGCAGGTGTGAGAGTAAAAGGCATTATAAAAGCATATGATGAAGATAAAAAGCTGCTTGCACATGACAAAGGCGAATTGCAGCTTGTCGCTTCAGGAATATCCGGAATCCCGGTGTTTCAGGTCAGCAGATATATTTCAAGGGAGCTTGAAATGTCAAAAAAACCATATATCGAAGTTGATTTTCTGCCGGAATTTAGTGCGGAAGAATTGTACGAAGAGCTTTTGAGAAGAAAACGGTGCCATCCAAAGCTTGAAACTTCATATATACTTGAGGGTATTATGAACAATAAACTTACAGATGCCGTTTTATTAAAATGTGGTATAGGCAGCAGGACATTACTAAATGAACTTACGGGCAGACAGTGCCAAAATATATGTGCGGCAGTAAAGTGTTTCAGAGCAGATGTAAGCGAAACGGCGGGATTTGACAATGCACAGGTAACATCAGGCGGTGTCAGCAAAAGTGAGATAGATTTTGAGGATATGAGTTCAAAAGTCTGTGACGGATTGTATCTTGCCGGTGAGATAGTTGATGTTGACGGCATATGCGGCGGTTACAATCTCCAATGGGCTTGGAGCAGCGGATATATTGCAGGAAAGAGTGCGGCAGGAGGAAAACAGAAGTGATACATATAGGTCAGTTGAAGATACCTGTTGAAAAAGTTATGGCGGAGGCTTCAAAACAGGATTTAAAAAAAGGAATAATATCGGCCGGTGAGACTGCCGTTATAAAGAGGTATATAGAAAAAAAGCTGAAAATAAAACAGAGTGACATAAAAGAATTTACGGTGCTCAAAAAATCGGTGGATGCGAGAAAAAAAGAACAGATATTTTTTATCTATCAGGTTGATTTTTTTACAGACAATGAAAAAAGGGTCTTGAGCCGTTATAAGAAAAATGATGTGACGATAAAGAGTGAAAAAAAAGAAAACTATACAGCAAAATGTGAAGCTGCGGCAGAAAAAGATACATCTGAAAAGATAGTCATAGCCGGCTTTGGACCGGCAGGACTGTTTGCGGCATATGAACTTGCATTAAGCGGTTACAAGCCACTTGTAATTGAGCGTGGACTTGATGTTGACAGCAGAAAGAAATCAGCTGAGCATTTTTGGAAAACAGGTGAACTTGATACTGAGAGTAATGTGTCATTTGGCGAGGGCGGTGCAGGAACATTTTCGGATGGAAAGTTAAATACTATGGTAAAAGACAAGTTCGGCTATAACCGCAGAGTGCTTGAGACATTTGTAAAATTTGGTGCACCTGCCGAGATACTCTATCTTCAAAAACCGCATATCGGGACAGATAAACTCGCCGATGTTGTGAAAAATATGCGGCTTGAAATAGAAAGACTTGGCGGCGAGGTGAGATTTGGTGTAAGATTAGACTCATTAAATATAAAAAATACAGGCAATGGTGATAGCAAAAAACTTGAATCTATAAATGTTACTGACAGATTTTTAGGTAAAGCGGAGGTTATAGAATGTGACAGGCTTATACTTGCGATAGGCCACAGTGCAAGAGATACATTTTTAAGCCTTAATGAAAGCGGTGTCATGATGCAGCCAAAATCATTTGCGATAGGTGTCAGGGTTGAACATTCGCAGGAAATGATAGGAAGAAACCAGTACGGCGAACTTTACAAGGCACTTCCTACGGCAGATTATAAACTTACGCACCAGACGAAAGACGGCAGGGGAGTATATTCATTTTGTATGTGTCCCGGAGGCTATGTCGTAAATGCCTCATCCGAAAAAGGTATGCTTGCCGTAAATGGTATGAGCGATTATCTGAGAGACGGCATAAATGCCAACAGTGCCATCGTCGTGACTGTAGGAGTTGAGGACTTTGACGGCACAGACGCACTTGCAGGAATGAGGTTTCAGAGAAAATGGGAAAAGAAAGCATTTGATGCGGCAGGCGGAAAGATACCGGTTCAACTTTTTGGTGACTTTAAGAAAAATGTTGTAAGTAAAGAGTTTGGTAATGTCAGACCTCAGACAAAGGGTGAGACAGCATTTGCAAATGTGAGGGAAATTCTTCCGGGAGAAGTCGCAGATTCCATTGAGGAGGGAATAACTGCATTTGAAAAGAAGATAAATGGTTACAGCAGGGATGATACATTGCTTTTAGGTATTGAGAGCAGAACATCTTCTCCGGTAAAGATAGTAAGAGACGACACCATGCAGTCTAATATAAAAGGATTGTATCCGTGCGGTGAAGGAGCAGGATATGCAGGAGGTATTACTTCTGCGGCGATGGATGGAATAAAGACAGCAATAAAGATAACAGGAGGAAAATAGCAATGACAATGGATGAAAAGATAAAGAGGATAAACGAGTTATACCACAAATCTAAGGCTGAGGGACTTAATGAAGAAGAACTTGCGGAGCAGAAGCAGCTCAGAAAAGATTATATTGCATCCGTAAGAGGAAATCTTACGAGCCAGCTTGAGGGGATAACAGTAGTTAATCCCGACGGAACAGTGGTTGACATGAAGAAAAGAAGAAAGAAATTGCATTAAAATGTGATTCTCAGGTGAAAAGCAGGCATCAAAAAAGATGATACCATCGTAAATTATAAAGGAAAAGATATAACAACTATGGAAAAATCTGTTTTAAGAAAAGAAATGAAAAGACTGCGCAGGGAAATGACCGCAGAGGAACGAAAGATAAGAGATGAAAAGATATTTGAAAACCTGACAACCCTCAGCCGCTTCAAAGATAAAAAATGGTTTTACATTTACGTATCATATGGAACGGAAACAGATACAAAAGAAATAATAAAATATCTTCTGAGTCTGAAAGATAAGAAAGATATACATATTGCGGTACCGAAAGTGTTAGGCACAGAGATGGAATTTTTTGAGATAGACTCACTTGATGAACTTAAAAAAAGCAATATGGGAATATTAGAACCGAATAACCACAGGTTAGTAAATGTAAAAGATGTGGAATATTTTGAAAGATTAAATCCGGCAGAAAATGTTGTCATGATACTTCCGGGGCTTGCCTTTGATATAGAGCGTGGCAGAGCAGGCTATGGCGGTGGCTTTTATGACAAGTATCTGAACCGGTATGGTGCGGATGATTTTTTGAAGATAGGTATATGTTATGATTTCCAGATGCAGAAATACGACACTATCAAGATGGAAGAAAATGATGTGAAAGTAGATATGACGGTGACTGATAGGGCTTATTATTGATATAAATATAATCTCTTTTTTATAATTAATCACAATTTGAACACAATCAATACACAAACTAAACAAATTTTGATTGTATTATTGTACTTGTAATAAAGAAACAGACACAAACAAAAAGCAACAATAAAGATACATGAGTGTGAGAGGAGAGATTTATATGCGTAAAAATAATTTTTTAAAGATAACAACATATGCAGCAGTATTTGGACTTATAGGTGGAATGAGTTTTGAGGGAACGACTTATATTTCAAACAAGTATTTAAATAAGTCGGCAGTAGAGAGCACAAGTTCAACAACAAAGAGTATCGACAATACAAAGACACTTTCATCAACATCTACAAAGACAAGTAGTTCTGACGGAGTTTCAGGCATCTCTGAAAATGTACTTCCGTCAATAGTAGCCATTGACGTAAAGACGACGGAAACTTCTACAGATGTATTCGGAAGGACATACAAACAGGATGCGAGTGGAAGCGGTTCGGGAATAATTGTTGCACAGGACAGCAAAAATATCTATATTGCAACAAACAATCATGTTGTTGCTGATGCAAACAGTGTATCTGTTACATTTAATGACAAGAGTGTTTATTCTGCTGTCGTAAAGGGAACTGATTCAGACTCAGACCTTGCAGTTGTTGAGGTGCCGGTATCAAAACTTTCAGCAGATACATTGAGCAATATAAAAGTTGCGACACTTGGAGATTCAAGCAAGACAAAAGTTGGAGCACAGGCTATCGCAATAGGAAATGCTCTTGGATATGGGACATCTGTAACAGTAGGTTATATAAGTGCAAAAGACAGGGAAGTATCAAGTGAAGATACTAACATGAAGCTTCTCCAGACGGATGCAGCTATTAACCCGGGAAACAGCGGTGGAGCACTTGTTGATTCAACAGGGGCAGTCATAGGAATAAATTCATCAAAATATGCAGATACATCAGTTGAGGGTATGGGGTTTGCAATACCTATCAATACTGCAATACCTATCATTAATGATATTGTGAAATCTCAGACTGTATCAGAAGATGAACAGGCTTATCTTGGAATAAAAGGAACTGATGTATCATCAGAATACGCACAGTATTACAATCTTCCGGAGGGAATTTATGTATCAAGCGTGACAAGTGGTTCTCCGGCAGAAAAAGCAGGCATCAAAAAAGGTGATGTTGTCGTTAAATATAAAGGGAAAGATGTAACAACTATGGAAGGTCTGCAGGAGAAGATGAGTCGCTCAAAGGCAGGAGACAAAGTGGAGATTACCGTAAAGAGAGCTGATAATGGTGAGTATAAAGAGGTTAAGGTTACTGTTACACTTGGCAGAAAATCAGATGCACCACAGGAAACGACAGACAGCAGTTCATCAGAGGGAAATTCTGATTCAGATAATGGCAGCACAAATAATGGTTCAGACAGTAACAGCGGTCAGAACAGCCGGAATGGAGGTTCATTCTTTAACTAAAAGAAAAAAATATATTTACAAGCATATGATAATATGTTAAACTACAGTAGTTGTGTTCAGATTTATCTGAATTGCGGCATGAAACTACCGGCACTCAGTATAAGGTCGCTCCGTCCTATTCTTAGTGTCAGGTGAAATATTATCAAATACCCCGTAGAGGGACAGGAGGTCAATTATGATTAGCAAAGAAAAGAAAGCAGAGATTATCAAAACTTACGGACGTACACCAGAGGATACAGGTTCTCCAGAGGTACAGGTAGCTCTTTTAACAGCACGTATCGTTGAGCTTAACGAGCATTTAAAAGAGAATAAGAAGGATCATCATTCAAGACGCGGTCTTCTTAAGATGGTAGGTCAGAGAAGAAATCTTCTTGCTTACTTAAAGAAAAAAGATATCGAAGCTTATCGTGAACTTATTGCTAAATTAGGTTTAAGAAAATAATCTGTTTAGGTATCAATATGCTGGAGATTACAGCATAACATAAAATGCCATCAGTGTTGTTTGGATAAATAATGCTGATGGCGTTTTTGTACTTTGGCTGCATAAGATAAGATTAATGTGTCGCTGTAAATACAGAAAAATAAATAAACTTGCAAATATTAAAATAAAATGATATACTTATACAGATGTTGTGTGGGCTGGAGCCGAGACTGCTGAAAAGTATATCTTTTTTTGTTATATGAAAGATTTTATATAAAAACAGTAAATTTTTCAATGAGTGTTAAGATATATTTTTCAGTTGTTTCGGGACAAGGGCCTACATAAAATAAAATCGGCAGGGCATACCTCGTGTTATGGTAATGTTTTGCATTGTAGAGAAAGGAGATTTTCATGGCATATAAATCATTTTCCATGGAACTTGCTGGCAGAACTCTCACGGTAGAGGTTGGGAGAGTTGCTAAACAGGCAAACGGTGCAGCTTTAATGCACTATGGTGATACTACTGTACTTTGTACAGCTACGGCATCAGAAAAACCTAGGGAGGGAATTGATTTCTTCCCACTTTCAGTAGAATTTGAAGAAAAAATGTATTCAGTTGGAAAAATTCCGGGAGGATTTAATAAGCGTGAGGGAAAGGCATCAGAGAATGCAGTTCTTACCGCACGTGTCATCGACAGACCTATGCGTCCGCTCTTTCCAAAGGATTATAGAAATGACTGTTCTCTTAACAATCTTGTACTTTCAGTTGACCCTGAGTGCCGTCCGGAACTTGTAGCGATGATTGGTTCAGCTATAGCTACATCTATTTCAGATATTCCATTTTATGGACCATGTGCTACAACACAGCTTGGTATGGTAGACGGTGAGTTTATTGTAAATCCAAGTCAGGAAGTATGGGACGGTGGAGAACTTAAGCTTACAGTTGCATCAACAAGAGAAAAGGTTATCATGATAGAAGCAGGAGCAAAAGAGCTTCCTGAGGACAAGATGATAGAAGCCATCTACAAATGCCATGATGTAAACCAGACTATCATTGCGTTTATAGACAAGATGGTTGAAGAAGTAGGAAAGCCAAAGCATGAATATACAAGCTGTGCTATTCCTGAGGAAATGTTTGATGAGATTAAAAAGATTGTTCCTCCTGAGGAGATGGAAGTTGCCGTATTCTCAGATGATAAGCAGACTCGTGAAGAAAATGTGCGTCAGGTAACAGAAAAACTTGAAGAAGCATTTGCTGAGAATGAGGAGTGGCTTGAAATTTTGCCTGAAGCTGTATATCAGTATCAGAAAAAGACAGTACGTAAGATGATATTAAAGGATCATAAGCGTCCTGACGGTCGTGAGATTACACAGATTCGTCCGCTTTCGGCAGAGGTAGACCTTATACCTAGAGTTCACGGTTCTGCAATGTTTACCCGTGGACAGACACAGATTTGTAATATCACAACACTTGCACCACTCTCTGAGAAGCAGAAAGTTGACGGACTTGATCCTAATGTTACTGAAAAGAGATATATGCATCATTACAATTTCCCTTCATATTCAGTAGGAGAGACAAAGCCGAGCAGAGGACCGGGACGCCGTGAAATCGGACATGGTGCACTTGCTGAAAAAGCACTTTTACCGGTTCTGCCTAGCGAAGAGGAATTTCCATATGCTATCAGAAGTGTATCTGAGACTTTTGAGTCAAACGGTTCAACATCAATGGCTTCAACATGTGCATCTTGTATGTCACTTATGGCAGCAGGTGTACCTATTAAGAAAATGGTAGCAGGTATTTCATGTGGTCTTGTTACCGGCGAGACAGATGATGATTTCGTACTTCTTACGGATATTCAGGGACTTGAAGATTTCTTCGGAGATATGGACTTTAAGGTTACAGGTACTACAGAGGGTATCACAGCTATTCAGATGGATATCAAGATTCACGGTCTTACAAGACCTATCGTAGAGGGTGCTATCGCAAGATGCCGTGAGGCAAGACTTTTTATAATGGATACTTGTATGAAACCGGCTATTTCCGAGCCTCGTAAGGAAGTTGGAAAATATGCACCAAAGATTATCCAGATGCAGATTGATCCTCAGAAGATTGGTGATGTAGTAGGTCAGAGAGGAAAGACTATAAATGCACTTATAGAGCGCACAGATGTAAAGATTGATATTACTGATGACGGTAATGTATCTATCTGCGGTGAAGATGCTGAAAAGATGGCTGAGGCTAAACGACTTATCGAAGTCATCACGACAGATTTCTATGAAGGACAGATTCTTGAAGGAGAAGTTATCAATATCAAAGAATTTGGAGCATTTATTGAATTTGCACCGGGAAAAGAGGGCATGGTTCATATTTCAAAGATTGCAAAAGAGAGAATCGACCATATTGAAGATGTTCTTACATTAGGTGATCATGTTAAGGTTATCTGTCTTGGAAAAGACAAGATGGGCAGAATGAGCTTTAGCATCAAGGATGTGAGATGATTAGGAACAATGTTCTTAATTTAAAAGCGGAATAAAAAGCAAAAAAGAGATTTTGATAATATCAGAATCTCTTTTTTCAGTATATTATATAGATGATAATTTTTGTTGCATAAATGCTGGGTGCTTTTTCCAAAACTTACAAAAAATACTCGACATTTTAGCTCAATAGATGTAATATGTAATTAATGGGAGAAAAAAGAGGGATAATAGGAGAAAATAAATATGATAGGAGTCAAAGGTGCATGAAGTCGATTGAAAAAAGGGATTCGGTAAAATTGTATGCGGGTGTTTTACTGTGTACGATTATGTCAGTGGTGGCAGTTATAATTGTTGGAAATAGAGATATACTTTATGACCGGTTTGTGACAGGAGTTTATGGCAATGGAAGTATAATTAGTATTATAAACCAAAAGGTTATTATTGCAGGTACGGAAGTAAAGGTTATACCGTTACTTCCATTTAATATAAAGGCGGTTGCTGTTGCACTGGCTGTCTTTATGGCAGGCTGTACTGCAGTTCAGCTTCGCACAAGAAAAGGAGTATTTGTAGCATTGTCAGGCCTGCTTATGATTATGGTTGTACAGTGGTGGTTTATATTTAAGAGTGTCCTTTATATTCCGATTGTTGAGATTTTGTCCTTTTCAGGAATTACATATGTAATGCTCAGTCTGATAAAATTTATTGTATATAGATACAACACGAAAAACCTGCCTATAGGTGCAGTAGTAAAGTTTGTTAGAAATATAGTAAATATGGAATCAGAGACTACATATGCTAATTATCTTTTGAACAATAAAAAACAGATAGAAAAGTCGTTATCGGCAGAACTGATACATCCGGCAATGACAAACAGCTCAGGGTTGCTTAAAAAACTTTCAGATGAAAATCACAGAAACAAAAAGTTTGTGGAAACACAGTTGTTTGGCAGAGAAAAGTCAAGCACGACAACGGTTGTACAGACAAGGACAAAACTTTTCAGGGGAGTATCTTATCTTGCTTTTATACCAATGCCGGTTATCGACAAAAATTCAGAAGAATTGGTTTACACGGTCATAGGTCTTGAACGAAAACTTGGTGTTCAGAGGGCATCGCATATCTCGACAATGTTATTTTCGATGTATATTTATTTCAGGGCGAAACATGAGAGAGATGAACATCAGAGAATTTATTTTTCAATGTTGTCTTTGATGATTTCCGTTATAGATGCAAAAGACCCTGTTACAGCAGGTCATTCACAGAGGGTTGCCGAGTTGTCAAGGGATCTTGGAACATGGCTTGGACTTGACAAGAGACAGATGTTTGATCTTGAGTTTGCTTCACTCATGCACGATATAGGCAAAATAGGTGTATCGGATTATGTGCTTAATAAGCCAAGTGTTTTTACAAGAAGTGATTTTGAACAGATGAAAAATCATACCGTGCGTGGAGCTGAGATGCTTCAGGAAGTTGGTATGAGTGACAATATAGTAGCGGGTGTAAGACATCATCATGAGAGGATTGACGGCTATGGTTATCCTGACGGAGTAAAAGGTGATGAGATAAATCTGCTCGCCAAGATTATTAAAATAGCAGATGTTTATGATGCTCTTACAAGTAAAAGACAATATAAAGAAGCCTGGAAAACAGATAAGGCAATGGACATCATATACAATGGCAGGGGAACAGAGTTTGATGAACATATTGCAGATGTGTTTATCGAACATATGGCACCTGACACATGGATTCCGCCTGTTCAGGTGACTCAAAAACACGGTTCTGACAGCCTTATGGACAAGGCTGTCAGCATTGCTGTTGATTTTTATGGAAAATATAAAAAAGAGATGGACGAGTCTTATGCAGTTTCAAGTAAAAACAATGATAAAGTAGAATTATGTAATAAAGATTCGTTTATGGGGTATGATTGGGGAGAGACATTTAACAATGGAAGATTTCTTGTGGAAAAACCACTTATAATTGCATATGAAAACAAGACCGAAAGCCTTATTTTTGCCCAATCTTCCTCTGATGAATGTGTGGACAAGATTTATTATTACTTTTTTAAGGGTTTTGTCAATCTTGGAGTCTTTCTGTTAAAGAGAGATAAAGTGGGAAGTGTTTTAGATGCATTGATAAACGAATATGGTGTTCCGGTAAAAGTAAGTGACGAATTTATGTCATACAAATGTGATAAGATGAGAATAGTATTTTATCATACAAATGATGATAATTGCCTGTTGTTCTATATACCTGAGTATATGTGTGCAAACTATGTTTTTGAGAATGACAGTACAGATGTGGCAGTGTAGAAGTGAGGATTGATATGAGGCAAAAAGAAAACCGCCATAAAAGACTTGGTACAAAGAAGATTTCAGGCATAGGGCTTATGATAGCACTTGCATTTGTGCTAAGCTATATAGAATCAATGATACCTATAAACATCGGTATTCCGGGAATAAAAGCAGGATTTTCAAATATAGTCGTTATTTTTGCCATGTATGTGTATGGTCCGTTTACGGCTTTTGGCATAGCAATCGTCAGGATAATACTTGTCGGATTTACATTCGGAAGTCTTGCAAGTCTTATGTATAGTTTTGCGGGCGGTATGCTGAGCTTTTTTGTAATGTTTATTTTAAAAAAAGCAGATATTTTTTCCGTGAACGGAGTGAGTGTGGCAGGTGGTGTGAGTCATAATACGGGTCAGATAATAGTAGCTATGCTCGTTCTTAAGACAAAATTGCTAATATATTATCTACCTGCACTTATAATATCCGGAACTGTTGCAGGGGTAATCGTCGGCATAGCAGGGGGGCTTCTGATAAAGAGGATTGGATTTGTTATTCGTTCGCAAACCTGACAACGGTAGTCAGACTATGTGCCAATGAATTTTGAATATACATAAGCGAAATCTAAAAATAATCTATAAAATCCGCCTGTCAGCATATGAGAGATATAAAAAAGTATGGCAGAAGAGGCGTGAAAAAATTATTCCATGAATATGTACTATTCATGGAATAATTTTCTTTGTGCGTAAGTATTGCGGTAATCGGACGGGCTTTGTCCGGTTATTTTTTTGAAAGCACTTGAAAAATTGTGATTATCAGAGAAACCTATTTCATATCCAATCTGTGAGATAGTTTTATTTGTGTCACTGAGCAAAGCCTTTGCCATATCCATCTTTTGATTTAAGATGTAAGTTTTCAGTGAAACACCCGATGCTTTTTTAAAAAATGTCGTTATATATTTTTCATTGTAGCCGAAATATTCTGCTATCTCACTGACTTTGAAATTTTCTCTTATCCGCCATGAGATATAATCGACAATATCGGTGTATAACTGTACATGGCCGCCTTTTAGAGAAACTCTTCCGTTAGAGAGGTAGAGCTGGCTGTGAAGTTCCATCAGTGCCGCAGTTATATTGAGTGAGTTTAACATTTTACTTCCGTATTTTCTGTCGCTGTCCTGAAGCTGTTTTAATAAGACTATGATTCTGTCAATACGCGGAATCGTGTTTTGCATGGGAAGAATCATATTTTGATTTTTATGTATATTATTTAGAATATCATGTTCGCTCATTGAACAACGGGGGGATATAAGTTCATTAGGATAAGTAAAATGCGTCCAGTAAAAGGTACATTTAGACGGCTTATATCCGTACTGTTTAAGTGTCGGCGGCATAATAAGATATTCTCCATTTTTTACTACGTATTGTCTTTTGTCGTCTGCTATATAAAGTTCGCCGTCAGTCATAACGATAAATTCATAATCCGTAAGTGCCCTTGTAATGTGTGTCCAGTTTTCGTCAGGTGCAATAAACTTGCCTGCCCAGTTGAATTGCAAGGGGCTTGCTAATTGAAAATTTAATACATCCATATGTTTTACCATACCTTTCATATCCTTTATATACATTATATATTATGGGATTTATGTGTGCAATATACAGGAGTGCCATGCTATGAAAAAATTACACCTAATCTAACTTTTGGGTAAAACTTTTTCGTAACAAACATAACTTAATAATATTCTGTAAAAATGGGATAGATGATAAAATTTATATTGTAACAGGAGGAGAATATAGTGTGAAAAACATGTGCAGAAATGAGGATTAGTGTGAATAACCTATGTACAGGCTTTTTCGCACTTGGAATTTGTGTATATGCACATTTAACACATATTGAGATTACTAAAAGAAAGGAAAGCGTTATGAAAAAGACAAAGAAAGCAGCTAGTAAATGTATTGCCATTGTCATGTCATCGGCTATGGTTCTCTCAATGCCTTATATTGCAGGACTTCAGATGTCAGCACAGGCGGCACAAAAGATTAACAGGGATGACAACAGTATAGTATATGCGGTCGATTGTGGTGACCTTGATGTGACTACGACACCCGATGACGGACCTCTCGGAACACACAACAGTGTAACGGATCAGGTATATGGTGCTGATGCACAGACAGGTTATAAATGGGGAATCGTTGACAGTGTAAGTTCTCCGCTTACAAACGGCAGTTGTTCGATTGGAGGTGTGAGCACCGATTGGACATGGCCATATGAATTTGTAAGTGGGGACCAATCTAAAAAAACTGCAACAAACAGATATACAAAAAACCAGTTTGAGACAAGCACAACTATATCGGCAAATCAGACAAGACATATTGATTATAAGTTTGAAGTCGAAAATGGTGAATATTATGTAGAGGTCGGCTTTACAGATCCGTGGGGCTGTTCAAAGACACCGTCAGTATATGCTAATATCGGCAAAGATGATGAGACAGAGATTGCCAAAGATTTTGATGTGAGCACTAACTCAGGTGTGGTGACAGGCACAGTAAAGGTAACAGACGGAGAACTCACTATCAATGCAAGAGGAACGGGTGATGACAATAAGGCAATAAATATGACTTATATCACTATCAAGGAAGCAGGAGATACCACGCTTGCACAGACAGACCTTGATGCGATAAGTATTCCGGAGACAGTGAGCGGTGATATAGAACTTCCGTCAAAAGGAAGCTTAGCTGACAGTGAGATAACTTGGTCGAGCAGTAATGAGAGTGTTATATCAAAAGACGGAAAAGTTACAAGACCTGCGGCCGGTGAGAGTGATGCTGAAGTTACACTTACGGCTGCGGTTAAAAACGGAAATGTTACACTTACAAAAGATTTTAAGGTAACAGTCACAGCTAAAAAAGATATGACAGACCTTGAGTATTTTGACAGCGAAAAAGTGGAAGTTACGGATGAATACTATCAGAACGCTTTAGAACTCGATGTTGAGAATATGTTAAAACTTGATGCAGACAGACTTCTTGCAGGTTTCAGGGAAACGGCGGGTTATGCAGCAGGAATGAGTGCATCAGAAATAAAAGAGTATATGAAAAACAAGGAACGCTACGGAGGTAACTGGGAAAACTCACTTATCGGAGGACATATACTCGGACATTATATGTCAGCAGTTGCACAAGGAATAGTAAATCCTGGTGTTACGGCTGAGCAGAAAGAAAAACTTACGGAGAGATTAAACTATATCATTGACTCACTAGCTGACTGTCAGAAAAAGACAGAGGGAGTAACAGGTATTGAAGGATATATATTTGGAGCAACGCTTCCAAGCAGTGAATTTAAGAAAAATGTAGTGCTTCAGTTTGACAATGTAGAAAGCGGAAAGACAAATATCTCAACACAGGCATGGGTTCCGTGGTACACGATGCACAAGATACTTGCAGGTCTTACGGATGCCTATGAAGTTGCAGGAAATGAGACAGCACTTGAAGTTGCGAACAAACTTGCGACATGGATAGCTGACAGGGCGAACAGTTGGGACACATCAACACAGAACAAAGTGCTCTCGGTAGAGTACGGTGGAATGAACGATGCGTTATATCAGCTTTACAAAGTGACTGACGCATCAAACAAAGAAGATTTTTACAGTGCAGCTCACAAGTTTGATGAGACATCATTATTTGAGGGTGTTCTTAAAGGAACGGATAATATCTTAAATAATAAACACGCAAACACTACAATACCTAAATTTTTAGGTGCACTCTGCCGCTATGAGACGGACGATACACAGACAAAATATCTCCAGTATGCAGAGAGTTTCTGGCAGATGGTAATAGACAAACATACATATGTTACCGGAGGAAACAGTGAGGACGAGCATTTTGGTGCCGACAATGTTCTAGACGGTGAAAGAACGGTTTGCAACAACGAAACCTGTAACACTTACAATATGCTCAAACTCAGCAGAAGACTTTTCGTGATAACAGGTGACAAAAAATATGCGGACTATTATGAGACAACACTTATAAATGCCATAATGTCATCACAGGATCACAAAACAGGTCTTACAATGTATTTCCAGCCTATGGCGAGCGGTTATCAGAAAGTCTTTGGAACGCTTGAAAACAGTTTCTGGTGCTGTACGGGTTCAGGAATGGAAAACTTTACAAAACTTCAGGACAGCATTTACTTTAAGGGTAAAAATGTTATCGCAGTAAACCAGTATCTTGCATCAAAAGCTACAGGTGACGGCTATGTCATTGAGCAGATGGGTGACCTCTCAAAGAGCGACACGATGACATTTAAGGTAAGTGGTGACAGTATTACATTTAATCTCAAACTCCGTATGCCATATTGGGTAAAAGACGGTAAGGCAACAGTAAAATTCGGTGATGAAGAATACGATTATGAAGTAAAAGACGGATATATAGTTATCCCTAACGAAAAGATAAGTCAGGGAGCAGAGTTTGGCATCAAACTTCCTATGGAAGTAAAGGCATATAATCTTGCTGACGGCAAAGATACATATGCATTTAAATACGGTCCATATGTACTCAGTGCAAAACTCGGAAAATCTAAACAGTCAACAACTTCACACGGTGTTTCCGTGACAGTGCCGAGTGCCAAAGCAGTTGCAAACGATACTATAGGTATCACAAATGCCGATTCTGTAGATGAGTTTATCGCAAATATAAATGAAAACCTTGTAAAACAGGATGGAACGATGAACTTCACATTAAGCGGTACAAATGTGGATTATGTATTTACTACTCATTACAATCAGGATGAGGAAAATTACGGTATCTATTGGACATATTATGTTGATGCTGACGGAAGAAGCAGCCAGGCAGTGCTTGATGAAAAGCAGAAAAACAGGATAGAAGATGCAACCATCGACAAGATAGAGCAGTTAGGCCGCGGTCAGTATGAGCTTAGATTTACGCTTGCTGACGGCAAGGAAACCGTGGACGGACTTATCGACAACGGTTCCGTTGCGGAAGATGCACCAAACTTAGCAAGATATGCACAGGCATCAGGTTCATTTACATATAAGATGATTGCGGATGAGAGCGAGGATAATTATCTTCTTGTGACATACGCAAAAGAAGATGACGGAAAGCCTATAAAGATAACTGTCGGTGAAAGCGTTATAGCTGATGAGATACTTGACAGCACAAAAGCTGAAGTTAAGAACATAACACTTGCCAATGCCGACAGGGAAGACTATTATCAGGTGATGTATAAGATTCCTGCTGATGTTGTAAAGGACAATATCAGTGAGTTAAAGGTTATTGAGAATGAACAGGAAGTTACAAAGAAAGTTATAAACATTACATTCTCAGGCGGAGATAAAGAGTCGGCAAGAGTTTGCAAGTCACTTTCGCTGATGAGGGCATTTAGAAATACAAACACGCTTACATCGGTCGAGTATAACGAACAGACTCTCACACCTGATAAAGAGGGTAAGATAGAGATAAACACTACATATGACAAAGTACCTGAGGTTAAATTTAATATCTCGGATAAAGGCGGATATGTGATGGCAGGCTCAGATATAGTAGATGAAACAGAAAATAAAAAGATAAAGACAAACGGAAAAGTAACGGAAGTTAAGATAAAAGTATATGCACAGGATTTTGAGACTGTATCAGAGTACACACTTGTCGTAAATACTGATTATACGGGACTTGACCTTTCAGCAAATCTTGTAAAGGCATTTGGATTTGAAAATAATATTGATGGAGCAAAAGCGGTTTCAAAAGCTTTGGTACCTGCGGTAATCTCAGGCAAGACATATACTTACACGGACGGAAATACAAATAAGGCACTGTCAATGGACGGAACATACGGACTTAAACTTCTTGATGACGCGTCAAAACTTGGTGAGAGTTATACCATCAGTTTTGCGATAAAGCCGTCAGAAGTCGGAAATAAGTATAATCCTACACTTACGGCAGGAACATTCAGTCCTGAATATTGGCTCAATCTTACGCTTGACGGAAAGATATGGACACATGATTCGGCAGGATATATTGAGACAACGGTATCAAATGCTTATACGGCAGGAGAGTGGCAGACAGTCACACTTACCGTTGATGGAACAAAACAGGGTACAAAAGACGGAACTGTATCAGGAAAACTTTATGTGAACGGAGAAATTGTATCTGAGGGAAATGTTGCAAAAGACATAATGAAAAAATCAGGTGCCGCAGTTTACTTTGGAGTTAATGCATGGGATGCTTACTTTAATGGTGGACTTGATGATGTATTATTATTTGACAAGGCACTTACGCAGTCAGAGGTATCTGCACTCGGATGTAATGTTATAAATGCTGATACGGTAAAGAAAGCCAAAGAAACAGCTTCACCTTCGCCATCACCGGTGACAGGGGATGATACAAAGCAGCCGGAAACACCTGCTACAGGTACAGAACAGCCGGATGTAAAAGCTACAGATACACCATCACCTGCTGAGACATCTAAGGCACCACAGCAGACAACAAGTGAGCCGCAGCAGACTGAACAGGCAACGGCTGCACCGACAAAAACACCGGATAACAACGGTTCAGATAACAATAACAATACCACTACGAAACCTACGAACGAGCCGACAGCGGCACCGACAGTAAAACCTACGACAAAACCAACGGTAAATCCGACAAAGACACCTGCGACAACGAAGAAACCGACAGTAAAGGTTAAAAAGAAAAAAATGTCAGTTAAAAAAGTTATTGCAAAGAGAAACACTAAGAAGATAACAGGTGTACTTTCTGTTTCAGGAACAAAAGTAATGGTTAAGGTAGGCAGTGCAAAGAATAAGAAAGCAAAAGTAAAAGGTAAGAAATTTACATTTAAGGTTTCAAAGAAACTTAAGAGAAAGACTAAGATAGTTATTACAGTAACAAAATCAAAATATTATAAGGTTAAAAAGACTGTCAAAGTAAAATAAAAGTTATATTAAAGGCAGAGAAAAGATGCGGGATTAACTGTATCATAGTCTGAAAAAGAGTCCTCTTTAGACAGATTGGATATATCCATCTGTTTAAGGAGGATTTTTTATTGTTTATGGATTTGTTGTGTTTTGCAGCGGATTTTTTAGAAAAAACTGCACATACTTTTATTGTGCAAGAGGCAGAAACAGTTGACGATACTTGGAAAATTTAGAGTAAAATACCTTTTGGTAAAATATTGTTGATATGAATAAAAACAGCACAGAAATGAGGGGAATATGGATAATATAAGAGAATATGGAATGATTGAACTTGACGATGAAAATAGCGGAAAACATTTTTTGGTAATCTCGATAATCGGGGAGATAGAAGGACATAACAGTGCATCTGAGAAGGTAAAAACAACAAAGTATGAACATCTGCTGCCTATGCTCGTATCAATCGAGGGCGATGAGGATATAGACGGGATACTTTTTCTGATAAATACGGTCGGCGGTGATGTCTCGTGTGGACTTGCACTGGCGGAGATGATAGCATCACTTACAAAACCGACTGTTTCACTGATAATAGGTGACAGCCATTCAATAGGGGTACCGCTTTCAGTCGCTGCAGACCACACTATCATAGCTCCTTCCGCAACGGTTGTCATACATCCGGTGAGAATGAGCGGCACGGTGCTGGGTGCTCCTCAGACATATGAGTATTTTCAGCTCATACAGGAGCGGATAACGAACTTTATCGCAAAACACAGCGTAATTGAGAAAAAAGAGATAGAAAAGATGATGGTGACACCGGGGATATTGTCAAGGGATCTCGGTACGATACTTGTTGGAAAAGAAGCCGTAAAAAAAGGACTTTACGATGAAGTCGGCGGGATAGCCGAAGCAATAAAAAAACTGAGACAGTTATAAATGGCAGACTTCTTTTTGCTGAATATATAAAAGCTTGTAATTCAATGTTACATTACAGTGAGTTTCTGCAGAGTAAAATAGAAGATTCAATGTTTTTTACAATATCCTTAAGAATTGCGTAAATTTATTGCAATATGAGAAAGACTCCTATATAATATTCAAAGGTAAAAAATAACAAATAAAATCAGATGATATGGTGCAAAAGTTAAAAACAGATAGTAATCCATCGGTCTTAGAAATATTGTTTAGCTTCAACATCATAATATAATATCTGTGAGTAAATGGGAGTGTATATGGAAGAAAATCGTAGAAACAGTGACAGAAACAGTTTTAAAAAGAGAAGCAGAAAAAAAAGAAAGAAGAAAGTATTAAAGAATGTTCTGTTAAGCATCTGTCTTATAATAAGTATTGCGGCAGGCTATTTTGCGGCAAGGGCACAGGTTATGTTCAACCAGTCATTAAATCATGTAAAGAGAAATTATGACTCGGCATTAGCTACAGTTGATTTAAGTGGTATTCATGTCGATTCTGATAATGATATTGTAAATCTTCTTTTTATAGGTAATGACCACCGAAAAGAGTGGAATGGTTTTGTTGAGGAGGGGCTTCCTGATGTTATGATGATAGGAACTCTCGATAAAAAACATAAATCATTAAAACTTACATCACTTCTCAGGGACATGAAAATTTATTCGTCATCATCAGGAAAATACAGAAAGTTAAATGAGTGTTTCAATGATGGTGGCATAAAGGGCATATATAAGGCTATTGCAGAGAACTTTAACATAAAGCTTGACGGATATGTCATGGTCGGCTTTGATGCTTTTACGCAGGCAATAAATACGATAGGCGGAGTTGAAGTAGAGCTTACGCAGACGGAAGTAGATTATCTGAGCAAGACAAACTTTATCAGAAAGAAAAAATATCGTAAAGGTTTAAAAGTCGGAAAGCAGAAGTTGAACGGTTATCAGGCACTCGGATATTGCCGCATACGAAAAGGATATGATGTAATAGGAAAGCCTGTCGTTACGGCAAACGGACTTACCGATGATTACGGTCGTACATGGAGACAGAGAACAGTTATCAGTGCCGTGTTTGCAAAGATGAAGAAACAGCCGCTTTCAAAATGGCTTGAAGTTGGAAATAAGGTTCTCTCTAATATTGAGACGGATCTTGACAATGACAAGATAATGTCTCTTATGAAAGATACGGTATTTCTTGGTACGGCTGATGTAAAACAGCTTCAGATACCTATGGAGGGATATTTTACGACAAGCTCTGACGGAGCATATCTTCTTTCAACAAATTCAAGTGAAACTGACTGGAGCACAAATGCTGATATTTTGAAAAATTTTATATTCAAATACAATGGTAAAGATGAATTTAAGTATGGAAAGTAACAGTTCAGCCTTTTATTTCCTCAATTCATAAACCTGCCAGCAAGCTGTCAGTCGCTGCTTTGCAGCTTTTGTTTATTTCATTTCAGAAATGAAAGGCTATTCTACCATAAAAAGATAATCAGCAATACAATGAGCAAGCTCAAGTATTGTCAATTATTTTTTATGGCTGAACTGTTACTATGGAAATAAAAAGTAGTCAGAATTTTATTGCAATAAAAGCAGTTTTCGTGTAAAATAACATTTTGTAACGCTGGAATGTTTTATGTACTCTCAGTATCTTCTTAAAATTCTTCGTTCAGAAGATTTCGAGAGCACATTTTTACGGAATGGAGGAAGATGAAGATATGTGGAAGAAGATTATATTATCACTTCTCATAATAATTAGCGGTGCAGCCGGATTTTTTGTGGCTAAGGCACAGGTTACATTTAACAATACATTAAATCATGTCAACAGGGATTATGATACGGCACTTAAGAATGTAGACTTAAGCGGTATTGAGGTAAATTCTGATGATGATATTGTAAATATTCTTGTAGTCGGCAACGATTACAGAAAAGAAAAAGGATATGATGCGAGCGGTCTTACAGACACTATGATAATCGCGACAATGGACATGAAGCATGGAATGTTAAAACTTACAACATTGATGCGTGATATGATTGTAGACATACCGGGACATGATCCAAACAAATTAAATTCACCAAATTCATTTGGCGGAATACCGCTTCTCTACAAGACAATAGCTCAGAACTTTAATATCGAACTTGACGGTTATGTGGAAGTTGGTTTTGATGCATTTGAAAAAATTGTCAATTCAGTAGGGGGTGTGGAAGCAGAGCTTACTGAGTCAGAAGCAAATTACTTAAACACTACGAACTATATTTCAAAAAAGAAATACAGACATGTAAAGGTTGGAAAGCAGAAGCTTAACGGAAATCAGGCACTTGGTTACTGCCGTATTAGAAAAGGCGGCACATATACCATAACAGGACTTACGGATGATTATGGTCGTACATGGAGACAGAGAGCCATTATTACAGCAGTTTTTGACAGAGTAAAGACACTGCCTGCAACAAAATGGATTGATATTGCAAACAAGGTACTTGATGGATATGTTACTACAGACCTTTCAAATGAAAAGATACTTGAATATATCACGGATGTTGTCAAGATGGGTACTACAAAGGTAAACCAGCTTCAGGTACCTATAAACGGATATTACAGAGCATCGGCAAGAGGCGAGTACAGTTGTGGTTCTTCTATCGTTATGACTGACGGAGTAAGCTCAACCAGAAATTCAAGTGCAAATGCTGAGGCACTCAATAAATTTATATTTGATTATGATGGAAAGAAAGCATTCCAATACGGAAAATTTACAAATAAGTAAAGAAATAAGGAACTGCGAAGATTAAAATAACAGACTGCCTTTATATTTTGGCGGTCTGTTATTTTTACAATATGCGAATTTTTTGGAAAGTAAAAATCATTAAGAAATGGAATGAGAAGTATATTTATGCAGCGTATGTGGAAAACACCAGTTTTTTAAATGATTTTAATATATAATCGAGATAAGTCGCACGATTAACGGACTCGGACGCATATATCGGAATATCATCAATTTTTGTATCATTGAGAAAATAGGTGATTTTCCCTATGTTTTCACCTTTTTTTACCGGTGCAGTGAGGTCCTTTTTAAGATAAACCTTTCTTGATATTTTTTCTGAACTTTCATTTTTTATAAGTATATATTTAAAATTACTTTTTGTGTATGAACTAAGATACTTTTTTCTGCCGCCGGCTATCTTTATCTTAGATGGAAGCACTTTTGAGGTCTTTTCCGAATAATTTCTGCACAGAGAAAAACCATAGTCTAAAAGACTTGCGGCTTCGTTAAATCTTTTTTTGGGGTCAGGTGATGCCATCACAACGGCGGTCAGACTGATACCGTTGCGGCTTGCCGTAGCACTGAGACAATATTTGGCTTTTGATGTAGAGCCGGTTTTAAGTCCCGTTATACCTGTATAGGTTCTGATAAGCTTATTTGTATTTGTAAGTCCGAATTCTTTTTCACCTTTTTTGGTCTTGTGGGTTATCTTATCCATCCATGTAGTAGAATATTTTGAGATTTCGGGGTGTTTTGTGATAAGTTCTCTCGACATGAGTGCAACATCATAGGCGCTGCTGAAATGCCCGGATGAGATGGAATCATCAAGACCGTTGCAATTTTTAAAATGAGTATGTTTCATGCCGAGTTTTTGAGCTTTTTGGTTCATAAGTTTGACAAATTCCGTCTCACTTCCGGCGACAAACTCAGCCATAGAAACAGCGGCATCATTTGCACTTGCGATGGAAATACATTTTATCATTGTCTCTACATTTTGTGCTTCGCCAGGTTCAAGAAAGACCTGTGAGCCACCCATTGAGGCGGCATATTCACTTGTTGTCACCTCGTCAGTCAGCTTGATTTTTTTTGATGACAGTGCATCGAAGATTAGATTTAAGGTCATTATCTTGGTTATGCTCGCCGGAATCATTTCCTTATCCTTGTTTTTTTCGTATAGGATTCTGCCGCTGTTGTTCTCGATAAGAACGGCAGTCTTTGAGTCTATTGATAATGCGGCTTTTGCAGTGGCACGAGGTATATAAATAATGTTTGAAATAAAAAGAGTAAGGGACATTATAAATAAAAGATTTTTTTTCGCAGACATATGGTTATCATCCTTTTATACAGGTAAAATATGTATTAATCCATATTTATTCATAAATATACGGTTATATTACAAAATTGTATTGTTTTGGTGTGGAAAAAAATGATTTTTTTGTGTATAATAGTTTTGCTGTTCGCATTTATTGAGCAGGTAGCAGAGCGGATTGAAAATATCCGCCTGACAAAAAGTAATTTTATAACAAAATTAAGAAAGAAACGGGTTGTTATCGTATTCTAAAGATAATGACAGAATGGAGAATAATAATGACAAGTAAACAGAGAACAGAATTAAAGTCACAGGCTATGAAGCTTGACAGCATTTTCCAGATAGGAAAATCAAGTCTTACTCCACAGTCTATAGAAGCTATAAGAGCGGCATTAAAGGCAAGAGAACTTATAAAGATAAATGTATTAAAGAATTGTGATGATGATACGAATGAACTTGCAAAACTTATCGCTGAGAGAACGGGAGCGGAGGTTGTGCAGGTTATCGGTAAAAAGATAATACTCTATAAACAGAATATGCAGAAACTTGAGAAACGCCGTCTTGCAGAAAAAAGAGCTGAAAAGAAAAAAGAGGCAGCAAAAAGAAAAGCAAAAGAAATCAAGCGTGGAACAAAGTCAGAGTGGACAAGGGCTGACAGCATGAGAAAGAAAAATCAGGTAAAAAAGAATAAATAATAGATTAAAAACTGAAGATGCAGGTGGTGTATAAGACAAATGAGTAAAGTAGGTATTATGGGAGGAACATTTAATCCTATCCATCTTGCACATACGGAGATGGCAAAAGTGTGTCTGCGGCAGCAGGATTTAGACAAGATTTTATTTATGCCGTCAAAAAATCCGCCGCACAAAAAAGACAAAAGTATATTGCCTGAAAACGAGCGTGCCGTTATGGTAAAGCTGGCGGTTTCAGAATATGATAAATTTGTATTTTCGGATTTTGAGCTGCAAAGAAAAGGTACGACATATACGGCAGATACATTAAGACTGTTACAGGAAGAAAATCCAGACGATAACTATTATTTTATAATGGGTGCGGATTCGCTGCTCTATCTGGATAAATGGTACAGACCACAAGAGATATTAAAGAGGGCGGTCATATTAGCAATAGGGCGTGACGGCTCAACACCTGATGAACTCAAAGAAAAAAGAAAAGAGCTTATAAAACAGTATGACAAGGCGGATATACGCTTTGTGCATATGCGGCAGATGGATATAAGTTCGAGCATGATACGGGAAGGTATCGCACATGGAGAAAACATGGAAAAATACCTTGACAAAGAAGTATGGAACTATATAAATGCAAATGGATTATATGATGCGATATAGCAATATGTGAGATGGCTTTGATATACAGAAGTAAACGGAATAAGGATGAAAGACTGAAAGACGGGTGTATAGGGATGAAAGATGAATATGTAAAAATTCAGGAAAAACTAAAAAAGAGATTATCTGAAAAAAGATATGCACATACGATAGGTGTAAGCTATACTGCAGCGGCAATGGCAATGCGTTATGGTCTAAATGTTGATGACGCGGCAATGGCAGGGCTGTTGCATGACTGTGCAAAATACATGACTGATGATGAGCTTATCGAAAAATGTAAAAAATATGGTATAGAATGTAGTGAGACGGAGAAAAGAAACGGATATCTGCTCCATGCAAAACTCGGTGCATATTATGTAAAAGAAAAATACGGAATAGACAATGATGAGATATGTTCGGCAGTCAGATACCACACGACAGGAAAGCCTGTTATGTCGGTTCTTGAAGCCATTGTGTTTACGGCAGATTATATAGAGCCTGGCAGAAAGATACTTCCAAACTTTAAGCTTATAAGAAGCATGGCATTTGTTGACCTTGACGAAGCCGTATATCTTATACTTAAAAACACATTGTCTTATCTGAGTGATGAAAAGAAAAGTGAAGCAGGCAAAGAAAAAGAGATTGATGAACATTCAGTTGAGGCCTATAAATATTATAAAAAAATTCATGATGAAAAAGGTATTAAGTGATTGCAAAACTGATTATATGTTGTGCTGATTGTGTAAATATAAACAAATAATAACGCAGGCACGCTTTTGCTACCTGTCACTCGTAGCAGTACATAAATCAGCAAAAAACGCTGATTAAGTGCTGACGGTGACAGAAGTGCACTGCTAACATTATTGTTTATATTTACACAATCTAATCAAGATTTATGATAGTTTCGCAAATACCTATAGCAGTATATAAAAATAAGGAGAGAATATATGACAAAACAGAGAGAGATGGCAAAGATTGTTTTTGATGCACTTGATGAGAAGAAAGGCGAAGATATTAAGATAATTGATATTTCCGAGATTTCAATCATGGCAGATTATTTTGTGGTTGCAAGCGGTTCAAGCTCTACACAGATACAGGCACTTGTGAGAAATGTTGAGGAGAATCTCCACAAGGCAGGATATGTGATGAAGAGGATGGAGGGTGACAAGAACAGTTCATGGGTTCTGCTCGATTTCGGTGATGTTGTCGTTCATGTGTTTAACAGGGAGGACAGGCTTTTTTATGACCTTGAAAGAATCTGGTCTGACGGAAAGATTATCACACCTGAGGAGTTGTGATGGTTATAGTTTAGTATGTGAAAAATGCTCTCATATTTGAGGGCATTTTTTATAGTAACAGTTCAGTCTTGCATTTCTTACATTCATAAACCTGCCAGCGAGCTGTCAGTCGCTGCTTTGCAGTTTATGTTTACTCATTTCAGAAATAAAAAGCTATTCTACCATAAAAAGGTACTTAACAATACAATGAACAAGCTCATTGTATTGCCAATTATCTTTTTATGGCTGAACTGTTACTTTTTATAGAAAATTCTTTGAACATATGTTTGACAATGTCTTGCAAATATGATAAAATATACAAAATTACAATACATATTCGGGAGGGCAGTGTTATGGCAAAAGAAAGAATATCTGCAAAGCAGAAAGAAATATTAGACTTTATCAAATCAGAGATTATAAATAAGGGATATCCGCCTGCAGTTCGTGAAATTTGTGAGGCGGTCAATCTCAAATCTACATCCTCGGTTCATTCTCATCTTGAGACATTGGAGAAAAACGGTTTTATCAGGAAAGACCCTACAAAGCCAAGAGCCATTGAGATTATTGATGATGACTTTAATCTGGTGAGGAGAGAACTCATAAATGTTCCTATCATTGGTTCAGTGGCAGCAGGAGAGCCTATCTTTGCGGAGCAGAATATAGAGGGATATATGCCTGTACTTCCGGGAGATATGCCAAAGGGAGAAGCGTTTATCTTAAATGTCCGTGGTGAGAGTATGATAAATGCAGGTATCTTCGATGGAGATAAGGTGCTTGTTCATAAGCAGAGTGTTGCAGAAAACGGTGAGCTAGTAGTGGCACTTGTCGATGATTCAGCCACGGTTAAGACATTTTATAAAGAGGACGGTCATTTCAGACTTCAGCCTGAAAATGATACTATGGATCCCATTATCGTAGACAATGTCGATATACTTGGAAAAGTAGTAGGTTTATTTAGAACATATCATTGATTTAACACTATTTTTGGAGAACTTATATGAATCGTATTAAGGATGACATAAAGCAGAGGAAGTTTCACAATCTGTATCTTCTTTACGGCAGTGAAGAATTGCTCAAAAAAAATTACAGGGAAAATCTTAAGCATTTTATTCTGGAAAACAGTGATGAGATGAATTTTTCAAAATTTGAAAATAGAGGCATTGATTTAAGTGAGGTACAGTCCATAGCCGATACATTGCCGTTTTTCAGTGATTACAGGCTTATTGTTATTCAGGACAGTGGTCTTTTTAAAACATCAAATGATTTTGCTGATTATCTTGAGCATATGCCTGACAGTACGATTATTATTTTTGTTGAAAAAGAGATCGACAAGAGAAACAAGTTATATAAATATGTAAACAAAAACGGAATAGCTGCTGAGATTAAACTTAAGGACGCACAGGAGACATTAAACTGGGCGGCGAGAAGATTAAAAGATGCCGGGAAAGTGTTCACCAGACAGACGATGGAGTATTTTTTGCAAAGAGTGGACAATAATCTTTACAGTCTCTCAAATGAGATTGACAAGCTTGTTGCATATACAGGAGACAGGCAGGAAGTGACGATTGCCGATATAGACGAGATATGTCCTGCATTTCTCCAAAATCATATTTTTCAGATGGTGGATGCGGTCGGTGCATCAGATGCAGATAAGGCTTTGAAATTGTATAATGAACTGATTGAGTTAAAAGAAGCTCCATCTTATATTTTGTATATGCTCATAAGACATTTTAATATACTTCTTCAGATAAGTTCACTAGGAGGAGCAGCAAAGAATGAGATAGCAGCAAAGATTGGTATTTCACCTTATTTTGTCGGCAATTATCAGAGACAGGCAGCAGGTTTTAAAAGAGAACAGCTTAAAAATGCATTAGAGAGCAGTCTTGACACGGAGCAGAAGTTTAAGACAGGAATATTAGATGACCAGATAGGTGTAGAGCTTTTGATAGTCGGACTTGTAAGCAGATAGTTTTTGATTTTGTGATAATTGTGTGATAAAGAGGCTTACCAGCTTGTCATTTTTGTGGCTGTATGATAACATTATATCAATTACAAAGCAAAAACCAGGAGGAAAAACGATGTGGTGTCCAAAATGTAAAACTGAATATCGTGACGGTATAACAGTATGTGCAGATTGCGGTGAAAAACTTGTTGAAGGTACAGCGGATGACTTTGATGTAGTTGAGATCTGTGATTTAAAAGATGATGAAATGGCAGAAAATTTTATCGAGTATCTCGGATATTCAAAGATTGAAAATGCTAAGAAAGTCATAAGGGACGGAATTACTATAGTGACCGTGCCATCAAGATATGAAAAGCAGGTTGAAAAACTGTTTAAGGGTTTTCAGCTTGCATTAGAGGAAGACAAGGAAAAGCAGAAACAGGAGGCTTTAAAGAAAGCACAGGAAGAAGCATATGCACAGCAGGACTCAGAAGATGTTTCAGTTGATGGAACAGAAAATGCCGATTTCGACCAGACAGAGGAGTCCTCTGGTACGGATATGGAGAGTGCAATAGATGCTGATACTCAGGCTGATGAAACAGAACAGCAATGGGATATAAACAAGGATGAGAGTGAAGATGATGAAAAACTTGTTGAGGAGGACGATCTTCACAATAATGTCATCACTGACGATGAGATAGAAGAAGATACGGCGGACATCTTATATACACCGTCAAAGGCATATGTAAAAAAAGAAGATGAGTATAAGGATGTTAAATTTTCAGGGATTACATTTATCATATTCGGTATTCTAGGTATAGCATATCTTACATTATGTAAACTTGATATTATCGCTATTGATTACAATATATTTGTATTTTGTGTCATAGCGGCATTATTTGTCGGATTTATAGTTATGGGAGTTGTTTCAGTAGTCAAGTCGAAGAAGATTAAACTTCAGATTCCGGAGGAAGAAATCCTTACAGAAGAGTTAAATAAATGGCTTGAAGAAAATATTACTAAAGAGAGTGTGGAAAAGTGGATTGACGATTCTGTTTCAGATGAGGAGAATGACCTTATAGTTATGGCACATATCAGATCAATCCTTATAAAGAAGTATCCGGATTTAAATGTTTCATTTATTGAGATGCTGACAGAAGAATTTTTCAATTCTCATTTTGTTGAGGATGCTGAGTAGATTAATGTAGAAAAGAACAGGATTTAAAGTATATTATTATAAATCCTGTTCTTTTTAATTACAAAAGTTCTAATATTACAGTTCTATGCCGTTTTCCTTAAGAAGTTTTCTTGCACTTTCGATGGAATCGACACCTGTTTTATTTTTGATAGGTGCAAATTCTTTATTTCTTTCAACCTCAAACGGAAGACAAGTATCAAGCATATGAATCATATCAAGGATAAGAGTTTCAAACTTATATCCGTTTGGAGATTCAGGTTTGATAAATTCACCGTTTTCATTCATATAAGGTATTTTCTTTTCTACGATATGAAGTGGGAGTTCGTTGTTGCATATCTCCTCAAGTTCAGGTTCGTGGAAAAGATAATTGAGAATAACGCCAAAGTTATATGCAGGGTCACCGTTTTCATCTTTTGTGTTGCGAAGTTCTTCTGTCTGCTCATAGTATTCGACGATAGATGGTCGTCCATCCTCAAGGCACATAACACCGACTTTTTCGTCGGGGTCTGCTTTCCTTACAACTTTTGCACCGACAGTGCATTTCTGGTCTATAGTTGCACCGATAAAGCATGGGTCAGCAATACGCTGGAGAACATTATCAACAGCAAAAACATTGATCCACTCGATATTTTCTTTGTGGATTATATCGACAATTCCCGCATTTTGCATAGATGAGAACCAACCGCCATTTCCATTAGGGGAAGTGGCAATCTTATCCTTTGCTTCCATATATACCTTGCCTTCATAAGTTGCGGCAGGTGCCATATCCTGCTTGAAAAAATGAATATAATCAGGGTTGTAGGTAAAGTAATTTTGTTCTTTAAAGAACGAAGTTGTAGCTTCATGATTTTTATCACTTGTCATAATAAAGAGGTGAATCCATACACCGGCTTCGTCAACAACATCAAGAAGATTTCTGATAATACGCTGGAAAATATAGACTGGTTTTGTGATACCTATGTCATACATACCTTTTGGGTTGTCCGAACCAAGTCTTGTTCCCATACCGCCCGCTAAGAGAACTGCACTGACTTTGCCGGCACGAATAGCTTCAAGACCTAGTGATTTAAAATGTTCTTTTGAAGCATTGATTTCAGTCAGCGTCATAGCTTTTATAGGTGTTATAACTCCTCTTTTATCCTCGGCTTTACCATTTATTACTTTAGAGGTAACTGAAAAATCAGTCTCGTCAATTTGTTTTAAGAGAGCCTCTTTTTGTGAGTCATTTAATTCATCATAATAGTCAAGAATGTGTTCCTGTGCATATTCTTTAAGTTTGTTTTTTGCATTTTCAAAGTTCATAAATTTTTGTCCTTTCTCCGTAGTTTAAGTATTTGTTCCAATTTACATTGTTACAGTTACTATTATACATAAAAATGAACAACTATGCAATTGACTTATGTTAAGTGACGGAATATAATTAAAAATAAAGCGACTGCATTAATGAGCAAGCAGCGAAGCGGATTGCGAATGTCCGTTTTACTTCGGGAGGAAGATTTTAATGTTTGGCAGAAAGAAAAAGAAACAGAGCAAGGATATGACTTACTTTTATTTAGATGCACTTAAGAATAAACAGATTCCTGTGTTGGTATTAGACCCAAAGTGGCATGAGTTATTTCCAGACTTTAGAAAAACTGATAAAATAAAAAAACTTGAAGAACATCTTCTTGATCTTATCAAGCAGCAGGGACAGTCCTCAAATGATTTAAAGGAATATGAGAAAGCCAAGAAAGTCGTCATGGAAAATATTGTAAACAATATGACGGATGGGCATGAGCCTGACGCAGAGCTGAGAAATAAAAAGCAGGATGCAAATCAGAAGATGATTGATGAGATAAACCAAAAGACAGCCGAGGCACAGCAGCTGCAAAGACAGCTTCCGGCAGAGATACAGATTGCAAATAAAGAGCTGCTCATTGCCTGCATGGATGTATGTTACAGGGAACTTACGGAAAATACAGCCATTATAGAGGAACTCGATGCGTGGATAAATGCGGCAAGAGAAGAACTAAAAAACAGGATTCTTGCCAAGCAGGACAAGGAGATGCGAAATACGGAGTTGTATAAATATATGCATAATCTTCTTGGAGCACAGATAGTAGAAATTTTTGATAAAAACAATCATGTATGGAAGGGAAATGTAGAAGAAAACATTTCAAGTAAAAAATAATGAGTAAGATTATTGGTGTCGGGACAGATATTGTTGAAGTTGGGCGTGTGCTTAAAAGTTGTGAAAAACATAGTTTTTTAAATAAATATTATACAGAGGCAGAAAGAGAACTTATAAAAAGAAGAAAGAGTTGTGCTGCCACTAATTTTGCCGGAAAAGAAGCAGTAGCAAAAGCTTTTGGAACCGGCTTTTTAAATTGTATGCCTGAAGATATTGAGATACTCAGAGATGAAAAAGGAAAACCATATGTAAATCTTTCCGAAAAAGCAGAAAAAATTGTAAAAGAAAAAGGTATAACAAAAATTCACATATCATTGAGTGATACGGATAAATTGGCAATGGCATATGTGGTAGCAGAGGGGGATTAAGACATGAGATATATAACTGATGCAAAAGAAGCAAAGCAGATAGATAATATTTCGATAAATGAGATTGGTATTCCGTCACTTGTACTGATGGAGAGAGCTGCACTTGGTGTTGTAGAGGAGATTGAAAAGGTATATGGAGAATTGTCTGCTAATGCCTGTGTTAAGAGAAAAACAGAAGATAATTTTTTGAATTCGCAAAGGTGCAAAAAATCTGCGGAATTAAAAAATGTTAATTCAAAAATACTTGTAGTTGCAGGAATGGGAAATAACGGAGCCGATGGAGTAGCGGCAGCAAGAATGTTAGAACATGACGGGATAAAAACTGCGATAAAGCTTGTAGGAAATATTGAACACGCAAGTGAAGAAATGAAAAAACAGCTTGAAATAGCAAAAAATCTTGGGATTTCTTTTGTCACGGACATGAAAAAAAATGAATATGATATTATAGTAGATGCCATTTTTGGAATTGGTTTGTCAAGAGAGATAACAGGTGAATATAGAGAAATTATAGAGAAAATAAACGGCAGCAATTCTTATATTGTTTCTGTTGATATTTCGTCGGGAGTAGATGCCACAGGCGGGAAAATACTTGGAACAGCCGTAAAAGCAGACATGACAGTTACATTTGGAAATTTAAAAAGAGGAATGTTGCTGTTTCCGGGTGCAGTGTATTCAGGCGAGATAAAGGTCAAAGACATAGGTTTTCCGGATAAAGCAGTAGAAAGCGTGTCACCAAAAGCATATACATTTGAAAAAAATGACCTTTACTGTATGCTGCCACAGAGAAAAATGCGGACAAATAAGGGAAGCTACGGCAAAGTTCTTGTGATAGCGGGATGCGAGGCAATGTGCGGAGCCTGTTATTTCAGTGCCGCAGCAGCCTATAGAGCAGGATGTGGTCTGGTGAGAGTCCTTACGGCAAAAGAAAATATGCAGATATTAAAGACAAAACTGCCTGAAGCTATAGTGGGAAGCTATGATGAAGAATTTGAGGATGGCATAGATTTTACACCTAAAAAAGAGGTAGAAGAGGCAATCGGCTGGGCTGATGTTATTGTGATAGGTCCGGGACTTGGAAAAAGTATTAAAGCAAAGTTGCTTGTAAAACGCATATTAAAAGTGAAAGACAAAACTGTTGTCATAGATGCCGACGGACTAAATATTTTAGCTGAATTTATAGAAAATAAAGAGCATGACCTCGGTAATCTTGGAACAAACTTTATATTGACACCGCATTTAAAAGAAATGAGCAGACTTGCAGGGAAGACAACGGATGAGATAAAAAATGATATGCCGTACTATGCAACGGCACAGGCTGAATGTAACATAGTCTTAAAAGATGCGAGAACAGTTGTCGGTGAGGGAAGAAACATACCGGACGGAAAGATATATATAAATACATCAGGAAATAATGCACTTGCAACAGGCGGTTCAGGCGATGTATTAAGTGGCATAATAGCAGGCATTGCGGCACAGGACATAAAAATGAAGCCGGCACTTGCTGCTGCATTTGGGGTATATGTTCACGGACTGACGGCAGAAAAATACACTGAGACAAAAAGCAGGTACAGTATGACGGCATCTGATATAATAGATATGCTTCAGGATGTAATGCCTAGGTAGATAGTGGAGATTATGGTAAATAAAACTGAGAAATGAGGATTAAAATGAGTACGAATAAAATAAAAGAATACTACAGAGTGAAAGCTGATATAGACCTTGATGCGATACATGAAAATGTTGTAAATGCAAAAGCACTTACAAAACCCGGAACAAAACTTATGGCTATAATAAAAGCAGATGCATACGGTCATGGAGCTGTCATGGTCGCACAAACATTAGAGGATGTTGCGGATGCATACGGTGTTGCCATACTAGAGGAAGGAGTAGAGTTAAGGCAGGCAGGCATAAATAAACCTATACTTATACTTGGATATACGCCGGCACCTCTTTACAGTGCAATGATAAAATATGACATAGCAACAGCGGTATTTGAGTATGATATGGCAAAAAAAATGTCGGATACGGCAGAAAAAATGGAGAAAAAAGCTAAAGTTCATATAAAACTGGATACCGGAATGAGCAGGATAGGATTTAAGCAGGACGATGAAAGTCTTGCGGTTATAAAAAAGATAGCAGAGCTTCCCGGAATAGAAATCGAGGGCTGTTTTACGCATTTTGCGACAATGGATGAAAAAGATAAGACAAAAGCCATGAAGCAGTTTGAGAGATATATGGATTTTGTAAAAAGAATAGAAGATGCAGGCATTAAAATACCTGTAAAACATGTGTCAAACAGTGCCGGAATAATAGAAAAGCCGGAAGTAAACCTCGATATGGTAAGAGACGGAATATGTGTATATGGAATGTATCCATCTGAGGAAGTAGACAAAACAAAATTAAAACTAACACCGGCGATGGAGATAAAATCTTATGTGTCATTCGTAAAGACACTTAAGGCCGGAGTAGAGATTGGTTATGGCGGTACATATACGACAACAAATGAAACGGTAGTGGCAACGATACCGGTAGGATATGCTGACGGTTATTCAAGAGCGTTGTCAAACAGAGGAAGAGTTCTTATAAAAGGAAAAAGTTTTCCGATAATTGGAAGAATATGCATGGACCAGTTTATGGTTGATATAAGCAGCCAGCCTGATATAAAACAGGGCGATGAGGTAACTCTTGTCGGCAGGGACAAAGATGAGTACATATCAATAGAAGAAGTGGCAGATATGTCATATTCATTTAATTATGAATTTGTTTGCGACATAGGAAAAAGAATACCGAGAGTGTATTACAGCGGCGGAAAGGCAGTTGCGACAAAAGATTTTTATCCGGAGTATTAGAATAAGTTTCTGGCTAGAGTAAAAAAATTCATGCTTTTTAAAGATACATATGTATAAAAACGATAAAGATGGAAAGAAATAACATTATAGGATGCATAAAGAATTACATAAAATGCAATTCCGGATTATGAGCAGTTGCAAGAGTACATTTTATTGATGCTAAGTCAGGAAATGTTTTCAGAACTGCTAAGTCAAATCCAGTTTAAGAGCGATTGATAGAGTTTGTCTTTTTGGATTTCAATGAAGAAACAACTCTTAAAGCTGCTCAGTCAATTCCAGATTATTGTGATAGGAGCGTGAAAATTTTGAATATAAAGCGGGGAGATATATATTTTGCAGATTTAAGACCGGTAGTAGGTTCAGAGCAGGGAGGAATACGCCCTGTGCTTATAATACAGAACGATATGGGAAACAAACACAGTCCGACAGTTATATGTGCGGCAATAACATCGAGAATGAACAAGGCAAAACTGCCGACACACATAGCACTTGAGGTGAACAGGTATGACATAATCAAAGACTCAGTGATATTGCTTGAACAGATAAGGACTATAGATAAATCAAGATTGCGTGAAAAGGTCTGCCATCTCGATGATGAGATACTTGAGAGGATAAATCATGCACTTTGCATAAGCCTTGCACTTGAGGAAGGATGCTTAAGATAATCAAAACAAGGAAAAGAGGGAACGATGAAAATAACACTTCTGACGGTAGGAAAGATAAAAGAAAAATACTTTACAATGGCAATAGATGAATATAAAAAGCGGCTTGGCAGGTATTGCAAACTGGAAATAATAGAGGTTGCAGATGAAAAGACACCGGATAATGCCAGTGAGCATGAGGAAGATATAATAAGGGCAAAAGAAGGGGAAAGACTCACAAAATACATAAAAGACGGGGCATATGTTATCTCACTTGCCATACAGGGAAAACAATATTCATCAGAGGAATTTGCGGACAAGATAGACAAGCTTGGGATAAACGGGGTAAGTCATATTATTTTTATAATAGGCGGCTCAATAGGGATAGATAAAGATATACTAAAAAAATCAAACGAATTGCTGAGTTTTTCAAAAATGACATTTCCGCATCAGCTCATGAGGGTGGTTCTGCTGGAGCAGATATACAGGGCATATAGGATAAATGCAGGGGAACCATACCACAAATGAGAAAATTAAAACTTCAAAGATATAGAAAGCATAAGGAAGAGTGGCTGATTTGGTTACTCTTCCAATTTTTTTACAGGAATGTGGCTGTAAATGGGTGTGAAACGGGGGTTTGCTGAAAAATGTAATAGCTGATATACGTTTTGATGGGATTGACGCAAGTGAGGATAAGTGATTACTTGTGATGTGGTTGTTTCTGGTGAGGGATTGCATCTGTTTATAGGGAGATTTTGAAAGTGCATTGAGGAAAGTAATCTGTGTTATATCAGATGATGTATGATGAGAGAGTGGGAATGACAAGATACAGTGTCTGAAGATTAGTTTCCTCAGTGGATAGGTGAAAAATAAGTGATTGTTGGAAAGATAAATGTATGATAGAATATGTACAAATCGGAATTGACCGAGCTCTTTAGAGCGAGGGATGCTTCTTGTCCGATGGAAATTGAAGAAAACTTAACAAATCGTAATTTGCAGAGCATTGAGTTGGTTTCTACAATGATATGGAGGAATATATGAAACTTACAATTGCATTATTACAGCTTCTTCCAACAGGAAGTCTGAAAGGAAATATGGAAAAGGGAATCAAGGCTTGTTTTCAGGCAAAAGAAAAGGGGGCAGATATTGCAATTTTTCCAGAAATGTGGAGCTGCGGATACGTCTTTTCACATGAAGAGGCAAGCCTACGGGAATGTGCCATTCCTAGGTATGGCTCTTTTGTGAAAAGGTTTGCAGAACTTGCTGCAGAGTTGGATATGGCTATAGCTATCACTTTTTTGGAGCAACATGAGCCGAAACCGAGAAATACAGTTTGCTTTTTCGACAGACATGGCAAAATACAATATTGTTATTCAAAAGTCCATATTTGTAATTTTGGGGAAGAAGATGATGAAAGTGTTCTGGATGCAGGAGATGATTTCTTTGTGACAGAATTGGATACGAAAGAAGGAGTTATAAAAGTCGGATCAATGATTTGCTATGACCGGGAATTTCCGGAAAGTGCTCGAGTTATGATGTTGAAAGGAGCGGAGCTACTTCTAGTTCCAAATGCCTGTCCAATGGAACTGAACCGTCTCGCACAACTCAGGGGAAGAGCATATGAAAATATGTTAGCTATAGCCACATGCAATTATCCGGCCCCTCATCCGGATTGCAATGGACATTCTACCCTGTTCGATGGTGTCGTATATCTTCCAGAGCTTCCTGACTCGCGAGATACATGTGTATTTGAAGCTGGCGAGGGAGAGGGTGTATATGTGGCTGAATTGGATGTAGATATGTTGCGAGAGTATCGTCATCGTGAGGTATGGGGGTGCAAAAATCGACGCCCAGAAGTGTATGGTATAATATCAGAGAGGAATCATATATAAAATGGTTCAAATTCCAGTTTGTATATGTAATCCTCAATGGACAAAATTTTCTTGATTCCATTGAGGATTATTGCCCTACAAAGCTAAGCTATAACAAATCACATTGAGGAATCAAACCTCACTAGATGTAAAAGCATCTGATTATGCTGAGGAACAAAAATCCGAAATGGCGTTACGGTGAACCATACCATAAATAAGGGGGATGCATCTGTTTATAGGTAAATTTTAAAGGTGCATTGAGAAAAGTAATCTGTGTTATACCAGATGGTGTTTGATAAGAGAGTGGAAAGGACAAGATATAGTGTCCGAAGATTAGTTTCCTTAGTGGAGGAGTGAAAGATAAGTGATTGTGGGAAAGATGAATGTGTGATAGAATATGTACAAATCAGATTTGTGGAAGAGAGAAGATATTCGGTTATTCTATTATTATATAGTATAAGTAACAAGATGGATAATTCCTTACTGGCTGTAAGAGATATTAACCATAAATATATTGCAGTAGAAGAGAGTGGTTGAGTATAATAAAATTAAAATGTTACAGCAAAGTTAGGTTTTACATGGGAGGCCAAATATCATGGAAATAATCAATAAGAATATTGATCATGGGAAAGCATTTGACTGGGGAAAAACTTCTGAAGACTATGCAAAGTACCGTGATATTTATCCTAAAGAATTTTATGCAAAACTAGCGGAATTATCGTTAGGAGTAAAGGGACAAAATGTACTGGATTTAGGAACAGGAACGGGTGTGATTCCAAGAAATATGTATTCCTACGGAGCAAAATGGACAGGGGCAGATATCTCAGAAAATCAAATTTTATATGCGGGGAAACTCAGCAAAAGCGCAGGGATGGACATTGATTATATTGTTGCATCAGCAGAAGAGATTGATTTTCCAGACAGAACATTTGATGTGGTTACAGCGTGTCAATGTTTTATGTATTTTGATAAATCGGTTGTTTTGCCTAAACTTCATCATATTTTAAAGGATTATGGTCATTTTTCAATTTTATTTATGGCATGGCTACCAGAAGAGAGTGAGATTGCCAAAACAAGCGAAAATCTTGTTTTGAAATATAATCCTGCATGGACTGGTGGAAGAATGACAAGATATGAATTGCAGGAGCCACCTTGGTGCGAAGGCATGTTTAAGGCTGCAAATATGCTAACATATGATTTGCCAGTACATTTTACAAGAGAAGCATGGCATGGAAGGATGAAAGCTTGTCGAGGAATTGGAGCGAGTGGACTGAAGGAAAGTGAGATTCAGAAATGGGAGCAGGAACATTGGAAATATATGCAATCACTGCCGGAAGAATTTGATATTTTGCATTATGTTTCTATTTTGGATTTGGAAAAAATATAAAAGGTTGTGCAAAAAGAAAAATTTGATTGTATGCAACAGCGAAAAAAGTTAAAAAAGAATTGGATGTAAAAATTGTGTTGATTCCTTTGTAGAAGGAAATGATTGCGAAAGTAGAGGCTGTCAAGTCCCGATTTAGGAATTAAAGATTTATGTATTACTTCCGATGGAAAGGTATATGAGAATCTAAAAATTATAAAAAAATACGAGAAACAGCTTGTAAAGCTACAAAGGCAACTGTCACATAAAGGAAAGAGAAGTAAGAACTATTATAAAACAAAGAAAAAGATAGCATTATGCCATGAGAAAATAAGGAATATAAGAAAAGATTATCTACATAAAGTTTCACATGAGATTATCAGCGAAAACCAAGTGATAGTTTCAGAGAATTTACAGATAAAAAACATGGTAAAAAATCATCATCTGGCAAAAGCCATAAGTGATGTATCATGGTATGAGCTGACAAGACAGTTAGAGTATAAGGCAAAATGGAATGGCAGGAAATACATCAAAATAGATACATTTTATGCTAGTAGTCAATTATGTTCTGTTTGCGGGTATCAGAATCCAGATACAAAAGATTTGTCAGTGAGGACATGTATATGTCCGAAATGCGGAGCAGAACATGACAGGAATATCAATGCTGAGAAAAATATACTGACAGAAGGATTAAGACAAATAGCATAAAGAAATATATAGGGCAGGGACTGCCCAAATTAACGCCTGTGGAGATAATAGGTTACGAGGTCGATGAAGCAGGAAGCCCATTGGCTTAAGACAATTGGTAGTTCACAACAGGGCTGAGTTATAGTATAATAGCAAGAAATAAAAGGCTTGTAGGTAGGTGGAATATGCTGGAAAAAATTATAGAGCTTACAAACGAATATGTAGAAAGTATGCCGAAGAAAGAGCGTAAAAAGTATGGACAGTTTTTTACAAGTATGGAGACTGCCCGTTTTATGGCTGGCTTATATAATATTGATGAAAAGAAGAGTAAGGTAAGCGTACTCGATGCAGGAGCAGGTTCAGGCATATTATCATGTGCCTTTATTGAAAGATTGGAAATGATAGATTCCATTCAGAAAATTGAACTTACCTGTTATGAGAATGATAATAACGTATTACCATTGTTAAAGCGAAATTTGGAATACTGCAAGGAAAAATCTGGAAAAAAGATAGTCATTAATATAATTGAATACAATTATATCCTTAGTCAGTATCTTGATTTTAATCATATGATAGGCGGAAATGATAACCCTAGGAAATATGATTTTGTAATTGGCAATCCACCATATATGAAAATCCCTAAAGATGCTCCAGAAGCAACAGCAATGCCGGAGGTATGCTACGGGGCACCGAATTTGTATTTTATTTTTGCTTCTATGGGACTGTTTAATTTATGTGAGGATGGGGAAATGGTATATATTATTCCTCGATCATGGACATCCGGAGCATATTTTAAACGCTTTAGAGAGTATTTCCTGACAGCAGGTAAACTGGAACATATTCATCTTTTTGTTAGCCGTAGTAAGGTATTTGACAAAGAGAGTGTATTGCAGGAAACGATTATTATTAAGGTGAGAAAAACGGTTAAAACGCCAGAAACTGTTACCATTACATCTTCGCAATCAAATAGTGACTTTGGCGAAATTACTTCATTGACAGTCCCGTATGATTTGGTTGTAGCTGGTGAGGATTATTATGTTTATCTTGTGACAGATGAAAACGAAGTAGAGGTTTTGAGAAAACTTCATAAATTTGATAAAACGTTGCCTGCAATTGGAGTAAAAATGAAAACAGGGTTAACGGTGGATTTCCGTAATCGTGAAATTCTGCGGGACGAGGAAGAAGAAGGAGCGATTCCTTTATTTTATTCGCAACATATAAAACAGGGAAAGGTAGAGTTCCCAATACAGAAAGAACATGAATATGTGGTGACAGAACAAAAGGGATTGATGCAGGATAACAAGAATTATCTGTTTGTGAAACGATTTACGGCAAAGGAAGAACCTCGAAGATTACAGTGTGGAGTGTACCTGGCAAAAAGATTTCCACAATATAAAAAGATAAGTACGCAGAACAAAATTAATTTTGTGGATGGTGTATTAACGGAAATGTCAGAATGCCTGGTGTATGGGTTGTATGTATTGTTTAATTCAACGCTTTACGATGAATATTATCGCATTTTGAACGGATCTACGCAGGTTAATTCAACAGAGATCAATGCAATGCCTGTGCCGGATTTAGAAGATATTCAGGAAATGGGAAGAAAAGTGCTTAAAAGTAGAGACTATTCAGAGGCAAATTGCAATTTGATATTGGAGGGGTACTGTGGATAATAAGATAGAAAAAACAAGGGAATTTCTGAAAACAATAGGTATGCCTAAGGCACAGCAAGCGGATATATGTTGTTATGTGATACTGGCAATGGCAGGAGTAAAACCAGATATGTCATGGAGTGAAGCAACAAATGAATGGATTCGTATTCATGATATTATTCAGTTTGTCAATACATTTTATGACATGGGCTATGCGGAAAACAGCAGAGAGACATTTAGAAAACAGGCGCTGCATAGATTTCGGACCGCTGCTTTGATAGAGGATAATGGAAAAGCAACTAATAGCCCGAATTATCGGTACAGATTGACAGAAGAAACAGTGCAAATACTAAGAACTATGGGAACTCCAAAGTGGAAGGAATATATAAAACGATTTCTTTGCTACCATGAGAAGTTAATTGATTTGTATGCTTCTAAAAAGAAGATGACAATGATGCCGGTAAATATAAATGGTGAAAGTTTTAAATTCTCTACAGGTAAGCATAATGAACTGCAAAAAGCTATTATTGAGGAATTCGCACCGAGATTCGCTCCAAATTCTGAATGCCTATATGTTGGAGATACAATAGAAAAAAATCTGGTAAAGAATGTAGAAAAGCTGAAAGAGTTGGGTTTTGAAATTACACTACATGATAAGATGCCGGATGTTGTGCTGTACAGGGAAGATAAGGACTGGATTTATTTTGTGGAATCGGTAACATCAGTCGGTCCGATGGATCCGAAGCGCATATTGGAAATTGAAGAAATGACCAAAGATGTTACGGCTGGAAAGATATTTGTAACAGCATTTTTAGACTTTAAGACATATAAAAAGTTTGCAGAGGAACTTGCATGGGAGACAGAAGTCTGGATTGCTGAAATGCCGGAGCATATGATACATTTGAATGGGGACAGGTTTATGGGACCGAGATAGAATGGAGAATTGGATATGGCAAAACCTAAAATATTTGTATCGTTTGATTTTGAATGTTGGAGCATTGTTTGTGAACATGCATAACAAAAGGGTGGTATAAGACAACTTAACTCAGTGGTGTTGTATAAAAGTATAGACTACATAATAGATGTTAAAAAGTAGGTACAAATTGCAGCTTGAGTATTGTAATTATCAATGTACAAATTTTCCTAATACCACTGAAAAATGAAAATCCGAAATGGCGTTACGGTGAACCATATCACAAATAGGGATTTAGTGAGGAATACAAAGAAATAAAAAAGTGAAATTATTAAAAAGTTTGCAAAGAATCCTAATGTTAAAGGTTATCGTGATGTGGATGAACTCTTTGCAGATTTTGATAAATGATAAAGTATGAGATTAAAAATATAACCTAGTGTACTGACCTGATGACTTTTAGTTAAATAACTTAGGATAAATTTTCAGTCTGCAAGACGGAAGAATGAGCCGTAGCGGGCTACGGCGATTGATGACAACGAAGCAGATGGGAATTTATACAAGTTATTTGGCAAAATATCAACAGGTCAGTACACTAGTTTAAGAAAGATTATAAAATTGCTAAGCGTCGAGGATTGGATATAGGTTGCTATGTTTTTACCAGGTGCTGACAACTTTCGATTTTTGGAGGTAAAGAGAATGATGAATTTAGTGGCACTTCCGTGCCTCTGTGTAGATGTTTTTGATGGAACGGATGAACTGCGTGCTGGTGGTGAAGCCCTCAATTTTGCAGTTCATGCATCAAAATTTGAGGAGTTCAATGTTTCGATATTGGGTGCGGTTGGGCAGGATTTCTACGCAAAATTTATTATGGATTCTATTTCTGATAAGAGAATTGATGTAAGTCATGTAAGAGTTGAAAAGGATAAAGTAACTGCAAATAATCGTACATATCTTACAGCTGACGGTGACAGATATTACAAAGATGATTCATGGACGGGCGATATTGTTGATAAAATGATATTGAATCAAGATGAATTGGATTTTATCAAAAATTCGGAGGTTGTATTTGTACATTTTTGGGCAGGCTGTTTTGGACAAATTATAGATTTAAAAAAGAATAATAACTTCAGATTGGCAGTGGATTTTGCAGAATATCGTAATTTTAAAGATATGGAAAAATATGCACCATATATAGATTATTTCATGATTAGTGGAGAGGAATCAATTCTCCCGATATTTGAAGCATTTTCGAAGAAGTATAAAGGACTATTTAATGTGTCTTTAGCTGATAAAGGAAGTGTTACATACTATAATGGTGAAAAATATTTTGTCAAAGCTAATGAAGTTAAAGAAGTGATTGATACTACAGGATGTGGAGATAGCTACCATGCAGGATTGGTATGTTCTCATTTGATAAAGGGGGATATTTACGAGGCTATGAGAGTTGGTACAGGATTTGCAACAGAGACTCTGTCCCATTATGGTGGATTTTAACAACTTCCTGTTTGACAAAATCTCTATTTTTTATGCAAAATTAGCAAAAGTGTCTTTAAGCAAAATGTACTTGATTTGGAGACAGGAACATTGGAAATATATGCAATCACTGCGGAAAAATTTGAAATATTGCATTATGTTTCAATTCTGGATTTAGAGAAGATATAAAAGATTTTGTATTTTGCAAAAGAGAAACTTTATCATATGGTAATTTAAGATAATGATAATAGTGTGGCTAGGTGGTTAGTGGAGCTTGTTTAATGCAATAATTTTTTGCCAGGACAATATGACTTTATGGAGAAAAATATGTGTAAAGAACTAAAAAATTAATTTACAGGATACCGAATGGGAATATGATTATATTGACCATGATGGAAATATCGCGAGAGCATATGAAAACAGCGGAGGAATATTATAATGTCAAAAGATGAGTATTTAATCACAGATGTGCCTCTTAAAGCACTGACGGTTTTTGCACTGCCGATGATTCTTGGCAGCTTTTTTCAGCAAATATATAATATGGCTGACTCAGTTATCGTCGGCAGGTTTGTGGGCTCCTCAGCACTTGCGGCTATCGGTGCATGTGCGGCACTGACAAATGTATTTATTTGCGTGGCATTGGGGGGAGGTGTTGGTGCCGGTGTGTTTGTGAGCCGCTATTTCGGTGCCGGAGAGTACGGAAAAATGAAAACAGTCGTGTCAACATCCTTACTTAGTTTTTTGATTCTAAGTATAGTTCTTGGTGTTTTTGGCTTTTGCTTTTCAAACCCGATGATGAGGGCATTACAAACCCCTGCTGATATACTGGATGATGCAGTGTTGTATTTGCGGGTTTATTTTGTGGGATTTCCGTTTTTGTTTATGTACAATATCCTTTCAACGATGTTCAATTCCATAGGCGAATCAAAAATTCCGTTAGGACTCCTGATATTTTCGTCTATCTTAAATATCATTATGGATCTTTGGATGGTAGCAGGTCTGAGGCTTGGCGTGTTCGGTGCGGCACTTGCAACTTTGATTGCACAGGGCATTTCCGCCGTATTATCTCTTTTACTTTTTTTGAATCGGATGCGGCAATATGAGAGTAACTTTCAACTATTTGATTGGTGCGAGCTTCATTCTATGTTTAGAATAGCTGTTCCGTCAGTGCTCCAGCAGTCTACAGTGTCTATTGGTATGATGATTGTACAGGCAGTTGTAAATCCTTTTGGTACACAGGCACTTGCGGGTTATGCGGCGACGATGCGGGTAGAGAATGTTTTTTCTCTGATTTTCGTATCAATCGGCAATGCAGTTTCGCCGTATGTTTCCCAAAACCTTGGTGCAAACAAACCACGGCGAATCAAAAAAGGCTACAAAGCTGCATTAATATTGGATATGTGCTTTGCAGCCATTGCTTTCATCGTCATTGAAACGATGCACACGCAAATTTCCTCGCTGTTTCTTGGTAAAGATGGAACAGCTCTGGCATATCAGGTATCCGGGGATTATATGAGATGGCTTGGATATTTTTTCATTTTTATGGGGATTAAAATGGCAACTGATGGAGTTCTTCGAGGTCTTGGAATCATGCGGCCATTCCTTATTGCAAACATGGTAAACCTGGCAATCCGCCTGTCAGTTGCATTGATTTTTGCACCGCGTTTTGGTATTGCTTTTGTCTGGCTTGCTGTACCGGCCGGTTGGTTTGCGAATTTTTTAATATCCTATGTAGCTCTTAGAAACTCATGGCCGACTGATAAAGTGGAAATCTCCCAATAATCTAAATTAATTTATTAGGGCTGAAAGAGCGATTGAATGTTTTGAGGTTATAGACAATGGCTTGCATTGAGAGAATGAAATTGTGTTGCCGGTTGAATTAGTAAAAAGAAAGGGTACGAGGGTGTTATAATGTCAAAGTTTATGAAAACATTATGTGGAATAGCAATTCCTGTTACATTGCAAAGCATGCTGCAGGCATCATTTTCAATTGTCGATCAGATAATGATCGGACAGATGGGGGAAACTAATATATCAGCAGTTGGATTATGCGGTAATTTTTCTATGATTTTTTCAGTGGTGATTGGTACGGTAAGTACAGTTGCAGGGACACTGATTGCACAGTTTATTGGAGCTGAGGATGCAAAAGAGGTCTGGAGCAGCTTTAATAGAAGATTATGTATGCAGGGTTAGTTGGTGCAGTTGTTGTGTCTGATTGCTGCATATGTATTCAAGTGGGGGATTGCAGGTGTGTATATGTTACTTACAACAGAAGAAATATTCAGGCTGATTGTGTCACTGGTTATTTTTAAAAAAAGAAAATGGATGATCAGTTTATCATAGCAGAAAGTGACGGATGAGAATTTTGATTCTGGTATTTAAATATGTGTGGAAGTATGGTAGTATATAAAAAGACTATGAGGGATTAGGAGGTATATATATGGAGTTTGTTTTTTTGAATGCCGGCAACGGCTTTATGGGATTTTATGGTTTTCCGGGAATGTTTTACCGTATGGATCCTACTTATTCATTGGTTGTAATAGGTGCTGTTATATGTATGATAGCATCGGCTAATGTGAGCAGATCATTTAGTAAATACAGCAGATACGGCTGCAAGAGAGGAACAACAGGTGCACAGGCGGCTGAAAAAATTCTTCACGATGCCGGTATATATGATGTGCAGATACGACATATTTCAGGTGACTTGACTGATAATTATAATCCTGGAAATAAAACACTTAATTTATCAGATAGTGTTTATGGTTCTTCGTCAATAGCAGCAGTCGGGGTTGCGGCACATGAATGTGGTCATGCAATACAACACAATGTAGGCTATATTCCTATTAAGATAAGAAGTGCGATAGTTCCGGTTGTAAACTTAGGTTCAAAACTTTCATGGCCCATTATCATACTTGGTGTGATACTAGGCTCGTTTAATATGTTAAATATAGGCATTTTATTATTTGCCCTGACACTTGTGTTTCAGATAGTGACACTTCCGGTAGAATTTAATGCATCTTCCCGTGCATTAAAGATACTTGATAAAAGTGGAATGTTATATAAAGATGAAGTGAGAGGTGCAAGGAAAGTTCTTACGGCAGCAGCAATGACATATATAACGGCAACGGTATCTACACTTCTTCAACTGTTAAGACTTATTCTGCTGTTTGGAAGAAGAGATGATGATTGATATTTAGTGATTACAATACATTTGTGTTGTAATTGGAATATCTGTAGTGGGAAAAGTGATATATGTTTATATAAGCGGGAATATGTCATGAAAGTTGGTTGACATTTCAATCATATGCTTGATAATATAATATTAAGTATGTGTATATGCAGAAATAAATAATATGATAAAGATAATAGTTTAAACTAAAAATACACATAGGATTATATATTGTTAAATTATGGAGGATAAAATGGACGACTCAGCTTTAAAAGGTGAATTGATAAACGGGCTTGCAGAGGCATTTAATGAGAATCATTCACAGAAACCGGAAGGTTCAAGATTTAATAAGGCGACAGGTACACTTATGGCGTCAAATACATTTGTAAATCTTGCACTTAGTTTTGTGGATGGTGATGGCTACATTAAAGGAAAGGTATATAAGTGTAGTCATGTAGAGAATGACCATGTAAGGATAATAGGTGAAAATGGCAAAGAAATACAGATAAATATAAATGATCCTGATTTTTCATTTAAGATAAATCCGAGAAAAGTAGAAAAATAGTTTTAAAACAGAAATGTACTCTCGGAATCTTCCAAATGAAGAATTTTGAGATGTATTTTTAAAATCTGCCAAAATGATTCATTTTGAGAAGATACCGAGAGTACATCAGAATAAGAATGGAGAAAAAATGGCAGAAAACAGACATAGTATAGAAGAGAGAGTTGAACTCTCTCTTTTGTATGATTTTTATGGGGCATTGCTTAAGGAAAACCAGCGTCGTATGTTTGAAGGGAGTATTCTTGATGATTACAATCTTGCTGAGATAGCGGAAGATGAAAATATCACAAGACAGGGTGTACATGATGCGATAAAAAGAGCCTGTAAACAGTTGCGTGAATATGAACAAAAGCTTGGTCTTGTCGAGAAGTTTGAAAAGCAGAAAGAACTTGTAAAAAAACTTCATATCATTCTTAAAGGGATGAACATAGGTGACGAGGGTGAACTTGAGGAAGTCTATTCTATCATAGACGAGATACTCGACGAAGAATAAGACTGTTACCCAAATTTAAAAAATGTCAAGAAAAATACTTGACATATTTTTTTTGCTGTATTATACTGTTCAAGGTGTCAGAGAAAGTGCTGTGTGTGCAGATATTATATATTAGTATATGTTGCAGTGTTTTTATAAATAAGTATATTTGTTCAAAGGGAGGTTGTTATGGCATTCGATAGTTTAACTGAAAAATTACAAAATGTTTTTAAGAACCTTCGCAGTAAGGGAAGACTTACGGAAGAAGATGTAAAAGCAGCTTTAAAAGAAGTTAAGATGGCTCTCTTAGAGGCTGATGTAAACTTCAAGGTTGTAAAGAATTTTGTCAAGACTGTTCAGGAAAGAGCTGTCGGACAAGATGTTTTAAATAGTCTTACACCGGGACAGATGGTAGTCAAACTTGTTAATGAAGAGCTTGTAACCCTTATGGGAAGTGACACTACAGAGATAGCACTCAAGCCATCAAGTGAGATTTCAGTGATACTCATGTGTGGTTTGCAAGGTGCCGGTAAAACGACAACAACAGCAAAGATTGCAGGCAAGCTTAAGAAGAAAGGCAGGAGACCTTTACTTGCAGCCTGTGACATATATCGTCCGGCAGCTATAGAGCAGTTGCAGAAAAATGGCGAGAAACAGGGTGTTGAAGTTTTCACTATGGGAACGAACCACAAACCTGTTGATATAGCAAAAGCGGCTATAGAGCACGCTTCTAAGAACAATCTTAATGTTGTTATTCTTGATACGGCTGGTCGTCTTCACATAGATGAAGATATGATGGCTGAACTTCAGGAGATAAAAGAAAATGTAGAGATAGATGATACTATTCTTGTGGTCGATGCCATGACAGGTCAGGACGCAGTAAATGTTGCGACTACCTTCAATGAAAAGATTGGTGTTGACGGAGTCATTCTCACAAAGCTTGACGGTGATACAAGAGGTGGTGCTGCACTTTCTATCAGAGCAGTCACAGGTAAGCCTATTCTCTATGTAGGTATGGGTGAAAAGTTATCAGATCTTGAGCAATTTTACCCTGACCGTATGGCTTCAAGAATTCTTGGTATGGGTGATGTACTTACACTTATCGAGAAAGCGGAAGCTGAGATAGATCAGGACAAGGCAAAAGAGATGGAGCGAAAGTTCCGCAAAGCTGAGTTTGATTTTAATGATTTCCTTGATCAGATGGCACAGATGAAAAAGATGGGCGGCATCCAAAGTATTTTAAGTATGCTTCCCGGAATGGGACTGCCTACTGATCTTGAGATAGATGACAATATCTTTAAGGGCATAGAAGCTATCATTTATTCTATGACACCTGAGGAAAGAGGAAACCCTGCTATTATAAATCCATCAAGAAAACGCCGTATCGCAAAAGGTGCAGGTGTGAATATTGCTGAGGTAAATAAACTTATGAAGCAGTATGAGCAGTCAAAGAAGATGATGAAACAGATGTCAGGAATGATGGGTGGCAAGGGAAAGAAAAAAGGTAAGTTTTCAATGCCGAAATTACCTTTTGGTTTTTAAAAAGTTTTCAGGTTTTACATTTGTGCGTTGCATAAGATATGTGAAATTTGATATAGATGATTATTTCAAGGAGGTGAAAACATGGCAGTAAAGATCAGATTAAGAAGAATGGGTAAGAAGAAAGCACCTTTCTATAGAGTAGTTGTTGCTGATTCAAGAAGTCCTAGAGACGGAAAGTTCATCGAGGAGATTGGTACTTATGATCCAAATCAGGATCCTAGCGTATTCAAATTCGATGAGGAAAGCGCTAAGAAGTGGCTCGCAAATGGTGCAAAGCCAACTGAGACAGTAGGCAAGCTTTTAAAAGAGGCAGGTATCATGGAGTAATTTCCGGATATGGTGCAGGACGGACAGACAGTTTAAAGACTGTCTTTTCGTCGTTTATAAACTGATTGCCAAAAAGGAGGTTTCAGGTTTATGAAAGAATTAGTAGAAGTTCTTGCAAAATCCCTTGTTGATTATCCGGAACAGGTCACTGTTACAGAGACTGAACAGGATAATGAAATTCTCTTGGTTTTGAAGGTTGCTTCAGATGACATGGGAAAAGTTATTGGAAAACAGGGACGCATTGCAAAAGCAATACGTGCTATGGTGAAAGCAGCAGCTTCACGAACTGATAAGAAAGTTATTGTTGAGATAGAGCAGTAATCGTTGCAGTGAAAATCTATTGAGGATATAAACTGCGGCATATATATTTGCCTGTACCATCTGGGTATGGGCTTATTTTATATAGATAATTTTTATGGAAAATCATATGGAGGAAATATGACGGATTTATTCAGAGTAGGAGTTATAGCGAATACGCATGGAGTGAGGGGAGAGGTCAAGGTTTTTCCGACTACACAGGAGCCGGAGAGATTTAAAAAATTGAAAGATGTAATACTTGATACCGGAAAAGAAAAAATAGACCTTGAAGTAAAGGCTGTAAGATTTTTTAAAAATCTTGTTATCGTGAAGTTTAAGGGAATTGATAATATAAATGATATAGAAAAATACAAAGGCTGTGACCTCTATGTCACGAGAGAAAACGCCATACCTTTAGAGGAAGGTGAGGTTTATCTTGCAGACATTATAAATTCAAAAGTAATAACGGAGGACGGCGAGGAATTTGGTGAACTTGTTGATATTTTGGAAACAGGTGCAAATCTTGTATTTGTCGTAAAACACGATGGAAAAGAGGTGCTTTTGCCGGATATACCTGACTGTGTAAAAGAAGTAGACGACAAAAATAAGGTGGTAACGGTTCATATAATGAAAGGATTACTTGATCTATGATGAATTTTCATGTGATGACATTATTTCCTAATATGATAAACAATGCGATGGCAGAAAGTATAACAGGCAGGGCGATAAAGGCAGGTCGTATAACTGTAAATGCCGTAAATATAAGGGATTTTGCAGGAAATAAGCATAACAGTGTCGATGATTATCCTTATGGCGGAGGGGCAGGAATGGTTATGCAGGCGGCACCGGTTTATGGATGTTATAAGGCGATACAGGAAAGAATTTTGTCAGCAGAGGATGTAAAAGATAACAGTTGTGCCTGTGAAAGAGATAAAGACGCAATGGATTTAGCTGATATTTCTAAAGAAGAACAGCAGAAAGAATGTGATAATACAGATAGTTATTTCTTTGATGATAAAAAAAAGTCTGACGATGAGAAGAAAATAAGAGTAATATATCTCTCACCACAGGGAAAAACATTTAATCAGGAAATGGCGAGAGAGTTCGCAAAAGAAGAAAATCTTATTTTCCTTTGCGGACATTATGAGGGCATAGACGAGAGAGTTCTTGAGGAGATAGTCACTGATTATGTTTCGATAGGAGATTATGTGCTTACAGGAGGGGAACTTCCAGCTCTCGTTATGATGGACACTATCTCAAGACTTGTTCCGGGTGTTTTAAACAATGATATGTCGGCACAGACAGAGTCATTTTCAGATAATCTTCTGGAATACCCTCAATACACAAGACCGGAAAACTGGGAAGGTAAATTTGTACCGCCTGTGCTTCTGTCAGGAAATCATAAAAAACTTGCCGAATGGTATAGGGAGCAGTCTATTATAAGAACTGCCAAAAGAAGACCCGACCTTATAGGAAAGGCAGAGCTTACACAAAAAGAGCGAGAGCTTGCCGAGATGATAATGGCAGGAGAGGATGAGAGTGCTGATAAAAAATAAAAGATTTTGTTTAAAGTTATACGATATAAATATTTGCACACAATGAATTTTATATTTTCAGATGGTGGATATATGGAATGTTAAAAGAAAAGTATTTAAATGCAGATGAAAAATTTGAGAAATTGCTCTATAAAACCGGGATGATTATCGGAGTCCTTTTAATAGTTGTACTTTGTATAATAGAGATTTTACATATAGATGTTTTACATATTGTGAAATGTTCGTTTCATACATTGACAGGACTTTACTGTCCGGGGTGTGGAGGAACGAGAGCAGTCGTATTTCTGTTAAAAGGAGATTTATTAAAATCTTTTTTATATCATCCGTTTGTGTTATATTGTGTGGTGTTTTACATATTATTTATGGCAAAGGGAACATTGGCATATATTTTCAATGATGGAAAAGGGTATATGAAATTCAGGATGTGGTATGTATATGTCGGAGTTGCTTTGCTTTTAGGACAGTTTGCGGTAAAAAACTTTCTTTTGATAGTTTGTGGGATTGATATATTAAAGAGTTTATGAGAATAGTGTGCAAAATCCATATGCACAAGAGTGGGAATTAGTATTTTAAATATGTACTCTCTAAATTCTTCACTTAGAAGATACCTAGAGTGCATTAAATTAAGAATGGAGGAATGACTATGGAGAACGAAGAAAATAAGGTTTCTTTGGAGAAAAATGATAATGAAATGAATAATGAGACAAATGTTTCATCTTATCAGAATGAGAATTATGGGCAGCAGGAACAGCAAAATGTTGGAAATACAAATCCGTATGGCAATACGGAAAATTCATGGAACAATGCAGGATACCAGGATGTAAACGGACAGGGAGCAAGCCAAAGTACATTTAGTCCGTCAGGGTTTGCGATAGCATCTCTTGTACTTGGAATTTTGTCACTTGTATGCTGCTGTTTCTGGTATGTTTCAGGTATATTTGCGGTAATTGGACTTGCATTTTCGATAATCGTTCTTGTGAAACATAAACCCGGCAGAGGTATGGCAATAGCGGGGCTTATCTGTTCGGCAATAGGACTTATCATAGCGGTGATTATGGGAATTATGGTTATCTATATCGGAATGAATATGTCTGCTGATGATTATAAGAAGATAATCGACCAGATAAATAGTATGGAGTAGGGGAAGTAAAATAAATTCTAGAAATTTATGGAGTTGGAGGTGAGTTATATAATGACTAAAAATAATCTGGGTATGCGGGAAATAACAGTGGCTGAAGCGGAGAAACTTGGCATAGATTTGTCTATGGCTAAAATCTGTAGGATATTACGAAAACTTGCAAAACTTGACAGACTGAAACTTGATGAAACGGAGCACAGGAGCGGTTTGAATAAACATTTATTTCATTATATTGAATATTGTGGGGAAACTGTGCTTGAGTATGTGAAAAATTATCTCTCAAATTTGCAGCCATATATGATAGAAAGAAGAAAAGACCAGGAAAAGAAGAAATCTTATATCTGTGTTATAGACAATATGTATCGTATTTCGGTATATATTAATGTTGACAAAAGTTTTGGAGAGGAAATGATAGTTTCGTTTCACGAAGATAATATAAGAGGTGTGGCAAAGACAAATGCTCTTATTAAAAATAAGAGAAACAGGCTGGTGTCGGTTTTTGCAGACAGCTATGGCAGTATTGATATGCAAAATGGGAATGTATCTGTAAAAGTGCTTGCGCAGAGAGGCATGAAAGTTTTACCGTTAGATATTATTGGCTTTAAATGCAAAGATATGTTTATTGTGAGGGAAGCTGATATTAATAATCAGTTTTTAAATTATTGTAATGAGTATATAAGAGATTTATATACAAGCAATTTAAACCTGGATTTTGACAAGATTGAAGTGTTTTCAATGTTACAGCAGATTAGTTTTACATCATATGGAAGAGATACATTTTCTTCGGTATCATTGCTGATTGATTCTATGGTTTCACAGCCTGATGCAATAAGCAGGCAGGCTGCGGATTTTGCACTTATAACTTTTGTCCAGTCATTACAGTTGACAGATGAGCAGAAAAAGGAACTTGTTGAGTTGTTGAATGAAAAGTATATGGTGACAAGTATAAGAGGGATAGACGATATTTTGTATCGTGTAAAAACAGCTCTTGGAAATGATGACATTTTTCCTGAACTTGATATTTTAGAATAATTTATAATATTTTGATGCAAGATAATAAGTTGACGCAAGAAAGCAAATAGAATAGATTTCATTGATATTAAAAACATAGTATAAGCAACTACAAGCATTGTTCAAAAAATAATGGTCATAGAACATCACTATTTTATCGTGTTTTTTGCGGCTATTTTAAATATAATTATAAAAAAGAATTTAATAGTATTTACTCAGGGATTTTGCGAATGTAATTATAGTGAACCGGAGTGGAGTTTAATTTCGTTAAGGGAAAAAATTTAGGTGATTTATTTATAAAATTGAAACATTACAGGAGGTAAATGTGATTGACTGGTATAATGTGGATGTTATTACCTGTGCTGCACCTAATTTGAGAGAAAAGCCGGGAAATATACATAATCCGGGTGATGATGATAAATGTGTAAAAATAAGTGATAAAAAACTTTTGGAAATTCAAGAGAAACGCTTAAGAAGAATTTTGGATGTAGCTGTGGCTGAGGGAGAAGAAGCTGTGATTTTAGGAGCATTTGGCTGTGGAGTTTTTATGAATAAACCGGAAGTTGTTGTTTTGGCGGCAAGAAATGCAATAAAAGATTATTTGAATGCTTTTAAAGTAATTGAGTTCGCTGTTTATTGCAGTCCCAGAGATGACAGAAATTATAAAACCTTTGACAGGGTGCTTAAATCTATGGCACGATAAAATAACTTGACGAACATACATTCATGTGATAACATACTTATAAAAGTGGCGAAAGGAGCCAAACTTAATGGGACGATTTGTAAATCCGGATAACAGTGCGTTTCAGGTTGCATTAAATTCAAAAATATATGTAGATAAGACAGGTTTGCTTGAATATACAAACAGTGTTCTTGGGACAACTGAGGCATATATATGCAACAGTCGTCCGAGACGGTTTGGCAAATCATACGCTGCCAATATGCTTGCGGCATATTATAGTAAAGGCTGCGACTCTAGGGAGATGTTTTCAGGGTTTGCAATCGGCAAAAAAGAAGATTTTACAACACATCTGAACAAATATGATGTAATTCATATTGATATTCAATGGTTTCTTACAAATTGTGACGATATAGATAATTTTGTGGCATTTCTTACAAAGAGTATATTAAATGAACTTAAAGTTATTTATCCGATGGTGATTACATCAGATATAACAACTATTCCGCAGGCACTTTCCAATATTAGGGAAAAAACAGGTAATAAGTTCATAGTTATCATAGATGAATGGGATGTTATCATCAGGGATGAAGCAGCCGAAGAGAAGGTTCAGGAGGATTACATCAATTTTTTAAGAGGTATGTTTAAAGGTGTTGAGCCGACAAAATATATACAGCTTGCTTATATTACCGGAATTTTACCGATTAAGAAAGAAAAGACACAGTCAGCATTAAATAATTTCGATGAATTTACCATGCTTAGTGCAGGTGCGTTTGCATCTTATATAGGTTTTACAGATGATGAGGTGAAAGCACTTTGCAAAAACTATAATAAAGACTTTGAAAAAGTAAAAAGATGGTATGATGGATATATTTTGGAAGAATATCAGGTTTACAATCCAAAAGCGGTTGTCAGCGTGTTACTCAAGGGCAGTTTTAAGAGTTATTGGTCGGAAACAGCATCGTACGATGCGATAGTACCTCTTATAAATATGAATTATGATGGTCTTAAGACTTCAATTATAGAAATGCTTTCAGGGGATACTATAAAGGTCAATACAACTACATTCAGAAATGATACTGTGAATTTTAAAAGCAAAGATGATGTACTTACTTATCTTATTCATTTAGGTTATATAGGTTATGATGAGGTGAAAAAATCCGCATTTATCCCAAATGAAGAGATAAGACAAGAGTTAAAAAATGCGGTTGAGAGTAAAAGATGGAATGAATTCGATTCATTTCAACAGGAATCTGAAAATCTGCTTGATGCGACTATAGATATGGATAGCCGGAAAGTGGCAGAACAGATTGAAAAAATACATTTACAGTATGTATCTGTTATTCAATATAATAATGAAAATTCTCTCAGCAGTGTGCTTACGATTGCCTATTTAAGCTCGATGCAGTATTATTATAAACCGATAAGAGAAATGCCGTCGGGTCGTGGGTTTGCAGATTTTGTTTATCTTCCAAAACCCGAATATACAGATGAATATCCTGCACTTGTTGTTGAACTTAAATGGAATAAAAATGCCAAAACTGCGATGCAGCAGATTAAGGATAAGAAATATACAGAGTCATTATCAGACTACACGGGAAATATTTTAATGGTTGGTCTCAATTATGATAGGTCCGGTAAAAAACATGAGTGCATTATCGAAAAGTACAGTAAAAACAAATAGTTAAAAATTAAGATGAGCAAAATTTATTTTTTGCTCATTTTTTTATTCATCAGCTCATATATATAATTAGATAATGTGACTATGGGTAATAGTTAAACCTGCATAACAGTCATAAAAAATATATATGGGAGCGGTATGTATGGAAGAATATAGTGTATATAATGATATTTCAAAGCGTACGAACGGCGAGTTTTATCTTGGAGTCTGCGGTCCGGTCAGAACAGGAAAGTCAACATTTATAAAGAAATTTATGGAAATGTTTGTACTTCCGGGCATCAGGGATGAAAATGACAGAAAGCGTGCAATGGATGAACTCCCTCAGTCGGCGGAGGGAAAGACCATAATGACTACTGAGCCGAAATTTATTCCTAAAGAAGCGGTAAAGATAAACCTTTTTGATGGCAATGATATAAAAGTCAGGATGGTTGACTGCGTCGGCTATATCGTGGAAGATGCAGGAGGACTTATGGAGGGCGAGCGTGAGCGTATGGTTATGACTCCGTGGTCGGAGGAGCCGATGCCTTTTGCAAAGGCAGCTGAGTATGGAACGAAAAAAGTGATACATGACCATTCAACGATAGGAATAGTTATAACAACCGATGGTAGTTTTGGAGATATTTCAAGACAAAGCTATAAAGCCGCAGAAGATAAAACTATTTCTGAATTAAAAAGCATAGGAAAACCATTTATAGTAATAGTAAATTCGGCAAATCCTTTTGGCGAAAAGGCGAAAGATGTGATAAATGAGATAAAAGAAAGAACCGGAGTAACTCCTGTAGCACTTAACTGTATGCAGCTTAGCCGTGAGGATGTAAGCAGGATAATGAAAAAAATTCTTGACTCATTTCCTGTAAGTCAGGTTTCGTTTTATCTGCCAAAATGGGTTGAGATGCTTAAAACAAGTCATTGGCTTAAACAAGAGCTTGTATCAAAAGTCAGGGATATTCTTGCAAAAGTAAGCTGCATAGGTGACATAAATAAGGAAAATATGTTATCAGACAGCGAATATATCAGACAATTTGATATAAACAGTGTTGATATGACAAACGGAAATGTAAGCATCTCGGTTAAATTTGATGAAGAAAAATATTATCAGATATTAAGTGAACTTGTTGGTATGGATATTAAGGGAGAGTATGAACTTATACATATATTAAAAGAATTTGCCAAAAAAGGGCAGGAGATAGAAAAGATAAGCGATTCGCTTGCCGAGGTAAAAAGGAAAGGCTACGGAGTAATAACTCCATCAGTAGAAGATATAAAGATAGATGAACCGGAACTTATACATCATGGCAATAAATTTGGTGTAAAATTAAGAGCAACAAGTCCGTCAATCCACCTGATACAGGCTGACATTGAAACGGAGATAGCTCCGATAGTCGGAACAAAGGAGCAGGCAGAGGATCTTGTCAGATATATCGCAGGCGGAGAGGATATAGTTTCGGAGGATGGACAGTCGGGCATATGGGACACAAACATATTTGGAAAGACGGTACGACAGCTTGTTGAGGAGGGAATAGAATCGAAAGTAAATAAGCTGACTGACGAAAGTCAGGTAAAACTTCAGGACACGATACAAAAAGTAATAAATGACAGCAACGGCGGACTTGTATGCATTATCATATGACATAACAACGAATGCAATTTTCCAAAGAAAAGCAGTGCCTGCTTGCAGGAAAATGATTTTCTGGAAAATTATATGAGTGAAACGACCAGCGAGAAAACGAAGTTTTCGAGCTGAGCATTCGTTGTTATGTAAAAGTAACAGTTCAGCCTTTTATTTCCTCAATTCATAAACCTGCCAGCAAGCTGTCAGTCGCTGCTTAGCAGCTTTGGTTTATTTCATTTCAGAAATGAAAGGCTATTCTACCATAAAAAGATAATCAACAATACAATGAGCAAGCTCAAGTATTGTCAATTATTTTTTATGGCTGAACTGTTACATATAAAAATGTAATTTTCCAAAAACAGGTTGACAAATGTGCCAACCTGTTTTAATATATTAACTGTATTAAGGATGTTAATACAGTTAATAATGATAATACGGTTGTGGGAGACTTTGTTATCAGGAAGGATTGGGGATATGGCTGCAGGCAAATGTTTTGCGGGATGAACATAGGCTGCAAATAAGCGTTAGAAGCGTATATGACGGGAGGTGAGAGAAAGTGATTCAGATAAATTACCGTGATTCAAGACCAATTTATGAACAGATTAAAGATGGGATAAGAAAACTTATCGTGCAAGGGATTATGCAGAATAATGAAAAGCTGCCATCAGTCAGGGAACTGGCAACATCGCTTACTATCAATCCAAACACGATACAGAGAGCGTATAGGGAGCTGGAAGCAGAAGGTTATGTATATACAGTGAAAGGAAAGGGTTGCTTTGTAGCGGGTGTTCCGGAAGAAAACACGGCGAGGAAAAAGGAGCTTTTAAAAGAAATCGCAGATGCTTCGGAGGAGCTTAAATTTATGGGGATACAAAAAGATGAAGTGATTGCTGTTATAGATAAAGCATGGAAGATTTAAAAATCATTAGATTTATCTATAAGTTATTTTGCGATGTTAATATTAACAGATAGAGTGCAACAGGATTAAAAAATGATCTGATAGTTCTGTTTGTCACTTGGTGATGATAGTTAAGATGCAACAGGCGGGATGTATGGCAGCAAAATTGCATAACAGAAATGTGTGCATAATATGTAGTGCAAAAAACAGCACGGAAATGAGGTAAATATGATAGTTGGAAAAGATGTATGTAAAAGTTTTGAGGGGTTTAAAGCTCTGGATAATGCGTCGTTTCATGTCAGAAAAGGTTCGGTATATGGGCTTGTAGGACCAAACGGTGCCGGAAAATCTACACTTATCAGACACATAACGGGAGTGTTTGAACCTGACAGCGGAAGTATAAATGTGGCAGGTGAAAATGTTTTTGAAAATTCTGTTATAAAAGAGAAAATAGCATATATTCCTGATGATATATTTTATTTTAAACAGGCGAGCCTTGATGACATGATGAAATATTATGCGGGAATTTATAAAAATTTTGACAGGGATTTATATGAAAAACTTTGTGGAGGATTTCCGGCACTTGACAGAAAGATGCGTGTCAGGAGAATGTCCAAAGGTATGCAGAAACAGTCGGCATTTTTACTTGCGGTCAGCATGAGACCGGAAATACTTGTGCTTGATGAGCCAGTTGACGGACTTGACCCGGTTATGAGAAAACAGATATGGAACATTCTCTTAAATGAGGTGACTAAGTACGGAGTGACGGTGCTTGTGTCTTCACATAACCTCAGGGAACTTGAGGATGTATGCGATTATGTGGGGATTATGAATAAGGGAAAAGTTATAATAGAGCGTTCACTCGCTGAACTTCAGGGAAGTGTATCAAAGATTCAGATAGCGTTTGCAGATGAAGTTCCTGATTTTGGAAAATATGTAAATGTAGTAAATCATTCAGTTATGGGTAAGGTTCATACACTTATTGTAAAAGGAGACTCCGAAACAGTGGAAGATAAGCTTATGGGTTTAAATCCAATACTTATGGATCTTTTGCCGCTTACGCTTGAGGAAATATTTATTTATGAGTTGGGAGGAGAAAATTATGAAGTCAAAGATATCTTATTTTAATAAGGCTGTGTTTAAAAAAGATATGACACAATTCTGGTCATTGTGGGCGGTTGAGATAGTTATATCTCTGCTAATCTTTATAATGCCTCTTATGAGCAGTGTAAATGGAATAATACGGGAATATACGGGCAATACATTAAATGCAAGAAGTGATATAAAAGAATCTCTGATATCATTTACCGCAGTATTGGCAAATCCGGTATTTATATTTGTAATGGCAATAGTAGTAGCAGTAGTAGTATTTCAATATACTTTCAATTCAAGAGAAATGTATATGATACATTCATTGCCGGTCAAAAGGGAAACATTATTTATATCACATTATATTGCAGGTGTTGTTATGCTGCTGATACCGTATGTGATAGGATTTGCCGGATATATTATAGTTGGAAAGATGTATTGTGCCGGACTTACGATAAGTATGCTGCTTTTGGCATTTGAAGTGTTTGCAATGATACTGCTGTTTTATGGCATTGCTTGTATGGTAGTGATGGTAAGTGGAAATAGTATGATGTCAATTTCTATTTATTGTGTATTAAATGTACTTTATATAGGATTTTATATGATGTTCATGTCGGTAAACCAGATGTTTTCATATGCAGGTAGAACTGTTGATATGGAAAACATCCTGACTGGAAGATATGCATGGCTTAGTCCAATAGTTTTTTTATATAGAAAAACAGGTTTTAAATGGACTGGTGTGAAAAGATGGTCAGACAGCACTTCTTTAAAATCGGAGATAATAAGATGGTCAGAAATATTGCCGTTTGTATGTGCATTTGCAGCAGCTATAATCATTTTTATTGTCGCTCTTTTGTTATATAAATATCGCAAATCTGAAACAGTAGGTGATATGATAGCATTTAGTTGGGGAAAACCGGTTTACAGGACGGTATTTGCGATAGCAGGAGGAATGTTTTTTGCACTTATAAGCTGGACCATATATTTTCAGCAGGGTGTTGCGGATACAATGAACGGAGAGGGTGCATATGATATTGAAAGACTTATGGATATTGTCATGCTGATGATGATATGCGTGATAATATGTTATTTTGTCAGTGAGATGATGTTAAAAAGGACATTTTTTATCTGGAAAAGTTTCAGCAAAAAAAATTTCCTGATTGTTGTCGGAGGAATGTTAATGTTTCTGGTTTTGGAGGTGACAGGTGTTATTGGCATAAAAATTCCAAAATTAAATAATATCAGTGAACTTGAAATTACATCAGAAAATAATATTTTATATACGGATAAAGATGATATAAGTAAGTTTGTTAAATTGAATAAAGAGATAGAAGAAAAACGATTAAAGTCAGATGGAGATTCAACCTGCGGTGTCAGCTTTTGCTACAGATTAAAAAATGGAACTAAGAGAGAATTTTCGTATGAACTTCCGACAGGTCAGGGGACAATATCTGATAAGATAGTCCAGTGTGCAAACAGAAGCAAGCAAAAATATGAGGCGATTTTTTCAAAGGCGTATAAAGATGGAGGCTATAAATTACAAAATGTAGAGGTACAGGATTGTGATGGAAATTCTGAAAGTACAACATATGCTTCAACAGAAGAAGCAAGAGAGAAAATATATGAAGCCGTCTTAAAAGACATTGAAGAAGGAAATATAAATATATTAGATTTGTCATATCAGGGGGAGTCTGATGACAAGAGGCTGAACTTTAGGACATATGTAAATGAGAAGATGGCAGACAAATATAAAATGGGGGCTTATGAAAGAAAAAGTTTTTATGTAAATAATAAAAATCAATTTACGGAAAAAAAGATGTTAAATATAAGTTTTAAAGCAAAACACACACGGAGAGTAATAGAAGAACTGACGAATGACGGCAAGCTTAAGTTATTAGACTCAAAAGAACAATATTATGAATAATAAAAAATCCGCATGATTGTCTGGATTAAATGCAGTTATAAAGAACAGGCAGTAAAAAATATAAAATATAAAACCAATGATTTATTGACAGACTAAATTTCATAACTTATAATTATTTATTAGACTTCAACCTTTTATGGTCGGTCTGCAAACAGATATGGGTTTTGCAAAAGATTCTGACGCTATATGCGATAGCAGCTAATAGTGTTATGAGCAGGCAGTGGTGTGGATTGAGAATATCCGCTTAGTGACTCATGCAGACTGGCATAGGTTATGGAAATAGAGGGATGGTAAATGTCCCAATTTTAGCTGGAGGAATATAATCATGAAAAAATACGGTGTTAATGAACTTCGTAGAATGTACTTAGAGTTCTTCGAGAGCAAAGGTCATCTTGCAATGAAAAGCTTTTCTCTCGTTCCACACAATGATAACAGTTTATTACTTATAAATGCAGGTATGGCACCACTTAAGCCATATTTCACAGGTCAGGAGATACCGCCGAGAAGACGAGTTACAACTTGCCAGAAATGTGTCCGCACGGGTGATATTGAAAATGTAGGAAAGACGGCACGCCACCTTACATTTTTTGAAATGCTCGGAAATTTCTCTTTCGGTGATTACTTCAAGCATGAAGCTATCGCATGGTCATGGGAGTTTTTGACAAAAGTTATTGGGATGGAGCCTGACAGACTTTATCCGTCAATCTATGGCGAGGACGATGAGGCATATGCTATCTGGACAAAAGAGATAGGTGTTCCGGGGGATAGGATTACACGCTTTTACCGTGATGAAAACGGCGAGTGTGACAACTTCTGGGAGCATGGTGCAGGTCCTTGTGGTCCATGTTCAGAGATTTATTATGACAGAGGAGAGAAATATGGCTGTGGAAAACCTGATTGTAAGGTAGGTTGTGACTGTGACCGTTTCATGGAAGTATGGAACAATGTATTTACACAGTTTAATGGTGACGGACATGGTGGATATGAAGAACTTGAAAATAAGAACATAGATACAGGTATGGGACTTGAGCGTCTTGCTGTTGTAGTACAGGATGTTGATTCTGTATTTGATGTAGATACTATGAAAGCTATCAGAGATAAAATATGTGAGATGGCAGGAACGACATACCAGAAAGATGAAGCACAAGATGTTTCAATAAGACTTATTACAGACCATATCCGTTCATCGACATTTATGGTTTCAGATGGAATCATGCCGTCAAATGAGGGACGAGGTTATGTCCTCCGTCGTCTTATAAGAAGAGCGGTTCGCCACGGTCGTATGCTCGGTATAAATAAGCAGTTCATGGCAGAGCTTGCAAAGACTGTTATAAATGAGTCGAAAGACGGTTATCCTGAACTTGAGGAAAAGAAAGAATTTATATTAAATGTTCTTTCGCAGGAAGAAAACAAATTTGATAAGACTATAGACCAGGGATTAAATATTCTTAATCAGATGCAGGAGGAACTGGCAAAGTCAGGAAAGAAAGAGCTTGCAGGCGAAGATGCATTTAAATTGTATGACACTTACGGATTCCCTGTAGATCTCACAACTGAAATTCTCGAAGAAAAAGGATATACGGTTGATGAAAAAGGGTTTGAGGCTGCTATGGAAGAACAGAAGCAGAAAGCCCGCAGTGCAAGAAAGACAACAAACTATATGGGAGCAGAGGAAACTGTTTACCAGCAGCTTGATCCGGCACTTACAACAGAGTTTATTGGATATGACAGACTTGAAGCTGACGCAAAAGTTATTGCACTTACAACGGATAGCGATGTAGTCGCAGCTTTAACAGACGGTCAGAAAGGAACTATCATTGTTGACAAGACACCATTTTATGCAACAATGGGTGGTCAGCAGGCTGATATAGGAACTATCGTATGTGCTGACAGTGAATTTAAGGTAAAAGATACAGTTAAACTTCTTGGTGGAAAAGTAGCCCATATAGGTGAAGTAGTTAAGGGAATGTTTAAAGATGGAGATACCGTTACACTTAAAGTTGATGCCGTAAATCGTGCGGCAACCTGCAAAAACCACAGTGCTACACATCTTTTACAGGAAGCACTTCGTAAGGTTTTAGGTTCTCATGTAGAGCAGGCAGGTTCATATAATGATGCAAACAGACTCAGATTTGACTTTACGCATTTTTCAGCTATGACTCCTGAGGAGATAGAGAAAGTTGAAGCTATCGTAAATGAGCAGGTAGCAGCAAATCTTCCTGTAGTTACGGAAGTTATGTCGCTTGATGAAGCTAAAAAGACAGGTGCGATGGCACTCTTTGGAGAGAAATACGGTGAGAAAGTCCGTGTTGTAAAGATGGGTGATTTCAGCACAGAGCTTTGTGGTGGTACTCATGTTTCAAATACAGGAGTTATCGGATACTTTAAGATTGTGTCTGAGAGTGGTGTTGCGGCAGGAACACGCCGTATTGAAGCACTTACCGGTGACGGACTTATGAAATATTATGCTGAAATTGAAAAACAGCTTAACGAGGCAGCAAAGGCAGCAAAGGCAGAGCCGTCAAAACTCGTGAATAAAATAAATGCAATGCACGATGAGATAAAGGAACTTTCGAGCGAGAATGAAAAACTCAAAGCAAAGCTTGCAAATGATGCAGTAGGTGATGTTGACAGTCAGATAAAAGAAGTAAAGGGCATTAAAGTCCTTGCAATGGCTGTACCTGATGTAGACATGAACGGTCTTAGGAATCTCGGTGACCAGATGAAAGAAAAGATTGGAAGCGGTGTGGTAGTCCTTGCATCGGCAGTTGACGGAAAAGTCACACTCCTTGCTATGGCAACAGATGATGCCATTAAGAAAGGTGCACACGCAGGAAATCTTATCAAGGGAATCGCAGCACTCGTCGGAGGTGGCGGCGGCGGTCGTCCAAACATGGCTCAGGCAGGTGGAAAAAATCCTGATGGAATATCGGCAGCAATCGAAAAAGTATATGAGGTTGTAGAGAGTCAGTTATAAAATGATGCCAGGGGCAAAATACCTTTTGACCCCAACATCATAAAATAAAAATAAAACACCATATATTCATAGGAAAAATGAATATATGGTGTTTTTGTTTATATGCTGTGTGACCCTTAGCAGGTGATAACAGTACCTGTCTTGCCTGAGATTCCCTCAAGAGCCGTATCAATACTTGTGATGATTGCTTTGTGTTCTTTTGATGAAGACGCAAATGAAACAGCGGCTTCAACTTTTGGAAGCATTCCGCCCTCGTTGAACTGCTTGTCAGCGATATATTTTGTCGCATCATCTACTGACATTGTGTCGAGAGCCTGTTCTTTGTCTGTACCAAAGTTGAGGGCAACTTTTTCAACTCCTGTGAGAAGAAGAAGAACTTCTGCACCGAGTTCTTCGGCGAGACAAGCACTTGTAACATCCTTTTCTATAACGGCACTTGCACCTTTAAGTCTTGTTCCCTGCTGTAAAACAGGAATACCGCCGCCGCCTGCTGCGATAACTATCTGACCGGCATCGACAAGTGTTTTTATGGCATCTATCTCATAAATCTCCATTGGGCGTGGAGCGGCAATGATTCGCCTGAAACCTTTGCCTTCTATTTCTACGACATGGTTTCCTTTTTCTTCCTCTGCTTTTGCCTCCTCTGCTGTCATGTATCTTCCGATTTCTTTAGTAGGATATGAAAAAGCAGTGTCAAAAGGATCAACTCTTACCTGTGTGATAATTGTAGACACCGGCTTGTAGATGCCTCTGTTTAAAAGTTCTGTTCTTATTTCATTCTGGAGGTCATAACCTATGTACCCCTGACTCATGGCACTGCATATAGACATAGGAGCGACAGTGTTTGTAGGCTCAAGACGGCTGTACTCTCTCATTGCAGAATGTATCATACCGACCTGGGTACCGTTGCTGTGAGTAATGACTATATCATATTTTGCTTCCACAAGATCAGCTATAGCTGATGCAGCGTTTTTAACTGCTTCTTTCTGTTCCGGAAATGTTTTTCCAAGTGCACTGTGTCCGAGTGCTACAACAATTTTTTTTCCCATAATAAAGTCTCCAATCTTGTATTTATTTTTAATATTTTTTATTATTCAAGTGGATGTTCACAATCCGCTCTACTATTTGATCATAACACAAATCAATATTATACTATATGATTTTACCATGACGGAAAAATAAATTCAAGCAAGTAATCGCTGATGTCGAATTACAGATGTGAACGATAACATATAAGGCAGAATGTGCCATGTAAAAAGTATGATACAGTATATATAGAAAGTGCAATTTGAATATACAGAGAAACTAAAATGCTTTGATATACAGTGAGGAGTATATCAAAGAACATAGCTGAAAGTATAATGTAATATGTGGCTGAAAGTATGTGTTGTATAAATATTAAAAATGTGAGAAAATTTATTTTGTTATGCTATGAGCAGGCAGCAGAGAGGATTACTAATATCCGCTTGACACATAAAGCACCGTCAGTAGGATTATAGGTGTTTGCAGGAGTTTATCATGGCTGCTTTATTTGTAAATAAATATAAAAACTTAATGTGCTCTCGGAATTTTTTGTTTTGAGAAAGTGCCGGGAGTATATATTAAAGGAAGTGAGGAAAAAGATATGGAGTATGTAAATCCGATAATTTCAGGGTTTTATCCTGACCCAAGTATATGCAGAGTGGGTGATGATTTCTATCTTGTGAACAGTTCGTTTGAGTATTTTCCGGGGATTCCGGTATTCCACAGCAAAGATTTGATAAACTGGGAGCAGACAGGTCACTGTATATCAAGACCCGGACAACTTGCATTGAGACAGGGAGTGCAAAACTGCGTTGGCATATATGCACCGACAATAAGATACCATGACGGTATTTTTTATGTTATCTCAACAAATGTTACATATGGCAGTAAGGACGATGGAAATTTTATCGTATGGACTGATGATTCGTACGGTGAATGGTCGGACCCGGTTTTTATCGATTTACCGGGAATAGACTCTTCACTTTTCTTTGACGATGACGGAAAGGTATATTATACGGGAGCATTTGATAATGGGATTTTTATGAGCGAGCTTGAATTTTCATATAAGTATGATGAAAATGGAAAAGTTGTTGATATTTCATGCAAAACGGTTTCCGAGAAAAAATTTATATGGTATGGTACAGGCGGGAATGACCCTGAAGGACCGCATCTTTATAAGATAAATGGCTGGTATTATTTGCTTATATCGGAGGGCGGTACGGAATTTTGCCATATGATAACAGTAGCAAGAAGCAGAAATATATGGGGAGAATATGAGTCGTGTCCGAGAAATCCGGTTTTTAGTAATAGGTCTACATCACTTCCAATAAAAGGAACAGGTCATATGGATATAGTCTGTGACCAATACGGTGATTGGTGGGGAGTGTGTCTTGCAAACCGTCCTATCACATATCCGTTTAAACACAATCTTGGGAGAGAAACATTTCTTGTGCCTGTAGAGTGGGATGATAAGGATTGGCCTGTTATAGGAAGAAATGGTCTGCTTGATGAGAGAATATCATCTGACAGAAAACTGCATGAAGGAGTAATGCAGAAATCTCAGACTGATGAGGGAAAACATTTTCATGATGAATTTGATGGTGATGCATTGAAAAAAGATTGGAATTTTATCTATAACACGACATCTAAATATGCGGCATTGGATAAGACAAAAGGTCTTTTATTATACGGAACAAAAGAGCCGATAATCTCAAGTGGTGAAATTGCATGGGTCGGTTACAGGCAAAAGCATCACGAGTTCATGGCAGAAACACATATTGATTTTGCCAATATGGAGGATGGCAGCGAAGCAGGTTTTACAATATATATGAATAACAAACATCACTATGAACTTTTTACATCTGTACTTGATGGAGAAAGATGGCTTATGTTCAGAAGAAGGATAGGTTCGCTTATCAGAGAGGACAGAATATCAAGACTCGCCGATGACAGTATTTACATGAGACTTGAAGCGTTAAAGGGTGAAAACGGAGAAAATATTTACTGCTTTAGCTATAAGGAGAATGGAGAGTGGCTTGAAGCAGGAGAGGGTGAAGCTGATTATCTCACAACGGAAGTTGGAGGAAGGTTTACGGGAAATTATATTGCACTTTATGCAAGCGGTGATGGAAAAGACTGTAGGAATGCGGTGCAGTTTGATATGTTTGATTATATAGGTGTATAGAATTTAGGTATTTATCTTTGAAAACTTTAAACTAAACAAGCCAATGCCTGCTGTACAGTAGATATAAGGAGTGACAATATATCTGAGAGCTACTGTTTAGCAGATAAATGTCAAAAATTGTAGAATTATTACAAAAGTTTACTGTGTTTTTGGAAATGGAATATGCAATATGTCAAAAAAGTAAAAATATGCAATAAAAGTCTTTTCAAATCAGAGTTAGTGTGATATACTTCAAAACAGTTGATAAAGAAGTACAGAACAAGGGCGTTCTCAATTAAAATAATTGAGTGCGCCTTTTTTACTAGAATGAATGACATAAGCTGTACCGCAACTTATATGGTGTCCGGGTGACAGCATAGGAATGACATAATTATTCCGGACACTTTATATAATGATGCAAGGGTCAAAATGATTTTTGTTCCGGACATCATATAAAAATAGTTTTAAGGAAAAACCTTTTGACTGTTATATGAATATTAAAATATTAATATGAAAGGAAGGTAACGAAATGGAAAATAATGTTATCGAACAGGTTTTTGGGAAAGATGTATTTAATGATGAAGTAATGCAGGCTAAACTTCCAAAAGATGTATATAAATCTTGGAAGAAAACGCTTGAGAGCGGAGCAGATCTTGATATTGAGATTGCGAATGTCGTTGCTCATGCGATGAAAGAGTGGGCACTTGAGCATGGTGCTACACATTATACACATTGGTTCCAGCCTATGACAGGTGTTACCGCTGAGAAGCATGACTCATTCCTCAGTCCTGCATCAGAGAGCAAACCTGTTCTTGAATTTTCGGGAAAGGAGCTTATTAAAGGGGAGCCGGATGCTTCTTCATTCCCATCAGGTGGTCTTCGTGCAACATTTGAAGCAAGAGGATATACAGCTTGGGATTGTACATCACCTGCATTCCTTCAGGAGGATGCAGCAGGTGTAACACTTTGTATTCCGACAGCATTTTGTTCGTACACAGGTGAGGCACTTGATAAAAAGACACCGCTTCTTCGCTCAATGGAAGCTATCAGCAAACAGGCAGTTCGTATCGTAAAGTTGTTTGGTATGGATGATGTTAAAAAGGTTTCATGCTCGGTAGGACCTGAGCAGGAGTATTTCCTTGTTGACAGAGACAAATACTTACAGCGTAAAGACCTTATTTTTACAGGACGTACATTATTCGGTGCATCTGCTCCTAAGGGACAGGAACTTGATGACCATTACTTTGGTGCTATCAAAGAGCGTATCGCCTCATTTATGAAAGACCTTAACATAGAACTTTGGAAACTTGGAATCCTTTCTAAGACACAGCATAACGAGGTTGCTCCGGCTCAGCACGAGATGGCACCTATCTTCACAACGGCAAATATCTCAACAGACCATAACCAGCTTGTAATGGAGATTATGAAAAAAGTTGCAAAGAGACATAACCTTGAGTGTCTGCTCCATGAGAAACCATTTGCGGGAGTAAACGGTTCAGGTAAACATAACAACTGGTCAATTGTTACAGATACAGGAGTAAATCTTCTTGACCCTGGCAAGAAACCACATGAGAATAAGATATTCCTTCTCTTCCTTGCATCTATCATCAAGGCAGTAGATGAGAATGCAGAACTTCTCAGACTTTCGGCTTCAAATCCAGGAAATGATCACAGACTCGGTGCAAATGAGGCACCTCCTGCAATTATTTCTATTTTCCTCGGCGAGCAGCTTGAAGATGTTGTTGAGCAGATCGTAAGAGGTGATGTTTCATCATCAATCCAGGGCAGCAAGCTTGATACAGGTGTTCATGTACTTCCTGTACTTAAGAAAGATGCAACAGACAGAAACCGTACATCACCATTCGCATTTACAGGAAATAAATTTGAGTTCAGAATGTTAGGTTCATCAATGTCTATCGCAGGTGCAAATTTTGTACTTAACACTATCGTTGCTGATACATTACAGCAGTTTGCAGATGAACTTGAAAAGGCTGATGATTTCAATAAAGCAGTAAAAGAGGTTATCAAGAAAAATATTACAGAGCACCAGAGAGTTATCTTTAACGGTGACGGATATTCTGATGAGTGGGTTGCAGAAGCCGAGAAACGCGGACTTCCAAATGTTAAATCTATGGTAGAAGCTGTTCCTTATCTTGTGACAGACAAGACAGTTGAACTCTTTGAGAGACAGAATGTACTTTCAAAAGCTGAGCTTGAATCAAGAGCTGAGATTAATTATGAGAATTACTCAAAGACAATAAACATCGAAGCAAAGACAATGATAGATATGGCTGGAAAACAGTTTATCCCGGCTGTTATCTCATATGTAACAAGTCTTGCAGATTCAGTAAACACGGTGACAGCAGCTTGTGCAGCAGCAGATGTGTCAGTACAGACTGAACTTCTTACAAAGTGTTCTTCGCTTCTTGCTAAAGCACAGAAAGCTCTTGCAAATCTTGAAAAAGTTACTGCTGAGGCAGCAGAAAAAGAAGAGGGACAGGAGCAGGCATTATTCTTTAAGAATACTGTATTTGTTGCAATGGAAGAGCTTCGTGCACCAATTGATGAGTTAGAGATGATAGTAGATCAGGACTTTTGGCCTGTACCATCATATGGTGATTTATTATTTGAAGTATAATAGGCAACAACTAAATTTTGCTTTCATATTAATATTTTCCCAATATATATTAAAGACTTAAGCGGCCATTCTTTACAGGATGGTCGCTTTTGTGTCATGATAATAGCAGTTTGGCATTTGATTTATTCTTTCACAGATTAAGGCTATTCCGCCCAAAAAAACAAGCCAATAATACATCGAGCAAGCTCGTGTATTATTGACTTATCTTTTTTTTGCTGAACTGTTACGCCGTAAAAAGATTTCCGTTGTGAATAATACTTGAATGAAGGCGTGATATTGTGTTAAAATAAAATGAATTAAGCGAATTATGAAAATGTAAATATTGATAACGACTGTCTTATGATGTCAGTTGGGCAGTTTTATCAAAGTATCAGGAGGAATATCGTGTCTCAGAATGATAATGAAGAAAACGGAAGAATAACAATAAAAGAAGCATTCGGAAAATGGTTTGGTCTTTTTCTGGTGCTTATATCGGCAGCCGTAGTTTATCTGCTTATTATAAATCTTGATGATATTTTTTCGGGAATCACATATATATTCGGTATAGTAAAGCCGGTTATATATGGTGCTATCATAGCATATCTGTTAAACCCACTTACAAAGATGTATTACCGTCTTCTGATAAAGGGTTATGAGAAGAAAGGAAAAAAGCCGTCGGCAAAAACAGTCAGTGTTATTGAAAGTTTTACGATATTGTTTGCACTTCTTACCGGGGTACTAATAATTGCGATACTCTGCTGGCTGGTGATTCCACAACTTATCACAACTGTTATTTCACTTGTTGAAACAGTTCCATCACAGGCAAATGATTACTACAATTATTTAACAGAGAAGATACAGAGTAATAAATATCTTGCATCAAGGATGCAGGATACGGCTTTAAAGTTTACAAAATACATGGATAACATCATGAACCATGATTTATTTCCTTGGCTTAAAAGTGTGCTTCTTCCAAATTTGAATTTATATGCAAAGCAGTTTGCAAACGGTGTTATAAGCTTTCTGAATGTATTATACAATCTTTTTATAGGAATGATAGTTGCTATTTATATATTAAATGGCAAGAGAGTATTTATAGCACAGGCTAAAAAGATAATATATGGTGTGTGCAAAAAAAAGACCGCAGATACACTTATTCATTATGTCCGCATATCAAATGATATGTTCAGCGGTTTTATCTTAGGAAAAATAGTTGATTCCGCTATTATTGGTATTATATGTTTTGTCCTTATGACGATTTTTAGTCTGCCATATGCTCTGCTTGTAAGTGTGATAGTCGGTGTTACCAATATCATACCGGTGTTCGGACCATATATTGGAGCTATACCTAGTGCTATGCTGATACTTCTTGTAAGCCCGGTGCAGGCATTATATTTTATTATACTTGTCGCAATACTTCAGCAGGTTGACGGAAATATCATCGGACCAGCGATACTCGGTGATTCAACAGGTCTGTCAGCATTCTGGGTGCTTTTTTCGATACTGTTCTTCGGAGGGTTCTGGGGCATAGCCGGAATGCTCATTGGTTGTCCGTTGTTTGCTGTTATATATACGATTATCAAGGATTTTGTTAATTACTGCCTTAAGAGGAGAAAGCTGTCAACTGATACGCAGACATATATAGACCTTAAAAGTATCGAGGACAGAAAAGATGGTTATGAATATATAACATATTCTCCATCAGAGCTTATGGGAAAGAAAAAGAATAAAAACAAAGAAGATAGTAAAAACAAACAAAAAATATTGTCGGACATAATCAGGAAAATGGCAAAAAAGACCACAGATATACAATCAGACAATAAAAAGAAAAAAATGTAAAATAATGTAAGGCTGAACTGTTACGAAATAATAGAAGTGTTGTTTATATCGAACTTGACGAAATGCAGATTTTAATATACAATTATTTAGTTGTATTATAATTTGGCATGGTTTATATGCTAAAACAGAAATAGAAGATGTTTCAGAAACTATTAAATAGGAACGGGGAATATTATGATAAAAAGTATGACCGGATATGGCAGACATGAAACGGTTACTGATGATTATAAGATTTTGATAGAAATAAAATCGGTAAATCACAGATATTGTGATTTGAATATTAAATTACCTAAAAAGTTTAATGCTTACGAGAATGAACTTAGAGGTATTCTTAAAGGATATGCGGCAAGAGGAAAGATAGATGCATATATTTCATATGAGGATTACTCAGAAAAAAATGTTGAGGTGAGGTATCACGATAATATTGCGGGCGGATATATGGAAGCGATTGAAAAAGCGGAAAAGCTGTACAGTACAAAATTTCCCGGTGCTTCACTTAAATATCCTGCAGCAACGGATTTTTTGAAACTTCCTGAAGTTATTTCTTTAGAGACTAAAGAGGTTGAGGATGAATCACTTCAAAATGATTTAAAGGAAACTTTTGAGGAAGCTTGCAAAATGTTTAGGGAGTCAAGGGAGAGAGAAGGGGAACATTTAAAAATGGACATTCTTTCAAAGCTTGATTATATTTTGAAACTTGTCAAAAAGATAGAGGAAAGATCTCCTGAAATTCTTGCTGAGTACAGGCAGAAGATTATGACAAAAGTAGAAGAACTGCTTGGAGATAAACAGATAGATGATACAATCCTTGCCACAGAACTTACTGTTTTTGCTGATAAGGTATGTGTGGATGAGGAAACGGTAAGACTTCATAGTCATATAAAAAATATGAGAGATACTTTATCAAAAGATGAGTCGATAGGAAGAAAGCTTGACTTTCTTGCACAGGAGATGAACAGGGAAGCAAATACTATACTTTCAAAAGCAAATGATATGAAACTTTCTGCGGATGCTATAGATTTAAAGACAGAAATAGAAAAAATACGTGAGCAGATACAGAATATTGAATAGATATGAGGTGGTTTCATGCTTATAAATGTAGGATATGGTAATATCGTAAACATGGATAAGGTTGTCAGTATTGTAAGGACAGAAGCAGCACCGATAAAAAGGATGATACAGGTAGCAAAAGACAGCAATATGGCTATAGATGCCACTTGTGGCCGCAAAACCAAATGTATTCTTATAATGGACAGTGGGCATATTGTTCTGTCTGCACTTCTGCCGGATACAATAGAAAACCGTGTGAACGAAAATCAGAACAGAGAGGAGCAGAGCCAATGAGTAAAAAAGGCATTCTTGCAATAATTTCGGGATTTTCCGGGGCAGGCAAAGGAACTGTAGTAAACAGACTGTTAGAAAAAGAAAGTTATGCTGTTTCGATTTCAGCAACGACACGTAAGCCAAGAACAGGTGAAGTTGACGGACAAAATTATTTTTTCAGGACAAAAGATGAATTTGAAAAGATGATTGCAAATGAACAGCTTATAGAGTATGCTGAGTATGTAGGCAATTATTATGGAACACCTAAGGATTATGTTTTTAAGAAGCTTGATGAGGGCTTTGATGTGATACTTGAAATTGAAATGCAAGGAGCATTAAAAGTTAAAGAAAAATTTCCTGAGACAGCGTTGATATTTATCACACCGCCATCAGCAGATGAGTTGAAGAAAAGACTTGTCGGCAGAGGGACAGAAACAGCAGAGCAGATAGAAAAGCGAATGTCAAGAGCAGTTGATGAGTGTCCATATATGAATCAGTATGACTATATCATTGTGAATGATGATCTTGATGAATGTGTTGACGAGATACACAGACTGCTTCAGTCTATACATAATGCAAAAGAAAATCAGCAGGAACTCATCAATATGATAACTGAGGATTTAAAGAAATATAAATAAATTCAAATAAATATGAAAGGAAGGAATAGTTATGTTACATCCATCTTATACAGATCTTATGAAAGTTATAAATAGTGAGGTAGAAACAGGTGAAGCTCCGGTAGTAAACAGCCGTTATTCAATCGTTCTTGCAAGTGCAAAGAGGGCACGTCAGCTTATTGCGGGAGCAGATCCACTTATTGGCATAAGGTGTCCAAAACCGCTCTCAATTGCGGTAGACGAATTATACAATTCAAAAATTAGAATTTTAAGTGAAGAAGAAGCAGCAGAGGCAGAGGCAAAAAAGCTTGCTGAGGAAGAAGAAAAAAAAGCTATGAATGAGATGACATTCTCATTTGAAGAAGAGGAAGAGGAAGAAGAAGAGTAGCAGAGGTTTTAAAATGGATAATGAATACAAAAACGAAGACAGGAAAGAATCGCTAAAATCTTCTGATGAACAAAAGGCTGGAGAAGAAACAGCAACAGAAGAAAGAAATGTTGATTCATATGGTGAACCCATAGAAAATCCGGAAAGTGATGAAGTGCCAAAGAAAAAGAAAGTCAGCAATGCAGTTATTGAACTTCTTTTATATGCGGCTATAATTGTGATGTGTGTATGTGTTGTTCCAAAGTATGTTCTTCAAAGAACGATAGTTGATGGAACATCAATGATGAATACACTTAAGGATGGCGATAATCTTTTGGTAGAAAAGGTTACATACCGTTTTTCTGAACCAAAGAGATTTGATGTAATAGTGTTCTATCCTCATGGACGAGAGAGTAATGATTATTACATCAAGAGGGTCATAGGTCTTCCGGGAGAAACTATACAGATAAAAGGTAATACCATTTATATAAACGGAAAGGCCATTAAAGAAAATTATGGCAAGGATCCGATGACAGAATCAGGGATTGCAGAAGAACCGTTAAAACTGGCAAAAGATGAATTTTTTGTGCTTGGAGACAACAGAGAGATAAGCGATGACAGCAGATATCCAGATGTTGGACCGGTCAAGAAAAAGAATATTGCCGGAAGAGCAATTTTGAGAATTTCGCCATTGTCTGAGTTTGGTACATTTAAGTAATGCAATAAAAGATAAAGTATTAGATTTAAACAAGGGCAGATATTTATCTGTCCTTGTTTTGCAAATAATGTACTTTCAAAATTCTTCGTTCAGAAGATACCGAGAGAACATAAAATATAAAAGGGGGATAAAATAACATGAAAAGACAGTTGAAAAAGATAGTATGTCTTGCACTCATTACATCAATGATATTAGGGCAGAAAACTTTAAACACAACTAAAAATGTCACAGCAAAAGAAAAAAAGGATATTAAGATTGCCATTGATGCAGGACATCAGGCAAGAGGCAACTTCGCAACGGAGCCGGTAGGACCGGGTTCAAGTACAAGAAAAGCAAAAGTGGCAGGAGGAGCAACGGGAGTTGCATCACATGTTCCTGAGTATAAACTGACGCTTGCCGTTTCAAAAAAGCTTCAGAAAGAGCTTAAAGCCAGAGGTTACAAGGTTTATATGATTAGAACAAAGAATAATGTAAATATCAGTAATAAAAAGCGTGCACAGCTTGCAAATAAGAGTGGTGCAGATATTTACATAAGAATACATGCAGATAGTTCAAACTCAAGAGCTGTTACTGGTGCGAGTGGGTTATATCCGTCAAAAGCAAACAGATATGTTTCAAAGCTTAGTGCAAAATCCAAAAAATTATCTTCATGTCTGCTCAAGTCTTATTGTAAAAAAACAAAGATACGCAACAGAGGTTTGGTTGCAAGAGATGACCTTACAGGAACAAACTGGAGCAAGATACCGGTTTCTCTTATTGAAATGGGATTTTTGAGTAATCCGTCAGAGGACAGAAAGATGCAGAAGTCAAACTTTCAGACAAAGATGGCAAAAGGGATTGCAGATGGAATCGACGCATACTTTAAATAATACAATATTAGTGTTATAAGTAAGCAGCAGAGCGGATTGTGAATAACCGCCTGACTATAATCGTATGAATTATTTAAGGTGTTGGTATGAATGGAGGAGAAATATGGAAGGTTTAGTCAACATGATGGAGGAAACTGTATTAAAGAAGATTGATAAGTTATGGGAAACAACAGACGGATGCAAATGTCAAAAATGTAAATTAGATATAGCAGCATATGCACTTAACAGACTTCCACCAAGATATGTTCACTCACTTCAGGGAAAACTTATTCACAGGTTTAATGCATCTACGACACAATCAGATGCAGAGATAACATCCTGTGTTTATCAAGCTGTAAAAAAAGTGGAGAAAAATCCAAATCATCCTAGAGAAGAGTCTATATATACTAGATAATATTATAAATATTTCAGGACAGAGTATGGTTGTGTCACTGGTAGTATTACAGGGCAGACTGTAGTCCTGTCCTGTGTTATCATGGTGAAAATATATGTTGTTGGCGGTAATAAAAATATATAATTAATGAGGGTCTTGAAAAAAAACAGAAAAAATTGAAAAAAATGCTTGCATTTTGTAATTAAATGATGTATAGTATTGCTTGTCGGCACGACGGGGAAGATTAAAAGGTCATCGCCAGTAAATGATAAAAGTAAATATGGTCTGTTGGTCAAGCGGCTAAGACGTCGCCCTCTCACGGCGAAAACAGGGGTTCGATTCCCCTACAGACTGTTCCGATGTAATGTCGGTCATAAAGTATCAAATGACGGTTTGATATGTTAATATCTGATAAAAGTAAATATATGGTCTGTTGGTCAAGCGGCTAAGACGTCGCCCTCTCACGGCGAAAACAGGGGTTCGATTCCCCTACAGACTGCTTCGGTGTATATGCCGGCTGTAAAGTATCAAATGACGGTTTGATTTATGTTAATGTTTGATAAAAGTAAATATATGGTCTGTTGGTCAAGCGGCTAAGACGTCGCCCTCTCACGGCGAAAACAGGGGTTCGATTCCCCTACAGACTGCTCTGATGAAAATCAGCCCAACCCGAAAGAACTTGTAGGTCATTTATGGCTTACAGGTTTTTTGTTTATAAAACAGGAAAGAACTGCATTATTGCTGCTATGAAATTATTATAATCTGTTGTATAGCTGATTATTCTTTAAGTGTAAATAGTAACGCTGTTACGGCTTTCCTATATGGTAATGATATTAAATGGAGGGAAAACAAATGAAAGTATCAAAATTAGTTGGATTGAGATTTAAAGAAAAACCTGCTGATTGTGTCATTGACAGTCACGCACTTATGGTAAGGGGCGGCTACATGAAATATGTAGGAAACGGAATTTATTCTGAGTTCCCTACTCTTAGGAGAGTGACTGCAAAGATTGAAAATATCATTCGTGAAGAAATGAACATGATAGACGGTCAGGAAGTTTTGTTTCCGGTTGTTATGCCTGCTGAACTCTGGGAGGAGTCAGGAAGGTATGAAAGCGTAGGAAATGAGCTTGTAAGACTTAAGGATAGAAACGGCTCTAAACTTGTTCTTGGTATGACACATGAGGAAGCATCAGTTCAGCTTGTCCGTGAGTATGGACAGTCATACAACAATTATCCTTTTATGATATATCAGTTCCAGCGTAAGTTCAGGGATGAGGCAAGACCGAGAGCGGGAATGATTCGTGTTCGTGAATTTACAATGAAAGATGCCTATTCGTTCCATACATCACAGGAAGACCTTGAAAAGTATTATGATGTATGTTATCAGGCATACAACAGAATATTCCAGAGAGTTGGTGTTCCTGAAGTTGTGACTGTTGCATCTGATTCAGGTATGATGGGAGGAAATGTGTCACATGAGTATATGCTCCTTACTCCGGTAGGAGAGGACTCAATCGTTACTTGTACTGAGTGCGATTACAGAGCCAACATGGAAGCAGCAGAGAATATAATGCCGGATGAAAAGATTGGAGAAGTTTCAGAGTTAGAGTGCATTGAGACACCTGACTGCAAGACTATCGAGGATGTTTGCAAGTATCTTCACAGTTCAGTGGAGACTTCATGTAAGGCAGTTGTATATCAGAGAAATTCGGATGATACATTTGTTGTAGCGTTTGTCCGTGGTGATTATGAAGTTAATGAGACAAAACTCCGCAACATTGTCGGAGAACCAATCCATGTTGCACTGATAACGGCAGATGATCCGCTTGTTGCAGGATATATTGGACCTTATAATATATCAAAAGATGTTACGGTATATATTGATTCTTCGCTTAAAGGTGTTGAGGGCATGGTTGCCGGAGCAAATAAAGAGGGATGCCATTATAAAGGACTTAATCTCGAAAGAGATCTTGGAAAGGTTGAGTATGTTGATATTGCCAAGATAAAAGAGGGTGGAATATGTCCATGTTGTAAAAAACACTCAATAAGCATAAAGCGTGGTATTGAGGTAGGAAACATCTTCCAGCTTGGCACAAAATATACAAAATCAATGAATATGACATACACCGATGAGAATGGTGAGACAAAAAATCCTATCATGGGATGCTACGGTATCGGAGTTGGAAGACTTGCCGCATCAGTATGTGAGGCAAAGCATGATGAATATGGTCCTATTTGGCCTATATCTATTGCACCGTGGGAAGTTGAAGTATGCTGCCTTCGTGTTGATGACGATCAGACAAAAGAAGTTGCAGACAAGCTTTATAAGGATTTACAGTCAGCCTCAGTTGAGACACTTTATGATGACAGGGATGTTCGTCCGGGTGCAATGTTCTCAGATGCAGATCTTCTCGGTGCACCGATAAGAGTTGTAGTAAGTCCTAGAAATCTCAAGGAGTCATGTGTAGAGGTAACAACGAGAGATAAGTCAGTTAAAGAAATGATTCCGGTTGATGAAGCATTTGAGTATATAAAGGGACTTAAAGAAAAGATGTTTGCAGATATAAATGCTAAAGTTGAGCCATATAAATAATTAAAGACGATAAACAGATGAAATTAATGACAGTATTTATCAATAACAATATTATTGATAAATACTGTCATTTTCTTTGTTGACTTTTATATTTTTGTCCTATATGATGTAAAACAGTTAGAGTGAACTAACCTGAATGAGGGGTGCAAAAAATGAAATGATATTGCATCATATGACAAAAACATAGAAGCATGATAACAGTGTAAAAAATCCATATATGCAGGATTTTAGTGTGGAAAATCTGATTTTTCACACACAAGATTTGTGTCTGTGCACACTTGACACAAACCTGGTATGCAAAAAAATGTGTGCAGAAATGAGGATTAACATGAGTGTAGTTATAGTAGGAGGACATGACCGCATGGTCTGTAGATACAAGAAGATATGTAAGGAGCATAATTGCAAGGCAAAAGTTTTTACCCAGATGTCGGCAAGACTCAGTGAGCAGATAGGAAGTCCTGATCTTCTCATATTGTTCACAAATACGGTATCTCACAAGATGGTGAAGTGTGCGATAACTGAAGCCGAAAAATGCAATGCAGATATAGTAAGATGTCATACAAGCAGTGGAACGGCATTAAATGAGATACTTACAAATGCGTGCAATGCGTAAGAGAATGGAGTGTTACTAAATATGTAACAGTTCAGCCTTCCATTTATTACATTCATAAACCTGCCAGCAAACTGTCAGTCGCTGCTAAGCAGCTTATGTTTACCTCATATAATAAATGAAAGGCTATTCTACCATAAAAAGATAATTAACAATACAATGAGCAAGCTCAAGTATTGTCAATTACTTTTTATGGCTGAACTGTTACCTGAATATAATATTTTATAAAAACATATACTTGCCAATCAGGTGAAATTACATTATACTTAACATAGTTGTTTATAAATTACTGTCTGTAGATTTATGGACAGTAATTTTATTTCATTGACATAGTAACAAAAGGGGAACTGATAGCACTGCAAGTGTGAACGGTAAACAAAAAATTATGCTTTATATATTAAGTGATTTGCGTATGTAACATATATATGCAGTATAATATATATAGCAGTGGGATATGGAGGTAGTGAAATGTCAAATGACTATGTGATAGTTACGGATTCGACCGCAAATCTGCCGGAAGATATGATTGAAAAGTATGGACTTGAGATTCTGTCGTTAAATTATTATGTAGACGGAGAGGAATACAAAGGATACATTAAAGGTCAAAAGACTGATTTGGCACATTTTTACAGCATGATGCGTCAGAAAAAAGAAATAACCACATCTTTGGTTACGGTCGGTGATGCCATGGATATGCTTGAGGAAATAGTAAAGCAGGGAAAGGATTATCTTTATGTGGGATTTTCTTCGGGACTTAGCGGAACTTTTCAGGCAGTATCACTTGTCACAAACTCATTATCGCAGAAATATCCTGATAGAAAGCTTTATGCAGTCGATTCACTGGCGGCGGCACTCGGCGAAGGGCTTCTGGTAAAATATGTTATTGACAATAAAGAAAAGGGTATGTCGATTTCTGAAAATGCAGACTGGATAATAGCACACAGAAACAATATATGCCATTGGTTTACTGTTGATGATTTATTTTTCCTGAAGCGGGGTGGCAGGATATCTGCCACGACCGCCGTTGTAGGTACAGCATTAAGTATAAAGCCGGTTTTGCATGTTGATGATAATGGACATCTGATTCCTATGGAAAATGCCAGAGGCAGAAAAAAATCTCTTGATGCACTTGTGAAGCATATGAAAAGCAGTATTATAGTACCTGACGGTCAGTCGGTATATATAAGTCATGGAGACTGCATTGAAGATGCAGAGTATGTTGCAAAGAAAGTCAGAGAAAATTTCAATATCGGAGAAGTTGTGATCAGGATGTTAGATCCGGTTATAGCATCACATTCAGGACCCGGTACGGTGGCATTATTCTTTTATGGAGAGCACAAGTAAATTATTATACGGAGGAAACAGAAAATGAATATTTTAGTAGTAAATTGTGGAAGTTCATCACTTAAATTTCAGCTTATCGATTCAGAGACAGAGCAGGTAAGTGCATCAGGAAATTGTGAGAGAATCGGTCTTGACGGAAAGATTACATATAAGGCTCATGGAGATAAGTTTGTTACGGAGACAGATCTTCCGGAGCATGGTATTGCGATTAAGAAGGTGCTTGAACTTCTTGTAGATAAAGAGAGAGGTGTTATAAATTCACTTGATGAGATTCATGCAGTGGGACATCGTATGGTACATGGTGGCGAGAAATTTTCGTCATCAGTTGTCATAACTGAAGATGTTATCAAGGATATTGAGAGCTGTAATGATCTTGCACCACTTCATAATCCTGCAAATATATTAGGTGTGCGTGCATGTCAGGAAGCAATGCCGGGTGTGAAGCATGTTGCAGTATTTGATACAGCATTTCATCAGACAATGCCGGCAAAAGCATATTTATATGGTCTTCCAAAAGAGTATTATGAGAAATACGGAGTTCGCCGTTATGGTTTCCACGGAACAAGCCACAGTTTTGTATCAAAGAGACTTGCAGAACTTGCAGGACTTGATTATAACAATTCAAAGATGATTGTCTGCCATATCGGAAGTGGAGCAAGTATCTCAGCTATCAAAGACGGCAAATCAATCGATACAAGCATGGGAATGACACCGCTTGAAGGACTTGTAATGGGGACGCGTTCAGGAGATATTGACCCTGCTATCATAGAGTTCATATGTCAGAAAGAAAACATTTCAGTAAGTGAGATGACAACTATCTTGAATAAAAAGTCAGGTGTGCTTGGTCTTTCAGGTGTATCAAATGACTTCAGAGATCTTGTAGACGCAAGAGAAAGCGGAAATAAAGATGCAGCAAATGCCCTTGATGTACTTGTTTACCGCATTGTAAAGTATATTGGTGCTTACTATATGGCACTTGGTGGAGTAGATGCTATAGCACTTACGGCAGGAGCAGGAGAAAACAACAAAGAAGTTCGTGAGATGATCATGGAGGGAATCAGTGCACTTGGTGTAAAGATTGATGAGAAAGCAAATCAGACACGCGGAGAAGAAATACTTCTTTCAACAAAAGACAGTAAAGTACCTGTATGGATAGTTCCTACAAACGAAGAACTTGCTATTGCAAGAGAGACAGCAAGACTCGTGAAATAATAAAAAAGCAAAACCAGCGTTTTGCTCCTGGTGTTACACTGCTTTACGAGCATTTTACTAATACAATAAAAAAAGTTTGAAAATATATTGACAAATCTCCGAAAGTTAGGTATAATCGGAGAAGTGTTGTAAAGGAAAAGGCTAGGAGGTGGAATGTAATGTCTATTTGTCCAAAGAATAAATCTTCAAAATCAAGAAGAGATAAAAGAAGAGCAAATTGGAAGATGTCAGCACCAAATTTGGTAAAATGCAGCAAATGTGGAGCTTTGATGATGTCTCATAGAGTATGCAAGTCTTGCGGTTCTTACAATAAGAAAGAGATACTTGCAGAAGCAGCTGAATAATCAATTTGAGAATTTATAATGGTTTTGATTTAGAAAAATGTCTGGTTTGGTATAAGGTAAATGATTATTTTATTGAAGTATATGCTGACATCAGACACTGGATTTAACAGAGATGTACATATGTTTAAGATTATGTCATCTCTGTTTTTTTTGATTTACATATGCAGGCTTTCAAAATGTTTAAGTTGAAAAGTTTTTTGTCTGGATTTGATGTCATGGATTGATATATTGTAATGTAATTTTTGCAATCATGCAGTCAAATCTGGTCTTGTTGACAAAATGGCAAAGCAGGTCAACATATATTAATTTGTAAGTAAGCAAAATATATCGGATTGGAGAAAAAATATTTAAGAATGAAAAATGTTAATAAAAAAATAATATTTTTATTGAGTTTTATAATGTTATTATGCATATTTGGCATTATTTTTGGAAAATCCATCAATGCAAAACAAGTGAATAACAAAAAAATCATTTATGTATCTCAGAAAAGAAATAAAAAATCAACGGGCAGTAAAAAATATCCGTTCGTTTCTCTGCAAAAAGCCATAGATAAAGCTGATGCGGGAACAGTAATTTATATAAGAGAGGGAAATTATAAAGGACCGTTTATATTTCACAAATCAGGGAATAAAAAAAGAGGATATATTACAATAGCTGCATATAAAAATGAAAAAGTGAACATATCAAATAAAGATAATATAAGTGCGGCAGTATTTGATATGGGAGGACAGAGTTATATCAAAATACAAAAACTTCATATTGGAAATATTAAAGCTGAAAATGTATGCGGTATATTGATGAAAAACAGTGAAAGCAGTATTGTGATAGAAAAATGTGAGTTCAGAAATATAATTACTACAAGACCTGGAAGTATTGAAAAGCCTGGTGGTGAAGCAAATGCTGTACTATTACTTGGAGAGAAGAAAAAGAGTATTCATCATGTTTATATTTTGGGAAATAAAGTGCATGATAATATAAACGGATGGTCTGAAAATATATCCGTGGCAGGTAATTGTACAAATATATATGTTCAAAACAATAAGGTTTACAATAATACGAATATTGGAATAGATTTTTACGGAAATGCAGGATATTGTGATGATTTAACAATGGACCAGCCAAGAAATTGTAAATGTATTGACAATACGGTTTATAATTGCAAAAGCTCATTTGCAGAAAATGCCGGAATCTATATAGATGGTGCTAAAGATATTTTGGTAAAAGGAAATAAGACATTTAAAAATCACTATGGAATAGAAGTAGGATCTGAAGAGTGGAAAAGTTATTATACAAAAGAAAATTATGTAAGAGATATAAAAATCAGTGAAAATATCATGTATAATAATTTGTATTGCGGGCTTCGTATTGGAGGGTGGAGTAATGATAAAACTACCGGTACGGTTTATGACTGCAAAGTTATAAATAATGATTTTTCAAAAGGTAATAAAAAAGATGAAATAATACTGGCGAAATGTGACGGTATCCTGTTTAAGGATAACAGGTTTAAAAATAATTCAAAGTGCCCTGAAAATGTTAAATATGATGACGGGATAAGCAGGAATAAAATAAAAAACATTGTTTTTAAATGATTAGTTAGCATATGCGGAAATGAGGGAAAATGCGTTTTATAATTCAAAGAGTATCAAATTCAAAAGTGACAATTGATAATGAGATAAGAGGTCAGATAGGAAAAGGTTTTATGGTGCTTATAGGTGTGGGAGAGAGTGACACGAAAGAAATTGCAGATAAGATGATACATAAAATGATAAATCTGCGTATTTTTGAGGATGAGAATGGTAAGACAAACTTAGGTTTAAAGGATGTGGGTGGCAGCCTGCTGCTTATATCGCAGTTTACATTGTATGCTGACTGCAAGAGAGGAAACAGACCATCATTTGTCAAAGCGGGAGCACCTGATATGGCAAAAGAATTGTATGAATATATAATATCAAAATGCAAAGAGGAGATTGAGATAGTAGAGCAGGGAGAGTTTGGTGCAGATATGAAAGTTGAACTTTTAAATGACGGTCCTTTTACCGTGCTGCTGGATAGTGATGAACTGTAGAGTAAATAGGAGAATATTGTGAATATCCCCTGACTTTATATCGTTTTTTACAATACAACTGAATATTTTAGTGATAAAGTCTAATCAACAAATGATTAAGACAAAGGCGTCTGTTAGAGATAACAGGCGTCTTTTGTTTTTCTTATATAAATGGCATATATGTGTTCTTTGTATAAGAAAAAGTTTTGACACAGGATTTTTATTTCTGGATTTTTTTCAGGGGCAGAAAAGTGTATTAATGAGATTAAGGAGGTCTGATATATATGGAAAGAATAGAAAATCATCCAATCTTAGGGGAGACACCTAAGCGTAAGAAAGTCACTTTTAGTTATGACGGAAAACTTCTTGAGGGATATGAGGGTGAACCGATTGCTGCAGCGTTAAAGGCAGCGGGTGTTATGGCTCACAGATATACGGCGAAAAAACATGAGCCGAGAGGAATTTTTTGTGCAATAGGCAGGTGCACGGATTGTGTAATGATAGTTGACGGTAAACCAAATATCAGGACTTGCATTACACCTCTTGAAGCAGGAATGGTTGTGCAGACACAGTATGGTGTTTCGGCAAAACCCGATGCATAAATTATCTGGATATTAGCAGGAATAAAGCTGTTGGCGGATATAAAAGATATTGATAAAGATAGAATAAACGGCAAGAATATTTAAATAACAGTTGATAGTTATTTTTGAAGAAAAGTAAGTGGTGTTTTGGCACAGATAAAATTGAGCTTTTGAGTTTGGTATTGGATAAGAGATCGCAAGAAAAGAGGTAGAGTTATGAAGATAGAACGATATGACATGATAGTTATCGGTGCAGGTCCGGCTGGTTTATCGGCAGCGATAGAGGCGGCAAAGAAAGGTTTAAAACCTATTGTGTTTGATGAAAATGCAAAGCCGGGCGGACAGCTTTTTAAACAGATACATAAGTTTTTTGGTTCAAAGGAACACAAAGCTAAAGTGAGAGGATTTAAGATTGGTGAGGAGCTTCTTGATGAAGCTGAGAAATACGGTGTTGAGGTTATCTTAGATGCAACAGTCGTAGGTCTTTATCCTGAAAAGGAAGTTACGGTAAAAGTTGGCGGGAGCGTCAGGCATTATAAAGGAGATGCAGTTTTAGTCGCAACCGGAGCAAGTGAAAATATGGTCAATTTTGAAGGATGGACTAAGCCGGGGGTTATCGGTGCGGGAGCTGCACAGACAATGATGAATCTTCATCACATTAAACCGGGAAACAGGATTTTGATGCTCGGTTCGGGAAATGTCGGTCTTGTTGTAAGTTATCAGCTTTTGCAGGCGGGATGCGAGGTCGTAGCACTTGCAGATGCAGCTCCGAGAGTCGGAGGATACGGAGTTCATGCAGCTAAAATTGCAAGATGTGGCGTGCCGTTCTATCTTTCACATACTATTGTAAGAGTTGAGGGTGAAGATGCCGTCACGGGAGTAGTTATAGGTCAGGTAGGAGCTGACTGGAAGATAATACCCGGCACTGAAAAACATTTTGATGTTGACACGGTCTGCCTTGCTGTCGGTTTGTCGCCGATGTCACAGCTTTTAAAGCAGGCTGAAGTAAAGATGAATGATACTAAAGGCGGTCATGTTCCTGAGATTGACAGGTACGGTGCAACAAGTGTTCCGGGAATATATGCGGCAGGTGATGTTTCAGGCATTGAGGAAGCAAGTTCAGCAATGATAGAGGGAAGAATGTCAGGAGCTTCTATTACGTGCTATCTCGGATATATGACGGAAGAAGAAAGAGATGCCAGAATAGAGGAACTTGAAAATCAGCTTGAAACATTAAGACAGGGTATGTTTGCTCCAAAGAACAGAGGTAAACTTGTCGAAAAGACAGATGAGGGAATTGATGTTTCTATGAATCTTTTAAATAAAGGTTTTGTGGCTGATGATGAGATAGAAAGATTTCCGGGAGTCACACACCAGAAAGGAATCCATCCGGTCATCGAGTGTACGCAGAACATTCCTTGTAATCCGTGTCAGGATGCCTGTAAGATGGGCTGCATCCGTATAGGAAAAAATATTACATCACTTCCTGCTATTGATGAGGAGAAAAAATGTATCGGTTGCGGAATGTGCGTGGCATCATGTTCAGGTCAGTCAATTTTCTTAGTTGAGGAAGATGTTGAACCGGGATTTGGAGAAGTCACAATGCCATATGAATTTTTACCTGTTCCTGAGGTTGGCGATAAGGGTATTGCACTTGGCAGGGACGGAAAAGAAGTATGTAAGGCGGAAGTCACAAAAGTGAGATGTGCACCTGTATTTGACCACACGAATCTGCTTACAATAAAAGTTCCTAACGATATGGTAATGAAAGCAAGATTTTATAAGAAAGAAGCATAAGGAGGGTTTAACTATGACAGACATTCAGGCAAAATTAAAAGAAATAGGACCATTTGTTGAGGGTGCTGACGACAACCTTCTGGTATGCCGTTGTGAAGAAGTGACTAAGGGACAGATAAGAAAAGCTGTCCATGAGGGAATATTTACATTGGAAGAAATGAGAAGATATTTGAGATCGGGAATGGGACTTTGTCAGGGGCAGACTTGTGGGAAAATGGTAAAATCAATTATTGCATCTGAACTTAAAGTATCTCCGTCAGAGGTTGTACCTGCAAGTTCAAGAGCACCAATGAGACCGATTGAGATGTGTATATTAGCAGAGGATGGAGGTGTAAGCCATGAATAAAACAGCAGAGGTAGTTATCATAGGTGGTGGAGTAAACGGATGTGCAGCTGCTTATTATCTTGCAAAAAAAGGTGTTAAGGATGTAGTTGTACTTGAGGCGACAAACAGTATAGGACATGGAGGTTCATCGAGAAACGGCGGCGGTGTCCGTCAGTCAGGCCGTGATGTAAGAGAACTGCCATATGCAATGTATGGTATTAAAAATATGTGGCCTACATTGTCAGAGGAGCTTGGTGTAGATACTGAATATACCCAGAAAGGAAATTTGCGAATGGGTAAGACAGAAGAACATCTTAAAAAGCTCCGGACACTTGCAGACAGTGCAAAATCAGTAGGTCTTGATGTGAGAATGATAGATGAAAAAGAAGTCAAAGAGATATGTCCTTATCTTTCAGATGAAGTTATAGGAGCAAGCTGGTGTCCTACGGACGGTCATGCAAATCCTCTCACAACAACACTCGGATATTATAAGAGAGCACTTGAGATGGGAGTAAGATTTTATACTGATGCACCGGTAAAAGCATTGCAGAAAGTCAAGGGAAAAGTAAGAAAAGTAATCTTAAATGACGGCACTGTATTTGAGGGCGAAACAGTAATTCTTGTGGCAGGCTATGAAAGCAGGGAGATAGCAAGAACCATAGGCATAGATATACCAATGACAAGACTTATAGATGAATGTCTTGTGACAGAAATGCAGCCGCATATGATAGATGTAATGTTTGGCTGTGCTACAGCGGATTTTTACGGACATCAGACACATCATGGTTCATTTGTATTTGGTTCAGACTCCGGATGGGAGGTAGTAGACGAGATGGTAGACCCGTCAACAAACACGGCAGACCCGTCAAAACTTATAACAAATTCAATGACATTATCGGCAAGCAGCAGGGCGATTCAGAGTTATATACCTGCACTCAGGGACGCAAAAATAGTAAGAAGCTGGTGCGGATGGCTTGACGAAGCATTTGACGGAGTACCTTTTTTAAGTCCGGTAGAAGAAGCACCGGGACTGATACTTGCGTGCGGATTTACGGGACATGGATTTGGAACTGCACCGGCAGTCGGACTAATGCTTGCACAGATGGTAGTCGGCGAGAAAACAGTGGTTGATATAAGTGCACTTAATTATAACAGGTTTAAGCCGGTGAGATAATTTTGATAAAAATATGATTATTGTAAAAAGTAACTTACGAGTTAAAGACTTGTGGGTTACTTTTTATTTTTAAAATCATTTAACACTATTAAGAAAGTCTTACATAATAAGTGGTTGTGTGGACTTTATCTTGACTGATTTTGTTTTATAAGGATTATTACATTCATAAAATTAATGATAGAATACAGACCAGTGATAGTAGGGAAAAAGAAAATACTAAGAATTGATGTTCCTGCGGCAGACAGGCACGATAAGCCGGTTTATATTGGAACAGATCCAATGAAAGGCACTTATAAAAGAGATTATGAAGGTGATTTCCTTTGTACAGAGGAGGCTGTCCGGGCAATGTTTGCAGACCAGAGAGATATATCTGGTGATGTAGAGGTGTTGGATGAGTTTGGGTTAGATGTGTTGAATCAGGATACAATAAAAGGCTATAGAATTATTTTTGAACAGCTTCACAGTGGACATCCGTGGAATGCCCTTGAAAATGATGAATTACTCAATACATTATTATACAGACAGAGTGTCACAGATGTCTCAGGAGATTGGTATTGATAATCGTTTTAAGGAGCATTTGTCGCAGTATGGCAATTTCTGGAAAAATAAGCATCGTATTGAGAAGTTTAAGGAACTTGGAATTGACTATTACAATGCACAGACGATTGATATTGGTTTGATTGCCGTGCTTACAGATGTGAAAACTCCGAATTTTGAGGAGGTCGTTAAACAGATGATGCTAGGTGACAGTGGAAAATACTTTAAGGCATTGGCTGATAATGGATTGACTGATAAATTCTGGGTAAGTATTATCTTGTATTGGCAGATGCTAGTGATGAGAAGAATATTTTACAGCAGTATGAGTTTATGATTGATATTGCATTTATGGATGATTTTGGCAGAGTATAAAAAACATAATCCTTGTATCGCTTTTTACAATACAAACAATATAAAAAAGAATAATATGTTTATTGTAAATGTAAGAAATGCAAGGCTGAACTGTTACTTGTAAACAAAAAGTAAGACTAACAATACTTGTAAAAATTTTACAATTATGGTATTATCAATACATGACAAAGGTGTCAACGGTTAAATTCCGTTGGCACTTTTTTGTTTTATTATGGCATAATTACTGAAAACAGCGGTAATGCATATATAATATAAACTAAATTTATTCCTTTGCCATGTATTGTGAAAGTTGGATAGTGTTTATACTACAGTTATGAACAGTAATGGAAGCGGAGGGATAAAACATGAGTGCAAAAATTGATTTTATTTATTTAAGTGAATCGGACATGATAAAAGCCGGTGTAAAAGATATGGGAAAATGCGTGGAAGTTATGGAGGACATGATGGTTACTTTGAACAAAGGGGATTATGTCATGGGAGGTGAAAATCATAACTCACACGGATGTATGGTGACTTTCCCTGATAATCCGGAGTTTGAAGGGATGCCAAAGAATGGTGAGGACAGAAGATTTATGGCAATGCCTGCATATCTTGGCGGCAGCTTTCAGATGGCAGGAATGAAATGGTATGGTTCAAATATCGAGAATAAAAAGAAAGGACTGCCGCGTTCCATTCTTATGATGATGCTTAATGATAAGGATACAGGTGCTCCACTTGCACTTATGTCCGCTAATCTGTTAAGTGCATACAGAACAGGTGCCATTCCGGGAGTCGGAGCAAAATACCTTGCGAGAAAAGATTCAACAACAGTTGCAATAGTCGGACCGGGTGTTATGGGAAAAACAGCACTTGCAGCATTTATGAGTGTATGTCCTAAGATTGATACGGTAAAGATTAAAGGTCGTGGAAAAAATTCGATAGACTCATTTGTTGAATATGTAAAGAAAGAATTTCCACAGGTAACAACGATAAAAGTATGCGAGACTATGGAAGAAGCTATCAGGGACAGTGATATAATAAACACAGCAACATCCGTAGGTGATAAGGAAAGTCTTTTCCCATACATAGATGAGAAATGGATAAAAGAGGGTGCACTTATCTGTATGCCGTCAGCAGCAAGATTTGATGAAGAATTTTATCTTGACGAAAACACAAAGCTGGTGGTTGACAATTATAAACTTTATGAGGCATGGGCGGATGAATATCCATATCCTAGTTATGACCCGGTACAGGTGGTCGGAGCAAAATTTATGGATCTGCTGCATGACAAAAAGATAACAAGAGAAGAAATTATAGATATAGCAGATGTTATCACAAAGAAGGTTTCGGGAAGGGATAATGATAAGCAGAGGATAATCTATTCAGTAGGTGGTATGCCGGTTGAGGACATAGCATGGGGCGAGACTGTTTATAAAAATGCCTTAAAGCTTGGAATAGGAGTGAAACTTCATTTGTGGGATGAACCTGAACTTCATTGATTGTGAGAATGTCTGCAGGAATGGAGATTACTATGAAGCAGACAGATATTATAAATCCTTTTCAACCGTACATGACTTTGGAGATGGATGGTTACAGCCAGATTAACAGAACTGATTACGGAATTTCACACTTTTATGAATTTACGATTCATGATGAGAAAAAACATTGTATTAAAGCCGTTCCTGATGCGAGTATAGATTTGCTTTTCAATATAGGCGAAAACAAAGTTTCTACATATATCAGCGGGACGGTGTTCGGTGTAAAGAAGTGGGAACTGGGTACTCAGGACGATTGTTTTGGTGTGAGGTTTCAGCCGGGACAGGGAATACTTCCAAAAGATATTACAATGGAAATGATAGTTAATGATGACATTGAAATAGATGGAGATATTTTTGGGAAAAATCTTACGGAGAAAATTGCATTGGCAAAGACCATGAGTGAGAGAATAGAAATATTCAAAAAGGCATATGAAGATATGGTTTTAGGAAGAAATTCTCTTTCGGATAAGGAAAAGATAAATGAATATCTCGTAAATAGAATAAGCAGGACAAAAGGCATGATAACAATGCGGCAGCTTGAGGATGAGACTAACTATTCAGCCTGTTATCTGAGAAGAATATTTAAGAGTTTTCACGGGATTTCACCAAAGCAGTTTGCTCAGTATATCAGGTTTCAAAATCTCCTGATGCAGGCAGACAAAGAGGGTGTCAGGTATGAACAGGTGGCACTTGATTGTGGGTATTACGATGAACCGCATATGATGAAAGAATTTAAAAAATATTCAGGTGTTACTTTAGAGCAATACAGAAAAATGATAAATACTAACAAAAGAGTGAAAAATTAAAATTTATAAGTTGTAAAGGAGAGTAAGACTATGGGAATATCTAAAATAGAAGTAATAACGGGAATGTCGAAACTTACAAATCTTATTAGCGAGTTGAGCAAAGTAGGTGTGCGTGGCGTGACTGTCATGCAGGTGCTTGGCTGCGGCATTGAGCTTGGAACAAAAGAGTATGAAGTTGAATTAAATGAAGTCATGGAACTTTTGCCAAAACAGCAGATAAATATTGTAGTTGAGGATGATAAGATAGATAAGATACTCGACCTTGTCAAAAAAGAACTCTATACAGGTCATATCGGTGATGGAAAAATCTTTGTCTATGGAATCGATAATGTAATAAGAGTGCGTACCGGAGACGAGGGTGTGGAGGCTCTATAATAGAAAGGACTTGCTTATGAATAAAAAGAAATTAGGACTTGCAAATGTAGTTTCCATTTCTGTCGGTCTTGTTGTTGCTACAAGCTGCCTTGTATCATTAGGTGAGGGCTCGGGAACACTTGGAGTTACATTTATTCTCGCAATGGCGATAGCAATGCTGTTAAATATGACAACAGTTGCATCATTATCAGAGTTAAATGCACTGATGCCAAATACTACAGGAGGACTTGCACAATATACACTTGCGGCGATAGGACCACTGCCTACGCTTGTATCGATGGTGGGCGGTTACATAATATGCAATACAATGTCATGCGGTGTTGAGGCTTCGATTTTTTCATTTTCACTTGCGGATACGATAGGTGGAAATATACCCAGCATAGTTTACACTTTTATAATGACATTTATAATTCTTCTTGCAAACCTGCGTGGAGTTGATATGTTTGCAAAAATTCAGGATATTGTTGCATTTTTGCTTGTAGGTTCGCTTGTCGTAATGGGATTTATCGGAATGATAGGTGCAGGCATGGGAGCGAAATTAGACCAGCCGTTTGTACTTGAAGCTGATTTTAAAGGTATAGCATCTATGACGGCAGTTGCATTTTGGCTTTTTATCGGAGCAGAGTATGCTATTCCGATTTCTAAAGAAGTAAAAAATGCAAAGAGAAATGTACCTCTTGGAATGATGATAGGACTTTTCCTTATCTTCATAATGCAGTCGGTTATGGTACTTGGATTTCACAATTATGTTGAATGGGGAAAACTTGCTGATTCAGCAGCACCACATCTTCTTTATGGATATGCCATCCTTGGAAAATTCGGTAAGATATGGATGATGTTGGTTGGAGCACTTGCAGTAATAAGCACGCAGAATTCTACAGTAAATTCACTTGCCGTTATATGTCAGGGCATGGCAAAAATGAACATGATGCCAAAGATATTTGCAAAGACAAATAAATATAAGGTTCCATGGTTTGGCCAGGTATTTGTAAGTGCGGCAATATTTTTATTTGCTTATGTCAGCAACAATTCGGCAGATATGATAGATTTTCTTATACTTGCCGGCTCAGTAATATGGATGGTTTCGTATATTCTTGCACATATTGATGTACTTGTATTTAGAAAGAGACTGCCAAAAGCACCGAGAAACTTTAAAGTTCCGGGCGGATGGACATTGCCGGTAATAGGAATTTTGGGAACGGCGTATATGATTCTTAACATATCTACAGACCCACATGAAAGAATGATGATATGGCTGTTGACCGGAGTTTCGTTTTTAGTTCTTGGTATCTACTCAGCCATTTGGATAAAAGTTAAGATGAAAATGCCTATTTTTAAATATGTTCCACTTGAAAAAGTAATGGCTATGGAAAACGATCTTTACTATGTAGTCAGAAAGCAGAAAGGAATATGGAAGTAACAACAGATTGATAAATAATGATAAATTGCAAGGATATAATAAATTTATTTGTTATATCCTTGCAATTTATCTGATTTTATTATAGTTTCACAATAGTTCAGTCTTTAATTTATCAGGAAACTTTATTTTTAATTTTTATTGTATCAAGTGTTTTAAATTCATACTTCTTTGATTTCATATATTTAATAATCTTTGGAAGTGCATTTGTATCTGCTTTTGATATAGCATGCAGCAGAGGAATCATTCCTTTGTGGTAATAGCTTTTAAATCTTCCTACAACATAATCTGTGGTAGGCTGGTCAGCAGGATTGTAGTCATACCAGGCAAGGCTCCAGAGGACAGTGGTATATCCCATGTCCTGCATTGTTTTTAATGCAAGCTCACTGTAATTACCCTCCGGCGGGCGGACAAATTTGTCGAGCTTGTAGCCTGTTTTCTTTTTCATACATTTTTCAACACTTTTTAATTCAGAACGGATTTTATCAGTATTACATTCACCAAGCCTTGGATGCGTTGAGGTGTGATTACCAACTAAATGTCCCTCTTTTTTCATGCGTTTAACAAGTTTTGCGTTGCCCTCGATATATGGTTTTGTGACAAAGAAAATTGCCTTGATGTTTTTCTCTTTTAAAATATTGAGTATTTTTTTTGTATGTCCGTTTTCATATCCGCAGTCAAAAGTGAGGTATATGTATTTCTTTTTAGTGTTGCCAGTGAATATGGTGTTGTACTTTTTTAATGAAAATCCGTTATAGGGTAAAGTTCCACCGGGTGTTGCATGATTTTTATTAAGACCTAATCCCCAGTCAACAGATTTTGCCAGGTAATGTTTTTTTGCTGCCGTTGTATTTTGTGTACCTGAACATAAAAGTGAGCAAGTTAAGATAAGGCATATAATTTTTTTAATCTTTTTCATTTGAAATCCCTCCTTATTAGTTGAAATTAAGGCTGCTGTCTGCATAATAGGTTGAACAGCAGTACTTAGTAATATTATTATATATCATGTCAGGCAAAAATGAGTTACAAATTTATTACATTATTGTGTCTTTTAAAGGCTGAACCGTTACTTTAAAGAAGTTTTGCTGTTTCATGACTATGTGCAACATTAACAGATAGGCGTTGTTATGGTAAATGATAATAAAGTATGTTAAAATAATAAACAATATATAGGAGAAAGAGGTGTAAAGGTATGGGAATGTTTGTTAATCCTGACAATAGTGCTTTTCAGGTGGCATTAAATTCAGAAATCTATGTGGATAAAACGGGGATGTTAGAATATACAAATAAAGTCATAAATACATTGCAGGGGTATATATGTAACAGCCGTCCAAGAAGGTTTGGAAAGTCTGTCACGGCAAATATGCTTGCAGCATATTACAGTAAAGGCTGTGATTCGAGAGAAATGTTTTCAACATTAAAAATAAGTGAGAGTATAGGATTTGAAAAAAATATAAATAAATATGATGTTATACATATTGACATTCAATGGTGCATCGAACCGGCAGGTGGTTCAGAAAATGTAGTGTCATATATAACAGAAAAAACGATATGTGAATTGAGAGAGTATTATCCCAATGAATTGTCTGAAAAAATAAAATCACTTCCCGAAGCGTTATCTGTAATAAATTCGATGAATGGAACGAAATTTATTATTATAATAGATGAATGGGATATTATAATTCGTGATAAGGCAAATAATAAAAAAGTTCAGGAAGAATATATCAATTTTTTAAGAGCAATGTTTAAGGGGGTTGAACCGACAAAATATATAGGGCTTGCTTATCTTACGGGGATTTTACCGATAAAGAAGTTGAAAACACAGTCGGCACTTAATAATTTTAAACAATATACAATGTTAAATCCTGGACCATTGGCAGAATATATCGGTTTTACAGAGGAGGAAGTAAAAAAATTATGTGACAGGTATGAACGGGATTTTCACAAAGTAAAAAAGTGGTATGATGGCTATCAGCTCGGCAAATATCATATTTATAATCCTAATGCGGTAGTAAGTCTTATGATGGAGGGGGAGTTTAGGAGTTATTGGTCGGAAACAGATTCATACAGGATAATAGTTCCGTTAATAAATATGGATTTTGACGGGTTAAAGAGTGCGATAATAGAGATGTTGGCTGGCGGTTCAGTAGAAACAGATGTAACTTCATTTCAAAATGATACAGTCAATTTTGAAGATAAAGATGATATTTTGACATATCTTATACATCTTGGCTATCTTGCATATGATCAAAAAAAAGAAATGGCATTTGTACCAAATGAGGAGATAAGAGAAGAATTATTCAGATACAGTAAAGCAATACAACGGGGATATATTACTCGTTGGAATAAGTTATGATAAAAAAACAAAGAAGCATGAATGTGTTATTGAAAAATACCCACTTGACAAATAAAATAACAGTGTTACAATAACATTGTTACACAAAGAGAAAGGACAAAAAATATGCGACATGAAGCGGCAGGAGTGACAGAAATTCTGCTTGACAGTGCAAAGAATGAATTTTTAGAATATGGTTTTCACGATGCGAGCCTTAGAAGGGTTGCAGCAAAAAGTGGCGTCAGTACAAATTCCATATACACCAGATTTCACGATAAGACCGGACTTTTTGGTGCTGTTGTGAAAGAAGCGGCAGACGGACTTATGGAAATTTATCTGAATAGTATCAGTGAAGCAAAGGAAACTTTTGATGTTAAACAGGCAATGCAGATTGGCGGCGAGGGTACGGACATTGTATTAAAGTATATTTATAAGTACAAGGATGAATTTAAACTGATATTCTGTTGTTCTGTGGGAACTGAATATGAAAATTATTTTGATAAACTTGCGGCTATTGAAGAAAATTATTATAGACAGTTTGCAAAACAATTTTCAGACGGAAAGCATAGTGTAGATGATTTTTTCATACATGTATATTGCACAACGGGATGGCAGTATGTTTATGAGATCGTGTCCCATGATAAGAGTTATGAGGAGGCGAAAGAGTATATGGATAATGTAAGGACATTTAATTATGCCGGCTGGAAAGCCGTTCTTGGAATTACAGAGGAGTCTAAATAAAAAGTTTTTTATAAGTTGTATAAATTTTATAAAATAAAAAAAGTTAATAACGGCAGTACAATAATTATCAGTTAAATATTGTTACTGCCTAAAAAAATAACTTTAGGTTAGCAAAAACTAATCATAGTAATATAAAACAAACAAGGAGGACTCATAAATGGAGACAAAAAAGAAATCTGCATTTTCAAAACTTATGGAATTTGCCGGAAATCATAAATATTTTTCCTATATTTCATGTGTTTTGGCAGTTATCAGTGCATGGGTTGCATTGATACCGTTTTATGATGTATGGTGCATCATAAAGGAGGTTCTTGAGGTTAGACCTGATTTTTCAAAGGCAGTACATATTACCTCATACGGCTGGCAGGCGGTAGGATTTGCACTGCTTGCGATGGCATTTTATATCGCATCACTTATGTGTTCGCACAAAGCGGCATTCAGGGTACAGGCAAATATGCGTGTGTATATGATGGAGCATATAATGAAGCTGCCACTTGGTTATGTAGAGTCAAAGGGCACAGGTAAGATAAGAAAGATAGTTACGGATTCGTCTGCGGCTACTGAGACATATCTTGCACACAATCTTCCGGATAAGGCAGTTTCCTATGCGACACCTATAGGACTTCTTGCTATGATGGCAGTATTTGACTGGCAGCTTGGGATTATAAGTCTGATTCCTGCCGTACTTGCATTTGTCATTATGGGAACGATGATGATGGGACCAAAGATGGCGGAGGATATGAAACAATATCAGAATTCACTTGAAACAATGTCTGCTGAAGCAGTCGAGTATGTAAGAGGTGTGCCGGTTTTAAAGACTTTTGGTCAGACGGTGTTCTCATTTAAGAGATTTAAGGCTGCGATAGATGACTATGAAAAATGGACTATCGATTATACAAAGGCAATGATGCTTCCGATGATAGGCTTTACCGTATTTTCAAATGCCATATTTGCGGCACTTATAATAGCTGCATATGTACTCTGTGGCAACACTATTACAGATACATTTTTGTTAAATCTTATATTTTATATTCTTATAACGGCTACACTCACCACAACGCTTATGAAAGTTGCATATGCAGGTGAGTCGCAGATGATAGTTGAGGATGCACTAAACAGAATGGATGAGATACTTGATGTAAAAGAACTTCCGAATGGAACTTCTGACAATAAGATTAAAGATGCATCTGTTTCGCTTAAGAATGTTAAATTCTCATATGACGATGCAAAGACTAATGCCGTTGATGGTATTTCACTTGATATAAAAGCAGGTGAACATATTGCATTTGTCGGACCGTCAGGCGGCGGAAAGACAACACTTGCATCACTTATTGCAAGATTTTGGGATGTAAATAGCGGAAGCATATCAATAGGCGGTGTTGATGTAAAAAATATTGAATCTGATAAACTTATGGATACTATCTCTTATGTTTTTCAGGACAGTAAACTTTTAAAGACTTCGATTCTTGAAAATATAAGAATGGGAAGACCTGATGCTTCTGACGCAGAGGTTCTCGATGCACTGAAAAAAGCACAATGCAGTGATATTATTGCCAAACTTCCGCAGGGAGTAAATACTGTTATCGGCTCAAAAGGTACATATGTATCAGGCGGCGAGATGCAGCGTCTTTCCATTGCGAGAGCTTTCCTGAAGAATGCACCTATACTTATACTTGACGAGGCAACGGCATTTGCTGATCCTGACAACGAGAGAAAAGTACAGCTTGCATTTGAAAATCTTTCAAAAGACAAGACTGTAATAATGATAGCACACAGATTATCAACGGTGACAAATGCCGACCGTATTTATGTCCTTAAAGATGGAAAGATAGCTGAGTCGGGCACACATGAGACACTTGTCGATGCTGGCGGTGTTTATACTCATATGTGGAATGAATACAATAAATCTGTAAACTGGCAGGTTGGAAAGGCAGGTAAAGCTATATGATAGATAGATTAAAACATAAATATGCACTGTCAGAAAAAGGTGCAAAAGATATGGTAAAGGCTTTTGTGGCAGTTACGCTTGCAAACCTCGTGCTTATGCTTCCGGTAGGTCTTTTGTATGAACTGGCATCATATCTGTTTGAGGGAAAAGTACCGACAGAGCAGAAAGGATTTTTCATTGGCGGAATAGTAGTTGTGCTTGTTCTTATCGCACTTACAACAGTATTTCAGTACAGGGCAACATTTTTATCAACTTATGTTGAGAGCGGTGTCAGACGAAGGGCACTTGCTGAGAAATTAAGAAGACTTCCGTTATCATTTTTTGGAAAGAAGGATTTGTCGGACCTTACAAATGCGATAATGTCTGACTGTGCACTTATCGAAACGGCAAGTTCGCACTGGATACCTGAGCTTATCGGTGCAATGATTTCAACAATGCTTATAGTGATAGGATTATTTTTCTTTAACTGGAAGATGGCACTTGCAGCAGTGTGGGTGATGCCTATAGCTTTTATTATAGTTCTCAATTCAAGAAAGGCATTAAGAAATACACATAAAAAGACAATGAAATATAAACTTGCGTGTCAGGATGGTATTCAGGAGGGACTTGAGACGATAAGAGATTTGAGAGCTAACAACATGACGGACAATTATATGGACGGTCTTGAGTCAAAGATAAGAGATATAGAGAAACATTCCATTGTTCTTGAATTTTCAAATGCAGCCTTTGTCTGCTCGGCACAGATGATATTAAAATTTGGAATAGGAACGGTTGCACTTGTGGGAAGTACACTTCTTATTAAAGGAGAGATAGATGTGCTTACATTATTTGTTTTCCTGCTGGTGGTTACGAGAATGTATGAGCCTTTACAGATAGCATTACAAAATCTGTCTGCATTGATAAGCCTTGACACTACCTGTGAGAGAATGGACGAAATATTGTCACATGATGAGCAGACAGGAAAAGAGAAACTTATAAACAACGGTTATGACATAACTTTTGAAAATGTGGGATTTTCTTATGAGGACGGAAAGGTCATTTTGTCAGATGTTGATTTCGTCGCAAAACAGGGCGAAGTGACAGCACTTATCGGACCGTCAGGAGGTGGAAAAACTACCGTATCAAGACTTGCCGCAAGATTTTGGGATTGTAATAGAGGAAAGATTTCTGTTGGTGGAATGGATGTATCAGAGATAGAGCCTGAAAGTCTATTGTCGCTTTATTCAATAGTATTTCAGGATGTAACACTTTTTAACAACACGATAATGGAAAATATAAGGGTTGGTAAAAAAGATGCGACAGACGAAGAAGTCATGGCAGCAGCAAAACTTGCAAACTGTACGCAGTTTATTGAAAAACTTCCTGATAGGTGGAATACTATGATAGGTGAAAACGGCTCGGAACTTTCAGGAGGAGAGAGACAGAGAATATCAGTTGCGAGAGCATTTTTAAAGGATGCACCTATAATACTTATGGATGAAGCGACAGCTTCTCTTGATGTTGATAACGAATCTGTCATACAGGAGTCTATTTCAAAACTTATCAAAGATAAAACTGTTCTTATAATCGCACACAGAATGAGGACGGTCGACGGTGCAGATAAGATAGTTGTGCTTAAAGACGGCGTAGTTGCAGAGCAGGGAACACCTGAAGAATTAAAAGAGCAGAACGGCATTTATAAGCATATGTTTGATATGCAGCTTGAAACGCAGAGTTGGAAATACTGCTAGAAAATACAATTAAAAAAGGAAAAAACATGCCGGATGGATTTATATATTTTAATAAATCTGTCCGGAATTTTTTGACATATGCAGGCATATGTAAAGTATTTTTTATTGTGTATAGTCTGTGATATAAAATTAAAATGTAATATATGAAGCCGTTTATAACTAAAATATTGATTGGAAATTATAAATGTGATAACTTGGTATGAGTAGATAAATATTTATAAAGCTAAAGAAAGTGTTTTAGTAAAATAAAGATTGGCAAGAGTTTGAAAATAATAGCTGATCTAGCTAAAAGTTAAAATCGAAGAATATTTCTTGACTGAAAGTGGAGAAAATGATAATTTAAAATGAGCCAATAAATAAAAATAGATTAAGCCGAAAGCAATGGACTTTTATTGAGTAGAAGTAAAAGAGTCAACATAAAAAAATGGAGGTAACAGTGTATATGTATAAAGCAGATAAAAAAAGATATGATAGTATGCAGTATAACAGATGTGGCAAAAGTGGTTTAAAGTTGCCGATAGTATCACTTGGTCTATGGCATAATTTTGGTGATATATCATCTTATGACAATATGAAACAGATGTGTTTTACGGCATTTGATAATGGCATAACACATTTTGACCTTGCAAATAATTATGGACCGGAACCAGGAAGTGCTGAAAAGCATTTTGGTATGATATTAAAAGAGCATTTTGCACCATACCGTGATGAGCTGATAATCAGCACAAAAGCAGGTTTTGATATGTGGGAGGGTCCATATGGTGACTGGGGAAGCCGTAAATATCTGATAGCAAGTCTTGACCAGAGTTTAAAGCGTATGGGGCTTGACTATGTGGATATTTTTTATCATCACAGAATGGATCCGGATACTCCTCTTGAGGAGACAATGGGTGCACTCGACCAGATAGTAAAAAGCGGAAAGGCTTTATATGCAGGTCTTTCAAACTATGACGGAGAGACGATGAAAAAGGCTTGTGAGATATTAAATAACCTTAGATGTCCGTTTATCATAAATCAGAATTCATATAATATTTTTAACCGCACAATAGAAAATAACGGACTTAAAAAGGCGGCAAGGGAAAGCGGAAAGGGAATTATTTCATTTAGCCCGCTTGCACAGGGTATGCTGACGGACAGATATTTAAATGGTATTCCGACAGACAGCCGTGTTGTGACAGATGGAAGATTTCTGCATAAAGAACAACTGGGAGAGGACAGGATAAGCGTTATCAGAAAGTTAAACGATTTAGCATCAAAAAGAGGTGAAACACTTGCACAGATGGCACTTAAGTGGGTTGTAAAGGACAGTGATGTTACAAGTGTTCTGATAGGTGCGTCAAAACCGCAGCAGATACTTGAAAACTTAAAAGTTATGCAGGCGGCAGATTTTTCTGATGAGGAGTTAAAACTGATAGATGATATTTGCGGCATTTGAAATAATGGTAAATCAATTCTTATTGAAAAATAATTGACCATATCGTCATATATTAGTAAAATATAGTTAGTGATAATATTATGTACCCTTGAAATTATTCATTCAGAAAATTCCAAGGGTACAAAAAGACAAGGAGGAGGAATGGACATGGTAGACTATAGCGAGGGCTCAGGAAAACAGTACCATACGGGCGTTGGAAGGGGCGATGTTGGAAGATATGTTATAATGCCGGGAGATCCCAAAAGATGTGAAAAGATAGCTGCTTTTCTTGATGAGCCAAAATTTGTTGCAGACAACCGAGAGTATGTTACATATACCGGAAAACTCGATGGCATTAAGGTTAGTGTCACTTCGACCGGGATAGGCGGACCATCTGCCGCAATAGCACTTCAGGAGCTTACAGCCTGTGGAGCAGACACTTTTTTGAGAGTCGGTACCTGCGGAGGTATGCAGGATGATGTACTCGGTGGTGATATAGTTATCGCAAACGGAGCCGTAAGAATGGAGGGCACTTCAAAAGAATATGCACCTATAGAATATCCGGCGGTGGCAGATATAAATGTGATAAACGCCATGATGACTTCGGCAGAAAAATTAAAATTAAAATATCATGTCGGAGTAGTTCAGAGTAAGGATTCTTTTTTCGGTCAGCATGAGCCGGAGCTTATGCCTGTAGGATATGAACTTCAGAACAAATGGGATGCATGGATAAAGATGGGGTGTCTTGCATCGGAGATGGAAACAGCGGCACTTCTCATTGCAGGAAGTTATCTCAGAGTGAGAGTCGGTGCGTGTTTTTTAGTGCTTGCCAATCAGGAGAGAGCTAAAAAAGGACTTTCAAATGTGCAGGTGCACGACACAAAGACAGCAATAGAAACAGCAGTTGGAGCAGTAAGAGAACTTATTAAAAAGGATAATATTAAAAAAACAATAAACAGATAAATACCATTAAAACAGGTATAAAATAAAAAAGAAAGTATGAAAAAATGGAGGACTTATAATTATGAACGCAGAAGGACTTTTAGTAATGGCATCGGTGACAAGACATTCAGCATATGCACCATATTCGCATTTTAAGGTAGGAGCAGCACTTTTAACTGAGAGAGGAAAAATATACACAGGATGCAATATTGAAAATGCAGCATACACACCGTCAAACTGTGCGGAGAGAACAGCATTTTTTAAGGCTGTAAGTGATGGAGAGAGAAATTTCAGGGCTATCGCTATTGTCGGTGGAAAAGAGGGTGAAAAAGATTATGATTTTTGCTCGCCATGCGGTGTATGCAGACAGGTTATGATGGAGTTTTGTGACCCTGAGGAGTTTGAGATAGTTCTTGGGAATTCAGCCGGAGACATAAAAGTTATCAAATTAAAAGATATACTTCCGGAGGGATTTGGACCGGAAAATCTTGAGTAGTGCATCATGTCACTGGCTTTCAGGCGGGTAACGCAGAGCAGATTTAATATAATGGCATTATTAAAACATGATTAACTGCTGTCCAAACAACAAATAGGTTTTATACAACTTCGTGGTAAGTTGTTCAGAAATGAGGGATAGTATGAGCTTTAAATATAAGAGGATTTTTACGATAGTTATTGATTCAATGGGTATTGGTGAAATGGCAGATGCGGCAAATTTTGATGATGCAGGAGCAGATACACTTGGACATATTTCGCAGTCCGTTGAAACATTTGAAATACCTAATTTCAGAAAACTGGGGCTTGCCAATCTTAAGCCTTTAAAACAGGTCGCACCGGTAAAAGAGCCACTCGGATATTATTTTGCGATGAATGAAAGAAGCAATGGCAAGGATACCATGACAGGACACTGGGAAATGATGGGAATAAACACCACAAAACCGTTTATCACATTTACCGAAACAGGATTTCCAAAGGAACTTATCGCAGAGCTTGAAAAAAGAACAGGCAGAAAGATAATAGGAAATAAAGCCGCAAGCGGCACTGTTATATTGGATGAACTTGGTGAGGAGGAGATAAAGACAGGAGCTTTGATAGTCTACACTTCTGCTGATTCGGTTATGCAGATATGCGGCAATGAAGAAACGATGGGGCTTGATAATCTCTACAGATATTGTGAGATAGCACGAGAACTTACTATGAGAGACGAGTGGCGTGTCGGAAGAGTTATTGCAAGACCATATACAGGCAGTAAAAAAGGTGAGTTTGTGCGAACGAGCAATAGACATGATTATGCTTTAAAGCCGACAGGACGCACTGTTCTTAACTCACTTAAGGATGCAGGACTTGATGTTATATCAGTGGGTAAGATAAATGACATATTTGCAGGAGAGGGCATCACTGAGAGCAATCGTTCAAAATCAAGTGTTCACGGTATGGAGCAGACCATAGAGATAGCAAAAAGAGATTTTACAGGTCTTTGTTTTGTAAATCTTGTTGATTTTGATGCACTTTGGGGTCATAGGAGAAATCCGGTCGGCTATGCAAAAGAGATAGAAAAGTTTGACAAAAATCTTGGCATATTGCTTGATGAACTCAAGGAAGATGATCTTCTCATAATAACGGCAGACCATGGAAATGACCCGACATATAAGGGGACAGACCACACGAGAGAAAAAGTGCCGTTTGTGGCATATTCTCCATCATTTAAGGGAAGTGGCGGGCTGCCTGAGACAGACACATTTGCCGTTATCGGAGCAACAGTTGCAGAGAACTTTGGTGTGGAAATGCCGGAGGGCACTATCGGGACATCGGTGTTTAATAAATTAAAGTAAAAAAATTAAAATCAAATATTGATAACTAATTAAAGTTAGCATATACTAATAAAAGTGTTAGTGTATGCTAACTTTTTTATTGGAATCCATTGACATATGCATGAAAATGTGATACATATATTCATATGAACAATCATTCATATGAAATGGTTGCCAAAATCAAAAATGAAAAATATACGGAGAGTATTCTGTAGGTATTTGCGAAACTATCATAAACCTTGATTAAATTGTGCAATTAACACAATACATAATTAGTTTCGCAATCACCTAGGAGAGTATCCGCATTGGAAGGAGTGATATTATGTTTCTTGAAATTAAAAATATCAGAAAACATTATGGAGAGGGAGAAAGCAGGGTTGAGGTTTTAAAAGGAATTGACATAGAGATTGAAAAGGGTGAGATATGTGTTCTGCTTGGTCCGTCAGGTTCGGGAAAGTCTACGCTTCTTAATATCATCGGAGGGATAGATTATGCCGATGATGGTTATATAGCCATAAACGGTGATAAGATTGAGGATATGAATGAGAAGCAGCTTACAAGATACAGGAGAAAGCATCTCGGATATGTTTTTCAGATGTATAATCTTATACCAAACCTTAACATAAAGGAAAATGTCGAGACAGGTGCCTATCTTAGCGACAATCCTATGAATACAGATGAGATATTAAAAGGTCTTGGGCTTTACGAGCATAGACATAAGCTTCCAAATCAACTTTCAGGCGGACAGCAGCAGAGGACATCTATAGGCAGGGCGATAATAAAAAATCCTGATCTTCTGCTCTGTGATGAACCAACTGGAGCACTTGATTACAATACATCTAAGGAAATCCTTAAGCTGATAGAGAGTATAAATCAGAAATATGGAAATACCATAATAATCGTAACTCATAATGATGCAATTAAAAATATGGCTGATAGGGTTATCACATTGAGAGACGGAGAGATAAGAAAAAACTATAAAAATGTAAATAAGATTTCAGCTAAGGAACTTGAATGGTAAAGGGGCAGCACGCACAATATTTGTGTCTGTGCACACTTGACACAAACTTAATATGCACAAAAAGTGTGTAGAAAAGAGGCTTAATATGAGAAATCCACTTATAAAAAGACTTCCGAGAGAGTTAAAAGGAGATATAGGCAAGTATCTTGTTATCTTTTTGTTTATGACTATGCTTATCAGTCTTGTGTCTGGTTTTTTGGTGGCTGACAATAGCGTATATGATGCATATGAAAAGGGATTTGAAAAATACAATGTGGAATATGCAGATTTCGTGACGGCAGACGAAATGTCTGACGAAACGATAAAAGAGCTTGAAAACGATAATAAAGTCAGGATTTATGACCAGAGGTATTATAAATTAAAGGAGTCAAAGAGAAATGCGACCATAAGAGTATATGGTGAGAGGAAAGAAGTAAATAAGCTTTGTATAATGTCAGGCAGGCTTGCAAAAGCTGATGACGAGATTACACTTGACAGAGTTTTTGCAAAAAACAATGATTATAAAGTTGGTGACAATATAAAAATAGGAGATAAAGATTATAAGATAACAGGTTTTGTGGCAATGCCTGATTATAGTTGTCTGTTTGAAGATAACGCTGATATGATGTTTGATTCAGTAAATTTCGGTGTGGCTTCGATGACGGATTCAGGTCTTAAAAAGCTTAAAAAGAGTAAGTTAAATTACTGTTATGCCATGAGATATAACAAGAAGCCAAAAAGTGACAAGGAACAGAAAAATATGTCTGATGATTTTCTCAAAAGTCTGGCGAAAAAAGCTGCAGTCACTTCCTATATACCTCGCTGTGAAAATAAAGCAATAAACTTTACCGGAGATGATATGGGCGGAGATAAGGCAATGTTTATTTTATTTGACTATATCGTAATAGCGATACTTGCATTTGTCTTTGCCATAACGACATCCAACACGATAATAAAAGAGGCAGGTGTTATAGGCACTTTAAGGGCATCAGGATATACCAGAGGAGAAATCGTAAGACATTATATGATAAATCCTGTAACAGTTACACTTATATCTGCTATAATAGGAAATGTCGTGGGATATACTGTTATGGTAAAATATATGGCATCAATGTATTATAACAGTTACAGTCTGCCAACATACAATACTTTATGGAATGCAGAAGCATTTATAGATACGACTGTTATTCCGGTGATACTAATGTTTATCATAAATTATTTTGTATTAGCATCAAAATTAAGGATTTCACCGCTTAAATTTTTACGCAGGGAACTTTCTAAAAGGACGAGAAGAAAAGCAGTGAGATTAAACACGAAGATACCGTTTATGCACCGGTTCAGATTGAGGGTTGTTTTTCAAAATATATCAAACTACATAACATTGCTTGCAGGTATCTTATTTGCGTCGGTCATAGTTATATTCAGTCTTATGTTTGGTCCGCTTATTGATGATTATTCAAAACTTGTTGGAAAGAGTATAATAGCTGATTATCAATATGTCCTTAAAGCACCTGCAGAAACTAAGGTATCAGGAGCTGAAAAATATTGTGTGGAGAGTTTAAAGACACTTCCGGGAAAATATATGGAAGATGAGATAACGATTTATGGAATATCAGATAACAGCAAATATGTTAAAGCTGATATACCTGACGGAAAGGTTTATGTGTCAAATGGTTATATGGATAAATTCGGTATAGAAAAAGGAGATAAAATAGAACTTAAAGACCCTTACAGCAACAAGAAATATAAGTTTGAAGTTGCAGGCTCATATAAATATGATGCCGTTATATCGGTGTTTATGAACAGAAATACTTTTATAAAAAAATTTGATAAGGATGATGATTACTATAGTGGGTATTTCAGCAATAAAAAATTAAAGGATATAGACGATGATTATGTTGCGGGAATAATTACAGTAAAGGATTTAAGAAAAGTGTCAACACAGATGAAAGTGTCGATGGGTGATTTTATGGATTTGATAAAGTATTTTGGTGTTATAATGTTTATACTTTTGATGTACCTGTTATCAAAACAGATAATAGAGAAAAATAGCAATTCAATAGCACTCACAAAGATACTCGGATATTCGGACATGGAGATAGGAGGTCTTTATATCATTACCACTTTTGCGGTGGTGGTTATATCACTGCTTTTGTCGATACCTATAGTAAATGTCATTATGCGTTGGATGTTTTCTTCGTATCTTTATACCCAGATGACAGGTTATATTCCTTATATCATATCAGACAGTTGTTATGTTAAAATGTTTGTTATGGGTGTTATCAGCTATCTTGCGGTATGTGTCATTCAGATGATAAAAATAAAGAAGATACCAAAGAGTGATGCACTTAAAAATGTAGAATAAGATAAATTCAAAAGTCGGTACTGGTGATGGATGATGCAAAGTGGGGACAGACACTTCAAGGTGACAAAGCAGACGAAACACCTGTATTTGAAGGAAAGAAAATAACATTTATTTCATCGAATGTTAATGTTGCAACTGTAACAGGGGCAGGAAAGGTGACCGGAAAGAAAAAAGGGAAGTGCGTGATTTATTGTATTACACATAATGGCATAAAGAAAAAAGTCAGCGTTAATGTATTAAAAGCTAAATAAAAGTCGGTAAAGGAGCTGTCTGACAAAAATACATTAAAAAACAGTTATTTGTTACCATGAAAATTAGATTTCTCAAATGAAAATAAAGGAGTATAATGCTTTCGGGATAAAATTTTACAATATGCGGATAATGACTTTATTGTTTGTAAGTTGTTTCTGCATATTGTATAAAAAATCAGAAGGGAACAAATAGCATTATGAGAAAAAGAGTTTTAGTTGCACAGTCAGGAGGTCCGACAGTGGCAATCAATGCATCGCTTGCAGGAGTTATTGCAGGTGTTGTGAGGTCTGGTGAATATGAGAGGATAATTGGAGCAGCCAATGGGATTTTGGGTGTATTAAATGAACGGTTTACAGACCTCTCGATATTTGAAAATGATGTAAAAGCAGGCAATGACAGTATCAGTGATATTGTGACATCAGGCAATGATGATGTTCAAAAAGCGTGGTGTCCAAAATCTCAGCTAGACAGGCTTGCAGTCACTCCGTCGATGTATCTTGGTTCATGCCGTTTTAAACTTCCATTTTATGAAGAAGATTCACAGCTTTATGAGAAGATTTTTGCTATATTGGACAAGAATGATATCGGTATGTTTTTCTATATTGGCGGAAATGATTCCATGGATACCGTAAATAAGCTGTCAGCATATGCAAAAAGCATAAGCTCTGATATAAGATTTGCAGGTATTCCTAAGTCTATTGACAATGATCTTCCGCACACTGACCATACTCCGGGATATGGTTCTGCTGCAAAATATATAGCGGCATCAATAGCGGAGATGGCACATGATGTAAAAATATATGACATTCCGTGTGTGACTATCATAGAGCTGATGGGAAGAAATGCAGGATGGCTTACGGGTGCTGCGGCACTTGCGAGAAATGAATACAACGAGCTGCCGCAGCTTATATATCTCCCCGAAGTGGATTTTGATAAGGATGAATTTATAGAAGATGTAAAAAATGAGCTGAAAAAATCAAATTGCGTTATGGTTGCAGTATCAGAAGGGATACATGACAGTGACGGAAACTATATCAATGCAGGCACTTCAGACACTTTTGGTCATGATCAGCTTGGTGGTGCGGCAAAAACTCTTGAGCTTCTGGTGAAAGAAAAGCTTCATATAAAATGCAGGAGTGTGGAAATCAATATCATGCAACGATGTGCAGCACATATGGCAGCAGGGACGGATATCAGAGAAGCCTATGAGCTTGGAATTGCCGGAGCAAAATATGCGATAGAGGGCAATACAGGTTTTATCCCTGTTTTGAAAAGAATATCCGATGCACCATACAGGTCGGTTATTGAATATGCAGACCTAAAAAGCATTGCGAATGTAGAAAAGAAAGTACCTTTAGAGTGGATAAATAAAGCTCATAATAATGTGACGGACAATATGCTTGAGTATGTTAAGCCGCTTATAAAGGGTGAGATACTGCTCCCTTACAAAAACGGACTGCCTGATTATCTGTGGCAGGATACGAAATATATGGATTAACTGAAAAATAATTATAATAACCCCCTTATACTGTGTGAAGGGCATTTCAAGTGCGTTTTAGCGGTATAAGGGGGTTGTTGTGTATGGAAACGGAGCTGGAAATTTTCATTATTGCAAAGTAAGGTGTAAAGTATTATACTATTTTTAATACAAAATAAGGAGCAATATGAAAAAAGAGGGATTTTATTCATCGGGTGAATTTGCAAAAAAAGCTCATGTCACCAAAAAGACGATAAGATATTATGACGAACACAATATCCTTAAACCGTCTTTTGTAAGTGATAGTGGAGCAAGATTTTATTCGGATGAAGATTTTGCACGACTACAACAGATATTATTTCTTAAATATCTTGGTTTTTCTCTTGCTGATATAAAGGAAATGACAGTCAGAAATTCAGATAAGCATTTTTTCTCAGAGTCACTTCATATGCAGCTTGGTCTTATCGAGGAAAAAATAGAACAGATGCAGCTTATAAAGACGGCATTAGTTGATGCGTCAAAGGCAGTTAAGCAGGAAAAAAATGTTGACTGGAGCAAGATGATGCAGCTTGTAAATGTAAATGAAATGGAACACAAGCTTAAAGTCCAGTATCAGAACTCATCAAATATCTCGGCAAGGATAAATCTTCATGAGGAATTTTCAAAAAATAAGCAGGGTTGGTTTCCGTGGCTTTTTGAGCAGTGTGAGCTTAAATCAGGTGAAAATGTGCTTGAACTTGGTTGCGGAGATGCCTCGCTGTGGAGGATGAACAGGGAAAAGATACCTGAAAAGATAAATGTTATTTTATCAGATATTTCTGACGGTATGATAAGAGATGTAAGGCGTTCAATGAAAGATATTGAAAATGATTTTTCGTTTGAAGTCATGGATGCACATCATATAAATGCACCAGATGAGAGTTTTGACATAGTTATTGCAAACCATGTACTTTTTTACTGTGAGGATTTAGAAAAGGTGTGCAGTGAGATAAAGCGTGTTTTAAAACCGGGCGGAAGATTTGTTGGCAGCACTTACGGAAATGCTCACATGAAAGAGATAAGTATGCTTGTAAGTGACTTCGACAGCAGGATAGTTTTGTCTGCTGACAGACTTTATGAAAAATTTGGTAAACAAAACGGCGGCAAGATACTTGAAAAGTTTTTTTCAGATGTTTCATGGTCTGAATATGAGGATTATCTTGAGGTGACAAAACCGGAGTCTCTTATCTCGTATGTTCTTTCGTGCCATGGAAACCAGAATAGATTTATAGTTGACAGATACAATGATTTTGTGTCTTTTGTAAAGAAAAAGACAAAGTACGGTTTTGATGTAACGAAAGAGGCGGGGGTTTTTCGTGCCGTGAAAAAATAAATCTGGCTTAAAGTAAGAGATGTTTTTGAAAAAGGCAAGAAGAAAGAAAAAATAAATGATAATATAAGGAATAAACTGTCGAGAAGCTGAAAAAATTAGATAATATATGATAAAAATACATATAAATATAGAAAATTTAGCATATAAAATATAAAAATTATATAAAAAATAAAAAAAGACTTGCATATGCCCTTAGGGCACCTTTTATAATGTAATCACAATTAAAACATTCGTATAATTTACTAATTTAGGAGGAACATTATGAAAGGAATTATTTTAGCAGGCGGTTCAGGTACAAGACTTTATCCGCTTACAAGAGTAACAAGTAAACAGCTTTTACCTATATATGACAAACCGATGATTTATTATCCTATGTCAGTGCTTATGAATGCAGGAATAAGAGATATTCTTATTATCTCAACACCTCAGGACACACCTAGATTTGAAGAACTTTTAGGCGATGGTCATCAGTTTGGCGTAAATCTTTCATATGAGGTACAGCCAAGTCCTGACGGACTCGCACAGGCATTTATAATCGGTGAGAAATTTATCGGTGATGACAATGTTGCTATGGTACTCGGAGACAATATCTTTGCGGGACACGGTCTTAAAAAGCGTCTTAACGAGGCAGTTAAAAATGCTGAGAGCGGAAAGGGTGCGACAGTATTCGGGTATTATGTTGACGACCCTGAGAGATTTGGTATCGTTGAGTTTGACAAAAATGGAAAGGCTGTTTCCATTGAAGAAAAACCTGAGAAACCTAAGAGTAATTACTGCGTGACAGGTCTTTATTTCTATGACAATAAGGTAGTAGAGTATGCAAAGAACCTCAAACCGTCGGCGAGAGGTGAGCTTGAGATAACAGACCTCAACCGTATATATCTTGAAAAAGGCAGCTTAAATGTTGAACTTTTAGGACAGGGATTTACATGGCTTGATACAGGTACACATGAGAGTCTTGTGGAAGCAACAAACTTTGTAAAGACGGTTGAACAGCACCAGCACAGAAAGATTGCCTGCCTTGAGGAAATCGCATATCTTAACGAATGGATTTCAAAAGAGGAAGTCTTAAAAGTATATGAACTTTTAAAGAAAAACCAGTACGGACAGTACCTTAAAGATGTACTTGATGGAAAATACCAGGAAAATTTATATTGATAAAAGGAGAACTAAAATGACTATTATAGTAACAGGTGGAGCAGGATTTATTGGAAGTAACTTTGTTTTTCATATGTTAAATAAATATCCGGATTATCGTATAATCTGTCTTGATTGTCTTACATATGCAGGTAATTTATCAACACTTGCACCGGTTATGGACAATCCTAATTTCAGATTTGTAAAAGAGGATATAACCAACCGTGAGGCAGTTTATAAATTATTTGAGGAAGAAAAGCCTGACATGGTAGTAAATTTTGCGGCTGAGAGCCATGTTGACCGTTCAATCGAGGATCCGGAGGTATTCCTTCGCACAAATATCATGGGTACGGCAGTTCTCATGGATGCGTGCCGTAAATACGGTATCAAGAGATACCATCAGGTATCAACAGATGAAGTTTACGGAGATCTTCCGTTGGACAGACCAGATCTTTTCTTTACAGAGGAGACACCGATACATACAAGCAGTCCTTACAGTTCATCTAAGGCTTCAGCAGACCTTTTAGTGCTTGCATATCATAGAACATACGGACTTCCTGTAACGATAAGCCGTTGTTCAAACAACTACGGACCATATCATTTCCCTGAGAAACTTATACCTCTTATGATTGCAAATGCACTCAATGATAAGCCACTTCCTGTTTACGGAAAAGGTGAAAATGTGCGTGACTGGCTCTATGTTGAGGATCACTGCCGTGCCATCGACCTTATCATTCACAATGGCAGAGTAGGAGAGGTTTACAATGTTGGTGGTCATAATGAGATGACAAATATTGATATTGTTAAGATAATCTGTAAAGAACTTGGAAAGCCTGAGAGCCTTATCACATATGTTGCAGACCGCAAGGGACACGATATGCGTTATGCCATCGATCCTACAAAAATCCATAATGAACTCGGCTGGCTTCCGGAGACAAAGTTTGCAGATGGAATAAAGAAGACTATAAAGTGGTATCTTGATAACAAAGAGTGGTGGGAGACTATCATTTCAGGCGAATATCAGAATTACTACGAGAAGATGTACGGAAACAGACAGTAAAAAAAGCTGAAAGTGAAGGATACTTTTTGGATTAAGGTTAAGAAAATAATCAAAAGCTGAAAATAAAGGTAGCTTTTTGAAATAGTGTCAGGAAAATAATCAAAGGCTGAAAGAGTAAAATGTTTCTTGGCTGAAATTCAAGAGGATGAGAATTTACAAAGAGCTTGATAAAAAATAAGACAGGGATGTGTGATATTAAGCATACATCCCTGTAAATAAATATAAAGTGATGCAGTATGTTAGGAAACAGATAGAAATGTATTTTTACATATAAATTGTCATCTATTGGAAAAACAGTGATGATTGCATAATAATGCAGCAATTTTAAGGACCGGTTGAGTCTGGGTAAACATTATAAAAAATGAAAATGTAATATTATAAAGTGAGGGAACAGACATGAAAATTTTAGTTACAGGTGTCGGCGGACAGCTCGGCTTTGATGTGATGAACGAACTTGCAAAGCGTGGTCATGAAGGCATTGGAAGTGATATTTTAGCTGAGGTTACATCTATTGATGCACCTTATGTGCAGATGGATATAACAGATGGTGATGCAGTTTCAAAAAATATCAAAGAAATCAAACCCGATGCGGTTATCCATTGTGCGGCATGGACAGCGGTTGATGCGGCAGAAGATGAGGACAAGCAGGAAAAAGTTTTTGCAATCAATTCAACAGGAACAGAAAATATAGCAAAAGTATGTAAAGAGATTGATGTTCCTATGATGTATATAAGCACTGATTATGTGTTTGACGGTCAGGGAGAAAAACCGTGGGAGCCTGACTGCAAGGATTATAAGCCTTTAAATGTTTACGGAAGTTCAAAACTTAAGGGTGAACTTGCCGTATCAGGCATATTAGATAAATATTTTATAGTAAGAATAGCATGGGTATTTGGAAAAAACGGTTCAAACTTTATAAAGACAATGCTCAATGTCGCAAAGACACATGACAAACTTACTGTTGTGAATGACCAGATAGGTACACCAACTTATACATTTGACCTTGCAAGGCTTCTTGTCGATATGATAGAAACTGACAAGTATGGTTATTATCATGCTACAAATGAGGGCGGTTATATAAGCTGGTATGATTTTACAAAGGAGATATTCAGACAGGCAGTAAAACTTGGCAGAACTGAGTACAGCGAAGAAAAAGTTCAGGTAAGTCCTGTTACAACGGCAGAGTACGGTGTATCAAAAGCCGCAAGACCATTTAACAGCAGACTTGACAAGAGCAAACTTGTTAAGAATGGATTTAAGCCGCTTCCGACATGGCAGGATGCAGTTGAGCGTTATTTAAAGGAAATCGAATTTTAATACGAGAGGAGAAAATGATGCCTGTATTTGATTTTAACAGTGTACCTGATGAAGAAAAGAAAAATGCGGTATGCACATACGAGATATTTATGTCAAGCGAGGAGAGTGCATCACCTCAAAAGCCTATACTGGTGATAGATAATAAAAACAAACAATGGAAGCATCATTCATATGGAATGTTTACCAATCCCATAAAACGCACAACATTTGAATTTAATGAAGATGCGGGAGTTGAAGTTTCAGATATATTAAAGGTTGATGCAAGATTTGTAAGTCTGCTCAAATGGCTTGGAGAGAGCCATATCAATGTAAGGCTTTCAGGCGAAAATACGGCTGAGGGATATGCTGTTTATAAGATAAGTGAAGTTGCACACGGAAATACTTCAAAGTTATCTGCGGAGGACGGTTTCCTTCAATATATGATAGAAAGACTTTTTGCGAGTGATGCTCCTTCAAAGGTCGTAAATGACGAGGAGGAAGACGAGAGCGGAGATGGAATGAAGCTGACAAGCCTTCAGAGTGTTACCGATTTTATCAACTGTGCGGGGGCAACACTTCCTGATAATATCAGACTGTGGGCGAGAAGAAACCTTGCGGTAGCAAAATCGCACGAAGTATCTCCGGAGGAAAGACGGCACGCACAGAGAGCATTATCTATCATGATGAACATAAAGTGGAAAAGCAATTACTTTGAAACGATAGATATTGTCGAGGCAAGAAAGATACTCGATGAAGAACTCTATGGAATGGAGAGAGTAAAACAGCGTATCATAGAAACGATAGTACAGATAAACCGTACGCATACACTTCCGGCATATGGAATATTGCTTGTAGGACCTGCAGGAACAGGTAAATCACAGATTGCATATGCGGTTGCAAGAATACTCAAACTTCCATGGACAACACTTGATATGAGTTCGATAAGTGACCCGGAACAGCTTACGGGAAGTTCAAGAATATATTCAAATGCAAAATCAGGTATCATTATAGATGCGTTTGAGATGGCAGGAGAGTCAAATCTTGTATTTATCATAAACGAGCTTGACAAGGCAACATCAAACAAAGGTCATGGAAATCCGGCGGATGTACTTCTCACGCTCCTTGACAATATCGGATTTACTGACAACTACATAGAATGTATGGTTCCTACAGTCGGTGTCTATCCGATAGCCACGGCAAATGACAAATCAAAGATAAGTGCTCCTTTGATGTCGAGATTTGCAGTAATAGATATACCTGATTATACGGCAGAGGAAAAACAGGTTATCTTCAAGAATTTCTGTATGCCAAAGGTACTTAAGAGAATGGGCATGAGAAATGAGGAATGTATCGTTACACCTGAGGCGGTGGCAGCAGTAGTCGAAAAATTCTCAAATACAACAGGAATACGCGACCTTGAGCAGGCAGCAGAGCACATTGCAGCAAATACACTTTATCAGATAGAGGTCGATAAGGTGGAGAGCGTTACTGTCACTAAAGAGATGGTTGACGGATTGTTTTAAGTTGTTTTAGAATAAGGCTATATGGAAATGCGGAGTTGTCCGTGTTTCTGTGTGGTCTTATTTTAGTTATAGTAATCCAAGTTATATTTACTATTTATATATGGAAGGGATGTTGTTAGATTGAAAAGCAAAAATATATTGATAGCGGAGGATGATGTAAATATAAACAATCTGCTGAAAGAGGCTCTTGAGCGTGAGGGGTATGTGTGCAGACAGGCATTTTCGGGGACTGAAGCCATATTGCTTCTTGAGAGGGAAGAACCGTCGGTCATACTGTTAGACCTTATGCTACCGGGTATGACGGGAGAACAGGTGCTTGCAAAAATAAGAGAAAACAGCGATATACCGGTTATCGTGCTTACTGCAAAAGACGGGATGGACGAAAAACTTAATCTTCTGCAAAACGGAGCAGACGATTATATTACAAAGCCTTTTAATATAGACGAGGTAGCTGCGAGGGTAAAGATACAGCTTCGCCATGCAGGACATGAAAAAGAGGATGAGAAAATAAAAATTGATGGATTTGAACTGGATATAAAAACACATCAGATATGGATAGAGGGAGAGGAACTTAAAAAGCTCACCAGGCAGGAGTTTGAAATTTTAAGGCTGCTTGCACAAAATCCCAAAAGAGTATTTAGCAAAGAGGCAATTTTTACATATGCATGGCAGGAGGAATATATGGGCGAAACAAAAACACTCGATGTGCATATAAGCAATATACGAAAAAAGATAAAAAAGATAACTGACAAAGAGTTTATCCGGACGGTATGGGGTATCGGATACCGCTTTGCGGACTAAATATATGTGTAGAAACAAACAGATCAAAGCATTAGCCGGCAGATTTACGGCTTATTGCTTTGATTTTACTGTTTTATGGGAAAATATAAATTCTTTACTTTTTCTTTACTTTTTCTTAGCGTTTTATTATGAAATGGCTCTTAAAATAAATGTTGTAAAATAAAAATAGAAAGGAAAAACTATTATGAGTGATATTTTATTAGAAACACACGCATTAACGAAACAGTTTCGGAAACATAAGGCAGTTGATGAAATCAATATGCATATAAAACGGGGAGGTATCTATGGTTTTATTGGAAGAAATGGTGCAGGAAAGACAACTTTTCTAAAAATGATAAGCGGTCTTGCTAATCCGTCTTCCGGTGATTATTCGCTGTTTGGTTATTCGGGAAAGGATTTATCAAAGGTTAGGTCAAGGGTTGGCTGTCTTATCGAAGAACCGGGTCTTTATATAAATATGTCAGCATATGACAATCTTATGATAAAGGCAAAGCTTTTTGGGATAAGTGATAAAAAATATGTTTCTGAGCTTCTTGATATGGTAGGCTTGGCAGATGTAGGAAAGAAAAAAACAAAGAATTTTTCTCTTGGTATGAAACAGCGTCTTGGCATAGCTCTTGCCATGGTTGGAAATCCTGATTTTCTGGTACTTGATGAGCCGATAAACGGACTTGATCCGCAGGGAATTGTGGAAGTCAGGGATATGCTTGCAGGACTTGCTAAGGAAAGGAACATTACCATTCTTATATCAAGCCATATATTAGAGGAACTTTCAAAAGTATGTACGGATTTTGGCATAATACACAAAGGAAATCTTTTACAGGAGCTTTCGCAGGAACAGCTTATGCAGCAGTGCAGTAAGCGTATTGAACTAGTACTTGATGAGCCTAAAAAGGCAGTTGTCACACTTGATGAAATAGGAGTTCACGATTATGAAGTCATTGATAAGTCACATATTTACATTTATGAAAGACTTGAGGAGAGTGCTTATATAAATGAAAGACTTGTAAATTCAGGAGTGTGTCCGAGGGAGATAAAAGTAAATCAGGAAGAACTTGAAAGTTATTTTTTGAATATGACGGCGGATTAGAAAGCCGTTGATAAACAGTGGTGTGGGAAGTAAAAGTGTTACTATACAGGCTTTGTGTCTGTGCATACCTGACGCAAAGTTATATAGCATAAAAGATAAAAATATGTGTAACACAAAATATGTGTAACACAAAATTTGTGCAGAAATGGAGATTATTATGTTTAATATAATAAAAATGGATTTATATAAAATGTTTAAAATGAGGTCGTTTTATGTTGTAAATATAATTGCAATGGTATCTGTTGCAATCATGCTGTTGTTTGTGGTTGTTGATGCTGATAAAACAGATTTAAAGGGCAGCAATGCTACTACTGTATATGAAGATAAAGATCAGAATGTTAAACTTGGGGTAGATGTTGATGATTCGCAGCTTCTTGGAACTGAGCAGAATGTTTTAACGATATACAGCAGCTTTATGTCATCAGGGTTCTATCTCTTTTTTAGTGTTATTTTCACAATGATATTTGCGTTAAGTGAAAATAAAAACGGATATATTAAAAACATCGGAGGACAGGTCAGACACCGCTGGCAGCTTTTTGTTTCCAAATTGACAGCTATATTTATATATATTTTTATGTTTGACCTTATATTGCTGGTTGTTCAGTCAGTAATATGGTTTATTGCAAAAGGAAATTTTGGGGCAGGCAGCTTTAGCGAATATATTACTTTTATTATTTCGCAGTTTTTGTTACAATATGTATTTGTAACCGTTTGTACGGCAATCGCAATAATAACAAAAAGCAGGGTTTTCAGTATGACGGTAGCGGTATGCATGTCATTTGGAATGGGCAAGCTGGCGTGTATGGGAATTGACGCCGGAATATATAAGCTTTTAAACCGTGAGGTTTCTTTGGAAAAATATCTCATTACAACAAAAATAGGCAACATGCTTCCAAATATGGACATGGCACAGATAAGGAACATCATAGTATTTGCGGCTGTATATTTCATTGTTTCCGTATTTGTGGGAATAATTAGCGTGGAAAAGAGAGATATGGTATGATATACAGGTGGTTGTGAAACTCAGTATATGTTTTTTTGTTTGCGAATATCTGCTTGACTTATTTAAAGAACGACTGAGTTTTGAAAATGTCTGATTGTGTTAATGGAGGGAGGAGCCGGAAATAAATGGAAAAAATAATAATTATAATGCTCATTATTACATTAGGTATATTTATATATATGTACTTTACATTACGCAGTCAGATTAAGGATATCACCGCTCAGCTTGATTTTATTGAAAAAAACAGGAGTAATGCATTGATAACGATACGGGTGAAAGCAGGCGGATCAAAAGCACTTGCAGCTGCACTTAATGAAATGCTTGAGAATCACAGGGCTGAGCGTGTGATGTGGAAGAAAAAAGAAAATGAAATTTCATGTATATATACAAATCTTTCACATGATATAAGAACTCCGCTTACATCACTTGACGGATATTTTCAGCTTTTGTCAGAATCAGAAGATAAGGAGAAAAACAAACGGTATATTTCAGTGATAAAAGGCAGGATAAAAGCTCTTTCAGATATGCTTGAGGAATTATTTATGTTTACAAAACTGGAGAATAAGACTTATAATATTAAATTGTACAAATGTGACATGAGTGAGATAGTCAGGGAAACATTATTTTCTTATTTTGACGAGTGGGAGAAAAAAGCTATTGTACCTGAGCTGAAGCTGACCGAAGAAAAATTGTATTTTTATGGAAATGAGCAGATGATGCACCGTATTTTGCAAAATATAATAAAAAATGTATTGGAACATGGTGAGAAGAAGGTTGAGATATGTTTAAACTCAATTAAAAATGAGATAAGACTTACAATTCAAAATGAGGTGACAAAACCTGATGAAATTGATATATCCCGAATTTTTGAGAGGTTTTATAAGGCGGATGTGGTAAGGAGCAAAACTTCAACAGGACTTGGGATGGCAATCGCAAAGGAAATGACAGAGGATATGGGTGGAAAAATAGAAGCAGAACTTAATGATAACATATTTAAGGTAAGTTTGTTTTTTAAAAGGTTGTGATGTTATCAGGTCAAAACTACCTGTATGCTGTGTCAAAGTGACAGTATTGCGGGACTGCCTGTGCATAATTTGATAAAAGAGAGGTGTTAAATGGGGATGAGTTTTGAGGGCTTTGATAAAGGCGGATCAGACAAAAATAATAATAGCATTTATATAGCAATAGATTTAAAATCATTTTATGCATCTGTTGAGTGTGTCGAGAGGGGGCTTGATCCTCTTACGACAAATCTGGTGGTAGCTGATGAGTCTAGAACCGAAAAAACAATTTGTCTGGCAGTCTCACCTTCCCTGAAAGCATATGGAATTTCGGGGAGGGCGAGGCTTTTTGAAGTTGTGCAGAAAGTGAAAGAGATAAAGGCGGCTACAGGAGAGCAGGTAGAATATATTGTGGCAAAGCCCAGAATGGCTTATTATATGGAGTACAGCACAAAAATTTACAATATTTATCTTAAATATATAGCACCTGAGGATATTCATGTCTATTCAGTGGACGAGGTTTTTATTGATGTCACATCTTATCTTAAGGCTTATGAAAAAACACCGAGAGAACTTGCCATGATGCTTATCAGGGAAGTTTTAAAGGAAACAGGCATTACCGCAACGGCAGGGATTGGAACAAATCTTTATCTTTGCAAAGTCGCAATGGATATAGTTGCAAAGCATATCAAACCCGATGAGGATGGTGTGAGGATTGCCGAGTTAAATGAGATAAGCTACAGGAGGATATTGTGGACGCACAAGCCTATAACTGATTTCTGGCGGGTCGGCAGGGGATATGCGAAAAAACTTGCGGAGTGCGGCATTTACACAATGGGAGATGTGGCGATGTGTTCTGTCGGAAAAGCAGGTGATTTTTATAATGAGGAGCTTCTTTATAAATTGTTTGGGATAAATGCAGAACTTCTTATAGACCATGCGTGGGGGTATGAACCATGCACCATTGCTGATATAAAAGCATATAAACCTGAGAACAACAGTATAAGTTCGGGGCAGGTGCTTACCTGTCCGTATGATGCAAAAAAAGCTAAACTCGTCGTTATGGAAATGACAGATATGCTTGTACTTGATTTGGTGGAAAAGGATCTTGTGACTGACCAGATGGTGCTTACAGTGGGGTATGATATAGAAAATCTGAAAAATCCTGAGATAAGAAAAAAATACAAAGGCGAATATACTGTAGACAGATATGGAAGAAAGATACCAAAGCACGCACATGGTACGACAAATCTCGGAAAAATGACTTCATCAACAAAAATTATAATGGAGCATATCGAAAAATTATATGATGATATAATAAATAAAGACCTTCTTGTAAGACGAATGAATGTAGTTGCAAATCACATTATAAGGCAGGAAGATGTAGTCGAAAAGAAAGACTTTGAACAGCTTGACCTTTTTACTGATTATGGAGAGTTAGAAAAGCAGAAACAGGAAGAAAAGTTAAGGCTTGAAAAAGAAAAGAGATTGCAAAAAGCGATGATAGATGTAAAGAAAAAATACGGCAAAAATGCTATATTAAAAGGTATGAACCTTGAGGAAGGTGCGACGGCTATGGAAAGAAACAGGCAGATAGGAGGTCACAGGGCATGATGCTTGAAAATGGTGACTGGAAAAAATATGAGGATATAATAGACTTAGAAAGGCCTTTATCAAAGAAACATATGCCGATGAGCATACATGACAGGGCGGCACAGTTTGCTTCATTTGCGGCATTGAAAGGCTATGATGAGGCGGTCAGGAATAAGGTTCTGGAGGTGGAAAAAAATTATGATGAGGAAAATAGATAAAAGGTTTGTTTATTATATTGACAGGAAATAAAAAAATAAAAAGTTTGTTAAGGATTTTGAAAAAGGATAATAAAAAACTATGAGGATTGTTAATGAAATTGAAAAAACAAGAAAACTAAAAAGTTTATTAAGGATTTTGATAAGGAATAGAAAAGACGGTTAAAAGATTTGTTGATAAAATAGGATGGAAATAGAAAGATGAGGTACAGATATGACTACAGATAGAGATGAAGTGATTAAGACAATGAAAAGTATGGATGTATATAAGAGCGGATATGAAAAATTTCCGTCAGAACTATCACTTAAAGCACAAAAATCATGCCATGAATACAATAAAACAGCACCAGATGAAACAGAAAAATATCATAAGATAGTAGGAAAGTTTTATTTTAAACTTGGTGGGATTTTTTTACTCACATTATGTATTGCTGCATTTACCGCCTGCCAGAACAGTGATGAGAATAAAAAAGCATCAAAAGACATATTTGCGATGGATACATATATGACGGTGACAGCATATGGTAAAAATGCTGAAAATGCTGTGGATGAAGCAGTGGATGAGATAAACAGGCTTGAAACGGTGCTTAGTGCACAGAAAAAAGAAAGTGATATATATAAACTTAATCAGACAGGCAGCGGTACACTTTCGGAAGACACAAAAGACATTGTCTCAGAAGCACTTAAGATAAATAAAACAACAAATGGGGCATTTGACATAAGCATATATCCTCTGATGGTAAAGTGGGGATTTACAACACAAAAATATAATGTGCCGTCAAAAAGAGAGATTTCTAAACTTCTCAAAAATGTAGACTCATCTAAGATAGAATTTGATGAAAAAAGCAGCAGTATAAAACTTGGCAAAAATATGAAAATCGACCTTGGTGGCATAGCAAAAGGCTATACTTCAAGCCGTGTAATGCAGATTTTTAAGGATTGTGGTGTGACTTCCGGTCTTGTATCGCTTGGTGGAAATGTTCAGGCACTCGGTACAAAAACTGACGGAACAGATTGGCAGATAGCAATCGAAAATCCCGACAAATCATCGGATTATATCGGAGTGGTATCGGTAAAAGACAAGGCGGTCATCACATCGGGGGGATATGAGAGATATTTTGAAAAGAACGGAAAGACATATCATCATATATTAGACCCTAAAACAGGGTATCCGGCAGAGTCAGGTCTTAAGAGCGTGACGATAGTAAGCGATAACGGAACGCTTGCCGATGCATTGTCCACATCATTATTTGTCATGGGAAAAGAAAAAGCGTTGGATTATTGGCGGGAGCATAAAAATGAATTTGATACCGTACTCGTGGAGGATAATGGAAATATAACGATAACGGATGGGTTAAAAAAAGTATTTAAGTCGAATTTTAAATTTGATATTGCAAAATGAAAAACAAAGAATAAAAATCAGAGTTTAAAATTGAGAAATTGATGTATGATTAAAATGAAAGGCTATCTGTCATAAAAAGAAAATCAATAATACCATATCCATATACAAGCGCATTGTATTGTTAATTATCTTTTTATGACTAAAATGTTGCGCAGGGATTGATACTTTATTTCGTATTTGCAGGGAAAACAACAGAATAACAGAAAATATTATAAAATACAAAACCATAAGATACAAAATTATAAAATAAATAACAATATAAAAAAGAAAGTAGGATAAAAATGGTAGCAACAGAAAAAACATTCTGGGACAAAAGATATGGAAGAAACTTTTTAAAAATAACAGCTTTACTGACAATGCTTATCGATCATATAGGCTGTGTATTCTTAATGGAGAGGGGCGATATAATATATAAAGCGTTCAGAGCGGTAGGCAGAATATCATTTCCTATTATATGCTTTTTGCTCGTGGAGGGATTTATACACACCCGCAGCAGGGAAAAATATATGATAAATCTGCTGATATTTGCTGTTATATCGGAGATACCATATGACCTTGCATTTGGACATAAGTTAATAGATGTAGGCGAACAGAATGTAATGTGGACATTATTACTCGGAGTGATAATGATGTATTTTGTAGAAAAATGGGAATACAGTTTTGCAGTAAAAATGGCACTCGTATTTCTTGCAGGATTTGTTGCGGTTGTATTAAAAACAGACTATAGCATATGGGGAATATTATTAATAGCCATATTTTATATGCAGAGAAATGACAGAAGAAATGCTTTGTTATATACCTGCTTTTTGATGTTTGTACAGGGCAGGATGCAGTCATTCGGGGTGCTTGCAATACCGTTTATAATGGCATATGATGACACAAAAAATGATGTAAAAATGCCTAAGTATTTCTTTTATGCATTTTATCCGGTACATATACTTGTACTGTGGGGGATATCGTTGTTAGTGTGATGAAATTAAAGGAAGTAACAGTTCAGCCCCTCATTTATTACATTCGTAAACTTGCCAGCAAGCTGTCAGTCGCTGCTATGCAGCTTGTGTTTACTTCATTTCATAAATGAAAGGCTGTTCCACCCCAAAAAACAAGTCAATAATACATTGAGCAAGCTCATGTATTATTGACTTATCTTTTTTGGGGCTGAACTGTTACTAAAGGAATTATAAATAGCGGTGCACTGCTTTACATAAAGTTACTTCAATGTTAAAATAAAGCTACTAAATACGGAGTTTGATTTGAAATATAAACAGGAGGGGTGCATATGGCAAAGGTTATAAGTATAGGAAATCAGAGTTTTGAGTCAATACGCAAAGATAATTGTTTCTATATAGATAAAACATCTTTTATAAAAGAGTGGTGGGAAAATAAGGATAATGTAACGCTTATAACACGCCCACGCCGATTCGGAAAAACATTAAACATGAGTATGCTTGAATGTTTTTTCTCAAACAAATACAAGGACAGAGGGGATTTATTCGAGGGTCTTGAAATATGGAACAATGAAAAGTATCGCAAGTTGCAGGGGACATATCCGGTGATATTTCTTAGTTTTGCGGGAATAAAACAGGTAAAGTATAATGAGACGGTTATAAAGATAAAAGATGAGCTTATAAGAATATATAATGAATATGATTATATAATGAAAAGTGGTATATATAATGCAAATGAAAAAATGCAATATCAATCTGTGTGCGTTGGCATGAGTGATACTGTGGCGCAGGAGGCATTGAAAAACCTTTCAAATTATCTTAGCCGATATTATGGCAAAAAAGTAATTATTCTTCTTGATGAATATGACACGCCTATGCAGGAAGCATATGTAAATGGTTACTGGGAGGAACTTGTAGGATTTACAAGAAGTCTTTTTAATTCTACTTTTAAGACAAACCCATATTTAGAGCGAGCAATAATGACAGGAATTACGAGAGTATCTAAAGAAAGCATTTTTAGTGACCTCAATAATCTTGAAATAGTCACGACATTGTCAACAAAATATGAAACTTCATTTGGTTTTACAGAAAAAGAGGTGTTTAATGCACTTGATGAACAGGGGCTGCCGGATGAAAAGGAAGATGTAAAAAAATGGTACGATGGTTTTATTTTTGGAAAACAAAAAGATATTTATAATCCGTGGTCGATAATCAACTTTTTAGATAAAAAAGAATATAACACTTATTGGGCGGACTCAAGTTCAAATGGACTTATAAATAATCTTGTTCAAAAAGGAAGTCCATGTATAAAGATGATGATGGAAACCCTTCTTAAAGAAGAAACAATAGATGTACCAATAAATGAGCAGATAGTATTTTCAGAGCTTGATTATTCGGAGGATGCCGTGTGGAGTCTTATGCTTGCGAGCGGCTATCTTAAGGTAGTATCAGCAGAGCCACTTGTTGGAAATCGAAGGAAAGCACGCAAATATACGCTTGCACTAACAAATTTGGAAATACAATTTATGTTTGAAGATATGATACTCAGATGGTTCAGTCCCGCAAAGCATGAAACAAATGAGTTTATAAGAGCACTCATAAGTGGTGATATAGAAAGTATGAATGAGTACATGAATGATGTAGCATTGAATACATTTAGTTCATTTGACTCAGGAAAACATAATTCAGAAAGAAAAGCACCGGAAAACTTTTTCCATGGCTTTGTACTAGGACTTATGGTAGACCAGACAGAAAACTACATCATTACCTCAAATCGTGAAAGCGGCTATGGACGGTATGACATAATGCTGGAGCCAATAGACAAAACAAATGAAAAATATCCGGGTATCGTAATAGAATTTAAAGTAATAAATCCTAGAAAAGAAAGTTCGCTTGAGGAGACAGTTGCAGCGGCATTAAAGCAGATAGAGGACAAAAACTATGATGCAGAGATTATCAAAAGAGGAGTGAAAGAAGAAAACATTCATCACTATGGTTTTGCGTTTAGAGGTAAAGAGGTGTTGATAGATGGACGGTAGATATTTTCGGAACCGAAAATATCGTAAGAAAAAGTTTCGTGTGAGGATTTTGGCAATTTAGGATGCGAAGCATTGCCAAAATCTGTTGCAGTTTGTTTTTTAAACTGCGACAAAGAGGTGCTGATAGACGGCAGGTAGTAACCGTTCAATCTTTTATGAATGTAATAAATGAACGGTTACTTTTTTAATCCAAAAAATTCAAAAAACGCTTGACAATCCGTAAAAATATATGTATGATATATGAGATGCCGCTTGACGAGGCTCCTTGAAGATGACTTTTGTCACGCCAAAGTTAGCGAGTAATGATAAATAGGAGGTGCGATTATGTACGCAATTATTGCAACAGGTGGAAAGCAGTACAAAGTATCCGAAGGTGATATCATTAACGTAGAAAAACTTGCTGTTTCCGCAGGAGAGACAGTTACTTTTGATCAGGTTGTTGCTGTAAATGATGGAACTATGAAGGCTGGAGACGATGTAGCAAACGCAACAGTTACTGCTTCTGTAGTTAAGGAAGGCCGTGCAAAGAAGGTTATCGTTTACAGATATAAGAGAAAATCTGGATATCATAAGAAAAACGGTCACAGACAGTCTTTCACACAGGTAAAGATTGAAAAAATCAACGCTTAGTTGATGAAAAGGTGACAGTATATGATAGATGTGACATTATTTCAGAATGATAGTGGAGACTATGTCGGTTTTCGTATGACAGGACATGCTGAGTATGCTGAGTATGGCAGTGATATAGTTTGTGCTGCTGTTTCCGTACTTGTTATAAACACGATAAACAGTGTTGAAAAATTCACGGATGACGAATTTAACAGTGCAGTCCATGAGGAAAAAGACATAGTGTTATTTGGTATAAAATCTGAAAAAGTTAGCGAATCTGCTAAACTGTTACTTAATTCGCTTGTACTTGGTCTTGAAGGCATACAGGCGGAATATGGAAAAAAGTATATTAAGATTAGAAAAAAGAGAAAGCAGGAGGTGTAAGGCTATGTTAAACATGAACCTTCAGTTATTTGCTCATAAAAAAGGAATGGGTTCTACAAAGAATGGTAGAGACTCAGAGTCAAAGAGACTTGGAGCAAAGAGAGCAGACGGTCAGTTTGTACTTGCAGGTAACATTATCTACAGACAGCGTGGAACAAAGATTCTTCCGGGTGTTAATGTAGGTCGTGGTGGCGATGATACATTGTTCGCATTAGTTGACGGTGTTGTTCGTTTCGAGAGAAAAGGTAGAGACAAGAAGCAGGCTTCAGTATATCCTGTAGAAGCTAAATAGTCTATAATCGGTATTTAACCGGCTGTTGCCGGAACTGATAAACCTATACAAAGAGAGGCTTTCTAAGACAGTCTCTCTTTGTTTTATATAGAGAGAAATGTTATAATTAAAGTTAAGAAGAATCGTACTACATTGATATAATGCAAGGGTCAAAAGCAGATAGCAATGAAGCAATTCGTGACATTAGTTAGTGGCAAAATACCTTTTGATCCAAACATCTTGATATTATTGCATTAAAAATGTTATATAGATAGAATGTTAGCATACAATCAAAGATTATTATATAGAAATTATGCGTAATTATAGAATACTATTATATAAATTATTCTGAAATAGCAGATATTACTTTAGAAAGAAGGTGGAATGATGTTTGCAGATAGTGCCAAAATATATATTCGTTCCGGAAAAGGTGGGGACGGTCATGTAAGTTTCAGGCGTGAGCTTTATGTTGCCGCCGGAGGACCTGACGGAGGTGACGGAGGACGCGGCGGGGATGTTATATTTCAGGTGGACAAAGGTATAAACACTCTGAATGATTTTAGACACCGCAGAAAGTTCTGTGCCGGAGACGGTGAGCAGGGCGGAAGAAGAAGATGCCATGGTGCAGATGGTGAGAATATTATCCTCAAAGTGCCTGAGGGAACGGTCATAAAGGAAGCAAGTACCGGAAAAGTCATTGTTGATATGTCTTTCGGACACGAGAGGGAAATTGTATTAAAGGGCGGCAGAGGTGGCAAAGGAAATATGAACTATGCCACACCTACAATGCAGGTGCCAAAGTATGCACAGCCGGGAAAACCTGCGAGGGAGCTTGAGGTCATACTTGAGTTAAAGACTATTGCTGATGTGGGACTTGTGGGATTTCCGAATGTTGGGAAATCAACATTTCTTTCAAGAGTGAGCAATGCAAAGCCAAAGATTGCAAATTATCATTTCACTACATTACAGCCTATCTTGGGTGTTGTAGATCTTGAGGGTGCAGATGGATTTGTTATTGCTGATATACCGGGACTTATTGAAGGTGCGGCAGACGGAATCGGTCTTGGTGACGAGTTTTTAAAGCATATCGAGAGAACAAAGGTCTTTATTCATATGGTGGATGCAGCTTCGACAGAGGGCAGGGATCCTCTCAATGATATAAATGTAATAAACAACGAGCTTGCAAGATACAATGATGAACTTATAAAAAGACCACAGGTTATCGCAGCAAACAAGTGTGATGTATTTTACGGTACGGAAGAAGATACTGTTATCTCTCTTCTAAAAGAGGAGTTTGAGCCAAAGGGAATAAAAGTATTTCCTATATCTGCCGTTAGCGGCAAAGGTGTCAAAGAACTTCTTTATTATGTCAAATCACTTCTTGACGAGATGCCTGATGAACCGACTGTATTTGAAAAAGAATTTTCATTTGATGAGATGGAATTTGAGGATGAACCATACACAGTAACTTATGATGAGAAAAATAAGGTTTACAATGTTGAGGGACCTCGTATTGAGAAAATGCTTGGATATACAAATCTTGATTCTGAGAAAGGTTTCCAGTTCTTCCAAAAATTCCTTAAAACAAGCGGAATACTTGATGACCTTGAAGCCATGGGAATTGAGGAGGGCGATACAGTTGCAATGTATGACCTTCAGTTTGATTATTATAAATAAGAAGGTAGAATGTGAAAAGACTGATATTGGAGATTGTGATATGTCTGGTTGCTGCAGTACTTTTGATGGTCTTACACGAACTGTTTAAGGCTGTCATATTTGTACTGCTGCGTGTAAAAGAAAACAATAAGCAAATCATAAAACACAGAGGAATATGGAAACTGTGGCGTTATATAGACCCAGTGGGACTTGTGCTGGCTGTTACCTGCTATGTTCCGGTTTCTAAGCCGTTTATGTTCAGGATAAGGGATAAGAAAACAAATCTTATAATAGGAATAAGCGGTCTGGTGTTTCTTGCAGTAATATTTTTCGGGTCGGTTCAGATGCTTCATATTATTTACGGTACAAACGCAAATGCCGCCGCTGCACTAAATAGTTCCGGAAATCGCAGGGCAGGCATATTGTTCTGGCAGTATATGCAGATGCTCAGTTTTGATTATTTTATCGTAAATCTGTTTCCGGTATCGACCTTTGATATGGGGCACATCATAGCCGGAAAATCTGCAAGGATATATCTTGGGATAATAAAAGCTGATACTCAGATAAAACTTCTTCTAATCCTGACGCTTTTCCTTAATCTGATAAATGCAGGCTATATGGGTTTTATAAAATTTTTGTCGCTGTTTATAGCTGTTTTGTGACTGAAAAGTAAAACTGTCTATAGTATTAAAAGGAGATATGAGAAAATGAGTAGTATATCTGTAAAACTGGAAGTGTTTGACGGACCTCTTGATCTGTTATTACATCTGATAGAAAAAAATAAAATAGATATTTTTGACATACCTATCGCAGAGATAACAAGACAGTATATGGAGATATTGTCGGCATCAGAGACTGATGATATGGATGTTATGAGTGATTTCCTTGTTATGGCGGCAACACTTCTTAAGATTAAATCTAAGATGCTTCTTCCGGTTCAAGTTGATGAGGACGGAGAAGAGATAGATCCGAGGGCAGAACTTGTCGAAAGACTTTTGGAATACAAGACATTTAAATATGCGTCATATGAGCTTAAAGATAAACAGATGGACGCAGAAAAAATACTTTATAAAAAATCTACGATTCCAAAGGGAATAGCAGACTATAAGGAGACAGTAGATGTATCTGAACTTTTAGGAGATGTTACTCTGGCAAGGCTTCGCAGCATATTTAATGATGTTATGAAGAAGCAGATAGACAAGATAGACCCTATAAGGAGTAAGTTTGGGCAGATAAAAAAAGAGACGGTAAGTTTGCAGGACAGGATGCTCTATATCGAGGAGTATGCTATGAGACATAAAAGTTTCAGCTTCAGGACAATGCTTGAGAAAAATCCGGGCAAGACTATGGTGATAGTAACTTTTCTTGGAATACTTGAGCTTATGAAAGTTGGAAAGCTGCTTATCGTTCAGGAAAGGATTTTTGACGATATAAAGATAACATACAATAGTCTTGCACCTGATGTTGAATATATACCGTCAAGTGCAGGGTAAGTTTGCACTTTAACAGGCATGGAGATTGGTGCGAAAAATCCATATATGTGAAATATGTTATATTTCACATTATGTAAAAAATGTGTGCAGAAATGAGGGATAATATGGCTGTAGAAATGACTTTGCCGGAGTTGGAGGCAAATATAGAAGCAATTTTGTTTGTAATGGGTGAGGCAGTTGAACTAGAGAGGATAGCACTTGCGACCGGACAGGATGAAGATACCTGCCGCAAAGTTATACATAATATGATGGACAATTATTCAGAGAGAAACAGAGGAATACAGATAATAGAACTTGACGGAGCTTTTCAAATGTGTTCAAAACCTGAGACATATGAATCACTTGTCCGTATAGCTCATGTACCGAAAAAACATGTGCTCACTGATGTTTTATTGGAAACTTTATCTATTATAGCATACAAACAGCCTGTTACAAAGATGGAGATAGAGCATATAAGAGGGGTAAAGACCGATCATGCCGTAAATAAACTTGTTGAATATAATCTCGTGTGCGAAGCGGGCAGGCTTGATGCTCCGGGAAAACCTATTCTTTTTGCAACTACGGAAGAATTTTTGAGAAATTTTGGAATTGAGTCTCTTGAAGATCTTCCGGTTGTAAATCCGGAAAAAATCGAAGATTTTAAACTTGAAGCCGAGGACGAAGTTCAGCTTCGGCTAGAACTTGAACAGGGATAAACCACCACTGGAAGAACGCAAAGCGGATTGTGATGAATGTTGTACCCGTGTGATAAAATATAGGCTGCACATAAAATTAAACTCCAAAAAACATCTGTGATAAATATTATCACAGATGTTTTTTGGAGTTTTTTAATCTGTTTATTTGTTTTTTTTGGCTTTTGTGTTTGAGGAGTTTGACGAAACAGTATTTTTTTTCTTGCCAAGTGTATCATCGACAAGATTTTCAATAATAGTTTTTTTGACCCATACATCAAAACTCAGCATACATATGAAAGCAAATTTTGAGAGAGTCTTTTTCTCATCTTCGTCACTTAATTCGGAGTACAATTTATTTGATTTGTTTGATTTTCTAATTATATCCCTAAGCTGTGAATCCATGTTTTCAAGTATGAGATTTACAATATCTGAATATATGTCATCCATCTTTTTTGAACCGTTTCCGTCAAAAAAGAGATTGCTTACCGGGTCTAATATATCCTTTATATCATTTATGGCAAGAAAATTTTTAAAATAATATATATATATCAGAAGAAGCATATGTTCTTTGGAGTATTTCTTTTTATTTGGTGGAGGCAGGAGATTATTTTTGGTATAATTGTTTATCATGGTCTTTGTGAGTATCTTATCGTCGTCAAATCTCTTGGAAGATACGAGATGTTCATCCATGAAAGTAGTCACCTGATCCATATAGAGGTCTATGTTTGGAATGTCCTCAGGTGTGATAAAATCTATATTCTGCATACTGCGAATAAGATCAAGTATTTCGCGGTTGTATTTTTCTTTTTCACGCATAATGCTCCTCGTTTCTGTTTTGTTCACCGATTTTGCCTGGTGTACTGTTTCAATGTTTTATTTTATTTTGAACTTTGCATTATTATATATTATTTGGCATATTATAGCAAGTAAAATGGAAATAGGAGGTTTGTGATGTGTGTGACCGAATACGAAGCTGCTGCATATAAATAATATAAGATTAGTGTATGCAGGAGGCTTATCATGCATAAACATAAACATGGAAATAAAATGCAGACAAAGCCGGAGGCGAGAGAGCCTGTAGTATCAAAAAGACTTTCTGAACGATTTGACATACCGCAGGATATAATAGCAAAAGCACCGATGCTTCTGGCATACGGCAATAACAGATTATGTATAGATAATTACCGGAGCATCATAGAATATACAGAGGAGAGCATAAAAATTCAGACAAAGCAGAAAAAGATATATGTAAAAGGAAGCAGGCTTGTTATAGCTTATTTCAGGGAAGATGAGATGTGTGTTCTGGGAAATATAAGCTCAATAGAATATCACTAAAAGTCTTATGAAAAACAAAAAATGCAGAAATGAGGAGTTGTATGGTACATAAAATAACCGGATGGATATTTGGGTTTTTAAATGTTTACATGGAATACGGTGAGTCAAGAAGGTTTATAAACCTTTGCAGGAATAACGGGATTGAGATATGGAATATAAGAGCAGATCGTGAAAAAGGAATAATATGGTTTTGCATAAGGCTTTCGGATTTTTGGAAATTACATCATATAGCAAAGAAATGTCATGTGTTTCCAAGAGTTTACAGGAGAATAGGTTTTCCTTTTCTTTTGACGGCAGCAAAGAAAAATATAAATATGGTTATGGGAATTGCCATTTTTTTTATTATGCTGATAGTGTTTTCGTCACGGATATGGGGTATAGAGATAAGTGGACAAAGCTATTATACAGAGGAAAATATAGTAGATTATCTCGATACTAAGAATATTTACTGTGGGATGTATGGTGGAAATATCGACCATGAAAAGATAGAGAAACAGATAAGAAAGCATTATGATGGCATAGGCTGGGTGTCAGTCAACAAGAAAGGAAGCAGGCTTTTAGTAAATGTAAGGGAAATGACAAAGGATAAGATTATAACAAAGAAGAAACCGGCGGATCTGGTCGCGTCGGATGATGGAAAAGTTATTTCAATAGTTACAAGTGCGGGAACTGCTAAAGTAAGAAAAGGCAAAAAAGTAAAAAAGGGAAAAGTGCTCATATCAGGGATAGTGCCGGTTGTCGGAGATAATGATGAAGTGATAAGAAAGTTAAAGGTAAGAGCAGATGGTATAGTTTTGCTTAAAAATGAAGAACTATATACGGATTATTATAAAAGAGTGCAGAAAATAAAGGAATATACCGGCAGAAAAAAGGTTGTTTATAAGATAACTGCATTTAAAAAGGATTTTTTTATACATAATCCATTAAATGATTTGGAAACTTCAAAAAAATGTGCTATACTTTATGATGGTGGATGCGTATGCCCTTTTTTGACAAAAAGATTTCCTGTTTCGTTTCGGAGAGTGACATTTGCAAAATATGCATATGTCAGGAAAAAATATTCACCTGATGAAGCTGCAGCAGAGCTTAAATATAAATATAAAGATTATATCTGCAAAAAAGAAAAAATAGGGTATAAGCTTGTTGACAGCAGTTTTATGGTTGATAGTGAAGGTACGGGATATAAGGCGACGGGAAAACTCGTGTGGCTTAAAAGACAGACGCATTATGAGAAAATCAGACAAAAAAGGAATATGAAAAATGGCAATAATGGAAACAGTTCTGGAAATACCGGCTGAACATGAGAGAAATATATTTGGAAATTTTGATTCAAATATAAAAAAGATAGAAAAAAATCTTAATGTGACTATGGTTGCAAGAGATGGAAATTTAAAACTTGTTGGAGAGGCTGCAAGCGTAAAGCAGGCAGAGAGCATCCTTATGGAACTGCTCGAACTTTCTAAGAGAGGAAATACCATAACAGAACAGAATATTAATTATATACTTGCACTTTCGATGGAAAACAGGGAGGGCGAGGTTGTTGAACTTGACTCAGATATAGTGTGCAGGACGATACAGGGCAAACCGATAAAGCCTAAGACATCCGGACAGAAAAATTATATAGAGCTTATAAGAAAAAAGATGATCGTATTTGGAATAGGTCCTGCCGGAACAGGAAAAACATATCTTGCAATGGCTATGGCGATAGAAGCTTTTAAAAAGGATGAGGTCAATAAGATAATCCTTACAAGACCGGCTATCGAAGCGGGCGAAAAATTGGGATTTCTGCCGGGTGATTTACAAAGCAAGGTGGATCCGTATTTACGACCGTTATATGATGCCTTGTATCAGATAATGGGTGCAGAAAGCTATCTTAGAAATACGGAAAAAGGTCTTATTGAAGTTGCTCCGCTTGCGTATATGCGAGGAAGAACGCTTGACAATTCATTTATAATACTTGACGAAGCCCAGAATACAACACCGGCTCAGATGAAGATGTTCCTTACACGAATCGGCTTTGGCTCAAAAGTCATTATTACAGGGGATCTTACGCAGAAAGATTTGCCGGGAACTACAAAATCAGGGCTTGAGCAGGCACTGGAGGTACTTGGAAAAGTTGAGGATATAGGATTTGCTTATCTGACAAATAAAGATGTCGTGAGACATCCTTTGGTACAGAAGATTGTATCTGCTTATGATGATTACGAGAAAAAGATGGAAAGAAGAAAGAAGATAAATGAATCAAAAGAAAATGAGCACAGAACGAACAGAAGGAAATAAATTTTCAAGAAGTAAAATTGTTTTTTGTGTCATATATGCAGCAATCCTTTTAGAAGCTGTCCTGATGGGAAAAATACAAGGTTTGGATTTTACGCAAAATCTTGTAAATATTGTGACGGCTGTTATATGTATTATACTTTTGCAATCATTTTATGAGCATGAAATTTTCAGGTGTGAGAAAAATAGAAACAAGGAAAATATATATTCAAATGTTCTTTATGCTTTTAATATAATCCTTTCGATATTGCTAATCATTATAAACGAATATCTGTTTATAGGTTGTCTGTGGCTGGTATCAGTTGCAGTTATATCAGCTATTGATGGCATGAAGCACGGAACAGTATGCTATATTTTGTGCATTGTTCAATATTTATTGTATTCGGGTGGATATGCGGGTGACAAAAATATACTTTTGTATTATGTGATAATCGGGGCAGCTATGGTTCTGATGTTTGCCGATAACACAATGCGGGAACTTGTATTTTCAGGATTGTCACTGCCGGTATTTTCTGCTGTGTTTGTCATGGTAAGATATGGATTTGATATGCGAAAGATAAGTGCCGGTAAAGCATATGCGATAATACAGATTTTATCGGCAGTCGTTGTTGTGCTGATAACACTCATAGTAAGGCATACCATAGAGCAGCTTGAAAATGCCGGTGTATGTACAGTTTATGGCATAAAAAACAAAGAAACGGTGATACCAAAGGAAATTTTGAACGAGGACTGTGAGCTTATGTCAGAGCTTAAGAGTTTTTCTGAAAGGCTGTATATACATTCGGTGGCAGTAGGCAGAATGTCAGAAGGTGTCGCCAAGAAAATGGGATATGACAGTGCTCTTGCAAAAGCCGGAGGAATGTATCACGAGATTGGCAGGATAAAAAAGGATGAATTTGAAGATTTTGTAAAAATGACGGCTGAAAAGTATGATTTTTGCAATGCTCTGACCGGACTTATCATACAAAATTACAGAAAAAAACCTGAAAATAAAGAAACGGCGGTTGTTATGCTTTCAGACAGTATTGTCTCAATGGTGGATTATTTTGAAAAAAATACGGACAAGACCATGCCTGCAAAAGAAAAGATAATAGAAGGAATATTTCTAAACCGTTTAAAGAAAGGCAATCTTTCAGAATGTGATATTAGTGATGACGAGTTAAAGAAATTAAAGAAAGTATATGAAAACATTATGTAAAAATCGCAAGTATAAGATAATGATAGCGGAGGAATAAATGACTATATTAATGGAAGACGAACAGGAACTTGATATTGGTTTCGATTATGAAAATGTACTCAGGCAGGTTATAGAAAAGGCTTTAGAACTTGAAAAATGTCCATATGAGTGCGAAGTAAATGTGACTTTCACTGACAATGAGGGAATAAGAAATATCAACAGGGAGTTTAGGGAACTGGATGTTCCTACGGATGTACTTTCATTTCCTATGGTTGATTATGAGGCACCGGCTGACTATGGAATCCTTGAAAGTGACGATGCACTTGCAATGTATTTTAATCCTGAAAGCGGTGAACTATTGCTTGGCGATATTGTCATATCTGTAGAGAGGGCTTTTGAACAGGCAGAAAATTACGGTCATTCTATAAAAAGAGAAATGTGTTTTTTGACGGCACATAGTATGCTTCACCTTCTCGGATATGACCATATGGAAGATGAAGAACGCATTGTCATGGAGAAAAAACAGGAAGAAATTCTTAATGCACTTGGGATAAAAAGAGATTGTTAAAGGGGAAAACAGTAATGGAAACAAGTAAGAACAATAAAGTGGCAAGCGGATTTCTTAAACAGGGAAGTATTTTGGCAGTTGCGTCAATACTTGTAAGACTTATAGGTATGATATATAGGATACCGATGGCAAATATAATCGGAGATGAGGGAAATGGTGTATATTCAGCGGCTTTTGAGATATACAATATTCTTTTGATAATTTCATCATATGGTATGCCTATGGCTGTTTCAAAAATGGTTTCGGCAAAAATCTCTCAGAAGCGTTATAAAAGTGCATATAAAATATTCAGATGTTCTATGACAGTTTCGATATGTACCGGCGGAATAGCGGCATTATTTGTATATTTCGGAGCAGACTGGATAGAGGCAAAATTCTTTTCTAAATACAGTGGTATAGCTGTACCTCTCAGGGTTTTGGCTCCTACAATATTTATAGTTGCGGTAATGGGTGTGTTCAGAGGTCTTTTCCAGGGGCACAGGACTATGCTTCCGACAGCAATATCGCAGATATTTGAACAGGTTGTAAATGCATTTGTAAGTGTCGGTGCAGCATATTTCTTTATGCGTGCACACAGTGCATCGCCAAAGCTGCCGGCATGGGGAGCTGCCGGTGGAACACTCGGAACCTGTATAGGTGCAGTGACGGCACTTATAATACTCTTATTTATATATATGATGTATCGTCCGGTTATGAGAAAGCAGGCAAAAAGGGACAGGGTTACAACAGGAGAGTCTCTTGTTCAGACATACAAAATAATTTTTGTGACGGTCGTGCCTATAATACTCAGTCAGACGGTTTATCAGTTAAGCGGAATAATAGATGTGACCATCTTTAACAATGTAATGGGAACACTTGGATATTCTGATAAAGTGGTTAAGACATTACAGGGAATATACAGTACAAAATACAGACTGCTTGTAAGTGTGCCTATTGCTGTTTCTACTGCGATAGCGTCCTCAATGATACCAAATCTTGTATCATCGGTGGCGGCGGGAGATATGGCAGATGCCAGAAAAAAAACAGATATGGCGATAAAGTTCAATATGATAATAGCATTTCCGTCAGCTATGGGACTTGCGGTTCTTGCAAGACCTATAATTACACTTCTTTTCCCGTCATCTGATATAAATACGGGAAGCATGATGATGCTGATAGGTTCATCATGTGTCATATTTTATGCATTGTCAACCGTGACGAGCGGAGTATTACAGAGTATAGATAAAATGGGACTTCCGGTAATTCATTCGCTTGTATCACTTATCATTCATATTGTGTTCGTATATGTGCTGCTTAGATGGACAAGTCTTGGAGTATATGCACTTGTTCTTGGCAATGTCACATATCCGCTAGTAGTGTGCTTCCTCAATGGAAGGTCAGTTGCAAAATATATGAAGTACAAACAGGAAACTACAAGGACATTCTGTGTTCCGCTGCTTGCTTCATTTGTTATGGGTATAGCAACATATGCGGTCTATAAAGTGTTTGTGATACTAACAAGTAAAGTATATATAGCGATATTTCCGGCACTTGTCGTGGCAGTTTCGATTTATTTTGCACTTGTACTTAAAATGCATGGGCTTAGCAGAAAAGAATTATATGAATTCCCTATGGGAAGAAGAATGGCGAAAGTTGCAGATAAATTTCATTTGTTAGGATAATTCCGGTGAAAGGCAGGTGACGTGTTATGAGAAAGATAACAAGGGAGGCAATAAAACAGTATGCGTCCTCCGACAGGGTTTATTACAGGGGAATGCGTTACTATGCTGCTCATGCCGTTTCAAATGTAACATGGAATGACAATTTAAAGCAGTATAAAGGAGTCGTAAAGGGCAGTAACCAGTATATAGTTACTGTTGCGGTTGAGGATGACGGAGACATACAGTATTCATGTAATTGTCCGTCGCATGTTAAATTGTCAGGAGCATGTAAGCATGTTATAGCTATGATGCTTTTTGTTGCTGACTATCAGCAGCGTGAAAATGCAAAAGTTAATTTCAACGAAGAAGACAGAGTGGCGTACAATGTGGTTGAATATTTTAGAAAAAGAGAATATAACCATCTTACACCAAACTATTTTCAACTAAAATTAAATATATCTATACCTGAATTTATGAAAAGTACAAATTCCAGGGCATATGTAAGTTTTGAAGCCGGTGAACATAAGATGTATAAGGTTTCAAATACGAAGAAATTTATAAATGAATATTATAATGAAGAGACAATAGAACTCGGCAAGGAGTTTCACTATGTGCCGGGTGAGAGTGCGTTTGAGGAAAACTCAGCAAAGATACTTGATTATCTTACGGATATATATGAGATACAGGAGACACTTGGAAAGACATATTATTCAAGTCTTTTTAAGCGGCAGGAACTTATATTGTCAAAAAAGATGCTGCAAAAGCTTCTCGACCTTTCAGAGAACATTGAGTGTGACATAAATATTTTTGGAAAAGAGTTTAAAAACATAAATATAGTAAAGGGGAATCCGGAATTGTCAATAGATATGCTGTTAGACGATAATATGCTGACTTTAAAAAAATCTGCTGACAATAAACTGATTTCTTTGTGTGAGGACGGAAGCATACTTTTTTATGATAATGCACTTTATCTGCCTGAAAAAGAGTTTGTAAGCTGCCTGTTGCCGTTTTATGTGCCACTCTTTATGCAGAACGGCAAAGAGATAGAGTTTAGAAGTGACAATAAGAACGGGTTTATTGAAAAAGTCCTTCCGGTAGTAAAAAAACATATGAATATTAATGTGCCGGATGAGATTAAAGATATGTATATAGTTGAACCGCTTGTTCCAAAACTTTATCTTGATATATATCACAACAGAAAAAAAGTATCGGTTACGGCGGTAGTCAAATTTCAGTATGGCGATTATGCAATAAATCCGCTTGAAGAAAATTATTCGGGAAAATATATTCTTGTCCGTGATAAAGAGGAGGAAGAAAGACTTACAAGAGTTTTATATGACCTTAATTTTAAGATAAATGACAGTTCTTTTATATTGAGGAATGAGGAAGATATTTTCAGTATGATGACTGACAACAGAAGCATACTGACCGATAATTTTGAAGTATTTTACTCAAAAGAATATAAAAACATAAATGTTAAAAAGATAGGCCATATGTCAGCGAACATAAGACTTAATACTGATATAAACCTGCTCGAAATGGATATGGAATATTCGCAGGTGCCAAAGGATGAATTGGAAGAATTTTTTAGGGCTGTTCATCTTAAGAAAAAGTATTACCGCTTAAAAAATGGTGCATTTATAAGCCTTGAGGATGATAAACAGAAAAAGACGATTGAATGGCTGGTTGAAAACAGCGTTGGGGATAGCAACGGGATTTTGAAATTCCAGGAAAATGCAGCGGTGTATATAGATGAAATAATGCCTGACAGCCAGTGCGTGGAGAGAGACGATGGATTTAAAAAACTGATTCGGGAGATAAAGAATCCGGGTGTTAGTGAGTATGAAGTGCCTGAATGTGTTCAGGCAAAAATGAGAGAGTACCAGGTGGTCGGCTACAGATGGCTTAAAAATCTTGCAAGATATAGTATGGGAGGTATTCTTGCAGACGATATGGGACTTGGAAAGACTTTACAGACCATAGTATATATATGTTCTGAACCCGGAAGTAAATCGCTTATCGTATGCCCTACATCTCTGTCATACAACTGGCAGGAGGAGTTTGAAAAGTTCGCTCCTCATATAAGGACAAGGATAATAAGCGGCGACCCAGAGGAGAGAAAAAGACTTCTGTGTGAGGACAGGGATGATTATGATGTGTGGATAACAACATATCCTCTTATAAGGAAAGATGCAGATTTTTTCAAAGACATAAGATATGACAATATGTTTATCGATGAAGCACAGTTTATAAAAAATCCGGCTTCACTTGGAGCAAAAGCTGTAAAATCAGTTGTTGCAGAGCATAGATTTGCACTTACCGGAACTCCTATCGAAAATACATTGTCAGAGCTGTGGTCTATCTTTGATTTTATAATGCCGGGATTTTTGTCAAGATATTCAAAGTTTGCCGAGCATTATGAAAAGCCTATTCTCAAAGAAAAAAATGAGAGCAGGATGCAGGAGTTAAAAAGACGCATACAGCCTTTTATACTCAGAAGAATGAAGAAAGATGTGCTTAAGGATCTTCCTGATAAGATAGAAACAAAACGTATATCTGAGATGACTGCAAAACAGAAAAAGATATATGGTTCTTATCTGTCAAGGATTCAGAGTGAGATAATGGATAACTCTGATATTCAGAGCGGAAAGGACAGGATACAGGTACTTGCGGCATTGACAAGGCTTAGACAGATATGCTGTCATCCGGGTACATTTATTGAAAATTATCATGGCGGCAGCGGTAAGCTTGAGCTTCTTATGGAACAGCTTCCCGATATAATAGAGGGTGGACACAGTGTTATCATATTCTCGCAGTTTACTTCAATGCTTTCGATTATTGCGGATGAACTGAGAAAAAGTGAGATACCATATTTTTATCTTGTCGGTGCGACAAAACCGGAGGAAAGAAAAAAATATGTAAAGGAATTTAACCGTGGAGAAGTCAAGGTATTTTTGATTTCCTTAAAGGCCGGTGGAACCGGTTTAAACCTTACAGGTGCGGACACCGTTATACATTTTGACCCGTGGTGGAATCCGGCTGTTGAGGAACAGGCAACAGACAGGGCATACAGGATAGGACAAAAGAGAAAAGTCCAGGTAATAAAGTATGTGACAAAAGACTCAATAGAAGAAAAAATATACGAGCTTCAAAAGAGGAAAAAAGTGTTGTCTGACTCGGTTATCGAAGCTGATGAACTGTTCGTGAACAATCTGACAAAAGATGAGATATTAGAACTGTTTAAGTGACAGTCAGATTGATGCAGGATAAAAATTTAAAAAATGCTTGCAATAGATGATAAGCTGTGATAAAATATTGAATGTTGTTTGTGAATAGAGATATTCCTCTGTTACGGTTGTAGATATTACACAGAAGTATTAAGAATGTCAAAATAATTAAGGAGGTCACAAAATGAACGATATTATTAAAGCAATCGAAGATGCACAGTTAAAGTCAGAAGTAGCAGACTTTAGAGTAGGTGATACTGTTAAAGTTTATGCTAAAGTTATTGAGGGCTCAAGAGAGCGTATCCAGGTATTCGAGGGTACAGTACTTAAGAGACAGAATGGTGGAGCGAGAGAGACATTTACAGTTAGAAAGTTCTCTAATGGTGTAGGTGTAGAGAAAACTTGGCCGGTTCATTCACCAATCATTGACAAGATTGAAGTAGTACGCAGAGGTAAGGCAAGACGTGCTAAATTATTCTATCTTCGTGACAGAGTTGGTAAAGCTGCTAAGGTTAAAGAAATCGTTAAATAATAAAGATTGTCTTTTAAAGTGCACTTATCAAAGTGAAATAGCGAAAAAATTTAAAAGGGTTGTCCTAAGGACAGCCCTTTTTGGTTGTTGAAAAGAAAATTCAGCATATAATGAACAAACTAACTGAATGTTAAAACCTCTTTTGCTGCGATAAAAAAGAAAGTGCCCTATCGGGAGAATATGTAATAATCCCGATAAGGCGAGGTAAAAACTTATAAAAAAATAAAAAGTAATGAATGCGGAAAATGGGACTTGAACCCACACGTCGTTGCCGACACATGAACCTGAATCATGCCTGTCTGCCAATTCCAGCACTTCCGCATATATGTAATATTATACACAACACTTGTAAATCATATCAATTAATCACATAAATGTCAATAAAAAAAATAAAAAAAGCAGAAAAATGTAAAAGTTCAAAGAGTTATCACATTTGCAGTCTTGACTTATATTTTTTTTAAGATAGAATAGAAAGTAGCGTTTTATCACTTTGAAAGTGATTTGTGCGTAGAATACTTTTGGAGGAGCAACAATGAATTCAGCAAAGAAAGTTATGAATCAGCAGAAAGATAACAGTGAAAAAAAAGAAAATGTTACTGTTAAAGCTGCAACAGGCAAAAAGAAATTAGGTGTAAGTTCAGGCAGAAATGTCAAGGCAATCGTATTGAGTGCCATATGTATAGTTTTGGTACTTGTATTATGTATAGGTGTTGGCATACAGCAGTTAGGTCCTGAAGTTGCATTTACGGTCAACGGAACAAAAGTTACCATGGATGACATGATGTATCCTATTTATGAGAAAGAATCTTATTATCTTCCTTATGATGAGATGTATCAGGCATATATGGGAACTTCAGTATGGGAGTCATCATACCAGGGAAGTGATTCTAATGTACCATCAAGTGTGTCAAACAAGATAGGTATCAAACAGGAAATCTTAGACAATGAAGAAGAATATGTGGTTCTTTATAAAGAAGCTGTAAAAGCCGGTTACAAGCTTACTTCTGCAGAAGAGAAAAAGGCTGAGAGCCAGGCGAAAAAAGCAATGAAAGGACTTTCATGGATTCAGAAATTCCGTCTTAGTATGTCAAAGAAAAAACTTACAAAGAGATTTGAGAAAACTATTCTTGCAGACAGATATAAGTCAGACAGGCAGAAAGAGTTAAACAAAAAGGTTGATGAAACTTCGGTTATAAAGAAGATTTCAAAGAAAGATTACAGAGAGTATGATATTCAGTATTATGCAGTAGCACTTTCAAAAACAGACAGCAGTGGAAATACAAAGAAAGTATCTGCAAAAAAGAAACAGGAATATAAAACTGAGATAAACAAATACGCAAAGAAAGCTGCAAAGGCAAAAGACTTTACAAAGCTTATCGGAAGCAAAGATAAGACAGATGTAAAATATGATAAGGCAGAATTTACAGAAAAGGCAGGCTGGTCATATCTTTCAACTGCAAATCTTAAAAAGGTTAAGGCTATGAAGAACGGAACTGTTTCACCGGTATTCTATGATGAAAAAGCCGGATATTATGTATTTGTAAAAATGATTGATAACAATTCAACATCAAGCTATCAGAAAGCCTGTGATGATGCAGTTAAATCTGCACAGACAGAAAAATATACAGAGTGGCTTAACAAACTTAAAGAATCTTATAAGATTAAAGTAAATGCAAGTGTATGGAACAATGTCGAGATAGGTTCTATGACAACTGAGATAGTAACTGCCGAGGATCTCCAGAAGATGAAGGAGTCATCATCAAAGAAATCATCGTCAAAGAAATCATCGTCTAAATCGTCATCAAAGAAATCGACAAGTAAGTCATCAGGAAGCAGCAAATCATCAAAGTAATTTTATTATGTAATTAAAGGACCACTATTGTTGCTGTAAACACCGCAGGTGCAAACAGCAGCATGGTGTCTGTACTATGTACAGATAAATGTCAGAGCATACAAACATATAAATGAAATGGAGGCACCGCAATGGGAAGTGTAAGAAGGATTTATGTTGAAAAGAAACAGCCATATGCAGTACATGCAAAGGAACTTAAAGAAGAAGTAAAGCGTTATCTTGGTATAAAGAGTATTAATAATGTCAGGGTACTTATTCGCTATGATGTTGAAAATCTTAGTGATGCAACTTATAAGCAGGCTCTTGGAACAGTATTTTCTGAGCCGCCAGTTGATAACTGCTATGAGAATGAATTTAAAAAAGCTAACGGAAGTTTTGTGTTTTCAGTTGAATATCTTCCGGGTCAGTTTGACCAGAGAGCAGATTCGGCAGAACAGTGTGTTAAACTTTTAAACGAGAAAGAAAATCCCGTTATCCGTTCAGCAACGACTTATGTTTTTGAGGGAGATATAGATGACCAGGATAAAGAGAAGATTAAAGAGTATTGTATCAACCCTGTAGATTCAAGGGAGGCTTCAGAAAATATTCCTGAGACACTTGTACAGGAATTTGATGAGCCGGCGGATGTTGCTATATTTGACGGTTTCAGACAGATGTCTGAGGACGAACTTAAGAAATTATACGAGTCTCTTAATCTTGCAATGACATTTAAAGATTTCCTGCATATTCAAAATTACTTTAAAAATGAGGAAAACAGAGAGCCTTCCGTTACGGAGATTCGTGTACTTGATACATATTGGTCAGACCACTGCCGTCATACAACATTCCAGACAGAACTTAAGAATGTTAAGTTTGAGGATGGTTATTACAATGCACCTATCGAAGCATCTTATGAGATGTATGAAGCTGCAAGAAAAGAACTTTTCAAGGACAGACCTGACAAATATGTTTCGCTTATGGATATTGCACTTATGGGTATGCGTAAACTCAAAGCTGACGGAAAACTCGATGATATGGAGGAGTCAGATGAGATAAATGCCTGCTCTATAGTAGTTCCTGTTGAAATAGACGGAAAAACTGAAGAGTGGCTTATCTTCTTTAAAAATGAGACACACAACCATCCGACAGAGATAGAGCCTTTCGGTGGTGCAGCTACTTGTCTTGGCGGTGCTATCCGTGATCCGCTTTCAGGCCGTGGTTATGTATATCAGGCTATGCGTGTGACAGGTGCGGCAGACCCTACGGTATCTATGAAAGATACACTTCCGGGAAAACTTCCACAGCGAAAGATAGTAACGGGTGCCGCAAAGGGATACAGTTCATACGGAAACCAGATAGGACTTGCAACAGGTCTTGTAAATGAGATATATCATCCGAACTATGTTGCAAAGAGAATGGAGATAGGTGCCGTTATGGGTGCTGCTCCAAGACGCAATGTTATCCGTGAAAATTCTGATCCGGGAGATATTATCATTCTTCTCGGAGGTCGTACAGGTCGTGATGGTATCGGTGGTGCTACAGGTTCTTCAAAGGCACATACTACAAAGTCTATTGATGTATGTGGAGCAGAAGTTCAGAAAGGTAATGCACCTACAGAGAGAAAGATTCAGCGTCTTTTCAGAAGAGAAGAAGTAAGTTCTATCATCAAAAAGTGTAATGACTTTGGTGCCGGTGGAGTTTCAGTAGCTATCGGAGAACTTGCAGACGGACTTAAAGTAAATCTTGACAAGGTACCAAAGAAGTATGCCGGTCTTGACGGAACAGAACTTGCAATTTCAGAGTCACAGGAGCGTATGGCAGTTGTAGTTGACAGTAAAGATGTTGACAAGATGCTTAAGTATGCCGAGGAAGAAAATCTTGAGGCAGTGGCAGTTGCCGAGGTTACAGAAGAACCTAGACTTGTGCTTTCATGGAGAGATAAGGTTATCGTAGACCTTTCAAGAGCATTCCTTGATACGAACGGTGCACACCAGGAGACAGATGTAGTTGTAACTATGCCTGATGAGAAAGCAAACTATTTTGATGAAAAGAAAGATACAACAGATGTAAAGAAAGCATGGCTTGATACATTATCAGACTTAAATGTATGCTCACAGAAAGGGCTTGTTGAGATGTTTGACAGTTCTATCGGTGCAGCGAGCGTATATATGCCATATGGCGGAAAATATCAGCTTACACCGACTCAGTCTATGGTCGCAAAACTTCCTATGTCAGAGGGCAAATGCGATACTGTTACGATGATGAGTTACGGACTTGACCCATATCTTGCAAGCTGGAGTCCATATCACGGTTCTGTATATGCGGTTATTTCTTCTGTTGCAAAGATTGTTGCGGCAGGTGGAGATTACAGTAAGATAAGATTTACATTCCAGGAATATTTCAGAAGACTTGGAGAAGATCCAAAACGCTGGGGTGAGCCTATGGCAGCACTCTTAGGTGCATATGATGCACAGATAAAACTCGGACTTCCTTCAATAGGCGGTAAGGACAGTATGTCAGGAACATTCAATGATATTGATGTGCCTCCGACACTCTGCTCATTTGCCGTTGATATTGCAAAGACCGGGGATGTAGTATCACCTGAACTTAAGAAAGCCGGAAATGTATTAGTTAAATTTGATATTGAAAAAGACAAATACTCACTTCCTGTTTATGATAAACTTATGTCACTCTACTCAAAGATAACAGATATGATAAAATCAAAAGTTATTGTTTCAGCATATGCCGTAGGTTTCGGCGGTATCTGTGAGGCTGTCAGCAAGATGGCATTTGGTAACGGACTTGGAGTAAAGATTGACGAGAGTGTAGACAGGGACGAATTATTCGCTAAAGAATATGGTTCTATCATAGCTGAAGTGTCAGCAGATGACCTTGATAAGATTATGGCAGAGTACAAGAAGATTGCTCTTGTAACAGACGATGCCGAATTTGTATATGGTGATGCAGTAATTTCAATGAAAGAAGCACTTGAGAACTGGACAGGCAAACTTGAGAGTGTATTCCCTACACGCTCAGATGTTGAACAGATTGAACTTGAGGACAAACTTTTCGATGCAAAAACTGTTTACACGGCAAAGAACAAGGTTGCAAGACCTAAGGTATTTATACCGGTATTCCCTGGTACAAACTGTGAATATGACACAACAAAAGCATTTGAACTTGCAGGTGCAGATGTAAAGACAGTCGTATTTAAAAACATGACAGAAAGCCAGATAGTAGAGTCAGTAAATGCATTTGAGGCAGCGATAAAAGAGTCTCAGATACTTATGTTCTCAGGCGGTTTCAGTGCAGGTGATGAGCCTGACGGTTCAGCTAAGTTTATCGCTTCTATTTTTAGAAATCCAAAGATTATGGAAGCGGTACATGAACTCTTACAGAAGAGAGACGGACTTGCACTTGGTATCTGTAACGGTTTCCAGGCTCTTATCAAACTCGGACTTGTACCGTTTGGTGAGATTAAGCCACAGACAGAAAATGCACCTACGCTCACTACAAACAGCATAGGTCGTCATATATCTAAGTCTGTATATACAAAGGTTGTCACAAACAAATCACCATGGCTTATGAAAGCAGAACTTGGCGGAGTTTACGCTATACCTGCATCACATGGTGAGGGTCGTTTTGTAGCACCTAAGAATGTGATAGACAACCTGTTTGCAAACGGTCAGGTTGCGACAAGATATGTAGACCTTAACGGAGTTCCTACAATGGATGAGGATTACAATCCAAACGGTTCATATGCAGCTATTGAGGGTATCACGAGCCCTGATGGACGAGTGCTTGGAAAGATGGCTCATTCAGAGAGAATAGGTGACAGCGTAGCTATAAATATTGTTGGAAACCAGAACCAGCATATCTTTGAATCAGGTGTGTCATACTTTAAGTAGAGGTATTCTGCCATAAAAAGAGAATTTAGCATACAATGAACAAGCTCATTGTATTGCCAATTATCTTTTTATGGATGAACTGTTACAAAAAATATAAAAAAATTAAAAAAAAGTGTTGACAAGCACAAGACTTTCATGTAATATATATCTTGCTTGCGGCGGACAGCTCGCAGGCAGGATAAATGCACGAGTGGCTCAGTGGTGGAGTATCGCCTTGCCAAGGCGAGGGTCGCGGGTTCGAATCCCGTCTCGTGCTTAAGATAAGATTTGAGTATCTAAAGATATTTGAGTTTAGTCTTACAATTACATATTCAAAAATGCACGAGTGGCTCAGTGGTGGAGTATCGCCTTGCCAAGGCGAGGGTCGCGGGTTCGAATCCCGTCTCGTGCTTGAGATGAGATTTGAGTATCTAAAGATATTTGAGTCAGTCTTACAATTACATATTTAAAAATGCACGAGTGGCTCAGTGGTGGAGTATCGCCTTGCCAAGGCGAGGGTCGCGGGTTCGAATCCCGTCTCGTGCTTTTTGATTATTACCAGGGTGAAACATTTAAGTTTTGCCCTTTTTTCAAATCATTATATTATTTTATCTAAAAGAGATACCGAGAGTACCTTAAACTGGAATGGAGGATTAAAATGGTTGTAACAGAGTATTCACTTATAGGAGCGTTGCTTAGATTTTATCCTGATACGATAGAGGATTTTAAGGAGGTAGGGATGAACTGCGTGGGGTGTCCGTCTTCGGCAAAGGAGACTATAGGGCAGGCTTGTAATGTTCATTCGGTTGATGTGAACGAACTTATCAAAAAACTGGATAAGAGGATTAACGGTTAATTCAGCATTGCAAAATATAATGCAGGTTGTGATGATTATCAGAATATAACAAAATAATACCGCTGGCACGCTTTCGCTATGCTGTCGCTCGCAGCAGTACATAAATCAGCAAAAAAGGCTGATTAAATACTGGCGGCGACGAAATACCGGCTAATATTATTTGTTATATACGGACAGTCTTGTTACGGAATGAGATATTTTTCAAATGAATTAAAGAAAGAAATGAGGATTGGTATGGGAAAGAAAAAAGACAAGAAGAAAAATAAAAAGAAAAAGGAAAATATTGATATGAGTATTAAAAAGAAAGTTTATGCTATATTGACGATTTTACTTATTGTGCTGGCTGGGGCATATTATTATGCTTTTTTCCCGGCGATAAACATTCATCTGGAATCTTTTTGGGGGGCAGTGGTGGTATTATTTATAGCCCTCGGATGCATATTTGCATTAAATCAGCTCAAAAATGCAATGTCATCAAATGTTGTTGAAGCATTTAGGGAAAAAAAGATGTCATTTATGACAAGACTTTGTTGGACACTTGCTGTTCTGGCTGTGCTCATATTTGTAATTGGCTCTGTGGCAGGTCTTAAATTGTTCCGTGCAAAGTCATATTCTAATATGCTTAAAGTTAAGACTTACGATTTTGCAAAAGATATTGAGGAGACAGACCAGATTACAGATATAGCACTTATGGATACGGCGAGTGCAAAGATATTTGGTAATAGAAAGATTGGCTCACTCTCAGATGTTGTAAGCCAGTATGAGGTGGAGGATGCATATATGCAGATAAGTGTTGAGAAAAAGCCATTTAAGGTTTCTGCACTTAAATATGCAAGTTTCTTTAAATGGTGGAACAACAGAAGCAAGGGAATACCTGGATATGTAAAGATAAATCCGGTAAATTCAAATGCAGAGTATGTTGCACTTGACAAGGGAATGAAGTATGTTCCGTCAGCTTATTTTAATTATAATCTTGAAAGACATGTACAGCTAAAATATCCGACCAAGATAATAAGCGGTTATAATTTTGAGGTTGATGACAGCGGAAAGCCATATTATATCTGTCCGACGGTGACTGCAAAAATAGGTCTGTTTGGCGGTGTGGATGTAAATGGTGTTATAATATGCGATCCGGTGAGTGGCGATTGTCGCTATTATGGTATAAACAATATTCCAAGCTGGGTTGACAATGTTTACAATGGACATTTGCTTGAGAAAAAATACAACTGGTACGGAGTGCTTTCAGATGGTTATATAAACAGTGTGATAGGTCAGAAAGGATGTAAGCAGACAACTGATGATTTTGGTTATAAGATAATCGGTGATGATGTGTGGATTTATACAGGTGTTACATCAGTGAATGGAGACCAGTCAAATATCGGTTTTGTTATGATGAACCAGAGAACATCCGAGGCAAAATACTATAAAGTATCAGGTGCGGAAGAACATTCGGCAATGTCTGCTGCAGAAGGAGAGGTGCAGGAAAAGGGATACAAGGCGTCTTTTCCGAGTCTTATAAATGTTGCAGGTGTACCAACATATATTATGGTATTAAAGGATGCCGGCGGACTTGTAAAAATGTACGCTATGGTAAATGTGTCGCAGTATAACATGGTCGCAACGGCAACATCACAGACAGAAGTTTTTACGAACTATAAAAAGATGCTTGCAAAGAGCGGAAAATCAGGTGATGTTGACAAACTCTCTGAGACAAAAGATATTGTTGTGTCTGATGTGAAATATATTGATACGGATGATGGAACAATGGTGTATGTTAAAGATTCGGATGGAGATGTATATAAGCAGGCATTTGCGGATAATGAACAGCTTATAAAACTGAATGTCGGGGATAGGATAGAGATTAAATATGAGCCGTCTGAGGATGGCATAAATTATATGACATCATATGAGTATATAGAAAAACAGGCATACCGTATAATTGAAAAAGGAGAAAACGGCTGATTGTTCTTGCACTGTATTGCATATGCAGGCAATGATTATAAATAGAAAAGACAGTTTATATATATTTAATAATTGTTCATAATTAGATACATTGTATTTTAGCCACAATGCGATAATATATAATATAGAAAGTCATACAAACGGTTTTTCCGACATATTATATAAGATTTTAATGTTGGGCAAATTAGAAGTATGGTAATTAACATATCGTTTTGAAAGGGCTTGATATTATGAGAGAAAAAATTGCCAGATTTATGCAGGGTAGATATGGAGTGGATCAGTTTAGTAACTTTCTGGTGATGGCAGCCGTTGTACTTATGGTTTTAGAGATGTTTATAAGAATTCCATTAGTGCGTATGATATTTAATACGGTTACTTTGGTTCTGATAGTATATGCTTATGTCAGGATATTATCAAAAAATATAAACAAGCGGTATGCGGAAAATGAGACATTTATGAGATATTACGGCAGGTTTAAAAATTTTGCCGCAAGAAAGAAAGCTCATATGGTACAGAGAAGAACACATCACATATATAAGTGTCCGAATTGTAAACAGAGTATAAGAGTGCCAAAAGGAAAGGGTCGTATTGCCATTACCTGTCCGAGATGCAAGACTGAATTTATAAAAAGGAGCTGATATGCTTGTTTGGTTATATCATTCCAAATTATGATGAATTAAAAGTTAAAGAATTTAAACATTATCATGAATTTTATTGTGGATTATGTCAAAGCCTAAAAAAATATGCAGGGCTTAGAGGTCAAATATCGCTGACATATGATATGACATTTTTGGGATTGCTGCTTTCATCTCTTTATGAGGATGAGCCTGCAGATATGTCGGAGTGCAGGTGTGTTGCACATCCTAAAAAAAAGCATCGCTATGTCATATCAGAATATATTGATTATGCGGCTGACATGAATGTTCTCATGACATATTATAAGTGCATGGATGATTGGAATGATGAAAAAAAATTTCTTAAAGTGGTTTATGGAAAATTGCTTAAGAAGAAAGAAAAAAGCATTGCATTACGCTATGAAGAAAAAACAAATATAATTTTGGAAAATCTTGCAAGTTTGTATATGGCTGAAAAAGCACAGAGTCAAGATCTTGATGAGGTATCAGGATATTTTGGGAAAATTTGTGAGGCAATATTTGAATATAAAAATGATGAATGGTCGGAAATTCTTAAAAAGATAGGATTTTATCTTGGAAAATTTATTTATCTTCTCGATGCGTATGAAGATATGAATGAAGATGAAAAAAAGGATTGTTACAATCCACTCATCAGGTTAAAGGAGCAGAAAAGGGAAAAATTTGACGATTATATGCATGATATATTTGTAATGATGATGTCTAAAGCCGGCAGGGCATACGACAGGCTGCCTATTGTCGAAAATTCCGGAATATTAGATAATATAATATATTCGGGAGTGTGGCAGAAATACAACAGGATATTAAGTGCAGCAGATAAGGATAACTTAAAAACTGACAATCCGGATTGGAGGAAAATATGATGGATCCCTACAAGGTACTTGGGGTATCACGTTCGGCTTCACAGGAAGAAATAAAAAAATCATATAGAAATTTGAGCAGAAAATATCATCCGGATGCCAACATAAACAATCCGAATAAAAAAGAGGCAGAAGATAAATTTAAGGAAATCCAGCAGGCATATCACCAGATAATGGATGAGCGTGAAAATGGAGGATATGCAGGTGGCTTTGGATACGGTGATGCCGGTAATAGTGGATATTATTCAGGCTTTGGAACAGGTTTTTCAAGTTCATCTGATAGTGAAAATGAAGAATACAATATGCACTTAAGGGCGGCTTCAAATTATATAGCAAACAGATATTATAGAGAAGCACTGAATGTTCTTAATCAGATGAACGAGAAGAATGGACAGTGGTATTATCTTAGTGCAATGGCAAATGTAGGACTGGGAAATGATATAATCGCACTTGAACAGGCAAGACAGGCTATGGAAATGGAGCCTGAAAATATACAGTATGTGACACTTGTAAGAAGGCTGGAAACAGGAAACATCTGGTATGAGGATATACATCATTCATATGACACTCCGGGGGAGGCTGATGGAGGGTTTTGTATGAAACTCTGTCTGACATATGCTCTGTGTAATTGCTGTATGAATGGTTCAGGATGGTTTATATAATGTGGATTTATAGTTTCAGATGTTGTCTGAAAAGATAAAACAAAAATAAAAGATATTTATAAAGAAAGGGAAACTTATATATAATGAGAGAGATGACATTTAAAATGGAACGACCCGGTCTTGTAAAAGAAGGTGACAGTGTCCATGTAAGCGAAAAGAAAACAGCATTAAATTACAGTTATATAATAGAGCCGGCGGTAGCAATGTCCGGTTGTTTTAAAGTAAACGAGCGAATAGAGGACAGGGATGGAATCGTAAAAGAAATAAAACACACAGAACGCGGCTATTACGTCATTGTAGAATTTGCAAAATAAATGAATATATTTTTTAAAACTCTGTTGCATACCTGTATGCAAAACAGAGGGAGAAAAAATATATGAGTGAAACGAACAGCGAGGAAACCAGTTTACGAGCTGACATTTATTTTGAATGAATATATTTTTTAAAACTCTGTTGCATACTTGTATGCAAAACAGAGGGAGAAAAAATATATGAGTGAAACGAACAGCGAGGAAACCAGTTTACGAGCTGACATTTATTTTGAATGAATATATTTTTTAAAACTCTGTTGCATACTTGTATGCAAAACAGAGGGAGAAAAAATATATGAGTGAAACGAACAGCGAGGAAACCAGTTTACGAGCTGACATTTATTTTAGCTGAATATATTTGACAAATTAAGGAGTAAAAAATGATAAAGTTTAATAATACGGCAGTAATGAATTTTGAAAATGCGATGCGTGGTGCAAGAAATCCGTTAAACAGTTGGGCGAGAAGCGACAGCAGTTATGATGAAAATGGAAACTTTGTTTTTGGTTTAAATGACCTCGATCTTGCAAAAAGGTTATGTCAGGCTGGAAATGACCACAGAAAATTTATAAGACAGATATTTATTTCGGTAGATATAACTGCACCTATTTACTGGTGGAAAGAGTACGATACATACAAGGTAGGTACAGTGGCAAATTCGACGAGTACCATGCATAAGATACACAGCAAGCCGTTTGAACTTGCTGATTTCAGCACAGACCATATGACTGACGAGGCACTTGATACGATGAAAGTTATGGTAGAGTCACTTGAAGAAATAAGACTTAAATATATGGAGACAAAAGATAAGGCACTTTGGTACAGTCTTATACAGCTTTTGCCTGAGAGTTATCATCAGATGAGAACCTGTACGATGTCATACGAAAATGCCATAGCAATGTATAATGCAAGACACAATCATAAACTTGAGGAGTGGCATACATTTTGTGACTGGGTATGTGAACTGCCTTATTTTATGGAACTGTTTCCGTTTATCAAAGACGGGAAGCAGGCTGAATGAGCAGACTGCTCATAAATGAGGATAGTGTTAAAAATTCATGTATGTAGGATTTTTATCTATGCTATCTGATGCAGATTTGATATACACAAAAATAAAAGAAAAGATATGTACTCTCGAAATTCTTTGTTTTGACTAGTGTAATGGCATGTTGCTATTTAGTCAAATGATGCGGAAGAATGAGCCGTAGCGGGCTACGGCGATTGATGACAACGCAGCAAATGTAAATTCAAGCAAGTCATTTGGCTGAATATGAACATGTCACTACACTGGATACTGAGAGGACATAAGATAAATAAGGAGGACATAACAATGGTTAAAAAGGGAATTAAAGGACATGGAGAAATAGTGGTAACAGCAGCACTTTCGGCTGAGAAAATGGGCAGTGGGGTAATGGATGTATTCGCAACTCCTGCCATGCTTGCACTTATGGAAAATACAGCATATAAAAGTGTTTTGCCATATCTTAATGAGGGATGTGGAACAGTCGGAACAAAAGTAGATATAGAGCATATTGCTGCATCACCAGTCGGAATGAAAGTAGAGTGTGATACTGAACTTATCGAGGTAGACGGAAGAAGACTTGTGTTCAAGGTAGAGGCATCTGATGAAAAAGGTCTTATCGGAAAAGGAACACATGAGAGATTTATTATAGAGAGCCAGAAATTCCGTGAAAAGACATACAATAAATTAAAGAAAGATGAAGAGTAATCTAAGATAGCAATGCATATTTATATGCATTGCTATCTACTTTTGACCCTAACATCATAATAATTTAATAAATTTAGGTCTTGACCTAAAGGTAACTTTAGGTATTATACTTTCGTTAGCATGAAAATATCAGCTTAGGAGGAAAAATATGTATTTAGAAAAAATAAACGGACCTGAAGATGTAAAAAAATTAACTGACGATGAGATGATAAAGCTTGCCGCAGAGATGAGAAATGCACTTTTAAAGAGGGCAAGTATTCACGGTGGTCATTTTGGACCAAACTTCGGAATGATTGAAACAACGATAGCACTTCATTATGTTTTTGACTCGCCAAAGGACAAGATAGTATATGATGTATCTCATCAGACATATCCGCATAAGATGCTTACAGGCAGAAAAGATGCATATCTTTATGAAGATAAATATGATGATGTTTCAGGATATAGCAATCCTCATGAAAGTGAACATGACTTTTTTACAATAGGTCATACATCAACTTCCATCAGTCTTGCATCCGGTCTTGCAAAGGCAAGAAATTTAAAGGGTGAAGACGGAAATGTTATAGCCGTTATAGGTGATGGCTCTTTAAGCGGTGGTGAGGCATTAGAGGGGCTTGATTATGCTGCTGAATTAGATGGGAACTTTATTATCGTTGTAAATGATAATGATATGTCTATAGCAGAAAACCATGGCGGAATGTATAAAAATCTTAAAAAACTTCGTGAAACTGACGGAAAGGCAGAGTGTAACTTATTTAAAGCAATGGGACTTGATTATGTCTATGTAAAAGAGGGAAACAATGTAAGAGTACTTATAGATGCGTTCAAAAAAGTTAAGGATAGTAAAAAGCCTGTTGTTGTACACATAAGTACACTCAAGGGCAAAGGTTATAAGCCGGCTGAGGAGCATAAGGAAGAATGGCATTACAATGGTCCGTTTGATATAGAAACAGGCAAACCTCTCGGTGAGATGGAGGGTGAAGATTATTCCGGAGTTACTGCTGACTATCTGCTTAAGAAGATGAAACAGGATAAGTCGGTTGTTGCCATAACATCAGCAACACCTACGGTACTTGGTTTCACTAAGGACAAGAGGGAAGAAGCAGGAAAACAGTTTATGGATGTCGGTATTGCTGAGGAGACAGCCGCAGCCATAGCCTCAGGAATAGCAGTAAACGGTGGCAAACCGGTATGGGGTGTTTACAGCACTTTCGTACAGCGTGCATATGATCAGATTTCACAGGATATATGTATCAACAACAGTCCTGCAACTATAGTTACTTTCGCGGGTTCGGTATATGGAATGAACGATGTGACTCATCTTGGACTTTATGACATACCAATGCTTAGCAACATACCAAATCTTGTTTATCTTGCACCGACAACAAAGGAAGAATATCTCGCAATGCTTGACTGGAGTATAGAGCAGACAGAACATCCTGTGGCAATCAAGCTTCCGGGAGGAGAAATGGTATCTGACGGAAAGCAGATAACAAAAGATTTCTCTGTATTAAACAAATATGAAATGACACAGCAGGGAAAGAAAGTTGCATTTATCGGACTTGGAACATTCTATTCTCTTGCCGTTGGGGCGGCGGCTGAACTTGAGAAAAAAACAGGTGTTAAGCCTACGGTCATAAATCCTTATTACATTACGGGAACAGACGAACAGATGCTTGAAGAATTAAAAAAAGAGCATGATGTAATCGTTACAATAGAAGATGGAATTTTAGACGGCGGTTTTGGAGAAAAGATAGCGAGATTTTATGGCGACTCAGCTATAAAGGTATTAAATTTCGGACTTAAGAAAGAATTTCCAGACAGATATGATGTTGATGAGATGCTTAAGAAAAATCATCTTACAAAAGAACTTATCTTAACGGATATTATGAATAATCTGTAATTAAAATATAAAGTTCAAAATATATTTTGACCGGGAAAATGATTAAGCATTTATATTTAGTGTAATAAAAGGTGGCATATTAAAAATAATATATGCCGCCTTTTTAATGTATAGGAAAATGCTAGTGTACTAGTAATACAGAGTGGCGTCGGGGCAAAAAGAAAGCAGCTTTGTTACTTGCAATATTTTTGTTGATATGAGAGAATAAACATAATTATTATGAATTATATGTAGTCGGTACGAAAATAAAAATTTTCATACTATACACAAAAAATGTTTGCAGAAGTGAGGGTTAATATGAAAACTTTTTTATATGAAATGCATAAAAAACTTAATTTATATATTTTATTTTTTTGTCTGATAATGATATTGTTGCCGGTTTCAGCCGCAAAAGCAGAAGAGCGGGAGATAAGGGTTGGCTTTGCCAATTCTTCAAAAATGATTTCAAGTGACACAGTAGGGCAGGATTCGGAGTATAAAACAGGCTATGGATATGATTATCTGCAGGATATTGCGTCATATACAGGGTGGACATATAAGTATGTTTATGGAGAGTGGAGTGAATTATTTGAGCTTTTAAGTGAGGGAGAGCTAGATATATTATGTGGTGTATCTTATAGTTTTGCGAGAAGTACACAAATGTATTTTTCACAAAAACCTATGGGTACGGAGGGATATTATATATATGTAAAAGGTGATAATGACGACATAACAGCGGATAATATAAAGAGTTTTGATAATAAAAAAATTGGAATAAATGCTGGAAGCGACAAGGTTGAAAAACTTAGGAATTGGATAATACTTAACGGCATAAATGCTGAAGTGATAGCAGCAGATGGATACAATGAACTTAAATCGGGGCTTATGTCAGGAAAGTACGATGCAATACTTGATACAGAAACTTCTGAAAATAATCAATTTATTCCTATTATAAAGATAGATGATTCGGAATATTATTTTGCCATAAGTAAAAAATATCCTGATATAAAGGATGAACTTGAAAAAGCACAGGATAAATTATTTTCATCAGATCCATATTATAATCAGAATTTACAATATAAGTACTATAGAAATGTAAGTGCAAGAAAAATACTGGATTCTGATGAAAGAAAATGGCTGAACAGACATATGTATATTAATGTAGGCTACCTTAAACATATGCTTGCTTTTTGTGATGAAGATGAAGAAACCGGAGAGCCTATAGGTGTGATAAAAACTATTTTTGATCAGTCGGTAAACCGCTTTCCGGGATTTAGCATAAAATATAAATATCACGCATATGACAATCTGACACAGATGACAAACGCTTTGAAAAATGAAGAGGTTGATTGTATATTTCCTTTCTATGGTGATAAGTGGTATGCCGACAAACAAAATTTTTCAGTTACAAGAATGGTTGTGGATTCTCCTATAGTTGCTGTATATAAAGAAAATTATACAGATAAGACAATGACAAGGATTGCCATAAAGAAGCAGTCAAATTATCAGAGGATATATGCAAAGATATATTATCCTAAAAGCAAAGTGGTTATATATGATACGCCGCAGGAGTGTATAAAAGCAGTTAAGGACGGAGAAGTCGGAGCCACGATTTTTAGTGCATACCGTGTCGACCAGGTATTTAATCTGTCAAAATATGATGATTTAAAAACCGTAAACCTTTCAAGTTCAGTGCCGCTTAGTATTGCGACAAACAGAAGCAATACAACTCTGTTATCTATTCTTAACAAGATTGTGCTTCTTTCGGATGATTCTGAGATAATGCGTACAATGATGACATACTCAAATGCAAAGCAGAATTTTTCAATGTCCCAGTTTGTCAGAGAAAATGCTAATTTTATTATAATATGTATGTCAGTAACATTTCTTATAGTTATACTTTTATGTTCTGCACAGCTTAATCATGTAAAGAAAAACAGAGCAGAACTTGCACTGGCAAAGGAGGATGCAGAACGGGCAAATGATGCAAAATCAAATTTTCTTGCGAGAATGTCGCATGATATAAGAACTCCTATGAATGGAATTATGGGTATGACAAGGATTGCAAAAGAAAATGTCAGTGAGCCGAAAAAAGTAGAATTTGCACTTGACAAGATTGATAGTGCATCAAATCAGCTTAAAAATCTTATAAATGATGTACTTGACATGAGCAAGTTAGAGAGCGGAAAAACAATTCTGTCTTATGAGCCTTTTAATATAAATGATATAATAACTAATTTAAGGGATGTATTTTCTGAAGCAATTGCGGAAAAAGGAATAGAATTTGAAATAAAAAAACATAATATAATACATGAAGAACTTATAGGAAGTCCGTTGCATATTCAGAGGATTATCCAGAATATAGAAAGCAATGCTATTAAATACAATAAGCCGAATGGCAGCCTTAAGATAGAGATTGAGGAGCTTAATGCAATAGAGGATATGACAAGATTTCGTTTTACCATATCAGATACAGGAATCGGTATGAGTAAAGAGTTTACAGAACACTTATTTGAACCATTTTCAAGAGAAAATGACAATGCGGGTACAGAGTATATGGGGACAGGACTGGGAATGGCAATAACAAAAGAGTTGTTAGAACTTATGAATGGCACTATTTCAGTTGACAGCTGTCAAGGGGTTGGCACGGAGTTTGTTGTCGAGATTCCGCTTGACATAAATAAGAATATCAGTCCTGAAAAAAATGAGGAGAAAGTTTTAGATAACTTATCCGGTATTAAGATACTTTTGGTTGAGGACAATGAGATAAATGCAGAGATAGCAAAATATATCCTTAATGGTGCAGGGGCTGGCATAGAGCTTGCCAAGGATGGAAAAGAAGCAGTAGAGGCTTTTTATGCATCAAAAGAATACTATTATGATCTGATACTTATGGATGTGATGATGCCTGTTATGAACGGCTATGAAGCGACAAGACAGATACGCAGTCTTGACAGGAAAGATGCAAAAGAAGTCCCTATAATTGCGATGACTGCAAATGCGTTTACAAAAGATAAACAGGATGCCATTGAAGCCGGAATGAATGAACATGTGGCAAAACCGCTCGATATTAAACTGCTTTTGAGAGTGATTTCAAGGTATAAAGATAAAATAAGTCGCTTCAGGTAACTTTTTTTGAATTACATAGGAATTGGGAATTGAATAGACTGAAAAAAATGTCTACAATGAGAAAAAATGGATACATTTGATTTACATAAGGAGGACAATTAAATGGCAAATACAGATGTTGTTGAAAAGCAGCCATTAACTGAGGATTACCTCAAGAAGATGGACGCATACTGGCGTGCAACTAATTATCTTGGAGCAGCACAGCTCTACTTATTAGATAACCCATTATTACGTGAGCCTTTAACAATGGAGCATGTAAAGAAAAAGATAGTAGGACATTGGGGAACTGTTCCAGGACAGAACTTCATCTATGTTCACTTAAACCGTGTAATTAAAAAATATGATCAGGATATGATTCTTATCTCTGGTCCTGGACACGGCGGAAACTTCTTCGTTGCAAATACATACTTAGAGGGTACTTACAGCGAAGTATATCCTAACATCAGCGAGGATATGGACGGACTTAAGAAATTATGTAAGCAGTTCTCATTCCCAGGCGGAATTTCAAGCCATGTAGCTCCTGAAACTCCTGGTTCTATCAACGAGGGTGGTGAGCTTGGTTATTCACTTGCTCATTCATTCGGTGCTGTATTTGATAACCCGGATTTAGTTGTTTCATGTATTGTAGGTGACGGTGAGGCTGAGACAGGACCACTTGCTACTTCATGGCAGTGTAACAAATTCCTCAACCCTAAGACGGATGGTGCCGTTCTTCCTATCTTACATATGAACGGATACAAGATCAGCAACCCAACAGTTCTTTCTCGTATCCCACATGATGAGTTAGAGCATTTCTTTGACGGATGCGGCTGGAAGCCTTACTTCGTAGAAGGCAGCGAGCCAATGGATATGCATAAGAAGATGGCTGAAGCTCTTGACGCAGCTATGGATGACATTAAAGCTATCCAGAAGGATGCAAGAGAAAACGGAAATACAAAGAGACCTAAGTGGCCTATGATTGTTCTCCGTACACCAAAGGGATGGACAGGTCCTAAGGTTGTTGACGGAAACCAGATTGAAGATTCATTCAGAGCTCATCAGGTACCTATTATGATGGATAAGCCTGAGCATCTTGATATGTTAAAAGAGTGGTTAATGAGCTACCATCCTGAAGAACTCTTCGATGAGAACGGAAAACTTATCCCTGAACTTAAAGCACTTGCTCCAACAGGCGATAAGAGAATCGGTTCTAACCCACACGCAAATGGTGGTAAACTTCTCCGTGATCTTCGTCTCCCTGACTTTAGAGAGTATGGAATTGATGTTCCAAAGCCGGGTGCAGTTGAAGCACAGGATATGATAGAACTCGGTGGATTTGTAAGAGACATCTTCAAACTCAACGAGGAAGAAAGAAACTTCAGAATTTTCGGACCTGACGAGACAATGTCTAACCGTCTTGGTAAAGTATTTGAAGTTACAAACCGTGACTGGAACGGTGAGAAACTTGATACAGACGAGTTCCTTGCACAGGATGGTCGTGTAATGGATTCGATGCTCAGTGAGCATATGTGTGAGGGCTGGTTAGAGGGATACCTTCTTACAGGTCGTCATGGATTCTTTGCAAGCTACGAAGCATTCATCCGTGTAGTAGATTCTATGTGTGCACAGCACGCAAAATGGTTAAAGGTTTGCAATCAGCTTCCTTGGAGACAGTCAATTGCTTCACTTAACCTTATCCTTTCATCAAATGTATGGCAGCAGGATCACAACGGATTTACACATCAGGATCCTGGATTCCTTGACCATATTGCAAATAAGAAGTCAGATGTTGTACGCCTTTACCTTCCACCGGATACAAACTGCTTACTTTCATGTTTTGATCACTGCATCAGAAGCCGTGACTATGTAAATGTATTAGTAACATCTAAGCATCCAAGACAGCAGTGGCTTACTATGGAGCAGGCTGTTAAGCATTGTACTCAGGGTATCGGTATCTGGGAGTGGGCTTCTAACGACCAGGGACAGGAGCCGGACCTTGTTATGGCTTGCTGTGGTGATACACCAACACTTGAGACACTTGCAGCAGTTACAATCCTTAGAAAAGCAATACCTGACATCAAGATTCGTGTAATCAATGTAGTTGACCTTATGAAACTTGAGCCAAATACAAAACATCCTCATGGATTAACAGATGCAGAATATGACGCTCTCTTCACAAAAGATAAGCCAATCATCTTCGCATTCCATGGTTATCATACACTCATCCATGAGCTTACATATCGCAGAACTAACCGTAACATTCATGTATATGGTTATCAGGAGGAAGGAACAATCACAACTCCATTCGATATGCGTGTTCAGAACGAGATTGACCGTTTCAATCTTGTTAAGAATGCTATTTCAGTTCTTCCACAGCTTGGAAACACAGGAGCATACCTTATCCAGCAGATGAACGACAAGCTTGTAGAGCACAAGCAGTACATCCATGAGTATGGTATCGACCTTCCGGAAGTAAGAGACTGGAAATGGGATTTATAGAATAGAATCAGAGTAATATCTGAAAACCTGATATAAACAGAATACTAAAGATAAGGCAGGCAGACCATTTATGGTCTGCCTGTTTGTGTTGGGAAGATTAAAAATCAAATGTAGATTTCTAAAGATAGCGTTGTTTTTTATAAGGACAAAGTTTAATATGTTTGCCATCTGAAACTTTATTTTTTATATATAAAATTTTAGGCATTTCTTTTTAAACTGTGCCGGTGTGAGACTGTATTTTTCGGTAAATATCTTATAAAAATATCCTTTGTTGTGATAGCCTATCATTTCTGCTACCTGTTCTATGGTATAATCCGTAGTAAGCAATAATTTTTCTGCGTGTCTGAGCCTTAGAAGCTGTATATATTCAGTGTAAGTCATGCCGGTCTGTGCTTTTAGAAGTCTGTTAAAATAGTCTTTTTGAAAATGAAATTCCGATACGAGCATTTGTATGGAAATATCCGCAAGATTTTCGGTGATAAACTGTGTTATCTCTTCAAACAAAATCATGTTCATCTTTTTTCTAGTCTGTTTTGAGAGAGAAAAGTCATATTTCGTACCGAGTATCTTAAATATCCTGAGCAAAAGTCCCTGACAGATAAAAGGTGACGCATCATCATATTTTTTCAATTCGTCTATAAGCGACATAAGCGTATTTTCAAGTTTTAAACAGCTTTCTTCGTCATGGGACGGTTTGAAATGAAGATACTGCTGTATGTTTTTCTGCTCTAAGATTGCCGTGTTCAAAAATGCGTTTATTCGCCCGGCGTTACTTAAATGGGTCATCATTTCGTTGAACATATGGCTTGTAATTCCTATAAAAAGTATCGTGGATGAACCATCATCGAGTATTTCCTGATGATGGCAGTTCTTATCTATCAGGCACAGCTCTCCCTTTTGGAATACATATTCCCTGCCGAGTATTTTCTGGTGATATTCACCGTCTATAACATAAAACAGTTCGAGATACTCATGTGAGTGCATCTGGGTACGCATACCGTTTGTAATGTTTTTTTCATATACAAAAGGGGTGGGAGATGGGACTATTGTAGAGGAAATGGTTCCGGAGGAATGAATATCCCATATAAGTGCAAAAATATTTTTACTGACAGACTGCGGATATGTCTTTACCTCGACTTCGTGAGGTGAGTGCTCAGGACTTACTATATTAAAATTGGCATAATAATCGGGAATCTGTTTTTGATTATTTTTATTATATATAAGTTCTGTTATCTGTTTTTTTATATTATCGTTTTTAACCATAAAAGTCCTCTTTTCATACTTTCTTATGGTTTAAATCATAATTTTTTTGATAAGATTCGTCAAGTATGTATATGATTTGATTTTAGTTGAAAAATATGTATAATAAATTAAGCAGGAGAAAATGAAAAGGAGGTATATATGAAATCATACATAGGAATTGGAAAAGGAAAGGTTGAGCTTGCGGTGGATGAAGCAGTCCGGGGAATAGGTTCGCCCGTGACGATCATATTTTTAAGCTCATATGCACAGATAAAAGATGTATCGAAAATTCTTCATGAAAAATTTCCCAAGACACAGATTATAGGTACTCTTGGAACAAAGCTTGCCAATGGAACATATGGTGATGATAATCTTGTTGTACTTGGACTTTATGAAGATGCTAAAACAGAGTGTGGTATCATAAGAGATATAAGCCTTTGCCCTGTAGCTTCAGTTGGGAAGATAAATGAAATGATAAGAAAAGTGTCGCCCGGCAGAGATAATACCGTATGTATAGAGTTTTGCACAAATGATGAAGAAAAACTTGTCACTACATTTAATTCATGTCTGGCACCAAAAGGAATAAAACTTGCAGGAGGAACAGTATTCGGGGCACCTGACGGCAAAAAGACAGTCGTATCATATAACGGAAAAATTTATGAGGATGCGTGTGTTTTTGCAATTATCAAAAATACGACCGGAAAAGCTGATGTATTTAAGGAAAACATATATGAAAAAAGGACGGACAAATATCACTTTGCAAACAGGGTTGACACAGCAAAAAAGGCAGTGATAGAGCTTGACGGAAGAGCTGCTGCCGATGTTTACAGTAATGAGGTGGGAGTGCCAAAAGACAAAATTGTTGAGAATGTATTTAATAATCCGATGGGGCGTGCTGTCGGTGATGAAGTTTATATTTCTTCGATGATGGATATGGATTCCAGAGGTGCATTATACAATTATAAGAGGATAAATAAAAACGATTGTATCTATTTCCTGTCGTTAGGTGATTATAAAAATATTGAGAAAAATCACAGAGAAGAAATCAGAAGATCATTTTCAAAGATTTCGCTTGTTTTTTCTATTGACTGCATATACAGGTATCTTTTATATCAAAATGAAAAGTATTTTGGTACATATGCAAATGACATGGCATCACTTGGCGGTCATGTCGGAGTTATCGGTGGCGGAGAACAGTTTAATAACCAGCACGTAAACCAGACTATGGTATGTGCGGTTTTTGAGTAAAAATAGTGTACAGGAATGGTGATAGTATGTTTGGAAAAAAGAAAAATTATGAAAAAAATACATCAATAATGGAAAATGATGATGTTATGATAAATGACAAAAAGGCAAAAGTTAATGAATATCTTGATTCAATGGAATATATGAGCAAGGTTGTTCTTGAAAAGAAAGAAGCTCTTGCCGATGAGGAGATTAAATCCATAAAGGAGATAGACAAGGTTAAGGGGGCTTATGAAGCCGTGCTTAATGATAACAGGTTGTTTAGTGAAACGATTGCAGATTTTGGAGACGAGTTCATAAATATTGAAAATATGTCCGGTGATTTTAGCAGCAAGATAAATAACATAAACAGACAGTCAGAAGATGCACGGGAGGACATGAATCTTCTGATAAGCGGCACGAAAGATGTTGAGGATGAATTTAAAAAAATCTCTGCAATATATGATGAATTCAGAATACGTTTTGATGAGATAAAAACTGCCATGGCAGGAATTGTTGCCGTGGCAAACAAGACAAATCTGCTTGCCTTAAATGCTTCTATTGAAGCGGCAAGAGCCGGGGAGCATGGAAGAGGATTTGCCGTGGTAGCCGGGCAGGTTACAGGACTTTCACAAAACATAAAAGAGCTTGTATCTGAGGTAGATAAAAGTATTGAGGGATTGGAGAAAAGCTCAAAGCAGCTTACCGATTCGATAGACAATGCAAATGAGACATTAGCGACTACAAGAGAGCAGGCGAATACAACACAGAATGTATTTATGGAAATAGTTGAATCTGTTGCCAAGACACAGGATGACAGAAACGGTATAGCACAAGCTGTTGACAGATGCAGTGTTAAGGTTAATGACATAAAAAACAGCATTGAGTCAAATAATGAGCGATATGAGAGAGTTATGCAGCTGATAGATGGCTTTAAGAGTATGACTACGCAAAAGGGGTTTTTATATGAAGATATATCAAATATGATGGAGCAGGCAGAACCTCTTGTAAGAAAAATAAAAAAAGAAATACAGTGATGGATTTCGTCTGCATCTGTTATCAGATGCAACATATGAACTGCTGGTTGATTTTGAAGTGACAAAAGCATCAAACAGTGAAGTTAAAGAAACCGAAAAGCTTTTAGATAACATAAAAGAAAAATATCCAGAGAAATATTCAGAACTGTGACATTTATAATACAGCTTACATTAGCAAAAGCAAAAATAGAGTCAGGGATAACAAATGGACTGGCAAGATACACTGCATAAAATAAAAAAGCATATATAAACAGCAGAGACTGATATAAACTTTTCAGCGAATGGCGTTAGAGGCAGAGAGCCGTCCATGAGTCGGAAATTTTATATCAGTCTCTGCGTTAAAAAGCCACAGCGAAAATAATTCATTTTTGCTCTTTCTTGACAAAATATTAAAAACGAATATAATAATTGGTAGAACCAATTTATAATGGTTAAATATTTCTAAATTATTCAGAAAAAATAATAAACGAAAAGGAGCAATGATGAAATACTTAAAACAATTTCTTATTATTCTTGCAATCTCAATGATAGGTGAGATATTAAAATATCTTCTTCCGTTACCTGTACCGGCGAGCATATACGGTATGCTCATATTGTTTGTCGGACTTATGACTGGAATTATCAGGCTTGAAAGCGTCAGGGAGGCGGGTAAATTTTTTATTGCCACAATGCCTGTTATGTTTATACCGGCAGGTGTGGGTCTTATGGCATCATGGGGAGTATTAAAACCTGTGCTTGTCCCGGTGAGCATAATCACGGTCGTATGCGTATTTACGGTAATGGGTGTGAGCGGTGTCGTCACACAATTTCTTATAAAGATTAAAAAGAACAGATAAAGGAGGCTCATCATGGGCAGTACATTAAATGAATTTTTTGAAATATCAGCATTTGCAGGAGTTACATTAAGTCTTTTAGCATACGCACTCGGTATGTTCCTGAAAAGAAAGACACATCTTGGAATATTTAATCCTCTGCTGGTATCTATCGCAGTCACCATAGTAGTCCTTCTAATAGCAGATGTTGATTATGACACTTACAATAAGGGGGCGTCATATCTTAGCTGGTTTCTGACACCTGCCACGGTCTGTCTTGCCATTCCTCTGTACGAGCAGATAGAGCTTCTTAAAACTCATTGGAAAGCCGTTATCGCAGGTATCCTGTCGGGAGTTCTGACAAGCCTTGTGACAGTGTTTGTTTTGTCAAAAATAATGTCATTGTCACACAAAGAGTATGTCACAATGCTTCCAAAGTCAATCACAACGGCTATAGGCATGGGAGTTTCCGAGGAGTTAGGCGGATATGTGACTATCACGGTAGCCGTTATTATAGTGACGGGAGTTTTAGGTAATATACTTGCTGATTTTATATGTAAGATATTTAGGATAACAGAGCCGATAGCAAAAGGACTTGCCATAGGTTCAGCATCCCATGCCATAGGAACGGCAAAGGCAATGGAAATGGGAGAGATAGAGGGAGCAATGAGCAGTCTTTCTATTGCTGTTGCAGGCATAATCACCGTTGTAGGGGCTTCTATTTTTGCCAATTTTATATAGTGTATTATATCTCACATTATGCACAAAAAAATGTGTGCAGAAATGAGGATTAACACTATCAAGCAGGCGGCAGACAATAAGATAACAATAACTTTGTATATTTAAAGACGGGAGGGAAAGAGATATGATAATAACTATAGGGAGAGAATGTGGATGTAAGGGTGATACTGTAGGCAGGGCACTAGCCCAAAAATTTAATATTCCATTTTATGACAAAAAGGGGATAAAGGAGTTGGCAATAAAAAGCGGTGCATATGACAGATATCCGAACTTTTTTGCTGAAAAACCTGTTAATTCACTTATATATTCGATAGCTTTAGAAGAGAGTGTGTCTACATATGATACGCCAAAGAAAGCTTTTGAAATGCTGCTTAAGGAAAAGTCTTTCATTGTCATAGGCAGGGCATCAAATGAGGCATTTAAGGACAGAAAAGATGTAATAAGACTTTTTATAAGCGGTGATAAAAAAAGCAGAGTAAATTATATACAGAAAAAACATGGTATATCAGAGAGAAAAGCGGAAAATCTTGTGGATGAAACTGATGAGAGAAGGTCAAATTATCAGAGTTTTTACGCAGGGACAATCTGGGGATATTCAGGAAACTATGACCTTTGTCTTGATGTGACAAAACTTGGTGTTGACGGGGTAGTGGCTATGGTAGAACTTTATGTGGAAAGGATGGGGTATGCAGGAGACAAATAAACAGGAATATAAAAAAGTAATAGAATATATATGTGGTCTTTTACAGGAAAATACATTAAAAGTCGGGGACAGACTCCCCGCTGAAAGAGTTATCGCACAGAAGTTATCAATAAGCAGAAATTCAATCAGAGAAGCTTTAAGTATGCTTAATGGAATGGGCATTGTTGAGAGGAGGCAGGGCTCCGGAAATTATGTTTCAAAAAATTCTGTTGGTGCGATACAGGATATGATACGCATAATGCTCACTATTGACAGCACCACAAAAGAAGAAATATGTTCGTTTAGAAGATATATGGACAAGATGGTGTGTATGGCAGTGTTTGATAAAGGTACACAGGAAAAGTGGAGGGTCACAATGCAGCTTATCCTTGAAAAAATGGAGATTGCAGGAAATGATGAGATTGCCCTGCTGGATGAAGATTTTCATAAAAATCTGATGCTTGCAACTGATAATTCATTCTGGATAACGATAATGGATGCTGTTATAGGTGTTTACAGAGAGTGGATAAATAAAGTGCTGGAAAAGTCAGATGCAGAGGATTACAAAAAATTATTGAAAAGCCATTCACTTATATTCAGCGGACTTGTAGAGAATAAAAGAGATTTATGTATGTACGCTATTGATATGCATTATGATATTATTGACAGACTACTGAAAAATGATAGTCAATAAAATATTTGTTAAAAGAGAACTTGAATGTAAGAAATGCAAGGCTGAACTGTTACACTTGAATAGTAATATTAGTGTGGCTGAATGTGAAAATTAAACAGAGATATAAATGATTTGTAAATAAAACAGTTAGAATTGGAGATTTTGGTTTCATATATTTGATATATGGAGTGAATACCGAAAATTTGATTTTAACTGTTTTTTTAAATTATATTTGATTAAAATAGTTTTTGATATTGTGAAATATGTGAAAAATATGTGAAAAAGTATAGATTTGTTTATGAAAATTTAAAATAATTGATGAAATTATAAAAAAAATATGGTAAAATATTTTATGTATTTGTGAATTAAATACTCAGATATTTGTATAAAATATACAAAATCTGATATATAATCTGATAAAAGAGAAGGAGAGAAAATATGAGCAAAGCTAAAATCAGTCTTGCGGGTGTGAGCAAGAGTTATATTTCTGAGAATGAAGTTACTCAGGCACTTCACAAGATAAATCTTGATTTTTATTTTGGCGAGTTCGTCGCGATAACGGGCGAGAGCGGTGGAGGTAAGTCCACGCTTCTTAATGTTATCGGAGGAATGACAGGTTATGATGACGGTGAGATGTATGTTGACGGTGAGCCTACATTTCAGTATGACGATGCAGACTGGGAAGAATACAGAAGAAGAAAAGTCGGCTATATTTTTCAGGATTACAGTCTTATAGGACATTATACGGTGCTTGACAATATCGTGAGCGGTCTTTTTGCGATGGGAAAGAGCAAAGAAGAAGCAGAGAGTCTGGCGATGACTTATATAGAAAAGGTTGGTCTTAAAGGATATGAAACACATCCTGCAAATGAACTTTCAAGCGGCCAGAAACAGAGATTATCCATTGCGAGAGCACTGGCAAAACAGACAGGAGTGATACTTGCCGATGAGCCGACCGGAAACCTAGACAGTGAGACAGGACTTTCGATAGTTAAATTGTTAAAAGAAATATCCAAAGAATGTCTTGTTATAATGGTAACTCACAATTATGAGCAGGTTGAGCCTTATGTGACAAGAAAGATAAGGCTTCACGAGGGAGTTATTATTTCTGATATACAGGTTCGGGAAAGCAAAGAAAACAAATCTGATGAAAAAGCAGGTACGGCTGATACAGGCGAAGTTGTAAGTAGCAGCGTCAGTACGGAAAAAAACGGAAAAAAGGAAACAGCAGAAAGTGACGAAGCAGCTAAATATACTGATACATGGTATGCAAAGTTTTTTGTAATGCTTAATTTAAAAACACAGCGTGCAAAAGCTATGCTGTTTACATTATTCCTTATTGTGGTAAGTGCCGTTTCATTTGTACTTATAGGTGAGCTTAATTTAAAGAGTGACGACATATGCACAAAAAATTATGACGGACTTGCATTTGCAAGACAGAGCGACAAGAGAATATCTGTCAAAAAGAAAAACGGTAAGAAGATAACTGCTGATGATATAAAGCAGATAAAAAAGATAAGATATATAGAAAATGTGGATTCGTGTGATTATGCAAACGATATAAATTATTACATAATTGAGGACAGGGATTATGAAATGCAATATGGTATGCAGATAACACAGCGTGAGATCCAAGGTTCAGCTACACCTGCATTTTTGAAAGATGACAAATTTATGTTATCTACTGACTGTATCACTAAAGATGATCTCAAAAAAGGAGAACTTCCTAAAAAAATGGATGAGGTAGTCATGTATTCTGATGACGATAAGCTTATAGGTAAAGAAATGGATTGTTATTTCTCCGCTTATAATATCTGGGATGGTGACGATTATATCAAATGTACGGTTAAGGTTACAGGTATTTTAAAGAAAAAGACAACTCAGGTATATTTTACAAAAGAACTGTGTAATATGCTTTCCATGAACCTTGATTCAAGTGATTTCAGATTACTTTATGATTATGATGTTTCAATGGGAGATTATAAGGCAAAAAGAAAATTTATACCGGTTATAAACAATGAACTTAAGGGAAATGAAGTGACTTTATCGAAAAACTTAAATGGAGATTATCCGGGAGATGGAAAGCATAAATTGAGAATTCAGAAGCTTGATGAGAACGGTAAGGCGGATGGTGATTATATTGAGGAAGAAATGGAAGTGCTTTCTAAAAAAAATGAGGACAGCAGAAATTTCATGGAAGTAAGCAGGGAGTTTTTCTATAAATATTATAGTCCTAAATATCTCCAGGCATCCGTGTATATCGCAAATTACGCAAAGACAGATTATATCTTAAAGAAACTTGAAAAAAGCGGATATTATGCAGTGAGCACTTACAGAGCAGGAGCAACATCTAAGAGTGACACGAAAGAACAGCAGCGTTTAGTTATAATAGGAATCTGCACGGCAGGTCTTGTGGTTATGTTCATAGCAGGATTTTTAATATTGCGTGCGATGATGACTCTCAATGTAAAAGAATATATCGTGTTTAGATTTATAGGCATGAAAAAAGGTGTGTTAAGGCGTATCAATTATATAGAGCTTGCGATATACTGTGTTATCGCAATGGTTGTTGCACTTGTGCTTGCTTTTATATTGAGACTGGCAGGAGTAGGTTTTATTACTGATATTACATGGTATTACAGATTTGGAACTTATATATGTTTTGTTCTATACAATATATTATTATGTGCAGTGACGGCTATGGGCTTTAATCACTATGTTAAAAGGAGGTTTCATCAATGATTCGTATAAATAATTTGGATAAATATTATAATAAAGGTAAAAAGAGCGAACAGTGTGCTTTAAATGATGTAAACCTCGAGTTTGGAAATACGGGGCTTGTGTGTATTCTTGGAGAGAGTGGCTCAGGAAAGACGACTTTATTAAATGCCATAGGTGGTCTTGATGATTTTTCCGGCGGTTCTATAGAGATAAACGGCACTAAGTTGACAGGTTATTCTCCTAAACTGACTGATGCCATAAGAAATGAACATTTCGGCTACATATTCCAGAATTATTATATCCTTAAAGATTACACGGTTGGCTATAATGTTAAACTTGCACTGAACAGATATGACCTTACTGAGGAGGAGAAAAACGAGAGGGTTGATTATATCCTTGATATGCTGGGTATTCTTAAATATAAGAAAAAAGTAGTATCAAAGCTTTCAGGAGGACAGCAGCAGCGTGTATCAATAGCGAGAGCACTTGTAAAAGCTCCGAATATAATACTTGCAGATGAGCCTACGGGAAACCTCGATGAAGAAAATACATTAAAAACGATGATGATACTTAAAAATATCTCAAAAGAGTGTCTTGTTATCGTTGTAACGCACGAAAAAAGAATTGCAAAATTCTTTGCTGACAGGATAATACAGGTATCAGACGGAAAAATAGTAAGTGATAAAGTAAATAATGCGACAGCATATGAGAGAGGTGATGATTCAAATATTTATCTTAAAGAATATGAACAGGAAATTATTGATGATAAATATGCCGAATTTAAACTTTATCACAAAAAGGATGATATTCCTGAAAAGATCAGGCTTAATTTTGTGTTCAAAGATGGAAAGCTGTATATACAAAATCTCTCGGAAAATGACCTTGTCATTGCAAATGCCGAAAACGGTGTCCAGATACTTGACGAGGAAAGACCGTCACTTGATGCACAAGATGTTGATAATTTTGAATATAATCTTTCAAGACTTGACGAAAAGAAAAATGCAGGACTTCCATTCAGGGAGATATGGCATATGGCGATGGCAAATATTGCGGCACTAGGAAAGAAACAGAGGTTTATGGTGATAATACTTCTTGTGTCGGCTATACTTCTTTCTATCACAACGGCAAAATATGTAAATGATAAAGTTATTGACGAGGCGGCAATAGTTACTGCTGATTCACATTGTCTTAAAGTAAATATAGAAAACACTGATATATTTAACGAAGATGAACATATGGATATGCATGAGTTTATAAACAAATATTTAAATAATAAAAAATATGGTGATATAATATGTCAAAATACATCAGGTATGTATATTGAGGGAAGAACCTTTACACAGATTAAAAGTCAGGATATTAGTCTGTCAGATTTTTCATATATACCATATGAGCATCTTGACAAAAATAAACTGTTATATGGAAGAATGCCTGAAAAGAGAAATGAAGTAGTTCTCGATAAACAGCTTATTGATAAAGTTACAGAATACACAAGTGCAGTTTCGCTTATGTATGACGGGTATGAGTCATATGTCGGTGCAAAACTCCACGGAAGTGATGCAACTGTAAAATACAAGGTTGTTGGAATAAGTGATATGGGTGAGCCGTCTGTTTACTGCAGTCCGAATGTAATACTTTCTCTTATGGAAAATACTACTCTGGTTGAAAGTGATGAAGAATTTAACAGGGAAAATGTTAAGGGATATAAAAAGGTTAAGCTTAAAGATAACGAGGTTCTTATAAGAAAAGGATTTGCGGATAGTGAGGGATATAAGATAGGAGATCAGGCGAATCTTGATGGTGATTATGTTATCAAGGGCACATTTCCGGACGGTCTTGGTGTCGATTATGTGATGTCTGATAAGGGCTGCAAAATGCTTATGTGTGAACAGATATATATGGATAGTGCCTGCTATTCGTACACGGATAATATTCCTGAGACAAAGAAATATTATAAAAAAATAAGTTCAAAATATCTGGAAAAATTTGAGCCTGTAATGACCGTGCCGCATGATGACCAGATAAAGGAATATCTTGAGCAATATTCAACTGTTTCAGTATCAGGAAATGTTATCATGATTGCAGCGGCAGTTATCTCATTGATAATGATATATTTTATGATAAAATCAAATGCAATGTTGAGAAGCGAGGAGCTGACTGTTTACAAAATGTTTGGAATATCTAACAAAAGTATAATATCGGCATTTATATTGGAAATATATGCAATGGCATCAGTTACGACACTTCCGGCGGTACTTGTCACGGCAGGTATCATCAAGCTGATAAGCTTTGCACCGTCGTTAAATGTCGGTGTTATCTTCCCGTGGTGGGCAGTTGTGGGACTGCTTTTGTGCAACTATCTGGTATATGCCATTATCTGCATACTGCCGGTAAAATCAATACTTGCAAAACCACCTGCTGCACTCGACCTGAAATAATGCAGACAATTCTTGAAGAGCAAAACACTTGTTTTGCTCTTTTTCGTTGAATATGTTTTAGAAACGGTTAAAATCATCATAACAGTTCAGCCTTGCATTTCTTACATTCATAAACCTGCCAGCGAGCTGTCAGTCGCTGCTTTGCAGCTTTTGTATATTTCATTTCAGAAATGAAAGGCTATTCTACCATAAAAAGCTACTTAACAATACAATGAACAAGCTCATTGTATTGCCAATTATCTTTTTATGGCTGAACTGTTACAAATCGTCATGGTTTTGTAAAAAAAAGTGGGAATTAGTGAAGTATTTATGATATAATAAACTCGAATGTGCTCATATTTATGATACAATAATTCCAAAATCCGGATGCTTTGCATCTGTCGCATTTCGTGCTATATGATTTTGTTGTTAATAAATTCTAAATTTAGAATGTGGAGAGATGATTATATGCAGATAGATAACAGACTTATTCAAAAAGAAACAATATATTTCACTAACAACGGCTTTAAATTGTCTGATGTTAATTATGAAGCAGTAAAAGAAGCAGTGGATTCTCATAGTATGGTTGGATTTCTGACAGGATATTATGACGAAAGATTGACTATTTCAAGTGTGAGCGGTTTTTTTCTTGAAAATCTGGGCTATAAATATGAAGAGTTTATGGAGGCTTCTTCAGGTTCGCTTAAAAATATTTTTTTTGGCGAAAATCAGAGCTTTTTAGATGTCGAACGCTTTAAAAAGATTCACGGAACAGGTGAGGGAAGAATAGTCAGCAAGTCTGATGTACCGTTTTATGTGCGTATGTATAAAACTGATTCCGTAGATGAAAAAGGACAGAAGATGTGGGTGTTGTCCGTGCAGACTGACTGGACACAGCAGAACTTAAAACTTATAAACAATGTTTTAAAGTCTGGAATGTGGTACATGGAACTTAATGCTAAAGATGAGATAGTCAGTGCGTTTTTTAGTCATGAATTTAGAAAAATGCTTGGCTATCATGATATTCTTGATTTTCCTAACAGATATGAAATGCTGGTTGAAACGATACATCCCGATGACAGAGATAGAGTAGTATCGCTGTTAAATAAAGTTATTAGGGATGAGAAAGAAACTTTAAAATTTAATTCGGACTGCCGTATGCGAATGTCTGATAAAACATATCAGTGGTTCAGATTTAATGCGGAGATAATAAGGAGGCGTGACGGTTCGCCTTTAAGGATGGTTGGAACATTTATAAATATTGAAGAACAACGGGCAAATGAGCTGTTCATTAAAAAGAGTGATGCATTCCATAGGGCATATACGGAGTCGAATATCTGCGAGTATTATGTAGATCTCAGGGAAAATACATTTGATTCGCTCAAAGTAGATGAGTCTATGCTTGGATTATTTGAAAAAAGTTCGACCTGGGACGAGATGATACATGAATATATAGACAAATTTGTCTGTGAGGAGGATAAATCGGCTGTTGAACTTATCTATAACAGGGCATATATGAGAGAAAAATTCAAAGAGGGAAATCACGAAATAAGCATTGAGTGCAATATTATTATTGATGGGAAAAAACGGCTTGTAAGAAATGTAGTTATACCTGGAGAAGATACTAGTTTTTCACATTATGCGATGATTTTTGTAAGAGACATAACCGAGGCAAGAAAACAGGCGGATGAAATATGTGAGATTACACGAAAGAATACTGTTATGAATCAGCTTTTAGATGGAACTATAAGACTGGTTGACTGTTTTTCAATGTGTGATATAAAAAAGAATACATATAAGGTATATGGTATGCTGCCAAGTGATTCGGAATATACACCGGTCGGGGAATACGATGAATTTATAGAAAAGATTACGGGGATATTCAAACCGATTTCAGAAGAAAAGACTTTAAAAGAAATCTTGTCCAGAGACTCTATAAGAAAAATATTTTATGGAAGTGATGATATATACAAATTTGAGTACAGCACAAATGATGAGACTGTATTTAAAAATATGGCGGTGATACCTCTTTCACATGATAAAAATGATAACATTGAGAAAGTTATGTTCATCGTGCAGGATATTACGAATGAAAAGAAGCTTGAAATAGCATCAAGAAAAGTTTTAAGGGAGACTTGTGAGGCTGCAAACAGGGCAAATAATTTAAAAACTGAATTTTTGTCAAATATGTCACATGACATCCGTACTCCTATGAATGCAATAGTCGGAATGACGGCTATTGCGGGGGCAAATATTGACAACCAGGACAGAGTACTAGATTGTCTGGGTAAGATAACTAAGTCAAGCAGACATTTGCTGGGGCTTATCAATGAGGTATTAGATATGTCACGCATAGAAAGCGGAAAAATGACATTGTCAGAGGAAGAATTTAATCTCGCTGAGATGGTCGATAATCTAATTGTCATGACAAAAAATGATATAGAAACTCATCATCATGAGTTTGAGGTGCGTATTGGCAAAATAGACCATGAAAATGTAATAGGTGACAGTATGCGTGTGCAGCAGGTTATCACAAATGTGCTCAGCAACGCGATTAAATATACTCCTGATGGAGGAAAGATTATATTTTCGATAGACGAAAAGGATGACCGCTCAAAAAATGTTGGATGCTACGAATTTACAATAGAAGATAATGGTATAGGAATGACAAAAGAGTTTCAGAAGATACTTTTTGAGCCGTTCACGAGGGCTGATGATAAAAGAACTACGAAAGTTCAGGGTACGGGACTTGGGATGACTATTGTCAGAAATACCGTAAATATGATGAATGGCAGCATAAAAGTTGATAGTGAGCCGGGTAAGGGCAGCAGATTTAAGATAACAATCTTCCTTAAACTTCAGGAGAAAGAAAATGACAGGGTCGAGGAATTGATAGACCTTCCTGTTCTTGTGGTTGATGATGACAGAATATGCGGTGAGAATGCCATTAATATTCTTAATGACATTGGCATAAACGGTAAATATGCGTCATCTGGTGATGAAGCAGTAAGGCTGACAAGGAAAAAACATGAGACAGGGGAGGATTATTTTTCTGTAATTGTTGACTGGAAAATGCCGGGAATGGACGGAATTGAGACAACGAGACAGATAAGGAAGATTGTGGGGAGAGATGTTACCATAATCGTGCTCACGGCATATGATTATTCAGAGATAGAGGAAGAAGCAAGAATGGCGGGAGTGGATGAATTTATTACAAAGCCGCTGTTCCGCTCAAGAATCCAGGATTTGTTTATAAATATTCTTGAGGGCAAGCCAAATGACTCGGCAAAGAATTATCTTTCAGATATTATGAAGCTGAATTATAAGGACAAAAAGATTCTTGTTGCAGAAGACAATGATCTGAACCGTGAGATAGCAAAAGAGATAATTGAGATGGCAGGGGTAAAAGTGGATACGGCTTGTAACGGAAAAGAAGCTGTTGAAATGCTTAAAAACTCTGATGCCGGGACATATGATATTATATTTATGGATATACAGATGCCATTGATGAATGGATATGAGGCTGCTGCCGCCATAAGAAATCTTGACGATAATGTTAAAGCAGCTACGCCTATTATAGCTATGACTGCGAATGCGTTTGCAGAGGATGTTATTCTTGCAAAAAATGCAGGAATGAATGAGCATATGGCAAAGCCAATTGATATAAACAAGCTTAATGATATTCTGAAAAAATGGCTGTAATCTTAAAAAGATAAGAATTAAAGGAAATAAAAAAGATGTTATACATAATGAGACATGGAAAAACAGATTGGAATGAGCAGCATAAACTTCAGGGAAGGACAGACATTCCTCTTAATGATGATGGTATAAAGATGGCTGAAGCGGCGGCATTAAAATATAAGGATGTGCATTTTGATATATGTTACTGTTCACCGCTTAAGAGGGCAAAAAAGACTGCAGAGATACTGCTTGCCGGGCGTGATATACCTATAATCAGCGATGACAGGCTTGTTGAGATGAGTTTTGGAAAATATGAGGGAGTTAAAAGCAGTTTTTCAACAGATGCAAATAAATTAAAGTCATCTGACAGTCAGGTCAACATTTTGTTTGAAGCACCTGAAAAATATCAGGCACCTGATGACGGGGAGACTTTTGAGGAGTTGTTTAAGAGGACAGGCAATTTTCTTGATGAAGTAGTCATGCAAAAGCTTGAGGAGGGGAAAGATGTTCTGATAGTTGGGCACGGTGCGATGAATTCAAGTATTGTATGCCGCATAAAAAATATTGGACTTGACCGGTTTTGGAGTGCCGGAATAGAAAATTGTAAACTTATGAAACTAATGTAGAGGTTATTCAACCATAAAAAGAGAATAAACAAGCTTATTGCATTGATAATTATCTTTTTTGTGGCTGGGTTGTTACAAATAATTTTAAAATATTTAAAAAATGCAACAAAACAAAAAAAGTTCTGTGTATATATATGAAAAGAAATCTGGCTGTTATATATAAACTAATATTGCCGGAAAGATCAGATATAACACAGGGCTTAGTTTTTTGCTTTGCGGATAATGGGTGTATTCCATTTTAAATCTGATTATGATATGGGAAGGAAAAACGGATGAGACAGGATGATGATATACAGATAGTAAATCTTTTATTTGCAAGACAGGAATCCGGATTGAAGAAACTAGAAGAAAAATATAATAAGTATTGTCTTACAATAGCAAATAGGATTTTGTTTGATAATGAAGATTCAAAGGAGTGTGTAAATGATGCATGGCTTAAAATATGGAATTCAATTCCACCTAACAGACCTGAAAATCTGGCGGGTTATCTCGCAAAGATTGTAAGAAATCTTGCATTGAACTGTTATGAAAAGAAGCACGCTGCAAAAAGAGGAGGCGGACAGGTAGAGATGTCTTATGATGAACTTTCAGAATGTATGGCAGGCAAGGGAAGAGTTGATGAAAATCTTGAAAAAAATGAATTGTCATGTATTATTTCAAAATTTTTGAAACAAAAAGGTGAACAAAAACGGACAATTTTTATACAGCGATATTTTTATTTTGCTGAAATTTCAGATATAGCAGACAGGATGGGGATGAAAGAAAGCTCAGTGCGTTCAGCATTATCGAGGATGAGAAAAGAATTGAAAAACTATTTAGAACAGGAGGGCATAGCTATATGAAGCAGTTAGATGATGAAAAGAGAGAAAAATCAGAGAAGATAATTGACGCTATTGGCGGACTTCCGGATGATATGATCTCGAAAGCCAATCCTGAGAACTGGGAACAAGGTGTGTATATCGGAGAAAAGTCAGGGATAAATAACAGCAATGATAGTTATGAGGATAAAAATAAGGTTGTTCTTTTCGGTGAATGGCTTCTAAAGAGAAGAAAAGCTGTGGCATTCGTTGCAACACTTTTTGTCTGTGTTATCGTGTCGGGAGTATGGAAGCTAAATTCTATGGATTCTAAAATAGAGGAAAAAGCAAATGATGGTGATAACTATGTGACAGAACAGACCGCTGAGCCAGAGAGCACTTATTATGTATGGGATGGAAAAAAGAAAAAACATCCAAAGAAAAAGAAAACAGGTAAACATAAAAAGACGGTTAAAAAAGGAAACCGGAAAAATATTACCACAAATAAAAAACATCCCGGAAAAAAAGATGTTGTGCCGGATCAAGATGAAGAACCTGCACCTACGATGAAAAGTTACAGTGAAGATAATGACACGGATAGAAAAAGAATGGGTGATGGTGCAGATGATAATGCCCAGTCTGACAATGAGCAAAACAGTACTGCACCGGAACAGACACAACAGCCGGACTCAAAGAGTGACAAGCCTGATAAAACAGATACAACTGAGTCTGTCATTGCATATAAAAATAACAGTGATGGAAATAGGACTGCTATTAGTATATCCGGCCCAGAATCAAAAAAAATAGAAAATTTAATTGACGGAAAGAAGTTTTCTTCTGACTCAGACACAGAGGGATATGATGCCGTCATAAAATATAATGGAAATGAGTATTACTATATTTCAAATACAAAGATGCTTATCACATCGGGAAAAGGTGCAAAGCTGTCTGACAGTGAAAATGCAGAGGTTAAAAAAATATTAAAGATTGATTAACCTGAAAGGGATGAGGAGGCAATGACAATGGATTTGTGATTGACCGGGTTCAAAATGATGGATGCATTTTAGCTTTAAACCAGGGATATGAGATATGAAAAATACTGAATAATTTGATAACCTCAGATTATTCAGTATTTTTTTCAACGGAAAAAGAAAAAAGTAATTGACCGTAGATAAATATCTTAGTAAAATATTAGGGACAATTATCAACAAAAACAGGAGGATAATATTAGCAATGAAAGAGACAAATGAAAAAAAGTCAGCCGGATATTCAAGTCCTTATGAATTTGAGGGAAGAATTCCGCTCTCACAGGCAATCCCGCTCGGACTTCAGCATGTAATGGCGATGTTTATAGGAAACCTTACACCGCTCATTATCGTTATGGGTGTCTGTGGACTTACGGCAGATGCAGGTTTTTCTGAACTTAGAACGGCACTTTTACAGAATGCCATGATAATAGCCGGAATAGTAACACTTGTGCAGATGTTTTCGATAGGACCTGTCGGAGGAAAAGTGCCTATCGTCATGGGAACATCTTCGGGATTTTTAGGTGTGTTAAATAATACCGTGACAGCTTGCGGTGGAGGTATTATTGCATACGGGGCAATTATGGGAGCCTGTCTTATAGGAGGTATTTTCGAGGGAATATTAGGAGCATTTTTAAAACCACTCAGAAAGTTCTTTCCTCCTATAGTTACCGGTTCTGTCGTAATAGCGATAGGACTTTCACTTCTTGGTGTCGGAATAAATTATTTCTGCGGAGGAAGCGGTAAGGCTGATTACGGCTCACTTCCAAATCTTTTCTTGGGATTTGTTGTTTTGATAGTTATCGTATTATTAAAACATTTTGCACCACAGAACAGTATCTTTTCTTCTTCGGCAATCCTTTTTGGAATACTTGCAGGATATATAGTTGCGGTCATAATGACATTTGTACTTCCAAATACGGGTGTTGATGCTGACGGAGCTAAATATACATATTCATGGGTAGTAAATTTTTCACAGGTAAAAGATGCAGCATGGATAGCAATTCCAAGTTTTATGGGATTTGGTGCACTTTCAGATGTTAAAATGTCATTTCAGGCAAGTGCAATCATCCCGATAGGCATCATGTTCATAGTTACTGCGATAGAGACAGTTGGAGATATATCTGCCTGTATCGAGGGAGGAATGGACAGAGAAGCAACAGATACCGAACTTTCAGGCGGTGTTATATGTGATGGTCTTGGCTCAGCGTTTGCGGCATTTTTCGGTGTACTTCCCAATACATCATTTTCACAGAATGTCGGACTTGTTTCAATGACTAAAGTCGTAAATCGTTTTGCAATATCTATGGGAGCAATATTCCTTATACTCTGCGGCTTTTGCCCTAAGATAGGAGCTATCATGTCAATAATGCCACAGTCTGTTTTAGGCGGTGCGGCAGTTATGATGTTTGCGTCAATCCTTATTTCAGGTATCCAGCTTATCACAAAAGAGCCTATAGGCAGCCGTGAGATAACAATTATCTCGGTGGCGATAGGACTTGGTTATGGTCTTGGAGCAACTACGGGTGCGACAGCACATCTTCCATATTATATACAGCTTATATTTGGTGGTTCAGGAATAGTACCATGTTCACTTGCAGCGATAATATTAAACATCTTATTGCCAAAGGAATCAAAGTCAGTGCGTAAGATGTGGGATATAGATGAGGAAGACTAAAAAATACTACTGATACATTTCATGCCACAATTTGCTTCTGAGCAAAATAAATTTCCTGACTAAAAGTAAAGAAGATGAAGTTTTAGAAGAACTGTATAATAAACAAATTGCTCAGAAAAGAGGATTAAAGTGAAAAATATAATATCAGTGATAGGAGCAGGCGGTAAGACAAGCCTGCTCCATAAAATGTCAGATTATTATCTTGGAAAAAAAGAGACGGTACTTCTGACAACTACAACACATATGATGCTTGAAAAAGATACCGATATTTCATGTGATATTTTTAGCATCATTGAGAGATTAAAAAATGATAAATACTGCATGGCAGGAAAAATATGTGATGGCAGCAATAAAAAAATTCAGGCACTTCCGCTTGAAATACTTAAAGGGATAATGCCGTATGCAGACAATATTCTGATAGAAGCTGACGGAGCAAAGCATTATTCGCTTAAATATCCGTTAGAAAGTGAACCTGTTATTTTTGAGTTTACTACGGATGTTTATCTTGTTTTAGGGTTGTGGGATATAGGAAAGTATTGCAAAGATGTTATTTTCAGATTTGAGGATATGAGTTTTGAAATAGGGACAAAAGCTGATGAAAAGGTTACTTTTGAACATATAAAACAAATTCAGGAAGTATATGAAAAAAGGCTTAGAAAATTAGGATTTAAAGGAAAAATGCATTATATTTATTCAAAAAAGACAGATGATGGAATTGTATTTTTAAAGGAATAGATTATGATTAAAGATATATTTATAGTGTGCCGTGGTGCGGGTGACCTTGCGACAGGCATTATTCACAGACTTCACAGGGCAGGGTTTAAAGTGCTGGCACTTGAAACTAAAAAGCCAGCAGCAATACGAAGGCAGGTTTCGTTCTGCGAGGCAGTCTACGACAAAGAGATAACAATAGAGGGAGTTAAGGCTAGACTTATAACATCATTAGATGAGATGGATGAGGTTATTAAACAGGGAGTTGTGCCGGTTATCATTGACCCTGAAGGAGAGTCGATTGCAAAATTAAGACCTGACATAGTAGTAGATGCGATAATCGCAAAGAAAAATCTTGGAACATTTATGGACATGGCACCGCTTGTTATAGGAGTTGGTCCGGGATTTACGGCTGGGGAAGATGTTGACATAGTTGTGGAAACTATGAGAGGTCACAATCTCGCAAGGATAATAGATAAAGGGCAGGCTCTTGCAAATACCGGAATACCGGGAAATATAGGCGGTTATACAAGTGAGCGTGTCATTCATGCGGCGGCTTATGGCTTTATAAAAAATATCCGCCACATAGGTGATGTTGTAAAAAAAGGTGATGAGATAGCAAGGATATACGAGAAATATGATAATAATACTTCCAAGTCAGGATTTCAAGGAGAGTATGTACCTGTAAATGCAACCATATCAGGTATTATCAGAGGTCTTATCAGAGACGGCTTTGAGGTGACTGAGGGATTTAAAATAGCAGATATAGATCCGAGAGAGGGCGAGTTAAAAAACTGCTTTACAATATCGGACAAATCAAGAAGTATAGGCGGCAGTGTGCTTGAAGCGGTATGCAGCTATGTGTCGGGTATGTAGTTTATTTATGTTTTTCAGGATGGTAATGTGCAGAAATTATAAAGTAGACATCATCTGCAATAGGTTTTGCAAATGAGCTATAATAATGAGGATAAAAATGGATAAGAAAGAACTTACACATTTTAATGAAGCAGGCGAAGCACATATGGTAGATGTTCACGAAAAAGAGGACACATACCGTGTAGCAAAAGCCTGTGGTGAGATAAAAATGAATGAGGATGCATTTAATGCCGTGGCAAACGGGACTGCCAAAAAAGGGGATGTGCTTGGAATAGCACGCATTGCAGGGATAATGGGGGCAAAAAATAATTCAATGCTTATTCCGCTCTGCCACCCCATTGCCATGACAAAATGCGATGTGGATTTTGAACTTGATGAAGACAATAAGACAATAACGGCAGTATGTACAACTGCCTGTGTTGGAAAAACGGGTGTTGAGATGGAGGCTCTTACAGGTGTGAGCACGGCACTTTTGACTATATATGATATGTGCAAGGCGGTCTGTCGTTCAATGGAGATAAAAAATATTTATCTGCTCGAAAAAGCAGGTGGAAAAAGCGGTCATTATGTTGCTGACCGCAATACAGATGTGAACAGTAGTGACAATTAATATCAGACGAGGTGAGATAATCTTATGTTGTACAGCGTAGGGATAATCACATTAAGTGATAAAGGCTCAGAAGGGATTAGGAAGGACATGAGCGGACCCAAAATAAAAGAACTCCTCCCAAAAGATAAGTACGAGGTTGTATCATATAAACTGCTGCCTGATGATGAACAGATGCTTAAGAGTGAGCTTACAAGACTTTGCGATGAAGTAAAATGCAATCTTGTCCTAACAACAGGCGGGACCGGTTTTTCAAAAAGAGATATAACACCTGAGGTGACGCTTAGTGTGGCAGAAAAAAATGCACCGGGGATAGCAGAAGGACTTCGTGCCTATAGTATGCAGTTTACAAAAAGAGCAATTCTTTCAAGAGGAGCATCAGTTATAAGAAACAGGACACTTATAATAAATCTTCCAGGAAGCGTTAAAGCAGTATCAGAGAGTATGGAGTTCCTGATTGGAAATATAGAGCATGGGCTTGATATTCTGCTCGGATATGACAGTGAGTGCGGAGGGAAACTTAAATGAAACTTGTAAAAACAACTGAAGCGGTCGGGCAGGTGTTGTGCCATGACATAACACAGATAATTCCCGGTGTAAAAAAGGATGCCGTATTCCGCAAGGGACATATTATAACAGAAGAAGATATACCGGTGCTTTTAAGCGTCGGTAAAGATATGATATATATATGGGAAAATGATGAGACAATGCTTCATGAGAACGATGCGGCAGAGATACTTTATCGTATGACGGCAGGGGAAAATATGCATCCGTCCGAGGTAAAAGAGGGAAAAATAGAAGTAATCGCAGATAGTGACGGACTTCTTAAGGTTGACAGAGAAAGATTAAAGAAAGTTAATTCTTTTGGTGAGCTTATGATAGCGGCAAGGCATGGAAATACCGTTGTAAAAAAGGGGGATAAACTTGCAGGAACAAGGATAATACCTCTTGTTATAAAAAAAGAGAAAATGGAAAAGGCTTCTGAGATATGTTCGGATGTTCCGATATTAAAGATACTCCCGTTTACGATGAAAAAAGCGGCTGTTATTACGACAGGCAACGAGGTATTTTATGGCAGGATAAAAGACGGATTTACACCTGTTATCGAAAAAAAAATAAATGAATTTGGTGTAGAAATGGTATTCCATGAGACTTTTAATGATGATGATAAAAAGATAACTAAGGGATGCCTTGATGCCGTAAATACAGGCGTTGACATAATATTTTGTACCGGTGGTATGAGTGTTGACCCCGATGATAAAACACCTCTTGCCATAAAAAATACGGGAGCGGATATAATATCATATGGTTCACCCGTTTTGCCGGGTGCAATGTTTTTGTTGTCTTATTATAAAAAAGATGACAGGATAATACCGATATGCGGACTTCCCGGGTGTGCCATGTATAATAAAAGAACTATCTTTGACCTGGTTCTGCCGAGACTTCTTGCAAATGATATGATAACATCGGATGAACTCGCATTATTAGGTGAGGGTGGATTTTGCTTAAATTGTGATGTGTGCACATTTCCAAATTGCGGTTTTGGAAAAGGGTGGTAATGTGCTTTGTACAAACTTGATATTTAAATCGTACAGGGGTGGTGAAAAGTATGACGGACGGCTATGGAAGAAAGATTGATTATATGAGGATTTCGCTGACTGATAATTGTAATCTCAGATGCAGTTATTGTATGCCCGAGGGAAAGATTTCCGATATACATTATCTCACTGTGGAAACCGTATTAAAGTGTGTTGAGAGTGCTGTTTGCCTTGGGATAACAAATTTCAGACTGACAGGGGGTGAGCCGCTTATCTATCCGGATATTGAAAAACTTATCGCAAAAATGAGAAATGTGAGTGGAGTAAATTTTATCGGAATTACCACAAACGGAGTTTTTCTAAGCGAAAAGGCTGATGTATTAAAAATGGCAGGGACAGACAGCATAAATGTGAGTCTTGATACCGTAGATTCTGACGAGTTTAGGAAAATCACGGGGCGAAACTGCCTTAGGAATGTTATTGATGGGATAGATGCCGCTTTAGATAGCAGAATTAAACTTAAAATAAATACTGTTCTAAGAAGTGAAGTTGATGTGCTGAAAATGACAGAGTTTGCAAATGACAAAAATATTGATATAAGATTTATCGAGCTGATGCCTGTAGGAATAGGAGAGAAAAATGATATTATTCCGAGAAAGGCTGTTATTGAAAAACTTGAAAAGAAATACGGAAAAGTGTGTGGAGTATCAAAAATGCATGATGAAAACGGACCGGCAGAGTATTATGCTTTCCGGAAACTAGGGGTGCGTGTAGGTCTTATTCAGGCGGTTCACGGTAAATTTTGTGACAGATGCAACCGCATAAGAATAACATCAGATGCAGGGTTAAAACCATGCCTTGCCGATAGCAGAATTATAGATTTAAAAGAAGCACTTGACATCGGAAAAGATGAACTTACAAAAATTATGAGAAAGGCTATATATGAAAAGCCAAAATCCCATCATTTTGAAGATATTTTATGTGAAAAAGAAACTAAAACCATGAATATGATAGGAGGTTAAAAAGTTTGGGAAAACTTATTGCAATAAACATAAGCAGGGAGCGTGGAACTGAAAAAAAGCAGATTCCAAAAGTCAGGCTTATCAGGAATTATGGGCTTGATGGAGATGCACACGCCGGAAGATGGCACAGACAGGTGAGTCTTTTGTCATATGAAAAAATAGAGGAGTTCAGGAAAAAAGGTGCTAAAGTAGAAAACGGTGCATTTGGAGAAAATCTGATAATCTCAGGATTTGATTTTAGGAGTCTGCCGCTTGGAACACGCTTTAAAATAGGTGATGCCGTTCTTGAAATGACGCAGATAGGTAAGGAGTGTCATTCTCATTGCAAGATATATGAGCGTATGGGTGAATGTATTATGCCCAAAGAGGGTGTGTTTGCAGTTGTCATAAATGGAGGTATGATAAATGAGGGTGATGAAGTAAAAATGCTTGAAGCTGATATGTATTTAAGTATAAGAGACAGGGATCGAGCTGAAAAGTCATTTATTGCTACAGTTGTATCAGGTGAGGCAACAGGACAGAAAGCCTACATTACAGACGGCAGAATAAGGGTAAGCTATGGTGACTATTTTACCGGTGATATAGTAAAAAAAATGTGTAAGACTTTCTGCGGTATTGATGATAACGGAAGTAATGATGGCAGCAGTCTGGTTAAGATAGGGGACAATACATTATTTATCCAAAACATCACCGGCAGACCTAATCTTGTAATATGCGGTGGAGGTCATGTGGCAGAGGCACTTGTGAAGATGGCTGAACTTGTGGATTTCGACATTACCGCGATAGAGGACAGACCCATATTTGCTCAGAAAATACGCAGTCTTGGGGTAGAAAATGTTATATGTGATGACTATGTAAATGCATTGAAAACTATAGACAAAAACCGTGACAACTATTTTGTGTGCATGACCAGAGGACACAGATTTGACGAACAGTGCATTTTTGAGATTTTTAAGATGCCATACGCATATGTAGGGATGATGGGTTCAAAAAGGAGGTCGGTAATGGTAAGAAAAGACCTTAAAGAACATGGTATTGAGATTGAAAAAATAAATGAACTTCATTCACCAATAGGTCTTTCAATATGTGCGGCTACACCACAGGAGATAGCGTTGTCAGTTATGAGTGAGATAGTATATTGTAAAAATAAACATTGCAATAACGGCTCTGTTGATGATAATATTATTGATGAACTTGCAAAACCGTCTGATGAGCAGAGGATTTTATGTACCATTATAAGAAAAAGCGGCAGTGCTCCAAGAAATGTCGGAACACAGATGATAGTAACTTCGGACAACCGAATTATAGGAACTATCGGAGGAGGATGTGCGGAGGCTGAAATTATCACGAGATGCAGGGACATTTTTAACGGCTTTGCAATGCCAATGCAGGAAACAGCATCAAAAAATGATGAGAATAAAAATAAGGCTGTTTGTCAGAAAGACGATTTTGCAAATAAACATTTTATAGGCAAACCTGAGATAATGGAAGTAAGTATGAATACTGATGATACTGAAAAAGAGGGCATGGTGTGTGGTGGAAATATAAGTGTTATGCTGGAGAGAATGTAGATTGATTAAAGGAAAAAATGAGTGTGCAGAAAAGAGTTTTTTATGCTTAATGTTAAGAAGATAATTAAAAAAATAAGCGTATGCTGTGTTATGGCGGCACTTGTTACAGGGATGCCCGCAGGCTGCGGAAAGAAAAACGAGAATAGCAAAAAAACAGAAATAATCATATTTGCTGCAAAAAGTCTTAACGGTGTTATGGATGAACTATGCAAAGAATACAACAAAGAGCATCCTGATATAAATTTCCACACAAATTATGACAGTTCAGGAACACTTATGACACAGATAAAAGAGGGTGCAAAGTGCAATATATTCTTTTCGGCAGGTGTAGAGCAGATGGACGAGCTTGAAAAGGGATATGATGGCGGCAGTGCAGATAAGGATAACCGCAAAGACCTTTTAAACAATCAGGTGTGCCTTGTAACATGGAAAGGAAGTAATACAAAAGTTAAGAGTTTTAAAGATATGGCAAAAGCAAAAAACATGGCACTTGCAGATGAAACTGTTCCCGTAGGACAGTACACAAGAAAGGCTTTGATAAATTCACATCTGGTATCAGGCGATAAGGAAAAGGCTAATGACTTAAAAGATACAGATATATCAAATGCACTGGGAGGTCTTGAGATAAACAGTTGTGCAAATGTAGGTGCTGTTGCGGCAGCAGTTGCAGAGGGTGCAGACGAGATTGGAACTGTTTATTATTCAGATACCTTTGGATATGAAGATAATTTAGAGATAATAGAAAAACTTCCAAACAGCCTTACAGGTGATGTTATCTACCCTGTTGCACCACTTAAAAGTGATGATATATCTGACGCTGAATTTAATGCTTCAAACGAATTTGTAAAGTTTATGAGCGAAGAAAAGGCTGTAAAATTATTTGAAAAATACCATTTTTCTATGTCTTAGAAATGAGGTTTATTATGGATTACTCCCAGATTGATTTTAGTCCGCTTTGGATAAGTCTTAAAACCGGTATTGTGGCTTCATTGGTATCTTTTGTGCTTGGCATACTGGCAGCTTGGTTTGTCGTGAGCAGGCGTGGAAGAACAAGAGGTATATGGGATGGTATTCTTACAATGCCTCTTGTACTGCCGCCGACAGTTGCGGGATATATATTGCTCCGTATATTTAGTACCAGACACAGCTTTGGAAATTTTGTAGATAAGGGACTTTCAATTCATGTCATACATACATGGCTTGGCTGTATCATTGCGGCTACGGTTATTGCATTTCCTCTTATGTACCGAAATGCCAGAGCGGCATTTGAACAGGTAGACGAAAATGTGATATATGCGGCACAGACGCTTGGTCTTAGTGAGTGGACAATTTTCTTTAAAATCCGTATGCCAATGGCAAAACCCGGAATTTTATCGGGGATTACACTTACATTTACAAGAGCACTCGGAGAGTACGGTGCAACATCAATGCTTGCCGGAAACATTGCAGGAAAAACCTCAACAATATCTCAGCAGATAGCGATGGTGATTCAGAGTGGTGATTTTAAAACGGCAGGTTTCTGGTGTATTGTGATAACGGCAATTTCGTTTATCTGTCTTGTTATTATAAATTTTATTACGGGTGACAGATAAGTAAGAAATCTGCAAGAATGAGGATTGATATGGCTTTAATAGTAAAGATAAGAAAAAGACTTGATAATTTTGAATTAAATACGGATATACAGACAGATGACGATATACTGGCACTAAGTGGTGCATCCGGTGCGGGAAAGACTATGATATTAAAATGTATTGCAGGGATAGCAACACCTGACAGCGGTTATATATCACTGAACGGTCGTGTCCTTTTTGACTCGGAAAAAAAGATAAATTTAAAAGCTTCACTTAGAAAAACAGGTTATCTCTTTCAGGATTATGCTTTATTTCCTACAATGACGGCAAGAGAAAATATAAATATTGTTATGAAAAAGAAAAACCATGAACTTGTAGATAAGTGGCTTAGTGCATATGGGCTTGAAAAAGTGGCAGACAATTATCCTAAAAAATTGTCAGGAGGACAGAAACAGCGTGTTGCAATGATTCGTATGCTTGCATCAGACCCGGAGTGTATATTGCTTGACGAACCATTTTCTGCACTTGATGAACATATCAAAAGAAAAATGGAAGTGGAACTTATGGAGATGCTTGAAAATTTTCATAAGCCGATAATTTTTGTTTCGCATAACCGGGAAGAAATCTACAGATTTGCAGATAAAGTATGTTCCGTGGAAGATGGAATTGTAAGCAGGATATATGATAAAAAATATTTTTATTATAAACCTGAGACAAAAGCACAGGCAAAACTAGCAGGGTGTCTGAATTTCTCAAACATAAGCTGGATAGATGAAAGTCATGTGAAAGCGGTTGACTGGGGTGTTACGCTTAAAGTTAAGGCAACAAAAGAAAGTGACTGGGGAAAATATCATAGTATCTGCATTTTTCAAAATGATATAAATATTGGAAAACATTCCTTTACGCATCAGAAAAAATATATTAAAAACGAAAATATAAATTCTGAAACAACAGGAATGTTTGAAGATACGCTAAATACCTTAAAGATAAAAAGTATCTCGCTGTCAGAAGAACTTTATAATACCTGCTGCCTTTGTGAGCTTGAAAACGGTGAGGTTATTACAATGATAAAGCCAAAAGAAAATCAGTTGTTTTCGGATAAATTACAGGATAAATATATTGACTTATTAAATAATGTTAAAAAAATTACAGTAGCAAAAGAATACATACATCTTCTTAAATAACAGTTCAGCCTTGCATTTCTTAAATAAATTGAAGATGATTTCTGTTGCTGATATCATGTCAGGGGGAATATATTAGTGATATATCTTGATAATGCGGCGACTACACTTTACAAACCGCAAGCTGTATATGATGCTGTTATGCACGCAATGAAAAATTATGGAAATTCAGGCAGGGGGTATGGAGAGACATCACTTGAAGCATCAAGGTGTATATTTGAAACAAGAAAGTGCCTTACTGAATTTTTTGGCGGTGACAATGTCTCAGGTCTTATATTTACATCAAATGCGACCGAGGCATTAAATACCGTTATTCATGGACTTTTTAATGAGGGTGACACGGTTATTACCACAAACCTTGAACATAATTCAGTGTTAAGACCTCTTTATTATGCCGGTGAAAGAGGAGTTAAGGCAGACATTGTATCGTGCAGTGGTAATGGGATTGTTGATGCCTCTGGTATAGAAGATATGATAACAAAAGCTACAAAAGCAATCATCTGTACTCACGCATCCAACCTTACGGGGAATGTTGTCGATATAAAAAAGATTGGAGAGATTGCAAAAAAACATAATCTTCTTTTTATAGTGGACGCATCACAGACTGCAGGTGTACTGCCTATAAATGTTAGGGATATGAATATAGACATACTCTGTTTTACAGGACATAAAAGTCTTATGGGACCGCAGGGGACAGGCGGGTTTTATATAAGAAACGGTATAGATATAAGACCTTTAAAAAGCGGTGGGACAGGCATAAAAAGTTTTTTAAGACAACAGCCTGAGGAACTTCCTGAACTGCTTGAAGCAGGGACATTAAACAGCCACGGGATAGCAGGGCTTCTTGCCGCTGTAAAGGAGATAAACACTGTTGGAATTGATAAGATATACAATAAAGAAAACAGACTTATGCAGATATTTTATTCGGGTATAAGCAGGGTAAAAGGCGTAAAAGTCTATGGTGATTTCAGACAGGATAGAGTCCGCTGTCCGATAGTTTCATTAAATATAGGAACGGCAGATTCTTCAGAGATAAGTATGCTCCTTGAAGATGAATTTGGAATAGTCACCAGAGCAGGGATTCATTGTGCTCCGCTTATGCACGAATATTTTGGCACAAAAACACAGGGTATGGTAAGATTTAGTTTTTCGTATTATAATACAGAGGAAGAAGTGACGGCGGCGGCAGATGCAGTAAAAGAAATTGCTAAAAAGGTGGTGGACATATAATTTATCATGGAAGATATAGTTTTTTGTAAAGGCGGTGGATGTACCGCAAAACTTGGAGCAGATGTATTGAAACATATACTTTCAAAAATACCTAAAGGTGAGAAAGATATTTCACTTCTTGTCGGTTATGACAGCAGTGACGATGCGGCAGTATATAGAATATCAGACGATATGGCAATTGTTCAGACACTCGATTTTTTTCCACCGATGGTCGACGATCCGTATATTTTTGGACAGATAGCGGCGGCAAATGCATTAAGTGATGTATATGCGATGGGCGGTGAGGTAAAGACTGCACTAAATATAGTCTGTTTTCCTGAAAAGATGGACTTAAACATTCTTGGAAAGATAATGCAGGGCGGTGCAAAAAAGGTGAATGAAGCAGGTGCCACACTTGCAGGAGGTCATTCCATAGCCGATGACAGTGTAAAATACGGTCTGTCTGTTATGGGACTTGTAAATCCTGACAAAATATATGAAAATAATAAGGCAGAACCGGCTGACATACTTATACTTACAAAAAAACTCGGTGTAGGGCTTGTGTGCAATGCACAGCGTGTCGGACAGGCTTTTAAAGGTTCACTTGATGAAGCAATAGAGTCGATGACTACACTCAATAAAAAAGCGTCTGAGATAAGCAGAAATTATGAAATCCATGCCTGCACTGATGTGACAGGATTTGGATTTTTAGGTCATTTAAACGAGATGATAAATAACAATGTATCGGCGGAGATTGACTCAATATCCATACCTGTTATAAAAGGTGCACTTCATTATGCCGAAGAATTTCTGCTCACGGCAGCAGCACAGCGAAACAGAAATCATGTCGCAGATAATGTGGATTTTTCAGAAAACATAACATTTGCGATGGAAGAGCTGTTATTTGATCCGCAGACATCGGGTGGACTTTTATTTGCCGTAAAGAAAGAAGATGCACTGCCATTTTTAAAAGAATTAAAAAATGAGGGACTTCCGGCGGCGATAGTTGGTCATTTTACGCAAAAAAAAGAAAAAAATATCTATATAAAGTAACAGGAGATTGCGAAACTAATTATATGTTGTATTAATTGTGTGAATATAACATATACTATGGATATAAAGTAAAGGAGAAAAAAGTTATTATGATAACAATAAATGCAATAGGTGATACCTGTCCGATACCGGTAGTTAAGACAAAAAAAGCGATTGAGAAACTTGAAAAACCGGATACGGTTGAGACTCTTGTTGATAATGAGATTGCCGTTGAAAATCTTAAAAAGATGGCTTCACAGATGGGATTTGCAGTTTCAGACAGCAAGATAAATTCCGGGTACAGTGTAAAGATAACCGTGGAGGATATTGATAAAATAAATGACAATAAAATGTCAGTAACAAATGCTAAAGCAACATCCGAGGCTAAAGCAAATTCCATAAAGACAGGTGCGGATGATATGGTTTCATGCAATATTAAAAACAGCGGTGAAAAAGTTGTAGTAATAAAGTCTGAATTTATGGGTGATGGTGATAACGAACTTGGAAAGGTGCTTATCAAAGGCTTTATCTATGCACTTTCGCAGCAGGACGAATTGCCACAGACAATGCTTTTTTATAACGGCGGTGCAAAGATTACAAGTGAAGGCTCTGAGTCGATAGAAGATTTAAAGGCTTTAGAGGAAAAAGGTGTAAAGATATTTACCTGTGGTACTTGTCTAAATTATTACGGACTTACCGAAAAGCTCTGTGTCGGCGAAGCCACAAATATGTATGAAATTACTAAAAAAATGACGGAAGCATCACTTATAGTCTGCCCATAATATTATGTACGAAAATTGTAAGAGAGAGAGACATACACAGCTTGTGATTTCATTCAAAAATACAACTGCTGCGATGGAAATGGAGAGCAGGGCAAAGAGTGAAAATATTTACGGCAGGATAATACCGCTGCCGTCAAAAATATCGGCAGGGTGTGGTCTTGCTTGGAAGACAGAGCCTGATATGAGAAATGAGACAATAAACTTTATGCAGAAAGAAAAAATTCAGTGGGATGCGGTATATGAACTGGATTTGTTTTAACACTAAAATCATAAGAGAAAGGAAAGAGATATGTTCTATTATAATCAGTATATAAGGGCAAAAAGCCTCGAAGAAGCATATGAACTCTACCAGAAAAGACAAAATTTCATTGTCGGCGGAATGCTTTGGACAAAGATGAAAAATACGACTCTTGGAACAGCGATAGACCTCTGTGAACTGGGGCTTGACGGCATAGAAGAAAATGAAAACGAGTTTCGTATAGGTGCATATGTATCATTAAGGGACATAGAGACAAATGAATCATTAAATAAATATACGGATAATGCCTTTGCCAATTCCGTAAAAGATATAGTCGGTGTCCAGTTTAGAAATGTTGCAACGGTCGGCGGAAGTATATGGGGGCGGTATGGCTTTTCAGATGTTATGACGATATTTAGGGCACTTGGTGCTAAAGTGGAGCTTTTCCATGAGGGTATCATGGAACTTGACGATTTTGTAAAGCTGCCACGCACGGTGAGAGATATACTTGTGTCAGTAATTGTGCCAAAGGAAACCGAAAAGGTAGTTTATCTGAGCCAGAGAAACCAGTCAACAGATTTTCCGGTGCTTACCTGTGCCGTTTCAAAAGGAAAAAGAGGTACTATGGCTGTTATCGGGGCAACTCCATATATGGCTGAGCCTGTATATGACAGTGAAAATATATTATCTGTAACTACAGATGAAAATATTGAAAGATTTGCAGATTATGTGGCAAAAAATATCCGTTTTGGCAGCAATATGCGTGCCAGTGCCGAGTATAGAAAGATAATATGCAATGTTCTTGTAAAAAGGGCATTAAAGACGATAGTATCAGAAAACGAAAAGGAGGAAATCTGCTGATGGAAGTAAAGATTACATTAAATGGAAAAATGATAAAAGATACCGTAGACGCAGATATGCTTCTTATAGATTTTTGCAGGAAACATAAATGTTATTCGGTAAAGAGAGGATGTGAAACAGGAAACTGTGGTCTTTGCACGGTGCTTATGGATGGAAAGCCGATGCTTTCGTGCAGTATTCCTGTCGGCAGGGCAGACGGAAGATGCGTTGATACACTTGAAGGACTGGAGGAAGAAGCTAAAAAATTTACCGGTTATTTTGCAATGCAGGGTGCTGACCAGTGCGGTTTTTGCAATCCGGGATATATAGTTAATATAGTGGCACTTCTCCGTGAAAATCCTGATCCGACTGACGAGGAGATACTTGAGTATCTTTCGGGCAATCTGTGCCGCTGCACGGGGTATCAGAGCCAGCTTCGTTCACTCAGGAATTATCTGAACAGCAAAAAGGAAAATGCACCTATGCAGCTTGAAGCAGAAGTTTTTGGGGCAGACATCGGAAAGGAGTGGAAGAATGAGTGAATTTAACCGTGAAAGAAAAGATTATCATGCAGTAGGAAAAAGTATTCCAAAGAAAGACTCATCACAGCTTCTCCTTGGAAAGCCGGTATTTACCGATGACATAACACCATCGGACTGCCTTGTGGTAAAGCTTCTCAGAAGCCCTCATGCTCATGCCTTAGTTGAGGATATAAACACTGATATTGCAATGAAAGTATCGGGGATAGAAGCTGTTTATACATGGAAAGATGTTCCTGACAAGCGTTTCAGCATTGCAGGCCAGACTTTTCCGGAGCCGTCACCGTATGACAGGCTTATACTTGACAGAAGGGTGAGAAGTGTAGGTGATCCTGTTGCGATAGTTGCGGGTGAGAGTGAGAAAGCTGTTGATAAAGCATTAAAACTTATAAAAGTAAAATATCAGGTACTCGAACCTGTACTTGATTTTCACAAGGCACTTGACAATCCCATACTTGTGCATCCGGAGGATAACTGGATGTCATATGGCAATACGGGTGATGTTAAGAGAAATCTTATACACCATGAGGAAGATGAACATGGTGATGTAAATGCAGTATTTAATGACTGTGAGGAGATAATAGAGCATACCTGGCATATAAAGGCGGCACAGCAGGCTTACATGGAAACGATAAGGGCGTACTGTGAGATTGACAGATATGGCAGACTTCATTGCATAAGTTCAACGCAGATAGTTTTTCATATCAGAAGAATACTTGCAAATGCACTCGATATTCCAAAATCGATGGTGCGTGCGGAAAAACCACGCATAGGCGGAGGTTTTGGGGCAAAACAGACAGCCGTATGTGAAGTCTATCCGGCTTTTGTTACATGGATGACAAAAAAGCCGAGCAAACTTATTTACAGCAGAAATGAATGTCAGATAATATCTTCACCCCGCCATGAAATGGAAGTGACGGTTCGTCTTGGTGCAATGAAAGACGGCAGGATAAGAGCGATAGACCTTTATACGCTGTCAAACGGAGGAGCATACGGTGAACACAGCACAACGACCGTTGGACTTTCAGGCCACAAATCACTGCCGCTTTATACGGGCGGATGTGAAGCGACAAAATTTTCATGTGATGTTGTCTACACGAATGTTCAGGCAGCAGGAGCATATAGAGGATACGGGGCAACACAGGGAATTTTTGCACTCGAATCTGCTGTAAATGAACTTGCGGAAAAACTTCATATAGATCCGGTTGAGATAAGGATGAAAAACATTGTAAGAGAGGGAATGTTCATGCCTGCATACTTTGGTGAGACAGCGAATGCCTGTGCATTGGATAGGTGTATAGAGCATTGTGCCGCAAATTTCAACTGGGCTGAGAAATATCCGGTCAGGGATATGGGAAACGGCAAAGTCAGGGCAGCAGGAATGGCACTTGCGATGCAGGGTTCGTGCATCTCAAATGTTGATGTGGGTTCATGTACATTAAAACTTTCAGACGATGGAACATATAATATGATGATAGGTGCGGCTGACATGGGAACAGGCTGTGATACCATTCTTTCGCAGATGGCAGCAGAAGTCCTAGACTGTGATGCAGATAAAATTTCCGTTTTTGGTGCAGACACAGACGCATCACCTTATGATTCAGGTTCTTATGCTTCATCAACAACTTACATCACGGGAATGGCTACACAAAATGCCGCTTTAAAACTTCGTGAAAACATAATGAAGATAGGTGCAGGGCTTCTCGGCTGTTCTTCTGAAGATGTAGATTTTGATGGCGAGAAAGTGTATATGACGGAATATGAAAAATCGGTCAGCCTTGCGGATATTGCTACAAAATCACAGGTAAACAATAATATCCCTGTCGATGTGACCGAGACATATTCATCACCTGTATCACCGCCGCCGTATATGGTCGGAATGGTTGAGATAGAGCTTGACAAAGAAACAGGAAGCGTAAAGATACTTGATTATCAGGCGGTTGTCGACTGCGGAATACCGGTAAATCCAAACCTTGCAAGAGTTCAGACAGAGGGCGGTATAGGACAGGGGATAGGCATGGCACTCTATGAAAATGTCACATACAGTGCAGAGGGAAAGATTGCCGAGAACAGCCTTATGCAGTATAAAATTCCAACAAGACTTGATGTAGGAAATATAAATGTTGAGTTTGAAACAAGCTATGAACCGTCAGGACCTTTCGGTGTAAAGTCGATAGGAGAGATAGTTATAAATACCCCTGCACCGGCTCTTGCACACGCAATATACAGGGCAACCGGAGTGTGGCACAGAACAGTTCCGTTCACACCTGAAAAAATCCTTATGGGGATGATTGATCCTGAGTGGAAAGAGATTGACCACCGTATCATATAGTAGTCTGGCGGCTGAGGTGAAAAGCTTCGACGGATTAGTCTATATTGATTGAACAGGGATATAGATAATAGCATTCACACACGTTGCTTATATAAAATTAAGATTGTTTCGCAAATATATAAAATCAAAAAATATGATACACATTATATATATGGCGGCTGGGAACAGCCGCCGTTTTGGAAGTAATAAACTCTTACATATCTGGCAGGGAAAAATGCTTTACAGACATACGCTTGATATGTTATCAGATATTGTAAGCAGCAGAAAAATAAACGAAGATATAGATTACGACATAACACTTACTGTTGTAACACAATACGACAGGATAATAGCTGACCTTGATGGCAGAAAAGATATAAATACCGTGTTTTGCGGTGATAGCAGGCTCGGTGCGTCATATACGATAAAAGCAGGGATAAATAGTTTGATGGGCAGGTTGAAAAAAGACGACTGGCTTTTGTTTATCGTTGCGGACCAGCCGTATCTTAGCGAAAAGACGATACTTAAATTTATCGAGGCAGCATCGCAAGATAAAAAAAGTGAAGATTACAAAATGCTTTTGGCGAATGGTGAAAAAAATAATGGTGATTATGAAAATATTTTGTCAGAAGAAAAAAACAGCAAAGATTACAAGGTATTTTCAGCAAGATATAGGGCAAAAGCAGGAAATCCATGTATGTTCTCCTGCGAACTTATCCCTGAACTGTTGGAGTTAAGCGGTGACAGCGGGGGCAGAAAAGTCGCAAAAAGACATGAATGTTTTTATATAGATGTTGAAGACGGGAAAGAATTGTTTGATATTGACAGTGAAAAAGATATTAATATTTATTCTCAGGATTGATGTTATCCGTCAGTTATACGCCAATTAACATTTTTTATAAGATTACATTCATATGTGTAATAGCTCGGCTTTGTAACAGTTCAGCCTTTTATTTCTTACATTCATAAACTTGACTTATTGTGCTGTTAGCATATATAATATTTAATAATTACGAAATTAATAGGAGGATTTTGATAATGATCAAGCTTTACGACAACGGTGTATATCTTGTAAACGGTTCTGAGATCGTTGAGGATAATGCACAGGCTTTAGATGCCGTTTTAGCAAAAACAGGCAAAAAAGTCACTAAGGAAGAGGCAGCTAAGGGTACTATGGCTTATGGTATTCTTGAAGCACACAATACTTCAGGCAACATGGAAAATCTTCAGATTAAGTTTGACAAACTTACTTCGCATGATATTACATTTGTAGGTATCATCCAGACAGCTCGTGCATCAGGACTTGAAAAGTTTCCTGTACCATATGTTCTCACAAACTGTCACAACAGTCTTTGTGCAGTAGGTGGAACTATCAATGAAGATGACCATATGTTTGGACTTACCTGTGCTAAGAAATATGGTGGAATGTATGTACCACCTCATCAGGCTGTCATACATCAGTTTGCAAGAGAGATGCTTGCAGGCGGCGGAAAGATGCTTCTTGGTTCTGATTCACATACACGCTATGGTGCACTTGGTACAATGGCTATGGGTGAGGGCGGACCGGAGCTTGTAAAACAGCTTTTGAACCGTACATATGATATTCCTATGCCGGGTGTCGTAGCAGTTTATCTTACAGGAAAGCCAAATAAGGGCGTGGGTCCTCAGGATGTGGCTCTTGCCATTATAGGAGCAGTATTTGGAAACGGCTATGTAAACAATAAAGTCATGGAATTTGTTGGTGATGGTGTTGCAAACCTCAGTGCTGATTTTAGAATAGGTATAGATGTTATGACAACGGAAACAACTTGTCTTTCATCAATCTGGACAACAGATGACAAGATAAAGGATTTCTATGATATTCACAAGCGTCCGCAGGATTTTAAGGAACTTAAGCCGGATGCAGTTGCTTATTATGACGGTATGGTATATGTTGATCTCAGCAAGATTAAGCCTATGATAGCAATGCCTTTCCATCCAAGCAATGTCTACACTATTGATGAACTTAACGCAAATCTTATGGATATTCTTGACGATGTTGAGAAGAAAGCACTTGTAAGTCTTGACAATAATAAGGTTAAATACACTCTCAAAGACAAGGTTCACAATGGCAGACTTTATGTAGAGCAGGGTGTCATTGCAGGATGTGCAGGCGGTGGATTTGAAAATATCTGTGATGCTGCTGATATTCTCCGTGGAAAATATATCGGTGCGGATGAGTTCTCTTTAAGTGTTTATCCGTCAAGCCAGCCTGTATTTATGGAACTTGTTAAAAACGGCAGGATTGCAGACCTTATGGAGACAGGTGCTACTATACGTTCGGCATTCTGTGGTCCTTGCTTTGGTGCAGGTGATGTTCCTCCAAACAATGGACTTTCTATCAGACATTCGACAAGAAACTTCCCTAACAGAGAGGGTTCTAAGGTCACAAGCGGTCAGATAGCATCAGTTGCACTTATGGATGCACGTTCTATTGCGGCAACAGCGGCAAACAAGGGTTATCTTACATCGGCAGAAAATGTGGATGTAGATTTCACAAAGCCTAAATACTTCTTTGACAGCACTATTTATGAGAACAGAGTTTACAATGGTGTTGGAAAACCGGATTCTGATGTTGAGATAAAATTTGGTCCAAACATCAAAGACTGGCCTGCAATGTCAGCACTAACCGATGATATTGTTATCAAAGTCGTTTCAGAGATACATGACCCGGTAACTACAACAGATGAGCTTATCCCATCAGGAGAAACTTCATCATTCCGTTCAAATCCTTTAGGACTTGCCGAGTTTACACTTTCCCGTAAAGACCCTGAGTATGTAGGTCGTGCAAAAGCAGTTGCAAAAGCTGAAAAGGCAAGAGTTGCGGGCGAAGATATATTTACAGCATGTCCTGAAGTAAAAGATGTATTTGAAAAGATAAATGCAAAATTTGATGTTAAGCCGGAAAATACACAGATTGGAAGTATGATATATGCCGTTAAGCCTGGTGATGGTTCTGCACGTGAGCAGGCAGCTTCATGTCAGAAAGTTCTCGGTGGTTTTGCAAATATTGCAAAAGAATATGCTACAAAGAGATACCGTTCAAATCTTATCAACTGGGGTATGCTCCCATTTATCTATGATGAGGACGAGCTTCCGTTCAAGAATGGAGACTACATCTTTGTAAAAGATATAAAGAAATCAGTTGAAGACAAGATTGACACTATCAAGGCATATGTTGTCGGTGATGAAATGAAAGAATTTGAGCTTCATCTTGGAAAACTTACAGATGCAGAGCGTGAGATAATCGTTAAGGGATGTCTTATCAATTACTACCGTTCGCAGATGTAATTGTATCTGAGCTATATATTGAAATATAAAGAATGTCTGTGATAAAAGATATTTTGTCACAAATTGATGTCATACATTGTCTATAAATGTGTGATATATGACTTTTAGTTTCAATACAGATAAATTTATAAATATTTAAAACTGTCATCCGGGATATATCTGATATATTTTGGATGGCAGTTTGTTATTTAAAAAAACGGAGAATATAAAAGATGAACAATATGAAAGTTAAATTTAAGAGCAGGCTTCTTATAAGTTTTCTCTTAGTCTCGCTTGTATTTTCGGGATGCCAGAATTTATCCGAGATAAGTGATAAATACAGCACTTCATCAGCGGGGTATGAAAGTTCTGTGCAAGACGACAGTTCAGAAAGCAGCAGTAATTCTAAAAATAATGCACTGTCTGGCAAGAGTGGGCTTACACATACCTCGTATAATGGTGAGCCGTACGGAATAATTTCAAATAACAAACCTGATTTTACGAATAAGCAAAAGAAAAGCACGCAGATATTTGAAAATTACAGTGAACTTGACAGTCTTGGAAGATGTGGTGCTGCATTTGCCAATATATGTAAGGAACTTATGCCGGCTACAAAACGAACAGGTATAGGTATGATAAAACCGAGCGGCTGGCAGACTGCAAAATATGCAGGTATAGTTGATGGCAATTATCTCTATAACCGTTGCCATCTTATAGGTTTCCAGCTTGCAGGAGAAAATGCAAATGAGAAGAATCTCATTACCGGAACAAGATATATGAATGTGACGGGAATGCTGCCTTTTGAGGATGAAGTCGCAGATTATGTAAAGAGAACAAATAACCATGTTTTATATAGGGTTACTCCGGTATATAAGGGAAACAATCTTGTGGCTGAAGGAGTTAAGATGGAGGGTTACTCTGTTGAAGATAAAGGCAGGGGAGTATGCTTTAATGTCTTTGTGTATAATGTCCAGCCGAAGATAACTATAGATTATGCTACAGGAAAAAGCAGTCTGTCGGGAGATAAGAGCGAAAATAGTTCGGTGTCTGACAGAAAGAACGGTTATTCGTCAGCACGAAAAAAGGTTTCAAAAGTTCAAAGATATATATTAAATACAAATACGAAAAAATTTCATCTGCCATCATGCAGCAGTGTAAATGATACGCTGATAAAAAACAGAAAATCTTTTAAGGGTGATAGGGAAAAACTTATCAAGGAAGGATATGAACCTTGTAAGAGATGCAATCCGTAAGCGGTCTGTTATTTTAAACTTGCGTATTATCCTAAAAAAAGATATAATTAAAACATTAGAAATGTAATGTATTCTCGGAGTATTCTGAATGAAGAATTTCGAGATGGATTTTTGATATACAATAACATTTTCGCAATACATACAAAGTATGTATGCGTACAAGGTGTGTACGACGAGAAAATGGAAACAGTATATCAGAAATCCAGCCGAAATGACTCGTTTTGAGAAGATTCTGAGAGTACATATGTATAAAAAAGGAGAAAATTAATGGCAGCGGCTTCAAATAAAAGAATGACAAAAGAAAAAATTGAGGTCAACGATAAAAATAAAAAAGAAAATGAAAGTGTTTTTGAAAGCAATGCTTCAGGAAAAAGCAGACAGAAAACTTCGAGAGCGGGAGCTTCAAAAAAGGCAGGGCATCAGACAGCCGCAAAAACTACAACCAGAAAGAAAACACCGGTAAAGATAGATATTACACATCAGCGTAAAATTCAGGATGTGACTGAATACAGGGACAGGCTTGCATTTGAGACAGGAATTACACTTATTGTTATAGGAATAGTGGCAGTCTTTTTATATATCAGTTTCTTTGGACTTGGCGGAGTGGTCGGAAGAGTTTTTGGTGGAATTTGCTTTGGATTTTTCGGCTGGGCAGCATGGTTTATTCCTCTGGGGATATTTATAGGTTATATATTTACGATGGTAAACAGGGGTGACAGACGAGTTCCCAGAAAAATGGGAGGCATTATTGGAGCCTTTGTATGTATGCTGGCAATAACTGACCTTTTGACCGGAAAAGAGATTATAACTGAATACTATACTTCAAACCATGTTTTACATCATGGTTATTTTGAGTGCATGAATCTTACACTTCAGGATGTTCTTGAGAGTGGAAAGAGCAGCGGTGGTCTTATTGGAAGATGGATAAGTTCATTATTAACAAAAGTATGTGGTTCTGTCGGAGCGTGTATTTTGCTGTTTGCACTTTTGCTGCTAAGTTTTTTTGTCTTTGAGGGCATTGAGATTATGGCGGCACTTAGAAAAAGAAATGCATACAGAGAAGAAATGGAAAGATTGTATGGAGAAGTAAAAGATGAAATTGATTTTAGTGAGCCGTCATATACCGTGCTTAGAGGAAAAACAGCAATTAGTCCGTTTGGTGAGCGAAGCAGGTGTAAAGAGGAAAAACAGGAAGAAACAGACATACGCAAAAAGTACAGCCATGCAAGTGAAAATAATATAAAAAACAAGAACAAATTTGATTATGTTGAGAGAGTACGGGAAAATTCAGATAATGTTATGCAGTCGGTTGATCTTAAAATGATGGGAAAGTTTCTTGATGAACAGAAAAAGAAGCAATCCATTAAAGAAAAAACAAAAAAAGAAAATAAAATAAACAAAGCTGCGGATGTAAGTGAGATTATAAAGGACAGTAACGAAACAGAAAGTATAAGTGAAAAAAGCAGTGCAGATACACAAAATCAAAAGAAAGATACAATTTTAAAAAGCGGTAGCACACTTAATGCTGCTGATTTAAAATCATATGAAAAAAAGCCTGATAAAGAACCGATTCCAATATTCAGGGAAGAGATGAACCAGAAATTTGGGAGAGGTTTTGGGAGTAGTTTAAAACAGCAGGATTCCCAAAAAAATGAGACAATAGTAAATGAGAGTACAGCATATGAGAACTCTGCTTTTTCTAAAGATTATAAACCTGAAATAATAAAGGCGGACAAAGAAGAGGAAGAATGCAGGAAAGCGGCAGAAGAAGCGTCGGCAGCTTCTATGCAGGATTTTGAAACTCAAAAATATGACGATACACAAGTAGAAAAGCATTTTAAAGACGAAAACGATAAAGAGACAGTAGTAGACATCGACGATACTGCGGTAGAAAAAACAGAAGTGAATATGAGTGATGCGGCTGAAAAAGATAAAATGGAAGTCGGTGAAAATCTGTATTCATATGATACCACACAAGTAGAAAGTTATGATACACAGGCAGATGTTGAAGCCGAAAATGTGAGTGCAGAGGAAAATAACGATGGCGATGATAATTATAATGATAATGCACTGTTTATAGAACCGAAAGAAGCAGTTTCTTATAAAAAGCCTGAAAGAGCTGATAAACACGGAAAGTTTGGCGGTGATGACTATGTTTCGGCATCAGAGTCATTTAATGCACTGAACAAGACAAAAGTGGAAGAACCTGTTATAGAGAGGGCATATGCATTTCCACCGATAGAGCTTCTCGGTGAGCCGGTACATAATAATGATTCATTAAGTGACACTGAACTTAGAGAGACTGCTCAAAAATTACAGGATACATTAAAAAGTTTTAATGTTGATGTAAAAATGGGTGCTGTTACCTGTGGTCCTACAGTAACGAGATATGAACTTTTACCTGAACAGGGTGTGAGAGTAAACAAGATTACCAAGCTCACTGATGATATAAAGTTAAGCCTTGCAGCACAGAGTATCCGTATAGAAGCACCTATACCGGGTAAATCGGCAGTTGGCATCGAGGTTCCAAATCCTACACCAAGTTCTGTTTATTTCAGGGAACTTCTTGAGGGAGAGGCATTTGAAAAAGCTAAGTCACCGCTGACTTTTGCGGTAGGTAAGGACATATCAGGAAAACTTATCCTTACAGATATAGGTAAAATGCCGCATCTTCTTATTGCGGGTGCAACCGGTTCCGGAAAATCAGTCTGCATAAATACGCTTATAATGAGTATTTTATATAAATCCGATCCAAATGATGTCAAACTTATAATGATAGATCCTAAGGTTGTTGAACTTAGCGTATATAATGGAATCCCTCATCTTATGTGTCCGGTAGTGACGGATGCAAAAGAGGCAGCCGCAACGCTTAACTGGGCAGTTAGAGAGATGAGTGACAGATATAATAAATTTACGGAGCTTGGTGTGAGAAATATTGCAGGATATAATGATAAGATAAAGAAAGTTGAAAATCCTGAAAAGGCGGGCTTTGCAAAGATGCCGTACATAGTTGTTATAGTTGACGAGTTTGCCGACCTTATGATGGTTGCATCAAAAGATGTTGAAGATGCAGTATGCCGTCTTGCACAGCTTGCCAGAGCCGCAGGTATTCATTTGGTGCTCGCAACACAGCGTCCGTCAGTAAATGTTATAACAGGTACGATTAAGGCAAATATACCGTCAAGAATAGCATTTTCGGTATCATCTGCTATAGATTCAAGAACAATACTTGACAGGGGTGGTGCGGAAAAACTGCTTGGAAAAGGTGATATGCTTTTCTTTCCATCGGGTTATTCAGAACCTATCAGAGTGCAGGGAGCATTTGTCACGGATGAGGAAGTCAGTGATGTAGTCGAGTTCCTTAAAAATAACAATGAAGAACCTCAGTATAACGACAAGGTTACTGAAATTGTTGAGGATGAAACAAATGATTCAAAAGACTCTGACAGGGATTCAAAATCTGACAGAGATGAATATTTTGAGGAGGCGGGCAGATTTGTCATAGAGTCTGACAGAGCTGCTGCCGGACAGCTTCAGAGAAAATTTTCAATTGGATTTAACAGGGCAGGAAGGATTATAGACCAGCTTCATGATGCGGGAGTTGTAGGCCCGGCAGAGGGAACAAAACCCCGTAAGGTGCTTATGAGCAAAAATGAATTTGAAATGATGCTTGGCAATGCACCGGAGCCGGTATCTGACGATGAGATAGATGCTATCTCAGAAAAATTCGGACAGGATTCGGAGAGATTTGTGCAGCAGTAAAGCAAACAGCTATTTATTATAATACAGTTTAGAAAAGAGGAAAAAATGGGAAACAACATAAATGATGGATATGCAGACAGTAACAGGTTTTCGGATAAAGCACTGCTTATCTATAATGATTTTTTGCACAGCGGCAAATTTCTAACGCATTATAAATGGCTTAAAAACGCCGCCGAGACTTACGATATAAAGCTTGAACTCATGGGAAATTCCGAATTTCTGTGTTCGTATGGAACTTCTTTTGACAAAGAGCTTATCGAAACTCTTGGAAAATACAGGTTTATCCTTTTCTGGGATAAAGACATAAGACTTGGAAAGAAGTTCACGAACATATGCAAAAAGATTAACATTCCTATTTATAACAATATCCGTGCGATAGCTGACTGTGATGATAAATCCGCAACATATGAAAAGATAGGGCAGTGGAATGACTGCCACGATACTTTGGAGCAGATAAAAATGATTCCGACGATAGTTGCACCTATGACATACGAAAATATAGGATATACGGACATGAATTTTTTGGATAAAGTTGCTGAAAAGTTTGGTTTTCCGCTTGTGATAAAAGAATGTTTTGGTTCATTTGGTATGCAGGTATATATGGCTCATGATATGGATGAACTTAAAAAGAGAGTCAGTGATATAGGCGGAAAACCTATGATATTTCAGAAGTTTATAGAAAAAAGCAGTGGATTTGATGTAAGACTTCAGGTCGTAGGTGATGAAGTGGTGGCTGCAATGTACCGATATACAGATGATGGAGATTTCAGAGCCAATATAACGCATGGCGGTAAGATGAAAAGTTATGAACCGGATGCAAGTGAGATAAAGCTTGCGACTGATACGGTAAAGGCGCTAGGACTTGATTTTGCCGGAGTTGACCTATTGTTTTCAAATGGTGCAGATATGCCTGCCGATATGGTATGTGAGGTAAACTCAAATGCTCATTTTAAAAATATATTTGATTGCACAGGCGTAAATGTTGCTGATGAAATAATGAAATATATAATGTCATGCTGAAAATATAGATTTAAAATAGCTTTTGACATTGACCTTGACGGGTGCTGTGTATTGTTGTACAGCTATCTGCTTTTGATAATTACAACTAAAAACTGCGTATATAGAATGGAGAACAAGTGAAAACAGCATATATTATTTATTATGATAAAGAAGCTCAGAAAAACAGCGGTTTTATAGAAATGCTTATGACAGAGTTTTTTAAATATGATATAGTTTTAGAATATGTATCTTACGAAGTCACGGCTGCAATGTCCGGCGATGTGTTTAAAAACAGTTTTAATGATGCTGTTTTTGTTATAAACCGCACAAGGGAGTACAGGCTAAGCAAAAGATTTGAAGATATAGATATAAAAGTTTTTCATTCCTCTAAGATAACTGAACTTGGAAATAACAAATACAAGACTTACTGTTATCTGAAAGATTATTTTAAAAGAAAAGGTTTTGAACCGGAAAATCAAAAAGAATGGATAGCAGATACGGTTTTTGTAAAAGCCGATGAGCTAAAACAGACAACAGATAAATACAACGGAAATGATTATGTGATTAAATCTGTTGACGGACACGGCGGCAGTGAAGTTTTTCTGTTGGAAAGTTGTGTATATGAAAAGCTTAAGGGACATGACTGCATCTTGCAAAAACGCATAGACAGTGACAGCAACGATATAAGGGTTTACATATTATTTGGCGAGATATATGCGGCGGTATTAAGGCATGGAACAGACGGTTTTAAGTCAAATTTTTCTCTTGGTGGAAGTGTCTCAGAATATTTTCCGGATGAAAAACAGCGTAATTTTATCAGAAATTTTATTGAAGCTTTCGGAAAAGATGAGCTTAAAATGGCAGGAATAGATTTTATACTTACAAAAGACGGCAGACTTATTTTTAATGAACTGGAAGAAATGGTCGGTTCACGAATGTTGTATAATTGTTCAAAACATGATATAGTAAAAGAATATGTAGAACTTGTACAACGAAAATTAAATCTTTAATAATTGATACTTCATGCTCAATGTATCAGAAATTTAATTTCTATTGTACTGATTTCAAAAAATGAAGTAAATATTCTGTGATAATTACAGAATATTTAAGAGACAAAAATTATTTACAAATAAAATTGCAATATCTTATAAAATACGATGCTTATGGTAGCAGTGTATTTTATGTGAAGACTATGCAGGAAAGAGGTTACAGGATGAAAAGTGATATTGAAATCGCACAGGAAGCGGAACTTATTCATATTCGCGAGGTTGCAAAACAGCTTGGGATTGCAGAAGATGACTTAGAGCTTTATGGCAAATACAAAGCAAAAATTTCAGATGAGCTTTGGGAACAGGTAAAAGACAGGGAGGACGGTAAGCTTGTTCTTGTCACAGCCATAAATCCGACACCGGCAGGTGAGGGAAAGACAACAACATCTGTAGGTATCGGTCAGGCTATGGCAAAGCTTGGAAAGAAAGCAGCTATTGCACTTCGTGAGCCATCACTTGGACCATGTTTTGGTATAAAAGGCGGGGCAGCCGGTGGCGGATATGCACAGGTTGTACCTATGGAAGACTTAAATCTTCATTTTACTGGAGATTTTCATGCGATAACATCGGCAAACAATCTTTTGGCAGCTATGCTTGATAATCATATCAAACAGGGCAATAAACTCGTGATTGATACAAACCAGGTAGTATGGAAACGCTGTATGGATATGAATGACCGTGTTCTCAGAAATATTGTGGTAGGACTTGGAAGACCGGTAGACGGTGTTGTTAGAGAAGACCACTTTATCATATCTGTTGCTTCAGAGATTATGGCTATACTCTGTCTTGCCGACAATATGAAAGATTTAAAAGACAGGCTTGGCAGAATGATAGTTGCATACAATTATGAGGGAAAGCCTGTTACTGCGTCTGAGTTAAATGCAGTCGGAGCTATGGCGGCACTTTTAAAAGATGCCATCAAACCAAATATGGTTCAGACATTGGAGCATACACCTGCATTTGTGCATGGAGGACCTTTTGCAAATATAGCACACGGATGTAACAGCGTGCGTGCAACAAAGACAGCACTTAAACTTGCAGACTATACTATTACTGAGGCAGGTTTTGGTGCGGACCTCGGTGCAGAAAAATTCTTCGACATAAAATGCCGCATGGCAGGTCTTAAACCTGATGCAGTTGTACTTGTGGCAACAGTAAGAGCATTAAAATACAATGGCGGAGTACCAAAAGATAAACTTTCAGAAGAAAATCTTGACGCATTGAAGAAAGGTATCGTAAACCTTGAAAAACATATCGAAAATGTTGCTAAATTTGGAGTTCCTTGCGTTGTTACACTCAACAGGTTTGTGACGGATTCAGATGCTGAACTTGAATATGTAAAGAATTTCTGTGAGGAGCGAAATTGTGACTTCGCACTCTCAGAAGTATGGGAGAAAGGCGGAGAAGGCGGAGTTGAACTTTGCAAGAAGATTATCAACACACTTGAGACAAAAGAAAGCCATTTCAAACCACTCTATGATATAAATCTTTCTATCAGAGAAAAGATTGAGACTATTGCAAAAGAGATTTACGGTGCTGCAAGTGTTACCTATGACGCAGCCGCTGCAAAATCCATTGACAGACTTGAAGAACTCGGTTATGGAAATACACCTATCTGTATGGCAAAAAACCAGTATTCATTATCTGATGATGCAAAGAAGCTTGGAAGACCTGAAAACTTCAATATAAATATCCGTGAGGTTTATGTCTCAGCCGGTGCAGGTTTTGTCGTTGCAATCACGGGTACTGTCATGACAATGCCGGGACTTCCGCTTCATCCGGCTGCTGAGAGGATAGATGTAAATGATGATGGAGTTATTATCGGATTATCATAAGTCTGACAATGTTTAGACACAATAAAAATGTATAATATATGAAAAACAAAATAACAAAATTGTCAAATTTCAAAAAGGTTACTATTATACAGCTATGTATGTGGTAACGAAAGACGAAAAGGAGTGCAGGTCTTTTAGAACTGCACTCCTTGAGTTTATCATAGGGAGGTTTTAGATGAAGTTTATCATTTATATAAAAGAAAGGACCGGTTTATTTTTGATGCTTATGGTAATCGGTGTAATCCTTTCTTATAGTGGAAAGGAACACGCATCGGCACAGAATGTATATGTTGATGACCAGGGCTTTTATTATACGGAAAATACGGATGGAACATTTAATGTTGCGGCATATCAGGGAGAGGGAGGTTCGGTGACTATACCTGAGCGTATTAATGATGGACAGGTTGTTTCGATTCTTGATGGAGTGTTTTATAAGAATTCTACTATTACAAATATTTATATTCCGGATACGATAACAACCATAGGAATAGATGCATTTGGTTATTGTACTAAATTAAAAAGTGTAAGACTTCCGCAAAAACTCACTGCCATTCCTATGGAGTGTTTTGTTTATTGCTCTTCATTGACAAAAATCACGCTGCCGTCATCATGCAGCCAGATAGGATATAATGCATTTTCAGCCTGCAAAAATCTTTATCAGGTAAATGTGACAAAAAATGTTAAGTCGATAACATCTTCATCATTTACTGATTGCAATAAAAAAAGACTTACGATAGTTGCACCTAAAAATTCATATGCGGTAAAATATGCAAAAAAATACAGTATAATGACAACCACTTCAAAGGCTACAAAGCTTTCAAATAAAAGTAAGAGCATGATAGCAAAAGAAAAGTTTCAGCTTTATTTGTATAATCCGTCAAAGAGCATAAAATGGAAAAGTAATCACTCGTCGATTGCATCTGTAAACAGCGGCGGAAAGATTACCGCAAAAAGGAATGGAAAGGTTACCATAACTGCGATTTGCAATGGTAAAAGTTACAGTTGTAAGATTACGGTTAAAGCTAAAACAAACAGTTCAACATTGCGTGTCATATATAAGCAGTATGTAAAACCGGGCATGAGTGATTATGAAAAGGTAGCTGCCGCACACAAATGGCTTATACAGAATGTTAAGTATGACAAAAGACTTTATACGACCGGAACAGTCCCTTATGTAAGCCATACGGCAAAAGGTGCGTTTAAATACGGAGTAGCGGTTTGTGATGGTTATTCAAAGGCATTTATGACGATTATGGAGCATTATAATATTCCGTGCATGATGGTAACCGGAGGTCAGCACGCATGGAATCTCGTAAAGATAAAAAATAAATGGTATCATGTTGACTGTACCTATGATGATCCTATTGTAAACTGGAGTTTTAATAATACTCATGTATATAAGACATATTTTTTGAAAACAGATGCGTATATGGCAAAGGACCATACATGGCTTAAAAAGTATTTTCCTAAGGCAAAATCTACATCAGTTGATAAAAATTATAGGACAAAATAGATTTTTAATAGTATGTTAGCTGTTATTGAAGCATATCAGGAGTGGGACAAGATGCTTTACTGACAGCGAAAAAAACACCCCAAAAAGCATTGTTTATATGTAATGTTTTTTGGGGTGTTTTAATAAAAATATGTTTTTAATAATACTACCTGTATAATGTGATAATAAGCACATAAATGTGGTGCAGTATTAAGAGTATCTAATTAGTTTCCTTTAAATTTGGACTCGCAGTAAACACATCTGTATATTCTGTGTTCACGGTTTGTAAGCTTAAATTTGTGTGGAAGTTCCTGCTCTATGGATGTTATGCAGCGTGGGTTTTTACATTTTATTATGTTTGTTACCGTTTCCGGTAATTCAAGCAAATGCTTTCCGACTATTTTATTATCTTTTATAATATTGATAGTAATCTTATGGTCAAGAACTCCTAATACATTCAGGTCTATATTGAGATTACCCTCAATTTTGATTATGTCTTTTTTGCCCATTTTATTGCTTTTGGCATTTTTAATGATAGCAACCTGGCAGTCCATTTTTTCGAGATTGAGATATTCATATATCTTCATGGCTCCGCCCGGCTGTATATGGTCTATAACGATTCCTTCTTTTAAACCGCTGATATTAAGCATGGTATAATTCCCCTTTCTTTATTTTCTGATATGGCTTAGCATTTATCTTTAAGACCGAGCAATGTAATGATAAGTGCCATTCTTGCATATACTCCATAGTGAACCTGTTCAAAATAAACAGCTCTCGGATCATCATCGACATCAGTAGATATTTCGTTTACACGCGGGAGAGGATGGAGAACATACATATCATCCCTTGCCAGTTTCATTTTTTCACGGTCAAGTATGAAGCTGTCTTTTAATCGTATGTAATCTTCCTCGTTGAAGAAGCGTTCACGCTGAACCCTTGTCATGTAGAGAATATCAAGTTCAGGCATATATTTTTCAAGCTCATTAGTCTCTACATATTCAATATTCTTTGCGTCTAAGACTTCCTGTCTGAGATAATCAGGTATCTTCAGTTCGTTTGGAGATATGAGAATAAAGCGTACATTTTCATATCTTACCATTGCATTGATAAGAGAGTGTACCGTACGGCCAAACTTAAGATCTCCGCACATACCTATAGTCATATTGTCAAGACGGCCTTTGAGGGATTTGATAGTAAGAAGATCTGTAAGTGTCTGGGTCGGATGATTGTGACCGCCGTCACCTGCGTTTATAACAGGAATTTTAGAGTACATTGATGCAACTGTAGGTGCACCCTCTTTAGGATGGCGCATGGCACATATGTCGGCAAATGACGAAATAACTCTGATAGTATCTGCGACACTCTCTCCTTTTGACGCTGAGCTTGAATCAGCCGAAGAAAAACCAAGTACCTTACCACCGAGATTAAGCATTGCTGATTCAAAACTAAGACGGGTTCTTGTACTTGGTTCGTAAAATAAAGTGGCTAATTTCTTTCCATCACATACATGGGAATATTTTTCAGGATTCTGCATAATAGCTTGTCCTAAGGATAAAATTTCATCTAATTCTTCAATAGATAGATCAAGTGGACTTATTAAATGTCTCATGGTTACCCCCTATAAAATGTATTTTTCTAATTTTACTACAATGATTAAAAGTATTCAATAGTGATAAATAAAAAAATGAAAAAAATTGTAACAGTTCAGCCATAAAAAGGTAATTGGCAATACAATGAGCTTGTTCATTGTATTGTTAAGTACATTTTTATGGTAGAATAGCCTTTCATTTCTGAAATGAAATAAACATAAGCTGCATAGCAGCGACTGACAGCTCGCTGGCAGGTTTATGAATGTAAGAAATGCAAGGCTGAACTGTTACAAAAAATATAACAGTTCAGCCATAAAAATTGAATTTAATTTATTGAAATGGGAAATCTTATCAATAGCAGATATTGATTTATCAGAATGGTTAGTGTAAGCTAACTATCGAAAAGACTTGTATCAGGCGTACATGAATATAAGTCGGTGTTTTAGTTCGTAAAGTCATTGCGTGCAGATGATTCAGTATCTGCTGTAATATATTTGCGGTATCAATTATATTCTGTTACAAACTAATAGCTATAGTACGCAGAAAAGAGGTAATGATGACATATTTAGAGATTGAAAAGGTAGTAGGCAGAGAAATTCTTGATTCAAGAGGAAATCCGACAGTTGAGGCAGAGGTTCATCTTATTGATGGAACAGTAGGCAGGGGAACAGCACCGTCCGGGGCATCGACAGGTGAATTTGAGGCACTTGAATTAAGAGACGGGGATAAAGAAAGATATTTAGGCAAAGGTGTCACAAAGGCGGTAGCAAATATTAACACAACAATTAATGATGTGCTTGCCGGAATGGACGCATCAGATATTTATGCCATTGATGCCGCAATGATAAAGGCTGACGGAACAAAGGGAAAGACAAAACTTGGTGCAAATGCTATTTTGGCGGTATCTATCGCCTGCTGCCGTGCGGCAGGCACAGCACTTGAAATTCCTCTCTACAGATTTTTAGGTGGAATTTCAGGAAATAAACTTCCGGTTCCTATGATGAACATCGTAAACGGCGGCTGCCATGCACTTTCGTCAGGACTTGATGTTCAGGAATTTATGATAATGCCTGTCGGAGCACCTTCATTTAAAGAGTGTCTCCGCTGGTGTGCAGAGGTATTTCATGCGTTAGCAGCTATCCTTAAGGAGAGAGGACTTGCAACTTCAGTAGGTGATGAGGGAGGATTTGCTCCTGCTCTTAAATCTGATGAGGAAGCTATCGAGACTATTCTTGAAGCCGTTAAAAAAGCTGGTTATGAACCTGGAAAAGATTTCCGCATCGCAATGGATGCCGCTTCATCTGAGTGGAAAACGGGTACAGTCGGAGAATATAAACTTCCAAAGGCTGGAACTGTCTATACATCTGAACAGCTTATTGAGCATTGGAAATCCCTTGTGGAAAAATATCCTATTATCTCAATCGAGGATGCACTTGACGAAGAGGACTGGGAAGGCTGGCAGAAACTCACAAAAGAACTTGGTGACAAGGTTCAGCTTGTCGGTGATGACCTTTTTGTCACAAACACTGAAAGACTTTCAAAAGGTATTCAACTCGGCTGCGGAAATTCAATCCTTATCAAGCTAAATCAGATTGGTTCTGTTTCAGAGACGCTTGAAGCGATTAAGATGGCTCACAAGGCAGGATATACGGCTATAAGTTCACATCGTTCAGGTGAAACTGCCGACACGACTATTGCAGACCTTGCCGTGGCTTTAAATACCTGCCAGATAAAGACAGGTGCTCCAAGCAGAAGTGAGCGTGTCGCTAAGTATAACCAGCTTCTCCGTATTGAAGAAGAACTCGGCGAGAGTGCGGTATATCCGGGAATGGATGCGTTTAATGTAAAATAAAATGTAGTGTTTCTGTCATAAAAAGTGGCTGGAAATACAACAAACTTATGTAAATCAAAATCCACTCTTGAAAAAACAAAATAAAAGTAATAAGATAGGCAGGGGCAAAAAGTTAATTTTTGCTCTTGTTTGTCTTTGTATAGAAAAAATGAAGGATAAAAACTTGTATTTTCGGATAATTAAGTGTTGATTTTATATATTTTGAAAGGATTTTGATAAAAATGAGTAGTGTTACAGTTAAGAAAAATAAACAGATGGATATGTTAAATGGAAGTCTGACGGATAAGATACTTATATTTGCGATACCTATAGCACTTAGCAGTATATTACAGCAGATGTTCAATGCCGTTGATGTGGCGGTGGTCGGAAGATTTGCGAGTAGTACGGCACAGGCGGCAGTCGGCGGAAACGGAGCACTTATAAATCTGCTGTTAAATCTTTTTATAGGGATTTCAGTCGGTGCAAATGTTGTCATTGCAAAATACATAGGACAGGGCAGGACTAACAGGATAAAAGGTGCGGTGCATACGGCAATGCTCATTGCATTTTTTAGCGGTATCATATTGCTTGTACTTGGTATCTCAGTTGCAAAGCCGATACTTGAGCTTATGGGAACACCTTACGATGTTATAGACCAGGCGGTGCTTTATCTGAGGATATATTTTGCAGGAATGCCGTTTATAATGGTTTATAACTTTGGGGCTTCAATATTAAGAAGTATCGGGGATACCAAAAGACCGCTTATCTGTCTTGTTGTTGCAGGAGTGACAAATGCCGCAATAAACCTTATACTGGTAATCGTTTTTCACATGGGTGTTGCAGGTGTAGGTATAGGAACTGTTGTTTCAAATATGATAAGTTCTTCTATGATCGTCTATTTCCTCATAAAAGAAAAAGACCCTATAAAACTTTATCCGAGAGAACTTAAGATACATAAGATAGAACTTATAAGAATGTTAAAGATTGGTGTGCCGGCTGGACTTCAGTCAATGGTATTTTCATTTGCAAATGTGTTTATACAGGCAGAGTTAAACAAATACGGTTCAGATGCGGTTGCGGGTTCGGCAGCAGGTCTTAATTACGAATATATAGCGTACTTTATGATTTCGGCTTTCAATCAGGCAACGATGACATTTACAAGCCAGAACTTTGGTGCGAAAAAATATGACAGGTGCAAGAAAATATACAGAATAACAATGACACTTGCGGTAGCCGTCACCATAATAATGTGCGGATGTTTTCTGTTGTGGAAAGGATTTTTTATAGGGATATTCACATCAGAGCCCAAAGTAGCACATTATGCGTCAGTAAGAATGATGCGTCTTTTAAGCTTTTATTTCCTTATCCCTACATATGAGATAGCAGGTTCAACATTAAGAGGAATGGGATACTCTATGACACCTGCTGTTATAACGGTGTTTGGAACATGTGTTTTCAGACTTGCATGGATTTATACCGTGTGCAGAAAGTTTAAAGGTTTTGAAGTCCTGATGAATGTTTATCCGGTTTCATGGGTTATAACAGGCTCACTGGTGCTTTTGAGTTATTATGTCATAAGAAGAAAGGTATTTAACAACAATAATGCAGGATAATAACTCAGATTTAGCGGTATTTCAGATATTCAATAAATTTCTTTGTTGCAAGTGATGCGTTTTTGCTGCTTTTTAGTGCAAGACCTATCTGTCTTTTTGCCGGGACATTAAGAGGTCTTGTCACGATATTAAAAGGTTTTTTTTGCAATATAAGCTCAGGCAGGATACTTACACCGAGTCCATGTTCGACCATTGACATGATGGCATAGTCATCCCATGTCGTAAATTGTGTATTCGGTGTAATATTATTTTCCTTAAAGATTTCAGAGATTTCAGTGTTTTTATCTTTTTCAAGCAGCATAAAGGGTTCCTTTGAAAGGTCTTTCAAAGGAATTTTATCATATTTTAGAAGTGGATGTTTATTTGGCAGTATCGCAAGAAAAGCATCCTCCTCAAGAAAAATTGTTTCGATTCCAGGAGAAGCGGGCAGACAGATAAAACCGCAATCGACACGACCGTCTGTTATCCAGCTCTCTATCTCATCGTAATCACCGATAAGAAGTTCATATTCAATATTCGGATAATCCTTTTTAAATTCCATTATGATATTTGGAAGCCAGTAGGTCGCGACACTTGAGAAGGTACCTATTCTTATAATGCCTGATGAGAGGTCATTTAAGTTGTCGGCTTCCATCTGTAATCTGTCAAAATCATCACACAGTTTCTTGGCAAAAGGAAGAAGTCTTAATCCGTCAGATGTAGGTTTTACACCGGAATGGTCTCTTTCAAGTAAACACATATTCCACTCCTTTTCAAGGTCCCCAATCATTCTGCTGATGCCCGACTGGGAATAATTTAAAATTTCCGATGCTTTAGTAAAACTTCCATATTCAACTGTTTTGACAAACGACATATATTTCTGAATGTTCATTTCCATAATGGTATTTCTCCGTTCGTATTTATTTAACACTATCAATAAAGCAGCAGAGTGAATTGCCAATATCCGCCTGACTATAAGCCACTCGCACCGCAGATGTGAACAGCAACACTTTTTATCATAGATAAATATATATTTTGGAGATAATGCTTGTCAAGTCTTCATCTAGATGATATAGACTTGACATATCAAAAAAATGGTGTATTATATAAAATGCAACTTGGTTGCAAATGCAAATGAATTGCAAATTTAAAATTAAGGAGTAAAAGATTATGTTTGAAGTAATAGAAGATACACTTATCGATGGTGTGAAACTTGTACCGTTTTTATTTATCACATATCTTTTTATGGAAATTCTTGAACATAAAATGAATAATAATCTCAAAGAAAAGATTGCGAAAGCCGGAAAGACCGGTCCCGTATGGGGAGGCATTTTAGGTGTGATACCACAGTGCGGATTTTCAACAGCGGCGGCGAGTCTTTATTCGGGAGGTATCATAACAGTCGGAACGCTTATTGCCGTATTTATGTCAACCTCTGATGAGATGTTACCTATACTTATATCGAGAGAAGTATCAGTCACAACAATATTGAGAATATTAGGTACAAAAGTGGTTATTGCAGTAATCTCAGGCCTTGTGGCAGAATATTTTTATATAAAAATATTTATGAAAAAAGAAAGAGAACCGGATATTCATATAGTATGTGAGGAAGAACACTGCCGCTGTGAAGACGGTTCGTTTATTTCGGCAGTAAAGCATACTGTTAAGATTGCAATATATATTATCCTTATCTCATTTGTGTTAAATCTGATAACACATTTCTGGGGGATTGAAAATATCAAAGGACTTTTTTCGGCAATGCCAATGTTAGAACAGTTTTTGTCTGCCCTTGTCGGTCTTATACCAAACTGTGCTTCGTCTGTCGTAATAACTGAATTTTATCTTGACGGAGTTATAAGTGCAGGTGCGATGATGGCAGGACTCCTTGTAAATGCAGGAGTCGGTATGCTGGTGCTTTTTAGATTGAACAGGCATATAAAACAAAATCTTAGTATAGTAGGAGTGATGTATATTCTCGGAGTATTCTGGGGAGTTTTCATACAGATTTTTGGAATAACATTCTGACATCTTTATTATGAACTTTTTATACGGAGGATAGTGTGAAAAATCTATATATGCAGGATTTTAGCGTGGATAATCCGATTTTTCACACTCAAGATTTGTGTCTGCACACACTTGACACAAACCTGATATGCACAAAAATGCGTGTGCAGAAATGAGGATAAATATGCAGGGATATTCAACACCAAGCAGAAAAAGAATATTAGAGTATCTTGAAAAAAATAAAAACAGAACAGTCACGGCGGCTGATATAGAAAATTATCTTATCGAAAAAGAATGTGCCGTAAATAAGACAACAATTTACAGATTTTTAGACAAACTGATAATTGAAAAAAAGATAGTAAAATATGCCGCCGAAAAAGGAAAAAAGGCTACATTCCAGTATATTGAGGACGGACACCATTGCGAAAAACATCTGCATCTTCAATGTATAAAATGCGGCAGGATATTTCATCTTGAATGTGAGTTTATGGATGAGATAGCTGCACATATACAGAGTGAGCACGGATTTTTTATAGAATGTAAAAGGTCGATAATATATGGAACCTGCATGGAGTGTGCCAATGCACAGTCGCAGGTGTGAACAAGCGTTGTGAGTATGCTTTACATTGGAACGGTTCAATGATAAAATATATTTAACGCTGTCAGGAAAGTGCCACACTTTTATTGTGCACATCAGCTTGACTTACATTTTAGAGCATTGGAGGAACAGATTTATGAAGAAATTTGAACAGTTTAAAAGTGCATATGAGTCTATTGTGCGAAATAATAAAATTGGTGATTTTTCAGAAGTATATGTTTCTGCCATAACATCTGATTTTGACAGGCTGTTTGAGCTTGCATGGAAAACAATGAAAGAATATATGTATAAAAATTTAGGGATGCAGGCGGCAAAAACAGGCTCTCCAAAGGAAATCTTAAGTCTGGCTCACAATCAGGGGATAATAAAAGATGGTGCCGTCTGGCTTGAGATGCTGCAAAACAGAAATGATGATGCCCATATATACAGATTGTCGGTTGCCGTAATATATAAAAGCAAGATAGAAGAAGTATATCTGGGATATATGAAAGAACTTATAGATTATTTTAAAGATGTAATACCTGACGAACAGATACAGGCAGCAAAGGTGTCGGAGGATTTGCTTGAAGAATCAAAAATAAAAGGTGTTCCATTATGGGAGTTAGCCGTAAAAGAAGCAAAAAAACAGGATGTGTCTGTTGATTATATTGTCGAGCATTGGAAAAAGCCATAAGTTAAATAAAGTGTTATTATCTGTACTTAAGTATGAGCAGTAATGATAAATTGGAGGTTAAAAATGTCGTTAGAAGATGTTGATTTAGAAGCAGGGATATTATCGGATTTACAAAAACTGGCGGCAAAGTTTCATTTGAAAGAACTTATTATTTTTGGTTCAAGGGCTGATGGAACTGCGAGTGATGTTTCGGATGTTGACCTTGCCGTAAAAGGCTATGGTTCGCCGATGGTGCGGGCAGACTTTGAGGAAGCGGTTAAAAATCTGCCGGTATTACTTATGTTTGATATTGTTGATTATGACAGTATATTAGTCAGTGATGTTTTGCGAAAAGAAATAGATGAAAAAGGGATATTATTGTATCAAAATACATTTTAGATAGATCAGGAGGAAAACAACAATGAATTTTTATATGCCTACACAGGTGTTTCAGGAAAAAAATGCAGTAAAGAAAAATGGTGCAAAGATTGCATCGTTTGGTAAGAAAGCACTTATAGTAACAGGTAAGTCATCATCAAAAAAGAATCATTCACTTCAGGATGTTATAGATGTACTTAACGAAAATGCAACGGAGTATGTTATATTTGATGAAGTTCCACAAAATCCGTCTGTTGAGCTTATAATGAAAGCAAGCGAGTTCGGAAGAAATGAGGGGGCAGACTTTGTTATCGGAATAGGCGGCGGTTCGCCGATGGATTCTGCAAAGGCGATAGCACTTATGATACAGAACAGGGATACGACAGAGGAAGTGCTTTACCAGAATTTAGAACTGCGTGCGATTCCGGTTGTTGAAATTCCTACAACCTGCGGAACAGGTTCAGAAGTTACACCGTATGCGATACTTACAAGACATGACAAAAACACAAAACAGAGTATCAGCCATAAGATTTATCCGGAACTTGCCTGCATAGACCCTGAATATCTTGCGGCAGCACCGGAAAGTGTTATTAAAAATACTGCTGTAGATGCCCTCGGTCATATGGTGGAAAGTTATTTTAACTCAAAGGCAACTGATTTTAGCAAAATGCTCTGTCAGTATGGAATTTCAGTATGGGCAGAAAATATTCCGGTACTTCTCGGCGAGGAGGCAGACTTTGAAGCATATGATTCGCTTATGCTCGCATCATGTCTCGCAGGAATGGCTATAACCCACACCGGAACATCAATTCCACACGGACTCAGCTATTATCTTACATATAACAAAGACATACCACACGGAAAAGCAGTAGGTTTATTCCTGCCTGGCTATCTTAAAGTCATTCAGAAGGAAATGCCTGACGAGGTAGCAGATTTCCTTGCAGTGCTTGGATTTGATGAATTAGAGCAGTTTGCATTTCTTATAAAACAGCTTCTCGGTGATTATGAGATTACAAAAGAAGATATAGAGAAGATGACGGACGAGATAATGGCAACACCTAGAAAATTAAATGCCGTTCCGTTTAAGGTTACAAGGGAAGATGTAGAGGATATGGCGGCTTATCTGGCTTAAATTTTTGGAAATGGAGAGATACGATGCAGCAGGATGAAATTATTTTGAGAAAAGGGATAGTACATATTCTTGATGGTGAGCTTGGCTATCCCGTTTATTCGGAGCAGCAGCTTGACATTACACCGGATCTTAACGAATTTTTTACCGGGCATATTTTTAAGATAATGTCAGGTGACGATATGAAGAAATGCTATTTTGATGAGGAAAGTTCTGATATTTACAAGCTGCTTAAAGATTTTTCGGAGGACGATTTTATAGATTTCAGCAAGGATATTACAAAAAGACTTTACGATATAATGAACAGCAACCTCGCTATCCCATCGGCTGATCTTGCCGTTTTGTCGTTCAGTCTACACAGCGTTATGTATCTTGCCATTTTAAAAATGAATTATAAAGAGAGTTTTGTTCACATGACGCAGGCAGAGGAGAGCGGTAATGTAAACAGTATTATTAAATACCGCTCGACGCTCCCTGCATCTTCATCAAAACTTTCAGAAGCGGTTATAATAAACCTTGGCGATTATACGGTCAATATAATAGAGAAAAAATATGAGGTAAACGGAGAAAAATGTAATTATCTTTCTGAGCTTTATCTTAACTGCCATGCAGCTATGTCGTCCAAGTCAAAACTTGCTATAGTCACAAAAGCGGTTGAGCAGGTCAATAAAAAGCATTTTGAGGAAGAACCTGTTAAGCAGATGGAGGCTAAACGCATTATAAAGGAAGAAATCGAGGAGACAGGTGCGGTCAATGTAGAAAAGATAAGCGAAAAGCTTTATGGCAAAACTCCTGATATAAAAGAAGAATTTGATGCAAAAATGGAAAAATATCATATGGAAAAAGCCGAAGTAAAACCACAGAGCAGTGCAACGACAAAGAAATTTGAAAAACAGTTTTTAAAGACAGATACCGGAATAGAGATAAATATTCCAATGGAACAGTATCAGGATATAAATCAGGTTGAATTTATATCAAATCCTGACGGAACTATATCGGTTATGATAAAGAATATCAATAAAATATCAACCAGATAAAATTATAGTGATATTGTTTAAATTATGGGATGGCTGATAATTATAAAACAGACCTGGCTAATTATAAAGAGAATTTAGTTTTAAGCGATAAATGATTTTTATTTAAAAAAGTGCAAAATGGATTATTAGAAGAAGATAAGCTAAAAAGAATGGAGAAAAATAATGTTTCGTTTGTGGGCAAAGAAATTTAAAGACAACAGGATGTTAGATGATATTACGATAACCGACCCGTCAAAAGAGAAAAACAGAACAAAAAAGGTGTTTGACAGTCTGGACGAGGTATGCTATACATTTGACCTCGGTCGTCCGATATGGCTTGATAAAAATATAAAAGAATTTAAAAAGATGGATAAAACACGCTTTGACAGTGATAATTTTATCGAGGGAATAGATTTTGACTATCTGGAAATTCATGTTATAGAGGAAGACGAGAATTGGGAGTAAATATTTTCAGAATTGAAAATATTGTAATAAAAAGTGAGTTAGGACAGATTTTGGTGATTTGTATAAAATATAGCTGCTGAATACGGATTTTGTTTTTAAATTATAAACAGGAGGGTGCATATGGCGAAAGTTGTAAGTATAGGAAATCAGAGTTTTGAATCGATACGAGAAAAAGATAATTTTTATGTAGATAAAACATTATTTATAAGAGAATGGTGGGATAGCGATGATGCAGTAACACTTATAACACGCCCACGCCGTTTTGGAAAAACATTAAATATGAATATGCTTGAATGTTTTTTCTCAAACAAATATAAAGACAGAGGGGATTTGTTCGATGGTCTTGAAATATGGAGAGACGAAAAATATCGTGAATTACAGGGAACATATCCGGTGATATTTTTAAGTTTTGCAAGTATAAAACAGGTTAGGTACGATGAGACGGTTATAAAGATAAAAGATGAGCTTATAAGAATATATAATGAATATGATTATATAATGAAAAGTGGTATATATAATGCAAATGAAAAAATGCAATATCAATCTGTGTGCGTTGGCATGAGTGATACTGTGGCGCAGGAGGCATTGAAAAACCTTTCAAATTATCTTAGCCGATATTATGGCAAAAAAGTAATTATTCTTCTTGATGAATATGACACGCCTATGCAGGAAGCATATGTAAATGGTTACTGGGAGGAACTTGTAGGATTTACAAGAAGTCTTTTTAATTCTACTTTTAAGACAAACCCATATTTAGAGCGAGCAATAATGACAGGTATAACGAGAGTATCGAAAGAAAGTATTTTTAGCGACCTCAATAATTTAAAAGTTATCACGGTAACAAGTGATGAGTATTCAAAATGCTTTGGTTTTACGGAAGATGAAGTTTTTGCGGCACTTGAAGAACAGGGACTTTCAAGCGAAAAAGAAAAAGTAAAATTATGGTATGACGGATTTACATTTGGTGAAAGCAGGGATATATATAATCCGTGGTCGATAATCAACTTTCTTGACGAAAAGAAATATAAAACTTATTGGGCAGATTCAAGTTCAAATGGACTTATAAACAGCTTAGTAAAAACAGGCAGTTCGTATATAAAAATAATGATGGAAACACTCCTTAAGGGAGAAACGATAGATGTGCCGATAGACGAGCAGATAGTGTTTTCGGAACTTGATTATTCAGAAGATGCCGTGTGGAGTCTGATGCTTGCAAGTGGCTATATTAAAGTAATATCGTCAGATGAGCTTACAGGTGACCGAAGAAAGGCAGTTGTATATAAACTTGCACTTACAAATTTTGAAATACAGCTTATGTTTGAAAATATGATACTCAGATGGTTCAGTCCTGCAAAAATGGAAACAAATGAGTTTATAAGAGCACTCATAAATGGCGATATAGAATCAATGAATGATTATATGAATGATGTAGCACTAAAAACTTTCAGTTCATTTGACTCAGGAAAACATACATCAGAGAAAAAAGCCCCAGAGAATTTTTTCCACGGCTTTGTACTCGGTCTTATGGTCGACCAGACAGAAAACTATATCATAACCTCAAACCGTGAGAGCGGTTACGGACGATACGATATAATGCTTGAACCGATAGATAAAACAAATGAAAAATATCCGGGCATCGTAATAGAATTTAAAGTAATAAATCCAAGAAAAGAAAACACACTTGAAGAAACAGTCGCATCGGCATTAGAGCAGATAGAAGAAAAGAATTATGATGCAGAGCTTATAAAAAGAGGAGTAAAAGAAGAAAACATTCATCACTATGGTTTTGCGTTTAAAGGTAAAGAAGTGCTGATAGACGGACGGTAACAGTTCAGCCGTAAAAAGAAAAATAAGACACTTCCATATACTTTTGGTCTGATACGGTAGTATTTGAGCATAGTATGTGGAAGTGTCCTTTTTATTAACATAAAAAACACTCCGTGAGGATGTGCATTTTGCGGAAAAGAAATAAATGCTACGAATTCTGCTCAGGCGACAAAGAGTCACAAGCGACTCTTTTTTTGTGGAAAAAGTTGACAAATATTCTTAACTGGCATAAAATATGCTTGTTAAGAATATTTTCATAATTTCATATCAATATTTAAGAAATGAAAACAAACATATTGAAAATACCAACACAGAAAGGAGACAAAAAAGATGAAAAAACAAAAAAATTACAGAAAGGTGGCTGCTGTCGGCAGATATTTTGCGATGGCTTTTGCGGTGGTGCTTTTATGTATGATATCGCAGAGCATATCAACGATACACGCCGATGCAAAAGTGACATTTGACATTACGGCTGACGGTGTGTTAAAAGGGATTGACGGCACGGCGGCAGTGATAAAAGTGCCTGATGGGGTTAAGGAGATAGATGGCTATGCTTTTTCGGGAAATAAAACGATAGAACAGATTATACTGCCCGATTCAGTACAAAAACTGCCACATTCATGTTTTGCTGAGTGCTCTAATCTTGCTGTTATAAATATGCCAAACAGTATTAAAGAGATAGGTGACTGGGCATTTCATGGCTGCAGCAGTCTGCAGATGATAGACCTTTCTAAGACAAAGATATCAAGTATAGGTGACTCGATGTTTTGGTCATGTGCTAATCTGACGGAGGTTAAGCTGCCTGACAGTATAAAAGTAATTGCAAAAAGTTCATTTGCATATTGTGGAAAACTTGGTAAGATAAATTTTCCGGAAGGGCTTCGCTATATAGGGGATAGTGCTTTTGACCACACATCTGCATTAAATACTGTTGAACTTCCAGAGAGTCTTCGCTATATAGGAAGTGGCGCATTTGGTTATAGTGGTTTAAAAGGAACACTTATAATTCCGGCGGGGATTGCAAATTTGCAGAGCTATACATTTGCAATTTGTCCTGGATTAAGTGTAGTAAAAATTACTGATGGAACAAAATATATAAACAGTTATGCACTGGATTTAAGAGACCGTTTGGGTGGATCTTCACATAAAACATATTTTATTCCGCCATCTGTAGATTATTTTAATGATACTAGCTTAACTTGTGCAGAGGAACATACTATTTATGGAATAAAAGGTTCATTTGCTTCAAATGCAACAAAGATAAAAGAGGAGTGGAAATTTCAGGAAGTAGCATATAATTCAAAAGTCGTATTTGATGCAAGCGGTGGTACGGTTTCTGAAACTTCAAAGGAGCTTGTTAAGGGACAGGGATTTGGTCTGCTCCCTACACCAAAGCTTGCAGGCTGGACTTTTAAGGGTTGGTATTCCGATGATAAATTTAAGAGAAAGGTCGTGAGCACAACAATAGTAAATAAAGACAATTATACACTTTATGCAAAGTGGGAGAAAGAAGAAAAGACAGAGCTTGTCTATCAGGGAGATGACTCTGACTTTGTTATTGAGGACGGCGTGCTTGAAAAATATCAGGGAAATGAACCTGTTGTTATCATACCTGATACAGTAAAAGAGATAGGATATGGAGCATTTGCTGGAAATAAAACAGTGTTAAAAGTTATTATGCCTGACAGTGTTGAAAAGATGGATAAAGCTGTATTTGATGGATGTGAAAATCTTATGCAAATCAGATTTTCACACAGTTTAAAGGAGATACCGGCACATACTTGTTCAGGCTGTTTGGCATTAGAAAAGGTAATCATTCCTGAGGGAGTTATAACTATAGGTGATTGTGCATTTAATTCCGGAGATATTCCTATGAGTTATTCGGAGATTAAATTTCCAGAAACATTAAAATCTATTGAAATGGATGCATTTAGAAATAATGACAGTGTTACAAAGATAAGTCTTCCTGATGGGCTTGAGTCAATAGGAACATGTGCGTTTGCAAAGAATACATCACTTGTAAAAGTGTCTTTTGGTGACGGTATTACAGAACTTTCGGAGGGTGTGTTTGCAGGAGATACAATTTTAAAAAATGTCGCATTGCCATATGGATTTGAGAGTATAGGAAGATTTGCTTTTGAGGAAGATGGAAGAATTGAAGAACTTTATATTCCTGAGACAGTGGAAAACATCCAGAGTTCTATGCTTAGAGATGTAAAATCAACTGTAACTATATATAGTTCAAGACATGATGCGTCAGGTGATAACAGTGCAGCATATGATTATGTTGAGTCTGTTAATTCACAGGGCGGCGATTTGAAATGCAAATTTTCAGAAGTTCAGATGGGAACAGTTTCTTTTGACTTAACTACGGCTGGTACAGGCTATGCTGATAAAACTAAGGCGATAGGTCACGAGTACGGTTCACTTCCTGTGCCTGAAAAAGACGGATATGATTTTGTCGGCTGGAGTGAGAGTGCTGACGGCAATAATATTATTACTGCATTTGACAGGTTAAAGACTCCGACAGTTACGCTCTATGCCATCTGGAGTAAGCAGGTGACGGAACAGGAGGGAACACCGACGAGAATTCCTTTAAGCGAGGAAGAACAGGAAAAAGATATTGTTTATACAGAGATAAATTCTGTTGCAGATTTCATTAAGATAAGAGAAAATCTTAGCGGCAATTATAAACTTATGAGCGATATTGACCTTTCAAAAGTTACAAAAGATGATAAAAATGTAGGAAAACTTGGCTGGATTCCTTTTGGATATGGTACTGACGGAAAGTGGCAGGGCTCATTCAGCGGTATATTTGACGGAAACGGTCACAGTATTTCGGGACTTACAATGAAAGGAAATACTGACGGTTCAAAAAATGGCGAGACACCTTATACTTCAACTGGTCTGTTTGGCAGAGTTGAGGGTGGAAAGCTGAAAAATGTAAACATAAATGATGCAGATATCACAGTAAGCAATGCCGCTACAGGATGTTGTATCCACACGGGAATACTTGCCGGATTTGTTGACAGTGACGAGGAGACAGGTGCAAATGCTTCTGTAGAGAATGTAAGTGTAAGCGGAAAAGTTATCTTCTCATCACCGAAACAGACAGTCGAGAAAAACCTTGCAGTCGGCGGAATTATAGGATATGCAGGAAAGGCAGACATAACAAATTGCACAAACAACGCATTTGTGGGCTATGAGTCAAAAGAACAGGAAATGCCTGTAAATCCTACATCGAGATTTCTTGGTGGAATTACGGGATATTTGCAGCGTGGAAATATCACATCCTGTGTAAATAAGGGAAATGTTGTATCATACCGCTGTTATTTTGGAAATTATAATGCAGGTGGAGATATTATAGACAGTGCGTTGAGCGGACTTAATTGCTACAATGCTTCAGGCGGAATATGCGGTGTTGCCGCACAGGACGGACTTATACAGAAATGCTACAATATTGCAAAGGTTGACACTTATACAAGCAATACATATTCATTGTTCGACTTTACAACAAATTCATATTCAAACACTATGTCAGGCGGAATATGTGGAGCATTATATCTCAGCACGCAGGTAAAAAACTGCTACAATACAGGTGACATACACAGTTATGTAAACAGAGATACTACTATAGTTTCACCTGATGCGGGGGATAGTATTTTTGACTCAATTATGAAGAAACTTGACGAGATGACACCGACAGTGCCGTTCCAGAACGCGATAGCATATGCAGCCGGAATTGTGGGCTACTCGACTGGTTCATCTTCCGGACCTGTTGCATATTGTTTTAACACAGGTAAGATACAGGGCGATAACAAGCATACATACCCTATACTCTGCGGTTCAGTGCCGGTATTCTACTCAGTATATGAACAGCAAAAGGATTTAGAGGGCAACGACCTCTATACAAGGGGAGCAGAGTCATGTGATGACAAGAACTCAACAACAACAGCAAGAACAACTGATGAGTTAAAATCAGAAGATGCGTTCAGAGGTTTTGATTTCACAAATGTGTGGGTATCTGCCGAGGAGACTGGACTTTCATATCCTCAGCTTTATGACAATATGGAAAATGAGATAACAGATGTGAAATATCAGGCAGACGGACTTAAGACAGAGTATAAATATGGTGAAAAACTTGACCTCTCAGGACTTAAGATATCGTACAAATTAAACGGAAAGACCATCACAAAGACCGTTCCTGATGACAAGGAATGTGATTATGACAGATTTAAAGAGGGTACGCAGAAGATAACAATAAATTATTGCAATGTGCCATACACATTTAATGTAAAAGTGGCAGAGAAACTTTATAAGGTAATATTCACCGACAGTGACGGAAAGACAGTTATTGCCGAACAGGAATTAAAGAAAGGGCAGGATGCCACGGCTCCTGAAGCACCTGCAAAAGAGGGCTATGAATTTACCGGCTGGGATAGAAGCTTTACAAATGTGACAAGAGATATAGTTGTAAAAGCAGTCTATACAAAACTTTATAAAGTAACATTTAAGTCAAAAGACGGTCAGACGGAACTTAAGGTTCAGTATGTAAGAAGCGGTGAAGCGGCAGAGGCACCGGAAGCACCTGAAATAGAGGGTTATACATTCTCACGCTGGAGTGATGACTTTACAAGTGTTTATCGTGATATGGTGATAACAGCTTACTATGACATAATAGCCACACCGAAACCGACAAAAACACCTGCACCGACAAAAACACATGCACCGACAAAAACACCTGCACCGACAAAGACTCCAAAACCGACGAGTACACCAAAGCCGACGAAAACACCTAAACCGACGGCGACAGTAAAACCAACAGGTACAGCGTCACCAAATGAAAGCTCAAATCCGGATGAGACAGTAAAACCAACGGAAACACCGGCTCAGACGGTGACACCTACAAAAAATCCAAATGCCACGGCATCACCAACAAAAACACCGCTTAAGAAAAATCAGACAGTAAAACCTGTCAAAAATAACAAAAAGTCGGATGCTGCATCTTACAAAGTAACAGATGTAAAGAAGAAAACCGTAACATACAGTAAGACAAAGACAACATCCAAAAAAGCGGTAGTACCTGATACGATAACCGTAAACGGCACAAAACTTAAAGTAACGGCGGTAGGTGCAAGTGCATTTGCAGGAAATAAAAAGATAAAAACCGTAACATTAGGAAAGAACATAACAAAGATTGGTACAAAGGCATTTTACAAAGCAAAAAATCTCAGTCAGATAACAGTAAATGGAAATACCATAAAATCAATCGGAAAGAATGCTTTCAGCGGAGTAAAGAAAAACTGTAAGATAACAGTTCGGGCAAAAGATAAGAAACAGTACAACAAAATTGTCAAGCTGATAAAGAAAGCAGGGGCAAAGAAAGTTAAGTTTGCTTACAAAAAGAAGAAATAGGGCTTCGCTGACAAAGATAAGGCTTTTGATACGGAAGTTAGAAATTGCGAAAAATAAACTTTAAATGATTAAGCAAGGAGTAGCATACTAAGAAAATCAACAGTGTGCTGCTCCTTTACTAACATATAGAAAAATGCTCGTAATGTAGAGTGGCTGCCAAGACAAAATGCTGGTTTTGCCCTTTTATATTATGGGGCAAGGTAAGATTGATGCTGTCTGACAAATTATGCACTATAGACTGGCTGCTGTGTTTTACATCATTAAAATTTTTAATATTTTATCTAAAATCACGAAAATGATAATGGAAAATAAACAAAATTTTGTCTAAAGTTTTCAAATCTTATCAAATCTCATTATTTTGGGATTTTTATCGTGAAAAGTACACAAAAAATAAGGGACAATATGTGAAAAATACAGATTGAAATAAGTAAATATAATTGTTATTATCTCAAAAAAGAAATATTGATTTTTAAATACAAACAAAATATAATGAAAGGAAGAAAAACATTTATGGGGAAGATTGATGTAGCGACAAAACAATATATGTCGCATGAAAATGTAATTGCAGAAATTGGGGAAATGAATACGGAAATAAAAAATGCAATTATTGCGGCAGATGATAAAACACAGTATGATATTTATGCAAAGAGATTACTTGCACAAAAAAGCATACTTGCAAACATATTAGTAAAAACTGTGGCTGAATTTAAGGATATGGATCCAAGTGAAGTGGAAAAATATATTGAGGGTGAGCCGGAAATTGGGATTATCCCGATAGAGCCGGGGGTGACAAATGTGCAAAAAACAGATGAACAGGGACAGAGAATAACAGGTTTTAATACGGAAAATGCTGAAATCAATGAGGGCATGATAAGATTTGATATAGTTTTTTATGTCAGGATACCATCAACGGATAATGAAGAAAACAGATTATTGAAGATTATAGTAAATGTAGAATGTCAAAAAGATGAACCAACAGCATATAGCATATTAAACAGGGCAATCTTTTATGTGAGCAGACTTATATCATCACAAAAAGAAAGAGATTTTGCAAATTCAAACTATGATGACATAAAACAGGTATTCAGCATATGGGTTTGTATGAATATGAAATATAACAGTATGACACATATTCATCTTACGAAAGACGAAACATTAAAGCCATATGAATGGAAAGGAAATCTTGATTTATTAAATATCGTGATGATAGGGATAACAAATGAACTTCCGGAAAAAGACGAGCGATATGAACTGCATCGTTTGATTTGTGCATTGCTTTCAAATCAAGTACAAGGAAATCAAAAATTTGATATTCTTGAGAAAGAGTATAATATTCCGACCAATACAGAGTTAAGAGAGGATGTGAGTGTTATGTGTAATCTGAGTTTAGGAATAGAAGAAAGAGCAGAGGCAAGAGGTGAGAATAAAAAAAGTGAAAAGGTTGTTATGAATATGTATAAAAAAGGTTATACGACAGAACAGATAATGGATATTGTGGAGTTGGGTGAGGAAGAAATAAAGGATATTATAAAAGCTAATTTACAAGCTGTCAAATAAAAAATCATACCAGTCTTGACAACTTAATAGCACAGGTATATACTATATTTAATTTCAAGGCGGGGTGCGATTCCCCACCGGCGGTATTTTCGTATTTGATGAATAAGCCCGCAAGCCTTTACAGGCATGATTTGGTGAGATTCCAAAGCCGACAGTATAGTCTGGATGAGAGAAATTAGATATACAGTTTATGTATAATATTTATTTTGATAGTATCAGATTTGATTATATTAAAATATCTTATAGAATTTATCTTATAAAAACCTTGAAATTTTTCAGGGTTTTTCTTTTTTATGTATAGTAAAATGCTTGTTCAGAAAAACCCCGTAAAAATTACAAAAGTGTGCATACTTTTTGATACATAAATACGAACGCTTATGTATTTGTTATATGTTGGAGAATGTATGGTATGGAAAAAGTTATTTTTAATACTATACATAAAAAGTGTGCATAAATGGAGGTATATATGGATGAAAAGTATATGCGGCGTGCTATAGAACTTGCCGCAAAAGGTGTCGGAAAGGTTTCTCCTAATCCTCTTGTCGGAGCAGTTATAGTTAAGGACGGCAAAGTGATAGCAGAAGGCTATCATGCAAAATACGGTGCTCTTCATGCAGAGAGAGATGCTTTTTCAAAGTTAAGAGAGAGTGCAAAGGGAGCGGATATGTATGTGACATTGGAACCGTGCTGTCACTATGGAAAACAGCCGCCCTGCACACAGGCGATTATCGAGAATGGCATTAAAAATGTTTATGTTGGTTCTGATGACCCAAACGAGCTTGTTGCAGGAAAAGGCATAAAGCAGCTTAAAGATGCCGGTATAAATGTTGTGACAGGAGTTTTGAAACCGGAGTGTGATGCTCTAAATCCTGTATTTTTCCACTACATAACTCATAAAACACCATATGTCGTGATGAAATATGCAATGACGCTTGACGGAAAGACAGCGTGTGACAATGGAGAGAGCAAGTGGATAACTTCAGAAACGGCTAGAGAAAATGTGCAATATACTAGAAATGCACTTAAAGGAATAATGGTGGGTGTAGGAACTGTTATCAATGATAATCCAAATCTTACCTGCCGTATTGATGGAGGTGTAAATCCAGTCCGTATAATATGTGACAGCAATTTGAGAACACCAAAAGATTGCAACATCGTTAGGACTGCATTTGAAGTTCCAACTATCATAGCTACTGTTTCAGAAGATGAAAAACTTATTAAATTTTTTGAACAGCAGGGGATAGATGTCCTAAAGACAGCAAAACAGGATAACAGAGTTGACCTTTGTGACCTTATGTTAAAACTCGGTGAGAGAAAAATAGACGGCTTGCTGCTTGAGGGCGGTGGAACATTAAATATGAGTGCATTAAAAGCAGGAATAGTAAATCACATTCAGGCATATATAGCACCAAAAATATTTGGTGGGAGTGGCATATACAACCCGGTGAAAGGTGAAAGCGTGGCGGTTCCGTCAGAGGCATATATATGTAAAAATATGAATATTACGCATATAGGTGATGATATTCTTATAGACTGTGATATTTAAAAGGCTGTTATGAAAACAAAATAATGAGTTTTAAACATATATAAGATATGTTTAAATAGTTAAAAACAGAAAGAAGTGATTAAAATTTTTACCGGAATAGTTGAGGAAACAGGGAAAATAGAATCGGTTGCAAATGGTAATAAATCTGCCATTATTACTATAATTGCAGACAAAGTGCTTAAAGGCACTAAAATCGGTGACAGCATAGCGGTGAACGGAGTGTGCCTTACGGTTACTTCAATAAGCGGAAATAAATTTACGGCTGATGTTATGGCTGAGACGATAAGACGAAGTTCTCTTGGTACTTTAAAACATGGAAGCAAAGTCAATCTTGAACGGGCGATGGCAGCTGACGGCAGATTTGGCGGTCATATAGTGTCGGGTCATATTGACGGCACAGGAGTTATACGCTCACTGGAGCGTGAGGATAATGCCGTATGGGTTGAGATAGAGACACCTGACAAACTGCTCAAATATATTGTTGAAAAGGGTTCTATTGCAATCGATGGCATAAGTCTCACGGTGGCAAAACTTACGGATGACAGTTTTTCGGTATCGGTGATACCACACACTGGTGAGGAGACAACACTTCTTGCCAAGAAACCGGGGGATATTGTAAATCTTGAGAATGATATAGTAGGAAAATATGTTGAGAGACTGATGAATTTTAACACTTCACAAAAATCACCGTTTGACAACAAAACTGACAGAAGTACAAATAGTAAAATAACAATGGATTTTCTTGCCGAAAACGGCTTTTGATACTATGCATAAAAATGTATGCAGAAAGAGAGGTTTAAAATGGATAATAAATTTAATAGTATTGATGAGATTTTAGAGGATATAAAAAACGGCAAAATAGTAGTCATGATAGATGATGAGGACAGAGAAAATGAGGGCGATGTAATATGTGCCGCTGAGTTTGCCACAAATGAAAATGTAAACTTTATGGCAAGTTACGCAAAAGGACTTATCTGTATGCCAATGTCTGAGGAATATACCGAAAAGTTTTTGCTGCCACAGATGTGTGAAGTAAACACGGATAATCACTGTACGGCATTTACTGTTTCAATAGACCATGTTGACACAAAAACCGGTATTTCGGCATATGAGCGTTCAATAACGGCAATGAAGTTTGTTGAGGATGATGCAAAGCCGTCTGATTTCAGAACACCGGGTCATATGTTCCCGTTAAAAGCAAAGAAAGGCGGTGTTTTGGAGAGAAACGGTCATACCGAAGCTACGGTGGATATTGTAAGACTTGCGGGACTTAAGCCGGTCGGACTTTGCTGCGAGATAATGAAAGATGACGGAACAATGGCAAGAACACCTGACCTTGTGGAGTTTGCAAAAAAACATGAACTTAAAATAGGAACGATAGCAGATCTTGTGCAGTACAGAAAAGAACATGAAGTTCTCGTGGAATGTGTTGCAAAAGCAAAGATGCCTACAAGATACGGTGAATTTACAATTTATGGTTATGTAAATAAATTAAACGGTGAACATCATGTTGCCCTTGTAAAAGGTGACATAACGGACGGTAAACCAGTTCTTTGCAGAGTACATTCAGAGTGTCTTACGGGAGATGCTTTAGGCTCTGCAAGATGTGACTGCGGCCAGCAGTATGACGCTGCGATGAAGATGATAGCAAAAGAGGGCAGAGGAGTATTGCTCTATATGCGTCAGGAGGGCAGAGGAATAGGACTTATAAATAAGATAAGAGCCTATGAACTTCAGGATAAAGGGCGTGATACGGTCGAGGCAAATCTTGAACTCGGATTTCCGGAAGATGCGAGAGATTATACGATAGGAACGCAGATACTTGTAGACCTCGGTATCCATGAACTTAAACTTATGACAAACAATCCGTTAAAGGTTTACGGACTTGCGGGTTACAACCTTAAGATAGTAGAAAGAGTCCCTATTGAAATGGAACCCGGCAAATACGATATGTTCTATCTTAAAACGAAAAAAGAGAAGATGGGACACCTGCTAAATATATGATATAAGTATTATCATTTCGCTAAGAAAATAATTAATTATAGAAATTTAGATATTTGCATAATTAACATAGCATATAAATAGTTTCGCAATCACTTAATCATCTATTATAAAAATTAAAGATAAGGAGATAAAAATTATGAGAACATTAGAGGGAAATTTAGTTGCAGCAGAAGGAATGAAAGTTGGTATTATTGGAGCGAGATTTAATGAATTTATCGTTTCCAAACTTATCTCAGGTGCAAGAGACGGTCTTGTGCGTCACGGTGTTGAGGATGACAATATCACATTTGCATGGGTACCGGGAGCTTTTGAAATTCCTGTTATTGCTAAGAAAATGGCTATGTCAGGAAAATATGATGCCGTTATATGTCTTGGTGCTGTTATAAGAGGTGCAACAAGCCACTATGACCTTGTGTGCAATGAAGCTGCAAAGGGAATTGCAAGTGTATCACTTGAATCAGGGATACCGGTACTTTTCGGTGTTGTCACAACAGACAATATTGAGCAGGCGATAGAGAGAGCCGGAACAAAGGCAGGAAACAAAGGCTATGACTGTGCACTTAGTGCTATTGAAATGGCAAATTTGACAAAACAGTTATAATCATCTAAAATACCCATAGTTATTATTGTTTAAATTTTTCACACCAAAGATTTGTGTCTGTGCACACTTGACACAAACTTGATTAAAAAATATGTGCAGAAATGAGGAATAAAATGTTTCAAAATTTATATCCCAGTGAGGATTATGACTCGGCGTACCAAATAGACTATGAGGGTTTTTATGATAAGGGTTATCGAGGAATACTCTTTGATGTTGACAATACTCTGGTGGAGCATGACCAGCCGGTTACGCTTCCTGCTATCGAGTTGTTTGAAAATCTCAAGGAGATGGGTTTTAAAACATGTATCATATCAAATAACAAGGACTATAGGGTGAAGCCGCTTGCTGATGCATTAGAGTCTGAGTATGTATATAAAGCCGGAAAGCCATCAAAAGCAGGCTATGAAAAGGGTATGGAGATTATGGGAACAAACCGTGAAAATACTCTTTTTATAGGCGACCAGATTTTTACAGACATCTGGGGGGCAAATAAAGCAGGTATTCATTCAATACTTGTAAAACCGATAGCAAAGCATGAAGAAATTCAGATAGTGCTTAAACGCAAGTTAGAAAAGATAGTACTGGGCGAATACAATAAGACAAAAAGAAAGGCTCAGGCTTAGCATAATAACTGTTTAAGGCTTAATAAAAAAGAGCAAAACCAGCTTAACATACAAAAATATAAAGAGATAGAAAAACATAGTATAATATTGCTTTTCTATCTCTTTTTGCCTGCCATATATAAAGTATTAGGCAAGATAGTATTCTGCGGTATCAGTTAAATACAAAATTTTTATATCAAACATAGTGAAAATATTTATATATATTATGTATTATACAATATGCAGAAATCTCTCTACTTTTGCTGATATTATCCACGGTGCCGGCTGCTGCTTGAACATATTATTACTTTCTAAGGTTGATACACTTACCTGTATTATCTCAGGATTTATTATGCCAAAGGGTTCTAAAGTATTTTTTATACCTGCTGCCACTGTAAAATCAAGTGTATAGATTACTATACGGACTTTTGGATTTACCCTTATAAAATAATCGAGTTCCTGATCCATGCTTGCAGATGCTACCATAAAAATAACATCCGGTACGGGACAGTCTTTCATGGTTTTCTCATCGACATGGTCGACAATATTTATATTGTGCAGACAGAAGTGTTCGATATTGTCCTCAAGAGTGTTTCTGTCTGCACTGCTGTACTCAACGGCTGTAACATTGCCCTCAGATGCGAGCATAGCTGCTTCTATGGCGATACTCTCTCCACTTATAACACAGATATTATCCTGTGGTGCTATAGTCATTTTATTTAGAATGATAGAACGTATCTCACTTCCTACATAATGTATAGAGCCTTTTTGGAAAAGCTCATTTGAAAGTCCTATCTTTGCCGTATTTCTTGCGGCTTTATTGATTATCAGCATACCTGCTGATGCATTTATGCCACGGTTTATCATATCGGAAACCTTTTTGTGATAGATTTTGCCAATGGGGACATTGCCTTCGTTAAACCATACCTCACAATCACCTAGTCCTGCGTTCCAAAGACGATAAAATATATCATAATCGCCAGCCTTTGTAAAGACGAGTGTTGTCCTGTGGGCTTCGACTGTTGGAACAACATTTTTATTTTTTCTTGTAATATCAAGAATTTTTACATGTTCAAGGTCGATAAGTGTACCGTTTGAAAAAAAGTTAAGCCATGCAAGAATCGTTTCATTTGAAAAAGTGTTATTATCCATACCTTAAATTCACCTCATTGATATTTAATTTGAAAATTGATATTTAATTTGTGACAATTTTATAGTATAATCATATGATGTTAGGGTCAAAAGTAGATAGCAATGCATGTTTATGTACAGACCTATATCTGGTGGCTGCCTAAACATCATCATGTAATCATGAGAAAATATGAATAATGTATAAATTTCTCATGATTGGTAAGTTTGATTATTTTACAAAGCTGTATAATATCTGTAAATTTAAGAACTATTATACCACAGATTTGTAATGCTATAAACCCTGTTTTTAGGGTTAATATTGATAATGTTTAAAACATCTGCCAAAGCTGATGGAAAAATAGCCGGTGATTTAACATTAACCGGCATAAAATTAAAATAACCGGAGGATACGGATAATGAGTGAAAAAGTTGAAATGTGGGATATTTATGATAAAGATAAGAAAAGAACCGGACGCACGATGAAAAGAAATGACTGGTCTCTTGAGGATGGAGAATACCATCTTACGGTTCTCGGTGTCATAAAAAGACCTGACGGAAAGTTTCTTATAACAAAGCGTGCAATGGATAAGGCATGGGCACCGGGCTGGTGGGAAATATCAGGCGGAGCAGCTATGGCAGGAGAGGACTCAGAGGATGCAATAAAGAGAGAAATCCTTGAGGAAACGGGGCTTGATGTAAACGGTGCCAAAGGCGGCTTTTTATTCTCATACCACAGGGAAAATCCGTCGGAGGGTGATAATTATTTTGTAGATGTTTACAGATTTGAAATGGATTTTACTGATTCAGATATAAAACTTCAGGATGCAGAGACAAAAGATTTTATGATAACCGATGTAAATAAAATTAAAGAATTTGCAAATGAGGGAATATTTTTACATTATGACAGCATTAAGGAGGCTTTTGAGTAGATATGCGTTACTATTATCCTGATTATTTTAAAGATTTTGTCTGTATTGGAGGAAAAGCCTGTTCAGACAGTTGTTGTCATATATGGCAGATTACCGTTGACAAAAAAACACTTAGAAAGTATAAACATGTTACCGGTGAACTGGGAAAGCGTATGGCAGAGAAGATAGACCAAAAGACCGGAGATATATGTCCACACGGTGAGGAAAACAGATGCGAATTTTTAAACGAGGACAATCTCTGCGACATTGTTGCTAAGCTTGGTGAGGATTACCTTTGTGAGACTTGTTATACGCATCCGCGTCATGAAGAGGTATATCCTGATGTGAGAGAGCGTTCACTTGCGATAACCTGTCCGATAGCGTGCAGACAGCTTCTGGAGAGAAAAAAGCCGGTACGGATAATTTATGAAGACACTGATGAGCCGGGCGATAAAGACAAGAAATTTGACTATGAACTTTTTGATGTTTTACTTAAAACAAGAGACAATCTTTTGAAATTACAGCAGGACAGAGAACTTACAATTTCACAGAGGATGGCTCTCTCTCTCGGAATATCACATGATATAGAAAGACGCATAAGAGCAAAAAGTTTAAGGAATAAAAATACCGGATTTTTAGATAAGCTGTTTGCAAAGAAAAATAGTTTTACTGATGAGGAATTAGGGGATATTGAAAAAATATTAAAATATTATAAAAAGTCAGATGCATTTGAAAAAATGTGCAAAAATATCGAAAAGAGCGAGGAGTCTGACTGGTTTATGTTAGATGACGAGGAGGATAAGAAAAAAATACTCAGCGATATGATATTTACGCTTTGTACTATGGAAGCATTAAAACCTACATGGATTCCGTATCTTCAGAGTGTCCTCAATATAAGGCAGCAGATGGATAACAAGGAATATCTTGAGTCATATAAAGAATTTGAAGCAGTCACGGATGATATTGAGATAGAGCAGTTACTTTTTTATTTCACATATGTTTACTGCTGTCAGTCAGCTTATGACGGAGCACTTCTTGCCAAGATAAAGATGGCTGTTGTCAACACGCTTATCATAAAGGAATTGTGGTTTATGTGCTGGCTTGAAAATGATAAGACTCTTACAATGGAGGACAAGGTTGAATATGCCCATTGGTTTGTGAGGGAGGTCGAAAACTCCGATGAAAATATGGAACAGTGGGACAGCCTTATGCAGAGAAATCCAAGATTTTCACTTGATAATATTTTTAAGCTGCTGTAAAAATGATAAATTCTATTATAAAAATAACAGTCAGATATAAGACTAAATATTTTTAAAATGTTTATATTCGTTTGAAAAAGGTATGCAGACCAGGATTTGCATTTACCTGTAAGAAGTGGTAAATTTAACTGGTCTGTTTATGATGACTGGTGTAAAAGTTCAGATATTACCCCATCTGTTCTTGTTGAAGTCAGAGGGTATAAAGATTTGGCTGAATCGGTAGATTATATGGAAAAGAACCATATATATCCGTTCAAATAAAAAAGAGCAAAACCAGCGTTTTGCTCTCCAAGAATTGCTTTGCAATTCTTGTTGGCGTCACACAACTTTACGAGCATTTTCTTATACAATAAAAAAGAGCAAAACCAGCGTTTTGCTTTTTAATAAAAAATATGAGGTGAATTATGATTTCTAGTGGTATGGTTAATTTGATAATGCAGATGGCGGTTCTCGGTTTTGTGATACCGTTCGTCTTTATTCTGGCATGGAAAGTAAGGACTAAAAAAAGTATAGTTCCGTCATTTGTGGGCATGGGAGTATTTCTTTTGTTTACTTTCTGTTTTGAGTCTGTTCCTAATATGATATTTCTACATACTAAAAATCCAATTTCGGAGTTTATAACCGGAAATGCCATTGCTTATGCATTATATGTAAGTCTGATGGCAGCAGTTTTTGAGGAGGCGGGAAGATTTGTCGCTTTTAAGTTTTTCCTTACTAAACACACAGACGATAATGAGACAGCTATATCATATGGTCTTGGACATGGAGGTATTGAGTGTATAATAGCACTTGGTATTACACAGCTTCAATACTATGCCTATGCTCAGCTTATAAATCAAAATAAAATTGACACAGTCATAAATACATTGCCTGACAAGGCTTCAAAGACCGCAATGACGGAACTTATAAATGCAATAAAGGATATGACTCTTAGTGAAAGCCTGCTTGCAGGTGGACAGAGATTTTTCATAATGTTTTTGCAGGTAGCACTGTCTGTCCTTGTGTTTAAAGCCGTCAGGGAAGTTAATAACAACCGTTATATCGCTATTGCGATAGTATTACATACGTTGGGAAATATACCGGCGGCACTTTACCAGAGGGATGTGTGTCCGAGACTCGGTTCTGAACTGTTTTCAATAGCATATTCTATCGTGGTATGCATTTTTGCTTACAATGTATATAAGAGTCTGCCGAAAAAGAAAACTGTAAGCAAAGAAAAAGATTTTGATATTGCAGGAAAGAAACTCGGATGAAATACCGTGAGCGGCATTAAAAATATCTGTAAAATATTTTTGAGAAGGTATGTCAAAATAGTTTGTTGGAAAACAGATGTCAAAAATTAAGAATTTTGTAAAAAACATGTAAGGTTCACACATTGACAAAAACGGCAGAATACAGTTATTATAGTAGCTGGTGCATATTGACTCTTTAAATTCAGATATTTAAGGCAGAAATATTTTGGTGCATTATTTTAAATCAAAAAAAATTGGAAGGTTTGTAAGATGTTATATAGATATTTTAGATTTAACAAAAAAAGAGTGGTGGTATTTGCAATACTTCTTATAATTATATTGAGCATACAGGTATTTCTTACCGGTTCTCTTATGTCAGAACAGTCAGTTACTACTGAGGCTGGTAATACAAACAGTGCCGTTATAGGAATTATTGACAACGAAGAGATAATAAGGCAGAAATTTTCATTTAACAGAAAGGTTGTGCTTTCACGTTTTGTTTTAAGTTTTGGTTCATTTGAGAGAAATGATGTTGGGGATACACTTCATATCCAGATGACAGATGGAAATAATAATATTGTATATAATACAGATATTTCAGTTGATAAGATTAAGGCAAATCAGGACTATCCGATAAAGATGGATAATACAGTTACGATTCCTAAGGGTGTTACCTGCTGTATAAGAATAACTTGCAGTTCTAAGGAAAATTCATATGCGGCAATTCCTACATTGAATACGACAAATCGTACTAATCCAAATACTTATATGTCAACACTTAAAATGCAGACACATGCAAAATCACTTAACATCCGTTATACATACCGTTTCAGGCAGGTGTACCCGCTGATTGTTATGTTGATTGAAATATTGATATTGTTTGTATTATGTTTCGAACATATATCAGATATGGCTGCTGTTTACAGAAAGAGATATTTAAGAGAACTTAAAAAGAAAAAACAGCGTGAAAATACAGCCGGGAACGGTGAGCAGAAAAATGACAAAACTAAAAGTCAGGATGCCAAGATTAAATATTCTAAAAAGGCAATGTTTGACAAGGAAAATGATAAGAAGAAAAAGGCATATATTAAAAAGCATAATAAAAAACAGGAGTATGGCAAAAAACATACAGTTAGTGTTAAAGGCATTGCAAAATGGTGTCTTGCACACAAAAAATTTATTGTCATTGTACGAAAAGCGGCATTTGTCTTAAATCCGCTTATCGTATTTTTAATGCTTGAGTCAATGAACGGTTCGCTTGAACTTATGCGTCCGGGTGTGTGGCCGTTTACATGGCTGTTACTGTTTTCAATCGAGCTTCTGATATATGGTATATGCCGCAGGGCATCACTTTCAATGCTCATACTTAACTTTGTGATGTTCCCTATCGGTCTTGCAAACCTGTTTATTATGAATGTACGAGGAACACCTTTTTTACCGGCTGATATACTTGGCGTGGCGACTGCAACAGAGGTTGCTGACCATTATACATTCAGCTTATCACCGGCACAGTTTATAATAGTTCCGGCATTCTTTATATGGAATTTGTTTGTTTTCAGGATAGCAATTAAAAAACAGCCGAAAGAAACTCTTAAGATTAATATAATAAGAAGAGCTGTTCCCGTTTTTGCCGGAATGATTTTGATAGGTATAATGTATAATACTCCTATTCTTGAGGCGTGTAAGATTACTGATGATGTCTGGAATAAAGTGGGTTCATGCCAGAAAAACGGATTTTACATGAATTATTTTATAAACCTGCATTATCTTAAGGTTTCAAAACCTGCCGGATATTCACAGGAAAAGGCAAAAAAGATAATAGCTGAAACAAAAAAAGATAATATTACATCGGTAGAGGAGACTTCATCGAGAAAGGTTATCTCAAACAGTGACTTTAAGACCAATACGACTCTTAATGGCAAAAAGCCTAACATTATCTATATAATGAATGAGAGTCTTGCGGATTTTTCAAAAATAGGAAAAGTTAATTATAACAGAGATCCATTAGAGTTTATACACAGCATGAAAGATAATACTATATCAGGTCTTGATTATGTATCTGTTTTTGGAGCTGGTACAAGTAATTCTGAATTTGAAGCCATGACGGGAAATACAATGAAATTTTTCCCAAGTGGATGTAATGTTTATCAGCAATTTATGCACGACTCAACATATTCGATTTCACAGTATTTAAAGACTCTCGGATATGATTGTGATGCGATACATCCAAGTAGTGCTAAGAACTGGAACAGAATAGCGACCTACAACAGTATGAAGTTTGACAAGTTCATATCTATAGATGACTTTAAAAACCCTGAGTATATACGCTATATCAGTGATAAAGAAAGTTATAAAAAGTTGATAGAACTTTATAACAAGCGTGATAAGAGTAAGCCTTTATTCTTGTTTAATGTAACTATTCAGAATCATGGAGGTTATCTTACAAATACAAACTGGAAAGAACCGGTAGAGGTTGAAGGCAAGTATTATACGGAAACAAATGAATATCTTTCTTCGACGAAAGAGTCTGACAATGCTTTTAAGTATCTTATTGATTATTTCAAGAAGCAGGATGAGCCGACGATCATATGTATGTTCGGAGATCATCAGCCTTCTATTGAGATAGAATTTTACGAGGAGCTGTTAGGCAAAAAACAGGATGAGTGGGAGATTTCGGATATTCAGAAAAGATATGCGACACCTTTTGTACTGTGGGCAAATTATGATATAGGAAGTGCGTCAGATGTAGTTATTGGCAATAATACTCTTGAAAATATGCTTTTAAAGGCAGCTGGAATAGAGCTTCCGACATACAATAAATATGTTGAAAAAGTGTCTCAGACTATCCCTGTCATGAATGTAAACGGTTATATGGATAATGACGGCAACTGGCACAATTATGGAAGTGATGAGCCAGACAATATAAAGAAACTGCTTGACGATTATGATATACTACAGTATGGTTATTATAGTGATACTGATAAAGAAAAATTGTTTGGCAAATAAAATAGAGGTTTAAAAGACTTAAGTGGAGGTAGAAATGGCAACTGACAACAGTAATATTGAAAAATTATTAGATGAAATGAAGAAAAACCAGTCAAATGAGCTGGCAGCACAACTTACTGAGGCACTAGGAAAGGCATTTGTATATGTACCTGCAACGATGCCAAAAGATACAGATCCTGCAATATTAAAGAAAATGATGGAAAATCCCGGTGTTGAATCACCTATACCTGATGGAGCACAGCCACAGCCTTGTGTTCTCCAGAATGACAATGGCTCAAAGTTCTTTCCGGTATTTACATCAGAGGAGGAGATGGAGAAAGGAAAGGGTGTACCTAAGTTCCCTATCACATTAAATCTTCCTTTTAAAGCATGTCTTGATATAATGTCATCAATAGAGGACATTACGGCAGCCGTTATAAACCCTTTTAATCAGAATATTGTTATGAATGTATCAAGAAATACACCCGAAGAACAAAAACCACAGCTTACGGAAGCACAGTTTCATGCCGTTATCAGACAGCAGATGGAGTCAAGAGTATTCCCTCATAAGATACATACAGAGGGTGAGACATATATAGAAGATCTTTGCAAAAGACAGGGCGAATGTATTGTAGAACTTTTTGAAGAACCATATGCAGAAGCAGAAAATTGTCCGTATAGTGCAGATGATTATGACTTTATGATATTAAATATCAGTGATACATTAAGGCTTATAAGAATAACAACACCAACAGATAAACAGTATCCGGAAATGGCTATATCAATCTTTATAGCATGGAATCCTGCTGAAAAGAAATCAAGATATTTTGCAATCATAAAAAGCAGAGATGGTGAACCGAATAAACTTTATGAAGTAACTGATGAACAGAAAGTTGAATCTCTTGGGGATGCTCCAGACGAAGGAATGGAACTCCAGAGCATTATTGATATTGCGACTGCAGATTAACAGAACGGCAGGCGGCAATCAGAAATTTGTTTACATTTATCAGTAAAAAGGGTAAGGTATGTTCTCGTGAGATATTCGCTATGGGAACTATAGAAAGGAAAAAAACAGAATAAACTATGATTATATATTTGATACGCCATGGCAGACAAAACAGTACGGATTGTAATGTAAATGTGCCATTATCGGCAGAGGGTATAAGACAGGCTGAACTTCTCGGCGAACGCATGAAAAATTATAAGATAGATGCACTTTATTCAAGTGACCTTAAAAGAGCTGTCGAAACTGCACAGGTTGCTTTCAAAGATCGTCCGGAGTTAGCAGATAATATCAAGATACGCCCGGGTATTGCCGAGATAGATTTCGGAAGTCTTACCGGAGTTCATGATTCAGAGGTAAAGCGTTTTTATAAAGAATATTATGAAGAACAGCTTAATGACTTTATGGAGGGAAAGAGCCAGAAAGGAACAGCACTCGATGAGGTAAATGAGTATGTCGGCGAATTTTTTGTTCCAAATGCAGAGATGTGGTATCCTGACGGCGAGAATGGTCCTCAGGTTTTAGAGAGAGTAATGCCGGTTTTGCATGAGTGGATAGACAGCGGAAAACAAAACATTGCTGTAGTTACACATGGTGGAGTTATCAGGATATTATTATGTGCATTGTTTGGTGGTGATTTCGCAAAGCGTCTTATGTTTGGTACATCACTGGAAAATTGTAGTATAACACAGATTCATTTTGACGAGAAAAAGCACGGCTTTTATCTTGACAGATTTAACGATTTTGCTCATTTAGAGAAATATCCTGAGCTTATGAGAAGTACATTTCTTGCACCAAATGGTGATATGTAACAGAGTGTCAGAGCAGAAAAAATCATAAAGAACAGATAAGTATTGTGAAAGATACGGTACATAAAAAATTCCTTGAGTTTCCACTAAAAGAAACTCAAGGAATTTTTTTTAATATTTTTAACTGTGGCTACATTATTTGTTATCAAATAAAATCAGCACAAACTAAGTGATTTATTTATCGTCAAGTTTCTCATATGAACCCTGTTTCATGGCACGAACCTTGAGAGAGAGTCCAAAGAGGTTGATAAATCCTTCGGCATCTTTGTGGTTGTAAAGTTCACCTGTTGTAAATGATGCAATAGACTCACTATACATAGAATATGGAGAAGTTGTACCCATTCTGATGATGTTACCTTTGTAAAGTTTAAACTTTACTTCACCTGTGACATATTCCTGTGTAACTTTTACAAACGCCTCTAAAGCTTCACGCAATGGTGTGAACCATTTTCCTTCATAGACAACATCTGCAAATTTGTTTCCGAGATCTTTCTTTACTGTATATGTATCACGGTCAAGGATGAGTTCCTCAAGCTGCTGATGAGCTTCCATAAGGATTGTGCCGCCCGGAGTCTCATACACACCGCGTGATTTCATACCTACGACACGGTTCTCGACAATGTCAACGATACCGATACCGTGTTTTCCACCGAGAGTATTAAGTTCACGGATAATATCAGAAACTTTCATTTCTTTGCCGTTTACTGACTTTGGAACACCCTTTTCAAATGTCATTGTAACGACCTCACCCTCGTCAGGAGCTTTCTCAGGTGTAGTACCAAGCACGAGAAGATGATCATAGTTTGGTGCATTTGAAGGATCTTCAAGTTCAAGTCCCTCATGGCTGATGTGCCAGAGGTTTCTGTCACGGCTATAGCTGCTGTCTGCTGCAAAAGGAAGGTCGATTCCGTGTGCACGACAGAAGTCAATTTCGTCTTCACGGGACTGGAGTTTCCACTTGTCATCTCTCCATGGAGCGATAATCTTTAAGTCAGGGGCAAGTGCTTTGATACCAAGTTCAAAACGAACCTGATCATTTCCTTTTCCGGTAGCACCGTGGCAGATAGCTGTAGCTCCCTCTTTGCGTGCAATCTCGACAAGTCTCTTTGCGATAAGAGGACGAGCCATAGATGTTCCGAGAAGATATTTATTTTCATATACTGCATGTGCCTGAACACAAGGAACGATATAATCGTCACAGAACTCATCAATAACATCTTCTATATAAAGTTTTGCAGCACCGCAGACTTTAGCTCTCTCGTCAAGTCCCTCAAGCTCGCTTTCCTGTCCGACATCTATACAAACGCAGACAACATCATAACCATAAGTCTCTTTTAACCAAGGGATGATAGCTGTAGTATCAAGACCACCTGAATAGGCAAGAATTACTTTTTCTTTCATAAATCAATTTCCTCCTAGAGTTTATTTTAAGTTTCTTACTTTAATGTGGTGTGCAAAGCACCATCACATTTTTTGGCACAACGAAAATCAAATCTTTGATACATAAATTATTCGTTGTACTTGTACATATAAAGTATAATCTCAAAGTATGTACTGTGCAATCACTTTTTACAAAAAAAACAAAAAATGATTAATAAGTTTTATCAGATTTAATATTATCAGGCAAATAGCAACGCAGATTATGAATATCCACCTGACTAAACATATCCTGATAATCTGATAAAAAACATATCATAAATGATATTCTGTTAATAAATATACATCTGTTTGAATAATTATGCAAGTGAAAATGTAAAGAAAATGATAAAAAACATAACAGTTCAATCTTTCATTTATTACGGTCCGTGTGAATATTTATAAATTAATGTTGCATTTTTATAATTAGGGGAGTATAATACGATAGCAGTTAGATTATATAAGGAAAGGCTGGTAATGATTTATGATCAAAGTTGGTATTATTGGTTCGACAGGATACGCAGGTCAGGAATTGGTTAGGATTCTCCTTCAACATCCTGATGCTGAGATAGTGTGGTATGGTTCGAGATCATATATAGATAAGAAGTACAGTGAAGTTTTTGGAAATATGTTTCAGCTTGTAGATGACAAATGTATGGGCGAGAACATGGATGAGCTTGCAAAGAAAGCAGATGTTATATTTACGGCTACACCGCAGGGGCTTTGCGGTTCACTTGTAAGTGAAGAAATATTAAAAAATACAAAGATAATAGACCTCAGTGCTGATTTCAGAATAAAGGATGTTGCTAAATATGAAAAATGGTACGGCATCAAACATCAAAGTCCTGAGTTTATAAAAGAAGCCGTTTACGGACTCTGTGAAGTGAACAGGGAAGATGTTAAAAATGCAAGGCTTATTGCAAATCCGGGATGCTTTCCTACCTGTTCAACATTATCAATATATCCTATGGCAAAAGAGGGACTTATTGATATGAACAGCATCATCATTGATGCAAAGTCAGGAACATCAGGGGCAGGCAGAGGAGCAAAGGTTGCAAACCTTTATTGTGAGGTAAATGAAAGTATCAAGCCATACGGTGTTGCATCACACAGGCACACACCGGAGATAGAGGATCAGCTCTCATATGCATCAGGTGAAGAGGTTCTCATAAACTTTACACCACACCTTGTGCCTATGAACAGGGGAATACTTGCTACTTCATACGCAGCTCTTAAAAAGAAAATGTCTTATGAGGAAGTAAAGGCTGTCTATGACAAGTATTATAAAGATGAATATTTCGTGAGAGTCCTTGAAAAAGATGTTTATCCCGAGACAAGATGGGTAGAGGGCAGCAACTTTGTAGATGTAAACTTTAAGATAGATGAGAGAACAGGCAGAATAATAATGATGGGTGCTATTGACAATGTTGTCAAAGGTGCCGCAGGACAGGCAGTCCAGAATATGAACATTATGTTCGGACTTGAAGAAAACACGGGACTTAAGATGGTTCCTATGTTCCCATAATGTGCTCTAGGAATCTTCTGAACAAAGAATTTTGAGAGGAATTTTTGATATACAGCAGTATCTCGGAAATCCAGCAGAAATAATTCGTTTTGAGAATATACCGGGCGTACATCACAATATCAGGAGGAAAAAAGATGAGTGAAGAAGAAAAAGAAAAATATATGGATCAGATTACAGTAAAAGCTGAGACTCTTATAGAGGCTCTTCCATATATAAGAGATTTTAATAATAAGATAGTAGTAGTAAAATATGGCGGCAGTGCGATGCTCGACAAAAAGCTTGAGGAGAGTGTTATAAAAGATGTTGCTCTCTTGAAGCTTGTAGGTATGCGTCCGATAATCGTTCACGGTGGTGGAAAAGAGATAAGCAAGTGGATAGGCAAAGTCGGAAAAGAGACTGAGTTCATAGAGGGATTCAGAAAGACAGATAGAGAGACTATGGAAGTCGCAGAGATGGTTCTTAACCGCCTTAACAAATATCTTGTTCAGATGGTCGAAAAGATTGGCGTAAAAGCTATCGGTATCTGTGGAAAAGATGGTGGAATGTTAAGGGTTGACAAGAAGATGCCAAACGGAAAAGATATTGGTTTTGTAGGTGATATAAAACATGTGAATACTGAGATTCTTGAGACACTTCTTGATAATGACTATATCCCTATTATTGCTCCTATAGGAATGGATGATGCAGGCGAGACTTATAACATAAATGCAGATGATGCGGCTTGTGCCATAGCAGGTGCGATAAAGGCTGAGAAACTTGCATTCTTAACAGATGTAGATGGTGTATGTATGAATCCCGACGACAGCAGTTCGCTTATCTCGGTTCTTGACCTTAATGAAGCAAATAAACTTATCGAAGCAGGAGTTATCTCAGGTGGTATGCTTCCAAAGGTTACAAATTGCATCAATGCCGTAAATGCAGGTGTAGGCAGAGTACATATCCTTGATGGAAGACGCGAGCATTGTCTGTTGCTTGAGTTCTTTACAAAGAAAGGTATCGGTACAGCTATCATTGGTGATGACAGCGGCTACTATTCAAACGAGATTGAGCAATAAAGTTTATTTGAATATTTGACAGCAGTTGTCAGGCTTTGCAATGGGTGGATTATAAAAAGATTGCAAGCTGATTATAACAAAACAGGAGGTAAATTATGAATTTACGGGAAGCTGACAAGCATTTTATACATACATACAACAGAAGCGTTATTTTTGAAAAGGGCGAGGGAATGTACCTTTTTGACAACGAGGGCAATAAATATCTTGACATGGGTGCAGGCATCGCCGTTTCGGCGTTAGGCTACAGTAATGACGAGTATAAACAGGCATTAAAAGACCAGATAGACAAACTTATCCATGTTTCAAATCTTTATTTTACAGAGCCGTCGATTAAGGCTGCCGAGTATCTGTCAAAAGCATCAGGGATGGATAAGGTATTCTTTACAAATTCAGGAACAGAAGCTATAGAGGGTGCGATAAAACTTGCAAGAAAATATGCTTACAATAAAGATAAAAACAGCAAGGGTGAGATAATAGCAATGAATCATTCTTTCCACGGAAGAAGTATGGGTGCACTTTCCGTTACAGGAACAAAACATTACCGTGAGCCTTTTGAGCCGCTTATCGGCGGAGTTTCATTTGCAAATTATAATGATCTTGAAAGCGTTAAGAAACTTGCCACAAAAGATACCTGTGCAGTTATCCTCGAGACACTTCAGGGAGAAGGTGGTATCTACCCTGCAACAGATGAGTTTATCCACGGTCTTAGAAAATTCTGTGATGAGAATGATATATTACTTATATTTGATGAGATACAGTGTGGAATGGGAAGAACAGGAAAGATGTTTACATATCAACATTATGGTGTAAAACCTGATATTATGACATCTGCGAAAGCTCTCGGATGCGGTGTGCCGGTAGGTGCATTTGCAGCTGTAAAGGAAGTTGCTGATGCAATGTGTCCCGGAGATCACGGAACCACTTATGGTGGAAATCCTCTTGCAACTGCAGCAGTATGTAAGGTTTTTGAGATATTTGAAAAAGACGGCATACTTAACCATGTAAATGAGATTGCACCTTATCTTAAAGATAAACTTAATGTACTTAAAGATAAGTTTCCTGATAAGATTAAGGATGTGCGTGGAAAAGGTCTTATGATGGGCATGGAACTTTACGGACCGGCTGGGGATGTAGTTTCTAAATTGCTGAAAAAAGGTGTTATCCTTATTTCAGCCGGAACAAACATTATACGATTTGTACCACCTCTTGTTGTAGAAAAAGAGCATATAGATGTTATGTGTGAAAAACTCGAAGAAGTGTTTAGCACTAACGAGTAATCCTATATGTTTATTGCTAATAGCGGCCTGACTACATAAAGAAACATAGTAATCAAAAAAAGTAAGAAAAATTTAATGATTTTTGTTCATTGTATCTATTGTAATAATGTTACAAATTGTTTAAAATATTGCTAGTGTGTTAAGGTTTTGCTTAGAATGATAAACTAATCAGCACACTGGCATTTTTTTACATAAAAACTTAAAACTCCTTTTGAAATTTTGGAATGTTATTTTTGATTTTGGTATGAACAGATACAATCTTAATATTCAGGAGGAAGTTTATGAAAAACAATAAAAAAATAATTATGATAATATGCGGACTTTTTATTTTATTGTCAGGATTTGCATATATAAATTCCGATGCCATTGGAAAGTTTGTATATAAAGACGATACGGAGTATAGTTCTTCAGACGATACAAAATATGTTTCTTCAAAAAATACAGGCTGTATTTCTTCATCAGACAAAAAAAGTTATAACAAAATGTCTGGTAAAGATAATCTCAATGATAAAAAAAGTGACGGACAGTCACAGGTTGTCGTGTATATATGTGGTGCAGTAAAGCATCCGGGAGTGTATAAGTTTACAGCAGGAAGCCGTATAAATGATGCAATAAATGCGGCATCAGGCTTTAAAAAGGGGGCTGCCAGAACAGCGATAAACCAGGCAAGGGTTTTAGAAGATGGCGAGCAGATAACGATACCGACTTTAAAACAGGTTAAAAGAAAACAGCTTTCAAAGACAACTGACGGAGATAACTTTCAGGATAAAACTACAGATAATGAAAATACTGATAGTTCAGAAAGAGAAAGTCAGAATACTCTTATTAACATAAATACTGCATCGGCAGGTGAACTTACCTCCCTGTCAGGAATAGGTCAAAGCAGAGCAGATGCGATAATAGAATACCGACAGTCAAATGGAAAGTTTCAAAGTATAGAAGATATTATGAAAATACCAGGTATCAAGCAGGGGATTTTCAATAAGATAAAAAATAAAATATCTGTATAATAGATGGAAAGAAGGATGGACATGGCAAAGAAAGTATTGGTAGTAGATGATGAGAAACTCATTGTAAAAGGTATCAGATTCAGTCTTGAACAGGACGGAATGGATGTGGATTGTGCATATGACGGACAGGAGGCAATAGATCTTGCTACAAACAATAAATATGACATTATCCTGCTCGATGTTATGCTGCCAATACATGATGGCTTTGAAGTATGCCAGCACATAAGAGAATTTTCGGATGTCCCAATCATAATGCTCACTGCAAAAGGTGATGACATGGATAAAATACTTGGACTTGAGTACGGTGCTGACGATTATATCACGAAACCTTTCAATATTCTTGAAGTTAAGGCGAGGATAAAAGCAATAATAAGAAGAAGTGCATCAAAAGAGCAGCCGGAAGTTCAAAAGACTTATTCTTACAACGGACTTAGCATTGATCTTGACAGCAGACGAGGTTACATAAATGATGAAGAGGTAAACCTTACGGCAAAAGAATTTGATTTGCTTGAACTTCTCATGCTTCATCCAAACAAAGTTTACAGCCGTGAGGAACTGTTAAACACTGTATGGGGATATGATTATCCGGGTGATGTGCGTACTGTTGATGTTCATATAAGACGTCTCAGGGAAAAAATCGAAGATACACCTAGCAATCCTAAGTATATACATACTAAATGGGGAGTCGGTTATTATTTTCAAAAGTAATGCAATAAAATAAAAATTAAATACGGGGGCTGCAGTGAAAAAGTTATGGTCTGATTTTATATACAATCTGCGTGGGATGAGAACACAGATGTTTTTGATTTTATTATGCGTGGGAACTATACCCATTATTTTTCTTGTCAATTTAATAACAAATGAATATAACTCACAATTAATCTCCCAGCGTACAGATGAATTGCAGTCATACGGAACGGTAATATCAAATCTTGTCACATCATCAGGTTATCTGTCAACTCAGGAATCAAGTGATGTTGAAAATGAGACGGAGGAAATTGCCAATATCTATCAGGGGCGTATTATTATAGTTGACAAAGATTTAAAAGTTATAAGAGATACTTACAATATCGAAAATGGAAAAACCATGGTATCTACAGAGGTTGTAAAGTGTTTTTCAGATGACCAGAACAAGTATATAAACAATCTTGGCGAATATATGCAGCTTACCATGCCGATAGTAGATCCTGTTACAAATGAAACTACGGGAGCAATCATCATAAGCTACTCTACAAAGAATATACAACTTACTTCAAAAGCTGTAACAAGAAAAGTTATCTTTGCAGTCTGTGCAATAGTGCTTGTGATACTGCTTATCTCATTTGTATATTCAATTTTCCTTACAAAACCGTTGAGTAAACTTACGGATTCTATCAATGAGATATCAAAGGGAAATATGGCTGTCGAACTTGATATGCACGGCTATTCAGAACTTCACAAAATAACTGATTCTTTCAACCAGATGATAGAAGTAATACAAAATCAGGAAAGCTCAAGACAGGAATTTGTATCAAATGTATCACATGAATTAAAGACTCCGCTTGCATCGATGAAGGTTCTGTCTGACTCTCTTCTTTCACAGGAGGGAATGCCCGAAGAAATATACAGGGAATTTTTAGGTGACATAACGACAGAAATAGAGAGAATGACCCAGATAATCAACGATCTTCTTTCAATGGTTAAGCTGGATCAGAATACCGCAAATATAATTATAAGTAATATCAGCATCAATGATCTGATAGAGCAGCTTCTAAAACGCCTCAGACCTATTGCCGGAAAAAGAAATATTGAACTTATTTTTGAGAGTTTCAGGCCGGTTATGGCAGATGTGGATGAAGTCAAGCTTTCAATGGCATTAAATAATCTTATTGAAAATGCCATAAAATACAATTACGATGATGGCTGGGTAAAGGTGACATTAAATGCCGACCACAAGTTTTTCTATGTCACGGTGCAGGACTCAGGTGTTGGAATTCCTGAAGATTCACTTGACAGTGTGTTTGAGAGATTTTTCAGGGTAGATAAGGCAAGGTCAAGGGCAACAGGTGGAACAGGACTTGGTCTTGCAATCACAAGGAGTGTAATACTTTTGCACAGAGGTTCTATTAAAGTTTACAGCAAAGAAAAAGAGGGTACTACATTTACCGTAAGGATTCCGTTGAATTATATACAATAAATGATAGTTTTCAGACTATGTTAATATCTTACAGCGAGATTTAGTGGTATTGCAGTCATAAAAAACGATGTATTCTGAGTGTTAGAAATGAAAGGCTGAACTGTTACAGTGTTAGCAAAACTTTAATCGTAAATACAATATATTTTGCTTTTGAAATTTGATTTAAGGAGAAGAAGTATGAATAATATGATTTTATCAAAAAGATTGTCCATATATGCCATGTGCATATGCATATGTGCTGTGCTTATTTTTTCTCTGTCATCATGTGGAAAAAAAGAAACATATAAAGGTTATTATGTTTACGGTCTTGATGCAAACGAAAAGAAAGTCATGTATGAAAAGTGTAATATTTCATCCGAAGATAAAACAGCTAAATCCATAAAAAAATTTATCAGAAAACTACAGCGTGAGCCGGATAATATTAATATGAAAAAAGCCATTCCTGATGATGTTAAAGTCGATAATTTTAATATAAGTCCGTCAGGAGAACTCTCATTATATTTTAATGCTGCGTACGGAAATTATACCGGTGTTTCAGAAATATTAAGAAGAGCTGCTATCGTAAAAACGCTTTCGCAGGTAAAAGGAATAAAAGGCATACAATTTTATGTTGCAGGACAGCCGATTACCGATTCAAATATGGAGCCGGTAGGTATTATGACAGCAGATTCATTTATTGATAATACAGGCGGTGTAAGTGATTATAAACAGAAAGCGACACTAAATATGTATTTCTCGGATGAAACGGGTAAATCACTTGTTATAGTACCAGTCAATATAACTTATGATGCAACGATACCACTTGAACAATTAGCAATAGAACAGCTTATAAGCGGGCCATATACTATTGATGGAGTAAACAAAAATAAGGTATTGCCTACAGTTCCAAAAGGAACAGTATTAAATAAGGTTACTGTTAAAGAGAAAACCTGTTATGTGGATTTTTCAAAAGAATTTTTAAATAAACAGGATGATATAACTGATATGGTTGCTATTTATTCCGTCGTAAATACTCTTATAGAACTGCCAAATGTAAATAAAGTACAATTTAGTATTGATGGTGAGCAGGTACTTAAATATAATGAGAGTATGAGTTTCGGAGAACCGTTTGAAAGAAATCTTGACATTGTAAAAGAGAAAAAATAAAAATTATGTTATAAGTAAATAGCAAAGCGGATTGCGAATATATGTTTAACAATAAATATGCAAAAACGACAAAACAGGGAGGTGTTTATTATAAGAAGACCGGCTGTGTGGACTGCCGTTATTCTTATTATAATAATATCAGCTTTTAATATCATTTCACAAAAAAGAATCTATAAAAAACAATATTATCTTGATGATATGTTCAAAAACAAAAGCAGGATAGAAACAATTATTTACGGAGAGTTTGAGTCTGCAGTTTCAAAAGAAAAAACAGTGAGCATAATATTAAAAAATGTAAGACTGAAATTTGATGGCAGGACGACGGAATATAAAGATTTACCGTCAATTATCATTTATGCAAAAAAGTCGAACGGCAAAGAGAAACTTAAACTCAATCCCGAAAATAAGATAAAGTGCAATGCTTCTCTTATGGAATTAAAAAGTGCAACAAACCCCGGAGAATTTAATATGAAAGCGTATTACCGCGAGAAAAAAATCTTTTACTCTGCAGCTTGCGATATTGGTGACATTGTTGTCTTGGACGGAAACTATAATCACCCGAAAAAAATATTGTATGATTTTAGGGACAGGCTGAAAAACATCTATGCCGATTGTATGCCTGAGAGAGAAGCCGGAACGGTATCTGCTATGCTTCTTGGTGATAAGAGTATGCTCGACGAAGAGGTAAAAGAGTTATACCGTGAGAACGGGATGTCACATCTTCTCGCAATAAGCGGACTGCATATAACAGTTTTATGTATGGCTTTTAATAAGCTGCTTACATTATTGAAAGTGCCCGATAAACTTTCAATAACACTTACCGTGTTGCTGCTGCTTCTTTATGGCATTATGACGGGATTTGGAATTTCAACAAATAGAGCGGTCATTATGATGGTCATTGCTTTGTTTGCCGGATTTGTCGGAAGAAGTTATGATATGCTGTCTGCAACGGCTGTAAGTGCGGTTATTATAGTCATATTAAAGCCAATGTCTCTTTTCTCATGCAGTTTTTTATTATCATATGGTGCGATTATTGCTATAGCTTATTTTTATCCATTTTTAAGGGATGATATTTTCGCGTGCAAAAATGATTTTAAACATAATAATAAAGAAAGATTGGTACAGCACATAAAAAAAGAGATTATAAAATCCATGCTGGTGAGTTTTTCGATACAGTTTTTTACACTGCCGGTGATATTATATTGCTTTTTCCAGACACCATCATACAGTATAGTCTTAAATCTTTTGATAGTTCCACTTTCGACATTTCTTGTCATAATTAGTGCTTTGGGCGGTCTTTTGGGAATAGTTTTTTTGCCACTTGGAAAATTTATGCTTGGCGGAGCCTATTTTATACTTAAATTTTATGATGGGGTATGCGAGCTATTTAATAAACTGCCAATGCATCATATTGTTACGGGACGACCGAGTATTATTAAAATATTTATATTTTATCTGGTTTCATTTACTTTGATTTTTGCTGTAAAATATCTGAAAGATTACATATATATTAAAAAGGATTTTGATGCAGGATTTTCTTCTGTTTTGTTATCTTTTTCGGCAGAAATTTCAAAAATATCACATTATACATTTTTGCTTTTTATGGTGTTGTATGTTTTTATGCTGATACCTCCTCAAAATGACAGGTTTAACATTTGTTTTCTGGATGTAGGACAAGGTGACTGTATCATTATTAAAAATGACAACGGAAAAGTTTATATGATAGACGGCGGAAGTTCGGACAAAGACAGTGTCGGAAAATATATCATCACACCGTATCTTAAGTATTATGGCATAGAGAAAATAGACTACTGTATAATGACACACTCTGACAGCGACCATATATCAGGAATTATTGAAATATTTGAGCAAAAAAACGCAGATAGGATAACTATAGACAATTTTCTGCTTCCAAACCCTGACAATGAACTTAAAGATGAAGCTTATTATCAGATACTTAGGCTTGCAAAAAACAACTGTAATAAAGTCAGGTATGTTAAAACCTATGACAAGATTATTGATGGTGATATGACAATGACCTGTGTTCATCCGGACAATGGCTGTAAAACCGATTCAGCAAATGCTTATTCGGCAGTATTAAGTATAGTTCACAAAAATAACAGTATTCTTCTCACCGGGGATCTTGAAAAAGATGGAGAAGATAAGGTGCTTGATATATTGAATTCTGACTTTGAAAATTTTCCACAAAAATATACTTTGCTAAAAGCTGCACATCATGGCAGTAAAAACTCGACAACAGAGGCATTCTTAAGACGAACGATGCCTGAAAAAACCATCATATCCTGTGGAAAAAACAACAGATATGGGCATCCTCACAGTGAACTTCTAAAAAAACTTGAATATATAGAAACAAAAATATACAGAACAGATGTAGAAGGTGCTTTGAATTTTGAAGAGTAGTGTGAAAAATCCATATATGCAAGATTTTTCGCACACAAGATTTGTGTCTGCGCACACTTGACACAAACTTAATATGCACAAAAAACGTGTGCAGAAATGAGGATTAATATGCAAATTTAACTGTTGTAACAGTCCAGCCCTTCATTTATTACATTCGTAAACCTGCCAGCAAGCTGTCAGTCGCTGCTATGCAGCTTGTGTTTACTTCATTTCATAAATGAAAGGCTATTCTACCATAAAAAGGTACTTAACAATACAATGAACAAGCTCATTGTATTGCCAATTATCTTTTTATGGCTGAACTGTTTACTAACTGTTAAATTTTGGTTTAACATACACTAGACAATCCATTCAAATTTTAATATAATATATTAAGTTGAATGTGACGATGGGAGGATATATTTTGGCTGGAAAAAATACACGAAATAATATCATAAAAATGAAAAAACGCCAAAACCCATGGACTGGAATTATGCTTATTTTGTTTTCGGTATATATCATAGTATTGTTTGTGCAATCGCTAAATCAGGATAATATTTCAATATACGAAGTGACACAAAATAAACTTGCTGATGATGATACGATAAGAGGTGTTATTTTAAGAGATGAGCACTTAATCAAGGCTAAAAGTTCCGGGTATATTAATTATTATGTAGGTGAGGGTGCAAGAATCGGAGTAAATACTACGATTTATTCTGTTGACAGAACAGGTGGCTTTAATGATTCATTAGATAAAGAGGGTGCAGACAATTATTCGTTGTCTGATGAAGATACTAAGACCATTCGTGCAGATATTGCCGAATACAGGGCTTCATTTAACTTTTCTGATTATAGTGGAATTACAAATTTCAGGTATAATCTTGACAATTCACTTTTGAAAATGACGACCAATGGGCTTTTAAAAAGAGCAAAACGGATATTAAAAAATGATTCATCTTCATCTTTGAAAATGATTAAATCAGGAAAAACCGGAATTATTTCATTCTGCTCAGATGGACTTGAAAAGCTTGATATTGATTCTATCAATCAGAAAACATTCTCTGATACAACAGATAAGTGGAAACAGTTAAGACAAAAGAAAGAAATATCAAAGGGCGATACGGCATATAAACTTATCACAAGTGATAACTGGTCAATTGTCATACCTCTTACAAAGAAGCAATATAAGAAGCTTTATGATAAAGACAGTATAGATGTAGTTATAAAAAAAGACAATAACAAGTTTACACCATCAGTTACGACATTTACGGAAAAATCAAAATATTATGCAAAATTGGAATTTACCAAAGACATGATAAATTATATTGATAACAGATATCTTGACATTCAGCTTGAATTTAATGAAGCAGCCGGACTTAAGATACCGGTATCTTCCATAATCAAAAAGAAATTTTATATGGTACCTGAAGAATATATTACAAATGGTGGCGATGATGGAAGTACAGGTGTAATGCTTAAAACATATGACAAGCATGGAAACCAGCATAATACATTTAAAAAAGCTAAGGTTTATTATAAAGATGAAAAAAACAGATGTTATATCGATGCCAGATTGTTTTCGGTAGGTGACATCATAGTGGCAGATGTCTCTGCAAATGGAAGTGAGCTGAGTTTGACAAGGACAGCCAGACTTGATGGGGTATATTATTGTAATAATGGCTATTGTACTTTTAAAAGGATTGATATAACATATTCAAATTCCGAATATGCCATTGTACCTGAAGATACAATATACGGTCTGCAGATATATGATCATATAATTCTTAATCCTAATCTTGTTAAAGAAGATGAGATAATCTGACATTAAGTACATAAAAGTGTATATTAAAATTAGAAGTCAGCCGGATATTTACAATACGCTATGCTGTCTGACTGATGGTATTAAAATAAATATCGCAATATGGAGGTAATAATAAATGGTTAAGGAAAATCTTAAAGAGGTGGAGGAAAAGATAACTGCCGCGTGTGAGAGAGCAGGCAGAGACAGAAATGAAGTTACTTTGATCGCTGTAAGTAAAACAAAACCTATGGAAATGATAGAAGAAGCATATTCTGCCGGCAAGAGGGATTTCGGAGAAAATAAAGCACAGGAAATGAAAGAAAAACATGATGCACTGCCTGATGATATAAAGTGGCATTTTATCGGTCATCTTCAGACAAATAAAGTAAAATATGTTGTAGGCCGTGCAACTCTCATACATTCCGTAGATTCGCTGCACCTTGCAGAAGCGATTGAAAAAGAAAGCGAGAAGAAAAATCTCGTTTCAGATATTCTTATAGAGGTTAATGTGGCGTGTGAAGAATCAAAATTTGGTCTTAAAACAGACGAAGTAGAAAAACTCGTGCGAGATGTTGCAAAACTTCCACATTTGAGAGTCAAAGGCTTGATGACGATAGCACCATTTGTCGAAAATGCTGAAGAAAACAGAAATATTTTCAGAGAATTAAAGGCATTATCTGTTGACATAGCAGCTAAAAACATTGATAATATTAGCATGGATATTCTTTCGATGGGTATGACCGGAGATTATGAGGTGGCTGTTGAGGAAGGAGCTACACTTGTACGTGTGGGTACCGGAATTTTTGGTGAAAGAAATTATTCAATATAAAGGAGGACAGCCTAATGGGTGAAAAGGGTAAGGTAAGCAGCTTTTTAAATTTTTTTAAACTGGGAGATGATGATTTCGATGACTTTTACGATGATCCATATGAAAGTGATGTCGATGATAAAGAACTTCGTAAAGAGGAAAAGCGTTTAAAAAAAGAGCAGAGGCGTGAAGAGAAAAGAAGTTTTTCAAGAACACCTTATGATGATTATGAGGATGATTATGAAAATGAGCCTGAATATTCACAGAAAAAAAACACTTCAAAAGGTGCTGCTCAAAGCAAAGTTGTGCCTATAAGAACATCCGCAAGTGATGTTGAGGTATGTATATTTAAACCTGCAAATTTTGGTGAATCACAGGAAGTATGTGATATTCTTCTTGGTGGACAGCCTGTAATCGTAAATCTTGAGGGGATTGATGTTGAGGAAGCTCAGCGTATAATGGATTTTGTATCGGGATGTATCTTTTCAATCCAGGGAAATATGCGTCAGATTTCAAAATATATTTTTATTTTCTCGCCAAAAACTATTGATATATCAGGTGATTACATAAAAAATGTTGCAGAAAACAATGAGGGAATAAGTATTCCAACACTTAGTAAGGAGTTTTAAGCAATGCAGCATTATCTGGTATATACATTGTATTTGTTTTTTATCATTCTTATGATAATCAATCTTATATATATGCTCAGAGGAATAATTCCTTTGGGCAGTTTCATTAATAATATACTTGATAATCTGATGAAACCATTATTATGTCCTGTAAGGTATCTGGTAAAACATTCAATATTAAAGTGTATAAGGGTTGACATAAGCCCATATATAATTTTGATAGTATTATCGTATTTACAGGCAGTATGTAAATATTTTCTGGTATAATCCACCTTGATTATGCAAATATAGTGCGGATAATACCAGGGTAAAGTGAATTAGGTGGTAATGCCATGCATTTATCAAAAGATGAACAGATATTATATAATCATTTCGAGGATATGTATAATACAGCATATAACAGAGGAATTCCGATATTTAGCGATTTTGTCGGATTAAATGGACTTGAACTATGTTATAGATTGTTGGATAAAAATAAGGTACGCCCTGATATGTATGAGAATAAACTCATCACATATGGCGGATATGATGGAGCAATGTATCAGATGTTATGTTTTTTACCTGAAAACGATTACATTGATATTAGAAAAGCTGATTTCCCAATATCCTGTATAAAAATTGCACCGGTTAATAATAAATTTTGTGATAAGCTGACACATCGTGATTTCTTAGGTGCGGTTATGAATCTTGGTATTGAAAGAAATCAGGTTGGAGATATAGTCGTGAAAGAAGCTGATTCATATTCAAAAGCCTGCGTTGCATATGTTTATTGCAAATCTAATAAAGAAAAACTTATAGAATCAATAACAAGTATAAAGCACACTACAGTTTATTGTGAAGCAGTCGCAATGACAGAAATTGATTCTACACCAAAATATAGAGAAATAATCGGAAGTGTTGCTTCATTAAGGCTTGATGCTGTTACAGCGGTTGCATTAAAAAGTTCGCGTTCTCAATGTCTTGAACATATAAGAGCAGGAAATGTGTATATAAATGGCAGAAATTCTACGGAAAACGCTAAAGAAATAAAAGATGGTGATATACTTACAGTCAGAGGTTTTGGAAAATATCTGATAGAAACTTCGGAAAATACTACCAGAAAAGGGCGTTATCATATTATAGTAAAACAGTACATTTAGGAGGTATTAAAATGCTTACACCGGCAGATATTAAACATCGTTCGCTTAAAACAACGATGGGTGGATATAATAAAAAAGATACAGATGAGTTTTTAGCATCAATACTTGAAAGTTTTGAAGAACTCAGTTCAGAAAATGCCAAGTTAAAAGAGAAGCTTACTTCACTCAGTGAAGGAATACAATATTATAAAAATCTTGAAGATAACCTTCAAAAGGCACTTGTATTAGCTGAAAAGACTTCAGAAGAAACAAAGAATGCTGCAAAAGCGGAGGCTGCTAATATAGTCAGTCTGGCAAAGAAAGAGGCTGATGACATTGTTTCAAATGCACAAAAAGAAGCAGATAAATATACTGATAATGCAAAAGCTGAGTTTGATAAAAAAGTTACAGATGCACAGAAAAAATATGAGGAGATAAACGGCAGATTGTCTTTATTATCATCATCATATGAAGAATATAAGCAAAAAATAAAGGTCATTATAAAAGAACAGCTTGATTTTGTGAATGGTGAATGTTCTTCACCTGAAACCCCTGAAAATTTGATTTCCGGCGAAGAAACTTCAGGTATAAACAGTTTTGAAAAAGAGGATTTAGTAAAAGAAGAAAAAAGTAATATTGTTGAAGAAATATCTGTTGAGCCGGACATAACTGCAGAAGTGGAAAATGATGCAGAAATCGAAGCTGCATCAGAGTCAGATAACATTGTAAATGCAACAGATGCCAAATCGTCTGACACCACCATAGAAGAAAAACAGAACTTTATCTGGCAGTCAGTTGAAGAAGATGATGATATAAAAGATAAAGAAATTGACGCAGAGAATGACACTGTTTCTGATATAAAAGAAAATGAAGCCGTTGAAAATATCAATAAATCTGAAGTACTGAAATCTGAGGATAAAAAGCAGACAGGTATCGAGGAGAATAAAAACGAAGCCGATAATGCAGAAGATGATATTATAGTAGAGAATATTATGATGAAAACACCTACAATTAATGATGCCAAAGAAGACATATCAAACACCGTGTTCCCGGCATCTATGCCTAAAGATGATAGTGTTTCATATCTTTCAGGCAATAATGCAGGTTCAAAAGAAAAAAAGAACCCATTTACATTTATTGACTTGGATTAAAGTTATTGACTTGAATTTTAGAGTTATAAATTTTGATTAGAGTTATCATTTAGGTTAAAATTATTGACTTATATTAGAGTTATTACTTAGATTAAAGTGTGAATAGCTTTATTTTTACATTTAAGATTTGTGTCTGTGCACACTTGACACAAACCTGATATTCAAAAAATGTGTGCAGAAATGGGGACTAATATGAGTAAGCTGATTACAGTTCATTATGATGATAAACCAATATATAATATAACTATAGAAAAAGATTATAGTAAACTTGCTTCTGTGATAAAAGAGCAGGTGGAAGCTGAACATAAAGTTTGTGTAGTTTCAGACAGCAGTGTGGCATCACATTATCTTGATGCCGTTATGGATATAGCATCTGAATGTGTGAGTAAAGTTACTTCATTTGTATTTCCGGCAGGTGAGGCGTCTAAAAATCTCAATGTCGTTGAGGATTTATATGAACATCTTATAAAAGAAAAATTTGACAGGAAAGATATTTTACTTGCTCTCGGCGGTGGTGTTGTAGGTGACCTTACAGGTTTTGCTGCTTCGACATATCTTAGAGGCATAAAAGTCATACAGCTTCCAACAACACTTCTTGCAATGGTAGACAGCAGTGTCGGTGGAAAGACCGGTGTTGATTTCAGGGGATATAAAAATATGGTTGGAGCATTTCACCAGCCATCAGCAGTATATATGAACCTTTCAACGCTGAATACCCTTACCGAAAAGCAATATTATTCAGGATTTGGTGAGATTATAAAGCATGGTCTTATAAAAGACATGGAATATTATTCATATATAGAAAAACATCTTTCTGAATTAAACAGCCGAAGCCTTGATGTACTTGAAGAAGTGGTGTCAGGAAGCTGCAATATTAAAAGAATGGTTGTCGAAAATGATCCTACGGAAAAAGGTGAGCGTGCATTGCTCAATTTCGGACACACATTAGGACACGCCATAGAAAAACTTATGAATTTTTCACTTCTTCACGGTGAGTGTGTTTCACTTGGAATGGTTGCAGCAGGTTATATTTCCATGAAGCGTGATATGATAACTGAAGATGAGTTTAAAGGCATGACAGATATGTTAAAAACACTCAACCTCCCGGTTTCTGTCAGTGAACTTAGTGTCGACAGCATTATAGAGACATCTAAAAGCGACAAAAAGATGGATGCTGGCAAGATAAAATTTATATTGCTTGACAGACCGGGAAATGCTGTTATCAGAAAAGATGTGACCGATGATGAAATGAGAGAAGCATTATCTGTCGTATTATTATAAAAACTATACAGAAATGAGGATTAACATGAAAAAGGCTGTCTGGTATTTAAAATGGATAATATTATTTTTGGTACTTATTGGAGCAGACCAAATGACAAAACAGCTTGCCGTAGGCACATTAAAAGGAAATACAGGTTTTCCTATAATAAAAAATGTATTTAAATTGTTTTACCTTGAAAATCATGGTGCAGCTTTTGGACTTTTTCAAAATCAAAGATTTCCATTGCTTATCGTCACGATTATTGTGTTGTTAGCGATTGGTTTTGTTTTTAACCGCATACCGCATGAAAAAAAATTTACTTCTATGAGATGGATTCTTGTTGTCCTTGCTGCAGGAGCTGTAGGAAATATGATAGACAGAATTGCAAACGGTTATGTTGTCGATTTTTTGTATTTTGAGCTTATCAATTTTCCGGTATTTAATGTGGCTGATTGTTATGTTGTTATCAGTGCTGTTTTGGCTGTCTTATTGATTATATTTTATTATGATGATAATGATCTGGACAGAATATTGAAAAAATAAGATTATTCCATCTAATCTTGTGTGGATGGATAGAAATAGAATATAAGAATTGAGGTTAAGTATGAGCAATGACAGTTTGAAGATTGAAAATAAAGATAAAGACAATATTGATATTTCCGAGATACATGATATTCAGGTTGAAAATGAATTTGATAACTGCCGTCTTGACAGATTTTTGACTGAAAAGTTTAAGGATATGTCGCGCTCATTTATTCAGAAACAGATAAAAGATGGTCTGGTAAAAGTAAATGGTAAAGCCGTTAAAAGCAGCTATAAACTTCAAAGCGGTGACAATGTACAGATGAGTATATGTGAACCAAAAGACACAGCGATAGTTCCAGAGAATATTCCGCTCGACATAATTTATGAGGACAGTGATATTATACTTATAAATAAACCGAAGCAGATGGTCGTTCACCCAGCTCCTGGGCATTACAGCGGCACAATAGTCAATGCACTTATGTACCATTGTTATGACCTGTCGGGTATAAACGGAGAACTGAGACCGGGTATAGTTCACAGAATAGATCAGGACACTACAGGTGTTATAGTTGCCTGCAAAAATGATAAAGCACACAGATGCATTGCAGAACAGTTGAAAGAACATTCTATCACAAGAACATACCATGCCATAGTCTGTGGTCATTTAAAACAGGCAGAGGGAACTATCGAGGGGGATATAGGGAGACATCCGGTAGATAGAAAAAAAATGGCGATTAATGTAAAAAACGGTAAAAAAGCTGTAACACATTATAAAGTGTTAGATACCTTAAATAATAAATATACTTATATAGAATGTAAACTTGAAACAGGCAGAACGCACCAGATAAGAGTTCACATGGCAAGCATCGGACACCCGATACTTGGTGATACGGTCTACGGTCCGGCAAAATGTCCATTTAAACTAACAGGTCAGACTTTGCATGCAAAAACATTAGGTTTTATACATCCGACAACAGGACAATATGTAGAATTTGATGCAGAACTTCCAACTTATTTTAAGGAACTTCTTAATAAGTTAAGAAAGTGATTGCAATATAACAAAAATGTGATTGATATATGACACAGGTATATCAGGCTTAAGCATCTTAAGCTGAAAAATGGCAATAGACATTATATATAAATATATAATATATATAAATATATATAGGGAGATACAGCATGAAAAAGACAAATGACGGTATAATAAGACTGCATGAGGGCGAACTAAATGTGATGGAACTACTATGGTCTAATAAAGAACTGGCAGCAAAAGATATCGCAAAAATAATCAAAGAATATATTGGCTGGGAAAAAAATACTACATATACGGTTATAAAACGATTAATTGATAAAGGTGCCATTGTTCGTGAAGATCCCGGATTTATCTGTAAAGCACTTATTAGTAAAGCGGCTACACAGGAAATTGAGACACAGGCACTTTTAGATAAATTGTATAATGGCTCGCTCAGTAATTTTATTGCGACATACCTTGCAGCTAAAGAATTGACATCTGCAGATATTGCAGAGTTGAAAAAACTGGTAAATAAATATTAAACTTTTTGTGTAGGGTAGTATTTTTAACTCTTTGATAAATTCCAGTTTTCCAAAGAGATAAGGAGGAAAAACATATGACAGACAACAATATATCGTTTTTAGGAAAAAACAATAAAAATAATGATAAAAAAAATGTTTCAGACAAAAATATAAATTCAGACACAATCGAAAATATTTCAAATAAAAACACTGTTTTAGATGCAGCCGACAAAAAAAATATCTCAGGCAAAACCACAACTTTAAGTGCTGCTGCAAAATCAAAACAGACTCAGACAGATCAAAATTATCATCAGCAGGTATCACTTAGAGATACAAAAAAATTGCGTGAACAATTAAAAGAACTTCCAACATTTTGCAAAGATTTTTTTCGTGGTATCGAACCAAAGACAACAACAAAAACACGCATGGGTTATGCATCTGATTTAAGGACATTTTTCAGATTTCTTTTATCTGCAAATCCCGAACTTTCTGCAAGACAAATTGACGCAAAGAAAAATATTGTCATTGATGACAATAAAAATCAAGGTGCAAACGACCATACAGACAGTTCAGATAATGCTGCCGTATTAGACAGTTATATCTCCGGTATTTCACTAAAAGATATTGAGTCATTAAAACCTGTAGATATTGAAGAATATATGGAATATCTCAAATTATACACATATGCCGGCAGACAGTATTCAAACGACGAACGCGGAATTCACAGAAAAATCGCTTCACTTAAAAGTTTTTATCTGTATTACCAAAAAAGAGAACTTATATCAAATAATCCTACCACTGTAATCGATATGCCAAAGTTGCACGATAAAGAAATAATCCGTCTGGACTCTGAGGAGGTTTCTGAACTTTTAAACCTTGTAGAACACGCAGGTGATAATCTCACAGGTCGTAAAAAAGTATTTTATGAGAAAAACAAGCTGAGAAATATTGCAATCTTTACTCTTTTTCTTGGGACAGGCATCCGTGTTTCCGAGTGTGTAGGACTGAATATAGAAGATGTTGATTTTAAAGAATGTCGTATAAGAATTATACGAAAAGGCGGCAAGGAAGAATATGTATATTTTGGCGATGATGTTGCAGATGCACTTGAGAATTATATAGATTATGCGCGTTCGGAAATTGTACCAAGAGAAGGTCATGAACACGCACTCTTCTACTCTATCCAACGCCGACGTATGACTGTGCAGGCAATAGAGGATCTTGTCAAAGAATATGCAACTAAAGTTACAACATTTAAGCATATTACACCACATAAACTTCGCAGCACATATGGCACGGCACTTTACAGACAGACAGGGGATATTTATCTTGTGGCAGATGTTTTAGGACACAATGATGTAAATACAACAAAGAAACATTATGCTGCAATAGATGATGATAAAAAACGAAGTGCCGCAGGAGCTGTTAAATGGGGACATTAATTTATAGCAGAACCCCTCAAGAATTGCAAAGCAATTCTTGAGGGGCAAAACACTGGTTTTGCGCTTTTCTATGCTATAGGAAAATGATCGTAAAGTAGTGTGACACCAGGGGCAAAACGCTGATTTTGCCCTTGTTATTTTGCAGGATATTTCTTAAATATTTTTTCTACACCATCATACAATGCTTTAGCAGCTTTTTCTCTGTATGAAGCCTTTTTTAGATTAGGATAATCCTTATTGCCGGTTATAAATCCAAGTTCAACTAAAACTGATGGTACAGTGTTATATTTATTAACTACAAATCCTGCCTGACGCACGCCTCTGTTTTTAGAATTTATCCCGTTTAATACAGAATTCAGCATCATTGAAGCCATCTTTTTACTGTAAAGACCGGTTGAAGTTACTTTATTATTGCGTGATGAATAATATACTTCTGTTCCATTGGCAGTTCTGTTACCTGCACTGTTCATGTGAAGACTCAAAAACATATCGGCTCTATAAGTTTTTGAAAGTTTTGGTCTTGTATAAAGATTTATAAATGTATCGTTGTGGCGTGTCCAATATGCTTTTACATTTGAAGTATTGCTTTCAAAATATTTGCGTGCTCTCGTATATAAAATCTCAAGGTTAAGATTTTTCTCATAGAGGCTTCCGAATCTTGCACCGGAATCTTTTCCGCCATGTCCTGCATCTAACAGGATAATATTTTTATATATACTATTTGGAGAGCCGACTTTTACCGTAAAATAACCGTCTTTTTTGTCAATTTTATAGCCTTGCAGCTTAGTTGTGGTTACAATAATCCTTGTGTCACCGCCTGAAGTTTTATTTACCTCTATTTTTTTGATAGCTGAACTATTGTCTATAGGTTTGTTGTTTTTATAAAAAGAGACATGATTTCCAGGAACTATTATATAAAACTGCTTATTCCAATATCTGTCCGTTGCCGTAATCTTCTCTGCCTTAACTTTATCAGGAATCAATGCTTTCATGCTAAAAGATGCCTTAGTAAATGTGATAGTAAAAAAATTTGATGAAATTGATTTACTTGTAATATATTTGTCGTCAAAAGTAACTTTGATATGAGCAGCTAAATTTTGGTCTTCCCATACTTCCAGTGATTTTACGGCTGTACTGTCACTTATTGTTTCCTTAATATCACCAAGAAGATTTTTAGTTTTTGCATATATATATTCAATGCTGTTGTCTCCGGCTTTGACACTCACATTTTCAGATTCAATTGGATTTAATGCAGTAATCTGAACTATATCTTTATTGTCAGAATTTTTAGTGCAAATAATACTGTTAATCGCATTAGTGTAGCTGTTTTCATACCATGTCTGCTCTGATTTTTTATAATAGCTGATAATGTCAGTAACATTTAATGATGTTGCTGTGGACTCATAACCATAACCGAGATTTTGAATAACTTTAGAAGCCGGTACATAAATTGTTTCTTCGGAAGTATTTTCTGAGTTTCTTGCTTTTATAACAGGCTCATCCATAGTTATAGCTGAAGAACCGACAGTTAATTCCGTACTTCCTATGTATGCTTCTATCTGCTCATTGCCATATTTGTTTGTAATAGTAAGTTTACCATTAGTCTCGGAATACTTATATGTGCATCCGAGCTTGTCTGCTAAGAACTCCTTTACAGGCACCATCCATACATCATCAATGCGTATGCCTGGAAATGTACTATTATCGTATAAAGTTTTGTTATAATACATTTTTAGCGAGCTGTCAGCAGTTATATCCGTATATTCATCATCCTGCTCAATGGATACCGCTGCATCAACATATGTTTTTGCTACATTTGTAGTGCTAAGACATATAGCTGCTGCAAAAATTGTAAAAGCAGTCTTTCTGACAACCGCAAGTAATCTTTTATTATGTGTATTTTGTTTACTGTATCTGAAAAATCTCATTTTAACATAATCCTCCGTGTAAATTTAATGTATTTAATACTATCTGGTGTACTGGCTTGGATAGTATTACAAGCAAACATCAGAGCAGATTGCCAATATCCGCCTGACCCATATAATATAAAACAAATCTTTGTTTTACACAACGGTGCTATTTTAACGAAGAACTGTGTCAAAGTTATGGATGTTCAATCTTTTCAGAATGTATGACAACAGGTACGATGATATGATTTCCGGCATATATGGTATCTGAACTAAGTCCGTTGCACCTCTTTATTTCCTCCAAAAAATCATTAAAAGAACCGTCATATTGATTTTTATACTTTTTGGCTATACTCCAAAGCGAGTCATTTTGCTGTATAGTGACAGATACATATGACATTTTTTTCTGACTGCCGGTGTTGCCTGCAATATCCGTATCATTTGTCACGGTGCCGTTAAAAGTGCTCACTCCGGACGATCTGCTTATATGAAAACTTAAAACTGCAATAAATGATGCTATAACAGCTACTATTGCTAACTTAACCGGTAAATATCTTTTCTGTGATAAAATATCTCTTATAAACATAGGCTCCTCCTTTGTGATAAACATTTGTTCGTTTACTGTGTAAACTATATTATCATCAGAACAACTGTTTGTCAATACAAAAGAGAAAATTTGTTCGATAACATGAAATAACTGTCTGGAACTGTTTTAAAGATATTTTTTTATTTCGTCCATTACTTTATTTATTATTGCTATATTTTTCATAGTATCTGCTGTTTCAAGTGAATGGTCTGCATCAGGGATAATAGAAAGTTTTATATCATATTCTATGCATTTATCTTTAATAATTTTAGTGTCTGCCCATGAATCAGCAGTTCCATGAAAGGCTATCCCATTGCATGGCTCAAATAAAAATGTTTCTGCAAGAGGTGTCATATAGATATTTCTGCAGGTTATATCATATTCTTTTGCATAACGGGCGGCGACTACTGTTCCTATACTCTTTGAAATGAAAATTATATTCTCATAAGATTTCCAGTCAATATCCGATAATATAAGCTCTGTCTGTGAATATGCTGTTTCAAGTGCTTCTCTCATTTTGTCAGCATTGCCTTTAATTTCTGACGCAAATCCATTGTAATCTACTCTCACGCACTGAAAACCTGCTTCTGCTGCAAGTTTTCTGCTGTAATAAAGTAATGGTTTGTCATTGTGGTAACCTATTCCCGGAAAAAATATGGCAAGTTTTTTGCTCATTGTTTTGTCTCCTATCTAAATTTCAAAAAGAGAGCCCTCAAAAACTCTGAGGACTCCCAAAACACTAAAGTTTATTTATGGTTTATTAGAATTTACCAGCGTCAGCAGCTTCCTGAATAGATACTGCAACTGCAACTGTCATACCAACCATAGGGTTGTTTCCGGCACCGATAAGACCCATCATCTCAACATGGGCAGGTACTGAAGATGATCCGGCGAACTGAGCGTCTGAATGCATTCTTCCTAATGTATCTGTCATACCATAAGATGCAGGACCTGCAGCCATGTTATCAGGATGGAGTGTACGTCCTGTACCACCGCCTGAAGCAACTGAGAAGTATTTCTTACCCTGCTCGATACATTCTTTCTTGTATGTACCTGCAACAGGATGCTGGAAACGGGTTGGGTTTGTTGAGTTACCTGTGATAGATACATCAACGCCCTCTTTGTGCATGATAGCTACACCTTCGCAAACATCGTTTGCACCATAGCAGTTTACTTTTGCACGAAGTCCATCTGAGTAAGATTTACGGAATACTTCTTTAACTGTGTTTGTATATGGATCATACTCTGTCTCAACAAATGTAAATCCGTTGATACGAGAAATGATCTGAGCAGCATCTTTTCCAAGACCGTTAAGGATAACGCGGAGAGGTTTCTTACGAACCTTGTTTGCCTTCTCAGCGATACCGATAGCACCTTCTGCTGCAGCGAATGATTCATGTCCTGCAAGGAATGCAAAACATTCTGTCTCTTCTTCAAGGAGCATTTTTCCTAAGTTACCATGTCCAAGACCTACTTTACGAGTATCTGCAACTGAACCAGGGATACAAAATGCCTGTAATCCTTCACCGATTGCTGCTGCTGCGTCTGCTGCACGACGGCAGTCTTTTTTGATTGCGATAGCTGCACCAACTATATATGCCCAACAGGCGTTCTCAAAACAGATTGGCTGAATGCCTTTAATCTGGTCATATACATTTAATCCAGCATCTTTAGTAATCTTTTCAGCTTCTTCAATAGAAGCGATACCATAGCTGTTTAAAACGCTATTGATTTTATCAATTCTTCTTTCATATGATTCAAATAATGCCATTGTTCGTTTGCCTCCTTTATATTATTTTGCGATCTCTTCATCTGTTCTTGGGTCGATAAGCTTAACAGCGTCGTCAACACGGCCATACTGTCCACAAGCTTTTTCCCAAGCTGTGTTAGGATCATCACCTTTTTTGATGAAGTCTGTCATTTTTCCAAGGCTGACGAATTTGTAACCAATGATAAGGTCATCTTCATCTAATGCGATAGCTGTAACATAACCCTCAGCCATCTCTAAGTAACGAGGACCTTTCTTTAATGTACCATACATAGTACCAACCTGTGAGCGAAGTCCCTTACCAAGATCTTCAAGACCGGCACCGATAGCAAGTCCATCCTCAGAGAAAGCACTCTGCGAACGACCATAAACGATCTGAAGGAAAAGCTCTCTCATAGCTGTATTGATAGCATCACAAACTAAGTCTGTGTTTAATGCTTCCATTACTGTAAGTCCCGGAAGAATTTCAGATGCCATAGCTGCTGAATGTGTCATTCCTGAACATCCGATAGTCTCAACTAAAGCTTCCTGTATAATACCTTCCTTAACATTGAGAGTAAGTTTGCACGCACCCTGCTGTGGTGCACACCAGCCTACACCATGTGTAAAGCCGGAAATATCCTTTACTTCTTTTGCCTTAACCCATTTTGCTTCTTCTGGGATTGGTGCACAACCATGGTGTACTCCCTGAGCTACTGGGCACATGTTTTCTACTTCCTGTGAATAAATCATGTTCTTGCTCCTTTCAATAATGCTTATTATCTGCGACATTATCCGCAGTCCTAAACTATATTTTCGCATAAATTGATTGTGAAGTCTATACCTTTTTGAAAAATTTTGTCAAAAAATTTCAGATATTGCAAGATTTTATTGAATAAGACGGTAGAGACAGCAAAAACCGGCAATAATTGATAGTCAGTTATCAATTATCCCGGCTTTTATCATATCTAAAATATGTTTATATATTTGTGTGTGTCATAAAGCTTTCCGTTGTGCTTTATTGCAAGTTTATAATTTCCGTGAGCTATTGCCATAAGCGGCATACTCATATAATAATGCTGTGTTCCAAATACTTCAATAGTCTGCTCCGAATCCGTAAAGTCCTGTATATATGTGTCATTTTCATTATACAGATATATCTTTTCAAGTGTATGGTCAAGTGCTCTTATCTGTAATAATTCACCATACATACAAATCTGTGGTTTATCGTCATTATTTTCAATATCATCAAAATCTAACAGTTTGGTAAAGTCCTCAGCATTTCCTTCAGCTTTTACAGGTGCATACAGCTCACCGACTACCATATCTTTAGAAAAATCTAACGGTTTCGCCATATCATTTATGTTAAATTCTATTGAATGTGCACTGAAATAATCCAGCTCAGATGAAAATTCATTTGTAATCTCACCCGTATTGTAATCTATTTCATATATTTTTCCGTTATAGCCGTCAATAGGCGGTTTAAGATTTGCACACATGGCAAATACTTTTCCTGTCTTTGTATCATATTCCTCATTTGACCTTGTAACACTTAAAGGAACAGGGATATATTTATCCTGTGTGACTGTCATATTTTTCTCATCTATAGTAAAGAACATGATATTTGATTTTTTTTCTTTATCAAACCATTTGACAGGTCTTCTGTTTGCCGTATGATTGTCAAAAAGCATTATGTGAAGTCTGCCGTCCTTATTTTTTTCATCGTGAACTATCTGGATAGCGTGCTGCTGGAAGAACCATTTTATATCACCCTCCGGTTTAAGGACTTTGTCCTCAACATTAGTTTCCTTGTAAAATTTAGGGTTTGTTAAAATCCAGACAAGTTCGCCTTTCTCAAGACTTATCTTTGCGATAGTGTGGACATTACGCATTGAAATGACAACAGAATCATCCTTGGCAATATATTCTATTGAATTTATATGTGCCCAGTCATTTCTTGTAATGTACTTTTCAGGAAGAAGCTGGTTCATATTTATCTCTTTTACTGCCTCGCCGGTAAATCTGTCTATCTCAACTATCTCATTCTCCATAAATGTATCATCCGTAGAACTTGAAAGTGCAAGTATGTTTCCACCCGGCTCTTTTTCTATCGCCCAGTGATGAAGTCCCTTTTTATCATAATAAGTACGGTAAACCCTGCCCATCATATCCATTTCATGCATTACAACTGTATTTGCATTTCCCCATGCAGGTCTCCTCATATGCTTTTCAGGGAATAAAAAGCGTCCGTCTTTAAAAAGATATACACCACAATACTGAGGAATTTTATTGAGTGCAAATCGGATATTTCCTTTTTTATCAAATGCATAAACACCGCCATGATACCCGCCTGAAACAAAAATAAAATCTTTTGACAATGGCTGTGTGCTGTTTGAAAGTTTTACGGCATTGTGAACCGGTTTATCAAGACCTCTTATGATAATGCGTAATTTCTTTGACGCAATTATGCTGTCGTTTTCATCGAGAAGCCTTACGATAATAATATTTACTGAATTTTCATATAATCCTAATAATGGAACCCTGTGATATTTAGTCATTATCTCATCACATACCGTGTAGTCGTCACTCCCTCTTTTGCCGGCTATGGTATATTGAACTTTACAGGACATATCCGTCACAAATAGTGCAAGTGCAGATAACGGTGCAATACGGTGCGGATTTTTGATGACAAGCATATTATCGAAATCATATTCTTTGCTTTTTAATATCTCGTTTATCGCTACTTCTCTTTTATAAGATGATATTGCAGCAATTTCTGATTTTGTATCTATATTTGTTTCATAGTTATTACTTATGTTATTATAAGTGACATTGTTTGCCCGAACCTGTTTTTCAAGCCATTTATAATTAGCTACAAGTGCGTTCATTGTTTTTTTCTTGATAGGTGCCAATAATTTGTTTATCGTTTTCATATTTCCATCCTTGTTTATAGTTCAAGTCATAATCTTAAGATTTTATTAAGATTTATGCTGATTTAAATATTAAAATACAAATATGTCATTTTTTTTGCAAAAAAGTGTTATTTCTGCCATTTTTTTACACTGTTATATTTATTTTGTATAATATCTATAGTCCATTATTGTTTTTATACAAAACTTTGTAACATAATTGCATTGAATTTGTAAGCTTCTGTTTGATATAATAGTATTTACTTGGTTAATTATATCCATACAATGTACGGAGGAATATTAAAATGAAAAATCTTAATGAAATACTTGATAGTTATAAGGTGACAGAGCTTAAGGAATTTGCCAAAAATTCTGGAGTTAAGGGTTATTCAAAATTAAAGAAAGCAGAGCTTATTGATACTATTATTTCAAGACTTGCAAATGTTGATGTATCGACACTTGATCTGCCTGATGAGATTAAAAACAGCGTAAATGACAATATACAGAGTACGGCAGCAAATATGGTTGCAGCTATTGCAAAGGATGAAAACAATGTTGCTGCAGCAGATAATAAAGCTGCAACGGAAAATGTTGCAGACGATGATGGTGTTATCAAACTTAAAAACCGTTTATTTGGAGTTGCACCACTTGTTGCAAATGTAATTCCTGAGGATATGCCGATACCTCCTTCAAATACACCTAACAGTTTTATGCAGATAAAAAAGATTTATCCAAATGATAAATGCCCTTGCGGAAGCGGTAAAAAATATAAAAAATGCTGCGGAAAAACAGCTTAATAAAAAGAGCAAAATCAGCATTTTGCCAACGAGAATTTTCCTATACATAAAAAGAACACGGTCTATATTTTAAATCGTGTTCTTTTTGTTTACTCAGGTAAACTATTTCTAATCGTGTCTTTTTTATACTCAGATACATTATTATTATTTTTTTTATATCCGAATACATACTTCCTATTTGATATATGGATTATCTTTTTTCTACAATATCACCCTGTTTTTTATAGATACTTCCTTTTGGAACATATCCTCTTACACTTGACAGAGGGTAGATATTTGTATTACTTCCTATTATAGTACCCGGATTTAATACGCTGTTGCAGCCTACCTCAACATAATTTCCAAGAATGGCTCCCATCTTTTTAAGCCCTGTTTCTATCTTGTCACCTTCATATTTGATGACAACATTTGTCTTGTCTGATTTTACATTTGATGTAATTGAACCTGCACCCATATGTGATTTGTAGCCAAGGATTGAGTCGCCCACATAGTTGTAATGCGGCACCTGCACATTATTGAAAAGGATAACATTTTTTAATTCTGTAGAATTACCTACGACACATTTTTCTCCTACTATCGCATTACCTCTGATAAAGGCACCCGGTCTTACTTCCGTATCTTTTCCGATGATACAGGGTCCGTTTATGGTTGCGGTAGGTGCTATAGCTGCCGACTTTGCTATCCATACATTGTCACCTTTTTTGTCATAATCATCAGGTGAGAGTGACTCACCAAGCCCCGTTATAAAGTCTTTTATCTTTGGAAGAACCTCCCACGGAAAATCAATATCCGTAAAAATATCTGCGGCTATTGTTTCATCAAAATTAAATAAGTTTTTGTTTTTTAAATTTTCGTACATATGATTTCCCTCATTTCCATAATTTATTTGTAAATTAGCAATTTACTCTATATATTTTATTGCATTATATGATTATTGCACAAAAAAGTATTTTGTTCAAAATCATGCCACGGATTGCTGTCTGCTTTTATTTCTTATATCATTCATTATGCCTGTTTATTCTTTGTTTTTGAATTATCAGTACCGGACTTTGCGGTGGTTTTCTTAGCAGTTTTCTTTGAAGTCTTATAATTTGCAGCCGCCTTATCAAAGTAAGGTTTGAAAAGATTTTGATAATTTTTGCTCTTTACATTCTGCACATGATTTGTGATAAAGCTGTTTAGTTTCATCATATACTCTTCTTCTGTTATCTTGCCGTCTGCAACCATTGTAAGACCGAGTTCCCAGCTTGCCGTAAGTTCCGGGTTTAAAAGTGCATGGATTGATGCAAACACAACATCATATATCATCTCACCAAGAAGCGTCGGTGTTATAATCTGCGTCTTTTTATTTAAAGAAAGATATTTGATATTAACAAGTTTGCTGAGTATCTCAGCTCTTGTTGCACTCGTACCGATACCACTTCCTTTTATCTGTGCCCGGAGGTCCTCATCTTCGATAAGCTGCCCCGCATTTTCCATCGCAAGTATCATTGAACCTGAATTGTATCTTTTTGGAGGTGAAGTCTCACCTTCTTTAATCTCAGCCGAAAATAAGTCTATCTCCATGCCTTTTTTTAACTGTTTTATCTTCTCAATGGCATTTTTGTCAAGTTTATTGTCATTGTCTGCCGCATCATCTGCACTGCCTTCTGTGGTCTGTGCCTGCTTATCCGTAAGTTTCTGTTTTGCAAAGGAAGCACTTGCAATAGCAAGATACCCCTCTTTTGTCATTATTTTAAAACTTGCAAAAAATGACTCTTTAAGTCTTTCGGCAGTAATATTTATCTTGAGATATTCTGCCGACGGATAAAAAATACAAAGAAATCGTCTGACAATTACTTCATATACCCTTGCTGCTGTCTGGGTTACGCTGTTTAATGCATTAAATCCCTGACCTGTAGGTATGATGGCATAATGGTCAGTTATCTGTTTGTCATTGACATATTTTGTCTTTTCAATCCCTTTATAACTCTGTGCTTCAAGTATTCCCGAAGCTATGTCCCTTACGAGTGCATAGTTTCTAAGACCGCTGATATTTTTGTGTATTTCTTTTGCAACTGCGGTTGATAACACTCTTGCATCAGTTCTCGGATATGTAACAAGCTTCTTTTCATAAAGTTCCTGAACTATCTTTAATGTTTCATCGGGACTTATCTTAAAAAGTTTTGAACAGGTATTTTGCAATTCGGCAAGATTGAAAAGCAGAGGAGGATTTTTCTTCTCTTTTTTCTTTTCGGCTTTACATATAACTGCTTTTACCGCAGGCGGCTCTATCTTTAATTCATCTATCAGCTTTTGTGCATCTTCTTTTTTATTAAAGCCGTTTTCTTTATATAAAAGATGCGATTCAAAATACTGTGAACCTTTTACGGCACGCCATTCACCGTCAAATTTTTGCCCCTCATATCCAAAATTTCCGATAACACGGTAAAAAGGAGTCTTTACAAAATCCCTTATCTCACGCTCTCTCTTGACTACCATACCGAGAACACATGTCATAACCCTGCCGACAGATACTGCAGACCATTTACCATTGTTTAGATAGTCCATTATCGTTCTGCCATATTTGAGTGAGAGAACTCTTGAAAAGTTGATACCCATAAGATAATCGCTTTTTGCCCTCAGATATGCTGCTGAAGAAAGATTATCATATTCTGATAAAAGTTTTGCTTCTTTTATACCTCGTTTAATCTCCTCCTCTGTCTGTGAGTCTATCCACACACGCCTTTTTTCTTTGTCGGGTGGCACTTTTGCCATATCATCGACAAGACGATATATATATTCTCCTTCTCTTCCTGAGTCGGTACAGACATATATGCAGGATACATCGTCCCTGTTTAAAAGACCTTTTACTATATTAAACTGTTTTGAAACACCGGGAATGACCTCATATAAAAAATGTTCCGGAATAAACGGAAGTGTCTGAAAACTCCATTTTTTAAGTGCCGCATCGTAGACCTCAGGATAACTCATCGTAACAAGATGACCTACGCACCAGGTTACGACACTGTTATCTGACTCAAGATAGCCTTTAGAAGCGTTTCCGTTTACATTGAGCACTTTGGCAAATTCCTTTGCAACACTCGGTTTCTCGGCTATAAAAAGATTTTTACCCATTACTAATTATCCTTAATTTTATTTTAGACATTATGGCAAATGCGTTACCATAAACACCTGTGGTGCAACATATAATGCAAAATCATTTATTTGTCACAATTCTTTCTGTCATTTAAAAAAGCCGTATAACTTTTGTGGCTGAATATCGCTGCTACTATGGCAACTCCGGCAAGACATACATACTTAACGATTTTTGTTACATTTATTTCTACATTTACTCGTGTTCCTTTTTCCATGATAAACCTCCATTTCTGTGCAGACCTTGCAAGTCAAAATTGGTACTATATATGGGTGCACATAACAATATAAATTTTTAAAGCAGTTTATTTTTAAATTTTATAATCTCCTCTGCTGACAGTCATTTCATAGCCGACAGATTCAATCCTGTTTCTTAAGCATCCGGCACACTGAGCCGACTCCTCTCCTGTACATATCTTATTGTCATATAGCTGGTACTTTTTACGCACTGAAACAGGCGAAAGATTTGGCATGACTACATTTGCCCCGGCTTTAAGACCAAGTTCCCTTCCGTTTGGTGCTATCGTTCCGAGTGCTGTTGTCGATGGCAAAAGCACATTCGGAAACATAAGCCTTAGTATTCCAAGAAGAAATAATGTCTGTTCGAGCGTACCGTTTTCCATATCTGCAAAAGGAGTGTCCTGCTGTGATATATAAGGACCAATTCCTATCATATGTGGCTTAAGTTCCTTTAAAAATAACAGGTCATTTACAAGATACTCTGTCGTCTGATAAGGCGAACCAACCATAAATCCCGCACCAACCTGATAACCTATCTCTTTTAAGTCAAAAAGACATTTTTTTCTATTTTCAAGTGAAAGTTCGTCAGGATGAAGTTTTCTATAGTGTTCATCCGTAGCTGTTTCATGTCTTAAAAGGTATCTGTCTGCACCTGCATCATACCAGTATTTATAGGTGTCGTAGTCCCTCTCTCCTACCGATAAAGTCACTGCACAATCACTATGCCGCTTTTTTATATTTCTTACTATATCAGCGATTTTTTCAGCAGTAAAGAACATATCTTCACCGCCCTGAAGAACAAAAGTTCTAAATCCTAGTCTGTAACCCTCATCGGCACATTCGAGTATCTCATCCCCGCTAAGTCTGTACCTTGATGCGTTCGTGTTGCTTTTTCTGATACCGCAATAATAGCAGTCATTGCGACAATAGTTGCTGAATTCTATAAGTCCTCTTATATAAACATCTTTTCCATATATGTTTTCTCTTACTTTTCTGGCAAGACCGAAAAGATATTCGGAATCTTCCTCATCATGCTCTGAAAGCATTTTATAAAATTCATCAGCAGATAATATACTGTTTTTGTGTAATTTATCTATCAATTCTTTTTGAAGCATATTACTCCCCATTTCTGCACACATTTTTGTGTATAGTGCGAAATATAATATATTTCACATATAAGATTTATGTCAAGTATGTGCAGCTAAAAATCTAATAACCAAGTTCTTCGCCTACAAGTATAACTTTTATTCTGCCCGGAATAGCAGATCTTCTTGTTATTACTGTCTGACAGCAGATGCAATCATCAGACTGGCAGTCTGCACATCTTCCGATTTTTGAACATGGTGTATTTTTTGAAAGTCGTACTGCATTTGGCGGTGCGGCAATATTTCTTACTCTTGATATTGCCTCCTCAACATTTTTTACAACTTTGTTCATTCCTACGATAAGAATAACATTTTCAGGTCCGTGGCAAAGACAGGCAACCCTGTTTCCTGTTCCGTCAATATTTACAAGTTCCCCATCCATTGTTACGGCATTTGAACTCATAAAATAATAATCAGATGTCACTATTTTTCCAAAAAGTTCTCTTTTTTCTTCCGGTGTCTTAGCATCTGCCCTGTCGTATATTATATAATCATCAGATTCTTTAAGGTCATCTATAAGACCAATCTCCGAGAGAGTCATCGAACCGCCCCATGATATAGTGCTGTCCGGAGTCAGAAAACGCTTTGCTTTTGCATTTGCCTCCTCTCTGTCTATGCAATAGTATCCCTCAATTCCTCTTGTATTAAACTTATTTATTATCGTCTCAGCCAGATTTTGATAATTTTCCTGTTTTGGAGTAAGTTCTATTTCTAAATCATCCATGTCGTTGTCCTCCTTACAATCAGTGTGGCTGTCCACACTCATAAAGTGTGAACAGCCACATATATTTTTGTGTTATAGGAAACTTCTCGTTTGCTATAACATAAAAAACACTCCGTGAGGATGCGCATTTCGCGGAAAAGAAATAAATGCTACACATTCCGCTCAAGCGCGAAAGAGTCGCAAGCGACTCTTTGTTCTAAAATTTTTTATTCGTAAAGAGGATATTTGTCTGTAAGGCTCTTTACGATAGCTGTTGCTTTTTCAGTATTTGCTTCATGATCATCAATGATAAGTGCGATAGCTTCTGCGACTTTATCCATATCATCAGTATTAAAACCTCTTGTTGACACGGCAGCAGTTCCAAGACGGATACCACTTGTTACAAAAGGTGACTGAGGATCGTCCGGAATAGTGTTTTTATTGCAAGTGATATGAGCTGCGTCAAGCCATTTCTCAACTTCTTTTCCGGTAAGTCCCTTGTCTGCAAGGTCAACTAACATAAGATGATTGTCTGTACCGCCTGATACAATTTTGATGCCACGCTTGATAAGTCCGTTTGCAAGTGCCTGTGCATTGTCAATGATGTTCTTTCCATACTCTTTAAATGCCGGGTCAAGGGCTTCTTTAAAACATACAGCCTTTGCAGCGATAACATGCATGAGCGGACCACCCTGTATTCCAGGGAATAATGCCTTGTTAAGCTTATGCTCTTCAGCAAATTCCTTACTTGAAAGAATCATACCTCCACGAGGTCCACGGAGTGTCTTATGTGTTGTAGTTGTAGTAACATGAGCATAAGGGATAGGGCTTTCGTGATAACCTGCCGCAACAAGACCAGCGATATGTGCCATATCTACCATGAGATATGCACCTACTTCGTCTGCGATTTCCCTAAATCTCTTAAAGTCAATCTTTCTTGCATATGCACTTGCACCTGCAACGATAAGTTTTGGTTTGCACTCTTTTGCAATACGCTCAACTTCATCATAATCTATATATCCGTCACTGTTTACACCATAAGGTACACAGTTAAAATATTTTCCTGAAAAGTTTACCGGGCTTCCATGTGTAAGATGTCCGCCGTGGTCAAGGTTCATTCCCATAAATGTATCACCCGGCTGCATAAGTGCAAAGAATACAGTCATATTTGCCTGTGCACCTGAATGTGGCTGAACATTTGCATAAGTACATCCAAAGAGCTTCATTGCTCTGTCTCTTGCAAGGTCTTCGACTACATCTACATGCTCACATCCACCATAATATCTTTTTCCAGGGTAACCCTCAGCATACTTATTTGTAAGTGTGCTTCCCATAGCTGCCATAACAGCTTTGCTTACAAGGTTTTCTGATGCAATAAGCTCAATGTTGTCTCTCTGTCTCTGTGTCTCGTCCGCCATAGCTTTTGCCAGGTCCGGATCATAATTCTGAACTTCACTAAATGAATACACTCAAATGTCCTCCTTGTGTTATATTAATATTTATCTCAGCATGAATATACAACAGGTGTTATATTTTAATGCAGTAAATATCTGTATTTTTTGATTATTATTTATTTTTCAGCTATATAAAAATTTATTATTTATGTCTATGCTTCGTCTATCGCTTTTCCAATGTCGTGTCGCATATATTTATTTTCAAAGTCAACCCACTCTGTAGCCCTATAAGCATTTGCTCTGGCTTCTTTTAAGTTTGCACCTTTTGCTGTTATTCCAATGACACGACCGCCGTTTGTGACGATGCCTTCATCTGTTTTCTTTGTACCTGCATGGAATGCATAGTAACCCTCTTTGTCTTTTCCTTCAAAATTTTCAAGACCTTTGATAAGCTTTCCTTTTTCATAATGCTCAGGATAACCGTCAGATGCAAGAACAACGCATACTGCCGCATTGTCCTCAAAGGAAAGTTCGATTTCGTTAAGCCTTCCATTTATGCAGGCGTCTATGACATCAATAATATCATTTTCCATACGAGGAAGCACAACCTGTGCCTCAGGGTCACCAAATCTTGCATTGTACTCAAGAACCTTCGGACCGTCCTCAGTGAGCATAAGTCCTACAAATAAAATACCTGTAAAATCTCTACCCTCTGCTTTCATTGCATCCATTGTCGGCTGATAGATATGTTTTTCACAGAATTCTTTTACATCGTCAGTATAAAAAGGACTTGGTGAGAATGTCCCCATTCCACCGGTATTTAATCCCTTATCCCCGTCTTTAGCACGCTTATGATCCTGTGCACTTGTCATAGGTTTGATATGAGTACCGTCACAGAAACAAAGAACAGATGCTTCACGACCTGTCATAAAGTCTTCTATTACAATAGTGTCACCTGCTTCACCAAACTGTTTGTCGAGCATGAGTGTTGTGACCCCGGCTTCTGCTTCTTCAAGCGTCTGACATATAAGCACACCTTTTCCGAGTGCAAGACCGTCAGCTTTTAAAACAATAGGAAAACTTGCATTTTCAAGATATAAAAGAGCTTCCTCAGGCGAGTTAAATGTCTCATAATGACAAGTTGGAATATTGTATTTTTTCATAAGATCTTTTGAAAAACTCTTAGAGCCCTCAATGATAGCAGCGTTTTTGCGTGGTCCGAATACACGGAGACCTCTTTCTTCAAAAACATCAACGATACCGCCTACGAGTGGATCATCCATACCTATAATCGTAAGGTCTATCTCATTTTTCTCTGCAAAATCCGCAAGATTGTCAAATTCCATTGCAGCAATATCAACACATTCAGCTATCTGCGAAATGCCACCGTTTCCCGGTGCACAATAAATCTTATCTACTTTTTTACTCTGCGATACACTCCATGCTATAGCGTGCTCGCGTCCACCGCTTCCTACTATAAGAACTTTCATCATCATCCTCCATTTCTACACAATGTACTCTTTGAAAAAGACATAAAAACTGTTTATTCTTCAATATGTGCAATGCCGTCAATAACTTTAACTTTTCCGGCACCTATCAGGTCAATGGCCTCAGGCAGGATATTCCATTCTGCTTCTTCCATAACACGCTTTTGCAAAATCTCAGGTGTATCATTTTCATGTACCTTAACGGCTTTTTGCAATATGATAGGACCGTGGTCTGCTTCTTCGTCAACAAAATGCACCGTTGCACCTGTAACTTTATTGCCTGTTGCAAGTACACTCTCATGTACCTTAAGCCCGTAATATCCCATACCACAATGTGACGGGATAAGTGACGGATGTATATTTATTATCCTGTTTCTGTATTCATGTATCATCTTTACAGGGACTATTACAAGATAGCCGGCAAGAACAACCAGATCAATATCGTGTTTTTTTAGGGTGTCAACCATTGTATTCGCAAAATCATCTCGATTTTCATAATCCTTAGGTCTAATGCAGACAGCATCTATACCTGCTTTTTTTGCACGCTCTAAAGCGTAAGCATCAGGTTTGTTGCTGATGACTACTGATATTTCTGTATTTTTGATAGTACCGTCATTTATCTTGTCAATAATAGCCTGGAGATTTGTTCCTCCACCTGAAACACATACGGCAATCTTTTGTTTCTGTCCGTTCATGTATGAAACCTCCTCATAAAGCATTAAGCGGATACGATATATCCGCTTTTTGCCTTTTGTCTGGTAATGTGATTAAAACAAATATTCGCAATCCGCTTAATACCTGCTTGATAGTGATTAAACTAATGTAACACCTTTTTCACCCTTAATAATCTCACCAACGATAAATGCTTTCTGACCTGACTTATTTACAAGTTCAACAGTCTTATCAGCGTCTGCCGCATCAACTGCAAGCATCATGCCGATACCCATATTGTATGTATTATACATCATTTCTTTTGCAATATCTCCGTCTTTTGCAAGCATATCAAAAATAGGTGGTATCTCGTAACTGTCAGCCTTTATCTGTGCACGAACACCATCGTGAAGCATACGAGGAATATTTTCATAAAATCCACCACCGGTGATATGGCTGCATCCTTTTATCGTAACGCCGCCCTCTTTTACAGAACGAAGTGCTTTTACATAAATGATAGTCGGTATAAGTAAAGTTTCACCTAAAGTCTTTCCGCCAAGTGATTCATAACTTACTGCAAGATTTTCTTTCTTCATAGGGAATACTTTTCTTACAAGTGAATATCCATTGCTGTGAATACCTGAAGATGCGATACCTACAAGTACATCTCCCTCTTTGATTGACTTGCCCGTTATCATATTTTTACGGTCAACTACACCTACTGCAAAACCTGCAAGGTCATATTCATCTACCGGATAAAAACCAGGCATCTCTGCTGTTTCACCACCGATGAGTGCGGCATTTGACTGTCTGCATCCCTCAGCGACACCGCTTACTATAGACGCAATCTTTTCAGGTTCATTTTTTCCACATGCTATGTAGTCTAAGAAAAATAATGGTTCACCACCTGCACATGCAATGTCATTTACACACATTGCAACACAGTCGATACCAACTGAATCATGCTTATCCATCTCAAAAGCTACTTTTAACTTTGTACCAACGCCATCTGTTCCTGATACAAGTGTAGGCTGCTCCATGTTCTTGAAAGCCTCCATAGAAAATGCACCTGAAAAACCACCTATGTCTGTAAGCACTTCATTCCTCATCGTGCTTGCAATGTGTTTTTTCATGAGCTCAACAGCTTTGTAGCCTGCTTCGATGTCAACTCCAGCGTTTTTGTAATCCATTATTGCCTCCATTCTGCCTTGCGGCACATAAAATTTTCAAGTTCTTTTATCAGATATTTTGTAATAATATTAAATTTTTTTACAAAATTACTATAAACATTTTAAATTTTATCACAAATATTATCATTTGTCATTGAAAATTTATTGAAAAAGTTTAAAAACTTGTTTTTATATGTGAAAAAAGGTATAATCAAGACTGTCCTGTCATAAAAAACTTAAATGATTTAGAAATCATAATGCTTTTGTAAAACATAAAACTAAAATTTTTTAAGGACACCGGTTGAGAAAAAAACATCTTTTAATCTCAGCTTAAAATTACTAAAACGCACGGTAATAATATACGGCTGAATCACAAGAATAGACAGCAGGCGGTAATATCGGCAGAAATGAGGAATTGATGAATTTTAAAGATTATATAAAAACACACAATATTTTAGCAGACGGTTCTTTTGGAACATACTATGCAGAAAAATACCACACAAACGAAGCCCCTGAATATGCAAATATATATCATAAGGACAGAGTGACAAACATTCATTCTTCCTATCTGGATGCAGGAGCAAATCTTATAAGAACAAATACATTTGCGACAAATACTATGTCTATGCAGAAAGACTTTTCTTTTGTAGAAGACAATATCAAAGAAGCAGTTTCACTCGCCAAGATAGCAGTCAAACTTTCAGGAAAGAAAGATATATTTATAGCCGGTGATATAGGTCCTGTCTCGACGGTATCAGGTGTTTCCAATGAAAATCTTATAAATGAATATTTTAATATAGCAAAGACATTTGCGGATGAAGGGATTGAGATAATACAGTTTGAGACATTTATGAGTCTTGATGTCCTTGCGGATGTGATACCTAAGATAAAGAAAGAACTTGGTCTTTTTATAATGGTATCTTTCTCCGTAAATCAGCTTGGCTACAGTGCATCAGGACTTAGTGCAAAAAATCTTATAAATGACATATGTGCTGTCGATGGCGTTGATGCTGTCGGATTAAACTGCGGCATCGGACCTTATCATATGTATAATATACTTGAAAAAATCAAACTTCCCGAAGACAAAGTGCTTATCGCAATACCAAATGCAGGCTATCCTGTACTTACAAGAAACAGAATGGAATTTAACAGCCATCCTGAATATTTTGCAGAAAAGACAAAAGAACTGCTCTCACTCGGTGCAGATATAATAGGCGGCTGCTGCGGGACTTCCCCTGAGTTTATAAAGTCTCTTTACGACATTATGAGCATGGATATAAAGGCAGATAAAAAGATACGAAAAGCAGACTCAGCCGATGAAAAAGTTTCAAAAAAATGCGGCTTTTTATATGATGAGAACGGCAGAAAGAAAGACAAAAAATTTATCGCCGTTGAACTTATACCACCTTTTAACACTGATGATGAGAAACTTCTTGAATCCGCACATTATCTTAAAAATGCGGGTGTCGATGTTCTTACATTTCCGGATTCTCCGTCAGGAAGAACAAGAGTCGATTCTGTCCTTATGGCAGCAAAAGTTTACAGGGAAACCGGTATCGATGTAATGCCTCATGTATGCTGTCGTGACAAAAATGCATTTGCCATGAGGGCAATGTTTATGGGTGCAAAGATAAATGACATTAAAAATTTCCTTATCATAACAGGCGATCCTGTACCTGCATCAGCGAGAGATCTTGTCAAATCCGTATTTAATTTCAGTTCGGTAGGTCTTATGAAGATTGCTCAGGAAATGAACAGGGAAGTATTTAATGAAAATCCATTAAACTATGGTGGTGCAATAAACCAGAACCTCATAAATCTCGAATCAATAATAAACACTACAAAGAGAAAAATGGACGCAGGTGCAAGCTTCTTCCTTACCCAGCCTGTATTTTCAAAAGAAGAAGCCGACAGACTCAGAAAAATCAAGGAGGAAACAGGTGCTTGTATATTTGCAGGTATAATGCCGCTTATAAGCCGCAGAAATGCTCTCTTTATGAAAAATGAGATTGCAGGTATAAATGTGACCGATGAGATAGTAAACCGATATCCTGAAAACGGCTCAAAGGAGGACGGCGAAAAAGTTGCCGTGGAACTTGCAAAAGAGATAATATCCTATATTGATGATTTTGCGGATGGTTATTATTTCAGTTTTCCGTTCAACAGGGTTTATCTTCTAAATAGGATTTTGGGGTAAACTATACTCTTTGACTTTAATATAAAAATATCCGTAGTTTAATTCTTAAAAAAATCAAAGAATCAAGCTACGGATATTTTTTACAGTTTCCAATATTGTGACAATGTCAATAAATGACCGACATTAAATATTACATCTGTTTAGTTAAGACTATCTAAGAATTTTTTCATGGTTTCATGGTTTACCCCGCCTGAATATATATATTCAACATCATTATATACAAATACCGCCATTGTTACTTTTATCTGCGTGTTATCATATCCCCAACCAGTCGGACCATCTGTTTTGTCATCAAATAATACAGCTTTTATTTTAAGATTTTTCATATTGTAGACTTCTGCATTATGCTTTTTTCCTGATTTGCCTGTGAGGTCTATTTGTGTATTTTTTGACGCAAAACTTAATTCTTCGCCTGTATATTTATCTGTAGAATTTTCTGTTTCATTTCTTATTGAAATCTGCATCATTATCGGCGATTTATACAGTTCTGTTGTCTTATAGTTTAATAAATCTGTTTCATCGCTGACAGTTCCTTTATTTACAGATATATTTTTTAAGTCTCCCACAGAATACATATCATCAGATATGAGTGCTCCGATAAGATTGCCATGTTTGTCTTTTTCGGCAGTGTATTGAATACTGCCATCATATTTATACCTGTTTTCTGACTCTAAAAGTTTGATACCTATCCTGTCTCCTATTTCTTTTACTGAGTTAAATCTGCAGTCTGTTTCCGGTGCATTTTTTGAAAAAGAAATATTTTTAGTTGTCATTTCTATATTTTCTGAACTGCCGTTGTCATCTTCTATTTCAAAACTGTAAGAAAAATAATTAAATACTTTATTCATCGCTGATGAAACAGTTTTTATATTAATTAAACATACAATTATTACTGCCGCTGCAGCTATGCCTGTACCTGCTTTGTAATATGTTCTTCTTGCAGTTTTTTTCCCTGCCTGCTCGGACATGATTTTTTTCTTTAATATTTCGTCCATTCCTTTTGACATCTCTATTTTGTCATACATTTTTTTATAAACATAATTAAGCTTCTCTGATTTCATATATATTTTCCTCTCCTAAATCACTTTTTAATAATTCACGACCTTTTTTTAAACGCATTTTTACGGTTGAATCTTTGCATTTTAAAATTTCAGCTATCTCTCTGCATTTATATCCCTCATAATAATATAAATAGATAGTAATCCTGTATTTTTCAGGCAGGGATTTTACTGCTGAAAAAAGTTCACTTTCTTCCGTATTGAAATCATATTGGTCTATTTCAAGGAATTCCGTTGTATTTTCCGAAGTAAATACATTTTTCTTCCAGAAACTGCTTACCTGATTTTTACAATGATTGACCGTTATGCGTATAAGCCACCTTTTTTCATGTTCTTCGGATTGAAATTTTGGAGCGCGATACATTCTCTTAATAAAAACTTCCTGTAACACATCTTCAACATCCTGATTGCCTTTTAGATAAGTAAAAGCAATCCTATACAATAAATTTTTATATTTATCGTACATTATTTCAAATTCATGAGCACTCATTTTTGACTTCATATTATGCCTCCTTTCACTTTATATACAAGTGAAAATGAAAAAAAGTCAATTTTTTATTTTATTTTTTCAATCAGAGAATAAAGTGTTTTTACTACATCATAATATCTGCTTTCGTCCATATTAAATTTTCCATTATGTATAGGATAATTTGTTTCTTTTTCGATTTCTGCCGTAAATACGATGAATACTCCTTTTGCATAATTAAAGTAGTATGCTGCACTGTCCCCGGACAGAAAGTGTTTGTCTACCAGCCGGCAGTTTTTGTTCCAAATTTTACTGCCACATTCCAGTGTGGTGTCTACAAGATATTTGTCGTTTATTATAGGTGGTATCGGCTCTTTTGTTATATCCATTTCTACTTTTACATTATATTTTTCTTCAATCTGTGATGCAATGTCAAAGATAATATTGTATAATTTGTGATAATCTTCGGGTTTTGCCGCTCTGAGTGTTCCCTCCATATAAACATCTGATGCGATAACATTTTTTGCCGAACCGCCGTTTATCGTTCCTATCCCCGTTATAAATGGCAGGTCTGAGGTGTATGTGCTGTTTAGTTCGTTTAATTTTAATATAAATTCACTTGATGCCACAATCGCATCAGTGCCTTTATCCGAGTTACACCAGTGTGCAGATTTACCTTTTATTGCCACTTCCATTTTTCCGATAGCAGCAGATGCAGAGCCATATTGCACTTCCATTCCATATGGGGCATCATTTACAAAATGAAACATTATAAAGTAATCTACATCAGGTGATTTCATAACACCACCGTTAAGCATTATATCTGTTCCTTCTCCATTTTCCTCGGCAGGCTGAAATATAAATTTTATCGTATTTTTTAATTCGGATTTATTTTCGTTACATATTTTTGCAAGTACAAGTGCACACGCCATTATAGCGTCATGACCGCAAGCGTGTGATACTTCTTTATTCAGACTTTTATATTCAATATCATTTTCTTCTTTGACAGCTATCGCATCCATTTCAGCACGCACTGCTATGACTTTTGCACCTGGATTTCCAGAGTATATAACGGCAGTTATGCCACACTCCCCTATTCTTTTCGTTACAATTCCATTTTTATTTAAATATTTTTCTATATAGTCGGCAGTTGAATATTCTTTTAAGCTGAGTTCCGGGTGTGCATGAAAATATCGTCTGAGTTCCACTATTTCATTTTGATAATTCTTAAATTTTGTTGTTTTCATTCTAGTCCTCGTTTATATTTTAGCCTTATTGTTATCACTTTCAGTCTCATTAGTCTAACTCACATTCAGGTTATTGTAGCTGTAATTAAAAAATGCTAATTAAGAAAGAACCCTATAAGTATCAGATTTTTCCAACACCTATAGGGTTTTTTAAAATTATGATTAAAACAGACATTCGCAAATAGCGAAGCATCTGACATTCAAAATATGAGATTAGTTGCCCATCTGAGCTGCAACTTCTGCTGCGAAGTCTTCTTCCTTCTTCTCAAGACCTTCACCAGTCTCAAAACGAACAAAGCTCTTAAGGTTGATGCTTACGCCCTCAGCCTTAGCAACGTTCTCTACATACTTCTTAACATTCTCTTTGTTTTCAGCCTTAACATATTCCTGCTCAAGAAGGCAAACTTCTTTAAGCTCTTTGTTAAGACGACCTGTAATCATCTTCTCGATGATTTCATCAGGCTTGTTAGCATTCTTAGGATCGTTCTTAGCCTGTGCAAGAAGGATTTCCTTCTCATGCTCTTTGTACTCAGCATCTACATCATCAGATGAAAGATACTTTGGATTTAATGCAGCAATCTGCATAGCTACATTCTTTAAGCACTCTTTAACTGCGTCAGTTGCATTGGCTGTGTCAGCTTCAACTAAAACACCAATCTTTCCGCCTGCATGGATATAAGAAACTACTGTTCCCTCTGTCTCAATCTTAGCGAAACGACGAATGTTCATGTTCTCACCGATAACAGCGATCATAGCTTTAAGCTTCTCATCTACTGTAACGCTTGTGTCAAGTGCCCAAGGCTCAGCAAGGAAAGCATCGATATCTGCTGCTGATGTTGTCTTAGCCTGAGCTGCAACTTCTGCAACATAATCCTGGAATTTCTCGTTCTTAGCAACGAAGTCTGTCTCAGAGTTTACTTCTACGATAGAAGCTGTCTTTCCATCTTCTGAAACATCAACTGCAACGATACCTTCTGCAGCGATACGACCAGACTTTTTAGCAGCCTTAGCAAGACCATTCTCTCTAAGCCACTCTACTGCCTTGTCCATATCTCCGTCAGTCTGACCGAGTGCTTTCTTACAATCCATCATTCCGGCACCAGTCATTTCTCTTAACTCTTTAACCTGTTTAGCTGTAATTGCCATTTTAGAATCCTCCTATTTAAAATTTGATTATGCGTCAGCTTCCTCAGCTGCTTCTTCTGCCATAGACTCACCCTGGTTAGCTTCGATAACTGCGTCAGCCATCTTAGAAACGATAAGTTTAACGGCTCTGATAGCATCATCGTTACCTGGGATAACATAGTCAAGTTCTTCTGGATCACAGTTTGTATCTGCGATACCGATAAGAGGAATACCAAGTGTATGTGCTTCCTGAATACAGATTCTTTCTTTCTTTGGATCTACTACAAAGATAGCGTCAGGGAGCTTCTTCATATCTTTGATACCGCCGAGGTTCTTCTCAAGCTTATCCCACTCTTTTTTGATAAGGATAACTTCCTTCTTAGGAAGAACATCAAATGTACCATCTTCAGACATAGTCTCGATCTCTTTTAATCTCTTGATACGAGTCTGGATTGTCTTGAAGTTTGTAAGCATACCACCAAGCCATCTCTCGTTTACATAATACATTCCACAACGCTCAGCTTCTGTCTTGATAGAATCCTGTGCCTGTTTCTTTGTTCCTACGAAAAGGATAGAACCGCCGTTTGCAACGATGTCTTTAACAGCATTGTAAGCTTCATCTACTTTACCTACAGATTTCTGTAAGTCGATGATATAAATACCATTACGCTCTGTGTAGATGTACTCAGCCATTTTAGGGTTCCATCTTCTTGTCTGATGTCCAAAGTGAACACCTGCTTCAAGTAACTGTTTCATTGAAATAACGCTCATAATTGTACCTCCATGGTTTTTCTTCTTCCATATGCTTCCAAACATAAGACCTTTGACATGGCGTTACTATGTCAAGGCACCGATACGAAATCCGCATATGTGATTGATAATAAATTAATAGGTATGTCATGCGACAATGCACACAACATACCTACTATATCATAATATTTTTTGGTTTGCAAGTAATATTTTTACAATCCTAAGATTTTCTCAACTGTTTTCTGCATATCCTTTGTCTCACATACTGTATCATGAAGTACAGGTGCCGTACGGATTTCTTCAACTGCATTTGGAATTTTAACTCCTGATGTTTTGCAAAGCTCATCGATAAGGGCAAAATCGTCCATTCCCTCATACTTTTTGTCGATAGCACTCATAACGCTTGTGCCAAACTTGTATGGGCTTGCTGTTGACGCGATGATTGTCTTTGTATCATCGTTTGTCTTTTCTTTGTATGTATGATATACGGAAGATGCAACTGCCGTATGAGTATCCATTACATAACCTGTCTCATCAAACACTCTCTTTATCTCTTTTGCAGTGTCCTCTTCACTTGCCCATCCGCCTGTGAAGTCAGCAAGTTTTAATTTCATTTCATCTGTGATAGTATATTTTCCTGTTGTCTTAAGAGCGTCCATCATGTCTGCTGTCTTCTTGGCATCATCCCCGGCAATTCTAAAGATAAGTCTTTCGAGGTTGCTTGAGATAAGAATATCCATAGATGGTGATGAAGTAAGGATAAACTCACGGTTTCTGTCGTAAACACCCGTCTCAAAGAAATCGTAAAGAACTTTGTTTTCATTTGAAGCACAGATAAGTTTTCCAACAGGAACACCCATATTCTTGGCATAGAATGCTGCAAGGATATTTCCAAAGTTTCCTGTAGGTACTACAAAGTTTACTTTCTCTCCTGCCTTTATATCTCCGTTTGCAAGAAGTCTTGTGTATGAATAAACATAGTAAACAACCTGTGGTACAAGACGGCCGATGTTGATAGAGTTTGCAGATGAGAACTGGTATCCGTGCTCGTCCATCACTTTTGCAAGCTCTTTGTTGTTAAACATTGCCTTAACACCGCTCTGTGCATCATCAAAGTTTCCTGTGATGCCGACAACTTTTGTGTTTGCACCTTTCTGTGTCACCATCTGGCGTTCCTGAATCTTGCTTACGCCGTTTTTAGGGTAAAATACGATAATACTTGTTCCCTCAACATCTGCAAATCCGGCAAGAGCAGCCTTTCCTGTATCTCCTGAAGTAGCAGTAAGTATAACAATCTCATTTTTGATATTGTTTTTCTTAGCTGATGTTGTGAGAAGGTGAGGCAGTATTGAAAGTGCCATATCTTTAAAGGCAATCGTTGCACCGTGGAATAACTCAAGATAGTATGCATCTGACTTCTTCACAAGCGGAGCAATCTCTTTTGTGTCAAACTTTGAATCATATGCTCTCTCGATGCAGGTCTTTAATTCATTTTCCGTAAAGTCAGTGAAAAACAGCTTCATAACTTCATATGCTGTCTCCTGATATGTCATCTTAGATATATCTTCTAAAGATACATCAAGTTTTGGAATACTAACAGGTACAAAAAGTCCGCCGTCATCCGCAAGACCTTTTAAGATAGCCTGTGATGCAGTAACCTTTGTGCCCTCGCTTCGAGTGCTCTGATACATAAGTTCCATTATTTCCTCCATTCCGCCGCACCATATATAGTACAGTCATTAAATAATTATCTTTTTGTCTTTTAATGATATATTATACATTATGAAAGAAGTTATTGCAAGAATGTTTCTGACATATTCTCACTATATATCAAGATATTTTTATGTTACAATGTACTATCATCCTAATTTTCCCACCACTCCTTTATAAACATTGTTTTATCTATATAAAAACATTGATTTTCTATTATCTTGTCATATCTTTGCTTTCCAGTACATAAAGTTGTATTTACTTATAAAATTCATGACAGTGATACCTAAACAGTCTTGTAAGGCATCTGTCAAACCATGATACATTACCTTTGTCAGCAAGTGCCCGTTCCATAAAGTACAATGCACCTGCCGAATGGTCTACACCTGCTAAGGCATCTTTTACGGCACTTTTTGTATCATCAGATACATTTACTGTATAATATCTTCCGTCCATTATAGGCGAGAACTGGTATGTCCCACCTCTGTGTGCGAAAACTACATCTTTTATCGTTGATGGAAATGATTTATTTTTAACTCTGTTTAAAACAACATTTGCGACAAGCACTTTACCCTTATGATCCTCGCCGCCTGCTTCTGCTTCAACTATCCTCTCAAGAATTTTTCTGTCAGTTGCAGTTACGCTTACGCCACAGGCTTTTTTAATCTGTTTTACCCTGTATGCTTTCAGTCTTTCATCATGCAGCCGTTTCAGATTTGAAATCTTTTTAATATTTGCTCTGTTTTTTATGCCATATTCATTTTCTGACATTATCACAACATTGTTTTCTTTAATTGTTTTAGAAAGGCAGTCGCTTGAATTTAATAATCCCATAGTCATACTGCCAGCCATTATCATAATAAATATTTTGTTATTATACATATAAATTCTCCTTACATAACAATATATGAATACTTTTGTAAAATTATTCACATATTTGTAATAATTTATACACGCTATTTTATGTATTGCATTTAATTTTCAATACTTTTTATAATATTATACACTTGCAACAGCATTACAGATGCATTGCTTAATTTGATAAAGGTTTTATTTATGTTGTATTTTAAATTCTTAAATGTTAAAATCAATATAGTTAGTTTATTTTCCAAAGACAAATAATAAACAGGAGAAACATATTTATGAAAAATTTACCCGGAGTATTTAAGGCTCAAAAGAAAAATGGGGATGTTTATTACAGAAGTTCCATAACATTCCGCTCAAAACATATAAGTCTTGGAAGTTTTGATAATGAGGAGGACGCCAATGCAGCATATAATGATGCAACAGCTATAATTCAAAGTGAAAACACATATCTTCCGGATGATTTTTCTAAAACAATATGTCAAAAGCTTGATTTTAAAAAATGGGTATCTCTGATAAATTTTAAAAATAATGGAATATATATCAAAACACCGATATATATGCGTAATAAATTTTTCAACTACTACCTTTCAAAAAATGATGTGCTTACTTTTGATGTAGATGACCTTTTCTACTATTCTAACCATTCTATAATGAGACGAGGAACACATCTGTTTGTTGCTGAATACGGTATGCAGACAAATATCGCATCGAGGTACGGCATAAGAAATTTTGCAAGAAAAGATATTGATTTCAGATTTGTAAACGGAGATATAAATGATTTTAGATATGCGAATATTGAGATAATAAATCCATATCAGGGAGTTACCGTTGAAACCGCCAACGGTATAACTTCTTACATATCCAAAATTCATATAAACGGTTACAATCTTATAGGAAAGTATGACAAGATAGAGCACGCTGCCATCGCCTATAATAAGGCGGTTGATATGCTTGCGGATAATGACTGCACGACCAATTATGAAAAAAATTATATAAATGATTACTCAAATGAAGAATACATGGAAATATATAGAAAAATACATATTCCGTCAAAAATTTTTCAAAAATAATTATAAAATCAGCCACGATAGATAAATGCTGCCGTGGCTGATTTTTTGTGGTTTAATTTGTGGTAAACTTTTTTAATCCTGCTTTCTTTAATTTCTTAACAGTATCTTTTTTCAGTTTTTTAGAAGAAATAATGCTTACACGGCATTTCTTTTTGTTTCCTAATCTAAATGATTTATTGCAAAAGTTAATTTTTTTGCCAAAACTGTTATTTAATGTAATCGTTCTAATATTTTTACATCCTTCAAAAGCATTTTTTCCTACCGTAAATGTCTTAATTTTTTTGACGGCTGTAATATTTATTTTTTTCAGATAAGTGTTATTTTTAAAAGCTTTATCACCTATTTTACTGATACTGTAGGTAAGACCGTTATAAATTACCCCTTTGTTTATGGTTAAATTCGTAACTTTTTTACCTTTAGCTGTCGCTCCTGTCAGCGTACATTCTCCTCCACCTGTTATCTGGTATTTGAATTTGCCTACGGTAACATTTCTTTTATATGGTGTTGTTGCAAGTGTTATATATTTTTCGATATACAAATCACTTTTTCTTAAATTTGATTTATCATAGCCCTTTACACCAAATGTTTTAGCATCTTCAAGATAACAGTAAACATTCTGCTGTTTGCTGCCGCTGTCCATCCATGTAAGGTCAACACCGTAATATTTCTTACCCACTTTTACATAGTTCCATTCATGACCGCCCTCAGCATCTCCCCCTACATTTACACAGTCAATTCCAAAGTAATTGCACATCATTTTGAATGTATAAGCATATCCGACACAGACACATTCATGTTTTTCTGACTGGTTGATTACATATGCCGCATCACGGTATTTTGATGAATAGTTACCTTTTTTGTCTTTATCTTCTGTATATGCAAGATTAGCACATATTACTCTTGCGATATTATCGAGCGTATCTGCTGTTGTCTTACCTTTTTTTACTTTTTTGAGTAAGTTTTGGTATCTGTCTGAGTTTTCAACAGTATTAAAGTTTCTGATTACCTCACTTGCATTATAATCATATGAAGGGTGCATATAACAATATGTTCTTCCATTTGACCCGGCAGCCATATCTACACCGCAGCCTCTCATCCATGAAAGTTCCGGATGGTCTTCCGTAAAACAGGTATATACATTAAACAAACCTAAGCCGTCACCTGTATTGATGGAGAATTTAATGCCTTTATTGACATTTTTTCCATCATGGTAATAGTTCCACATTGCTTTATAAAGACCTCTGCCGGCAGCATCATCTATAGCCAGATAGTTCTCTCCTACCGCTTTTGTTTTAAACCATGCGATTTTTGCTTCAGGTTCTTCCAGTGCTACATTTTCATCAAGAAGCGTATATGAGTCTAAATCATTTGGGTCAACATCCCAATCCTCATTTACGGTTACATCTTTCTGATATGAAGTAGTCTTTTCATTCTTTTTATACTGAGCATAAAGCACTGTATCTGTTGCGAGCTTCACTTCATCTGTTTCTACGACAAACTCTTTATCTTTTGTAGCCCATCCTAAGAATGTGTACCCATCCTTTTCTACTACCGGAAGTGTACCATAATACTGTAAGTCTGTATCTATACTGTATTTTACACTCTTATAATATCTGTCATTTTCTTTTGCAAGTTCCTCATAACCACTCTTAAATGAACCGCCGTCAGCGTCAAAGAATACTTTATGAGTTCCACCTGTCCATATTGGTTCAAGTGTTATATCGTCAGGATAATCAACTTTGCTGCCCTCTTTTACTGTCACACCCTCATATCCTGCTGTTGTAATCTTCCACTCTGAACTTGCGTTGCAGCCTGATTTATAAACTTTAGGAAGTTTTATCGTTTCTCCGAATGTTTCTTTGATTGTGTTGTTTGTTTCATCAAAGAACTCATCATTGATATTGCTGTCTTTTGCAAGTGTACCGCCATCAAGTTTGAATGTATAACTGTAGACTGCACCGTTCCATTTTGCATAGAATTTCATGTCCTTACTTTCAGATTTTTTTGTCTGTGTATAAACATCACCTAAAAGCTCTGCATTGTCATACCATCCTTTGAAAACATATCCCGGCTTTGTTACATTGTATGGAAGTCCCTCTGAGTCACCTAAAAGGTGTCTGTAATTGACATTATCATCATTTATTGTACCGCCGTTTGTTTCATATGAAATTGTTGAACTGTCCGTATTCCATGCAGCAGTAAGTTTCATATCCTTGTAAGTGCCTTTGCTTATCTTTGTGATAACTTCGTTGTCCTCAGTAACCCAGCCTTTAAAGGTATGTCCTTCCCATGTCGGAACATTGAGTTCTACATCTTCATTAACATTAAATGTCTGGCTTTCCTTATCAAATGTGCCGCCATTGCTTTTTGCACTGCCTAAGTTGTAATAAATAGTATATGTATTAAGTGTCCATCTCGCATAGAAAGTAACATCTTCTGACACCGTGGCATCAACTGTTTTGTATGTTGCTGTTGTAAAGTTTTCATCCATGTACCAGCCTTTGAAATCATAACCACTTCGCTTAGGTGTAGGTAATGACTCTGAAACACCGTAATAATGAGTTGTTGCGTAATCTTCGTCCGGAAGTGTTCCGTTATTTAATTTGTAAGTAATCTTGAACACATCTTCATTCCAGATTGCCTTTACAGTAACATCACCTAAAAGACCTGCTGTTGTTGTTATATTCATTCCGTTTAAATCCCAGCTTTTAAATGTGTGTCCAGTCCATACCGGAACAGGTAATACAACTGGACTGTCTACGGTATAAGTATCTGAATAAGCAGGCATTGTAGCATAAGTAGAACCAAGACCTAAATCATAAGTAATCTTATACTGAGCCGGAGACCATTTGGCATATAATGTCACATCAGATGCAAGGTTTTTAAGTCTGTCAGATGTATAAGCAGAACCGGTTAAATCTGCATTGTCATACCAACCTTTGAAAATATATCCCTGTCTTGTAGGATTTGCCAAAACTACATCATCAGCAAAAATCCTTTCTTTCGTAAGTGCTTCATTTTCCTCTGTTGCTGCATAGTTAATCTTATATGAATTTGCTACCCAGAGAGCCTTAAGTTTCTTATCTCCGACAGTACCTTTAACGATTGATTTAATCTCATTATTTGTATCAAGGTCAATCCATTTGCTGAAAGAATATCCCTCTTTTGTCGGTGCAGGAAGTGTAATCGTGTCTGTATCAATGTTGTAAACTGATGTAAGAGCAGCATCTACATTTCCACCGTCTAAATCATAAGAAATCTTGTAATCATCTTTACTCCACTTAGCAACAAATGTAGCATCATGGTCTAAATCAGCCGGAATTTTTTCTGTATAAGTGCCCTCATCTAAATCTGTCAGAACCCATCCTAAAAACGAATATCCGGTTTTTTCAGGCACTAAAGGAAGTGCTTCAGATACACCATAAGCATGAACCATATCAATAGTTCCATCTATATTCATTGGATAGTTATCAATATAACCACCGTCAAGGTTGCATACAACATTGTACTGATTTGGTTTCCATTTTGCATAAAAAGTAACATCTTCTAAAGTACCATAATTGGTATTTTTACTTACACCATACTGTACTGTTTTGTATTCTGTTCCCTTAACATCAAACCAACCAAGGAACTTATTACCTTTCTTTATTGGTTTGAAATCATTTGAAGTTAAGTCAATCTTGTTTCCTGTAATATCAAAATCTGTCGGTGCAATATTTTCTTTTGTGCCTGTTTCAAATGTGACTGTATATTTGTGCGGAGTCCACTGAGCAGTATAAGTTGCATCTTCTGTCTGATACCTTGTGTAACTGTTCTGAATAGTATTTGTTGAAGCTAAAAGCCAGCCTGCAAAATCATAACCGTTCTTTACAGGAGTGTTGAATTTTATCTGAGCTGTTCCATATTTGTGAGTTGTCGGATAAGCTTCATTATCTTTTGCCTTATGTCCACCGTTGAAATTAAATGAGATTTTGTAAGTTTTAGCAGACCATTTTGCCGCAAAAGTTCTATCTCCTGAAGAACCTTTCTCAATCTTTGTTACAACTTCATTTGTCTTGTCATTTTCATACTCATACCAGCCTTTAAAGTTATAACCGTATCTGTTAAAAGATGATGCACTCTCAACAGGGAGTGAAAATTCTTTGCCATATTCATAAGAAGTAGCAATGTACTCGTTGCTGTCATCATCGGAATAAGCATGAGTATCTTTGCTGAGTCCTGCTATTGTCATTTCATTTTTGCCATTGCTGTTGACATTTACACAGTTGTAAAACTTAACTGAATAAATCTTACCCTGAAATCTTGAATAGATAGTTGTAGTCTCATTCTTAACTGAAAAATCAGCAACATTCTTTGTACTTAACTCACCTTTTTCGTTAAAAAGCTGCTTTGAACCGATATAAAATCCTTTAAAAGTATATTTGCTGTTGTTGTCAGAAGATGTAGTGTATGCTTTATTAACTGTTGTCTTAATACCACTGTTACCTGCAATCATTTCATTAGTGAGATATATATAAGAAGAATATACACCGTCACCGGCAAGATTAGGAGTATTTGTAACCTTGCTGTCTGAATACAAATCACTGCCATCTGTAGAGAAAACAGCTTTAAAAGAAGTATCAGAAGCAGGGAAATCGCATCCGGAAGGGAAACTTCCCATTTCAGATTTGTACTGAGTAAAAGTTTTAAATTTATCTCCTGCGAAGTCCTTTGCAACAGAATTTTTATAAGAAACAATCTGTTTACCGGAAAAGTCACTTACCGTTCCATCAAAAACTGTATTGGGATTTGACACAAAAAGATTAATATTAATTGAATTTCCACCAAAAGCATAATTTCCTACTAATAAGCACGACTTTGGAAGAATGATTCTTTTAAGTGCGTAGCAATTATTAAAAGCATAGTTTCCGATGTTTTCAACTTTACTTAATGTGATATTGTTAAGTGAACTGCAATTATTAAAAGCATAGTTTCCGATGTTTTCAACTTTACTTAATGTGATATTGTTAAGTGAACTGCAATTATTAAAAGCATAGTTTCCGATGTTTTCAACTTTACTTAATGTGATATTGTTAAGTGAACTGCAATTATTAAAAGCATAATTTCCAATGTTTTCAACTTTACTTAATGTGATATTGTTAAGTGAACCACAACCACTAAAAGCATAATCTCCTACTTTCACAACACTATTCATAGTCACTTTAGTAAGCGTAGTTATATTTGTACTTGTATTTATGTCACTTATACCATTACTGAAAGCATTTTCTTTAACTTCAGTAACACTATCCGGTAAAGTAACAGCAAGCGTTTCTGCATTGTTATACACATTTTTCAGATTACCGCCATTAAAAGTATCATCACAGATAAAAGGCTTACCTTTTCCACTGCCGATGCTGGTAATCTTGCAGGAGTTACTTCCTATTATAATACTGTCCGGAACTTTAATCTCTGTAGGACAAACAATCTTAGAGGTATTATCTTTCTGTTCAATCTTTGTTATGCGGAAGTTTGTTGCGTCTCCTTCTCTTGAAACACTTTCGTACTCAAATTCAGCAGAGTATGTATTACCGCCATATGTAAATGTAAAAGTATTAACAGTTCCCGCTTTTCCAAAGTTCACGACCATAATAACACTAAGGATAAGAAGTGCTGTAAGTATAATCATTGATACAATCTGTTTTTCGTTCTTAAAATTTGTTTTCATAATGAAATCCCCTCGTCATAAAATGTATTTTTTTAATCCTCTTTTCATTTTTGTATTGCATATTGATTATACTTACCCTGCATCATCACTATCTGCCAAAATTTTTTTCATTACTTCTGTCATTTTTTCACCTACATCTCCATAAAATCCATCAGCGAAATCTGGTTGCTGTGTGGCAGATCACCCATAAGCCCTAAATCTGCCATTGTTTCCACAACTTTCTCGCTGACTTTACATCTGTTCTTAAAATCCTCCCTTGACAAAAACTTACCCTTGCTCGCTTCGTCCTCTATCATCTCGGCGGCTTTATCTCCAAGTCCGTCGATTGTTGAGAATGCCGGCATAAGTTTTCCGTCTACTATCTGAAATCTGTTCGCTTTTGCACGATATATATCAATCTTTACAAATTCAAAACCTCTGGCGTACATTTCCTGAACTATCTTCATGTCCTCAAATGTATCCTTTTCTTTGTCTGACAGTTCATTTTTCCTCTTTTTATAATCGTCCATATAGTATCCGAGTCTTTCTTTTCCAAGACACATTAGCTCATAGTTAAATGAGGTAGCTCTTATACTGAAAAATGCTGCATAATATGACAATGGATAATGTACTTTAAAGTATGCTACTCTCAGTGCCATCATTACATATGCGGCTGCATGGGCTTTTGGGAACATATATTTTATCTTTTTGCACGACTCAATATACCAGTCAGGTACATTGCACGCTCTCATATCCTCCTCCATATCAGGGGTCAGACCTTTTCCTTTTCTTACGCTCTCCATTATCTTAAAAGAACGCTCATTCTCAACTCCCATATGAATAAGATATATCATTATATCATCTCGTGTACATATGGCTGTTGAAAGTGTACAGTCACCTGTTGAAATATAGTATTGTGCGTTTCCAAGCCACACATCAGTACCATGCGAAAGTCCTGATATTCGCACAAGGTCTGAAAAATTCTTAGGTTTTGCTTCTTTTAACATTCCATGTACAAACGGTGTTCCAAACTCAGGAAGACCAAGACAGCCAAATGGGCATCCGTCTATATCCTCAGGTTTTATTCCGAGTGCTTCGGTACTTTCAAACAGCGAAAGCACTTCTTTATCATCCATTCTTATCTGTGATGCATCAACTCCCGTAAGGTCTTCAAGCATTCTTATCATGGTAGGGTCCTGATGACCTAATATATCAAGTTTTAAGAGGTTTGCATCAATCTTATGATAATCGAAATGTGTTGTTATTATTTTAGAGGTCATATCGTTTGCCGGATGCTGCACTGGAGTAAATGTATAGATTTCTTCTCCCATCGGCAGAACTACAATTCCGCCGGGATGCTGTCCGGTACTTCGTCTGACACCTACGCAGCCCTGCGATATTCGCTCTATCTCAGCACCTCGTTTTGACTGTTCCCTTTCCTCGTAATATTTTTTTACATATCCGTAAGCAGTTTTTTCTGCAAGCGTTCCTACTGTTCCTGCTCTGAAAGTATGTCCTGCACCAAAAATTACCTCTGTATAATCGTGTGCATTGCTCTGATATTCACTTGAGAAATTAAGGTCAATATCAGGCTCTTTGTCTCCCTTAAATCCGAGGAATGTCTCAAACGGAATGTCGTGTCCCTCTTTGCACAACATTTCACCGCATCTTGGACATTTCTTGTCCGGCATATCACAAGCCGAGCTGCCGACATATTTTTTTACATCCTCTGAATCAAAGTCATAATAGTGGCATTTTGGACAGTAATAATGTGCCGACAGCGGATTTACCTCTGTTATTCCCGCCATCGTCGCTACAAATGACGAACCTACCGAACCTCTTGAGCCTACAAGATAACCGTCCTCATTTGACTTCCACACAAGTTTCTGTGCGATGATATACATAACGGCATATCCGTTGCTTATAATAGAGTTTAACTCTCTCTCAAGTCGCTCTACTACGACCGGAGGCAGGTCAGGACCATATATTGAATGTGCTTTATTGTAGCATATATCTCTTAAATCCTGGTCTGAATTTTCAATCTGTGGCGGACATTTTCGCGGGCTGCACGGTTTTATATTGTCTACCATGTCGGCGATGAGATTTGTATTTGTAATAACTATCTCCTCAGCCTTTTTTGCTCCGAGATACTGAAATTCAGCGAGCATCTCAGCAGTTGTCCTGTAATAAAGAGGTGCCTGAAAATCTGCATCTTTAAAGCCTTTTCCAGCCATTATTATGCGTCTGTAGACCTCGTCCTCCGGATTTAGAAAATGCACATCACAGGTGGCGACTACGAGTTTATTATATTCTTCACCGAGAGAAACAATCTTTCTGTTTATCTCCATAAGGTCATTTTCATCTTGTATCTGAGGATATTTGTCGCTGTCCCTTACCATAAATGCGTTGTTTCCAAGTGGCTGTATCTCAAGATAATCATAGAACTTGACAAGTCTGTCTATTTCTTCCTCAGGCTTTTCTTCAAGTATTGCACGATAAAGCTCACCCGCTTCACAGGCTGAACCTATCATAAGTCCCTCACAGTATTCCAGATAAAGACTTTTTGGCAGTTTTGGTCTTCTGCTGAAATATTTTAAATGTGACTCAGAGATAAGCCTGTAAAGATTTACACGGCCTGTCTCATTTTTGGCAAGTATGACCGCATGGTATGACGGCATTTTTCTTATTGCTTCCATAGACGGCTTACCTATCTCATTTAATTTTGCAAGAGTATCTATACCTTTTTCATCAAGTTTCTTTATAAGTTTTATAAATATCTCTGCCGTACAGCCTGCATCATCAACCGCCCTGTGATGATTTTCAAGTGATACTCCGAGTGCTTTTGCGACCGTGTCAAGTTTATATTTTGAGAGTTCAGGCAATAATGCTCTTGACATTGAAACAGTGTCGATAACCGTAAAATCAATGTCATAACCTCTCTCCCTTGCTTTCTGTGTTATAAATCCCATATCAAACGATGCATTATGTGCGACCATAACACTATCACCGCAAAATTCAAGAAATTTAGGCAGTATCACATCTATATTTGGCGAGCCTGCGACCATATTGTCATCTATGCTCGTCAATTTTGTTATATTAAACGGAATAGGTCTTTCAGGGTTTACAAATGTGCTGAAAGTATCTACTATCTGTCTGTTTTCTACTTTTACTGCACCGATTTCTATTATCTGGTTGCTCTTTGCACCAAATCCGGTTGTCTCAAGGTCAAAAACGACAAACGAGCCGCCAAAGTTCTGTCCCTTGTCATTTTTGACTGTTCCGATAAGGTCATCTACAAGGTATGCCTCAACTCCGTAAAGCATCTTTAAATTGTCATCCGGTTTTAAACAATGGTCGGCATCAGGGAATGCCTGAACCACACCGTGGTCTGTTATTGCCACTGCCGTATGTCCCCATCTCTTTGCAGTGTTCAGATAATCAGAAACAGACATAACAGAATCCATCTCGCTCATCTGTGTATGTGCATGAAGTTCAACTCTCTTCATTCCCTCGTAATTATCTTCTCGATATACACGGTTGTCCTTGCCCGGCTTTATGCCCTTTATTGAACTTATTCCCACTTCTCTTGAATATGTATCGTAAAGTGCGATACCTTTCATCTTTATGAATTTACCCTTTTTAATATTGTCTCTTATAGGGTCGGCTTCATCCTTTTTTATAAATATCTTTGCAGAAATAGTGTCCGTAAAATCAGTTACATTGAACATAAATATGATTTTTTCATTTCTTATCTCTCTCTCCTCAGTTGAGGAAACCATACCTTCTATTACAACTTCACCAATCTCATCCTGAATGTCAGCAATCTTTGTGATTTCTCCGTCACAATTTCTGCCATAGAAACATTCCTCATCAAATGGAATCTTGCTCTTTGTAAATTTACCTTTACCATATTTTCTGTCGTTTCCATATCTTGTTGAACCACCTGCGGCTGTCTTTTTTGATGAACCATTATCTGTTGATTTTTTAGCTGCTATATTATTCTGTGCATTGCTGTTTTTTGATGTGCCTGCAGAGCCGTTACCTGAAGCCTGTATGTCAAATCCCATCATGGCGGTATCAGATGCCACAGCTTTAGGCTGCATATTGTTTTCCGGTTCCATACCGGCAGCCGGCTCCACCGGAATATCAAAGCCCATATTCGTTGCAGCATATGCCATATCATCAACATAATAATCCGCCGCATCAAAAGGAATATCTGAACCCATTCCGTCTGTTCCGTTTTTTGACATTGACATACCATTTTGCAATTCGGCAGTGTTCTGTAAAGGGATATTGTCCTGTCTCTGCATTGTTTTTTGTTTTGACGGGAACTTAAATATTTCTGTTTTCTTTTCCTTTTCTTTTACAGGCTCGGTATATTCAACATCTACAGTTATATCAAATCCTGCTTTCTCATTAAATATCTTTACAAGACTGTCTTTTAAATTTTTTTCCCTGCCACGGTACATACTGTCATCTTCACATGAAATATAAATTTCTGACTCCTTCATCTCAAAATTTCCCTGATAGAGCATATCAAACTCTAATATATTTTCAGCTTTGAATATCTGAAGAAGGCTGTCTTTATACTCATCAAAAAATACCTTTGCATTGTATTGTTGTGAAAGTTCAAATCTGTCATGTACTTTTATGTCAATGTCAGCATTGCCGAAAAAAACACCTAATGCGTACTCTAAAAGACATATCTCCCTGTATGCTACAACATGGCTGCTTACAAGATATATTTCTATCAATTTATTTTCTTTTGAAACAACGACATTTTCAACATTTACATCATCAAATATCTTTCGCTGTCTATCTGTAAGATTAAGACCTTCAAAAGTTTCAAGTAACAATCTCTGCATATTTATTCGGCTCCATTTCTGCATCATTTTCGATATTTAACACATATAGCTGACATTCGCAATTCACTTTCGCTGCCTGCTCATGAACGCAGTTGTCTTATAACATAAGCATCCTACTGTGCTCTATACACGGGAAGTGTAAGAATATTTATAAGCGTTCAAGTTCCTCTTTTAACACGGCAAGTATCTCATTTTCAGGCACTTTTCTTATAATCTCACCTTTCTTTATAAGAAGTCCCTCACCATTTCCGCCTGCTATTCCTATATCAGCTTCTCTTGCTTCTCCCGGTCCGTTTACGGCACATCCCATAACGGCAACTTTTATATCCATATCCATATCTTTTACCATATCTTCAACCTTTGCCGCAAGGCTTATAAGGTCTATCTGCGTTCTGCCGCAGGTCGGACATGAGACAACAGTCACACCGCCTTTTCTAAGTCCCAGAGTTTTTAATATAAGTTTAGCTGAGCGTATCTCCTCGACAGGGTCACCGGTGAGTGAAACCCTTATCGTATCACCTATTCCCTGATAAAGTATATTTCCAAGTCCTATCGCTGATTTGATATTGCCTGACAATACCGTACCTGACTCCGTTATTCCAACATGAAGCGGATAAGGTGTCTTTCCTGCTATGAGTTCGTGAGCTTTTATGCACATCATAACATCTGACGATTTTATGCTTATAACAAGATTATCATAATCCATATCTTCAATTATCTTAACTTTATCAAGTGCACTCTCAACAATTCCCTCCGCTGTAACACCGCCATATTTTTCTATGAGATCTTTTTCAAGAGAACCGCTGTTTACACCGACTCTTATCGGAATGTTCCTCTCTTTTGCCACGTCGACCACTGCTTTTATTTTCTCAGCAGAACCGATATTTCCGGGATTTATCCTTATCTTGTCTGCCCCGTTCTCCATTGCCGCAATAGCAAGACGATAATCAAAATGAATATCGGCAACCAGCGGTATATGAATCTGTTTTTTAATCTCCGCAATCGCTTTTGCCGCTTCCATCGTCGGAACAGTGCTTCTGACTATGTCACAGCCTGCCTTTTCAAGTGCAAGTATCTGCTCTACCGTTGCTTTAACATCCTCTGTTTTTGTATTTGTCATAGACTGTATTGCAATCTTATTTCCTCCTCCGATAGCAACATTTCCTATTTTTACAACTTTCGTATTATCTCTATACATTTTTCTACCTCTTTTCAAAAAAAATCAACACTTTTATCTTTTTATTTAGGTAACAGTTCAGCCATAAAAAGATAATTGGCAATACAATGAGCTTGTTCATTGTATCGTTAAATACCTTTTTATGGTAAAACTGTTACTTATTTAGAAATCTAATGATAGTAACCATAACTCATGGATACCACGCATTATTGCACTTTTATCTGCTCTTGCACAATTATATATCACAAAAACCATGATGTCCTAAAGACACCATGGTTTAAAATACTCTACTGTCAACACTTGCAATACTGACAATAACGATTGCAACATCTAAGAAATATATCCCAATACACCGGGGCAAAATTACAAAAAAATTAATTCTTACCAGATAGCATTGACCGACGGCTTAATGATTATAAATCTATTGCCTAATGCAATATCTTTATTATATCATTATACATTACAAATACCATGAACAGCATCAGCACAACAAATCCTGCAAAATGTACGAAGCCTTCTTTTTCCTTATCTACAGGCTTTCCTCTTATGGCTTCTATCAGGATAAATACGATTCGCCCTCCGTCAAGTGCAGGGAGCGGCAAAAGGTTCATTACACCTAGGTTCGCACTAAGTAATACTGACATATAAAGTATCTGCAGCATAACGACTTTAAATCCGTAAGATTTACTCTGGTTTATCGCATCCCCTACCGTATCAACGATTCCGACCGGTCCTGATACATTTTTGATAGATACATTTCCAGTTATGAGTGCTCCAAGACTTCCAACTGTTGTCTCTATCCAGTATTTTACCTCAACAAAACTGTACTTGACAACATCAAATGTACTCTTGCTCTTTTCATCCATTGATGCTATAAATCCAAGTGTTTTTGTTGAATATGGTTCAGGCGTTACTTTGAATGTTTTTTCCTCACCTTTTCTGTCGACTAAAAATGTAACTTCTTTTCCGTCACTGTTTACCTCATTCATAGCCGTACTGAGTTCGCCTGCATTGACAATTTTTTTACCATTTACTTCTTTAATTATATCCCCAGCCTTAAAGCCTGCCTTTTCAAAAGGTTTACCCTCTGTGACAGAAGAAACCTCGGCTGCCGCTTTTTCATTTGTTCCATATGAAAATCCGAAAAGATATGTCTTATAATTAGGGTCTATCTTAAAAGATTTTTCTTTGCCGTTTCTTGTTACAACTATATCCACATCTTCTCCCGTAAGCGGATGAAGCATGGTATATGTGTCTATCTGACGGCCTATCGTTATCTTCTTACCATTTATGCTCTTTACGACATCCCCAACTTCAAGTCCTGAACTTGCTGCCGGCTGGTTGTCATATATATGTTCGATTATAGGATAATCAATTCCGGCATTTGCAAGTATTATCACCGAAAATACAAATGCAAGTATAAAGTTAAAGAACGGACCTGCAAACACTATTGAAAATCTTGCCCATTTGCCTTTCACATTGAAAGAATTTTCATCTTCGTTTATCTCGTCCTCTCCTACCATGGCACATGAGCCGCCAATAGGCAGAAGTTTCCATGAATATTTCGTACATTTCTGCCAGTCTTCATTATTCTCAAAATATTTCTGTGAACAGAACAATTTAAAAATAAATCCTTTTTTACCTTTTGCTACGGTAATAAGTCTTGGTCCCATCCCGACTGAAAATTCAGGAACACCGACACCGTTCTTCTTTGCGAGAAGAAAATGTCCCAGCTCATGTATTACGACTATGACCGTAAATATCAATAACGCCACCAATATATTCATATGATCCTCCATAAAATCTGTTTATTATCATTTATCATATTTACTCAATATATATGAATAAACTTTCTGTTCAATCTCAAGAATTTCTTCTAAAGACGGCTCTTTCACCGTTGTATGTTTAAGCATACATTCTTCAATTATATCTGCTATCTGCAGATATGCTATTTTTCTGTCAAGAAATAACGCAACAGCCTTTTCATTTGCTGCATTAAGGACAGTAGGCATACTGCCGCCCTCCCTGCAGGCATCATACGCAAGTCTTAACCCCTTAAATGTCTCCATGTCAGGTTTTTCAAAAGTTATCTCCGACATTTTCCAAAAATCGAGTCTCTCTCCGGGGAGGTATCTTCTTTCAGGGTATGTGAGTGCATACTGTATAGGCAGTTTCATATCCGGTGTTCCAAGCTGTGCTATAACTGCACCGTCCTTAAACTGTACCATTGAGTGAATAACACTCTTTGGCTGTACCACGACCCGAATATCATCGCAGGACACATCAAAAAGCCACTTTGCTTCAATCACCTCAAGACCTTTATTTACCATTGTCGAAGAGTCGATAGTTATCTTTCTGCCCATAGACCAGTTTGGATGTTTCAGTGCATCCTCAACCTGAATGTTTATAAGTTCTTCTCTTTTCTTTCCTCTGAAAGGACCACCTGATGCAGTAAGAAGAATTTTGTCAATATCCGAAGCATTTTCACCGTTAAGACTCTGGAATATTGCCGAATGTTCGCTGTCTACCGGAAGAAGTTTCACACCATATTTTTTTATCATTGGCATGATTATATGACCTGCCGTAACAAGTGTCTCTTTGTTTGCAAAGGCAATATCTTTTCCCGCTTTTACCGCCTCGATAACAGGTTTTATGCCTATCATTCCGACAACCGCCGCAACTGCTATGTCGGCTTCATCTATCGTGGCACAGGCTATAAGTCCGTCCATACCGGTTACTATTTCAGTCTCCGGGTTCTTTAGATTTTTTTGCAATTCTTCTGCTTTTTTCTTATCAAAGACACATACGAGTTTTGGCGAAAATTCCTCTATCTGTTTTTGCAATAAAGTTATATTACTGCCTGCGGCAAGAGATACAACCCTCATATCATCATTGTTTCTTATAACTTCAAGCGTCTGGGTTCCTATCGAACCCGTGGAACCCAGTACCGCTATATTTTTTGTTTTCATATCAATTCCCATTTCTGAGCAGTTTTTCTTTATTAAAAAGACATTTTAGATTAGCTCAAAATATCTCTTCCTGCTCTAAAACAAACATAAGTTTATTATAATTATAATAACATATACTTAACAAGGTAAAATACGATAGGTGCAGTAAATATAACACTGTCAAATCTGTCGAGTATTCCACCATGACCCGGAATAAGATTTCCATAGTCTTTTATATTGTGATTTCTCTTTATCGCCGATGCCGTAAGGTCACCTATCTGTGAGATAACTGCAGAGACAGCACCTATTATCGGCAGCTGCCAAAGCATCTGCCCTTTGCCCCAGAATACCATTGCAAAGATAAATCCTATAAGTGCCGCACCGGCTATACCACCGACACAACCCTCTATGGTTTTGTTTGGGCTGAGTTTTGACGGCATCTTATGTTTTCCGATAAGTTTGCCAACACAATAAGCACAGGTATCTGACCCCCATGAACCTATATATATAAACCAGACGAGAAGTATTCCGTTAGATACATATCTTACCTTGAATACAAATGACAGCATAACCGTCACATATATAAGACCAAACATAAGCATTGTCATCTGTTCTGAATTATATTTAGGATAGGCAATGACATAACACGCCATGAGAACCATAAGCGTGAGGATAAGCCACATGACAAGTTCCTCAAAGCCGTTGTTAAGTATCAATACATCAGTCACTATGCTTGATATATATCCGATAAGTGCAGGCATTGTTTTTTCCATGCCCACGGCTCTGTAAAGTTCATAAAGTCCTATCACTGAGATAAGCGTTATAACAAAGAATAAAGGATACCCTCCGTAAACCATAAGTGCTATCGTTATCGCCATAAGAACGATTCCGCTTAATAATCTTGTTTTAAACATAAATAAACCTCTCTTATTTTACACCGCCAAATCTCCTGTCCCTTGACTGATAAAATTCAACAGCTTTCTGTAAATCTTTTTTTGAAAAATCAGGCCACAATACATCCGTAAAATAAAATTCTGCGTATGCAAGCTGCCATAAAAGATAATTTGAAAGCCTTTGCTCTCCACTTGTTCTTATCATAAGGTCAGGATCAGGGATTCCGCTTGTGTCAAGATGTGAGGATATTATATCCTCCGTTATATCTTCTGGCAAAAGACTTCCTTCTTTAACTTCATTAGCAATGGAAATGATACTTCTTTTTATCTCATCTCTGCTTCCATAATTTAATGCAACCTGAAAATGGAGTCCCGTGTTTTCGGCTGAAACTCTTTCAAGTTCGATTATACGCTCCTGGAGGTCTTTATCAAGTTTTGAAATATCACCTATAACTCTTACCTGCATATTGTTCTTTTTACTTGTTTTCAGGCAATCCTTAAGATATGAATGTAAAAGCTTCATAAGTGCATCCACTTCTTCTTTTGGTCTTGACCAGTTTTCAGTTGAGAATGCATACATCGTCACATATTCGATTCCCATATCCCATGCAGCGGCACATATTTTTTCGACATTTTTACTGCCTGCGGCATGACCTGCATTTCTCGGAAGCATACGCTTTTTTGCCCATCTTCCATTGCCATCGAGAATTATTGCAACATGCCTTGGAACTTTTCTTTCTTCCATCTTTATTCTCCATTTCCTGCGAAATTATAGGGACAGACATAATCTGCCTATCCCTTTTATTTACATATAAGCAAAAATATTATACAGTCATAATCTCTTTTGACTTTTCATCGACCATATTGTCAACTTTTGCTATAAACTCGTCAGTGAGTTTCTGAATGTCGTCCTCTGCACCTTTTTGCTCATCCTCTGATATTTCACTTGCTTTAAGCTGTTTCTTAATCATATCGTTTGCATCTCTGCGGATGTTTCTGATTGCAACTTTAGCACCCTCACCTTTTTTCTTAACATCTTTTACAAGCTCTTTACGACGGTCTTCCGTAAGTTCAGGGAAAGTGAGTCGGATAACTTTTCCGTCATTGTTTGGTGTAAGACCGAGATCAGATGTAAGGATAGCTTTTTCTATCTCCTTGATAAGACTTGCTTCCCATGGCTGGATAACTATAGTTCTTGCTTCTGATACGGATATGTTTGCAACCTGCTGAAGATTTGTAGGTGTTCCGTAATATTCAACCATTATCTTGTCAAGTACATGAGGGTTTGCACGACCTGCTCTGATAGTAGTATATTCACTTGCAAGACTGTCTAATGACTTGCCCATTTTATCTTTAAATTCTTTTAATTCAATACTCATAATAGTCCTCATTTCTGCACACATTTTCATATATTTAAATCTGTATCAGGTGTGCACTGACACCGTTCATTTGCACTATACTATAAATTAAGCAGTTACAAGTGTACCTTTTGTCACACCGTTTACCGTGTTTACAATACTGTTTTCTTCATTTAAACCGAATATCATCATAGGCATATGGTTTTCCATACATAATACGGCTGCTGCAAGGTCAATTACACCAAGTCTGTTGTTTACGACATCCTCAATGCTTATCTCATCAAATTTCTTTGCATCAGGATTTACGGCAGGATCAGAGTCATACACACCATCTATTGATTTTGCAGAGAGAATAACGTCCGCTTCAATCTCGATGGCACGAAGAACAGTAGCCGTATCTGTTGAGAAGTACGGATGACCTGTTCCTCCGGCAAAGAATACTACCATACCCTTTTCAAAATATTTGTTTGCCCTGTCTTTAGAGAAAAGTTTAGTAAATGAACCACACTCAAACGGTGTCAGAACATTTGTTTTTATTCCTACAGATCTGAATATCTCAGATACATATATACAGTTCATGACTGTTGCTAACATACCTATCTGGTCTGCTTTCGTCCTGTCAATATTTTCACTTGTGCGTCCTCTCCAGAAGTTTCCTCCGCCTGTGACGATACCAACCTCAATACCTGCATCAACAAGCTGTTTAACCTGCTTTGCAACTCCTATACAGGTAGCTTCGTCAAAGCCTGTTTTATTTGGTCCGGCTAAAGCTTCACCGCTGAGTTTTAATAAAATTCTCTTATATTTTGCCATAATGCACCTCTTATTTTTATGTATTTTTACATTCTTAATTTAGAATTATATCACGATTTGTCTTTCATGTCAAAATCAATGTCTTTTGATGGTCTCCTTTGTCGAGCATATCTTGTCGGCGATGCACACCACCCATCCCTCTAAGCATACGGGCGGTATAGGTGTAAGCGGAAACATATGCCTCTTGATTATGTTTTTTGTACGGCTGTTTATTTCAAAGTCCCTTTCGGCATTTGCAAGTGCCGCCGACGGATGATAAAAGCCGTGAGGTCTTTTGTGCCCATCCTCCTTATCATGCCAGTCATAGAGAAAATAATCATGTAAAAGAGCACCTGTTATAAGTGAATAGTAATCGACACTTAAATTATACTTTTCCGCAATATAACAGCTCATATATGCCACACTAACACTGTGCATATATACGCTTGTCTTTCCATGCTGTATAAACTTTTTGCTGTTTTTAAATCTCGATGACTCTCTTATCTCATTTAATATCTTCCATATAAGTGGTTCATGTTCAATACCTTTTTTCAATCTTCCCTCCCACAGACAATAAGTCCGTATCTGTCCTGAAAAAATATATAGGCTCTGTCAAATACAAACCACAAAAGCTCGGCACAAAGCACACCCAAAATAATAATTATAAATACCGGCATATCTTTTGCTTTTTCTATCATATTTTTTGAGAATATCACGTCAAGACCAGTCACGGTGAAAGATATAACTAATGCTGCTATAAGCATGATATGGTACAATATCCCTTTTATTATATATTCCGTGCTTTTCCTAAATGTTTTTCCGTCATTTGCCGCCTGCCTGTCTTTTTGCCTGAAATACTCTGCGACAAGAACATAAACACAAAAGCCTGCAAATGTAAAACAGTAAAGCTTTTGTGGTGCAAGTATAATTCCTAGAATAAATGCTCCGATTGAAAATCCTAAAGCCGTCACAGTTCCAAATTTTCTCTCAACGCATCCGGCTAAAAATGAAGCTGCCGCAAGAAGAAAAAGTGAGCTTGTCTCTATAATGCCGGATGCTATCTGTAATATCACCGTAAATGCCATAATGATACCGCACCATGCCACCTGTTTTGATTTTAAATGCAACTGCAAAGATCTCCTCCCATACATTCACAAAGCGAATCAGCACACCAAAGGTCACAACAGATATTTCCTGTAGAACAGTTGTCAAGGTTGTTTCCACAAGGACCTCTGCCATAACCCGAACCATATTGCTGATATCTCTGCCTGTTGTTATTCTGATTATAGCCATACCCTTGTGCACCCTGACTGTAACCCTGAGTTCCCTGACTGTAGCCTTGCGTACCCTGATTATAACCATTGTAGCTTGTCTTGCCATTTCGCATATCCATTATCTGACTGTATGCTTCCTGAACCTGTTTAAATTTTTCTTCGGCAAGGTCTGACAGTGGATTTCCGGCATTTGCATCAGGATGGTATTTGCGGCTAAGCTCTCTGTATGCTTTTTTTACCTCATCATCAGTTGCATTTGGTGAAACACCAAGTATCTGATAGGGATCTGTAATGTTGCTCATATTTATTTTACCTCATTTCCATTTACTATTTTATCAAATTTATTCCAAACTCCTGCATAGAGTATATTTCTTAATATATCAATATACTGAACGCACGGAAGTTTTTCAAACTCTGCACACGCTTCCGAAATCTCATCGAGAAGCATATCATATACCCTTCTGTTAAAACAGTCCTTGTCATCAGTTGCAAGATATTCTTTTTTAAGAGGATTAAATCTTTCTTTTTCTATATCCTCTCTTATATCGTCAAATGCGTCCATAATATATACAAATCTGCCAAGATGATACCCAAACTTTCTTATCTGTTTTTCAAAATAATCTTTCTTATAGCAAAAAAGCTCTGCAAGGAGCTTTCCAAAACAATCGGCAGCTTCAAGTATGTCAGAATTGTCGTTTTTTTCAACGAGTGTAAGTTTTTTAAGACTCTTTTTAATACACGCTGCCTGCCGTCTGTAGACTCTTGCAACCTGTCTGTGAGCTTTGTCATATATAGCGGCACCCACATAACCTTTTACAGAGCCATCATCATTTTTATCATCAAGACAATGATAATAGCTTAAAAGCATATTCATATCAGCACAGTAATCCGTATATTTGTTGTATATGACAGTCTGTTTTTTTGCAGGATGCACAACACACCTCTTTTTTTCAGATATATTGTCAGAATCATATAGTGATGTAAGAAATATAGTCATAAAAGTCATGTCATATGTGAGAGTAAGTCTCCCAATAAAACCATACCTGTTTCTTAGTCTTTCACACAGACCACAATAAAATCCGTGATATACAGTATAATCTTTTATTTTAAGTTCCGGTTTTCTTATCTGAACATATCCAAACAAATCTGTACCTCCCGACAAAATCTTGTAGCACAAAGTGCGGCAGATGCAACGCATCTGGATTTTGGAGTTATTATATCACACTCTTTATGTCTTTATCATTTACAAACAATAAATTATTTATAAAAAATTTATTGTCTGAAATGATTAACATGAATTAGCTGCCTATAAATGCCGCATGAAGATATTTATTTGCATTTGAAATATTTATAATGTTTTCTATACGCTTTTTTAATAAAGTTACATTCACAGGCAGATTTACAACTTCACTGGCACCAAGCTCTATCGCTTTTGTCTCATTATCAAAATCACCATATGCAGTCATCATGACAACAGGCATTTTTTTGAGAAAAGATGTTTCTTTTATCTGATCAAGTATTTCAATTCCTGACATCTGTGACATATCTGTACTACATATAACAAGACTAACCTCCGAAAAGTTTTTCTTTAATATATGCAAACCATCTTCGCCCTCATCTGCTTCAATGACATTGTATTTGTCACTGAGTACTCCGGTGAGTAAGGATCTGTTTTTTTCAGAATCATCAATTATAAGGATTGTATCTTTGTCCTCATAATAATCATCGTCAAAATCCATCTCGGATTCTTTCTCAAGTCTTCTCACAAATGACTCTTCAGGAATCGGCTTTGAAAAATAATAACCCTGTATATTGTCACAACCCATACTTTTTAGCATTTCGTATTGTTTTTCGTTCTCGACACCTTCAACTACCGTCTCTATCTCAAGATTTTTAGCCATCTGAATGATAGTATATATAATATTGCTTGCTCTCTCTGACTGTTCAAGATCATCCATAAATTTCATATCTATTTTTAATATGTCAAAGCAGCAGTCTTTTAACATATTTAATGACGAATATCCGCTTCCAAAATCATCCATAAGCACTTTGAATCCATACTTCTGTAATGTATGTATCGCCATAATGAGATCCTGAGGATTGTCCTCGTAAGCACTCTCTGTAATCTCAAGCTTTATATCGTCTGAGGTAAGTTCATACTTTGCAAGCAGACCTAAAACCTCTTTATAAAGATTTTCATTGTAGAAATTTATTCTTGACAGATTTACTGAAACCGGCACAACATGATTATTGTTGTCTTTTTCTTTTCTTTGATGTCTGCACACTTCTTCACAGACATACATATCAAGTTTTGTTATAAATCCGTTTTTTTCAAATGCAGGTATAAAAATACCTGGTGAAATCATTCCCTTTTTAGGGTGCTGCCACCTCACAAGTGCCTCTGCACTTATCGTTTTCTTTGTCTTTACATCAACTATAGGCTGATAATAAACGACAAACTCTTTATTTTCAAGAGCTGAATCCATCTCATTTATAAGTTCCTGCTCTACAAGCATTGATTTTTTAAGGCTGTCATTGTAATAATTCCAACGAGTTATGTAATTCCCCTTAACTTCCTGCATCGCCATTGATGCCCTGTCGCATAGAAGTTCAACCGGTGTATCCATGTCATCGGCAATACAAAATCCGGCATGAAGAAATATAGGATAATTAAGGCTGTTCCATGAAGCTTTTCCAAGCAGAAACCGTTCAAAATCATTTATATTTTCATCTAAGTATTCTTTTGTAGTACATATTGCAAAATGATCTGCCTCAAGTCTCGCACAGGTACCATGTTTCTTTGTTATCTTTTTTAATGTGGAAGCAATGTTTTTAAGTATCATGTCGCCATTTTTCCCACCAAACAGTTCATTCACGATCTTAAATCTGTCGATATTTATCATGCCGATAACATATGTATTCTCTTTGTCGTTTTGCAAAATTTTTTCAACAGATGTGCAAAAACTGTCACGGTTGTTTAATCCCGTAAGTGTATCTCTTTCTACTCTGTATTTTAATTCCATCATGGTATTTTTCATTTTTGTCTCTGCTTTCATCTCTTCGGTCAGATCCATAAATACAACATGGAATGTTTTACAATCCTCATGTTTTGCAAGCATCTTAGCTGATACGCCTGTCCACAATATGTTTTTGTTTTTGTTTATAAGACGCATCTTGCAATGTATTATCTCATCCTCATCCTTGCACATGATTTCTCTTAAAACTTCTTCATCCTTAGCATAAATAACATCATTTATATCATGATTTATAAGAGTTTGAAGTTCACTCTTCATATATCCGAGCATACTTGAAAGTCCATCATTAAAATAAGACATTTTCAGCCTAACGCTTTGTGGTGAAACTTCGATTATACCTATACCACCCGGCACTGTATCTATAAGGTTCAACATCTGATGTTTTGTATCTTCAAGAACCTCTTTCATATTTTTCTTTTGATATATATTTTTCTCTATTATGTTTGTAATTCTTCTTTTGACGATTTTAGGCTCATAAGGTTTTGCTATAAAGTCATCTGCACCTAATACAAGTGCTTTATATTCATTTTCCTGTTCACCCGCCTGTGTATTTACAACAATCGGAATATCACAATATCTCTTATCAGATTTTATGTTTTTCAAAAAATCTATACCATCCATAACCGGCATTATTATATCTAAAAGGATGACATCCACCTTAATGCCATTATCCAGTATCTCTAATGCCTGGGCACCATTTTCAGCCTCTATAACATCATAATCATTTTCAAATATTCCTTTTAATATTACTCTGTTTACCTCTATATCATCTATTATCAGAATAACTATCCTATCATTCATATTTCATCCTACCTCACAATTACATTAGCGTACATAAACCTGCTTAATTTATATTATACTTTGATTTTAACACACTTACAATATTTATTTTCACCCTTTAGAAATCTGTATATGCAAGATAAGCAGACCATCTTTAAATGATCTGCTTATTATCTTTATTATTTAAAATCTTTAAGAAGTTTTGGAAATATCTCAAGACTCCTTTTTAATATGCCCTGCATATAAGCTATAGTGATGCCGTAATTTGTAAAAGGCACTTTACTGTCTACGGCACATTTCATTCGGTATCTTACTTCTCTTTCATTTAACATACATCCGCCACAATGTATTATCAGAGCATAATCTTTAAGATTTTCAGGAAAATCCCTACCCGAAGAAGTTTCGATAATCAATTCCTTTCCTGTATATTTTTTCAGCCAGCGTGGTATCTTTACCGTGCCTATATCGTCACATTGTCTGTGATGGGTACAACCCTCAGATATAAGTATTTTGTCACCATCTTTAAGTTTATCAATGGCATGAACCCCCTCTACGGCTGTTTCTAAGAAGCCCTTATATCTTGCCATAAGAATAGAAAATGATGTCAGCTTTATATCCTCAGGGGTATCAGCCGATACTTTTTCAAAAGCCTGACTGTCTGTTATCACAAGCGATGGCTTTTTTGAAATCCCTGCAAGTGTTTCACTAAGTTCGCTTTCCCTACAGACTATTGATGTTGCCCCGGCTTCAAGTATATCTCTGATAGTCTGCTGCTGCGGCAGTATAAGTCTGCCCTTTGGAGCAGCAGAGTCGATAGGCACTACCAGAACCACAAAGTCTGACGGTTCGATAATGTCACCAACTATTTTCAGTTTGGTATCTTCGGTCTTAAGCATAGTTGAAACACGCTCTTTAAGTTCTCTCATGCCGATACCTTTTAGTGCACTTACACTTACTGTATTGTCATTTGTTGGAATATCCTGAACAATATCCGATTTATTATATACTATAAGATACGGAACTTCTTTTTTTAAAAACATTTCCACAAGCTGTCTGTCACAGTCCGATAATCCTTTTGCTGCATCAACCACAAGTATTGCAACATCGACCTTATTTAAAACCTGCTTTGTCTTTTTTACTCTTAGTTCGCCAAGTTCGCCCTCATCATCAAATCCGGGTGTATCAACGATCATAACCGGTCCCATCGGTAAAAGTTCCATAGCTTTATAAACCGGATCGGTTGTTGTGCCTTTCTTGTCTGAAACTATCGCAAGCTGCTGACCGGTAAATGCATTAACAAGACTTGATTTACCCGCATTTCTCATACCAAAAAAACCTATATGTACTCTCTCTCCTGACGGAACGGCGTTTAACCCTGCTGTCTGACTCATCTCGATGCCCTCCTTGATATAAATAAATACATAGATTATATTGTGTTTACATTTTTTGTCTGCTGTTAATCATTTGTAATGTTTAATTTTGTTGTAAGCTCTTTAAGATGTTCTGTTATGGCAACAACTTCAGATACTATCTCTATATTGTGCTCACTTACGCTTAATGTATCACCCGAATGTGCTGCTACTTCCTCTGAGATTGCTGAGATTGTCGATATACTGTCAACTATCTCCTTATTTGCACCGGCAAGTTCATTAACATAATCGGCAAGTGATTTTGAATTTTCAAATATATTATCCGTATTATCGGAAATAGTCTTAAAACTTGCAGCCGTTTTTTCGGTGGCAATATTCTGCCCCTCTATCATTTCTATCATTTGTCCGGTAACTTCAACCACCCTGTTTAAAGCACCTGTAACATCCTGTATCATGTCTGTTATCTTTACGGTCGCATCCTGTGTCTCATTTGCCATCTTAGATATTTCGGAAGCTACAACGGCAAATCCTTTTCCGGCTTCTCCTGCTCTTGCCGCCTCAATACTTGCATTAAGTGCAAGCAGGCTCGTCTGCGAGGTGATATTATTGATAATATCAACGACCGAATTCATCTTATCCATATCTTCATTAAGGCTTTCAAGTTCTTCTGAAACCTGTTTTCCGGAATTTACTGATGCATCAACTTTCTCTACAAGTGCATTTATATTTTCATTTCCAAGATTGATAGCTTTCTGTGTTTCCTTAAGGCTCGACGCAATCTCATCAGTACCTGATGTTACATCATTTATCTTGCTTTGGATATTTTCAGTCATTGTAAGCTGTTTTTGAACTGCAGTAGCTGTATCATTTGAACCTAAACTTACCTGTTCCATTGCTTCTTTTGTATTTTCGATGGCATTGTCAAGTTCTTCAATATGTCTGCTTGCATCTTCAATGTCAGATGCCATCTGCCCTGATACATCCATCGTAGTATTGAACATATTCTGTGTTTTTTCATTTTGTTCTTTTATCTGTGCCATTTTATATTCATTATTAAACTCAAGCATCCTTGATGAGATTGTTGCACAAATGCATATGACACCCATTAAAAGAATCTGTATCTCTATACTTGCACTGTCTTTTTTTAAATCATATGTTCCGTTTGAAACGAACACGATAACCTGAATGATATTTACGATTATCGCAGATATATTAACATATAATGAATACTTGTAATCATTATATACCATTATAATGATTAACATAGGAATGACATAGACATATGCTGATAAATTTTGTGTCGTGAGTATCAAAAATGTATAAAACACTCCATAACCATATGAGACAAAATGTTGTATCATTTTTGACTCTTTGTCTTTAGAATAAAATATCAGTTCAGCAACAGGCGAAACAAGACCCAAAAACAACACAAACAATACATATGACACTGTTCGTGTTCCCTTAAAAATTTCAATTATATATGACAATATTATCAAAGATGCTATACTGAGATGAGCAAACATGGCAAGTTTATTGCTTCTTGCAAGCTCCGAAACCTTCCCTGCTTTATCCTTAATGTACTCAATCTGTTTTTGGACTGCCAGTTCATTTTTTTCAATAATCATACTTTTACCCTCCAACTTTTGCTATAAAAAATATTGTAAAAATTTCCACATTTTTTATTATAACAACTTATCATTCATTATTCAATAAAAGTTTCCATTCTGTATCCCACATTTCGGACGGTCTTTATACATTTGCCGCTTTCTCCGAGTTTTTGCCTGAGCGTTTTTATATGCATATCAACGGTTCTTGTCTCTCCAAAATAATCAACACCCCAGATTTCCGATAACAACTGGTCCCTTGTATAGACAATTCCCTGATTGCTCAAAAAAAGCTTGAGCATTTCATATTCTTTAAATGTCAGATTGATAACTCTGCCGTCAATACTGACTATATGTCCGTCAACATTCATATGTATATCCCCGTTTGAATATATATGCTCTTTCTTCTTTGGAGAACATCTCCTAAGCACTGCCTTTATCCTTGAAACCATCTCCATCATGCCAAATGGTTTTACCAGATAATCATCAGCACCGGTATCAAGGCTCTGAACTTTGTCAAATTCCATGCCCTTTGCAGTCGCCATTATGACTGGAATATCCTCTGTCTTTGGCATTTCTCTCATCTTTTTAAGAAGTGTGATCCCATCTTCACCCGGAAGCATTATATCCATAAGTACAAGTTCAGGAAGCGTGTCCGTACTTACAAGCTCTTTCCAAAATGAATCACCGTCCTCAAACCCTCTCGCATCAAAACCGGTACTTTTAAGCGTATATATCTCAATATCGCGTATGCTGTTATCATCTTCAACGCACCAAATCATTATAATCCCCTCTCCTTTTCAAAAAATCTGAGTCCTCACCCATTACTTACTGCTGTATGTAATGGAACGGGTTGGCTTCCCTGATAGTGTTAAAATTCAAAATCTTCATAATCATGTTTAAGAAAACGATGATATATTACATGACATTCTTCAACCGTAAAACAATAATAATATTTATCCGGAATACCATTGTTAAAATATAACAGATAATCAAATTCACCATTTTTAGTCTTTTCATAATGAATATCATTATTATAACTCAAGAAATACTCTCTTATCTTTTCTATCGTGCAGCCATGTTCTGACACAAGTTTTACCAGACCACATATAAACTCGTTTTCAGCCATATTTTCATGAACATATTCTACTCCCGCATCAGGTACCTTAAAACAAAATCTCTCTCCATTGTTTGTAACTTCTATCTGACCAAAAAACTCTTTAACTTCGTCACAAAAATCATCCAGCACTTCTCTCATTTTTTCTATATCAGCATCAGCCTTCAGAAGATGTTTTAATGAACCGAGAGGATAATATAATCTTATGCTTTCTTTTCTATATCCGAGTTTTGCCTGTTCTTCTTTTATAATATCAATCAGATTATCTTTCATATCAAGATATTTTTCTTTCAAGATTATGCCTCCTTTAATTCTCTTTTATTTCCTACGATAAACATTATAACTGCCGGTGCTATTATCAGTACACATCCTATATAACTGAAAACATCAGGCACCTCCCCAAGTATGATAAAACCAAGTATTCCGGCAAATATAACATTTGAATAATCATATACAGAAAGCTCTTTTGCAGGTGCATGTGAATATGCCGCCGTTATGAAAAATTGTCCGAAAGTTGCGGCAACACCTGTCATAAAGAGATAAAAACACTGTATAGGCTCCATATGCGTGTAGTTAAATATGCAATATGGAAGCGAACAAAGGCACGAAAATACCGAGAAGAAAAATACTATAAACGGTCCCTTTACCCCCATGCCTGTAGCTTTCCGAAGAAGTGTATATGCCATACCTGCACCCATACCTCCTACCATTGCTATAAGTGCCGGAACTGATAACATCGCACTGCCTGACGGTTTTAAGATAAACATTGCACCGATTATAGCCGTGAGCAGACAGCCTATCTGATAATTTGCAACCTTTTCTTTCAATATAAAAAATGAAAAGATTATGGCAAAAAACGGAGATAATTTGTTTAGCATTGATGCATCAGCTATATTAAGATGGTCAACACCATAAAAATTACAAAATATACCGACCGTTCCAAAAAACGCTCTGCCAAATACATATTTAAAGCTTTCTTTGCTGCATTTCAAAGGAGTATGATTTTTCTTTAGCATCGCAAATGCCACAAGTGCTGCTACAAAATTTCTAAAAAATGATTTCTGTAATGTCGGTATATCTCCCGATAATTTTATGAACAGACTCATAAACGCAAATGATAATGCTGAAAATATGATACATAAAATACCCTTTGTTTTTTCTGACATACTGTCCCTCTTTTCTTAAATGCAATCCGTGTAATCAAATATCCGATAAGCTGTAACAGTTCAATTAGTCTTCTCCAAGAATAATATCAAGAATTTCTGACGGCTGCTTTATAATCCTTTTTGCTCCTTTTTCACGGAGAAACTCCTCGTCTCTAAATCCCCAACCTACCATTATAACATCCATTCCTGCATTTACGGATGTGGCAAAATCAACATCTGAGTCACCTATATAAACTGCATCTTCTTTTTTTGTTTTTAATTTTGTAAGCACTTCATACACGCTGTCAGGTGCAGGCTTTTTCTTGATGCCCTCCCTCTCACCTACGGCGAAATCAAAAAGTCCATCAAAATAGTCCTTACATAAGTCCTGAACGGCGAAATCCGCTTTGTTTGACACAACCGCTGTCAGACAGCCTGCTTTTCTGAGTGACACAAGCACTTCTTTTATACCATCATATGGTCTTGTCTTTACGGCACAATGTGTTTTATAATATTTTTTGAATGTTTCAAAAACTTCATCAACAAGTTCCGGCTCGGAATCTGCCGGAACAGCCCTCTCTATAAGAAGCCTTATCCCATTCCCGACAAATCTTCTGACTTCATCAATCGTTCTTTCCGGAAGTCCGTTTGCCTTTAATGCATAATTTGTACTGTCAGCAAGATCCTCTAAAGTATTTAAAATAGTTCCATCCATATCAAAAACAGCAAGTTTGTATCTCATAATAATCCTCTTTTCTGTATATAATGCACTCTCGGTATCTCCTCAAAACGAGTTATTTCAGCTAGAGTACATATGTACTCAATTTTTATTTCGTAAATAATTTTGCTTCTTTTAAAACAAGTACCTTATTTTTTTTCCATATTGAATAAAATTCACCGGCAGACAAAGGACAAGCATTTTTACCTATCTCCAATGTTATACATGGGATGTTCTTTTTATACATCGCATATTCTCTGAGGTTACCAATATTTTTCTTTTTTGAATGTTCATTTACACTTTCTTCATACCCGGAACTATCCGCATAGCCGGTTATTTTTTTTGCAAGTTCATACATTTTTGTAACAACAGGTTTAACACTTCCCTTTGCATCACCAAAAAGTATCGAACCGGTAGCATGGTAGTTTATAAGACCCTTAAGCGTACCGGAAGATTTCATTTTGTCAAGAAAAGCCACTATAGCCTTTGTCTCAGGTTCACTGTTTACCGATTCACCGGTATAGCCTTCACTTCCCCGTTTTCCGCCATATTTTGCGATATAATTATAATTAAAGTTTTTATTCAGGTCGACACCACGGGCATTTGCTTTCCAATATTTTGTTTTATCAGCACCAGGCATCTTTTTTAAAGCATTTTTAAGTGATGCGTTTTGTATGGCTGACAGACCTGATTGCGATATTGAAACACCGTCAGGGTTTGCCATAGGAATATAGTGAACTGCTATTCTGTTTAAAACCTCATTCGTCGATGTCACTCCGATTTTGTCATTATAATTCTGAAGATATAATTCTATTTGTGCCATACAAAGCTGCGTAGTCATGTATTCTCTTGCATGAATTGCTCCTATTACGATAAGAGACCTCCCAGACTTCTGATTTCCTATCACAACATCATATATTTTTCGATTATCACAGCTTTTTCCAAGATTTTTAACATTTACATATTTGGAATATGTTCTTTTAAGAAGTGATATATCCGATGCCATCTCTTTATATGTATATTTCTGATGTGAAGTTGCTACTATTTTTTTGGTAGTAAAAGCGGTTCCTCTATTATTGGAACTATACTTCGCTTTAGAAACAACATTTATTGATTTAACTATATACTTATAATTTTTGCCGGATGAAATTTTATTATCGACATATCTGCTTTTTCTGGAACTTCCGATAACATTATACTTTCCACTGCCGGTTTTTCTATATATAATAAATTGTTTTGTATGTTTTCCTCTTTTCCAGGTTATCAAAACCTTTTTGTCTGACAATCTTGTATATCTCATTTTTGATACTCTTACCGGCTGGCATACAGTGACCCTTTTTGAATGAGCTAACACTTTTTTCCCTTTTAATGCAGTAACTTTTACATGATATACTTTTCCTGCTTTTATTTTAAAACTGTATCTTCTTTTTCTACTGCTTAATTTTATTGTTTTTTTTATGCCGCCTGATATTTTTATCTTATATTTATCAGCACCCTTTATCGAGTTCCATTTCAATCTTGCATGAGCTTTTCCGCTCTGTGATGCCCGGACTTTCAACACCTGTTTTTTTGCCTTTGTTTTATGCGGCTTCGGTTTTGGTGTCGGTTTCTTAGTTGGTTTGGGTGTCACAACTGCCGGAGGGGTAGTTGCAACTACTGTTGACGGTGTTGTAATCGCTGACGGTGTCGCATTGTTATTCTGAGTTTCGGTTATCTCTGCTGTTTTAAAACAATTATCGAAAAACTCTGTTCCAATGTTTTTTTCGGCATGAGCCGGAACTGTACCGGTAATATTTCCTAATATAATTGCCGTAACAAGCAATAGTGATACTATCGATTTATGTTTTTTCAAAACTATTTCCTTCCTTCCAGTTACTTTTAGTCAAAATAAAACATATTTAACCTGACTTAATTTTATTACATATAAATATGCCTAAGTATTATACACCTATTAAACTTAACTGTGCAACCTTAAATTATTTGATTTTTTTTGAATAAAATTTTCCAAGACGCAGCATAATAATGATAAAATAAATTTTTGAATGGAGGCATATAGTGAAAACATTAGATTATATTTTATTGACACTTGTTGTTATAGGTGCTGTCAACTGGGGACTTATCGGATTTTTACGCTTTGATCTCGTAAGAGTATTATTCGGTGACATGAGTATTCTTTCAAGAATAATTTATGCTGCCGTAGGTATAAGCGGGCTTTATGCCATCAGTTACTTTGGACGCATCCGTTCAGCCGGAGAATACTAATTTGGTATTAATTTAAAAAAGTATTTTTATAAAGCGTAAACTCAAAAAGTCATGTGAATGATGATGATTTATCAAACACATGACTTTTTATTGAATAGCAAAATGTCCGCATTGCAATATCACACTATAATAAAAACGCTGACTTCACTATTTTATTGATTTTCCAATTCGAGAAGATGACTCATCTGTGAATAGAGACTAAATGAATCACTTGCATGCATAACAACAGAAATATAGCTGTTTCCATTGCTGTTTTTTGAATAAAGGATAAGATTAGAACCTGCCATAGATGTTGTTCCGGTCTTTCCACCTATAACAGTCACCCCCTCAGGAGCCTTAGCACTTCCAAGAAGGTATTTATCTGTCGAAGTAAACCATAATGTTTTTTTATTTCCATCTGCTCCGTTAAACTCTGCCTTGTATGAAGAATGATTTATTATATCCATAAATACATCATATTTTAGCAGTTCATGGAATACAAGATAAAGATCATACGGTGTCGTATAATGATTATCATCATGCAGACCGTGTGGATTTACAAAGTTTGAACCTGAACACCCAAGAGCCTTTACTTCTTTATTCATCATTGCCGCAAACTTGTCTACACTTCCCGCAATATGTTCAGCAATGGCAATACCAGCATCATTACCCGAACATATAAGGAATGAATAGAGAAGTTTTTTCAAAGTAATCTTGTCACCCTCCGCAAAACCACACAACTTGGCACCATACTCATTTATATGAGTAGCATTGTAGCTTATCGTCACCTCATCATTTAGGTTTCCGTATTTTAGTGCAACAAGAGCCGTCACTATCTTTGTCGTACTTGCAGGATACATCTTTGTATAAATGTTATCTGCATAAAGCATTTTATTGTGTGTATTATCAAAAATAAGCGATGCCCCTGCCGTCATAAAAGAATCTTTCTGCGACTGCTTCTTTTTGGGTACTACACATATGTCTGCAGAAAGAAACTCACTATCTATATTATCCGCAGTTGTACCCTCTGATATATCCTGTTCACTGCTCTGTGATAATGGAATCTCATAATTATCGAATACAGATATATCAGTCTCACAGCCTGTAAGCAGCAATGAAACAAGCAGTATTGTAACAATCTTTCTGCTGTTTTTTTTACATTTGTTAAATTTTTCAGTCATGAAATCAGTCCTCCATATATTCTGACTGTCCGATTTTTCTACACAAGCCTACAGTCCCTCTTTTTTTAATATTTCACGCCACTCAAGATCGCCTCTGTCAAGTGCCTTTATAAGAAGTTCTGCCGTTGCAAGATTTGTAGCAAACGGAATGTTGTATGTATCACATAAATGAATAACATTATTTACATCCGGCTCGTGTGATTTAGGAGAGAGTGGATCTCTTAAAAATATAACCATATCTATCTGATTGTGCTCTATCTGTGATGCAAGCTGCTGTTCTCCGCCCAAATGTCCGGCAAGATATTTGTGTATATTGAGATTTGTCACCTCCTCAATAAGACGCCCCGTAGTTCCTGTCGCATATATGTCATGTTTACTGAGAATGCCTCTATAGGCTATAGCGAAATTCTGCATAAGTATTTTTTTTGCATCATGTGCAATTAATCCAATGTTCATCGTATCCCTCATTTCTATCTATACTAATATATAATTAAATATCCAGCCCTATCTCATCATCACTGTTTTCAGATGAATTGAGATTTCTCATAGTAAATCCCTCTTTACTTGATTTGGCAGGCTGAATACCAATATTCATAACCAATCCTATACCTATCATTGATGAAATCATGGAACTTAAACCGTTACTGATAAACGGAAGTGGAAGTCCCGTATTTGGAAATATAAATGTTGCAACACAGATATTTGCAAATACCTGAAACATAAACATGGCAGCCACTCCTACTGCTATCATTTTTCCAAGATAATCCTGTGCTTTTTTTGCAACCATAAAACATTTAAAAATAACTATTGCAAATAATAGTAATATGATACAACATCCTATGAAGCCGAATTCCTCGCCAACAACAGACCAGATAAAGTCACTTTCACGGATGCCGACACCATTGTAAGTTCTGCTCTCAAGACCTTTTCCGCCATCCTGGATAAATTTGCCGTAAAGCTGTCCGGATGCTATAGCTTTGATTGCCGAATTTTGCTGCCAGTTAAGATTGTCAGCATTTGGATAAGTGTCAGGATGAAGCCATGCCTGTATTCGGTTATACTGATAACCGTGCAATATAAAATTGTGCGGTATCTGTATATACCAGCCCAAAAAGATACTGACCGGTACGGCTGCTATAAGTACAGGCACAATGATACGGTATGTCACACCGCCGATAAATATCATAATACACATTATAAATACACCGACAAGACTTGATGACAAATCAGGCTGTGTCAGGATTGCAAATATCGGAACTATCGCAATAATACATATCTTTATGACTGAAGAAAACTTATCAAGTTTTGAATGAAGTGCCGCAAAAAGTGTTGCAAGCGTTATTATAAGTATAATCTTCATAAGCTCAGTCGGCTGGAACGAAATAGGTCCGAGTTTTATCCATCGGTATGTTCCTGTATTATTGTCAGTTCCTAAAGGTGTGTGAACAGCAAGTGTAAGCAGTATTCCTACTATATAATATACAATAGAAAACTGGCATATAAAATGATAATCTATCACAGATACAATGGCAACGATAAATAATCCAAATATAAGACCTACTACCTGACCTTTCATAAGAGAATACCCTTTATCGGTTCCTCCTGCCATTCTTACACAATATACTCCCAATATACAAAGTGTAACTACAACACATAATAGTGAAAAGTTATACTTCTTCCAATCATACTGCCTGATTCGGTTGATCATTACAACTCATCCTAACCTTTCATTTATTTACGGAAATTTCTTGATCCCTCTTTAATCGGAATATTTGCCAAAAGTGCATTAACCGTTCCTGATGTTTCATCAAGCTCTGTCTTTGTTACTTTTATATCAAGTCCTTCCGTATCAATATCTACATATTTTGAAATGACCTGAATAATGTCATTTTTCATCTGTTCCATAAGCTCCGGAGAACAAACGGCTCTATCCGAAGTTATAGCCACCTTTAATCTCCTCTTTGCAACATCACTGCTGCTCTCAGAGCTTCTAAAAAAATTTGAGAAAAGTCCCATGATGCTCCTCCACTAATCTGAATTTAATTTATTTTTTGAAAATTGCTGATAATTTTTGGAAAAATCCTTCCTTAACATCAAGGTTCAAATAAGGAACATCTTCTCCCATCACTCTCTTACATATATTCATATACGCCTGTCCTGCAAGGCAGTCAGAACCTACTAACGGCTCACCGTTGTTTGTTGATGTGATAATGTGCTCATCATCAGGCACAATACCTATAAGGTCGATACCGAGAATATCGACAACATCATCACTTGACATCATATTCCCCTCTTTTACCATGTCCGACCTGAGTCTGTTCACGATAAGATGCGTCTTTGTAATCTCATTTGCTTCGAGAAGTCCTATAATCCTGTCCGCATCTCTTACTGCTGATACCTCAGGTGTAGTAACTACCAATGCTCTGTCTGCTCCTGCTATTGCATTCTGAAATCCCTGTTCGATTCCGGCAGGGCAGTCCATGATTATGTAATCATATTCATTCCTAAGCTCGTCAGCAAGTTTTTTCATCTGTTCAGGACTAACTGCAGTCTTATCCTTTGTCTGTGCAGATGGTAAAAGAAAAAGATTCTGATGCCTCTTATCCTTGATAAGTGCCTGCTTTATACGGCAGTTATTTTCTATGACATCCACAAGATTATAAACTATCCTGTTTTCAAGTCCCATAACCACATCGAGATTTCTAAGTCCTATATCAGTATCAATAAGAACGACTTTCTTTCCCTCCATTGCAAGACCTGTGCCCAAATTGGCGGTTGTAGTTGTCTTTCCCACACCACCTTTTCCGGATGTGACTACTATTACTTCTCCCATTTTCTGTTTCCTCCTGTTAAAAGAAATTTAATAGTGTTACATTGTGCATAACAGATGCATTTAGTAACTTTTAATATTTTTAATAATAATTTTATCAAAAAAAACATTCTGTGTCTACATTACAATTTTATATCATTCATTACATCTTTGTCTAACGGTTCTATATATATGTTTTCATCTTCAAGAAAAGCAATCTTTGTCTCCGGTTTGTGTCTCTTTTTTAGTCTTGCCGGTTTATCCGGTGCCCTTGCGATAACATCTGCTATCTTTATCTGCATTGGATTCATGTCAAGAGCTATTACAAACGCATTAGTATTACCTGTAGAGCCTGCATATACAGTGCCCTCAAGCGTGCCAAGTATTATTACATTACCCTTTGAGACAACTTTTGCTCCGACCTTTACATCGCCTATCACGATAATGCTCGTCTCAACATCAAGCACCTGTCCGGAGCGGAGTGTTCCTTTAAAAAACTGCCCCGTATTTGCATCCTGAACGGCATACTTATTTTCAATGGCTCTTGAAAAATCAGCTTCTTTTTCAGGATCATCAATGGTAATGCATACTATATTTAAATGACAGTTTTCATGAATTATTGATATTATTTCTTCCTGCTGTTCGTCAGTGAGTTCACGCCCCTGAAAGCTTATGGCTTTAGAAACATTTCCCAAAAACTCATCTGATGAGTGAAATTTATCAGCAACAGCTTCTTTTAACTGTTCATATGGAAGTTTGTCATCAAGCACCAGGATTATTCCGGATTTTGTTCCCTTAATAACTACTGATTCTTTCATTTTTCACCCTCCTTAATCTATATGTGATGTACTTGATTCAGGCATCTTTACGGAACCTGAAACTTTCTTTCCTGCCTTAGAACCTTTCTTTCCAAAGTAATATTTGTAAACATCTCTTGCTGTCTGTGCAGCATTTGATGATGCGTAACCATTTGGAATTACACATGTTACAGATATTTTTGGTTTCTTATAAGGTGCATACGAAATAAAATATGCATGATTGGCATGGAATTTACTCTGCTGTGCTGTACCTGTCTTTCCGGCTACCGTGGTCTTAAGATTTTTAAACATAAAACTGATGGAACTTCTTGAACCATTTACAACAAGTTTCATTCCTTTATGAACAGCATCCCATGATGACTGTTTTATATTGATTTTGTTTCTCAATTTTGCTTTGTTGTTTAAAACAGTTTTTCCTTTTACATTCTTAATCTTGTCTACAAGTGTAATATTGTAGCAGTTTCCACTGTTTGCAACAGTTGTAACATAACGCGAAAGCTGAGCAGGTGTGTAAGCATGTGTATCCTGACCTATTGCCGCTCTTACAGCATCAGTAGTCGCAAAATGAGGTGCTATCTCAGGAATTTCAACACCCGATTTATCAGTAAGACCAAATTTATCTGCATATTTTTTAAGCCTCTTGATACCTCTTGGATAGTTAATGTTTCCTGATGATGTTTTTCCTGAAAGCATATATCCTACCTTGTAGAAGAAATAGTTACAAGAAACCTCTATGGCATCTGATACTGTAAGATCTCCATGTGATACAGTGCTCCAGCACTTTGCAGGATGATCTATATCCGAAAATACCGTGTGGTCATATATATGTGTCGATGGGCTTATCACTCCCTCTTCCATACCTGTTACTGCCGATATTATCTTAAATGTTGAACCCGGAGCCATCTCTTGCATTGTAGGTCTGTTAAGCAGTGGCGAAGATGAATTCTGAATAAGTTTTTTGTTATAATATTCAGAATCAACCTTATTTGCCATCTTATTATTGTCATAACTTGGATAAGTAACCATCGCTTTTACATCACCTGTTTTTACATCGGTTACTACAATAGAACCTGAACAAGGCTCAAGTCCCAAATCTCCCGGCGTTATCTCAAGTTTTTTAATCTGCTTGATTATATAAGAATATGGTGACAAAGCTCCTGACTGGAGATTTGTATAATCAGTCTTACTTTTCTTTACGGCTTTTTGGTCCATAAGTAAAAGACAGGTATCAGTTCCCGACAGTTCATAATGCTGCACAAGATAACCATATATCAGCTTTGCAAAGCCTGTATCATCCTTAAGCTTTTTAAAACCATAATCAAGAAGTTTTTTGTATATTTCTTCCGATGTATAATAACCGCTTTTTATATCAAGCTTTTCCTGGTCTATCCACTGTTTTGAAATAGCATACTGTAAAAATCTGCTTAAGCTTGTTTTTCCCTTTGCAAACTTTTTATATACAGAGTCAGATGTATCAACCTGATTGACAAGAACTATATTATCATCCTTAAGCTGCTTATAAAAGTAGTCAAGAAAATCATTCATATCATCAGAAAGATCTTTTGAACCTTTTGTATAATCTGTAGCCAGATGTTTTTTCATATCTGCAACAATTTTTTTAGATTTGTTTTTGTATTTGTCATAGGTACTTTTTTCAAGTGGACTTGCTTTCCTGCTTTTAAAATGAGTAACATCTATAATATTATTTTTATACAATGCCTCATATACATCATATATAGGTATTTTTATATCAGTCGAGTTAGTACCCTTAGAGCCTGCACTGGAGCTGTTATTTATTCTGCTTATAAGAACACCTGCAAGATTTTCTTCAAGAAGATTATAACACTCCTCCTGAAGTTTCGCATCTATAGTAAGGTACAAATCATCCCCCGCCACCGGATTTTTAGTTTCATCAACTGAAACAACGCGGCTCGTACTTGAATTTATGCTAAGTACCTCCTTACCTTTTTTTCCTTTAAGCTGATCCTCATATACACTTTCGAGTCCCGATATTCCAACCTGGTCATCAATCGTATAATCTGTTTTTTTATTTTTTTTATTTATTGTATCAAGTTTTTCAGAAGATATTGCTCCCGTATATCCTAAAATATGTGCAAAATATTTGCTCTTGTTGTAGACACGCTTAGTATCCTCTGTAATATTTACACCTATAAGTTCATCATTATTTTCTTTTATTGCCGCAACCGTTTTGTCATTTACATTTTTAGCTATCGTGATTGGAAGATATTTCTGATACCTGTTAATAAATATAGCATACCTGATATCTAATATCTTCATCGCCATTTTATCGTCATATTTGTCTGATATATCAAATTTCGGACTGTTTACGGAAGTATCATATCTTAAAAATTTGTATATATCCTTTGCAGTTGCGTTGAGCAGCTTTTTATTTTCTTTTTTCTTTAATTCCGTAACAGTTTTTGAATAAACCTCAGCTTTATATCTTAAAAGAGTATTACCCGATACCGTAAATTCCGGCTCACCATCACTGTTTAGCTTCATATATGAATCAACCGAAAGTGTTCCGCCATTGCTTTCTATCACGCATATCAGTTTATATATCATATCATTTCTTTCTTCTGATGTCATTTTTGCCGTAACATCAGTCTCTTCATAGGTTATGTTATGTGATAATTTGTTGTAAGCAAGCAAATTATGATTGCAATCGTATATATTCCCTCTCGTTGCCTTTATTGTTCTTGTTTTTCGTGTACTTTTTTCTGCTTCGCTGGCATATTTTTCACCATCTACAATCTGAAGCGTAAACAAACGATTACCAAGTATCGCAAAAAACAACAGATAGACAATTACGACTATCGCAATACGAGAATTAGATAATCCTTTTACGAAATCTTTAAATGTGTTCCACATGGGTAACCTCTCTTTCAACAAGTTACTTTTTTGCTTTTATAGTTATTACTGTTCATCATCAGGTTTTGTTTCTACACCAAGATGCACCGGTTCCGGAGGATTTAATTTTCTATCCATCCAGTGTGCAAACTTAAATACTATCACTCCGAGGATAATTGTATATATCAATTCAGGAATTATAGTGTTAATTAAATAATCTGTAATTCTGAGTCTTCCCCTCAAAAGAAACTTGAGTACATAAAATAATACTCCGTATATAATATCTCCGATAGCAATAGTCATTGTCGGAAATATAAGATCGTCTTCTATATACATCTTATTTGTCATTCCGATAATAAATCCGATTACGGCATATATGAAGATATTTACTCCAATAATAGAACTAAACATCATATCAACAAATAATCCGGATATTACACCGGTGAACAAACCACAATACTGTCCGTACATCGTTCCTGCTATCGCTGTGAGTATAACAAGTATATTGGGAGAAACACCTGCAATCCGCAAATGTCTGAATAATGTAGTCTGTAGTATAAATCCTACAATAATCATAACGAACATACTTACATAGTTTTTCATTTACCAAGAATCTCCTCTAAGTCTTTTGAATTTTTAACTTTTGTTATGACAAGTACCATATCAAGACTTGAAAAATCAGCAGCAGGCACAAGATAGCCTGACTGTGTAATATTTGTCGAATCTTTCTTTATGTTTTTTGCATATCCAATGAGTATTCCAGGAAGATATACACTACTTATCTGTGATGTCACAACTTCATAACCGTCTTTTACTTTTGCATCTCTGTCGAGTCCGCTTATCTGTATCTTTCCCTCTTTCATCATTGAGAGATTTCCTGATACTATACATTTATCGGAAGTTTTTAGAAAACTTCCGCTCACTTCGCTTGAATCATCAACTATAGAACGCACTCTTGAATATGATTTATTTGCATCAACGATTCGTCCTACAAGACCGTCACCCGCCATAACATTCATGTTTTTTGCAAGACCGTCATCAGTTCCTTTATCAATTATAAATTCATTGTACCAGTTGTCAGGTTCGCCGCTTATAACTCTTGCAGCCACTTTCGGATATTTTGCATATTGCTCATCAAGTGAATACAGCTTTCGGAAATTTTCAAGTTCATACTTGTCCTGCTGTAAAAGCTTATTTTCAGCATTTGTCTCAGCTAGTTTATCTTTTAATTTTTTATTTTCCTTTGTAAGCTTTTTAACACTGTTTACATATTCAAGTTTGTCGGATATTTTAACTCCGATAGTATTGATTCCTTTTTGCATAGGTGTTACAACACCGCCAACGATAGAACGAACAGGTTCTATTTTATCCTGAAATTTAAATGATACTACTATCAGGATAGCACAGATGACAGAAATGGCGATCAGAATGTATTTGGGATCTATAATCATTTTAGTCTTTTTGCGCATTACTTTATTCCTTCCTTTATTTAGCTTTACTGTTTACACTGTAGATGTATGCTGCAACTATTTAATTTCGACTGCATAGCCTGCTGCAAGTTTCGGATGTTCGGCAAGATACCCAAGACCTGTCACAACCGTTTTTTGTGCATTTTTTGTAGTATTAACTTTAAGAAATGTCTCATTTGCAATAAGCTGATCAAGACCGTTTATCCATGATGATCCCCCCGTAAGATATACACCATTATGTACTATTTCATGTGATATTTCGTGAGGAGTCCTCTCTAACATGGTCTTAATTGATATTGCAATTTCATAAAAAACATCATTTACAAGTGGAAAAATCTCTGTTGCTTTGATAAGCTGTTTTCCCGGAAGTCCCTTGACAACATCCCGCCCCATAACTTCCAGCTCTCCCTGCATTGGGAATGCAGTTACAAGCTCTTTTTTTATGTGTTCCGCAGTTTTTAATCCTATAACAAAATTATACTGTTTTCTTATATAGCTTTTTATCTGATCGTCAAAATATTTACCACCGTATGGCAGAAGTTTTGACACCACTATTCCTCCACAGCTTAAGACACTGATCTCCGTTGTGTCGGCACCAATATTTACGATAAGTATCCCATTTGCCTTTTCAACATCAAGACCAAGACCATAGGCATCTGCTATCGGTTTATCTATGAGACAGACCTTTTTAGGCTTTGACTCACTTTCTGATATAATCCTTGAATATGCAAACTTTTCAACCTCTGTTATATCAGCCGGAACAGCAATGTAAAACTGAAATCCTTTCATTCTCTTGCTGCGTGATATTTTCGCCCCCATGAAATTCCACAATGCTATCATGTCATCTATCTTTGATACAACACCATGACTTAACGGAAATGAAACGTTTATGCTCGGCGGAACCTTTTCAAACATTTCATATGCTTCCTCACCGATTGCGACAGGTCTTCTCTCTTTTCCTACAGTGGAAACTACATTCTTTTCTATAAGGATTATCCCCTGTCCTTTTTTATATATCTTGATGGTATCTGTTCCAAAGTCTATACCATAGATCTTTTGTGCCATTACAAAATCTCCTTTTTATATACGGTTAAAATGCTAAACCGCTTTCTTTTAAACTTACATACCGGTTGTCACCCAGTATTATGTGGTCAAGTAATTCTATTCCAATAAGTTTTCCCGTCTCAATAAGGCGTTTTGTTATAAGAATATCTTCCCTACTCGGTGTCGGATCTCCTGACGGATGATTATGCATCACAATTATTGAAACTGCTTTATTTTTGAGGGCATTATAAAATATCTCTCTGGGTGATGCCATAGCAGCGTTGAAAGAACCATTCGACAATATAATATCTTTAACAAGAGCATTTCTTCCATTTAATATAAGAAGCCTTACCTGTTCAGTTTCCTCAAAACGCATTTCCGGCATAAAACGAAGTGCCGTCTTTTCAGGCTCATCACATATGAAATCTGTCTCAGCCAGTGCAGAAGACATCATACGCTTTGTTATCTCCGTAAGACTAAGGAGTTGTACTGCCTTTGCATTTCCTATGCCATGTATATCCACAAGCTGTGCAACCGACATCTGAAACAATCCGCTTATTTTTTTGCCCGGAATTTCGTTTATCACTCTTGATGCAAGCTGAATAGAATTTTCTTTTTTTGTACCTGTTCTTATGATGACAGCCAGCAGCTCCGCATCTGAAAGGCTCGACGCACCGTATTTCAGGCATTTCTCATACGGTCTTTCTGATAACGGAAGCTGTTTTATATTTGTTTTAATCATCAAATATTCTCCTTTTCAATATCATTATGTGCAGCTATACGCACACAAGGTGCAGTCAGACACAACCTTATCTCTTAAAACCATGCAATGCAGATAAGATTTATATTGTAAAAGGAAAATGACTTTTAAATCACACAATAATAATGTTATCACAAAAAAAATTCTTTGTATAGCATTCATATATGAAAAATGTATGTATTTTTCTTATTTTTGCATCAATAAATGCCATTTTTCAACAAAAAATGCTATTTTTTAAGTTTTTATTACAATTGACTGATAAGTCCTTCATTTTTCATATACTGCAGCGACATTGTAATACCGAAGCGTGCATGATACCATGTAAGTCCTCCCTGGAAATATGCGGCAAATGGCGGCTCTATAGGACCATCCGCACTGAGTTCTATTGATGAACCCTGTATAAATGCCCCTGCTGCCATGATAACATCACTGTGATACCCCGGCATCGCATATGGCTCCGGTGCAACATGGCTGTCAACAGGCGAACCAGCCTGAATACCCTTGCAAAATGCGATAACTGCTTCCGGCGAACCAAGAGTCACCGCCTGAATAATGTCATGTCTTGACTCCGTGCTGTCAGGAACAACTTTATATCCGAGTTTCTCATATACATTTGCAGCAAATATCGCACCTTTTAACGCTCCTGCCGTAACAGTCGGTGCAAGGAAAAATCCCTGAAAGAATGCCCTGTTCACACCGAGTGTGGCACCTACTTCCTTGCCAAGTCCCGGTGCAGTAAGTCTGTAAGCACACAGGTCAATAAGCTCTTTTTTTCCTACAATATAACCGCCTATAGGTGCAAGACCGCCACCCGGATTTTTGATAAGAGAACCTACACACATATCGGCTCCCACGTCTGTCGGTTCTATTGTCTCGACAAATTCACCATAGCAGTTATCAACCATACATATTACTTCCGGTTTTATTGATTTGATAAATGAAATAAGCTCGCCGATTCGCTTAACAGAAAGTGTAGGTCTTGTCGCATATCCCTTTGAGCGCTGGATAGTGACAAGTTTTGTCTTGTCGTTTATGGCTTCCTTTATCGCATCAAAATCAAATGAACCATCCTCTAAAAGGTCAACCTGTCTGTAGCTTATACCGAATTCCTTAAGTGATCCCGGCGGATTGTCATCACCCTTTATTCCTATGACACCCTCCAGTGTATCGTAAGGTTTCCCAACAGGAGTCAAAAGCTCGTCACCCGGTCTTAATATCGCTGATAAAGCCGTAGTAAGTGCGTGTGTTCCGCAGGTAAGCTGCGGACGGACAAGTGCCGATTCGGCATGAAATACATCGGCATATACTGCTTCAAGAGTTTCCCTGCCAAGATCATCATATCCATAACCTGTAGATGACTCAAAACATCCTGCACTGACTCTTTCTTTCTGCATGGCACAAAGGACCTTTATCTGATTTATCTGTGCAACCTCATCTATTTTTTCAAATCTTTCTTTTAATCCGTCTGCTATCCTGTCGCAAAAATCATATACTTCCTCTGTTATGCCTGCTGACATATACTGTTCTTTTAACAGATTACTCATCTTTCTTTCCTCCATAAGTTGATTATTTATAAAAGTATCATTTTCGTAACAGTTCAGCCTTTCATTTCTTACATTCATAAACCTGCCAGCGAGCTGTCAGTCGCTGCTTTGCAGCTTTTGTATATTTCATTTCAGAAATGAAAGGCTATTCTACCATAAAAAGGTACTTAACAATACAATGAACAAGCTCATTGTATTGCCAATTATCTTTTTATGGCTGAACTGTTACTTATTTTCAATTTTTTTGCATTTTTCACCTGTGCTTATCATCATATAAATTAAATACTATGCTTCTTTAGCAATATATCTTTCATATCCGATAAACAATAGTCCAAAAGTTCATTTTCATCCCTAAATTTGTCCTTGTCTATCCATGTAACTGTCTTTTCCCTGTTAAACCATGTAAACTGCCTTTTAGCAAAATGCCTTGTATCAAGTTTTATCCTCTCATAAGCTTCGTCCATATTGCATTTTTGCTCAAGTGCATCAATTATCTGCCTGTAACCTATTCCCTGCATTGATACCATATCCTTAGTACAGCCCATATCCATAAGTTTTTTTACTTCCTCTGTAAGACCTGCCGCTCTCATAATATCAACGCGCTTATTTATACGCTCATACAAAATTTCTCTCGGCAGTCTTAAAACATAATATCTGAAATCAAACGGTGACTCATTTTGGTGCTGTTCGTCATTGTGCTCAGATATTTTCTCCCCTGTCTGCTTAAAATATTCCAACGCCCTTATGACTCTTTTTACATTGTTTGGATGAATCTGCTCTGCTGCTTTTTCATCAATTTCTTTTAATCGGTCATGCAATGCTTCATTTCCGTGTTCATCGGCAAATTTCTGAAGTTCTTTCCTGTAAGCATCATCTGTCTCAGTCTTTGTAAAATCTATATCGTAAAGCACTGCCTGTATATAAAACCCTGTCCCCCCGACTATTATCGGAATATTGCCATGACTGTATATCTCTTCAATATATCTGTCACATTTCTGTTTAAAAATTGTGACATTAAACTCCTCGTCAGGCTCTAACTCATCTATAAGATAATGCTTCACCCCCTGCATTTCATCAGGCATTATCTTTGCGGTACCTATGTCCATATGCTTATAAACCTGCATTGAATCGGCTGAAATTATCTCCCCGCCAATCCTTTTAGCAAGAGCTATCGAAAGCTCCGTCTTTCCCACCGCCGTAGGCCCCGTAATTATTATAAGAGGTTTTTTGTTATCAGACATACTATCCCTCCATCTCTCTTACTTCATTACAACTCATATAATATATTTCTTAAACAACTCGTTTAAATTTCTTTTCCAGTTCATATTTACTCATGCGTATCATCGTAGGTCTGCCATGCGGACAATTATACGGATTTTCAAGCGACATAAGCTCCTTTAAAAGTTCCTGTGCCTGCTCAAGTGGAAGTTCATTATTTCCCTTCACCGCCGCCTTACATGACATTGTCGCAACTCTCTCAAGAAGTATATCCTTTGAAAGATTTGTCTTACCATTTGCAAGATCGTCGATAATTTCCATCAGTAAATCCGTAGTCGCTATATCAGGAAGCTGTGCAGGAATGCCTGTTACAATATATTCCCTACCGCCAAATGACTCTATCTTATATCCGAGTTCGTCAAATACTTCTATATTATCGTCAACCATCTGCTGTTCAAGCATTGAAAGACTTAGAACAATAGGCGGATTTACCATCTGAACCATCGGCTTATGCTCAGCTATCTGTTTCATAAATCGTTCGTATAAAACTTTTTCGTGTGCGGCGTGCTGGTCAACCATATACATACTGTCCTCATATTGCAATATCCAATATGTTGAAAACACCTGTCCCACTATCCTTATATCCTTTGTCCTGTCCTCTTTTAAGACACCTGTTTCAAAAAGAGTTTCCTGTTTTATATTGTAGGCTGCTTTCTCATGAAGCATATCAAGATTTTTTGAAGCCGCCATACCATTAAATGAGCCGTCTGATTTTGTTTCTTCCTTTAAAGCCTGCGTCTGCTGCTTATCGGATTTGTCATCCTGCTGTACACTTTCTGAATTTAATCCGGTGTTTTTCTTATCCGAAGCTGTGAAATTATTCTGTGATAAATTATCATCCTCTAATATATCAGGTCTGTTTTTTGTTATGTTTATATTTTCCGCAGCCTGATTTTCTTTACTATATTGTAAAGATGTTTCAGTATTATTATCAAGTTTTTCAACCTGTCCCATAAGATCGGCAAACATCTTTTTCCGCTGACCCGCATCAGGTCTGTGAAGTTCTGCTTTTCCAATCCTTGATAAAGTATCAGCTTCGTCAATATCTTTTTTTACTTCTGTTTTGTCAGTTGTATCTATACTATTTTTTTTAGGATAATCTTTTGACACCGTATCATTTACAGCACTATCTGTTTTCACTTTTCCGCCGTCTTTTTTATCTTCTTCAAAAGTTACATCAGGAATAAATTCCCTGTGTGCAAGCCTGTCTGATATACATTCATAGATTGTCTTATAGAGTTCTCTCTCATTTGTAAATCTTATCTCCATCTTCTGTGGATGCACATTAACATCTATAAATTCCGGTTCTATATGAAAATGAAGCACTGTAAACGGATATCTGTGCTGCATCGTAAACGGCTTATAAGCCTCCTCTATCGCACGGTTGATTATATTGCTTTTTATATATCTTCCATTTATAAAATAATTTATATATGCCCTGTTTCCTCTTGAAACAACAGGCTTTCCTATAAAACCTCCAATATTGCAAATCTCACTTGTAAGGTCAACAGTAAGTAAGTTTGAAGTTATATCCCTGCCATATATCTGATAAATGGTATCTTTGAGATTTCCATTTCCAGAAGTGTGAAGTTTTGTCTGTCCCTGATTTATAAATCTAAACGAAATTTCCGGATGAGAAAGAGACAGCCTCTCAATAACACTGCCTATATAACCTGCTTCTGTCTGGTGCGATTTAAGAAATTTAAGCCTTGCGGGTGTATTATAAAATAGATTCTGTATGATAAATGTAGTACCGTCAGGACATCCAACCTGTTCAATTTCCTTACTCTCACCGCCATCAATCCGGTATCTGCAACCAACATCTTCTCTCTTAACCTTAGTTATCATTTCAAGCTGTGAAACAGCCGCCACACTCGCAAGAGCTTCACCTCTGAATCCCAGAGTTGAAACACCTAAAAGATCCGTTGCACCTTTTATCTTGCTCGTTGCGTGAGGAGTAAAAGCAAGTTCTATATCATCCCTCTCAATACCTGAACCATTATCAGTAATACGCATAAAAGACTTGCCACCATCCTTAATCTCAACCGTAACCATATTAGCACCGGCATCAATCGAATTTTCAACAAGCTCCTTAACAACAGCCATAGGTCTTTCAATAACCTCGCCCGCCGCTATCTTATTGATAGTATCCTGATCCAGTAATATAATAGACATATTTTACTCCTCCTCTCTTTTAAAATTACTTTTCATGTTTACATCCGTTGCTTTAATTTCATCTGCATCTTATACAAAATATTCATGGCATCAATAGGTGTCGTTGTCGAAAGATCAAGATCATGAAGTTCAATTATTATGTCCTCTGTCTTTACATTTGAACTGCCCATGTCAAACATAGAAATCTGTCCCATCTGTTCCGACTCGATTTCTGACGATGTCTTTTTCCTGCCTCTCTTTTTATGAGTAGTCTGCTTTTCTATATCATAATTATAATCTTCCGGTTCGTACTCTACATCTATCTCTTTTGCCTTATTTGCAATATCGTTGTTACTTAATTTTTCAACCAGCTCTTTTGCCCTGTTAAGCACCGTCTCAGGAACACCTGCAAGTTTTGCAACCTGTATTCCATAACTCTTATCTGCACCGCCTTTTATTATCTTTCTGAGGAAAACAATATCGTCCCCCTGCTCTTTGACAGCAATACAGTAATTATTCACGCTGTCAAGCTTGCCCTCAAGTTCTGTAAGCTCGTGGTAATGCGTTGCAAAAAGCGTCTTTGCTCCGAGAAGTTTCGTGTTTGCTATGTACTCGACTACAGCCCACGCAATCGAAAGACCATCAAAAGTAGAAGTCCCCCTGCCTATCTCGTCAAGAATTATAAGGCTGTTTTTCGTTGCATTTCTGAGTATATTTGAAACCTCCGTCATCTCAACCATAAATGTACTCTGTCCGCTCGCAAGGTCATCTGATGCACCTACTCTTGTAAATATCCTGTCAACAATACCTATCTTTGCACTCTCTGCCGGAACGAACGAGCCAATCTGTGCCATAAGAACGATAAGTGCCGTCTGGCGCATATATGTAGATTTACCAGCCATATTAGGTCCCGTGATTATTGCAATGCGATGACTGTCATCGTCAAGAAATGTATCATTTGAGATAAACATATCATTCTTTATCATCTTTTCAACAACAGGATGACGACCATTTTTTATATCAATACATCCATCCTTACTCATATCAGGTCTTACATAATTATTCTGCTCAGCTACAACAGCCATAGATGCAAACATATCTATCTGTGCGATTATCTTTGCCGCCTGCTGTATCCTGCCTATCTCGCTGTAAATAGCATCAAGTGTTTCATTAAATATATTGTATTCAAGCGTGAAAAGTTTCTCCTCGGCACCAAGAATCGTATCTTCAAGTTCCTTAAGTCTCGGTGTGATATATCTCTCACAATTTGACAAAGTCTGTTTAACCGTCCACTCAGGTGGAACAAGATTTTTATATGAATTTGTGACCTCAAAGAAATAGCCAAATACTTTGTTATATTTAATCTTAAGATTTTTAATATCGGTTTTTTCTTTTTCCTCTTCCGTCAAGTCAGCTATCCATTGCTTGCCCTCAGTTTTTGCCTTCCTTAACCGGTCAACTTCCTCATTAAAACCATCCTTTATAATCCCGCCCTCCCTCACTGTTATAGGCGGTTCTTCAATAATTGACTCATCAATAAGTTTATAAATATCTGAAAGATCATCAAGATTTTCACCGTACTCTTTTAATTTTGACTGAGAAAATGAAGAAAGCACATATTTAATATGCGGAAGCATTGAGAGTGACTGTCTGAAAGCGATAAGATCTCTGGGATTAGCACTCTTATAACTTATCTTGCTTATAAGCCTTTCTATATCGTATATAGGACTCAAATACTCTCTTAACTCCTCTCTTGATATAGCATTATCATTAAACTCAGATATTATATCAAGCCGTGTATTTATCTCATCTATATCTATAAGCGGCTGTTCAATAGAGTTTCTTAAAAGTCTCGCACCCATAGCCGTCTTAGTCTTATCGAGAATCCAAAATAACGAACCTCTCTTTGATTTTTCACGCATCGTTTCACAAAGTTCAAGATTTCTTCTTGTTGAGCGGTCAAGAAGCATATAGTGATTTGTGATGTAAGGTTTTATGGATGTAATGTGATCCATCGAAGTCTTCTGTGTCTCCGTAAGATACTGCATAACAGCTCCGGCGGCAGTTATGCCGATACTGTAATCGGCGAGACCAAGCCCGTCAAGTGACGATACACCGAAATGCTCCATAAGTGCCTGCTCACATTTGCTCTCATCAAAATGCCAGTTATCAACCGCCGATACGACAACATTTAATCGTATATGAAGTTCCTCAAGGTCAATTCCTGATACAAGAAATGAATCGTTGCATATAATTTCTGACGGAGCGGTCTTAAAAATCTCATCAAGCAGTTTATTTTCACTGTCAAACTCTGTCACATAATATTCCCCCGTTGTAACATCAACATATGAAACACCATATGCATTTGTTGTATATACAATGCACATGAGATAATTATTCTTTGTCTCATCAAGCGACTGCGTATTTAGATTTGTTCCAGGGGTCGCAATCCTAACGACAGCACGTTTCACAAGACCTTTCGCCTGCTTTGGATCTTCAACCTGCTCACATATTGCCACCTTGTAACCACGGCTGACAAGTTTGTTAAGGTATGTATCTACAGCATGAAAAGGAACTCCGCACATAGGTGCTCTCTCTTCAAGACCGCAGCTTTTTCCGGTAAGGGTAAGTTCAAGTTCTTTTGAACATATCTTTGCATCATCAAAGAACATCTCATAAAAATCCCCTAAGCGATAAAAAAGAATACAATCTTTGTATTCCTCTTTGGTTTCCATATATTTTTGCATCATTGGTGTAAGTGGCATGACTGTATTCCTCTTTTTCTATATTTTCACATATACCCACATAACTTTTAATATGTTATGCAAATATCTTATATAATCTTTTGTTATTATATTGGTGTCAAAAAATATTCTGACCACTGCATCATAATATAAAAACAATAAATTTTCATATCAAAAAATGAATGAGTAACACTATAAGCCGAGTTCTGTATCAAAACAATCATCTATCTAGACCTGATGTTGCCACCAGGCTCAAGCAACCTACCCGAGACACGACGGGCAGCCGTATCATCTCTGTTCGGTCTTGCTTCGGATGGGGTTTACACAGCCGCTTCTGTTACCAGAAGTGCGGTGAGCTCTTACCTCGCCTTTTCACCCTTACCTGCTATAGCAGGCGGTTATTTTCTGTTGCACTTGCCTGGGAGTCACCTCCACCGGACGTTATCCGGCATCCTGCCCTATGAAGCCCGGACTTTCCTCACCTGCAGCCTTTCGGCATTTGCAGCCGCGATTGTCTGTGCTACTCATTACCGGAGTATTTTATCATGTCGAAAGAAAAAAGTAAAGTGCATGAAATGAGAATATTTTTTATTTGGTAACAGTTCAGCCAAAAAAAGATAAGTCAATAATACACAAGCTTGCTCATTGTATTGTTAAGTACCTTTTTACATATGCACCTTCCTGTTTACTTTTTGCAAACCACACTCATTTAACTGTTTTCTCCATGCAAAAACTCCATTGCCGCCTTACTGACCAGTTCGACATACTCTCTGCTTCGTCCACGCTTCATAAGTATATCACCGACAAGTTCATCATAGGAAACAAATGCTACTTTGTCGACTTCTTCTTTCTGGATGTGACAGTCTGGCAGTTCAAAATCTTTTTTAGCAAAAAAAATCTCTATTATCCGGCGTTCCTTTACAAACCGCCCTGCATAATATAAATCTTTTTCGTCTAATTTTATCCCGACTTCTTCCTCTGTCTCCCGTAATATGGCATCAACGCTGCTCTCGCCCGAAATCGCAGCTCCTCCGGTTATATCCCACTCACCGGGATGCGACTCTTTATTTTCCGAACGCTTCTGAATAAGAAATCTATTATCAGAAGCCAAAAGATAAATATGTACACATAACATATAATCTCCCTCTTTCGGGATGCCTCTTTTCATAGTGCGTCCTGTCCTGTTACCATATCTGTCATATATGTCCCATATCTCAGTCATATCTTCCTCCATAACCGTCTGCCGTTTATAATTGCGATTTTATCGGCAGATGACAACAATCATCCCTCTTGTTTCATGTGTTTTTCTGCCTCTGCCCTACTGTAAATACAGCCACAATAATTTTGACGGTAAAGGTCATATTTCTTTGAATATTCTATTGACTTTAAATATCCACCTTTCTTCTTAAAGTCTGATACGAGATAATTTATACCATATTCCTGTTCAAGTTTAAGACCTATCTCATTTAATTTTCCGGCATTCTTATGCGGACTGATAGACAATGTAGTAGTAAAATAGTCAAAGCCGTGCTTTTTTGCATATATGGCAGCTTCTCTCTGTCTTAATTCATAACACTTAAAACATCTGATGCCACCCTCAGGTACATCCTCAAGTCCTTTTGACATATCAAAAAAAGTCTGCGGATCATATTTTCCTTCCTCAAAACATATCTTATTTTTTACCGGAAGTTCACTTATCAGTCTTTTTTGTTCATTTACTCTCTTCTGATATTCTTCTAAAGGTGAGATATTAGGATTATAATAAAAAATAGTTATCTTAAAATATTCTGCAAGGTAACTAAGACAATAACTGCTGCAAGGTGCACAACAACTGTGCATAAGAAGTGTTGGCGTCTTATTATCTTTTTGCAATTTTTTTATTATCTTATCCAGTTCAAGCTGATAATTTATCTTATTCATTTTCTTTTTCATCAACTCCTCTTAAATCATCAAAACAGTTAGTGTCCCTCTATGGTACAAAGACCGACAATAATATGGTATTATGGATAACTGATTTCGTAAGTCCGATATTGTCAAATACAGATGATGGTATCACCGAAAACAAAAACATACAGATGACATATATTATCATAAAATCCACGAGAAATCCTGCAACCGCCCCGCCGACCTTATTTACAAATCCGATTACCGGAATATGGTCTATCAGCTTAAATATTTTTATAAGTCTTCTGAAAAAATACCTTACAACAAAAAATATAAGCATAAATATAACCGTATAGGAAAACGCCTCGGTCACACTGAGTATGCCACCCTTTACAAACTGTATATCAGGGGATATCTGCTGTGTTATAAGTTCAGCAATATAAGGGGATATCATCTTTGACAACATCCCCGAGAAAACATATGAGATGACTACAACTATAAGACTTGCCACTTTCATGACAAGTCCCTGGTGCCAGCCACTCACAATAGATACCATAAATACAAATGCTAATACCACATCAATTATCGTTCCGATTTCCATTACATCAAAACATCTGCCATGTCATAAAGACCTGCAGCCTTTCCTTTGATAAATTTAGCTGCGGTAACAGAACCCTTTGCAAATACGGCTCTTGAATATGCCGTATGTGAGAATGTAACAACTTCATCTGTTCCCGCAAATATAACATCATGTTCTCCGACTATAGTACCGCCTCTTACAGCCGAGATACCGAGTTCTTTTTTGTCACGCTTCTGTCTTACTTTAGAACGGTCATATACATATTCATACTGTCCGCCCATCTCATCATTGATTGAGTCTGCAAGTGCAAGTGCCGTACCTGACGGTGCATCAAGTTTCTGGTTGTGATGCTTTTCAACTATCTCAACATCAAATCCCTCTGTTGCAAGTTTTTTTGCAGCTTCTTTTACAAGCTTTATTAAAAGATTTACACCAAGTGACATATTTGCTGATTTCAATACGGCTACTTTTTTACTTGCTTCTTTGAGATAATCAAGCTGTTCATCTGACAAACCTGTTGAGCATACAATAATAGGTATCTGCTTGTCCACTGCGTAATCCATTCTCTCCTCAAACCCGTTTGCAGATGAGAAATCAATGATTGCATCAGCTTTTACATCGCAGTCTTTTATATCAGTAAAGACAGGGTATGGATTTTCTCTGTTGTTTACTATGTCAATTCCGGCAACTATCTGTGCTTCGTCATCCTTTGCAACTATATCTGTTATCATCTGACCCATGCGGCCGTTACATCCTAACATTATTATGTTTGTCATTTTATCCTCCATTTTTTAAAAGGGCAGACCAAATGACCTGCCCGTTTTTATCATTATTTCCAATAATATCTTGCTTATACATATTTTTCACGGGTGTTTATGTTTTAATAAATAAACATATATCTGCCTTGAAAAATTATGCAACTACATTAAATCCTGCATCTTTTAATGCCTGTCTGAGGACTTCCTTATGAGCATTCTCCATTTCTGAAAGCGGCATACGAAGTGAGCCTACATTGAAACCAAGCATATTCATTGCTGCCTTTACAGGAATAGGATTTACCTCGCTGAAAAGTGCATGGATGACAGGAAGGAGTTTTATCTGAAGCTCCTGACTTCCCTTTACATCACCTGCCATAAGTTTTGCAACAATATCATGAGTTTCTTTTGGTGCAACATGAGAGAGAACTGAGATAACTCCCTTGCCTCCTAATGCCACTATTGGAACTATCTGGTCGTCATTACCTGAATATACATCGATTCTGCCCTCTGATTCATAGATAATATTTGCAACCTGCGAAAGATCTCCTGATGCTTCTTTTACAGCAACAATATTCTCTACTTCCTTAGCAAGTGAAGCTATTGTTTTTGGCTGGATGTTCACACCTGTTCTACCCTGAATATTGTAGAGTATCATAGGAATATCAACGCTGCCCGCAATAGCAGTAAAATGCTTTTTAAGACCATTCTGTGTCGCTTTATTATAATAAGGAGATACAACTAATATTCCGTCAGCACCAACTCTCTGTGCCTCTTTGGATAAATAAATCGCCGTGTCAGTGCAATTTGAGCCTGTACCTGCAATAACCGGTATGCGCTTCTTTGTCATCTCAACACATGCTTTTATTGTTTCAATATGTTCCTCGTGTGTCATGGTAGATGCTTCGCCTGTTGTTCCACAAACTATTATGGCGTCTGTTCCGTTTTCAATCTGATAATTAACGATGCGCTCCATCTCATCATAGTTTATAGAGCCATCTTCATGCATAGGTGTGATAAGTGCAACACCTGCACCGGTAAAAATAGACATAACTATCTCCTCCTCATCAATTATGTATATAATATTATATTCAAAATAGTTACACTTGTTGTGTACTTTTTAAATCAAATTTATTTCATGAAATTTATTTCATGTCATCTTTCTCAAGATCAAGTTTTGATATGATATTAACATACTCTCTAAGTTCCTCAGGCAGATTTCTTCCTGTAAGCACAAGTCTTGTATAATCATCACGGAGTTCTATCAACTTTATTATATCCGAAACTTCTATAAGACCAATATCTAAAAGTCCTAAAACTTCATCGAGCACTAATACATCGCACTCACCCGTATCAATGACTTTCTTTGCAAAATTAAATCCATTGAGGATATTCTGCTTTTCCTCTTTTTGCTGTGATGGCAAAAGAAGATCATATGATTCCTCAGATTTTTCAAACCTGAACAGCTTTATGTCAGGTTCAAGTCTTTCAAGGAAATTAAACTCCTCTGCATCCTTTCCCTTAAGAAACTGAATGATTATAACTGATTGTCCGAGACTCGCCGCCCTGATGCACTGTCCTACGGCAGCAGAAGTCTTTCCCTTGCCCGGTCCGTAAAAAACCTGAACTATTCTTTTTCCCATTTTTCCCTCATTTCTTTCCGGATTCTTAATTTAATAATAAGAATGGCCAGATAACGACTTTACAAAATACCATCGTCAACTCTAGCCATTCTATCACATTTATTTTAAAAAATCTACCTTATTTTTTTAATTCCTTAGTCAGTAATGTATGTTATTATGTTTATTATGATTATACCTCTCTATCCTTAACCTCATTTTTCTTAGTTTCGTCAGAAACTTTTAAGCTGAACCTGTCACAAGGTTCATTGATAAATTTTCTTATAAATAAGATTGTCATTCCTCTGAGAGATACTCAAGTTTACTTACTGACACCTCATATGCAACCCTCTTTTCATAAACTTCCTCATCAATCTTTTTCTGATATTCCCTGCTTTGAATCCTGCCCCAGAGCTGAACATGTGCACCAACTTCAAACTGGTCTGCATATCTTGCATTTCTTCCCCAGCAGATACATGGAATATAATCTGATTTGCCATACGGTCTGTTTACTGCAAGCAATACATCTGCTATCTCTCTGCCAAGAGGTGTTTTCCTATATACCGGTTTCTTACATACATATCCGTCAAGGAATATGTGGTTAGGATTTTGTTCTCCTTCTGGAATCTCAACAAATGATACCTCTCTTGCAAAAACTGATAAAACAAGTCTGTTCTTAGTCTCCTCATGTCTGTTATAAGATCTGAACTGGCCGCTTGCCTGTAAGATACATCCCTTATAATCGCCCTTAACATCCATAAGTCTGTCTGATACCATAACCGGAATAATATCACATGAATCGCTGAGTCTGCTTACCGCTATGTTCACTAAGAAAAAATTCTCACCATAGATTTCATGGCTGAAAGTAAAATCACTTACAACTTCTCCTGCAATAGTTACCTGGTTATTCGTAAACACTTTATCCAACATATTTTCTTTTCCTCCATTATTTTGCAGGTGTGTTATGACCCGCTTGTATTTTGTTTTAATAAATTATATGACATTTTATCTTTTTTAGAACAGTAAATTCCCCCTATCTCCCTATTTAAGTATATCATTTTTCGACATCTCTATTATAAAATACATCTTTTTTACAAAAATATCCATATATTTTTGATATTTTAAAAGATAATAACTATTTTACACTATATTATTCTCTTTTTGATTACATTTTTGTTAATTTTTATATCTTGTATATAACGACTATTTTCGATATAATAAATATCTGTGAACTTTTTTGTATGAAATTTTAATAATGGAGGCAATATAATGAATATTAAACGCGAGGATATAAGAAACATTGCTATCATCGCCCATGTAGACCACGGTAAGACTACATTGGTAGATGAGCTGCTCAAACAGAGTGGTGTTTTCCGTTCTAATCAGGAAGTCGCTGAAAGAGTAATGGATTCAGGTGATATAGAAAGAGAACGCGGTATCACTATCTTATCTAAAAACACTGCTATCACATATAAAGATACTAAGATTAACATTATTGACACACCGGGACATGCTGATTTTGGTGGAGAAGTTGAGCGTGTACTTAAAATGGTAAACGGTGTTGTACTTGTAGTCGATGCCTTTGAAGGTGCTATGCCTCAGACCAAATTCGTTCTGAAAAAGGCTTTAGAACTTAATCTTCCGGTTATTGTCTGCATCAACAAAATAGACCGTCCGGAAGCACGCCCTGCCGAAGTTGTAGATGAGGTGCTTGAATTATTCATCGACCTTGATGCAAGCGAGGAACAGCTTGACTGCCCATTTATCTATGCTTCAGCAAAAGCAGGTATCGCATCTTACAGTATGGATGAAGAAGGAAAAGACATGGTTCCTCTTTTTGAGACTATTCTTGACTACATCCCTGCCCCTGAGGGTGATCCTGATGCCGGAACACAGGTGCTTATCAGCACTATTGACTACAATGAATATGTAGGTCGTATCGGTATCGGTAAAGTGGACAATGGAAAAGTCAGCGTAAACCAGGATGTTGTTATCGTGAATCATCATGATAAAGACAAGATGCAGCGTGTAAAGATAAGCAAACTTTATGAGTTTGACGGACTTAATAAAGTGGAAGTCAAAGAAGCAGGTATCGGTTCTATCGTTGCCATCTCAGGTATTGCAGATATTCATATTGGAGATACCCTCTGCTCTCCTGAAAATCCCGTAGCAATCCCATTCCAGAAGATTTCTGAGCCAACAATAGCAATGCATTTCATAGTAAATGACAGCCCGCTTGCCGGCCAGGAGGGAAAATTTGTCACTTCAAGACATCTTCGTGACAGACTTTTCAGCGAATTAAACCATGATGTAAGTTTAAGAGTTGAAGAAACTGAAAATACTGACAGTTTTAAGGTTTCAGGCCGTGGTGAGCTCCATCTTTCAGTACTCATCGAAAATATGCGCCGTGAGGGTTATGAATTTGCCGTAAGTAAGGCAGAAGTTCTCTATAAGACAGACGAACGCGGCAAAAAGTTAGAGCCTATGGAGCGTGCTTATATTGATGTTCCTGACGATTTCTCAGGAAATGTTATCCAGAAGCTCAGCAACCGTAAGGGTGAACTTCAGGGAATGTCATCTATCGGCGGCGGATTTACAAGACTTGAGTTCCTCATCCCATCACGAGGACTTATCGGTTACCGTGGTGAGTTTATGACAGACACTAAAGGAAATGGTATTCTCAACACAATGTTTGAAGAATACGGTCCATATAAGGGAGATATTGCATATCGAAAGCAGGGCTCTCTTATTGCATTTGAGTCCGGTGAGACTGTTGCTTATGGATTGTTCAGTGCCCAGGAGCGTGGTACTCTCTTTGTAGGACCTGGTGAAAAAGTTTATGCCGGTATGGTTATCGGTCAGAACGGAAAGGCAGAAGATATTGAATTGAATGTATGCAAGACAAAACATCTTACAAATACACGTTCTTCTTCAGCAGACGATGCACTCAAGCTCATTCCTCCAAAGAAGTTAAGTCTTGAGGAAGCACTTGAATTTATTGATACAGATGAATTACTTGAGATTACTCCTGAAAATCTTCGTATCCGTAAGAAAATACTTGATTCAACACTTAGATTCCGTTCTAAGAAAAATGCAAAATAGTAAGTGCATCAAATTTAAAATGAGTACATTTGTACTCGTTATACCATAAATTTCATATATTCTATAACAAAACAAGCCGGAAATCATTAAATTTGATTTCCGGCTTATTTTCATTAACCTCATTTTATATTGTACTTATTTAGTTCTCTTCATCTGCTCCACTATCATTATCGTCATCACCGGTATCCGTACTCTCCTGTGTCGGCTGCAGTGTCGGCTTGCTTGTTGCCTTAGGCTTGCCTGTTGCACTGACTTTATTTTCTTCATCATTTTTGTTATCAGAAGATTTCTTTTTTATCCGCACTTTAACCTTCGGCTGGCTGATTATTTCACATTCATCTCCCACATCACACTGAAGTCTTATCGAATATGTTCCGTCATCAAGTCCACGGCAGTTTATATATGGATTTACGGTCTTAGTATTAAGTTTTTTAAGTTCTGAAGCAGTTCCCGCAACCATTATATATATATTAGACAAGTCTGATTCCGGTATAGCTTCGTATCCGTCTTCCAGCCCTCCGAATGTTATGTCACTCAATGCAATCTGTATTTTTTTCTTAAACAGTTGTTCTATGACTATCTTGATAGATACTGTTGAATACTCATCAAGCACTGTAACATTTTCAGGCAGATAATCGCTTACCATAATATCCTGTTCGAGTTTTCTTGAATCGCTGTTCATACCTGATATTTCAACCGGAATCAGAATCGCACTTATATTAGAAAGCACTCTTGGGCGTCCTGCTATCTCAACTTCCTTAGGCAGACAGTTCGTCTCGATATAACGATAACCCTCTGCCGGCTTTCCGATTATCTTCACTTTCACAGGAACTTTCTTTATCTCTAATACACTTGCACTGACCTTTACGGTATCATAGCTGAAAGTCAGCGTACTTGATGTAATCTTGTTTCCATCTGAGTCATATGCCGCCGGTGTAAGCCGTTTCGTAAAATCATCAGATACATTGCTTACATTAAGATAAACATTAACTGTTTTTATCTGATTTATTGCTGATTCTCCTCCGGATACTTCTATCATATTTGGCTTTGCAATACACTCGCCTATACTATATCCTTTCTGTGGATTTCCTTCCGTAATAACATTGATCTTAACCTGTTTGCTCGCTCTGTCCTCCAGCGATACTTTAAGAACCTGATCACACTCTAAAGTCACCTCTGACGAAACATTCACCATAAGCGATGGTTTTATCGCAACTGCATTTACTGCGGAAAGATCAGAAAGATCCGCCGTAGCTTTTATATCAGATGCCTCTAATTTATCTACAACACTTTTTTTGCCTCGTACTTTGACATTTGCTGTATTGCCGTCGATTACTTCATATACCTTGTTTACCGATTGAAGTGCACTTTCGTTTATTGTCTCTACATTTACACTGAATGTTCTCGTCTTATACGGATCATCAATATTTATGATTATCATCCATATGATCATTGCCAGCAAAACAGAAACAATTTTTATGCCAAGATTTTTCAAATAAATACTCTTTGTTTCTTCTTTCATAATCAACCCCCGATTTAGTTTTGCTTTGATTTCTTTGAATGAAAATTAATTCTGAATCGTTTCTTTGTCTCAGATGTATTACCTTGCAATTCATCTATCTGCTTTCTGAGAAGATCACCATCTACATTTCTTAAAAGCTTTCCGCCTATGGCAACAGAAATCTTACCTGTTTCCTCCGAAACGATTATAGTAAGGCTGTCACTTACCTCACTAATGCCAACTCCTGCTCTGTGTCTTGTACCGAGTTCTTTAGACAACCCAAGATTGTCCGATAAAGGCAGATAACAGGTTGCCGCCACTATCCTGTCACCCCTTATTATAACGGCACCATCATGAAGCGGTGTGTTATGTTCAAATATATTTATAAGGAGCTGGGAACTTATTGCCGAATCCAGATTTATACCTGTTCTTTCATATTCAGAAAGTACAATATCCTTTTCAAGTATTATAAGTGCACCAGTCTTTACATTAGCCATCTCTACCGTGGCACGAATAATCTCATTTATGGACTTGTCCGAAAATCTTTTGTTCTTGTCTTTCTGCTCGTCAAAAGGAACGATAGAACGAACGATATTTTTCTTTCCAAGTTCTTCAAGTGCTTTTCTGAGTTCAGGCTGAAACACGATAAGCAATGCTGTGATTCCTATGGCAAGTGTTTTATTAAATATCCATAAAATCACACTCATATCCAAAAGATATGCAATGATATAGCATAAAAATAATATCAATATACCTTTTACAAGTGCCCATGCCCTGGTTTTTTTAACCCATAAACTCACATGGTATATAGTAAACGCTATTATCAATATTTCTAAAATGTCAGTCAAGCCAACTTTTGGAAAAGATAATACATAAAAATACTCTTTAAGTAATGAAAATACAGCCTCCATTGTTCCTCCATGTCATTTTAATCGCTTTTTATGATATATATTTTATATCTATTTCTCTTTTTTTTCAATATTATTTATATATTCATCATCAAGTGATACCGTAAAATCAAAATTATGGTCAAAATCTTCACCTGCTGAATCATTATGTTCTTCATTTTCTTTATTTGTTTCCGTAATATTCTGAGAATCGTCATGATGTCTTATAAAATTATGAGCATTGTATCTTTTGACATTTTTATCAGCTTTAGTAATATTATTTTTGGGAACTGCCCTCACATAATAATAATACTCATCATCTTCAAACTGTAGATTTTCCACGCCTGCATAATTTAACGAAAGCCTGAAAAGCTGCACCAGCCATACAAATGCAACAGACAATATCATTGTTATAAAAAATCTGAAAACATTAATATTTATATCCATAAAAAAGTTCATAAACAAAAGCAATATTGTATTTAAAAAACCTCCGCTTATGATTGCTATTTCAAAAGAATAGTCTATTTTTGAATTTCTAATAAAATAAACAAATATTGTAACTATTGAAAAAACAATTAGTGTTATATAAAGTTCTTTATCATTAAATGTCTGTTTCAGCACAAGGTGGTAAAGATTGATGCTGTCTTCGGTGGAGGTACTTACAACTGATATAACATTCTGTAAATAATGATAGACTATCACACCTATCGACTCAGGGATTATTGCTATCGGATCTGCAGTAATACCAAGCAGTATCGGAAGTATGTATGGTGCCCCAAATGAAGAAAGTACCGGCATTGACAAAATAACATATCCGTCCTTTGGTATAAATCTTACATACACAAAATACAGGATTGCAAAAAATATAGCTGTGACAAATGCAAGATAATGTGAAACATATAGTATATGCAATATTATAAAAACTGCTTCAAAAAACAACAATATCTGTACAGGAAACACCACTGAAACAGCAGCAAAAACGAGTTCCGTGTATGTATGGTCAAGATACGGATTAAATCCAATTACACGGTTTGTCGCAAAAAATGTAATAAATGCTGCTAAAAACCGCAATATTACATTTAATACGGCAGCATATTTCTGATAAAATTTTTGAATATAATCCCTAATTTCCAGCAGTATTGACATCCTCTGTCTCCTTCCCGTCCTCAGCATAAATTTTTTTTAATTTTAGTACATTGTCATAATATTCTTCCAATATCCTGTGCTCATTTTCATATTTTTCCAGGTAATGTATCCTTGATATCAGCACGCATAGAAAAAATAACAGTGCATATGAAAACAGCATAACCATTCCAACTGTCAGATAATCAATCACAACAAAATTCAGCAGTATATAATTTATATTATAAAATATTATGAGAAAAAACAACAACAAATATGCTATAGTATAACTCCATAATACAGCAAGTACATGACTGCGGACATAATCCTTTTTAAAGAACTGCATATTTTCCGTAATCTCACTGCCATATTTTTTTTCCTCTCTTGCCATTGCCGTCATTATTCTTACTTTGTCTTCATTTACCATTTTTAATACCTTTCAATTTTATTTTGAATATATTATATCAATATTTTTTCCGGACATCTCACTTTTAATACTTATCAAAAGTACCACAACTATTTAAGGCGTTCTCTTGTCTTTTCCTCAAGCCATATTTTCTCATCCTCACTTAAAAACGGTGATATTTTTTCATATACGGCTTTGTGATACCTGTTTAACCTGCAAACATCACTTTCAGTCATATATCTTACATCAATAGCATCCCAGTCAAACGGGACAAATGTAAGATTTTCAAATCTCATAAACTGTCCATAAGGTGTTTTCTTATCTTTAAGGCACAAAATAAGATTTTCATGACGGATTCCAAATCTTCCCTCCTGGTAAAAGCCGGGCTCATTTGAAGTTATCATACCCTCTTCAAATACTGCATATGGCAGTTTTTTATTTCTCATCTGCCAGCTTATTCCGTTTGGTCCCTCATGAACATTTAAAATATATCCGACACCATGTCCTGTTCCATGATTAAAATCCATTCCATGCTGCCACAAAGGCTCTCTCGCTATGGCATCAAGCTGTGTTCCCGTCATTCCATATGGAAATCTTGCTGCTGCCAATCTCAAATGAGCAGTCAACACAACAGTATAAGCTTTCTTTTCTTCCTCTGTTAGCTTTCCCAGAGGAAATGTCCTCGTTATGTCGGTAGTTCCCTCTATGTAATGTCCACCTGTATCCGAGAGTAGAAAACTTCTTGGTTCGAGAACCGCATTTGACTTTTCTGTTGCAGAATAGTGAACAATCGCACCGTGCTCGGCAAATGCCATAATAGGCGTAAAAGAAGCTCCCAGATAACCGTCCTGCTCACACCTAAACTGTTCAAGTTTCTCAGCAGCACTTATCTCAGTAATTTTTTCTTTTCCGACATTTTTTTGCAGCCAGTACATGAATTTTGTAACCGCAGCTCCGTCTTTTATATGGGCTGCTTTCTCATTTTCATATTCGCACTTTGTCTTTACTGCTTTCATTAAAATAATAGGACTTTTTTTATTTAACACGAAAGCATCTGCCGGTATGCACATTTTTGTGCAATAATTTGAGTTAGCATAGTCAAGTTGTATTTTACTGTTTTTATCAATTTTTTTCAACTCATCATAAAATATGTCGTAATCTCTTACTTCTACATTAAGTTCTTTAAGATAACTCAAAATTCCATCATCAAAAATCTCATTGGCAGCATATAAGACCGCTCTATCCCTAAATATCATCATATATGAAAGAAATACGGGATTACAAAGCACATCATTTCCTCTAAGATTTAAAAGCCATGCTATCTGATCGAGTGCTGATACAATCAAAGTATCAATACCATTCTCACTCATCTTTGCACGCACATTTATAAACTTTTGAGAGGAATGTAAACCGGTATATTTTTCATCGAGCTTCCAGACCTTTTCTTTAGAAAGCATTGGTCTGTCCTTCCAAAGCTCACCAACAAGATCAATATCATACTTAAATGTTATATTCTTAGAAGACACCTTGTTATATATTTTCTCGGCAAATGCTGTAGTTAATGTTCTGCCATCAAAACCAATCCTGTCACTATCTGAAAGTTTATCATAAAGATATTCCTCAATCGCAGGTACACCCGTCTGAAACATCTTCATAAGCTTTATCGTACTTCCTGAAAGCTCATCCTCCGCCTGCAAAAAATATCTGCCGTCAGTCCACAATGCAGCTTCATCATAAAGTATGACTAAAGTTCCCGCCGAACCTGTAAAACCTGACATATATTCTCTTTCCTTAAAATAATCACCGGCATACTCTGAGCCGTGATAATCTTCCGTGCAGATAATGTATGCCTGCACATCATTTTCTTTCATTTTATTTCTAAGATTTTCAAGTTTTTCTACTACGGTTTTCATTTTACAAATTCCTTTCAAGCTTATACCTATTAGGCGTTTGCGAAACTATCATAAAACTTGATTAAATTGTGCAGATATAACAAATAGTGTTAGTCGGCATTTTTGTCGTCGTCAGCTCTTAATCAGCGTTTTTTGCTGATTTATGTACTGCTACGAACGACAACATAGCGAGAGCGTGCCGACGATATTATTTGTTATATCAGTACAATTAACACAACATATAATTAGTTTCGCTTATACCTATTATACCTATTATACCTATATTCACATCTTGAGATGTTTTAATATCATTTTCTTTAACTGTTCCTGTCTAACAGGCTTAAATATCCAGTCGTCCATTCCTGCAGCAATATATTCATTTTCAACTCCCTGAATGGCATTGGCCGTCAATGCGATTATTCTTACATTTTTTCCATCTCCACCGGGAAGTTTTCTTATTCGTTTTGTCGTTTCCACTCCATCCATCTCCGGCATCATATGATCCATAAAGATAATATCATATTTTCTTCCATACTTATACGCTTTTAGTATCGCTTCTCCACTCATAAATGTTTCTATCTTGACTTTAAAATCCTTTAACAATGCGGCTTCTATCCTGAGATTTACTTTATTATCATCAACAAGTGCAATATGCACATTGCTGAGATCAAATTCGCCATCCGTATTCCTTGTCTCTTTAAAAACAATATCATACATCTGCTCGAAAATACACTCTCTGACTTTAAGTATATCAACCGGTTTAACTAAAACATTCCTTTCTTTATACACCGATTTATCTTTGACATAATCGGCTATTGCGATAGTCCTGAACGGAAGCTTCAAAGCATCAATTTTTTTCTTTATATTGTATGAATACAGCAATATCGTTTTCATGCTATTTGGATTTTTAACTGATATTTTTTCAAGCTGGCTTATCTTATGTACCAGTATTACTGATATTCCAAGCTGTGAAAATATTTTGCTGATATGCCATTTCAGTTCATACTCATCAGTATAAAGATATACTTTATAATCAACAGCCTCACTGACATTAGGCAGCTTTTCAAGTTCGATGTATTTTTGCATAATATTTATTTCAAAACTGCTTCCAAACCCATACTCACTTGAAACTGATATATCACCGTCTAAGAGTTTTGCAAGTCTCTTCGACAGTGCAAGTCCGATGCCTGTTCCCTGTGCTTTTCTGTCTACTCCGTCATCAACCTGACTAAAACTTTTGAATAGTTTTTTCATATCAGCAGGCTTTATTCCGATTCCGGTATCTTTTACCTTAAATGTTATCTTTATGTTTTTTTCGGTAAATGTATTGAAGGATATATCTAATATTATTTTTCCTTTTTCAGTAAACTTAGATGCATTACTGAGGATATTCTTTAATATAGCATATACTTTTTCATAATCTCCATACAGTTTCTTTGGAATATTAGCACCTATATTAACCTCAAAATCAATATCCCTGCCTGCAAGCTGTTCCTCCATATAGTCTTCTGCATTACACAGCAGCGTCACAAATTGGTATTCAGATTCATTTATACCAATTTTTCCCGAATCTATCTTAGAATAATTTAAAAGATCATCAACTATTGAAATAAGTTTTTCGCTGGCAGATCTTATTGTTTTCACCGAATCATCCTGTGTGCTATTAAGGTTATCCTTTTCAAGAAGCTCCGTCATGCCGTAAATCGCATTTAGCGGAGTCCTGAGTTCATGCGATATATTTGCAAGAAATGATGATTTTGCTGCATTTGCAGCTTCGGCAGCTTTTCGTGCCACCTTTTCTTTTTCATTTGCATCACGCATCATTTTAGGATGTACCAGCGTAAGCTGTATGATAAATGCACTTATCGCCATAGCCGCATCAAGTAAAATATATCCTCCTACAAACATCTGTATATACAAAAATGCAATGCAGACGATTAAAAAAAACGATGAAATAAACTGATAGTAAAATCCGAGATGTTTTCCCTTAAACCATATTATAAATGAGGCACTTAAAAGATAAAAAACTGACACTGCCACAACACCAGGCATAAGTATCCCCCTGTGATAGCCATGCTCTGCCGAATATATATATACCCATTTTGTAAAAGGTGAGACCGCTAACAAAAGCTGTACTAATACTGCTGGCATAAGCCATATATATTCTTTTTCAGGCATTTTTTTATATTTGCCTGTTATTGTTATGACAAACATACAATAAATTGGTGCAACAAAATGAGTTGCAGCAAAATTTACCCACATAAAGATATAGTTCAACCATACATTTTCTTTAAAATATATGGATACTACCATTCCACTCAAAGCATCTGCAATACTGCTTATAAATCCAAACAAAAGAAATAATCTAAACAGTCTTACCTCAAGATTGCGTGCCTGTGGGATAAAATAATTATATACAAGAAGAATAACTAATACAACGGCAGCCGCTATATCATATTCATATTTAAATGTCATATATATCCTCCAATTCTCAAAACCCAAAAATTACAAAAATTTCTTTTCAAATGTGTCAACAGATAATGGTTTTGAAAAATAAAATCCCTGAAACATCTCACATCCATGTCCGATAATGAGATTTGCTTCTTCCTCTTTCTCAACACCCTCCACCAGCAGACCTTTGCCAATTTTTTCAGTCAATAAAACTGTAGCGTCAAGTACCGCAAGTTTTTTTTCATCATTTATATTATCATTAAAAAGTCTTATATCAAATTTAATATTATCTATAAGGTTGCTGTTTAACATATTTAGTGAAGAATAACCACCTCCAAAATCATCTACTTCTATTTTAAATCCAAATTTTCTAAGTGCAGACAATACATTTAGTTTTGTTTTTGTTTCAGTCATAAGAACATTTTCAGTTATCTCCAGTCTAAGTCTTGACGGATCAACTTCATACTTATTGACTAAACCGGTAAGAATTTTATACACATCAAGATAAAAGAAATCTTTTGCCGAAATATTTATCGACAGATACAGATTTTCTTTTCCCATATCTTTCCATCTTTTTAACTGGATTATCGCCTGTTCCCATACCCAGCCGTCCAGCTGGTATATAAGCCCTTTCTTTTCAAATATACTGATAAAACGCCCTGGCATTATCAAGCCTTTTTTAGGATGTTCCCATCTTACAAGCACTTCTGCTCCATGAATTCTGCCGGATTTTGATACTCTTGGCTGAAGATTAATCTTAAATTGTCTTTCATTAAGAGCAGTATCAAAATCCTTTATGAGCTCCTTCTCAAAACTTATCTCGTCCATCATATCATTATCAAAATATGCAACATTACATTCACTATTTTCCTCGACATTTTCAATAGCAATATAAGCCTTATCACACATTTCAGAAACCGGCTCATCAACATCATTCACCTCATATATTCCTATATTTATGCATACTCCAAACAGCTTGTTATGATAATGTCTGCTAATCTTTGCATTTTTCTGCACGAAACTATCTATATCAAACAGTTCTTTAGGAACACACATTGCAAACTTATCCCCTATAAGCCTGCCGTAGACATATTCTGTTCCCGCTTTTTCTTTTAATATTTCAGCCTGCTGTTTTAATACTTCATCTCCCATCTCAATTCCAAAAAGATCATTTATCATCTGTATATTATTTATTTTGGTACAAATGATAAGACGCCTTATGTCAGGATTCATATGTATCACTTCATTTACTCTGTCATAAAACTTCTCACGCGTATATATACCTGTTAGATTGTCATGAGTAGCCCTGTAAACTGCACTTTTGTACTTTTCAATCTCATTTGTTCTGTCACTCATACAGAAGTAGTATCCGATAAGCATATTCTTATCATCATATATTTTTTTAAATTCAGCCTTTATATATATTTCTTCATCTTTATATATATGTCCCTCTGTCCATACAGACGCTTCCTCCCCATCCATATGTCTTCTTTCAAGCCATATAGGCAGATATTTTTCAAAAATTCTTATATCATCCTGCACTTCAAACAGATCTCTTGCAAGTTGATTTGCGTATATACATTTCCCCTGAAAATCAAAGCAGATTATACCACTGTTCATATCATCCACAACAAGCGAAAGTGTTTTTTCAACAAGACCCTCCGGCATAAAATTAAGTGCATAATAACTTATTAAAAACGCTTCAAGAACATATAACGGAATTGAGATATCTACTGCTATTGCGGAATATATGTACATTGCATTTAAAACAATAACAAACGCAAGCGTAAATAAAACAACTCCATATTTTTTTCTGTAAAACTGTGGCACTTCCCTCATTTTTTTTATCAACAATAAAATAACAAATGCTATAAGCAAATATGAAAAGGCTAAATGCAAATAGAATAATGGTTTGAAATTGCATAAATAATTAAAGCCTGTCTTTCCATAACATATCCGACCTATTGAGAATGCCGTCTTAAATTTCACATTTAAAAGCAGATTTATGTCATCAAGCATTGCAATAAAATACATAATCCATTTTATCTTTTTATGCGAATATGTAAAGTCCGTATATATCTTTAAAAATCCCAAAAAGAAAAGCATCAGCCAGTCAATTGAACCACAATATAAAGCAGCAAATAGATAGCCTGCATTTTTATTGTATGCATTTAAGAAAAGTACATAACCACAAACTGTCACAACTGAAGTCTTAAGTAATTTTCCTATTGAGTTTGAAATATCTGTATTTATGTATTTACATCTGTAAATGCATGATAACAATCCGATAAGAATCAGAATCCAGATAATAAATAATACAATTATCATATCTTCCTCCAAATATATTCTCCATAATGATGCCATAACTTGTTACTTTACAGCATATGTATTATATTATAACTCTTTTTGAATGAAAATTGTATTGTTTTTTTTATAAAAACCAGCGTTTTGCTCCCCAAAAATTGCTTTGCAATTCTCGTATGTAAAAAAGACAGGGCTTTTTGTGCCCTGTCTTTTTATCTTGTAATATTTTTATATTAGAAAAGATCAACCTTACCTGCATATCTGTCATTGATAACATAATATGCTGCTCTGTCCTCAGGTTTTAAGTAAAGTTTCAACGACTTGATATTGCCTGCTCTGTGTCCCTCTGATACATACTGTTCTTTGATTCTTTCTATAATAGCATTCTGGTCTGCTTCTTCTCCACAATACTGTAAATAAACTTCAGGAGCAAGCTGCTCTTTTGGCTTATTTTTGCTTCCCGGCTTTCTTCCTCTCTTTTTTGGTGCATCAGCTTTTTTGTTTGTCTCAGTCTTTGAAGCTGTCTGCTTTAATACGGTTGTCTTTTTCTCTGTAGCTGTAGTTGCTTTCTTTACTGTAGCATCTGCTGCTTTTGTTTCTGTCTGCACTTTCTTATCTTCAACAATTTTTGCATCAGCAGTTTTCTTTTCATTAACATCTTCTGCCTGCTTTTTAACATCAGCTTTTGTTGCCTCTTTATCAGTAGAAACATTAGTTTCCTGTAAAGTATTCTGAGTCTTTGGTGATTCTTTTTTACTTCCTGCAACAGTGTTTTTTCTTCTTCTTCCTGCCATGATACCCTCCAAAAAATATTATTAATTATGTACGATAGTCATATATTTATGTGTTTTTAACACACTTTATATATACACTAAATATATTAAGTATATTACCTATTAAATAAAAATGCAATAGTTTTTGTTATTTTAATTTTTTTCTCTGTTTACAAACCATATTCCAAGTGCAACTAAAATTATTGAAATAATATATCTGAAATAAAACCTTTCACCCGTTAAAATGCAGGATGTAAGTGTTCCAAACACTGGAATAAGTGCATTAAATATTGCAATCTGCCCCACCGGATTACATGATAATAATTGGTTATATAACACAAAACCGACAACGGAAATTGCCACAAGACAAAACATAACAACTATTCCTTTCAAGGTTACTTTTGTCAATGTACCTCCCAAAAACAGACCACCTGCAAGTAACAGGACACCTCCAATAGTCAGTCCATATCCTGTTGCCTTAACCGCATTTATATTTCTTACCGTTGTTATTATCCTCACGATAACTCCGCCAAAGGCGGCACATAATGTACTTATAACAAGAAATCCTTCACCCTGAAAGGAAACTTTACTTATAATATCAGTACTGAAATTCGCAATTATTATACCTGCAAATCCAAACAGACAACCTAAGATTTTATTTGAAGTAAGCCTTTCTTTAAAAAATAATACCGCAAGAAATATAAGCCAGAAAGTACCAAGAGAATCTATTATTGATGCCTTGCTTCCGCTGCAATGGGAAAGTCCCATATAAAAACAAAAATAATGAAAACCAGTATTTACAAATCCAAATAAAAACAGCCAGGAAAAATCCTTTAAAGATTTTATTTTAATATTTTTTTCTCTTTTATATGTAATTATAAGCGTTATGATTCCGGCAAGAAAGAATCTTATTCCTGCAAAAAGCATCTTACCTGCCGTGTCATCATTTGATATGGCATATTCTTTCATTCCCAGTTTAATAAACGGAAATGCACATCCCCATGAAAACATTGCAATTATTGCAAATAATATCACTGTTTTTCTCTTTGTAAAAAGACTTTTTTTCATTGTTCTTTCTGTATCATTTTTATCTGTTAATATCATATCACTCCTCATTTCTGCACATATTTTTTGTGCATAATGTGAAATTAAAAATATTTACACTATTAACTCATCATTTTATTTTTTTGCCGGATTTACATGTACCATTATATGTTTTACTTTTGGAAATTCTTGTTCTATTGCATCATGAACACGCTCTGCAACAGCGTGTGTTTCATCTAATGTCTTATTTCCGTCTGCAGCAATCTCCATATCGACATATATTTTATTTCCAAAAACTCTTGTTCTTAAAAGATCTATATTTTCAACTCCCGGGATATTCATCGCACACGCCTTTATTTTCTCCATTGTCTCATCATCACATGATTTATCGACCATTTTATTTACTGCATCCATAAATATGTCATATGCAGCTTTCTCAATGAAAATACATATAACAACAGATGCCAAAGGCTCCATTATCCCAAATCCAAGCCTTGCACCGATAATACCTATAAGAGCACCGATTGAAGAAAGTGAATCTGACCTGTGATGCCATGCATCAGCCATAAGTGCACTGGAATCTATCTGTTTTGCATAATATCTTGTGTACCAGAACATAAGCTCTTTTACCAATATTGATACAACTGCCGCTACAAGTGCCAAAATTCCCGGCATTTCAACATTATAATCCCCCGCCATAATTTTTACAACTGCACCATATCCGATGCCTATGCCTGTAGCTGCAAGTACCGTGGCAAGAATTATCGCTGCTACACATTCAAGTCTCTCATGTCCGTACGGATGATCGTTATCAGAGTCTTTTCCTGATATTTTTACTCCTATCATAACTATTATCGTGCTGAAAACATCAGATGCAGAATGAACGGCATCACTTATCATAGCTCCTGAATTTGCAAAGATTCCCGCAAATAGTTTTCCCGCTGATAATAATAAATTCCATATAACACTCACGATTGATACCTTCATCGCCGTCTTTTCATAATTATCTGCATTCGTCATAATAATTCCTCCTAGTATAATAATGATGTAGTCAAACAAGACTACTTGG
>LLKB01000001.1:448436-873688 GCA_001414325.1 Butyribacter intestini | reverse complement strand
GGTACATTATAGACAGTAACATCAAGCGTATTCGCCTTTATATCAGCTTCATACGTAAATATGATGAAGAAATCAACAGCATTCTTGAATCGCTCCATGAGCTTGTTGATGCTAATGAAGATACCGACTTTGTTAAGCAGATTCATTTGATTAAAACATTCAAAGGTGCTGGTTTCTTGTCTGCTGTATCCATCATGGGTGAGATTGGTGATTTTTCAGCATTTTCAAAGCCGAAACAACTTTTCGCTTATTTTGGTCTTGATCCAGCCGTAAAGCAATCCGGTAAATTTGAAGGCACCAAGGTTCAAATGTCTAAGCGTGGTTCCGCCATCGCCAGACGTGTGATTCACACATTAACCCTACAAAGCATCAGTATCTCCCGTAATGGAGAAGCTAAAATTTTTCACCAAGGGGAAAGTCCGCCCTTTTTTAGTCAAAAAACAAAATGATTTTTTTCACATCTAACTATTGACATTTATTAGCTGGACTAAAATGAATTGAACAAAGAATGGACAACCCGGAGGGGCAGGTTACTTACCCTATTTGCATAGGACGGCTGGGCTACCTACCAGCTCTAGTACATTTTTAATGTACATTGCGTTTTTATCTTTGTATTTATAATCAAGCCATATGGCACGATTAACTTATTCGGTCAATTCCGATTTGTATTTCTGTTTGTTTTGAAAATGGACAACTCCGATTGGAATTGCCCACTCATTGCACTAATTATGCGATTTTTTCTTGTTTGCACCGATTTCTGCATCAAATGATGTAAGTTTGATGTAAATCGCTGTTTTTTCATTTTTTATCAAATGAAGTACGTCCCGTCTATTTGGTAAAACGGTACATCTTTACATCATCTTAATAGAGCTTTGCACCTGCCGGAATGTGGTCATCTACCATCAGAAGATGAAGCTTTTCTTCGCCTTCTTCTTTGTGGATAGCACTGAGAAGCATACCACAAGAGTCAATGCCCATCATAGCTCTCGGTGGAAGATTTGTGATAGCAATAAGAGTCTTTCCAACCAGTTCTTCCGGCTCATAAAAGCTATGAATACCGCTTAAAATGGTTCTGTCAGTACCTGTACCGTCATCAAGAGTAAACTGTAGAAGTTTCTTTGACTTAGGAACTGCTGTACATTCCTTAACCTTTACTGCTCTAAAGTCAGACTTACTGAATGTATCAAAATCAACAAAATCCTTAAATAGTGGTTCAACCTCTACCTTAGAGAAGTCAATCTTTTCTTCCTTAGGTTCAGCAACCGGCTTGTTAGCAGATTTTGATGCACCTACAGACTTCATTGTCGGGAGCTTTTTCGCTCTTGCTGTAAAGGTCTGTAAGATGATTTGTATTTCTTTAAATCATTACAATATTTTCTTTAGCAAGCTGTACTAAAATAACCAAATTCGCAGCCTTTTTTGGTCATATATTAGTCATATTAAATTTTTTTGGTCAATTGCCTAGCCCTCAAATCAGAGGACTCTTTTCTATATTATACTGTTGTTTCTAAAACACATCCATGTTCTTGGCAAGTTTCTCCAAAGCCTCTCTAGTAACCTCCGGATTTGCCTCCGCATAAATGTTCATGGTTGTGCTGACATCAGCATGTCCCATTACTTCTTGAATAACTTTTACATTGGTTTCGTTTTCACAAAACCTTGAAGCAAATGTGTGTCTAAAAATGTGACATGAAAACCTGGGCAACATTATAGGTTCTCTCTTCTTTTTCTTTGCCTCTACCTCTTCTTCGGCATTATGAGTATCAACGATTCTTTTGATTGCACGATTTACTGCCTGCGGATTATGTGGATTTCCAAACCGATTAGTAAATATAAAGTTTGTCATTCCATCAACCTCTGCAACACAAAAACCTTCTTCCTGCTGACGCTGGTATTCAGACTTGAGCACTTCATACACCGGTCCCATCATTGGAATTGTCCTTATTCCTGCTTCTGTTTTAGGTTCTGAAACCCTAAACTCACACTTGAATGAATTGTCAGATCTTGTGTAATAAGTAAGACTATGGTTAATATTGATTGTTCGTTTCTTCATATCAACATCGTCCCATCTGATGCCTATTGCCTCCCCGATTCTGCATCCAGTTCCAAGCAGAAATACAAAAAACGGATACCAGTGGAAGAAAAACGGATTCTTTGCAACATAATCAATAAACTCTCTCTGCTGCTCTACTGTCAGTGCTCTTCGACTCTTTCTAGCGCCACCATTTCTTTTTTTCACCTCGGCATAAGCTCCATCTACAGGATTTCTTCTTATTATATCATCTCGTACTGCCAGCTCAAATGTAGGTCGCAATACAGTATTGATACTCTCCAAAGTATTTACCTGCAATCCTTTGTTCGTAATCAAATCCGTATAGAAAAATAAGACATCAGAATACTTCACATCCTTAATCTTTTTCTTTCCGAACGTATCCCTGATAAAATGATCCCACGTATATAAGTAATTTGCCTTTGTAGTGCTTCGCAATTCCGTCTTGGTAGAAATATATCTATCAAACAAAAAATTTACATCTGCACTTCCAGCAACATATACATTTAACCCGTCCATCTGGTCACGAACAAGTTCGTCTTCTTTCTGCCTAAGTGTTACAAGAGATTTCGCATATATCGTCCTTTGTTTTCCCAATGGATCAGTATAAATATATGAATACCTGCCATCAGTTTTACGATAATGCTCTCCTTTTCGTAATACTCTTCCTTTACCATCTTTTCTACAAGCCATCTTTTCTCCTTTCTCAAAAAGAAAAGAGCCTGCATTACTTCTGGTCAGCCATTAGTTTCTCTAACACTGCCATTTTAACTACTTGCGTCATAGTCATGTTATGATTTTTGGTGTATTCAAGCAGCAATTCATGTTCTTCACCATTCAGTCTGATTGTAATCCTCTTATCAGCAGGATTTTAAGCCTTTGGTCGTCCCATCTTTGCCAATATATCACCTCCATCTGAACATAGTATACTTTATGTCAGACATAAAGTCAAGTATATTAATGCAAACTCTTTCATATTCTTTTCAATTTATTTGTAGAATTCCTCGTCTTCTATATGAAATGTCTCCAGATATTCATCAAGAATATCAAGGTTCACAAGCACCAGTCTATTCATCTTATAACATGCTTTCGCATCCTTAGCTAACTGCTGGAACTTTGATAAACTCATCGAGTACATCTCTGCACCCTCTGGATATCTGACAAATCTCTTGTTATTTGTTTTCTTCGTTCTGTTATCCATTTTGTTTCATCTCCAATTCCTCTAATACCATCTTGCGTGCTACAGGTAACAGATTAAGCTGCATTATCATCGCTCTATCCATAGCTTCCCTAATCTTCGATTCTCCTGGAATATACCCCGACTTAAAACGGACACAGCCCTTATTCAAGGTCTGAATATCTTCCGGCATAAAATCAGATCTGTTGCTCAATGCATACCCTCTTATTTCTGAAGGCTCAACTATCACATGCACAGGATTATCTTTCAGTTTTGATGATAATGGAACAACTGAAATCTGAGGTGCACCGCCATGATTACTTGCATCACACGATACCACGATTCCAGGTCTGATTCCTCCCTGTACTCCATGCGGGTTACGACCAAAGTCAGCATATACAACATCAAACTTTTTATATTTGTCATAATGTTTCTTATTCTTTTTCATAATCTAAAACCCCCTTAACTGCATAGCCAGCCTGCCATCATCTACTGTAACGATAATTCCTCCGGCAGCCTGAACTTGCGCTACTTTTATAAATGCGTCAATAAGATTGTCTGTAATAACACTCATGTTTGCGACTATTACACCATCTACCTGCTTTTTTCTAATCTTGTCCACAATCTGATGCCACTGTCTGTCCACATCATTCTGTGAAAATCCATGTCGGCGTTCAGTACCAACAATCATGTATTCTTTATTTTTTACATACTCATGAATATATTTACTTTGCTTGTCCTCTAAGTGATCCACTTTATCCAATGGTGCACTTACTGACAGATACTCTATACATTCAATCGTCTTTTTCTTTCTTCTCATAGCTAAACCTCCTATGAAACAAGCATCTCTGCACTATCTAGCATTTCGTTAAATATCTTTTGAAAATATGCCCTCTTGCTGCAATCCATTAATTCCAGCCTGGAGTCTATTGAAGTTTCTTTCTTACTCTCTGCCACATTCAGGATTGTATTGGCATCTACCTTGAAATAATCAATTATCTTAAATAGATTTGTGATACTTAATGCACGTTCTCCATTCTCATACTTTTTGATAGTTGACTCACTAATGCCAAGCTCCGCTGCAAGAGCTTCTTTTGTAAGATTTCTTTGGATTCGTAACGACTTAATCACGATTCCAACTTGATAACCATCATATTTCATCGCTATATCCTCCAGTGTCCTTTGCCATTTCTCTTAACATCTCCACAGCTGCATCTTCTGTCTCATACTGACCAAGCCACTTCCCACTTGAATCGTGTACTACTGTTCCGAATGCAGTCTGTGTAAATCTGCAATCCTTCACAGCCGGGACTTGTTTGTCCCGACCGGAATGATTTCCTGTTATCGTTCTCCCGCAGGACTCCGTTAGCATCCAAAGTCCTCTGCATGAGATGCAGTAATTGGCACCGGACCAACTTCAAGAGAATAGAGCCATATGCCCATATCTGTGATGGTCTTTACAAATTCCTCCAGATCATAAATGTCATCGGTGATATCATTCAGGCTTCTGACTACTACAACCTCAAAATCTTCCTCTTTAAGTGTTGCAAAGAAAGCATTCAGTGCTTCTCTGTCATAGTCCCTTGTCATTGAGCGATCACAATACGCATCATTTATTATTACTCCATTTGGCAATGCCTGATCACGCATATTCTCGACCATCTGGACTACATTGAGTTCTGCTCTGCGAGACTTTATAAATGCAATTCCCTTAGCAAGCTCCTGATTCTCTGTTTCATTGTTTCCTACTACATTAAAGTTTTTCTTATTCATTTTGCTGTCTCCTTTACGTCTTCGTATTGGAGAGTTTTGGCGCCTCCACTCTCGTGGTGTGCTGTTCCTTAGCACATGTTTATGGTACTCTATTAATAAAACCTATGCGCCCACTCTAAAGACTATCTTTTCTGATTTGTAGTCTTTAAAAGACTATTTTTAATTTCTCCCTCTATTCTTCCAGTCACCATTTTTAAATTGTTTACTAATTCCACCATCTCCGGCGAATAATTCATGTGTTCTTCTCCAAACAGCAAAAAATCAGCAGAGCAATCCAAGATTTGTGCAATACAATATAATTGTGGTATCGTACAATTTGCTTTTCCACTTTCAATTCGAGACATCTGGTTCTTACCAATGCCAAGATAGCTTGCCAATTCTATAGCTTTCATATGCCTTGATTCACGTATATCTTGAATGCGTATACCGATTTCAGAACATGTATCAGAATCATATTCTTTTATCTCTTGAATCACTCTGCTTCACCTCCCTTACAAAAAAATAAGGAGCCTCAATCATTCAAATATTGAACGATATCGGCTCCCTTTTGCCCTTATCAACTGCCAATTCAGCTGATGTATTATTTAACTTTTATTTTATCTGCCCGCTGTTTTTTTACAGAATAAACTACAAAATTTCCATCCTTGTCTCTGCGCACTTCTGCATCATGACCATTTTTTGTTGCGCAGAGTATCTGCTGGTATAACAGATGAATTTTATCTTCCATATGTTGCACCTCCCAATGTTGGCATATCTAATTTATCATAAGTGGGTATAACAAACTCTTCCTCAAGTTCCCAATTTTCTTCACTTATCAAAATAATTGATATCATATCATGGATTTTAATTGTACCAAGTCTTCTTTTGGCAGCATCAAACTCATCCTTATTGCTAAGCACAAGACTTAATTTTGTACCATTATCTCTTAAAGAATTCACATAACAACAGCCGAAAAACCAAGAAAGTTTTTGCATCACTGGTCTATGTGGTCCAACATATACATCAAAAGCCCATTCCTTTATTCCATACTTTTTTAATAATTCTGTTTTGATAACAAAATCCGCTCTAAATCTAATTGCCTCCGTAGTATAAATAATATTTTTTTCTTTTTCAATTTCACATTTATACCCAAGCTGCGTAATATCACAAAGTAATCTATCAATAACAATATCTTCTAATACACTTTCAGATTTTCTTTCCTTTCCTTCATATACGTTTATTTTCTCCAGTCCATGTGCTTGTAATAACATATCTAATGTTACACCACTTTCAGGTACTGCATTATCTGCAATCGCTTTAATAAGTGAATCCTTATTTGGTGTTGTATTCTTTTTATTTATCAACCTAGATATAGTAGATGGGCTAACTCCACAAACTCTAGCGAATTCATTAATTGACCTCTCATCCCCTTTAGCTCTTTTAGTCAAATCAGCCAAGGTCTCCATATCTTGATCATATTTTCTATAATATCCTGGGAACAAATTCTTAATTGTCTCATTTCGTTGCACGAACGTCACCTCCATGCAATAGATGATATCACATCTATTGCGTGAAAGCAATAGCTACGCAACAGTTTTTTATAATCATTCATTAAATGCATTAATCAAATTTATCAAAACCTCTTTTTGTTCTTTCGTTATTTTAATTCCACGCTCATATTTTTTCCCAAATAAAATATAGTCCGCAGAACCTCCTAATATCTGTAATAATATAAACAACTGCGAAATAGTGCAATTTGCTCTACCATTTTCAATTCGTGACATTTGGTTCCTTGTTATTCCCAATTCCGTTGCCAACTCAATGCTTTTCATATTTTTGTCTAGTCGCATTTCCTGTATTCTCTGCCCTATTTCAAATTGTACATTCTTATCATATTCTCTTATTTCCTTGTTCATATCGTCCATCCTTTCAAACTTGTTACCGTTAACTCGTTTGAGGGCGGACAATAACTCCCTAGATATGTAATTTTCAGCAAATAAAAAAGGACACATGAAAAACAGTCCCAGTCCTCAAACTGGTTTCTAATTTTTCATGCGTCCTTAGGATGGCACCTTTGCGTATCATCAGCTTACGCTTATTGCAGGTGTCTCCCATATCATGATGACCACTAATTTAATTGTCTTGTCCTGTTGCGACCAAATATCTGCCGCACCATCTGATGTCTGACTGTATGTATCAGATATAATACTTATCCTGCTCTACTTTATCTAACAGTTCACCTTCCTTGAAATTCTTCAAGGTCATTACTCTGCCACAATGGTGACATTTCATCATTACTCTCGGCAGTACCGGATAATTTCTGTTACCTGTAACCATGTATGAAACTTTCATACTCTTTTTGCACTTCTTACAATAAAAATCTATAACTTTTAACTCTTTGTTCAATTCAGTTCGCTCCTTATTCATACAAAATCATCAATCTACAATTCTGTACTCGTAAAGGAAAGGGAAATCACCTTTGCAAGCCTTTTGCCGGGAGTTCCGATGAATGTCTGCACATTCCCCGGCTTTGCTGATCTAAAGCCAACTGATATGAATTGTGCTGTCAGCACACAATCACATCAGGCTCCGGCTCTTTCCATAAACCACATATTGTTATCTTCATAGAAAAGGAATATTTCCTTTCCATTTACCACACAGGTATAACGCTCTCCAACGCCGCCAGCCCTTGTACTGGCTGCTCTGCGCTTGTCTTTTACTCGTGTAATCTCATACTTTCTGCCATCTTCCCATGTTATCTCTTTGGGAATGAGCAGTCCGTCCTTTGAAAACTCTGCAAGTACATCAACATATACCTTATTGCTCAATGTAATCACCTTCCTTACAAGATTGCTATTGCTCTGGAAGCATCCATCTTCCTTGCTATATAGCCTTTTTCTTCTAATATTTTCAGATGTGCATAAACACTTGAAGTCGATGCCACCCCAACCATCTTGCATATCTCCCTGATAGTAGGTGCATAACCATTCACACGCTGATATTGCATAATGCTTTCATACACATTCTGCTGCTTCTCCGTCAATGGTGCTCTGTCTACCAGATCAATTCTTGCTGCTTCGCTCATGTTCCGCCTTCCTCTTTTTTACTCTATCGCTACTCGTAGTGCAGCTCAATTCCGCTTCGCTTCATTTCGCTCACGGCAGTCGCCGTATCAGATAACCAAGTCCCATATGTTTATGTGCAAGCACAACACATCTGTGCCTTGATTATCTGGCACTTCTCGTTGCTAACCTGAAAAGTATCCATGTGGATGTACTGTGTGTTCTTCTTTTGCATTGACTGCCGACAGAATCCTGTCCCGGTACATGAGTCCCCTCTGGATACTGTAAAATCCAAATCTTCTGCGTATCTCATCCACCGCTGAATCCATCTTCATCTGCTTTTCACGCTTCTCCACACTTGAGAACAAATCAATCTGTTCCCAATAATTATCTGTTACTAAGTCTGCACCTCGGACACCAACACTACGGATTGGCTTGCTCCAGTTATAGTTTTCCTTAAATATCTGATAAGCATATACAGCTATCTCTCCGGTAATGTTTGTTGCGTGGTCAATCTTTTTCTGACGGGTAAAAGAGAATAACTCATTATCCCTGACACTTATCTCAACCACTCTGCACCGGAATCCATTCTCACGAAGTCTTGCTGCAACACTCTCAGCCAGAATATAAAGAACAATCTTTACATCCTCATCGCATACTAAATCCTTTGGTGTCGTTGTGCTGTTTCCCACCGATTTGATTGGAGCGTGGGTATTCTCCAGCTTGACAGGTGAATCATCATAGCCATTAGCAAACGACCATAAGATACTGCCCATCTTTCCAAGGTGACTGTTAAGCACATCTTCATCTGCCCTTGCAAGATCACCTATGGTTTTAATACCAAATAATGCAAGCTTTCTGTTCGTACTTTTGCCAACGTATAGAAGATCTGCCACCGGAAGTGACCAAGCCTTCTGCTTAAACTCACTCTTATACATAGTTGTGATTGCATCAGGCTTCTTATAATCTGAACCAAGCTTTGCAAATATCTTATTGAAAGAAACACCAACACTCACTGTGATGCCAAGCTCTGACTTCATTCGCCTGCTGATTTCCTGTGCAATGAGCAATCCATCTCCTTTAAGGGAGCTGCTCCCTGTCACATCAAGCCAGCACTCATCAATTCCATATGGCTCCTGCCTGTCCGTATATTCTGCATATATCTCATGAGCCATCCTTGAAAATCGAAGATATAAGTCCATTCTTGGTGAAACAAATGTTATGTCAGGACAGACCTGCTTTGCCTGCCAGAGTGCCATTCCTGTTTTCACACCGTACTTCTTGGCAATATAGTCGGCTGTTAAGACAATCCCATGTCTTGCCTCCGGGTCACCGCCTACTGCCAACGGCTTTCCTGCAAGCTCCGGATGATACAGATGCTCAATCGAGGCATAACAACAGTTGATATCCGAATGAAGTATTACCCTGTCTCCCATCTGCATAACCTCCTGCTACATTTAATCTGTCATTACCATAACCTTTAGTCCAAGTATATGAGTAATGTTTCTTACAGGGCATAGTATAACCCCAAGAATAATCGACTGTCAACGGACACATGTGTCCTTTTTCTCATTATATTGGATTTTTAACTTGAATAATTGGCACTATTGCTATATACTATGGAGTGAAAAGAGACATTTAAAATCAACAAAATGAAAGAAAAGAGGCGTATGTATGTACTCAATCGGAGAAATCATTTCAACATATAGAAAAAAGAAAGGCTTGCTCCAACAGGATCTCGCTGATGAACTGGCAAAGGAAGGCATCACCATTTCCTATAAAGCCATATCCAACTGGGAGAGAAATCTTGCTGAACCAAGCGTTACCATATTTTACAAAGTGTGTAGAATCCTTGGTATTACTAATATGTATGAGGCATATTTTGGAGTAAATCCTGCCGATCCTTTCTCATCACTAACTGATGAAGGCAGGGAAAAAGCTATGGATTATATCAATCTGCTCCACGCATCCGGAATGTATGAAAAGCAGACTGCTAAGATAATTCCATTCCGTAGCATTGATATTTTTGAAAATGCCGTATCAGCCGGAACCGGTAACTTCCTTGTAGACGGACCGAAAGAGACTGTACGCATAGATGAATCTATCCTGCCGGAAGATACTACTTTTGGTGTCCGTATTAGTGGTGACAGTATGGAACCTGAATTCCATGATGGTCAGATTGCATGGGTATTACAACAGGAATCTGTTGCTAATGGAGAAATCGGCATCTTCGCTCTTAACGGAGAAGCCTATATTAAGAAATTGCAAAACGATAAAGACGGAATCTTCCTTATCTCGCTTAATGAAAAGTATGCACCTATCCCCGTCGGAGAAGATGATCGTTTAGATATATTTGGTAAGGTTCTCGGAAAATGTAATCCTGCTGATATTGCTAAGAGTTACAAATAAGACCAGTGCCAATTAATGCAAGTCCTTTTTATTGGACACATGTTCTTGCATAATTAACACTAAGAAATCAGAATCTGAAAGAAGGAATTTTTATGGCGGTTGTCAACAATATCAAAGAAATCCGTGAGCAGCGTGGCATCTACCAGGATGAACTTGCTGAAGCTACCGGATACTGTACCAAAACCATCGGTCGAATAGAACGTGGGGAAAGCACCCCATCCGCAGAGTTTATGCTGCGGATTTCAAAATACTTTAATATGATGGTGGAAGATGTCTTCCATGTAGAAGATTGAGCTGGGCACATGATACCCAGCTCTATTACTATCTACTTTCAACATAAATTTTAAAAAGCGACGATTTTCGCAATCGTCGTCAGACTGTTCCTGTTGGGCGGTCTGACTTTTTTAACGATAGTGCAAACATCGTCAGATTTGTCTGCGGTCAGGTTGTATCATAGCGGCTCCCTCCAGTAAGCCGCCGTATCCGCCAGCGTCAGCACGTCATTCCCTTTGAGGGCAAAAGAAACGGCGTCCCTGATCTTTCAAAACCGCCGATAGAGCATCACATTTCTAAAATGAGCGCACAAAATTATCTGCCCCAGTCAAACGGTTTTTTTCTTTCCCCGGACGGGGCAGATAACTTATTATGCAGAACGGAGCCGATTTGAGCTAATCGGTTCCTTGTACTTTCTCCTTCAGCTTTCGGAAAGATGTATCACTGATGGCGTGTTCAATCCGGCAAGCGTCCTGCTCCGCCGTTTCTCTGTCTACGCCAGCAGCCACAAGCTGCTCCGTAAAGAATTGATGGCGTTCATAGATTTTCTCTGCCACCTCCCGGCCTATATCGGTCAGGTGGAGAAATCCATCCTCGTCCATTGTCAGAAAGCCGCCATCCCGCAGAACGCCCACCGCATGACTGATACTCGGCTTTGAAAAGCCCATGTGCCGAGCAAGATCAATGGAGCGGACCATGCCCTGTTTCTTTTGAAGAATCAGCACAGCCTCCAGATAATCCTCCCCGGACGCATGAATCTTCATCGGTTCCTCCTTTATGCAAGGCTCCAGCCGGAAGCCTTTTTACGGATATTTACAAAATCCTGATAAATCCCGGCTTTTGCCATAAGCTCGTCATGGGTTCCCTGTTCGCTGATCCGTCCATCAGAGATCACCAAAATCTGATCTGCCTGACGGATGGTATTCAGGCGGTGTGCAATCACAAGTAATGTTTTACCCTTTACCAGCTCATTGATTGCCTCCTGGATATAGCTTTCATTATCGGTATCAACACTTGCAGTCGCTTCATCCAGAATGACAATCGGTGCGTCCTTCAAAATGCATCGGGCGATAGAGATTCTTTGCTTTTCGCCGCCGGACAGAGTAGCGCCGCCTTCACCGATGACTGTCTGGAATCCATCTGGCAGCGCCATGATAAAATCATAGCAGCGGGCTTTTTTTGCAGCCTCATAGACTTCTTCCTCGGTAGCGTCCGGTTTACCCATGCTGATATTGTTGTAAATGGTATCCTGGAACAAGTACACCCTTTGGAAAACCATGCTGATCTGTTCCATCAGTTCGGCGAGAGGTATATCCCGAATATCTGTACCGCGGATTGTCACTTTGCCGGATTTCACATCCCACAGCCGCGCCAGAAGGTTCGCAATCGTGGATTTGCCACCGCCAGACGGTCCCACAAGTGCGGTCATGGTATTCTTCTGCATAGAGAAGCTGATGTTGTGCAGGACTTCCTTGTCCTGATAGGCGAAGCCCACATCGCTAAATTGTACTTCTGGCTGATCCGGCTGTGCCTGTGACAGAATATGTTGATTTCCGTTATCGGGAAGTTCGGGCTCGTCCAAAACAGCTTCAATGCGGTCTAATGCGGCATTCATCACGGTCAGTCGGGTTGCTTCTCCATAAAGAGCTTTCAGAGGTCCAAAGAGATCAAAGACAAACAGCAGCACGCCCAAAAGATAAGCTAGGGAGAGTACGCCTTCCTGATGTAAAAAAACGGATAAACCGAAGATAGCGGCAATACCCACGCCATAGAGAATGTTTAAGCCAGTGGTCCACGGTGTCATTTTCTGCTCAAACTTCGTATTGACATCCCTTGATTTTTTGAAGTTTTCCGTTAATTCGTCAGATTTTTCTCCGAGCAGATTGTAACTTTTGATAACCCCAATTCCTTCAGCAAAAGACAAGACCGCATCCGTCAAATTCTCGCTTTGGTTTTGACGCCCGACAGCCTCCTTGAAGGAAACCTTATTCATATATTTTGCAACCAGTGATGCCAGCAAGGTAATGATTACCGCAATCAGCCCAAGTCTCCAATCCAGTACGAACATAAAAACAGCTAAAACCAAAGTAGACAGCATATAGCTCATCATGTTGCCAATGGTACTCATAGAAACTTCCTCAATGAATACCATATCCGTACTGAGAACAGAGCTGATTTTGCCAATATTCCCCGATGTAAAGTAACCCATCGGCATTTTTCTTAAATGATTTCCCAACTCCATCCGTTTATCAGCAAAGATCATAAATCCAGCGGCACTTTGCAGACGGTCGCTCAAATAGTGAACCACTGTCTGAACCACTACAACAGCTAATAATCCAAGTCCGACAAACAGACAGGTCTTTCCAGTCAGCGTATTATCAGCAAACCCGGCCAAGACAATAAACGCCATGAAGATCGGCATTTTGGAGAGAATGGACTCGACAAATGCACATAGAAATGCAGCCTGAATACGGCTTTTATACCTCCCGGAGAGGTTCAGGATTCTTGATATCAATGCAAACATTTATCTTCCCTCCTTTGCAGTAGATACTTTCCACTCGGCGCTGTCCTGAGCCGCTTTCCACAACTTTTGGTATTCTGGGCAAGCTTGAATCAGCTCCTGATGTTTTCCGGTTGCCACCATCTTTCCGTGATCCATAACGCATATTTGATCTGCGTTCATTATAGCGGGAAGTTTGTGAGCGATAACTACCAAGGTTTTTCCCTTCACCAGCTCCGCAATAGCAGCCTCCATTTTTTCCTCATTTTCTGGATCAGCATAGGCCGTGGCCTCGTCAAGCACTACAATCGGGGCATCCTTCAATATTGCCCGCGCCAGGGAAATTCGCTGGCGCTGCCCCCCGGAAAGCATTTTCCCCGCATCGCCCGCCATGGAGTGAATACCTTGCGGCAGCTTTTCCAGAAACTCCATACACTGGGCTTTCTTCGCCGCCTGCATTACTTCCTCATCGGTAGCATCCAAACGTCCAAGACGGATATTTTCCAGCAGGGAGGTGTTAAACAGGTACTGATCCTGAGCCACATAGGAAATGCGGCTGTTCAATGCCTCCAGGCTCATATCACAAAGTTTCTGCCCGCCAATGGAAATGCTCCCTTTCTGCGGGTCATAGTAGTGGATCAACAGTTTTGCAAGGGTGCTCTTGCCAGAACCGGATTCACCAACTAGGGCAGTTTTTCGTCCTGCTTGTGCCACAAAGGTAATATCGTGGAGGACTTCGTTTTCTGCTATTATCGGTTTCCCATCTGGGCCAGGCTGTGTCGTCTGATACGCAAAGGAAACATGATCGTAAGAAATGTTAAAATCCTGTCCGTGGAAATCATCCTCAGCAGCTTGCAGCGGTGCCGTATTTAACATCTGTTCAAGTGCCGTGATCTTATAATTCAGATTCGGAATCGTCTCCATAAAGCCCAGTGCTTTCAGGAGAGGAATCCCAATGCTGAGGGAAAGGCAGAGGAGTAAAATCAAATCAGGTAAAGTGCTTATGCCACAGAGAACAAACCATGCCCCAAGAGGCAAAGTCAGAATAACAGTGCAGGGCAGCAGACTTCCGTATATCGCCATCCAGGGCCAGGCGGCCTTATACCATGCCAAGGTATAATCCCGATAGTCCGTTACATCCTTGCGGAAGTTCTCGTAAGATTCACTCTCCCGGTTGAAAACCTTGACAACCTCCATACCATTGATGTACTCAATGATCGTGTTGTTCATTTTCTGTGCAGACTGATAGTAGGGACCCATGCGCTTCATTCCAACAGAGTACATAATGACCATGGAGAGCAGGCTGATCGGGATAGAGGCCAAAGACATAAGAGCCAGTTTCCAGTCCGCACAAAACATAGCAACATAAATCACCAGCGGGATCAGTAAATTTGCGATACCCTCCGGGACTGAATGAGCAAGGAGCAATTCCAAGCTGTCCACATCATCGACAAACAGCTTTTTGATTGTCCCTGTCCCTTTTTCCTCCACAATGCCAAGGGGAAGTTTCTCAAACTTCTCTTGCAGAGATACCCGCAGACGGAACAATGTGTTATATGCTGCTTTATGAGAAATTGATAATCCCCATCCATAAAAAAACGCCTGCAAAACAAGACAGATCAAAACCCCTATAACACGCAATAAAACAAATTCTGTTTCAACAGAATCGCCCATAACCAATGGCGAAATGACCTGATAGGCCAGCACAAAAGGCAGGACGCCCATAAGAACGCTGACCAGTACGACAACCGTGGCCACATACATATTTTTCTTATATGGCCCTGCGTACTCAAAGATTTTTTTGAACATAAGCCCTCCTTATATTGAGCCGTACTGTCTGTGCTTCAAAAACAAGAGGCCGCCAAAGTAAAGCGGCCTCTTATCATTATCTTTCTGTCCAGTCAAGGCGGCCCTGACATTCATAATTTCTAAAATTCACTGGCGGATTCGGAAAAAATCCAAAACCTTTTTACTGCCGGATTCGTCCAATGGATAGCTTTCTTTTATTTGCCCTTTTTCCATATGGACTACATACGAACATCCCGCCATCACCAACTCCGGATCATGCGTAATAACAAGAAGCGTTTTGCCCTGATCCGCGAGTGACTTCAAACTCCGCGCAACTTCCCGCATATGTTTGAGATCAAGCCCGCTGGTTGGTTCGTCAAACACAATGATCTCCCGGTTACTCACAATGGCAGACGCGATCGCTACCCGCTGTTTTTGCCCGCCGGAAAGAGAAAGCGGGTGCCTGTCTTTATATTCCAGCAGATCAAACTGTTTAAGGATTTTATCCACAACAGTTTCATCCTCGTTGTCAATGCTCAGAAGCACTTCATCCGTCACGCTTTCGGTAAATAGCTGATGGCTAGTATCCTGCATTACCATGTAGCAATGTTTGAGCCGGGCTTTCCAATCAAGGGTTTTCCCGTCAACCTGCAAAAGGCCACACTTCTTTTCCAGTCCGCAAATACAGCGGGCCAGAGTAGATTTTCCAGCGCCATTCAGACCGATAATGGCAATCGTTTCTCCAACAGGCAGTTCTGCACTCGGAATATGGAGGCTTTCCGGTTCCCGCTTTTTATACGCAAAGCAGAAATTTTGAAATTCCATCTGTTTAGCTGTATGCGCCTGATACTGATTCGCAGGCTTCAACTTCGAGAGAGAAAACGGCCGCAGTCCCATTTCTTTTCGAGTGCCATCCGATAAGCTGTCAAATTCAGCAGGCGTGTATTCCCGTTCAATCTCCCCATCTTTTACATACAGCACACGATCTGCAAGATCGTGAAGGTAGTAAAGGCGGTGTTCTGCGATCAGAATTGTTTTGCCCTGCTTTTTCCAGAGGCTCAGGACCTGCCGCAGGTCATCAATAGCAGCCATATCCAAATTAGAAGATGGTTCGTCCAGGACCATAATTCCCGGCAGCAATACACTTGATGAAGCACAGGCTATTTTTTGCTTTTCGCCCCCGGACAGAGCAAACACGCTTCGCCCCATCAAATCTTCAATATGATAATCGGAAACTGTCCGGTCAATCCTTTTCAGGATATCCTCCTGAGGATAGCCTAAATTTTCACAGGCAAAGGCTAATTCACTATCCGTATCCACGTTGAAAAACTGACTTTTGGGATTCTGGAATACAGATCCCACCATAGCAGCCAAGTCATAAAGCGGCGTATCTGATACGCTTTTTCCGTCCAGAAGGACATCGCCCTCTAAATTGCCCTCGTAATAATGAGGCACCAGCCCGTTTACCAAACGGGTAATCGTTGTTTTCCCACAGCCGGATTCTCCCGTGAGTAAAACAAATTCCCCTGTGTTTATGGTGAGATTGACATTTCTAATCCCTCCGCCGCTGGATTCTTCACCATAAGAAAAAGAAACATTTTGAAAATCTATCATGGCAAAATCCCTCCTGCGGAAATTATCGGGGAAGCAATCGCCCAAAACACTACAAAGCAACAAAACAAGATCAGCACCACATCGGCAAAATTGAATTTAAGCTGGCAAATGTTTGTGCGTTTGACAGGAGCGCCGAGGCCACGGGTAATTGCCGCAGCGGAAAGTTCCTCACCGATTTTCACGGAGCATGTAATCATCGGGATCAGCTTATACTCCAATATTTTTGAAGATTTTTTCCCTCCAAGTTTAATCCCACGCATTTTCATAGCGTCACTGATTGCTTCTGACTCCTGAAAGACAGTTGGAAAGAAGCGGAACATGACCGTTAAGGGGATCGTCACTTCTTTAGGCATATGGATTCTTTCCATGCCGGAAATCAATTCACTGACCGTTGTTGTTTTCACTGCATAGGCAGCAATCGCAACACTGGGAAGGATTCGGCAGAAGAATCCTGTTGTAAACAGAACGAGGAAATTCAATATTCCCGTAAGGTGCGGCAAAACATAAATTTGAACAGCATAAAAAGCAGAAAACACAGCAATATAGCCCACAGCTTTTGCACATTGTTTCGAGGTAAGCAGCAATATAGCCGGAACCGTACAAAGAACAAGGCGGATCAGCCCCATAGCTTCTCCGCCTGTTCCACCCATGACAAAAATGCTTATGATGAAGATGAGCAACAGTTTTGTACGCGGATCGAGCCGTAACCCTTGTTCTGTTTTTTTGCTGAGCAGAATTTCCCGCGCCATTATGCAATACCGGCACGCTGGAAGTGCTTTTTGCAAATGGCTTTCCCAATCATACCTCCGACAAGGCCAAACACAAAGCAGGCAACCAGCAGAATAGGCGCAATCCACATAGGCATATATGTATTAAGGGTAGCTGCATATTCAGCGCCGTATCCTTCAGTCAACATTACCATATAGCTTTCACGGTTCAGGAAAATGGGAGCAAAGTTGCCAAACACCCAGATGCTGAACACACCGCAGGAAAGAACTGTACTCTTTGCACTTTTGTAGTCCGCCTTTTTCAGGATCACGTCGGCCAACAGGCCGCCAACGAGACCAGTTACCATGGTAAGATAGCCGTTGCCGAAGAACACCATGATTAGGCCAATCAGGAAACCCATGATTGCAGTCATCCCGAATTTTTTAGCCTTTGTAACATACAGCATATAGGGGATGCCGCCAATCAAAGGGCACAGCACCGCCATCAGCGGAATAAAAATGGGGATGAAGCCAAGCATCGCCACCAGCATAACAATCACGACATAGATGACGGTGTAGATGCCGATAGTAATTAAATCTTTTCCCTCAAGCCGGGAACTTTTTTTCTGGGAACTCATACCAGTATCCTCCTTATCTCTGAGAAAATGAAAATGTGGTGTGGTTAGCTTCTTCTAACCACACCACATATAATAACAATTTGCACCCACGATTCCAACCCAAAACCAATTTTATTCTACCCAAAATCAGTATTTTTGCGTTTATCCAATCGTAGCTTCTGCTTTATAGTTTTTCGGATTCACTCCGTATTTCCTTTTGAACGCCGCTGCGAAATTGCTCGCTTTTGAATATCCCACCAGTATAGCCACCTGGCTGACATTCAAATTACTTTCTAACAGCAGGCTTGCCGCCTTTTCTAACCGCTGGTCGATGACATACGCATGAACCGATGTTCCGAACAGGGAGGAAAAGCCCTTCGTCAATTTTGAAGTGCTGATATTGACCTGCCGCGCCAATTCCTCGCAGCTCGGAGCCAGGGCAAGCTGGCTGTCAATAATTCGCTTTGCCTCTATGATGGAATCCCGGTCACTTCTGGAAATTGCAACGTAGGTTGACGCGAGAATACTCAGCTCCAGGACCTCGCTCAAATATACCGATAGCAGCTCAAAGACCTTGCTTTCCAGAAACAGGTATCCCAACCCGCCACGATATTGTGTGAAGTCTTGCAGCTCCGCAAAAATGTGTTCCATATAGGGCGTGATATTCACCTTTGATATGCCGTCCAATAATTTTTTCCGATAGACCTCGATCTCACCAGCCTCAAAGTAGTCATTCAGAATCTTATAGAAATAGGATAGAGGTATTTTCACATTTTTGAAAAGGAAATCGCTCTTTTTAGAATAGCACAGATATTCCATTTTCCCGTGGCCGCGATAAATACAGGATTCACCCTTTTGTATGCTGGCACTTTGCCGGTTGTCTGCAATATTCCAGGAAACACCGTCATTGAAGCAGAACAGCATTTGTATGTATTCTTCACTGCTCACTCCCTGCACGTTCATATCCGAAAAGTAATTCATTCTCCAGTCTGAAACAACTGCTCCCTGTTTCGTGACGATCTGCGAAATCTGACCGGTTCCCATGTCTGCCGGAATATCTATGGTGATCGTCTGCGGTGAATTAGAGAGCAGATCACGATAAAGATTATTCATGTATTGATTTGTCATGTATGAGCGCCCTCCTTATGGTTAGTCAATGCTAATCATAGTTTACAACACCAACCTGGAAAAGTCAATTTGTATTCCTTGTGTATACCGCAGAATCCATTTCACATCAAAACATCGTAGATACCACTTCAATGCTATTTCAAAAACGTAGTGGCAATTAATTTACGAATTATGCCTACTCATCGTACATTTTTATCCTTTTGCATTATTATTTCTTTGTTCTTATTATCATTTGCAGCATTATCTCTCAAATAATTTTCAAATGCATCTGCATTATACTGATACTCCTGCGGTTCAGCGACCATCGGTGAATATACAATCTCTGCTTCCACTCGCTCAGCTTCTGCCCTCTCCGGTTCCGTCTGTTCCTGCACCTTAGCATTCTCCATATGCTTTTCCTTATCAATCTGCACATTCATAGCCAGATTATCCAGCTTATCAATCGAAGCATCCAGATGAAGCTCCATTGTTACAAGCATCTTTTTCACGGCTTTCATAGGTGCAAGCACCGCCTTTGTAATGGGATGTTTCTGCTCTTTCTGTGAATAATCCACCTCCGGCTTGTCAGCAAAAGTGCGGAATGCATTGACTGCTGTCTGCCCTGCTTCACGAAATCCTTTTGCAAGAAGTGCTGTCTTTGCTATATCCTTATCCGTGGTCTTGATTGCACCTCTTACATTCTCTCGGATATCAAGAAATTTTTTCTTAATTTCTAAGAACTCAGACACCCTGTATAATGCAGCTCTTCCCTTTGCCTTTGCTTCATCAACTATGCTCTTTGCTGTAGATTTGACCTGTGCTTTCACTTCCAATACCTGTGACTTTATCTGCTCACATCTGGCATTGAGTCGCTCCTGTGCTTCTGACAATGCCTTTTTAGCATTATTGACAAGGGTATCCTCATGCATTTCTTTAATCTGGTTCTGCATATTGGTGAGCTCTTCCGTCATGGAATCAATCTTTTTCTCCAGTCCATCCACATAGCTGCATATCTCAAATACATCGTTTGCCTGCTCTTTCATGGCATTCTTCTTTAATAAGTCGAGAAGTTCCCTTATAACCTCCTCATTGGTAAGTGTTTTTCCTGCTTCCATATCCATTCTGTTTCCTCCATTCTGTAAATGGGGCAGCCTTGGCCGCCCCTGTAGCCTGATTACTAATTATCGAAAGGGTGTTGCCTCTTTGTCCTTCTCTTTATCGGGATTGCCATGATGTTTCTCTGCACTCTCTCTTGCCTTTTCGTTGCTCTTATCCTTTGCTTTCTCATATTCCGAGATAATCTCATTATAGAGTTTTTCCCTGAAATCCTTTGTGACCGGATAGCAGACATCCTGATAGATTGGCTTGCCCTGCTCGTCCACCTGCTTTGTCTTATAAGAAGGCATTGATACAAAGATTTTCTCTTTTCCCTGTACGATATTGATATTATTTACAATGAAACTGTTTTCAAAGTAAATGCGGGCAAGTCCTTTGATGTTACTGCCTTCCCTCTCATAAGGTGTCACAGTTACGGAAAACTCAGGCATTTCCTGCGTTCTGTCCTGCTTCTGTGTCTCCTCTTTCTCCGGTTCTTTGATTCTTGCATAGGCATCAAGGATATTAGTATAGAGTTCCTCTCGAAACTCTGCTGTGATAGGATTGCACACATCCTTATAGATCACGCCATTGCTTTCATCACGCTCATTGGAGCGGTATCTTGGCATTGATACAAAAAGCTCACCCTTATCCTTATTCTCAAGGATTGCGATATTGGTGATCTTAAATGAATCACCAAATACTACTGTTGCAAATCCTTTGATGTTGCTGCCCTCTTTTGCCCTTACTTCGTTTACCTTAATTGAATACTTCATATGCTATTCCTCGCTTTCTTTTTGTTCTTTGTTTTGCTCCGGTATGATAAGCTCACACCAAAGCTGTTCTATCTGTTCACAAGACAATCTGCCATTTAACCAGTTACCAAGTGTAACGACCATTCCGTCCTGCTCATAATAGAGCCAATCCTGTGTTTCGATGTTTCCCTCATACACGATAGTCACATCAAAATCAGGCATAAATAATCCTTCCTCCGCATCCCATGCACAGGCTATTCCCTGTCTGAGTGTCAGATTCAGGCTTTCGACATACACAGACCAGCTGCTTACAACTATCTGAAAGTCATCATCAATCTCAGCAATATCATCCTCGATATCAATTAGCTCTTCCATTTCCGATACTGCCTCTTCTATCTCACCTAACCGATATCTCTTATTCATCCATCACCGCCTCCTTATAAATGCACCTGACCACAAAACGCATGGTTCCTTTCCGGGAACAGGTAAAAAGAGTTAGTTCTTTTTCATCGCCCTGTGTCTTGATGCTGTTATCATACGGATTTACCACCTCTGTCTCAGTTACCTCATAGATATGCTTCAGCCCATTTTTGTCGGTTATCATCACTTCATCGCCTATGGATATCTGACTTATTGGTGTAAAAAATGTGCCATATCTGCTGCCATTGTGACCGCATAACACACAGTTTCCACTCTCACTGATTCCTGCAGTCTCTTCTATATGACCAATCCCGGCATTAAGCACTTTACTTGTGGTCCCTTCCATTACCGGATACCTGATATCTAAGCCCGGTATCTCAATGATGCCGATAACACCGCCTTCTTTAAGAATGGTTTCATCCTCTTTACTAATGGAGGTTTGCTCTTCCTCCACATCTGTTTCTTCATCGTAATCATCCTCCAATGTCTGCTCAAATTCACTTATGAGCTGTTCTGTCTGTTTTTCTCCGGTTGCCCGCCAGAAAAAAGGGACTGCCATAATGGCAATCCCTGCTGTAATCAGTAGTCCTGCGACCACTTTTCTTATGCTCATATTATTCACTCTCCTATCGTGTTCTGCCCTCTCTGTCGGCTGTATAAGCACCTTTATCCTCTGCTACAATTGCTGCAGCTTCCATGCTGTCATCAGCTTCTCTTTCTTCCTCCTGTCCGCTCAGGTCTGCATCCACAGCCTTTGCGTTCTCAAGGTCAAGCTGGGCATTCAGTTCACACTGCCTAGCCAGCTTCTCATTCAGTTCCTCACTGTACGCAAATGGCTTATCATACTCAGTCTTTGATGCTTCAAGGTCATTCTGGTACTGCTCAATCTTCTTTTCTAAGAAATCAATGTTCTCATGAAGTCCATTAAACAGGTTTTCAAGCTTCACCATGCTGCCGACAGGACTTGTGGAAAGCTCTGCCTTGTACTCAGTCTTTCCACGAAGCACCATATAATTGATGCCAAGGAAGTTCTTTTCCACAAGCAGCTCCAATCCGTGGAATTTACCGATTGCAGTTGTCTCTCCGGTCTTGCACTTGCTGATTGCTTCAAGCATCATCGTTCCGCCATCCACACGCTCTGTGTAGGTTGCTTTGCCTATGGTAATGGAAAATTCCGGATTATCAATCAGCTCTTTATCCCTTGTCTTAACATCTTCTCTTACATTAGCAAGCTTTTCTGTTGCTGTCTTAATCAGCTTCGGGTACTTAATCATAAAGTTATCCTGCAAGCCATATCTCTGATTGTCATAGGATGCCTTTAAGAGCTTTAATCTCTGGACATCATTGTCAATCTCCATCTTTTCCTTGATTAAAGGATTGCCTGTAGCAACCGCCTTGATCTCTGCATAGGAAAGTGTTGCCTCGTCGATATCCTCACAGCTTCGGCTTACCGCCTTGCTTGTCATGACCTGACTGATAAAACGCTGCTTATTCTCGACGAGTGACCAGTTGTATGCATCAAAGGTTCCTTTGGTAACATATCTGTAGATTGCAACCTCTTCATTTTCGTTGCCCTGCCTGATGCCTCGTCCTTCCCTCTGTTCAATGGAGCTTGGCTTCCAAGGACAGTCCACATGGTGCATTGCAACAAGGTGTGTCTGCACATTGACACCTGTTCCACACTTGTCCGTTGAACCGATAAGAACCTTCTTTTTACCTGTCCTCATCTCCTTAAAAAGTGCATCCCTCTGTGCGTCAGTCTTTGCATCATGGATAAATGCTATCTCCTCTGCCGGAATACCATACTGTATCAGTGTTTCCTTCAGATAATCGTAGATAGTAAAGTCCTTATCCGGTCCCGGTGTGCCGATATCCGAAAAAATAAGCTGGCAGCCTATATGACCATCAGCATTTCCTTTCTCATATTCTTTCCACACATTCTCCGCTACCTTATTGAGTTTTCCATCCGGATTGTTCGGCGCATCCTTATCAATCAGCCTTGCATCTGTTCCGAGTAATCTTGCCTCATGGGTAATCTTTAGGAAGTTGTCTACACTTGGATCAACTCCACCGCCTCTGATACGCTCTGCCCTCACAACAAAGTCTTCCATGACCTGCTTCACATACCAGTCAGGCTCCGACTCCACTATGATAGGCTTGCCGCCACGGAGAGCCGGCACATCAAGGTCAAGCATGTCTGCGGTCTGCACATCTGCTACCTCACGGAAGATATTCATAAGCTCCGGCAGATTCGTAAACTTATTAAATCTGCTCTTAAAACGGAATCCGCTTCCCTCTACAGTAAGCTCCAGTGCTGTTGTCACTTCACCAAAGTTCGCTGCCCAAGAATCAAAGTGATAAATCCCCATCTCTTCAAGTGCCGCTTTCTGTAAGTAAAGCTGCATGACATACATCTCACACATGGTATTGGATATTGGTGTACCTGTTGCAAACACAATACCCCTGCCATCATTTATCTCAGACAAATACTGGCATTTAAGCTGCATATCCGTTGACTTCTTAGCTCCGCTACTGCTGATACCTGACACATTATTCATCTTGGAAAAAATCGCAAGGTTCTTAAAATTGTGCGCTTCGTCAACCATGATAGAGTCCACACCAAGTTCCTCAAAGGTTATAAGGTCATCCTTCCTGCTCTCATCAGATAAGGATTTCAGCTGTTCCTCCAGCTTTTTCTTCTGGCTTTCCATCTGCTTTACTGTCCAGCGTTCTCCATTACGCTCTTTCATTTCATCAATGGCATAACTGATTTCCTCTATCTGCTCATTTAACATTCTTTCCTTTCTCTCTGCGGAGATTGGAATTTTCTCAAACTGCGAGTGTGACATGATAATGCAGTCATAATCCCCAGTTGCAATCCTTGACACAAACTGCTTTCTGCGGCTCTTTTCAAAGTCACGCTCTGTTGCAACAAGAATATTTGCTGACGGATAAAGTCTTAAAAACTCACTTGCAGTCTGCCCGATAAGTGGCTTTGGAACCACCATGATTGTCTTATTGGCAAGTCCAAGTCTCTTCTGTTCCATACACGCTGCCATCATCTCAAAGCTCTTTCCGGCTCCTACGCAGTGGGCAAGAAGCGTATTACCTCCGAGAAGGATTCTTGCCACAGCATTTTTCTGATGGGGCTTTAACTCAATCGCCGGATTCATTCCCGGAAACTGCAGATGACTTCCGTCATACTCACGCAGGCGGATATTGTTGAATGTGTTATTGTAATACTCCACATATTTCTGTCTGCGTTCCGGTTCTGAGAACAGCCATTCCTTGAACTTCTCTTTAATCATATTCTGCTTTTCTCTTGCAAGCATTGTCTCATTCTTATTGACCTCATAATGATACCTGCCATCACCATCATCAATCCTATCCCTTACTGTTACAGTCTTTAGATTCAGTGTATCCTCAAAAATAGAATAAGCATCCATGCGGCTTGTACCATAAGTCTTAGTAGCTGCCACTGAATGCTTATCCATACTCTTATTCTCGATGAACCATTCCATGCTCATCTTATTCAAATGCACCTGAATACCGGAATTGTACCACTGGCTTCTGACTGCCCTTGCCCGCCTTGGTGTATTAAGCAGCTCATAGATAAACTGCTCATAGTCCAAAGGCTCAATCCATGTCGTACCAATCTTTACATCAATATCGGATGCCTCTATCCATTCCGGCTGTACTTTTTCAAGTGCTGCCACATTTCCCGCAAATCTCTCAGCCTGTGGATTATCTGTATCTGCTGCCATAGCTTTTGCCACACGCAGCTTATCCCTTACATTGCCGGACAGATACTCGTCTGCTGTCTCCCAGCCGATATCCGGATTATTCTCGTTGTATCGGTCAGGATTTAGGAAAATCAATCCATCCAGCTCTTCCACAAGAACTGCCCTTCTAAGCTCTGCCAAAGCATCGTCACTTAGAGTTATCTCATCCACTGTCTGTCCGGTCTTTTCCGCAAGCTCTTCCTTTGCATTTGTAATATCCGGCTCATAGATAGAAAGCATATAGGCAAGATTTACATATCCAAATTCATTGACGGATACATTTAATGCTTCCACAGCGGTCTCAACTCTGTCTATGACTGTCTTTGCCTTAATCGTCTGCTTATAAAACATATCCGCTTTTTTCACCTCCCCATCTTCGTTTACTTCCTCAAGACTGCAAAGAAGTGGATAATCGCTGTCATCCCTGAATGCTATTCTGTTTGCTTTTGAAGTAATGGCTCCATACTGCTTTACGAAGGCATCATATTTTACATTAAGAAGTCTCTGCTTATCAGAAAGCTCCTCCTCGCTGCAGCCATCCATCTGGATATCAATCAGCTCTCTTGTTATCTGTCTGATTTCATCAAGGCTTCTGATTCGCTCCTCGGCAGTCTGTGATACTTCTTTTCTTACCATCTCGGAATTTTCCCTGTAATAGAGCTTTCCTTCATAAAATGTGTAAGTGTAGTTTCTCACATCCGGATCAGCCGGGATAACTTCCTCTGTCTGCTCCGCCTCATCTGCCACTCTCTCAAAATCTGTCATCTGTGCTTTGATATTTCCGATTGCCTTATTGAGAGCCTCGTACATATTGAAGTTCTCATCATCATTCACACAGACTGTATATCTGCTGTCCTGTCCGTAAATCCTTGTATCATATTCCATAGATCCAAGCATCATCTCCGGATGCTCTGCAAAATAAGAGTTGACTGCAATGCCATTCTCAGTCACACCAAGGTGTACCCAGTCCGGCTCAATATCAATCTTTCTCTCCCTTTTCTGCAGAAACAGGATATCTGCTGTCACTTCGGTTCCTGCATTATCTTTAAATGCAGTATTCGGAAGTCTTATTGCTCCCACAAGCTCTGCTCTTTCAGCCAGATACTTTCGGATAGTAGGATTTGCCTTATCAAGTGTTCCCTTTGTGGTAATTACAGCAACCATGCCTCCCGGTCTTACCTGATCAAGTGCTTTTGCAAGGAAATAATCGTGGATACGGAAGTTATACTTGTTGTACTTCGGATCAAATACCTTGTAATCTCCAAATGGCACATTTCCGACAACCACATCAAAGAAGTTATCCGGATATGTGGTATTCTCAAATCCTGTGATACTGATATTGGCATTCTGATAAAGCTGCTTTGCAATTCTTCCCGAAATGCTGTCAAGCTCCACCCCATACAGCTTGCTTCTCTGCATTGGTGCCGGCATACTTCCAAAGAAGTTACCGATACCCATAGATGGCTCTAATACATTGCCGCCTCTGAAACCAAACTGGACAAGTGCTGAGTTCATGCACATGGCAATCTCCGGTGAAGTGTAAAAGGCATTGTTTACTGTTGCCCTTGCAGCACTGTATTCCTCATCAGATAAAAGGTCTTTCAGCTCTGCATATTCTTTGCTCCAGCCTGCGTTTTCCTCGTCAAATGCCTGTGACAGTCCGCCCCAGCCGACAAACTTCGACAGGATTTTCTGCTCATCTGGTGTGGCAAGGCGGTTCTCTGACTCAATCTGCTTTAAAGTGCGGATTGCGTCAATGTTCCACTTGTATCTGGTCTTGGCACCGCCTTTTTCCAACTCCCAGAGATTGTAATGGAAGTTGTGCTTTTTCTGATTGTCAGCAACTGCCAGTTCTGTTTCATCCTGTAACTGAGATTCTTCGGTTGATTCTCTTTGACTGTCATCTCGATGCAAATCATCAGATACATCAACTGACGCTGGTTCGACATTATCTGACACAATACGACCATTCTCGTCAATCTTGGTATTCCAGCCATTTGCAATCGCTCTTTCCCTGGTTTCAAGACGATTGGCTCTTACACTATCCTCGATATCAAAGAATCTCTTATAGACCGGATTCATCTTATCCCTGTCAGCTTTCTGCTTTGTCTCCTGATAATACTTTTTCTGGTCTTCTCCACAGTAAAATGGCTGTTTTACCATATAGGATAAAATCTCGTATAACTCACGCCAATCGAGTGCACCTTCCTTACGCACACCATTCCTGTTCTTATAGCTGATCTTCACATATCCGCTTCTGATTGAGTACTCCACAAGACCATACTTATTGTTGGAATATGCCTTTCTTTCTGCATTATCTGTCCCTAATGCAATATCCCTGATAAGGTCAAGTTTATTTGGCATAAATGCAAAATCAGACTGCACCACATCCATAAGGAATGCCCTAAACGGAGTGTAGCAGCTGCAATCTGTTACAAGAATCTCCGCCGCATCACGCAGGTCTTCATCAAGCTCCTCAATACGCTTGGCATAATCAATCGGTGTAATATACTTAAGCTCTGATGGATCTTTTTCAGATGTTTCAGCTTCTATCTCGGCACCATATTCTGCCTGTGTTACCATGCGGTCTTCATCGGCAGCTTCCTGTGGTGTCATGCCTTTTGCACTTACATAATCTCTGTTAGAAGCATAGCTCTCCGGCTCATCCGGTATTGCATAATCATCAATCTCTGATTCTGCCTCTTCCGGTTCCACTTCCCGATATTCGGCATCAATGATCTCATCATCCTCACGGAGTCCGTCCATCGCAAGCTCATCAATACGAGGTGTCTCAGGCTGGTATTCCCCTGTAAGAATAAGGACACCAAGCTCTTTTTCGATATCTTTCCATGAAACATATCCTTCAACCTCTCCATCCTCATCTCTCCACTGAAAACGCAGTCCGTTCCCATGAAATGTGTCATATCCGTGCAGTCCCAGTCCGTCAACCGGCCAGCCTGCACCTCCCTGACCATATTCTGCTTTGATACGCTTTGCTCTGGTTCCTGCATCAATCTCTGTTTCAAAAATCTTGCATACCCTGCCCTTACCACCGATAAAACCTGTACCTCTCATAAGCACCTGTTTGATATACTCACCTGGTACTGTTGCAGACTTTTTGGGATTCAGGTAATTGTATTTACCTGCTAATGCAGCTTTTCTGTCCTGCTCGAACTGACGCATAAACTGATTATTGTTTTCGTCCTCAGTATGAATGGTGCCAATGCTTGCCTGCCCATTCTGGTCGAAAAAAAAGGAAGCCTGTGTATATTCGGCTTCCTTACTGACACCCAATGAATTGATTTCATCAAGTTCCCTATTCAGTTCTGTATCATCTGATTCTAGTGGAATCGCATCACTATCTGATTCAGTACCACTTCCTCTGCCTGCATCTTCGCCTGCTCTCTTATCTTCCACATCTCCATTGTCGATGACGGATCCTGTGGCTTGTGCTTCGCCAGATACTGCATCTCCAGCTGGTCGTACAGCTGATTCGCTTCCTCCTCTACCGCTGACATCTTCTCGTACATCTTCCCGAATCTCATCAGCGTCTTGTATCTTGCCGGCTCGTTCTCTTTGAGATAGTTCATCGCCATCCTTCCGTATTTGCCCAGCTTCGTGAGATTCTCCGTCTCGTCCGGCATCTCTATCTGCGGATAAAGCAGTCCGTCCACTTCCTTGTAAGTCATTTCTTCTAACATATCCAATTCTCCTTTCGCTCTCGATTGCCTTTAAGTTACGACTAAATTCTCTAAGAACACTACAGGAGACATCGCATACAATGGAACCAAGACGGTAAATGATTTCTTCGTCTTTGATATTTACGATCTGACTAAAATCCTGTTCTTGCACAGATAAGTCAAATCCGCATCTCGTCCCTACAGCATACATGACACTTGCATATACAAGCTGCTCCATGTCCATTTCCTGCTGTAAGCCATTGCGTTTCTTACTTTCTTCCTTTATCACACTACCTGATAGCTGCATAAGCTCGGTCATTCGGTCTCCGAACTCTTCTTTTATTATAAGCCAAACATCTGTTCCTGTAAACTGTTTTAATATATTTTTTAGAGACTCCCTGTCGCTGTTATCGTATTGCTCAATCTGACCTTCTGACACAAGAAAATCCACATAATCCTTAAGATTTTCTCCCTCAAGGTCCCATGTCAGTTTGACATTCTTCCCTCCGGTATCACTGATATCAAAGATATACCTCATGCGTGGATTCAGCGCCCTCGACGGGAAGATAGCGCAGCCTTTCGCACCACGCTTTACATATCTTCCCACCTTTTTCCAGGTATCATAATCTGCCATGAGTGTGCTTTTTTCCGGAGGTCTCTGAGCTGTTACCATAACGATATTGTCAAATTCATAGCGGTATAACTGACCTGCGACCTTTAACACATCCTTCCAGTTCTTTTCTGATCTGGTGATGTTACCAATTTCAGAATCGTATATCGCTTTGACCTTCATATCAACGCCCATACCTTTGTCCTCCTCTACTTAAACATTTCTGCAAACAATCCCTTAAATAGCTTTAACTCATCCTTATCCAGCTCGATTGCAAATTCATTGTCGATTGCCTGTTTTTCGCATTTATCCTTTTTCTTTGCAATCTTACGCACCACACGAAGAATCACATAGCACTCCTTGGACTTTGCAATGCTCTGTTTAAAGGTCAGCTCATCCTCATCGACTGACTTCTGTGTCTGATAGATAATCTCTTTTAACTTATCATTGATACCATCTACTTCCTCAAGGGAAATAATAACGGATGCCTTAGAAGCACCCGATCTGTCCCACTCCTTATGAAGTTCCTTTACTAAAAACTCCATGTTCTTAATTACTGTTGTTGAATCACTTTTCATCTTGCTCTTCCTCCGTTTTCTTTTAATGAAGAAGGGCGCTGACCTTCGCTGATAGGCGCAAAATCAACTCCCTTCATGTCCTCTGCTCCAAGGACTATCTGCTCTGCATAATACATATCCATTGCCTTATTGATGGCATCATCAAGCGACTCTGCCTTTACTTTCTGTACTCGTGAAAGCACTTCCTTTATCTCAACATCAAATTCCTGCTCCATATGATATCGCCTCCTGTAAAAATCTCATCATCGGCTCTTTTCTTCCTTTACCTGTCTTTCCTTAAAGCCTTCATCGTACTTTCCATCTTCCAGCCTGTCGTAAAAACAGTCTTCTTCAATCGTTCCGAAATCCTCATACATCTGGTGAAGGAAGTCATTCTGCAGCTTCTTTGGTACATCATCATCCTTTGACATATCCTGATAAAAATAGAACTTCTGCTTTAGCTTTGCCCTGTAATCATAGATATCCTCTATCTTTTCCGGTGTGCCATACTCCCTCTTGTATGCCTTGAAATTCGTGGTTGAGAGTGTGGAACCAAGATAAATCCCATGCTCCCACGATACCCCGATTGTGGTATTGTCCTTTGTAGGCTTCTCATCCTTCGGATAACGCTTATACTCTGTCGCACCAAGGGCGATTGTAAGGGAACCTGACTTCATATCCATCACCACAAGATTCCTTGGTGATAATGCTTCAAGCACCATGTAATCATGGTCATTGAAGTTATGAAATGTCTGTCCCCTTTCAAATGAGCGGTTCTCCATTTCATAATGCAGGTTAAAATCATCCACCCAGCCCTTATCGGTCATTCCAATCTCCTTAAGCTTTGCAACACATTCAGAAGAACTGGCTTCTTTATCAAACCGAAATTTTTTGGAATCGTTATAAAACCCCTGAAGAAAATGTCCCAGCTGAATATCATCCAGACAGAATCTCGCAGATACAGTTACATTTGCTGCCCTGTAATACTCTGTGAAGTTATCTGCTTCACCAAGTGTCCTTCCAAGCTGCAACAAATTTTCTGCAAGCTCTGACATGTCATCAATTGCTATAAAACTCTTATAATCATCCAGAGCCATCAGCATATTTGTCTCTGTTCCCCTGTCGTTTTCTGTTACCAATATCATATCTTTTAAATCCATTCTTACCTCCAGTCTCAGAGAGGGACTATGCCCTCTCTGCAAATTTCCTGTTATGGTCTTCCTATCACAACAATCTTTCCTGTGCTTGCCACATCTCTGTAGACCACACCAAGACTTTCATTAAGTGCCTCTACCACCTTGCCATTTCCGACATATACTGCCACATGGCTGATGTTCTTATATCTTCCGTTGCTTGTAAAACTGTAGAAGATAAGGTCTCCCGGCTGTAACTCATCAAAAGAGACAGTCTTTCCGGCTTCATCCAGTCCCTGTGCCTCCGCTGCCGCTGTGGTTGCACCGCCGTAACTAATATCCACACCTGCATCTTTCCATGAATAATAGGCTAAGGAGCTGCAGTCATAATAGTTACCGCTGTCTCTTAAATCCTGACTATAAGGGAAGCCAACTCTGTGAAGTGCATAGGAGCAGACTGTTTTCTGCCTGCTGTCTGTAATTCCACTAAGGATGGCATTGATTTCATCCTCAGTCATGGAGCTTACTCCCGGACTTCCGCCTCCGCCGCCACTTCCGCTTCCGGCATATCCAAGCTGTCCCATAAACTCCGGACTCATGATCTGCTCAAGCATTTCCACCTGATCAGAATTAAATCCATAGACCGAAATCATATCTCTGTACGATTTCAGTGTGACATTCACATACAGAACCGACTTCGTGACAGTAGTTACATTACCGTCTGCATCTGTTTCTTCCACATCCTTTGTTCCTGCGCTTGTGGTGTATGAACACATATCATTTACTACTGCCTGCAGCCAGCCTTTTGAAATGTCATTCATGACTGTTGCAGTATCTCCGATACCATGCTTGACCATATAGACTGCCATGATGTCATAGTAATTGCTTGGGTTTTCTTCCATACCTTCATAATCCACATATACAAGCTCTCCAAGGTCATATCCGGTATGCTCATTCACTTTCGTATTCACATCCCGGTTAAACTCCTGCACATAAGCACTCGTTACTGTCTGCACGGTATCTCCTGATTCAAGTGGTGGCAGAAATAAAGCAAATGGAGAATTGTAAAGGATTGCTATCACCGCTATAACCGGAACCGCAATCATGGCAACTATAAGAACAAGTAATAAAAGCACCAATCCGATAATCGGTACAGCTGCCTTTACCCAGGTAATCGCTTTTCGCACAATCAGATCCTTTACCAGTTTTGCCACGCTGTCTGTCTGATTCTCCTGTGCTTTCATCTTATCCAGAAAGAATTTTATCTTCCTGCTCCGGTTGGTCATCTTTTCATCCTTGACCTCTATGGACACACCTGCAGCATATCCGGCTGCCATGCCGATTGCAGTACCAACTCCCGGTGCAACCGCTGTTCCTGCCGCTGTAGCAGCTGCCTTTGTCGCAGTTTTTGTTGCAACCTTGGCAGTAGTCTTTGCTGTTTCTTTTGCCGTCTCTTTAGCTACCGTCTTGGCTGTATCTTTGGCAGCTTTCTTTGCTGTCTTTTTTGCCAGCTTCTTTCCTGCCTCTACCTTCTTGATACGCTTCTTTGCCTCGGCTGCCGCCTTTTTCCTGAAAAGTGCTGCCCCCTTGGAAGCAGTTCCGGTAACAGGTTGGCTTGCTTCATATGCAAGATATGCTGCCTGCGATACCTCATGCCCGCCTTCCACCTGCTCCGTTACTGCCCCGGCTGCAAGTACACCTGTTCTTCCTGCAATGTGAAGATTGGTGTTCTTAGTCTTGATGGAAGTGTTTGATTCTCTATAGTTTCGCTTAAATCTTGATAATCCCTTATTCTTCGACTCTGACTGATGAATGGTACTCTTGCGATAGGACTTCTTTTTATCATCAGATACCTTTGCACCGATAGTCTTAGGACCTCTCTCTACTGTATAGATGTTGCTGCCTTTAATCTTGGCACCCTTTGGCTCGTGGGCATGAATCTTAGCTTTCTCCTTTGTGTGAATGATCATCGGCTTGTCATCCACCTTTTTTATCTTCAATGTTCTCACCTTCTTTCACTCAAAATGCAAAACAGCCACCCAGCTCCCCGGATGGCTATGCTTTGAGGTCGCAAATTGCGACCTCTATCAACATTATTCGACATTTTTCTGCATTTCACGTTTCTTCTGTTCCGCAATCTTCTCATGAATGTTGGTATTATACAGCCTGTACAAATCTGTATCCTTACTAATCTGATTATCAAATGGAATCACCACAGAACCACACTTGATAAGTCCCATTCCCGATGCAGTATTGGTTACAAATCTAAGCTGTGCCTCTGATACTCCGATAACCTCTGCCATCTTGGAACTGTCTGTATTCGCCTGCTTTAAAAGTGCCACAAACTCTGAGTTTGCAAGCATTGTGGTTGCTGTGTAATTCTGCAACAGATCAACGACATTCTGCGTGATACCGGTACAAAGACCTCCCTGCTTTCTTACTTTCTTCCAAAGCTGCTGCAGATATTTTGCAGAATACTCGGAATTAAGCAGAACGTGGAACTCATCAATATAGAGCCATGTTGCCTTGCCTCTCTTACCATTCTTGCTGATCTGGTTGATACCATAATAGTTGCCTGTGCTGTCATTAAGCTCCTGCACATTGAATGGCATAAGTACCGCAAGTGACTGAGTAAGAAGGGTACGCATTGTCTCCACCTGTCTTACACCAATCGGAAGTGCTGTGTTGAGAGCTTCCCTCTGCTTTAAGTAGTGTGTATCAATCGTGCAGCTGTTACGCTTTCCGATGGTCTCCACAGTCTCACATACACTCTCAAGCTCCTTCTTGCTTTCTGCCATAAGAATAATGGTTACTCCCACAAAGAAAAGGCACTGGTCATTCTCACGGACATCATCCATGATTTCCTCAATCTCCTTTTTCTCCGTTCTCTTGGCATATGAGATTTCCGTAGAAAAGTCGTTATTCTTATTACGGACTCTCTGCTGCTTAATGATATCCGACTCAATACCAAGGTATTTCTTCTGAAGCACCTTTGTAGTCAGATCCTTTGGTACGGGCACCACATCAATACTCGTGATGGAATGAACCGGAAGGGAAGTAATCTCATTGATGAATCTGTCTGACAAACTGCTCGGATACTTTTTGATGAAAAGCGCCTTGCAGAATTTACTCTCATCCTCAAAATGGTCTGGGAAATATTTCACCATCCCATTGCACAGATCATTTCTAAAATCTGCCCCGACCTTCTTTGCCTTTTTGATATCAAAATCAAAGCTGCCCTCATCTCCAAGATGATAATAGTCATAGAGCACTTTCAGTCTCTCATTGCCATTAAGTGGTACAATCTCCGCACCAAGCTCAATGAAAGCCTTGTGTATCGTTGCCTCAAGGGTTGCAAACTGTGCCTTTGCCTCCTCGAAATTCTTTCTCTCAATCGTGATTGTCAGGTATCTCTCCTGCTCAATCCCCTGTCTGCCCTCAATAATCTTCTCCTCAATGATGTCATTGTAGATACTTCTATAATTATTGAAGCCATCGTTTTTCTCAGCAATCAGAACCTTGTCACGGAGTTCATCCATGTTTTTGTTCTTATTGTTGATCGTAATCTTATAATTACAGTCCAGCGAATTTAAGAACTTACAGTATCTCTCGAAAATACCGATCTGCTCATCCTCGGTTGCTGTCGTGTAATTGATGTCCTGAAAGCGGTAGCATTTGGAATACTTATTTTTGCTTACTTCAAAAATGCCGTTTTCAGCCACCGCCATAATCTCTATGGTTTCCTGAATGGATTTAGGTGTCTTATACAAAGGCTCACTCGCCTTCTTTAATAACTTAAATCCGTCTGTAAATAAACCCATGTCTCTAACCTCGCTTTCTTATAATGAAAGCCCGCCGGGAACTTCACCCTGCGGGCTGTGTTCCCGACCTTGCGGTCAGATACTATTCGTTTCTAATGCATTGCCTTATATGCTGCAATGCCTGCTGCTGCCGCCACAATGACTGCGACAAGTCCAAGCAGCATGTTTCTCGTCTTTTTCTTCATTGCTTCAAACTCCTCCTGCTTCTTTACAGCCGAATCAGCTATTACAGTCTCCGGTTCAGCCTTTCTGCCTTTCTTCTTTACCTGTTCATTCTGTTCTGCTTCTAACTTCTTTATTGCATGCTCTCCCTCTGTTGATACATAGGTAAGTGCCTTGTTGCCAAACATAAAATGCAGCTTCTTTCCCATATACTCGTAGAAATTCATGCCATTAAAGGAATAGAATCCACCAAGGGCAATCGGTGCTACACATGGAATGGCAACATAAGCTGCTCCTGTCAGTCCAATATACTTATAAAGAAGAAGTACAAGACCTCCGCCAACTGCTACACTGGCAATGGAAAATATAAGCTGTCTTGCTGTAAGTCCCATTGCCACTGATTCCTGATAGCGGTCAATATCCTTGTTAATCTCAATAACCACTGTTCATTCCTCCTATCTTGCTAAATCCTTTGTTTCCGGCTTTCGTACCATTCCAATATTTGCCTCGTACATTGACATTCCCTCCGGACAGAGTTCTCTTAACTTGTCTACATTAAACAGATAAAGAGGATATTCGCAGAAACCGCTTCTCTGTGTGAATCCTGTAAACTCACCCAGATCATTGTCTGTGATAAACTTCTCTATATCCGGCATGTCATTTACATTCAGATATCCACAATAATTCGGTGCTGCAACAGATAAATTCACTGTCACATCACCAAAAGGCTCTTCCTGCCCGTCCTCATTACACATAAGTCCGATATACATTGCCTTATTATTCATATACTGCTGGATATCCAGTGTCACCAGTGTATCTCCTGTATAACTTGAGTTGTAAGTCACCTGTCTGTTTTCATTCTCCATGTTCCAGCCTCCCTTCTATAAACCAAATGCCTTGCTTGTAAGTGTCTGTGCACCCTTCACGCTTCCAACAGTCATTGCTATCGTAAATGTCATTTCACACAGATATATAAGTGTCTGTGCCCAGTCAGCATAACTTCCTGTAAATGCCGGAAGTCCTGCATTGATAAATGCATTACATACCACAATCGCAAGTGCCATCGTTACTGCCTCAAACACACATGACAAGAAATATTTACAGTAGGTAGCCATTGTATGACTGACCATTCTGTTTCCTGCCATCGTGGAGCAGGCAATCGCACCAAGCGGCACAATAATCAGTATCTTTAAGAACCTGAAATACACTGTGTAGATGATAAAAAATCCACAGATAATAATGATGATTGCAAGCAAAGCTGTAAGTATCAGCATTACCAGACTTTCACCAAATCCAAGTCCCTTAATGATGTCTGCCTGTGTACTGTCAATGGCAAGCTGCGTCGTTGTCCCGGCAGATATAAGTCCCACCAGATTTCCTATGGAAATAAAAAACGCTTTCATAATCGTGACATTATTTGCAACAAACCATTCTGCAAGTCCCAGTCGGATAAGCATACGAAATATAGACTCAAACCTCATCTCATCTTTTACATCTATGCTTTCCGAGCAGAAACCGATAACAAAGAACAGCACAACGAGGGATGAGCCGACCGCTACAAAGACCGGCTCAATACACTCAATAACTGCCCAGGGACCTCCGCCCTTGAAACTGACCGGTGACTGTCCAAGCATTGCAAAGACCAGGGATATCTGATTGTTCCAAAACCCAAACACCGCCTCAAGAAGTGCAAGGATCTTGTCTCCAAGCTTAAAAATATCCATACTTGTTATTCACCTCTTTCCTTTTACTAAAATGGGAACTCTTTTTCCCCATCTTAGAAGCCTAAGAATGTCAGAACTGTTGAAATACCAGCCATCATGACACCTGCTACAATTCCTTTCAGAGCGGAGTTCATGGTAGATGAATCCTGCTGCTGATATGCTTGTGCGAACTCCATGACATTCTTTGCAAGAATGATGACACCGACCGCACCAATGACTGCAATGATAAGTGTCTTTAAGTTCTCAAGCGGCTGCGTTACTGCGGAAGTACCTGTACCTGCTGCAAAACAGGTAGTGCTCATAAGCATTACTCCCATAAGTGCCCCGGATAATGCCGGAACGAATCTCTTTTTTAAGTGAATGAATCTACTCTTCATGCCTTTCTCCTCCATCTGATTGTTGTTGGTTGTAATAATCTGTTCTTTTCTCATGTTGTTTGTCTCCTTTTCGATAAAAAAATAAGCCAGCAGGGATAATCCCTAACTGGCTGTTAAAAGTAACTCTATATGATCAGGCAATTCCTGTTGTAATGATTAAATCGGGCTTTCCCCGATGTGGTGTGCTTCAACCACCTCCTTTCAAGGCGCAAAAAAAGCACCTTAACCTTTATTGGCTAAAGTGCTTGTATTAGTTTAATATTAATTTGTTGTGAGTCAGACAAACTGGGAGTTGAAAGTTCCTATAATTTACAAATCATAATATATTCTTCATCATTTTCATCAATGATTTCAAATCCTACCTTCCAATACATACGGACAGCATAATTCATCTTTTGAACAGCTAATGATGCTTGTTTATATCCTTCTAGTTTTAATTTCACTAGCATCTGTTTCATTAATTCTGTTCCGATACCATAGTTTCTATACTCTTTAAGAAGTGAAATTGCAAAAGACGGTGTTTCATTATCTATATGACCGTAATCATTCATAATCCGAACCCATACAGCACCAACAATTTCATCCGCAACTTGAGCAACCAAACATAAGTCTCCCTTGTTCTCACCAAAGTCCTTTACATATACCTGCAAATCTGGTTTGTTAATGATGTCTTTGGACGGTGCTGGAACACCTTCAGGAATAAAAATTGCCTCGTATAAAAAGGTATCTAATATCTTATTTTCATCTCGTTTTAATTCTCTTATTGAATAATTCATATAAACCTCCGATTTATTTTTATTTATAAATCAGTTGTCATTCCACACATAATGATTCCTCCGTTAAATATCGAATTGTGCAAAAGCCCAAGGGACTTTAATGCCCCTTATGCTTTTCTCTTTTCTTTTGCTGTTTCAACTCAAACATTCGCTGTTCTTCCGCCTCTTTTTTCTTGCGGCTTCTCTCTTTACGCACCTGTTTGTTCTGTTCCTGCTGTAATTTCAATGCCTGCTGTGATTTTGTGCCGATGCCTGTTTCCATCGTCTGCTTTTTCGCTTCTCGCTGCATCCGTTTCGGATTTCTTTTTATATCCTTTACAACAGTTTCAACAGCCGGACTGAATTTCAAACTGAAATAGTATTTTTGAATATATTCCTGCACTTCGTAATCCTTTGGTTCTGCACCAAATGTTACCTTCGCCACAGATAGTTTACCATCTTCAATACGTTCAAATACACCTACCCAAAATGGTTCTTCAAAATATACCGTCAGTTTTCCACTTGCTTTGTCCATAAGAATCCCTCCTAAAATGAATTGAACAAAGAATGGACAACCCGGAGGGGCAGGTTACTTACCCTATTTGCATAGGACGGCTGGGCTACCTACCAGCTCTAGTACATTTTTAATGTACATTGCGTTTTTATCTTTGTATTTATAATCAAGCCATATGGCACGATTAACTTATTCGGTCAATTCCGATTTGTAAAACACATTCTTTTTACATAGGCACAGTATACCACATTTCCTGTGCCTATGCGATATCATTTAATGCTTCTTCCGATATGAACTCATCTTCTCCACAGTAACCTCAGGATAGAAGTAAGTAAGAATCGTTGCTTTCGGAACTCCTGCGGCAAGTGCTTTCTTCACTTCTTCCTTTTGCTCCGGTGTATACGACCAGTGCAGCATTCGATTTGTGATGGTATCCTCCCATTTAGGCTTTTCCCTCTCAGGATTCCTTACAGGTTTAGCACCAGCACTTCCACTAGAAGCATTGGCACTTTCTGTTGCTTCCGACTTCTGCGATTCATCGACATACTCAAGCTCATTTGCCTGTTCCCTGTCAATCTTTGCTTTCTGCTCTGCTTCATCCTGCATGGAGAATCTTCTGCTTAATTCCGCATCACCAAGCATCATAAACTGCTCATAGGTAAGAGAATCTATATACACATTCTCGCCCTTATCCTTCAGCTTTTCATAATACTTAACTGCCTTGTCTGAAAGAATCTCAAATGGCGGACCGATAAGATTATCTGCTCCCCTTATCTGATGAACATAAGGCTCTCCCTTGCCATCTGCTGTCTGGTTAAACATCGGATGATTGAATGGTATGAACTTATTGTCCATGATTGGATCAAATCCACGGATAAAGATAATACACTTTTTGTTATCCAGCTTTCTGACTTCATCCGGTGTAAACAGTTCTCTTCCTAATACATCATAATTCCTTGAAGAGCTTCCCTGTCTGCCCTTTGTCTCTCCGCTTGACTTCTTATCGATCGTACCTTTTCCAAGCAGCTCTGACACGTATTTGTGTGTACTCTGCTCATTTCCACCAAGATAGATGAAAGTATCGCAGTTGCCGGGAATTGTCTCCCAGGTATCTTTAAAAAGTGCTTTTAACTGGGCAAAGTTCTGAATAATGATAATACTTGAAATCTCACGGCTTCGCATTGTCGATAACAGGGAACAAAAGTCATCGGGCAATGCGACATTCGCAAATTCATCTAACATAAATGTCACATGGATAGGCAATCTGCCTCCACAGTTAAAGTCCGCCTGATAGTACAATTCCTGAAATATCTGCGTGTATAACATACCGATAATGAAGTTATAGGATTTATCACTATCCGGGATTACACAAAACAGTGCTGTCTTTGTCTCTCCATCCCCATTCACTCCAATACCGATATCGGACAGATTAAGCTCATCTTTTGAGAGTAGTCGTAAAACCTGCTTATTCTCAAGAAATGCAAGTCTTGAGTTGGCACTTATGATAATGGAACGGACTGTATCTCCTGCACCTCTCATACATTTGTTGTACTGCTTGACTGCCGGATGATTGGCTCCAAGTGGTGAACTTTCCTCTAAAAACTTCATACGCACATCCAACTTCGATGCTTTTCCCTGTTCTGTAACCTCTGCTTCTCCAAGAAGTTTAAGTACTGTCTCAAAGTTTCTCTTTGCCGGCTGTACCTCCAGCCACACATAATAAAAGATAGCCTGTAAGAACAATCCTTCCGCCTTTTCCCAGAACGGATCACTTGGTGTCGCTCCCTTTGGTGTCGTATTGCTGATAAGGTTTGTAATCAGCTTGACCACATCTGTTTCCTCTCTGATATAGGAAAATGGATTGTAACAGTCTGATTTATCCATCTCTAACAGATTTATGACTTTCACATTATATCCGTTATTCTTTAGCATCTGACCGCAGCTTCTAAGGATTTCTCCCTTTGGATCGGTACAGATAAAGGAACAGTTATGCGGCATCTGCATCAGATTCGGCTTTACTTCATAAAATGTTTTTCCTGCTCCGGAACCACCACAGATAAGGATATTTCCATTGAGCTTGAGTCTCCTGAAATCCAGCGACATCTTCACATTCTGGCTGAGTATCCGGTTGAAATTTTCATCCTTATCTGCAAGTATCTTGTTGACCTGCTTCGGATTTTCAAATCTTGCCGTACCAAATTCTTTGCCAGGCATATAGTTTCTCTGACTGGTGTAATACATGACAATAGCCATCGCATAGATACCTAATGCAATGGCTACTGCTTTTACTGTATTGGAATTGTAATAATTGGCAAAAGGAACAGCACATACTTCATTGAATCTGTCCATAAATTCATTAAAGGCAATCCCTTCCGTCCACGCACCATTTATCAGATAACCAAGATAACCGGCTAACACTGCACCCACAAGAATGAATATCAGTGAAGGCTTTTTCTTTGTTGTCTGCATAGGCTGCTACCTCGCTTTCTTTGTGGTAACAGTTTTCTTCTGTGTGGTCTTTTTCTGCTGCTTCTGCACTTTCTCGTAACGCTCCCTGACAGATGACTCCACCTTGTCATAGTGAGTATAAAGCTCGGTTCCTTTCTGGGTTGTCACCACACGATTCTGCTCATCGTAGAGCTTATAATCCTTGGTGGAATCAAGGAAGGTAAGCATTGTCTTTCCACCATGAATCTCCATGATGTTTTCCTTACGGAGCCATACATATTTTGCCTCTTCTCCCCATGTGCCGGGAACTCTGGTCTTAACAGCATGGTCATTCTCTTCGATAATCAGCTTCTTGCTGATAGTCACATCTGCTAGGTTCGCATTCTTTGATGCTGCAACTGCCCTCATTCTCTCAGCAAGGTCCTGATAGCCTCTGACACGATTGATAAATGCATCCTTGTCCATCATGACTGTATGGGTGCCATCTTCATTCTTGCTGCCAAGCACACCGATTGTCTCAAGCTGTCTGATAACACTTTCAGCCTGCTCACCATTGATACTGAAATTCTCCTTGACCTGATCCACACTGATAGCTTTCTTTTCCATTGCAAACATTCCTACCTTTTCAATCAGTCCGTCAATAGCGGAATTAACCCTATCCCCTTCTATCGTGTGGCTTTTCTCGTTTCCCTGCTGTTTCTTCAAAAAATCCATCAGCTTGCCAAGTGATTTTTCATCTCCATTCTTCAGATAATCGTCAAATGTGGCAATCTTGCCAAACTTGAGTTTCTGTATCATCATATTCACACGGGGAACTGCCTCTGTATGAAAGATTACCTCACTCAGTCCATCTTTCCTGTTACAGTCCGGAAGTACCGAATACAGGATTCCATACTTCTTTGCCATCTTTTCGACCTTTTTCATATCTTCGGTATTAAACTGCAATACCTGTAAATCGCCGCCCTTTAAGAGCAGCTTTCTCATGGATGTCTTGCCAAGTGACTTCTCATAATCAAGCATCCCTTTTAAGAAATCTATTGCCTTCTGCATGGCAGCTATTCCGCCACTTCCTACCTTCATGGCAATCTCAATGCCATCATAAGCAACACGGATGATCTGCACCGCTTCCTGAATCTCTTCTGCCATTATCGCACCTCCACTTTCTCTCTGACTGTTGTTTTAAGTGTTTCTGTCTCTGTTGTACGGATTTCCTCGGCTGATACATCAATACCATAAGCAGTCAAAATATCTGCCAGATGATTGATTGCTTTCTCCTCCTCGATACGGTACATTTCAAGTGCCACAAGCAGGTTTTCCACCTGTTCCACCCATGCAGGCTTCATATCATATTTAGCCCTGTATGTGACCATAATCTCGTCCGACTCAGCCTTATCCTCTGAATGTGCCAAAGCTTCAATAAGAGAAATCGTATCTTCCTTGCTACCGCTTCTGAATGCGAACTGGACAACAAAGTTTTTCTCTTCCTCTGTAAACTGATGCTCCACACCATTCATCTCTGTTACTGCTTCATTTACTACTGCTAAATTCATAAGTTCCTCCTAATCTGCCATGCTGTTTTCAAGCACAGCAATCTCAATGATTTCCTTCATCTTTTCCGCTGAAATGTTGTTGTTTATAAGCTCTACAAGCTGTGACTCAGTAAGTCCCTTTTCTATTGCACTCTTAATCTGCACAAGCTGCGCCGGAACAAGGTCTCCCGATGCAACCAGCTTTACAATATCTGCCCTTGACTTTTTCTTAAATGACAGTCTTGCAAAAAGGCTCGCCACTCCGCTGTTGCTGCTCTTTCTCACACTTCTCTCAATCGGAAGTCTCTGCACCACATTTCCGGTACCATCAACTACCGGAATCTGATAATAGACCGGAATCCCGTTTGCCAAAGCCTGCATATTCTGTGGAACTGCAACTGTATCTACCATCTTTTTATCTGCCTGTGATACGGACTGGCTTTCCTGCGGCTCTGCCTTACTTTCTGCCTCTTTCTTATTCTCTGTGGCAACACTTATGATCTTATCTTCCAATGACTCTATTCTGTCTCCCATACGCTTCATCTCCTTATCCTTTTTCTCAATATCATCCCTTAGTCTTGCAATCGTACTGCTTGCCTTATTCAGTTCATTCTGCTGACTGTTGATAAGAGCATCCTTATCCTGGTTCTCCTTGACCAGACGCTCCCTGACTTCCTCATCATCTTTGGAAGTTTCTATTTCAGAAAGCTTCTTATTCAGGGCATCATACCTTTCATTCTGATGATTGATCTTTGCAACCACTTTATCCATCTGAGCTACAAGACTTTTCACATACTCTAAATCCTGTGGCACCTGCTCTTTGGCTTTATTAAGCTTTTCTAATACCACATCAAACATCCTGCGCATGTTTACTGCTGTATCATCTTTTTGGACTACCTCTCTGATTGCATCAATCGGCACACCTTTTTCATAGTAATCCAATGCTGTCTGCATCTTAGGTGCTGCCATCCTGCTATCTTTCAGCAGCGTTAACAACTCTTCTGATACACCCTTATGCAGACATTTTGATAACACCTTCATCTGCTCAATGTCATAACTTTTGTTAAGATACAGACCGATTTCATCATCAGTCAGTCCATATTCATAATCGCTTTTGACAAGAGCAATAACCTCACTGTCCATATGCTTATTACGAAGAATCTGTATCTTTCTCTCAATCGCCATTTCACTTAATGGCTCTCTTTTTTCTTCCATATATGCCTCCTAACCACTAAAAAAACAGCCTAACGTACCGGCTGTTCTCTTCTGTCTCTTATTGTTTCTTTGTCATACTGCTTCTCTTCTTCCGAAGCTGATACAGTAAGTTCCTTCCATATTGATCTTCCAAGGCTAAGTTCCTTTGATACCGCCCGTTCTGCCTTACAGTCCTGTGCATACTTGCTCTCATATTTTTTTCTAAGACTCTCTACCTCTTCTACACTATATCCCTGTGCTAAAAGCTCTGTGTTAAGCCTTTCCCATGCATTGTGCTCATCTTCAAAGAAGGTATCCCCACTCTGATAACACGATTCCGCATCATCAAGCTCCCGGATCTGTTCAGCCTTGTCAAAAATATCTTTGAATCTTTCCTTAGCCTTATAGGTCTTACTCTTTTCCTTTGATGCTTCTTTCTTCTTATCCGTCAGATTATCAAGTACCGAAACAAGCTCTTCCGCACTCTCAATCTTATGCCTTACCAGAAATAGATACTGCTCCTGCAGCTTATGCATCTTTCGGATATCATCCTTATACTTCCATACCTGACTGTATGGCTTCTTTTTCAGCTTTCCAATCCGGTAAAGCTTTGCATAATATCTTTTCTGCAAGCCTGACATCTTCGCCCTGTGGTATCTTTTGACATAGCACTTTACTATCGATGCCTGTTTTTCCTCATTCTGTGACTGGTAAAAAGATAAATCTTCCTTAGCAATACGCTCCACAATAGCTTCCTGTGAATAATTCTCGCCAAGAGTCTTACATCTTCTGAATCTTGTCATCCCCTGTGGTCTGACTGCCAGATACTTTCCCTGCTTGACCTCATATCCTTTTTCCGACAGCAGCTCCAGAAATCCACTGAAATCATTTGCCTGTAAAATGCAGGCATCAAGATCTCTTTTTATCATATCTGCCCACACAAAGCTGCCTTCACGATATTCGCTCCAATCCTTATAATTCTCGTGCTGTTTCTCTTTGCTGCCATCCTCCACATCTATAATGGAAAGACCATACTCCTGACACAGCTTATTGGTAATCGGCTGGATATACTTTGCCCAGTCACCTTTCTCGTAGCGATACTTTTTCCCATCCACAAAGCTTACACTGTTAAATACAATGTGTGAATGAACATGGTCTGTATTATCATGAACCACAAATACCGCTTCATAGGCATCACCAAGATATTCTGCTACAAACTTCTGTGTTATCTCAAAAGCCCTGTCTGGTTCCACCTCATCCTCTTTGAAGGAAAGAATGATATGATACCCCTGTCGCTTGTCTGTTTTTCCAAACTGCTTCTTTGTATCCATCATCTGTTCAAAAGCCATATCTGCCTGGCAGTTTATGGCTCCCACAAGTCTTCCTCCCTGCGTTTTCTCAGGATTCATTACATAATCCAGTGCCCGCTTTAAATGCCTTGCATGAAAAGAATTCCCGCTGTCCTTCATGTGAAGTATCTTACTGATTGCCAATCTTTACCACCGCCTCGCTGACAGATTGATTCAGCTTTTTCATATATGCCACAAGCTGTTCCTTATCTTTCTTGGAATACAGCTGTGCATTGCTGTTAAATACAATCTGATTGATGTTAATGCCGATTCGGTTTATCTCATTGATAAGCTCTTTAAGAAGTTTCCTTACTTCCGGATAATCATTTGGTTTCTGACTGATTAGAAGCCTGATATATTCAGCTTCATTCATTCCATTTGCCTTTGCCTTATCAGAAAGTACCTTCGCTTCCTGTGGCATAAGTCTTAGTGTTTTCCTTATACAATGAACTTTATCCGCCATAAAATCACCTTCCTCTCTTACCCGTACTGTATTCTCTTACTCCTTCTGCTACTGTTACAGCAGCTTTTTCCAGTTCTTTATTACCCAGCTGGGCAATAACCCTGTCTGCAAGCTCTGTGGCAACTTCTATAAGTTCCTTACCATAACTTGTTTTATCAAACAATCTGTCCAGTCTCTTTTCATCTGCTTTCAGACTTTCATACTTGCTCTGATACTCGTTATAGTCGTTAAAATCCTTTGGATCACTCCTGTGTGCTTCCGCATCAAGTATCAGTTCATAGTTCCATTCACAGACAATATCTATAACATCATCAATCGAATATGGTTCTATCTCGCCATTCTCTTCAGCAATATCCTGCCTGTACATCTTCCCATCTGAATCTATGCCAATGGCATAATCATGTCCTTCCATATAGTTAAGCAGAATTGCAGCATCTTCTATCGAAGGGTTTAGTAAGATATCAAATGTGTCTGCCCAGGCAATAAGTTCCTCTGGTTCTGTGATTATTGTAAGTTCTTTATCCATTGCTTTCCTGCACCTCCCTTATCCGTGTTTTGTATATCTCTTCCACCCACACGCCTGTCTGAATCTCTTAGGTTTACGGCTAGATACGCATTAGAGACATCTCTGTCCTAATGCCATCTAGTTAGGGAGAAAATCTCCCTAAAACCCTCTGTTTATGGAAGTGGGGGCGCTTTTTGCCCCCACTTTGCTACTTTGGGGGCGCTTTCTGCCCCCACTTTGTTATTTTGGGGGCGCTTTCTGCCCCCACTTTTATACTGACTTTCATCCGGATTTTGTCGTGTCCGAATTGCGGGGGCGCTTTTCGCCCCCACTTTGACATTTTGGGGGCGCTTTCTGCCCCCACTTTGCTGTTTTGGGGGCGCTTTCTGCCCCCACACATCAAAATCCGGTTTCTCATGCCCTGACTGGTTCATCTGCTCGCTTATTCATCCTGTTCAGATTAAGCTTTGCCGCTACAAGCCACTCGTTGTAATCCTTATATCCGGTAGGTGGCGGACAGTCTTCTACCTCATATCCAAGCTCATAATACTTTCTCATAAGTTCTGTTGCTGCTTTTCTCCCCGGCTCATCTCCATCAAGGCAGAACCGGATGGAAGTAATCTGCGGATGTTCCCGAAGAAAAGTCTCAAGTGGTGCATCTGCAAGCATCCCAAGTGCCAGCTTATTTGATTCATAATCCGCGAAGATATCGACATAACTCATAAGGTCGATTGCAGCCTCAAATACTACAAGCTCTGTACTGTTAACATTTACCACATTAAATCCATAGTTCTTATCATTGCCTGTGACATCACACTTGAATGACTTGCCCTGCTTATCAAACACTCCCCGCATACTTGCAAATCTTGTCACTCCATTTTTATCATTTCCTTTGAAAACAACATTGTGGTAATGCCTGCTCTCATAAATCAGTCCATCTTTTAAAAACAGATCTATGACTGCTCTGCTGATTCCTCTCTCCTGATTCAGATAGGAAATAAGATAGGAATTATCTCCTGCCGGTTCCGGTAGGACAAATGGCTTTCTCTCCTCTGCCTGCTTCTGCGATACCTGATGAACAAGTGGCTGCTTTACAGGCTTCTCGATTCTTCTGTATCCTGCGAAATCTAAAAGCCAGAACACAGCCTCTTTTACACTCATTCCACAAAATACCCGTAAGAAATCTATCTGTGAGCCGCCATTGTTGCCTTTGTCAAACTGCCTTGACCATCTGTACCAATGGCTTCTGTTATAGATACGGATGGAATCCATCTCCTTTAATGTGTGGTATTTGCCAATCCTCTTTACTGTATACCCAAGGCTTTCAGCAACTGCACACAGGTCAACACTCTTTGCTATGGCAAGCTCTTCATCCGTAAATCTTCCATCCATGCTTTCACCTTGCCTTTCCCTGCTCTGCTACAAGCGGTGACTTGATATCAAGTGTCCGGTAATCTGTGCTCAGGGTAATCTTAGGATTATCAATCATGCCTTTTTCCCTGAAACTGAAAAATTCACGATTGTCTCCACCGACTATGATATGGTCAATGAGCGGTATTCCCATCAGTTCACACAGCTTGTTCATGCGGTCTGTCATCATCGTGTCTGCCTTGCTTGGGAATACATTTCCGGATGGATGACAATGGATTAACATCATGCTTGCAGCATTGCTTAAGATACTTGATTTAAACAGCTCTCTCGGATGTGCCATTGCCTCATTTAAAGAACCAACACTTGCAAAATGCACATTGATAGGTTTTAAATCTGACCTTAGATTGACCACACACACTACTTCCCTGTCAAACTGGCACATACAGTCTCCCATGACAGCAGCTATATCCGCCGGATTATTAAAGGTGTGCTCCGAATAAATCGGAGCATCCTTTACAAGTCTTACCGAAACCACATCAAGCTTGAAGTCATTCTTCTTTGGCATCAGACACCGCCTCCTCTCCAAACTCGACACGGATAACAAAGTCACCTTTCTGGCTGTTTATGAGAGCAATGAGTTCTTCCATTGTAAGTTCCTGCTCCATAACTGCCTCCTATCTGGACTTTTCCTTCGCATCATATACAAGGGGAGGTTCTGCAACGATACCATCAAGTCTCTTGTTAGGTGTATCAGTTGCAAGTGTGAGTTTTCTTAAATCCTTATCATAGTGATATACCTGATTGGAAAGTCTCTCGTCCAAAGACACCTCCTGCATATTTACCTCGACTACCATCTGTGCAAGCATCTCAGGGCTTCCCATATCTGAAGATACTGCAATAACCTCATGCACGCTCGAAGGGAGAATATAAAGGTCACTCTCTAAACTCTCTGCCAGCTCATGAAGCTCATTCTCATAAAGCATGGATGCTGCACCATTGATACCCTTTTCATTGGAAATCACCCACAACGTCTGCTCCGGTGGAATCTCGGCTATCATCATATCTGCAATCTCCTGTGGCATCCCATCTCTTGCAAACATTTCTCTCATAATGTCATTCATGCTACGAACGACAGGTGGGAAGAGTCTTCTTGTGTTTTCCGCTGCACACTTAAAGAGCTGTTCCTCGCTCATTCCAAGTCTTTTCGCAAATTCATTTGTAATTTTTGAACTCTGCACCGCATCCTTATCTGCACTGATTATTACCTTATACACAATAGAAAGATCCTGGAACTCTCTGTGCGGCACCTGTTCCAAAAATGTTTTATTCTGCTCTGTATTGATGAGCTGGAATACAATCTTCTCGTTAGCATCCTTCATAATGCTGTCCACATCAACAACCGGAGCCTGCTCATATGCCCTTTCCATAAAGTCACATGCAGCCATAAGTGTTTCCTCAAGATCACCACAGTCCTTATACTTCTTATACATGTCATTGATATAAATCGTAGGCGAAATGTTCCTGCCTTCTTCTCTTAAGATGATGCCATCAAGAGTCACATTCACCTTTTCCACTGGCTCTGCCACAAGCTCCATTCCTTTGAACTTCTCAGGCATATAATCCATAAACTTTTCTTTTACTACTTCCTTAAAAATCTCGTAATTCATCATATTACGGTTCCTCCTTAATCTAAAAAAGCGGGGAACATAAGTTACTGGCTTACATTCCCCGCAAGGTTAATTATTACTGTTTATTCTTTTTCTTTCTTCCACGAAGTCCTACTCCAACACCTGTAATAAGTGCAAGTGCACCGATTCCAAGATAAAGAAGCGGATTTGCATTGTCGCCTGTCTGCGGAAGCTTAGGCTCTGTCGGTACATTGACAAGCTTAAGAGTTGCTACAACAACATCCGGTGCATTATCATCATATCGAAGTGTTACATCGTGAGCTGTTTCATCAAGGATATATCCGTCAGCTGCTTTAGTCTCAACAACTGTATAATGGATATCTTCTTTAAATGAACCATCCTCATTGTAAGTACAGATAGGAAGCTCCTTGCTCTCTGCATGACCATTCTTGTCAGTAGTGAGTGTATCAAGCACCTTTCCATCCTTATCCCTTACTTCAAATACAACACCCTCGATCGGCTTTCCGGTTACTTTGTCAGTTTTCTCGATGACAATCTTACCGACTGCCTGCTCATCCTTCATGGATACCTTCTGGATTTCTGCTGTCTCCTTTACTTCAAAGGTTACATCACTTGCCACCTTATATCCATATGGTGCAGATTCCTCTCTGAGTGTGTACTTTCCGACAGGAAGTCTATCAATCATATGAGTCTTTCCTGCCTCTGATGTCCAGCTCTCAACAAGCTTTCCATCAGCATCAATAACTGAAAGCTTTGCTCCAGGTAATTCTTTCTCGCCTGTGATATCAGTCTTTGAAATCTCTACCTTGATCGGTGCATTTTCAAATGCTGCCTTAAACTCGATAACCTTTACCTTATCTCCCTGATATGAAGCATCCACATCAAATGTCTTATCTGACTTCACATAGCCCTTTGGTGCCTCAAGTTCTTTGACATAATACTGTCCAAGTGGAAGGTCAGAAGTAAATGTTGCTTTGCCATCCTTTCCAGTAACACCTCTCTCAATCTGTGTATCTGCTTTGACAATAACCTTTCCATCCTTATTTACGATATCTTCTTTCGCAAACAAACCAAATACAGCACCTTCAAGCTCTTTCTTTGTCTCTGAATCAGTCTTTGTAACAGTAATCTGCACTTTCTGACGCTCATTTGTCACATCCATTCCTGCAAATACAACCTTTGTATTCTGGTCGATATAGGAAAGGTCTGCGTCAATCGGTGTATCATCAAGTACAAATCCATCTAATGTCTTTGTCTCTACAAGATAATACTTGCCAAGAGGAAGGTCATCAATTCTGGCAATGCCCTTATCGTTTGTTACGATAGTTGCTACCTTTTCCCCAGCTTTATGGTAAATGCTTCCAAGTCCGTCTGCACTCACGATATCCTCTTTTGCATATACATCAAAGGTTACTCCTGCAAGACTGTCCTTGAAGTAATTGAAAATGAAATCATACCAGTGTCCCTTCATAAGAGTGGTATCTGTTACAAACTCACCATCCTTGTTGATCACGATAGAACCAGTCGGAACCTCATCCTTCATTTCTACATGCTGCACATCTCCTGTATCCTCTACAGTAAACTGAATATCGGTTGCTTTCAGATATCCGTATGGAGCAAACTCCTCACAAAGTGTGTAAGTCTCTCCTACGACAAGTTTCTTAATTACATGTGCTTCCTTGGCATCAGATGTCCAAGTGTCTACCACATTTCCATCCTTATCAAGTACAGTAAGTGTTGCACCTGTAAGCTCTGCACCACTTGTGATATCTGTCTTTGTAAACTCAAAGGTTGTAGGAGTGTTTTTATACTCGCTGTTATACACAGCAGTCTTAACATCCTGTCCCTTATACTTGGTATCAAAGGTTACTACCTCTTCGTTTGTCACATATCCGGCAGGCTTTTCAATCTCTTTTGCAACATACTTTGCAAACGGATAATCCTTAACAAAAGTAATCTTTCCGTTTTCATCAGAAGTTGCTTTCTCAAGTAAAGTACCCTTTTCGATGATTACCTTGCCATCCACATTCTTGATGTCCTCATCTGCATAGAGTCCAAATACAGCACCTGCAATCGGTGTATTATCTTCTGAATCAAGCTTAGTCACTGACATATCAAGTTTCTGTCTGTCATTAGAGAAAGTAAGACTTTCCTTGATAACAGGTGTCTTATCATCCACATAAGCAAATGTGACTGTCTGCTCATTTGGATTTAATACATATCCGTTAGGAGCAGTTACTTCTACAGCCTTATACTTTCCAAGAGGAAGATTCTTGGCTACTGCCTTTCCATCTTTTCCTGTTGTAAGAGTTGCCACAAGGTCGCCCTTGCTGTAATACTTTGTACGGTTGCCATCTGCGTCCTTCTGGTTGTCTGCTGTGAAAATATCTTCCGCTGCATACACCTTGAATACTGCTCCGGCAAGAGAGCCCTCTTTATAGACAAACTCCTTATCCTCAGAGTTTGCAAAAAGTCCGCCCTTAAATCCGTCAAGTACCTCTCCCTTCTTTTCAACAGTAAGTTCTCCTACTGCCGGGGCATCGGAATATTCCACTGTGATGATGGCATCATTGGTATCTCCATCAGTCTCAAATGCTGTGTCTGTATCAACCGAAATGTTGATATAGTTATCGTTTACCACATATCCGAATGGTGCTTTGACCTCTTCAATGCGGTAGTTACCGATTTTAAGTGCTTCCGGTAAGATTAAATCTCCATCCTCATCTGTAAAGAATGAAGTATGCTTAACCTTTGACGGATAAGTTGTGTACTGGGTTACATATTCGTTCTTATCAAGATTGAAAATCTTAAACTCAGCATTTGGTACAAGTACTGTCTGCTTTGTGTCAGAATCCTTCTTGATTACACGAAGCTTTGCTGTAAACTCCCTGTCAAGGAATACTCTCCATGTCTGAGGCTTGTCAGGATGGTTCTCGCTGATTTTCACCTCAAATGGCTTGATTGTCTTCATGTTATGCGGAGTCTTTGACTCTACTACCACATAAGTTCCATAAGGAATTGCAATGGAAACTGCATGTCCCTTGTCATCGGATGTGATTGTTGTTGCTCCGTTTTCCCCGATTACCACAGGAGTAGCCTTATCAAAGTCATAACTTCCATCTGCCTTTACGGATAAAGAAAATTTTAAGTATGCTGTGAACTCTGCACCTGCCAACAAGCCTGCTTCAGTATCATCGCCATTGTCAGATACCTTGATAAGCTGGAATGGCTGCTTGATGACCTGCTCTGCTGATGTTGTGCTTCTTGATACCTCTGCTACAAGGTCTCCCTCATAGTCGCATACTACATCGTGCTCCTCTTCGTCTAAAAGATACCCCTCTGATGGAGTGATTTCTTTCACATAATAGTTTCCAAGGTAAAGGTTATTGACCTCTGCTTCGCCATTCTTATCTGTTGTAAGTGTTGCTACAAGATCTCCTGCCTTGAATACGACTCCTGTTGCTCCGTCCGGATGCACGATATCGTTTCTCGCATAAAGACCATAAACTGCACCTTCAAGGCTTGCATCTCCCTGGGCTACTGCCTTGCCTGATTCCTTATCTACCTTGTAGATATGAATCTTTGCTGTGGTTCTGTCATTTACAAATGTGTGACTGAATGATGCCTTTGCCTGTGTTTCAGGTAATACATTGAAATTGAAGCTGTAAACATCTTTACTATTTCTGATATACGCATATGGTGCCTGTGTCTCTGAGACATAATATCCGTTAGAGATTGGCAGATCCACGCTGTAGCTTGCCTTTCCGTCCTCACCTGTAGTTACTGTCTCAAGAGCTGTACCCTTTGTGACAATAACCTGTCCGGCATAGTTTATGATGTCATTTCCGGCATAAAGTGTGTACTTGCCGCCATCAAGAGGATTCTCTGTGTCAGAGTCCTTCTTTACGACAGATACATCCGCTTTCTGTCTTGTATTCTCAATCGTAGTTGATTCATACTGTACTGTCACAGTCTGGTCCTTATACTCAACTGCTACTGTCTGAGGTGTGGTATTGATTGTATATCCGTCAATGCTCTTAATCTCTGTAACCACATAGGTTCCAAGATGAAGGTCAGATAATACCACCTGTCCGTCAGTTCCTGTTGTAAGGCTTTCTGCCACAACATCGCCAGCACTATACACCTTTGTACCATCTGCCTTGTAGATATCTGCTCCTGCAGTTACCTTGAACGCTGCTCCGGAAAGCTTCTTTTTCTCATAAGTGAAATTGCTTCCATTCCATGAGCTAAGCACCTCACCCTCTTTATAGATTGTGATTGCTCCAAGCTGCTCTTTATCTGTTGCAGAGATTCCTGTTGTCTGTCCTGCTTTTACAGTAAGTGTATGAACCTTACCGGAAAGGACATATCCCTTTGGAGCGGTAATCTCTTTTACATAATAAGTGCCTGCAACAAGTGCAGCTGACTTTGCATATCCGTTTCCATCTGTTGTCATGGTCTGTACTCTGTTTGTGCATCCGCTGTCAGAATAGATTCCATAAACTGCACCGGAAAGCTTCACTCCGCTTGACTCATCTGTCTTTGTAATCTCACCATATCCGATGTTCTCTGTCTTGACCTTGATATAGGCTTTGACAGGATCTGCTGTCGGTCTTTCAGAAATAAACTCCTGATATCCGCTTTTTCCTGTAAGCCAGAATACACAGCTTGATGTTGTCTCAACCTTGCCAGCATTGGATGTGAATGTTCCTGTTGTGGCTGTGGTATTCACGCTCGTTGAAGAGATTGTAATACTGTTGCCATTCTTATCAACAGAATATCCACTGATGCCAAAATCAAAGTCTGATAAGACACCATTGCTGTCAGATAATGTTGTTTCAAATCTCTGACTTCCCTCATTCCACTTCAACTCATAAGTTGGTGCCTCACTGGTTCTGCGTGATGCAAAACTTGGAAGCGTTGCATTGTAGGAGCTGCTGATATTGTCCCTGAGCCTCTCATAATAGCTGTATGAAGAATCAGGACTTGGTGCTGTGTTACAGAGCTTTCTTGCTGCCGAATCACCACTTCCGGTTCCAAAGATATCTGCTACAATAACCCATACCATTGCCTGAGTTGCGATATACTCATCGCACTGACTGTTGCTTGGTGCCGCCTTTTGTGTACTGTTAAACCCATAATAAAGGCAGTAACTTAAAAGCTTTCTCTGCTGTGCTGACATTGATGTGCTCGCATCATCGTAGCTGTTCATAAGCTGACCGCCATCTGCTCTTAATCCGAAATTCATACAATATGCAGAATTTCCGTCAAGAATTGAATACAGAATCTTGCCATGATTATATCCGGGCTTCAGCTCACTTACTTCTCCGGAATTTTTGACTGATGCATTCCAGAACGCAATATTTGCCTGCGGACTGGCTGCAAATGCTGTTGTTCCATTCGTAAAGAGTGTTCCAACCAGTGTGAGCATAGCCATAAATCGCTTTAGTTTCTGTTTCATGTGCTCTTTCCTCCTTAATTTACGCATAAAAAAAGAAAGACATAAGTTTATGGCTTACATCTTTCTTCCTTCTGCTTCTATTCGTTTTTATTTATCTGTGACATCGAAACTCGTAATAGTCTGTGCCGCCTGTCGTGTAAACTCCATCATAACTGATGTAGAATACCGGATCTGTTTCCAAAAGTAACATACTTGCAATATATTCTGCGATTGCATCCTCAGATGATAACCGCTGTCCATCAATGGTACTTGCTTTGTTGAGGTCTGTCTCTACAAACACACTGTAATAAGAGCCTTCCATACCATCGTAAGGATAATACTCATTGTACTCTTCCTGCGTGATACTGCCATCATTCAAATGGTTCTGTAAATTCTGCTGTGTGGTAATCATCCCTCCTGCCTGACACTTTGCTGTTGCAAGTGACACAACATTCTGTGGACTGTATGCCACGGATGCAGGCTGTGGATTGCTCACATTGTCTTTCGGACTGTCTGTAGTCTGACCACCATTACCTGCATTACTCTGATTTCCGCCAGCTTCCTCATTATCATTTACAGGAGCTTTCTGTTCCGGCTCGTCATTCTGCTTTGGCTTTTCTTCCTGCTTTGAAGTAGTTTCATTATCAGCGGACTGGTTATCTTCCTTATCAGTCTTCTCTTCTGAATCTTTAGCCTCTGCAATATCTTTCTCTGTCTCTTCACTTCCAGCTTCGGTTGTGACCTCTGTGACAGCTTCCGTTGCCATTGCTACTTCTTCAGTTGGCTTTATGCTTTCCGTCTGTTTCTCTGTCTGATTATCAGCCTTTTCCTTACCACCATTACAGGCAGCCATTGAAAAGACCAGTACTGCGGATAATAAGATAATACTTATCTTCTTCATAGTAATCACCCATCCCTTCTCCGCAAGAGGGACGGGCTTTGTGTTCCGTGCCATCCACCCTTGCGGTGAACTATTTATCTGTAATGCACGGGACACATAGGACTGTCCCGTATTCTGTGCATCTTAAACTCCTTTCATTATACCAGCTCTCTTATTTGTTATCCAGCACCCTTGGTGCTCCAAATCATTCTTATATCAGTCAAATTAAATGAAGGTACTGACTCAGATATTCTGATGTTTTTTACAGCAGAGTGTTTGAACCGGTACCTTCTTGTGTTATCATATCAAAGTTACAAGAATAGCAGGTATCTCCCCGACCAAAGTTTGACACCTGCTATCATAACAATCCGATGCACCACTACATCCTTAAACAGGGAGATGCTGCACCAACGCTATGATAACAATTACAGTACCTTTTGACAATCCGTTAAATCAAAAAACTTACGAAAATCTTATCAACACCTTACAGTTCCATCTGTTACAGTGTACTTGTGGCCATTCAGGATGTTTAACCATTCATGGCTACTATCCCCGTTCCCTCAAGGAAAATGATTCTGAAATCACTTTATCTATCTGCAGGGTTAAATGCTCTCACTGTGGTAAAACCCATGCTCTGCTTCCTTCCCAGCTTGTGCCTTATTCCCAGGTATCCTTACAGGAGCAGGCTGCTATCATATCTGCTTATGAAGATACCGGAGATTTTAAACAGATCATGGACAGAACTCCTTCTATTGATGAAAATCTTATTGCCTCCATCACCAAACGCTATATAATGCACTGGATGCAGAAGATCCGTTCCTTTCGGGTTGATTTATCCTTCCCATCCCGTCTTGTAAAGCTGTGTTTTTCACTTTTTATGAACCAGTTCATGCAGATAAGACAGACCCCAAATATCTTATTTCATACACCCACATAGCCTTACAGGAAACCTCTCCCGATCCCTTCTATACTTAAGAAAAAATGAAAGAGAGGACTTCAAATGAAACAGGAATTAGCACAGGATATCGCTTTGATGCGGTATTCCATGATCTCACCACTGATTGTTGGTCTCCCGGATGAGTACAGATCCAAGGAGGCTTACTTTCGTGCGGCCTCTGCACGTGGTGCACTCCATCCAAACGGATCCTTCATCCATCCGGCACCGACATCCATCAAACGCTGGTACCAGCACTATCAGAAGAATGGTTTTGATGCTCTGCTCCCTTCCAGCCGCAGCGACGAGGGAACTTCCAGAAAGATCGACCCTGACCTTGAGGAACAGATCCGATATCTGAAAACAACCTATCCCCGTATGTCTGCTGCTGCTATCTTCCGTCAGTTGTGCACAAATGGATCCACGAGCCGTAATGAACTGTCAGAATCCACCGTAAACCGTTTCTTAAACAACCTTGCTTTAAAAGAAAAGACGACAAACAATCAGGATATGCGTCGTTATGAACGTGCCCATGTCAATGAGGTATGGTGCGGTGACAGCAGTGTTGGCCCTTACCTGAAAACAGAAGACGGCAAAAAGCATAAGGTATATGTGATTGCCCTCATTGATGACGCCAGCCGCTACATTGTTGGCATTGATGTCTTTTTCAATGATAACTTCGTCAATCTCATGTCTGTCATGAAATCAGCAGTTGCAAAGTTTGGTGTTCCAAAGTTATTCAACTTCGATAATGGCAGTTCCTATAAGAATAAACAGATGGATCTGCTTGCCGCACGTATCGGGTCTACAGTTCATTATGACCAGCCGTATACGCCAACCCAGAAGGCCAAGGTGGAGCGTTGGTTCCGTACCATGAAAGACCAGTGGATGGCAGGCCTTGATATGAGAGATTTTCACACTCTTGACAAGCTTCGTGGCAGTCTTTATACCTATGTCTCCCAGTATAACCAGAGGATTCATTCTTCCCTAAATGGAAGAAGTCCACAAGAGCGCTACTTTAGCGAGCCGGACTGTTTCCTACGCTTACCAGAAGATAAGATTGACCAGTTATTCCTACTGGAGTTAGAGCGTCGTGTTTCCATTGACTGTGTAGTTACGATTGACCACATCGAGTATGAGGTGGATTACCGTTTTGCAAAACAGAGGATCAAACTCCGTTATTCTCCTGATATGGAATCTATCTATGTCGTTGAAGCAGATGGTACGCTTACCCCGATCCGCCTTTTAAACAAAGTTGAAAACGCGGATATCAAACGTGAAAAACCACGTCTTTATGGAGGTGACGACTAATGGATTATACGATCCGCTATGGTTTGGAATTCAATCCTTTCCTAAAGAATTCCAAAGAAATCTTTGTATCAACAGACGAATCCAAAGAAGTTTTATTCCGGCTGGACTATCTTGCAAAAACAAAGGGCTTTGGACTGCTTACCGGCAGCCCCGGCCGCGGAAAAACAACCGCAATCAGGAAATGGGTACAAACCTTAAATAACTCACAATACAAAGTAGTCTATACCTGTTTTTCCACTTTTAGCCCCAATGATTTTTATCGGAATCTTGCCACAGAACTTGGTGCGCAGGCCCACTACCGAAAACCAGATAACTTCCGGGTAATTCAGGAAGAGCTCACAAGGCTCTCTGTTGAGAAAAGGAAAACTCCAGTAATCATCATTGATGAAGCGAACTATATCAGTTCTGCCATTCTGAATGATTTTAAGCTGTTGTTTAACTTTGAGATGGATTCCAGGGATCGTGCTGTTGTTCTCCTGTCAGGACTTCCATCACTTAACGCTACACTTCGCCTGAGTGTGCATGAGCCATTCCGTCAGAGGATCATCATGAATTATGAACTTCCTGCATTTACAAAAGAAGAAGGCAGATCTTATGTCCTCGATAAGCTTCAAAGAGCAGGTGCAACCAGGGCAATCTTTGAAGACGCAGCACTTGAAGCCATCTTAAATGCATCTGATGGAACACCTCGTATCATCAACAATCTATGCAATAGTTGTCTTCTGATTGGAGACTCTAAAAAAAGTGACATGATTACTGCAGAGATCGTCATGCAGGCAATCAATAATAATGAGATTTAGCAGTAAAAGCAGGGCAGCCTGCTTTTATTGTATTTTCCCTGATCTCTTAATCTGCATCATTTTTTATGTCGATCAGATAACTTGCAGATGTTGGTGCAGACAATCTGCGGATGCATAACAAATAAGATCTAAATCAGATGCATCTAATCTGCATGGAGCAGGTGCATCTAATTTGACGGACAACACTTATTTTAAAGAAATACTGCATAAGTCGTCTGTTTTTCTTATAATTCAAGAATAAACCCTTTGCCTGCATATATGCTCACCTCCTCTCAGAATGTGCCCATTCTTACGAATGAAAGAAATACCCTTGCCACCATAGCGAATAGAAGAAGAATTATTCTGGCAAGTCCTAAGACCAGCTTCAAAGCTCCAAGAATTATCCTTAATATCCACTTGAGTATCTCTAAAATCACTGTTCCTACGGCTTCCATAACTCTTCTCATAATAATCAGTCTCCTTTCGACATCCATCCCATTGCAAGTCCTGCAACATCTGCATCGTCCATAACATCTTCTGTAGGTTCTTGTGCTTCACTATTGGCTGCCTGCATTATTACCGGCTGACCAACATTCATCCCGGATATCACTCCGCCTAACAGCCTTATGACCTCTTTCCTAGCCTCATTGGTTGCTGCTTCAATGACTTCTTCCTTAATGTCATCAATATCTTCTGACCGGATATATTCAGCCCTCTCTTTTTCCTTCTTCTTGATAACAAAGGTTTCTTTTCCATAATTATCAATGTAAAACTGAATCGCATCTATGATGAACTGATTCTTAGATTTGAAAATCTTCGGATCAAGGTTCTGAATCACATCATTGATTTTCACATGCTGAGGATTGCTCATGTTGAGGCGGACAGAAGTTTTTACTTCATATTCAAGTCTTCTTCCCATCATCAGCCTCCTTATGATAATCGCTTAGTGCTTTTAAGTCCCATTGTGGCAAGCTGCTCATATCCTCTTGCATTTGCCTTTACATCAAGGTTATAGGAAATGTTCTTGGCATCGTGACTACCAAAATTCTTCATCACAACTGCCCCGCCACCGACAAATACAATCGGTGTAGTCTTTAAGTTATACCCAAACTCACGGATTGAGTTATACACCTTATCAACAAAATCCTCTATCTCTGCCTTAATAATGGCAAAGTATTCATCATCAATATCTGACCTGCCATATCGCATGATGTTCTGTATCTCTGACTCGTCTATCTCTCCGTTAAGCTGTCTTACACACTGCTCATTGATAGAACGCATACAGGTAATAAGACCTTTGGGAATCGTCACACACTTTGATTCATCCGGTGACTTGTTGATTACCGGCATAATATCTATTGTCCAGCTACCGATATCTACTATCAGCGTCTTCTTTGTCATAGCAGGTATCTTGTCAACTACTGCTGCATAACACTGAGGAAATACTGCCACATCATCAATTTCAATATGATATGACTCATTCTCATATTTAAAGCTTACACGCTTATTCTTTGTCAGGTACTTGATAAAGTCATTCTTCTCAGCTCCAAATCTTGTAAGTGGAAGTCCTACAGCAAGAAATACCTTTGCCTCTGCAAGACCTCTTCTTTTAAGTTCCTTAGCAACTGCTGCAAGAGTGAGAAGATAAAAGCTGTCATCTTCGACCTTTGTATCCTTTACTTCCTGCCTCACAGTTCCAACCTTATAGAACTTTCCTTCATACTCAAGTACATCGCCGAAAAGTGCCGGAGTTGTTGTAATCTCCTTAACACCTGTGACAAATACCTGAGAGATTGTTTTCATCATTGACCATCCATGATCAATGCCGATTACTTCTAACTTGTTATTCATGTGTTTTGCACATCCTTTCTTCTTAAACAGACACTTGAACATCTTAACCACCTACTTTCCTATCAGCTTTCGCATACAAGGAAAACAATAACCATTCCCTTGATAATATGGACATCCGACACATTCCGTCGGAAGTTTCTGTTCTTTTTTCTTAGATGGTTTACAACATGTTCCATTGGCACATCTGTTGTTATGTCCCCAGAAGAATCTACAATGCATACAATCTTTTAATTCTCTTTCAAGCTTTTCTTCTGGAGATACAAACCTGCGTTTCTTATGCTTATCTCTTTTTTCAACTGTTCCCACCAGAGCTCTCCTCCCTTCCAAGGAGTGATTGCTCTCTTATCTGTTCCATTGTCCTGTCCGACTCTCCTGCCGTCCTAGCTAACGAATACAATACGATAAGAACAATAATTATTAATGCTATGCTAAATCCCATCATCACTTTATCCTCCTTCAAATTAGTTGCCATATAGACAGAATTTGAATTTGGAAGTGATATAGTCTACATGGCTATGCTTAATGCTAAGCATGTAGGTACACGCCAGTCTTCTAGACTCCTATATCGCCCCGTGTACAAAGAGGTGTTCTCACCTCCGGGAGTTACAGACGAGCCACAAAATGTGTTTCACGACGCCCTTCTGAATTATCAGAAGCACTATCTCCTCTTTTAGCCTTTTGAGGATAAGGACGAACTTCTCGCCCTCTGTGGTTAATTATCCTTACGCAACATGCCGGTCTACGCTTCGCTTCGGTCCGCGCAGAGCAGAGATCCACCGGATCTCTTGCGCCCTTTTACCAGATTTCCATCCAGCTTCTCGCCCTTCATCTTTCGATCCATCAGACTACTAATATGATAGCTGTGACTTTCATCCTCCAGGTACATGCCCCGTAATTTTACTACCTACAGAAATTCTGTAGTGCAAACTACTTTGCAAATCTGTAACTGATTATTCAATTGTTATGTCCAATCTCTCTTGGACAATTGATATTCTACAATGCACTTTAATTTTACGGAAGTGACACCACTGGTGTATTTTTACGAATTTTCACCAGTTTTTGGTGTATTTGTCATTTCCTTTAATTTGTTCCATGTATGCTTAGGCAGTTCTCTTGCCGGCTCTCTGAATAGTTCAAGATATTTTTCAAATAATTCCGTATTGATTAATGCTGAATTACCGACTTTATAGACTGCTCCTGCCTCTCTCGCAATTACTATGATTCTCGATTTACTTATCCCATAAATAATCGCTCCTTCCTCTGCATTGACAAATTTTTTCATAAAATCCTTTGTATCTGAATAGCACTTATATGAGTAACTCATTCATCAGTCTCCTTTCACATTTGGCAATGGATGTTTCATTTCTGTTGGCGATTCTCTGAATTGCTCCATATATTCATCAAACACCTCCAGATTAATCAGAATAGTATTTCCTTTTGCTTCGCCTATCTTATATACAGCTCCAGCTGCTCTAGCCATTTCGATAAATCTATGATGTCCTATGCTGTAAGTCATTGAACCCTCTCCGATTCTCACAAACTTCTTTTCCACAATTTTATTTGAACTAGGAACTCTTGCAGAATGTTTCATAAATTTCATCAACCTTTCCTTACGTACTAATATAATCTTTGCAAGCTGATATCTTGCTCCAGCAGCCAACGCTATATCCATTGCCTCATCTTGTGTTACATCTAATAAAGCCATTACCTCATCAATACGAATAAATCTTGGTTTTACAGTTTCTTTTCTATAGGCACAAACTGAACCACTCAATGTATTTACCATAACATCACCTACTTATAAAACTCAGAATCTGTAATATGAAAAGTTTCAAGATACTTATCCAATATTTCTGTATTAACAAGTACAAGCTGACCAATTTTATAACAAGCCTTGGCATCCTTAGCCACTTCTTGAAATTTTGTCATTCCCATACTGTACATTTTTGCACCATCTGAATATCTTACAAACTTTTTTGCATCCTCATATCTATCTTTCTTCGTTGATTCATTCATTGCTGTGCTCCTTTCACTTTGACTTCATAACAAATGACGTATTTTCTCCATAACGCAAAAAAGAGGACATCTTCTAAATTTCTTTAGAAAATGTCCTCTTAGTAGTTCATATTTGATTGAATCTTTTTCTTTTCAGATTGTGTACTCTTTCATACTGATGTAAATGACTATGTCAAAATGCGTCTTTTAATGCGTCCTTTGACGTACTCAAATGCCTCAACCCCGCATAAACACTAGGTTTATTTATCCAAGCTCTTCATTGTTGGGACTACCAGATGCTGATATCCATTATTCTCCAACATCCACCACTATTGCCGACTGTCTGCCAGAATCATTTATTGATTTGTCACTATGCAACATTATAAGTTGCCATTTTGTGTTACTGTAGTGTTACTTGGAAGTAATTTGTGTTACCTTCAATAGCATGACTGTATCGAATCAATCCCATACGATTCTTTCTAAAGTACACCTTTGCTATTAAGTTGTTCAAACACTTCTCGCTTTTTTTGATTTGAAACTTCTGCATAAATATCCAATGTTGTTTGAATATCTTTATGCCCCATGACTTCCTGAATGACTTTAACATTTGTTTCATTTTCGCAAAGTCTTGAGCAAAATGTATGCCTGGTGATGTGGCAGCTAAAACGAGGAAGCAATACCGGAGATCTTTTCTCTCTTTTTGCTTTCAAAATCTCGTCCGCATTATATTTGTCTACAATTCGTTTGATTACACGATTGATCGATGCCGGATTATGTATCGAATGATAGCGGTTATAAAAAATGAATCCTTCCATTCCATCAATGGTAAACTCACATCTTTCTCCTGTACATTCCTGATACTTTCTTTCATCTTCCAATGCGTTATATACTTCATCCAGCATTGGAATGATGCGAATGCCTTTTTCCGTCTTAGGCAAAGATACCTCGTATTCACACTTAAAAGAATTATCAACTCTGGGATAATATGTTATACCATGATTAATATTGATCATCCGCTCCTTCAAGTCAATATCTTCCCAACGCAAACCAATAATCTCGCCAACTCTGCAACCTGTGCCAAACATAACTGTAAACAAATTTTTCCACCTGACATACTCACTACCCTCCAGGTATTCCAAAAAGCATCTCGTCTGTTCATAAGTTAATGCTCGACGAATCCCGGTATTTTTCTTAGTAGTTTTTTTCAATTCAGCCATTACACCGTCCGTTGGATTGTTTCTAATAATTTGATCCCGGACTGCCAGCTGAAATGTCGGGTGCAATACGGTGTGTACATTTTCTACTGTACTTATTCCTAAACCCATATTGACTAAAAGCCTGTAAAAAATCAACACATCCGAATACTTTATATTTGCTATCTTTTTTTTGCCAAATCCCTCTCTTACATATTGGTTATATGTATAGATATAATTTGACTTTGTAGAACTCCTCAACTCTGTCTTAGTAGATATGTACCTATCAAACACAGAATTGACATTTGACTTTCCCATCGCATAAATGTCTAGTCCATCCAACTGATTACGAAGGATATTTTTTTCCTTTTCTCTCAGTTGTTTTAAATCCTTTGAATAGACTGAAGTTCTTTTGCCATAAGCATCGGAATAGGTAAATCTATACAAGCCATCTTCACTGCGATATGTCTCACCTTTATGGAGAACTCTTCCTTTTGAATCCTTTCTGACTTTCGCCATCAAACCATTCCTTTCTTATTATGATAAACAAGAAAGAATCTATAGGAGTTTACAACGAAGCAATCATCTTCTCGACTTCTAATCGCAATGTTTGTGCAAGTGTTTGATTGTGACGCTTGGCATACTCTTTTAATCTGGCATACTCATATTCCGTCAAGCGTACATCCACTTTCTTTGTTTTTGGATTTTCCGCTTTTGGTCTTCCTGTCCTTGCCATTTGTATATACCTCCATCACATTCTAACTATAGTATACTTTTTGTCCTCCAAAAAGTCAAGCACTTTCTCCATAATTCTCTCATTCATCCATTTGCACATGAAAGTATTCCAAATATTCATCAACAATTTTGGTATTTACCAAAACCATCTTTCCATATTTATATACTGCATCTGCATCACGAGCAAGTTTCTTAAATTGATTTAAACTCATGCTATACAATACTGCACCATCTTTATACCGGACAAACCGTTTATGTTTCCATAAATCATTACTGTTGATAACATGTTCGACAACATTTTCAGCCATTTTAATAAACTCCTTCCTGAGCAAATTCTTATGTAATCATTACTTTCCAAACACAACACACATTTTTCAATATATGCTCTGCTTGAAAAAGAAGCTTTTCCTCCAGTTGAAATCACCGGTCACTGTAGTTAGCAGCACACTCTGGACTCGCACCATCTCTTATAGACCATAAAGGGAGTATCATTATCATAGAACAGTCGCAACCACGGAATCACCACAATCCCTCTTTTGCATGGATGTTATCGCTCCCGGCATCTCACATCAGACAGATCAATCAAAAAAATACCTGATAAGCTATCTCCTTTGTGTCTGTCCTACCGATCCTGGCGCATCTGCGGCACGGCGCAATGCGTAACTGTTCCTCATGTCCAGTGAAATCATCGTATTCAGTTGTCTGTGTCTGATAGGATTATTTCCTGTGGACACATCTAAATTATAAAAGTAGGTTTTGAAAAATGGTAGACTATTTGTTCCGATATACTTATTACGGATGATCGGAATACCTGGTATGATTCCCATCCCCCAAAAAACAGAAAAGGCAGCTTACAAGCCACCCCTTTTCATGCTGTCATAAATAACTATGACTAGGTTTCTACTATTTACTTTTCTCGGCAATTTTCCTCAAACTGTGTAGATATTCAACTACAACTAACTGATATTCCAATGGGAGAATTCTCGTCTCTTTTATCAAATCAATTTCCTGCATCTTCTGCAGTACAAGAACTTTTTCATTTTTTTGAAACAATTCAAATGGTCCTATCCCCATTCCCCTGCTCACTTTAATGATGTTACTTTCCCTGATATCATAATCTTCTTTTTTAATGATATCATACAATGTACTGATTGATATCCCACTCTCCTGCGCAAATCGATATTTCGACATTTTTGTTTCTTCCAAATACTGCATTAGTTTTTTCCTAACTGTGCTCTCATACATCCTTCAAGTATTCACATCCTTTCTGTGATCTCATCTAAATTATATAATGACTTTTTAAATCATAAAAGACTATTTATTCCGTTATAGTTATCACGGACTTCCGTAATATGTTTATTATTCCTCCATTTGGAGTGTTCCAACAGGTTATTGGACTTTTCCAAAAAACTTCAATTATAGATGGATATTTTTATTGATATACTTCTTTTCGCCAAAAATCATCCCTATATTTTTCTTAAAACTCCCATACCACCAACCCTTCAAGCTTACATGATGTTCATACAATAAAACAGAACCCAGCAGACAAAATAAATTGTCTGCTGGATTCTGTTTTATTAAGATAAAGTATCTATTTACGACTTTTATTCATCTTTTTTCCATTCCCATAAAGCAAATTGCCTATTGTCACTGCCAAAGCTTTAAATGATTTCAACATATAAACTATAAAAATCTACTCTTTCTTTATAACAATATACCAGCACTTAACTTTATAAATTATATTTCTTCACGGCTTGTTTACAATATATAATAACATCCTCCCAGAACATTAATTCCTCTACATCCATCCTTTTCTGAAACTCGCTATTAAACTCCAAATTTCCTGTTATACTGTCCAATTCAATCAAATATCCCAATGAAACATGAAGGGCATCTGCGATTCGATACAAGCAAGTAAGACTAACCCCCTTATTGGATGTTTCAACCCTTTGAATATGCGTCGGACTGACCTTTGCCAATTCTGCCATATATTCTATTGTATAACCTTTGCTTTCTCTAAGACTCCTAATATTCCACCCTATCCTCTGCAATCTTCGATCCATGTATTTGTCTCTCCTATATCTTTTTTCATATCATAACATAAAATGTCTTTAGAGCATTAGATTCTCGATAATGTTCCTAAAACAATAAACTATGCTCTAGAAACTGACCTAATATTCTCCTTATTTGATCTTTAATATACAAAATCACATACTTAACCGAATATTATCGTTCAATTATTATATATAGCGAAACTTCGTTAGCAAATTATACATCATCGTCCATCTTTAAAAATTTCGTATACCGTTTTAAGCAGACGATCTATCATTTCTAAGGTATTTGGTTTAAATTTTTCTAGCGTTGCCACAATCTCTTCATCGTACTTTCTGCTTCCTTTCCCTGTCATAATATAATCCAAACTAACTTCCAAAGCCTTCGAAATATTTAACAAGGTCGTTGCTGAAAAACCCTTCTTTCCAGTTTCAATTTCATATAGAAATTTATCAGAAATATCAGCTAACTCGGCCAACTGCTCTCTAGTATACCCACGATCACAGCGAAGCAGCATAATTCGTTCACCTACTGTCAATTCTCTCACCTTTCCTTTGTCCACTCAAACATTACCCATTGTTCCGAATTTCATCATAATTAAAAGTCACAGTAACAAACACCTACAATTGCGCATAAAGTCCAGTACTATTGCAGAAACATTTTATCAGATTATGATAATAATTTAATCATTGCGAATAACGTAACATAATTTATTATTAATATATTACTAACACGAGCTATTTCTACAATGTAACAACATTATTGTCTTATTAGCATACTTAATAGCAATTTATAACCTTTTGACACAGTTAATGTATTGTTTTTGTTGATTTATGTAGAACCATTACTATTTATTCTATTTAAAAACAACAAAATCATTTATTCTTATTACATGGAGCTTAATTCTGCCTTTTCTTTACTACAACTGTTATGATATCAAACAGTAAGAATGTACAATTGCAAAATCAACAGTAGGGAGGAGCATCTATATGGAAGCTATTAAGGAACATCTTAAAAGTACATTTTCCTCATATGAGTTAGGACTTTTACGGTATTCATACCTTTGTGTCATTTATGATGTCAGTAAATTCATCGTTTTATTTATGTTTTTTTATTTTTTGCATTTAGGTAAAGAATTCTGCATTGAAATTTTGTTTCTGACTTCTCTACGCAACTTTTTGGGTGGGTTTCATTGTAATCATTATGCTACATGCCTTGCATTCTCTTTCGTATTTAGCAGTATTGGAATTATGCTGTCACATTTAGTATTATTAAATAACAAATTCCAAATCGGTCTATTGGCTGTGATAATTCTAGTTTCAGCTATAATGAAACCAATCACTTCTGTTAACAGACCTCCGCTATCTGCTAAATTAGAAAAAATTTATCATTGCTGTGGTATGACTGTTCTTTTTGTATACTTTGGACTTTTTCTTACAACAAATACTTTCCCATACAGAAATCTTTGTTTTTGGGTAATTGTTTTACAAACTATGCAACTTGCTGTTGCCAATCTAAATAAGGAAGGAGAAAAAGCATTATGAAAAGGCGTTTGCTTCAAGCTATCACAGGTATATGTACTCTTGCACTGGCATTAACACCATTTTTTCATTATAAAGGCAGCTGTATTGTCTTTTTTGGTGAACCGAAATATCCATGCAAAGAAAACAATGCAGAATAAAACAGAACACCGTTTTACTCTGCATCAATCATCTGGGGTCATCTGACCCCTATCTTTTAAAATAAATGCTCACAACGAAATAATTTTCTTTTCCATATATAACATTTCCAACTTCAATATTCCCGTGAAATTTATCTGCTATTTTTTTCACATAAGGTAGACCAACTCCACGCCAATTGCCTTTTGAAGAATAACCCTCTTTAAAAAATTGATTATATTCACTATATGGGATCTTCTCATGTTCATTGCCAACAGATATACATATTTCATTTCCGGCATCTGTAATTTTCATGCCGATCCTCTCATGTTTTCCCCTTGCAAGCACCTCCTCCATCGCGTTGTCTAACAAATTACCAATAATCTCAATAAGAAAGATATCAGGAATATTCATATTATTTAAACTGCAGGAAAAATCAGTCTGTAGTTGAATATGTTTTTCTTCCGCCTCACACAGCTTAGTATATATATGCGCTATGACAAGAGGTCTATCTAAAATCAACAATTTTCCTGACATCATATATTTTCTCAAATGGTTCAGTTCCAATGCTTGATGTTGTACCAGCTCATCATAATTGTCATATATTTTGCATAACGCATACACAGAATCTAACTGATTCATGAATTTATGCTGCCGCTCCCTCAACTCCGTTATGACTTCCCCATATTTTTCTTCATATCGCTTGTGACAATCTATTTCCATCTGATATGTACTTACCTTTTGAATAAAAACCAAAAATATAAAAAAAGCTCCTGATAAATAAGCTCCTTCTGACCAGGACAATCCTTTTCGAAATTTAATCAAGCTGATAATAAAAGCCAGCAACAAAGTGAACAATATAATAAAAAAACGTATGTTAATCTTATCTTTATATGAATCAATCCATTTTCCATTGACAATAATTATTCCACATCTATTTAATACACAGCAAATCGCATAAACAACCAGAACTACAAAAAATGAAAAATCATCCTTAATCTGTAAAATATAACAAATCAAATTATATGGCACATATACAAACAGTTCCAATGCTCCAACCACTAAAAAAGCAAGTATAGAATATGTTAGTGTGTCAATAACATCCATTTCATATCGAATCTTAAAAAAGATAAATAGTGCTACATAATGAAATAGTTGAAATATTCTATCACCATTATATAGATTAATGTACATACTAATTGCTAACACGAAAGCAACAAATACATATTGTATAATTTTATCTCTATTTTCTTTCTTCCCTGTAATTGCTTCCACAGATTTTGATAAACATCCTATTTCTAACAAACAGTTAGCAACAACAACATACTCTGACATTACTCCACCCCAAAAAATACAATAAAAGTAAATTATCTCCTATCTTCTAAATATTCCTCTTTAAATTTTTTGAACTTTCTTCCACCGATGGGAACAACACTATCATTTTTCATATATACTTCACGATTACGAAAATCCACATTTGCAATATAATCTGTATTAACATAAGTTCCATAAATCGGTGTCAAAAATCTAGAACGGCGAATCTTTCCGTTAAATTTTTTGGCTGAATAATTAGGAACACGAATCTCATCATCCACCATATGAATATATAATGCACCCGATTTATTTTCAAAGAAGATAACTTCGTCTAAAAATATCATATATCCAATACCATCATAGTGTAAAGGAATATATTCTCTAGAATCCGTCTTTTTTCCTGTGGATATCGCATCCAAGACTTCTTCTATATGTTTTTTAACCAATTTGCCATCCCCAATTGGTTTTTCAATGTAATCATAGCAATGGATACGTTTCAGCAAATCACGTTCCAAACCAGCCAATACTGTAATAAAAATAATTGGTGTCAATTTATATTCATTATATTTCCTTATGTTTTCAGCAAATAGAATGCCAGAGTTATCATTCCCTTTATCCGGCTCTAAAATAATATCTAACAAAAACAAGTCAATATGACTATCCATAGCACATTGCAAGGCTTCCCCACATCCACTAAATGTATAAATGGAAGTGACACCTGTACAAGACGATATGATCTTGCACAAAGCATCTCTGTTATTTTTCTTGTCCTCTAAAATTAAAACATTCATATTATAATGTGTCCCACTATTCTTTTCTTTCCTCAAAATCCTCTGCCATAATTCGTACCAAATCTAAAATTCTTTCCTTCAATCGATCATCTACTTTTCGATAATATTGCAATAAACAAACCTCATCTTCCGTATAATTATCTGTACTAATTCCCCAAAAATAACTGACTGGAATATTAAACTCTCTGGCAATATTATCCAAAACATCATTTGGCACCGGATTTCCTCCAGTCTCATATCTGCTGAGAGTTTGCTGTGTCATGTGCATCCTTTCACAAAATTTAACCTGCGTCATGTGGTTTATTTTTCGCAAATCCCTTATTTTTTGACCTACAGATTTATCATTTAACGCCATAATCACACCTCTCTACTTTTCATTTTTATTATAGTGTCGATTATGGTAACCATATACCTGATTTCAATGTATTTATACCCATTATATGGGTGCAATGCGTATTTTGTCAGATGATATAATATCAGCATCCTTTCATGAGATTGACAATTATTCTCCAAAAATAAGAACATTCTTATTTTCGCATCTGTCCAACAAGTATAAAATATTCTTTAAATTGATCTATTGTTGTCACCTGTATATTTCAGAAGTAAGAAAACTTAAATGGACTGAAAAAAAGTTCTGAGGGATAATGAAAGTGCAAAATACTGGCTTTCCATAATGAATGAACGTAAGCGCATAGTTTCGAGGTATCCTCAAAACATATAGGAACCCTATTGCTCCACACCACCTGACGTCAGACTATCTAACAATTAAAATAATGATATACTTCACTTAAGAAGTATACCTCTTGCAAATTGGAGATTATGAGAAAAAGTCTGTAAATAAGATTCTTCTATAATAATGAAAGGCAAAAATTCTTTGTCAGAGCTTTTTGCCCTTTAGCTATATATAACAGTTGAAAAATGGCATGTCAAGAGCAGGCGGAGTTTCCGCCTGTCTTAGTTTACAATGTAATGTACTATTTCAGCAAATGTATTATTCCGGTAATCGTCCTTCATACATAATACTCAATTCGCCATAGACCTGCCCCCAATTCCGGATTCTTGTTGTCCGCTTTTTCGTTGCTTCAAACGTAGCCAGATACAGGGCTTTCAGCAGGGCTGTATCGCTCGGAAATACGCTTCTCTGGCGGTTCAGTTTACGGTAGGTGGAATTCAGGGATTCAATCGCGTTGGTCGTATAAATGACCTTTCTGACGGTTGTTGAGAACTTGAAAATCGGGGATATGGCATCCCAGTTTTCTTTCCAGCGTTTCATAGAATTCGGATATTTCGGAGTCCATTTTTCTGTCACATGATCTAAGGCAGCCAGTGCTTTCTTTTCATCAGCAGCCTGATAGATAGTTTTTAGATCCGTTGCAAAAGATTTTCTATCTTTATCCGGAACATATTTCAGGGTGTTTCTTACCTGATGCACGATACAACGCTGATACTCTGTTTTAGGAAATGCTGTAGCGATCGCTTCCTTGATTCCGATCAGTCCATCGGCACATATGATCAAAACATCTTTTACCCCTCGATTTTTCAGTTCATTCATGACAGAAAGCCAATATTTCGCGCTTTCGTTATCCCCAACATTGATCGTCAGGACTTCCTTTTTTCCTTCGGTATTAATTCCAAGAATGACATATGCAGCAAGTTTTCGGATCACGCCGTTATCCCGCACAGAATAATGTATCGCATCAATATAAAGGATTGGATACACCTCATCCAGCGGCCGGTTCTGCCAATCCTCAATCTGTGGAAGGATCTTATCTGTCACATCTGAAATAAAACTTTCTGATGTCTCAAATCCATAGATATCCTCAATGGTTTCCGAGATCTGGCGTGTGGTCATGCCTTTTGGATACATTGAGATAATCTTTTGGTCAATATCAGAAATATCCTTCTGACGCTTCTTTACCACCTGTGGTTCAAAGGTCGATCTACAATCTTGCGGCACCTCGATCTTCATGGAACCATATCGGCTGTTGACCTGCTTAGTCTTATAACCATTCCGGTAATCGTCATTGTCTGACCGCTCTGATTTTTCGTAACCGAGATGGTCATCCATTTCAGCCTCCATCATTTCCTTTATCGTGCCATCTAAAAGGTCTTTTAGAGCATCCTGGATATCTTCTGCGGACTGGATATCATACTCTTCAAGAAGCTGATGAATAATGTTTCTCTTTCCCTCTGTCATTTGTACTCGATGTACAGGTTTCTTTTGTCTTGCCATAATAAAAGGTCCTCCTAATGATATTTATTTTATCATAGAAGAACATTCTAATCATTATTTTACAGAAAAAGTATCACACTCTCGCAAATTGCAGCTGTGCTTCATATGTAACAATGTTAGATTTTGCAGTTCTAACAGTTAATAACTAAAAGCATTAGACATCACAAAAATCTATGTTATTCACTCTCACATGAAGTGTTATTATCCTGAGGAAGTGATCATATATCAACAATAATCCCCAATCAATATGCATAACATACCGTCTCTGATGAAGTATACGAATGATGTCGAATTGCAATATGATATTTCTCTGAAATTTTTTTAATCATAAGTGGAATTTCCCATATATCCTCTGGTTCATGATATATGCAAATTGCCATCTTGGGGAAAAATAATTGTATTGTATTTTTCATTCCTGCTAATGCCTCCTTCTCTGCCCCCTCTATATCCATTTTAATATATGTTGGTTTCAGATGTATATCATCTCCTTTTATGCCATATATTTTTGAGATATCGTTATCATTATTATCATTTTCAACTATACGAGAGGCACCAAATTTTCTTTTTTGAAACATCATCATTCCCGTATTATCACATAAACCTGCATTAAAATATATAATATTTTTATATTGCACTGAATTGGAAACTAATTTTACAAACATTTCCTTATCAGGTTCAAATGTGACAATACTATCGTATTTTCCATCACAACATTCCACAAATTGTTGAATAGTATCACCATCATATCCTCCCACATCCCAAAACGATTCGTTATCACTAATTTTAAAGACAGATTCATCAAAATATTGTTTGCTTTGAGGTAAATCAAAATAAAATTTGCATTGCATTATATTTTTACATAATATTCTTAAATATGTCTTTCGAGACAGAGTGTCCTCTAATAAATCATATACACTTTTGCATTTTTCTATATTTGTAAGAATTATATAGCTACGTGAAAATTTCAAATTATCTAATCCTGATTTAAATATTTGTTCCAAAAATCCCTCAATATACCCATTTTCTTGTATTGCAATATAATACTTTATCTGTTCATAATTAAGAATTTGTTTATCGTTTATTCCAAATGTTTTAAGTAAGCTATAGTCATCAAACCATGTTTTCGTAGGCTCTGATAATACAATAACAATATCATTCATGGAGGACATTATTTTCAAATCATCCAACGAAATAACATTACTTTCTAGTACCTCTTTCTCTTTTCCGCAGTAATACTCCACGACTATTCCCATCTCATTCTTCATTATTTTAGCCAGTTTTATACTTTGATCATTATATGGATAAAGTATTACCGTTTTTTCTTTTACTTTCTCAATATAGGAACATATTTCTGTATTCATCTCTTCAATTTCTTTTTTTATTAATGTAATCATTTTCTTATCCTTCCTAATTTGTTAATGGATTTATCCAAAGAAAAATCTTCTTGCATAATATATTATTCTTCGTGAAACCGAAGAATAGAATCCAATGTACAATATTTACAGTAGTTCTTGCATATCCCTTAATATATTACAAGCTTCTAGACCAAAGGCAAAGACCATGCATGTTTTCCACTGTCTTTGGCACTAGTTATAAGTAGATTCCGGAATTTAGATATATATTCTCAGGAGGCAAAGCGATTAAGCTGCTCTTTATTAATTTTACGCCTCGAAGTGTAATTGATATCATAATGCTTACATCAGGCTGATCAAATCCAGCATCACAGATAAGCTATTTTAAAAGTTTACTTTCCGGCTGCTGTGTCCAATGTCAACCGGCATGCCATACTGGTCCTCAAATGGGATCTCTTTGAGTTTCGGATCATTTATCTAGCTGCGGAATGCATCTGCCATAGCGATCAGGCACATTTCATTTAATTCATCAATTATTCTTTGGTTTGTCATATACACTTACCTCCGATAATAGTCATTCCCTCTTGTGATACCGTGTGCTGTCTATATGAGCCTGCTGTCTATTGTTCCTGACAGTAGGTCTTCTGAACCAATTACAAGAATGTTTTTATACTCTTTGTCTTTCAGGATTCTGACACATGCCGGGATGATAATTTTCTTAAAAACAGATTTGCCGTTTCCAAGCACCGAACATAAAAAACAAGGATGCTGGATTATTCACTTAACCTATTTCTGTTTTAATACAAGCAATTACATACCAGCAAAAAACGATATTTCTATTCTATACATAAAATATGTTTTCTGCCTGAGGTCCTATTCTACAAAACCCTTCAGTCCCCACTTTAATTCTAATTTCAAGTTTCAAATAAAATTTTTCCATCTCATTTAGTACTCTTATTTTCCAAATATTATCATTTTTCTTTTCTTTGTAACACTCACAATCTATTTCATTTCCAAAAAAGTAATTTTCTCCAACTATGATTTCACATATATTTTTTTTACCAAAATGTAATATTTCAATATAAATATTACATTTTTTTTGATATAAATTATTATTACAATCGTCTATTTCAATGGAAAACGATTTATCAAAATTGTGATATATTCTATATTGAAATTCTATTTCCCCTTCGTAATGAAAATTCATTTTTTTCCACTTTGTATTTTTCTTAATATCAAGTCTCTTCTTTTTTACATAATGAAGCAAAAAATCTTCATACACTTTATTATACTGTCTTATTCTAAATTCTTTATTAAAAATATTTTGTTTAACATCTCCTGTCCACTGATAAATAAACTGTATGTCTTCTTTATCAGTGATCTCCCCAATATTTTTCTCAAACCTTTTTATCAAATCATCACTAAATACTTTTTTCCGATATAATTCATTACACAAATTCATTGCAAATAACACTTTGTGCGACATATTATATTTTTTTGCTTTATACAATAACATCTCCCAATCCATATCAGCATTTTTTCGCATAAACGAATATATATCATAAAATTCTCTTAAAAAACTTCCTTTCTTTACAGCTTTATTAGACTTAATATTTTCATAGAAATTAGCAAACAAATGCAAACAAGTGTACTCAATACTTAACGTTTTAACACAATATCCATCAATACTAAATATCACGCTATTCCCAATAAAATCTCTAATATACTTTACCGTTATAGCAGATGATGCTTTCTTTATTTCAACAAATGAATACATACCTGTGTCCATAACTTTAACACACGGATATTCAAAATAATCTGTGGCATAATATAGCATAGGTCTAACTCCTAATTGCACTTCATTTGTTTCACACTCTATCCCCATATTAAAACCATACCCCAACTGTTTAAGCATTTCAAATGCTAAATCCATATCTTCTTCAGAAACTAGTATATCTATATCTGTACTTTGTCTATAGTCTATTCTATCATAAATAATCTGTGACAACGGAATACCTTTGATTACAAGATATGTAATCTTCTCTTTATTAAACAGTTTAGTAATTTTTATCATTTCCGTCTTCTGTTGTTCAGCATATTCTTTATATTTATGATATTGTTTTAAAAATTTTTCCCTTACATTTTCTGGCATCAACATTCTGTTTTTTAAATAAAATGGAATAAATATTTTATTTAACTTTGCCATAGAAAACAAATACTCCCAATCATACTCCTCCTCGACTTCAGCGACTTCATTTTCAACATCTATAGCTTCCAATAAAAGTCTATCTTCTTTTTTCATTTTGTTCACCTCTCATTTTTCAAAAAGTCACCATTTGAATAAAATCAAATTTTTCGATTATATAAATCTAATTATCTTATGTCATATGCCTGCCCAATACATGCAAGACTCCGACTATACATCTCAAGATTGTCGATCTAGCAAAAAATACCCTACAATTATTATAAGAAAGAAAACAAGCAAAAAAAATGAACGATCATTCTACAATTCATGAACAATCATTCATTTTCAAAATTACTGCTACTAAATACCTTATTAAATTTTCTTCTATATTTCTATATAAGAGAAACACTCAAGAAAATACTGTATTTTAATTATTTCAATATAATTTTAAAATATTTAGATTTTCCAATTCTTAAAACCTGTTCCCCTTCTTTCAAATTCAAATCATCAGAGTTTCTAATTTGTATTCCATCAAGTTTGACCCCTCCTTGGATAAACAAACGTCTCACTTCACTTTTTGACTTAAAATAACCTTCTCTCACTAAAATTTCAATAACTTGTTCCGATGGCAATATCAAACTCTCTCTATTAATATTCAGTATTGGTGCATCCTCTGGTATATGTTCATTCTGAAATACCATTTTAAAATGCTCCTGCGCATAATCAGCATCCGCTCTACTATGATATAACATCGTTATCTCATATGCCAACAACATTTTTATATCTCTAGGATTAACACCATTTGTTAATTTTTTTTGAATTTTTTCAATTTCATTTGGATGCAAATCCGTACATAAAGTATAATATTTTATAATTAAGTCATCTGGTATTTTCATCACCTTTTCATACATGACAACAGGAGATTCATCAATTCCTATATAATTTCCTAAACTTTTGCTCATTTTTTCAATTCCGTCTGTTCCTTCAAGCAAAGGCATAAACAGAGTCAATTGAGGGCTCTGACCATAAGCTTTTTGAATGTTTCTACCCAATAAAATGTTAAATGTTTGATCAGTTCCTCCCAATTCAATATCTGCCCTTACTGCGACAGAATCATACGCTTGCATTAATGGATAAAAAAACTCATGAACCGATAACGGTAAATGCTTTGAAAATCTATTATTGAAATCATCTCGTTCTAACATTCTTGCGACTGTACACTTCGAAGCTAATTCAATAATATCACTAAATTCCATTTTGCTAAACCATTCGCTATTATAATATACTTCCGTATTTGTTTTATCAATTATTTTAAATATTTGAGCTAGATACGTATCCGCGTTTTTCTTCACTTCTTCTTTTGATAATTGTTTCCGTGTCTTAGACTTTCCTGTCGGATCACCTATCATTCCAGTATAATCTCCAATAATAATAATCGCTTTATGACCTAAATCCTGCAATTGTCTAATTTTGCGTAAGACAACAGAATGTCCAAGGTGAATATCCGGAGCTGAAGGGTCGAGTCCCAATTTTATTCTTAATGGTTTTCCTTCTCTATACGAATTTTTGAGCTTTTGTCTGATTTCAAACTCTCCCGTATTTTGAGCTACACCTTTTAACATAATATTGATTTGATTTTCAATTTCCTTCTCTTCCTCATTAAGCGAACCAAAAAATATTTCAGGATTTTCACTCGAAAGCATCCTTCTTTCTGCTCTAACCATATAAACAACACTCAACAAGTGCATAAGTTCCTCACAGGCCATGTCAATGGTAACTTTATTGTCAACAAATCCATCCAATAAAAAAATAAAATTTTTTGACTCAGGGGATATTCTTCCCTCCAATGTCTGTCTCCAAAACCATCTTCTAGTTCTAACACTGTTTCCTGAGGCATAAATCGGTTCTCCAATATCAGGAACATCCTTTTCTGCATTACAATCATTTTCTGTAGCAAGCCTCAAACATAATCCATTTTCTAATGAATCAATATCATGAATACCAACTGGTATTCTGTACTTAATAGAGATATAATTTACCAAATTAAGAATAGAACAAAATGAAGTAACATCTTGATTACGAACAATCCTTTTTAAAAGAGCCTCAACTGATGGTGGATATTTAGATGGATTAACACCTATTTTTTTCATAGCATTTCTATATAATTGGACATTTTCATCTTCTTTAACCGTTTCTAATTTATATTCCTCTATAATTTTCTCCATCTGTTTATTATACAAATCATTAACAGTCGAATTTTCTTCACTACTATTAATGCCATAGGCAATAACTGCACCTGAATATATTCCATTTCCAATGTCACAAATTTCTTTTTCAATTTTTAAAAACATCCTATCACCTCTCCAATCTCTCTTTACTGAAATATTTTTATGCTTCCATTGTAAATCGAGTAGGAGGGGGTGACTAGCCCCCGTCCTCTCACACCACCGCTCATGCGGTTCCGCAAGCGGCGGTTCGGTTGTTCTAAGATGTGCCTATGCCTTACACTACCTATTCCTATCTCTAGGCGTTCTTATCCTTTACTCTCGGTTTCCAACCTACCCTCAAATAAGCAACCTCTTTCGAGCAACTGCCATCTTCAAGTATCAGATAAATAGTGTCTGTCTTATCCCAACCGTCAAGTCCTTTCCTCCATCTACTTTCATAGACTTCTTCGGTACTATGACTCGAACTGACTTCTGTATGTTCAGCCATACCTTACGATATGGGTTACTAAGGAGTAAATCTGTTCATTACTCTACAAAGCATACCATACAGATTTCCCCAGTTAAGGTACGTAATCTTTCCCTCCACCTATCTGCCACATTTACACAGTACACCTTCGGATAGTTATTGGGCTTCAGTTTGTTTAGCAACCTTACCCGATATACCATGCCTTATATGTGATTTCTGTCCGTCAGACCAGAGGTTTGCCATCCGACTTCCTTTAGATTCCACCTCACGATGGACACCCTTGTCATTGGCTGTAAGTTTCCCACTATCAGGGCACTTTACGGTCTTTCACCGATTAGATTACGCCCATGCTGGGTAAACTAAAAAAAACTCCTCCTACAAAAGGACGAGTTTTCTCGTGTTACCACCTTATGTTTATATATGGCTCACACCATACATCTTAGCAAGTATTAAAAATAAATACTCCAGCATATAACGGTGCTTACCGACATAACCTACTCATTTTTCAGCCATGCAACTCCAAGATGTATTCATAATACTGCTTATGCGTCTCTCACCTGCCGACAACTCTCTGAAAAAGTCGATGTATTACTACTTATTCTCTTCATCGTTTTTTTTAAAATATCATATTTTAATTCTTCTGTCAAGTTTATATACTTTTTTAAAGCCATACTAAATTATTATATATGACTAAAACCTATAATCACTTGAAACTACTATATTTCTATTTCTTAACGCACTTTCAATAGAATTAATTTGCCTTTCATCATCACATCCATATAAAAATATTTTTCCATGAAACTCCGTTTGCAACGCTAAAATATAACAAATTTCTATGGGATAATATCTAATTATCTCACAAATAGACTTGGCAACAAAATCAATCTCATTATAATCGTCATTTACTAAATAAATTCTATATTTTTTATTTTTTCCTTTGGTATATGTATAATCCCACCCATATTTTTGCAGTATAGTCCAAATATTTATAGCGACCATATCAATTTCATCATCATGTAAGTCATTGTTGCATGTTAAGATTTTATACTGCATACTATATTCATGCAAATCTTGCGGTGTATGTATACAATTTGCAAATTTACCTTTAGCATATTTATCTCTTACTTTTTGTTTTAATAAAAGCAACTGATCAATCGTAATATTTCCAAAAAGAAAAAGTATCTCGCTTTTTTTCAATGTTAAATAACACTTCAATAAGCCATTTAGGACATTGGATTCATTTATTTCAGGCCATAGCTGTTCAACTTCACTTGTCGTAAATCTTTTTACTTTTTTCTCTATTACTATATCAAATTTTGATAGTTCATGATATATATATTGTCTTACCCTCTTATTTTCCAGAGCATCAGGTTTAATTATTACAAATAAGCTATTCATTATATCCAATAAGTCCCTCTATTTCTTTAACAATGCTATCAATAGTTTCTTTTCCTGAATCAAAACATATATCATAGGGTAACCCCTTACATATATGTTCATATTTCTTTTGGTATATAAGCATTTTCTCTAGTCCCAATTCATTTCCAGAATCTCTAAACGAATCCCTAATTATTCTCTCTTCGAGTGCGCATTGTATTCTAATTATAACGAGATTTCTATTCAGACCATCAATATTTTTTTTAATTTTATAAAAATCTTCGCTTCTTTTAAAAAAATCTTCAATAACTATATCTGCATCAACCTCTAAAATATTTTCTAAAATACCTTCAAAATTTTTATATTTTAAATTTAACGCATAATCCGTATGTGCACCTCCATAATATATATTTGCCAACTTGTCTCCCGAAATCAAAAAAACCTTTTTTTGCATATTCTTTTTTATTTCGTCAGCTAATACCACAGATATCATGCTCTTTCCAGTTGCTGGCATTCCATATATTATAATCACATTATTCTTTTCTTTTATTCTCAATTCTAAGCATCCCTTCAAGATATCCTTCACATAAGCTTTGCTTTAATAAACAATAATCTTCTCTTTTTGTTTCAGCATTAATATCGTTAGTAGAATAATCCCAAATCCATTTTCTTGTAATACAAAACTCAGACCAATCACATTGTTTATTACATTGCACAGTTGGATATGACCTTTTTATTTTTTTCATCAAATAATCATATGAAGCATTATAAGTTTCTTTAATTGAATTACCTTCAATGTCAAGCTCTACCAAGTACTCATTTCCACCATCATTAATAATTTCTGGGATAATATAGGGAAATAACTCTAAATTTGTCTTTTCACTATATTTCTCAACAATATTAGCCACATTCTCTTTCAACGCTTCCAACTCTTTTTGTGTAGGGCTTTCATAAAAAGCATATGTTTTCTCGGAAATCGGCGGTATACATCCCAAGTTCTCATAAAAATAATCACATATATGTTCTAATTCGCCAAACATCTTATTGCTTACAATTACAATCCCCGGAAGAACTTGCAATTCATCTGAATTAAAATCTATAATTTTATTTACTATATTTTGAGGATTTGCAGCCCCCTCAGCAACCTCGAACGGATTCTCTAATGATACAATAAATGCTCCTACATTATTTTTTTTAGCCTTTTCTATGATATTATCATTTAATGCTATTCCATTGGTTAGAATATTTAGTTTTTGACCTATCCTGTCATACGCATACCTAGACATTTCAAAAACTCTATCCCCCATCACCAACGGTTCGCCTCCCGACAGTCGATATGTAATTTTCTTTTGTCCAATGTCTTCTTTAATAAACTTAATCAAATCAATATAATATCTAAAAATATACTCATTTATGTCATACATCATATTTTGACGTGGTCTTTTTGCATAAAAATGACAATAGCTACAAGAAGCATTGCATCTCCCCGTTGCTGTTATACTAAAATGCAAATAATCATCTGTTTTATTTATCATTTATTTTCCTCCTATCTCTCTCGGTTAGCATTTTTATGTTTATTACTTAATATTTAGATTGGTATTAGGATGATTTATCCAGCCAGAATAATACCAATCAAATAATAAATGCTTATAATTAAGTAAGATCTGTTGAATATGAACATACCTTTACAGCATTTTTCTTAGAAAATTTCTTCATTAAACCCTGTAACTGCATCACTTTACTCATGGCAAATCCCTCCTCGTTTGTATTTGACCTTCATCTAAATCATCCAATTCCAGAATAACTTATTATCAATCCAAAGGACACAACATATAATTCCTTTTTTTATTACATATTGTTCTTTGATTAAACTGAAATACATCTCCTTTCTAATTTTTCCATTGATTGATATGAGTCATCTTGTCACATGTTCATCTCTAGTCATGATTCACATCATTGAAAGCACGCTCAATTGTGATAGTCTTATCATCGCTTATATAGTACACAAAACCCACATTATCCATGCAACTTATACACTCATTACTCTAACCTTTATTCAAATGAATGTTACAGCATAATGAATAAACAATACTCGCTGACGTAATCATAAGTATTGAAAATAAAATGAATGTTACGTATTTAATAAAATAACTTGTGTTAATGATAATTTCCTACTCATCAATTTTTATCCTCTAAAATTTCCAGAAAAATCATCGCATCTATAGAATATAAAAAAACTCTTTAACTCCCTTCATTTGATACAATTATTTCTATAATCTATTTCCATTTCCCTGATCAATTACAAGTCACAACTGTCGGTTATTGTCTCCATCTCCAACCACATTTTCTTTTTCTGCAGCACCTGTCCTTCCTCAATCTCCGGACGGATGATGGACTTGATCGCATCCTCCTCTGCTCCTGCCTGCAGCAGTTCGCGGATTACTTTTCTTCTTGTCTCGCTCGTCCACTCGGAAGCATAGATATCAAGCAGTGCGAGTTTATCAAAGTTTTCGATAAACCATGCTTTGAGCTCTTCCGCTTCCCGTTTCATTTCATAATTTACCGCAGACTGGATCATGCCGGCAGTGATCGTCTTTTCCACTTCTGCCCCTTTGACATCTTTTGGCGTGGAATGAATCTTCTTCTCCATCACATCCAGATCCATCATCATAAAAGAAAAGGCGTCCAGTTCATACAGCCGGATGTTTTCATTTTTCGATTGTTGCTTTTTGAGATATTTCAATGACTCTTCCCCGATAAAGTCACATTCTTCCATCTGCTGTTTCTGTTTTTCTTTCTGCACCGCCGGGACAAAAGCATCACATTTTCTTGCTTCCAGATATGCTTCGTGTTCCCACGGGAACCATTTCTTATCCCGAATCGGATTTTCCCCACGCACAAAAATAATACATTCATCATCCGGCAACAGGCGAAGCTCGTACTCTAACATCAGCTCCCTGCCAAGCACATCGTAATTCTCACTGTAAGAACTGCTGGTTCCTTTGCTTTCTCCACTGGTTCGTTTGTCGATCGTCCATTTTCCAAGCAGCTTTGAGACATATTCATAGGTGCTTGCTTCGTTACCGCCCAGATAGATAAAAGTATCGCAGTTTCCGACAATGCCTTCCCATGCTCCATCCGCAAAAAGCGTTTTTAGCTGTGCCAGAGACTGTAAGATTGGCACACAGTACACACCACGGCTTCTGCAGGTGGCAAGGATCTTATCAAAGTTATTCGGCATCTTGATATTCGCCATTTCATCCAGCCAGAATCCCACATCCATCGGCAGTTTTCCGCCAAAGAATCTCGCCTGCCGGTACAGTTCTTGAAAAAGCAGCGTATACACCATCCCCGGTACGAAGTTAAAGGTATCGTCATCATCCGGAATGATGATAAAAAGGTTGCTCTTTGTTTTCCCGTCTCCATCCATTCCCGTTCCAAACTCATCCAGCGGGATGTCATTGGATGAAAAGATCTCCAAAAGTTCCTCATTATCAAAAGGCTGCATCCGGGCATTGACTGTCATAATGACGGAACGGATCGTTTCATCTGGACCTCCTCTATAACGCTGGTATGCTTTTACGGCCGGATGATCCGACTTTTTCTTCGCCAGTTCTTTCATGCGTTCATCTAACTTTGGCGGCGTATCTTCATCCACGAACTGTGCCTCATCTAACAGATAAAGAATGGATTTCCAGTTTCTCTGTAGAAGTTCTGCCTTTCCTCTTTTTGGGTTATATACCCCCTTCGGACACTCCATCCATACATAGAGAAAAAGGCTTTCTAGGAACATTCGCTCTGCCTTTTCCCAGAAAGGATCCTGAGAAGAATTTTTGATATTTGCTGAGTTTGTATTCTGGATCAGATTCGTCACCAGCTTCGTGATATCGCTCTTACTGCGGATATACGGAAACGGATTGAAATGCATACTTTTCTCCATTTCACACAAGTTCAGCGTATATACTCTGGTATCCTTCTGTTTCGCCAGCCATGCTCCCAGCTCCTCCGCAAGGCTTCCCTTCGGATCCGTATAGATGTTGCAGTCGTGTAACGACATCAGATTGGGTGTCAGGAAGAACGCTGTCTTGCCGGCACCACTGCCCCCAACAACCACGATGTTGTTATTGCGAAGAGTATCCGAGTCGTAGCGGAAACGCACATTTTGCGATAACACTTTGTTTTCTGGAGACAGACCGGACTTTGTTTCTTCTGTCCTTGCGGCATACTTTTCATTGAACGCCCGCACTTCGCCCCATTTGGCAGAACCAAACTCATTGCCGGGCATCCGGTTATGGTCGCTTTTACTGTATGCCTGAAAACTGCAGATCATCCACAGCAAACCTCCCACCAAAACCATACTGTAACTTTTGTCATTATAAACTTTCAACGGATGCAGCAGACACCAGACGATCTGTTCTTTCAATTTTGATATTTCCACATCCACAAGATACAATCCGCTAAGACTGTAAAACAAATAAAGCGTGGGCAGTAACAAAACCGCACACACTTTGAATAATTGGTGTAATCTTCTTTTTCTGCTGTCACCGGCAACATACGTTGCACGGGAGCATTCTTTCTTTCGTTTCATATGGATCCTATATTCCTTTCTCAGCCCACAAAGTTTGAGCCAAAACTATAAATTCGCAGTGTGAAAAATCTGATCATTTATTTCACACTGCTTTCCTATCGTTTCTTAAGGTTTACATCCGGTTTGTGCCGCAATATCTCTTCCGGTACCGGCTGCCTCTCTCTCCCTCTGCTTCTCTGATACTTCAGACACTCTGCCGCAATGTCTTCATTCTTTTTGCTGTATTTTCGCAGTTCTTTTCCCTCCAAATCAATTTCCCGAACCTCAGAAGTTCCGCTCCGCTTCAGGTATGCCTGCAGCCGTTTTCCATCCTCCGAAATACTTACTTCTGCCTTATCCAAGGAAATACACCGGATAAAGTCTTTGGATTCCTGCGGCTCCTTTGGAAGATTGGCTATATAGAGATTTGGTGATTCTGCCACCATCTGTGTTTCCATGTCAAAGGTTACCGGGATGTATTCCGGACTTTGATAACGCTCTTTCATTTTTTCCAGGGTCAACACTTTCCCCACTGTTTTCTCTGAAACCGGTTCAGGGACAGAAGATTTTTCTTTCATCTCCTGTCCCTGATTAAAAGATGGAAAGATCGCTGCATACTCCGGTTTCAGTTTTTCGATCATTTTCACACGGTCATTTCCCACCGGGGCAAATGCTTTTTCCAATTTTGCAATGTCCAGTTTCACTTTTTCTTTCTCATGGATGTTCTGCCTTTGATCCAGTGCATATCCCCAGATGTCTCCCTCTCGTTTCAGGCAGGTGATCACAGTCTGTCCCTCATCCAAAAGAATACAGTCTGACTTTTTGATCCGTATGGCACTGGAAAGATTTTCTCCCAACCTGCCACGGGGAATACGAAACAGATAAGCATCTTTTTCTTCCCGCAAAAGAAGGGATTCCACATTGATACTGATTGGAAGATACTCTTTATCCTGTATCCGCTGCTGAAGCTCCTCAAGCTGCTCCTCATGCATCCTGCCTTCATATCCTTTGGCGGCAAGTTCATCCAGATATTCCAGTCCTCCGGGACTTGCCATTCCCATATATTCGTCCAGATCGATCTCTTTCGCTTCTTCCCTGAATTTCTTTTTGTAGTATTCAATGACCATACGCACGCTCTCCACCTGCTCCGGATTGTATGCGATCTGTGTATAGCCGTCTCCCAGATTTAAGTCCGGCAGTTCCGCAAAAGCTACTTTCATCTTTTTCAAGCGGTCATAAAAGGGGATCAGCTCTTTTTCCCCCTCCAAAGGAATATTCAAGATCGTATATCTTCCGCCTGTCATTTTCTCCAGATCAGACAATTTCATGGTATTGTGTGTCCCCTCACTGGCATAATGAAGTTTCATCCGGTGCTGCAATGCTTTCACCTGTGCGATCTGCACCCCTTTTGCTGCTCCTTTCGCTGAAAAGCGGATAGCCTTTCCTAAACCGCCCAGCCCTCTTCCATACAATTCAATGATCTGCACTAAGGATTGTAATTCTTCACTCATCTGCGTTCCCTCCTGTTTTTCTTTGCTTTCTCCTGTGGTTCCTGTTCTTTCTCCATCATTTCATAAAATTCGATACACCGTCGTATCTCCATCACATCCTTTCGATTTCTCGCCATCTCAAGGACATCCTCTGCCGGCATTTTTGCCTCCACCGCTTTACGAAGCTGCTCAATCTGTGCCGCCGACAATCCGGTGTCCCTGATAACATACTCCATCACTTCTTCATAACCCTGTTTTGACTGATTGTGAGCCAAATACTCTGCGAGGAGCATCTGCAGTCTCTCTGCCGGATTCTCCATTCTTTGAATTTCACCATTAGATTCCGGTTCTATCCCAAATAAAATGCAGAGCATTTTTTCATGCTTTGCAAGCAAATCCAATGTGTCTGCTATCAGATAACTGTCAATCTGTTTTTCCGTCAATCCGTAGCTAGCACCAAGAAATACTAAAGTCCATTCGCCATCTGTTGCTAAAATACCGTGCTTTTTTATCAATGTCTTTATCAATGTCATTTGTTCTTCCGTCACCTTGTTTTATTCCTCCTTTGCTTCATCACTCGTATCAACTCTCTCTGTACCCTGTGTGCTTCTTTACGCTTTACATAAATACCGCATTTTCTGGTTTCATTCTTCATCTTTTGAAGCACTCCGACGCTCCGCTCATGCATATAAAGCGGTGTACCTGTCCGCCGGTACAATCTTCTTGCCTCCAGCACCTGACGCACCATTATTTTCTGGTACTCTGACATTTCACCATAGGGGATAAACTGATAGTTTCTGCTCATTGCCCAATCAAGGTTTTTATTTCTGCCTGTGGACAATTCTTCTTTTCTTTCCTGTCTTTGCGATGTGATACGCCTGTCGATATCCACCGGCATATACCCCTCACTTAATCGGTAGCTGCGGATTGCTTTTCCTCTCCCCGGCGGTGTAAGGGCAAGGTAGACACCATGCTCTCTTGAAACTCCTTCCCACAACTGGTAATAGTGATCCTGCACCATTCTTTTCTTAAAATCTGCATAGGATCTGCTTTCGAGGATGCACTGGTCAATGTCCCGTTCCACCTGCTCTTTTCCGGTCCGTTTGCCATCCTTTTTTTCATAATCTGTTGAATAATCCAATTCCGGATCCTTTTCCTTTAATGATCCGGTATGATATTTTTCTGCCAGCCGGTTTGTCAGTGGTCGTATCACTTTCTCCCAGTCTCCTTTTTGATAACGGTACTTTCCACCACTTCTGCTGACAGAATTATAGACCAAGTGCATGTGCATATGGTCTCTGTCTTTATGAACCGAGCAGGCATAGTCATACGCCCCGGCAAGATATTCTTCTGTCCATTCCTTTACAAACTCCATAGCCTCCTCCGGCAGTATCATCTCATCCTTTGAAAAAGAAAACTTAAAATGATAACCTTCTCTGGTACCGTGCGTGGAGCGTAGCTGCTTTGTCAAAAAAAATGTATCCAAGATCTGCTCCGGTGTCACCCCGGCATTGCTGAAGCACAGACCATCCGTCTTTCTTTCATTGAAGATATACGGAATGGACTTTCTTAAATGTTCCTTTGTCTTGATGGCATCCATCTTGATGATTAACGACATCACGCTCCCTCCGTTTCTTGTGTTTCCTTATGCCCCTTTCATAAGCCGGATGGTGCTTTTCATCATTCCATAAACTTCATCCAGCTTTTCTAACAGATCTGCTCTCGGTTCCACATAATTGTGTTCGTTATACTTTTTGGCGATCTGATTGATGTTCACACCGATTTTGTTGATCTCATAGATCATCTGCAGAATCGAACCGTCAAACTCATCCCTTGTCACCTCCGGCGGACATTTGGCAATGCTGCGGATATATTCACTCATAGTTTTGTGCTGATCGTTTGCCTGTCTTGACAGGGCAGCTTTTTCCATCGGTGTCATTCTTACTCGAAGGATCTCTGTTTTTGCGTCATTCATGCGGTCACTCCCTTCTTATGTTTGGACAATTTGTCTAAACGCTATTTTTATCTTTTTTGTTTCTTTTTGTCTGGACAATTTGTCCAAACATAGTGTTTTCTGAGCTTTATCTGCTTTATTTGGCACATAAAATGTGCCTTTTCCCTCTCTCATTCAAGCCCTGCAAGATACGCATAATGTGGACACATCTATGCTTCATCTTGTAAGGGATGGATCCCTTATACCCTCTGATAATGAATATAATATTACTTCTTTGTTCTTTTCTTCTTAACCTTCTTTTTCACCGGCTTCTTTTTTGCTTTTTTCTTCTTAATCGTTTTTTTCTTTTTTACCTTTTTCTTTTGCAGCTTCTGTTTTTCCGCTTTCTGCTCCTGTTCCAGTTTTTGCTGTTCCTCCTGCAACTGCTTTTCTTTCATCTGATTGATCTGGACTTCCGTATAATCCGTTTTGAAAACAGACACCTGACAACTTTTCAGATTATAATTGCACTGATAAACACTGCCATCGGGCAACAGGATAAAACTTGTCACATCAAAGGCTTGTGTCTGTTGATAAGTCAGCTTTCTGACTGATCTGCAGTTTCTTTCCTGACATATCTGAACCAGCTGCGTCTTTAACTCTTCATAAGCTGTCTCTGACATAAAACCCAAAAAGGGTTCCAGGTCCGTCATGTCTACAGACATGCTCTCTCTGGAATCCTCTATCGGTGTGTCTGTTTTTTCGCCATCCGGATCACCGGATGCTTCTACCCCCTCTATCGCAACACCTCCTCCGGATGCTGTCTCAGCTCCGATAGCTGTTCCACTGGCATTCTCGGTTCTCACAACATTTTTCCGACTCTCATTCTTTGGCATGATCACACTTTTTGTCACTGCCCCCAGAATGATCATCAGAAATAAAGCTGCGCCCACCGCCGCCATAACAGTCTGCCTGCCAAGTCCTCTGTCTCGTTGTTTCCAGTAAAATCGCCGTATTTTTCTAAGCATATTTTCCTCTCTTTCTGCGTTTGGACAATTCGTCTAAACGCTTGCTTTCTGTCCTCTGACGCCATGTTTAGACAAATTGTCTAAACGCTACTTCTTGTCCCACTTTTTTAGTCTCCTGAAATATGTAAAATTCGTATATACCCCAAACATCACACCCTCGGTATTCCCTGTCAAAGAGGATCCACTGGAACTGGTACAGTGAAGCCATACTACTCTGCCATCTTTCAGTTTCCCACAGTAAATCCCTACATGGTTTGCTCCACCGGTTTCACCGGTCCTGCTTTTTAGTCCGATATCTCCCGGCTGTAACCGTTCCGCAGAAATATCGTGAAACTTTTTGGAACCGATAAAGGTTGCCGTCGTGGAGCCATATGGCACACTGGTCACTCCTGCCTTATGAAATGCCCATGCCGAAAAAGAAGAGCAGTCCAAAAACTCTGGCTTGTCTCTTCCGTCTGCCTGCCGTTTTTCCATGCTGTATTTTACACTTCCGATCAGGGAGGCACCTTTCTCGATCACATCCCATGCCTCCGCCGGTGCCGTATTGTTTTTCTTTAACTCTTCTAAGATTGTTTTGGCAGATTCATTGGATACGCTCGTTTCTTCATTCATCACATAGTACCGCAGGACATGAGGCACATACTCCACATCCCCGTAAGAAGCATAACCAAGCTCGGCACATATCTTTGCTGAAAATATCTGTGCATTTTCTTTGGTATAACAGCCATAGTTTTTGAGCGCCCAGTCAATATAGCCATTGCCGAAGTTATATCCCTGCAGGGCAAGGGAAATTCCGTTGATGTCATTGGGATCTTTGCACTTCGCCTTTGTCAGACAGTCTGACAGTTCATGCGTCCCACAGTCTATGCTTTCCTCTGCACTGTCAATAGGCGGATTCACATTATAATAAGACTGCGCTGTCTGCATCACATCCGGCGGATTTCCTCCACTCTCCTGCTCGATCATGGCAAGACACAGATCCACATAATCATCAATACCATATTTTTCACAATACTCTGAAACCATCTCCCGGTAACTTTCTGTCTTTTCCGATACCTGTGCCTGATAGGTTCCATCCTGTGATTCATTAGCAGCTCCACCGGAACCAACAATAGTACCGATTGCCCCGACAATCACAGCAAGCAAGATAACGACAAGCAGCACGATCCATACGACCGGATTTGCTGCCACTGATCTCACGATGCTCTGCATTGTCTTAACAAGTGTTTTTGCAGCCTGCGTTCTCGCTTTTGCACCTGTCTGAACCGCCTGTGCAGATTTCTGTGTAGATTTCCCTGCAGCCTTTCTCTGTGCTTTTTTGTGTCGGTTTCGTTGTACTAAAGTCCGCATACCTCCCATTGCCACCCGACTGCTCTTTTGAACCGTCTCTCTGGATAAAGCAACTTGCGGCTCATCCGTATGAGCAAAGTCTCTTTCTTCATAGGCATTGTCTGCCACGCTGCTTCCAAGCAGCATCAGATGCATGGATTGCACCATAAGATCTTTTGTTTCATAAATAGAAAAAAGGACTCGTTCACTTTTGGATGAACTGCCCTTTTTCTTTCTTTTTGCTTTATTCTGTTTTTCAATCCCCTTTTTCTTTACCCGGCTTTTCTTTTGGTTTCTTGTTTTTTCTTCCTTCGCCATTGCTTTGGCTTTCTTTAACATTCGCTGTCTGGAACAGTAATCCAGACTCCCAAATACTCTCTTTGCCGGCTCACTCAAGGATTCAATGACCTCTCTGTCAAGCTGATCCATTGATCACCACCTCCGATTTCTCATCATAGGACTTCGTGAGATTTTCAATTTTCTGTTGAATAGTCTGGGGAAATGTGATATATTGATATTAGAAAAGGAAAGCACCCACTCCAAAGTGGATGCTCCCGGTTAGACTAAGTGTTCTTACGAACACCGCCTATCCTGTTGGCCGACAGGATAGGCATTTTTATTTTCGCTTGTTTCTCTTGTCGAGAAAGGCAAGCAACGCTATAACAAGACTACCGAAGGCACATAACAATGTCAGTATGCCCAGGAAAATCGAAAGGATTTCAAAAGCTGTCATTGGCGCCACCTCCCTTCCTATGTATTCCGGCAAGCCGGTCATTGGTGTTGGGAGGCTACCACCCTGTCATGGGTACTTTCCTATGGCTTTCGCCATGCTACTAATATATCATTTTTCCTGTCACAATTCAACGATTTTCGTCAATTCATTTGTCCTTATTTTTTCTTACTTTATCACTGTCTGCTATGCATTTTTGTCTTTTACCATCTCATGAAAATTCGTATTAAATAACTGGTACAGACTGCTGTCCTTTTCCATTGTATTGTCAAAAGGAACAATCTTATCTCCAAACCGGATAAGACCTGTTCCCGGTTCTGCTCCATTGACACAGGCAAGCTGCTCCGATGAAATATCAAACAGATCTTCCACCGCTTCTTTATCCATTGTGCCTTGGTCAAGCAAAAGCATAAACTCCGAATTGGATACCATTGTTTTCGTGGAACGGTTCCGTTTTGCATCTATAAGATTCTGGCTCATGCCGGTGCAGATGCCACCCCGCTTGCGGACCTCACGCCACATCTTTTCCAATGCATGTAAGCTGTATTCCTCTCCCCAGAGTTCATGCATTTCATCCACATAAACCCAAGTGGCAACTCCGTCAGACTGATTGTATTTGATCTTCGCCGTAATACTTTCGATCATCACAAGCATTGCCATCGCACGCATCCGCTTTCCAAGCTCCGAAAACCCATATACGGTAAAGCGGTTCTCATCGGATATAGACTGTTCTCTTGCAAAAATATCCAGCGTACCATCCGCAAATACCTCCAGCTGCTCCGCGATTTCCTTGGCCGCTTCGTTGTCATCATATAATTCCATGATCCTGTTTCGCATCACAGGAATGGTTGGCGATTCCGGTCGGTTCTTTCTTCTTCGTTTATCCTTTCTTTTCCTAAAATATTCCTCATACATGCTGCTGACTGCCTTATCGATCACAGCGATATGGCGGCTGGTAAGCGGTGCCGGTTTCAGCGCCTGCTCACAGATGGCATACGCAAACTCTGCTTTTTCTGCCACAAAGCGGTCAATATCCGGCACCTCGTCCGGTACATGAAACGGATTAACATAAAAAACATTTTCTGCTGACTGTGTCAGATTGATATACTGACCGCCCCATGCTGCAGCAATGCCTTTGTACTCACCCATTGGATCCACCACGATAATGTCATCCTTTGAGAAACACAGCACCTGTCCCATTTCCGATTTCTCATTATAAGATTTTCCGGAACCGGGTACTCCAAACACCATCCCGTTTCCATTCTTTAACAGTTTTCGGTTTCCAATGATCAGATTTTTCGATACCTTGTTAAATCCATAGCAGTATCCCAGATCATCATGGATCTCCTGCACATTGAACGGAATAAAGATCGAAAGCTCCTCCGATGTAATGGTCCGCATCGTATTCACAAATCTTGCACCCGTCGGCAGAGAAGTATTCAGTGCGTCTAGCTGCCTGTGTGAATGGGGAACGATATCCATGTTATGTGTTTTTCCTATGATGCGGACTTTTTCCGTCCGCTCCTCCAGTTTTTCTCTGGACGATGCTTTGATAACGATCGTGATCCCCACATAAAGAAGCCGTTCATCAAAGGAAGAAATGCGTTCTAACATCTCCTCCGTATCTCTTTGCTGCTTTCTTCTCTCATAGTTGATGTTGGTGGAATAATCACCATTTTCGTTTTTCAGCTCCTGTTCCCGGTTAATGCTCCGCTCATTTGACATATATTTCTTCATCACCATCTGATAAGCCACATCATTGTCAAGCGGCTCCACATCCATTGTATAAATAAGGGGAAAGTTCATGTTGGTAAGCTCATTTAAAAACTGGTCAGTAAGTCCATTCGGATATTTTCGGATAAACATGACACAAGCGCAGTTTCCACTCTCCATCTCCAGATACTCCGGATACTCCCGCAGAGAAGTATTGATAATGTCATTTCTCCAGTCACGCTTCAGATGCAGATATTCATTCCAGTCAAAAGAAAAAGATGCCTCGTCACCCATGCGGTAATAACTGTGCAATGCCCGCAAGCGTTCCGTGGCATCGAGTGGGATCAGGCAGCTTCCCAGCCGGTGAAATAACTGCTGAATGGAAAACTCTATGATATTGAAATAATTCTTTGCACTCTCATAATCCGGCTTTCTGCATGTGACTATGAAATACTTGGATTGCAAAAGTCCTCCCCGTCCTTCCTGCAGCCGCTCTTCGATCATTTGGTGGTATTCCCTTGCCAAAGGCTCCCGTTCTTTGCTCACTGCCTTCTGCAGGATCTCCTCCCTCAGTTTTCCGTTATCGGCATAATGATTGGATACGATGATCTTGTAACTGACATTCATGGAACGAAGCAGCGTTTCAAACCGCTTCCCGGTTTCTTCCTTTTCTTCTTCATCCTGCGTGGAAAAGTTGATATCCTCAAACAGATACATCCTGTCAAACTGATGCAGCTTTTTTTTTCCACCGTCTTTGTTAATCGGACTCTCCAGTTCAAAGATACCGTTTTCAGCAATCCGGTAGATGGGAATGGTATCCTGAATGCATAGCGGAACCTTGTAAATGCGTTTCGTCTGCGGTGTAAGCGTGTCCTTTCTAAATAGGTTTAACATTTGTTTTCGCCTCCTGTTCTGTATTTTTGTGTACGAAAAAAGAACCACCGAAGCAGTTCTTTTCTTAAAATCCCCTAAATATAATGTAATTTCTAATATAGTTGTAGTGTTATTTTTAATATATAAATATCACGATATCTCCATTATACATTCTTTTCTAATAAAATCCTTGTTGCAATGTGTAGATAACTTGGCTTCACAAGTATAGACATTCTGTCTGCCTCTGGCATAGCACAAAGTGCTTCTTTTGTTTTATTTACTAATTTTCTTAATGTATAAAAATCGCAACAAAAATGAACTGAAATAGACTTATAATACATTTCATCTATAGCTTGCTTCTCTCTAGGCAAAAATATATCAAAATCCCCATACGAAATAACAGCCTCTTCGCACTGAGATTTTACTACCTTCTCAATATGCTTATAGTCCAATTTCTCATTTTTCTTTGGTCTCATGACTATTTTTGCAGAAGGCAACTTTAGCATAGGCAACTTTTCTCCTACAATATCACCTTGATAAATAGGATAAATTGCTCTTAGCACTTCAACATAATCGTTCATCTGTCGCTTGTTTTCATTCAATGCCCCCTCTAGTTCACGCAATAATAAGGGTTTAATTCTTTCTACCTCATCATTCAATTTTTCCAATTTTTCAAATAACTCGTCGTCACTTTTTGCTTCCTTAGCTATTACTTCTAATCTGTGATTAAATTCATATGTTCCTAAATTATTATTTTGGGAAACTCCTGCACTTAAATACATTAAGCACAACTGATTTAAACTTACATTTTCAAAATTTGCTTGTCGCAACAAAGCTTCATGCAATGACTTTGGAAGTCTTAATTTTATATTTCCTGATAATTCACTGATATCTTTTATGGTTTTCATGCAACCACTCCTTTCTATATCGACATCACATGTGACATCATTTTTGGTTAATTATAACAGCCCCCGCATGTGATGTCAATATTGATTTTGTATTTTCATACCTCCCCATAAATTTTCTCCAATTTATATATTTTCTTACATTAATTACTGTATTTTAAACTAATAACTTTTTTCTCCATAACTTTCCACAATTCTCTCCTTGCCGTAATCATAGCCAATGCTGCATCCTGATTTCCAAGCCTATCTCTGCTGCATATTTTTTCCGCAAGCTCTCTTGTTTTCCGCTCATCTTTCATCTGCAAACCATACTCCCGGATCAGACTTTTCTCATTATCCGAAAAGATATTCTTTCCCTGATCCAGTTCCCGAAGAAGCAGCTCCGTCGATATTCTCTCCGGCACTTTCCCAATTATTCCGACTTCCGGCAGATTTTCGATCAGTTCACATATTTTTTCAATGGCAGCCTCTTCTTTACAGATCACCGGATAGTACTGCATCATATCCAGATCGATCTTTTGTCCGGATAACAGATCTAACTGCTCATCATCCAAATCTGTTTGTCCTGGCGTATGCACTAGAATTCCGATAGATGGGATACCATTTAACGGGCTGTCTTGAAACTCTTTCCACAATGCGATTGCTTCCTGTACATCTTTGATATCATCCCGGTATCGTCCCATACCATGAAATTCACCGCATTCAGCAACCGTATAGGTCACTTCCGGTGACACATAATGACTTTGTTCCAATGCCTCTTCAAATTCCTCCAGATTAACAGGGATAAGTTGCGATCCTTCTGTAATCTCTCCCTTTATCCTGTCGGTATCCGGCTGCATCCTCAGATCTTTCACGATCTTATCCAGTGCCTCATAGATGGAGATCTCCGGATCATCATAAACGCCACCGTCCAGTTCTGTGAAATCTGAATCATAGATTGTATAATCATATCCTTCCGTTGCATCCTGAATATAAATGTAACGGTCTGCGATGGAAAATGCCAGTTCGCTTTCCATAAAATAGACTGCCTGCTGTAAAAAAGCTGTCAGACTTCCTGATTTTTCTTCTTTGATGGGATTGATATCCACCTTACAGCCTCCAATACAAAAATCATCCTCATGAAACAGGTTAAACAGATCATCTTCTCTGGATGTTCCCTCATATTCGACTAAAACATCCAGATCAGAAGTCTGCTTTTCCGTCCCCCGGCCTCGGCTTCCATACAGCAGCACTTCACCGATTTGTATCGGCAGACCCTGCTCTCGCACTTTTTTATGAAGGTACTCTCTGACATTGTTTTCAATCTCCTCTGCCTGTCTCCCATCTACCGGGCGAAAGTATTTTTGTGTTTTCTCCCGGAAATCTGATATTATTTTCTTTTCTGCTTCAGTTCGCACAAACCTTTCCTCAAAGAAATTTTCCAGTTTCTGAAATCCAAAAGAATCCACATAAAACGGTGTTTTCTTCTCATCCGATTCCAGCACGATCACATCACTGACCGACAGCGAATGCCCGGTAAAATCATCCGGACGGTGTATATTGAACCGTTCATACAGTGTATCCAGTGTTTCTCCCGGCCTTAATTCCCCTCTATATTTTGATTTGTAGTCACTTATATTGACTGGAAGTTTCTGTTGTCTGATATACCGTGTCCCCATAAACCGATATGCTTCGCCATTACTTCCATCCTTGATCTGCAGGATTTCATAGGTAACCGGAGACACCTCTGAACCGGGTGCCTCCTCTCTTACCATATCTGCTACATGTGCCATCGGCTCCATATAATTTTTTCGGTCAAACAGCTCCGGCAGATGTTCCCGCATACTGAAAGTTTCCCCGGTTCTTCCGGCAACAATGATGTGGTCCTGCAGTTCAATATCCAGAAGTATTCCGGCATACATCATCTTTCCGGTGACTTCACGGTCTTCCCTGCTCGGTGCGAGACTTGACGAGGGATGGTTGTGAAGCATTATCACTCTGGCAGCATTACTCAAAACCGCCGATTTATACACTTCCCTTCCGGTCACCAAAGAAGCATTGAGACTCCCAATGCTTACGATATTAAAATTGATGGGGTGGTTTTTTCCATCCAGATTGACCACACAGACCTCCTCCCGGTCAAGCTCTGCAAGTATCGGAGCCATGATAGAAACAGCTTTTGCCGGTGTATCGATCGACTCCATACTGAAGACTCCCTCTTTATCCACCAGTTTCAGCCGGACATCCACCTGCTTTAATTCATGATTCATCGGCAGCCACCTCCACTGTTACGGTAAGTATCTCATTGTCATCCTTTTCCATAATAAGTTTTTTCAATTCTTCCAGAGAATGAATCTCGATGCTCTCTTTCATTTGCTCACTCATGTAAACCTCCGTTCTTTTCGTTACCGGCTTCTTCCACTGTGCTTGATCGGCTCATGAACCTGTTCCTGCGTTTTTGTCTCATACGCAGTCTTTTCCTCCATAACCCCCATGGCAGGTTCTTGTGAAATGTTCTTTCCCTGCTCCTGTTTTAATTCCTTTCCCGGAGCACAAATGCTTAGCTTGTGCGTCTTGGCATCATACTCATACACCTGATTCGAAAGGATCTCCCCTTCCGCCACCTGCGTGGCATTGACATCCTGCACCATATTCCGAAGTTCTTTCGGATCCATATCCTCACTTTTTGGCATGATCAGCACTTCATGCACAGATGATGGGAGAACAAAATAGTCTCCGCCCACCTTTTCCGCTATCATTTTCTGGATATTGTCATCGATAATGCAGGCTGCTCCATTGATCTTGCATTCATTACTGAGACAGTACAACTCCGGTCCCCCTGTCGGAACCATCTCTTTTGCACACTCTTTCGCTTCTTCTAACGGCATCCCTTCCCTTCTTGAAAATTCATCGGCAAAAAGTTCGATCATCATTTCCTGCAGCGACTGAAATGTAGGAGGAAATAACCGCCCCATGTTATCCATTGCCAAACCATGCAGCTCCTCCTTATTCACACCGTACCCTTCCAGCATTGCATCCGTGATCATCAAAGAACCGAGAGTCCTTGAATCCCCTGTCATCTTGATATGATAAGTGACTGCAAGATCTTCCTTCTGTGTATATGGTACATGTTCCAGACGGCCGCCGTTCTTTTCAAGATTCACCAGTTTCGGAAAGATATTGTCTTTGACTGCCTCAAAGTTTCTGATATCTTCTACATTGAGCTGAAAATCTCTTGCGAGTGCCGATCCCATATTTTCCACATAGGTATCGGCTACCTCTGCAACGATCTCATCCAGATCTCTTCCATTTTCATACTGCTCATATAGTGGATTCAGATAAATATTGGGAGAAAGATTGCTGTCTGGATCGTGAATATTTAACCCATCTAACACAACATCATTGTTTTTTACCATCTGATGCACCGTGATCTCTGCCTGCTCAAATTTCTCCGGCAGATAATCTGCCACATTTTCTTTTACATAATCCATAAATTCCTGATAATTCTTCATGTCGATTCACCTCATATTCTTTCTGTCTGGACAAATTGTCCAAACGCTGTTTAATGCATCCCATGTGATCTTCTGGTATCGGCTGGCTCTCTTGGTCTTACATGATAAACCGGACTTTCTTCTCCTACCGCCAAAAGTCCTCTTAAAATCCTTAAATGGTCAAACGGTTTCATCCGTTTTTCCCCGGCATCGTACTCATAAGCCGCATGTGTTTTCATTGCAGGCGAAGACAGAACCGAATCACTTAAGTGGCTGAGTACCGTCCGCAGATAGATCACGGCGTCCTGTTCCACTTTGGGAGCGATCAGATATTCCGTATCAGAAAGAGGAATGGCATAATAATCACCATCCATATACTCTGCCATCTGCTTTTGCATTTCTTCACTGTCAAGACTCTCCGCATTCTGTTCCGATGAAAAGCATACGATCTCATTCTCCTCTTCCGGCAGGACATCGGCTAACAGTTCTCTTGCTCTCTCCTCGGATATCTCATATTCCTCCATAAACTCCGGTAAAAGGTGCTCTGTAAGCCAGTCACCAAGCGGTGTGACCGTTGGTTCATTTTCAACCACCGGTGTCTCTGCTTTTTCATCCATGTTAAGAAGTGCATCAAGTTGTGCTAACCGCTCCATCTTCTCCTTTAATTCTGCTTCTTCCGGGAAGGGTTTCTGCACCTCCAGTTTCGCTGTTTCTAACTGGCGTGTCACATTGTTAAGTTTTGTCTCTGCCTCGGAAAGTTCCCCCGCCATGCCATCCAGGATATGGTGCAGCCTTGTGATATTGCCAAACGCATCCGGACCAAGTTCAAAGCTGTGGCTCAAGGCTCCTTTCAGGCTCATCACGAATTTCCGGTTAAAGGAATCAAACGATATCTTCATCGTCATCCCGGCATACGCACCGATCTCCACTGCCTGCTGCAGGGAATCCATCCCTTTGCACATGGCAAGGATCGCACTTCCTGCTTCCTTTTTGTCCGTGAAAATACGGTTTCCCACTTTCATCGAGAAGTTTTCTTTCTCTGCCGGTAGATTTCTTTGCACCGTTTCCATATCCGCCTGAAATCCCCGGATCCTCTCTTTCAGGATTTCGATCTGCTTCGGATAGTTCTTTGCAATGTTATCCTCCAGCCGGTAGATCTGGCTGGTATGGTTTGCTTTCATCAGTTTCAGTCGGGAAACCTGGATATCGAGATCCATCTTTTCCTTGATATAGGGATTGCCGGTGGCAAGTGCTTTGACCTCGGCATAAGTAAGTGCCGCCTCATCCACATCCTCACAGCTTCGCACCGGCGATTTACTGGTCATGATCTGGCTGATGAACTTCTGCTTGTTTTCGATCACCTGCCAGCTGTACGAATCAAATGTCCCTTCTGTGACATAACGGTAAATATGCACGGTGTCATTGCGGTTGCCCTGTCTGAGGATACGTCCCTCCTGCTGTTCGATATCCGATGGTCTCCACGGAACATCCAGATGATGCAGTGCGATCAGACGATCCTGCACATTCGTTCCGGCTCCCATCTTCTGCGTGGAACCAATCAAAAAACGAACCTGTCCGCTTCTTACCTTGCCAAACAGCTCCGTCTTTCTTAATTCTGTATTCGCTTCATGGATAAAGGCAATCTCTTTCTCCGGAACACCTTTACGGATCAGCTTTCGTTTGATGTCATGATATACATCATCAAACACCTCCGCTTTCAACACTTCTTCTCCATCGGCTGTGGTAGTCTTTCCCAAATTCTTCGGAGTAGACAGATCACAAAATATAAGCTGTGCCGATTTAGCATCTGCAGTCCGCTCCCATATCTCATATGCCTTTTCCACCAGTGCATTTACTTTGGAATATTCCTCATCCGGCAGCAACGGATTGACCAGTCTCTGATCCAGTGCCAGCTTTCTTCCATCGTTCGTGATCTTTAACATGTTATCCTCATGCGGTTCTACTCTGCGGTCACGGACTGCTTCCGCCCGCTCCGCTAACGAGGCTACCATCTCCTTTTGATGCTCACTTGGCTGCAGCACCACATTTTCATACTCCGCCTTTGGGATCGGCAGATTTAACATATCCGGTGTCTGAATGTCCGCACACTCCTTAAACAGTGCGATGAGTTCCGGCAGATTATAAAACTTGGCAAATCGTGTCTTTGCCCGGTAACCCGTTCCCTCCGGAGCAAGTTCAATGGCAGTCTGCGTTTCACCAAAGGAGGATGCCCAGGAATCAAAATGTCCCAGTCCCATCCGCTGCAGCGTACCATACTGCAGATAACGCATGTTGGTATATAATTCTGTCATGCTGTTGGAAATTGGTGTTCCCGTTGCAAAAGTGATTCCCTTTCCGCCGGTCAGTTCATCCAGATACTGACACTTGGCAAACATATCGGAAGATTTTTGTGCCTCGCTCTGTGCGATTCCCGCAACATTCCGCATTTTTGTGTGAAGGAACAAATTTTTGTAAAAATGACTTTCATCCACAAAAAGCCTGTCCACTCCTAACTGTTCAAATGTCACAACATCATCTTTTCTGGAAGTATCATTTAGTTTCTCCAGTCTGGTCTGCAGGTTTTTTCTCATCTTTTCCATCTGCTTGATGGTGTAGCGTTCCCCTCTCTCTGCCTTGATCTCTTCAATGGACTGCGTGATCTCTTCGATCTGCCGCTCGATCATTGCTGTCTGCCTTTCTGCGGATAACGGGATCTTTTCAAACTGCGAATGCCCGATGATCACGGCATCATAATCGCCGGTAGCGATCCGTGAGCAGAACTTTTTGCGGTTGGCAGGCTGGAAGTCTTTCTTGGTTGCCGCTAAAATATTGGCTCCCGGATACAATCGTAAAAAATCGCCTGCCCACTGCTCGGTCAGATGATTGGGTACGACAAACAGACTCTTCCGGCATAACCCCAGCCGCTTGCTCTCCATTGCAGCCGCAGTCATTTCAAAGGTCTTTCCGGCACCGACACAGTGGGCAAGCAGGGTATTGTTTCCATACAGCACATGTGCTACGGCATTTTTCTGGTAATCCTTTAACTCGATATCCGGTGTCATTCCCAGAAAGACTAAATGCGAGCCGTCATACTCTCTTGGTCTGGTGGAGTTAAACAGTACATTGTATTTTTCCACCAGCATCTCGCGCCGCTCTCTGTCACGAAATACCCAGTCTCTGAAAGCTTCCCGCATGGTATCCTGTTTCTGTGCAGCGATCGTGGTTTCTTTTTTATTCAGCACACGCTTCTCTTTCCCATCCTCCACTATAATGTCATACACACGGCTGTCCTTCAGATTCAGGGAATCCTCTAAAATCTGATACGCATTTCTCCGGCTGGTTCCGTATGTCATATTTACAAGAGAATTTCCATAGTCTGCATTTTTCCCTTTTACATTCCACTGCCCGGTCGCATCGGAATACTGAATCTTTATCACATCCCGATCCAGTAAATGCTCCGGTGTCTCAAACACCTCTCGCATAAAGTCCTCGATGTACTTTGACGGGATCCATGTAGCTCCAAGCCTTACTTCGATCTCACTGGCATCCAGTTCTTTTGGCTGCACCCGTTTGAGTGCTTCCACATTGACCGCATACATGGATTCATTCTTTGCAAAGTTTTCGGCTGTCTCCAGTTTGTTTCTCACATTACCGCTTAAATAAGCATCTGCTGTCTCCCATTCCTCACTGATCGGGTTTTTAAAGATTACTCCGGTCAGCTCACGAATCAGCATATCCCGGTCTTTTCCACTTAGTTCCGACATATATTCAAAATCAATCGCTGCTTTTTCTGCCAGAGATACCGCCAGTGCTTCGCTTGCCGTGTCCACACTGGTCACCACTTCTGCTTTCTTGATCGTGCGTTTCATAAACATGTCCGCTTTTCCGATAAAGTTGCCTTCCTCGTCCTGCTTTTCTAAGGAACAGAGCAGACAGTAGCTGCTGTCCTGATGAAAGGCACGCTTATTGGTTTTGGAATAAATCCTTCCATAATCCTTTACAAAGGCATCGTACAGATCATTTAACTTCTTCTGTGCAGACCGAATCTGTTCCTCCGGATAATCCTCTAACTGCAGCCGAATCAGTTCCTGTGTGCAGTCCCTTATGGAAGCCATGCCCTTGATCCGCTCAAGCATTCCCTCGGAGGCTTCCACCGGACGCATCACCGAGTTTTCACGGTAATACAACCGATCCTCTATCTGTGCATAACTAAAGTTTTTTACTTCCGGTACGGCAGGGATCACCTCAGCCGTCAGCTCCTCATTCATCTCCTCCAGTTCGATTTCTTCATAAGAACCTTCGATAAAAGATAGACTCTTTTCTAACTGCTCCTGAAAAGGAAGTGTATCATCCGGCACACAGGTACTTTCCATCCCATACGGCCCGCTGACCATTTCCATAGAGCCAACAACCATCTCCGGATGTTCCACAAAATAGCTGCTCATGGCAATGCCATTCTCATCCTGTGAAAGATGCACCCAGTCCGGTTCGATATCCATGATACGGTCACGCTTTTTCAGGAAAATGATATCCGATGTCACTTCCGTTCCGGCATTGGCTTTGAATGCGGTATTCGGAAGCCGTACCGCCCCCAATAGTTCTGCTCTCTGTGCAATGTACTTTCTTACCTTTGGATTTTCCTTATCCATCGTTCCCTTACTGGTAATAAAAGCAATTACACCACCCGGACGCACCTGATCTAATGTCTTTCCAAAGAAGTAATCATGGATTAAAAAGTTATATTTATCGTATTTCTTATCTGCCACTTTGTACTGACCAAAGGGTACATTGCCAACAGCAGCATCAAAGAAATCATTCGGAAATGTAGTTTTTTCATATCCATCCACTGTGATATCCGCTTTGGGATACAACTGTCTGGCAATCCTTCCCGTCAGATCATCCAGCTCAACACCATACAGATAACTCTCCCTCATTGTTTCCGGCAGCATTCCAAAAAAGTTACCGATCCCCATCGAAGGCTCTAACAGATTTCCTTTCGTAAATCCCATTCTCTGTAAAGTCCGGTAAATCCCCCGGATAATCACGGGACTAGTGTAATGGGCATTGAGGGTACTTTCTCTTGCGGATAGATACTCTTCCTCGGACATCAGATCTTTTAATTCTGCATACTCCTTTACCCAGGCACTCTTGGTTTCGTCAAAAGCATCTGCAAGACCTCCCCATCCGACATACCCGGATAAAATCTCCTGCTCGTCAGCGGTTGCCATCCTGCCCTCAGATTCGATCATTTTCAGGGTACGAATAGCCTCCACATTTCGCTGGAACTTTTCTTTCGCCGTGCCGGTACCAAGCTCCATGTCGGTAATCTCATAGTTTTCTGCCGAAACTGCCGGCATACTGATGTCTGTGATATCTGGCAGGCTTTGTGCCAACTCTACATCTTCTTGCTTTGTCTGTCGAATGTGAGCAGCTCCATCTGCTACTGTTTCAACTGGAACGTTCTCTTCCATTTTTTCTGCCGCATCCTCTGACAGATTCTTTTCCGAAACTGTTTCTGCCGTCTCTATCACCTGATCTGATCCGCCAAGTTCATCGAATACCTCTCCATGAACTACTGCAGACTCATCCACCACCGGTCCTAACTCTTCCTTTGCTTTCTGCAGTGATTTTTCTTTCTGCTTCTGCTGATAGATGACATACTCTTCTTTCTTCTCTGCTGTCAGGTAACGGTCCTCTTTCATCAGCTTTTCAATCCGCTTTGCCACCACATTCCACGAAAGCAGGATCTTAGCATCCGGCGTAAAGATCTCTCCTTTACTTAACTTGATTCCCTTTGCATCATAATCCTTAAAGCTGTTATCAGAACCCGGCAGTGCCTGGCTGGTTCCTCCGGTTCCATACTCGTTTTTCAGAAAATCTGCAGCATCTTTTAGCGTGTGTTCTTTGTGAAAGTAATCATAGATGCGAAAATCACCATGTTCAAAGCCGGATCCTCTGGTCAGCGTGTAGTCAATCTCATCGGCAGTAATAAAATCTTCCGTTAGCACATGGACTTTGTCTGGCAACGGATAGTCCACCTTATCTTCCAAAAACTCTGCAATGTCATCCCGCAGTTCCTTTGGATCCTTTGCCAGACGAAACCGGTATTGTATTTCTCCTGCAGCCTCCTTTTGCAGTGTCCAGTTCATCTGCTCTACGATCATGCGGACATCATCTTCATATGACAGCATTTCAGCGATCTCCGCATGATCCTTTGGATAATCAAACCCATGAAGTCCCAGTTCTTCCGGAAAGGAACCCACCGAATCCCGGTAATAAAAGAAAAGCATATCTGCTAACTCATTTCTTACAAACGAATCTGCCAGATATGCTTCGTTACTGTCTATGTATGTTCCCGCTTCCATCTGTCCCCGGATGACAGATTCCACCGCACTCCAGGATAGATGTACCTCCGTATGTTCCAATGCTGAGGTGCCGTGTGCTGCATACATTCCATTCTCATCGAACCAGACAGAGATCTGCTCCTCTCCAAATAAAAATCCTTTTCCGGTTTTTCCATACTCTTTCCTAAGAAAGGCTTCCATTTCTTTGGGCGTATTTCCTGCATGATACTTAAAGTAAATACGTTTTCTGCTGTTACTTTTCCCACCGCCGGTACGAAGGATTTCCTCGATATGCTCCGCCGCAATCGTTCCCAGAAAAGATTGTTCGGCTGGTCTTTCCACCTGTGCCACGGCTACATTTCCTATCTGCTCTGACATCAGCGAAAACAGATCCATCTGCCGGTACGGACTGTCCGCCGGCGGTTCATAAGTTTCTAATTCTGCTTCGGATAAAGTATTTCCACCGGATCGGTCAGATGACTCTGATAAGAAACCGTCTCCCCGACTTTCGGTTACCGGTAGATCAGCTCCTTCAGAATGATCTCCTCCGCCTGCTGATAGACCATGTTCATCTCTTTGGTCCACTTCCACGGATCTTTCTGCTTCATGGCTTCCGTCACGCCCTGTGAATCTGCTAACCTCTCGGTCAATATCTCGAATCTCTCTTCTGCCTGTTCCTGTATTTCCAGACAATGTTTCATCAGTTCTCCGTTCAGAAGAAGTCCCGTGTAAATCCCCCTCCTGTGTTTTTTCAGATAATTCTTTCGCAGCACTCCGTATTTCGTCAGCGTTTCTTTCTCCTCTTCCGATATCAGGTTGGGAATGAGATAATCCCCGTTCCGTTCGTATGTCAGATTCATGTTCCGGCACCTGCCTTTCTGTATGATTGTTTGTTGGTAATGGTTCTCTTGACGGTATCTGCTTTCTTGCAGCCTCTCTGTTGTACCTTGCGATCGTTCTTCCAATCTGTACTAACATCGGTTCGCAAAGTTCTGATGTACTACTGCCAAGCACCGATATGGTTCTGAGTGTATTAAACTCATGAATGTAATCAAAGGTAAAATCATCGGCAAACTCTGTCATATCACATCCGCATCGCTTCAAAACGATATAACTTACACTCTGCACCAGCATTTCCCGGAACCGGACGGAAACCACGTCCCCATCCAGATCCTCCAGAAAACTGTTTACCGCTGCATCGATCACTTCATCTACGGCTTCCTCATAAAAATCTTCCGCTATTCCTGCCGCAATCTCATAAATACGGCTTTCAAAAGAAAGCGAATCATTGGTGCTGCCGTAAATATGCTCCAGCCCGGCAAGAACCGCTTCTTTATGTTCCTCCCTCAGATGCCATATAAAAGGATCTCTGCCGATCCTTTTTGCTTTGTGCACATCCGTCACATCAAAGACATACCGCAGCCTCGGTCTTTCGCTTTCTCCATCCAGAAGAGCGATTCCTTTTGCTCCCCGGTTTACCCAGCAAAACATCTTCTCATTCCACATTTCAAGCGAGGCACAGGCTGTTGCGTCTGGTCTCTGTGCGTATATGAGAATCTGATCCTCAAACGGATACTTGTACAACCTTGACGCAACATCAAGGTATCGGATCCATTCCTCTCTGTTGGCACTGATCCTTTTTGCAGTCTCTCTCGCCAGAACAGAGATTTTTTCGTATTTCGTCATTTCTTGTTCTCCTCCTGTACCTGCTGCGTCTGGACAATTTGTCCAAGCGCTAGTTACTATTCACAGCAGCTTTCCACAGAAAAGGACCGCATAAGCTCGCTTATGTGAGATATTTTTCTGTGGAAAGGTGTGTGTAAGCTGTCACTGCCCACAACCTCAGCCGGTGGATGTGCGAAGCACAGACTCCAGCCGCCGGTTTTGCGGCGGTCTATGGTCTGTGGGCTGTGTCGGCTGTGAATATCATTTACAGCTTTGTGAAACAGCGGCTGCATATCCCATCAGTCTTTTTTCACTGTCCGTCTTTATTTCAATATCAAACGCCACTGTTTCTTCCTTGTTTTCTTCTTTTTTTACTTCTTTTGCTTCCATCATTTAAATCCTCCATTTCTGATCGTTCGTTTGTTGTGCAGGTTTCATAAACATACGGTTTCTGAAGAATCAGCCGTATGCTGCTCCTCACAAGCTGAACCAGTGTCATTCCATTTTTCTGATAAAAGCCACACAGGCCAATGATGCCGATCACCGGCATGCACAGGGTTATGGCTGTATTGATCCCTACACCAAAATAAAAATGCAGAAGTAAGATTCCTCCTGCTCCTGCAAGTAATGCAATGCCGCCAAACACACACTCTCTCAAAGATAAGCCTTTGAAAAAGTCATCCTTAAAGGCGGCTACATCCGGATTGATTGTCTTTGTCATATACGAAACGTCTGCAAGCTCTGATCACAAAGTATGGCTTGCAGCTTCTACCTCCTTGTTTCCTGTTATAAATTAAATGCCTTCTGCATCACACTGTCCGACATCTTCACGGAGGATGAGATTACTCCCATCTTCAAGCAGTACTCTAACAGTCTCACAATCGCATTTTCCGTATCAATCGCCACGGTATTGATAAAGCTGGCACTGATGGCGATCACCACCGCAATGAGCAGTGCTGAAAACACATAGCCGAAAAATGTCCGGATATAAGAATAACCAACATTTGCTGTTTGTCCTCCTGCCGCCAGCGTTGATAATGCCACACCGGCAAACGGAGCGATCATGTAAATCTTCAAAATACGGTTCAGCACGGTCATGACCACGATAAATCCACACACCACGGTAAACAGAAAAAACAGGATACTGGTTAAAAATGCGGTCATCGTTCCAAAATCAGCACCGGATATCCTCTCATACACCTTTGCACCATCAAAGTCATAGACCATTGACAGCTTATTTTCTCCCAGTATTGCCGATGTCAGGTTCTTTCCCCATGTAAAAAACTTCGGCATATAGGTAAGTGCCATACTCATCACATTGGATGTGATGATCAGCCGGATAAACATTTTTATTGTTCGTTCAAATGTCAGATCCGCATGCAGATCGCAGCTGTCTCTGCAAAATCCATACAAAAAGAAAATGCATAACAGCGATACGGCGATCACATTTAATGTGGTATAGATCGTCGATATATTATCCCAGACATCCTGATAAGTGCCAGAAGAAGGATCCTTCGTTAAAACATCCGCTGCCAGTTTCATCATGTCATTCCATGCATAACCGGCACACTCAAAGAAATCTTTTCCGCTGAAAAAATCTCCCAGATCTTCAAAAAATCCTGTTACGGAATCCCACAATCCCACCTGCATCACCTCCCTTCAGGATCCCTGTCATTCTCACGAAACACCAAGCAGCTTTAAGATTGCCGGTACTGCGACCATGATCAGTCCGCCGATCACCTTTTTGATCGCCTGACTCTGCTGTGTTGTGTCGTGTGCAGAATACCCGGTACCAAAATCTAACAGTCCCCAGGCAAGAAAGATCACACCGACACCGCCAACACAGCCAAGCACCAGCTCCTTGATCACATCAATTCCATCGGTCACTTCCTTGACACCGGTGTCCGTCGCAGTACTCTTTCCCTTTTCCGCCGCCAACGCCCGGATCGGTGTGCTGGTAAGCAGCCGGTAATACAAAACGACTGCTGCTACTCTGCACCTTTCCCACAGTCCTTTGCATCGTGGTTTCATCACTTCTAATTCCTTGTGCATCCTATTTCTTCCTTTCTTTTTTCATCATTGTGTCGTTTTTTGCAGCCGATCACCATAAGCCGCTTATCTTTGCCATCCATTGTCCGGCAGGTTGAAAGCGTTACAAACCGGTATCTCCGAAAGAATGCTTCCGCATCGCTTTCCTCCATCTCTTTTTTCATCTTCTTTGCCGCCTCATTTTCAAATCTGCTGTGACTCAGGATTTTCTCCACCATCCTGTAATAATTCTCTTCATTGCCATAGTCCGTGAATGAGTAATACTCCGCATATTTGTCTGTCTCCAGAACAGATATGATATGGTATTTCTCCTCTTTCCCATCCACCGGCGTGAAGAAAAACGCCGGATGCTTCATAAAAAATGCTTCCTCCCGGAAGTTCTGCAGATAGCCAAAGTATCTCCTGCCATTGATGTTGTGACCGTAAATGATGCGGTTGTCACTGTCTGCCATGCATCGGACATCCAGAAACGGCGTCCCATAAAAACTGTACCCGCCATGCACATCCCGGTGGAGATAATACTGCCAGTCATCCGGATGATGACCTTTCATGCCTGTCTGCATAACCGGATAAGAAAAGCCGCTGCCTTTGATCTCTAGCCACCCGATCATATCTTTGTACTTTTTGTGGAGTTTCCGTACACCCGTCTTTTCTTTCTCCGTGGTAATCTCTTTTTCTATATTGTCCTGCTTTCTCTCCCGGTCCGTGTATCTTTTCATGTTCAAACCGAGAACCAAAGCAATGACTGCTAAAATCAAAAAAAGGAAGAAAAGTATTCCTCTTGAAAATACTCTTCTTCCCTTTGGGGTTGAAATGTTATTTTGTTGGTTCATAATTTTCTGTCCTACAAAAGCACCTAACATTCTTTCCTTGCTTTTGTTTTTTCCATTGCCTCCGTCAATGTATCGCATGTCAACAATAAATCAATATCCGCATATATTCTTGTTGAGCGGACAACTTTTGAACCGCATTTCACCTCTTTATGCGGCTCAATTGGTTCTCCCAGCGAAAACACATAATACTCCTCTGTTTCTTCATGGTCCGGCATATATGCAAGAATATCATGTAAATTTCTTGTGATTACATAATCATCCACATGGCACACCTCCTGAAATCTTGCATCATATCGGAACCCTAAATAATTAGGTACATTTGCATCATTCTTAAACCACTTTCTAGGGCAGAAATAATGTCTTGTTTTTTTCACTACATCTATATATGTATATCCGTCACATGCTTCTGAATAAGCCAAAGATACCACATAAACACTATTGGAATTTGTATTTCTCATTGTCATTATTCCTTTCAAATAAATCAAGAATTCATCTATAATATATTTTTCTTTATTGGATGAAATATTTCTTGCCGAAACACATATTTTCTCAAAACTCTTCCAACTGACATGCCCTATTTCGATGCCATTCTCGGTTTTATGAATCGACAAATACCTATCAGCATATTCCTCACTGCATTCCGATATCGAAAAAATTTTTGTGATTGCCTTTACAGAATCATAAAAGCTGCTCTTTTGAGCGTATATTTCCAGTTGTTGCGATTGTGGTAAAATCCACCCCCTTTTTGCTTCTAAAATGATGTGAAAATTATCTTCATCATAAATCTCTATATCCGTATAAGTATGATTGTCATTTACTATTTCAAATTTTTGATATTCTATTGTGACTTTATCACAATCCGCTTCAATCCCACATATTTTCTTTATCAACCCTTTCAATACACTGGGACAGGTCTTCAATACCCATACAATTGCTTTTGTTATGTCATTTTCCTGTGTACCCAAAAGCTGAAATATAGAATTAATTTCCTGATTGGTATTAAACATTAGTGTTGCCATATGCCTCCCCTCTCTTTAACTTCTCTACTTAACAAACAACTTCCATTTTATATCACCACTAATAAGAATTTATATTCTTATCAACTAATTCAAAATTTCATCCAGAGTCTTCCTATAAATTATTCTCGTAAAAAATCTACAACTTTGGCAAGGGACTCATGATTCTTACTAAGCTCTTCCAAATCACTTTCATCAACAATTGAATCCATTGACTGCATTAGTTTAAGCTTACTAAAATCTGCCACTTCAGGCATAAACCAATCCTCTATGTGATCATTAATTATCACTAAATCACAGTTTTTGTTATCTATCTTCTCTTGAATTGCTTTTTGGGTTTCTTCTTCATTTCCATCAGAGTCGACAACAATTAAAATATCAGATTTAGTATTCTTTACTTTTACTGTATCAAAAATAGCTGGAACATTATATTTTCCATTAGCAATTATAATTGTAACCTTTTTACACAATTTTTGAGCAATCGCTTGAAGAACTATCTCTTCCGTCTGTCCCTCACATATTATTACCTTCTCTGGTAAACAATCCTCATTTTCTTTTTTGTCTGGCACCCGTTTTTGCAATTCACCAATAATATAGTGTACCTTCTTGTCTTGTAAAATATTTTGTAACACATCGCAAAACATTTTTTCATCGCTTACTTTAAAATGATTAAATTTTTCCATTTGAATTGCTATTCTAGCTAATGCATTTCCTATATTTTTGCAAATTCCTTCGTCAATAATTATTTCAACTGGATATATTGGTGTCATTCTTAATTCAAATAATCTAAATCTATATTTTTCAGTGCATATTTCAAAACCATATCGCTTATCAAAATACATATCATTAGCATTGATTAAATTTTTTGTAGATAATTCTGCAACAGTTTCTTGTACGCCAGTGATCCCCGAAACACCTTTAAATAAATTTGAAATATTTTGCGCAATCACATGCATTGAACCATCTGTTTTTATTTCACCAAAAACCGCAAAAACTTTCCCATTCGTGTCCTGAACTAAATATTTGCATTGCTCCTCCATAATTTTATGAATATTATTAGTATACTTTAACTCCTCCTGAGAATCCTTACTAATTCCCCAATAATTTTCAAACTCCATTTCCAACCTCCTGCAAATTAACCAACAATGGTAAATGATCACTTATGGCACTATTAGGAATTGCATTTTCCAACAAATCCCTTGTATTTATTCTTTTCAAGTATTCCACATGATTTATATTATTGGCTAAAACTTTTCTAACCAATACTTGATCCAAACAATACCAATATGGTGTCATATATTCTTTTTCATAGTAAAAGCTACCATACATCTCCGTATCTTCAGATATATAATGTAGTATTGGATTATAAAATCGTTTTTTCTTTAAACTGTTAGGATTTGTTAACTCACATTTATCTATAATCTTTTTAAACAAAACCGCATTAAATGCATATTTGCTTAATAATTCTTCATCATATGGATTGGCATTGAAATCCCCAATGACTATTGTATTACTACATTTTAACAATTTTTCTGTCTGCTCAATATCTGCCACTAAACATCTAATTGTTTCTATTCTTTCGGCTGCTCTATAATTCCTCCTATCTTCCAGATGAACCGCTACCAAAAGATACTCTTTTACTGCAGTTTTTACATTATATATATTATACCTATTTTGTTGCTGCACAGTCGTAACCGATAATGTAGTTTTCGCTAATAGTGTTACTTTTCTATCATCTTGTACCGCCATTATACGTTCATACATTTTCCCTAATTTTTTTTTGATTTTTATAAAATCTATTCCATCAAATTCTGAAAAAACTACAATATCAACATTATTTTCAACAATACAATCCGCAATAGAATCTTCAATTGCGTTTCTTCTTAAATTCCAAAATAAAATATTAAGCAACTCAGTCTCACTTTCGTTTTTTTATTCCATATTTTCAGTGCTACAGCCTTTCAAGCTGTAGGGAACAATTTCTTGTCCCCTACAATCAGATTATACCAAAGATTTCTTTACACTACTACTAAAATTTTATTTCTTTACCAGTCCTCTTTTTTTCCATACCAGCACCGCAGCACCAGCCACCATAAACAGTCCCACTGCGATCGGAATGATCGGCATGGTTCCTCCAGTCTGTGGTGTATCCGGTACATCCGGGATTGGTGCATCTTTAACCGTTATAGTTTGCACTTTTCCGGTATCCTTGATGGTAATCTTAACTGGTTTTGCCAACTGATAACCGGATGGAGCACAAGTCTCCGTAAAGGTGTAAGTCTCTCCAACCACCAGTTTTCCGGTGATGTCATAGGCGTCATCTTTTGTCACGAACTTCATCACCGTATTCCCTTTGGAATCTGTTACAGCAAACTTTGCACCGCCAAGCGCTTGTCCTGTTACCTTGTCCAGTTTCAAAAGCCGGATATGTGTCTGCTCATCCACCATGATCACCTTATCATTGGTATGATCTTCATAGCTTCTGTCTTTCTTCTTGATTGACACAACGGATGTATAAGACACTCCAGCTTCTCCTGAGACGGCAGAACCGCTTACCGGTTTGATAGCAACAGCACTTCCACTTGCGGTAGTATTCTCTGTACCTCCGGTTGTAGATAATGCCGCTACGGATTTAATCTGATAGGTGATCGCATCTGCTGTAACATAACCATCTGCAGGTCTTGTTTCTGTCAATGTATAGTCCTTGTCGTGGAATAATCCTCCCACAAGAAGATTCCCTTTTTCGTCAAAAGAATACTTAAAATTCTGATAACCGTCTTTCTCTGTTACATAAACTTTCACGGAATCCTTATCGCCGGATGTCCAGCTGATAATCTTTTTTCCGGTTGCATCTGTAATCTCCAGTTTGCAGCCGTCAATCTCCTTTGATCCGGTCACACCAACCTTGCTGACCACATTGGTTGTCTGGGTATTTTCTTTCACTGCTTTTGCCTCGATTGTCTTGTTTTCCGCATTCTTATATTCCAGATGGATATTAATCGGTGTCGTATCTACAAAGTAACTGTCCGATACAGATAACTCCTGCAGATAATAATCCCCGGAATTTAACTTTACAGTTGCAGCACCATTCGTTGGTGCCGGAGAAGCGGCTGCACTCAGATCCAGGCCCGGCATCACTTCCTGTTTCCCCGCTGTAAACGGTAATGATGTTGCTGCCGGTGTAGCCGTTTCCGCTGCATCACTCCCTGCTGTTTCTGCCGAAGCTGTCTCTGTATAAAGCTCACTCATAAGCGGCAGTTTCTTGTCGCAAACCACGCTTCCGTCCTCCGTTGTGGTAAGCGTTGCCAGCTGCGTACCGGCATCTACGATCTTCTCTCCGGCATAGTTGTAAATATCATGCTTAGAATATAAACCAAACTGTGCTCCTTCAATGGATTCCTTCGTCTTGGCGTCCTGCTTAATCAGTTCCAGCTTCGTGCCGGCAAAATCATTTTTGATATGGAGCAGTCCCTTTTCGTCCGTCACATCCGTGCTGTTAAGGACATATTCATCCTGTCCATCCTTCCACTGAAACTCTAATGACCACTCTTTCGTGTCCGGATACACATAACCATAAGGTGTCTTGGTTTCCTTCAGCTTGTATTTTCCTAATGGAAGCGATACATGAATGGTTCCATCTTCATCCATCGTGTAACCGGTAATGCCGCCACATTCCGAAGTAAATTCCACACCTTTTCCGGTTGTAAGAGCAGCCACTTTATCGCCATCCTTGAACCATGTGTCACGGGCATTGTCGGTGCTCTGTCCATCCTGTGTCAGGATATCTCCATCCGCGTAAAGTGTAAATTCCACGCCATCCAGTTTCATCTCTTCAAAAATGAACTCCTGCTTCTCGTTATCCCATCCCTTTAACACCTCACCGGTCTTTAAGAAATTTAAGCGTCCTTTTGTCTCTTCATTCAGGTACTCCAGCGTGATCGTCACATGATGATATCCTTCCTCGTCAATGTAGCTCTCGTAATTGTCTGCCTTGCTGTTTACCACAACCTCCACATACTGATGATTGATATGCATACCATCTGCAGCCGCTGCCTCATAAATATGATAGGTTCCGGAACAGAGCGAATCCACTGTTACTACTTCACCCGATTCATCACAGATAAAGGTATCTGCCGTCTTTGTTTCACCATCTTCCATATATTCCTGTGTCACTAGCTCTTCTTTTCCATCTACTACCTGATAGATCTGATAACTGGTTCCCGGCTTTAATACGGTTTTCTCGGTATTTTTGTCTTTCTTGATGATCTTGAAATAAGCCTTGAATAATTCATTGACCTTTTCAAACTCATATACCTTGCCATTCTCTGTGATCTGTGCCTCAAAATCATCCACATAATACGCATCTACATCTCCGGAATCCACCTGATGTACCACATAGGTTCCATAGACCAGATCTCCTGTTGCAGCACATCCGTCCGCATTTGTCTTGATTGTTGCTCTTTCGTCATCGGCACATTTTTCATAACTGCCTTTCGATTTCAAATACACCTGAAATGTTGTATTGTTCTCCGGATAATATTTTTTTCGGGTTGGATCATAAGATTTCTTCTTTACGGCGATCTTTCCTTTGATCGGTGAGTCGGAAAAATCTGCTTCAAAAAGAACCGGTGTAAACTCATCCGTCTTTGCAGATGCGTCGATCTTTAACTCTTTTACTTCATCGCTTAACAAGAAACCTGTCGGGGCTTGTATCTCTTTCAGGTAATAGGTATTACCGCTTCTGAGATAATCGGTTGTTAATCTTCCGCCGCTTGTCTGATAGACACCGGCTGCTTTGGCATTGCCTGCCGCATCATAAGCGGTTGCTTTCTGCGTACATTCCTTGTCTGCATACAGTTGAAATACGGCACCGTCTAAAGTGGCATCTCCATGAGCACTGCCGTCTGCAGAGCCTCCGGATTTCTTTGCGATCGAAATGGCTGCCTTTTTGTATTTATTCGTCAGATTCGTAATATACGCTTTCTCGTACTGTGTCGGATGCTCCACCAGCTTATCCGGCCAGTCTCCGCTTGCATTTTTCTGCCAGCTGTTCGCTTCCTTCAAGGTGATCTTTACTCCTTTTGCCAGGGATGGATCCAGAAAGATATTTTTATTATTCCCAACACTGTTCTCTGTCAAAGTATAAGCATTGGATATGTCTTTCATCTGTGCTTTCAGATCCTGTTTGATCAGATCATCTGCTTCTGCTTTGGTCATGTTCTTTCCAAAATGAACACCCTGTTTATATCCATCCTCCTCCAGAGCTTCCTTTGCCGCTTTTTTCTGGTCTGCATTCATTGCTGCTAATGTATCGTCAGTGTAATACGCCATCTCATCGGCTTCCAGACGGTAAGTCATTCTCCATGCAACGGTTCCTCCATCTGTTGTAAAGCCGCTTACCTCAAACTCTGTGTTATCATCTTCATCCGCATTGCTTGTCGTGTCTCCATTGCGGTCAAACACATTGAACGAATACAGATCATCCAAGTTGTCGGCAGACAAAGTAAACTGGATACCGCCCAGTCCTTTTCCATCCTCGTCCTGCTTATGTACCGTAATACGCTGACGGTAATAAGTATGATCTGTTGTTGTCTTATATCCTGGCAGTTTCGATGATTCCGCATCCACAGTAATCAATTTCTGATAGCCTTTGGTTGCTCCGGTCTTTTCCCACATGGTTGCTTTCGCCTCCCATGTACCGCTTGGCTGAAAGATCTGCTTATACAGATCTGCCACGGTTTTATTGGGAAAATATCCGGTATTTGCTTTTACCTGCTTGATCACATTTTTAAGATTGGCTTCTGAGGTATTTCCCTCCGAAACCGCCCATATGAGTGCCTGTCCCAGTACAAAGGCTTTCTTTGCACGGTTGCAGTCATTCACATAAAAACGGATGATCTTTGCATAATAACCGTGTTTTTCTCCACCGGTATTCTGATTCCATGTATGAGTATCCGTTACCTGATAGGTATTTCCGGTATGACAGGTCTTACCAAGACTGAGGCAGAATGCCGTCTTGCTTCCGACATTGATCTTCCACCATGTCCCGGATTTCGTTTTGGAACCGACATCCACCGTTCCTAATCTTCCATAAGAAGATACCGTTGTTTTTGCTGTTGTTGCAGCACTGACATTCACTGTATTCTGCGGCAGCAAGCCACACAGCATAGATAATGCCAGCAATCCCGTAAGCATCTGCTTACATCTTTTCTTCACTTTTGATTTCATGATAAACCTCATTTCTACGCATATTTCTTTTCCCTGCATCCTCTGCGTCAGAATGCAGACTGATTCGCTTATTTGTCCGGACTTTCTTTCTGCCCTGTCCGGTGGCGGGCGGATGAGAAACTGCATTATTTTTCCTCCAATCGAGTAGGAGGCGGTGACTAACCGCCGTCCTCTCACACCACCGTGCGTACCGTTCGGTACACGGCGGTTTCAATAGTTGACGTGCACAGACTGATAGGCTGTGGCTAAATCATAAAAGCCACTGTTTATCAGTCTTTCTTTATTCAGCGCCCAAATCACAGCTTTGTTATTACTGATATACCAATACTTTCTGCGACTGTTTGCTATTGTTGCCGCATAGTGTTCTGGAATTCCCAGCTTGACTAGATTTTTATATTTCGTTCTAGGTTTCTTCCACTGTTTCCATATGCACATGCGTATTCTGTGGTAAAGCCATCCATTGATGTCATTTATGTTGCTCTTCATACTTGCAATTCCGTAGTAGTTAAGCCATCCCCTTGCATACACCTTGATTTTCTCAAGGCTTGGCTTGATTGACTGACATCGCTTACGGGAAGATAACTCCTTCAGTCTAGACTTGAATTTCTTCCATGACTTCGGATGAACTCGGACATAAATGCCCTTTCCGTTCCTTCCCAATGCAAAGCCAAGGAATTTAAAATTTCGGATTGCAAACACGCTGACAGTACGGCTCTTTTCTCGGTTGACTGTAAGTTTCAGCTTCTCCTCAAGATATTTTGTACTGCTTTCCAAGAGTCTCTCTGATGCTCGCCTGCTCTTTGCAAGAAGCACGATGTCATCTGCATATCTTATGCATGGAACACCTCTTTTCAGAAATTCCTGGTCGAACTCATTGAGGTAGACATTTGACAGCAATGGTGATAGGTTTCCACCTTGTGGTGAGCCTTCCTCTGTGTCAATGACCACTCCGTTTTCCATTATGCCACTTTTCAGATAGCGCTTTATCAACTGCACTACACGTTCATCTTTTACATTCTTTCGGAGAAGGTTGATGAGAATTTCGTGATTAAGAGTATCAAAGTACTTTGACAAGTCAAGGACTACAGCAAATGTATAGCCTTGTTCTGCATACTCCTTAACCTTAAGTATTGCATCTTTTGCACTTCTGTTCGGACGATAGCCATAGCTACCCTCTGCAAATAGCGGTTCATAGATTGGCACTAACTGTTGGGTTATTGCCTGTTGAAGTGTACGGTCTACCACTGTTGGTATGCCAAGCTTTCGCACACCACCGTCTGGTTTGGGAATCTCAACTCGTCTTACTGGAGACGGAGTATACTTTCCACGATAAATGCGGTCGGTTATCTCTTGTTGATGTTCCTTTAGATATGGAAGAGCCTCCTCAATGGTCATGCCATCAATTCCCGCCGCTCCCTTGTTTGCCTTAACTCTCTTATACGCTCTGTTAAAGTTGTCTTTATACAGTATCGCTTCCAAAAGTCTCGGCTGTGCACTGTCTCTTTCTTTCCATATCCGATTGAATGACCTAGACGCTTTCACATACCCTTCATGTTCCGCATTATCTCTTTGCGAACAGCCATTGTTTTCAATGTTTTCTGCCATAGACGGTCATTCCTCCTTTCTCGGTCATACTCAAGACTCCTACTGATTCGGTCCTTCACCTCGAACGGAACTTGTTCCGTTTGGCTACTATGACCTCTGCTGACTTCTGCGCGTTCAGCATTGCTTTATGCAATGGTTACCTCTTTCAAGGCGTACCGCACAGACCTCCCTAGGTACCACACGTTTCTTCCTCTCCATCCATCTGCCTCATTTATCATACATGATTCCGTGTAGTTATTGGGTTTCAACTTGTGATGCAGTCTTGCCCTCATGCATGACCTCATATGAGATTTCTGTTCGTCAGACCAGAGATTTGCCCGTGAGTTAGTATATTCCTCACATCCAGCTTCCTTCAGATTCCATCTCACGATGGACACCCTTGCCTTCGGCTATATCCTTCCCACTACCGGGCGGATTCGGGACTTTAACCCGTTAGAAACGTGCGCCGCTAGGCGCACATCAAAAAAGCAGGAAATGTATTATCCTTCTTACATACATTTCCTGCTTCATAAACAGCTGCTATATTTTATTTTTTCACTTCCATACAATGCCAAACATTTCTACCGCTTAATTATCTATCAGAACAATATCTTTTGGCGTGTCTTTCGTCACGGTTATCGTTACTTTTTCTGCTTTATTATATCCATCCGGCGTTGTCTTCTCATAAAACACATAGTTCTTTCCAATTTCCAAGACGATCTGCCTTCCGGATTCGCCTACCGTGATCCGTTTACTGGTATTCCATCGGTCATTTTCCTCGTAATATCCAATCGTTGCTCCACCAATATACTGCCCGGTTGATTTATCCTGTCTTTTCACGGTAAATATCATTTCCGATGCATTTTCCTGTTTTCTCGTCAGATTTTCTGGAGAACCATCATAAAAAACCGCACACCAGATGTCCTTATAGCGGGCAATCGCACCACAACGATATCCTTTGTTCTTGATGTTTCGATAATGTCCGGGACTGTGTTTCCACGAAAGCATCACTTCTTTGGCACTTGTCTGTCCACACGCCATATTTTCTCCTAAGGATATGTTGTTGACTACCAATGTATCGCCAAAAAAGTTCTCCATATCGGTTGGAAGATTTTTATGTCTATCATAACCACTATGCTTTAAACGGTACAGGGCAAACCGATATAACTCATCTGTCCATGTCAGTGCCTTTGCACCTTTCTCTGCCCGATACCGGTTCTGAATGTCAAATGCTTCCTTTGCCTGTGACTTATAGCCATCCTGTCCCTTTCCGATCACCTTGATACGATAACGGTACACACGCACTTTTCTGTGTATTTTATACAGGCTGACCGTCATTGTCGTTTTACCGCCTTTTCTTCCTTTCATGACAATGTATTTTCTGCCTTTTGCTTTCGCTTTCAGCACCTTCCTGTTTTTGACACAAACCTTTACTTTGGAATATTTCTGCAATTTTGTCGGTATGTAGCGAAAAGAGGAAAAATCCATGTTTAGATCGATCGTCATTTTTTTATGAATGACTTTTGCCTTTGCTTCTGCCACATTTTTCTGTGATGCCAATATCATCAGCACCAACATCATGAACACGCCTGTTTTTACTAATCTTTTCATATCATTCACGCTCCTTGCTGTACGCTGGTCATTCCCAGCAATGTTAATTATATCGTATCTGTTAGTTTATTAAAACATTTTTATCACCCGGCACCACTGTCCTTTTCATGGCTGCCTGCTCCATAAAAATCATACATGACCTGATTGCTGATATCCAGTTCTCCCTGCGACTTCGCCTGATACAGCACCGTAAGCATATAGGCTTTGTGATTATGTACCTTTGTCACCTGCTTTTGATACTGCTCGATCGCATAATCAATATCCAATCGGTCCAGTTTCAAAAGCCTTGATTTTACAACAGCCGCCGGTTTGTCCTCTCCCATAACCCGGATAATCGGCTTCCCGGTGTTTAAAACATCATAAAGTACATCCTTTACCGTATTGAACTGCTGCTCCTTTCCGCGAGGAATATACCTTGCTTCCAGCTCATAGTGCTGCACGATGAACTCCATCGAATAATCTTCTCGGATCACCTCCTGATCCTGATATGGATTAAGATTAGGATTTAATATACCAGTCTTTATATCAGGATTTATATTATAGTCTTTATTATTGTTACCCCCATTTGCGTTGCTACCGTAAGCGTTATTACCGTTTGCGTTGTTACCGTTACCGTTGCTACCGAAAAGGGGGCAACGGTCATCTTTACCGTTAGTACCAAAAGGGGGGTAACGGTCATTTGTCTCTTTTTCTGCAGCCGGATCACTGTTATTTTCAGAAGAAGCCTGTTCATTCTCTTCTGCACATAAATCTGCCTGCTGTTTCCTTTCTGCCCGTGTCAGATTGTTACTGGAAATTTCTCCATTGCTGTTATGATATAGTGTATGCGGTCCCAAATCCGGCTCATCGAGCAGCTCATACTCCGCCTGCCACTTACCGTTATCCGGCATAAAGTGTACCTTTAAATATCCAAAATCTTTTAACTCCTTCCATGCACTGTCAAATGCTTTTTTTCCTTCTTTGGTCAGATTCCGGAAATCTTCTTTTGTCCATTTCTTATCCGGCATCGAGATATATGCCTGGATCACAAGATATAATCCTTTTGCCTTCAAAGAAATGTGGGTGTCTCTTGTTATCTCATTTTGAACGACGGTAAATCCTTTTTTGCTTCGGAAGAAACCTTCTGCCATGTTATCACCTACCTGCCATCGAACAGTTGATCCTCATCTGTGGCAGATGAAAAATCACCGTCTTTATTTGCCGGTTTTTCTGCACTTTTCTTCTGTGCAAACTCAACCTCTTCTGTGATGATACTAAAGCCATATACCTTGCTGCCCTCTCTGGTCGTGTAGTTATTATTCTGCACCCGCCCAATGACCAGCACACGGGAACCACTGTGAAAATATCTCTCGACAAATTCTGCCTGCTTGCCAAAGGAAGTGCAATGAAAGAAATCTGCATCCGATTCTCCATCACGCTTTGACCGGCGGTTGACCGCAAGATCAAATTTCGTGATCACAACCTCGTTTCCATCCTCTGCCATCTTTCTCGTTGTTTTTGGATTTCTTGTCATATTTCCCAGTAAAATAATCTTATTCATTTCGTCCACTTCCTTTCTTTTGTTTCCATGTATCTAACAGTCCGAAAATAATATTCATCATTTCCTCTTCTGTGGTTTCTTCCTCGAAATACTCTGCCAGTCGTTCATTTTTCAGAGTGATCTCTTTTTTACGGTTCTGTTTCTGTGCAGATGAAAGATAGCGTTCCAACATCTCTTCATCCAATTTTCCATCCACACTGAGCTGCTTGATCGTATTTGCCTGTACCGTCGACAGTTTCTTTGGATACCGGCAGAGTGCTTCATAAACCATTCGCTGCTCTTCAGCCGTCAAAACTGATAAACTGACGCCCTGACCAAGTCCAAGCCGCTTATGATCGACTAATGCCAAAAGATCATCATTCAGCCTGGCAAGCCAGATGTATCTTTGGATCGACTTGTAATTCTCACCGCTTTCCTCCGACATCATCTGCAGGCTGTTTCCTGCTTTCCCCTGATTCTTCATGGCATCATACTTGATCTTATACGCCTTTGCTTTTTCACTTGGCCGGATATTTTCCCGCTGAATGTTAGAATCGACCATCACCATACTGGCTTCATCGTCGTTCAGCTCTTTTACAAAGACCGGCATGGTTTCCAAGCCAAGCATTTCACACACGTGCTTCCTTGTATGTCCTGCAATGATCTCGTAACCGCCTTGTTCCCGTTTCCGTACAATTCCCGGCACCAGCACTCCATGCTCTCTGACACTCTCAATCATCTCCTCCAATTCTTCATCCGAACGGACCTGAAACGGGTGGTTATGAAACTCATGCAGCTCAGAAAGCGGTATCTCTTTCACATCGCCCGTTTCTGCAGTTTCTTCCACAACCTTGCCTCCAAAGAGGTCATCAAAACTCGTCAATTTCACATTTTTTAAAGCCTTTGTTCTACTCATGAGCGATTACCTCCTTCGTCAGTTCTTCATAAGCTTTTGCGACCGGATGCTTTTTATCCAGCGAAAAAATACTTACTCCAGCCGCTGATGTTTCAGAGGCTTTTACGGAAAACGGAATCTTACTCTCAAAGATAGGAATGGAATCTCTGTAATACTCGTTTATCAGTTCCATAATGTCATTCGCATAATTGGTCCTTGCATTCAGCATGGAGATTAATATCCCCTCAAACCGAATCGACGGATTGAGATGTTTCTTCACCCTGCAGATCGTTGTGATTAACTGCTCCAATCCCTTTACCGGCAGATAGGCTGCCTGTACCGGGATCAACACACTGTCCGCAGCCGTAAGGGAATTTACAGTTATCATTCCAAGACTCGGCATACAGTCGATAAGAATGTAGTCATAGGACTCTCGCACACTTTCCACATAGGTTTTCAAAACAAACTCCCTACTCATGGCATTCACAAGTGATACATCCACACCGGACAGATTGATGTTGCATGGCATAAGGTCAAGTCCCTCTTCGTGTTGAACAATCCCCTCTGTCACATCCACATCCTTATCCATAATGATTTGCTCCATAATGTCAGGCAGTGCCACGTCCAGCTCATCCGGATTCATAATGCCAAGACTCTGTGACAGATTTCCCTGTGGATCTGCATCGATCACAAGCACCTTCTTTCCTTCTCTGACTAAGCCAACTCCAAGATTCACTGTTGTGGTGGTTTTGGACACGCCACCTTTTTGATTGCATATAGCGATTACTTTACACATAATTCTGACCCTCCGTATTTTATAAACTATTAGTTGAAATTCCCATTTTTCACTGGTCTTTCTCTCGTATGATGTTGTTTATCCCTCTGCATCTTCATTATCACATGGCTATACTGAGGCTTCTTTTCATTTTTTTTAATATCGGAAACATCAAGAATATGAAATCGCTTGTCCCTTTTTATATTTTTAATCAGCCAGCGAATATCCTTTCTTGTTCCTGATACATTAACAATAATCATTGATTTTCTCCTTTCCTTGCACAAACAAAAAGGAAGACACTTCCATCTCTTACTTAGAAAGTATCTTCCTTACATTTGCTTTATGAAATTTTAATCAATACAATTAATTACTGAATGTCACACACTTCACAAGTCACTATTCGCTTTCTTCCGGTAACATAAAGAAACATTATTCGTCTTTTATTTGTGTTACCTTTGTGTCACTACTCATACAAACCAATGCGTGAAACCCCGTATTTTCGGTATTTATTCCTTGACGGACTTCATCGTCGGGAACAACAATACATCCCTGATTGCCTGCGAATCTGTAAGTAACATACAAAGTCTGTCAAGTCCGTATCCGATTCCGCCTGTTGGTGGCATACCAAGTTCAAGTGCATATAAGAAATCTTCGTCTGTATGCTCTGCCTCATCATCTCCTGCATCTGCATTAGCATCCTGCTGTGCAAAACGCTCTCTCTGGTCTATCGGATCATTGAGCTCTGAATATGCATTACACATCTCCCATGTATTACAGAAAAGCTCAAAACGCTCTACTTTTGTAGGGTCTGTTGGTTTCTTCTTTGTAAGTGGAGAAATCTCTATTGGATGGTCAGTGATAAATGTAGGCTGTATAAGCTCTTTCTCGCAATACTCCTCAAAGAACAGGTTAATAATATCACCTTTCTTGTGACGTTCCTCATATTCGATATGATGCTCATCTGCAAGTTTTTTTGCTGCCTCATCACTTTCGACCTTATCAAAATCAATGCCTGCATATTTTAAAATTGCCTCATTCATTGTCATTCTTGCAAATGGCTTGCCAAGATCAATTTCAACACCATTATATGAAATCTTTGTTGAACCTACTACTTTTTCTGCCAGATAACGGAACATTGATTCTGTAAGTTCCATCATTCCCTCATAATCTGTATATGCCTGATAAAGTTCCATAAGAGTAAACTCCGGGTTGTGTCTTGTATCTACGCCTTCGTTACGGAATACTCGTCCAATCTCATATACTCTTTCAAGTCCGCCTACTATAAGTCTCTTTAAATATAATTCTAACGAAATACGAAGCTTTACATCCTCATTGAGTGCATTATAGTGTGTTTCAAATGGTCTTGCGGCTGCTCCACCGGCATTAGATACAAGCATAGGTGTTTCTACTTCCATGAAATCTCTTGATGCAAGGAAATTTCTGATTTCTTTCATCATAAGTGATCTCTTTACAAATACATTTTTACTTTCCTCATTCATAATAAGGTCAATATATCTCTGACGATAACGTACATCTGTATCTGTAAGACCATGGAATTTCTCAGGTAAAATCTGAAGGGATTTCGATAACAGTGTCAATTCTTCCGCATGTATGGAAATCTCTCCTGTTTTTGTTCTAAATGCATAACCTTTTATGCCATAGATATCACCAATATCTGATTTTTTAAATACAGCATACGGCTCTTCTCCAATTGAATCTCTGGACACATATATCTGTATTTTTCCTTTGAGATCCTGAATATTACAAAATGATGCTTTTCCCATGACACGCTTAAACATCATACGACCTGCCACCGATACCTGAATAGGAGATGCATCCATTATTGCTCTTCTTTCATTGTAATCATCATTTATTACTTTACGAGCTTCCGCTTCGTCCATTCCCTCTGTATCAGGCTTAACTCTGCCAGCAAGAAGTTTCTCTTCATGTGCTGTGTAAAGTTCTTTTACTTCATCCGAATGATGCGTCTGATCATACTTTGTAATCTCAAACGGATCTTTTCCTGCTTCCTGTAATGCAGCAAGTTTCTCTCTTCTTACCTTTAAAAGCTGATTTAAATCCTGCTGTGTCTGTGGTTTTTTCTGCTGTTCTGCCACTTTTATTACTCCTTCCGTTTTTATTATTATCTGCTTACGCTCATTACTTCATATTTTATCATTTCACCATTTGGTGTCTCTATCTCGATAATATCACCTTTTGCTGCCCCTATAAGTGCAGCTCCGACAGGTGATTCATTTGAGATTTTATTATTAAGACAGTCAACCTCTGTTGAACCTACGATCTTATACTCCATCTCATCACCAAACTCAATATCTTTAATCTTTACCGTAGCACCTACATTAACCTTGTCAGCATCTCCCTCGTCATGCTCTACTACCTCAGCATTTTTAAGAATATTATCGATTTCTTCGATACGCGCTTCTATGTCACGCTGCTCATCTTTTGCAGCATCATACTCAGCATTCTCTGACAAGTCTCCCTGCTCTCTTGCTTCCTTGATTTTCTGTGCTACTTCTTTTCTTTTATTTAATTTTAAGTCGTTTAACTCATCTTCCAGTGCCTTAAGACCTTCACGAGTCATAAGATTTTTCTTTTCAGCCATCTTAAATCCTCCATAAATTCATATTCATATCGCTTGATTATACTGCAAAACCGCCATTTAGTCAACCTCAGCAATTTTCCACAATCCTTCATTTCTGCTGCCGGTCGCAACTGCCCCGTCATCACAACTTGTTCTAAACGGTGCGGCAGGTATTCCATTTTTGCCAAATAATGTCACTTCTGAATAATTTGTCCAGCAGTATCTTGCATATTTAGGCTTATCTACCTCAGATGCCGATACTACAATATCATTTCCTGCAATCTTGGCATCTGCTTTATAATATTTCTTATCATCACCTGCAATCTCAAATCCTATAAGTTTCTCTCCTTTACATTCCATGCCATTATCTGCATAATCAAAATGAAGTATCATTTTTTCTTCGTCTTTTTCATACGACTTGTATATCGGTCCAAATGCACTCTTTTCATTATCATTTTTATATACATGATAAAGTGCCTGCTCGCAGAGTCTCTCTCCAACAACATCTTTCTGTACCGGATGAATGTTTCCATACTCGCCCTTGTCAAGTATGACTGCAATTCCTGTGTTTTTAACAGTCTTAAACACACGCATCTGGGCTTCTCGTATAAACGGCCAGTTATGGTAATCAGGCTCTCCATCATTCTTAAACATAGGAAGCTGAACAATCATAAATGGGAGTTGCTCATCTCTCCAGTCATGACGCCACTGTCTTATAAGTGTTGAAAGCATCGTATAATATGTATAAGGCATATGGTCATCTTCCTCGCCCTGATAATATAAAAATCCTCTGAGCGTATAAGGCATTACCCTCTTAAGAAGCGAATCGTAAAGTCCGTTAGGTCTTGTCTCATTTCTTGGTCCCATAGGTCCCGGATACTGATTTTCTCCAAAAAGGCTTATCGCCTCATCCCATGTAGGATTTTTGGCAGTCTCATAATAATGACCGACATTCTTATCAAACTCTGCCTGATATTTAATATATTCTTCTCTTGCTTTTATGTACTCCTCTGGATTTTGCCCCTTAACCGCATTGTCATATTTATCAAGATAAGGTTTTAAAGGTGTCTCCTGCTCCATAAACTCCCTGCTCGTCCAGCATGAAGCCGAAGTTCCGCCCCAGTTGCAGCCGATAATCCCTACCGTCACTCCAAGTTTTTTTGAAAGCTCTTTTGCAAAATAGTATGCAACGGCAGACCAGTTTTTGCAATTATCAGGTGTGCAATGCTGCCACTCACTCTTTTTTTCTGCTTCAAAAAGTTCATCTCCGACCCATGACACTTTCGGCGTATAATAATACCTTACACCGTCATCTTTTACATTTGCACAAACTTCCTGTCCGTTCATGCTGTTCTGAAGTTCAAGCTCCATATTGGACTGACCTCCGGCAAGCCATACCTCACCTATCATTATATCTGTATATTTTTTAGTCTGTACTCCATCCGACACCTCAAGTTCATAAGGTCCACCTGCAGCCATCGGCGGCAGCTCAATCTCCCATCTGCCGTTATTTACATCTGAACTTACTTTTTTTTCATCTATTACTGCTGTAACATTTTTTTCATCACTTTCTCCCCAAAGTAATATATTTTTTTCTCTCTGAAATACCATATGGTCGCTAAAAATAGCCGGTAAACTTAACATACTTCGTCCTCCTGATTATTATCACTTTTGTACTCATTATATCATAAATTTGTGCAAGCTTTTTGCACATAATGGAGTTTCGTTAGAAACTCTTAATATGAACACTTTGGTGTTCATTATATCATAAATTTGCTCGAATAAATACAAAGTTTTTCCATCTGTTTTACATTCCAAATCTTATAGTAACAGTTCAGCCTTGCACATCTTATATAAAAACAATCGGCATTGCTATTGTCACACTTTTATAGATAGGTTATAATAAATATGTAACTGTTGTTGTACATACCAAAAATGAACAGCAGTTATATAATAAGTTTTTACGAAACTATTTGCCATGTCTTTGCAGTCAATAAGTTTCGTTACAACCTAATCTATCTAACGCAGGGAGGGCTGGTATATTGAAAAAAGGAAGCTTAATAAAAAGAATTTTAGCAAGTATATTAATACTTGCTGCTGTCGCTGTCATATCTATTCTTATAATAAAAAAAGGGAAAGTCAAATTATACAGTGATTCATCCACTACCGGCAATACAAGTGGCAATCTTTTAAATGGTGGTCTTTTCACACAGGCAGACAATGTGATTTATTTTGCCAATCCAAACGACCATAATAAACTATACAAAATGAATGCAAACCTCAGCAAAATAAAAAAAGTCTATAATGACAAGGTTAGTTATATAAATGCTGCCGGAAATTACATTTTTTACACCAGAAGAAATGATAAATTTAAAAAATCTGATAATGCACTGTTGTCTTTAAGTACTACCGGACTTTTCAGAATAACAAAAAACGGTACTGATTTATCAAGGCTTTATGAAGACCCTACTCAAGTAGCCTGCCTTTATGGAAATCATGTATATTACCAGCATTATGACCATAAAAAAGGTCTTGAACTTTATTCAGCGAAAATAGACGGTTCAAAAAATAAACTTCTTAAAAGAGAAGCCATATCGCCTTATTCTGTTTCCGGTAACACTATTTATTATTCCGGCTGGGCAAAAGAACATAATATTCATTCAATGGATATTTCAGGTGCCAATGACAAAGTCATATACAATGGCAACTGTACATCTGTTATAAAATCAGGCGACTACATATATTTTCTTAACATGAATCAAAACTATAATTTGTGCCGTATCGGACTCGATGGTGGTTCTGCCGAAACTATAGTCCAATATAAACTCGCCACATATAATATCACAAATGATGGCAACATTATTTTCTATCAAGTTGATAACGGTCAAAACAATGGTATATATATGTATGATATGAGTACCGGCACAAATGAACAGATTGCTGCAGGCAATTTCAATTTTATACATATAATCTCCGATTATGTTTTCTATGAAGACTATGAGGGAAAAACAGCATACTACTACAATATTTCAACAGGTGAAAATAAAAATTTTAATCCAACTGTTGAAAAAGACTAAAACAGAACACAAATAAAAGAACATATAGCATAGCTTATATACAAACCGTGCCATATGTTCTTTTTTAATGTCTGTGAAAATGTTCGTAACATAGCAGAAAACCAGCGTTTTTCCCTTTTTTATTTTAACAGTTCAGTCTTTCATTTCTTAGATTAATGAATCGTCAACCGCCAAAACTCAGCTTTTATTTTATTTCCAGTATTCTTTATTCATTGTGCAGGCAAGTACCATTTTCTTTGGAAGTTTTTCATAATTTTTTCCAAGCTTATATCCAAACAGCCTAAAGCCACACTGCATCATAAAATAAAATGTCTTTATAAATTTTCCATTTTTCAAAAGACGGATTATAACTTTTTTGGCATAGCCTGCCCCTTCTTTTTCAGAAGAAATATTATCAAATATCTCATGATACTGTCTCTGTGACACACCGAGGTCAAAGCTCCTTACAAACTGCTGTTTACAAGTATATGAATGTGAATGGATAACCTTTGCATCCGCCACATATGCAACGCTGAATCCTGCCTGCATCTCTTTATATGCCATTATCATATCTTCATTAAATATCGTTTTCTTGACAAATCCGCCAAGTTTTTTATATACATCAAGTCTATACATTGCACATACATCCGAGCAAAAATAAGCTTTTATTCCAAGCTTTTTTTCATCCTTTTTAGTTTTTACGATACTTTCCTCCGGATAGTTATTTTCTCTTGTCATCCGCTCTATCTCATCCGCATCTTCTCTTGCAAGCTGCCTTGCGTAAGCTATCCCTACTTTTCTGTCATCAAATGCATTTAAAAGATTTTCGATAACATAATCATCATAACATACCGCATCCTGCGTCATAAAAAGAACATATTCACTTTTCGCCATAAGTGCCCCATATGCCCTTGTTGCACCGTGGTCAAAATCAGACTTTTTTATCGGATGAACAGATATTATATTTGCAAGTCCGTGACTGCATTTTTCTTTATCAAACAGCTTTTCGTCTTTACTCTCTATCGTCTGTAAAAGATATATGTGTTCCGGTCTTTTGCTCTGCTTATAAAGTTTTTCAAGCATTTTTACAAAATCATTGCCCGCTTTATATATCGGTATAACAACATCTACACTGTTTCCCATATTTTACACCTTTCTTTTTGTAAGTCTATGTAATTATTTTTTATCACCATGCCAACAATTTTTTTATCACTTATTTTCACTATCGTTTTCGACACTCCAAATTAAAAATCTCATTACATATGCAAACATTTCATTATTTATTTTTGTCTCTCTCGGCAAGAAGTTTTCCAACAACCTCAACTGCATTCTGGGCATCTTCCGAATAACCATCTGCTCCTATTTCATCAGCAAATCCCTGTGTTATAACTGCTCCGCCAATTATGACAAGCGTATCCATATTATTTTCTTTTACAAGATTTACAACCTTTTTCATCTCCATCATAGTGGTTGTCATAAGTGCCGAAAGACCGATTATATCCGCATTATGCTCCTTTGCAGCTTCTATTATGGTTTCTGCCGGAACATCTTTTCCAAGGTCGATAACATCATAACCATAATTTTTAAGCATGAGCACTACAAGATTTTTTCCAATATCGTGTATATCATGCTCAACGGTTGCCATTACTATCGTACCCAAAGGCTCTTTATCTTTATTCTGTGCAAGCACCGGTTCTAACACACCGATACCAAGTTCCATTGTCTCGGCACTTGATATGAGCTGCGGAAGATAATATATCTGTTTATCAAAGAGTTTTCCAACATGCGTTATCGCCGGTATCAGACTTTTATCTATTATAGACTGTGCGTCTGCACCATTGTCAAGTGCTTCCCTCACGAGTTCTTCTATCTTTTTGCTTCTTCCCTTGACAACAGCTTCAAAAAGTTTGTCATCCTTTGGCACATCACTGTCTATATCAGAGGCAGATGCAGTATTTCCCGCCTGTGCCGTAACCTGTGACGCATCTATGTCTCCTGACAGCACCGAAAGTTTTCTTCCCGTAACCCTGTTTATATATCTTGTGTCTGACTCAGGTTTATTCATAAGAAGGTCAGCGGCAAACATTGAATGCATAAGAAGATCCTGTGACGGATTTGCGATTGCCATAGTAAGTCCGTGGCTTATGGCGATACTCATAAAACTACTGTTTACAAACATTCTCTCAGGCAGTCCGAAGGAAATATTTGAAAGACCACACGCCGTTGCCACTCCTATATCATTTTTGCAATACGAAATAGTTTCCATTGTCTCTTTAGCGGCATTTCTGTTTGCCCCTATCGTAGCGACAAGACCGTCAACAACAACATCATCTTTGGTAAGACCAAACTCATATGCCCTCTCAAGAATCGTATGAATAATCTCTTTTTTTTCATCAATATCCTTTGGAAGTCCTGCTTCTGAAAGCGGGAGTAAAATAAACATTGCACCATATTTTCTCGCAACCGGAATAAGTTTTTCAAATTTTTCGGGCTCAAGAGAAATCGAGTTTATCAATGCTCGTCCCGGATAAATTCTAAGTGCTGCCTCAACAACAGACGGATGACTTGAATCTATTGACAAAGGAAGGTTGCTTACAAGAGTAAGTTCATTTACACATTTAAGCATCATTTCATTCTCATCAATTCCATTCATACCCATGTTTACATCAAGAATAGATGCACCGAATTCTTCCTGCGACTCAGCCATCTCACAGACCATATCAAGACTTCCCTCACGAAGCTGTGCCTGAAGTGCTTTCTTTCCTGTCGGATTTATCCTCTCACCGATAATAAGAAAATCTCCGTCAAGGTCAATCGGCAGCACATTTCTCTCAGTAGACAATGCTCGCCTTAAGACTTTTCCCTCTCTCTTTTCAAAAGAGCCGCCGTCCTTATAACCTTTCTCAATAAGAAGTTCATTTAAAAGCCTTATATGCTCAGGTGTTGTTCCGCAGCATCCTCCCACAACATCTGCACCAGCCTCAACAAGCGGCATCATTTCTCTTGCAAATTCCTCAGGTCCCATATCATAGATGGTGACACCATCCTCAAGTTTTGGCAGACCTGCATTTGGCTTTGCCACAATAGGAATATCTGCATATTCTGTCATCGTCTTTACTATCTCAATCATCTTGTCAGGTCCCGTTGAACAGTTTACACCGACCGCATCGACACCAAGAGTAGTCATTACAAGAGCCGCCGTCTCAGGATTTGTACCATAGAGAGTTCTGCCATCCTCATTAAATGTAAGCGTCACCATAACTGGAAGCTCACAAACTTCTTTAGCCGCAATAACTGCTGCCCTGCACTCCTGAAGACTCATCATAGTCTCAACCACAATAAAATCAATCCCTGCATCAGCAATGCATCTTATCTGTTCCTTATATATGTCAACAAGTTCCTCAAACATAAGCGGTCCGACAGGATATACCTGTTTTCCCGTCATAGTAATGTCACCTGCTATATAGACTTCTCTGCCTGCTTTCTTCTCCTCGTCCGTCAGCCCTTCATCAACGGCAGCTTTAGAAATCTCTACAAGTTTTGTGTTTATCTCAGAAAGCTTGTCATCAAGACCGTACTCCTCAAGTTTAATCCTGTTTCCCGAAAATGTAGGTGCATACAAAACATCACTGCCCGCCTGTATATATTCAATCTGAAGCTGCTTTAAAACTTCGCTGTTTTCAATAATCCACTCCTCAGGGCAGACACCAACCGGCATACCTCTTTTCTGTAAATTTGAACCCGTTGCTCCATCAAGTATAAGCTTTGATTTTTTTATTCTATCTCTAAACTCTTTTTTTGTCATAACAATATATAATCCTCATTTCCGAGCGTTTTATCATCACTGCCTGCTCTTATTTATCAAAAGTAATTATAGCCGAAAAGCATTTGTTTTACAACAATTTAATATTATGGTAAACTTAGTGGCACACTATAAATGTGATTATAATTTAATACCGCAAGCACACTCGCAAATCCCCACTTTGTTTTTGCAAGAGTCACTCATCACCTAATGGTAATGGGTTCTCTCTTCAATTTTATAAAACATCACTTAAAAAGGAGCGATTAACATTGAAAACAATAGGAATAGTTGCTGAATATAATCCGTTCCACAACGGACATAAATACCAGATAGAACAGACAAAAAAACAGCTTGGTGCTGACAATGTTGTTGTCGTAATGAGCGGCAATTTTGTCCAGCGTGGCGGCGTTGCGTGGACAGATAAATATCTCCGCACAAAAATGGCAATAGATTGTGGTGCTGACTTTGTCTTTGAACTTCCAACTGTTTTTGCATGTGCAAGTGCTGAAACTTTTGCCCTTGGCTCTGTAGCACTCCTTGACTCTCTCGGTTTTGTCGATGAAATCTGTTTTGGCAGTGAAGAAGGAAATCTTGAAATACTTGAAAAGATTTCTTCTATATTAAATAGCAATGATTATATTAAAGAACTTGAAATATACTTGAAAAAAGGGATATCATTTCCTGTCGCACGAGAGGAATATCTAAAACAGCATATGCCCCAATATCGTGATATCCTCCCAACACTTTTAAAACAGCCAAACAACATATTAGGAATCGAGTATATAAAAGCACTAAAAAGAATAGGAAGCCATATCAAACCCGTTACGATAAAAAGGATTGACAATGGTTATCATTCGACAAGCCTTGATAGTACTCCCACTCTTTCAGACAACACCTGTAATTTAATCCCAAACAGAAATATGCAAAATACAAACAAAAATGTTTGCTGCAGTCCTGACTCTAAAAAAGAAATATATTTGTCTGATAAAGAAAATAACAAATTCAGTTCAGCATCTGCAATAAGAACATCATTTGAAAAGTTAAACTTTTTTTCAGATATAAATAAAAAAGAAGCAGCTTTAACTACTATCACTACGCATGTGCCTGAACCTGTCATAAATATTTTAAAAAATAATCTTACACGATTTCCTGCCGACAACCCCCTTTTCTCTGATATGCTGTATTTTAAGCTCTTATCATTAAAAAAAGAAGATATGCCGTTAGGAATTTATAGTGATATTTCTCCCGAATTATCCGACAGAATATATAATAATCTGCCACATTACAAAGGCTTTGACAACTTTGCAGACATCTTAAAGACAAAGCAATATACACACACACGCATCACAAGAGTGCTTACACATATTCTGCTTGATATAAAAAAAGAAGACATAGAGCTGTTTATAACTAAGCTTTATCCTAACAGAGATAAACCGCTTACAAAAAATTCACAGGCTGATGAGCATGATAAAAATATTACGGTTTTTATGCCGACTTTAGCATATGCCAGACTTTTAGGAATGAACAAAAACAAAAGCGGACTTCTTCGCAATATAAAAAATATTCCTCTTATCACAAAAGTTGCTGATGCAGACAAAAGCTTTGAAAGATTTCTGTCACAATTCCAAACTGACAATGTGTTTTCCAAAAAGCCTGCACAAGCAAATGAAAGTAACGGCAATAACGCCGTATCTATAACAGACAAACAGCACTTACAATATATGAAACAGCTTCAAAAAATGTTTAAATATGACCTGTTTGCAGCAGATTTGTATCGTTTCTGCACTCACAACCATGTTCCCGATGAATATCGCGCAGGAGTTTATATTTTGCATTGACTGAAGTAAATAAAGAAATACACACTGGAGGTAACGATAATGTTATTAAAAAATATGTCAGACTATTTTACAAAGAAAGAATTATTATTATGGATAGGTTCAATACTCACAATATTGATATCATTTATTCTTTTTAAAGGTGACAATACACTGTCACTTATAGCATCACTCATCGGTGTTACATCACTTATATTTTGTGCAAAAGGAAATCCGTTTGGACAATTTCTCATAATCATATTCAGTTTACTTTATGGAATTATTTCATTTTCATATGCATATTACGGCGAAATGATAACTTATCTTGGCATGACTGCACCAATAGCTTTGTTTTCAATGATCACATGGCTTAAAAATCCTTATGAAGGCAATAAATCAGAAGTCGAAGTGAAACATCTTAAGTTGAAGGATATTATACCTATGATAATCCTGACCGTTATTGTAACCTTTGTTTTTTATTTTATATTGGATTATTTTAATACGGCAAATCTTATTCCGAGTACATTTTCAGTCACAACAAGTTTTCTTGCAATTTATCTGACAACAAAAAGAAGCCCTTTTTATGCAGTTGCATATGCCGCAAACGACCTTGTGCTTATCGTACTTTGGAGCATTGCCGCAAAAACAAATATTACATATGTTTCTGTGGTCGTCTGCTTTGCAGTATTTTTGTTAAATGATATTTACGGATTCATAAACTGGCAAAAAATGCATAAACGACAGACAACAGGTGAAATATGCCAGTGATACATTTCACCTGTTGTTTAGCAGAATAATTATTAGTCAAGTGGATATTCACAATCCGCTTTGCTGCCTGATAGTGTTAAATTTGATGGTAACATCACTTTTTACACTCTTTTTAATCTTATGCTTTCGGTTTTAATGGGCCATAATATATTGCAAAAGGAATGTTAAATTCATAAATATCTTTGCAAATATACCATATCTATTAACTGTACACCGCCCTCATAGATTGGGTGATTATAATTATCGGTAAAGAAATTGGGAATCTTGTGAGAACGGATAAATCCACATTTTTCATAAAATGGTATTGTCAATGGACTGTCACCTGTTCCAACCTGCAAAATAGAATATTCTTCTGCATATTTTTCTGCAAGGAAGTCTATCAGAGCTTTACCATAGCCATTTCCTTGGTTCTTTGGATCAACTGCGATATTTTTAATTTCAAGTATTCCATTATCTTCATCAGTAACGACACATTCAGCTTTTACATTACCATCTTCAAGTACATACATAGTACCCTTTTCAAGATAGCGATCAATCATATTTTCCTGTTCATCAGCTAATAACAATAATGATATAAACTGCTTTTTATTTTCATTTACTTCTCGAATTATCATATCCACTACTCCGTCAAACTGGAAGTTATTAATCTACAATTTTATTCTATAGCCCATCTTCTTGCCCTTCGGACAAGAAGCATCCCACGCTTCTGAACAAAATGGAACTCCATCTGTTCCACAATGCATTGTTCCCGGAGAAAGTAATACCCCTTCATCCGTTTTTCCGCTTTTTATCAGTGTGCCTGCTCCCATATGCCAATAGTCATCACGCTCATCGTTGCGATAAAACATAAATTCATCTCCAACATTGTAACAAGGACATTTCCCACTGTCGGGTACTGCACAATATTGTGCCTGTAATTCCGGAAATAATTTTTTATCCAAAACAGTAACTTTCACTCTATGCTCCATATCGTATCTCTCCTTAAAATTTAAAATTCATGTAATATGTATTCTACCTGCTATCCTTCTTCCTATAATTTACAATACCAAATATTGCCATAAGCAAAACACAAGCAAATACCATCCAGCCTATAAGATATCCTGTTCCAAGCTTCGCAAATGTGTCATAGTATCCCTTTAAGTATATTACAACTATTACAGCGGGAAGAATGTATGACATATAAAATCTGATCCCGTCAGGATATCTCATTCCCTTTCCAATGTTGGTTTCCGCATGAAATCCTTTCCAGCCCCAGCCATTCTTTTTGGTGCAGAAAAGTACAAATATCATACTCCCAAGCGGCAAAAGATTATACGATACAAGGAAATCCTCAAGATCCATTATTGAACTTCCCGGTCCAAGTGGCTGAAATCCTGCAAGTTTGTTAAATCCAAATACGGCGGGAAGTGAAAGTAATGTCATAAATACTATATTCCATCCGACTACTTTCTTTCTCGAATATCCTTTTAAATCTATGTAAAATGATATTATATTCTCAAAAACTGCAATAACCGTAGACAGTGCGGCAAATGACATAAATACAAAGAATGCTGTTCCCCATATTCTTCCACCTGCCATATGATTAAATACATTAGGCAATGTTTTGAAAAGAAGTGATGGACCTGCATCCGGCTGAACTCCATATGCAAAACACGCCGGTATGATTATAAAGCCTGCCATGAGTGCAACAAATGTATCAAGTACAACGATATTTACTGCTTCGCCGCCTATCGTCCTGTCCTTTTTCAGATAACTTCCAAATATCTCCATGGCACCGATACCTACACTAAGAGTAAAAAACGCATGTGTCATGGCATCAAATATGACCGGTCCTAGTCCTCTGGATCTTATTGTATCGAAAGTTGGAACCATATAAAATTTTATTCCGCTTGACGCATTTGGAAGTACAACGGAGTGTACCGCCAATACGATAATAAGTATTATAAGCAGTGACATCATTACCTTTGTAACTTTCTCAATGCCATTCTGAAGTCCCAGCACACAGACTCCAAAAGAAAGCACAACTGCCACGATTGTCCATATTGTCATATTTCCCGGATTGCCAAGCATTGACGCAAACTTTGCAGAAACTTTTTCTGAATCAAGCCCTGTCATTTTTCCCGATGCTTCGAGCCATGCATAATACAGCATCCAGCCTGCAACCATTGTATAAAATGCCATTAAAATATAACTTCCTACTACTGAAACCCATTTAAAATAGTGCCATTTACTTCCTTTACTCTCAAGAACTTCAAATGCCCTTGCCGCACCTTTACCACTTCCTCGTCCTATTGCAAACTCTGCACACAATATTGGAAATCCCAGCATTGCAAGAAACACCAGATATATCAATACAAATGCAGCTCCACCGTTTTCTCCACATATGTACGGAAACTTCCATACATTTCCAAGTCCGACTGCGCATCCCGCCGATACAAGGATAAATCCAAGACGCGAGCCAAATTTTTCTCTCTCTTTTACTTCATTTTGCATTTTCTTCCTCCATTTTATTTTGATGCTTTATAGCATTAAACTAAAATTGACGCTATTGCTGTTCCCAGTGCACCTGCAATGGTTCTAAGACTGCATATTATCGCTGTTCCATCTGAATAATACTCTTTTTTAATCTCTTTCATTCCCCATGCAGTCATAGGCATCATTATTGCTCCGATACCGATTGAACGAAATGAATACATTACCCATATCGGAACAACATTTCTCGTAATAAATGCCAATATAAACGAGCATATACTGATCGCATATAAAAGCCTTATACCATATTTCTGGTACAGCCAGCCGCCAAGTACACTTGATACTGCCATGATGACAGCACCCGGAAGCATTATATAACCGGCTCTTTCCATGCCTGCTCCGGTCATTCTGTTTATATAAACCGGGAACCACAATGCCGTACCCATCATGATACCATAAATAAATATACTTGTCACTACAACCGCCATAAACCTTTTATTTTTAAATAACTCCAGCCTGATATATGGATTTTTCATTTTCTTTTGCCGACTTATAAAAATTAAAATAAACACTATCGATATACAACTATAAAGTACGACCTTTAAAATCGCATATTCACTTATCTTTACAAACTCATCCGCTGTCAGATTTTTCTGCCAGTAATTTATATCTTTTACCGATATATCCCTTATCGACATACAGGCAAGCATAAGAAATATTACCGAAATACTGCTAAACAAAAAAGATATTATATCAAAATTTTTAAATAATCCTATTATTTTTTGATATAAAAACAGTCGTAAAGAATTAAAATAACGACAAAAATTGCCTGTCAAATTTGTCTGCTTAAAAAACTTATTTTCTTTCAAATCCTGTTTGCCTGAACAATTTTCCAGAGTACAATTTGCCGACATTTTACTTTTTTCACAGCTATATAAATTTATATTTTCTTTTTCATCGTAATTTTCGTAATGTGTTTTTTTCCTCCTATGACATTTAAACCATGTCAAAAAAATCACAAATACAGACATTATCAATATCCACCACATTATTGTCTGCCACGATATTTTTTTAACAAGCATTATCGTGATAACAGGTGCAAGTGCCGATGATAAGTTTAGCATAAATCCATAAATTCCCATTACAAGCCCTGTCTTTTGTTTTGAAAACGAACTAAGCAGAACTACTTGTGACAATGTAAGGATAATACCACTTCCTATTGCCTGAAATACTCTGCCTGTTAATATCAATACATAATTAAAACTTATCGCAGTAAATAATACCCCACTCCCAAATACAAACATTGCACCTAGAAATAACACTTTCCTGTTGATATTTTTTGTTAGAAAAACAGATAATATCGTTGTGATGCCTATTGTCATTGAATATATACTTGTCATGAGTTGGGCTTCACCTGCTGACAATGAAAACTGCTTCATTATCAACTCAAATATTGAAGAAAATGCTGTATGCGAAAACGACCCCATCATACAGCCAACGACCATCAATATTATAAAAATCTTATTCTTTGATATTTTTTTCTTTTTACCCTTAATATTATTACTGATATTTTTTTCCAGTGGCATATCATTCCTCTTTTACATCAAAACATCTTCATATATTTACAAATATAACATTTATACATTTTTATTATATTATGCCTATCCCTTTATATCTTTAATATATAGTTCAAAAGATATTTTAACCTTAAAAGTCATATCTCTAATCTAATATAAGTATCTCCCATTATTTGTTGAACAATTCAGAATTGAACAAACTCTTTGAAAAATAAACAGAATAAAGCCGGCAAAACCACTTCAGTTTCCTTGCCACTCAATCTTTAAGGACTTGCCAGCATTTCTGCTCCCATTTCTGAATCTCACTTTCCTTCAGTTCACTCGCTCTAATACCTCGGCAGGCTTTCATCATTCCATGCCATAATTTTCAATTTTTTCTCAATAAACCGTAATTATTTTGTTAATTAATCTGACAACAATTAAATATTAAATCCATAATTCCATTTCTAACAAATCCCGATTTATTCCAAATATCTACTACTTTAATTGCATTTGTTTTTCAAAAAGAAGCACCGCTCTCGCGGTGCTTCCAAAATTTTATATTTATTTAGTTGTACAAATATTTACCAAAAATACTTTTCAAGCAAAATTCCCTTCTTGAACTTCGTTCAAAAGTTAGCTCACTTTTCAAGCAAAAATCCCTTCTTGAACTTCGTTCAAAAGTTAGCTCGCTTTTCAAGCAAAAATCCCTTCTTGAACTTCGTTCAAGAAGTATCGCTCGCTTTTCAAGCTCGCTCTATTTGTAAAGTTCAACTAATTTCTGTAAGTGCTCATAACGAGCCTTTGCAGCTTCCTCAGATTCCTTGAAGAGTCTCTCAGCACGCTCTGGGAATGGCTTAACAAGACGAGTATAACGAGCCTCGTTGTTAAGGAATGCCTGGTAATCATCGAAGCTTACACCCTTCTCTGAAGTGAATGTAAATGGATTCTTACCATCTGCTTTGTTTGCAGGGTTGAATGAGAAGAGGTTCCAGTAACCAGCCTTAACAGCTTTCTTCATCTCATCCTGGCAGTGGTTCATTCCACCCTTAGCGATTCCGTGGAGCTCACAAGGAGCATATCCGATGATAAGTGATGGTCCCGGATAAGCCTCAGCCTCTGCGATAGCCTTAACAGCCTGTGCAGGATTTGCACCAAGTGCAATCTGAGCAACATATACATAACCATAGCTCATAGCGATCTCAGCAAGACTCTTCTTACCGATTTCTTTACCGGCTGCAGCGAACTGACAAACTTCACCAATGTTTGAAGCCTTAGAAGCCTGTCCACCTGTATTAGAATACATCTCTGTATCAAATACCATTACATTTACATTCTCGCCTGAAGCAAGTACATGGTCAAGACCACCGAAACCGATATCATAAGCCCAACCGTCACCACCGAAGATCCATACAGATTTCTTTCCAAGATAATCTTTCTTGTCAAGAGCTGCTTTTGCATCAGGACATCCTGCTGCAGCGGCTTTCTCTAATTCAGCGATAAGAGCATTTGTTGGCTCAACATTTGCCTTTGTATCATCTTTTGTCTCAAGGAACTTGTCTACAACAGCCTTAAATTCTGCTGAAGCCTTGTCAGATGCTGCACAAGCCTTAACAGACTCGATAGCCTGGTCACGAAGGTACTTCTGACCTACATACATACCAAGACCGTGCTCTGCATTGTCCTCGAACAATGAGTTAGACCAAGCTGGTCCTTTCTTTGTATCTTTATTTACTGTGTATGGTGCTGTAGCAGCAGGGTTACCCCAGATAGAAGAACATCCTGTTGCATTTGAGATATACATCTGCTCACCAAACAACTGTGTAATAAGACGAGCGTAAGATGTCTCTGCACAACCTGCACATGAACCAGAGAACTCAAGGAGTGGCTGGTTGAACTGGCTTCCCTTAGGTGTTGTGTCAGCAAATCCGCTGTCTTTCTTTCCTACATTTGCAACTAAGTAATCAAATACCGGCTGCTCATCTGCTTCCTCTGCCTGTGGAACCATCTTGATAGCTCCCTCAGAAGCCTTAGGACATACTGTGATACACTCACCACATCCCATACAGTCAAGTGGAGATACGCTCATAGTGAACTTGTACTCTCCAGCCTTTGGCTTAGTATCAGAAAGCTTGATATTTGAAGGTGCTGCCTTAACTTCGTCCTCTGAAAGTAAGAATGGACGGATTGTAGCATGTGAACATACAAATGCACAGTTGTTACACTGGATACAAGTCTCAGGATCCCATGTAGGAACTGTTACGGCTGTACCACGTTTCTCGTACGCAGAAGCACCTGTCTCGAACTGTCCGTCAGGATTGTCAATGAATGCTGAAACAGGAAGGCTGTCTCCATCCATCTTAGAGATTGGCTCAAGAAGATCTTTAACCATCTTAACAACCTCAGGACGACCTGTGATTTCTTTTGCAGCAGCATCAGGAGTCGGATTCTTCCAAGAATCTGGAACTTCAACTTTGTGTACTGCGTCTACACCGGCATCAATAGCCTTGTAGTTCATCTCTACAACTGCATCACCCTTCTTAGAGTAAGATTTCTTAGCAGCAGCTTTCATGAACTCGATAGCGTCATCGATAGGCATAACATCTGCTAATTTGAAGAATGCAGACTGAAGGATAGTGTTTGTACGTTTACCCATACCTATTTCGATAGCCTTGTCGATAGCGTTGATAGTATAAAGCTGGATGTTGTTGTCAGCGATATATTTCTTAGCTTCAGCATTAAGATGCTTATCTAATTCATCATCTGACCACTGGCAGTTGATCATGAATACTCCGCCCGGCTTAACATCCTGAACCATCTTCATTCCCTGTGTTACATATGCAGGATTGTGACAAGCTACGAAGTCAGCCTGATTGATGTAATATGGGCTTCTGATAGGGTTGTCACCAAAACGAAGGTGAGAAATTGTAACACCGCCAGTCTTCTTTGAATCATACTGGAAGTATGCCTGGATATACTTATCTGTGTGGTCACCGATAATCTTTGTAGAGTTCTTGTTGGCACCAACTGTACCATCTCCACCAAGACCCCAGAACTTACACTCTTTTGTACCAGGTGCTGATGTGATAGGAGCTGGCTTAACTTCTGGTAAGCTTAAGTTTGTTACATCATCAACGATACCTATAGTGAAGCGTGACTTAGGATCATCTTTTTCAAGTTCTTTATATACAGCGAATACTGATGAAGGTGGTGTATCCTTAGAACCAAGACCATAACGTCCACCTGTAAGCACTATGTCATTAAGACCTGCTTCACGAAGTGTAACTGCTACATCGAGGTATAAAGGATCTCCGAGTGCACCCGGCTCTTTTGTACGGTCAAGTACGGCAATCTTCTTAACTGTCTTAGGAAGAACTTTAAGAAGGCTGTCTGATACCCAAGGACGGTATAAACGAACTTTGATAAGACCAACTTTTTCTCCCTTAGCTGTAAGGTAGTCGATAACCTCTTCTGCAACATCACAGATAGAACCCATAGCTACGATAACACGGTCAGCATCTGCTGCACCATAGTAGTTAAATAAGTCGTAATCTGTTCCGAGCTTATCATTGATCTTCTTCATGTATTTCTCTACAACAGCAGGTAACTCGTTGTATGCTTTGTTACAAGCCTCACGATGCTGGAAGAATACATCACCGTTCTCATGTGAACCACGAGATGCCGGATGCTCAGGGTTAAGTGCGTGTGCTCTGAACTCTGCAACTGCATCCATGTTGCACATTTCTTTAAGATCTTCGTAATCCCATTTTTCGATCTTCTGAATCTCGTGAGATGTACGGAAACCATCAAAGAAGTTAATGAAAGGAACTTTTCCCTCGATTGATGCAAGATGTGCAACTGGGCTTAAATCCATAACTTCCTGTGGATTTGTCTCAGCTAACATAGCGAAACCAGTCTGACGACAGGCATAAACATCACTATGATCACCAAAAATATTTAATGCATGTGATGATACTGTACGTGCAGACACATCAAATACACAAGGTAACTGCTCACCGGCAATCTTATACATATTAGGGATCATAAGAAGAAGACCCTGTGAAGCTGTAAATGTAGTAGTAAGTGCACCTGCTGCAAGTGAACCATGTACTGTACCTGCGGCACCTGCCTCAGACTCCATCTCTACAACTTTAACTGTGTTTCCAAAAATATTCTTCTGTCCTGCTGCTGACCACTGATCAACTGAGTCAGCCATTGGGCTTGAAGGTGTGATAGGATAGATACCAGCTACTTCTGTGTAGGCATATGCTACATGAGCTGCGGCTGTATTACCATCCATTGACTGTTTAGCTCTAGCCATCTTTATAATTTCCTCCTTATTATTAAATTCTTCTCATTATCTTAACACTAATGAGAAAAAAAGTAAAGAATTGAAGTCGAATTTTTAAGGTAAAATGTCGAAATTTTGTCAGATTTATTGTACGATTTCTACATTTTTTAAAAAAACATCGTCTCCTGCTTTATCCCTGACAAACTCTTTCAAGCCTGCAATATCAATCTGTGCACTATCTGTTTTTATATCCGCATAAAGTGACATCTCATTTATTTCAGGGTCATATGCAAGATAACACTCTGCATCTTTTACTCCACCGTACTCAAGAATATATTTTTCTAAGAGTTTAAGGTCATAATATTTTCTTCCGTGAATACCGTCAGTGAGCACTGTCCTGCCTGCATTTTCAAGAAAATCAATCGTTCCGTCAGGAAGAATACGCCCTATAACCCCAGTATCATACAAAGTGCCCTCTCCATATGGGTACTGTACTGTCTTTGCACAATTTATTGGCTCGTAGTCCATTATATAGACCTTTCCCCATGCACCATAAGGTTTCTTTAAATAGTCATCATCAAGCACATAAACCTTTATCGGTTCATCGGACTGTTCTTCTGAAATAATCTTACTTCCTGCTGCCTTATTTAATTTAGAAACATTTACATAATAGTGTTTAGGATAAACCTCCTGTGGAAGATGCTCCTTTAAACATCTTACGGAAGTCTCATCAAGCATGGCAAATAAAATACTCTCAAAAACATCAAGGAATATTTCAAGAAGTTTTTTATCAAAACGATTTTCCCAAAATCGAAGTTCAGCATAATAACCTTTGTCATCGTACATTACCTGAAGATGAAAAGGAAGTGAATCCAGCTGCACATGCATCCTCTCCGTATTTTCTCCTCCAATCTGAGGTGTCTCAAGAATATCTCCCTGAAACTGTAAAAACATCTCACCCTGTCTCGGACAGCTTGTAAGACATTTCATTGTTTCCATTATCTGTTTGCCAGTTCTTTTTAATAGTTTTTCAACTTTTTCATGCGAAACTTTGTCATACTTGCAATAATATGTCTCAAATAACGGTCCAACAATACGGTTCCACCTGCTATCAGTTCTGCCTGAATGTATTGAATTTACAAAAACTTCATCCTCATCTGAATACATACTTATGCAATAATTAAATGCAGCGATAAACAATGCGTTCTCAGAGACACCATGCTTTTTTCCATAATAAAGCACCTGTTTTCTCGGAAGTTTATCAAAACGCTTTCTTATAACACCATACACACCCTCTGACAGTTCTTCGCATTTTGTTTTATTAAGAATACTTCTTTTTAATTTTATTCCTGACATCAAAGTATCCACATATTTTATATCCCTGTCACGCACTCCGTTTTCAATTCTTTTTTGTTCCTCAGTAATATAATCAAAAGTTGTATATTTTTCTTTTTCCACTTTTTCGCCTTTGTAAGCGGCACAGAGATCCTCCATAAGGATATTCATACTAACTCCGTCCCCCATAAAATGTGCAACATCGAAGAACATATAATTAAACTTTTCCCCCTCAAACACATGGATATGCACAAGATTGTCATTTTCTCTGTACCTAAACGGAACAATAAGCTCCTGCATTTTCTTTTCGGCATCTTTATCTTGAATTTTTTCTACTCCAATATCTATATTTCTATTATCATCCCTATATATTGCATAATATTTCTGCTCTGTCGGCTTGACAATGGCTTTAAGTGACGGATGTGCATCAAGAACAATGCCTATAGCCTTTATAAGTCTGTACGTCTCAACAGTTTTATCCATTCTGAATACAAACGGTAGATTTCCCGTTGTATTGTCAGGTATTATATATGCGAAATATTTCTGCATGGCAGTAAGCGGATATATCTCTTTAACTGTTTTATTTTCTGCATCTTCATCAATAGTTTTTTTCTGTTTTGTCTTGCTTTTAATAAGTGCTTCAAGTTTTAATATATCTGCATTTTCCATAAGTTCAGCAAGCGTTATGTTGACATTTATTTTCTCTGACAGTTCCGTAATAAGAATCGAACTTCCAAGTGAATCAAGACCACAATCATAAAAATTGTCATTTATTCCAAACTCAGTGTTGCCTATCTGTTCGGCTATCATGTCATATAACTGTCTCTGAATTTTTGTTTCAGCCTTTGTGCTGTTTATCTTTTTCTTATTACTTTCCTCTTTCTCATCAAAATAAACTTTTCTTATTATCTTGTTTGAGGATGTTTTTTCAAATGCAGTTTTTCTCACTGTCACATCCGCAATCCTCGAATATGACGGCAACTGCTCATTATGTTTTTTAACCAGAATATTTATGGCAGTTTCAATATCCGTAATACCATTTACCTGTGCATATTCATAGTTTGGATAAATCTCTGCCGCTATAATATCATCCTTTCCATAGACGATAATATCCTGAACAAGCCTGTCCTCATCAAAATAATTTTCTATCATCTCCGGAGAAACATTTTCTCCATTGCTAAGTATTATAAGATTTTTCTTTCGGCCATTTAAATACAAAAAATCCTCATCATCAACATATCCGAGATCTCCGGTACAAAGCCATCCATCCTCAGTAATCGCTTCTTTTGTAAGCTCCTCATCATTATAATATCCCATCATGACAGACGGGCTCTTAACCTGTATCTCCCCGTCAACTATACGGACATGGCATCCTGTCACAAGATGACCTACTGATGCCATTTTATCTCTGCGTGTATAATCGGGTACTGATATTTTAGGCGAACACTCAGACATTCCATATCCCTGTCCTGTCACTATTCCGAAGTTTAACAGTGCATCTGACAATGTTTCTGACAGATAACCTCCTCCACTTACAAGACGGTTAAGACGCTTTCCAAGAACTTCCTCTTTTATTTCCACTATACTTCTTTCAGGATTCTTTTTTCTGAGTATTGCAATACGTTTTACGAACATTTTTGCTATCATCGGTACAACACGAATGACTGTCGGCTGAAACAATTTTATGTAATAAAGGATTTTTGACATATCATCACAGATACACAGCGTACTTCCATAACGCAGAGCAAGAAGCACATCACTGCTTATACAGAATATATGATGAATAGGAAGAACATTTAAGCATACCTCTTTTGCATCATCGGTACAGAACATATTGTCAATAAGATTTGCATGAGAAAGCATAACCCCTTTGCCATGTCCCGTAGTTCCCGAAGTAAAAATAATCATGGCACACATATCAGGATTTATCTTTTCTTTAACAGTTTCGCCCCTGAAAACCTTGTGCATAATAGGAACATTGCGTGAATTTTTCCTTGTCTGGAGACATATAAACCTTTTTATAAAAGGACAAAGTTCCCTTAATTCATCTGCCTGAGAAGAAAAAGAATAGTCATAGAATAAAATATCCGTATCGGCTTTTTTAAGATTTTCAGCCATTTTCTGTGCCGTAAGTTTCACATCCATAGGTATCGAAACTCCGCCGCCACAAGGTACTCCGAGAAGAACCGTGAGATATTCATAACTGCATTTTCCAAGAACTGCCGCATGAATCTTATGCCCTGCTTTTTTATTCTGCCCTTCAATATAAACAGCTACAGACATTGTGTCCATGGAAAAAGTTCCATAACCTTTTTCAAATATCGTGTCATCTCTCTCATACCGTAAAAAAACATTATTCTCAAATTCTTTTCCGATATTTTTTACAAGTTCCAAAAGAGTTTTAGTATTATTAAATGTAATCATTCTACTCCTCCCAAAAATGTGTTGCAGACATTTGCGAAACTGAGTGTCTGCACGGTTAATTGAACAATGTGAACATATTTTATAAAACTTCCGCAAATCTTCTGAATTATTTCGCATTGCGAAATTTATTACATTCTACCACCTTTTATTTTATTTCGCAATACGAAACATTAAGTAAAAATTATTTTTTGTAGGTAAGAAGTATTTTCAAAAGCCTGATAAGTTCCTTCGCATCATCATATCCCAAAATCTCAAACAGTCCACGATACTCCTCATGAATTTCTTTTCTTCTTCTGGCAGCTTCTTTTTCACCCTCTTTTGTGAGTACAACATCAACCACTCTCTTATCTGTTTTATTTTTCTGTCTTATGATAAGTCCCTTTTTCTCCAATGCCGTGAGTATATCCGTCATTCTCCCCGGAACAACATGAAGTTTTTCCTTTAATTCCCCCGCACTGACAGCTTCTTTTTTTGTGAGCAGATACCATAAAACACCATACTCACCTCTTATACTGTCGAAAAAAGCACGGTTTTCCGGTCTGTTTAATACCTGTGCCAAAAGATTATATAACTGCTCTCCTAAGTCCTCTAATTCCATAATCATCCTCATTTTTCAGAATTTTATATCGGAAGATATGCAGAGCAAAATTTAGCCCTTGACACTCATACCACTACTTATATTAAAGTATGCACTGTAAGCCACAGCTAAATCTTCTCTGTCTTCCGATTATTATAATGCAATAGACAAAAAATCTTTTACTTCTGCATCATCTATATTACTTTATTATCTTACTTGTATTTCAGAAATAATACCACTATTATCCACTTTATGTCTATACTAAAGTTCTTTTGCAGCCATAAAAATATTCTGAAATAGTATAAAAAAGTGTGAAAAAACTGTCTGCACAGGCAGATTTAAGCCATGCCGTTAGCAGTCTTGTACTTATAAAGCATCTCCGCATGATTCTGTTCTTCTATCTGTATATCTGCCATAAGTTTTCTGAGTGCGGCATTTGCAAAGCGGAATACTTTTGAATTGTACTCTGATGAAACCATCTTTTCAGTTCCGATACAGTCTGTAACCAAAAAACAGTCTGTCTTTTTATCCTCGCTGTTGTCTGCCTGTGTATATGTCACCGGCGGTTCATAATTTTTTCCGTCATCATCGTTACAATTACACTCAGGCACTTCTCCCTCAAGAACCTTACCAAGTGTGTCATAATGTTTCTGCTCAAGTTTCTCAATCTTTCCAAAGAGATTTTTAAGTTCCATATCGCAAGCCTGCTCCTTATATCTGCGGTATTTCTCCACACAGCTTTTCTCCTGCGTCTGCAATTCCTTTATAACATCCATTTCTTTCTGTTCTAAAACCATTTTGAAATCCTCCTGTTTTTTATTTTCGTTCCAAAATAGTATGTGCAATTAAAAGAAATGTATGCAACGCACTAATGTATTCTGCTCATATTTAACATTACTGCATAATATTATGTTAGGGTCAAAAGTAGATAGCAATACATATTTATATGCAAATCTGCTTCATGTCGGTGTTTGCAGGATTGCGAAAATTGCGTAGCAATGAAGCAATCCGGAGTATCACCGTCTGGGTACTTTAATTTTTTTCGTCTTGCATATCGTTTCAATTATTTTATCTCCACCTTTTGGTATACCCTGTACAGTATCGGTTGAAAAATCAAGCATACCACTGCATATACTGGAACAATAACAGTTGCTATTGTTGTTACTTTACTTCCCAATGTGATAAGTCCAGCTTCTTTGATATCCAAATAAATTTCTAATAACTGGTCTGGAAAGAAAGAGCATAATCCAGGCAATGTAATAATTCTGCTTAAAAATGGAAATACACACAGCACAATGAATGGTACAATAACGGCAGTTGGCGTAGAGTGTGTAAACGCTGATGCCAACATTGCGAGTGTAGCTGCAAATATCGTTCCTATATATCCACCCAGAACAATAAACAAATATGCCTGTAAAAAAGTAATATTATAAACACTTCTCCACAAATCCAACTGGATCGGACAGCTTGCGCCGTCTGCACCTAATACAAAAAGTACGATAAATGTATATAGAAATACAAACATCAGATAAAATCCCGTAGTAATATAAAAACCTGCTCCTACCTTCGCGAAAATCCCTCTGCTTCTTCCAAATCGTGCAGAGAAAAAAATTGAATCTGCTTTTGTCTGAAATTCATCTGAAAATATCCCGGATACCAGAAAACCGATTACTAATGCCAACACTAGAATAAAGGTTGATATATTTTGTAGTAATGCAGCCCAACCGTCTATATATTTATAGTAAAAGGGAGTTTTCAGTTCTTTATATTTCTGAATCATAAAATCTTTTTCTGCCTGTGTAAATCTTTCTTCTCCAGATTCAAGCCAATTTTTTAAAGTAGAAATTCTTCTTTCATAGATCGTTCCAACTTCATCATCCGAAACCTGATTCGTTACATAATAATTATAATCTCTGTAATCGCTGAATGCACAAATAATGACATCCATAATACCTGCTATGCCCTGCTTTTTTGCATATGCCTTATTTTGTTCTGTAATGTCATCCGACAATGCTTCTTTCGAACTGTTAATTGTCCTGTTCTCTTCCAATGCCTTGCTTAATGTATCCGCTGTTAAATAACCTGACCATTGGTTTTTGGCTTCTCTTAAATATCTTGCAGCCGAAATTCCAACAGAAGAATTCCCATTTTCATCAACATACTCCACTCTGTTAATCGTTAATATACTGGTTATCGCAAGTACTACGAATAACACTATGACTGCAATTCTATTTTTTGATTTAGAAAACACTTTTTTGATTTCATAACGTAGCATTTTCATCACCTGCTTTCTCTCCAAAATAATATAAAAATACATCTTCCAGTGACGCTTCTACACGCATTGCATTCTCAACCGGTTTTTCGTGAGAAATAATTCGCAGCATAATCTGATTTATTTCTGATTTCATATTGGAAATTTTATATTTTTCCATAAAATCAGATACCCTGTTTTTCGGCACAAGACATTCCCATACTGTTTCTGTCATAGAATTTATCAGTTCTTCAATACTTCCTTTATGCAGAACTTCCCCGTCTTTCATCAACCAGATTTCATTCGCAATATACTCGATATCTGAAACGATATGTGTCGATAATAACACCAGTCTGTCTTCTGAAAGTTCGCTGATCAGATTACGAAACCGGATTCTTTCATTTGGATCAAGTCCTGCTGTTGGTTCATCAAGTATTAAAATCTTAGGATTATTCAACATAGCCTGTGCAATTCCGGCTCTACGCTTCATACCGCCAGATAATTTTTTCATTTTTTTATGAGCTGCTTTTGAAAGACCAACCTTAGAAATCAACTCTTTCACACGTTTTTTTGCGACAACAGGACGGATTCCTTTCAATGCAGCAATATAAAGTAAATAATCCTCTACTGTAAATTCAGGATAAAATCCAAAATCCTGTGGTAAATACCCCAACAGCTTGCGATATTCACTGTCCATGTTGAAAATATCTTTTCCATTACAGCATATCGTTCCGCTTGTTGGCTTTAAAAGGGTACACAACATTCTCATTAGAGTTGTTTTACCTGCTCCATTTACGCCTAAAAGACCATATACCCCATTTGTCATAGTAAGATTTATATGATTGACTGCTGTAAAATCTCCAAATTCTTTTGTTAAACCATCAAGTTCTAATTTCACCAAGTGACACCTCCAAATATTGATTACAATTCTTTAAAATACGATATATCGCAAAAACAATAAAAAGTATTGTTACACCCATCAGTGCTGACCAGATGGGAACAGTAACCATGATATATACATTTTCATTCAAAACAATAAAAAGCCATACTGCACTCCATATCACACATAGAACAATCGCAACTGTTTCACTGAAAGCGTGTTTACTGCATAAAATCCCAAAACAGATACAGGCCGTTACACAAAGTGGAAAAAGAAATTGGACGACTAATTCTAATAATTCATAATGCAAACCTGCTGAAGCGACTCCTAAAAATACAGTTATGAAAAATATATCTGTAAAACCAAATAACAGCATACGTGTAGCATATACCTGTTTTAATGAATAATAGGAAGCAGCTTCTATTTCCATACATTCACATGACCTGTTTTTCCACAGTTCCGGAATAATAAGGATAACAAATAGCGTGGCTACAACACCCATACTTCTTTTTAGATATATTTCATCATGGATAGAACTTAAAGCAATCCATAATGCCACTAAAATCATAAATTGAAGAACCCACCATCTTTTTTGTATCACACGAAGCTGTGTCCACAAAAAATCATGATAAAAAAGCATTCGTTCTTGCTCTGCCATAAAAAAGGCATTTTTAGATTTAAAAATGGTTTCCTGTATCTTTTCTTCGCTAGCTTCCACTTGTATGTTTTCCCTATATTTTTTTATCTTTTCTTTCTGATTCATCGAATTCCTCCTTCCCGAGAAGTTCCCTCAACTGTTTCCTTGCTTTTTGCAAACGATACTTTACAAGTGGAAGTCCAATTTGCAATGTATCAGAAATTTCTGTTAATTTTAGTTCTTGAAAATAATAAAGAGTAATTACTTCTCTTGATTCATCTGGAAGTTGTTCTAAAGCCTGTTCGATCAAAACTCTATTCAAAATTTGTTCCGTTTGATTTTCTTCCACAAGCTCAATTTCTTCCAGAAGTGTTTCCTTTGTTTTCTTCAAATAATCTTTGCATAGGTTACCTGCTATCGTATATAAATAATTCAGTGTTTTCCCTTTATAATGATAATCGGGTAATTTTGAAAAAAAACGTATAAAGGTTTCCTGTGTGAAATCCTCCGCATATGTTTGATCGAAACAATGATGATAACAGTAGCTTAAAATTTCTCGATAATATTTGTGGACAAACAAATCAAAAGCATTATCATCACCTTGCTTCATTTTCCTGATTAGTAGAAAATCATTATACACAAAATCCCCCTTCCTCATTATTAGAAGTTCAAAATATTTATCCCGTTCTATAAGGTATAACGATTGAAAGCTATAAAAAGATAGTCCAAATCGTTTTTTTATTTTAAAAACAATCTCAAAGTATGTTTTATTATTATAACGGTCCGAGCTAACAGCCTCAACTATACCAATACTTTTAAATACCTTTCTATCTGTTTTCTCAAAAAATATTTCTTTTTTCCTCAATTTCCGCTCAATGTCTTTTTCCTCCAATTTTCGTATGCTTATCCCGTGTCAATTTCTATCGTTGCTTTTACTGCAATGCTTTGTGTAAGTGCCGATTGAATCAGCACATTATGACACATTGGTACGTAAGCCATCACCCTCGCCGTAATTTTGTTCCGGGTCAATCACATCTTTAATTGCTCTTTCTATATTAGCAATGTTGCATATATTAACTATCTTATAATCGTTAAAATCAACCATATCCCCTCCCTGAGTTTTTTTGCACTAAAAAAGCACCTTTTCAGGTGCTAATCTTCCATAATGTCCTTTACATGCTATTATCCATAGAAATCCATTTTTATCTATGTTGTAAACCAATCTGTTCATGTCATCAATTCGCCTGCTCCACGCTTTTCTATGTTTGAACTACTCAGGCTTGCCAATTCCCTCTGACAATCCATCTCTCTCGCTTGATTTTACAAACTGATTGATTCGTTTTAATGTTTTTTATCTTGTGTCTGCCAATAAAGATAATCATCACACGCCCTATCCGACCATAATTTTTTCATTCATCTACCTCTATTAACTCATGCTCCTGCCCTTTTCCTGCTTCCAACTGTGCAATTCCTCTGTCAAGCATTGCAAGATATTCGTTATTTCTCGCTGCTTTTTCAAGCTGATTATACTTATCAAGGCTCATTAAAACAATATTCTTTTCATTTTTCCTTGTAACAATCACTGTTTCCTGAAAATCTGTAGCTTTGTCACAATAATCTTTTAAGTTGTTTCTGATTGTTGAATAATTTACTGCTATCATTTCTATCCCTCATTTCTGTATTGTTCAATTTATTGTACTATTTCTTGTACAACTATCATACCATATTATTATATGGTCCTATGTCAAGAAAAAGTACAAGTTAAACATGAACTTTTCACCTCAATAATCCGTTTTATGCCACATTTATTTCCATTTGTCTTAATTTTATCCAGTATTTCTTTTCATACTCATTAGGTGATACATAATCACAGTGACTGTGAATTCTCACGGTATTATAAAATGCTTCTATATATTTAAAAATAAGTTTATATGCATGATTATAGTCTGTTATCTTAAATCTGTTTATCCATTCTCTTTTAAGTAATGAATGGAAAGATTCAATACATGCATTATCCCATGGATACGCTTTCTTTGAATAACTTAGTGTCATTCCTGATGTTGCATCTGCATAATCTTTAGCTGTATATTGTCTGCCACGATCTGAATGCAGAATTAATGGCTTGCTAACATTTCTTACTTTTTTAGCCTTATTGACAGCTTCTACAACCCATTTTGTTTCAAGGGTATCACTTAACACCCAGGATATTATTTTTCTTGAATATAAGTCCATTATACTTGTTAAATACACAAATCCCTCATATGTCCAAATATATGTAATATCTGTACACCATACTGCATCTGGAAAATCTGGGTTAAACTGCTCATCAAGTATATTTTTATATTCTTCGCTGAAATCTGAATCTATAGTTGTTATGGTATAAGGCTTAATCCATTGTGCCTTTAACCCCATTTCACGCATATAATTACCTACTGTCTTTTCACTTATTGTTTCACCTTCTTCTTTCAGTTTCTTTGCTATTTTGGGAGCACCATAATTTTGGTGTGCTTCATCATAAATATCACATATCTTATCTTTTATTTTGTTTTTTCGTTGTTCCCTATTACTTGGAATCCTGTTTTTCCAAGTATTATATCAACTTCTAGAGACGCCTAAGTGTCTCAGCACACCGCTAACATTAAGCCGGCGTCCACCTTGTTCCCTCATATTTCTGTCTTTATTTGCAGTTTCAAGGTATATAGCTTCTGTTAGTTTTCCAGTATGCCGATTGCTTTTTTTAATATTTCCAGAGCATCCTGTGAATCCCTTAATTCTTTCTTAAGTCTAGCATTTTCTTTTGCAGCATCACTTTCGTAATTGCCTCTTCCCCGGGTTGGAATGTTACCCTCATTACTTGTTGTGCTAAACTATAGTTGTAACAGCTCGACCTAATAAGATATAATCTTAGGAGGAAACGAGGTATATTACAAATGAATCAAAACTACGAACCAGAATTTAAGAAGAAGATTGTACGTCTTCATCTTGAAGAGGGGAGAACCCTCAAAGGTCTTGCTGCTGAATATGGTGTATCCAAAGCAAGCATTTCCAATTGGACAAAACAATTCCGTGAAGAATGCCAGACAAATGAAGAAGCCCAAGCCGATTATGACTACATGAAAGAAAATCTTAAGCTCAAAAAGCAACTTGCTGAACTTCAAAAGGAAAATGACTTTCTAAAATAAAGCCATAGCCACCAAAGGTGGCATTGCATTCTTTGCGAAGGAAATCGATTAGAGGCTTATCGATTCGTTCAGAAATACAACAAGAAATTTGGACTTAGATGGCTACTCAGAAAATTTAACATCTATCCAAATGCTTATTATAACTATCTTAAAAATCGAAAAGCTGATTATCATCAACAGAAAGATGAAATCAAAAACTCTATTCGAGAAATCTATCACTCTCATGGCGGAGTTGATGGTTACAGAACCGTACATGCGTATCTTATCCGTAAAGGATACGATATCAGTAGTTTAACGGTTCACAAATATATGAATACTGAAATGCAGTTGTTCTCAATATCTAGGAAAAAGAAACCAGAGTATGAACATGGTGTTGCTCATAAAGTATATGGGAACAAGCTGAATCAGGATTTTCATGCAAATGCAATAAATCTAAAATGGTGTACTGATTTTACTTATCTATTTTTGACAGATGGTAGTAAACATTATAATTGCACTATTATTGACCTGCACGACCGAAGCGTTATTTCAAGCATAACGGATAAAAATATAACCGCTGATTTAGCGAAAAGAACGCTTGAAAAAGCAATTCATTCGCAACCAGGAATAGATTTAAGTAAACTTATGTTGCATTCAGATCAGGGAAGCCAGTACACATCCAAAGAGTTCACAGAATTCTGTGAGAAGCTCGGCATCACTCAAAGCATGAGTAAGGCTGGATATCCATATGATAATGCTCCTATGGAAAGATATTTCAACACATTAAAAAATGATCTTATATATCAGCATTATTATCACACAGAAGATGAACTCTACACAGCAGTCGAAGAATTTGCGTATGTACAATATAACCATGTCCGTCCGCATTCTTATAATAATTACAAAACGCCCTATGAGGCACGCTACGGGGTTGCGTAAACCCTGTGGCAGAAATTAGGTCGTAGTGTTACAAAAAAGCTTGACCACAACACATCTTTCTTAAATTCTTCTGAGTACTGTGTAGCCATGTCTTAATCCTCCAATCTTTAACTTTAATAATAAATCTATATTAAGGATTATTCCATATCTAACTTGTACTATTTAAATTCTAACACCATTACGAATCTGTCCGATGTAGTGCAACTACCGTCTCCACATGGCTCGATAGGTCCGGATTGATGTCGGTCATCTGGAACCTATCCAGACTAATATGGCATGTAGTAAAATATCTCCGTTTGTTCGTGGAAACATATCTACAAATTCTGTAGCAAAAATACCTTGATACATTCTGCTACCCATATCGCAGCCTGAACCTTGTTTGTCCACGGAAAAAGTTCAACTTTTTTATTCATTTCTACTATGTATAGTGATTCCAACATAAAAGTCAAATCTTGCGGAGAATCTCCATCGCCTCAACCTTGTCCGTTCTTCCTACAAGGAACAGGTCAACGGCTATTTTTAGACCTAACTGATGGCCTTGCTTCCATGCACTCGACCTTATATACTGAGAAATGTGCATTAAACAGAGAAACAATCCTATTACTTCTTCGCATTCTCTTCCAATTCCAACATGTATTTATCAAAGTCAGACATAAACAATCTGTCCTGAATAACACGATACTTTTCAAATTCAGTCTCTGCTTTAGCCTTGGCAATCTCTGCCGTGATCTTTCCTGAATTCTGAAGGACCTCTCTGTCATCAGCCATCAGGAATAAATCCAGACGCCTTGCCCAGTCCTCCATTGTCATCGGAATGTGACGCTCTGCACGATCCTCTGCCAGATCCAGGTATGCCGAAACGATACGCTCTAATGAACGCATTTCCTGATCAGAAAGATAATTTTTTGCAACACTCACATCACTTTTTACAATCTTTCCTTCCGGTGCTGCTGCCCACGTGGTCAGCCCCATATGTGGCTTATCAGCATCTGCTCGCTCATAAATCAATTCTGCTGCTGTATGACCGTGAACTGCATAATGCATCTTGTTCTGCACCTTAGCAAAGAACTGCTTTGTCGTTTTTGCTGTGCGGTCGTAATCAAGAGCTGTAGCATAGATGTCCGTTATCTTCTGATAGAATCTACGCTCAGACAAACGGATCTCACGAATCTGCTCAAGCAAGCGATCAAAGTATTCTGTTGTGAGCACAGAGCCACCGTTTTTTAAGCGCTCATTATCCATGACCCAGCCTTTGATGGTGTAGTCCTTGGCAATTTGATTGACCCATTTACGGAACTGCACTGCACGCTCAGAATTGACCTTGAATCCAACAGCAATGATCATCTCCAAGGAATAGTGATTTGTGCTGTAGCTTTTTCCGTCAGCGGCAGTTATCCGAAATTTTCGGATAACTGAATCCTCTTGTAATTCGCTATCACTGAAGATTTTTTTTACATGATAATTTATGGTGCGAACATCCACATCGTACAACGTGGCCATCATCTTCTGTGTCAGCCATATATTCTCATCCTCATAGCGCATCTCAATACTGTCCTGCTGATTGCCGACAGAGGCAACATAAGTTAGATATTCTGCAGCACTGGAACGGATGGTTATTTCATCTTTTTTCTTTTTCAAATAGAATGCCTCCTTCTTCGATAAATCACTCTATAATAAACAATGAACGAATTTCTGTATACTCTCATCGCCCATGACAACGCTTATACTTCTTTCCACTTCCACATGGACACAATTCATTGCGACCTATCTTCTTCGGCCAATTTGCTCTTTCCTGAACCATAATAGGAATTTTTCCATCATGCATAAGTTCAAGTTCCCTCAGACGATACAAATATTCAGAGACTCCCAATATAGCTTGAAACATACACATTGCCTCATTTTCAAATTCAAGCAAATATTCTGTTTTCTTTTTTGTTCTATCTTTCGGATTAGGAATATAAGTTATCAGCTGGTCTACTGAATTGTATTCAACATCATTATGACCGATAGCATTTCTCAATTTCGCATTCACGAGGATTTTCAAAAAGCCTGTATAGTCCTCAGAATCCAAGCAAAAATGATATCTTGATGCTTTTGTGAGTTTAATATAATCCTCTAAAGACTTTACATTTTTCTCAATCGGATTCATAGCATTGACGTCAGATCTATACTTAATATTGTTAAGAGCAACAGGAATAATCATCAAATGTTGTGGTCAAGCTTTTTTGTAACACTACGACCTAATTTCTGCCACAGGGTTTACGCAACCCCGTAGCGTGCCTCATAAGGCGTTTTGTAATTATTATAAGAATGCGGACGGACATGGTTATATTGTACATACGCAAATTCTTCGACTGCTGTGTAGAGTTCATCTTCTGTGTGATAATAATGCTGATATATAAGATCATTTTTTAATGTGTTGAAATATCTTTCCATAGGAGCATTATCATATGGATATCCAGCCTTACTCATACTTTGAGTGATGCCGAGCTTCTCACAGAATTCTGTGAACTCTTTGGATGTGTACTGGCTTCCCTGATCTGAATGCAACATAAGTTTACTTAAATCTATTCCTGGTTGCGAATGAATTGCTTTTTCAAGCGTTCTTTTCGCTAAATCAGCGGTTATATTTTTATCCGTTATGCTTGAAATAACGCTTCGGTCGTGCAGGTCAATAATAGTGCAATTATAGCGCTTACTACCATCTGTCAAAAATAGATAAGTAAAATCAGTACACCATTTTAGATTTATTGCATTTGCATGAAAATCCTGATTCAGCTTGTTCTCATATACTTTATGAGCAACACCATGTTCATACTCTGGTTTCTTTTTCCTAGATATTGAGAACAACTGCATTTCAGTATTCATATATTTGTGAACCGTTAAAATACTGATATCGTATCCTTTACGGATAAGATACGCATGTACGGTTCTGTAACCATCAACTCCGCCATGAGAGTGATAGATTTCTCGAATAGAGTTTTTGATTTCATCTTTCTGTTGATGATAATCAGCTTTTCGATTTTTAAGATAGTTATAATAAGCATTTGGATAGATGTTAAATTTTCTGAGTAGCCATCTAAGTCCAAATTTCTTGTTGTATTTCTGAACGAATCGATAAGCCTCTAATCGATTTCCTTCGCAAAGAATGCAATGCCACCTTTGGTGGCTATGGCTTTATTTTAGAAAGTCATTTTCCTTTTGAAGTTCAGCAAGTTGCTTTTTGAGCTTAAGATTTTCTTTCATGTAGTCATAATCGGCTTGGGCTTCTTCATTTGTCTGGCATTCTTCACGGAATTGTTTTGTCCAATTGGAAATGCTTGCTTTGGATACACCATATTCAGCAGCAAGACCTTTGAGGGTTCTCCCCTCTTCAAGATGAAGACGGACAATCTTCTTCTTAAATTCTGGTTCGTAGTTTTGATTCATTTGTAATATACCTCGTTTCCTCCTAAGATTATATCTTATTAGGTCGAGCTGTTACAACTATAGTTTAGCACAACAATTTTTCCTTGATAATTAAACCCACTCCATGTTGGTATTGCATCATTCCCTCTACCCACGACCATGACTCCTTATAATTTTTATGCTCTCATTATACTACAAATAAATAATAAGTCGAGTCAATCATACAAAAATCTGCAAATAGTTTTGGTATAGATGCTACACCTTTGTGTATTCTAGCAGCAAACTCTCAAAAACTGGCATTCAAAAAGGACCAGTCCTTCACGACTGACCCTCAATTAGTTCGGCAAACCCTCAAAACCATTGATTATACCCAAAAGCTCCCGAAGGATCTTTCCATTACCTTAAATATACACTAATTCTTTTAACACAATCTCTTCTGCTGCATTCCGGATGTTATTTACAACTCCAACCCACACCATCTGATCACGAGCTTTTAAATCCTCTGTAATGCCTTGCTTCTCCATCATCTGACGCACCAGAACATCCATTCTTTCCTGTTCTTCATCATCCACAGCATTCAGATGTGCTGTCAGCCTGTCTTCCAACATATACAGAGAATACATTGTCGGACGATGCTCTTTCAGATATGTTCTCCGTAACATCCCATATTTCCCATAATGCGGTTCTTCATCTGTACTAACAAGGTTCGGATAGTAAATTCCATCTGCTCCCAGTGTGTAGGTTCCACCCATTTTTTCAAATGTGCTTTTCATGTGTTATTCCTCCTTGAAATCAGCGATATCCTTAGATCATCGCAAAATATTTCAGGGCAGCCTTGATAGCATCTTCTTTCTCTTTCGGACACTGTGGCACTTTTGGATTTTCTGTCTTTGGCAGATTATAGTTCTCTCCTACTTCGATTCCACATTTCCTTTTGATTTGAGAAATATATAAATTTGAAACCTTAAATCCAAATTCTTTCAGCACATAATCTTTGATTTCCTGATAGGTCGCTTTCGTCTCTGCACTGGTTGCATCCAGCTCATCTAAGTCTAAGTCGATCTCTATCGTGTCATCTGGTTTTTGTTGGGACAAAAGAACTACCGTCTCCACGTGCGGGGTGAGCTAACACCGCATTATCATGCGCGGACACCTGTACTTTCTTACAAATTAACACCCTTATTAAAAAACTCAACTTTTAACACCCAAAATTTTCAACTATACTTCTGTCTAACTATTTATCTTGTACTCCGGCATTAAAAAATTAGGAATTTCATCTGGTTTGATCTGCTTATATTCCAGTAACTGTTCTAATGGTCTAAGCATTCCTAAATGCGGATCCCCATTATTCTCCTGTCCCAATAATTTTAATTTTTCATTATCCCTGACAATATCTTCTATCGTTTTTGAAAAATAATAGTTCTCAGTATTCGCAAAAATCAAATAATTTATATATTGCAGCTTCTTACTCGCAGACATACAATTCATCTGATGTAGAAAGCTTCTATAATTTCTATCCTTCTTATGATAAAATACTCCAACTACCGTTTCATGTTCAATAGGGAATACACACATGTACATTGTTTGCATATGAAGATTTGGATCCGGATTATAGATATCGTTAATCACAGTCCCTTCGATATCCTTATATAGTGTAATTGGCGTCTGAACAGCTATTGGAGTAACGTAAGGTAATTTCTCCCAAAATACAATTTTAAACCCACCTTTTTCATTATTTTGGATAATTCGTTTGTAAACATCCATATCAAACATATAATCATTTATACCTAATAACTTATCTTCATCTAACAGTTCTTTGTTTATTATCGCACCTGACCTTTTTTGAAAAATATCAAAAAGAGCTATTTCCTCATTTCTTTTCGATAGCATTTGTAACATACTTTTTAATGCAATTTCTGCAAGCATTTTATCTGTTGGATCATTAAGCAATGCCTCTTTATTTTCATAGTCTTGAAAATATAAAGCATCACATTCTCTGCATATAAAATGGAAAGTTCCAGACTTTTTTATTCCCGATTCTAAATCTACCACATCAATTTCATCCATTAACATCCATGGTTCTAAAACTTTTCCTTCACATGCTATTGTTTTTAAGATCATGTGTGGAATAGAATGCGAATTACAAAAACTTGTTTGTGTTTTTCCACATAGGATACATTTATCCGGTTTTGCATTTTCTCTCGCCTTCTTTAATAACTTATTGATATCTTTCCTCAGTTCAATTGTTTCTATAAAAACCCGCCTCTTTTCTTAATGCACATCACATATCCACAATATAATATTTCCAGTTGTTTATGGATTTCCACTCAACCTGATACTCTCCATGAACATCTATACTTTCATCCTTTTTACCAGTTGGCTTTATAATAGTCCCATGGATTGTATTTCCATTTCTAAAATATGAATACACTCCATCAACCTTATTCCCAGAATAGAAATTCTTATCCCGCACAAGTGTCATACAGTATGCTCCATCGAATCCCGCCTCTTTGAGTTGTTCCATAAACTTTATATCTTTAATGAAGGAATACATCTGTTCCGGATACTGTCCATTCAGTGGATACTTTAATTCAATCGCATATTTCTCATTCTCATTATAAATAACAATATCTATCTCATGCTTCACTGTACCAGTTATTCCAAAGAACTTAGTATTTCTTTCAAACTGCACTTTATTTCCGGTTAGCTTTGCACGCAGAAAAATTCCTAATTCATGCTGCAAGCTAAACTCGTTATATACCTCGACTTCTTCGTTTCTGATTAAGTCGGCAAATTCTTCAAGTAAACTAACTATATCCATTTTACATACCAACCTTTGCAATTCTCCAAGTTTCATCAAAAGAGCAATTATTCTCCCTAGCATACTGGATAAGTTCCTTATTCAAATAAGGATACTTTCTTGGATCTACAAAACTCATGCCTGCTTCATGCCATGCTCTGTGATATAGGGCTTATAACTTTTCTTCATCCACATCAAATAATCCCATACTTTTCTCCTAAAGATTCTTCATAATCTTTTCAATCAGTAAGATATCTGCTGGAAGCCACTTTACATCATATAATTCTTCTTTCGATAACCACCTGGCCGATTCTGCCTCTAACAACTTAAGCTCTCCTTCAACAACATCACACCAATAACAATCCATCGACAAATGGAATGTTGGATAATCATACTCAATGGTGTCGATTAAATCACCTACTTGGATTGTTGTCTCAAGTTCTTCTTTTATCTCGCGGACAAGGGCTTCCTGTGGCGTTTCCCCGGCCTCTATCTTACCGCCCGGGAACTCCCACTGACCTTTAAACTCACCATATCCTCTAGCTGTAGCAAATATCTTATTTTCATTCTTGATAACTGCTACTACTCTTATTGTTTTCATCTACAAAATCTCCAGCAGTTTATTTTTCATGCAAACCTCATAGTTTAGCGTCTTCTCACCAACACTCTTGAAGGTAATAACAATATTTGGTCCTTCCACCTTTTTTATAAGCCCAACTCCATACTTTTTATGATTTACTGTTTTTGCCTCAATATCATCAGGCGCATTCACTATTTTCTTTGGTTCTGGTTTGCTCACCTGCACCGGAATTACAGCACTACTATTCTTCACTTTTTTCTTCTTGTTTTCTTCTAAGAACTTTGCATATTCCGAATCAACATTTTTGCCTCTGCTCTTATAATCTTCAATATCTTTGAACACAAACATTGGAGGCTTTTTCACATCGTTGTCCGGCACTGGTCTAATTGGAAACATCCATACCTTTCTGTCATTTCCATCCTCACCAGGCTGCATATCAGTATATGGTTTATCAACAAGTTCAATTCTTCCGCAGTAAATATACTCTCCAGCATCTATAACCTCAAACAAATGTACATCGACTCCATTAAAATCAGAATCCGCAAGCGTCGCATTCTGGGACCATCTTATATCCTGGTCTCCTGACTTACCCATTCCTGTATAATGAAGAACTCCACCTATCCATTTGTCATGGTAAATTCCTTTTGTATAGTCTGATACAATAACAAGCGTATTTGTGGTTTTGGAACGTCTCATACCACCCATATTTCCACACTTGAATTTTTCTACAATATCAGCATTTTTCAAAATCTGCCCTATCTCTAATCCTGGATTAAACATGCGTTACTCCTTCTCTTTTACATATTTTCCGCTTTTAATTCTCATATCGCTTGGCTTCACAGCCTCCGAAGGAATCGCCCAAAATGAACCAATTTTAGTTGCACCTTCAATTCTTCCTTCAGCACACAAAACCTGGATCCTTCTCTTCGTAATTCCCCATTTTTCTGATGCTTGTTTTATTGAAATGTATTCCATCTTCTTCCTCCAAAACATATCGGAAAACAACCTATACTCGTTGTCAATATTATATACCCAATCGCGAACAAAATCAATCTTGCAAAAGCCAAGCAACCCACATTACCCCACAGCAATCCCTATAACGCAAAAAGCCGGTAAGCAAATCGCAACGATTCACCTACCGTTTTTTTCCCTATAATTTAATTTGCTCTAATGTCTTTCTTCGCTTCTAAAAAACATTGTCAACACTATACCCCAACAAGTCTGCTATTTCTTCCCCGGACTCATAGCAAAGGAATCGTAATTCCAGCAAAGCCAGCATTTCTTTATTTTCAACTTTACCAATAACCTCCATAATCTGTTCTTTTGCCCCTACTAACTCCAACATATCCTTCACTATGTTCTCCTGAAGCTCGTCAATCTTCTCAATATCTGAATGAAAATCGGCGTTATGAACTGCACTCATTTCGTATTTGGTCCGCCTTGCTGATTTCGATAATTCGTTAAGGCTCTCGTACCTCTACCTGATACGCTTGTGATAAAAAATCTAGTACATCCTGCAGTCGTTCTTCCTCCTGTTCTGTTGCAAGTTCAAAGTCTAGCTATATGCTCACTATACATCTTTTCTCACACTCTTAATTTTCCACTCTGATTCTGGTTTAATTAAAGTTGATCGCTTCGATTTTTCTTTCTTTGGTTTTTCCCTGGAAAGTTGTGCACAAACTCTGCTACAAAATTTTCTATAATCCCACCCCTGAAAATCTTTACCACAATACTGGCATTTACACCACACCCATTCATACGAGTAGCCTCTGCTTTGAATTACATATTTTTTCCTACAAGATCGATTACAGAATTTCTTATTTGGAACATACCTATCAGCTGTTATCTTTTTCCTGCAATATGCACACCTTTTGTTTGGCATCTCATCTACCCTAAGCAGACAGCCTATCTTCTTACAATAATAGCGCACCTGATTTTTAGTAACTCCTAACCGTTTGGCAATCTCATCATATCTCAGGCCAAATTCACGCATCAATTCGATTTTTTCTTTCTCAAATTCTGTAAGCAATACTAGCACCTCCTTGTTAGGTTGGTGCTAGTAAAACTCTTGTACATTCTATTGTCAAGTCATTTTGCTCAATGTGTTGCTACTTCAAATTCTGTGCCATCGTAGTACAAAATTCTGAGGTCCCCATTCTCGAATACAGTAATGTGGTCAACTACCTCCTGCAGTAAATCTGGCTTACATTCCTTGATACTGCCCTCCTGGGCTCGCATCTTCATAAGTCTTGTTTTATATGCTAACAGCTCATTCCCTGACTCAATATTAATGTTCCATAGTGTTTCATAATCTCCGATTGACTCCACAATGGCATTCCAGGTCATTACACATATTTTTTCCAAAGCACTCTCCATAATATATGGACAAGTGCAAACTCGATGTCCAGAATTCTTATTGGTAGAGCCACAGCGCCACTTTTTCATCTTAGTTCCAGCTCTTGTTGTATACGATACCCTGGAATAAAGGTTATTACACTTTCCACATACCACCTTCCCTGAAAATGGATTTTTGTCAGGCATCACCGCGTAATTATTCGTAAAATGATCTTCACAGTATTTCTTTCTACGTGCCAATTCCTGCTGCACCGCGTTCCAGGTATTTACATCTATGATCGGCTCGTGCTCTCCTTCAATATAATACTTTGGAATTGTACCATCATTCATTACACGCTTCTTAGATAGAAAATCTGCAGTATAGCTTTTCTGCAAAATAGCATCACCCATATACTTCTCATTTCGAAGCATGGAGTCCAGAGTGCTTGCCTGCCAGTTGCATTTTCCATCCCAACTTTTTACCCTCTCTTTTTTGAAAATTCTGGCGATATAGTCAACTGTTTTTCCGGATAAATATTCCTCATAAAGTCTTACCACGATCTTTGCCTGAGTCTTGTTTACAATGAGCTTTCCATTCTCATCACAATCATATCCTAAAAAACGTTTGGTGCTCATCTTGTGTTCACCCTTTTCAAAGCGCCTTCGTATTCCCCAAGTACTATTTTCAGAAATACTTCGACTTTCATCTTGTGCTAAAGAAGATAATATTGTTAGCAAAACCTCTCCTTTAGCATCCAAGGTGTCGATATTTTCTTTTTCGAATCGAATCCCCACGCCCAGTTCCTTTAGCTCTCTTACATAATTCAAGCAATCCAGGGTATTTCTTGCAAATCTGGAAATGGACTTTGTAATAATAAGGTCGATCTTCCCAGCTCTGCAATCCTCGATCATTCTGTTAAAATCATCACGCTTTTTGGTGTTGGTACCGGAGATGCCTTCATCTGCGTAAATGTCCACCAACTCGTAATCAGGACTTCTTGTTATGATTTCCGTATAGTATCGCACCTGGTTCTCATAACTTGATAACTGTTCTTCTTGGTCCGTTGACACGCGGCAGTACGCTGCTACTTTCTTTTTCAATTCTATCTGCTGCCCGTTCACCAGCATCGTAGGCTCTTTTGCTGGTATAACCGTAATGCTTCTCGCCATTTATCATTACCTCCTCTACTACCATTGGTTCCGAAAAAGAAAGACCTGTAAGTTCTGTATCCCTTATCCGGATACCCTTACAGGCCTCTTTCCCTTTATGAATATAAGTGGCGCATAACCACTCGACTTTTCGATTGTAAACATATCTTCTTCGCAGGCTCTTTCCGCAATATGGACACACCAACATTCCACTCATTGGATATCGTTTCTGGTATTTTTCACCTTTGCCAATGTTTCTCTGCTTTCTGTGATATTCCATAAGCTCCTGAACCTGCTGCCATTCTTCTGCGCTAATAATGGCCGGGTGATCTTCTGTTACATAGTAACTTTGCACCTGTCCATTATTCTTTACGGATTGGTGTGTTCCTTCCGGAATGTAAGTTTTCTGGATATGGAAATCCCCTTTGCATTTTTCATTGGTAAGCATTCCCTTAATGGTACTTGCGTGCCAAGAACTTTCTGCTATCGTCGGTACCCCTTCCTCATTTAATGCCTTAGCAATTCTATGACACCCAATGCCTAAAAGGTACATCTTAAATATTAGTCTTACAACCTTGGCTTCTTCTTTATTGATTACCAGGTCCCCTGTCTCATCCTTGTCGTATCCCATGAAGCGGGCTGTATTTACCATTCCCTCTCCACGTTCGAACTTCTTTTTCAAAGTCCATTTATTATTCTCACTTATGCTGCGGCTTTCCTCCTGTGCGAAGGAAGCAAGCACCGTCATCATCAGCTCTCCTTCCGAGGAAAGTGTGTTAATATTGTTTTCCTCAAAAAGCACGCCGACGCCGATTTCTTTCAGCTCTCTTGTGTACTTAAGAACTGTGGTGGTATTTCTGGCAAATCTGGAAATCGATTTTGTAATAATAAGGTCTATCTTTCCAGCCTTGCAATCTGCAATCATTCTTTGAAACTCTGGTCTGTTCTCGCTTCTACCGGTCATTCCCTGGTCCGCATAAACAGAAACGAATTCATATTCCGGATTGCTTTTAATCACGCGCTCATAGGTGCTTACCTGGTTTTCAAAGGACTCGCCTTGCTTTAAGCTGTCCGTTGATACCCTTGCATAAGCACATACTCTTAGCTTTTTTTGCTTAGGTTTTAAAGATTCTATTTTCCTAAGTTTCATGCGAATTCTCCTTCCTTTTTGGTAGTCCTATTAACGCTCTTGTTCCGCTATAAGTCAAGCAATTTAGCGGTTTCAAGGGTATAATTATCGGTATGACCGAACTGGTAAAATACAAAAAAAGAACCCGGAAGGATTACTCCTCCCAGGCCCAAACTTATGATAACATTTCGTTTACTCGCTTCTGAACCGCACCGTAATCATACCCCTCTGCTAAGAGTCTACTCTTACGCTCAGATCCGTTTTCCCACTTGCCTGCAATGACCTCTCTTGCAAGTTCGTCGACAGACTTCTTTGGTGTCACTCCACATTTGCCATTCACAATATCCTGGATCTCAGCATAATTGTATCCGGCTTCTGTGAGACGCTGCTTTCTCTCCTCACCATTTCCCCACTTACCTGCAATGACCTCATCTGCAATCTCTACTGCAGTTTTCTTTGCAGGCGCTGGTTCTGATGCCTGGCTTTTTGTATAGCCATTGAGTCCTGCCGCTTTAATCTTAGTAGGATAATCCACATAGCAATAATCCTGATCGCAGGTTTGACCATTGATTTTATTACTACGAAGCAGATTAGTTTCACCGCCAAACTGCCACATCTGTGTTTCTGCACCACTGGAAGGAGCTGGCTTACTCTTTCCCCATCGCGCAACCCAATGGCTATACCTGGTAAGCTCACCGTCATTCATTTCACTGTTAAAAAATGATTCCGATGAATAAATACCTACCCAATAACCTGCTGCTTCCATAGTAGAACAAAATGCTTTCACAATCTCTGTAAGAGTTGCTCGGTCATTGTCTGTGATCATCTTACCCTCAACATCATAAAAGACAGGGTATTCATATTTCTTTCCACTAAGGATTGAAATAAAATACTCTGCCTCTTTCTTTGCTTCTGCTACACTCTTTGCATTACCATAGAAGTACGCGCCTTTTGGAAGGCCACAATCTTCACACTTCTCATAATTAGCTTCAAACTTGCTGTCCTTATAAAGCCCTGCGTCACCGCCACCAGCTTTTAGGATAGCAAATTCTACACCTTCTTTACTCTTTGCCCTGGCAAAATTGAAATCTCCCTGCCAGTGACTCACATCAATTCCAAATTTCTGACTCATAAATCATTCCTCCTAGTATAATAATGATGTAGTCAAACAAGACTACTTGGTTAATAAATTTCTATAAATCAGATAACAGAAGAAGGGATTCTTCCTTCATCAGATGTTATCCGTAATAATGATCATGTCTGACGGTTCCTGATAGACACCAGATAAAACATAAGGTATCATCTCTTAGGATAGGACAAAGAATGTATTCCTCCTTGGGACACTGATTATCTGTGGATACCTGTAATTAAGTCAATTAGTCCATTCGACAGGGTTTTATGTTTTAGCTGGTTGGGAGCCGGAAGGCAATACCCGAATAACGCGCTAGGTTGTGTACCTGCCAGATTGGAAATGGATTCCTATCAGAAAGGAGCTTTTGCTCATGTCAAACAAAGTTATTTTTAATCTTGATGAACTATTCATCTCTGTTGGTATTGATGTCGGTGCTGACTTCTCCTGGATGTCTATAGCACTTCCAAACCAACAATTCGTAGGAAAACCTTTCAAAATCCTACATAACAGTATTGATTCCCTTACAACCGCTGTTTCTAAAATAAAAGAAGCAGAAGAGTTGTATTCTTTGGAAAGTCGCATTTTCCTCGAATCCACGGGAATTTATCATTACCCACTCTTCTGCTATCTTCGTGATAAGGGTTTTAACTGCTCGGTTATTAATCCTATCATCACTAAGAATAGCACAAACATCAACATACGAAAAGTACATAATGATCGTTTTGATTCTAAAAAAGCTGCTTTAGTTGGCTTGAAACCTGATTTAAAGGTTTCACTTATGCCATCAGACCTTGCTCTAAACTGCCGTAATCTGTGCCGTGAATACTACGATTTAATGGATAATCGCAGTGCCTATGTGAATAAACTTCAGGGTGAATTACGCATGGCGTTTCCTCAGTATCTTGGCATCTTTTCCAAGGTTACTATCAACACTTCTCTTACATTGTTGGAAACTTATACATCTCCATCAGCTTTTCTTGAAGCAGACAAGCAAGAGATTATTGATATCATCAAATCAACAGCTCGCTTTGGACTTACATATGCTCAGAATAAGTATAATGCCATAATTCAGGCGGCAACTGATGCAAATCAGTTTGGGTACATTATAGACAGTAACATCAAGCGTATTCGCCTTTATATCAGCTTCATACGTAAATATGATGAAGAAATCAACAGCATTCTTGAATCGCTCCATGAGCTTGTTGATGCTAATGAAGATACCGACTTTGTTAAGCAGATTCATTTGATTAAAACATTCAAAGGTGCTGGTTTCTTGTCTGCTGTATCCATCATGGGTGAGATTGGTGATTTTTCAGCATTTTCAAAGCCGAAACAACTTTTCGCTTATTTTGGTCTTGATCCAGCCGTAAAGCAATCCGGTAAATTTGAAGGCACCAAGGTTCAAATGTCTAAGCGTGGTTCCGCCATCGCCAGACGTGTGATTCACACATTAACCCTACAAAGCATCAGTATCTCCCGTAATGGAGAAGCTAAAAATCCAGTTCTTCGCGAATACTATCTCAAGAAGTGTGACTCAAAACCAAAGCTCGTAGCAATGGGCGCTGTTTCACATAAGGTATGCAATATGATATTTGCAATACTCAGAGACAACAAACCATTCAAAATCATTGCTCCTCAGGAGCATATCAAACAATACAATGCTGCCAAATGCGACATGACTGCATAAAATACTATGAACCCAATGAATCAATATCTTTCAAAAAACGATATTTTCACCAAGGGGAAAGTCCGCCCTTTTTTAGTCAAAAAACAAAATAATTTTTTTCACATCTAACTATTGACATTTATTAGCTGGACTTGTCATCATCTTCTGCACGCTCGTGCAACTGCTCTAATACTGCTTTGATTTTCTGTGGAACCGGCAATCCTAAATGGGCAGCATTTTCTAAAAGGCTCACGCCTTCATTGGAAATATAAAAGAAAATAACTGCTGTTCTTAGAACACTTCCGGTACCAATCACATGGACATCCAGGATGTTTGCAATCCCTACCAATAAGAAGATCAGTACCTTTCTGCAAATCCCACGAAAGCCCACTTCACTTGATAGCGCTTTGTCGTTTATCGCGCACATAACACCGGTTATGTAGTCGATCACCACAAAAGCAAGCAATGCATATAACAAACCGTCACATCCTCCCAAAAAGTAACCAAGCCATCCACCTACAGCCGTAAATACGAACTGTACTGCGTTCCAGAATTCCTTCATTGTCTTGTCCTCCTTATAAATTTTTATATGAAAAAAGCAGCTACCCATTATGGATAACTGCTTGGTTCCGAAATTGTTTATTCTATTTTCTTTCATCGTGAACATTATTTATCTTAGCCATATAATAGACCTGTCTGAGTGTTCTTGGAAAAAGAACATCGGGATTATTAATGACAAGATACAGCCATGACGATGATACCACGCTTTCCCATACATGAAACTCCCACGGTAACATTCCATAGGTGGCTGTCGTATATATCACGCCGCCCGTACTCCCGTCACAGTTCTGCAGTCTGATGCACTCATCCACATATTTCTTTGCCTCATCCATGTTCCCCAGTACATAGGCAAGCGTGGAATACCCAAGTGTTCCTTCCGTCCAGACAATATCCGGCGCACCTTTATAATCAGCCGTCTTATCACTGTACGGCTTGAATCCAGAAAATGTTTCATCGTCTGAATATGCCGTATTATAATAATCTTTCTCCCTCCTCTGTATGATCTTCTTATCCTTCGTAAGATACACACTCCTTGCAGTTTCAAGACACGCTTCTGCCGTTGATGAATGCACCACGGAGAAGATAAGTGTTCCTGCCCATGTGGTACAGTCAAGCGCCCATGCCTTATCCGGCACTCCTCCGTTGATGCCCTGAAAGAACCGTCCATTCTCCATGTCGTAGCATTTTAGAAAAAGACTGTCCCGGACAAGTTCTGCTGCTTCCTTGTATTTTTTATTTTTCAGAACAAGGGAACATCCCTCAAGTGCCTGTAATGCTGAACACTGGTGTTCCACGGAACACCATTCTATCTCCTCACCGGAATAAGAATAATCCTCCATGTTGTAACTGCCGTAACCTCCTGTCATAAGTCCATATCGTGGATCGGATGAATCCGTGACCTGTTTTGACACGAGCCAGTCCCCGGCTTTTTTTATCATCTTCACAAAATCCCTGTCCCCGCTTTCCATCGTGTAATAACAGGCTCCCCACACCAGCCATCCCATTGCCCCGGTTCTTACATATCCGTCAAACAACTGTCCGATATAAATATCATAGGAAAAATTGAAACTCCCGTCATCGTTCTGCTCATACCGCATCCGTTTCAGCATTTCTTTGCAGATACCATAATCACCGCTTGTGGTAAATACCAGTAATGAAAGTCCCACATCGTATGCCCATGTTCTGGAATTCAGCATATAACCATATGCACCGAGGGCATTGGATCCGTCCTTATTATACTGAGGGTCATCTGTCGGAATAAGGAACGATGCCGGAAGTCTGCCTTTTTGCAAGTTCATAACAGCACCTGCTATGCCGACAGCATCAAATGCAACCGCACCATCCCTCCATACCTGCTGCATGACCTTTCCAATCTTATGCCCTGTCGCAACTTTATTTGTATACCACATATATTTTCCACCGCCACAGTTCCATATCTTACAGATATCATTGATGTACTCCGCATCCGAATAACTGTAAAGCCTTACGGTGAAGTACTCAAAATAACTGTATCCATACCCGCCATCTTCGGCTTTTATCTCTGTATCTGCATCATACACATATCTTTCAACCGTCACCTCATCTGAGGATGAAATCTGTTCCCATTTCCCTTTTATGCCTTGGGCAAGACGGAACTCTTTAATCCCCTCACCTACCGTTATATCAAGCGGATAGGTCACGGTCTTACTTCCTTCATCAGATTTGTAAGTTTCCCTGTATGTCATTGCAGACTCCCATGTCCCGTCTGCTTTGATAGGACAGGTAATCACCTTGTAATCGGCATCATGAACAACATAAACATTCACAGCATAATCACTGAAATCCGAAAGATTCCTTGCAGTCCCGGTAACCTTTCCCTTATAGTTAAAATCATAATAAGTGGATGGCGAGATGTATTTCGCCCTTACCTGATCTTCCTCAACGGATATCCCTGTCACATATCCCCAGACGATATCCCCGGAATAACTGTCATCGTATTCCTTGTCGAATGTTATCTGACACTTGAAGTTATTTACATCAAGCTGTCTCTTTATAAATGCAAGTGCATCCGATGAAGCCTTTTTATACTTATCCCCGCTGAACACAGCCATCCGAAAGCACCTCCTTAATCCGTATCTTCCTCATCTTCTGTTTCATCCGGCACGGTACAGTAAAATGCAATGACCGTTCTCGTTGAGGAAGAAACCCCGGATATGGATGCACCGACATAAGAAGCAAATGCACTGCCGGATTTCTTAGTCAGCGTTACTGTCGGTGTCTTCCCATCATTTGTCTGGTACTGAAAATATGGTCTGTCATTATATGCCCTTGTAAAATAAAAAGAGCCGTTTCCGATGATCTCCCCAAATTCCACCGTGTATTTTGCCGTGGTATTTCTGATATCTTCCACGCTTGTAACAACAGAATAAAGCGAATCATTGATGGTCGGTATATAAGCACCAATCGTAATGCTCACCTCATTATAGTTGAACGGATTCCACTCCATGCCGACCACACGCTTCTGCCTGTATATGGATAATGGCTTAAAATCAAGAAGCAGTTCATCCCCAAGGTCAACATTTCCTTTTCTGTACAGGTCAACGGAATAACTGTACCTCTGTTCCGTTGCATTATAGGAATAACTGATATCCTTGACATTTTCCGTTTCATGATATCCACTGTCTGGCTGTTTCCCCTGTGCTTACGGATGCCGATAGCGTATCCGTAATATTCAATTTCCCCTTTTACAAGGGCAAGCAGCTGCATCACACAGGCACGTCTTGTTGCTTCTGTATTTACCCTGAGTGTTACCTTCTTTTCTATGTCCACCGTTCCGACACTGAATGGTGTTCCTTCAAGCAGCGCCCACAATATCTGCCTTGGAGTACCCGTCATGTCAAAAGCAGTTACCTTATATTCATCGTCATTCAGGATATATGAAATGTGTTCACATTCCATCTCGGTATAACATACACCACTTGATATACTTTTTTTCACATTCGTAATGTTAAACACAAGTCCGTCCAGTTCTGCAATGCATTTTACATCAACAAAAGAATCTATCTTCCTCGTCAGCATCTTAAAGGACATTGTGCATTCCCCGTCCAGTTTTGCCGTAATGCTGCAGGCATTGACGGCAGAGTAAGAACGGATAAACTCTCCCGAAGTATTCCCTTTTGTCTTTTTATAAAAATTCAATACCGGGTGCGGAGGTATCTCCCTGTATCTCGGACGGATGGTCTTATCCTCATGAATATCCGTAAAAGATGTATTCCACCCTATAAAAAACAATCCCCTGATCTTTTCCGGGGACGGAGGAACTGCATTTTCCCCTTCCTTTACTTTCTGGGTAGAAAGATAATCGTCCCCTGCATAGTTAAGGAAATTGACTGTATAATAAATGCTTTCGCTCTTATAGGTCGGACGGACTGTCATGTCCTCCATCACTTTTGTGATATCCACATTCCATCCGTTAAACACCATGCCCTCTATTACTTCCGGCTGTGGTGCAAGGTCTGTGGCATCACCGCCTGCTTCCACATCACAGGTGCCGAGCAGGTCAGTCCCTGCATAATTTAAAAATCTTACGGTGTAATAAACCACCCCGTCTACAGTTTTTGACACTGTCTGCACCTCCTAACTTATTCCAAGATTTCTCATGGATGCCTGACCATTGGAATACTGTATCTGTGACACAAGTGTCGTGATCACCCTTCCGTCCAGCATGATCGGCTGGTTAAGTTTTACCGTACCGTTCTGCCCGTAAGAAGCATTTCCTCCGACAGTGGCATTCAGGCTTGCATCCATATCCGGCACCATATTTTCAAGATTCATGGTATCCGTCAGTTTCTCGATTTCCTTTGTTACAAGTCCCCTGCTCTTTTCTATTCCTTCAGCCAGTCCGCCCATGAAATCCGGCATCCATGACTCATAATCAGTAAGTGGTCCTTCATCCGGCACGGAGAAATGCAGATAAGACTTTATCGTCTCTGCCACATTGGATACGGCATCCTTAACCTTGCCGATGCACTTTTTGATGCCGTTTACGATTCCGTCAATAATGTCTGTTCCCCACTTGACCGCAGACTGTGCAAGTCCCGTGATAAAAGAAACTGCTGTGCCAAATCCTGTTTTTATCGTTGTAACAATATTTCCTATGGTTGTCTTTATGCCGGTCCACATCGCAGTAAAGGCACCGGAAACCGCCGTCTTTATTCCATTCACCACCGTGGTCACGATTGTCTTTATCGTATTCCATGCTGTCGTAATAAAAGTCTGGATTGCTGTCACAACCGTGGTTATCACGGTCTTGATTGCATTCCACACGGTTGTCACCACAAGTTTGACTGCATTAAATACTGTCGTGATCACTGTTTTGTAGATGGTAAAATAGGTCACAATCACTGTCTTTATCACTTCAAGCACCGTGGTGAACACAAGTTTTATGCCGTCCCATATGGTTGTGAAAAATGACTTGATTGCCCCAAACACGGTTGCTGCCGTAGTCTTTATTGCTTCCCATGCTGTCGAGAGGAATGATTTTATTGCATTCCATACTGTAACAGCAACCTGTTTCACATTCTCCCAAAGGTCAATCCAGAACTGACGGAAACCGTCACAGTTATTCCAGAGATAAATAAAGGTAGCCACAAGTGCTGCTATGGCTGCAATAATAAGAACGATAGGATTTGCAAGCATTGTCGTATTCAGTGCTGCAAATGCCCCCTTAACTGTATTGATGACTCCGGCAATCTTTGGAACAATGGTCATGATCGTTCCAACAGCTGAGATGACTTTTCCGACAATGATAAGAACCGGGGCAAGGGCAGCCACGATAAGTGCAATTGTGACAATCGTTTTCTTTGTCCCGTCATCCAGTCCGTTTAATACATCAACAAATGACTGTACCCATCCAACAATCTGTTTTATGGCAGGCATCAGAAGTTCTCCGAATGAAATGGCAAGTCCCTCTAATGCGGATTTCAATATGGTGATCTGTCCCTGCAGGTTATCAAGCTGTGTATCTGCCATCTGTCCGGCAGCACCCCCGCTGTCTGCAATAGACTGCTGAAGGTCATCCCATGTACTTCCCGTATTGGCAAGCAGTGCGTTCACGGATGACAGGTCGGTTTTATTAAATATCCTGCCGATGATATTTGATTTCTCGGCAGAGGTCATTCCATCCATTCCTGAATTCAGGTCACCCAGAATATCATTCATGCTCCTCATGTTTCCTTCGGAATCATAAACCTGCAGTCCCAGTTCTTCCATCGCAATGGCAGCCTTATCCGTAGGATTCTGCAAAGACAGGATGATGTTTCTTAGGTGCGTACCACCCTCTGCACCCTTGATACCATTATTGGCAAGGATGCCGAGTGCCGTATTAAGCTCTGCCGTACCACCCTTGATGGATTTGGCTGTTGCACCGATGGTAAGGATACCTTCCCCTAACTGTGCCACGGATGTATTCGTAGTAGATGCCGTCTTTGCCATCTGGTCTACCATCTTTCCTGCCTCATCAACTCCCATCCCAAGAGCTGACATCGCATCCGTTACCATATCAGAAGCATCGGCAAGTGCAATATCTCCGGCTGCTGCAAGATTGAGTACAGTCGGCAGAGTATCGCACATCTGCTCCGTGTCATATCCAGCAAGTGCGAGATAGTTTAATGCTTCTGCACACTCACTTGCAGAAAATGCCGTCTCTGCGCCCATCTTCTTTGCCAGTTTGGAAAGGGTGTCCATCGTATTAACAGACTGCCCGTCAACCGTTGACATGGAATCTTTCGTGATTCCCATCGTAGCCTGTACCTGTGACATGGAGGATTCAAAGTTTGCTGCCGTTGTAACAGCCGCCGTGCCAAGTCCCGCTACTGCCCCTGTCACGGGAAGAAGTTTCTGTCCGGCAGACGATATGTTGTTACCGACCGTTTTTAACTTTTCCCCGGATGCAGCTATCTTCTGAACTGCCGTTGCCGACTGGTTCGCCTGTGTTTCCAGATTTTTTAAGTCCTGCTCCGTTTCTACGATTTCCCTCTGCAATGCATCGTACTGCTCTTTGGAGATTTCACCATTGGCAAGCACCGTGTTTGCCTGTTCCGCTGCCGTCTTTAAGGTTGCCAGTTTTTCTTTTGTCTCACTAACAGCCTCTGAAAGCAGCTTGTGTTTCTGTGCAATCAGCTCTGTGTTGCCCGGATCCAGTTTCAGCAGTTTGTTTACATCCTTCAGCTGTGATTGGGTGGATTTTATCTGTCCGTTCACACCCTTAAGGGCATTCTGCAATTTGGTTGTATCACCACCGATTTCTACGGTAATTCCCTGAATACGGCTTGCCATGAATTCTCACCTCCTAAAAATGGGTATAAAAAAAGGAGCATTTCTGCTCCGTAACAAAAGAAAAACACCTGCCATTTCTGACAGATGTTTCTATGTAAATTATTAATTTTCACTCCGACAAACTTGAAGTTATATATCTCCTTTTAGGCGCACTAAAGATTTTTTTGTTTCAAATCCGTCTGGATATCTCATCTTTAATTTATCAATATTTGCTTGAAAAATATCTTCAAGAGATATATCTAGTGCTGTCGCAGCTTCTGCCAAATACCAAGCTACATCTCCGAGTTCCTTTGCCAAATGTTCCTTGTCCAATTCATGTCCTTGAGCCATCCATTTTTTTACTATATCAATGGCTTCTCCTGATTCACCACATAAGCCCATTACACTATTTATTAATACATCTCTTTTACTTAGTTCAGGATTTAAAGTAGTCATTGCCAATTCCTGATATTCATTAATGTTCATTCTAATTTCCTCCATAATGTGCAAATTCCGATTTGTAGCTGAGAATGTTTCAACCACTTTCCGTATTATATCAGAAAATGGCTGTTTTCTCAATCTAGAACCTGTCGAAATCTTCCTGTGTTGCAACTTCTGGATACTTGTAATCATCATTACTGCTCTCGGCATACATATCATTAACCATCCCTATTGTCAGAAGGTCAAGGTCTCGGATAGACAACCCTATCTGCACACATCTTAGAAGAAATAAGGGTGTTGTCATCTGACGCTCTGTCGGGCGAAGTTTTTTTTAGCTTCAACATCCGTTTTCACATTCAATCCCCATAACTCAATAAGTTGTGGAAGAATCTGATAAATAGAAAATGTATTAAACTCATCAAGCCATTCTTCTGGTGTATCGGGAATGCCCAGGTCTGCGTGTTTTGCCATAACATATGCAATATTCTCAAACATCTCAAGTGAAAACATATCCAGGCTTGAACTCTCCTCTTTATCTTTTCCTACAGCCTTCTCCAAGGCACTCAGGTCTTTATAAATATCCCTTCCAAACTTAATACGATAAATTCGTGGGATTGCAGCAGATGCCTTGAATGGCACCTGCTTTCCATCAATTTCAAGATTTTTTATAAGGCTCATGATACGACCTCCTTAGAACTGTTCTTTGCTGATGATACCTTTGTACTGTCGGACTGGCCTGATGCATCAGATACTGCTTTCGGAAGATATACTGTTTTATACCAGCCATCATAAGCAGCCGCCGATGTGCTGTCAGATGTACGTGCTTTTACATAGCCCCCATCAAGAGGTGATGCCGTAATCGACAGGGTTTCTGTCTTGACCTCAATCTCATCTTCCTTTGTTGCTGATTCAATGGTAGGTCTTGCTGCCGTGCAATTATAAAGCACATGACGGATTTTATTGATGTCACCATCAAATTCAAACAACAGTGCAAATTTACCTGTTTCCACGGTCGCATCTTCAACAAGCACATTATTGGCATCGAGGGATTCCTTCAGTACATCGGTACGAAACGACTCCGGCACCAGAGCAAGTTCAAGGTCACCTTCATAGCCCTGATTGTTATTGATCGTGTAATATGCATATCCGTCTGCATAGAATACACTTGGCTCTCCGTTTGGATCAAGCGAAATGGATACCGCACCGGGCATCGGCACGGGTGTACCATATGTCACCTCGCCATCATCACTTTTTGTAAGCAGTGCATAATGCACATTTCGGATATTAAACTTGACTTTATTCTTTTTATTAGCCATTTCTATACCTCCATCTGATAAAGCACCTCATACAGATTTTCAGATTCAATCCATACTTCGCTTTTGACATAAAAAATGCCATGCCTATCCAGCACAGCCTCTACAGTTTCTTCAAGCTCCACATCTTTCTTATCTGTATAGAGCTCAATATTTAATCGATTCACTTTAAAATATACTTTTCCATCTGCTGCAAAGTGATTACTTCCCGGATATAAGAACGCTAAAAAAGGAGGATCCGGTGACTCTCCCTCTACGAAATGATCATATGCATACGGAAGATTCATCTCCGCAAGCATTGTCATTACTTCCTGATGTGTCATTCCCGTAATCCCCTTTCAATTTTCTGCTGTAACATTGTCGCTCCATGTTCTTCTGCCAGTGCTATATGTGGGATTGCGGCAACTCTACCTCCTCCACGTTTCGCATGACCATGTTCCAAAAGATGCGCAATCTGATACCTGTTCTTGGAATGAACTGTCATTGTAAGAGAATTACTGGTCTCCTTCGTTTTCTTGGTAGCCCAACTCTTTTTATAAGCACCTATCCTCTTTGGAGCATTTGCAGATATTTCTTTTTTAACTTCCTTGCTAACATCCTTCACACTTTGCTTTACCATATCGCTCTGTGCATCGGCATATTCCGTAAGGCCCTGCATAATAACATTTGCGAGCTGATCAACACTTACTGTATTTTGCCATACCATCACCTCTTTACCAGGCTCGCGCGGAGCTTCAATGTCTTGTTTTTGTACTGCACGTTATCAACAAATGAAATATTGTAAAGCTGGCCATGAAATACAATGCGGAAGTGTTCACTATCAATCGCAGCCGCCTCACTACAATAACGGATTAGAAAATATAAATCTGTCTGTGCATTTACCTGTGCTGCTGCCCAGTATTCTTTTCCAGAAAGATTATTTGCGTATGCAGAACAAGAATAATAATCATCCCAAACAAGAACATGATTTCCATCCTTATCTGTTACAGCCTTACTTTTTTGAATTGTGATACGTTCCCGCATTGTCTCAATCATCAAAAGACCTCCTTACGGATTGGAAAAAGCAGATACTTCACCGTTTCAGTCAGGTTCTTGTGATCCGCTTCTTCCCTGTGTTCATACAGGTACGCAATCGTAAAGAGCTCTGCAATTTCGACAATCTCCTTATACGGGAGCAGCTCCTCATCATTTAAGCGCGTCACCTCTCTTACCAAGGTTTCTGCCGAAACGATGAGACCGCTAATCAGTGCATCATCATCTGAGGAATCTACTCTCAGATAACTTTTTGCTGTGTCTAACGTAACCTGCATTTATCCTACCTCCTGGTCTTATTTTGCAGACGCCTTTACATCAAGTGTCTTTACCGCCTCAGAAAGAATCAACTTACCATCGACTCTCTCGGATGCTAAAAATCCCACCTGACCGGTTGTTGCAAAGAGCTCATTTAATCTCTTAAAGCTGCGTCCCTGGCGATCTGCAATCCAGTAATAAGAGTAATCACCAAAGGCCATAACTCTATTTCCGGCAGCGAGTTCTGGAACATAAATGGATGTCCGATAAGGACGATTCAAAATTCTATCCGGCTCTCCCTCTCTTACAGAAGGCTGCCAGATATAATTTCCATTTCCATCCTTGAGCTTACGAATTGCCTTTACTGTAGAATCATTAAGCAGCCAAGTTGCCTTATTTCGATAAGGTGCGCGAAGGCTATAATAAAGATCCATCACATCATCAAAGGTAATACTTGTGGTAGCTGCTGTCACACCAATGTCCGCACCACCGGTCTTATTGAAAATACCAATCGGCTTTCCGGTACCATCACCAATGAAGAAGGCTTCCTCTTCCTTTGTTCCAATACGACGTCCAAACTCCTTAGAGATGTACTGCTCAATATTGAATACGGAATCATTAAGAAGCTCATCTGATACCTTGATCATAGTAGCGAGCTTGTGTGCTCCAATGGAAGTCTGTCCAAAGCTATCATCGCTTTCTGGGAACTGACCGCCTTCATCAATCCATGCTGCTTCTCCCTTGGAAGTAACAATCGGAATCTTACGATCTCCAGATGATGTTTTGATGACAGTTGCGAGGCTTCTGAAGAACACTTCGTCCTCCAGGGCTTCCACTAACTTCTTTTCATACTCGTCCGGAACCAGATACCCACCCTCAGAATCCGTACCAATGGAAAGAGCGTTCTGGATTTCATAAGAATTCTTGTTTCTCATGCTATTCCAAAACGCTCTCTTATACTCGTCTGTAGCTCTACCGGTCCTTGTTTCACCTCCCAGCAGGGTGTTTGGCTTATTTGTAATTGGTGTACTTGTTGCTTTTGTAAGCTCTGCATCAATCACTGCCTGACGTTCGAGTCGGTCAATCTCTTTTCCAAGATCAACAACCTCTGCTTCCATCTTGTCATAAGTTGCCGCATCCTCCGCAGACATCAACCCATTGGATCCCTGCTTGGAATCTAAAAATGCCTTTGCTGCCTCCCATGCTTTTGCTCTCTTTTCCTTTAATTCTAATACTTTACTCATTATGAAATCCTCCTATCGTTTTAAGAGATCAAGTCTCTTTCTTAACTGGTCTACAGGTACTGTTTCCGGTGCCTTATCTGTCACCTTATTCAAAAAGGAATCTGCAACCGATTTTCTGGAATAGGCATAGGCATTCTGGAATGGGAACTTCTTCTTTTTCTCATCCTCGTCGCCTTCACCATCTTCCCCTGGTTCTTTTCCTTCTTCTTTCTCATCCGGATCCTCATCTTCTTCCGGCTTTTTCTTAGGCTTTTCTTCTGCGGCAAATAATACTTTGTCAGCAAATCCAAGCTCTACAGCTTTCTTGGCATTAAACCAAGTCTCGTCATCCATCATCTTTGACAGCTTGTTTCTGGAAAGACCGGTCTTATCCACATAAGCATTTAAGATGGATTCCTTCACCTCATTTAACATTGCAATGGCGGCTTCCATATCTTTGGTGTTTCCCATTGCAAGTGTCGCCGGGTTGTGAATCATCATCATTGCTACTGGACTGACAAGTACGGTATCTCCTGCCACAGCAATAACCGACGCTGCAGATGCTGCTAAACCGTCAATCTTAACTGTCACATGCCCCTTATAATCACGAAGCATGTTGTAAATCTGAGCTGCTGCAAATACATCTCCTCCTGGAGAGTTAATCCAAACAGTAATATCACCGCTGTCTGCATTCAGCTCATCCTTAAAAAGCTGTGGAGTCACTTCATCGCCATACCAGGTCTCATCTGAAATTTCTCCATTTAAAAAGAGCGTCCTCGTTGCTTCGAGTTCGCCCTCATTCTTTACCCAGTTCCAAAACTTACGTTTCATCGCTTACCTCTCTTTCTGTTATTTTCTAATGGTTTTTCTTCCGGCTCAGGTTCCGATTCTTCCTGCTGCGTCTGTCCAGCAAAAATACCAGCATCAGACAGCTTGCACATATTTCCGTTAATGAGGTATAGATTTCCACCTTCCTCATCAGATAAAGGATTTAAGTCCTCCATCTCCCTGATATCATTGGCAGATAACCACCCGTTCTGTCTGCCAATGGAATAACCATTCATTCGTGACTGATAATCACCTCGAAGCAGGCCATCCACATTTAACTTAATGAAATACTTTCCCTTTTCCCCTGGAAGAAGAAGAGCCTTTTGTAAGCTCTGCTCCCATCTGATTACCCAAGGATCCAGGGTGTACTTTACAAACTCTAGCGACTGCTGCTCAATATTGGAAAAGCTCGACTTCTCCAAATCTCCAACCATATGAGGTGGAATACGATAGAGCCTTGCTATTTCATTGATCTGAAATTTCCTGGTTTCCAAAAACTGTGCTTCTTCCGGTGGAATACCAATCTGCTGGTATTTCATTCCTTCTTCCAAAACAGCAATCTTATGCGCATTATTGGTTCCCCTATACACTGCGTTCCAGGATTCCCTCACCTTTGACGGATCCTTTAATACCCCAGGGTGTTCCAGCACGCCGCCAGGATTGGCCCCATTCGCAAAGAAGGAGGCTCCGTATTCCTCACAGGCAAGTGTCATGCCCACAGCGTTTTTTGCCATTGCAATCGGTGAATATCCAATCAGACCATCAAAACCAAGTCCCGGAATATGCAGTACATCTTCCTTTTTCAGTTTGATGTCACCATACTGTTTGAAGTTTGGATTCTCCTCTGTATTTCTGGAATACACGTAGTAGATTTCACCCTTCTCATCACGCTGCACATCCACCTTGTTTGGAAGCAGCGGGTAAAGAGCAAGCACCCTACCAGCTCCATCTCTAATGATCTGCGCATAGGCATTTCCCCAAATTAAAAGATGACTCATTAGCGTTTCTCTAAACACAAATGAAGTCATCTCCGGATTGGGCTCATCATGAAGCACCTGGTATAGGTTGTGGTCATAAACCATCTCTTTACCGCCACCTTCTTTGTACTGGTAGACGTGAATCGGAAGTGATGCGACAGCTTCCGACAAAATTCGCACGCAAGCATACACTGCTGTGGTCTGCATTGCAGTCGTTTCATTCACCGGCTTACCGCTGGTTGTCCTTCCAAACAGGAAGGAATAACCGGCATCTGCGGCCTTGTCCTGGGGCTTATCTCTCGCCTGACCAAAACCAAATAAACTCTTAATTCCCATAGGGCACCTCCTAATTCTTTACATGAAAAAAGCACCTACCGAAGTAAGTGCTCCTTATAACTATTTGGCTATATATTGTTTCATCTCATTATATCTTCCAATTAATAAATCCGTTGTCTCTTTTCTTTCAAAAGTCTTTCTGTCATCAAAATCAATCTCAGGTTGTGCCACAATAAACTCGACAATCTTTGCAAAAATCACTGTAGCCTGATCTTCATTTGACAGAACATCCAATATTTTCTTACAATAAGTTTCCATCTTATTTTCATTAAATCTTGGAACTTTTTTGCCAGACACATACATTCTAAACAACATCATCGCATGATATCTGGACTTATTGTATTTCTTATCAATCACTTTATTTGTAATCAATTTTTCTATTTTATATTGTGTCAAGGAACTCGTATAATAAATCCATTTTTGATCAGTAGGATTAAATATCTTATCTCCAACTTTTTTTACAATAGCGCCATAATTACCTGAAACTCCATGTGGATTGTTTAGAAACATTGCGGTTACTGATTTTATCTGTTGTGGAATATTAATGATTCTTGTTTTTGGAATGGATTCCAAACGATATTGACCTGTTCGTCTTTCATAATACAATCTATCTTCTTCTGGAAAAGTACTATAAAATGTTTCCAATCCTTTTTGAAATTCAGATAACGCCTCAAGCTGTTCAGGCTTTATAGATGTCTGACTATTTGTTGCCTTTGTTATCCTATTTTTAGTTGTGTCATCTGTTGTCTCAATGACCTTAATAGGTATCAACAAATCATCTATCCATTCTATATTCCTATTGTCATACAAAACGTGACTTGTCTGGCACCCATTTACAATTTGATAATCTGTTAAAACTGTGGTGGTTCCTGTCATTGTTAGCTTATCTGCAATGATAGTTATTCCATTATTAAGCATACAAAATGAATTAACATCTTTTGTCTTTAATGTGTCCATTATTGCTTTATTAACCGGATTTGTATCACCTAAAAAGTCACGAATGTTATCATCAAAAACAGGTTTAAGCGCATCGGCCTCGCCTATTATAATTTTTCGATATTCGCTGAACGGGATAACCCCACTATATCCAATACTTTTATTATCTTCATCACTAAACATAACAATATTTTTTTCAAATTTGAATTTAGCAGACATAACATTCTTTGTATTTCGATACATTGTCTGTATTTCTGCTGCTCCACAAGGAGTAAATCTCACTTCTGAAAAAATATTAAGATCCATTAATTCTTTCACATTTCGATCTTTCACCTTTGTTAATGTTTTGTCGCCAGTCCATTTTCCTGTTGTTACATAATACATGGACAGCTTTGGATTAGCTTCTGTCATATACTCCGCATGATTATAAATGTATTCCTTCATTTCAAAAAAATCTTTAACCTCTTGCGTTGTAAATTCCGAAGCATCATCACCGAAAAATGATTTTGTGAACTCAAAAAAATTCAACATTAAAGTATTATCAAACGATGAAGAAGTCTTTGCTTGAATAAACACAAAATTCACATCCAACATTCGAGAATTTTGTATCTGAAACTCAATCTCTGATACCGACGTAACCAGTTTATGATTAACAATAATCCCAATACCATCGATTCCTTGCGCATTTTTTCCTGTTGAAAATTCTTCTAACTTTATATCAACAATCCCATTTTCTCTATTTACGCAACAAAAATTGCAAAAGTGTTCAAATGCTTTATCTTCTTCTTTCCCATCTATTTCATATGAGTTGCAAAACTCACCTAAAAACTTTTTTGTTATCTGGTCCACTCTAATACCTCCTATAACTAAGTCAGTATTATCATAGCAAAAAACATGACTATTTTCAACAAAATGCACATTATCACCTCCTCCTGTTATAATATGATTATTCCCCTATTATCATACACACTTTCACAATTTCCCTGATTTCTCACAGCTCTATCAACCGCCATAATCGCAGCCACGATACCGTCAATTTTCTCCGGCGATTTGGCCTTTGTAACCTTGATGTTCTCTGCTGCGTCCTGCTCTACTACTACATTTCCACTCATCCAACGAAGCACTGGATTTCCTCCATGCACTATGCGAGCTTCCATGAGAAGTTTATAAAATTCCTTAGTGGCCGGACTCATATCCTTGTAGCCATGTCCAAATGGAACCATTGTAAATCCATCATCCATCAGGTGCTGGGTAAGCATGGTGGCGTTCCATCTATCCACCGCGATCTCCAAAATGTGATACTTGATTCCCAGGTCCTCGATGAACTTTTCAATAAAATCATAATTGACCACGTTACCTTCCGTAGCCATGAGATACCCTTGCGCGCGCCATACATCGTATGGAACTGATGCTCGCCTTACCCTGATTGAAATGGTATCCTCCGGGATCCAGAAGAACGGTAAAAGAATATATTTTTCTTCTTCCGTCCTAGGTGGAAATACAAGCACCAAAGCTGTGATATCTCCTGTACTAGAAAGGTCCAATCCTCCGTAGCACTCTCTCCCAAGAAGGCTATCCATATCAATGGGTTCATTTCCCTGATCGTATATCTGCTCCGGAATAAACCTGGTAAGACTGGACACCCACATGTTAAGACGAAGCTGCTTAAACACGTTCTCCTCTGCTGGATTTTGAAGAGCCTCCTTATAGGCATCTCGCACTCTGTCAATCTGAATGGTCTGTCCCAGGGAGGGATTTGCTTTGTACCAGTTTGCTTCATCATGCCAATCGTCATCATCGGTAAGGCCAAATACCACAGGATAGAAGGTTGGATCAATCTTTCTTCCCTCCAGAATATCCTTGGCCTTGGTGTGAAGTTCATAGCAAATACTCTCCTTCTCTGTACCCGCTGTAGTGATTAAGAAGAACAATGGCTGCTCTCTTGCGTCACCGGAGCCTTTGGTCAGGACATCGTATAAGGTTCTGGTTTTCTGCGCATGCACCTCATCCAGCACAAGGCCTGAAACATTAAGACCATGCTTGGTGCCAACTTCTGCAGATAGTACCTGGAAAAATCCCTGGTTGGAATAATTCACAATACGCTTACCAGCACTCATGATTTTGCTTCGTTTCATAAGCGCCGGTGTCATCTTCACCATCTGATTGGCTACATCGAATACAATGGAAGCCTGTCCACGATCCGCGGCTGCGCCATATACCTCGGCGCTTGGTTCATTGTCTGCATAAAGCAAATAAAGAGCGACTGCCGCAGCAAGTTCACTCTTTCCATTCTTCTTTCCAATCTCTATGAAAGCGGTACGGAACTGCCTACAATTATCCTCACCCACGATACCGAAAATATCGCGAATGATCTGCTCCTGCCAGGGAAGCAGCCAGAACCTTTTTCCGGCCCACTTGCCCTTTGTATGGCGCAGGTTTTCAATGAACTTCACAGCTCTATCAGCCTTGCCCTCATCGTAATGAGAAGTCGGCAGCATAAACTTTGTGGGCTGATAGTCCGTAAGCCTCGGATAATCCTTTGGCCTAGTTTCAGCCATCAGCCATTACCCTCAAGCAGTAAAAACTCCATCTCGTCCACGCTGCCTTCCTGGACTTCACCTGCTATCATTCTGCTTCTAAAAGATGGCGTCAGGCCAAACTCACTGCAAAACTTAAGCATTACCTTCAAGTTGGTCTGTGCGATAGATACCTGCGGTACCTGCTGCCAATAACCACTTGGAGTTTTTACAATTGTTCCATGTTTCTCTATGAATTCCTCGGCTTCCTTCCATCTTGCATAGGACTGACAATAACCTGCAAAGGCTGCCATATCCATTTCTGTAAGGGTACCCAGGTTCACCATTTTATCTGCAAGCCTGTCCCATTCCTCTTTCGCTTCATCGTTTAGCCAAGAAGGACACTCTGGTGCTTTCTTTTCCGGAACCGGCTCATACATATTAAGCGGTCTCTTTCCTGGATTTCCCTCCAGGACCTTCACCGCAGTAGGCTTTGGTTTTCTACCTCTCGTTGCCATTTCAAATCTCTCCTTTCAGTGCAAAGTAAAAGGGCCCCGGTTAAGGAGCCCTATGTAAATTCGTAGGTTGTTTTTAGTTGTATTCGTTTAACAAAATGCTATAAGCAATGTTTGTTTCCTCATCCGCAGGCTCAATGTCCCAGCCCCTATCGTAGTTGGCTTTCCACTCTCCGTCGATCTTGATGGAAAGTTTGCTAATCTTGCCTCCGTTGATTCCGTAATACTCGCTTGGTTCCTCGAAGGCTTTCACCCAGTAGTGGGCCACCTTCATTCCTCCGTCCTTTACCGGAATTCCAATTGTTCCCTCGTGCCATCCGTTTGCCATTGTTGTATCCTCCTTTTCTTTTGGTAGGTACATATTCGCTCTAAACCAAGGATATATCCAGTCAATTCTGCATCATAAACCTACCAAAGATGTGCAAGAAATACAGTGATAAATTGTGTATATTGCAACGAGCAAGCAGGCCCTGCGGCCCGCCTCCCGGAATTGTCTTTCTTAGTTTATTGTCATCTTAAATGCTGGAATTTTCTTCTTTTCTCCAGTCTGCCAATCATCGTAGCGGCTGTTGATTTCTACCAAGCCTTCTAGGTGGCATCCTCTTTTTTCAAGTTCTGCGATTGTTTCAATCAGGCTTGAAAATGTAGAGCTGATAGTGAATTCGAAAATTTCAAACCTTTTCATATTCTCCAAAATCTCATCAATGTCATGGTCCCAAATGACCTCACTGAAATCTGGTAGGTCGTTTCCTGCGTCAACGCTTGTAAAGTATGCGGCTCCAAAAGTTGCGTTCACATTAATGTCTCTGTACTTAATTCCTGCTTCTGCTGCTTTGTCTAAAACTTCAATTCTTCTCATGGCTTGTAGCCTCCTTTTCTTTTGGTAGGTACATATTCGCTCTTATCATTACATTTATCCAGTTAATTCTTACCATAAATGTACCAAAGATACCGGCGGCACATTGTGCATATTATTCTATGATTTTTCTGCAAGAATCCTCGCCATAAGCAACTCCCAAGCTGCTGCCGCAGTCCCAGGAAACATGAATGGTGCCAATGTCGTCCACTCCAGTAACGGTTCCTTTACTTCCTGCTGGAATGTGGCGGAACGGATCGTTCATCTCAATAAGCTCCACCCTGGTTCCCTTCGGATATTCCTTCTTCAATCTTTCTACAATGTGCTCTGGTATTCCAAACATACTAATCATCCTTTCCATGCGCTATCTCCGGTCAAATTTTCAAGCATCACCTTTCTACAGGTTTTGAACTCGTCCCCATTCAGACCAAGCCTTATGAGGAAACATCGGAATGCGTACTTCACATTTTCTATTCTGGTCTTTTTCATGACCGCTTTTTTATGTATCATTGCCTGCTTGCAAAGGGCCAGGGTAAATTGCAGGTAAGCCTGCACCCGGTCCGGCTCCAAAGTGGAATTAAATAATCGAAACTCCACAGTTCCATTCGAAAACAGAGCATGTAAATTAAGTCCATGATATCTGGTACTATGATATTTTCCTTCGGAAGTTTCATAAGGTGATTCCAGATACCAGACCTTTTTAAGCTCTGCAAGACTCTCCGGCTTCTTTTCCAAAATCAAATCCACCAAATCATCATTGATGCGCTTGCAATATTTCATTCGATCCTTCGGTATAGAAAGGGCCTTATATAAAAGCAGCTCTCTACTACCAATCAAGGTCACCAGGTTTACTATCGCCTGGGGAGTGAAGTTCTTCCCATCCACATGAATATGAAGCCCGCAGCTGCGATTCACTCTGGCTCCGAGTTGTTGCATATTTTGCAACAACTGCTTTAGGCACTCCAAATCTTCATACTGCAGAATCGGTGTCACCAACTCACATTGTTCTTCCTCAGCAAATGCTTCAATACTGGCATCCCTGACCACCCGCCATATCCGGTGCTTCTCATCTGCAATATCTCTTTCCTTAAGCTCACCGCCTTCATAGAAAAATCCGGTTCCAAAGAAGTCGGCCACTATGGTCGCAGCCGCCTCTCTGGTAATCCCTATGAATTCAATTTCTATTCCAAACTTAAGCCTCTTCATCGGCATTTGCCTTCTTGGTCAGGTACTTCTGCTTGTGGGCTTCCTTCTGTTCTTCCGTTCTAAAAGCGCTGTGGCCGCTTAGGTGGGAAAGTAAGAGCTTTCTGGTTGTCTTATACTCTGTACCGTCTAGGCCCAGACGTACCAGCCAAATACGGAAGGTGTACTTTTCGTTATCAACCGGTGTTTTCTTCACGCGGATGTATTTGCTTTCCAAGGCAAGTATGTTGATTTTTCCTGCCAGGGTGGTAAAAGCGGTAACCAGGTCACTATCATCAGTTAATGGAAATCCGGTAAAGGTAATCTTGTCTGCTTCAAACTTGATTCCCTTTGTCATGTTGTCGCTTCCACATTCTTCCCAAAGGCTTATGAATTCCTCGGTTGTCTGTGGCGGTTCCTCCATGATGACTTCCATGAAGCGCTCGTTCACTTCAAAGGCTCTTGGTGCGTTGATGGCCTTGTTGATCAGCTCCGCTTTCGTGTAAAAAATGGAAATCAGGTTAATCAGGCTAAGTCCTGTGTGGCCTTCCATCGGAAGCGAAATCTCAAGCACCTCCCTGTCCTCATCCCAAGCTCCGTCGATCAGGCACTTTGATGTGAGTGTAAGAAGAAGCTCCATTCTTGTTTCTATGTTCTCCACCACCAGGGTTCCGTCTCGAAGAACCGCCAAATCCTCATTCTTGTATGCGAAGGTTGGTGGTCCCTGGTACTTCATCTTTTCTCCTGTTGTCTCCTCAATTGCTGCAATCAGCTTTTTTCTGTCTGCTACTAAACACATAATTTCCATGCTGTGTTCCTCCTTTTCTTTTGGTAGTACATATATCACTCTACCGGCAAAAAATAGCAAGTTAATTCTGTGTATTATCTGAGGTTTTTTCAGGCTTTCCAGGCACTTCAGAATATGGAATTTTCACTCCATCACGAACCACGAAAACACCATCCTCGGAGCCGGTCTGCTCAATATATCTGCGAACAATCACATCCACAAATTTCTCATCCAGCTCAATGCCATAGCAGATACGATTGGTCTGCTCGGAAGCAATCAGTGTGGATCCTGAACCTAAAAATGGATCAAGCACAATGCAGTTGCTCATGCTGGAATTCTGGATTGGATATGCCATAAGAGCTACCGGCTTCATCGTAGGATGATCCTTACTGGCCTTTGGTCTATCGTATTCCCATATAGTTGTCTGCTTTCTGTCTGAATACCAGTTATGCTTGCCACCCTTCTTCCAACCATAGAGACAAGGCTCATGCTGCCACTGGTATGGGCTGCGTCCAAGAACCAGCGCGTTCTTCTTCCAGATGCAACATCCGGAAAGATAGAAGCCTGCTGCTACAAATGCCTTACGGAAGTTCAGTCCCTCAGTGTCAGCATGGAAAACATAAATGGAAGCGTCCTGCTCCATCGACTGTTCCATATTTACAAACGCTGCAAAGAGAAAATTATAAAAATCCTCATCAGCCATATTGTCATTTTTGATTTTTCCGGCGGTCTCCTCGACATTGACATTGTATGGTGGATCCGTCAGAACCATATTTGCTTTCTGGCCATTCATCAAAACATCATAAGTCTCAGGCAGTGTGCTATCTCCGCAACAAACTCTGTGTCTGCCAAGAAGCCACACATCACCAAGTTTAGCAATCGCGGGTTTGGAAAGCTCCTCCTCCATATCGAAGTCATCCTCTGTGATGTTCTTATCATGCACGCTGTTAAAAAGCTGCTCGATTTCCGGCGGATCAAAACCTGTAAATGCAACATCAAAGTCGCTTGACTGCAAATCCTTAATCAGGTCTGTTAACAGTTCCTTGTTCCATTCACCGGTGATTTTGTTAAGTGCAATGTTCAGTGCTTTTTCCTTGGTCTTATCAATATCGATAACAATACAATCAATGTCCTTATAACCAAGGTCTGAAAGAACCGTCACTCTCTGGTGTCCACCGATGATTGTCATATCTGTATTTACAATAACCGGTTCCACATATCCAAATTCAGTAATACTATTTTTGATTTTCTCGTACTCTGCATCCCCAGGCTTTAGTGCCTTTCTGGGATTATAGGAAGCTGGCACCAGGTCAGCAATCTTCAATTTTTTAAATTCCATGTTGGTCTCCTTTACTTTTTTTGCATAATAAAAAGGCATCCAGGATTTCCTGAACACCTCACACATTCCAAAAACACATATTACGAAATTCGCTTTAGAATCAATTTCACTTCATCTTCCGACTTCTCCGCTTCCTGCTGCCTGCGTTTTATCTCAGCGGCACTCGGCTTCTCATCCGGATCCGTCCAAAAGCGATCTTTGACATAACAATCCCTGCCGCAGTATTTCCTGTTTGGATTACCGAAGGAGATAAATGTCCTATGGCAGTATGCGCATCTGCACTCGTAACGCTGCTTTTTGGATTGCGCATCCTTATCCGGATTTACTTTCCACCAGGCCCTTCTGCATTTTTCGCTACAAAAGAGCTTCACTCCCGAATGGGCATTACGGATCAGCGTCGCACCACAGTTCTTACAGTGGTTTGGCATTTCACGATGCAAATCATAATTCATCGTAACTAAAGCAGCGCTTCCCGCAAGGCCATGTGTCTTGCAGTAGTATCTGACATTCTCTTTTGTTACAGTTCCGATTTCATTTGCGATTGCCTGGTAGCCAAGACCTTTCAGTCTCAGTTCCACAACTTTCTCTTTTTCATCTGCTGTCATAGGTTTCTCCTTTCCGGCCAGGGCCATTTTATAAAATACCGGCGCACAGTTTACCCCGGAAATAAGCGATATTATCCGCAAACACTAAACCTTTACAGTGTATTCCCCGCGTACAACTCCACTTACCCCTTTACAATTTCGCGAAAATGCGCGTTTGAGGGGGCATCGGTCTTCAGGCTTTTAACCCGTAGAGATTTATACCGCCCCTCCCCTGTCACTCTTTCACCTTCACAGAAAGATAAATTCCCTAACCTACTAGAATTTATACGTTGGATTGTTATCCTCATTCCATGTCTTCTTATCATGACAAGGTTTACAAAGCGGCTGCCAATTACTCTCATCCCAGAACAGCTTCTGGTCACCACGATGCGGTACAATATGATCAACGACAGTGGCCTGGGTTAGTCTACCCACTTTCTTACACTCCACACACAATGGGTGACTGTGCAGGTATCTAACGCGAGCCTTCTGCCAATGCCTGTTGTACCCACGCTTGCTAGCGCTGTCTCTGTCGCTTTGGTGGACAGCTTTGTGCTTGTAACAATATGGTCCGCAACCATAAGGTACTAACTCAGAACACATAGGATGCTTGCAAGGTACGCTTGGTCTATAAGGCATACCATCACTCCTTCCCAACGCGAGGTGCGGTGAAAGGATAAAGCCCGCACCCACGCCAAAGAAAACAAAGAAAAAAGCCCGCTGGAACATCTCCAGTAGGCCTTTTACAATTCTTTGCAGTTTAATAATATCACAACTATTTTTGAAAAACATTACCGACTTTTTGAAAATGCTATCACAAGAGTTGCCTTCGGCAATAGCAATATCGGCAATAACACTAACTATCTAAAAGATTAAACGTTCTCTGCACATAAGTTTCAAGAAACAACGCTTGCTGATTATCAGAATTTTTATCTAATTTCGGCTTATGATTAATTATCAAAACTTTTCGGCTATACCTAAATTTAGCATTCATATCCAAGAATATTCTAGAAATTCGATTATCTTGTTTCTGTGATTTTTTACTTATTAAATCAAACGATATATCCGGATTCGGATAATTTGTTTTTCCTCCCACAATTCCAAAGAGTTTTCCATCTTCTCTCTCAAAGAATTTTATATAGGCAAAGAAGTGATATTTTTCATTGCCGTCCGAATCTAAGTATATTTTCTTCAAACCACTAAACGGCTTTTCTTCCGGAAGCTCTAGAGAAAACACTGACTCTATCCCTTCGCAGTCTTTTAGCTCTTTCAAAATATAGTCATATGTAAACAACTTAAATTTTAAAGCTAACCCATTAATAATAATATCAAAATAATCACTATCTTTTTCCATCTATTTTATCCTCGCAAATTTAATCATAATTTATTGTACCATTTATTTCAAAAATAAACATTGTAGAATTTTTGTTCACTCCAAAAAATTACAACTATAAAATCACATGATGAATTTCAGATAAATGTCAGAGACAAACAAAAAAGAACCCGCCACAATTTACTTGCAGCAGGTCAAAAATTAGCTTAGTAATATTCTAATCTGTTCTGATTCTCTTTTCTGGTATGTTCGGATGAGATTGTCTATTGCGGCTTTTCTTAGTTTTTGAAGTTTCGTAACACTGATAAACATCTCCTGTGAAACTTCCTCCCAAGTAAGACCTTTAAGCACCAGCTCCTGCATAACATACGCTAAATCCTCTGGAAGATTACAAATGGTATCTTCTAAGAAGGATATCTCGTTATCAAGAACAGCATATCTTTTTTGCATTGGCACAATCAGCTCTTCATTGATTCTCTCCAGCTTTTCCCGATACCCAAGAGCAATCCTGGCTGTTTTATCAGACAAATCACTACTTTGTACCCTTTCCCCATCTGGATGAGAGAAACTCATAGCACTGATCAGCTCGTCTGCTGAAAGGAACTCCTGAGCTTCCATCTGTTTCTTTAAGTGCTCGCGTTCTCTCACCATCTGGGGATATTCACTTATTATTTTTTCCACGTATCCTTTCATGAATCCTCTACTCCTTTCGTAAGATTCTTGCTTTTACTGCATTAAGCAACGCTTCCTGTGTCACATCTTTAGTTTCCAAAGCAAGTAAAACGTCTTCATCAATGGTTCCTTTGGTGATGATATGCTGTACCGTCACAGTCTCCTTCTGGCCTTGACGCCACAGTCTTGCATTGCACTGCTGGTAAAGCTCCAGACTCCAGGTAAGTCCAAACCATATAAGATGGCAGCCACCTTCCTGCAGGTTCAGTCCATGTCCGGCACTCGCTGGATGAATAATGGCAACCGGTATCTTTCCTTCATTCCATCTGGTAATATCTTCTGATTTATCAATGGGTACTGCACCAAACCGTTCTATCAGCCTATCCCAGTCATGCTTAAACCAATATGCAATCATGACCGGATTCCCATTTGCAGCTTCGATTAAATCTTCCAGCGCATCCAGTTTTCTATCATGAATCCACCTGACCTTACCGTTTTCATCATAAACAGCACCATTTGCCATCTGATGTAACTTATTGGAAAGTCCAACTGCAGATTGTGCATCAATGTCTCCATCTTCCAATGGTAAAATCAAATCCTCTCGCAGGCTGTCGTATAACTTCTGCTCTTTTTCACTCATTTCTACTTCCACATTCGATACAATAAGCTCTGGCATATTCAAATGATCCGTTGCTTTCATGCTGACACAAATATCTGATATTTTGTCATAAATAGCTGCCTCTGCTCCTTCTCTTGGTTTGTAGGAAAATATCACATCCCGATTTCTTTTATCCGGCATAAAATAGCGATCCCGGTAACCACCTATGAATCTTCCCAGCCTCTCGCCCATATCAAGTAAGTTTATCTGAGCCCACAAATCAATCAGTCCATTTGGCGTCGGCGTTCCGGTAAGTCCCACCACTCTTTTTACCGTTGGCCTGACCTTACGTAATGACTTAAAGCGTTTACTCTGATGACTCTTGAAGGAACTCAGCTCATCAATGACAACACAGTCAAAATGAAAATATCCATTTTCAATCAACCAGGTAACATTTTCTCTGTTGATGATATACACAAATGCCGGACGACAGAGTGCTTCTCGTCTTTCTTTTTCTGAGCCTACAACCACAGAATACGTCAGTCCCTTTAAGTGGTCCCACTTTACAATTTCCTTTGGCCAGGTATCCTTTGCTACTCGAAGCGGCGCTATGATAAGAACTCGTCCCACTTCAAAATAATCAAGCAGAAGCTGCCAAAGTGCTGTAAGTGTAATTATTGTCTTTCCAAGGCCCATTGATAAGAGTAATCCGCAGGCCGGATGTGAAATAATAAACCCTGTGGCATATTCTTGATAATCATGCGGCTTGTATGATTGCATCTAAAACCACCTCAACTTTCTCTTTTCTATCAATGCAGAAAACTAAAAATCCTAATGCTTCCAATTGGCTTTTTCTCTTTTCCTGTAAAAGTCTCATCTTTTTGCCTGGTGCCTTCAGCTCAATAAAAGCCATCTTTCCATTCGGCATTAACACCAACCGGTCCGGCACACCAGAAAGACCAGGACTTACAAACTTTAATGCCAGACCATTTCTTTTCTTCGCAGCCTTAACTAAAGCTGCCTCCACTTCTTTTTCTCTCATAAAACCTCCATTGCCGATTTCTATTTCCAAAGGCTCCAAAACTCTATATGCGTATATAGGGTATATACATGTACTATTGCGTATCCTTTTATTATTCATTTCCATTTCTTATATCAATGAGCAATATAAGCAATAGTATAGAAGAAAGCCTGATATTTACTTGTTTTCTCCCATTGCTATTTCTATTTCTATTGCTCATTTCTTGGCAACGAAACTGCCTAACGGCAATACTTTATTTTTTAGCAAAAAGGCAACTCCTCGTCGTCATCTGCTATTGCTGTTCTTACGTAGGCAATCTGTGAACCATAATCCTTAAAGGACAATTTTCCGGATTTATTCCCGTCATAACGCTTCCAGCCATCGAGCTTCGCCATAATTGCATTCAGTTCATAACTATCCTGCTTCCTGATATTTGCCGGTTCTCTTCCAAAACACTCTGCCCATATCTCCAGATTGCAGACCTTGTCCCTTGGCGCTACGCCCGCACGATTCTGCGTGGTAAACTCATCCCCAGCCAGATACATACGCTTTTCTGAAAGTGACAGCTTCGCCCAATCTGCCGGTAAGAGCTTGTCCAAATATTCACGCACAAGTCCTTCTCTATCATCATTTTCCAGCGCTTCCTGCTGTTTCTCCGCAGCCATTTCTGCGTCCGTTCCTTTCAGAATCAGCTCCTCACCCGCATTATATAAGGTCAGAGCTTCCGCCCAAATCTGCTCTAAAAGCATCTTATCCATATTCCAAGGATGCTTCTCACATTCTTCAGTTACCTGCACCGGCCAGAAACGTCTATTACCTGTAACATCACGAAGGAAGTGCTGACTATTAGAGGTTCCACAAATAACACACTGGCGTGGATGACTCTCTACCACAGTACCGTATGCCACACGAAACTTATCATCCTGGCGGGAAGCGAAACTCTTAACCGTCTCTACCTCCACCTTTTTAATACCGTTCATTTCGCCAATTTCCATAATCCAGAATCCCTGCAGCTTCTCAGCTCCGGTCTTATCTCTCATATCTGAAATGGTAAGTGAATCAGAAAACCAGACACCTCCGAGCTTTGCAAAGAACATACTCTTTCCAATTCCCTGCGGTCCTGAAAGCACTAAAACGGTGTCAAACTTAATGCCCGGCTCATATACACGTGCTACTGCGGCCACTAATGTTTTTCTGGTAACAGCACGCACGTAAGAACTATCCTCTGCACCTAAGTAGTCGATAAGCAGCGTCTCCAGGCGCTTCTTGCCATCCCACGCTGGTAATCCTTCCAGATATTCCTTAATCGGATGGAAGGACCTCTCTGCTGTAATCGTAAGCAGTGCGTTCTTTAATTTAGACGGACTGAAGATGTGATACACTCTATCAAGATAAGCTGTAAGCGATGCAAGATCTGCATCTGACCAACCCGGCTTTAACTGCTCCCAAGGCAGAAGCTCTGCATCCCGAATAGAAATACCACAAGAATGTTCATTATAGGCAATCTCATGCAAACGCTGATCATATCTAAGAATCGTCACAAAGTTTGTCAGCGATTCACTGATTCCACCATTCTTATCAAGCTCCAGCTTTGTCTGCCAATTCACATCGTTACCGTCATCAAAATCATCTGCTGCCTGCAGTTCTCTTTCCTTTGCAAGCTGCTGCTTCACCTTCTCATCCTTAATTGCAAAATCAACCATAGCTTTAAATGAAGGCATCTTAGACGGAGAAGTATCTGGTTTTGCTTTGTCATCCAGGGCACCATACTTATGAATCCTTATAACATCAAACGCATTCATAAGCTGACCGCAGGCCGGATCCGTCGCATGATGACTATACGCAAACTTGTCATCATAAATAACAACACCTGCACTACTGTCTGCCGGTATATAATCATATCTTCCCGCCATAGCTGACGGCTTATAAATATCCGGAATAAACGTATCAATGGCTTCCTCGATAGAATATGCTCTACAAAAAGCTCCAACCATTCCTTCCTTTTCTAACGGATCCGCCTGTTTTGCAATGGTACGCTTCACAATCTCCGACTGGCGTGAACTCATCGGCCACTCGCTTGTATCATGCCAATCCTTATAGCGAGCCAGGATATCATCCGGATTTAACATTGGACCATCCTGCGATTCAAAAAGGAACACTCCATCTGATGAAGTGGAAGGCCAATACATAAGTCTTGCAGCCTCATGACAGGTATCATCCACCATCTCCATCCCGATATCCTTTGCAACCATTCTGGATACCGGAGCATATTCTTCTGCAGACACTTCTCTGGAAAGTGGAATAATCAGTCTTACTCTTGGTGCCTCCGGTGTATGTTTATGGGTAGAATACATAAGACATTTAAAATCAAACAGCATTGTAACTGCATCCCACACTTCTGGCACCGCATGGTCCAGGTCAAGCGTCAACATAGAACGCCCATCAACAAAACCATTCTTACGTTTTCCCTGCTTTAATGCGCCTCCAACAAAGCCTCCGACATCCTTTGTATTGTCCTGTGCCGGCTTACTCATCTTTCGATATTCTGCAACTGTTTCTGTGGTACGAATCGTCTGGGAACACTTCTGCTTAAAATCGTCCCAGCTCATATCTTTATTCTTCCACGTCTTGTCCATTCGACTATTTCCGACTGCGATTCTCATTTGCTGCATCCTCCTTTGCAAGTTTTTTCTTTAAGCGGTTGATTCCTACTGTAGCTCCACCAAGATCTCCGGCTCTCATCTGGCCAATAATGGTACGATAGGTCTGCTGCGGAATCCGCGCCTTAATTGCATTTAATTCTCTGATTGCCTCATTCATTGTAAAATCCTCCTAATCCTTCTGATAAAATTCACACTCATAACCTGCTGCGTTAAGTATCAGTCCTGGCGTCCACTCCGGCGCTTTCGACATAATCTGACAAGCATCTTCTAAAGATGCATCAATCGGTGCCTCTATTACTGCTTCATCATGTACATGCATTACAATCTTGTATCCGGCAGCAAGCAGTCTACTCATGGCTTCTGCCAAGATATCTCTGCTCATCGCCTGAATAATGTTTTCCACGAACTTTGGTCCATACGAGCTGATATCTCCCCATTTCTTTGAAGCATCCACACCCATATAAGAAATTTCGTCTCTATCATATTCATTGCGATAAATCTTCGGTTTCACATAAGCCAGACGTCTACCACTCGGCAAATGAATAAACAAGATGCCTTTTTCAAATGTGAATCGCAAGCACTTATATTCCTGCGGCTGTCTATCCCTTACTGCTTTGATTACACACTTATGAACGTCCCACCACAGCTTTACAATGTTGGGATTGGACTGACGCCAAGAATCTACGATAGGTTTTAATTCCTCCTCTGTAAGTCCCATATCAATGGCACCCATTGACTTCATAGCGCCTTCGCCACCGCCATACCCCAGTGCAAGCTCTGCAATCTTACCTTTTTGTCTAAGTTCTGCATTTACTCCATGCTTTTCAACAGGAACCCCAAACATCTGGGATGCAGATGCACAATAAATATCTCCATTATTCTTAAATACTTCCTGTCGCCAACTCTCCCCAGCAAGCCATGCAATCACTCTGGCTTCGATTGCGCTGAAGTCCGCAACCATAAACTTGCAACCACTTCTTGGTACAAATGCTGTTCGTATAAGTTGTGACAATGTATCCGGAATCGAATCATACAAAAGCTCTACCGCCTCAAAGCAACCAGACTTTACAAGATCTCTGGCGACCTTCAAATCGGGAATGTGATTTTGCGGAAGGTTCTGCACCTGAATAAGTCGTCCAGCCCAACGACCTGTTCTGTTCGCGCCATAAAACTGCAATAAACCATGTGCTCTCCCATCACTGCAGCGGCAAGTCTGCATCGCAACATACTTCTTAACTGACGACTTCGACAAAAGCTGTCTAAGCTCCAGCACCTCTTTTACATCACCAGATACCTGATCCATAACCGCTGCCACTTCTGCTTTGGCAAGACTATCCATCTGAACACCTTTTGCGTTAATCCACTCTTTAAGCTGTATTGGTGAGTTAGGATTTTCAAGACCGGTAAGCTGCTGTGCTCTCTTTAAATATTTATCCCTGGATTCTTCATTACATTTGATGGCCTGTGACACAAGCTCCATATCAAGCTCGATTCCTAAATCGTTAATACGCTGATCCTCCGCATATTGCTTCCACAAAAACTCCGGAACAGGGAATAAACTAACTCGATCAAGTATCTCCATCTCTGTTTCCACATCTCGCTTGTTATAACTTACAAACTGCTGCCATTTTTCCAGGTCATGCTGTGGAAGATTTCTTGTTCTCCCACCATTACTTTTCGTTGCTTTACATGGCACTGAGAAATATTTAATAAGGTCCTTTCCTGACTCCAGCTTCTGTTTTTCCACTCCAAGCACTGCACCTACTTGTGCTAAGGAACCCGGCAAACCTAAATATAAGGAAGCAACCATCGTACAGCGCCAGCTCTCCGGCTCCAGATATTCTCCCAAATATGCACCAAGGCACACACGTTCAAACTGTGCATTAAATGCATACTTCAAAACATCCGGACTCTTAAGTGCCTTTATAATCTCCTCCGGTAATTTTTCCCCTCTTGCAAGGTCAATCACCTTCACTTCTCCACCATCTACTGCATAACCAAAAAGCAGAACTTCAAAGCCGGATGATTGATCTACGTATTTATAGACACCCGACTTTAAAAGATCTGCTTCGCTGTATGTTTCAATATCAATATTTAATCTCTTCATTTTTCTATCACCTTTCTTAATTCGTAAGTGGTTGATTGGAATCACCTGGAAGGCTATATACCTTCCAGGCTTCCTTTGCTTCTTATATTAGAAGCTGTTAATTTAAAAACTCGTCATCATCAGCGGCACCAAAGTCATCTGCTGCAGTTACTCTTCCACCGCCTAAGCTCTCACCATCTCTGACCTTCTGAATGTTACCAAGTCCACAAGCGATACCTTTATTTCCATTTGTATTAAACGCATAGAAATTAACAGATACCTTCGCATAGCAGCCGCTGTAGACTTCTGTCTCATCTGTGATCGGCATTCTATCCAGACCAACAATCTGAGGTGCTGTTTTGGAATTGCAGTTGATAAAGTAGGAATCAGCATAGGCCTCATCGTCTTTCTCAACGTCCCCATCTCTGAGCGGCAGCTTTAAAGCTCCCTTGTTTGGCTTCTTACCACCAAACTTTGAAATGCCATCTGTGATTGCCTGGTCAATAGCCTTGTTGATAAGAGAAATGGTTTCTGTGTCGCTCTTTGGAATAATAAGAGAAACACTATACTTCTCATCTGATCCATTGATACTCTTTGGCTTCCACACATTTGCATAAGAAAGTCTTACCTCGTTAGTTACCACTCTGTTACCGTTCATAATCTTAGCCATAATTCTAATCCTCCTGAAATTCATCATTTACTGTGTTTACTGATACTTCCGGTCTTTTATCGCTCACCGGAACGAGCGTTAATTTACCTGCTGGCTTTGTAACATACTGTCCCAAAACATCAGCAAAGGTTTTCTTACCCATAAGTTTTTCAAAGGCTGTAAGCGTAATCAGTGACTTGTTATAAATATCTGTATAACCTGCCTCTTTTGCTGCCGCTTCCACCTTGGCTTCGTCCGAGAATTTTCTCACTGACCGGCCTTCCACCAGCTTATAACCATTCCAATGTTTACCATTCTCGATAGCTTCCGCCTGCGCATACGCCATCACATCATTGGCCCATTTACTAAGCTCGTCTGCTTTTTCCATCACCTCTGCGACTTCCTCATCAGATAAAAGTGCTGGCGGCTGGAACTCCATCTTGGCAAGTTCCAAGAAACTCTCAGCTCTTGCACGACACGTATTTCTCGCCTTACAGAATCTGCACCAGGATCCGGATACAAACTCTCCTTCTCCCTTGGCTGCAAGCTCTGCCTTCGGCTTTAATACTTCCTCGGCCCACTGATAAAGCTCTGCTGCAGTAATGGTCCAAGTACTGATACTTGATAATCTTGGCTGGAAAATCGTCATTGTTACCTGCTCAATGTCATACAAGCAATCAAACAAATTCAACGCACCAAGCGCATAAAGCATCATTTGTGGATTGTGGTCTGCGTACACAGCCACGCCCCTTCCATACTTGAAATCCACAACATTCAATTCCTTATCCGCTACCAAAAGGAAATCTCCTGTACCAAAACCGTCTGGCACATAGCAAGAGAAATCTAAATGCTGCTCAATCAGTGTCACCGGATCCTTACACTGCTGCTTTGCCTGTCCGACCAAATCCATGATGAAGTCACGATAATCATCAGTGAACTCCTCCATCTCATCTGTCCAGTAATCACTGGTTGGTCTTCTTCCAGCTCTCATCTTTAATGCCTTACGAACTTTCCATTCACAGAGAGCGTGTGCCGCTGTACCCTCAGCAGCAAAGGTTGTTGTCTCATCCTCCATACCGGCTGTAAGCTGGGCAGATGGAGTACAATTCATCCATCTGTCCGCAGCCGATGCACCGAGGATCGAATGTACCTCTGGTGGCATTAGGCGCTCACCTCCAGTCCAAGAGATGCGATAATGGCTCTGTCAACTCTTGCCATATCTGCATCCGTAAGATGATCGATAACTGAAATCACATCACCTTTGTCGATAGTGGCAAGCTGTTCTGTCTGAACTACAGACACCTTCTTAAGTCCGCCATACCACTGAAGAACCACATGTGTTGGAAGCTCCAGTCTCTTAAGCTGAGATGTGATATAGGCAATAATCAGGTTATTGGAATGCTCATTTCCAGCATCATTCTGAATCACTACCGCCGGATGGTTACCAGCTACTACATGTCCATGTGGTGTCTGCATCGGATTCTCTACAAACACAATGTCGCCTCTATTAAAATCACTCATGTCAATACCTCCTATTTAAGCTGCGCAGCTTCTTCCATCAAATCTGCATAATCATCAGGGTTAACTGCAGAGAGCTTATTCGCTCCGTACTTTTCCAACAGTTCCTTCACTTTAAAAGTAAGTCCGGCCTGGCTCTTTTCCGCCATAACTGCACGTACCTGCTCAATCGTGATACTTTTTTTTACTGACTTCGTATCCTTTGCAGCCTGCTTTTCCTCTGTCTTATTTTCCTTACTTCCAGGAGCTTCTTCCGAATCTACCTTCATAGCCTGTCCTGCTGGAACTCCTACTGTCTTATCTGCTACTGCAAGAAGCACAACTGCTAAATCCTGATATGCTTTTGCTACATTATTAATTGCTTCAATCGGTGTCATATGTCGCTACCTCCTTAATGTCCTCTGTTGAAATGAGCTAAGAGTCTGGCTCTCCAATCATTTTCATCATTCTCAGTTACTACAGGTTTGTCCGATTCCTTTTTCTCAGGCTCCTTCGCACAGCTCTTGCTACACTTTCCTGCATATGGGCAGATATGTTTTCCTCCATCCGGATTTATGGTTTCTTCAATAATCTGCTTATATCCCACGCCGATGCGATCATTAATAATCAGCGCATCGTAGTTGATTTCTTCCATATCAGAGTTATAAAACTTAATTGGAATATGCAGCTTACGCGCTTCTTGGATTTCCTCAATCATGCCTTCGGTTACTTCATCAGCAAAAACATACATTTCTTTACATTCAGCCAGAAGTGCTTTCCCCCAACGCATTCCTTTATATCTGTCATATTTTTCATCCAGAAACTGTGTGAAATATAAGTGAGGTGCAATCGGAATTCCTTCATATGAGAAATAGTTGCAATAACGTTTTACGTTTTCGATGTTCTTTTTGACGTCTCCTCTATATGGAGAACAAATAAAAATCTTATCCATAAAATTTTCTTTCCTTTCCAGAACAGCTATGGTATACTGTTCTCAGTTGATTTGGGAATGTGTATCTTCCGTTAGCTTTCCAGGGCAGGTGGTTGATTCCATTCCTTTTTCTTTCACTATTGCTTTCCAGTTGTTTGCTTTTGAGCTGTTCTTCTTAAACGTTTGGTAAGTTCGTGATTAAAAAAAATAGCATCAAACTCCGAGAACGATAAGTTTAGCTCATCAACCAGAGTTAACATCTCTGTCGCTTTGAACTTGTTCTCTTCGCTACATTCTTTATGGCACATTGCTTTCTCTGTGATTCCAAGAGCATTTGCCAGATCCTTCTGACGAAGGTTGCGCTCCACGCGCTTTGCTTTAAGCATTCGAACATTCATCTCGCTTCCTCCTTTCGGTAAGTTTACATAGATTATATTAAACAAACGGTAAGTTGTCAACACCGAATTTACCATTTGTTTTTACTTTCATTCTGGTTTTTCCTTTATTTACAGGCTTTTTCGGCATTTTCACACTTTCCAATTATTTTTTCTATTGACACATTTGGTAAGTTCTGTTATACTTTCGGTAAATGAAGAAGCAATCCTCATTAACAAACGAAAAAGAACAATGATAAAAACTACAAAAGAGAATGCAAGAGTATTTGCGTGATTGCTGTAGTGCAGGACTAGATAGAGCCAGTCATTAATGCAACAACCAGTTGGTGCTGAATTAAAATCATCGGGGCTGTATATAATAGAAAGGATCGCTTGGTATGATGGCCACACCATATGCGATAGAAAGTAAGCAGAAAATCCCCATAAAAAAGAAAGTAAGCCATACACTGCAAAATGCAAAAGACGCAGAGCTGAAAGAGCCATGCAAAGCATATGCAAATCCATATTTAGAAAGAGGTAAATACAATGAACGAAAATAACTTAGGAGGTAGGATTGCTGATTTATTGAAAAAAAGCGGATTGACACAGAGAGAGCTTGCTGACAAAGTTGGTGTCACTGAAGTTTCCATGTCACGATATATCAGCGGAGATCGAACCCCTAAAGGACCGGTCATTGCTAATATCGCAAATGCGCTACACACCACTTCTGATTACTTATTAGGAACAGAAGAAAAAAGTGATTTCGATAGCGAATACTACCAGATTCATCGGCTAATCGCTCGTAACGCGCAGTATATGACAAGAAAACAGAAAACAGAGTTGGTAAATGCACTTTTTGAGTCAGATGACCAGGAAGGATGATTATTTTTGTTTTTACCCGCCAATAGATACGACCAGATAAAGCATGAGGTTCTTTTCATGTATGAAGAATGCGAGGTTGTATCTTATCCCATTGACTGTTATGAGATTGCCCGGAAATTATACTACACACTTGTTCCGTATTCTTCTCTAACAGATCATCAGCTCAGACTTGCTATGGAGTATAGCTCCGATGGCTTTTCTGTATTAAGACAGATGCCCGATACTGGAATGTATCGCTGGTTTATCTTCTATAATGACTTTAACAGTAATCAAAGACAACGATGGACGATTTTTCATGAGATAGGACACATATATCTTGGACATTTCGAGAATGGTGATCTTTCTTATGAAGAAAAAGAAGCTGAAGCTAATTTTTTTGCAAAATATAGCATTGCTCCTCCACCACTTGTCAATATTGCAAAATGTGAATCTCCTTGGGATGTCGCAATAATTTTTGATGTATCCGGCGAGGCTTCCATGTACCTTTACTCATACTATCAGAAATGGATGCAATATGGACTAATCGAATACGAACCATTCGAGTTACAAATGATTGAATTGTTCCAAGCAGCATAAACTAAAAGGACCGGTGCCATACTTTTTTACATAAGTTTGCACTGTGTCCTTTTCCTCACCTTATATGCTGTGAACAACTTTGTGGATATCTTACTACATATTGTGTATAATCAGTCATTTATTGTACTTGAAACACTATATATAGTTGTGTATAATATTATTATAGAAAAATACATTTGAGAAAGGTGGTGAAATTTTGAGCCAGGATATGTACGATGTGATTATTCCGAATATTACTATTCCTCATATAGATGGATTGGAAGAAACTTTAGCTGTCAGCAATAGAATTAGCCAGTCTGTAAATGTTGCCGGAATGTCAGCCGCACTTGCTACTGTTAGTTCAGTTGCTGCTTCTATTCCTACAGGAGCTTTAGAAGGTGCAATGACTGCCTGCAATATGGCATCTTCCATGCTGGATAATTCAATTGTTGAATCTACCACTTCCGCTGTCGAAGCATGTACTACTATTTATGATTCTCCCGCATTGCAAGCTGCATCTGAAGCCGCTGAGATTATCTCAGACAGTCTTCCTTCAAAATTGCTGGAGGATTCCTTAGAAGTAAGTAATGCTGTTATTGAAAGTAGTGTTTCTCCAATCGCTCATGCAGCAACTAATATGGTTGAATTATTTGCTGGAGTTGGCGGGTTAGTACAAGCTATTAATGATTCTATTGCATCTCGTATGCAGGAATTATATGAAAACATGCGTGAATTTATTCATGCTATAGCAGAGCGTTTTAAACAGTTTCTAGAGAATTTCGTTTCTTACTTTACTGAGACAAAACTTCTACCTGCTGCAATTACCTATGATCCAGTAGTCTCAAGAAGCAGCACTGGACCGCCAGATAAAATATCAAAATTCTGTACTTATTCATATAAGATCAGGAAAACATATCTACGACTTTCTCGCGAACGTGGATCTTCAGATGATGCAAACTATGCTTTATCTTTTAGTAACAACATTAACTTTGCACCATGTTAGGAGGTTTATCGTGAACGATATTGACGTAAATCATCTGCAGGATTCCATAGAAGATATTATGGGAGACTACGTGGAATCCCCGGAATACAATAAACGAATTCAAGAAGTCAACAAAATATATTATGACTTTAGAAGCACTCTTCTCCCAGCCAAACAGCCCATTTTTGATCAGCTCTTTTCAGAAATGCAAGCCATCAATGACGACTTCGCTATGCAGGCTTTCAAAAGAGGGCTCACATATGGCAAATCAGAATCTTATGAAAGATAAGCTATTACTTATCATCAAAACAAGAACCCGGCTAGTAAGCAATTACCAGTCGGGCCTTTTTATTAATGCCAATAATCATATGGTGAATGAAAGCCATTCCTCTTAATCTTTTGCGGCATTGATTTTACGCTTTGGATACTTGCCGCCGCTGATTCTTTGGTATCAAATAACCGATTTTCACTAACCTGTATTCCACCACCATTTTCAAATCTAATAATAATCAATTTTCCGGTCACGCGTTTGACTGTGCACTCCCGTACTATTCTGTTACTTTCCACAATATAGGCTTTATCGTCTGCTTTAAATGCTGCCATAAATGCCTCCAAATCTACAAAGAAAAACCAGATCAAAAGGGAATCAAAGCCGGCTTCTTCTACAACTTATTCTGATACTACTTTTTTTCTTAAGGCTATACCCTCCACAACTCCATGCATATATGCTTCCGAAATAAGCATGCTGTTCGTATTTGTTGTGGTATCCAGGAATGCATGAAGTGCATTTTTCTGGCTGTCATTAAGTAAACTTTCTAAGTAAACCAAGCATCTTCCTTCCTGCTGCTTTGCTGAGACATATTCTTCAGAGCGAATATAATCTCTTAAGGAATCATCGAATCCATCCTTAATACATTCTTCCAGTTCCATTGTCATTCACACCTCCAATACCGGGATTAATATTGATCGGCCTGTTTAACAAAATAAAATAACTCCAGGTAGCGAACCTAGAGTTATTATATCGAACAGTTGTTCTGTTGTCAATTTGATTTTATTCATTTTCAAGCTCGACCAGTTTCCAACCTCGTACTCCTCCGGATGTATCAAGTCTGTATTTTTTTGAGCATTCCGGACACTGTAACCACACATCGTGATCTCTAAAGCCAGGAATATTATCGTGTTCCTCTATGACTCTTCCCTTTCCACAAGGGCATAGATACTCGTATCTCTCCGTATCTCCCTCTCCAGCTCCATATCCTGGATGATTTTCTTGATTTGAGTATATTAACTTAGTTCTCATACTAAACCTCCTCTCTGATAGCTAACTTAGGAATTAATTCATATTCTTTATATGCTCCAAATCCTAAAATCAATGAGGCGGCTCCAAAAAGTATGGCCTTTACTTCATGTGGATGCTGCGCATAAATATCACGCGCTGCTTGTTCTATAAAACCTGATGCCTGCACAGGCATTTCCTCTTTTACCATTATATTTTCTTCCATATAATCACCTGATCCTTTCTTTTTCAGTGGGCCCTGCTGTGATTATAGGTTATCATATAATGATTTAAATTTCCTAGGAACGAAAATCCGGAATTCTGCTATTTATGTATCTGGTTTAAAACTTTTCTCATATTCCTAATTCTATTATTCGATAATTCCTTTTTATGCCATGCTCCAAACATATCATAATCTTTAAAAAAGGACGCCCAATCTTCCATCGTAGTCTCCTTAGAAAATTGCTCACGTAGCGTATTGCCATTTGCTAATTTGATACCATTATTGAGCTGGGCCATAATCACAAGCAATTCTGCATAACACCTCTGATCAACTTCGAAATCGTTTGACCATTTCAGATCCTCCGGCACAAGTATATCGATCATTTTTTGTCGCGGCTTAATCATTCTGCTATCAATTCCAACTTCACATCCCAGAAAAGACTGTATTGTCATTCTCGCACACAGAATGGAGAAAAAATTCTTATCTATCTCTTTTACTTTTAATTGCTCCATTTTCTTAGCTAACATGTATGCAAATTCAAAACCATATTTCCAATCAATAGTAAAAAAGGCTAATGAGTAAAACACCATATTATAATCACTTTCAAGTCTTTTTTCTTTCCATTCTTCAACATTTCGATCATAATCTTCCAGCATTTCTTTAAAAGACGTATTCGACACTTTCTTGACATCCGAAAGTCTATTTTCAACAAATGCCTTCAATGCGGTCATATCGTGAATATTCGTCATCTCGAAATATTGCATAGGAGTAATTGAATAGCCTTCCTTTTTTTCATCCATTGTCTGCATACTTTTCGCTTTAAGTTCCTCGATATCGACGCCCTTTCTTTTAAATTCGTCATACTCCTGATCACGATACTTCTGACAGTATTTAAGCAACCTGGTATAAATCATTCTCTCATCGGTATTTTCGTCTACTCCATATGGTACATAATATCTAAGGGAATGCTTTTCCTGAGAATTATCGAAGGCGTATTTTATAAACTCAACTACAATTTCATCAACAAATTCTTTTTCTGACACGCCACCAACAAAAGCCATTTCGATATAATCCTTCGGAAAGCATGTTATAATGGCCCTAGCAATCTCAAACCTCATTCTCTCCATATTGTTTGTCACTAAGGTCACCCTCTTTCTTTTTATTTCCTAAAACATTTTCTATTGTTTCAAGAGCATTTAATAACTGTATACATTCAAACCGATCTATTTCTCTGCAACATTTTCCATGCAATAACCAATTTCTGTTTATGTATGGCGGTTCCACACCCTTCTCAAATGTATATTCTCCATCTACAAATAACCTGTTCAAAAAAGCTATTAATGAAGGATATACATCCAAAAAATAATATCTCTTAGTAAAAAACGTATCGGTTTCTGCAAATTGATCCTGTTTTATACCACCAAAACCTTTATCAGAATATTTCTCTCTATATTTTGCTCTTGGCGGGAACTGAACCAATGCATTTACTCTTGCTTCTAATAAACCAACCAAATACATTGCAGAGGTCATGTAGTCGTTATCTTGAAATGCTTTCATTCCTCGAGAATAATAATTTTTATTTACCGGATCATCATATTTTTGTTCCAAAGTAGCAGTGATATTTTTTATAACACGACCATCATCTTCTTCAAAAAAACATATAATTTTATCCGGTTCTCCTTCAATAAGTGCTCTATACCAATTCTTTATATATCTTGGATTGCTATGTCCAGAAACAACCCAGCCATTACTGCCCAAAACCTTGCATACTTCGAATTCTTCACCATATCTTTTTTCGAATTCTTCCTCAGATAAACTTTCACTTTCCTTAGCTTCTTGGATAAATTCCCGAACTTCTTCCGAAAGCTGAAATGAAGGAATCACCTCGGAAAGTTGTTCTGATACTCTAGAAAAGTCTTTCATTTGACTTTTAATCTCTGTTAATCTATTTGACAGTTCTGTACTAATGTCCTGACTTAGGATAGACCTTAACTGCAAATTTTCTTGAAACATGTTTTGCAATTTTACTGGCACACTCTGAGAAATTCGATTCATATTCTCGATCATCTTCTTGTATTCGTCAGAAAACACTTACTTCTTCACCTCTTTCCTTTTCACCCTCTTTCCATTCTATCGCGTCGGTCTGTCAATTTTTCGCCTTCATAAGTGAAATATGCCGTACCTTGAACCGGATATTCACTTTCTAATAATTCCTTTGCTAATGCCGATGTAGAAGTAGTTACTCCTTTATATGAGATATGGCCATCATCAACTACCGTTGCTTCAATAGATGGATCATTAATATATTTAATCACTGCTCCAACCGGAATACCATACTTACCGAATTTAAATCGGCCTCTTTTAGCCTCTTTTGAGACTTCCATTGCGGTTTCTTCATCAAGAATCTCATGTCCCTCCGGGGCCATCTTCTTCAGTCGATCTTCCGTTCCACTTATCTTCGCAATACACTCCAATAAACTGTAAGCATCTTCCGGCGATATTGCATAAAACTCTCTCTTACGCTCTTTTCCATCAAAGTTTTCTATCGATCGCAGATCCGGATTCAACTTATCAATTAAGTCATGCAACACAAGGTCTGTAAGGTTTGATTCTACCTCATATACCGCATATGCACGAAATGCAAATGGAATAGTTTCACTTCTATTCAATTGATTCATTCGTTTTTCCAAATCCCTTGCATATCCTATCTTCACATACTCCGGAAAAGACGGATTGGTTAATATGTAAATTACACCTTTTGACATTCACTCATCTCCTTTTCAAAGGCCTATCCTAATTATATATGTTGACTATCATAAAAATCTACGGTAATATGCATCACTACAAGGAGGATTTAACATGAATATATATTATGAAATTCCACAGAATTACTCATATGTAAATTTTGCAAAAACATTTATTCAACTCAAACTTTACACTGCAAAATATGTGCAACAATTTACTGTATCCAACAAAACTATTTTATATGTGGGTAATAAAAAAATATCCACCCTGCCCACAAACACCAAAATTTTACCATTCACGTCGTATCAAACAACTACCGAACCTTCATCATCTTCGGTTTGCTGCTCTATACGAATAAATGATCTTGATTCACATGTTACACCTTATGAATACATCGCAAATAAAATATGCAATTTTCCATACCTATTAACAGACGCTGTACTCCACACCGACCAATATGGAGTGCAGCGTTTAATATTTATCTAATTTTTGTAATAGCTATCATAAATAATTTGTTCTGCTTCCGCCTCAAGAGCGTTTCCACGCTCTTGAAGTTCTATAGCTTTTCGATAAGCCTGTCCTATCTCTTGCTGCATTTTATTCTCAATATAAGGTATCGGAATCTCCCTAATCGCGCTAGGATCTAATTCAGGAATATCTTTACCAAATCTTGTTGCAGTAATTAATGGATACCCAAATGTAAAACTGCATAAATAAGCTGCCACAAAATCAAATTTAATTTCGCTGTCATCTTTTTTTACTATCCTTAAAACATGCTGCGAAATAGGTTTCCCCGACAAATTCTTTCCAGCCATTATTCCTTTACCTAAAATTCCTCCGTATGCACCAGAACATGGAATTAATATATCCCCTTCCTGAACGGCGCAATCTTTTATATTTTTTTTATTAAGTACACGTGAAATGTATTTACTTGGTGTTAATCTTGCTCGAACTATATCCGAAGATGAATAAAGACCTATGCTATTTTCATTTTCTTCTTCTAAATAGTGTCTCTTAAACCTAGCAACAGAAATAACATCAGCTATCTCTCCAAGTTTTTTAAAGTCATTGCTTCTTATAATTTCATGTGTCACAAAATTAGAATATGGATCATACATATGCGGATCCAATCTTGTTAACTTTAATGATCCAAATGGAACCACACTACAATTTAAAAACTGTGGTGGCACAAGTTTCCCAAGATATTTTTCAAGCATAACCTCAACTTGTTCATATGAATGCCTTGCCAAATCAAACGCATCTTTTGCACTAAGCATTTTATCATTGACTTTTCTTATAGTTGCTTTATCAAATTGCGGAATTTTCAAATTCTCAACATCCTCTGTTTTTAGATGTTTTATTACTTTCCCATGTGAATCTTTTGCAAGCAGTGTCAGACCTATTTTAGTTTTCATGTATGCTGCTACAAACCCTACATGTTCAATGTCACACCTCAATCTTATGCAATCATCACTAGCTACGCAACCTCTATAAGAAGCACCACACAGTGTACTTGTTCCTACAGTTCCAGAACGTGAAATAAGAATATCATTGTCTTCTATATATAAATCATCTGCATTTTTCATTTCGTTCAAAAAAATTCTCATATCACGAGGTAATTTCATATCTAGCATCGAAGATGTTCCAACCATTATAGTTCCAAGTACATTGCTCCCTGTATATGAACGTGAAAATCTATTCGGCAAATATGTTTCTCTTATCCATCCCAAATCTTTTAATGATTTTAAAGTAATGTTATTTTTTGCACAATGTCGAATTATTTTTTCAACGTCTGCATTATACTGACTTGGATCAAGCCTGTATTTTCGTGATACAGCATCTATACTTGATACAATTACAGGCTCTACAGTACTATAAGACACGATATACCGCCTCCTCTGCATCATAATATACTTTTCCGGTTGCAAGTTTATCTGAAAATTCTTTATACTGCCTAATAACTTCTGGTAAATCCGTATCAATTACTTTGTTATGAAGCACTTCATTATCGATTCTAACTTCTTCCGTAATCTCTTTTCCTTCATTGTCTTTAACATAGATACTATTGCCGCGTCGATCATAACCAACTTTCTTTACATCAGCCATAAATATCGGATACTCCTCTATCTGTTTAACTCCATCTAGGATCTTCGCTGTATCATCTAGTTTTCGTCTTTCAAGAAGCAAAATTGCAGTAAGTGTTCCCGTTCCTTCTCTACCACTAATAAGAAAAGTCTCTACCGGTAATTCTATAACAGCCATTACTTTTGTATGCGCAAAAATCCATTTTCTAACATATTCCAACCCAGGATTATTTAAAATGGACTGTGGGACAACTATTGCTGCTTTTCCTTTACCTGGAACAAGCAATTGAACTATTCTTTCCAGGAATAAAATCTCCACAATCTGTGATGTTTTTCCCTCAGCCAGTTCATATTGATCCAATACAAATTTTTCTGTACGAACAATATTATTGCCAAATGGGGGATTTGCACCTATTTTAGTTATATTGCCTGTAAAAAATCGATGTCCCGCAACATGTTCTTCTTTAAGTCCATATAGTTGCCGAAGTTTCTCAACATTGTCACATGTCCAGTTCTGTGGCGGCTCAAGAATATCCTGATTGAAAACTTTTGAATCTTCAACTCCATTCATTATTAAGTTCATTGAACATGCATTTGCCAAATTCCTATTTATGTCATTTGCTATTATATTGTTTCTTGCAAACTTATCTTTTTCAACTATAACTGTGTTTGTATGATCGCCTTTTCGCTTTTCATATTTTCTCTCCACTGCTTTCTTTCCTGCGACCAGCATTGAAACAACAAATCCACCAGAACCACAAGCTAAATCTGTACATATGTCATCCGGCGTAATATCCAGCATCTCAACTGCTGCATCTATTACTTGTCGCGGAGTGAAAAATTCTCCTTTATCGCCTCGTAAATTAGCTCCAACAATTTCCTCATAAGCAGCACCTTTCACTTGAGCGCTTGTTTCAAGCAATGAATAGTTCTGAAGCTCACATACAATCCTTACCAATGAATTCGGTTTTACATTGATGGTATCTCCTAAAAATCCAAGATTCTGATCTAACTGATCTACAATTAACCTTCTATACAAATTGTTAATTCTATTATAAACTTTATTGATTCCATCTTGTGTTCTCATTTCCTCATAAGATGCATAAAAATCAGAATACTCTTTATCTTCTCTTTCGTCTGCAATCTTAGTTTCAATTATCTTTAAAAACTCCCAAAATGCTGTCATTTTATCATCGCCAGATGTAGAAATAATATCATGACACTTCTTAAATCTCCATTTTAAACTTTCTGAAGTAGCCTTAACCAAATCCTCTAATCTCGGACCTTTATCCCCTGATATATCTTGGCCTTTTTTAGGTATATCCAGAACCGTTTCTTCTACTTCTGCAGTCTTCATATCACGTCTAAGTACCTGACGCAGTCCTCCTGGACCATTAGTCCATAAACCATAAACGCAGGCCGGACATGAGGCAACATATGACATTAACTGTCCAACGCCTTCTTTTTTATCATTTTCACCTATTTTTGCAGCTTTACATTCAACAATTAACATTACATTTTCTTGCAAATGTTCTTTTCCCTCTTGAAATATAGCAATATCAACCCTTTTTTTAGATCTTCCCACATTTATTTGATACTCTGTTTCCATATCCACAAATAAATATCCATACTCTGCTGTTAACCCAACTAAAATTTCCTGTCTAACATATTCTTCATCCGTTGCTTTACGTAATTTCTTTGCAACTGGATCATATAAATAGCCTTCTTTTATTGCAGCCATAATATTTCCTCCTTTTGCATGTCCTACATATAATATATATCCGGACAACCTTTTTGTCAACCACTGAGTCCGTCATTTTTTATTTATCCTTATTTTCCCTTTATTTACATGTATGTTTTTCGCGCATTAGTCAAAACTACTATCCGTAACACACATATGCGCGTTACTTTTTGGCATAAAAAAATCGAGATTTTTTCAATCTCGAAATGTATATATAGCCATCTAAGCCGCATAAATACGGCATTTCTAGTTGCTTCTTTCTATAACTTCAACACCTAATTAAAAAACGTCTTATCTAATATACTGGGTGCAACTATTCGCGGACACCAAATCTCTACCGATACTATTCCGGCGCACAACTTCGGTCTCAACAAATTTTTGCACCCCTCTGCAATTACTAAATTCTATATACATTTTTTCCTGCTAAAAACACAGGTGCATAATCTTCAAAAAAGCCCGCTAACCCGCATAAACTCAAGGTTTCTTCGACAGCAAGCAGACTGTCTCAACGGTACTTTCGTTGTCCCAACAAAGTTCCTGTGTCTCCCGGTCTCCGAAATACACCGGAAAACGGAACTTTATGTGCTTCAGGAATCTGCCATCTGGCTGCTCCTGCTCGTAAATGTCCACCTGTTCTACAAAGCTGTTAAGAAATTCTTTCTTCTCCAGGTCGGTGAACTTATCATATAGTTTATCAAAATATAAAAGAAATTGATAGACGTTTTCTTCTGATATTTTCTGTTGCCGGATATTCAACAGGCGGTTCTTGACTTCCTCTATACTGTTCTCCACGCCTTCAATCTCATCATACAAACGGTATAACCTTGTCTCCATATCCTGATATTTCTTCTCATAAAATTTATCCATGATATCCAGACTGTCCATCTGCTGTCCAAGTCTTCCTTTTGCTCCAGTCAACTGCCTATGCTGTTTTTCCAGTCTTTCAATCTCTTTTTCTATTTCTTCTGTATCTATTCTTGAACCGATTTTATTCAGAATTGCTTCTTCAAATTTCGGATTCTTCACCAGCTTCCGAATAACTTCTTCCACTGCATTGTTAATCTTCTCCTCACTCCATTGTTTACGATATCCACATTTATGACCATCTACCAGGCGACGATGTTTGCAGGCATAATAGAAATAATCCTTATATAAGGTTCCATCTTTCTTTTTCTTTCGATTCACGTTCCCATACATACCGCTTCCACATAACGGGCATCTCAATATTCCGGATAAAATATGCTCATGATCGAGACTATGTGTCTTTTCATATTTCACACCTGTTTTTTCCCGTTTTTGATGTGCCAGCTCCCAGTCTGTTTCTGAAACAATCCCTTCATGGATACCATCGTGCAGCATATAATTTTCCTGCTTTACAATGCGGTATTCATTTCTTGTACCAGAAACTTTCTCGTTTTTCCTTCGTCCATAAGCCAGCTTTCCACAGTATACCGGATTATCCAGAACGCCTTTTATAAATGAAGCGGCAAATGCGTCCAGTGTATTATTCTGTCGTTTTTTCTTTTTATATCCATGCTGGTTCAGCCATGCGGCAATCGCAGAGATTCCCATATTGGTATGAATAAATTTGTCATAGATCAGACGAATAATCTCTGCTTCGTCCTCTGCAATCTGCAATTCTCCATTTACTAATTCATAACCATACGGAGCAAATCCACCATTCCATTTTCCTTCCCTGGCTTTCTGCTTACGTCCTTCCATTGTCTGAACAAGGATATTCTCTCGTTCGATCTCTGCCACCGCAGACAGAACAGAAATCATCAGCTTTCCACTATCTTTTGAGCTGTCAATTCCATCTTCTACACAGATCAGATTCACTCCAAAATCCTGCATCCTCTGCAAAGAGTTTAATACATCTGCCGCATTACGACCGAATCTGGAAAGCTTGAACACCAGTACAAACTGTACCTCATCTGTTCCATTCTCAATATTATCTAACATTCTCTGAAATTCCGGTCTGCCCTCTACGCTCTTTCCAGACTTACCTTCATCGGAATACTCATTTACAATTTCCATATTCTGAAATTCTGCATATCTCTTGAGTTTTTCTTTCTGAGCATCCAGACTGTAGCCATCCACCTGCATGGTTGTGGATACTCTGGTATATATATCGCATTTAATCTTTTTATTCTTCATAATCTTCCTCGCAGTATAACTCCGTTTTATTGTCCCAACTTTATTTTAGTACTTGTTCCAACTATTTTCAATACTTATTTTCTTATTGACTCATTTCTTTGTCAATCCTATAATTAATACAAAAAAATCCTCTAAGACAATAGGTATTTCACTATCTCTTAGAGGATATTTCTTTACTTTAAATGGTATCTGGTAATATTTTTCCAGTTTTCCGGGAAACCCATTTTATTCAATAATTCCGTTTCGCTTATATGCTCTACCTCTCTGTTTACTCGGTCAATCTCTTTTATAAGCTTTCTTTTAAATTCCAGAAAATCTTTTCCAGGTAATAGATATCTAAAAGCAATCACCACAGCAAACAGATCCTGTTTTCCTTTTTCATACTGGTTACCGCTCTGTGGTAATGAAAGTTTTTTATGAAGCGGTGTATCCGCAATAGCATCTACTGTTCTGTATGTAAACAGTCGTTCCCCATGGGCACATACATTCCTATACTTAGTGAGAACAGATAGAAACTGCTCCATCTGATGCTGATTCAAAGGTTCAAAGTTTTTTGATACTTTTGATTTTAAAGATTGAGGAAATACTCGAAACATTTTTGATAAGTTTCCAAACGTAAGTATATTTGCCAAAACCCATAATGGAATTTCACCATATGTCTTGCGGTAATAGTTGATATATGTATAATCTGTGGTCGTTGTTGCCCGTTTCAAGGTCGCTATCAACTTTACGATTGTTGCATGATTTCTTTTTGTATTATTATAATTATTAGCATCCAGGTACTGCTTCTGCTCTGCTCCATACATTTCAGTAAAATAGTATGACATCAAAGAACGCATCTGTCGCTCAATCTGCAGTAAATATTTAAAGAACAACTCTCTAAGCTCTGCATCAAACTTATACAGACTGACTATTTCTTCAAAACTTGTTCCTACTTTATATTTCTTTGTATTCGATATTCTAAAAAGATGTTTATATCCTCCCATAAGAGGAAAATATCCTATTTGACGTAACATCTCTTCCGCATATTCTCTGTCTTTTATTTTTATTCCCTTTTCATCACTGATCCAAGAAACCTGGTCACTAAAAGAAGAGAATTTTTTCGGTGTCTGCATATCATTTCTCCTTAAAACAAAAGAGGGAGAGACCCGCAGGCTCTCCCCCGCCTGTAGGCTTCGCAAGTTTCTACAGAACGATCACTGAGCTTAGTATACGTCATTTTAAATGTCCTGTCAATACGCCAAAACATTCTTAGCCATACCCGCTCAGAAGTATTCTATGCTGTTTTTTCTTCCTTATTCTGTTTTTCTTCCTCCAACTCCCGGAGGACTTCTTCGCCGTACTTATCAATCATCCGTACCAGAAAATCAATGCACCGCTCAAATTCAATATTCTGTTGCATAAGCTCCTCCCGTTATTGTTTGTTCTGAGCTTATTTTACAGAACCTGCCTGAAAACCACATTGAATAGAAATTGATTGTAAATTGACACAATCACTTTAAAAATATCCGCATTTTCTTGAGTCGAATGTATGTTCGTGCTATGATAGATATACTCAATCTTAACTACGAAAGGGGAATTTCTATTGAATCGATGCGATTTTTCTTCTATTAGCACTTGCTTAAAAAATCATATCAGCGAAAGTAATCAAATGAGTCAGCCTGATTTTTTATACGAATTATTTGAAGATTTTATGGATGATCCGGCAAATCAGGATTTTTCTATGGATAATGGTCTGGTTTGTCGTTGGCTGACCGGTCAAGCAAAGATCAGTCCCAAAATATCTGCCTACTATTCCAAACCCAGTAATCAGAAAAAGCTGGCAGAAACCATTCACCAGAATCTGCTTCCATTGATGTCTGACTGCAATATGGCTATACAAGATATTTACACTTTATTCATTCAGGATGACAGCATCTCAGATGCGAAAAAGAAAAATCTGACTCCCTTATATAAACCAGCCAGTTCAAGACTGCTGTTTCTTGCAAAACTGATTTCTTTTGGCATGGAACGCCAATTCATCAAACGTAATACCAAAAATCAGAAGCTACTCGCCGGAGGAGCTTTATCCCCCATTGTGCTGGATTATATTATGGACAGTGAGGTTCCGAAACCATGCCGTCATTTTATCGGAAGAGATAAAGAACTGGAAGAATTATATACCATGCTTGAGGAAAACCGTCATATTTTTCTTTGCGGAATTGCTGGAATCGGAAAAAGTGAACTTGCCAAAGCCTACGCAAAGCGGTACATAAAGCAATACACCAATATCCTTTATGTAGAATATACCGGCAATCTTCATCAGGATATTACTGACATGGATTTTATTGACGATCCGCCGGAAAGCACTGACCAGGAACGGTTTCAAAGACATAACCGTTTTCTGCGTTCCCTGAAATCTGATACTCTGCTTATCATAGATAATTTTAATGTCACTGCCACACAGGACAGCTTTCTGTCAGTAGTATTAAAATATCGCTGTCAGATTTTGTTTACAACCAGAAGCAAACTGGATGAATACTGTACTCTGCCATTAAAAGAAATAGAGGATATGAACGCTCTCTTCCAGCTGGCATCAGTATTTTATTCAGAGGCAGACACGTACCGGCCAACAGTTGAAAAGATCATCGAAACTGTTCACTCTCATACTTTTGCCGTGGAACTGGCAGCAAAACTTCTGGAAAATGGAATCTCAACTCCAGACCAGTTATTAACAAGACTTCAGGTGGAAAAAGCATCTTTCCATAACGAAGATAAAATTAAAATAATCAAAGATGGACAAAGCAGCAAAGCCACCTATTACAGTCATATCCATACGCTGTTTTCGTTATACACTTTATCTCTTAAACAGCAGGATATCATGTGTAATATGTGCTTTCTTCCTTCCACCGGTATTTCTGCCCGTATATTTGCCAAATGGCTGGAATTGCCCACACTAAATGAGATCAACGATTTAATTGAGACTGGTTTTGTCCAAACAACAAAACGTCGCACTATCTCTCTGCATCCGATGATTCAGGAAATCACCCTTTCAGAGACAAAACCATCTATAACTCGTTGCCACATATTACTGGATTCTTTACAGCACATATGTTTAATGCATGGAATGGAAGTAGCTTATTACAAAAAGCTATTTCAAACAATCGGAAATATCATAGAATTGATTGAAAAGGATGATATACCAAAGTATCTGCTTTTTCTGGAAAATGCATTTCCATACATGGATAACTATAACTACCACAAAGGTATGAATGGAATCATTCAGGAACTAACGGGGCTGTTAAAGACAAAAAACATTGGCACCGATTCTGACCGGGCATTGTTACTGGATTTTCAGGCTACTCTTGAAATCAAGCCAGAAAAAGCAATAAAACTGGAAAAGGATGCACTTGCCCAGATAGAAAATATCACTGCTGACAATGCTCGCCTTGTTTCCAACCTTCATGCCAATCTCGGTGGACTTTACCGCATGAACGGTCATCCCGATCTTGCAAGAGAACACATGGAAAAAAGTATCTCACTGCTTGACCAATTTAACCTGCTTCATATAAATGACAGCATACCTCAGATTGCCAATTATGCAATGTTCCTGACAGAACAGCAGGAACCCGAAAGAGGAATCTCTGAATTGCAAAAATTATCCGGCATCATCAAGGAATACCATTCCGATGACTGTCTGGATTATGCCAAAGTTCAGGAAACCCTTGGAACCATTTATCTGATGACTGCCAATCTTCCGCAAGCCAAAACACATTTTAAAAGAGCTTTCAAAATATATGAAAAGATCTGGGCTGATGAACCAGAAATGATTGAAGCAAAATATCAGGAAATTCAGGAGTTATATCCACAGATTGGATTTTGCATTGGAAAAAATCTATCCGGTCTTTTAACAAAATAAGCATAATTTACGGCGGGCAACTTGCCCGCCGTTATATTCAACTATTCGTCAAATAAATATATGCATCTTCCAAAGTGATATCATTATCCAGGACACAATTCTCATTTGGCTTTCCTTTGCTTAATACTTTCATATGAATTCCATTTTCTACATACTGCTTAGATGATATAGAATAATTGGCTTCTAACAAACGGGCTTCTTCTGCATTTTGTACCGTACAATTCCAAACACAGCCCTTTGCATTTTCCAGCAACCCACTCACGCTTCCAGAATATAAAAAACTTCCCTTTTTCATAATGGCAAGCTGTGTACAGGTTGCTGCTAAATCTTCTACTACATGAGTGGAAAACAGCACAGTTCTATCCTTTGAAAAATCAACCAAAAGATTGCGGATCCTGATTCTTTCTTCCGGATCTAACCCGGTGGTAGGTTCATCAATAATCAAAAAATCCGGATTATTAAGAAGTGCCTGTATGAGTCCGACACGTCTCTTCATACCACCAGATAATTGCCGCATTTTTTTATTCTGATGCTCTGTAAGAGAAGTCTTTTCCAAATAATAGGTAATTCTTTGTTTGAGGTCATTTGTGGATACTCCTGATAGTCCACCCATATATACAAGGCATTCTTTCACCGTAAGATTCGGATATAAGTCGATTTCCTGTGGAAGATAACCAATCTTTTTCTGTATTTTTTCATAATTTCCCTCGTTATACAGAATTCCATCAAGGGAAACCATTCCTTCCGTTTGTTTTAAAACAGTTGTAAGAACCCTCATCAAAGTGGTTTTTCCAGCACCATTCTCTCCCAAAAGTCCGTAAATTCCCTTAGGTATTTCAAGAGATGCCTTATTTACTGCAACTACACCATTTTTAAATCTAACTGTTAAATCATTTATTCTAATACTCATAATCTATCCCCTTTTCTTTAAAGCCATTGGTAATACTGCAAATAAAAGCAGACCCACTATAAAAGACACAAGCGTTCCATAAATCCAACTCTCGGACATTAATTGAGTAGGTTCACAAAAGCTGAAAGAAAACAATCCCAGATTTCCGAAAAATGAACTTCCCGCTTTTGATATAAGTCCAATGACAATTCCAAATAAACATCCTATACCTGCCCACATATTTCCAAGCAATGTACACAAAATCACAGAGCATATACTCCAAAGCCAGATGGTTCCGAACATTGCAATGGAAAATAAAAGGAATATCTGAGTGCCCGAAACGCCTTCGTTTACACTGCCCGGTTTTTGCCAGAAAAACAAAACATATCCAACACAGGAAAGTATTAATAAATATAATATTTGAACGCACACTCTCTGTGATATTACTTTTAACTGCTTTTTTTGATCATACAAATGAAATACATCGGCACGCTTACTTTTTACTTCCATCAAATATGTGTCACTACAAAAAATAATTGTTAAAAATGCTATTGGAGACTGAATCGCTGAACCGATTTCTTCATAGTATATAATCGGATGAATAGCACACAATATCAGTATAAATGCACATGAATAAAAAATCTTATATAACGACAGGCAGTTTTTTAGTTCCGTTTTCAATGAACCCTCCTCCTTTTCCAGATTGTAACAGAAATACATACTAATATAACTGATGAAATTACAAGAATAATCTGATTTATGTTTGACATTTTGGCTACATGTGTTTCAAAAAATCTGCCAGGGAATCGCACCATAATAGAGAACGGTCTCATATAATAAATATCATTCTTCATGGTCAGCATATTTGAATATATAATGTGTAAAAACAAGATTGGTGCTGCCGGAAGCGGATTTTTAAATATTAATGCTGTAATTGTATAGACACAACATATCATCAAAAGATTCGGAACAATATAGATCAGAGAATTCACGCAAAAATCAATTGGTGTTACTGGAAAGCCCGATTCTAAAGACGTTTTCAAACACAGCATAAAGAATATAACATTCAAAATCACTAATACTCCCAGCATACTAATGAATCCGCTTATTACTTTCCCACATATATATTGGATTGCCGTAACAGGCTTTGTATGTAATAATTCATAGGTACTTTTTCGTGTATCCTGAATAAATAAAAATGATAGCAAGACTGTTGCAAAAAAGGCCATATGCAATCCTGCAAAATCCGTAAATTTTTTGGCAAAGTACCAGGAAAAAGAATGTTCGGATAATTTCCGCTCGATATAATGATTGATTTCTTCTGCTGTCCCCTTATGAATTTCAAGGTCCTCATAAGCATATATTGCATTATAATAGCCATATTGGGATTCCAAAAACTCAGAAGCAGTCTTTACATCCATATTCTGAATTTCTTTCATTACATGATCTGCTTCCTGCCTGCTAAATCCAAAACCATTTTTGGAGGTGTCCATTAACGTCTCTTTGATCGTATCTTCCCACTCCCTTCTTCTTTCTTTATCATCAGATGTGGGAATGTACCCATCCATGACATCAGCATCTTCCAATGCTACGTCATTTTGTGTGATCTGTTCATTCTGTTTGATATAATGAATTTGCAAATACGATGACAGACATTGATACATACTGGCAACTATAATAATCAAGCCAATCCACAAAACAGGGTTCTTTAAATAATCAAGTATACTTCTTTTTATGATTGTTTTCATTGTATCTCTTCCTTTCTTTATTTCTTTAACAACATCATACAAATCAATTCTCAATAAATTCACAATAAAAAAGACTAAAACCACTTTATTTGTGATTTCAGCCTTATAAAGTATTTTTATTCAGCTTTGAAAAGAGCTTCTACATGAGCACCGCCTTGTCTGGCATTATATATTTTCAAATTTCCTCCATGCTTTTCACAGAAAATACGAGAAATATACATACCAAGGCCAAAATGCTTTAAATCATCTTGTGGATTCTTATGATAAAATGGTTCTGTTACTTTTTCCTCAGTATCCACAAATCCTATTCCATCATCTTCAACAGAAATTATAAGAAAACCATCCTTTTTCTTTATCTGCAAAACAATACTTTTTTGTGCATATCGAACCGCATTTTCCAGTAAGTTGTCTGCCACTTCCATGACAAGTTCCTCATCCACTTTCACAATGTTTTGTTCCTGCACTCTTTCTACCTTACATAATTTACTTTCCTTCTTGGACAGCATGGCAGCTTCTGCCTCAATCTTTTTTGCCAGTTCCGATAATTCTATCTCTGAGCATTGCAGTTCCCTCTGTTCTAAATGGGACATTTTTCTCATGTTTTCCGTGAAATGCTCTATACGGTCAATCTGATACATGCCTGTTTGTAAGATATCAATAACATCCTCTGTTTTTATACTCTCAGCAGAAACAAACTCTAAGAGCATTTCCTGATACCCTCGCAATATGGAAAGTGGAGAACGTATGTCATGTGCAATTGCATTCCGCAAGACCTTCTCGTCATCAATCATTCGCCACATCTTTCTGTTGTTATCTGCTAAAGCACTTCGCATCATTTCAAATTCTTTACACAACGTTCCCATCTCATCTTTATTTTCATAGGACACATGAAAATCCAGTTCATTATCTGCAATCATTTGTGAGGCATCTTTTAATTCCTGTAGAGGCGTCTTTAACTTATTTTTATAAAAAAAGAATACCGCAGCAACACTCCCAACAATCGAAAAAATCAGTACCGAATATGTTTCCATAAAGTCACACATTTCCGAAAGATGATGGTCCAAACGATTCATCTGCGATTGATTAGGTCTTGATATCTCAATCTCGTATTTCTTTCCATATTGCTGAAACACGTCCGTATAATCTGCATAATCAATATATTTTTCCCATATTTTATTCTGCATATTTCTTGCAAAATGAACTGTAAATCCAGATAACAGAAATGCTGCCGTTAAGCTGATCACAAAATAAAGCAGAATTGTTTTTTTCAGTGACAAGTTTCTTATTTTTTCCATCGGTATCCAATCCCCCATACAGTTTCTATGTATTCTTTTTCTGAATAATCCGCTATTTTTTTCCTTATACGCCGTACTAATTCCGTTATCGTTCTACTGTCCCCTTCCGCATCATATCCACAGACTTGTGCATATATACGTTCTTTATCAAACACCTGCCCTGGATGCATGGATAAGAATTCAATAATCTGATATTCAATTTTTGTGAACTCCATCCTGTGTCCAGCTATAGCTACTATTTTTTCAGAATAATCAATCAGCATTTCATCCATGAAGCGGTATTCTGTTTTTTGTTGATGCCTTTCTTCTCTCTTTATGTTTGTGACAATCCTTGCTTCCAACTCCCGAAGACTAAATGGTTTCGTAATATAATCATCCCCACCCGAAAGCAACCCATTAATTTTATCATCTTCGTCAACTCTTGCTGTTAGAAATAAAATTGGACATAACACTTTACTGCGTATCAGACGACATACTTCAATCCCATCCATGCGTGGCATATTGATATCCAACAAAATAATATCCGGTTTCATTTCTATTTTATTTAATGCTTCCATTCCATCTGTAGCCGTAATGGTTTCATATTGTTTCATATTAAAATAACTACAAAGCATTTTCACCAATTCTTTATCATCATCGACAACTAAAATCTTGTATTTCATCCAAACCACCTCCAGTATCCATATTATACGATAAAAAACAATGAAATCACAACAAGAGTACATGAAGAACGTAAGCACAATATATCTTTTTTCTCAATTCCTGCTCAATTTCCCCTCAATGCCTTTTTCCTCCGATTTTCGTATGCTTTTCCCACAGCAAAGCAGTACCACACCGGTACGACCTGCTGAATCAATCAATACGAAAACGGAGGTATTTTTTATGCGAGAACTCAGAAACACAAAAATCATTGCTGTAGATCATGGCTACGGCAATATGAAAACAGCAAACACCGTCACCCCAACCGGCATCAAAGCCTATGAAACTGAACCAATCTTCACCGGGAATATTCTGGAATACAACGGCATTTACTACCGGATCGGCGAAGGACACAAAGAATTTATTCCGGATAAAGCTATGGACGAAGAATATTATCTTCTGACACTAATGGCTATTGCAAGGGAACTGAATGTCTTTTCCATCCGTGAAGCAGATGTTCATCTGGCTGCCGGACTTCCTCTCACATGGATCAGAAATCAAAGAGAAGCTTTTCGTTCCTATCTGCTCCAGAATCCAGAAGTCCATTACCTTTTTAACGGCAAAGAGTATTATCTCCGCTTTGTGGGATGCAGCCTTTACCCACAGGGGTATCCGGCTATCGTAAACCAACTAGGAAATTTCAAGGGAACCAATCTCCTTGCAGATATCGGAAACGGAACCATGAACATTCTGTATGTCAACAATAAGAAAGCGCAGGAGAGCCGATGTTGGACAGAAAAACTTGGTGTAAACCAGTGCATGATTGCCGCAAAGAACGCTGTTCTGGACAAATTCGGAGTGAAAATTGAAGAATCCACAGTAGAACAGATTCTGCGGTTTGGAACAGCTGACATTTCAACACCATATCTGGATTGTATCAGTTCTATTGCCAGACAGTATGTGGCAGAACTTTTTTCCACGCTCCGCAAATATGAATACAATCCTGACCTGATGCGCCTGTATGTGATTGGCGGCGGTGGATGCCTGATCCGTAACTTCGGAACGTATGACAAATCACGAGTCACAATCATTGATGACATCTGCGCCACTGCCAAAGGTTACGAATCTCTGGCTTATATGAGCCTGAAAAGGAGGGGATAAACCATGCAGAACAATATCCGCAACACAAACCTGCGCTTTAATCTGGACAAAGAACAGCAGCGGAGAGCCTGGGAATATTTACAGACGATGGACAGGCAGGATTTTAAATCTTACAGTCAGGTAATCTCTCTTGCACTGGTAGATTATTTTGACCGCTACTACCGCACACAGGCTGATCCTTATCTGGAAACAAGAGAACGGGAAGAACTTTTTGTGAAACAGATTGTAGATGCAGTGGAAAACAGTCTGAAACAGGCATTGCCACTTTTTCTTTCCGGACTGACTGCAGGCATGGCGCAAAGGGAGCCCCAAATCAGGGCGTCCTTTCCAGCACCTGAAAATTCACAGCCAGATAGTGATGTAGACTGGGATTTTCTTGGAGAATAAACCCTTTTGATTGGAGGTGAACACATGACTGACTTTCTGACAGCAGACACCAACCTGCCATCTTATATGATGTTTCCCCGTTTCCTTCTGGACATGGAAATAAACGAAACTGCCAAAATGCTTTATATTATCCTACTCGACCGGGCAAGGCTTTCCCAGAAAAATGAGGGCTGGTCAGATACAGATGGTCATGTGTTCATTTACTTTACGATTGAAGCACTGGCAGAAGTTCTCCACAAAAGCCAGATGACTGTTAAAACTGCTCTGGCAGTACTGGAAAAACAGGAGCTTATCTTCCGAAAACGGCAGGGACCCGGACAGCCTAATCGGATTTATGTAAAACTCCCAAAAGAAACCATCCACTATACAGACAGATTTCTTTCCCTAAGACAGACAGAAAACTGTCCTATTGACAGACGGGATTCTTTCCCTGATACAGACAGAAAACTGTCTGGTAATAAGAAAGAGATAAAAAAGAACAATTTAGAAAAAAGAGGGAGTAAGGATCCACTCTCACCCTATGGAAAATTTCAAAATGTTTTTCTGTCAGAAAAAGAGCTTGAAGATATCCGGCAGACAATCCCTGACTGGCAGGATTATATTGAACGCTTATCCGGTTATATGGCTTCTACCGGAAAGCAATATCAGAACCATGCAGCTACCATCATCAGTTGGGCAAGACAGGATCATCCTGCTTCCCGGCAAAGGAATTACGAAAGTGAGGAATACGAAACACTATGACAAGATTTACAGAAAAAGCAAATGCTATAACACCAAACAGAGAACTTCAGCCTGATGAATATTTTAACGAAACAGACCACCTGATCTACTGTTCCAAATGCAATACGCCAAGACAATGCCGGCATGAATTACAGGGAAAGGTTCTTATTCCTTCTATCCGCTGTAAATGCCAGCAGGAAATCTTTGAGCAGGAAGAGACCCAGAGAAAACTTCATGAAAAACAAATGGAAATAGAGCATCTTAAAACCAGCGGCTTACAGGACAAAGCACTCTATGACTACACTTTTGCCAGGGATAACGGCATCAATCCGGAAATAAAACTGGCACACAATTATGTAAGCAACTGGGAAGAGATGAAAGCAAACGCTTCCGGACTTCTCATCTGGGGTGATGTCGGTACTGGAAAATCTTTTTTTGCAGGCTGCATTGCCAATGCCCTTCTGGAAAAAGGCGTTCCTGTACTGATGACCAACTTTTCCCGGATTCTGAATACCCTTACCGTAATGCATTTTGAAGACAGAAACCAGTTCATCAACAGCTTAAACCGCTACAGTCTTCTGATTATTGATGATCTCGGAATCGAGCGGAACTCTGACTTTGCACTGGAACAGGTATTCAATGTGATTGACTGTCGTTACCGCAGTAAAAAGCCCCTGATCATAACGACCAATCTCACTTTATCAGAGCTGAATAACGCCGCTGATATCGCACACAAACGAATTTATGACCGCATTCTAGAGAGATGTATTCCTGTCCGTATCAATAACCGGAATATCCGTCAGGACAACGCTTCCGCCAATTTGAAAGAGGCGAAGAAAATCCTGCTAAGCAATCCTGATTTGAACCAGAATTGAAACAACGGAGTATAACTCAATAGTTATTTCTCACTGGCAGTGGTGCTACTTTCTTTTCATATTCATCACCAGAAATATGCCACTGTCAGTTATCCGAAACTATAGTACTAGACCAGAAGATTTTGAAACCAAAATTGCCCGGATACGGGCATAAAAAGGAGGTGCCAGATATGGCAGATAAAAGGACAATAACACCAGAAGAAAAAGCACTTTTACAGGCAAAGCACCGTCAAGAAGAAGCTGAAGCAAGAAATCGGAAAAAAGAGCGTGATGCCAGAACACACCGATTAGTCCAGGAAGGAGCAATTCTGGAAAGTATTGTTCCCCATATTAAAGAAATGGATTTAGATTTCCTAAAACGGGAGCTGATGATCCGGTTACGGGGAATGTAAACGCACAAGTTCTACTCCCGAAGGGCGCACTTACTCACCACCTGATAAATCAGGCAGTGGTATCCCCTTCGGGGCTCGTGCGCTCTGCCGAGGGCTTTATCCGCTGTTGCAGGCAACATCGAAAGGAGGTGCCAGATATGGCAATTTATCATATGCAAGCCAAAGTCGTCAGCCGTGGTTCCGGTCGGTCTGCTGTTGCTGCTTCTGCTTATATGAGCTGTAGCCGCATGTACAATGATTATGACGGCATCCAGCATGACTATACCAGAAAGCAGGGGCTGATCTATCAGGAGGTGATGCTTCCTCCAATGGCTCCATTGGAATGGAATGACCGGGAACAACTCTGGAATGCTGTGGAAGAAAACGAAAAGACCAAAGACAGCCGACTTGCAAGAGAATTTGTTGTCGCACTCCCCGTTGAGTTGGATAAAGACAGCAATATTTCTCTTCTTCAAAATTTTATTCAAAAAAATTTTGTGGATATGGGCATGTGTGCTGACTTTGCTATTCACAATACAGATGGACACAATCCTCATGCACACATTCTGCTTACCGTCCGTCCACTGAATGAAAACGGAACATGGCAGTATAAAACAGAAAAAGAATATCTCTGTATAAAAAATGGGGAAGAAAGAGGATTTACTGCTTCTGAATTTAAAACTGCTCAGAAACAGGGATGGGAAAAGCAATATCGCTATAAAGTTGGGAAAAAGAAAGAATATCTGACTTCCTCTGTTGCACAGGAAAAAGGATATGAACGGATTGATAAACACCCCAAGAGCAGCCGATATGGCAGACAGAATCCTATTTCCGAACAATGGAACAGTGATGAACAACTTTGTATCTGGCGGGCAAACTGGGCAGATGCCGTAAATGAAATGCTTGCACGTAATCAGATAAATGCTACCATTGATCACCGCAGCTTTGCAGATCAGGGAATCACCGAACAGCCAACCATCCATGAAGGCTACATTGCCCAGAATATGGAAAAGAAAGGCATGATAGCAGACCGCTGTGAAATCAACCGTCAGATTCGTGCGGATAACAAAATGCTCCGAGAATTAAAAGCAAAAGTAGCAAAACTGGCTGAAGCTGTAGAAAAGTCTATTCCAATAATTGCAGAAACATTGGAAGCAATCCGAAATCACATGATTTTTACACAATATCATTTGCTCCACAATGAGATGCAAAAAGAAGTGATCCATGACTGGATGAATCATTTTAATCCAATACTGAATAAATACAACACCGTTAAAAAGAAACTCAAAGCTAAAGTTACAGAGCGGAAAGAACTGAATGTGAAAAAAGAGAAAACCAGTATTTTGAATCCCATCCAGCATATAAAATTGAATCAGCAGCTTACCACTATTACCGAAGAAATCGAAGAACTGAAATCAAGGAAAGAGCAGCTAATCTTCCAGGCAGAATGCTCTACCGATAAAGATATGACGAATCTATCCAAAAAATATGACCAGATGAATAACAATCTGGATATCCTGGATTCTCAGGACATCTCGCTCAAAAAACAGCTTGAAAAAGATGCCGCCGCTTTCCGGGAAGAAAAATTTCGTCCTGAACCAGAACAGTACACAGAATTGCTGGATACCAGAATCCAGATACGTCCTGATTTTCGGGATAAGCTGATTGAACAACTCAAAGGTACTTTCGGTAAGTATTATGACTATCACCGCCGTGATATTGCCGCCAATGAGGTAGATTATCTCAATGTGGAAGATCCTGATGTTTTTTCCCATCGTGCCTGGGAACTTGAATATCAGAGGAAACAGGAGATGCAACGAAATCAGCCTGTCAGATCTAGAAAAAAATCGTATGATATGGAATTATAATAATTTGAAACCTGAAGTTTTCACATTTATAAATAAAAAGCTGAATAAGTGGATTTTCGTTCCACTTGTTCAGCTCTTTTTTACTTATTATAGTTTATCCTCTCGGCGGAAATGGATCATTTCCATATGAGTCTCTTTCTCTAATTTTCCCATTTCTTCCATGAATAAACAATTCTGATTCTTGATTTCGTGCAATCTCTCGTGCTCTCTGTATAGCTTCAGCCTGCGTATCTGTTCTAATTGTTGCTCTTGTGTTATTCTCGCCCTTAACTTGCCAACCACCCTCTTTATGTGGTGTTACATGTTGATTTTTTCCCATCTATGCTACCTCCAACAAATCACGAATTTCTTGTTGCCAATTATCATTATGAATTATTCGCACATCTTGCAAATTTCCTTTCAGAATCTCTGCTTTAGTGAGTTTTGAAAGTTCTTCCCAATTTTTGCCAAAAACATATGTAGCATTGTTAGGATAAACGCTTTCCAGAACAAATATATTCCTATCCGCAAATCCAAAAATCACATAACCTTTAAATCCTGATTTCCCATATGCTCTGAAATCGGGCTGAAAAGAATTTATAAACTCACATTTATCAATCAGCACCTTTTTTGCAGTCTTACTACTCTTTTCAGATACTTTTTTTAAATCATCTTGCATTCTTTCCCACGGATAATCCCCGCTTGGTAACACTTCCCAATTTAACCTTATAATTCGGGTAGGCATCACGTTTTCAAAGTTCTCAGTTAATACTTCACATTCCTCAAAATTAGTAAGAAAAATGTTAATCGTATTAATCAGCAGTTTCTCATTATCTTGACAATATGAAATAGGATCCGTCATTACCATCAACTGTCCTTGTTCATCATATTTCAAAAACAACTCCACATTATATGGTTCAAACTCTATTCTTGCATATCTCTCACGAGGAATGCTAACAAAATCCGTTACCTCTCTTGTTTCTCCACGACCGGCCCATTCATGTCGAGTCCACCATAAAATCTGTGAATACTGTTCTTTCGGTTTTGTTTTATCCTTAATATAAAAAGGCTCTGCATTTCTCTTCATCGTTGGATTTAACATAGAAGGTAAAATTCTTTCTCCTTCGGTTAAATTCTCTGAAAATCCCAGTTTCAGTAACACATTCTTAAATCTCGTTGCATCACGTAGAGCCATTACCAGGTTCTTACCCTCTTCAACATGGCTCAAACATGATAAGCTATTAATTCTTTTCTTTTTAATAACCATATTGTTTCCTCCGTTTAATATAAAATATATCTATATGAAAAGGAGAAATGACCAAAGTACTTTTAAGTTTAATGGCGCAATAGCTACCATATTACTACAATTTTGTCATATGTTTATGCCCCCTGTGTTAAATTTCTGTTGAAAGTTTGCAGTAACCATGGTATCATAGAGATGGATTATTTTATATTGCGCCATGGTCATTTCGTCCATGGTTACTACATTTCGGTGGATATCCACCATCCGAACCAAAGTTGGCCCTTTGGTTCTTTTTTTTTATTTCAAATCCTGAGTATTTGGAATAGCTCCAAACACTCCTTGTAAGTATTTTACAGCAATATTATCATTACTTCTCACATTTGGATAATCGCTTAATCTGCACATTCTCGTTTCTCCATACTGGTTCTTATCTGTAAACCATACCTGATCTCTCCGTACTCCATCGAGTAGCAGTGTGTCATGTGTTGTACATATTAACTGTGCATGATGCGGATTAGATTCATTAGAATTAAACAAACCAGCTAAAAGCTTTACTAAATTAGGATGTAAACCATTCTCTATTTCATCAATAAATAACGTACTTCCAGCATCTAATGCCTCAAAAATAGCAGGTAAAACTCTCAGCATTCGAATAGTTCCATTTGATTCATACTTCAAAAATGGAAGTTCTATCTCCCCAACTTGTTTATGATCTTTGTAAGTAGCATGAAGTGATTGAACACTTACATGTATGTTTTTGATGACCAGCTCTTTGTTCTCTAAATCGTCTTCACTCAATACATGTTTATCCATTTTTGATTCCAAATCAACCTTTAAATTTGTCAATGTGGGATCAGCTATTTTTAAATACTTGAGATATCTTTCTATTGCTTCCTCATTAGTATTTTCTTCATCAAAATCCGGTGCATTTCCAACCGAAGCCATATTTATCACACGATAATTCATTATTTCATTCAGAATCATACTTGCTAAAGGATTGTTTAACATAGCCGCCATTGCCAAGCATAATGCGTCTTCTCTAACAACAGATACCATATTCTTGAAACTAGACAATCCGGAGCGAAGTACTATGTCTTCATATTTTGGAGAAGTCCTCTTAATAAGTACTTCTGTCCGTTTTTTCTTTTTGGTCAAAAGCTCTTTTTGAATTTTTCCATCCTGAATTGCAAATGAATAAGTGTATAAAATTTCCTCGATAATCACCTGAATCTCAAAATACGTCTCTTTACTTTTACAATCAATATCAAACTTAAAAGTTTCGATTGGTGCTGCTAGTTCTTTCTTAATTGCAGGAACTTCTAATAGCTTATTATTATTAGCTCCCAACACAGTAGACATTATTATCATCTTCTGCATTTTCGTAAGTGCTGCCAAATAATTTGTTTTTCCAGAACCATTTGCTCCATAAATGTATGAAATTTTATTATAGTTCTGTCCAGAGACTTCAAATGTATTTTCCTCTAAGAACTCTTTTTTCAAATTCTCCGCAAGGGTTGTGATTCCAGTTATCTCCTTGAATGGACCTGTATTTCCTACTGAAAATGAAACAAACATAATTACACCATACCTTTCTACATCTTGGATTATACCTTCCCCCATCCAATCTGTCAATAGTTATTTTATATTTTCGTATTTTTTTACGATTTTTAACTTTACCATAGCTCATTTCAATAAAAATCAAATAAAATATATGTATTTAACGCGAATTATGTCATTAACACCTGTCACCAGTTTTAGCTACCAAGAAATAACAAAGGGACTGTCCAACAGTCCCTCAGCTATTATTTATAAATTATTTCATGACGCACAATCTCTTCTGCAGCATTCCGGATATTATTTACCGCTCTGACCCATTCCATCTGGTCACGAGCTTTCAATTCTTCCGTAATGCCCTGCCGCTCCATCATCTGACGCACCAGAATATCCATTCTCTCCTGTGCTTCATCGTCCACAGTATTCAAATGTTCTGTCAGTCTGTCTTCTAACATATACAAAGAATACATTGCCAGACGATGCTCTTTCAGATATGTTTTTCGCATCATTCCATATTTCCCATAATGCGGTTCTTCATCTGTACTGATAAGATTCGGATAGTAAATTCCATCTGCGCCAAGTGTGTAGGTTCCACCCATTTTTTCAAATGTGCTTTTCATGTGTTATTCCTCCTTGAAATCAGCGATGTCCTTAGATCATCGCATAATATTTCAGGGCAGCCTTGATAGCATCTTCTTTCTCTTTCGGGCATTGTGGAACTCTTGCATTTTCTGATTTTGGAAGATTATAGTTTTCTCCCACTTCAATTCCACATTTGCGTTTTACCTGAGAAATATATAAACTTGAAACCTTCAAGCCAAATTCTTTCAGCACATAATCTTTGATTTCCTGATAGGTTGCTTTCAACTCGGCACTGGTGGCATCCAGCTCGTCCAGGTCTAAGTCGATCTCTATCGTGTCATCTGGTTTTTGTTGGGACAAAAGAACAACCGTCTCCACATGCACCGTTCCCGGGAACATATCTACATTGCTAACCCTCTCCACATGGTACCCAAATGTCTCAAATGTAGCAAGATCCTGTGACAGGCTCGTCGGTTTACATGAAATATAAACTATATTCTCCACCCCATAATCAATTATCTTTCTGATTGCCTTAGGGTGTATTCCCTCTCTCGGTGGGTCAAGTATTATATAATCAGGTTTCTCGTCTATCTCATCTATCACCTTAAGCACATCACCTGCTATAAATTCACAGTTATCAAGACCGTTTATCGCTGCATTTTCTTTTGCAGCCTCAACTGCTTCTTCCACAATCTCAACACCTATAACTTTCTTTGCAACAGGTGCTATTATCTGTGCTATCGTTCCTGTTCCGCTGTAAAGGTCAAAAACGACTTTATCCTTAAATCCTGCATTTGTCTCTGTCTCAAGATTTTCTGTCTTTTCAGAGTATATTTCAGCTAAATCAACATTTTTGGCATCATTTTCAGAATATCCATCTACAATATCAGAACTGTCAGCAGTCATTTCTAAACATACGCTATTAATCCTTAAGTTTTCAACATCCATTCCAACGCCAACACTATTTTTACCGACTCCTGTCACCTCTCCTCCAAGCACATAGTCTCTTGCCCTTGTGTAAAGCACCTCAGCTCCTTTTGTGTTTGTCTGGAAAAATGAAAACGGTGATATTTTAAACTGAAGTCCTAATATCTTTTCGGTAAACCAGTCTTTTCCGCTAATGATGTGCATTTTGTCACTTTTTACCACATCCCCTAATCCATCGTTTATGATATGGATAAATCCTGTTAATTTTCCATTATACTTAAGTCCATTTAATTTTTCTGATACTTCACTGACATACTCCGATATATCCTGCTGTGATGATGTGACGAGTGCAACAAGGAGTTCCCCTGTTGATACCGCTCTTCTTACAAGAAGATGCCTGAGAACACCCTGATGAGTATTTTTATTGTAATGTGGTACTTGTTTTTCACTGAAGTATTCTACTATGCAGTCTATTACTTTTGAGTAATCATCATCCACTATCTGACAGCCTGAGGCATTTACTATATCATGAACACTGCCTTTTTTATGAAGACCGAGTGTAAGTGGTCCTCCTTTGTATTCATCACCGAACGAAAATTCCATCTTGTTTCTGTAGCCTTTGATTTCAGGACTTGGCAGTATTCCGTCATATATATAATCTTTTTTTATCCCCAAAGATGAGTCGAGTGTCTTATATACATTATCTATTATCTCAAGCACCTGATTTCTCTTAAGTTCAAGCTGTTTTTCATATGGTAATGTCTGATAACTGCATCCACCGCATTTTCCAAACCGGCTGCACATTGGTTCTGCTGTCTCAAGCGGCGATTTTTCTGTTACTTCCAAAAGTATGCCCTGACTTTTATCTTTTCTGACTTTTTTTGCCCTGAATTTTATTTTTTGTCCCGGCAATGCCCCTTTTACAATTGTCAGAGTTTTTTTTTCATTTCCGTTTTCGTCTTTCTCTATCACCTCAACATATGCCTTGTTTGGAAATTCAACTTTCTTTACAATGCCTTCATATATGTTTCCTTTTTTCATGTAAATATTTCCGCCTTTCTTAGTCCTAATTACATTTTGTCATCTCATGCACAAAAGAATACACTTTTTCTGACCACTGCCATACATCCAACTTATCATGACTTAAACAACATACTCTGTCTACCAGACATTCCGGCATAACTTTCATTATTTGTTCTTTGTATTCAAATGGAACGACAATCATATACACATAATCAGCCAGCTTAACCTCATCTTTTACCTTAATTGGTAAAAAACCATCGTGTATAGCCTGCGGATGCTTATCTAAATCATCATACTTAAAATAAAAACGTACTCCCGGTGTAAAGCCTGCACTCATCTCATCCGATGACGGGCTTCTACCCAGTTTTCTCTCCATTACCAATCTGTCCCCAGCCTGACAGTTTCCCCACGAAAACATTACATAATGAAAAAAATCTGTGGGATCATTTGCTGCATTTCTGTCTTCTTTCTGTAAAACAGTATCCGGAAGTTTCCTTGCATTTACAGCCGATAATAAAGAACCACACTTCAAAATGGAAATTGCATTTTCTAAAGGTGCCGTATGACACACCAAATCTGTCATACAACCTCCCCTTGTTTTACACGCCGTACATTCTCTTATAATTTCAGGTCTGCGTACATTCTTATATTTATCCGGATTTAACATTTCTTTCTGAACATACTGTAAAATATCGTCCCTGTCAGCTTCTATTTCACATTGTCTTCCATTAATTTCCTCATAATTCACAAAGTCAATAATGTCTTTCATTTCATTAGCACCTACATTAGGATAATCCGACAAAACTTTGTACAAAACACCATCCCATAATTCTGTGAACTCATGATTTCCTATATTTATCTTCATATTGTTATCACCTGCCTCGCAATATGCTCTACTTTAGTACATAATACACAGCTGCCTGTCTGTCCCATGCTAACACCACATACTGCACACTTTATATGTTTTTGCTGGCACTTTATATCATTTAATCCCTTAATCGTAATCAACACCTGCCAATTCCACACAAAAACTAATCGTAATGATTTCTGAGTCAGATAATTTTGCGTCCAGGATATGCCTTCGTTTGGTAACCTCGTGAGGAGCAAACTGATGATACAAATCGTCAACAATATAATATAAGTGTTTAAAATACAGTCTTCATAAATTGCAATAACAGTGGCATTATTTTTACTTCGTCCTCACATTTCCAAGTATTGTCAGCTGTTTTGCACACTCACTTATACATGCAAGTGCATTCCGCACACCCGGATCATTTAGGTTTCCCTCAATATCTACAAAGAACTGGTACTCCCAATTTCTGTTTTCTATCGGTCTTGACTCTATCTTTGTAAGATTTAAGTCATTGTAATAGAAGTTTGAGAGCATATTGTAAAGTGCTCCTGCCTGGTGCTTTATCTCAAATGAAAGACTTATTTTATTTGCATTTGAAAGGAATACTTTCTGATTTGTGACTATGATAAATCTCGTATAGTTACTGTTTTCAAAGTTGATACTCTCTTTTAATACATCAAGTCCGAAAAGCTTTGCGGCTCTTGTGCTTGCAATAGCTCCCTGCGAGATATCGTCTTCCTCGGCTACTTTTTTCGCCGCACTTGATGTGCTCATGTATGATTCACTTTCCATTCCCTGTTCTGTTATAAATTTTGAACATTGCATTATTCCCTGCGGATGTGAATACACCTTTTTTATATCTGATATTTTTGCTCCCGGTTTTCCAAGAAGTGCCTGTTCTACTTTTACTACATGCTCTGCAACTATTGTTATATCATAATCGAGAAGAAGGTCATATGTGTCGTTTATTCCGCCTGTTGAAGTGTTTTCAATAGGTATAACTCCGTATTTTGCCTCACCGTTTGCTACTGTCTCAAGTACCTCCTTAAAAGAAAGCCTGTTCATGGAGGTTATATCTGTTCCAAATACTTCCTCCATTGCCTGCTCAGTATATGCCCCATGTTCTCCGAAGCATACGATTCTTGTATCTTTGTCAACATCGAGCTTGTCCACCTGCTTAAATGGCAGCAGCTCATTTGTCTCACTTCCAAGAACTTTATACTGATACTTTCTGCTTATTGACATTATCTGTCTAAAGAGATCTTCTATTCCTGTCTTATTAAATTCATCAGTTGTAAGTTCTCTGAGAGTCTTTATCTTTTCTTCTTCTCTTACGGGGTCAAAGACTTTTTTTCCCGTACTTCTTTTATACGCCGCAACATCCGTTGCAACTTTCATTCTTTCTTCAAAGAGCTTTGCTATCTCCTTATCGATATTATCAATTTTTTTTCTGCTTTCTTTTAAGTCAACAACCATAAATCTATTTTCCCTTCAGTTCTTTATCTCTAATTTTTAAGGAATGCCTCATAGCATTTCTTTGCTTCGTAAACATCTGCTTTGCTTGCTACCTCCCACGGTGCATGCATATTTAATATAGCTACACCACAGTCGATTACTTCCATTCCGTAAAGTGACATGATATAAGCGATTGTTCCGCCGCCACCTACATCTACTTTTCCAAGCTCTGCCATCTGATAATGCACATTGTTGTCATCCATTATCTTTCTGAGTTTTGCTATATATTCTGCGTTTGCATCATTTGAACCTGATTTTCCGCGGCTTCCCGTAAATTTGCTGAATACAACTCCGCGTCCGCAGAATGATGCGTTTTTCTTTTCAAAGGCATCTGCAAAAAGCGGGTCATAGCCTGCATTTACATCTGATGAAAGCATCTTGCTGTTTGCAAGGCATCTTCTAAGTTTAAGGTCATTATAATCACCCTCAAGACTTATAAGTTCTGCCACGACATTTTCAAAGAATTTCGACTGCATTCCTGTTGCACCGACACTTCCGATTTCTTCCTTGTCTACTAAAAGACAGCAGGCTGTTTTTTCAAGCTCGGCATCAGTTCCAAGCATTGCAGCAAGCGAGGTGTAAGCACATACTCTGTCATCCTGTCCGTAAGACATTATCATACTTCTGTCAAAGCCGAGTTCTCTTGCCTTTCCTGCCGGTACGACCTCAAGCTCTGATGACATAAAGTCCTCTTCTTCCATTCCGTATTTTTCTTTTAATATTGCAAGTACGCCCTTTGATACAGCTTCTTTTTCCTCATCATTAAGTGGTATGCTTCCGACTAAAACATCAAGGTTTTCGCCATCGATAACCTTTGAAGCTTTCTTTTCCATCTGATTTGCTGCAAGATGTATAAGAAGGTCGCTCACGCAAAATACAGGATCGTTATCGTTCTCTCCTATATTTACCTCGACAACACTTCCATCTTTCTTTGCAATAACACCATGGATTGCAAGAGGAATTGTTACCCACTGGTATTTCTTGATACCGCCGTAATAATGTGTATCGAGATATGCAAGGTCACTGTCCTCATACAAAGGATTCTGCTTTATATCCATTCTAGGTGAATCGATATGTGCCCCTAATATATTCATTCCACTATCAAGCGGCTCTTTTCCTATCTGGAACATTGCAACCGTCTTATTCATGCACACTGAGTATATTTTATCGCCACATTTAAGTTTTTCACCAGATTTAAGATAAACATCAAGATTTCTGTAGCCTGCACTCTCAGCCTGTGCGATTATCTGTTTTACACATTCTCTCTCTGTCTTTCCTGCCGACAGAAATTCTCTATATTCTTTACAAAGTATTTCTAACTCTTTTTTGTTGTTTTCATCATATGATTTCCAAGCATTTTTTCTTTCCATAATAAAATAACCTCCATTTCACACTCCCTATATTTTATATCCTGAACACCAATAATGCAAGTATTACTGCAATAAATCCCTGCCTTATCTTTGCAATCACATACTTTTTTATTGATAAGTCTGTTCCTGACAGTACACTGTATGTCTGTGCAACACTTGAAATTCCGCCAAAGGCACACAGCCAGACCGTAACAATAGTTTTCGCATCTGTCATAATCACTCTTATACCGGACAGCCATTCATTCCCTGCGAGCTGCATCGCACCTGTGCTGACCTCTGTTATCCCTGCGGCAATGCACCCTGCCACATCGTATTTTTCAGGAATTATATATTCTATTATACTCGTTATTATTGAAAATAATATTATGTAACCGCCTATTTTTAATATTGTTTCACACGAATCCGCAATACTCTCATCAACGGCATCCATCACCGGATAATTTTTTTCAGTCTTAACATTTTCTCTGCTTCTCTCATCTTTCCTACTGCTCAATTTTTTACCTTCATTAATATTTTTTTCAAACTTAACACTTTCTCCTATTCTCTCCGCTTTCTTGTAACTTAATTTCTTCCAGACATTAAAACTTTTTCCATCACTTCCATTTTTATATACATCCACAATCATTTTTTTATCCCGGCTACCCTGAGAAGATTTTTCTCTCACCGTCAATTTTTTTCTCACTATCCATGCATTTATCACCGCTGAACCTGCGACAACGACAAATATCAAAAACGGATTTTTTACATCAAGGCATTTTACCCCGATAAATTCAATAAGAAACATAGGGCTTAAATTATTGCAAAACATCATAAGATACTGGGCTTCTTCCCTCTTTATCTCTCCGCCCTTATACAACTGTGCAGCCGTTTTTGCCCCGATAGGACATCCGGCAAGAAACCCTATAAGTATGGGATAACTTCCGCCGTCACTTACCCCAAACACTAACCCAAAAAGTGGTCTTAAAAAACGGTTTATGTATTTTGTGGTTTTTAATTTCACCAATATTCCGGACAAAATCATAAAAGGAAGCAATGACGGGACTATTGCCATAAACCATAACAGCAGCCCATCTTTTGCTCCCTCACTCACAACTGACGGCATTATCGTAAATAAGATTATCATACCGACAGTCATCACTATAAATAATTTTCTTTTCATGATACACCTCTTTAAAATGATATGTCTGCACTATAAATCCATACATTTGTACCAATACCACACTATTACAATTTCAGTATATAAGTCTGTGCACTACATACTATTGTCTGCAAAGCCTTAGACTTTATGCTAAACATATCTTTAAAAAGCTTTTTGTATCATGTTTATGTTATCATTTGTTTTTTATAACTATTTCATGCTGTGGTGCATCCTCCTGTTTAAATCCAACGAGATTGTCAATATACTTTTTCAGTGTATCATCATATGTTATAGCATAATGACTTATAAGATTGATGCCGACAAAATTTATATTTTTATCTTTAATACTTCCCATAAAATCAATATTCTGACCGTTTTCTTTAAAATATCCATCAACATTTTTAAGACCATTTATATACACACCCTGCCACTGTGCATACTCTTCATCAAACAGCTCTGTTAATATCTCCTTTTTGTCAATTATCAATGTAGGATAACCGTTTTCAAAATTTATGCTGTTGCAGCTAACCCCAAGAAGTGCTTTATTTCTTGTCTTTAGGTCATAAGGAATATTGTCTGCATTTATCACCACTTTTGTTCCGCTCTTTGCAACATCTTTTATTATATTTTCCGCATCATCCCTATCATCATATGTAAATCCGCTAAGATAAACAGTCTCATATTTTGACAATTCCGATGCCGAATATTTTTCTATATTTGTCTCATCACTTTCATAAATCTGAGGATATATCATCGCCAACTGATGTACCTTATCACCTATTCCTATCGCTTTGTAACTGTTTTCTACTTTAAAATTGCTATTATCACATTTGTCATGGTGAAAAAGTATATAATACTTATTTGATGATATAAGCCTGTAATTTTCTTTTTTTGCGGCATACTCAACCATATATATGTCGGCATCTTTGTTTCTCATTTTAGACTTTTCTAAAACTACGGTATCATAGCCTGCCGAAATACACCTGTCAAAAACATAAAGGTATTCTCCAAGATCCATTGCCTCCGCAATTTTATCAGTAATCTTATCTTCATTAAGTTTTCCCGCAAAAATCATCTTATTTTTTGTTACTCTCTGTGCTTCCTTCAAAATACTGTCAGATACATCATTCTCTTCTGAAAATGTCACAAAATTATCTCGTTTCTGATATGTCAGATATGCCGAGGGAATCATATCCATACAAAGCAATATACATAATGCAATATGTATCTTAAGTTTTAATGTTTCCCACATGACAAATGCCACAAATATGCTGGTATATGACATAATAGCCAGAACATATAATCTGTCACTTCTAAAACCTGTTTTCTTTACAAACCATCCTGCAATCGGATTTACCGTAAATACCATAAGAAATATGCCATATAAAAACATTATATTCGTTTTTCGGTGACTGCATATAAATCCAAATACAGCACATAACAAAATAACTATTCCAAAATAATATATAGACTCATCATGTCTAAGATTATACACAGGATTTAACACATCTTTAATTGAAAAAATAATCGTATCTTCCGAGATACAAAAATTTTCACGATAAAATCCCTTTCCTGCTAATGACTGATATATTGTTACGATATTTGGCAAAAGAACTGCTGCTGCAGGTGCTATAATACCATGTTTTTCTTCATTTACTATTTTCCATAATAAAAGCAGTATCACCATGCAGCCTGAAATCACTGCCGCAGTATATGCATCAAGCTGCCTGAGTATCAGCAAAGCAAGTGCGGTAATGACCGGCATAATTTTCTGCTTTGTTTTTATATAATCAAAACTTGTATAAACTGCCACCGGCACGATTACCGTGCTGAGCAGTGCACTTATATTTTCGGTTACAACAACATTATAAAAATTGTATGGTATAAACATCCATATCAATCCCGTAAATATACCTGCAAAATATCTCTTTGTTCTGCAACCTATTAATACCCAGCACAATAAAGCGGCTAAACCTATAATTAAAACCATCTTTTCCCCATTTCCATGTCTATTATTGATACAAATATCTGTTCATAAGCATTATATCATTCAAGTATATTGTCAATTATATTTTCCATAACCTCATCCACCTGTTTTTCCGTCAATTTAGACATATTTTCTTTAAAATCAAGACCATCCCTAAGATCGATAATATAACTTCTTGTCGGAGTTTCACTACTCTCCATAAAAGCAAGTTCTCCTCCAAGCTTCGTTATTATGCTCCTTATCTCATCACAAAAATAATCTGATATATTTTCCAATGTTGGAACCATTGTGTCAAATGGAGGTATCTCATTCATAACTCTCCCCTGAAATTTTTCAAGATACTCTTCTATTGCTTTCTCAAATTTGTTAAAAAGAACAAATTCTCCCTCACTCTTCATTATATAAAACACAAATTCCCATGTATGAGGATGTGTCTGACCGTTTTTTCCGTTTATTATAATATAATGATTCGCATTAAGATAAAATTTAAATTTGTATTCTCTGTAAAGTCTAGTTGCCATATTTCTCCTCCTGACATTTTCAGATGCTGTTATGTCAGCCAATCTGCTCTATTATCTTATTAAGATAATCATTGCAATACTCTTTTAACTTTTTATCGGATTTTCTCCATTCACATGGTGTCAGGCACTTATCATTTACTCCGATTATCATCTGCATGATATTTTTCACCTCATTTGCGGAATGTCCTATAAACACAAGCATAACCGCATTTTTTTCTTTGACACTGTCTATTTCAAATTTAAGCGTCTTTTTGTCAAGCATCCACTGGGAATTTTTTAAAAAAATGTCATATGCACCTGCATCACTAAAAACAACTGTTTCAAATCTCACTGATGTTATATTTTTATTTTCTAATTTTTCCATAAAACGATCTATTATTTTTTCTTTAAATACAGTGTTTTTCACATCATATTCACTCAACATACTAAGTTCACTCTCAATCTTCTCAATGCTCAGATTTTTATTTTGAATCTGTTCATTAAGTTTGTCAATCTGAGACTGTTTTTTATCTATATTGCCCGCCATAATCATCGACACTACTAAAAGCATTAAAACAAGAAGCACAACTCCTATTAGAATTATTATCTGTGCCTGCATAAACTCATTGTTATTGATAATATATTTTTCATTCGTAAGCAGACATATTTTATATTCATGTCCATTTACTTCAAAAAATACACCCGATGCAATATATTTTTTACCTGACTGACTTATAAATCTATGCTTCACTTTATTCTTTTCAAGACTATTCAAAAAACTCCGTCCGCTTTCAGATACATAATACGATGCTGTTGAAAGTCCTCTGTATCTGTCACTCTCTGTTACATCCTTTACAAATAATAAAGAGTCTTCCTTTGACAAAGTCCAATACTCTTTTTCAGAGCCATCAATCGACCCAAGTATATCTCTTATCATTTCCTGTCCTGAACCAGATGTATCTTTTTTAAGATTTATCTGATCCAATACAAGTTTTATATACTGATCCTGCTGAGACGCATAAATTTCAAGAACACCGTTATTGTATGTTTTTGTCTGGTATAAAACCACACAGCCCACAACTAACGCAAATACAATAATTGCAAATGAAACCTTTTTAAATATTCTGTTTTTATTCATTTTATAACTTCCTCATCCACTCTCTTTTTAATCTTCCAAAAACATATCAGTCAGTGTTGACAATTTTTTTAATCTTCTCAATAATTCTTATCGGTATAATAAATTCATCTCTTATAACCTTGAAGAACGCTCTCTTTTCTTCCGTAAATGTCTTTGTTTTCCATGCACTGTTTGTATTTATACTGTTTATAACCCCTGCAAATCTTATAAAAAATACGACAAAATTAAAAAACGGAAGTAATGGTACTATATACCACTGCCTTGCATAATATCTCCTTAATTTCTTGAAACCTGATAAAAAACCTATCGTTGTAAAATAATAACAATATCCTACCAAAATATAAAGCAGAAATATAAACAAAGTTGAATAAACTATTGAAGTGAAAGAATACTTCATAAACAAAAGACATATAAGTGCAAGATACCATATAATTCTTGGAAATGCAAAAGTATGGTCATACATCAGTGTTCTTATATTAACATCAGTGAATATTTTCAAAGGATTCATCTTTTTTTTCATAAACAGATGTGAAACTTCCAGACTTCCTCTCTGCCACCTCTGTCTCTGTGTATAGAGTTTATTCATATCTTCTATTGGATCAACATAAAATATAGCATTCTCACACATATAAACACGCTTTTTCTGAAGATATTTCATCTGAAATGTAATCTGCGTATCCTCGCATATCGTATCTGTATTATAAAGCTGTGATTTAAGCACCGTAGATTTTCTAAATGCTGAAAATGCACCTGACAATGTATATATGGCATTCAGCTCAGATGCATAATTTCTTCCTGCAAGAAATGCCTGTGCATATTCCATAAACTCCATTTTTCTAAGTAATTTTGCAAAGAAACCCTTATACTCTTCCACCTGGTCCGGCATTGTCATTATCGCACCTGTCATACAGTCTATAGACAGGTCTGCCTCAAACTTATTTACCATATTGGTAAGAGCAGTTTTTTCAAGTATTCCGTCACTGTCAATATGAATTATATATTTTCCATCACTGTTAAATAAAGCAAGATTTAAAGCTTTTGACTTTCCCTGCTTTGCATTTAACCACTGCATCATAAGTTCCGGAAACTTCTTCTGACATTCAGCAAACACATTAAAGCTGTTATCCTGCCCCTGATTGTTCACAAGAAATATCCTTATCTTGTCATTCGGATAATCACTTTCATATATCGAACTGATACAGGCCTCTAACGAGTCCTGTGAGTTATAAACAGGTATAAGAAGCGATATCTCCGGATATATTATAGGAATATCATATTTAACCGGTTTTATTTTTTTCTTTATAAGAACAACTATACTTCCTATTGACGGTATTATCTCCATAATAACCGGAATGATTATCCACGCTGCCCAGAAGACAAAAGAATTTACAAATCTATTTATTATCATCGACATATCCAAATCCTCCTACCTTCTGACTTATTATCTGAGCTTTTGTAAATACATAAAAATATAATATGATAGACAAGATATAGAAGAAAATTCTTCCTATCAATGCATGTGAAATATAATAATAATCCACACCTTTGAAATGTATTATAAGACATATCAGTATTATTCTTAATGCATTTGCGACAATAATATATACCGTTCCTATGCATCCTATAATGACTTTTTCATATCTTGAATATACATTAAAAAATATAAGAAGTGACAGAAATGCCGTTATCTCAATAATACCCGAACATTCAAAATCAATCTTTAGTGTAATGGAATCTTTGGCGGATTCCACAAAAATAATACCATATTTATAATATGGTTCAAATACACCGGTCATTTTTCCAACTATACCGGCAACCGCTGCTACAATATTCGCCATAGGCTGTGTAAGTACATCTTTAAATCCGACAAAAATGATTACAAACAATCCGGCACTTCCCCATAGGAAATGCCAGAATGGTAATTTCGCTTTTTTAGTCACATGAAGTATGTATAACCACACAACCAGAAATATCAAAAGTATTATATATCTAATCATTCAGCAATCCTCATCATGCTCTTTTTATCTTTTCTTTTTTTGTATGAAAGTACACCTGCTGCCGTAAGACAACACATTGTAACCCCCACAAAAGGACCTGTAGAAGTACCCGCATATGTCACCCACTCTTCACCTATATTTATATACTGTGCCTGCAAAACTTTCATCTCATTTTCATCAAGACCAAATTTCTTAGCAAGTTTGTTCATATAAATTCGATATTCCATCTCATCATATTTGCTGCCTGCTGTTATCTTAATCTTTCCATAATCAATAAACCCCTTATCTGATACATTTTTATAAGTCGTCCATGAGCCTATATCTACAAGTGTAAACTCATATGTTCCATTTTCAAGATTTGTAAGCTTTGGATTCCAGTTTATATTTCCATCCTTGTCAACAGAAACAAATCTGAAAGAAATTGATGTCTTATCATTTTTATTGGCTCTTACCGCAAACGGCATAAACTCATTTTTCCCCTCAGTTGTCTTATGAAGAAGTGATTTTACATGACCGTACAAATATCCGTCAGATGCATATAAAGCAGCCTCCGAATCATCAGTCTGTCCACCCTGTGTAGAATATTCTATAAGTGAATGTGGATAATCGTCCCAGTCGCTATACTCACCATCATATGTTATTCCATCAAACTTCTTGTTAAGTGCACCATGCGATGAACCCTTGTCAATATTTACTATATCTTCCACAAGTGGTTTATCTGCACAGTAATATCCAAATGAAACCTTTTTGTTGTACTGTTTAAGTGCAGAAACAGGTACTGAAATTTCATACTGTAGATTTGAATGTTCTACTTTTATACTTTCACCCTTCATCTGATGGTTTACATAGTCATTTACCTCAACCTGATATTTTCCATCTTTTTTTACCAGCTTTAAAGATGTTCTTCTGCCTGTATCAGTGAGGAGCTCATATGCACCTCTTGAATAACTTCCTGATGCTAAAGCTGCACCATCTGAAGTTTCCTTAAGATATATGTAAATATAATCCCCGTCAAATACAACCGCAGCCTTTGATAAGTTATTGTTTTTCTCAGTGTTACCCGTAACATCTTTTTTGTCAACCGCATTCCAGTCAGAGAAATTTCCATCAATCTTTATACCATTATATACATAGTCACTCTTCGTCTCTTCATCCTTTGACTTTAAGTCAGTAATATCCTCGCTTTTGACCTTTGTCCCGCAATATTCCAATGTGTATTTTTTACCGCCAAAAAATTTCTGAGGTATCCTGAATTCAGTTTCATACTTATCTTTTTCCTGACTTGGCTCTGATGCCTTATCTTTATCACCTACACCATCTATATCACCAAAAGTTCCGTTTTTAACAGCATTCATATTCGCTCCAAAACGTATTCCGTCACTGCTTCCATCTTCATATTTGATAATAAAGTTTGTAGATGTTATAGGCTGTCCATATATATTTCCACCATTTTGCTGAACATAAAAATATACATAGTCATCATTCTTTGACACAGACCATTTTGCAATCTTTGAATCATTTGACTTATATGCAGTAATCCCATCCCACTCTGAAGGATTTCCATCAATTTTTATTGTTCTTGCCGCCATAACTTTATTCTGCGGCATAAAAAATGATGTTCCAGCAAGCAGCAATGCCATACTTCCTGCAACAATTGTTTTCTCTAGTCTTATCATAAAAACTCTCCCCTCTTAAGCAAAACTAAGCTTTACATTCTTATTTCCTCAGTTGAAACTGAATATATCCTCAATGGATTTTCTCCAATTTCAAGCCTTATCAATGCCCAACCATTTTTTTCAAAAACCCTGAAAAGTTTTTTCCAAAAAACTTCTCCTACATTTTCAATATTTGCGTCGCCATTAAACTCTTCCAAATCGTTTAAATATTTGTTTTTGTATTCTTCAAGTGTTTCATTCACCATGTTCTCCATATCGGAAAATTCAACAAAATCATCATCCGACGGTTTTGCAAATATTTCTCCTTCTAATATATGATTATGCTTGTGCTTTTCATTATTGTCAACACTATGGGTTATGCCAAGTCTGTATTTAATCTTATAACATTTCATCTACGCCTCATGCCACCTCCATTTCAGAATAATGTACTCTCACAACAACATCATGTCGTATAATACTTAAAATACAATTTTATATATTTTAGAACATAAGCTCCTGCTGTGTAACCTGTATCTGCGTTGCTATCATTGTTTCCTGTTCATCTCCTCTTGTGTGCTCCCCTTTAAGATACTGCATTCCGTTTCTCAAGCTCGCCGCCACAAGATTTAACACATAAATATTGTCAAATCTGTCATATATTGAATCACCACCAAGACCTGAAAGGCAGATAAGCTGCGTATTTGTCTTTTTTGCCATATCCATAAGCGGTTTCAAAAGATGTGAAGCGTTTGTCTGTGCAAAAGGATTGTCCATAACAAGCACTTTTCCCTCATTATAATTGGTAAATACATCTGACACATCTTTTCTCATATAGTAGAGCAGACTTGACAGAACTATAAATGCCGACAAAAATCCCTCACCACCTGAATTTTTCGCAACATCTGACCATGAAATTTCTCTTCCTTTCTGCTCCTCTATCTTGTAAAGCTTTATGCGGACATTACCCGTACCTGCCACCGTATCGTATAGATACTTCGTGTTGATATAAAGCCCTGTTATATCATCAGGATTTTTATTTTCCTCTAATGCCTTTATCGTCTTTGCAGTAACCTCTTCAAGAATATCCTGTATCTTAAGATGATATATCTCCTCATTCTCATACCACTCAGGCAGAGTTATCTTAAGCATTTTCTTACTCTCTCCATGCACTTTTATCGTTGAATTTCCATCTATCTTGCCAAGCTCGTCATGGACATCCCTTACATATTCCTCAAGAAGTTCAACTATCCTTACACGCTCCTTTTCAACGATGGCAACATCTACCTCAAGTTTTTCTATCATACTTTCGTAAGATGAAACCAGTATATCAAGCTGTTTCATGAAATTGACTGCATTATCCGTAAGTGATAATAATACTTCGATTGGCTTCTGGAAAAATTCATCCTTAAAGATATTTTTTCTTGCCATCTCGTTTAAAAGTCTTGTGATAACATTACTCTGCTTTCTCTCATTTTCAATAAGTTCTCTGTAATCTCTTATCATCATGCCCCTGAACTTATCAATTTCTTTTACCGACTTTCCAAAAATATCCTCTTTCTTTATATGCTCATCGGTTTCCTCAACCTTTAAATCACTATATTCGGCAAGTGCAGAAATATTTGCTTCATATCCTCTGCAAAGACTTGTAACTCCGTCAAGGTCAAGTCTGGTGTCTCTTATCTCATTTTGGATTATAATTATCCTGTCTTTAAAGTTTGTGTCAGATATTTTATCCTTGCTAATTGGCTCTTTCTTTTCAGCAATCCTATACATATCCTTGTAAGCATGCTCAATGTCTGACTCTTTTTTGGTTATCTGCGTATTGACTTTATTAAGTTTTTCATCATACAACTGTAACTCCATATTGTTAGCAGATATGCGTTCATCTAATTCTGCCTTATCGTCTTTATCATACCTTGTCTTTTCAATGTCTGTTTTTTTAATACGGTATTTTGCAAGTAGTTCTGCTAACTCCTGCTTACTCTTAAGAAATCTCCTGTTGGCACTGTTATACTGCTCCGTAAGAAGTTTCACTTCATTTGAATAATCATTTAAAAGGGCATTGTAAGCTGCCTCTTTTGAAATCCTTTCCTCTTCGTCAAGCAAAGTATAAGACGCCTTATCAACATTTTCTGATTTTCCCTTAAATTTTTCAAAATACTCATATCTTTCCTGAAGTCCAAGAAGCTCCTGTTTCTTCTTCATCTCAGTTTTTTCATCCGCTTTGATGTCCTCGATAAGGTTATTAAGTTTTTCTGTAATAATGTTCAGCTTATTGTCAATATCTTCATTTTTCTTGTCAAGTCGTATTTTTTCCTCTTTCGCATCGCAGTAATCATTATAACTCTCTCTAAGCATCTCGAAATCCTGCAATCTTATCCCTGCAAGATTTTTTTTCTCATTCAGTGCTGTTACATTCTGATTTATCTGTTCGTTTACTAAGGTAATCTTTCTTTTCAAACTTTCCAGATTTTCAAGTTCAGCCTGCATCTTAACAGTTTCACTCTCGAGTGTATCAATAAGTCCCCTGCTGCTTTCTATACTGTCACTTTCTATCGTCTGATTTTTTATACATTCCTGTTTAGAAAAATACTCCTTATATTCTTCATCTCTTCTCTCAATGTTTTCCTGTATTTTCCTGCTTTTTTCCTTTTTTTGTTCTATGATTTCATATCGTTTGCTATCATTGAGAAGTTCCTCTTGAAATTTCAGATAAAAGCTTATCTTTTCAAGTTCTACAACACCTGTTTCATCATTTATAAAACTATCTTCAAGCTCCTCTCTCTTTACAATTGGCACCGGATTTGAAGTAAATACCTTATTTTTATCTGCCAACAGCTTTTTAAAATCCTCACCGGAGATTATTACCGCATATGGAATAAATGGATTATTGGCAGCTATCTTTTTATTTTCATCCATACTTCTTCCATTATTTGAAAGCCACTCCATACCATATATATATTCAATCTCCATAGATGACAGATATTCATCAAACTCTTTTGAAACCTCCAATAATCTTCCATTCTCAAGAAGTTTTATCTCTGTGTTTGTCTGCTCGCTCTCACGCTCTAACAACCTTTTTGCAGCACTTATCTCCTTAAGCTTTCTGTCTGCACCCTTAAGTATCACTTCCTTGTTATAAACATCATTTTCACTTACAAGAAAATGTTTCATAATATCCTGTCTTATTTTTAACTGCTCCTCAAAATCAAGACATATTTCTCTCTCTGATGCCAGCTTGCTCTTTTTCTCCATAATCTCATTTCTGAGATCATCCTGCTTTCTTACATATTTTACAAAATCATCATCATTTTTCACCTTTTCCTGTTTAAGAGAAACTATATCTTTTTGTATCTTCGACATTTCTTTTTTATACTCATCATCTCTTAATTCTAATGTCCCCGTCTCATAAACACCTAAAATATTTCTGCAAAGCTTTTCTTCGTATTTTTTATTAAACTGTTCTTCAATCACATCATAATTTGAAATTTTTGCCTGACACTTTCCTATCTGTAATGAATTGTCATCCTTTTGTTTAAAACAGTCGGACTTACTTTGGTTGTACTCTTTTTCCTGCTTTTCCTGCTTTTTTATATTTTCTCTTGTATTTGCGATTTCAGCCTCGCACTCCGAAACTGCCCTGCTGTAATGTTTAAAAAGTGTTTTTCCGAGTTCCTGTCTTTCAGGTTCTTTCTGTTCCTCACTCTTTTTTGATGCTTCAAGACGGCTCTCAATCTTTCTACATTCTGCAAGAGCAGCATTTTTTTCTTCATTTTCTCTCGCACAAAGAAGCTTTGCCCTCTTATTCTCAAGCCTGTCTTTTTCTTTTGCAACCTGACCTTTTTCAAGTGTTATCTGCTCGTATTCATGTATGAGTCTTTCCTTTTTTGCCTCTAATGAATGAATATTATATGATACTTCTTCATATTTTATATCTGAAATCTCTATCTGTTTTTTTCTTATATCTTCGTCAAGAAGTCTTTTTCTTTCCTCAGCTTCTGCATTTAACTCATTTAATATCACATTAAACCATGCAATATCATTTTCTTTATTTTTTCTTTTCTCAGTGTAATCGACATATTCATCCGCATATACTCTTATGCCCGATGCTTCTTCTAAAAAACCTCTGAGATTTTTCATTCTCTGAATTTTTGTCTGATTGTCCCTGTACTGTTTTGCGTATTTTTTTATTATAGTCTCAAATTCTAAAATGCGGTTTCCATCTTTATTGAGTTTACTCTCTATTGCTTCTAAAAACCACTTTTCAACAAGACCTTTTTCATCACGGCAATCCGTAAACAACTCTGAAAGTCCAGATTCTTTTAAATTTATCTTTTTTATAATAGTTTCCCATTCTTTATAATTTATCTGGTACTGCTTAAGCTTTTCAAAATACATTCTTGACTGGGCAGGCATATCCATATCATAGTAATTAAAATGCATACCATCTTCTCTTTTAAGCTTTTCAAATACCTTTTTACATGAACCCCAGTTTTTTAATGTCATACCTGATTCAGTCTCATTTATTATAGGTATATGATATATGTCATTTTCACATCTGGCAGTATATTCATATACAAAATTTATCATCTCAAGTTCATCATGAGCCTCTCCATCCGAAACTTCCTGATTTTTTCTTACCATCATTCCGGTAAGCACATAACCGGCTTCCCCGTCAAGCACCCACTCGACCATAATGAAAGTCGGTCTGTTTGTCGTAAAATAACTCTCAAACTTTCTATCCTTTGTATCCCTGTATCTTTTATGCACAAATGGTGCCGTCATCATCTGCACCAGCACTGTCTTTCCGCCACCATTTCTAAGTGACATAAGCGTACTTTCACCATTAAACTGAAATGCTTCATCACTTATCTTGATAGAATTATTGTTATAATTTAAGTTTACGATACGAAGTGTATTTATCTTACTCACCTTTTACCTTCTCCTTTTCATCACTGATTCCCAAAACTTTGCTCACTCTTATATAGTTGTTCTGATTTAACAAATTCCAGTCCATAAAACTGTCAAGTTTTTTTGTTGTGTTTATCATATCATCTCTCTCTATATACTCTATAAGTCCCTGTTCCTGTAAAAAGGTCAGTATCCTGTGGACAAAACCCTCTTTTGTCGTCTTTGTCTTTCTTCCCTTTTCGTCACTTCTAAGTGCCGTGTATGCTTCAAGCATATTTGAAAATGCAAGCCCTGTCTTTTCCTCTTCCTCCTCGGTCATATTATTTCCAGCCTGTATAAGTCTGTCTGAAACCAGATTTATAAGTTCACCGACCTTAATATATTCTCTTGATTTACTGCTGCTCCCCTGACCGTCATAAAATTCTGTAAGCATTGTAAGGATAACAAACTGTGACAGATAATAATCCTTGTCCGTAGCTCCTGACTTACAGAGTTTCGCTTTTAATTCCTGCTTTGAAAACCCGAGAAAATCGTTGTCTTCAGCAGGTATAAGATATATCACACTTCCATATCTTTCTACTGTACAATCCGCAATTTCACCCTGACTTTTCACAAGATTCATTATTCTTGGATTTTGTGTGTAACCTTCAAACAGCTCCTTATTATCTTCCTCTCTTAATTCATGTTTTGAAATAAGCGTACAAAATATTTCCTGACTTATCTTTACTTCTTCTGCCTCGTATGCCATAACTACTCCATTTCTTTCTCAAATCTAAATTGAACATTAGAACAATATATATTTCGTCTGTCACCAAATTCATTGTAAACATCATTAAAACAAACTGTCTGTCCGTCATCACATCTTCTTACGGTTATCCGTTTAATCTGTGAATCTTTTCTCTCATCAGCAATTTTTAATATCATTTCATTTAACTGAAAACTACAGCTTTCCTCCGCAACTATATTTCTTCTCTCTTTTCTAAGTTCATCAATATCGATACTTCCGGCTTTAATAAACTCGACCATTATCTCCTTAAACATTTCAGCATTCGGAATAAACACTTTCTTCTGTTCCTCTGACAGACTACTCATTGAAGCTAAATCAATCTCGCCATCATTCTCCATTGTCATTTCAACAAGAAATTCCATACTGGACTGATATTTTTTTAACTTTTCCCTGAGTTTTCTCTCCTTTTGCTCCTCATAGTCCATAGCATCAAAATCAAGTTTTTCTTCTTCTTCATCATCATTTTTCTCTCTGAGCGGCTTCTGATACTGAATACACTTATTCAGATTGTAAACTTTCTCCGGGTTATTTCTAAAAAGCGGATTTAAAAACTGATTTATATTTACAAGACTGCCCGGATGCTCAATAATTTTGTCATACAGATCATTTCTGATAGAAAACCTTTTAATAAGCGTCATCTTTGACATCTGCTCAAGCTCATGAGAATAAAGATCTTTAAGGTCAAAATGTTTATTTAATATCTTCTGATGTTCATCTATCGACCTGCTCAAATATCTCTCAATATCCTGAAGATTATGAAGTTTTTCCATATCCTCATCACTCAAAGCCTTAATATTTATATTTTCATCTTCTAGTTCTTTAACACGGTTTCTAACCACACGCCTGTACTCCATAAACTTGTGCTTTGTATCACTTATGGCAGTCATATTTTCATTTAAAATCTGCTCGTAATCCTCAATAGAATAATTAAGTGCATTTCGCCTTATCTTATCCATCGCCTCCTGTATTTTCTGAAGCTGTATGCGTAGCATATTAAAAATATTTTTAACCTCATCAAGTGCCTGATCATATGTAGCCCGTTCTAAGTGCATCTTAAATATCATCTCATGTATCGTAAGCTTCATATTGTTTTCGACTTCGAGTGTCGATAATACCAGATTATATCCGTTATCAGTAAGTTTGTAGCTTGTTCTTTTTATATCACCATCAAGATAGACCACCTCATTTGACAGATAACTTATATTTTTCTTTTTATATTCACGCTTTTCAAACTCAAAACAGTCAAAATACATCGCATGACCTTCATCACACAAAACAATATTTATAATAAACTCAGCAAGCTCCCTGCTTTTTTCGTAAGAAAGACTTTTTTTCAGATACCTGTTACATACATCATCAACAAAGACTGATATATCATCAATCGTACAAGGCTGCTCCCTGAGTGAATACTCCATAATGAACAAAAGAACCGCATATATCATATTCACCTGCTCGTCCATGGTCTCAAAACCGAACTGTTTCCAGGTAGTCTTCTGCCAACTGTTTTTTATCAATGTTGAGAACATACCAACAATCTTCATTCTCTTTGAAAACTGTTTCAAAAAATCGTATTCCATATTTTAAAATTTCTCCCGTTTATTTGTTACTTAATAATCTTTTAATATGTAATAGTATAAAGGATTTAAGATTTAAATACAAATATTAAGAAAAAAATGTTGAAACAACCAAAAATTTGGTTATTTCAACATTTAATAAATAGTGGAGCTGCGGGGAGTCGAACCCCGGTCCGAACCCAGATTCAATGTACTTCTACTGTTATAGTCAGTGCTTTAACATTCCCTCCAGCTGACGCCCACTAACAGGCTGCAGCTTTTAGTAGCTTCATAAATGTTCTAATATCTCAAAGCTTTGACATTAGAGGGTCCCACAAGGTTGACACCGGTGATCCTCATCGTGGGCTATGAGGGCCGATGAGCTGCAACTAGGCAGCTAATGCAAAATTATCTTCTGCGTTTAAATTTAAGTCGAACTTTTTACGTGGTGTCCGACCACGAACAGCTTCTCCATCTTCAGTGAGCCCGTCGAAACCAGTACAACCCCGTTGTACTGAGCTGCTCTCTGGCAACTGTTTTTAATGAAGCCATTTTACCATATTTCATTTTATGTGTCAACTTATTTTACAGAACGCTTGACACTTATTTAAAAAAACCTAGACACTTATTTTGAAAACAGACTGTTCCTACTTAAAAGATTAAGTACCGATAACAGCCTGTTCGCAATAAAATATGATTTTATTTATTTATTTAAACTTAGCAACCTTAAACTTTCTGATAAGACTATCAAGTTCTTCTGCCTGTCCACTCATTTCTTCGCTTGCAGCCGCACACTCCTGTGCTGTCGCAGAATTATTCTGGACATTATTGTTTATCTGGTCAACACCCTCATTTATCTGATCAAATGAATCATTCTGAGCACCAAGTGCATCTGCAACTTCATTAACTTCCTTTGTAATAGCATCTGAACCTGCTACCACATTCTCTAACTGTTTCGCCGTTTCATCAACAATTATGATACCTTTTTCAACAGCTTTTACAGATGTCTCAACAAGCTGTGATGACTCTTTTGCCGCTTCTGAACTCTGTGCTGCCAAAACTGCCACCTGGTCTGCAACAACCGCAAAACCTTTTCCTGCTTCTCCTGCTCTCGCAGCTTCTATGGATGCATTTAAAGCAAGCAGATTTGTCTGTGCGGATATGTCGTTTATTGTAGCAATAATCTTTCCTATTTCCTGTGATGCCTCGCTGATTTCGTTCATAGACTGAACCATCTCCTGCATCTTCTCATTTCCAATAGCAATCTCACCGCCAAGATTTTTAACCTTTGCACTTATATCTTCTGCATTACGTGCGTTCTTTGCTACCTGCTCAGATATGTTTGTGATGGTTGCCGTAAGTTCTTCTGTGACTGCTGCCTGCTCAGTCGAACTCTCTGCAAGTCCGTTTGAACTTTCTGATACCTGCTGTGAGCCATCTGCAACTTCATCTGCAACACGCTGTATGCTCTTAACTGTAGTTGACATACTCTTTTCAAATTCAACAAAAGAATCTCTGATACCTTTAAAGTCTCCCTGCCATTCTACCTGTGGTTCTGCCGCAAAATTTCCTTTTGAGAACTCATCCATGGAATTTGAAATATCATCGACATAGGAAGCGAGTACTGAAACCGACTTTCTCAGGTCATGTGCAAGTTCCCCAATCTTATTCTTTGCACGATAATCTATCTCACAGTGAAGATTACCTGCAGCAATTTCCTTAGTAACCTTTTCGATTTCTATCAAAGGTTCAATAATAGACTGAACGATCTTTGTACCAAGCATCTTTGAAAAATATATTGCAAGTCCGACAAATGCTATTATTAAAATAATACCTATTATAAATACGGCAGTTGTACTACTTAAACTTCCACTTGCACCTATATTTTTCTTAACATCCTTAAATACCCAGCTTAAAGCCATAATAGATAAAATACCTGATGCCACCATGAGCTTTATTACGAAATTAAAGCCATAGTTAATCTTGTGTCTTACATTTAAACTTTCAAGTTTTTTGTCAAACAAAATTATCACTCCTTATTCGTATTATTTTTTTAGTACTTTATTATATACCCAATTTCCTAAAAATATCAATGAAAATTACGAAATTTGTCACTAATAATACGAATATGGTATATAAAGCCTGCTATACTTCTTTTACTGTCTTTACATTTTCTGCCTTATATTCCATAATTCCTAATGCTATCATCACCATCGATACTGTAATTATAAGTATTGATGCTATCGAAGTTATCGTCGGATCTATTTCTGAACGCACACCATCCCATATCATCTTTGGAAGTGTTGCATTTCTAAAAACACATCTTATCTCAATTTGCAAAAAGAAAAACAGGCATCGAAAACATAAAGCTCCTTTGCCTGTTTGTTTGATTTGTTTTGGCTCATTATAATCTGTGAATTATTATTTTTCAATAAAAAAACAACCGGATTTTTTAACCATTATTATTTTTATAACTGTGTAGTTACAAAAATATCATATATTGCTTTGATAGCTGTGTCAAAATCATTGTCACTTACACCAATAATAATGTTAAGCTCTGAAGAACCCTGGTCTATCATCTTTACATTGACATTTGCATGGGCAAGTGCTGAGAAGATACGACCAGCCGTACCTCTTGTAGATTTCATTCCACGACCCACGACTGCGATAAGTGCAAGATCAGCCTCTATCTCTATGCTGTCAGGATGTGCATTGCGGTTAATTGCTGATATTACAGCCTGCTCCTTTGCAGCAAATTCAGGCTCATGGACAAATACAGTCATTGTGTCGATACCTGATGGCATATGCTCAAAGTTAATGCCATTTTCCTCAAATGCACTGAGAACTTTTCTTCCGAATCCAACCTCTGCATTCATCATGTCTTTATCTATATTTACTGAAACAAATCCTTTCTTTCCTGCGATACCTGTGATAGTGTATGCCGGATGATGACAAGTGCTCTCAACAATCCATGTACCCTCATCGTCGGGAGCATTTGTATTTCTTATATTTATAGGGATGCCCGCCTTTCTAACCGGGAATACTGAATCCTCATGAAGTACGCTTGCTCCCATATATGAAAGCTCTCTGAGCTCTCTGTATGTTATAACCTTAATCGGTTTTGGATTATCAATAATTCTTGGATCTGCAATAAGAAAACCTGAAACATCAGTCCAGTTTTCATATGCTGTCGCATGAACTGCCTTTGATACAAGTGAACCTGTAATGTCCGAACCTCCTCTTGAGAAAGTTTTTACGACACCGCCTAATGTAGCACCGTAAAATCCCGGTACAACAGCATTTTCAAGTTTTGAAAGACGCTCACCTAAAAGTTTGTCAGTTGTATCTGCATCAAATGAGCCATCCTCATTAAATATGATAACTTCAGCCGAATCAACGAAGTCATATCCAAGGTAATTTGCCATGATGATTCCGTTTAAATATTCTCCTCTTGAAGCTGCATACTGTGAACCTGCTTTTTTCTTAAAGTTTTCCTCGATAATCTTAAACTCATCATCAAGAGAAAGCGTTAAGTGAAGTCCGTTTATGATAGCCTCATATCTTTCCTTAATCTTTTTAAGCTCCTTAGAGAAATCTTTTTCTGCTTCTGCAAGATCATAGCATGCATAAAGCATATCCGTGACTTTTGTGTCTTTTGAATTTCTCTTGCCCGGTGCACTTGGCACTACAAATTTTCTTTCAGGATCAGCTTTGATAATGTTTCCAACTTTTGCAAACTGAGTTGCGCTTGCCAAAGAACTTCCACCAAATTTTACTACCTTAATCATTTTTGTCTCCTCACATATTCTTTATTCTAAGTTTATGATGATGGTAAATGATAGTGCACCTTTCACCTGCTTATCATCAAAATCACCTTTAAATAGGTAATTCCATCAATGCTTTATAATTTATCACAAAATCTGCGGTTTGAAAAGGGGGAGTGAAAGGAAAATGTTGAAATTTTCTCTATAACAAAGTATTATAATAATATAATAAAAACTTGATGAGTCACCTCTTACTATCGTACAGCCTGATATAATGATAGTCTGCGACAACGATAAACTTGACGGCAAAAGATGTAATGGTGCACCTGATTTTATCATAGAAATCGTGTCTCCAGGAAATCCTGAGGATGATTATGTGCGTAAATTGTACTATTATCAAAAATACGGCGTCCGTGAATACTGGATCGTTGACCCACAGCGGAAAAGTGTAAGTGTAAACTACTTTGAGGAAAATCTGCTAAATGTTCCTTATACTTTTGAGTCGGTTGTAAAGGTTAATATATATGAAGACCTGTTTATAAATTTTGCGGAGATTTCCGGAGCTGTAGGGATATGAATTTGATTTATGAATTTTGAGAATAAAGTTGGATTTGATTTAAACGGGGACATAAATGCCATAAAATATTTATGTCCCTGTTGTTGCTATATCTTAATTTTTAAAATCTAATAGTCACCTGTGTATCATTTAATTTTTTTCTCAAAAATGCTTTAAAACAACACTTTAATCTTTTTGTTCTCTCTCTAAAAAATTCTTCTTTAGGAATTTGTCTTTCTAAATCAAAATATTCTTCATCTTTTATCATACATTCTATATCATCTACCAACCAACTCTTTTCAATCCTTTTGTAATACTCCATTGCATTTTTTAATGGAACATTGTTTTTTTGGTTATTGTCAACTGCATCAAGTATCATAAAATTACCAATATATCCATTTACATCTTTCTGTCTTTTTTCTATATCATCAGATAAATAGTAACTTTGTGAATTTACACGATTAATTATATTTGCTTCTAAATGATCCAATTGCAATCTTCCTGCATCCATTTTGTAAGTTAAAGCTGAGTTAATATTTATTGTAAATGTGTCAGCTTTATAACCATCTTCAGTTTCTAACCTCTGACTCAATAAAAGATTTAACATCAATACCTTTATTGCAAATGTTTTCTTATTATTGAATGTCCAATTATTAAGCCAAATTTCAAGTTCTTCATCTAAATTATTAATTTCATTACCTTTAAAATCCATATAGTCATAACAAAAACCTACACGACCGTTTTTCTCTATAATTCTCTTAGCTATTTGTCTTGGTATATTATAATCTTTCGCTTTCAAAGAAGCAATCCAAAGCATATATGCACATTGATGAATATTTTTATATTCATCAATGCTATGATTCTTATCCTCAATCAAATCACAAATATACTTCTTAAATTTCATACCAAAATCTTCATCTATTAACGAATGATTTTTTGCATATGATGCAATTATCACATTTGTTAATGCAGGTATAACAGCATGATATTTAAGTGCATTTAGTAAATGTAATGTTTTATATGTAATTGATTTATCTTCCTGTTCCGCTCTCAGCGAAATCTCATTTAATTTTTTTGCTTTCACACCAAAATTTTCTAATATTATTTTCACAGCATAATAGGCATTAAAATCCGACAATATTTCTTTATCTGTATATGTTCTTTCCTCTAAAGAATAATTTACTGACGAATATTTCTTTTCTATTGCATCTTTCAATTTAGCACCATCTTTATAGCTTAATTCTTTATCACAGGTTAAATATACTGCTGCCAAGTATGAAATAAGCTTGTTTTGATAATCAACATTACCACAAAAAATCTTATCAGCCCATAATTCATCTAATTCCGTAATAACATTGTCTTTTTTTTCATCTGCATCATTGGATTTTGTACAGTACTCCTTATAAAAATGATTTTTTATAAGTTCCAAATCTTCTACTTCCAATGCTCTGTCATTCAATACTTCAAACAATTTATTTGCATCATTTTCATTTTCGGTCAAAACAATACATAATGACATATTTTCAACTATTTCATCAGCCAATTCAATAGCCTTTCCACATTTTTCCATTATATCTGCATCTTTATCTACATTTAACTTTGCTCTCCCCCATATCTCATTAAATATAGTTTTTAATGCTGTTATGTAATTATGAATAAATTCCTCATCCTTATACTCTCTCATAACCTGTAATTCATAATCTGTTGTATTAGGCACATTGTTTAAAACAACATTACAAAGAGCTTTTTTTAAAATATCATCATATCTGGAACGCGAATATTTTAAACATAGTTTCTCGTCATCTAAAAATTTGTGTGCCTGATATAATCTCTCATTAATTGTTTCTTCATAAGTACTCTTCATTTTTGCAATACATAACTGTTCTTCATAACATGAAACCAATTTATCAACTCTGCTATTAGGATCCATTTCCTCATGTTCAGACAATTCTTCTATTTTATGAATTATACATTCAAATGGCTCTATATTTCTTCCTATCAAATTAACATAACATTCCTTTAATTTTTCACATAACTCACTCGCCTTGGGCTGATATGGATTTTTAAGTTTAAACAATGTATATTCTCTTCTCAATAAATACCTTATATAATTAAGTAAATATAATGTCGTAAGTCTTTGTTGTCCATCCACAACATCAAATTCTATACTCCCATCTTTTTTGCTTTTTTCTACAGCAACGGCAGAACCCAGAAAATATTCCTCATTATTTTCGGCATAATCCTGAAATAATCTTTCTATATTTTCGGCTTTCCAACGATACGGTCTTTGATATGCCGGAATATTTATAAACCGCGGTTTATTATTTATTACGCTTCCCTGAGAAGCTCCATGTGCATCTGTTGCCTTACCTTTAAAAATATTTGTCAAATCATATATACCTGCATCTTTAAGATTCATATTAGCTATCTCCTTTGTTCATTTTTTATAATTAATCAATAAGTTTCATCTTCTATTCTTTTACATATTCTCACTCATCTTTCCATCCTCCTTTGTCCTACCTCATATCCCTTACCGCTGCCACAAGCTCATCCACATCCTCTTTTGTCGTAAACTGCCCCATACTTATCCTGACCGTTCCGCCATACCGCTTACTCCCTATCACATCATGCACAAGCGGTGCACAGTGATATCCTGTCCTCACGGCTATGTCGTATTCGCCGTCCAATATCGTGCCGGCATCGTCTGACATATATTTTTCAAATCCTAACGAGAGCACTGCTATGTGATTTTGAAATTCTTCTTCTGTTTCCGGCTTTTGAAATATATGTATGCCGTCAATATCTTCTAATTTTTCTATCAGATATTTAAGCAGCCTGTTTTCTCTTTCCTGCGTTCCCGATAAATCTTTTTCTATTGTATCTATGGCTGTTTTTAATGTTCCTATTGCTGCGATATTAGGACTTCCCACTTCGTATCTGGAAATCCCTCTTTCTGATAATTCAAGATTTAGAGAGTCTTCTCCGTTTCCACCGAATATCACCGGTGTAATGTTTTTGTCACGGTCAAATATCCTGCTGTTTGTTATAAATCCGCCCACTCCGAAAAGACCATACATTGATTTGTGGCCTGCAAATATCAATATGTCTATGTTTGTTTCTTTTAAATTTATCTCTATGTTTCCTGCTGCCTGTGCCGCATCTGCAAGCACGATGGCTCCGTACTCTTTTGCCATGTCTGCAACACGCTCCGCCGGGAGCACATAGCCTGTCACATTGCTCGCAAGATTTATGCAGACAAAGTCAGGCTCATCACACATAAACTGATACTCTATATCATCTAAATTCAAATAACCTTTTTCGTCAGTTTCAAGCACTTTTATCTTAAATTTTTTTTCTTTTCTTAATGCTTCAAGCGTTCTCATAACGGCATTATGCTCATACGGTGACACATATACAGTCATATTTTCTTCAAAGCCATATCCACGCAAAACCCTGTTTGCAGCTTCTGTTGCAGAGGATGTAAATATCACATCCTCCGCATTTTCTGCTCCCATAAATTCTGATACTTTTTTTCTTGTTTCGTTTATTACCGCACTTGCGTTTTCTGCCTTTTTATAACTTCCTCTGCCTGCATTTACGGCACACTCTCTTGTGAGCCTGTCCATCTCTTTATAAACCTGTTCAGGTTTTGGATATGTCGTTGCCGCATTATCAAAATATAACATTTTCTTCCCCCTTGTATTTCACATCAACCTACTATCTCGCCTAATATTTTAAGTATGGCACTTACCTGTGCACTCTTATCATATTCATTTTCGCCAAGCACTTCCCTCAACTGATTTTCGATAATGTCAGTTGCCGGCGACTCATCGTACTCTGAAAGACTGCATTTTACCTGTTTTCCGTCTGCCGTATCCATCGTAAATGAAACTGCGTTATCAGTCGTATTTTCTTTTTTCAGTGTCCGTTCAAGCTCTTTTACCGCTTTTTCAAGTTCTTTTTCAAATATCTCTGCCGTGCCGTCCTTATAATCTCTAAGTGCCAGTCCGATAAGACCGTCCGATATTTTATTTATTATTTTTTCTTCATCTTCTTCACTGTTTTTAGTCACATATCTGATAAGCGTTTCCACGCAATATTCAAATACTACGCCAGAATCTTTTAATTGTGATATTTTTTCCTCATTTTTTTCCGTCCATCTCTCAAATACCGTTCTGAGAGATATGACAGAGACATTGCTTTCATCTGACAACTGCTGTTTTATCATTGTACTTAATTTATCAACCAGTTTGTCATACATTTTTTCAATCTCTGACTTTATTTTTACAATCTCAGAAACACACTTTTTATAATCGACATTTCCGTCTTTGGCTGAGTCTGTAAGTTTTGGCAGACTTTCAAACAGATATTCTCTTGCACTCTCGATATTTCCGGCAAGGTCATTCCTAAATAAATCACATTTTGAATAAATCCAGTTTTTTTCATTCTCCACTTTATCTTCACTGCATAGGTCAAGTGAGACATATCTGCAATATCCCGAAAGTGAACGGTACCACTGCTGCAATCCGTTTGTTATCATTCTCAGCTTTTTCATAGGCGAGAGCATCTGAGTTTTTTGTGTCAAAACTTCATCTGTGCTCTGCCATATATCAAATATCTTTATAATATTTTCGAGATATTCCTCTTTTTCTCCATCATTTTTCTCAATATATAAATAGCATTTTTCCGGTTCTTCATCGGCTTTTGAAAGTATCTGTGCCGAGATTTCGTTTTCAATCCTGTCATAATATACGAGTGGAGTCCCTATCTTTCCCGACAGACAGTATGCGACATATATCGGTATGACCCCGTTTCTCACACCAAAATCCTTACCTTTAAGACTCTTATATAACTCCGAAAAACAGTTTTTATTTCCGACACTGTCTTTTATAAATTTTCTTATTTTGTCAAGAAGTTCTGCTATGTCATCATCCTGTTTTTCCGGACTATCCGCATTTTCATCATCATAAGTGATAAGTCCCTTATTTTTAAGAACTGCCCTGTATATAGTCGCTTCTGCACTTTTTCCATCGTCCCATTCGCTCATATCCTCATTTGAAAGCAGTCTGTGCATTATCTCATTTCTGACTTTTTTTATCTGTGAAGATATATCATTTTTATTTATCAGCTCATGGTTTATGCACGGTGTTTTTCCATAATAATCGCTGCATATCGAAGACAATATCTTTTGCAATTTGCGGTTTGTATCTATATTGTCATTCTTTTTAAGTTTCGCTTTTTTCTCACCATTTTTCTGCATATAAAAATATATTGCATTATTTGTTCCCGGCATATAATGTTCATTTATCTTGCGGTTTATCTCAAATACAACATCATCAAGACAAAAATAAGCCTCCTCCAACGCTGTTTCATTTTCTTTTAGATATTCCTCATCATTTCTTATATCATTTATGGCATAATATTTTTTAATATTGTCCGTGAAATCCACACTTTCAGCAGGGCATATGACAACTATTCTCTCATTTTCAAGTTCCTTTAAATTCTGTTCTATTTTTTCTCTGTCAGCTTCTCCCATACTTAAGATTATCTTGCCATCCGAAAAGTTTTCCTTTGATAATTCTTCTATGCGTTTTTTCAGATATTTAGTATTTTCTAATTTTTTTCCATACTCAAAACAATATTCAAAATATCTTGTCATCTTCTTTTCATCATTATATTCCTTTGGAAGTTCAAATCGTCTCTCAGTTGTTTTTCTAAAACATTCCACCACTTCGCTCTGACTGCATTTTATTTTATTTATTCTTTTTTCTATCTCTTTTTCAAAGTTTGCATCCGTATTTATCCTGAATACATAGCTGTCGCTTCTTCGCCTGTAAGTTAAATAGCCACCGTCTGTAAGTGCTTTTTTTGCAGCCTCATACAGATTTTTATTTTCCTCTAAACATACCATGCAGATAAGACATTTATCGTTTGCCACAAGTTCTGTCTGATTTAACATATTTAATAGTGCGACAGACTTTATTATCTTTTTCATATAATCATAGAGTTTATCTCCATAGAAGCCCTCGCCGCCATTGTCAGCCTGTTCTTTCTCACATTTCCTGATAAGATATTTCGCTTTTATATACTCCCTGTGGCATCTCTCATTTGATATGTCCTTTTCAAAAATATAGCCAAAATAGTCAAATATCATGTCCGCTGATACAAGCGTATCGCTGTTTTCGGTATGATTTTTTACAAATCTTGCAAGTGTGTTCGGCTCATCATTTGACATAAATGTAAATACCGTTCTCTCATTCTGACCGACTTTTTCACTTATCTTTACAAGAGTATAAACAGTGAGCGGTGCTAATGGGAAACACCCTTTTACTATTATATTTTCATAATCTTTCTTATCAAATATGGTGTACATATTTGTCATGTTGTAGGTTCTTTCCGTAATCTTAACAGTGTCAATTCCATATTCTTTATAATATGTCCCCATGTTTTTTTCATCTTTATGTATGACATTCATCATAAGCTCATAATAATTCTGTGCATTAGTCCTGAAAACCACTTCGCTTAATCGTCCCTCAACACCTTTAAACGAATTTAATATCTGTGTTGATAAAAATCTTCCATACTCTTTTATACTTTTGTGTGTCACAAAAATATGGCGTATATCAGGCTCTTTTGACGCATTGCAAAGTTCACACATTGACTGCACAAGCTCCATATCTTTTGATGTCTCTCTGCTGTCCTCGCCCTCAATAAATTTGCTGAACTCATCAAATACTATTATCATTCCGTCAAAGCCGTATTTTTTGAGTTCATAGGCAACATTTTCATATATTTTTGGAATATTATTTTCAAGCAGCGGATTGAACTCTCCACCTGCCGTCAACTCTTTATATATCTTCTTAAAAACTTCAAGTGCCGGCAAAATATTTTTTTTTATATCGCTCGCAAACTTTTCAACCTCATACCCTGCATTTTCCAGATTTTTTGTAAATCTTTCATATGTTTCAGGATAATCTTTTTTCCATGACTCAGTCTTTTTAAGCACTTCATCGTATATTGAATTTGGCATCAGATTAGTTATTTTCTCCCTTTCTAATGCCTGAAATAGTGCAAGTCTGTATGAATTTTCAAGTGATGACCTGCCGAAACTTATTATCACAGGAAGATACCTTTTTTTATTTTCTCTGCCACATAAAATATTTTTTTCGATACAGGCGGCAAGTCTCTTATTTTGCTTTTTTATCTTTTCATAAAATCGTGTTATTGAATCTTCCCATTTCTTATCATTTCTGTTTTGCAAAAGTGCAAGAAGCACCAGCAAAAGATGTGATTTTCCTTTTCCATAAGGACCTACAAGAAGTGTTGACTTATTATTTTTCTTTTCAAATATATTTTCTAAATATGACTCCAAAACATTTAATGTACTTTTTGCAGGTATAAATTCATCTATCTTACTTATCTTATCAATATCAAATCTTATGTTTACAGATGTCTGAAATCTCTCATCTAATTTTATGACATCTTTTAATATCATCTGTGTTCCCTCCTGAGCCTTTATTTATAAATCTGTTCTATGACTTCATCTCTGGTTTTTATTGAACTCTCCTCAAAATAAACAGTATCAAGTCCTGCTGTCCTGTCTATCTTAAGATAGCCGTCCTGTTCTAATACATCGAGACAGTCATTTAATGTTATCCTGTTAATCCCGAATATTTTTCCCGGACTATTTTCATCCTCAAGCAGATTTTCAATGCTTACGCTCGTTCTTTCCTTTTCCTCAATAAGTCCTGCCTTTTCTAAGTAGCCGCATATTCCGTACAATACGGCGAGACTGCTTATATCCTGTTCTTTTATCTCATTTCTGCTGTACTTATCATTAGTTTTTGTCAGCAGATGAAGTTCTGCAAGCGGACAATGCATTTTTTCTTCCGGGTTTCTCTCCCTGTTGTCATCAAGATACATCTGAAGAAGCACCGCACAGTCATTAGATAGTGACCTCTCAGAATATGAACCCTGTCCATGCCCCCTCTTTTCAAGCTCCTCCTCCATCATAAATTCAAATTCTCTCCTGTTAAATCTTTCTTCGCTGACACTGTTAAAAAACAAGTTCCACATAGTCGCATCTTTATAGTTTGATGCGATATTATAATGGATTATCCAAAGTGTATCTTTATTTTCAATATATTTGTCATTTTCAAGAATAAGCTTGCCGCATTTTGAAATAAAACTTCCCTTTTTAATATCATATTTTACCGGTGACTGCTCTGCTTTTTTTACGATAAGTCCTGCTGCCATAAGCCAGTATTTTATTGATTTTGCCATAACTGAACCAACACCTAATGCGTCTGCCCCCTCAAAATACTTTTTTGAAAAAAGTTCAGGATTTTTCTCTATCTCTACAAGTCCTTTTGTAAGCCAGCCCTCTCTTATATAAAAACTTCCATTCCCTTTTAATGTAATCTTATCTTCCATATATCACCTTTTTATTGACAGTACCTTTCTCATATAACAACCAACCGAAAAATGACCCACACACTCCTGACATCTCCTGCACTTATCATCATCAATATGATAATCTGCCATCTTGTCAGCCACGGTATTTGTGTCATTTGCAAAAGACCTCACTTTAATGGCACTAAATCTGCACACGCTCTCACACGCCCTGCATCCTAGACACATCTGATATTTTGTAATCTGACAGTCAAGTTTTCTTTTTGCTTCTTCTGCATCTTTAGCACGCATAAGTTCCGGATGGTCCACTATTATTTTGAGTTTTTTTGTTCCGATTTTTCCCTGAAGCCTTAAAACTGCTACGCTATTTGCATCAACAACATAGACTTCACCAAGTCTTTTGTCTCCAAGCTGCTCAACAACTCTTCCAAATGGCTTAAACAGCTCGTATAATGTCGGTGTTATCTCTCTCGTAAGTTCATAGTTGAATGCCAGTTCCTCCTTTACGCACCGCTCGAAATTCACAATAGAATTTTTGGCAAATTTCACTCCGTTGCCGCCCTGTCTCGCTTTCCAGTTTCCGCTGTCCACATACACCTCCGGGTCTTTCTTTCCAACACTTTTTGCAAAATCAATAAGCATCGCATGAAATTTTTCATATTGTTCTTTCATATGTATTTTTGATAAGAACTCCGACCATGAACTGTTATTTGGGCAGCACCAGCAGCCTACTCTCGAATAACCCAGCCTGTAGGCTTTATTAAATATAATTCCTCTCGTCATGATATAAAGCCATACATCAAAGTCATACCACGATATGATAGGTGCACATACTTCCTGTTTGCTTATCTTTGATGACTCTGAAACCCTGTCATATTTATTTCTGCTGTTTGACTCACTTCTCCTTATTCCCTGAAATGATAAAACTTTTGTCTTGTTGGCATATATCGTCTCTATCTTTCTGTTTATCGCACCTGTCTTAAAAATCGTGCAGCACCACCTCATAACCCTGCTCGGAGGTCCGACTATACCACACAGCTCCTCAAAATTTTTATCCTTATTTCTCGATGAAACGATAAGTGCTTTGGGATTATGCCTTTTATATTCTTTTATATAATTTTCCGTCTCAGGAAACTCCAGTGTCGTATCTCCGAATATATGGCATATATCCGGTCTTCCCATTGCTCTCTTAACTAAATCCGCAACTACCGTTGAGTCTTTTCCGCCGCTGAATGACACAAAAATTTCCCTGTCATCATAATCCTTAACTTTTTTCTTTATCTGAACCATGGCATCATCATCTATATCATCAAACCTCTTTTTATTGGCGGTAATAAATCTTTTTACCATCTGCTCAAAAAAATCCGTATTTATATGCTGAACTCTTTCATTATATAAAGTACGTATATTTTCCGTTTCCTGCTTTATAAGCTCACTTATCTTAAGCTTCATATTTTTCCCGTCAGCATAATAGATATTTCCGTTTCCATTCCATACGGACACATTGTCAAGTTCTCCCTGCTCTTTTCCAAGAAGTATCTCAAGCAGCACCTTTTCTTCCGGAAATACGATGCGGCAGTCTTTTACAAACTTTTTCCCCTTTTTTCCACAGCATCCGCATACCTGCTCATACAACGGCACCTTACACTCATTACACCAGTAAAGTATTGATTCTACTACAAGATGTTTTCTGCTGCGGCATATAGGACATTCTATATTTCTGTCATAATCATCATTGTCACGCACTATGTCATTATTATTGTTTATATCAAATACATAATATTTTCTTTCCTTTTCAGGAAGTTTATCTACATCTATATCCTTATTTTTATCGTGATTTCCATAACACTTATAAAAAATCATATCGTACCCCATTCTTATATAATTTTATTTTTATTGTGTTTTCTATATCAAACTAAGCGGTTCGATTTCCAAATATGCACAAACTGAAAGCATTTCAGATGCATTCATCTTCCTCTCTGCCTTTCCGGTCAGAAGTCCTACATCCACTTTTGTTTTCCTTGCAACCTCCGATGCAGATATGTTGTTTCTGCTGATATAGGCTGCTATTTCTTTTTGAGCTTTTGTTTCTTCTCTTATTTCTTCCATTTTTACACCTCATTTTCTTGTTTTTCAAGAACTGTATATATAGTATATCCATTATATACTTGTCTTAAAAGAAATTCAACCATATGTTTTCTTATATTTCAAGAATATTTTCCATATTCTTGACACTGTTGTTTTTGTTTTGATACTATCTATAAAGAATATTCAGAAAACAACCGCTGAATAATAATTAGAAAAATAAAATGAACTTTAATATACTATTAGGATATGCGTAACTTATCCGACAAGTACAAACATATTACTGACTACACTCTGTAGACGGTAATGCCAAAATTTATATAAAGAAATGAGGTTGAAAATGAAAAATCCTGTTATAGCAAAAATGCTAAAATATTATAGAAAATCAAACAATCTGTCCGTAGATGATGTTGCCGCATATCTCGATGAATGTGGAATTTCTGTTGCAAATAAAACAATTTACGGCTGGGAAAGCGGTCAGACACAACCGGATGCTGATATACTTCTATATCTTTGCAAATTTTACCGTATCACTGATGTATTGGGAACTTTCGGATATTCCAAGAAAAAAATAAACGAAACATCAACTTACTCACTTAAAGAACGTGATCTTGTTGATGCCTATAGAAAAAATAAGGCTCTGCAGCCTGCCATAGACAAACTGCTCGACCTTAAAAGCTGATATTTTTTGATATTTTTATAATTCTTTTGTATGGCAGATAACTTCCGTGATATTTTTATCTATCCAGTTTTTATCTGCCATATCTTTTAAAATTTCACAAGCCTTATCGTGATCCATCCCATCTTTGTACGGTCTTTTTTCCGTCAATGCCTGATATATGTCGGCACACGCCATTATCCTCTGAAGTGTAGTTAATTCGTCTGCCCTTTTACCAAACGGATAACCGCTGCCGTCAAGCCTTTCATGATGAAATGCAGCAATATCCCTTATCTCTTCAAAACCATCAACCTTGGATAATATCATATATGTATAACCGGCATGGTTTTTCATCTTAGCAAATTCTTCATCCGTAAGTCTTGCAGGCTTTTCAAGTATCTCATTTCCTATTGCAATTTTTCCTACATCATGCAATGTTCCCGCAAGATACATCTTATCGCAGATAACCTTATCATATCCCATTATCTCTGAAATTTTTGAAGCCGTTCTTGCCACTCCGAGAGAATGTCTGCTCGTAAATTCTGACTTGTAATCGATTATCTTTGCGAACAGATCTGCAAGGTCTTTTAACACATTAAAAGAATAAAAACTCTTTTCACATGGTACCTTTTCCCAGAAATATTCCTCAATATGTTCATCACCGAGTCTGCTAAACTCCTCTTTATCAAAGGCATCAAAGAACATCTTCGTCACTTCACTGTCAAATCTTTTGTCCTTATTTTTCTCAATAAAATGGACCGCTTTGTTAAAAACATCTTCATCAAATTTCTGTGCCTTGCAAAATGCATCTAGCATATCACTAAAATGTATTATCCTTGCAAACAGAGGAACTTCTGTCCATTTTTTTTCAAAAGGACCTGAACCATCCGCTTCTTCATGATGATATAATATAACATCTTTTACACCTGTTTTAAAAGGATATTTTTCGAGATTTTTCTCACCGTATATGCAATGCATACCAAGCTGTCTCGGAGTTATGTCATCACTACTTACTTTCAATGTATCAATATTGGATATATCACTATAAAATTCTTCATTTATATATTGTGTAAGGGCATTGTCGTGAAGAAGTGCACATGCCGCAAGATCTCGCAATGCATCATCAGACACCCCCATCTTTTCTGCCATGCAGACACTCATATATGCCACTCTTTTTCCATGATTTGAAGTAACATGGATCAACTCTGCTTCCACACAGTCAAGTGCAAAAGAAAATGCACTTAACAATCCTATTATATCTATTTCCATTCTCTTTTCCTCTCATTATCAACACCAGTTATAACCAAAAACATATAAAACGCTTTGGTTTTTTACATCATTATCTGATTTTCCTAAAATATAAGACCATATTATTTTACAATATGGTCTTATATTTATCTATATTTTCTATTTTAACACTTTTTCGTTTTAATACAACTCAAAATTTCACTATCGACACTTTCGGTGCTGCCTTTATCTATACAATCTTTGTTTATTCCATACATTTTAATCTGTAATCGTTATCTGCCATATCCACAATACCTTCTAAAATAATCTTCTTACCGCACATTCATAACAAGTGCTGATTTTTCAACATCGCCTATTGCAACCTGCTCAACGCTCTCATACTCATCTGAATTTGTGATAATAACAGGTGTGACCGTATTATATCCTGCACTTCTGATTCCCTCTATATCAAATTTAAGTAATGGCTGTCCTTTCGTAACTTTATCACCCTCTTTTACGAGTGCTTTATAATATTTTCCTTCAAGCTCAACCGTATTTATTCCAACATGGATCAAAAGTTCAAGTCCATTATCCCCAGTCACTCCTATGGCATGAAGCGTATCAAATAAAGTCGAAACCTCTCCGTCAACCGGTGATACGACCACCCCATCGCCTGGAATAACTGCCATTCCTTTTCCGAGGATTTCATTTGCAAATGTGTCATCAGGAACTTTTGAAAGCTTAACAGCCTCGCCCTTTAATGGTGAATAAATCTCTTTTACTGCATTATCTCCAGTTGAACTGTTGTTTTCTGCCGTAACTGTTTTTTGTTCACCTATCGTATCATTTGCTGTTTCCGCCTTACCGGATGCACTGCGATTTACCGCAGTAATATTTTTTATATCACCTGCCGCCTTTACATCCTCTTTTGTTCCTCCGGATATATGTACAAGTGCTATAAATTCATCATATACCTTGTTTACCGCACCTGTTCCAAAGATTATCTGAAGCTGTCCCGAAGCCTCAAACACACCTTTTACACCATCTATATTTTCAACTGCTTTTTTACTGTATTTTGAGTTGTCGCCGGTAACAATTCTTAATCTCGTGGCACAATGTGCCACTGAGATTATATTATCGCTCCCTCCTATTTTTTCCAGCACTTCTTCCGCTGCTTTCTTATAATCCATAACTTCATCCTCTATATTTTCACTCTATTTGCAAAGTAAAATAAATATTATGAACTTACACTATCATCATCAGTCCATTATTTATATTTCAATTTTTAGATTATTACATTCTAAAATCACATTGCATTATTTATCTAAAACAATCAATCCATATCCCTTACAATCTTTCTGATTGGAAGTACACAAGCCGGTGAAACAGAAAGCTCATCTATTCCCATCTCAACAAATCTCTCCGTAAGCTCTGTGTCGGCACCGAGTTCTCCGCAGATTCCTGCCCAGATTCCCTCTTTATGTGCATTGTCGATAACCATCTTAATCATTCTGAGAATTGCCTCGTGATGTGGGTTGTAAAACTCGTCTAGTTTTGAATTCTGACGGTCTATAGCAAGTGTGTACTGTGTCAAATCATTTGTTCCTATACTAAAGAAGTCAACTTCTTTTGCAAGAAGGTCACTTATAATGGCGGCTGCCGGGGTCTCTATCATGATTCCCTCCTCAACTTCGCCAATCTCAACTCCTGTTGCAACAAGTTCCTCCCTTACCTGTTTTGAGATTTCTTTTATTCTCCTTACTTCGTCAACAGATGTTATCATAGGGTACATGATAGCGATATTTCCATATGCACTTGCTCTGTATAAAGCACGAAGCTGTGTCTTAAATACTTCCTCTCTGGTAAGACAGATTCTTATTGCTCTGTAACCCATTGCCGGATTTTCCTCTTTTTCAAGATTGAAATAATCTGCCTGCTTGTCTGCTCCTATATCAAGCGTACGGATTATAACTTTCTTTCCTGCCATTGTCTCTGCCACCTGTTTGTAAGCCTTAAGCTGCTCATCCTCCGTCGGATAATCACTTGCTTCAAGATAAAGGAACTCACTTCTGAAAAGTCCGATTCCTGCCGCATCATTCTGAACGACTGCTGCAAGATCTGACGGGTTTCCGATATTTGCGTATAATTTTATCTGTTTTCCTGACTTTGTTACTGTATCTTTTCCCTTAAGACTCTGTAATAGTTTTTTCTGCTCTTTTGCGGCTTCCTGCTTCTTTACATAATCGTTCATAGCAGCTTCATCAGGCTCTACAATAAGTTTGCCCTCAAAACCGTCAATGATACCTGTCTTTCCATTCCACTCCTCGTCAATATCAACACCGATAAGTGCAGGTATTCCCATCGTCCTTGCGAGGATAGCCGTATGTGAATTTGAAGAACCAAACTTTGTGACAAATGCAAGAAGTTTTGTCTTGTCCATCTGAACCGTCTCACTAGGAGCGAGGTCATCAGCAACAACTATAACCGGTTCATCTCCTATATCACTGTCACTTGTTTTTCCACAGAGAATCGAGATAACTCTCTCCGAAATATCCTTTACATCGGCAGAACGAGCCTTGAAATAATCATCCTCCATATTTGCAAACATCTCTGAGAAATTATCACCGGTAACTCCAACCGCATACTCAGCATTAACTTTCTGTGAAGTGATGATATTTTTTACTGAATCATTATAATCATCATCCTCAAGCATCATAGCATGAACCTCAAAAATCTCTGCATTCATCTCTCCGACTTCTTTCAATGCTTTCTCATAAAGTCCGTGAAGCTGCTCAATCGCTTTTTCCCTTGCTGCTTCATATCTTGCAATCTCACCCTCAGAATCCTCTGTTTTCTTTCTAACAACAACATTCTGATTTTTTGAATAAAAACTAATCTTTCCTATTGCAATACCGCCAAAAATTTTCTTTCCAAAATACTCTTTCATAATGACCCTCTTTTCTGCACACATTTTTTTTACATAATATGAAATATGATATATTTCACACCTTAGATTTGTATCAAGTGTGCACAAACACAAATCTTATGTTTGAAAAATCGGATTTTTAACGATAAAATCCTGCATATATGGATTTTTCAAACTATCATCATAAAAACTAAAACCCGGACACAAAACTAACTATATTTTTTCACATACTTAATATTTATATTCTTTAATATGTTTATTCAAAATAAAAGTTAAAAGTTTCGTGTCCGGGTTTCGCCAACTGAATGTAACAATCCCTAACAGGTGTGTTTATATTTAATTTGCAGTTACTAACGTGACTTTAAATTCACTTTTCATGGTATAATTCACACTGCATAGCTGATAATATTTTAATATTTCAACTTTCCTTGTGAATATCTTTCTGTCCTTCACCTGAAAGTCTCTGAATGTGAATAGTCAGATACGATATTTCCTCCAAAGATACATTATACTTCTTGCTCACTTTGAGATAATCTCTTATCCTTAATGCACATCTGTAGCTTTTTGGAAATTCGTCTTTTACCATTATGGCGAGTCTGTCATTCGTATCTTCACCATATACTTCATTTTTTACAACCCTCGCAAGAAAGTGTTTAATATGAGTGATAAAACGCTCATAATATAAACTTTCTCTGTCAAGTTCTCGTCCAAATGTATATCCTACTATATTTACAATATCTTTTGTAATCCCCGGAATATTTATAGTCTGCATCATATCAGCATCGATCTGGGCATTTAATATATGGATTGCAAAAAATCCTGCCTCATCTTCTGAAAGCTCAATCCCAAGTTCTTTTTTTATGATTTCAAGAGCTTCTTTTCCGGCTTCAAATTCTTTTTGATAAAATCTTTTGATTTCCCATAAAAGTGCATTTTCAACTTCAATACCTTTTTTATAACGGGTAATCGCAAAATTTAAATGATCGGTAAGCGTTATGTAAATTATCTTGCTGAGTTTCATATCAAACTTTTCTTTTACCATCGCTATTATACGATTTGCAACCTGAGCATACTCATAAGGAATATCCTTTAATATTTCTTCAAGTCTGCTGACACTCTCATCAGGCATCGAAAACTTTTTCTCAATCTTTGACTCGTCAAGAATATCTCCGTTTTTCTTACCAAAGCCTAAACCTTTTCCCATAACAACTATCTCTTTGCCTTTATCATCACAGGCACTTACAACATTGTTATTTATAACTTTTAAGATTTTCACCTTTCTTCCCCCGGACAAAACAGCAAAATTTTCACCGAGTTTTTCAATTCAAAAAGAAAATAAACTTTAAAAAAATGAAATCAAAAAAACTGCATCACACCTATACCTAAACAATAGTAATATATAAACTACGTTCATTATCAAACGGTGCAACCCAGTCTTGCCTAATATGTATGATATACAATCAGTAACAATCCAGTTCGCTTTCGCAACTTGTTTCGTTGCCAATATATTACTATCGTAAATATGATTCGTCAAGTGTTTTTTGTATTTTTGCTGTTTTGTATAAATTTTAAGCTATTTTTTTATGCAATTTTACCAATAAAACTTTCTTTACTTATTTATGCCTTGTCTGACAGTCTATTTCAGATTGGCAAATAAAGCTCCATTATTTTTCATTAGTTCTTATATACTAAAATTGAAGATTTTTAAATTTACGCTCTGCCTCACGCCTTTGGTCTTTCTTTGCTATATCCTGTCTCTTGTCGTACAATTTTTTACCTTTTGCAAGACCAATCTCAACTTTGACAAGACTTCCGCTAAAATAGACACTGAGCGGCACGACCGTATAACCTTTCTGTGCTATCTGACCTTCAATTTTTCGTATCTCACTTTTGTGAAGAAGAAGTTTACGCACTCTTAACGGATCTTTGTTAAAAATATTTCCTTTCTCATATGCAGGGATGTGCATATTGTAGACATAAACTTCTCCTTTTTCAATTCGTATAAAAGCTTCTTTTACACTGCATCTCCCCATTCTGAGTGACTTAACCTCAGTTCCCGCAAGTGATATTCCGGCTTCATACTTATCTTCAATAAAATAATCATGATATGCTTTTTTATTGTTTGCTATAAGTTTTTTTGTCTGCTTAGCCATAACTACCTCTATTTACTTCTTTAATTTTTTTGCCTGTTTTGCTTTTTTCTTTGCTTTCTTTTTTGCCTTATTTAAGGCTCTCTTTTTGGCTGCACCGGTAAGTTTCTTTACCTCATGCTCTATCTTTGCTTCAGCGGCTGCTTTAGCGGCTTTCTTTTTAGCTTTTTTCTTTCTGTACTCAAATGCCTTTAATGCTTTTTCTTTCGCTTCCATAACAGCCTTCTGCTTTGCTCTTGCTGCAGCCTTATTCTTTGGTTTTGAAACCGCCTTAGATTTTCTCTCTGAATCTCTTCTACTTCGGCTTTCTGAACTTTTTGAAGTTTTTCTTCTATGTCCATTTGCTGATGAATCAGACTTTTCTACATTTCTGCGTTTCTTTCCCTTTGCAGTCTTTTCTCTTTCAGAAGATCTTAAACTCTCTGAGTCTGACTTTTCCACAACTCTACGGCTCTGGCTTTTTGCTGATTTTCTTTCATTTTCTCTGCTCTCAGGCTCTTTTTCATCACCACTAACTAATGAACTATTATCAGACTCTTTATTTTTTATGGTTTTATCTCCAATATTGCCATCAGCATTTTCGGAATCACCATCTGAAAGCTCATAATCTTCACATACGGTAAAGTCTATTGTTTTCGTAAGTTTATCAACTGCTGAGACAGTTATCCTTATCGGTTCACCGAGTTTATATGACTTTCCTGTATGCTCGCCTACCATTCTGTACTTTTCTTCCTCAAAATAATAATAATCTCCCGGAATGTCGGCAACCCTTACCATTCCCTCAACAGTATTTGGAAGTTCAACATACATTCCCCATGTCGTGACACCTGATATAATACCATCAAAGCTCTGTCCGATAAACTGTTCCATATACTCAGCCTTTTTCAGCTTCTCAACTTCACGCTCTGCATCATCAGCTCTCCTTTCAAGCCTGCTCGCAGCCTCCGCAACTTCTGGAAGTATCTGATTATAATGACCTATCCTCTTGTCATTCATCTGTCCATGAATATTTTCCTTTATGATACGGTGTATCTGAAGGTCAGGGTATCTTCTGATAGGTGATGTAAAATGACAATAATATTTCATCGAAAGACCAAAGTGTCCTCCGCACTGCGTCATATATTTTGCCTGTTTCATTGAGCGAAGTGCAAGTCTGCTTATAAGTGCTTCTTCCGGCTTTCCCTCAACGGATTTTATAAGCTTCTGTATCTCTTTTGGGTGAATCTCACCGTCTGAGTTTACCTTTAAAGTATAACCAAAATTCTCTATAAAAACTCCGAGCTTGTTTATTTTTTCCTCGTCAGGCTCCTCATGAACACGATAAACAAACGGAAGTTCCTGCCAGAAATATTCCTCTGCCACTGTCTGGTTTGCAGCAAGCATAAACTCCTCGATTATACGGTTTGCATTGTTTCTCTCATATTCTTTTATCTCTACCGGCTTGCCCTTTTCATCAAGAATTATCTTGCTCTCAGGGAAATCAAAATCAATAGAACCTCTCTTAAATCTTCTCTCTCTTAATATACCAGCAAGTTCATACATGAGTTCAAACATAGGTATAAGTTCTTTGTACTTCTCCTGTTCTTCCTCATCTTCAAGCTCGACTATCTTATGAACACTTGTGTAGGACATTCTCCTGTCTACATTTATAACGCTTTCTTCTATGCTGTGTTTTACTATCTCACCCTTTTCATTTATATCCATCATACAAGAAAGTGCAAGTCTGTCTACTCCCTGATTGAGCGAGCAGATACCATTTGACAGTTTATGCGGAAGCATAGGTATAACCCTGTCTACAAGATAAACACTCGTACCTCTCTTAACGGCTTCCTTGTCAAGTGGAGAACACTCAGTGACATAATTTGATACATCAGCAATATGGACACCAAGATGATATATACCGTTCTCTTTTGTAAGTGATACTGCATCATCAAGGTCTTTTGCATCCTCACCATCGATTGTTACCATCTGCAGATTTCTATAATCGCTTCTTCCGTTCTTCTCCTCCTCTGCTACCTCATCCTCTATCTTTTCAACCTGATCCATAACCTCATCAGGATACTCCTCAGGAAGTCCGTAAGCCTTTATTATTGATAAAATGTCTACCCCAGGGTCATTTATGTGACCGATTATTTCAAGAATCTTTCCCTCAGGATTTGTCGTATCACTTCCATAATCGGTAATCTCAACAACAACCTTATGTCCTGTTATCGCACCTTTGCTCTCAGCTTTTGGAATATAAATATCCCTGCCAAACTTTTGATTGTCAGGTACAACAAACCCGAAGCTCTTACTCTTTGAATATGTTCCAACGAGAATATCTGTTCCACGCTCAACAATGGATATAACCTCACCTTCACGCCTTTTTCCATGTGCTTTGTCATCAATAACTACATGAACCGTATCTCCATCTATTGCTCCTCTGGTCTTGTGTGCAGGGATAAATATATCTTCGTCATCTCCCTCAACACGAACAAAGCCAAAACCTCGCTGAGTGCCCATAAATTTTCCAACAAAAATATCCTCAGAAAGCGGCTTTATCTTTCCCTTAAGATCAAGCTGTATCTTTCCCTCGCTATACAATTCGTCAAGAACTGCCCTGAAATCTTTCTTTTCCTTTGCCGGAACCTGTAAGACAACTCCCATCTCTTTTGTTGACATTGGTTTATAACTTTTTGAATTAACAAATTCAAGAATCATCTCTTTTTTACTGTTTAAAACTTCTCTATTCATACAAACACCCCCTATTGCTCAATTTATATATATATTATATCCTATAATCCATGATGAAACAATCATTTTGTAGGATAAAATAATATTGCGGGTAACAGTTCAGCCTTTCATTTAATAAATTCATAAACCTGCCAGCAAGCTGTCAGCCGCTGCTACGCAGCTTATGTTTATTTCATTTATAAATGAAAGGCTATTCCGCCCAAAAAAACAAGCCAATAATACATCGAGCAAGCTCGTGTATTATTGACTTATCTTTTTTTGGCTGAACTGTTACTATTATGAAAAAATACTAAGATTCAATAAAAGTGAAATCAAAACAAATAATACTGCAAGAACTCTTGTAGCTACAACAAGTCCGCCCTCCATAGAACGACCTTTATTCTTTCCCCAATAAGACTCTGCTGCTCCGCTGATAGCTCCTGTAAGTCCTGCCTGCTTGCCTTCCTGAAGAATAACTACAACTGTAAGTGCAACACATACGATAATGTATAGAATCAATAAAATTCCATGAATTGTCTTAATCATCGACTATGCTCCTCCATTCAACTAAAACTCAAACAATAAATTTCATGCCCTGACATAAAGATTATTGTCATAAACTGATTAGTACAGCAAAAAACACTGTACTAATCTAGTCTATCATAATGTTACATATATTTCAATATATTTTTTCTATTTGGTAACAGTTACTTACTATTTTTTTATAAGAAGTGATTTTCCGGTCATTTCTTTTGGCTGTTCAAGTCCCATAATCTCGATAAGTGTAGGTGCTATGTCTGCAAGGCATCCGCCCTCTCTCAGTGTGTAAGCATCGTCATAATTTACAAGAACAAACGGAACAGGATTTGTTGTATGAGCAGTAAATGGTGCTCCTGTCTCATAATCTACCATCTGCTCTGCATTTCCGTGGTCTGCACAGATAAATAATACTCCGTCAGCTTTTTTAACTGCCTCTACTGCCGTTCCGACACACTCGTCAACTTTCTCAACTGCTGCTACCGCTGCCGGGATAACTCCTGTATGTCCGACCATGTCAGGATTTGCAAAGTTGATAACAATAACATCATATTTATCTGATGCGATAGCTTCATTAAGTCTCTCACTTACCTCAGGTGCACTCATCTCAGGCTTAAGATCATATGTAGCAACTGAAGGTGATTTTACAAGTGAACGCTCCTCACCTTTGTTTGGTTCTTCAACACCGCCGTTAAAGAAAAATGTTACATGAGCATATTTCTCTGTCTCAGCAAGACGAAGCTGTGTCATATCATGTGCTGCAAGGAACTCACCAAATGTGTTTTCAATACTCTCCTTCTCAAATGCAACAAGTTTGTTTCCGATAGTCTCATCATAATTTGTAAAGCATACAAATGTAAGAGGCATAAATCCGTTTGCTCTCTCAAACTTGTCAAAACTTTCATCACAGAAAGTGCGTGTAATCTGACGGGCACGGTCAGGTCTGAAGTTAAAGAAGATAACTGAATCGTTAGCCTTTATAGTTGCAACAGGCTTTCCGTTCTCCTCAATAACTGTTGGAACAACGAACTCATCATTTACATCCTGTGCATATGAGTCTGCTACTGCCTTAACAGCATCATCAGCCTTAACACCCTCACCCTTTACAAGGGCATTATATGCCTTTTCTACTCTGTCCCAGTTGTTATCTCTGTCCATTGCATAATAGCGTCCATGTACAGATGCAATCTTACCGACACCTATTTTGTCCATCTCTTTCTGAAGTTCCTCTACAAAGCCCTTTCCGGATGTAGGTGCTGTATCACGACCATCAAGGAAAGCATGAACATATACATTTTCAAGACCATTTCTCTTTGCAAGTTCTAAAAGTCCATAAAGATGTGTATTGTGGCTGTGCACACCACCATCTGAGAGAAGTCCAAAAAGATGAAGATCTGAATTGTTTTTCTTTGCATTCTCAACTGCTGCAAGTAATGCTTTATTTTCAAAGAATGTTCCCTCTTCAATAGCTTTTGTAATTCGTGTAAGTTCCTGATAAATGATGCGTCCGGCACCGATGTTCATATGACCAACTTCTGAGTTACCCATCTGTCCATCCGGAAGTCCTACGCTGAGTCCGCTTGCATTCCCTTTCTGGAACGGACACTCTTTCATAAGTTTGTCCATAACAGGTGTCTTTGCCTGTGCGATAGCATTTCCCTCTGTCTTATCATTTAATCCATAACCATCAAGTACCATCAATACAACCGGTTTCTTACTCATAATCGTTATCCTTTCTTTATAAAAAATATTTTGATATAGGTTCAAAAAATTTTCCCTACATCACATTTAAAGTAGTTACATTTTTATCCGACAACAAATTATACATTATTTAATACAGGAAGTCAAAGGAAACATTTTTGCACCCTTTTGCTAAAGTTTCTCCTCTCATTTGTCACATCTGTATTATCGTACAGAATGATAACATGATAAAACATCATTATTTTCCATAATAAATGGTTTAGCTGTATCCTGTCCCCATTCCGTATCATACATCCTCATAAGATATTCATTAAGCTGCTGTTTTGATTCAAACTTAATAACCTGATATGGTGACTGGAACGAAAGTTTTTCTATAAAAATATATTTTTTATTTTTTAACGGCACAAGTACCCCTGCATGACCTATAAAAAGTTCATTCTCTTTTTTACTGAAGCTGGAATGAAAAACAACTGTTATAAGAGATGCCTTAGTCTTATCATTGGCAAATTTAATATCATTCTTTTTTCGATATTTTTTGAAAACACTAATATGTTTATCTGTATTAGTCGAATAAACAGTATTAACACTTGAATATAATGCTTCAAACTTCTTTGTATCTTTTTTGTTATATTTCTGATAAGGTGAATTTTTCAACGCATCACTATCCATGAACAATTCAGTTGTATCCGTCTTTACATTTTTTCCTATTTTCACATAATCTTTTAAAAGATCAAATGCAGTTATACGACAATTATATCCGATAAACATATTATACTTCTTTGACCAGTACTCCGCTATTTTAGTGTCATTATACACTGGTACATTAAGACCAAGTTTTTTATATCCTTTTTTCACAAGACTGGTATTTTTTATAGTCTTATTATATTCATTCACATCTTTCAGCCACTCCTCTACATTTTTCTTTGAAACACCGGCATCAATGAGATATTTTTTCACTTCATTTTGTGTATTTAAATCAGTAAGATTTGAATATTTTCCCAGAGTATCAGTAACCGTTACTTTTAGATGTGAATTATATTTTTTTCCATCTTTTGTTATTCCAGTTACTGTAATATTGCCTGTACCATTAGAAGTTCCTGCCGTAACAGTTCCTTTTTTATCTATTTTAATTTTTTTGAAATTTTCAGTTTTGAATGTTATTTTTTTATACTGTTTTTTATTTTTTATGTTAAGTCTGAGTTTTGATTTTTGACCAAGTGTATATTTACCGCCTGTAATATTCTCGCTGCCGGCATATATCAACGGAGACTTTGTAGAAGCATTAGTATCGCTTTCTCCAAACAATAAACCAATCGACAAAATAATACACATAACAGCTATAATTCTTTTTTTCATAATTATAATCCGCCTTTCTTAAAATAATAATTATTATCAACAAGTACAATGCAGAAGTTATTCTATAGCATAAAGAAGAAAAATACAATTAAGATTTTATTACATTTAAACAAATTTAATCCATTTTTCAAATTGATATAGTAATATTTAAAATATTGTTATATAATAATGCCGTATCAAAAGACATAAACATACTCCCGGAATCTTTCAAACAAATAAATTCGAGAGTACATATAAATATTAAGGAGGTTTTTCATGTACGAATTTACTAAGGATTGTATGATTGGCATTAAAGAAATAGATGACGAACACAAGAAATTATTCGATATGATAAATGATGCCATTGCTCTTGCTGACAAAACTGAAGATGTTACATATATTGCCAAAAATCTTATTAAAGGACTTAAAGATTATGCGGCTGTTCATTTTGCCCATGAAGAAGCATATATGAAAAAAATCAATGACCCTGAGCTTGACTCACAGATTAAAGAACACAAGGTTTTTACAGAAAAGGTAAATAGTTTTAAACTTGATACTTCTTCTAATGAAACTACTAAAAAATCATTAAATGATATTCTCGTTTATATCGTTCAGTGGTTATATAAACATATCTTAGGCAGCGACATTATGATTGGCAAACTTGTTGAGCACTCAGATGAAAACGAAAATGACAACCCGTTTGCCTTTACAGACAAGTATAAAACTGACATTCCACTTGTTGATGACGAACACCGCCATCTTTTTGAGATAATCGAGCAGACCAATGACCTTATTCATGAAAAACTTCTCCATGATAAATATGATGAGATTATGCGTCTTCTCGATGAACTTAAAACTTACACTGAAACTCATTTCAGTGATGAAGAAGCCCTTATGGAAAAAATATCTTATCCGGGTATTGATGCCCAAAAGAAGGCTCACGCAGCTTTTGTTGACAAGCTTGTTCATATTGATATAAACGAACTTGATGAGATTGACGAACACCAGCAGACATATTTGTTTGAACTCATAAATTATCTTTTAAACTGGCTTTCAAACCACATTTTAGCTTCAGATATGAAACTAGGTGAATACATCAAAGAAAACAACATCAGTATAGATTAAAAAGACGGCTGCCGCATTTTCACTGCGACAGCCGTTTACCTTTCTGCGTTTCTTAAAATTCAAAGCAACAGTTTAGTCTTTCCTTTTTTACGCTCCATCAGCTTATCATTTTATCTCTCTGTGAATATACATTCTGAATATCATGTGTTTCACTTTCATCCTGTATTTTTTTATCTGTCGGCCGGACAAGTTCTTTCATAAGTTCATGAACAGTTGTCATTTCATTTATGCGCCCCACATTTGCACCGCAGAATATAAGTCCGTTATTTATGTCTCCATTTACGGCATCGACAAGTGCTTTTGTTATACAATATGGCACTTCGTTAGGATTACACTTTTTCATGCAGTTGTAACATTTGTCCACCGGCTGTTTTTCTTTTTCAACACGCTTTATAAAATCATTTCTTATCGCACGCCCCGGCATACCAACAGGACTTTTGATTATTTTTACATCATCCTCCTTTGCATCAAGATATGCCTGCTTATATTCGTCCGATGCATCGCACTCTTTTGTCGCAACAAAACGGCTCGCTATCTGTACTCCGTCTGCCCCAAGTTCAAGTGCATGGATAATGTCGTCATGGTCAAATATCCCACCGGCAACGATAACAGGTATATGTGTATTATATTTTTCACCATACTCTTTGGTACATTCGATAATATCTTTTATCTCCTCGTCATAATCAATATTTTCAATATCTGCGAGTTCTTCATCTGAAAATCCGAGATGCCCTCCTGCCTTTGGTCCCTCTATCACAACAAAATCGGCTGTCCTGTCATATCTTCTCGCCCACATCTTAAGTATTATATCCGCCGCACGCCTTGATGAAACTATAGGTGCTATTTTGGTTTTTGCTTTTCCTATATACTCAGGAAGTTTAACCGGAAGTCCTGCTCCGCTTATTATAACATCTGCTCCGGCCGCAACTGCCTCCATAACATGCTCTTTATAATGTTTTAATGCCACCATGATATTTACACCTACAAGACCATTGCCGCACGCTATCTCTTTTGCTCTTTTTATATGTTTTCTTATGGCTAAAAGATTACAGCCTGCCTGGTCTTTCTCAAAATCATCCTCATCATATCCTATCTGTGCCGTCGATATAATACCTATTCCACCTTCTGCTGCAACTGCACCTGCAAGTTTTGAACGGCTTATGCCGACTCCCATTCCACCTTGTATGATAGGTATTTTTGCCACCATGTCTCCGATACGGAGAGCTTTCAACTTTTCTCCACACTCATATATATCCATATTAATCCTCATTTCTGCACGCGTTTTTTTCGCATATCAATTTTGTTTGATTATCAAACTAATCCAAGTATATACCTATAATGTTTTCTTGTCAATGTTTTCTTGTATCTTTTTCTATTTTATGTAGTTTTTAAAACCATATACATTTATTCGCACAAAAAAAGTATTACATTTTGTCCTGGTGTCACACTACTTTACTGACATTTTCCTATGCATTAAAAAATAACCCATATTAAACAAATGTAATTTAAAACCTAACATTGTTTAATATGGGTCATTGTTTTCTCATTAAAATCTATTTGTCTATTCCTATCTCAAATCCAATAAAATCATCTCTTGTCACATATGACTGATGAAGTTCACTTACAAAATCATGATCTCTTATCTCATTATAAAATGTTACTTCACATATCTTCCCAATAAATGACGGCTGAAAAACATCACCACCGAGCACGATACGCTTTGCATAACGGTTTCCCGGAACATTTTTCATGCTTCCGACAAGCTGTCCGTTTATGTATGCATAAGCAGTTTCAGTCTTTGCATTATAACTCACAACATAATGGGACCATTCATTCACCTGAAGTTTACATCCACTGATATCATACCAGCCGCTTACTTCCTTTGAATCTCTTATTCTGAAAGATGAATGACCCTCCCACGCAATTGGAATCATGCCAAAAAAACCAGTCTCATACTTTACATATAAAGCACATCTCCAAGAATGTTCTTCTGTAGGGTATATCCACATTGAAACCATAAAACTATCACTTGACAAAATCTCATGCGGCAGCTCTATAACCTGTTTTTCCTTTGGACCTCCCGGAAATACAAGTGCCTTGCTTTCTTTAAATATACCGGTATCAAATTTCAGCTCACTAAAACATTTTGTATCTGCCTCAAGCTTTCCATCATCCGATTTTACATTACCATTAAGCCTAAATACATAACTGGTGTCATCATTAGTTATATATTCATTCGCAAATTTGTCAAATTCATCAACCGGAAGCGGCTTTGAATAGAAATACCCCTGTGCTATCTGGCATCCGCATCTTACGATAAAATCTCTTTGTTCTTCAGTTTCTATACCCTCGGTGACAACATCCAGCTTTAGGTCTTTGCACATATTGATGACATTTCTCAAAACTTTCTTACCCCTGTCATCATCACCGGAACTGTTAAGAAATTCCTGATCTATCTTAATAATATCTACCGGCAGATCTTTAAGCAGATTAAGTGCTGAAAAACCTGAACCAAAATCATCAATAGAAACAATAAAATGTCTATCTTTCAACATTTTTACATTTCTTATCAGTTCTTCACTGTCTTTAACAAAAACACTCTCCGTAATCTCTATCTCAAGTTCACTGTGATCTATACCATATCTGTCTGCTATCTCAACAAGCATATCAGGAAATTTCTTATTGTAAAGATGCAGTCTTGACATATTGACTGACACCGGGATATGCTCATATTTTTTGCCTTTCCAACTTTTCTTTATACGACAGACTTCCTCAAACATATACATATCAAGCTTAGATATAAAACCGTTTTTTTCAAACAATGATATATATACTCCGGGTGTCCTGATACCGTCATCAGGATGATTCCATCTGGATAATGCCTCTGCTCCGGTTAATTTTGTTGATATCATGTTTACCTTTGGCTGAAGATAGGCAATAAATTCACCGTTTTTTAATGCATCGTCCATCTCGATTTCCATATTTCTGTTTCGCTGTACTTTCTTATCATTTTCCCGGAAAAATACATATCTGTTCTTTCCGTCATATTTTGCTTCGTACATTGCAGAGTCACATTTATGTAAAATATCATCGAGCATGGTGCTCACTCTCTGCCTTGTAACGATTCCTATACTGAGGGATACATTAGAAAGTATGTCCTTTCTAAAATCTATGTTTTCCATTTGTCTGAGCAGAGTTTCTGCTGTACTCTTAAGCTCATCTTCCGTCATATTACCGTCAATAAGTGCAACAAACTCATCTCCTCCGATTCTCGATGTAAAACCAGAAACATTTTCTTCTATAAGCTTTGCTATACATATAAGGAGTTCATCTCCCATGCTGTGCCCATATATATCATTTACACGCTTGAAATTATCAATATCTATAAACATAGCATGGATACTGTCTTTACTTTCAAGTATATCATAAAATTCATAAAGTCCGCGTCTGTTTGGAAGCCCCGTCAGATAATCGTACTCCGCAAGATGACTTGACATCTTTCCAAACAGTTTCTCATTTTCCTTCATAGTCATCCTCCACCTAAAATATATATATTTATAATACAACTTTTTGACAAAATATACTACTATTTTTTTACTTTTATTTATACATCTACACACTTATCACGCAAGCCATGTTTTTTTGTATTCTGACATTATCAGGTTTTAATTTAAATATCTTTCCGGATTTAAGTATATTTTTTTCCAATATAAGCCAATACTATGTCTTGTCATATCTTATCTTTTCTTTTAATAAAAATGGACTACACATTTTTATGTAAAGGAGATTTGCTTTGAAAGAAAAATTGAATATTTTTTTCTTATGTTTTTTTATTGCTGTTTTTGTTGCTGCAGCAGCAATATGGCTTGTATTTTCTTACCGTTACAGGCAACAGCTTTCAAATGAAGAACACACATATAAAGAAATCCAAAATAAACTGATAAGAGAAAACACATGGAAAGATACCGACAAAATTTCTTTTTACGATAACAGTAATGACAACTCAGAAAACACACGAAATAAGAATATTAAAACCTCCCATGGTTTAGATATCGCAAAAATTCCTGATGTAGATTTTAATTCTCTTAAAAAATACAATAACGATATTTATGCATGGATACAAATTCCGAAACTTGGTATTTCATATCCGGTTCTCCAGCACAGACGGATAAATAATTATTACCTGACGCACAATCTTGATAAAAGTTTTGGCTATCCCGGATGCATTTTTTCAGAAACCGGCAGTAAAAAAGATTTTTCAGATGCATTAACCGTTCTATACGGGCATAATATGAAGAATGGCTCTATGTTTGGTATGCTGCACCGGTTTGATAACACTGATTTTTCTAAAGTAAAATGCTATATCAACATCATAACACCAATATCTAAAATAAGATATAAGATAGTGACTAATGCAGTCTGGGGCACTAAAAATATCCCTTCTTCTTTTAAAAATTCTGATGAGGGACTGATAAAACTTCTAAATACCGTCCGATTAAATTTATCCCACAAAAACACAATCCACTTAAAAAAAAGCATATCATCAAAAAATCAGCATATGCTTGTCTTATCAACCTGCGGTTCAAACGACAGATCACGTTTTTTGATAATCGCATTAAAACAAAATGAATGGAGGATTAAATTTTGAAACATAAGTCAAAAAAAATCATTGCACTAATAACCTGTATTTCTCTTTTGCTGATTAGCACCTGTGGTTTTATCACCAGTAAAGCTGCCGCACCTGTATATACTGATTCCGGCAAAAAATACAGCTACAAACAGTTTCTAAGTGATTACCAGTTTTTTGTCAAAGATGATCTAAAGACTTCCAACCACTTTGTAGGTGCAGCAGCCTGCGGCGGTATTGCAAACTTAAAATCTTTCGGAAACGGGGCTGTCTCACCTTCATATCTGAATTATATCAAACACATAGACGACTACAGCGGATGCTACAACAGTCATTTTCTTTCAGGTAAACCTGATTATCAGAAATTATTAAACCAGCCGGCATATTACCACGATAAATCTCTATTTGTAAAATGCCATTCTATCACTAAATATCCTGATAAAAACAGTGCTTATATAAACTTCTCTTCAGCATTTGCTTCATTAAAAAAAGAAGCTCAGGATATGGCTGAAAAACGACAACTTACTCTTACTGAGAAAAATTTAAAAAATGCACGCATAGACAATTATTTTGGAAAACTCCTTACAATACCTTTTTCATCAAAAGTCACTTCCGTATATATACCTGAAAGTATTTCAAAACAGGCTGACTGGATTCTTATTGATGGAGTTAAGGATTTAGATGAGCTTGTTTCAACGGAGCATATTATCAGCTTTGAAAAAGGTAAGCCTATTGCCCTAGGCGGCAGTTATGATTTTGTAAAATCAGGTGATAAACAAAAAGCCGTATTTATATCAGCCTCCAAGGGTGATGGTAAAACATTTTATATCTCACCTGATAATAAGCAAAAAAATGCATATCTTCTTGATGATGCACACGGACTTAAAAACCTTAAAAGAGCTTCAACGATTCAGTCAGGTCAAATGGATCTGTCAGGTGTAAAACTTATCTGGAACTTCCCTCAGACGCAGAAACTTGCTTTTGAATACCTTGCTGGTCATGTTCTTGCTCCAAATGCTGATATAAAAATATCAGGTGGTTGTTTCGAGGGCGGATATATAGTTGAAAAGATTTCATGCTGTGCAGCAGAAGGACATTTTTATCCTTACGGTGAAGTTCCTCGTTACCAGGGCACTCCGACTCCTGCAACAACTGCACCTACAGCAAAACCGACAATTAAACCAACGACTGCTCCAACTATTAAACCGACTGTCAAACCGACGGCTGCTCCAACTATCGAGCCAACTGTCAAACCGACAACTACTCCGACTATTAAACCGACTGTCAAACCGACGGCTGCTCCAACTATCGAGCCAACTGTCAAACCGACAACTACTCCGACTATTAAACCGACTGTCAAACCGACGGCTGCTCCAACTATCGAGCCAACTGTCAAACCGACAACTACTCCGACTATTAAACCGACTGTCAAACCGACGGCTGCTCCAACTATCGAGCCAACTGTCAAACCGACGACTACTCCGACTGTCAAACCAACGACTGCTCCGACTTCTAAGCCGACCGTTAAACCGACAACTACTCCGACTGTTAAACCGACCGTCAAACCGACGACTACTCCGACTGTCAAACCAACAACTGCTCCGACTTCTAAGCCGTCTGTCAGACCAACCGTTGCCCCATCAGCTTCGCCGTCTGTAGTTCCTCCGGCTAGTCCGTCAGCTATCGTTCCATCGGCAACACCTGATGCAACTTCATCAACCGGTCCGGCAGTCACACCTTCGCCGACACCGGCTCCAACGCCGATTCCAAATCCATCGCCGGCTCCATCACCATCGAATACACCTGTTGTTCCCGGTAAGACTAACACCCAGACACCGACAGTTACACCAAGTGTAACTCCAACGCTTCCCATAAACACACCGTTGCAGACTGCTCCAACACTTCCTTTAAATACACCGTCGCAGACTGCTCCACCGACAGACACTTCTGCTCCGGCGGACACTCCTGTCCCAACGGACACTGATACACCGACAGACACCGATACACCAACTGACACTGATACACCAACTGACACTGATACACCAACTGACACTGATAATCCTAAAAACACACCGGCTCCAAAAGTCAAAAAGACTTCACACAACAATGATGATACAGACACTTACTCTGAGGAACCCGAACTTCCATCAGGACAAAAAGGTTCTCCTTCTACCGGAGAAAAAAATAACTCTCTGCCTTTTATTGTAACACTAGTATTATCAGGTGCAGGAATAATATTCTTTGGTGGCAGAGCATATTTAATCAGCAGAACAAAAAAGACTGATATTTAAAATCTGTTCAATGCACCCAGGCAAGCGGATATTCATAATCCACTCTGCTACCTGCACATAACAGAAATTACTTGTGTCACTCATGGTACAGAAAAGTCCCCCGCTTATTGCCCTAAGCAATAGAAGTGGGGGACTTTTCTCATAATGTTATAATATTTATTCTGAAAGATAATCATTTGCACTGTAGTAATGTGTGAAAATGTCAGTCACTTCATACACCACGCCACCTTTAGATGACGAACAATGACACCATGTTGCTTCACCTTTCTTATTTTTTCCACAATATATCCCAACATGATCTATACTTTCCTCAATATCTTTTTTATATTTTTTACGCTGTTTTTTCAGTTTCTTAAGCTGCTTATCATATTTATTAATCCTTTCAGAATAACCATTTATATCCGCCTGACATTTTTTTATTTTTTCATTGTACGATTTTATCAAAGCATTTATTTTCTCATTATTCTTTTTTTGTTGTTCAATTCTTTGCTGTTGGTCTTGTTGTTCCTTCTCCTCCTCTGATATTTCCTCCTGCTGCTCGTCATTGTCAGATGAAATCTCTGATTCAGATATATCAATAACCTCATCTTTTTTACCATTCAGAGCAGTTATCTTATCTTTATACTCTGATATTTTATCTTTCTTTTCTTCAATCCTATCTTTTAATTGTGTTTTTTTAGTCTTTCTTGCCTTAATCTTCTTATCAAAAGACTTTTCCTTACTCTCATTTGCATCCTGTGCCATCCCCGGCTCTGAGTAAGATTTTCCATCAGCGTCAAAATAAAGTGAACCGGTACCATTTCTGAGACCTATATCTCCCGGCTGCAGCTCATTCTTTTTTATTTTCGGCAAACCTGATATCGAAATAGTCGACCCCAGTGACTCAATCCTCTTCTTATTGTATTTTGAATAAACAAACTGGATAAATCCTGAACAATCAAGCTTCTTAGGCTGCTCTTTTCCTTTAATTTGAACATCTGTAGGCTTTCCTCCCCAAAGATATGTAATCTTTCCTTTATATTTTTTTGCAATTTTCACAATCTCTTTTCTTGGATTTTTCTTAACTTTCTTATCCGCCGCTTTGTTTTTCTTTTGAGAATTTCCTTTATTCATACGTAATGAGACTTCCGGCTTTCTGCCAGATGCGTATGAGGTTATTGCTTCCGTCGTTGTACTTACCGCACCTGTTGTAGCATTTGCACTCTTATCTGACTTTCCTTTGTCTTCCATATTTTTATATGAAACAACCGAAACTGTTTCATTTCTTTTATTGTCAGATTTATTTAAAGTCCCGGAACCTGCTGCCGCAACTCCTGCCAACAGACAGACCCCACCTATCAAACCACATGTCATAAATTTACGCTTCAATTTTCTTCCCCCTTCAATCTTTTGTATCAGTATGCAACACTAAAACCGTTTTCTTTTTCGACTATATCTATACTTCGGATTTCAACATTTTGTATATCTATATATGTATCTGAGTTTAGATTAAGAAGCAATCTCTCTACCAATACATCTTCGCCCTGAACTTCCATATATACCGAACCGTCACTTTCATTGCGAACCCATCCCGTAAGACCTAATGATGATGCCGCATTTTTAGCATGATATCTAAATCCTACACCCTGAACTTTTCCACGAAATCTTATCTGTTTTCTCACCATGTCTCTAATCACCTCACTATATGTTTTTTCATTAGCTATAATACTATCCGCTTTAGCTGAATGCGTCAAGTATTGCTGTATATTTTTTATGACTGAAACTGTTACCGGGTTTCCCATAAATTATATTGAATTACTATGAATTATAGTATATAATATATAATTAGTGTCTGTAAAGTTTTAATTTCCATACACTATTTTTATGTTGTAATACAAGGTTCAAAACACCTTTTAAACACAACAACATATTATCAATAAACATACACAGAAATGAGGAATAAATAAAATGAAAATATCAACAAAAGGGCGATATGCTTTAAGGCTTATGATAGACATAGCACAGCACTGTAACGAAAAACCTGTAAGTATAAAAGAAGCAGCCAAAAGGCAGAATATATCAGATAAATATCTTGAACAAATAATTTCCATATTAAATAATGCCGGATATGTAAAGAGCATACGCGGACCTCATGGTGGCTATCTGTTAAAAAAAGCCCCAAAAGACTATACCGTCGGAATGATATTAAGACTCACCGAAGGTTCTTTAGCACCTGTCACCTGTGTCGAGGAAGATGCCGACAGCTGCGAACGAAAAAGCAATTGTGCTACATTTGTAGTATGGCAAAAAATGTATGATGCCATCTGCGATGTTGTCGACAATATAACACTTGAGGATCTTGTATCCTGGCATATCGAGGGTTCGGGTGATTATTGCATCTAAAATGGTGAAATTATTATTCATTTAACAAATGTATCATGTTATAATGTTTCTAAATATTGAAGCTAAAATAAACTTCACAGATATATAATCTTTGAAGTTTATTTTTAATTTAAAACTTAATAAATGCAAGACAAACTGTTAATTTTGAATAATAGGAGGCGATTTGAATATGAAAAAATTCTACAGACACATTTCATTTATCCTGATACTGACATTATGTATAGTACCACTTCATGCAGTATCAGTGTTTACCGGACATACTCCATTTTCAGATATGTGTATGACTGCAAAAGCTCAGACCTCGGAAAACATCATTTATCTAAAAGACGGTGAGGGCGAAGGAGGAAATGGAACACTTAACAATCCATACCTAAACATACGAACAGCTTTAAAAAATATTAAAGATGGACAAACCTTATTTCTTATTGATACTGTTCAATATACAAAATATGAAAAAGGTACGGATGGTTCTGCCCTTCCACTTATAATTAACAAAAATATTACTATTGCAGGCAATGATACTGAAAAATCCATTTTGCAGTTAAGGGCTGCCATCCAGCTCGCCGCAGATGTAACCTTTAAAGATATGAGACTTCAGATAGCACCCGAAATAATACTTGGAAAATCATCTTTAAATTATAATACCAATACAACTTCTGAAATTTTGGGAACGGAAGCTTTTAAAAGCACGGCAATCTATGTTGGAGGGCATACACTTACAATAGATAATGTAAATACAAAACTTGATTCTGAAGCACAGAGTAAAATACGCCCATATATATCCGGTGGTGCATACCGACTGAATACAGATAACAGTATTCTTGGCGGGAACACTGTCGTCAATATTATAAATGCCAATGCCGAAACAAAATTTGCCGACATATATGCGGGGGATTACTTCAAATCAAGAAATATCCCTGCAACTTTAAACCTAAGCGGCAAGTTTCTTGACTCTGTCGTTCATTGTGGCGGCTACTCTGACTCAAGTATTCTCAATAGTGATGTTGACATAAATCTTTATGCCGACAACCCTGATTCTTCAGCACAGGTATCAGGCATAACAGGATTTGATACAGCAAATCATAATGGAAAAGTAAATGTTACATTAACAAAAAATGTATTTTCATCATCAATGAGCTTAAATGACATAGACTGTCTTAAACTTGATAATAATTCAAGGATAAATTTTGACTCCTCAAATATTTTTGATGTTAAAAATGTAATCTTAGGAAATAACACAATACTCGATTTCAGACAGCTTACAGGCAATCCTGCCATAACAGAAACACTTTTATCATTAGCTCCTGCTGACGATACTCAAAAAAATGCTTCAATATTATTAAACAACGAGCAGACACTTAGAATATCAGGTAATGTGACCGGCACAACAAGATTAAATGTTGTTGACACACAAGAAATCATAAGTAACTTTAATTACGGACATACATATGTCACTTCTTCACAGAGTTCAGATGGTACTTTCAGTATCGATGGCACAAAGGATACTTTTGCAGAACTTAAAACCGAAACTGAAGATAATATAAAAAAATGGAGCATATACAAAAAATCAGGTTCCGAGCCTGATGATACTGACTTTAAGTCTTTTGAGATAACTGACGGTCCCGACATTATATATCCTACGGAATTTTATCATGATTATAGCTATAAACTTAAATTTATAAATAAAAATGATGAGACTTACATCCCTGATTATTCAATTTTAATGCGTAACCTTGACTATCAGATAATTAAAGATGGAAAAGTCATTTTTGACAGCTCAGATAACACTGATGATAACAATACCGTATATCCTCTCATAACATTGGAAACTACTCAGTCAGATGAAAATGACGAAAATTCTTCATATGAAACAATTTTGGCTATTGAAACAGACGATGTGGCAAAATTAAAGAATATATACGGAAATTACAGTATCGTTCTAAGTTACTTTGGAAATTCCATAACAAAAAATATAAGAATTGCCGACCCCTTAGAAACTGCGGAACCTACCACAAAGCCTACACCTACACCAACTATTAAGCCAACGGCGGCTCCAACCACCGAGCCTACAAATACACCTACTACTAAGCCAACGGCAGCTCCAACCACTGAGCCTGCAAACACACCAACTACTAAGCCAACGGCGGCTCCAACCACCGAGCCTACAAATACACCAACTACTAAGCCAACGGCGGCTCCAACCACCGAGCCTACAAATACACCTACTACTAAGCCAACGGCGGCTCCAACCACCGAGCCTACAAATACACCTACTACTAAGCCAACGGCGGCTCCAACCACCGAGCCTACAAATACACCTACTACTAAGCCAACGGCGGCTCCAACCACCGAGCCTACAAATACACCTACTACTAAGCCAACGGCGGCTCCAACCACCGAGCCTACAAATACACCTACTACTAAGCCAACGGCGGCTCCAACCACCGAGCCTACAAATACACCTACTACTAAGCCAACGGCGGCTCCAACCACCGAGCCTACAAATACACCTACTACTAAGCCAACGGCGGCTCCAACCACCGAGCCTACAAATACACCTACTACTAAGCCAACGGCGGCTCCAACCACCGAGCCTACAAATACACCTACTACTAAGCCAACGGCGGCTCCAACCACCGAGCCTACAAATACACCTACTACTAAGCCAACGGCGGCTCCAACCACCGAGCCTACAAATACACCTACTACTAAGCCGACGGCGGCTCCAACCACCGAGCCTACAAATACACCTACTACTAAGCCGACGGCGGCTCCAACCACTGAGCCTGCAAATACACCTACTACTAAGCCGACGGCGGCTCCAACCACCGAGCCTGCAAATACCTCCCAGCCACCGTCAACTCCTGTTCCGGCACCAGCTCCAACACCGGCTCCAACTGACAATACCGCACCAACAGCACCACCTAGTGACCCGGATGCAGCTCCGACATCAGCACCGACTAATGTGCCATCAGTCCCTCCGACTGTTATGCCGACTAACTCACCGTCAGATACTCCGACTCTTGCACCAACAAATACACCAACAGTCTCTCCGACTGTTGCACCGACAAGTACACCATCAGTCTCTCCGACTGTTGCACCAACTAAAAAACCAGCATCTGCAAAAACTAAATTTGCAGATAAAAAGAGTGGTATTTATTTTAAAATATCAAACTCGTCCAAAAAATATTTGGAATACTTATACCCCACTTCAAACAAAACTAATATAGTCATTCCAAATACGGTAAAATATAAAAATAAATCCTATAAAGTTGTTTCTGTTGCACCTAAGGCATTTTATAACAAAAGTAAATTAAAAAAGGTGTGCATAAATGCAAATATAACAACTCTGGGAAAAGACTGCTTTGCAAAATGTAAAAAACTCAACAGTATCACCTTTAAAGGAAGTAAGCCGCCAAAAATAGGCCGAAATGCTTTTAAGAACATCAATAAAAAAGCTAAATTTTATGTTCCGAAAAAGTCTTATGCAAAATACAGAAAAACACTCACTTCAAAAACAGGTTTTAATAAATCTATGAAAATTGTAAAGAAATAGTATATTATCACCTGCATGAGATTTTAAAACAGCAAAGCGTACCATAAATATCTTATTGATTGCAAAACCCCCTGTTATTTTCTGTTTTATAACAGTTAATAACAGGGGGTTTATTTTATTGCAATAAATACATTATCTTACATTTTAAGCATCAACATTTTCTATATAAGCATAGCAGACTTGAAATAAAACATTACGAAATAAGTTCTTCTATCTTGTCCTTGGTTATAAAGCCTATACTCCTATTTGCTTCCTCACCGTCTTTAAATAACACAAGTGCAGGTATGCTCTGTATTCTGTACTTCATTGCAAGGTCAGGATTTTTGTCAACATCGACATTAAAGAACTCTACATCGTCTCTTTCCTCTGACAACCGTTCTACTACAGGTCCTATCATATTGCAAGGCCCACACCAGGCAGCCGAAAAATCAACTAATGCACATTTGCTTGCTAAAACTTCACTCATATCGTTATTTACTATTTTCTTAACCATATTACTCCTCATTTCTGCACACATTCTCTGTGCATAGCGTGAAATATAATATATTCACACCTAATATTTGTGTCAGGTGTGCACAGACACAAATTGTCTGGTTTATTGTCAAAAAGCAGCTTACTATTCCGGTACTACTATCTTTCCTGCTATTGCACAAGCTGCTGCCGATTTTGGTGACGCAAGGTAGATACCTACTTTTGATGTTCCCATACGACCGAGGAAATTACGGTTGTTTGTTGCAACAACTGTCTCTCCGTCTGTCAGAATACCGCCTGTTCGTCCACAGCAAAGTCCACAGCTTGGATGTGTTATTATCGCACCTGCTTTTGAAAGGATTTCCATCGTTCCATTCTCTACCGCCTGTCTGTAAATCTTACGGCTTGCAGGCGTAACGATAAGTTTTACAAAAGGTGCTACATGCTTGTCCTTAAGGATTTCTGCCGCTGCCATAAGGTCCTCAAGCCTTCCGTTTGTGCATGAACCGATAAATACCTGGTCAATCTCTTTTCCCTCAATCTCTGAAATTGGTTTTACATTATCGACATTTGAAGGACAAGCCATAACAGGTACTAAATCTTCCGCTTTATAATTTATAACTCTTGAATAAACCGCATCACTGTCACCGACCAAATCTTTCTGCTCGTCAGTAAGCTCTATCTCACAATACTTTGCAGTTTTCTCGTCAGGTGTAAATAATGCACATTTCGCTCCTGCTTCAATCGCCATATTTGACATTGACATTCTTGAAGCCACCGACATATTTTCCACTGTATCTCCGGCAAATTCAAGAGCTTTATATGTCGCACCGTCAGCACCGAGATCTCCAATAAGCTTCAGGATAATATCTTTAGCCATCACATTGTCAGGAAGTTTTCCCGTGATATTTACCTTGATAGTCTCAGGTACACGAATCCAGAGCGTTCCCGTTCCAAGAATACTTGCCATCTCAGTATAACCGATTCCTGATGAAAATGCACCAACACATCCATATGTAGTAGTATGGCTGTCTGTTCCAAAAACTATGTTTCCAGGTTTAACATATCCTGCTTCTGTCATAAGCTGGTGACAGATTCCGTCTGAACGGTGAATATTTTTCATTCCATATTTTTCCACAAATTCATTTCCAATACGGAAATGTCTTGTGTCATCAACCTGACTTGCTGGCACAAGATGGTCATATATAAGAACCGCCTTGTCAGGATTCCATATCTTCGTAAATCCCATCTCCTCAAACTTTGAGGCAACAAATGGAATAAAAATATCATGTATCATAACTCTGTCAACATTTACGGTAACTATCTCTCCCGGCTTTACTTCTTTGCCGACATTATTTCTAATGATTTTTTCAATAATTGTTGAACCCATAACTTACCTCCTAGTCTAATCCATTTAATTTACGCATTGCTTTTACAAGTCCGCCTGCATCGATTATCTCAACAAGATTATCCGGAAGTGATGCTATAGGATATTTATTTCCATCATACTCTATATTTTCATTAACTGTAACTGTAATACTGTCACCCTCTTTCACATCATCGTGAAGTTTATCATTCTCGATAAGCAAAAGACCGTTGTTTATTGAATTTCTAAAGAATATTCTCGCAAATGATTTTGCGATAACGCATTTTATACCAAGTGCTTTTATAATCTCAGGTGCCTGCTCTCTTGAAGAACCGCAGCCAAAATTCTTTCCGGCAACTATAATGTCACCCTCTTTAATCTGTGCTGCAAGTTCCGGTCTGAGTGGTGAAAACGCATACGGTGCCATGTCATTGACTGTCTCTAATGCAAGGTACTCAGTCGGAATAATAATATCCGTATCTATATCATCACCGAGCACCCAGACTTTTCCACTAAACTGTGCCATGTATTTTTCCTCTTTTCGTTATTTAGATTTTTCTACAATAAATCAGCCGTTGTAATCTCACCCTTTATCGCTGATGCTGTCACTGTTGCGGCTGATGCAAGATAGATAAATGAGTCTTTATGTCCTGCACGGCCTTTAAAGTTTCTTGTTCCCGTACTTATAAGAACTTCATTTTCACCGATAACACCCTGACAGCTTCCCCAGCATACGCTGCAGTTCGGATTCATAACTATTGCCCCAGATTCCATAAATGTGTCGATAATGCCCTCTTTAAGTGCCTGCTCGTAAACTGCCGCACTTGCCGGTACCACAAGGAAACGAACAAGCGGAGCAACTTTCTTTCCTTTGATAAGTTCTGCACCAACACGGAGATCCTCAATTCGTCCGTTATTGCATGAACCAAGAAATGCCTCGTCAATATGAGTTCCTAAACATTCTTTTGCCGGTACTACGCTGTCCACAAAATGAGGTTTTGCAACGATTGGCTCAATTTCATCAAGATTAATGTCATAGACCTTTGCAAATTTAGCATCAGCATCACTTGAAAAGCTGTGTTTTGGCTTTCTTCCATGCTCCTTAAGATAATCAATCGTTATATCGTCAACTTCCATAAGTGCTGTTTTGGCACCTGCCTCAACACAGAGGTTACAGATAGATATTCTGTCGCTCATGTTGAGAGTTTTAAGTCCCTCACCGCCAAATTCCATAGCCATGTAATTTGCACCATTTGCACCAATCTTTCCTATAATAGTAAGGATAAGATCTCTTGCATAAACACCGTCCTTAAGTTTTCCTTTAAGATTAAATCTAAGTGTTTCAGGAACAAGAAGCCATGACTTACCTGTAACCATGGCATAGAGATAATCCGTACATCCAACACCGGTACCAAATGCACCAACAGCACCATAAGCACAGGTATGACTGTCAGCACCAAAAATAAGTTCACCTGATGTAACATGATTTTCCATCATAACCTGATGACACACCCCTGCACCCTCATAAAACTTAATGCCATGCTCCTTTGCAAAATCTCTCATCTTCTTGTGTGAAGCTGCTGTCTTTACACTGTCACATGGAACATTGTGGTCTACTATCCAGACAAGTTTGTTTACATCTGCAATATGCGGATTTTTAAGTTTGTTATACATATCTATTGTAAGATGTGTTGTTCCATCATTACTCATAAGTCTGTCAAGTTCTACTGTATGTATATCTCCCGGCTTAACCTCATTTACACCTGCGGCTGCCGCAATAATCTTTTCTGCAATCGTCATTCCCATGAAATTAATCCTCCTTATTTAATGATGCAATAAGACCGCCCTGGTCAAGTATTCCTTGCATATATGCCGGAAGTTTTGTGCACTGGTATTCTTTATCACCAACACGCACGATACCCTCCTGAAGATCAAGTTCCATCTCATCACCTGCATTTACATTTTCGTGTAAATCTTTACAGACAATAACTGGGAGTCCGATATTGATCGAATTTCTATAAAAAATCCTAGCAAATGATTTTGCTATAACTGCCTTGACTCCGAGTGCTTTCAAAACGCTTGGTGCCTGTTCCCTTGAAGAACCGCAGCCAAAATTTTCAGAAGCCACAACATAATCCCCCGTCTTTACATTTGCTGCAAAATCAGGGTCAAGTGACTCAAATGTATGTGTTTTCATCTCATCAATTGTAGGAAAGAGAAGATACTGTGAAGCAATTATCTGGTCAGTATCAACATCCTGATCGAATTTAAAAATCTTACCCATCTATAGTTTCCTCCATTATATAATGTGTTTACAGGTAATCACGAAACTCAATTTACTCTATGATTTTTTGTGCAATATATACAAACAAAATGTAGTTTATTGATAGTTTCGCAAATACCTAATAATGCGTTTAGTACAAAATGCGACAGATGCAAAGCATCTGGATTTTGGAGTTATTATATCATAAATTCGGCTTGCTGTGAACTGTGTAGACTTTGTCTTTATTCCAAGATCAATTTTATCTGATTCCTGATAAGATGTTCAAACGCCTCTACTCTCCACTCCGGCAATGCAAGCTTATTGTTATTTTCAAACTCAAAATTTTTCATATTTATCAATCTTCGTCTTGCATCAGGATATAATACAGCCTTTGCAATCTCAACAAAAGAATCATACAGTTTTGGCATTCTGCTTTTAATATATTTTTCATTGAAATCCTCTTTTTCCGCATAACACAGTAAAGATACATTGTGATCAAATAAAGGTGCTGCACTTACTATCTCATAAGTTTCCGTATCAAATATAAAGCCAAAGTTTCCCTTATGCCTGTCTTCATTTAAAATAAGCGCATCAAAAATAAACATATCCGCCAATTGTTTACTGCCAACTCTTTTAGAATACTCATCAATTATATCTGCAGGCAAAGATTTTGAACTTACCATGCTAAATGGTACAAAACCATATTGTTCATTTGTAAAACAATTACATACCGAGCATAAGCGATCATTGTGATTTCTTATATCATATATTACATGTTCTGCTGAAAAAGCATCTGCCACCTGACTTGCATAAAATTCAGAATATGGCTCTAAACCTGTATTACGCGCCCCTGAGCTCCCTCTTTTCAGCAGTTTTATCTGATTTTCTTCTCTGATCCAGCACTTTGCAAAAGTTCCATCTGTACTATATTCAGGAGATGGTGTTGATAAATTATCTCCATACATTCCTCCATCAAATGCTGTATGTGCAACAACTTCATTAAACGGATTGCAGAACAAAGAAACCTTTTCCCACTCAAGATCACTATCTGCCTGCTTTACCCAAAATGTGTCTGTAAGTGCTAAAGCATGTGTCATATCTAAGAAACCTTTTATATTATCGCATCCACTCCTCACAAAAAGTTCTTTTATATGTTCCCTTCCTCTCGGTGCAGCTCTGTGTGCAATAAAATCTCCTACATCTTTTATCCAAAAAGGCACTCTTAATGTACATATGTTTGTAATCCTTACAAGACCTGATCTTATTTCTAAAGTAAATGTTGCAACAACCTCGTTTTTATTCATCAATGAATAAGCGGTTACTGACTCGATACTTTTCATACTGCCTCCTTCTTGTAACAATATCAGAATCATTAAATCTGATTTTTGCGTCGTCTGATATATCAAATAGTGTTTATTTTGACATATATCTCTATCATTTTACCAACTTTTCCGTTGTCACTTTCAAATTTTTTCTTATTTTCAGAAGTATAAGTATAGTACAATGTTTATTCTGTAAATATATATTTTCCCTTTCCTTTGCCTTTTACTACTGTAACAACATTCATGTCTCTAAGTTTTGCCATCACTGCTCTTGCTGTTGAAGACGAACAACCAAGTATTACTTCTATTTCCTTCGTACCAAAAATCTGTTTTTTCTCTATTTCATTATATACTTTAATAATATTTGCCTTTGTGGGTTCATTATATTTCTGTTGCTCAATCGCCGACTTTTCATATCCAATCGCCGACTTTTGACGATCAATCAACAACTTATTTGCTGCAACAGCTAATTTTTTTAATGAATCGGTGTTTTTTTCAACAATAGTTTTTCCCACATTTGAATTATAAATCACCGCTTATCACAAAGATATCATAATAATATTATTCCTTGATATGGAAATGATATTTTTTTGCTCTCATTTCAAATGCATCTTTTGTACCTTCCATAACATCACAAATTTCTTGTCTTATACTTTCATCATCCATTGTTCCTGTTTGATTAACTTGAATAATATCTGTTTCAGAGTCCATCGAAATAATATATTCAGAATCTCCATTCACTGGTATATTAGCATTATGTGTAACAACAATAATTTGTCTCTTCGATTTTGCAATCTTAAGTCTAGCAACTATTAAGTCATATACTAATCTATTATCCAAATCATCCTCTGGCTGATCCAACAATAACGGTTGATTTCCATAAGCAAGCAAAAATGTCAAAATCGTAGTTGTTTTTTGTCCAGCTGATGCATTTGATAAAGGAATAAATTTTTTTGCCTTTTCTGGTCTATAAGATACACTCAAATCATCATCTGGTATAAACGCAATCATTCTTGCAAACGAGTCTTCTGCTATACTTGTTATAATATCTCTTGTCTTTTTATTTAATGATTTCTGATCTTCTTTGTTTCTAATAGATATGAGCATTTTTTTATACTTTTCAATTCCATCTCCTTTTTTAAAATATAAATCCGCTAGTTCATTAATATCATCATCTACAGATGGGATTTCCTTTTGCATAATAGCTTTCAAAGTGTTAATAAATGAATTTCTATTCCTATTCTTAACTAACTGGAACTTAATATTCTTATCATTACCAATAACTTCTTGAATAAAATCATTTCTTAGTTTATATATTATATCAACTTTATTTCTATACACATTTTCTAATGATTCATATTCCGCTTCTAGTTTACATAATTCTTTTTCCTTGTTTAGAATCTTATCAATTTCTTCTTTCTTATTATTTCTCTGCTCAATAAGAGTATCAAGCTTAACAGTATCCAATCCATTATCTTGTAAATTTTGCATAACAGATACATACTTATTTTGAATTGCTATTCTTTTCTTTTTCCATTCAGTATTATCAATTTTTTCAAATAACTTGTCATTTTTCAATAACATTTCATTGCTAAATTGACTCAAACGCTTAATATCTACCTTAAACTCGTTTAAATCTTCTTCCAATAGCGACTTTATTTCAGGATCTGTCACATCATCATATTCTATAACTACTTCATCCAAATATTTCTTTATTTCATCTATTTTATTCTTTTTTCTGTCAATATAAGATAAAAGAGCTTTTTCCTGATCATCAAATAGTTGTTTTTCCTTAAGTGTGTCAGAAATACCACTTTTTTCATATTTAGAAATTTGGCTCTCAATATCTAATAATTCTGTTTCCAATCTTGGCTTATCAAGAATTACTCGTTTACTATTGCTAATCTCCAATGCCTTTGATACTAAATTATTTAATGCAGCATCCTTCTCAGATAAACATTGTGGTAATTCTTTTATATCTGCATCAATAATTGCCATTAAAGAATTTGAATCCATTGCAAGTTCATAAATCTGCTTTTGCGTAAATATTTGTGCTTTAAATAAATCCAGAAAATGCTCATCTTCTATAACATTCCAATCTCCATCAATATACTTAAATAATTTTCTGGTTTGATTCTCCATTCCCTTAATATTGGTGACTTCTATTTTATATAAATCACTCAAGCGTTCAATAAATACTGAAACTTGAGATGTTCTTTTGAATATTCCCTTTCTTGTTCCACTACTCTTTGACTTACCATTTTCTTTATAAAAATTTTTCTGTTCTTCTGATATAATGTTTAAATTTTCGCCAGAGAATGAATTCATCGCTCCAGCAATAGTTCTAATTATTGAAGATTTTCCACTTCCTCTACCTCCAATAATTGTATTCATTTGTGGATTAAAGGAAATTTGTATATCTTCTTTTTCATTCAAAATACAATCAGAAATTTGTATTTTTCTTATAATCATATCTGGTTGATTATCTGGTATATTAGAACACTCCACATCTTTCTTAACTCTCATATCATATGAAATTAATGCTTGTCTTACACTTTCTAGCTTAGGAGTCTGAGACATTTTTAACCATGTATATGATTTTCCTATTCCCCATAATCCATGTTCTGATGATTTATCCGAAAAAGGATTATCTGAAAATCTTAACATAGGAATATCTCTGTTTTTGGCAATTTCATATACTTTATACCATTTCTTTGCTTGTTCTTCTGAGATTTGTGTCCCATACTTTTCAGTTAATTTTTGGGATATCATAGTAATTCCTTCATTAGCATAACTTTCCCAAATATCATCATTAACAACTTGAACTGCATTAATATATCTTCTATCTAAAAGTTTACAGATATTATCGTAACTCATATCTGAAAGACCACTAAATTCATCTATATGTGCTGGAATAACCAATGCTCCTTTCAATTGAGCAGTTTCACACGCATGAAAAATATCTCCATCTGCTGTATGTCCACTATCACCAAGATTATCTTTAAATATCTTTAACTGATTAAGAAATTCTTGCACATTATTGCCATCACAGTCTATATCAAATAATACCAAAACATGAATTTTGCTTGAATCACAAGATAACTCAACACCAGGAAATACAACTATGTTATTTTCCTCTCCGAGCTTTTTAATTTCATCAATTTTTCTATAATCATTATGATCTGTAACTGCAATACATTTTAATCCTTTATTTTTCACCTCATCAATCCACTCATTAACTGTATCAATCTCCTTATTCTTATAACATCTACTATTCATTGTATGTAAATGAAAATCACATTTATACCATTTTAATCCTACATTTTCCATAACGACTCCTCCTTGTATAATATCTTCAATTTTTACAATACCTAATTTACTATTCGCAATACCTTCCTAACTATTTCTGACTATATCAACATATATTATGCTACTTTATAGTACTATAAGCTATCTTTGTCTTTTTAACAAAATTAATGATTTTGCATAAAACTCTCAAGCTCGGCTACTATTCATTCTGAAAATCAATTTCCTCCGCTTTCCTCCAATAATATCCATGACACTTGTGTTTTTTTGTCAAACTTTTATGAATTTGTTTATTTACTTTTTTGGGTAATCCCAAGCTTACTGCGGCTTCAACACAATTATTAAAATGTTTAATAATATTCATACTATCATCCAATTGATATATTCCTTTTCCAATTCGAATACCTTGATATTTATAATCCTTTTCTGGATTGTAATCATCCAAATACACCCAAATATATCCACCAGCTCTAAAGTTTTTTCCATTTAAACAACTTGATATCAAAGTTCTCCCAATTCCAGTCTTTTTAGCAGCCTCTGTAACTGATGAAAATTTATTTAAATATTTACCACCTAAATCAATTTGCACAACTTCAACGCATCTATGAGATGGCTGTTTTTTATATTGTTCTATTGGTTTCCCATCCCACTCATCTTTAAATCTCCACAAAAAACCACCAGATGTCTTATAAATTCCTCTCGCACAGTCCTCTATTCCTCTTCTGTGAATTCCTGTTTCAACACAAGCATGTGCACAACTATGAAATTCATTAATCTTATACCCATTTTTAGAAAATTGAATGACTGGTCGAGAATTCCATGATACGCCTCCCTCTCCACCTAAAGTTACATTATATCCCCATGAATCTTTTTCATAAATGCAAGTATTAAGCTGTTTAATCCAATATATTTCTTTTTCAATTATTTCTTCGTCAGATTCTGCCGTATCAATTATTTCCCACACAAAATTATCTATTCCATATTTTTTTAATGCTCTATGAAACGGAAGATTATCCTCAATATCATAAATGTGCTCTCTCTTTCTTTTTTCAAAATTGTATGTCTTTCCAACATATACTTTACCATTAATACTATTTGTCACTTTATAAATCACATATCTCTTTTCCATAAAAACAATACTCCAAATTTTCAAAAAACAAACTGTAATATTCAATTAAAGAGCATCATAACCATTATTAATAAAAATATATATCATGACTACTTCTCTTTTTATAACTATTTGAATTATAAAAAATACCAACTTAATAACATAACTATCCAGCTTTAATACTAATACTATTATTAAATAACTACAATTTTTTCTTATACAACTTATAAGTCTACCACCACATATTATATCAAATTTATATTGTCATTTTCTACATCATAATAAATTTCACTTTTCCAATAATATTTTGAGCATTTTACAAAAAAACCACAAGAAAAGCTTATCAAACTTTTCTTATGGCTTTTTCTACTCTTATTTATAAAATAAAACTATTTCTTTTTCCTATGCCAATTCCTTTATAAAACTTTCAATCCTGTCGAGTCCTTTCTCAATCTGCTCAATAGATATAGCATAAGAAAGACGGAAACAGTCTGGGAATCCGAAGTCTGCACATGGCACGATTGCCGTATTGTACTCATTGATAAGTATGTCTGCCATCTGTGGAACGCTTTCTATCTTTGTTCCCTTATATGATTTTCCGAGTACTGCACTGCCGTCTACAAACACATAAAATGCTCCCATTGGCTCAAGTGCATCGAGTAAATCCATATCGCAGATTCTCTTATACATATATTTACGGCGTTTATCAAATTCAGCATGCATTTTCTTTACTGAATCCTGTGGTCCAGTAAGAGCCTCTACTGCCGCTTTCTGTGCAATAGAGTTTGGATTTGATGTCTGGTGGCTCTGCACGCTTCCCATCATCTTTGCAATCTCTTTTGATGAACCTGTATAGCCTATTCTCCAGCCTGTCATCGCATAGCTCTTTGCAAGCCCGCTGCAAGTTATAGTCCTGTCATATATATCTTTTCCAAGTGATGCAATGCTTATATGCTTCTGTTCTCCGTAAACAAGCATTTCATACATTTCGTCTGCTACCACATAGAAATCTTTTTCTACCGCAACTTTTGCTATTGCACGAAGTTCTTCTTCCGTGTAAAGCATTCCTGTAGGGTTATTTGGTGTGTTTAATACAAGTGCTTTTGTCTTGTCTGTTACTGCTGCCGCAAGAGCCTCTGCCGTAAGCTTGAAGTTCTGCTCTTTTGTTGTCGTAACGATAACCGGAACTCCACCCGCAAGTTTTACTATCTCAGGATAGCTGAGCCAGAATGGTGCAGGGATGATAACCTCATCGCCTGGATTTATGAGTGCTGTAAATATATTTGTAAGTGAATGTTTTCCACCATTGCTTATAACTATCTGGTCCGTATCATAATCAAGTCCGTTAAATTCTTTGAACTTTTTAGATATAGCTGCTTTTAATTCATTTGTTCCTGAAGCAGGTGTGTACTTTGTAAATCCATCTTTAATCGCTTTGATAGCTGCCTCACAGATATTTTCAGGTGTGTTGAAATCAGGTTCGCCAGCTCCAAATCCAACTACATCTTTTCCCTGTGCCTTAAGTTCTTTTGCCTTTGCCGTGATTGCAAGAGTTGACGAAGGTTTAACTGCTGCTGCTTTCTTTGATAATTCTAATGACATATTTCTAACCTCATTCCTGCGACTTTATCGCATAAGTAATTTAATATTTTTACGCCTGTATCAGAACCAGACTGCCGTTCATACCACATATGACTGACAATAAGAATATATCTCTTAATGAATCTTATTCATGATACGGTTTTAATTATCTCACATTACATATACCTGCGTCAATATATATGTTTACGATTATATCAAAAAAATATACCTTAAAATTGTAAAAATTACCAAAAACTCAACAATTTCAAGGTATAATAATGTAACACTATCAAGTAAGTCCCTCACTTCTATTGCGTAGAGCAATAAGCGGAATCCGGGACTTGCTTGTATCAGAATGTCCCATTCTGATATGCTGTGATAACAGCTAATAGTGTTATGAGCAAGCAGCAAAGCGGATTGCGAATATCTGCTTGACTATTTTTTCTTAATTTTCTTAATTCTTAAAGCTGTGGATAGGTGCCGGTATTCTTCCGCCCCTGTTTACAAACTCGCTGCAGTCAAACTGATTTACAGGCATTACAGGTGCATATCCTAACAATCCTCCAAACTCTACCATCTCTCCGACTTTCTTTCCCGGAACAGGTATAAGTCTTGCCGCTGTCGTTTTCTGATTTATCATTCCGATAGCCATCTCATCTGCGATTATCCCCGCAATCGTCTCAGGCTTTGTATCTCCCGGTATTGCTACCATATCAAGTCCTACCGAACATACACAGGTCATGGCTTCAAGCTTTTCAAGAGTGAGTGCTCCATCCTGAACTGCATTTATCATTCCCTGATCCTCACTTACCGGAATAAATGCACCGCTAAGACCACCTACATACGAAGATGCCATTACACCGCCTTTTTTAACCTGGTCATTAAGCATTGCAAGTGCCGCCGTTGTTCCCGGTGCTCCTGCTCTCTCAAGTCCCATCTCCTCGAAAATATCTGCTATACTGTCACCGATTGCCGGTGTAGGTGCAAGTGAGAGGTCTATTATTCCAAACGGTATATTAAGTCTTTTTGATGCCTCAAGTGCAACAAGCTGACCTACTCTCGTAATCTTGAATGCCGTCTTTTTAATCTTTTCACAGAGTGCACCAAAGTCAAGCCCATGTGCCGACTCAAGTGCTTTTCTCATAACACCCGGTCCACTTACTCCGACATTTATTATCTCGTCTGCTTCGGTAACACCATGGAATGCTCCTGCCATAAACGGATTGTCATCAGGTGCATTACAGAATACAACAAGTTTTGCACAGCCGTTACATTCACAGTCAACTGTTATATCAGCAGTCTCACGGACAATATCACCCATAAGTCTTACCGCATCCATGTTTAATCCTGTCTTTGTCGAACCGACATTTACTGAACTGCACACGAAATCCGTAGCCTTAAGTGCCTCGGGTATTGAGCGGATAAGAAGCTCGTCACTCTTTGTCATCCCCTTTGAGACAAGTGCAGAATATCCACCGATAAAGTTTACTCCAACTTCCTTTGCAGCTTTATCAAGCGTCTTTGCTATCGTTACATAATCCTCAGGCTTCTTACAGGCAGAGCCTCCGATAAGAGCTATAGGTGTAACTGATATTCTCTTGTTTACGATAGGAATACCATATTCAAGTTCAATAGCTTTTCCTGTAGGAACAAGATCTTTTGCAACAGTTGTTATACGGTTATATATTTTTTCATTTAATCTGTCAAGATCATCATCTATACAATTTAAAAGGCTTATACCAAGCGTAATCGTTCTTACATCAAGGTTTTCCTTCTCGATCATATCATTGGTTTCTTTAACTTCTGCTATATTTATCATACTGGCTGCCCCTCCAAATTATTAAATTCTGTGCATCTTATCAAAAATATCCTCACGCTGAGCCTTTATAGTACAGCCCATATCCTCACCTATCTTTTCAAGGGCATTGTTAAATCCTGCAAAGTCTGTTTTACATTCTGCCACATCAACAATCATCATCATGTTAAAAAATCCACCTACGATAGTCTGTGAAATATCAAGAATATTTACATTGTTTTCTGCAAGATATGTGCATACCTTTGCGATAATACCAACACTATCCTTGCCTACTACTGTTATAACTGTTTTTTTCATTTTATCTATCCCTCGTTTCTGCACACATTTTTTGCATAGTGTGTAATATAATATTTCACATATAAAATCTGTGTCCAGTGTGCACAGACACAAATCCCGTATGTGAAAATTTTTCACACTTTTTTCTTATCTTAAATTATCTTAAAGCACAACCATCTTGGACGGCTCGTCTCTCTTTGCTACCGACAGGTCAAAATCAAGGTCTTTTAATCCCATCTCCTCCCACAACTGACATTTTACTGCTTCAAATGCAAGCTGCGGATAGTTGTTTTCTTTTGACAGATGTGCAAGAAATGCATATTTTAAATTTTTATTTATCACCTTGCACAGCAAACTTCCTGAATCTTCATTTGATAAATGACCGTATTCACTCAATATCCTACGCTTAAGCTTATACGGATATTTTCCGGCTTCAAGCATACTTATATCATGGTTTGCCTCAATAAACAAAACATCTGTATCTTTTAAATGGTCTATCGTATAATCATCATACTTTCCCAGATCAGTAGCTATGCTCGTCTTATGTCCCTCCGCCGTAAGCGTATATCCTACCGGGTCTGCGGCATCATGCGATGTTGAAAATGGCATTACTGTTATCGCTCCCATAGATACCGGCTCATCAGCGTGTACCTCAAAAAGATGATTCATTGAAATAATGCCTTTTTTATCCTTAAGCCTTATTGCATCGAGCGTTCCACCTGTTGCATAGACAGGTGTATCAAACATCTTGACCATCATATTTATACCCTGAATATGATCACTATGTTCATGTGTTACAAATATTCCGTCTAGCTGTTCAGGAGCAACACTAATCTTTTTAAGACCTTCGACTATCCTTTTACGGCTCACTCCCGCATCTATCAGAATATTTGTGTCACCACTGCCAACATATGTACAGTTTCCACTGCTGCCGCTGGCAATACTGCATACTCTCATTTCTACCTCATTTCTATGCTATATCCCATCTTTTATTCTTCGTTCTCACGCATAGCAAGTCTGTGCAAAGCACAAATCTTGAGTGTGAAAATTTTAATTTCATACTACCCACTGAATTACAACAGCATCACCATCATTTACCGGTGTCATAAAATCTCCATGAACACCATTTACCATTGTTTCAAGGTGGTCGCCATGAGCTACTGAGGTATCTACAGGATAAAAATCGAGTACATCTACAAGAATATATCTTTCTTTTCCCTTCATGATAACAGTGTCACCATTTACGGTAATCGTAATATCATCTACCCCTGCCCGTCCGTTCCTGGCAGTCGATGCAGCATTTTCTTTTTCTGCCGGCTGTCCGTTTTCTAAAACCGATACGGAAGCTGTTTCTTCCTCAGGCTGTACTGTCACTTTCTCATCAGCTATTTCTTTTTTAATATTTTCCATGAAGTTTTTCTGTTCCCCGGCTGTCTCCCCTCCGGTACTGTGAGTCTCGATTTCATTAGCATCCACTCTGCCTGTTTCATCTGTCTTATGTATGTTTTCTTTCAATGTGCTATCATACTTATCATTAACAGTATTATTATCTGATGCTATTTCATTTATTGAATACACAACATCTGTCGGGAACTCAGGTTCACCGTATTTTGCATATAATTCATTATAATTAGGTTCTTCTTTTTTTATCTCGCAGAGAATAGAAAAATTGTCATAAACCTTTGTGTTCATATCAGCAGGAACATTGTTTACATACACCTTTCCGCTATAGATAATGTCCATAAATTCAAATACCTGTTTCAATGTATAATAATCAAGGAACCATATGTCATCACCATCTTTTATATCATAAAATCCTGAAACAAGTTCACCATTTACCGCAACATATCTTGGGCAGACAACTTCCTTATTATTGAATGTAAATTTAATAGTCGATTTATACTCTGGAATATCCTCTATCTCCAAAACAGCATCTTCTCCAACCGTTGACGGCTTTATATCGATTTTTGCATTTTGAATAACCGGTGTATTTATCCCTGCTTCGGCACCATTCATCTTTATCACGCAGGCTTCTCCATGCTTTCCACGAGCCATACGCTTCTCACCGTTCACATTGTAAATAATGCTTTTTCCCCGTTTAGGGAAAAGATCCTCGTTTGGAAATCCGATGCTCATAGCAGCATCTATAATTGCCAGCTTACCATTATCATACAACTTGACTCTCTCATCATTTATATTCACAAATATAAAGTTATTTCGCTGTTCATAATAATTAAGACAGATTCCGACCGGAGTCACAAGAAGTGAATCAACCTTTATATCGTCCTGCATGAATTTAATATTTCCCATAACTTCTGAACCCCTGAGTGCAACTCTTTCTTTCGGAAGTTCAAGAAACTCAGCAAGACTTTCCACAAAGCCTCTGATTTTTCCACCGCCACCTACTACAAAGACCGCACTGACTGACTTTCCACCGTTAAGTTCTATAATCTTACCAGCAATGCTCTTTGTAATTGACTGCACAGCATCTTTCACCACATCCGCTATCTCATCAGATGAAATCTTATATGGCAGTCCCATTATATCGTTAAATTCAACTTCTTCCTGCTCGGTACTCTTGCATTTAAGGGCATCTGCCTCATTAAAATCCGTCAGATAATGTTTTGCAAGGCACTCCGTTATCTCATCGCCGGCACTTGGAATCATGCCATATGCAATAATGCTTCCATCCTTTGTAATGGAAATATCGGATGTTCCTGCTCCTACATCGACAAGTGCGATATTTAATAATCGAAACCTCTCAGGTATTGCAACATTTATAGCTGCTATTGGCTCCAATGTAAGATTTGCAACATATAATCCGGCTCTCTCAACAGCAGTATAAAGTCCGTCAACTACTTCATCAGGAAGGAATGTTGCAATAATCTCACAAGAAATCTTATTACATTTATGTCCCTCAAGATTTGTTATCGCATATCCGTTCTGATAATAATGTTTTACTGAGTAACCAACACAATAAAATTTTATATCATCACTATTTTGTTCTTCTCTAAGCTTTTCATAAGCATTTTCTACACCGAGCATATCAAGTGTATATATTTTCTCAGTCGTAACAACCGTTTCTGAATTAAAATCTATCTCTGCCTCTGCCTCAACAGTCTTGAGCACTCGACCGGCGGCTGCTATACACACATCTTTGTATGTACGCCCGGTCATATACTCAAGTCTGTCACGGATTTCACTGATAGTAGATGCAACCATGTTTATATCATGTATCTGTCCATCCATCATGGCTCTTGTTTCATGTTCTTTTGATGTCTGTGCAACTACGGTAAATCCCTTTGTATCTCTGTAACCTATCGTTCCAACAATACTTCTCGTTCCTATATCAAGACCAAAAACGAGCTGCTCCGGGACACCTTCCATATTTACCTTTTTTACCTCGACATTTCCTGTCTCATCTATCACTATGGAACCCCCTTAATTATCACAATTATCAATATTTTACCAAATAAACAGACATAATACAAGTCTTAAACTCATCCCTTTGCCACACAAAAAGTAACAGTTCATCCTTTTATTATCCACACTATAAATGTGTATGATTACCTTTTTATTTAACCTTTACCGTAACTAATTCTGCTTTTTCAAGTGATGCACAATATACGACTATCGTAACTTTTCCTTTCTTTTTAGCGTGTATCATACCTGTTTCGTCAACCTGCACAACTTTCTTATTTGAAGATACATAAGTTATATTAGGATTATAGGCATTCTTAGGTAATAATGATACTTTTATTCTTGCATATTTTCCTTTTTTCAATGTAATTTTATTTTTAGCCACATTAAAATCGTTAAGTCCTGTAATTTTATCCCATAATACGATATGAATCTTACAACGCACTGCTTTTAAACCTTTTACCTTGGCTGTCACCGTGCAGACTCCCGGTTTTTCTGTGACAACATGAATCGTACCACTTTCATCTACCGTAACAATTTTCTTATCTGACGATTTCCATTTGATGCCCGATATGGCAGCTCCAAATGGCTGAATTCCATATTTCATACTATAATCATCATATGGTGAAAGATATATATCATTATATTGGAATATAAACTTTTTGACAGTATTTGCCTTAGTTTTCTTTTTCCACTTTGCATATAATGTCACTTTCTTATCTGTCAATGTTGTTAAATCATTCTTATCAAACTTAATCTCATATGTTTTTTTGCCCGCTTTTTGTTTATAGTACCATCCACAAAAACTATATCCCTTCTTAGTCGGTTCTTTAGGCAGTTCAACTCCAGTGTCAAATATATAATCTACTGTTGCATATGTTTTTCCATTCACCATAAATACAAACTGTCTGCTTGCACAATAATCATTTATTGAAGAAATATTTTTGTCTATCCAGTCTATTCTCTCACGAATCCACTGTTTTAATCTCTGTTCCTCAGAATCATATGTTATCTTTGCCATATTTTCTGTCGTTTTTCCAATATTCTCATCAATCTTCATGTCGTTCACAATATCTTTCAACACATCGTTATTTTCCAGTATATCATCCTGTGAATACATTTTGTTGACATAATAATTCGCTTTTTGTGAAGCATATTGTTTTTGCGAATATGTATCTATGATTCCTCCGTCCTTTATTCCCTCCAACAGTTTTTCTTTTATATAAGGCCATCTTGCCACAAATTTTTTTCTAAATTTTTCATTAGCAAACAACTTTTTAAACCATGCATTTCTATCAAGATTTAAACCTTCAACGCTGTTAGATGTATATTCTGTTGCTCCCCATGCAACATAATCAAAATCCCATAATGGTCCCCAGTATAGTTTTCCATCTCTTTTTTTATATAGGTATGTACTTCCTGATATAAACGCATCACCATTTAACGAAAATTCCTGTACCCAGTAATAGTCTATCGCTGAATCAACATCCATGTAATCTTCATAAGAAACTCCCTTACTGTCTTTAAATCCCTTTCCATATATGGCCGCCTCCGTCTGTTTAAGATAATCTGATATATAGTTATACTGTTCAATATTTGTATAATCTTCAAAATCAGGACTTTCTATTGCAAATGCCATTCCTTTATCCGTTGTTATATTCATCCTATCATCTGCCTTTTCACATGAGAGAAGATAACCGCCTGTTATCGCAGAGCCGCTTGTTACAGCCTTTGATTCATCATCAGCAGACAAATCATCAATATTTACCCTGTTTTTTCCGACGCGTACCTGCTCAGACAGATAATAACTACCAAGATATTTTCCGTTCATAACGACATTTACAAACTCACATTTCGGAGTATATTCAAGTCCGAGCACATTCCCAAGCCAATATGTAAATTTGTTTCTGAGCATTGATATGTCATAATAATTTGCGAGAAGTATCCAGTGTTTGTCAGAACCCATTCCTAACAAATCAGCCTTTTTGTCAAGTTTTAATTTGTATGGTTTTTTGTCAGGTCCCCAGGTTGAATTACCTCTGCCCCTTATATAATCAAGCTCATAAGTCTTTGTAGAAAGTTTCTTATCGGTATATTCTGATTTATACCCTTTAGGAATATCAACAGTCATATTTCCATAACACTCTGTTTGGTGATTTGGATCACCGTTCATTGCAGCTATCGGTGTCTTTGACTCATCAATATCAAGATCGATCATCGGAATATCTTCATCCAATACAAATGTATATTTTAATAATATTTTCAGACTCTTGCCTTTATATTCATTTCCATTATTATCCGTAAATTTAAAATATATTTTATGTTTTCCCTTTATCTCATCGGATATTTTTATACATCTATTGTCATCTGTACTCCACGCATTTTTTCTGTTTTGTCTTGTCAGCTTAACTTTTGCAAAACTCTTTGTCGAATCATCTAAATATAAAGAAAGCGTCACATCTCTTTTTCTCTCAGACGTACCTGAAAAAACAAGATATCCGCTTTTATCAGAAAAATCTATCTCTTTTGAAAGCATAAATCTGGCATTTTCAATTTCTTCGGTTTTTCCATCAACAAACAAGCCGTCTGTCTTGTTATCTTTCGACAAAGTCACTTTAGAATTGTCTGTACTAAACTCTTTTGAGTCATAAAGCTCCGTAAAATCAACTTTTTCTCCGGTTTTAATATAATTTTCCCCAGCCTTTGAATAATGTGATACGAAAAATACACTTACAACTACTAACGCCGTCGCAATCCCTCTTGTTAAAATTTTTCTTTTTTTCATAAAAAAACACTCCTTTCAGATACAGATGCTGATTAGGCGGCTATGAAACATAAACAGCCCCTCGTTAAGGATATGTTAGCATAGACACATTTTTGACACAATATATCTGAAAGAAATGTAATTAATTCTTAAGTATTAACTTCCATAATAGCGTTATATATTTTCTATCTGCCAGTCGATTGGCTCTACTCCGTTTTCTTTAAGAAATTCATTTGTCTGACTGAAATGCCTGCATCCGTAAAATCCTCTGTAAGCTGAAAGCGGACTTGGATGCGGTGCTTTTAATATTAGATGTTTCGGATTTGTAAGCATAGGAATCTTACTCTGTGCAGGTCTGCCCCACAAAAGATATACTATAGGTCTGTCCTGCTCATTTACCGCATTTATGACAGCATCGGTAAAATGTTCCCATCCTTTATTCTGGTGTGAATTTGCCTGGTGAGCCCTTACCGTAAGCACCGTGTTTAACATAAGCACCCCCTGATCCGCCCATTTTTTGAGGTAACCGTTGTTTGGTATATAACAGCCGAGATCGTCATGCAATTCCTTGTATATATTTTGAAGCGACGGCGGTATCTCCTTCTGACTCGGCGGCACTGAAAAGCTAAGTCCGTGTGCCTGATTTACATTGTGATACGGGTCCTGTCCCAAAATCACTACTTTCACTTTTGACAATGGGGTAAAATGAAACGCATTGAATATATCATCTGCCGGTGGATATACAACAACTCTGCTATACTCATTCTTAACAAACTCGAACAAATCTTTATAATATGTTTTCGCAAACTCCGGCTTTAAAGCCAGAAGCCAGTCATTATCAATCATTCCCATAACTTTCTTCCTCTTTTCTGTAAATATGTTTAGAGTCTTACACTTATACCCTCTTCTCTAAGATACTTTTTCACCTCATTTATCTCAAGTTCTTTGTAGTGGAAAAGTGATGCTGCAAGCACTGCATCTGCATTTCCCTCTGTAAACGCTTCTTTAAAATGTTCAAGCTTTCCTGCTCCGCCTGATGCGATTACAGGTATATTTACATTGTCAGAAACAGTTCTTGTAAGTTCAATATCATATCCGTCTTTTGTTCCATCACAATCCATACTTGTGAGCAATATCTCACCGGCACCAAGTTCATACGCTTTCATCGCCCACTCAATAGCATCTATCCCCATATCAACACGACCACCGTTCTTAAAGATGTTCCAGCCTTTGCCATCCTCTCTCCTTTTCGCATCAATGGCAACGACAACACACTGGCTTCCAAATTTCATAGCCGCTTCAGATATAAGTTCAGGATTTAATATTGCAGCAGAATTTACGGCAACCTTGTCAGCTCCCTCTCTTAAAACAGCCTTAAAATCATCAACTGTCCTTATACCACCACCGACTGTAAATGGAATAAACACCGTTTCCGCTACTCTCCTTACCATATCTATCTTAGTCGCTCTCGCATCAGAAGATGCCGTTATATCAAGAAATACAAGTTCGTCTGCACCCGCTTTCCCATAAGCAGCACCAACAGTAACCGGGTCACCCGCATCTTTAAGATCAACAAAATTTACACCTTTAACAACTCTGCCGTTATTTACATCCAAACATGGAATTATTCTCTTTGTAAACATATATCTACCAAGCCTTTCCTTTGCTGCCTAATCACACCTGTAGTGCAACAGACCACTTTCTTTTCTGTTTCCAATTTCTGCACGATTTAATTTTTTAAACAACTATTTTTACACAACTAAGTATATAATGCTGCCTTGAATTTTTGCATTTACATTACCGTCTGTTTTAACTATCGCATCACATTTTATAATTCACAAAAATTCTTTAATATCTGCAATCCGACATCACCGCTTTTTTCCGGATGAAACTGGCAGGCAAATATATTGCCATGCTCAACAGATGCATGAATGTGTGTTATGTAATCGGTAGTTGCTGCTACATCGTTTTCATTTTCTGCCTGAAGATAATATGAATGAACAAAGTAAACATATGAATTGTCAGAAACACCTTTGAAAAGTCTGCTCCCATCTTTTATCTTAATTGAATTCCATCCCATGTGAGGAATTTTGTACCCATCTTTTTCTGGAAATTTGACTATCTTTCCCGGAAGAAGTCCAAGACCTTTTACGCCCGGTCCCTCCTCACTGCTCTCAAACATAAGCTGAAGTCCGAGACATATTCCTAAAAACGGTTTATTTTCTTTAACTATCTCATGTATTACCTCAACAAGACCAAATTTATTAAGTTTCTCCATCGCATCACCGAAAGCACCCACTCCCGGCAAAATAACTTTATCCGCTTTAAGAAGTTCATTTCTGTCTCTTGTGACTACACACTCCTCACCGAGATATAACAAAGCTTTCTCAACACTCTTAAGATTTCCTGCATCATAATCAATAATTGCTATCATTTCTGTATATCACCTCTGCTGTCATTATTTTGTATGTTAAAAGTGTACCACATACGGGTGGTGTTGTCGATATGATAATTTCTGTACGATAAAGAAATACTTTTGACTATGTTTTCTGCTTTTTCAAACAAAAAAACTCACCGACTTTTTTATACCGGTGAGTTTTTATTTATTTACTTAGCTGCAATAGCATTAACTTTGCTTGTATATTCACTGCTGCCTAAGCTAAGAATATCATATGCCTGTGACTTTGACAGGCCAAATTCATCTGACAAAATATCAAGTATCTTATCATAAACACTCGCAAGGTCGTTTTCTATCTCAAGGTCATATGCAGTCTTTTTATTTGCATCATATTTCTTAAGTCCCATAAGAAGAGCGTCCAATGCTTCAGGATATTTTTTGACATTTTCATAGTTCTGATAGGAATCAAGAGCATGTTGAACTTTCATAACAGTCACAATCTTTTTATACTGCTCAGGATTTTTTTCCTTCATGTTTGTCCCTACAGCAGATTCATATGCCTGCGAATATCTGTGCATTTCAAAGTAATTTGTAGCTTTCTTCTTATCCAAACCGCTTCCAAAACTGTTTGTACCGATAATTATTCCGGCGAGTATTATAACTCCAAATACCGCTACTATTGAAACTCCAACCTTGTTAAGTTTTCCTACTACTTCATTTGCAGCAGCTTCTCTTTCGGCTTCTTTCTGTGCCTGTTTTTCCGCTTTCTTTGCTGCTTTTTCCTCCGCTTTTTTCGCTTTTGCTGCAGCTTTCGCCTCTGCCTTTTCAGCCTTCAGCTTTTCTTTTTCTTCCTTTTGCTTTGCTTTCTCAGCAGCCTTTTCTTCTTTTACTTTTTCGGCTTCTTCTTTTTTTACAGCCTCTTCTTCTTCCTGTTTTTTCTCTGCTTCTGCTATCTCATCCGTGACTACATTTCCAAAAACTTTTTTGAAAATGCTCTGCTTTTCACCATCATCTTCCTTTTCTTCATTCTGAGGGAGTATATTGGATATGTCCTCCTCTTCTTGCATAGGTATATCAGGAATCTCTGATATATCAGGAATTTCTTCATTTGAAACGCTGTCAAGGCTTATAACGTCATCAGATGTTGAGTCATCACTAAGCATCCCCAACAAATCAGACAGATCATCCGCTTTCTGTCCATCACCTGCATCTGACCCACTATTCTCCTTCGACTGTTCTTCCGACTCATCACCTATAGAACCGTTTTTATCAAAATCGTCCAAAAGACCTCCGAGCATATCATCTATAGAACCTGATTCGTCATCAGCTGTTCCATCTTCTGTAAGTGACATTATGTCATTATCAGGCTGTTCCTCGTCTGCTCCGTCCTCTGAGAGCGACATTATATCTGCATCTGACTGTTCCTCGTCTGCTCCGTCCTCTGTAAGTGACATTATATCATTATCAGGCTGTTCTTCGTCTGCTCCGTCCTCTGAGAGTGACATTATATCTGCGTCTGACTGTTCTTCATCTGCCCCATCTTCTGAGAGCGACATTATATCTGCGTCTGACTGTTCTTCATCTGCTCCGTCCTCTGAGAGTGACATTATATCTGCACCCGACTGTTCAGCTTCTGCATCTGATTGAGTTTCTATCTCAGCATCTTTTTCTGTTGCAATATCTTCTGATACCTGCGGCTCTTCGACAGTACTATCATCCGCCGCATTATTATCGTCATCTTTTATCTCCGGATATGTAGTTTTTATATCTGACCCGTCAGATAATTCCGATGCTATTCCATCGTCTTCTGAAAAATCTATGTCAGGAAGTGGTATATCAATATCGTCTTCTGACTCATCCTGATGTCCGGACTCATCAAAATCAATAGTTGAAGCTACATCCGAAACTCCTGACAGATCGTCCATATTATCCAACTCATCTATCTGTGGTAATCCCTCAAGTGCTGAAAGATCATCATATTCTGCAAAATCTTCATCTCCTGAATTGTCGCCAATATCCAGATTATCTTCCTGTAAACCTTCCTTTTCAATATTATCTTCTTCTCTCAATCCAATTATCTCCTTGCTTGATTTACCTATTTGGTCTATTCATTTCCAACCAATTTGTCAATAGCAGCAACAAGCTGGCCGATTTCCGGTTTGGAAAGCTGTGCATCCGCACCGAGCTGTTCACCTTTTATCTTCATTTCCTGATTTACAAGTGATGAGAATATAACTACAGGTATATGATTCATATCACCATTTTCTTTAACCAGCTTGGTAAGACGATGACCATCCATCTGAGGCATCTCAATATCTGTTATAATACATGCTACTTTTGAATCAAGCTCACCACTTGCATTATATTCCTGAAGTTTATCCCAGCACTCCTTACCATTTGCTGTTGTTGTCAGATTTGTATATCCTGCCTGTTCAAGACAGTTTACTATCATCTTGCTAAGTAATTGTGAATCCTCTGCTATAAGTATAGGTGTTTCATTCCTTGTTCTATGTGGCATTCTCTCAACATCTGACATTCTAAGTCCCGTCTCAGGATTTATATCTGCTACGATTTTTTCAAAATCAAGAATGATTATAAGTTTTCCATCTATTCTGACAATTCCTGTTGCCATGCCCTCTCCACCTGTATTTACTGTTGAATCCGGCTTAACTATATCTGACCATGACACTCTGTGTATTCCCAAAACACCATTTACATGAAATGCCGTATTTAATTTATTGAAATTTGTAACTATATACATATCTCCTGTCGGTGTTTCAGGCTTTGGCAGATGAAGACACTCTGCAAGATCTATAATTGAGATAATCTCATCTCTCGGCATAAATATACCTTCTATGCGTGGATCAGCATTCGGTACAGGCGTAGGTGTCTGAAAAGAAATAATCTCCCTTATTTTTGCGACATTTATTCCATAGTAATTGTTTGCAACACGAAACTCTAATATTTCCAGTTCATTTGTTCCACTCTCTAATAAGATTCCTGTTTCCATATCCTTACCTCCAATATCTTTTCACATTTGTAAGTTTATTTATTTAATATTTACCTGTGCCATCATATCTTTGTTGGTTACTTCCAAAAGAACATTTTTCAACTTTGTACCCGAAGGAATTTCAAATACAAGTATCGAATTTACACTTTTTCCTCCAGCTACAGTTTTCTTTATAAAATGAATGTCCTCGTTTGCAATAGTTAAAAGCGGAGTGTCCATATCCTTACCATCAACATTCAAAACATATGAACTCTTATTTTTTGTCATATCAATCTTTTTGTTTTGTCCGGAAGTATTTTTAAATTTTATATTAACAACAAACAGCTTTTTACCCTTGTGTGCTGATATATCTGATACCCCCGTGCTGATAGCACTGTCATACTTATAACCGGTTACTTTTGCTTTAAATCCGGATAAATTCATGGCATCACTAAGTGATACCGACTTTTGCTGCGGCTCTGATGACTCCGTTGGATTATCTGAATTTAAAGGTGTGACCGGCTGCATGGTACTACCTATCTCCGGCGAAGCTGTCGGTTTCGGAACTGCTGTCGGCTGTATCTGAGGAGTTGCCGTCGGTTCTTCCTGATAATTATCATTGTCTAACTTCATATTATATGTATAATTTTTATCACTCTTTAACAGACTATCTGCCATATACTCTGCTATCGCATTATTCTGATCTTCTGTCAATGTCTGAACACTCGCACATCCTGTCAGACAAACTGCCGTGGCTGCTGCCACAATGAACATCCCTTTTCTCATATTGTCCCTCCGTGCTTTATACACATTGCAAATGAGTATTCTTACTTACTGTCCACATTTTGCTGTGAACTGTAATGATTTTCCGTCATTACCACCCATTTTTCATCTTTTTATATAATACCACATTTGTGACATTATCGTCAACGAATATGTGCTCCATTATTAATTTTCTATATCAAGCTCAAACCAGAACTCTACTCCATCCTCATGATTGAGTACACCGCACTTTTGATTCATTGATTCCATTATTGCCTTTACGATTGACAAACCTATGCCGCTTCCACCGTACTCTCTTGTTCTCGCTTTATCTACTTTATAAAACTTTATCCATATTTTGTCGAGTTCCTCCTCCGGAATACATTTTCCGGTGTTAAAGACGCTGACTCTAACAACTTTATCCGTTTTTTTCAGGCTTACTTTTATTTTTTTCTCGCCATCAACATGATTTATCGCATTGCTGACATAATTCGTAACTACTTCTTCTATCATATATTCATCAGCCCAAACATAAATCTGCGGATAATCATCTATCTCTATCTGTGCCTCTTTTTGTTTTGCAAGAAGAGTTGCTGAATTTATTACCGTCCTTACAACCTGAACAATATCAAAATGTTCAAAATTCACCTGGTTATTTCCAAACTCTATCTGATTTAATGTGAGAAGCTTCTTTACCATCTTATTCATTTTATCAGCCTCGTCCATTATAACTTCGCAATAAAATTCCCTGCTCTCACTGTCATCATTTATATTATCATAAAGACCTTCCGCATATCCCTGTATAAGTGCAATAGGTGTTTTAAGTTCATGTGATACATTTGATAGGAACTCTTTACGCATTTCGTCTATCTGTATCTTCTTTTCAATATCCTTTTGCAATTCATTGTTTGCTGTCTTTAATTCTGAAATCTTTTCTTCTAGATTTTCCGACAATGTATTTATGCTGCTGCCCAGTACACCTATCTCATCATGTTCTTTAACCGGATATCTTACTTCAAAATTAAAATCTGCCATCTTCCGTGCTATCTCTGTCAGTTTTCTGATTGGCTTCGTAAAATTATTTCCTATAAATACCATCAGAATCACACCGGATATTATAACACCAACACCGACATAAAGAAGAAATGAATTAAATATACCTATATTTTCTGCCATGCTCTGATAGTTCGTACTTACATATACAAAGGCTCCCGAATCAAGCTTGCCAAAAAGTTCAATATAATATGAACCTATCCTCTCATCAAGTACCTTATATACACAATACTCATTTTTTATGTCAATAAGATTACGCTTTTTATCCCTGACATAATAACTTTGTGAATCCTCAATACCAACAACATAATCTTTAGTTTTGTCTATAATGTTCTGCCTTTGAAATTCAGTAATAACTTTTTCACTTGGATAATCATATTGATAATATACTTTTCCAAAAAAATTGTTCAGTCTGAATATATACACACTTGATGTGTTATTCGCAGACATTATTTCAAGATTAAGCGTCGAATCGTCCGATAATCCTGTCGACTCTCCACTACTGTAATCCTTATCTTTATTTACTATTGAATTTGCTTCCTCATAGCATTCTTCAAGCATTGATACTTTGCTGTGCTGATAATAAGAGGGCAGAAAAACCCTGTTCATAAACCATATTGCCGCCAATGTAAATCCCAACATTCCTATCATTATCAATATAAGCTTAGTACGTATGGATTTAATCCCATAAAATCTTTTTTGTCTTTTCAGCTCCATACATGACACCTCCATTAAAAGCTATATTGCAAATTCCCTAAGACACTTCAAATTTGTATCCCATTCCCCAGATTGTCTTTATGTATTCCCCTTTTTCGCCAAGCTTACTACGCAATTTTTTTACATGGGTATCTATTGTCCTTGCATCTCCGAAATAATCATAATTCCAGACATTATTTAAAATGCGTTCTCTTGACAGTGCAACGCCTTGGTTTGTCACAAAATATGTAAGCAGTTCAAACTCTTTAAAGCTTAATTCAATTTGCTTTCCATCAATCTTAACCTCATGTGCAGACTGATTTATACAAATACCACCTACCTCTATATCTCCATCATCGAGAGCATTTGTTCTTCTTAGTATTGCCTCAACCCTTGCAACAAGAATCTTAGGACTAAATGGTTTTGAAATATATTCGTCTACGCCAAGTTCAAATCCAAGAAGTTCATCTTTTTCGTCACTTTTTGCCGTAAGCATTATTATAGGTACCTGAGAATATTTCCTTATTTCTCTTACAACTTCCCAGCCATCCATTTTAGGCATCATAACATCGAGCAGTATAAGTGCTATATCTTTATTTTCATAAAACTTATCTACAGCCTCTTCTCCGTCACCTGCTTCTAAAACATCGAAATTACTTTTAACTAAGAAGTCCTTGACAAGCTTTCTCATTCTCGCTTCATCATCAACAACCATAATTTTCAATTTTTCCATAATAACCCTCTTTTCTGCATATGTTTTTGATACCGGTAAAATTTTACCCTTACTTATTTTTCAATCTTTCTTCTTTTTCCTGTATCTCTTTTTCTCTCTTATCTAGTGCTTTTTCTTTATCACTTAAATCCTGCTCCCATTTTTCATACTTGTCGATTAATTCATTTTCCATATTTGATTTATAATCAGTGAAATATGTAAATACAGAATACTTTGACTTCACTGTTATGAATATGACTGCTATAAGCAATATGCATAAAAAAACAATAGCCATATTTTTTATTTTTTTTCCTGCTTTTTCCGCTTCATAAGCATTTTTATATTTCTCCACATTTTTTTCCAGCACATCTTTGTCCGTAATACTTTTCCCTGACATTTTTTCTTTAACTCTCGGCACAACCGGTACATATGCCAGTTGGTTTTCTTTAACTATTCCTGAAGAAAGAAGTCTTTTTCGCATATTTTCTATAAATTCAAGTCCAATAACCGTCTGAAACGACTTTTTTTCCACAGCTTTATTATATATTTTTAAGACTGCTTTCATATCAGACATATTTGAATTTGCGACAAGATATTCTATAGTTTCTTTTTCCTTGCATGCTCTTTCATAGTCTTTTCTTGTTGAAAACACAAATCCGTCAAGTATAAATCTTTTATCATCTCTCATACTTTATCCCCCATGTCTGCACACTATGCTTTTAAACTATCAAACTTATCATTGTAAACAGTTTTAATTTTTTCCATATAATTATATCATAAATTTGTGTTTATCCGGTGATTATTTTGACAATTTCCTCAACTTTTGAAACAATATAATCGGCACCCGCATCTTCTAACTCACCTGATTTTGCAAAGCCATAATAAACACCAAGAACATCTATTCCACAATTATGTGCTCCTACTACATCATGTTTTCGGTCACCTACCATAAGCACTGATTCCTTTTCAGCATCCGTTATCCCAAGTCTTTTTAAAGTTTCCTCTATAACACTCTGTTTTGTATTTCTGACCGCATCAAATGTGCTTCCTGTTATTTCTTTAAAATATTTCTTCAGCCCGAAATGTTCAATAATCCTTTTTGCTGTCTCCTCTGGCTTAGATGTTGCTACTGCCAGTATATACCCGTTTTCTTTTAATGTCTTTAACATTTTTTCAATTCCATCATACGGCTCATTTTCAAAAAGTCCGGTAACATTATATCTCTCCCTGAACTTTGTCGTTGCCGCTTCTGCTTCTTTTTCTGACATTTTGCTTATTGTCATAAATCCTTCCGTAAGCGGCGGACCTATAAATTCAAGCAGTCTGTCAGTTTCAGGAATTTCCCATCTGGCTGCTTCTAATGCATATTTAACACAATTTGTTATTCCCTTACTTGAATCAGTAATTGTACCGTCAAGGTCGAATAAAATATATTTATACATAAATTTATACCTCATTTTGTTTTTTCAATACTTCATATAAAATAAAAAGAGCCCGGGAAGGCTCTTTTTATCGGATAACTCGTGTTATCCAGCGTATAATAGGGTGGGAGTAGAAAGTTTTCACTTTCTGAAACAAAATTATAATCATTAAATATGTCTAAATTATGTCTAAATTGTTAATATGTCGTTCATATTTTAGTTTTTATTAAATTATTTTTATATTTGCTGTTAAATTGTATAAAATCAACCAAAAATGTGTACTACTCAACATTTTTTGATTGATTTTTGTTAAAAATTGTGCAATACTGTTTTAGGAATGTTTTACAATTTTTGTGTATCTTTAATATATATTTTGGGATATTTACATAGATATACATTATATTTAATCTTTTACCGGATACAAACATTCAAAATATTATATATTTATTCAGGAGGTTTTTTTACAATGGCGTTAAAAAATCAGTATCTTATTGACTTACTTGAAACAGTAAAAAAGAGAAATGCAGGCGAGCCTGAATTTATCCAGGCAGTTATGGAAGTATTTACTTCACTTGAACCTGTTGTTGAAAAAAGACCTGACTTAGTAGAAGCAGGCGTATTTGAAAGAATCGTTGAGCCTGAAAGACAGATCATTTTCCGTGTACCTTGGGTAGATGACAATGGTAAAGTACAGGTAAACAGAGGTTTCCGTATCCAGTTCAACTCTGCTATCGGACCATACAAGGGAGGTCTTAGACTTCATCCTTCAGTTTACAGTGGTATCATTAAATTCTTAGGTTTTGAGCAGATCTTCAAAAACTCACTTACAACACTCCCTATGGGTGGTGGTAAAGGTGGTTCCGACTTCAATCCTAAGGGTAAGAGCGATGGAGAAGTTATGCGTTTCTGCCAAAGCTTCATGACAGAACTTTGCAAACATATCGGTCCTGACTGTGATGTTCCTGCTGGTGATATCGGAACAGGTGCAAGAGAAATCGGTTATATGTTTGGACAGTACAAGAGACTCCGCAATGAGTGGTCTGGTGTTCTTACAGGAAAAGGACTTACATACGGTGGTTCTTTAGCACGTACAGAAGCAACAGGATTTGGTCTTTGCTATTTCACAAATGAAATGCTCAAGGCTAATGGTAAGAGTTTCAAGGATCAGACAGTTGTTATCTCAGGTTCAGGTAATGTAGCTATCTATGCTACAAAGAAAGCTACAGAATTTGGTGCAAAAGTTGTTGCTTTATCTGATTCAAACGGATATGTTTATGATCCTGATGGAATCGAGCTTGAAATAGTTCAGCAGATTAAAGAAGTTGAAAGAGGACGTATCAAAGAGTATGTTGACAGAACATCCCACAAGAATGCTACATATACAGAAGGATGCAAGGGTATCTGGAGCATTAAGTGTGATATCGCACTTCCATGTGCTACTCAGAATGAGATTGATGGCGAAAGTGCAAAACTCTTAGCTGAAAACGGATGCTACGCAGTATCTGAGGGTGCTAATATGCCTTCTACTCCTGAAGCTATTGATGTTTATTTTGCAAACAATATGCTTTATGGACCAGCTAAAGCCGCAAATGCAGGTGGTGTTGCAACATCAGGTCTTGAGATGAGCCAGAACTCTGAGAGACTTTCATGGACATTTGAAGAAGTTGACAGCAAACTTCACAACATCATGAAAGAAATCTTCAAGTCTTGTGACGAAGCTGCTAAAGAATTTGGTATGCCTGGTAACTACATGGCAGGTGCTAATATTGCCGGATTCCTTAAAGTCGCTGAAGCAATGAAGGCTCAGGGATGCTGCTAATCATTTAGCTTTTCTCATATTAATATAAATAAACAAGCCCCTCATTATATATATTGAGGGGCTTGTTTTTGTATTACATGAGTAATTTGCCTATTTATATTTATTTTTTCTTCTCTTTACATTTCATTCTATACTCTTTTCTCTATTTATTTTTTACTTACATTTTGTTCTATTTTTATTTTTACTTGTCATTTTATTTTTTAACTTACCACTGATCTTTGATGTGATTAAGATAGTGCATCCTGTCTTTTTCATACTTATCTTTTGTTTCCTTATCTCTTGCCTGCTTTGATATGGCAAATTTTCTCCGCTGTGCTTCTTCATTTTTAAAAATATTCATAATCCCTTTACTGGTATCTTCGATACATTCTTTGCAATATCTCCCTATCGGAAAAAGTGCACCGCACCTCTCGCATCTTTCCGCCTCTTTTAATTCCCCAGGCATTTCAAGTCTGCCTTTCTCAAGAAGCATATCTATTACTTCAAGTTTTACTCCCGTCTCCACCGAAATCTCAACTGCTGGTGCCGATCCATTTTCATCAATATATTTTTTTATCAATCCAAAATCATCATAATAATCTATGTGACATCTTTGACATACATATCTTCCACTTCCTTTAAAATACAATCTTGCTCCACATCTTTCACATTTTGTCGGAATATTCTTTTCTATTTGTTCCAATATATCGTCTCTGTCGTATCCCATTTTTTACGCTCCCTTGTAAACTTTAATCGTCAAACTTATCGTACGCTTACGCATCTAAATAGCTCTCATTTTTAAGCCTATCTAGTATATAATTGACCGTATCCCCGCAGAATTTAAGTATGCTGTTATAATCAAGAAATTTACTATTTTCTTCAATATGTTTTTCTTCAAAAAAATACTTTATTATCCATCTGCGGCTCTTGTCAAGCTCCTCTTTTGTTATCATATTTTTTATATAATAATCTCTAGTTTCTCTCAATATCTTTTCTGCCTCTGAAAGCTCCGGCATCTCTTTAACAAGCTTAAAATCAACAAGATCCGTATCCTTGTTAAAATACACAAAAGTTTCTCTATCACGCTCTGTCAGACCTATTTTACTTATATTTTGAAAATATTTTGGTCTTTCGTATAAAATAAACCTTTTGTCTGTCATCATGTGAGTTATATAACCAAGATAGAGTCCTGATGCCACTCTTTCATCCTCGCAATGCTCTCTCCAAAAGTCAGCCATTCTTTTTTCAAACAACTTTATTGTTCCGTTTTTTCCAAAATCACCATCGGGTATTCCATCCCTAAAATGTGTATGAAGCTTCATGTTCCTCTCATAATTTTTTCTTTCCATTATCCCATCAGGACATATGTTACCCGCAATAAACATATTTTTATCAAAATGAATATTGCTGCCGTCTGCCAATCTTATCTTATAACCATTTTTTTTGATATTTTCAGCAATCCTGACTGCGATAACAAGATGAATCATCGTTCCTGCCATTGTCATTCATCCTTCCTTCTTATTAATGCTATTGATTTCCATTTATTAACACATAGTCATATGGACATTCGCACTCCACTATTCTACTTGCTCATAACACTATTTGGTTATTTACTTAGCATCACTTATGTTATTATCTATCCTACTAAACACCGTGTCAATGTTTTATCTTCTCAACATACGCTCTATCAATGCTCCTCCATTCTCATTAAGCCACTTTTTATAATTTTTGTAATCAGGCATATACCTTTCAACTTCCTTCCAAAACTTTTTGGAATGGTTCATCTGCTTTAAATGACAAAGCTCATGCACGACTACATAATCCAGCACCTTGTCAGGCATGAGCATTAATAGACAATTAAAATTCAAATTTCCTTTACTGCTGCAGCTTCCCCATCTTGTTTTTTGGTTTCTTATCGTAATCCTTCCATAAGTTACTCCCATTATCTCTGCATAATATTTTACTTTGTCAGGAATTACCGACAATGCTTTTTGACATAATTTCTCTATATCTGCATTTGTAAGTGCCGGTTCTTTTTTCTGCTTTTTAATTTCTTCTGCCTTAAAATACATCTGTACAAGGTGCTTCTTTATCCAATTCTGTTTCTCCTCAACAAATTTCATGATTTCATTTTGAGGTATTTTCTCAGGGGCTCTCACAACAACTCTCATATCCGGTCTTATTTCTATTGCAAGCGTTTTTCTTTTACTTCTTATTACTTCTATATGTGTTTTATCATCTAAATCCATTTTTTATATTTGTTCTCCATCTCCAGCATAAGCATATTATTGATAGTTTTTTTTATAACAAAAAAAGCCCTGATAATATCAATATTTTCAAGACTTTCCATTTAAGCTGAAAATGGGACTCGAACCCACGACCCCTTCATTACGAGTGATAATGTAACTTTTCCATTCAGCCCTATTTTTCAAGTCTTTTCTATGTTGTTACTTTCAAGTTACCATAATAATTACCATAACTATAAGGATACTTTCATTCCTTCGTGTTCCTCCAACCATTTCCTATACTTACTTTTATCAATCCTGTATGTACTACCAAATTTTATTGCAGGAAAACCTTTTAAAGCACACAATAAATATACCTTATCTTTTCCTAATTGTAAATGTTCCATTATGTCTTTTGGTGTTAAATATGATTCCATTTCTTCCATATTTTAATCTCCCCTTTACTTATACAATTCTACTGATCTGCGTTCTATCTCTGCAATTAACTCTACTACCATCCTCAATGCAAAAGGCTCGAATAGCTGATTGCTCTCATATTTTTTATGTAAAGCCATACATTCTTTACTTAAACCATGCCAAAATTCAATAGCCTGCTTGCTTTCATTTTTCTTTTCTGGTGGGTTCCAATACTTTCGTAGTATCTTCCACCATTCCTGAAAGAATTTTAATTCATCATCCATATAGCTTGCCCTCCTTACTTACCTAACTGCTCCTTTAACCGCTCTGCAACCCTTTTAATATCTAGTATTCGCATTCCAAATCGCTGGCACATTATATCTTGTTCGCAAGCATTAACAAAATCATCAATAGAATCTTTATATCCTCTGACAAACGCTTCTTGTACGGTTATATAATAAGTACACTCTTCACATTTCTTTTCCTTTTCAATTCGTAACTGTTTTAGTTCTTCCAACCACTCAGCAAGCTGTTCCTGCTCTCCTGCAATTCTCAAAAGATGTTTATTCTTTTCTTTTAGCGATGAATTGTTATATATTTCTCTTTTGGTATTAGCAACTCTCTTATATTCCTTTATTACCTCATCAATCGTTTTTCCCATTGTTATTCCTTTCCCAGCACAACTCAGGACTATCAAATGCATGGCAATTCATGTATAGTGTTTCTCCGCAACCGCGTAGTGTGTGAACACATATATCCAATCTTTTGTTGTCACCTCTGTAGATAGTTCCTGTTCCAACCGGCTCTCTATATTTTGCATTGCTTATATACTTCATATTCTCTCCTATTCTGCTTCTGATTGAAGCCATTCAAACCAATCGGTAAGCATTGGTAAATCGTTGCCGTTTAGTGCTAAATCGTGAACAGCAAAAAACTCTGCCAACTCTTCATCCGACAAATGCCTTATTCTGTCGGCATTGGTTGTTGTGAATTTAGATGAAGTAATCTCCATCGTCACATCCGTAATAAGTCCATCTCCATAACCATCTAGCTTTACAGATTCAATACTTCCAGCAAAAATGCCATTTAAAGATAAATTCATCATCCTTGGTTTTCCTGTAGCTCCATATCTATTTTCTTTTGTATCAAGAATTTTTATTAAATCATTAACTTTTATCATTTTCTCTACCTCAATTCTTTCAATTTTACATCTGAAACGGATTTTCCATATCATCAGTTACATTTATAAATCCCTCAAAACTTTGTTGCTGTGGTTCTTTGGGTTCCCATCCTACTTCATATTCAAAATCAGGCTTACTCCTGTCCCTCAATCTTCGTGACTTTTGACTATACCACAACTCAATGCCATCTTTCTTAGTCAGATTTCCGAACCATCTATTTTTGCTTATTGAAAGAAAATTGTGATTTTCTACATCTTCATCACGCTTAAATGTCATAACAACATCTGCAGCATTTGTTATATCTCCGGAACCGCTAACTGCATCATTTTCATCTTTTGTCATACTGTTTTTTCTTGGATGTGCAACCAAGATAACTACCACATCAAGCCTTTTTGCAAGCCTGCTGAGTTTCTTTACAAACTTACTTTGACATCTGTATTCATCCTTATCCATATCAACATCCAAAGCAGTCATAAGATTATCTACTATAACTAAATCAATGCCATATTGCATAATAGAGTTTTCTATGGTGGTAATAAGGTCTGTCAATTCATCATCGTCAACTACATTATTGTCATAGATATAAAACTTTCCACGATACCAATCGTCTATAAGGTCTTGATTACTATTTGTAATAAATCGTCTTATCTCACCATCCCTGTTCGGCTGCTCGACGATATAGTTCGGACCGGCAATCTGAAAATCAATCCATGACTTAAACTGCCAGTCAGGGAGTTCTCCTGAATATGCAAATATCTTCTTACCCTGTTGAAGTGCTGCAACACATATCTCATTTGCTACAGTAGACTTTCCCTGTCCTCTTTTACCAGTAAGAATTACAAGCTGACCGCCATACAAATATCCACCTAAAAAGGCATCTAACTGACGAAAACCTGTTCTGAATTTTGGAATTTCTTTCAAATCTCTGCGTTTTACATCTGCAAGCTCTTTTACCTGCTTTACCGGCAATTCAATGGCATTTTCGACAGCATTGCGAACCGCATCTCTGCCATGCTTAATAAGTATCTCATTGGCATCTTTACATTCCTGATAATCCTCATATCTCACATGCTTTACTTTGCCCGGAAATCGTTTTACAAGTTCGTCCAGCAATGTTATATAACCATGCTCATAATCACCGAATACGACCAATTCTTCAAACTGACACCACCAATTCCATACATAAGGAACCCAAGTAAAACCCAATGCTCCATTTGGAACGCTGACCGCATTTTCGATACCTGCTTCCGCAACAGATAATGAATCCATCTGTCCCTCACACATCACAATGCGTTTATTTTCCATGTTGCATTGTTTCATTCCAAAAAGAATAGGCTTGCAGTTCGATTCCGACCATTCTTTAGGTGATGGCTGCTCTTTGCCACATTTATCAATGTGTGTCTTTCCTTTGAAATACTCACAATCACGATATTTAACATATTGCAACTTGCCATTTTCATCAAAAAACGGAAATACAAGTACATTCTCTTGCCTGCTATGTGTGGTAAGTTCATACTTTCTCGCAGTTTCTTCCGATATTCCTCTGCCCTGCAAAAATTTGATTGATGGCTCTTTTGGAACTAAAGGTTCTTTCGGAGTCCGCAATCTGCGATACTGTGTTTTATGCATATAATATTCATCCACATCTCTTGACAAATGAAAATCAAAATCTCTTGCAAGAGTAATCATATTCCCGCTTATCGCACAGCTTGATCTTAAACATTTAAACTGACCGCTTTTAAGGTTGATAGAAAATGTTCCTTTATCTTTTCCGCTCCTACCGCCATGACAATACGGACAAGTTATAAACTGTAATTCTTCGCCTCTTTGTTTCACCTGAATATGCACATGCCTTGCAAAACTGTAAGCGTCCTCTTCTGTAAACTCATATAACTTTCCCATGCGGCTACTCCTTTGCATCCCAGTAATTCATTGCCGGTTCATCATCTCCATGCCCTCTCTGCTCTGGTCCTGTATCAGCTTCTTTTTCCTTAACCTCATAATCCGTAAAAATATTTTTACGCAGCCATGTGTCCGGACAATTCAAATACTTTTGATTTTCACCAGCTTTATCCTTTGCATACGCTTTTGCTGAAGCAATCAACATATCTTCGGAAATACCCTGCATAATCAACATTGCATACTCTTGCTCTGCCATTGCCTTGTGCTCTTTTCTCGGATATGCTTTCCAAAATTCCTCAAACTTCTCTACAACCTTAACCTGTGGAATATCAACAACTGGTTCTGCCGTTTTTCCCTCTTTGCAGACAAGAGTATATACATTGTCGCAAACCTTTAATTTCTTGTATTCACTCTGATGCACAGTAGGCTTATACCTGTCTTTTCGTATGGTATTGCATATCCGCCAATGTGCCACCACTACCAAGCCATTCGACATTTTTAACAGATAGCCTTTGTCAAACAATATTTGGTAATCTTCCTGTGACGCTTCAACTACCTTGCGTATTCGATTTGCATTATTCACAAACCCATCATCATCCGCTTCCATGCAAATGTGCAAATAAAATCCCTGTGCTGACAATGGAAGTTCTAAAAAATCATCACTTTCCACTACTTCTCTGGAAAACATTCTTTTTTCTGCCATGTCATCCCTCGCTTTCTAGCAACTCAAGCTGTGTATATGCACCTACATATGGTTTTAACAATCCAGCTTTTACTTTTTCACTATTCCTCTGAGCATGTGTTGGCTCCGGCCATGTAATAGGTTTCCCGTCACATCTTGCAATCATAAAAAAGCGTTTTCTCATAGTCGGCGCTCCATAATCTGCCGCAACAAGTTCTCTTGTATCAATTTCATATCCGAGTGCTTCAAGTTGCTTTCTCCATCTTCTGTATGTCTGACCCTTTCTTTTAGGGTCAGGCTGAAATATCTGCATATTGACCGGTACAACTTCTCCCGGCTCAGCAATCCTGTTTTTTTCATATTTTTCTGTTGTATTTACAATCACACGCCCAGTCTTTTTATCACGAATAGGAACACATGGCCCCCATGTCTGAAATTCTTCTACATTCTCTAGCATAATAACTCTAGGTCTTACAAGAGCCGCCCATTTCAAGACCACCCATGCAAGACCACGGATATTCTTTTCTACAGGTTTACCACCTTTTGCTTTTGAAAAATGTTTACAGTCAGGCGAAAACCATGCAAGTCCGACAGGATGTCCTTCGCAAGCTTTGACAGGGTCAACTTCCCATACATTTTCACAATAATGTTTTGTATGCGGATGATTTGCTTTATGCATCCGAATTGCTTCTATGTCATGATTGATTGCAATGTCAACACTTTTTCCCGTGGCAATTTCAATACCGGTACTGGCACCACCACCGCCAGCGAAATTGTCAACTATCAATTCTCCGTTAATCATAATTGCCCCCTTGTAACATAATCCTTTAAAGTCATCTGTCCCTTTTGATAATTCATCCACACGACTTCAATTCTTTTTTTGCCATGTTCTGCACAGCTATTAAATGTTGCTTTATGCCATTTCTTAAGATATTCGTTATATAAGTCTGATTCATATCCTGAAATCATAATTTTTGCTTTACTGTTTACTATTGCTTTTAACAATTCCTCATGTTCTGTATCTGACATTTCATGCTTATATTGCTTCCCTGCCCTAGTATTCAATAAATATGGCGGGTCTAAGTACATAAATACATTTTCATAATCAAATCTCTTAATAACTTCCAATGCTGGACGATTTTCAATCTGTACCCTACGAAGTCTCTCCGCTATGTCAATAATCCACTCTGGTAATCGATACCAATTCCATAACGCATAGGCTCTTTCCCTGCCCTGCACATCATTTTTCCAGCCAACCTTACTGTCATTGGTGCGAAATCCGTGTCCCTGCCAACACTGAATTAGAAATCTCAATGCCTTATGATATGGTTCATCGGGCATCATTACTTCCCATATATCTAACTTATATGTATCTTCATATTTTTCACGGCTAAAAGGTGTAGTAATTACCATTGTAGCTAATCGAGCTGCATCCTCTTGTATACACCTAAAAAGATTCACAACATCATGTGCTAAATCATTGATTGTCTCAATATCAGATACTGGCTTATTGAATAAAACTGCTCCACTTCCGAAAAACGGTTCTACATAGCTGTGATGTTCCGGTATCATTTCCACCAACTGTGACGCTATATTCCATTTACTTCCTGGATATTTTAATACTGCTCTCATGTCTTTTAAAGGAACCGATGCATCTTCACTCTGGCCAGAGTTCCGACTCCTTTCTATTTATAATATCTTTACATTTTTTTATTTTTATGGTATAAAATAATAGTACTTTATGTACATCTCATATGAGCGTATGGCGGAATTGGTAGACGCGATAGTTTGCCAAACTATTATCTTAATGATGTGCGGGTTCGAGTCCCGCTACGAATGTACTGCACCTAACAAATTAGGTGCTTTTTATATGCTTTACAACCCTTAACTACAACTACTCAAATCCTTTTTTGCCAGTGCTTACTCACCTACACATTCAACCCGGTTTACCGGGTACTCGTTATTCCTTTCTTTTTGCCTGTTCTTTAGCTTCAAGCTGCAACATATGTATAAATTCTTTGATAATCTGTACGCCCAAACCATCCTGTTTATCAGGATGCTCTTTTACAAAAATATCAATCCGATTTTTTTTAACTTTTTAATCATTTTCTTTTCATCTATCATATTGGCCTCGCCTGTTACTCATTTTCCATGACTTCTTTCACAACACTTACAATCTGCTCTGCCTTAACAGCTCCAATACCTTTAATTGAAAGTAACTTTTCTGTGAGCAAATCAAAATCCATCTGCTTTTTACTGGATTCTGTCTTTGCTATCGCCTGTGCCGCCCCGTCCTTAAGTCCGCTTTCATACAATGAGCGTGCAAACTGTTCCATCTGATTATGATCATATCGTTTAATATCCTTATATTTTGTCCTATTGATTAACTGCTGTTTTGCCATAATGTCCCTCCAATCAATCACAACATAACATCTTTTCTACCCGCCTTTTTACTCTGGAAACATTCGCCTGGGTCACACCCATTATTTCAGCGATTTCCCGTTGCTTAAGACCAATTTCAAAGAATTTCAACACTTTTCCATCTGTTTTTCCTAATTCCTGTACAACTTCTGCATACATTATCCTGCTTATAGCTTCACTCTCAACAGATTCTGCTGACTTTATCTGTTCCAAAAGAGTAATTTCCTCTCCATCATCGTGCTTTAATCGTAATGGTGCATCATAACTTATAAGATTACTATCTAATATTCGTTTCTGCCTTTTCTTCGCTGCAAAATCTTTCATTATCTCATTCTTTATGCACTTGTAAGCAAATGTGGAAAATGTATATTTCCTTGAATCATATCCTATAGCAGCATTACACAAGCCAATAGCTGCTATATCATAATTATCTTCTACAGATAACCCCATGTTGTTAATAACAAGATATATAAGCGAGTGATTATCTTCTACTAGCTTTCTTTGTTCATCCGTCATCTTTGATTCCTTCCAATAATTCAACAACTGTAGCCCCTGCTTCATCAGGATGGCAGAACATAAAGCGTACTCCATATTCCTTTTCCATAGTAACCATTGCTTTCGCGAGTGTTTCACCTTTTGTTGGTGGTCTTTTTGGCAATGCTATATGCTGCCATTTTCCAAGATTGTGCATAAATTTAATCTTATTGTAACGATATAATCTAGGATTTTCCCATTTTGATAAATCATCAATGCAGGTTACTCCATCTTCATTCTCCACAAGAATATATAACTGCACTCCGTTGTTCTGTGCTAATACACATTCGTCACGAAATCTGTCATGTGATTTACCACAAATATTATTGACTATCTCACCTATATTCTCTTTTGTGTCTACTGCTACAGAGTATGTACCAAGAAAATCCATCTTCTTTGGTCTAACATTTCGTTTTTCCTTGCGTTCCAACACATTCATAGCTTTATCATTTGCAATGATATAATCTCCGACAGGAAGCGGTACACGCATAACATCAATACCATTTTCATAAAACCATTGATTTTTAGCCGTGTGTTTTTCCTCTTTCTGTCCCATATCCTCCAAGATAATCATCAAATACTCCTTATCACAGGGCAGCCATCGGACTGCCCCTTTTATAAAATAATGCAAATCTTATGCAATCACAGTAAACTGCTCTAAGTCACTCAGCTCATGCTCCAAATACTCTTTGATATTTGCCATCGCATTAAGTCTCCATGCACCTCCATCAGCTTCAAATAAAGCACACTGTACGCCCTCATTTTTATACTCTTTCATACGGAAAACAAACTGACTTTCAGGCTGCTCCACCTCTGTAAAGGTTCGATATGGCTTTAAAGTAACCGGACTTGGAATTATTGCATCACTCTTAGATGCAAGTCCTGTCTTAACTGTAGCTTTCTGCGATACTCCATCATCTCCGTAGTCAGCAATCGTTCCACCCTCTACTGTTCCTGCAAACTTCAAAAGCAGCTCTGAGTCATTATTTGGAATAAACTTTGACTGCACACCAACGATAAAGTTTTCATGGTCAACAAATCTGTTGAACGGAAACTGTGGAAGCTCCGCATTAACCTCTACCATATATTCGCGAACCCTGTCCAAATCCAAATTAGAATAAAGTTTTACCTTGGTAGGACTTACTACATGGACAATCATTTTTTCTTCCATAGTATCAGACTTTGATTTGATGTAATCAACCAAACTACAAAGAGTTGTCAGTTCAATTACTGTTGCCTTTGGATTATGACAGATACGATGTAATGGCTTGTCCGAATATTTTTCCCCATCTACCTCCTTTATTTTTGGCTCACTTAACCCAACGATATACTGTAATGCTTCTTTAATCATATTTACCTACCTTTCTTTACGCCTGTTTTGCGGCTCTTAAATCTATCACACTATCTTTCACAACTTCTCCGGTTTCTGTATCAACAATATTTCCATCTACCTCAACCGTCTTATCTTCTGTGTTCTGCTCTACATCTTTAAATGACATCTGCCCCCTAATGCCCGGACCATATTCCTGTGCAAAAATCTCACCAGTAGATACATCTTTCTCCGTACAAAACTTTGTACTGACCGGCTTAACTGCTGCCAACTTTGTGTCTACCGAAATATCACAGGTACAATCTGTCCTATCTTCATTCTGTATAAATGTAAGCGTAAGATTTATCTTTCTTTTATTCTTCCACGGAGTATTTGGATCCTGCATATTCTTCATGACCTGCTCAAAAGCCTGATTGACTTTTTCCTGCAATGCTCCGCCCGCTACATCATGTAAACTTATTTCCATATGTAATCCTTTCTGTTGCTTTATTTATAGTTACTATTTCAAAGCACTTTGATATAATTTAATAGTTTTGTGACTTTACGGTCATGCCTTAAATGGTAATTCTTCATCAATACTATCTGGAATATTCATAAACCCATTACTGTCTGCTGAAGCAGGTTCTGGTCTTGTTGGTGCAGATGAACTCTGATTTCCATTCTGTCCACTTGCTGCCTTGCTCTCTGCAAACTCATGAGACTCAACAACCACATCTGTTGTATAAACTTTATTCCCATCCTTGTTGGTATAGCTTCCGGTCTGAATACGACCTTCCACTACAATTTTTATTCCCTGATGCAGATACTTTTCAGCAAACTCTCCATTTTTACCCATTGCAACACAACGAATAAAATCTGCGGTCTGCTCATCACCCTGACGCTTAAATCTGCGGTCAACTGCTAATGTATAGTTAGCAATGCAAGTGTTATTCTCATTGTTGGCATATCTGATTTCAGGGTCTCTTGTCAGCCTGCCCATTAAAATTACTTTATTCATAGCTACTCCTCCACTGGGTCAATCTTAAATGGATTAGAACCATAATTTACATCCTCTACCTCATAATCATCTACTACCAAATCAAGATAATCTGTATATCCCTCATTTTGTAATTTATTCAAAGCATCTTCTACTGAATTTGCTTCAATAACGCCCTCTCTGTGACCATATCTTAAATGCCCCATTAAATAATCAGCGTCCTGTCTTACCTTAAATTTTGCCATAATGCACACATCCTTTCCTTTTCTAAAACGGCTCCTTATTCAGTTCAATTTCCATTCCCTTGTCAGCAACATAAACATTTGCCCTCGGAATGAGTTCTTTTGTCTTTTGTGAAAAATACTCCGAATTGGAGTTAGAATCGCTAAGGTGCAAAAGCACCACATTCATCAACGATGGATTATCATTTGTGTTCAGAAAATCAAGTGTTGTTCCTAATTCCATATGACCTCTGCATACATGGTCAAAATTTGGATTATCTTGATTTATAATATCTTTTGAATAATTTGCTTCAATCATTATCTGATTGACATCTTTAAATCTGTATTTGCAATACTCCAAATCTGTGAGGAATAGGAGTTTTCCTATTTCCTCATGACATATTTGATATGCATAACATGGTGTATCATCGTGCGGTACATAAAACGGAGTGATTTTAAAGTTTCCAAGCGTAAAAGGTCTTTTCTCCGGAACACCATGTAACAACTCTCCATATATAACCTCTACCGCTTCTACTGTTTCATCATTTGTGTATATTGGAATACCGCATTTCAGAACATCTTCTAAATGCCCTATATGGTCATTGTGACGGTGCGTTGCAACGCACCCCACAATCTTCCGTATGTTGAAATTCATTACCTTTTTAACCTCTTTAATCGGTATCCCACATTCAATCATCAGACATTCTGTTTCATTCTCTAGGAGATAACAGTTGCCTGCTGACGAACTGCCTAAACAAATCAATTTCATTTATTCTTTCCTTTTTCTTCGTTATATGTTATCCTATCAACAACGAAATACATAATTTATGTATTAACAGGAAGCGGCGCTCTTGTTCTGATGAGTTTATGCCTAGTATTAAATGCAATACTAAGTGGTGCAACCTTTTTATTTGTTATTATAAAAAAAGGAGTGATTCTTATGGATAAACTGATTACTACTTCTTCAATTTTTTCAGCATTTATATGTAATCTTTTTACTTATATTGGAATAGGCACCGCTGCTTCCATCAATAGGATAACCTACTGACGAGCCAGTGAAATTCTGGCGAATGATGGAAACGCATTTTGGCACAATATTGTGCCAATTTTTTATTGCATAAAATCAGGCATATCTCCCTCCGCATCTTCTGTCTTTTCCACATCACTTTCTGCCGAAACATCTTCCACGAAATCCTCTGTATTGGCATTTGCCTTGATTTCTTCCTCAACACTCTGTTGCATTTCTTCAAGCGGATATTCCTTGAAATCTCCGTCAACAACCTCTTCTTTAGTATAAAAACCAAGTGTCATTTCAGGACAATTCATACGGGCAAAGAATGAAGCTGCTCTATATCTAAGCATAATCTGTGGCATTGTTTTCCATTTGCTCATGCTTTTTGTAGTCCACCCCTCTGCTTTCGCCATCTCCATATCAATTACGGGACCAGTTACCTTTCTTCCAGCTTTCATAGTCCAGCACTGACAAGAATATGGCTTTCCGGCTTTATCATTCTTTTCATCATACTGTAATTCCATGTCGTACTTACCGCTTCCATTCACAGATGCAATAAGGAACTGTGCCGACCAACTTGGTCTGCCCTGAATAACATATAAGTTCTGCATAACCATCAATGGGCTTGTCTGCAATCTGTTGGCAATTTCAATCGCTACCATTGCATTTGCCTGATTTCCCTGATAATCTTTTGGAACTATTGTACTCTGCGATAAAGCCTGTGCCATCTGCCCAGCCATAAGCCAGTTATCAGAGCTTCCAAAAATCCCCTTGCTAAAATCTGTATCATGCTTTACAGCAACCTTTGTTTCTTTGTTTTCCATAACTTCCGCTGCCATTATTCTCCAACCACCTTTCCGAAAATCTCTATAAACTCCTTAAACGCATCTTCTACACTTTTCTCCGTCTGTTCTTTCTGTTTGTTTGAAGCCTTAATATCTGAATTTTCTCTTTTGGTACTGTTACTCTTTTCAAGAACAAATAATTCATGCAACAATTTACACGAAATATCATCAAAGGAATATGCCTTAATTGCTGTATTTACTAATGTAACCAACGATTTAATAAATACCTTAGCCCCTACTTCATTCTTTGAATTAGCAATACACGCCACCTTGCATCCATCTTCTGTAGTGATAACCGTATTAACTATTTCTCCTGTTAATACCTGCGTTTCATGTCCTGTTGCCTCAATAGTTACCTTTACCATACTTTTTAATCCTCACTTTCTACTTTCAATTCTTTGTCATCTGATACCGATAATAAAATCATCTGTGCATCCATCTTTGGAATATTAAAGTCATTCACCGCTTCTGCGTTATCAATGAAAATCGGAGCTGTCACATCATATAACTTTGATAATGTATTGATAATATCCAGACCGGCAACAATCCTGTGACCATTATTCAAATCTTTGTTTATCCCTATACCATCAATAGTACACTCACAACACTCTACGATTGCTCCATTAACCTGTTTGTCAAACAACTTCCAATTTACAATGCCGAACTTCTCATTGACTATCTTTGAAACCACAGTCATTTTTGCTTTTGTGAACTCTTCCAAGAGATAAAGCATTTTTTCCTGTTCGCTTACCTTGTCAGCAATATTTCTCATTTCCTGCTGCAGTTCTTCGATACGCTCTTCTTTTGCGGAATTGTCTGCTGATGCAATCTGTTTTTCCACAATAAGCAATTCTTCTTTAAGACCATTCTTTTTAACACGCAACTGCTGACGCATCTCAGCACCGCTGTTTGCCGTTTTAAGAACTTTTTCTTTTTCCTCAATCTGTGAGGCAATTTTCTTATATTCCTCTGCATCTGAAATATCAATTTTATCCGGAAGTGATGCTAATACATCCTCAATCTTCTTTTTCTCAACCTCTACACTCTGCAAATTATCCTGCTCCGTTGCTAACTTTGCTTTTGCATCCTTTAACCTGCCCTGCATCTGTTCAATAAGTGTTTTATAACGATTTCCATCTGCAACTATTCGCTCTAAAGTATCATTATGGTCTTTCTCCCACTTTGCCTTAATATCAATCTTCTTTTCTTCAAAATCAGCCTTAATCTGCTCAATTTTGTCATTTGGGTAAGACTGTCCACACATAGGGCAAGTAAGACTACTTTCGTCAAATTGCAAAGTATCAACATATGTCTTTGCGTTTTCTTCCTGCCAATCATTGAGAAGCGCACCGCGTTTCTTTTCATATGCTGAAATAGTTCCCTTTGCATCAATAATATTCTGTTGATATATCTCAATCTTTCTTTTAAAAGATGATATATCTGCATCAAAATCAGCTATCTGCTCCTCATATTTTCGTTTGGCAGCATTATTTTCTTCATTTGCCTTGCGTTCCATGTCTGACAACTTGAATTTCATATCCATAAGGTCATCTGTCTCTTTCTGGTATTTCTCATACTGTACGGTCATGTCTTCTTCCGACTTTTCAACCTCTGCTATCTGCTCTTTCAGAACATTACGCTGCAATTCAAGTTCTGCCACATCAATATCCGTCATTGACTTTCTAACTTCGTCAATTCGTGCCGGTATTTCTGTCTGCTGCTTCTTATATTCCGACAAAGCCTTTTTAGCCTTGGTCTGCAAATCTTCAGGACTATGTAACGATAATGCAAGGGCAAGTTCCTGTAATACATTTGGATTAGTTGCGATTATATCTTCATTTCCAATGCCAGGAGCAAGTTTCATAAGCTCTTTTCGCTGTTCCTGCCACTTCCTATTAACAAATTCCATTGGATTTGTAATCAGCTTAAATAGTTCTTCACCTACAATACCTGAAATAAACTCTTTATAATCCTTTTCTTTCTTCGGAATACCATCCACCTCAAAAAAATTAACATTTCCCTGTAAAGTTTCTGTCAGAGTCCCTCTCTTTTTCACCCAGTTCTGTTTCTGAAGCTTCTGTAAAGTAATAACTCGTCCATCCACTTCCAAAGTCACAATAACCTTGATTTCAACATGGTCAATCTGCTTGCCATTAAAATCTAATGGTCTTATTTGAAACTTTGTATCACCATGACTATTCTTATCAAACAGGCACCACATAAAGGCATCTACAATACTTGTCTTTCCAATTGCATTCTGACCTAAAACCTTTGTGACATTGCCAAACTCAATGTCAGCTACATTAAATTTCTTAAAATTTTCAATATGCATCTTCTTAATCTTAATAATCATTCTTCGCCCTCCACTACTTCAATTTTTGATACTGATACTTCATATGTTGTTCTTACATCTTTTGTTCCGTCAGCAAGTTTCTTTTCATATTCTCTGCTCTGTATTCTTCCGGACACTTTCAAACAAGTTCCAGTTTCTAAATTACTCACATATCTTGCATTTCTTCCCCAGCAGATACATGGAATATAATCTGATTTACCATATGGTCTGTTTACTGCCAAAAGTAGATCTGTAATTTCTCTCCCTAACGGTGTTTTCCTGTATTTGGGCTCTTTACATATGTATCCCTTTAAAGAAACAGTGTTCAGCTCATATTCTTCACAATCATCCTCTGATATACTGACATCTCTTGCAAACACATACAAAACCAATTTGCTTTTATCTCCATCATGCCTGTTATACGAACGAAACTGACCGTTAGCGAGAATATAACAATCTCTATAATCTTTCCCTACATCTATAAACCTTTCCGATACCATAAACGGAATCAGATTATATGTCCCACTGTTTCGATACACAAGAACATCTGTCATGTAAAATTTCTCTCCACATACTTCATTTTCAAATGTAAAACCTGCCACAATCTTACCTGCTATCGTCACATTATTATTTTTCAAATCCATTTGCTTTCTCTCTCTTTCCGTGCTACAATGCACTTGTATGTGATGGACTTTTATTGTCCTATGTTTTTGGCTTGTAGATACTGCGAATATCTATGAGCCTATTTTTTATCCTCCTGAGTATCAATCTGTAAGATTGCCTTGATAATACCGATTGTTCCATAATCGCTGGTATCTTTCGACGCCGCATATCTTATCTGGTCAAGCATTGCCTCCTTTGCAATTAAATCTGTATAATCTGGTAAAGGAATAGTGATTTCCTTTCTTGTAATGTCAAATGGTCCTTTGTTACTTGATACATTTCTTGCCTCTATCATGGTTTACTCCTCTCTTTTCTTTACTTCTTCTACTTTTCCTGCTCTTAATGTGATTTCATAGCCCTGCTTTGCTAACTCCAAAGCCTTTGCTATTGTCATATTTGTGTTTGTCATTGTATAAATCTCCTTTCCATAAAAACACTCTGTTATGCGGTCAAAAACTTGTTGATAAAATACTGCTGCCCCTTACCAGTCACTTTTGTAGTCCGATTGATACGGACAGAACCATCCGGATTATTTATTGTACTTTCCTTAATATCAAATAATCCCATATCCATTGATTTCTGTGTAGGCATATTCCAATCTGAGCCTTTTCGCTTAATCAAATAACCTTTCTCACGAAGCCACTCAAACAATCTCTTCTGTCCAATATCAACACCATTCTGTTTCAACAGCTTTGCCATATCTCCGACAAGAATTGATGTATGACTTACCGATACCGCATCGGCAAATATTTCTTTTGGCTTCATGCGTTTGTTATCTTCAAGCAGTCCAGCATTTGACTTCTTCAATTTCTCAATTTCCTTGTCTGCAAATTTCAACGCTCTAGCCATTACTTGTTCTGGTGTATTCCATGCCTTTTCAAGATCAATCAAATATTGCCGCACAGCTTTCCCCTCTGGTGTGCGCTGAATCATACATATCTGTTTTGCCATATCTATTGAAATGTCATAATCTTTTGACGGTCTACCACCATTTTCGGTTTTACTCATTTTTGAGTAAAAGTCCAAACCATCTGAAAATCCGTATTCAACCATTCTTGGAAACCAATCATTAAACCTTGTATTGATTTTTAATCTTTCGTGTAACTCTCTTGCTGATACTGTCTGTGTATCATTGTTCACCTTTAAAATTTCATTCACTGTTGCTCTCCTTTCTTTTTATTACCTGAATTTTTATTGATAAAATGTTCATATTTTAATACCCCAATGGGCAGGAAAGGAGAATTAACCTGAATATAAAACTTCCTTGCCCTGTTCTCTAATAAAATCATGCTGAACTAAAACTGCATAAGTAGCGGAGTACTTAATAGAAACATTTAGTGCTATTAAGTGTGACGAAAGTCTGCAAAGTACATAGGGTTAAAAAATTTAGCATTAAACTGTTAGGAATAGCACTCCTAGCAGTTTTTTTGTTTCTTATACAGAATGAGGTCTAAACTGTTCTAACGGAACACCAATTGCATCGCAAATTTTCATATACTCATTTGCTTCGATTTTCCTATTATCATTAAGCATCATACTTAATGTTGGTTCTGATATTCCCGTTCTCTTAGCAACAAATGTCTGTTTTATTCCATTTGCTTCTAAATATCTTTTAATGTCGCTACCTTTCATTTCTGTTTTCCTCCTTTCTAAATCAGTTTTTCTGATTTCTTAATCTTTCTTCATTTCCAAATAAAACTATTGACTTTTTAATACTTATGTCCTTACTATTAAAGTGTAACTTTTTGTTTTCTCATAGATTGGAGGTATAACATGGCTGATAAGTTAGTCTACAAACAAGGTGACACTGTCCCTGCTGGAATATACATATGCATACAATGCTCACAAACTCAAAATACCAACCCCGGTTTTGTCACATATGACTGCACTAGCAAGTTACCAGCTTGCCCTATATGTGGTCATACAAAATGGATAAAACCATAATTTTCCACTAACGATAGCAACAAGTTACAAAAGCTGAATACCCTGCCTATTTGGTGGGGTTTTCTGCTTTTTCAAACAAATCGTTAGGCTCAATTCCAAGTGCATTAGCAATCCTCGGAATATGCTCTATACGAAGCAGCTTTCTTCCATTCAGCATATTGCTAAACTCTGCTTCACTAAATCCAGCTCTTTCAGCAACAACACACTGCTTCATACCTTTGTCATGGATTACTTGCCTAACAGCAGATACCACATCTTCATATCTCATTACATCCTCCATTTCTCTGGCTTATTCCATCAAACAAACTTGTCTGCTTATACTCTGGCACTTTCACAAAATCATCTGGAAGTCTGATACCAAACTGTTCTGACACCATTTTAAATGCTTCGCAAACTTTATATGGCTCTGAACCCTGCTTATCCATTCTCTTGTCCATTTCCTTTGTATAAGATGCAACCTCACCAAGTGATGTAGATTTTGTGTCATAATTCTTTTCAATAGCTTCTGTCATATGTTCCAGCTCATAAAATCTTTTTACATACTTTGCAGTAAACAAAACACCTTTTTCACCATTGAACTTATTCGCAAGAAAATCACAACCAAGCTTGGTAATTTTGTAACAAGGACGCTTTTCTCCCTTTGCATCAGTGTAGCTTGATTTTATAAAATAATCAGCCGCAACCAAATGGTTGTCGTTAAGAACCTCAATATATCCTTTAGCATGACTGCCATCTTTCTTAATTCTCCCATCCAGTTTTCTTAATATTTCCCAGTGTTCAACTTCCATCATTTCAGCAACTTCCAATGTCGTTATAGTTGTGCTTCTTAAATCGTGCATTATTACGCTCCTTCCTTAATCCTATTTTTTAGGATTTAATTTGCATAAAAATAAAATCCATAGGTATTCCAGATAATTCACTTATTTTTCTTAATGTAGATAAGTTTGGTTCGCTTGTTCCATTTTCCCAATTAGATATTGTGGATGGTGCAACTCCAAGTTTTTCTGCCCATTCTTTCTGTTTCATATGAGCATTCACTCTACACGCTTCTAAGGATATTCCAACATCTCCATATCCCATATTTCTTTATCCCCTTTCTTTTCAAAGTACTTATTTGCTAAGCCTGAAATTATAATAATCCTATTTTTTAGGATTGTCAACACCCAAATTCATTTTTTTCGGATTTTTATTGAACTTTTTGAAATTATATCGTATAATTTGAATACAAAAAGGAGGTGCATCATATGAAGAACTATACGCCTGAGGAACAGAAAAACATATTTGCCAAAAACCTAAACAATCTCATATATCTCACTGGCAAACAGCAAAAAGAAGTTGCGAAAGATTTGGGAATGAGTCCAACAACATTTAACACATGGTGTATGGGAAAAGTGATTCCCAATCCTACAAAATTAAACAAACTATGCATATATTTTAACTGTAAACTTACAGACCTTGTAGATGACAAGTCTCAAAACAATGAAAAAATAGACTATATTTATGATTTACTAACAGAAAACCATTGGGAATGCAATGAATATTGTCATTGCGAAGAAAATATAAATTGCCCATTATCAGAAGATGATATGATAGATAAATGGGTAAACGCTAAATTTTTTACAGCTTGTGAAAACTGTAACTATCAAAAATCATATTTTTTAATAACAAATTCTTCTAACGAAACCTACAAATTAGAAGAAAACGACATATTTGAATTATATGACAAAATAACAAGCTATATAAAATTTATCATTCAAGAGAAAATATCCACATTGGACATTTTGAAAGAAAATGAATTCGACGAACAAGGAATACTTACCGATTACATGCTAACAAATGCTGCCCACGAAAAGAAAAATATTTCCGATGAGGCAAAGCAAACTGAAGAACAGCAAATACAAGAACAAATGCAAAAAGAAATTGCGAAACGCAATGCTATGATATCTGATACAGAATCTTAGTTTGCAATAGGAGTGATTGATTGAACTACGACGAATTAACATTAGAATGTGAAAAAGAGAACATATTAGTAGCAGAAATGCCGATGGAATGTTATGACGGCAGAATCATCGGAAATTTTGTACTTATAAACACAAATATGAACCAAACTCAAAAAGCCTGTGTCCTTGCTGAAGAACTTGGACATTACCATACCACTGTCGGAGATATTCTTGACCAAACAGATATTTCCAACAGAAAACAAGAGCGAACCGCAAGGCTTTGGGCATACGATAAACAAATTGGGCTTTCAGGATTGGTGAAATGTTTTGAGGAACGATGCAGAAATGAGTATGAAATGGCAGAATGTCTCGGAGTGACAGAAGAATTTTTCCATGATGCCCTTGAATGTTACCGGCAGAAATATGGTATATCCGTATCTTATGATTGTTATGAAATTTACTTTGAACCAACTTTGCTTATACACAAAAAGTCCAAAGAAGAAACACAAAGATAGAGGGCGAACATCCCCTCTATTTTTTATTTGAAAAAATGTCGAATATTGAAATTATAATCTGTATATGATACTATACTTTATGAGCGATTGTGTTCAGGGTGCGGTTAGTCTCCCTTTCCGAAGGGAGGTGATGCAATGAGTACATACGAAGTTTTAACATTATTGTTTCTTGGTGGTACATTTTTAATTGCATTGCTGTCCTATATAGACAGGGACAAAAAGCATAAATAAAAATCAACCTATCCTTGTACTTTAGCCGGTCTCGGATAGGTTGATTCATCAACAATTATCTAGGGAGAGCTAAACCACACCTTGTGGGCAGTCGCTCTTTCTTTATGTATATAATAATCCGTTTCCGATAATCTGTCAATAGTCTTGGTTACAAACTGGTTGTCACTTGGTTACTTTTTGGTCGCATAAGTAGTATAGATTAATTAGTATAGTATAGATTAAGATAAGATTAGAAAAGAATAGTATAGAATAGAGTAGGGCATACTGGAAAAGTACACTCTACTCTGTTTTTATTAAAGAACTGTCTTTTAGTGGACTTTATTATAATTGAGAATTGCCTGTACGATAGCTTTTGCAACTTTGTCCCTGTTAGCTTTGTAGAGTTTTGCATCGTCAGGGTCAGATACAAAACATACTTCAATCAGCAATGCCGGCTTTGATGTCTTATTTAAAACCCATAATCCCGATGTTGTTTTCACACCTCTGTTTCTAAAACCAATCTTAGAAAGCTGATTGCATATTCGCTTTCCCAAATCTCCTTTGATACCAGATGTATCTCTTACCCACACCTCAGTCCCCGTCGTTTTTCCATCCTGTACTTTCTGATGAGCTGCTGAGTTGAAATGAATTGAGATATCAATATCTCTCGTCTTTGAATTGCACTTGTCACAAATCTTTCTGAGTACATCCGTCTGGCTTGTTCCGTTATTCACGGTACAATTATATGCCTTGATACGATTCTTTTTCAAAAGTCTTATTACCTTTTTGGTAATAATTCTGTCCTCTCTGCTCTCGTCAATATAGTCAGATGCCCCACAAGCTATTTTACCCTGTGGATTATGACCTCCGTGTACTGTTACTGCTTTTATCTTATTCATAGTCTTTATCCTCGCTTTCCGTGTACTTTACATTCTTATTTATTCTATTCCTCACACTTTACTTCCGGAAGTCCTGCAACTGATGTCAGAATACTTACAACTCCGGCTACTACTGCGGAAGATGCTGCCAGTTTCCAATCAACATTTGCCACCGTGCTTCCAACTGCGATTACAGAAACTGCAGTCTGAGCCATTGTTTTGACAGCTCTGACCGCAGCAGATTTCACCCATTTCTGAGTATCAACACTTACTTTCAACACACAATTTTTAAACATAAATAAAAACCTCCTTATTTCTTTTCTAAATCTTCTATTCTGTGATTTGCTACTTTTATATCTTCCGAATTTAAAGCTACTGATTTTTCAAGCTCATAAACCCGGTCGATTACCTGATTATGTACATCCTGCTTTTTCTCCAACTGCTCCAAGCGATATGCTACAAGAACCGTTGATTTTTTATTTGCAAAATATGCTCCACTCGCTGTGCCGAGCATTGAAATAACTGCTATTATTATTTCTATTGCGTATGCTGCCATTTGTGTCTCCTTTCCTGCCTTTAGGCATTAAAAAAAGAAGCCTTTACGCTTCACTATGCTGTTCGATATATTTTTTTACTTTTACTCTTAATTTCGCCGGAACTTCATCAATACGATTTAAATCGTATGAAATTCTCTCAGACCAAAATTTCGCCATCTCGTCCACCCCCTTTTCTATTCACTATAAATAACCTCTGACATATCTGCTATTGCATCATTCTGTGTAGCCTGCTCAGCCTCAATTGCTTCCAACCTAATCTCTATATCACTTTTCTGTCTCAATGTAATCTTTACAGCTAACTTACCGTCTTCTTTAACTGTATAGCTGATAGACACCAGTGCAAAGTTTGCATAATCTCCATATACTCTTTCTCCATCTCCAAAAGTGAAGCTAGACAAGTTCGCATTGGTCAGAGCCATACGAACTTTACCCAACGCTGCTTCATCAGCAACAGTAAGAGCTAAATAAGTTGCAATAGAGGTATCTAATACGTCTATTGTTGTTTTATCTTTCAATGTCAAAACCATAATTTACTCCTCCTATATTATTTAATTTGTTATCAGTGAACTAATATCATGAAACACAATGATCATCATGTGAACCGCACACGAAGCTAAAGCTTCGGAAATTTCTTGACAAAGATCTTTAATATTCTCTCTTTGGAAGAAATGTGCACGAATCAATATTAATGACTCCACTATGTGTCATAGATACTTTCATATATTTTTTCCCTGTTAAATTTGCTACATCAAGTACATATTCAAAATACTCCCATTTATCTTTTGAAGTCGAATTATACATTGCTGCGGCAATCATCTCGCTTTGACCTTCACTGCTTGTGTCACCACTTCTTGAGTCAGTTAATCCTATCCAACCTCTTAGAAAATATGAGCCAGCATATACATCACTATTTACTGCTACTCTAACTAATATCTTATCATATCCTTCGAGGTCTATAGTTTGCTCATTACTTGCAAAGCATTGAATATATCCATCGTTACCGCGACTACCAAAACGAACAACTCCATATCCGTCCTGTTCTGTGCTAGTAGTAGGTGTATTATTATTTCCACTACTTCCCGTAAGACTAAATGTCATTTTTATATGTCTTATTGCAGCTAAATATAAGCTACATCGACCACCAGTCCACATCGAATAATTTTCATTACCTATGAAATTCGCAAAGCCACCAAAATACCATATATTTCCTCTGTAACTTGGCATTGTTCCTGTAACCTTTTTACCCTGAACATATGCGGTTTCTCCATAGATAATGTGCGATTTATCTGTATAAGTAGTATCTGTACGAACTGTCGCTATATTGCTACTCATGGTTGCAAAGGAGGCGTCTGATGCTGTGCTAACTCCTGCGTCAGTGATGGCAGACGCAATAGCACTTTTTCCATCACTGACAGTTTTTTTTAAGTCTTCTATTTTATCATTTAAAATCTTCCCTTGTTTTGCGTCAAGGGCAGTTCCACTACCTGTTGTCACAAGATTGTTACTAAGTCTTGCACTAATGAGCACACCTGTGCCTGAATTGTTTGCAGCCAACCGTATGCCATTGCCGCACATAATAGTAAAAGAACTTGATTTATCAGTTGCTTTAATAAAGTCCGCTGTACCATCTACACGATCTACAACTCTTATTTCACCATAGGCATTTTGATTAACTTCCGCTCCTGGTTCAATGCCATCTATTTTAGTTTTAATATCAGCCACATCTCCACTTACGCTACCAGTATCACCAGTATAAGGAACGAAATCATCATATGTAGCATCAACATTTGTTGTAACCATAGGTTTGAACACAGCACTATTTACTGTTTGACCATTCTTAACAAACACGAAAAGGAAGTCACCAGCTCCATCGGTACTGTAATACATAACTCCATTACCTACATCAGCAGTGCTATCCATGATAATATCTCCAAAGTATAAGCCATAAGTATTCAAACCTGCTCCACTAGGACTACCACAAATTTTTAATTGTTTGTTTATCCTCTTAATAGCACCAAGTTCTATCATAACATCACTTGTGGCTGTACCTTTTACCGTATAAGTACCATCGCCATTATTTGTACAGGTAATACCATACATTGATGAGATGTTGCATGTAGATTTTAATAAATTAACAGTAATATTCTTCTTTATGTTATTTATTTCTTTTGTTACTATTTTTGTTTGTGGAACATTTTCGCTTGTTTCTGACAATTCGCTGTCAATTTCTATCTGTTTTGTTGCCTGTTGTGCTTTGTCTGCATAATTTTTTGCCTGCTCTGAATAATATTTTGCATTGTCGGTATCTTCGCCGTCACGAATACCACTCTTACCAACGCTGTACGACTGAGATAACTTAGCGTCCATATCAGCATTTGTAGCCGATTGAGCCGCCGCCTGTGCCGATGCAACCGCATTGCTTTCTGATAATGTTATAGCTGACATAACTTCACTTGACAGCATAGCTTTTGTTATACTGCCGCTTTTAATAGACGCATTCACTTTTCCATCACTATCAATGCTAAAAGCTATCGTATCAGTGCCTTTAAACTCATACTGAGTAATCAAAGCCGACATATCAATGTATTGCTTTTCACCGTTTTCAAGTGTAAGTATAAGCTGTTGTGTCTGTGCGTTATATTCAAAGTTTACGGCTATCTTTTCCATTGCGGTATCAATATTCAAAACTGTACCGTTATATTTTGTTATACTGATAACACCGTTTTTGTCATTGATAGCTATATCAGTTATCATATTGTTAAGCTGGTCTCTATCGGCTTTTGTTGTATCAAGACTTTCCGCAGTCGCTGAAATAGACACTACTTCGTTGTCGATAGTGTCTATTGCTTTATCCATCTTATTTAAGTTTGTTTTGCCAAGCGGTGTTGTCAAGCTTTCCGACTTATTAAGCCAGTTTATGCGGTTGTAAACTTTTATTACTGCCATTGTGCGTCACCTCTTATTCTGCTGTTTTTGTTTCCTCTGTTTCCATCAGACTATATATATATTCATCAAATGCCGCAAAGTCTTTCAATACTTCCTCTTTGTTTGTATTGAATAATTCTACATCCTGAATAGAACGACCAATATTAGGTGTACCCCCAACTGGAATTGTTGCATTCATGTATGCTACTTGTTTTTCCTTACCGTCAACTGTTAATGCACATACCCCTGTTACTGTAGTTTGTTTGTTTAATTTTACCATTTTATTTTCCTCCTAAAATCTGTTGTTTTAATATCATAAATTCACCTTGTAAACCAAAAAGTTGAAATTGTAACTGCTGGTTTCTTTCTGTTTCTTGCTTTAAATCTCGCTTTAAACACTGTGCGTATTTAATAAGAGGTGCTATGTATTCCTCGTATCGTATTCCGTAGCCATACTCGTTTATAGGAACACCGTTGGCATCCTCTTTTTGATACTTTATAAATCCTGCAAAATCTTTTGAACTCATACCATTTTTTAGTAGCTGTTCTTCCAAATCCTGTGCAATCATTCCTGCATGAGTTCTGCCACTTTCGTTATTAAGCATCATATATGTTTTCGGTAAAGCATCATCAATAATTGCATTTGCATATTGTTCCGACATATCCGATATGTTCATTTTTTCGTTTCTGTCAGATGTCTGTATAGTACCATTTTTACAATACAAATTTCGCCACTTATAAGATGCTGAACCGCAATCTGTATCTTCGTTAGATGCTGGTCTCAAATGCAAATCACGATTATCATTCATATCGAGAACAATTCCGTACGCTTCATCGTTAAATACAAACATTTTTGCTTTTGTGTAACCGTGCAATTCTAAATAGCCGGTTGTACTGTTGATTCTTCCAGTTTCTATTGTGTCTCCTATAAGTTTATCACTTTCAACATAACAGTTTGCCGTACCATCATCACTATGTACCTTGATATATCCATAAGTATCTCTTTGGTAGCCGCCTGTTGCCGTTGAAAAACTGCTTCCAGAAACAATGCTTATCATTCCTCCAAAGCCTGTTATGTTATAAAATTTAGCATCACTGGCGGATATGTTTCCTCTGTAATCTGCGTTACCATTTGCGTCTAATTTAAAATTAGTACTATCTACAACAAGTCTATTACCTTTTAATGTAATCTGCTCTGATGATTGATTTATCTCGCTACAAACATCACCGACTGACACCTTGCTGCTTATTTTATTTTCAGCCCAAGTAGTAGTAGCATAATTTGTCATATCAGCTTTTGTCTGATAATATCCCAGTTCTGCACTGTCAGCCTTTAATGTAAGTGCTGTTCTTATACTATTTTCTTCGTCCTCAGCTCTTTTTACCTCGGCTGTAATTTGTTCCGCCGTTACATTTATTCTGCCACTCAATGTTGCTTCTTCAGCTTTTGCTCTTGTCACTTCCTGTGTTATTTCACCAGCAGTAACGGTTATCCTGCCCGAAAGTTCTCCCTCAGCGTTGTTTGCTCTTTTTACCTCGGCTTCAATTTTGCTTGCTGTCTGTTCAAATCTTGAGCTTGTATTTTCGTCTAAGTTTGCCAACTCAATCGACACGCCGTCAACACTCTTTTGAATTTTAGCCGTTCTTGACTGCAAATACATCAATTCTGATGTTTGAGTATCTTCATTTACTCTTAATTTGTTTCCTTTGCTCTCATAAGTGTCTTTTAATGCTTGTACTCCACTTAATGTCCTAGAAAAAATGAATGAGCCTATGTCGTCACTGTTTTCTTTTATCAATACAAAATAATCACCTGTTTCCAAGTACGGAAGTCCATCAAGTGTTGTTGTATTTGGACGATATATATATCCTTTTATTTGTTCATAAATTTTTTGTCCTATTTCCTTTAGTTTCTCGGCTGTACTGCCATACAAAAGAGGATTTCCGCTGATTACATAAGGATTATCTTTTGTGCCTGCAAGCTCCCCGACATTATCACTATCACCTTTAATGATAACCCCCGTGATGCCCTCTACCTCATATTCTTCGTAGCTTGTTGATATGTAGCTTGCTGAATTTTCATCACTCGCAATAGGCTCGTAATGGTCTTCCAGATATAATTCTTCTGACGGGTATAATGTTTCTTCCGGGTATAGTCCCGGGCTTAGCAATGAAATGACCTCAAACTTTCCCTCTCTGTTCATTTTGCCAAAACCGGCATTAACCTCACAAATATATTTCAGCATATCCGTTCCGAGCAGTTCTCCGTTTTCGTTTGTGTCAATAGTCCTTGAAATTGTAATATCATCATTGATTATATCCTGTTCAACAAAAGGAATATTCAAATAATTTAGCAAACTTTCACGCAGTTTCTTAAGTGTTGTTGTTGCGTAAATGTACTTTGTTTGTGTCTTTCTTCTGCATTGGTACACCCCAATCCAACGATAAACTTTGTTATCCTCATCTCCGCTTGTATTTTGTGCTTCATACAATTTTCCTGTTACTGTGTCAAGATATGTTGTATCCCGCAATTCTTCCGGTACTGCACCGTTCAAAAAATATTTGAATGTAGGTGGTTTGCTTCCTGAATTATCAATATAATAGTCTCCATGTTCCCATAAATCGTCAATATCTCCGACTGTAATCAATTCTTCATATTGAGACACAACATAGAAAACTTTATTGTACCACTCAGAAACATCTATCTGTGCATCATATAAAGCATCATAGGCAACAATTTTTCTGTAGTCTTTATCATCGACTCTTTTTGCAGAGTCCACACGATACTTCCCAATAGGGACAATTACATCTTCGCCGCTGTTTACTAATAACCTTGCCGTAAATTCCAGTCCTGCAAGCTCTCTGCCTGCAACTTCTGCCACCTCAAACTCACAGGAAGATGCTATACAACCTCCCAGCACCAAATCATCACTATCGCAGATACTTTCCTTGATTGTCACGGTTTCCTGATATAATGTATCATTCGTGATTGTGTAACCTAACTCCTTAAAATCAAACTCATAGTCATTAAAGAAACTTCCATTCTTGTAAAAGCAGCTTTTTTCTTTGTCTGTAAGCTCAAGCATTTCTTTCGCCCCCTAATAACCTATCATCTGTATCTTGATAGGAAGATACATCGGTGCTCCGTGATACAATCCACCATACTGAAATTGAACATCTGGCACATAAAAATCATGCGTATCGTAATCATCCGACCAATCGTTATAGTATCTCGCCCTAAGTCTTCTTTGATTTTTCACACCTGTTCCATATGTCATAGCCTTATTTATCAATGCAATAAGCCTACATTTGTCTTCATACCTCAGATACGGCGTACTCCATTCTATTGACGGAACTTTGTTCGGCAGCACATGTCTTTTCAAAATGCCATTGCCATTACGATAAGAGTCCAAATCCTGAATCTGATCCGGAGTTATTGCCAATGCCCCATTCGGCTGAATATATTTGTATGACAGCCTGGTATAAGAATAGCTGCTGCCGTCATAACCACTTGCTACAGCCACTAAGCCTTTTGACTTTTCATATCCCACGCTATCACCTCTTTCTTATTTTTGTACACAAAAAAGACACTCACCGTTTGGCGAGTGCCTTAATTTCTCTAATAACAATATAACATGATTAAAATGTGAAATGTGTGAATTATTATAATGTTTCAAAATACTATAATTAACTTTCTTGAATATTCTTCTCAAATAATTCATAATTCTTTTTACCTAAAAGATAATATAAAACTTCTTTCTGAGAATAAAATGCATTATCTACATCATTTATATTTTCGTCTACAATATATTTCTTACATTTATTAAAAAAGTAACTAATTGCTTCAATAATTGCGAAACTTTTTCTTGACCCAATTCATCGTTTTTCAAAATATCTTGATAATAAAAATACATTGGCATTGAAGTGTTGTGATTACTATGTATAACCTCACAACATTTACCATACTCCCCCTCAACATAATCTATAAAATTATCTGTATTTTTATATTTACTGTGAAATTCCTCAAACATTTTGCGTACACCAGTAGCATTCACATTATTGTATTTCAGCATAACGCGTAGCAAGTTCTCTATAAGTGATCGCAAAGTTATATAATAAACTCTTAACGAATTTAAACTAAATGAATGAATTAGACTAATCATATCAGTTATTAAACAGTTATAATAATGTTCATGTTCTGCGTTCTGATACGCATATACCTTTTTTATAAAAGTAATACCTTTCGCTATGGATGTTAAATCTTCTTTTACAATATACAAATTTTCACTACTTACCATACATATAAAATCTTCAATATCTTTCTTGCAAGCATCAACTTCCCTATATCTATTTAGCATTTTATAATCCCTTCAGCCATTTTTCTAATTTGTCGTTTTCATTTTTCTTTCTGTTTTTACTTAAAACAACTTTCTCATCATCTTTTTGATTAATTAACTTTGATAAGTATGCATTAATTTTAATTTTTAACTGTCTTATTTCATTATCATCCAGTGCAAATACAATTTTACTCGCCCTAGCTGCCATTAATGTTCTGGATTTTATTACATAGCCTGGGAAATTTATACCAATCACAGTTTCAATAAATTCAGCAACATCTGAATTTTTCTTAAATATATTTTTGGAAATTATGAGAATTACAATCATGCCAATCATCTCTATAATATCACAATTATTTTTCTTATTATATAATTGTATTAACTTTACATCATCGTTCATTTTCATATTTCTCAATCCTTTCTAAAAATTCAGTACATAATAACTCCATATCCTCTCTAGACTTTTTATATTTAGATGATATATTTCCCTGAAGACCTACTAACAAATCATTAACATAACGAGTCATTGTATCAAACAAACCAATTTTCTCTACAATTGCATCACGCTCAAATGTTGCTTTTAATCTCATCATTTTCTGGGATTCCTTATCTACCATTGTATATACAATTCCAAGTGGTTTTATTCCTATGTTTTCATTATCATCTAGTCTATCTATCACCTGCTTTAATAATTTGATTCCTAAAATTGAATATCTATCAATTCGTATTGGAACCAAGTAATAATCAGACGCAATCAATGCAGCATCCGTATATACCGATATTGTAGGTGGGCAATCCATAAAAATATAATCATACACATCTCTTAATTTATTCTCTTCAATGAATTTTTTTACTTTCTTTGCTTTCGTCCCATCTTTGTCACTTTCCACCAAAATCAAATCAATAGTACCTGGCAGCAAGTCCATATTATCATTTAAATGTATCAATATATTTTCTGGATTTGGCAAATCCACTTTATGTGCTAAAGTAGTTTGTGTTTCGAATAATCTCATCACAGTTTTTGCCTCACTTCCAATTGAATAACTATTTAAGTATTCATCTTCAAGATCAAACTCATTTACTAAGCTTTGCGTAGTATTAAATTGTGGATCCAAATCAATAAATAATACCTTCTTACCACAATAATTAGCCAAATATTCTCCTACACCTATACATAATGTGGTTTTTCCCACACCACCCTTCATATTTATAAAAGAAATAACTTTTCCACCCATTTTTTCTCCTCCGTATTCTCAAAAAAATATTATCTTGTTTTATAAAAAATAATATTATATATTTACATTCTTATCTCTATTTAATATTCTTATTTTTAAAATTCAGCTTTGCGTGATATGATATATCATCATCCTCTGAAAAATACTCAAACTGTCCAGACAATTTTCCTTTTTTGAATTTATATTTAACTTCTTCTTCGTCCTCATCATATAATTCCAACTTAACAACTCTTGATTCTTTCGCAACCACGACTTTCCCTTCATAATCACTATAATATGACTTTCCGTTGATTTTAATAAATCTTACATCTACTCGTATATCTAGTTTCGATTTATTTTTGTATGTAAAATATATTTTTCCTTTTTTAGTCTGCTTGTAATAAACTTCTATCCTTTTATCTTTGCACAAAAGTTTAGTTTTTGCAGATGCAGTTTCACAAGGTGCTTTTGATAACAACAAAGCAAAAATTAACATTAGCGATACAAATTTCTTCATGATTAAACACTCCTTTTTTAAATCTTTGCTATATCATACCATAATCGGCATAATATAGCAATATTCTATGAAAAAAGAGATTTCCCCGTTCTTTTTTGTAATCCGTATTCTGTTTTCTTACTGCTTTGGCTATGTTGTCCCAATCTATCTGCACATAAATATCGCCATTGCCAATAGTCACATTATTCAGAGTCATTTTTCGCCTTTTCTTCAATCAACTTCTGCAAACCATCTGGTAAAAGCGTCGTATTTTCTGAAAACGGAAACATTACCTTAATTTCATTTGGCGTTTCTATTGCTGAATATATTTCCACACCCTTATCAATCAGCATTGATAACTTTTCAATAGTTCTTGCAGTTTTATCACGGTCTTCAGGATTTGTAATTGCAACATCACACTCTTTTTCCAATTCCGAAACATCATCATCTAACATCTTATTTTTAATTTGATTAAATGTATCTATAACATCTTGACCTATCTCATTCTTTTGCTTCATTGAAGCCAGATACTCATCCTGCATCTTCATAACCTTATAATTTGATGAAAACTTTATCGCTATCTCTGATAATTTAGCTAATGTATTTAAAATTACATGAGTCCCGACTGCTCCCTTTATCAATAACGATAACCACATAGAACCTACATCGACAGTGTTAAATACTACCTGTTCATCACAATTTGAAATCAATGGACACTGATTTAAAATGAAATTTATATCTTTCATATACCCTATGTACTCGTCCAAAGTCCCACAAGCGGGGATTTTAATATCAACCCCCTCTTTTGATTCTCCTGCATCCATTGATTGATATAATTTCACTATTGCATCCAATCTAGCTACAAGTAATTCTTTTTTGGATATAAACAACCTATAATCAGAATTTGATAATTCTGGTCCTTCCTTTTTAAATTGATAAGCGGGAAATATTTCAAAAATTTCATTAACATAATCGGTTAAAAAGCTAATTCCGCTAACTGTCGTAAGACAATCTCTTGCCTCGCACCAACCATTTAATGTGTACGCAGTGTTCGAATGATTTTGTTTTCCTGTTAATTCTGCAATAGGTTTAATAGAATTTTTACATAAATAATATATATTATATAGTCGCATATCATTGTCCTCCTTTTTTTTCTGATTTTATGACACTATTCACTCTTTTTCAAGTTTAATTTTCTTAATGAAAAATGTTATTTTTAACTATAGAGCAAAAGCACTTTTCCCAGTCCTCTTCCTATAATTGCTATCTTCCTTTCTTACCACTTTCAACAAATCTCCCTCTGTATATTTTTCTACACTTACACCACCAGAACCCATATTATCCATCTTAGCAGACATAGCATTAATCGAATTGCATAAATATGTCAACACCGGATTAAGTGCATTAAATACACCATCTGATACCGAGGCTACAATCTGATTATTATTCATAACGGCTGTATGACCGCCGATTGTGCCGACAAGCTCAGGTCCTGCTTCTCTTGCTACAAACATCTGTCCCATATTTGGCAGTCCACCGTTTGCATATTTAGTTATGTTATGCCATGAACCGCCTGAGAAAACACCGCCCTGTGCTTTCTTTTTAGTTGTTCCCAAACCTCCTAAAAGCTTTGAAACACTATCAGACAGACCATTTTTCATTTTAAAAGTAATCTCTACACTTCTTTTTATTGTATTTTTCTTACCTATATCAGTTAGTAACGGATTTTTTGCAACCTCCTTCAATTTGTCCGCACCCTTTATTTTTAGTTTTACATCTGCATTTTTGCTTTTAAAATGATCATAATCCTTTTTAGTTTTATCAAAATCCTTTCCTTTTTTAGCATTAGCAGTAACCTTAACTTTTTTAGTCTGTATGCCATCAATATCTTTTTTAGTCTTTTCAACTCCCTTAGAATTTATAGATACTGTCGCATTTTTTCCCGACAATTTATCAGTTTCTTCTCCCACACTTTTTATAGCATCTTTTTGTTTTCCCACACTCTCTGTGTTTTTATTAATCTTAGTAGTATATTTATCAACATAATCTGATGCCGTATTGTACTTATCGTTTAATTCTTGGTGAGCATCTTTTAATTCACTAAGTTTCTTCTTATGTTTGTCATAAATTATTTGCTGATCCTCTAATTTCTGTTTCAGCATTGGCAAAGTACCACGAAGCTTTTCCATCTCTTCATACTCTTTCTTTGTCATATTGGCTGAACCACTTTTATATTTAATATTTTTAGCTTCCAGTTCATTCAAACGCTTTGTTTCGTTTTTCAGGTCAATTCTCTCATTCTTTAATTTAGCAGATGCCTTTTTTGCATCCTTCTCTGCCTCAGCTATATTTTTCTCATTCTCATAAAGTTTATTGCCTATATCAGCAAGGTCTTTTTGTGCCGCTTTTGCCTTGTAGTATTCTTTAGTCTGCTTTACAAGTTTTTTAAGTTCTTTCCAGTTGCCCGTGTATGCTCCTGTTTCTTTGTTAATATTCTTTTTTAATCCTGGCATCTCCTTTGAAAGTTCTTTTGACATTTTTTTAAGAGTTGCCTTTTCTGCCTTTGTCTTATTTACTTTTTTAGACAATTTATAATAAGCAGTTGCTAGACTGTCTATTTCTTCTCCCTTTTTCTCTGCATTTTTATCTCTTTTTTCTATCTTTTTTAATGCATCTTTTGTTTCATCAACAGACTTTTTGCACTTTTTAGCAGATGAATTTAAATCCCCTAATTCCTTATTTGCTTCAGACATATCCAATTGTATTTTTTCATTTGCTTTCTCCTCAACATAGTTGTAAAAAGCAACTAAACCTACTGTTGCCGCTGCAATCCCAATGACTCCCACAGAAACAGTCAAGCTTGTAAGACCTGCTTTGGTTATAAGTTGTTTGAGAGCTGTTTTAATAGCTGTACTTATTCCCGCATCTTTTGAGATTTCAAATCCCATCTTTTCAGCTAATGATGCCGCCATTTTCTTTGAAATCTCCCCTGCAATAAATTTGCCTATGCCTGTATATTTAAGTCCGGCAAACATAACCAAAAATGCTGTTTCAATAGGTGCTTTGGAGAATGAACCTTTGAGTGCTCCTGCAATTGCTCCTACTAAAGCTGATACTAACTTAGCGAAGTTCCATGCAACCTTTCCAAAATCAATAGCTGCTATAAAATCACCAATAGCCTGCCCAACTTTTACCCATTTGACTTTTTTAAGTGCAGTTGTAATGGTATCTGCAATACCACCTATTCCATCACTCAAACCTTTTCCAAGTTTCTGCCATCCATTAAGACTGGTCTGTTTATTTTTCTTATTCATTGTCTTAAAGAAATCGTTTATTCCCTGTCCTAACGCATTTCCAAGTCCTTTGAAATCAAATGTTGTAATTGCTCCAAATGCAATCTCGATAGCCGCTCTTAATTTACTTGCCATCGCTTTAAAGTAGGACTGTAAAACTCCTGTTTTAATAGCAGCATTAAGCGTTTTCGACAGACCTTTTCCAAGATTTACCCAATTTACAGCGTTGAAAAAGTTTGTTTCAGCTTCAAGCACCCCCTTAATGGAATTTCCAACAGCCTTTCCAAGCCCAGCCCACTTAAAGTTTTCAACAAAACCATTCAGAGAAGTTCCCATTATGGTTGTAATCTTTTTAAGTCCCTTAGACCATTTATCTGTATGATTATTCACCCAGTCAATGCCCTTATTCAGCCATCCAGCCACAGCAGAACCAATATCTGAACCATCCCCGGAAGTCCATGCACTCTTAAAAAGTTTTGTAAGTTTGTCCGCAAATTTTTCCGCATCATTCGTCATACTGTCGTATGCATCATTCCATACTTTTTCATAATCTGCCAATGCTGAATTTAACTGATCCGTAAGGTCAATAGGAGAACTGTTATTATTATTTTTATCAGACGAGCTTCCTTTATTTGTGGAAGTAGTCATATTGTTCAAATTATCAAATCTCTGTATCTGCTTATTCAGTTTCTTCTGTGCTTCAGCAGCATTATTTGTACTGTCTGTAAGCCCGTCCATGCCGTTACTTACATCGTCAGCATCATCACCTAAACTGTCAAAAATATCCGAATAGCCGCCACCGGAATTGCCGATAACATCCTTTAAATCAATTCCAAGCATAGACGCAGTCCACTCAAAAAGTCTGCGAATAGCAATTACAAGTCCGTTTACATACGGAAGCACTTTCGACACTACCGGCAAAAACATATCACCTATCGTTCGTGATAAAGATTTAAAGTTGTTCTGCAATAAACGCAACTGGTTTGATGGAGAATTTATCGTTTTTGCAAGATCTCCGCATGCTACTTTTGACTGGTCGAGTATCGCAATCATACGGAGCTGCATCTTTTCATTCTGCGTCATTGTAGAAATATCCTTTTTAATACCAAGCTCATGAGCGTATGTTGTCAATGTAGCATTTGTAATATCGATACCATACTTATATAACGCTCTCGACTGTCCGATAAGCCCCGATGAAAAGTTATTCATAACTGTTTCCATGTCAAGGTTTCGGAATGATGACATATCACCGGCAAGCATTGAAAGAGCCTTTGATGCGGCTGCCGATGCTTCTCCTGTCATTCCTACAGAGTTTGTCACCTGAGCTACACCTGCCGCATAATTAGTCATCTGGGTAACATCAAGACCAAGATTTTTTACACCACTGTCAGTAAGCGTACCATTCCTGTTCATCTGAAATCCGGTCATTTTATTCATCATTTTTGTGACTCTGTCCTCAAATGACTTCCCATACGCATCTGCATTTTTATAACCATACTTTGAAAAATCTTTCTTCCATTCCGATGCGATTTTTTCCATAGTGGTATTGAAATAGTTATATTCTTCAATATAATCCATTGAAGATTTCACCGCACTGCCTACAGCACCTATTGTCCTTTTCAGCATCCAAAATCTTGCATATAGCAATCCTATTGTAGACGCAAATGAACGATTGTGACTTGTGGCAGAACGCACACTTGAAGCAAATTTCCAGACATTTGAAATTCCCCTTTTCATTATGCCAAAGAAACTATTTCCACTCCTGCCTGCATTGTTCATCGTGCTTCCAACAGAACGAATACCACTTGCCTGTGCTCCTAAATTAGCCATAGCATTTGTCATGGCAATCAAGTTATCAGACACCGTAGGTGCTTTTGACAATTCTGTCATCATATTTTTTAATTCTTTTGTCAACAACGGAATGTTCTGAATTGCCTGAGTCGTGCTTTTATATCCTAATCTGGATATTCCCTGTGCCAACTGTGCAATCTTATCCGCACCATCACTTACATTTCCAATATTTGAAACTGCTTTAGAAATATTGGTTATTGCTCCGGCTGCCTTGTTTAATTCGCCCTCCCGGATATTTGAAAGTTTTTCAATACCTTTTGCCATCCGGGAAAAATCAGTTGTTTTTATCTGACTCAATCCCGATGCTGCCCTTGAAAAGTTACGAATACTTATAGATAAATTATTGAGATTTCCCACATTGATACCATTGACAGTGGAACGCAACTGTATCATCTTTTGAACTAATTTATCCAACTGTTGATTTGCTCCTCTTGCTGACGCATCTATCTTTATATTTAAGTTATCTACCGTTCCTGCCATTACAAGCACCTCTTTTCTCCATAATCAAAAAAAGAGAGTGACCTTATTCAGACTCACCCTCCTGCTGTTCTCTCAATCTCATTCTTTGTTCGCGTGCTTTTTCGCGTTTATTTCTGCTTTCCTGTATTACAAGACCTGCAATAAAACGCTCCCTTGCACGCTGAATTTCTTCTTCTGTGTAATTTTCTTCATCATCTTCCGTGTCATCTGCATAACTGCCATTCTGCTTTTCAAATCCAATAGGCTGCTGAGGATATTCACCACCAAAACAAGCTCCAACTGCCTGCATAACATACAGTCCGCTTCGCCATCTTGCATATTCCTCAACTTCAAGCCGCTTTTGATATGCTTCTTTGAATGGTTGGAGTTTTGTTGGATTTAAATGCCAAAATAACTCATATTGCACTCCGTAAAGTAAAGCATTTGGAAGAAATTCCGTTCTTACTCTGATGTAGAATGGTTCTCCACTTTCTTCTCCGCTGCTTCCTTCTGTTTCTTTGTCGGCTGTTTCTTCTTTCTGTCTGTCGGCTTCTTCACCGGCTTTCCTGTTTCCTGTATCGCTCTGCCCATGCTCTCCAGGATGTCCGCAAGACCGGTCCGTTTGAAAAAACCATCTTTCTCCATCTGCTCAGAGATTACCGTAATAAGTCCATAATAAGATGATGCCATTACATCATCCGGATTTTCTTTACAGAACTCCTTATATAATCTCTTAGCATCTAAACGGCTCATAATCTCGCCGTCACCATCTTCACCATGATTTTCTAACAAGCCTGCATAGAACATATCCATTGCCATGCGTGGCAGATCCGACATTGTCATAAGAAAATCTCTAATCTGCAGTGCTTCCGACTTTGACTCATCAATCTTAGTCATCATCGCACCTCCAAAAATGTCCGTCATTGCATCTACACACTTCTGATTTTCTGCCGCTTCAAATGTATATTCTAATGTGTACTCTTTATCTCCAACTTTAAAATTCATAAATCAATCTCTCCTTTACCAAATACAGAGGGAGCATTATTCTCCCCCATTGATAGATACATCTGTGTCATCGTCTTTTTCATCCGAATTATCATCGAGTAATACATTCTGTATGCTCTTATCTTCTGTACCAGCTCTTCAAGCCACAGTCTCCGTAGGCTCGATTGCTTCATTAAGCCCAATATATTCATTTACAACATTTGCAATCTGAATATCAAGTTTGCTGTTTGGCTCAAGATCAGGCAGCGGAATTTCTCCCGGCTCAAATTTAACGAAATAAGAACCAAATCCCGGAATAAAGATATCAGCCCATGTTGCCTTGCCCTCTTCTGCACCTGCTTCTGATTTTTCTAACAGCTCATTCCATGCTTTAACAGTATCTATGGCAGAGCCTTTCTTTGTTCCATTGAAATTAATATTCCAATCTCCACCAGTATCTCCCACACCTGCAATATATGTCTTAATCTTATCCTCAAAACAGGTTGTATCAAGTTTATCTTTAGTAATATTAAGGCCAGCAATCTTGTTACATCTTTTAATCCACTTAAATGCAGTAGGCTTTTCCCCGGCAGTTTTTTCTACTGCCCATCCAAATTTAACTCCGATTGTACTAAGATCCATTTGTTTTTCCCTCCTAAAATTTCCATAAAAATAAGAGCCTGCATCTGCAAGCTCCATATTTACTGTTTCATTTATAATTCATCTCCACCACCAACAAGCCGCCTAAAGCGTGCTATCGTGCGGAAATAATTTCTGTTATCCTGTTTCGGTCCATAAATAAGCTGATACCCCATTGAGAGCATCACATCACCAGCTACATCCATTATCTTTCGTGCTTCTGTCTGTGAGCCGCCCGGCGATTCTGCCGAATAGCTCTGCAATTCTATTGTGGAAGTAATATAGCATTGATTATTCTGTAAATCTGTCCCCTCTGTCGGTTCTCCAAGCGAATTGACAAACAGGCATGGGAACTTCGGTGGACTGTCTGAAACATCCTTTGAAGTTAGATGTAATTGCGGATATGGTGCATCTGCATCTGTTTTAAGTTCCTGTTGTAATCTCTTTGAAACTTCATTCCATACGCTAAGCACTTGCAAACACCTCCCTCGCAACACTTTCTATCCTTGCTCTCAAATCCATGCCTGTCTGATACATAAATGGTCTGCTCGGCATACCTTTTGTCCAATGCCAATCTCCATCTTTGAAGTAATACCAACCCATATCTCCATGCTGATTGATGTCATATTTCCAATTAGCAATGCTTGTATCAGGGTGTGGACTATTCGCACCGACAATTCCGGTACCGAACTCAACATAAAAAGCCCATGGACAGTCTGTAATAACCATCCATGAGGCTCCATCAGGAATTATTCCATCATATTCAGCTTTAATACTCGACAATAGCTCCCCGCTGTAGATTGCATCAAAATCAGCCACATTCACCCTTGCAATCTCCACACCGATATTCGCTAAGCGTTCGGCTAGAAGTTTGCATTTGTAAGTAATATTGGCTTGATATGACCGCATTTCCTTAATGGCATTGTCAATGCTTGATGGACTGTCATATGTGAAATTGATTTGTTTTGGCATAAGACTAAATTACCTCTCTAAATACTCCAAACATCAAGCTTTCCTTTGGCATCATAATATGTTAGAACAAAACATGGATTCATTATATATGTCAAAGAAAAATCATATATTTTACAGTTTTTAAAGATTCCTTTATGCTCATACTCATGTAATTTATTGCATATATGATTTGCATACATTACATCCATTGCATTATGACCATCTGAAGACATCGTATCTAAAGAATATATATCATTTCCTAATTGCATTGCTGTGCAAATTCCACCTCTTCGAAACTCATTTATTTCTTTATCTTCTTTGATTATAACTGACATTTCAACCACTCCTCTAAGCCTATATTGCTCAAAAATTTCTTTCCAATTAGAATGAGCAATATTCAACAAATTAAAAGTAGAGAAAACATATTCCTTACTATGAGGAAGTATATCTACCATATATACATTATCATCTGTAATAATAGCAAAAAGTAACATATCCCCTCTCTTTTTCTCTGGGAAAAAATGCAGATGATACATTTTCCAACATGTTAATAGTCTGTCTTTAAATCCATTCTCATCCGCCTTTTTACTTAAAAATGAGTTCATATCTTCTCCATTTTTGAATTTTTCTTTTATTTTATAAAATCTCGTTTCCCATGCAGAATACTCTGGTGAATTAATTTTTTGTTTCAACTCTTTAGAAATATATATATTTCTTTTTCTTGGAACAATGTGTTTTCTTAGTATTTCAAAATAATCAATCAGTAACAAATGGAAATCTAATGTATCAGTAAATTTCCATTTTATTCCATTTGATACATAAAAATTTAATATACTATTTTGAAAGCATCTTTTTATTTCTGAAACATACATAACTTTTATCAGCTCCTTTCATCGCCATTATACGACAAAAGTAGCTACATTGGAACATTATTCTACAACAACCCAATCCTCTGCAAGCATATCAGCCTGTGATGCAAGCCATCCAATCTGTACACCAGATGTCCCGACAAAAGCAATAGCCTTATTTCCGATTTCATCATGCTCACAATTTACAATCTCGTCATCTGCTGACTTATAAGAGATGCCTGTTGCCAACTGAATATACTGTTTCTTACCATTCCAACCCTCACGGGCAACCTTACCACCATGTTTCAAAATTTCAAGAGCAGTACCGAAGTTATATCCCTGTTCCAAAGAACCATTTGTATAATCTTCTATCGTATCAATGCCATACTCAATAGCACACTGATTTTCAATACGGCAACCTCTTGCACTCTCCCATCCTTTAGCAAAATATGCCACATCTGCATCAGCCAGTAATTCCAATGACTTTGCAAGGTACTTCAAAGGTACACACCCTTTGTCTGGGTTATAGTCCTCAAAATATGATTCAATAACTTCAACATCTTCATTAAGCATAACTTTTGCACTTTCGATAGCTTTCTTCCTTACTGCAAGAATTTCCTCTTCCGTCTTTCCATTCATAGGCTGACTAATAAATAACTTCTTCATTTTCAATCTCTCCTTTACCAATCCTCTAAATCATCACCACTACTGTCTGAATTATCTTCTTTATTTCCGTTATCTTCTGTAACATCATCTTTTTTATCATTCTTTGGAACATTCGACTTCGCAATACTCTTAATTGCAATCCGTATTCCATCAAGACCATCTAAAGGTGCCGCTGCAACCTTGTAATCTGCACTATCAGGATTTGCTGAACCATCTTCCAATAATATAGGTTCTGTTTCATACCAAATCAGTGATGTTTCCGTAATCGGTAAGTCCTTTTTCACTGTGGAAATAATCCTATCATATGAAATATCCTTACCAAATGGTGAATCATCGGAATCTGATTTGCCTGCTGTCAAACTTGCTTTAAATTCAACCGGAGCTGAATATTTTGCAACGGTATCAAGCACATCAAAATCCGAATCATTCTCCTGCTCAATATATAGCGAATAATACATCTTTCGCTGATTTCTTTTTAAATCTCTCATAACATTCTCTCCTCATAATTGGTATCGCTCCCAGCCACCACATAGATACCGCCCTGCTTGACATAAGGAGAGATTCTAAGGAATCGCCAAGCGTTCCACTTAATTCCTATAACACAACATCTGCAACAGGTACAATATCATCAAGAAAGTCACTATCTTTCATGTATGTTCTGCTGGTGCCGCTATCAGAATGAGCAGTTTCATTGTCTGCACCAATCTTGTTATAATAATGCACCAGCAAACCATCTACATTTTCTGAATATGAATCCAATGTTTCTTCCCGTTGAATATCTGTACAACCAAATGGATATCGTGCTTTAACCACTTTGTTTTGTGCTTTTTTCAGATAGACAGAGAGCACATCATCTTCTGATGTATCGTTACTGTCCAATCCACACAATATACGATGTTTTGATGTTATCTCTGCCATATCAATATCTCCTATTTCTTATCCTCACTCGCACTAGACTTCTTCGCATCATTCTTTACAATTTCATACCCGGCACGAATAAAAGGTTTTGCCTGCACATCTGAACTTACTTTAATTGTCTGCTTTGTCTTTGCATTTTTTAGTTCAATCATAATATCCTCCTAAAAACAGCCCCTTAAACATTACATCTAAAGGGCTGTATATCTTATTCTGCGCTCTTATGAACACCGATTGCCTTAGCTTTCTCCTTAAGGACAAATGCATCATAACGAACACGACCTTCTACAAGCCAACCTGAAATACCCGGTGCATCTGTATGAATCTTATATTCCTGAAGCTTAACAGGTGATGGCATTACAATAGCATTTGTAATGATAAAATCTACATTTTTAGGAAATCTCTTTGTTGGTGCCTTAATACATGGAACACCATCAATTTCTCCAACAACACCGTTAATGGCAATCTGTGTAGCCATATCGCCCCTCTTTGTGAAAGCCTCATCAAGCTTAATCTTATTGTGAAATGCCGGTGTGCATAATACTACTCTGCCCACCTGCGGTGCCTCGTTATCGTCAAGAATTTCCTGTACCGCTAAGAACTCCTCATATGCATTAGCCTTTGTTGTTGCAAGAGTTTTTACATTTCCTACAGGTGCACCTGAAACTAATGCTGCAATACGATAAGTATCAATCTCCGGAATGATAACTTCATTTAACTGGCGGCTCAATGCCTTACCTGCTTCCATAGTCATCATTGTGTCATCATAATTCTTGCGGTCAATCGTAAATGTAAATGACCTGTCCTGCGCAACTGTCATTTCCTGTGCTTCATTGCCAAGTTCTTCTGGTGTTCCATAACGGCTTGTACCAGACATTGAATAGTCATTCATCGCTGATGTTGGAATAGAATATACATTAACTGTTGAAACTCCGATCCAGTCATATTCACTGTTTACAAGTCCATTTGTGAGCGAACCTGTGCTAAATCTTTCATCCACCGCTGATGCATATTTGCTTGCGTAATTTACTGACATAATTTTCTACCTCTTCTTTCTTTTTATGCTCCAAATCCTTTGAGGAAAGCATCCATATCATCACCTTCGCCGTTTCCTGCCTGTGGATTTGGTCTTGACTTTGCCCATTCAGCTTCTTTCTGCTTCAATAATGCAGACTGAAAATCCTGCTGAATTTTAAATAACTCTTCCGTATCTCCGTCATACTGTGCATTAGCAGCTTTTGTTGCTAATTCTTCAGAATAACCAAGAGCTAAAAAGTTCTTTTCATATTTTGTCACTGTATTTTCTTTAAGCAGCTTCTGATAAGCTTCTTCACGCTCCGCTTCTTTTTCAGCCTTTTCCTGTAAAGCTATCTCCTCAGCAGACTGTTTTTCGCGCAACTGCTTTTTATATCTGGCAGTATCGCTTGTAGCCTTATCCATAGCTTTCTTCATTTTGGCAAGCTGCACCTTTAAGGATGCGTTTTCTTCTGCCAAATTAGGCTTGTCATCCTCCGGCTCTGTTTCCGGTTCTGTATCATCATCTTCAGGAACATTATCCGGTTCATTTTCTGCTTTGCTATCTGATGCATTATCCTTTATCGGATTTTCAGCAAACAGCTGTAAATTCATTCTTAACGGTTCTAAATTCTGCTTTCTCATCTCGCTACCTCCATTGCGTTTATATTCTTCTCTGAATTATCATTTTTGCGAAATTTATATTGCCCTTTCTCTAGGGCGTATAAAAAAAACACCTGCTTTTTACAAATGTCTTAGTTGCTAAGTATTGGACTGTTTTTATTTTGGTCTGATTCATCCTGCTGAATCCTGTCAGTTTTATCTTCTTCTGTCTGACTGATATTATATGGAACTTTTCCAATATCATTTGCAGTTGTTGTCTGCTTGTCATACACTGACTTCTGATACTTTTCAACACCATCTTTGGAATCAAGCCATATCTGTTCAATATCTCCACCTATATCCGCTAATTGCATTGCATGCCTGCCATGTACACCATGAGAAACATATGTAGCAAATGTATTAGCTTTTGTTGCCATGTCATAATTTTTATTTCTGACAAACTTTATATCAATATCAGATATCTTAAGAGATTTTAAAGGGCTATCTTCCGGAATATCTGTTGACAGCTCAATAATCTTTTTTATCACCCTAAGCATCTGCATTTCTGACGCTTCAATAATCTGACATTCCTTATTCGCCGCACAATCGGCATCCGACCAACCACTCGACATACTCATTGCTGTACCAGTAGAACCTCCGCCCGGTTCACTTCGTAAAGGAACATCGCATTTCTGTAAGATTACATCTCGTCTGTATTTGATATCTTCCAATATGCCATTGTAATCATATATAAATGCTAAGGACTGAATCTGCGGCTTATTGCCTGCTCCGGTAGTCTTAGATAAAATCCATTGACCAGCCTGTACCTTTTTGGTCTTTCCATTTTCATCCTTTGGCAATTCAATATCATTCGCCCACCATACTGCCTGTGTAGTTTGTGCCACATCATTTGTAAAGTCTGATACAAGGATATTAAGATTATCCATATCTGAAATCTGACGCTCAAAACACCCTGTTCTATCATGTGAGCGATTGTATTCAATAATAGGGATAATTCCAAGTGGATTTATTTCCCCGCCTTTACCATTTCTGATAATGCGTTTTCCTTTTTCATCCACTCTTTCTTTACCATTGATAATCTTTACAGCATCCTGTATCTCAAATACAGCATCTTTTGTGTAACAAGTGTAATATCTCGCACCACTCTTAGTTATACGAAAAGTACACGCCATCATAGGACGCTTAAATGCATCATTTGAATATACGATAAATGCAAACATCGGATTAAGCGTTGCCATCTGAAATACAGAACCGCCATCATAATCCGGTTTAATTCTGATGAAACGATATCCAATACCGCAAATCTCTATGTATCGTGCAAGCTCCTGGTCAAGACTTGCTTTTCCTTCCTCTCGAAACATTTCCGATAACATAGAAACTGCATTATCGTCTGAATTGCTGTCATTTCCTGATAAATCATTATTGCCATGCTGCACATAGATAATAGGATTACCCCAGTTATAGCCAAGTTTAAATTCAGTAATTTCATTGGCAACATTATCTACCACCTTGACATCAATCTCAGGTCGAACTGTCTTTTTACGCTGTAAAGGCTGATATCCTTTTTCATACTTCAAAAGATATGCAATCGCATTGTAATTTTCCATGTGTGTGATAAGTGCATCATTCAAGACAGAAAGAATATTTGTTTCATCAATAACAATCTCATCAGTATAAATGCGTTTTCTTCCGAATAACTCCATTGTTTCTTCTGCTTCCACTTATCTCACCTCATTTCAATGCATCAAAAAAGAGCCATGCGGCTTCATTTGAAACCGCTTGACCCTTATAGTTATTTCATGATACCAATATAGCATGGTTTTTGTGTGAATTGTGTGAAAGTTTGATTTCGCCATACATACATTTGACAGCAACTCCATATAATGATAATATATCTGTAAGATATCTTAGAGGAGTAGATACCTTGCCCCCATATTTGGGCGAGGCCATCTATTCCTCTTTTTTTATTCTCTTATAAATATTCAAGATATTTCCATTCTTACATAAAATTATTTTATCTATGAACCGGGTATGACTTGAACGATACACATCAGCAACTTGATTTCTTATTTCATTCTCCGACAATGGACAATGTGATATATCTATAACAAAATTATTAGCCTGTCTTTTCTTTTTTGAAACCATATTATATATAACAGCTTTTCCCTTTCCTATAGGTTCCTTTATATCATATGCCTCATTGTTAATAAAAATATCTGGCGTTGATATTCCTTGTGGAAATAATACTCTCGGAATCATTTTTACATTTGCACCAAGCAAGCCAGCTAAATTTTCAGCAATTTTTCTTTCACTTTCCGAATAATCCAAAACTACATTTTTTCCATCTACACAATACCTCTGTCCTTCCTTTTCATATTCCTTTTCATCAATCACTTTCCCTAAATTAACTTTTCCAGCCTTTAAATATTCCTCAGTAACATCCACAAATAATGTTGGCTTTTTTCCTGAATCTTCTGTACCAATTGCTTTATCATCTAATACTATTACCCTATCTTGTAAATACTCCACCGAACAACGACAATTTACAATTTCTTCAAGACCTGCTCCCAAAGAATCATCTTTTGGAAACATCATCAAATATCCTCCAACATGAAAAGGCTTGTATATATCCACTACCTCACCATCAACATCCGCATGATCCGTTCTTACCCTTTCATCACCAAAGGATATCCACTTTTTCTTCGTACAGCCATTCTTTATGGCACTTCTATACTCTTCATTATTTAATATACTATTCGCTTCATTCTCAGCTATGTTCATTGCTCTATCAACAGAAGTCCTATATTCAGTGCCTGCACTATCTGTTAAATCACTGGGCTTCTTCGTATCTTTCAATGTAGTATCAACGATATTTTCACAAACCTTTCTTATGTATCGTGATAATTCTTTATCCTGCTGTGCAACACTCTTTACCGACTCCGTATATCTGTTCTGAAACGACTTTACAAGATAATGCTTGTCATTATTTCCTTTTGACAGTGCAAATAAAAAAAGCACATCCGCCAGCAATAAATTTGCTAAACGAATACGCTTTTGTTTTTGTTCTTCACTAATCTGCATATCTTCAAAATATTCATGAATTGGTATTTTCTTTCGACTAATCCTTTTCCGCTCATCACTAATCGTTTCATTTTCAGAAAGTACATTTAACCGGTCAAATTTCATCAATCCCATATCACATACCTCAAATAATCTTTCCTGCTGTTTCAGCAAAAAAGAGCCACAACAGACATATCAATTTGTCCTGTGACTCTTTTACATATTTTCATAATATTAAAATATCATTTTAGGAATGTGAAATGTGTGAATTATTCAGCATCCACTAATCAATACGCCGTCATCAGCTTCATAGCATACTGAAATCCCCATATAAAGCCCTGCTTTTCTGTGTACATACAACAATCCGATATTTCATTATCATATTTCATAAACAGTTCTTTGCCCATCTTCTGCTCCATCTTTTTTCTTGCTTCTATTGTATCTTCAAGTTCTGCATAATCGTCACATAACTCATTAAAGTTATAATATATTTTTTCAATCTCGTTCATATTAACACCATTCCTTTCAAGTACCTTATGCTCGTACTGCTCCTTTGCTGTCTGCTGCATCCTGTATTACTTTAACAACATCAAAAGCATTTCCAATCAACTCCTGCACTTTTTTATTCTGCTCTTTTACATTCTCAAGTATATTCCATGTAGCTCTTATCAAGTGGTATATATCTTTTGCATTAGCAACTAAACAATATGCCTGTGCATTAGTACACTCTGACATATCGTACATATAATCATACTTATCCATAAAAGTACTTAAAAGTGAATATGCTGTTTCTATCTCTATGCCCTCTTCAATATTCATATTGTCGGCATCAAATAAAATCTTTGTTCCTGATATATCCATAATATCGCTCCTTGTCGTTTGTTTGAATTTTTACTATGCTACGCAATACGCCAACATCATTTCCTTTATTACTGTTTCATACACTGGCTTTAAATCCTTGTCATCTGTGATTATTGACAAATATGTAATTTCCCTAATTTTGGACTGACTGGCTCCATTCTTCTCTGCTTTTTCTCTCGCAGTTTTCACTCTCTGCCCAAGTCGGCACGCCCGCTTCTCACTAAGTCGTGCATAGCTCTCATTCCAAGCATCGTGGTACCTTGTATTAACATAATGCTCCCTGCAAAACTTTGGTGTATCTGCAATTTTCTTTATGCACTTCTTACACCAAGACTTAAAATCTTCCTTATCTGATGGATTTTCAAAAGTTTCAGAAAGAACTCTTTGTTTCTCCTCAACACGCTCAATCTGTCTTGCCTGGCGTTTTTGCTCCAATTCCATTTTAGCCTGTTCGTCTGCTATTGCATAAAACATCTGCATCTGCGGTGATAATTGAGAACGGTCTATTGCTCTCTGCTTAACTCTAAAATAGCTTTCAACCAGTCTGTCATATACATCCCATGCTTCATCAGTGTTTAGAGATTTTGCGTGGAGAAAAGCTCCTTTTTCTGTCCAAAGGTATAAGGTTTTAGCATTTTTCAAACCTCGGTCAAATTGTCCTTGGTTCAAGAAATCATTTTTATTGTCTCCCTCAAGTGCTATGTAATGCTTTCTCTCAATGTATCTGTCTTTGTTTCGGTTGAAATTCTTTGTTATTGTATCTGTTGTCGTTCCGTAACATCCTGCAAGCTGCTGTGTTGTTAGCACTCTGATATTATGGTATTCTGCAATTTTTAATTCTGCTGTGTTACACATACATTCTACCTCGCTTTCAAATTTTGATTGATTTCTCCAAAAGAAACTGATAGAATATATTTATCAATCTCTTTTAGATTGGGATTAGAACAGTTATATGCTTTCTCAGGGCGGTGTAGCTGTTCTTATTTTTTTATAGACCTTTGGTACTCATTTTCAATACCATTTCTAACAACATCTGATTTTGTAATTTCCAAGTTCTTTGAAGCTGCTTCTAACTTTTCAACCATATCTTTATCAAGTCGAACTCTAAACATTACATTTTTATTATTGTCAGATTTTGGTCTACCTGTTCTTGGCGACATCTTATCACCTCTTTTCTTTTTGTCGCTACAATAAATATAATACTGTAGCTACAAAATATCAAGCCCTTTTTACATTTTTTGTATTAAAGTATAGCTTTCTTCTTTTTGTGTCGTTTAAGACACTCATATAGTAACGCTCTTTCTCCATAGTGTCAATACCTTTTTTCTCATCCAAGACACCCTTTCTGTTTTTATTTGTATTTTTGTTGCCAATACGACACTTTTATGCTATTATTTAATTATGAAATGGAGGCGATTCTATGACAATAGGTGAACGTATAAAAGAACTACGCACCCAAAAAGGAATGACACTAGAAGAATTAGGAAATAAAGTTGGTGTTGGTAAATCAACTGTCAGAAAATGGGAAACAGGAGTGATTTCCAATATTAAAACAGATAAAATTGCAAGACTTTCCGATGCATTGAATGTTTCCCCATTAGCACTTATTGGCTGGGAAGACGAACTCAAATTTGATAATATGAGAATAGATATAATTTCTAATGAATATCACTATCTCAGTGATGTTGCAAAAGATTCCTATACCGAAATACTTACTTGTCTTAAATTGCTAAATGACGATGGTGCAAAAGAAGCACTTAAAAGGGTATCGGAACTTACAGAACTTAAAAGGTATAAAAAAAATTAAGAGCCCGAACGGGCTCTTAAAACTATTTTTTCAAAATTTTTTCTTTCTTCTTTTTCTAGTATTAGATGTCGTAAATCCATCCCACGCCATAAGTGTTTTTAATAAAATATTTATTGGTAATAACATTACAGCAAACAACAGCCCTATAATACTTTTAGATTTTCTCTTTCTTCTCGCCATATTATTTTCTCCTTATTTTAATAAACAAATTATATAATATTATACATAATCATTCAACTAACCACCGACTCTTCCAAATACCGATTTACCACTTTCGACACCGTACTTCTATCCACAAACAACTTATCCGCCACTTCCTGCTGTGTCATGCCATCTCTATAAAGATATTCAAATATCAGCCTGTCCCTGCCATCAAATATCTTAGTCAAGAAAATATCAATCTCCAGCTTCATCTGTTCAAACTCGGCACGCTCATTATGTAACTTTGTAATCAGTTCATACTGTTTTTCTTTCCATGATCTTCTGTCTTTGACCTCGCAACCTGATACCTCTATCGAAGTCCTCTGATATGGAAACTCTTTGTTTGATGACTGCACCTTTCCAACATAAGCAGATGGTGGATTGTCTTTGTAATATTGCAATTTTTCCTCATCTTTTCTGATGATTTCATCAAGGTATCTGTAATTGTTCAATAATTCCTTAGTCATTTTATCATACCTCCTAATATGGTGAATCAATAAACTCTGCCTTTGCCAAACTGCCACCATTTGCTAACATTATTAACTGTGTCACTCCATCTGCAGCATCGTCATGGTCATTACTACCAATCTGAACTGTTATGGTCAATTCATCCATTGCGTCATGATATTCCTTGTCTCTCTTATTTGCCGCAAGGAACTTACATCTTCTCTTAACATCCGGTGCATACTGTATAATCTTTGCCATTTTACTCATTGTATTTGGTGCTTTGCTGGACGAGATGCTACATGAGTAATGTTGAGCCTGTAACAATTCATCTATCTTATCTGCATACTCATCCCCGCCGTTGTTTCCTTCAAAATGTTCCATCTGCGGCTTATGATATAATGTTTTTCCAACAACAATAGGCTGAGTAACCGTCTTATCTCCCTTGTTAAAAATCCAATCTGGGATATAGATATATCCGTCATCATATTCATATCCAAACGGCATTGATAAACTATCTCCACCGCCCCAAGCCACATCACAGGCAGCCAATACTCGAATTAAGCTACTTTCAGGCGGTAACACACCATTGTATGTAAGAAGTTCATTTTCAGCAAATAAAAGTCCCTCTCTGATAAATGGTCGCTGCTGAAATTTTGCTTCCCATTCGTTCTTATCAAGACGACTCTTAACATTCAAGAAATATTCTGTAGAGAATCCCTTGCCATAATCATAAACAAAGTTAGACTCTCCATTCTCATTAAGTGCCGGTATCTTTCTAAATCTGTACCGTGGATTATCTTTGTACTGCTTTTCAACTCTGCCTAAAGGATCCAGAACATTCCATCTGGTTCCGACCATCAATTCTCTTGTACCGTCATTTTTACGGTCAACAAGCAAGTTAAGATAATCCTGGTATCTTCCCTCTAATCGTGATGGAGATAAACTCTCCTGTCTGTCACGAACCATATCATCAACATACAAATAGCCGTCCCATGAAATATCAACTGCACCTGTCCATGTACCATCAATACCACGACAAGTCAATGTAGCAAATCTATCAGGGTCATTCAAAGTAATCTCTTTCTTATCTGCTGATTTCTTCTGCAGAAATGTCTGAGGGAATATATCTAGGAAATGATACTGTCTTTTTTCTTCCGGCACATCCAATTCCATAAGATTGAGTGCTTCGCTGTAAAATCCATCTGCCAAAATACCACTATGCCCTGACATCGCATTATGACTGTTTGGTCGTTTTCCCATAACCCAAGCCATAAAGAAAATACATATCGTTGATTTACCTACTCGCGGAGGCATGGATAAACCATAAAAATCAAGTTTATCATCTTCTAAGTCCTGCAAATCGTCAACAACCACTTTCAGAGTGCGTCTGCGTGGCATATAAAACCTTTTCTCCGGCTTTCTGTCCTTTTCCATGTAGTAAAGGAAATCTTCAAAAAAATACGGTGCCAACATCAAAGTAGCTTTCCAATACAGATTTGCAAACTCTATACTGTTCTTCTTTCGACTCTCCTTTGCTGCAATCTTCTGCGCTTCCTTTGCCTGCTGCAATGCAAAATCTAAATCATCGTTCTTTTCCTCAATCGCCATATCAAGCAACGCACTGGCAAATTTGATATTGGTTAGGTCTTTTTGATGCAGACCTTTAATAATTCTCTTATTTTGTTCGGACATAAAAAAGACACCTCCACTCAAATGCAGAGATGCCATTGCAAGTCTGCCTATAACTAATTCCAGGTAAACGGCTACAACTGTTTGCAGTCGGTAATATGTTTTATTATTCTATTTCTTTAATATGTGTTCGTAAAATCTTATATAACTTTCAAATAATCTTACTATATTTTCGTCACCTGCATACAATCAATCATTTTTTATACAAAAATGGCATATTCTTTCTAGTATATTTAATCTCTTTTTTTAACCATTTTTCAACTTCATCGTATTTGTCAGCTTTTTCAAGTGCTGTCGTTAGTTCTGTCAATGATAAACCATATTTTCTATCTTTAGTCCATCCACCCAATTTCGTATCGATAATTTCTTCCAATTCATGTATCTTTTCTTTTAATGTTTTTTCCTCGTCACTAAAGTTTCCAACACTAATATGAGCTGCTATTTCCGAAAATGGTTGTGCATGTTCCAATTTTTCTATTGCCTCTTCATATGTATAGGTCCATCTGTTATCAAGAATTTTTGCAATAGCTCCATGCACTGTCAGATTAACTCCTAAAAATTTCTTATCATTTGTGTCCCATATCGCATAATGACCTAAATCATCTTGCAATGCAACTATCAACATAATCTCACTCCTTAAATCATTATTGAACAATGTTCGCTTAAGAACTCTGCTTTATCTCTGTTAAATATAACTGAGCCATTCTTATCGGTCTTATACTTATCAAATTCGCAATTAACCTTAATTCTTCGAGATATATAAGCCGCATGGTAATCAATGTTATATACTTTCTTTTGCCATTTACCATTGGCATACAACTTCGTATATCCACCTTTTCTAGTTTTGATGACGATTTTATTTCGTGATTTCTTCATTCCTCATAAACCTCCCAAAATCTTTCCTACATTTATGGCATAACTCAATTTCAAAATTTCCTATGTCAATATCCATTTTTCTAATGTCATAAAAACGATGTACAGAGTATATAATTTCAATATCTTTTGTTGTTTCAATTTTTCCAGGTAAATAATTTTCTTCAATCTTTGCACCGCATCTGCCGCAAATGTGTAATCCTTTATTATTTTTTTGCATAAAAAATACCAACCACCTATTCGTTATTGAATATTGATGGTTGGTAAAGCATTATATATCTTCGTTTTCACAGTTTTTTGTACTTAATTCCATATATCCACACTTTTCACATACATATACGCTATGCGGATTATGTGGTAATCGTCGCCTTGCATACCCATTTCCAGGATCATGCTCTTTTCCATAAATTTCAAAATTTCCATTAAATTTATAATGTTTCATTTCTGCTTTGCAACGCAAACATTCCATTCGACACGCTCCCCTTTTCTTAGTGATAGAATAATTTTATCATAGCAACCATCAATATTCAATTATCAAAGAACCATTTTCGTCCGACAAATTTCGACACATCAATTTCATTTCAACTGTTCAAATTCTTTTTTATATTCTTCTCTTTTCTTTTTCATCCACTCAGTTAATTCATCCATAAACCTGCATGAATAATAACGATCTTTATGATGCGGCGTTATTACTGTAATCCAATGATGACTATTTTCTTTCTCATCAATAACCTTCGATATTGTTTCAATATCATGCATCAAATTATTTGCTTTGTCCAATAGTTCTTTATTCATTGTTGTAACTCCTATCAATCTATTTATATGCCCTAATAATCTGCGAAATCCGTCCCTGTGAGCATCCCATCTCATCCGCAATCTTGGCCTGCGACCACTTTGCATTATACACAGCCATCACCTTGCCTTCATCAATCGATTTCTTCGCTTTTGCCACCTTTTCAGGAACATTTACTTCAATATCTCCATTTTCATCATCATGAAGAACTACTTTTTCTCCATCGTTTGATGTATTATCTTCCTTTGCTGAATCATCTGCATATTCAGTTCGCACCTGTTCCTCAAATGCCTTTTGATTTGCGTTTTCTTTCTGTCTGTCCAACTCCATCGTTGTCATAACGCAGTATCCAGCAAGGTCTAACAGTGTATCTCCTATAGTTTCATCAGCAACTTTCTGTTCTGCTCCTGATGCCATATTGTCAAGTCTGTTCCATTTATCTTCCATACGGACCATAGCTGCTACAAGTCCATATTTCTTAAATGAACGACTAAAGCTATCGCCATAATCATGATTTTTCTTGATATATGTATGATGCATCTGCTGCAAAAGTAATTTATGCTGTGCTAAGTTATCCATTATGCTCTCCTTTTCACATACTTGACCAGATTGTGAGGTATCTGCAATACAGTTATCAGCTTATAATCGCTGAAAATAAAAGCCTTGTCACCATACAATCTGATGTTATTAGCAGTTTCGTTATAGAAGTATTGACTATCAACCCATTTCCGCAAGTTACCTGTTGTTTCATTGTGCTTTATTCCATGCTCATAAGCCAATTTTGCCAAGCGTTCCGATGCTTTTTTATTCAAGCCGCATCGTTCTTTTAATCTCTTTTGTGCGTGTTTGGTTATTATCAAAGTAACCGCCTCACTTTCAAATACTCCGTACCGGATTTGAACCGGTGTTACATGAGAGAAAGTCATGTGTCCTGACCACTAGACCAACGGAGCATGAGAGAGGATGCACAAGTATATCCTCCCTGTTGCGTTTTACTTTTTAAGTACATTATCATTCTTCGTGAGGACTCCGCCACGCTCACATCAGTCGATATTTAACCGACAGCACCATTTACTCTTCAAGAATTTATCTGATAACAAATACTAACTATTTGTCTTTTGTGACAACTGTATCAGCACCTTTTACAGTAACCCAGCCATGCTTCAATCTTGCATCTGCTAATTTACTTTCTATCAGTTTTTCTGTTATGCTTGACACAATCTTTTTATTGGCTTTTGACTCAGCTTCTGCAGCAATCTTGGTCGCATCCGCTTCTGCCTTTGCCTGAGTCTTTTTTACCTTAGCATCTGCTTCTGCTTTTTCGATATTCTTTTTATTCTCTATCTGCTGCTTTTCATAATCCATCTGAGCCTGCTGCTTCTTGGCTATCTTCTCATCATATTCTTTATCAAATGCCGCTTCTTTAACAATAACTTTACTTACCATGATTACATCTTTTCCGTACTTTCCATCAAGCGATGACTGCATTTCATCTCTTACTTTCGGCTCTAATATTCCTCTGTTAGTAACATCAGTTGGTGTAAGTTCTTTCGATGTTGTTTTTATCGCCGAACCAACCAAAGACTCACCGATAAGGTTATTCTTGTAATCTGATACATTCGCATAGATCCATGCAGACTTTTCAGGATTAATCTGATATGTAACTGTTATGCCTTTAAAAGTCACCGCATTGCGTTCACTTGTTTCTGATGAAATTTTACTTTTACCAAACACAACATCCTGCTGTTTGTTATTTACTTTTTCGATATGCTGCACAAATGGCAATTTCAGATTAAATCCATTTGGAAGCGTATTCGCAGATACCTGTCCGAAAGATGTTTTGACACCCGTATAACCGGTCGGTATGATAACAAATGAAAACGCAAAAGCAAAAATAATAATCCCCATCAATATTCCCAGAATGTTCCCGCCATAACCTCTATGTTTCTGATTCCATTCCTCTTTACTGATGCACTCTTTCTGCAACTGTTCATCCAATATCATATTTCTTGCTGATTTCATACAACCAAAGATAAATGCACCTACAACTACCAATACACCTACAATTCCTACAAATACATTCATTTTCAATCTCTCCTTTTTTGTTTTTTAAAATTTTTTTGAGAACCTGATAACAGGTCTTTTTTTATTTTTTGAATGATTTAGGGGCTGAGTAAGGGGTTTTTGGCTACTCACTACACCCCCTCCCCCGTCCTTTATTCCTTTACGCTTCCGACATCTCAACAGCTACCGTCAAAACATAACTTTTTATCAACTCTTTGATAAATCTTAATTTATTTCAAAAGTTAATTATTCCATAACTCTTTGCAATGCCTATAAATACGGGCTTTCTCAAAATCGTGCTCCAGCTACAAAAAAATATACACAAAATATACCAAAATCATGTATATTTATTCGCTTTTTTCATCATAATCCGCATCTATTGGAATGTCATCCGCTAACATCTGCTGTACTTCCTCTGGGGTCTTGTCAGCTTCAATCTGCTTTCTAGGCTCAATCACAACCTCCTGCTGGTCTTTCAAGCCATCATAATTCTTTTGCCAGAATATGCCCGCAACAGCATTAACTTTTCCGTCAGCCATTAACTGCTCACGAATTTGCGACATGATTTGTCTGCTTTTTTTAATGACGGCAGTGCGTGGTGAGTTAGGCTCTCTCTGCTGTATGTTGCTTACCTCACCTTTCGTAATGCCCCATGCATTGTATAACCCCAAGTTTCCAGGCTTGATATTGTTATCAATACAATACTGAAGATATTTCAATGTTCTATCCCTTAACTGCTCCGGGTCTTTCGTGTCTATCTCATCCCACAAAGCAATTTCCAAAGCATGAGCCGTTATCTTGCTAATCTCTTCTTTTGTAGCAGTAATCCCATTGTTGCCAATAACTGGAGACTTTTTCCATGCCTTATTTTTTGCCACCATTCTATTTCCAGAACCTTTTCCGCCCAAAATATCACCACCTTAATTTTTTCCATAAAAGCAAAAAATGAGCTATCAACAATAGACTTTCAAGAATAAAGTCTATTCTTCATAACTCACCGAGTTTCCTCAAAATCAAGCTCATCACTTGCCCGATACAGCTCAACTGTTCGGAGTAACTTAACTATAACAAATCGTTTAATAAAAATCAACCCCCAAAAAATAAAAAATCAAAAAAACAATTCTTCTAAATAATTCCATTTTGTAAATATATCTTTTTATTTATTTTTTCTTTCTCTCCTCTTATCTAACCTCTACTATCCTAACTCTAATCTACACTACACTAATCTATACTATACTACGCACCCAAGTGACAACCATATGGTAACCAGTCTGTAACCAACTTGTAACCATAGTTATTTTGCACAAAAGATATTCTTTAATTTTGTGAAAACTTAACAAAGTTTTTTCTTTCTGGAACACAAAAAAGTTGCCACTATATTACTATAATGACAACTGTAATTCTATGCTTTTAATGGTATCTTACAGAATTTTACGCAGCTTTTGAATAATCAATAATCGAAATACCATTCATATAACTTTTCGCCATTTTCACGATTTCCTCAAGTTTCTTAACAACATCCCCCGTATAAGTTACTTCGTTGCATTCCTGACACTTATAACATGGTACATTTCTAACAATAATAAGACAATCACCTAAATCTGTAACATCAGTGGTATAACCCTTTTGAACAGTTGCTCCACATGCCATACATAACATAATCAACGCCCCTTTCTTGTTTTAAAATCATCAGACCATAATTGCGGATCTGGATAATACGCCGTTATTATATAAATATATTCTTCATCATTGCTTACAACAATATGAATATACTTATTATTTACAGAAAGCCCCAAAACCAAACAACTTGGTAGCGGCTTATCATCCTCATACTGCTTTATAACTTCACCTGTATCTATTCCATTAACAATATCATCAATCGTTATTGCCCGCTCTGCCAATCGTTCCCTTGCATGTTTTGTTAATGCTATCTTTTCAGGTCTATTCATTTTACGCAGTATATCAATGTCAACCATTTATTTCCTCACTTTCCTTTCTCCGCTTGCCCGGTTATTAGTCCTTATTTTTTAACTATTGCCTTTTTAATCAATAACTATTATACTATGAATTAGCAAGGGCGATTGCTCGCCCCCGCTTTGTTTGGCTGGCTTTCTTAGTCAGCCTTTTCTAATTTCAATTTTGAAAAATCGTTGTAACCCATAGCAGTTAATCTTTGCTCTGTTACTGTGATTTCATAATCCAGCGTTTTATTTTCCTCTTTATTATCCGCTTTAATTCTATAAAGTGTTGATAATAATTCTATGAGCATATCACGCTTTTCTAATTCTGTCATATCCATATTGTCTCCTTTCTCCCTTTCGGGCTATTGTCTTTCGGCAATATTATAATATCACTTTTTTTAGTTACATTCAAGTGTTTTTATAACTTTTTTAAATTTTCTTTTTCTTCCTCAGTTTCAACATACATCAATAAATCTTTTGGTTGCATATCTAAAAGCATACATATACTATTAAGGCTCTTTAAGGATATGTTAGTATCATCAGATTTTACTTTCTTTAGTGTATCTTGACTAAGTAATTTGGTTGTTTTAGCTTTATATGCATTAAATCCAATTCTTTCCAACGCATCTCCAATATCTATTTTATATTTTAACACGCCCGCAAAATCCCCCTTTCATTTACTTCTATATATACATATTACAGCCGCATAAAAACAAAGTCAACAAAAAAATAACTAAAAAAAGTTACAAAACTACTTGACTATCACTTTTAAAAGTGATATTGTATATACAACAAAAACAAAACAACAAACACGCAGGAGGTACAAAGTTATGAGAAAATTTGAGATAGGAAAAACATACAGAACTGGCAGCTATGTATTTGAGGTTCTGAAAAGAACCAATAAAACAGTTAGGGTAATTCAGATACAACATGAAGGACGAAGCAATGAAAGACGCTATGATGAACGCACTTGCAAAATACAGGACTGGGGAGACAGAGAAGTATTTTTTGCAAAAGATGTAACTTTTGAAGCTTAACAATATCTATCCCGCCCCGGAGGTTACGAGGGCAGAAAGAGAGGTTATTATGTGTCAGGTTATTACTTTTCCAACAAATAGAATTGAACATACAAACGCATATAAAAATCTAAGAGTTTTCTTTGATATGTGCGACAGCCCCGAAAGCTGCAAGTTTTATCTTGAAACTGTTGAGAGTCTCGCAAGTGATGAATACATCACAACAGCGGAAACGCTCACGCTCCGCAGAGTTGGCAGACAAAAATATAAAGAGCTCAGCAGCCCCCAAAAAACCGATGACATACAAGCCCGCATTAGTCATTATGGAACACATTACTACATTGATACAACTTTAGATTTAAAAGGTCGGGGAATAACTTTACTTGAGACTGAGAGGGACGGCAATAAAAAGTACCGGGTTACTTTAAAAGCCTTTGAGAAGCTCGAAAGTCAATACAACATATCTCCAAAAAATTTACTTGATTAAGCCGAAACGCTCCACTTTTGGAGTGTCCGCACAAGATGGCAACTTGTACGCTGATGATGGCAAGCCGCAATATAGAAAGGTAAAAGGGTGATTACTATGACACCAAAACAATTCTACAACTTCCACCGCTCTTTACTCGAACAATGGGAATACGGCGAAATCAAAGAGGTCTGGACAGATGCAGCTGGTAACATCTGCATCAGATACGCATCTGGTAAATGGTGGCATTACACCGTTGACAGCAAAGGCAATGTTATATTTTGGTAGGGGCTTTATGTGCCCCTCTTTTATTTATACCTTGACAGCAACGCATATATGCCTTTATAATCACATTTAAGTTAAAAGCCAATATTATAACACTTACTCATATTTAACGACTATATGAAGCCATTACGCAATCGTGATTATTGTTGTATTACTTCCAGAAAATAATGTGGTGATGCTGCGTATGATATTGTTCTGTTTGTCGGCGGCATATATCTTCTTGCACTTTTATGCTACCAATCTATATTTAATTTATATATTTGTGTTGGAATATCTAAGTATTGTCATAAATCTTTTTGACAGAAACTTTTTAAGAATCCGCTCCAAATTGAGAAAAAAATTTCAAGAATTTTAAAACTGAAAATCTATGGTGAATTATTTTCCTCAAGGTAGGGGGGTATGAAATTGGTTACCTTGAAAATTTTTAAAACAGCAGGTATCATATCTTAAGATACCTGCTTATATCCTATCTATTAAATATGCTTACTGCATCCACCTTTTGCTCTTTTAAAATATGAATATATATATTATATGTTGTTTGTACATCTTTGTGTCCCATCAATTCACTAACTACTTTTATATCAATACCATTTTTAATTAACTCTGAACCAAAAGAATGTCTTAAATCATGCGGACTAGCTTCCTGCACTTCACACTTTGCAGCTTTCAACATTCCTGATAAACATCTTGATACATTACTTCTATCGACCAAACTGCCATTTTCAGCAACAAAAACATGATCACTACTTTCATGTGGATATTTATTTCTAAAATATTCTAATATTTCAATAGCCTTATTTGATAATGGAATATGCCTTTCGCTTGACTTTCGTTTCGTTGTTGTTTCATCAACTTTATATTTTGTCCTGGCATTTATATCTCTATTTTTAATAATTGGACTGTTTTCAACAATAAATATATCCTTTTCTTCTAAATTAACATTTTTCCATTTTAACGCAGTCAATTCTCCAAATCGCAATCCCGTATGCAATAGGAATATTACTACCTTTGCATTATTTCCATACACACGTTTGTTATTTGACCATACTCGACATTCTTCCGCTTCCAGCTTCTTCCAATCTTCCGTTGATATAAAAACATATTCTTTCGCCTTCTTTACGATATTATCATCATTTGGTATTTTTATATCTTCCATTGGGTTATCCGAAATAACGCCATGTTTTTTTGCATATTTAAATACTTGATGCAATAGCGACTTATCTTTTTTAATACTTGACTTAGCAATACTATCTGCCAAATAATCAATATATTTTTGTATTTGTACATCTGAAACCTGTTGAATTTGCATATTTCCTAAATCATATCCATTTTTCTTTTTAAGAACTCCTTCAACAAAATATTCATATCCATCATATGTTGTAGCTTTTATATGTTTTTTTACCGATTCGAGCCATTCATCTGCAATATCATTGACAGTTTTTAATTCCTTTTTAATATTTTTATCAGCATATTGCTCTTTCCATATTTTATATTTTTGTCTAATTTCTTTTTCTGTTTTTCCGTAAAAGTCTTTTCCCTCCGGACTCCTGAATCTTTTATATGTTATACCTTTAATAGTTTTGGTTCCCCAGCTGCCTTCTCCATTTTTTCGTTTCATCATATAGCTACCTCTTTCTTTCATATGCAAAGTATCTAGCAAAAAAGTTACCATAACAGTTACCATAACTATAAAAGAAATTCTAGCAAAAATCAGAAAAAACCGCAAGTATGTTCGCCAAAATTTTGAGTACAAAAAAAAGTACCGAGCCCCTTTATCTAAGGCTTTTCGGTACTTTTCATAGTAAGCTGAAAATGGGACTCGAACCCACGACCCCTTCATTACGAGTGAAGTGCTCTACCAACTGAGCTATTTCAGCACTGCCTTAATAGTTTACCTTATTTTTCTGTTTAGGTCAAGTATCTTTTAAATATTTTATAACATATTTTTAATTATTTTTTCAATTCTATGATTTCCTGCTCGGTAAGTTTCCGGTAATTTCCCTTTTTAAGTTTGCTGTCAAGAATAAGACTTCCCATGCTCACCCTTTTCAGATATGTAACTGTCTTGCCAAGTTTTTTCATCATTCTCTTGACCTGGTGAAATTTTCCTTCATGTATTGTCAGATAACATGATGATATATTATTCTGAATATCTGTTTTTAATATTTCCATTTTTGCAGGAATTGTATTTTTCTCTTCACCTATATCAAGACCTTTTTCCACTGCATCCACATCAGCATCATCAAGTATTCCTGAAACTTCAACATAGTATGTTTTTTCCACATGATTTTTGGGAGCTAATAATCTGTGAGCCAGCTCTCCGTCATTTGTTATAAGTAAAAGTCCCTCTGTATCTATGTCTAACCTCCCTACAGGAAACAGGTCCTTTTTTTCCGATGAACTTATTATATCCACAACTGTCTTATGCTCCCTATCTGTTGTTGCCGATACAAATCCTTTGGGCTTATTCAACATATAATATTCATACTTATTATATTTAATCTGCCTGCCATCTACCCTGACTATTGATAATTTCTCGTCAATTTTAGTTTCAGGCTTTTTTACCTCATTTCCATCTACAGTTACACTTCCTGTTCTCACTATCTTTTTTACTTCACTTCTTGTCCAGCCGGACATTTCAGAAAGGAACTTGTCTAATCTTATCATGTCAGTCTCCTAAATCGGGCTGAACACTCATGTCCAGCCCGGTTCACTTCAAATTTACTCATTGTTGCATAGTTTTGACTGCCGAAGTCAAGCTTGCAATAAATAACAAATCAATGATACGCCATTTTTACAGTCTGTCATAAAGTTCGGCATACTTCTGTGCTGACTGTCCCCATGAAAAGTCTTTAGCCATTCCTCTGTCAATAATCTTATTCCACTCGCGTTTACGGTTAAAATATACATCCTTGGCATAACGGATAGTATTTAACATCTCATGAGCATTATAATTGCAGAATGAAAAACCTGTTCCAGTTCCCTCATATTCATTGTAAGGTTCTACAGTGTCTTTAAGACCACCAGTCTCACGCACGATAGGAACTGTTCCATATCTAAGACTCATCAACTGACTAAGTCCACATGGTTCAAAAAGTGACGGCATCAGAAATGCATCACAAGCCGCATATATCTTATGTGAACGCTCATTTGAATAATAAATATTCGCTGAAACTCTGTCATGATACTTCCACTCAAAATGACGGAATAAATGCTCATATTTTTCTTCACCTGTTCCAAGCACGACAAGCTGTGTATCCTCCGCACAGATTTCTTCTATGACATAATCTACAAGATCAAGACCTTTCTGGTCTGTAAGTCTTGAAACTATTCCTATCATAAACTTCTTATCATTTTCCTCAAGTCCAAGCTCTCTCTGTAAAGCCCTCTTATTCTTTATCTTTTCGCGTCTAAATGTTTTTACAGAATAATTTTTGTAAATCAAAGGATCTGTTTCCGGATTATACTCATCATAGTCAAGCCCATTCACAATACCTACAAGCGAATTTTCTCTCGCACGCATAAGTCCGTCAAGTTTTTCACCGTAAAACGGCATCTTTATCTCCTCTGCATATGAATCACTGACTGTTGTTACCAGGTCAGCATAAACAATTCCACCTTTGAGATAATTTGCATCACCATATGCTTCAAGTTTGTCCGATGTAAAAAACGAAGGTTTTATCCCTGTTATATCCTTAACTTTTTGCAAGTCCCATACACCCTGAAATTTAAGATTATGTATAGTCATTATTGTCTTAATATTCGTATAGAACGGATTTTCCTGAAACATATCATGAAGATATACAGGAATGAGTCCTGTCTGCCAGTCATGACAATGAATAACATCCGGATGAAAATCAAGACTTGGAAGTGATGACAATGCAGCCTTGCAAAAAAATGCAAACTTCTCAATATCTTCGTGTATATAACCGTATGGTTTTGGTCCTGCAAAATAAAATTCATTATCTATAAAATAAAATGTAATGCCATTATGCTGCAGTTCCATGATTCCAACATACTGTTTACGCCATGCCAAGTCTATGTAAAAATGTGTTTTGTAAACCATCTTGTTTTTCCACTCATCAGGAATACATGCATATTTGGGAATCATAACCCTTACATCGTACTTTTTCTTATCAAAACATTTAGGCAGTGAACCGACTACATCTGCCAATCCTCCCGTCTTGATAAACGGAGTACTCTCCGATGCTACAAATAAAATATTCTTCAATACAACCAACCTCCTTTGCCAATGTTTATATATATTATAAACCAAATCAGCGGCTCTGAAAAGTATTTTATCTGTTAAACTATCATTTTCCTGTTCATTTTATATTCAAGGCGTATTTTATCAGAAATCAATGCGACAAACTCTGAGTTGGTAGGTTTACCTTTGCCCGAACTTACTGTGTATCCAAATAATTCTTCGATTGTATCAACTTTTCCCCTGCTCCATGCCACCTCTATAGCATGTCTTATCGCTCTCTCTACACGGCTTGATGTAGTCTTATGATTTTTTGCTATCGTTGGATATAATCTCTTAGTAATCGCACCAAGCATCTCATCATCATTAACTGACATTATTATTGCATCTCTTAGATACTGATACCCCTTTATATGTGCCGGTACTCCTATCTCATGGATTATATCTGTTACATCTGCTTCAAGATTATATGATTTCTTTAACATGTTTTTTCCATTTTCATATACTGTATTTATCACATGATTTTGTGCACTCTCCTCGTTTACTGCCGTTCTAATTCTCGAAAGTACCATCTGAGTATCAAACGGCTTTAAAATATAATATGCTGCACCAAGTGCAAACGCATTTTCCGTTACGCTTTCCTGGCTGACAGCCGAAATAACAATTATCTTTGGAACCGAAGTTATTTTTTTCTTCTCTTTAAGTCTCTCCATAACACCGAGTCCGTCAAGTCTTGGCATTATAAGATCAAGTAAGACGACATCCGGATTATGGATTTCGATTTTTTTAAGTGCCTCCTCACCATCTGCTGCTGTCGCAATCACATCCATATCTGTTTCTTTTGTAATAGCATCCTTAAGTAAATTTACAATTCTACTGTTATCGTCAACTACTAATACTTTGATGTTGTCCATATTTACCTCCAAATTCGACTTTTTGTTTTTCTTCTTCTAGATATTATGCCCTATCACATCATAATTCAACGATAAACACGCTCTACATTTCGACCTTTAAATGCTGTTTTTCTTACACTTTACTATATATCTTCATGTTATTACATAATCTGACAACATCATTCTACTATTTACATCAAATCAATATTTCACGAAAGCATCCTTTCAATAAAAATCCCATATCCCTTTACCGGGTCATTTACAAAAACATGAGTAACAGCACCTATAATCTTTCCATTCTGTATGATTGGTGAACCACTCATCCCCTGCACGATACCGCCCGTTTTATTTAAAAGTCTCTCATCAGTAACTTTTATTACCATATCCTTATTTTCTTTTGAATTTTGATATACACTACACACCTCGACTTCATATTTATCTGTTACTTTGTCTAACTGACATAATATATATGCCTTTCCTTTTTTTATCTCCTGCTTTAATGCAATGGGAAGTGCAGTTTTTTTCTGATATATATAAGCTGTCTCACCGGCTGTTATTTTTCCCTTTATACCTGAATTTGTATTGCTTATGATGCTTCCCAGACGGCATCTGTCAGACAATTCCACGCTTCCTGATATTTGTCCGGGACTTCCTTTTTTGCTCGGTATAACCGTGCTTACATCTGCCTTATATAACCCTCCTGCCGATATATCTACTAAAAGTCCCGTATCTGCATCTGCTATGCCATGACCTAAAGCGGCATACATATTATCCTTAGTAACATATGTTATCGTTCCTATCCCCTCTGTATCTTCTCTAAGCCATGTCCCTATCTTAAATTTTCCGTCATCCGCTTCAATACACTTCATCTTTACGAATATATTTTCATTTCCTCTGCGGATTTTCATCCGTATTGAAGCTTTATCTTTGTTTTGCAATATACTTTCTATATCATCTATTGATGAAACTTTCTTTCCATCGACCTGGTATATATAATCACCCGTCTGAAGTATATTTTTTGCCGGACTGTACTCAACACCATCCTTTCCACGCACATTTGCCGTCCCAAGAACCATTACTCCCCTCGCATTTACATAAATGCCTACCGCCCGTCCCGACGGCATTAGTTTTTGTTCTTTGACGACATTAAACTTAATATTCTTATAATGTATAATGCCAAACAGCTTAAGTTCTGCTTTGCAGCTTCCATAACTTTTTCCCGCTGTCACTCTCATCATACCGTCCGTTCCCGGATTGCTCATAACTTTTATGCAGGTATTTGAAGTATTTTCACATTTAACAGGAAGATTAAAATCAAATGATTGCTCAGAATTTGCAACTATGTTTATATCTGTAGGTATTTTACGGTCAAGATACCAAATATAGTATAATACCGATACAACTATATCCAATACCAGTGCCCCGATAAGAAACAACTGATAATACTTCTTTTTCTGCATCTTTATATCCTCCAACAAAAAGTATATTTCCAATTTTTGTTTTTGAAAATATACAATATTTATATTTGATATAATCCGCAAAATACAAAAAAGTATTCAAAAATATTAAAACTGTTCATTAACATAAAACTGTCCAAAATATTTTCTCGTCTTAAAATGCTGTTATTAAAATATATTTTCTTTCTAAAACTCTTTATGCCGTGCGACTTACTTTTTTATAATTTATTTTTTCAATATCTGCAAGCTGTTTCATCTCTCTTGCACTCTCAAGTACGGCATCGGTAATCTTTGCTCCTCCGAGTATTCTTGCTATCTCCTCTACTATCTCATCACCCTCTAACTGCCTTATGACTGTACTCGTCTTATTTAATAAATTATTTTTTTCAATAAGATAGTTATGATCTGCCATTGCAGCTATCTGTGCAAGGTGTGATATACATATAACCTGATGTGAATGACCTATAAATGCCATCTTTTCAGCTACTTTCTGTGCTGTGCGTCCACTGATACCAACATCTATCTCATCAAATATTAATGTACCTATCGAATCATGTTCGGCTAGAACGGCTTTTATTGCAAGCATGATTCTTGAAAGTTCGCCACCTGATGCAGCCTGACCGATTGGTTTTAAATCTTCACCGGGATTTGTGGAAATCATAAATTCAACTTCATCTTTTCCTTTTGAATTAAACTCATCAAGTTCCCTGACTGCTATTTCAAATTTTACCTGCAGGAAATTTAAGTCTATAAGTGCGTCGGTTATCCTCTTTTCAAGTTCGGCAGAACACTTTTTTCTAATTTTTGAAATACTCTCTCCGAGTTTCTCCAGCTTAATTTTATATATCTCTATCTTCTTTTCGAGATTTGCCCTATATTCTTCGTATGCTTCATATTTTTCAAGTTTATTTTCAAGGTCTTTTGCATAATTTTCAACCAGTTCAGTTGTCGCACCATATTTTGATTTAATTGTCCTGACAAGATCAAGCCTCGTTTCAACTTCTGCAAACTCCTCACCATTTTCATCCATATCAGACGCATATTCCTGCAAATCCCTGTTAAAATCCATGATAAGTTCATCAATATCTGCTATCTGTCTCGCCAGCTCCTTAAGTCTTTCATCATAACCGCTTATCTTTGCTAATATATGGGAACTTCTTCCAAGCATCTGTGACACGCTCTGACTGTCACCGTAAGAATCTTCTACAAGTGAATACACCTCATTTATACCACTCTTTATCTCATTTGCATTTGAAAGATAACGGTATCTCTCCTGAAGCTTTTCCTCCTCACCCTTTACTAAATGTGCCTGTTCTATCTGCTCCAGCTCATACCGTATAAATGATACTTCTCTAAGTCTTTCTTCCTCTGACATTTCTTTTTCTGAATACTTGACAAGCATATCCTTATACTGTCTATACATTTCTGAAAACTCCATGTCTCTCCCACACATTTTTTCTGCCGCATATCTGTCAACAATCTCCATATGTTTATTCTTATACAGTAATGACTGCTGCTCATTCTGGCCATGAATATCTATAAGTATATCGGCAATACTTTTAAGCATAGAAACACTTACCGTCTCACCATTGACCCTGTTTATAGTGCGGCATTTAGTTATCTTTCTAGATATTACTACGACATCCTCCTCTAATGTAATCCCCAGCTTTTCAAGACTGTTTATCTGTTCACTGTCCTCAGCTAAAAATGTAAGTTCCACGAGTGCAAACTCCGTACCTGTCCTGATAATATCCTTTGAAACTTTTCCGCCAAGTGCAATATTTATAGAACCGATAATGATGGACTTACCGGCACCGGTCTCTCCTGTAAGAACATTAAGTCCCTCGGAAAATTCAACTTCGATCTCATCAATAATCGCAAGATTTTTCACATGAAGATTAAGTAACATGGATACTCCCCCTTTATATTGTACTGAACATATTTTCGCTCTTGTTATATGGATAATATCATACTGAACACCCGTTTGTCAAGAACATATTTTCGTTTTAATTCATAACAATTCACCCCCCAAAAAAAATTGACAATACAGTGAATAAACTCAACTATTGTCAATTTTTTTCCGTTGAACTGTTGCACACAAAAAGAAAAGTACCACACAAAACTATAAGTTTTATATGATACTTTCCCTTAAATCATATATTAGATATTAATGCGTAATACTTTATTCTTACATCATATCTTATCGTTTATTGTTGTTTACTGAAGAAACATTTATCTGGCATCCTACCTTGCATCCGTTTACATATGCATATATATATGCCGTTCCCGTTCCTTTCGCAACAACCTTACCATTTGTTACTACCGCAACTCGTGTATTCGATGAATACCATGTAACTGTATCTGATGTACCATGAACTATCAATGTCTCAGTATCATACTGTCTGAGATTGAGAACTGACTTGTTCATCGCAACTACATTTACATTTACCGTAGATGTTACACCACTTGTCGCAAGTATTGTGATAGTCGCATTACCTGTTCCTACCGCTGTTATATTACCCTTTCTGTCCACTGTTGCAACTCTCTTATTATCACTTGAGAACTTAATACTATCTGAAGTATCAGATGGAAGCACTGAGTATGACAGCTTCATCTTATCTCCACGCTTCATCGTTACATCCTGCTGTGCAATAACAATACTTGTAACCGGTACAGGCTCAACTACCTTAACAAAACATCTTGCTTTCTTATTGCTTCCATCCGTAGTAGTTGCAGTTATGTACGCATCTCCCTCTGCAATACCCCAGATTTTTCCTGAACTGTTTACCTGAACAATCTTGCTATCTGAACTTGTCCACTTAACACCCTTAACAGATGCAGATGCAGGTTTCAATATAGCATGGAGCTTTTTGCTTCTTCCCACATAACATACTGTATAATTTGTATTAAGTCGGATACTTGATACACGCCTTATTACTCTTACTTTACAAGAAGCTTTTGCATGAATTGCATCTTTAGTCATTACGGTCACTCTTGCAACTCCGACACGCTTTGCTGTTATCTTACCGCTGCTTGATACTTTTAATACACGCGAATTTGAACTTTTCCATGTTACGCCCGGAAGCTTGCCCGCATTAGATTTAACAGTAGCTTTAAGTTTGTATGACTGATTCAATCCTATACGGATATTACTCTTGTTGAGTTTTACCGTTGTATGAAGTTTTCTTACCTTAACCTTACATTTTGCTGACTGTCTATATTTTGTAAGTGTGCATGTAATAGTACATGTTCCTATCTTTTTAGCCTTAACCTTTCCGGAAGAACTTACTGTCGCAATACTTATATTTGATGATTTCCATGTTGCAGTTTTGTTTGCTGATGTTGGTTTTATAACCTTTTTTGGAGTAAAACTGTGCCCCAATGCAAGCTCTCTTGTAGAAGGTGACAATTTAAAATCAACTGCCTTTTCTACATGAACTGCTACAGTAGCATTAAAACCTCCATCTTCTGCAGTACACTGAACAATAGCATCTCCCGGTCCGACACCTGTTACAACTCCCTTTGAATCAACAGTAACAACCGTCTCATCAAGAGACTGGTAAATTACATTCTGGTTTGTTGTATCTTCCGGAGTAAACTGAGGTTTTATCGTAAATTTCTTTCCACATACGATATTTTGTGTAACCGGTGTAACTTCAAATCCCGTTGCTGAAACAGGTGCTTTCTCAACCGTTACGATACAGGTTCCCGTCCATACACGGTTATCATTTGTCGTATCTTTATATGTAGCAGTTATTACGGCTGTTCCTTCCTCGACACCAGTCACGACACCATTGGCATCTACTGTTGCTTTTGTCTCATCTGAAGTTGTCCATGTAACATCTCTGTCTGTAACATTTTCAGGTGTAAACACAGGTGTAAGCTGTAATGTCTTTCCAATATAAACAGTATCCTCATTTGGCACTATCGCAAAATCCGTTGCCGATACCTGCGAAGAAGTTACATAGACCATACAGGTTATGGCACCCTCCTGACCTAAATCCTCGGCAACACAGCTAAGCATTGCAACACCTTCTTTGACACCTGTTATAACACCTTCTTTTGACACGGTAAATATTGTCGTGTCTGATGATGAAAATGTAACATTACTGTTTATATTCTCACTTGGTGTAAACTGAACATCTACAGTTTTCGACGAGCCAACTGAAATATACTCAGCCTTTGATCCAAACGCAATAGAAGTAAGCCTGTTTCTTACATTTACTACTATCGTTGCCGATGCTGTCGTGTGATTGTCATCTGACTGTGGGAGAACTGCTGTTGCTTTAATCGAAGTAGTTCCCGGACCTACTGCCGTAATCACTCCTTTATCATTCACTGTAGCTACTTTAGTGTCATCTGAGGTCCATGTCATTCTTGTATCAGATGCGTCTTCAGGTTGATATGATGCAGTTACCGCATATGTATCACCTTTTATCATATTAAGACTTGATACATCGGTTGTTATCTCTGTCATTGGTCGTGACTGGATGATAAGATGACAGGTTGCATACATATTAGCACTCTGCACCCTGATATACACATCCCCTTCTCGTTTCATAGAAACCTTTCCCGATGAATCTATCTCAGCAATATCTGTAGGATTCACATCTGAAAGTGATGTTCCCTCTACACTCCACTTAAAGTCTGTCTCTTTCTCTGTTGTGTCTGATGGGCCAAAAATAGCTTTCATAAATACATATTTTTCTGCAAGTGTAGTCGTATATGTGTCATACTGGACAACTTCTTTTGTTTCCTGATCGACAACACCTATCGCAAGCTCCGTAACAGGCTGCGTTACGGTTATCTCACAAGTCGCATAAACATTATTGTCAGGATTAAGTGCTGTAATCACTGTTTTTCCCGCTTTAAGTGCAGTAAACATTGCTGATGGATTAGTCGTACCTGATATCTGTTCAATAGTACCTACTGACGGATCAGAAGAAAGCCATATAAGATTTCTTTTCTCTGTCAAATCTGTTGCTATAATGCTCTGCTGTCCCTGCTCTATAGTCAGAGTGTCAGGAACCATATGGAATTCTTCTACACTCTTTCTTACTGTTACATTACACTTTGTGGTAAGCGTAACACCGTCAGGACTCGTCCACGAAAGCGTTACCAGCACCGGCGTATTTGCCGGAGTTTCTTTTTTGGCTACTATCGTTGCATACTGCCCGTTAGGTTTAACCGTTATATATTCATTTGAATCATCCGAAGGTTCCCATTTAAACTGACTTGTTTCTGTTGTGACATCTTCGCCAAATGTACCATAGAGCTGCTCACTTGAGCCTATCGCCATATCAATGCTCGACACATTCATTGAGAATGTCTGCATTACAGTTATGTTTACTTTTACTGTTTCTAATGTATCATATTCCGGAATATTTGTATTTGCTGACTGCTGTGGATTTTTTGTCACTATCAATGTTGCTTTTCCTGTCGACTTTGTAGTGATATTCCATGATGCATTATCAAAATCAATTATTTTACTGCCATCTATTCCTGCTGAAACATCTGTATATATTTTACCGTTAAAGTTTTGCGTCAATCCTTTTAATGAAATATTAAATGCATCTGTCAAGTCATAATGACCACCAATATTTATGGTAACATTTTTTTCTTCATAATTTGTCTTGACCTGTACTCCACCTGCTATATTTACAGGATCACAGTGATATTTTTTTCCTGTTGAAACTTCAAGGTTTTCAAATCCCGGATAAGTATCAGCTACAAAGAACTGTACGACATATGTTTCTGCCTTTGCCTTGAGCTGATATTTTTTAAGTGCAGGATACCATACAAGCTCAGCATCATCCTTATCCTCTGAACCGGTATTTCCAAGTGAATCTCTTATCAATACTTTTTTACCTGTATTGCCACCTACTTCCTTTGAAATAACCCAGATAAGTTTCTGGCTTATAGATTCATTCGGATTACTGTCAAACTTTGCCTGACAGTCAAGGTAATCGCCTGTTTTTACAACAAGTGACTGCGTATAAACATCTGAGTTTACTATCTTTCCGTTTCCGGTACCTGTACCATCCCCTGATTGATATATGACCTCGGGTCTTACATATACCCATATCTCATCTGTATCAGACTTAGTCATATCAGTATCCTGATATGTGACCGTCAGCTTTGCTTTACCCGGACCTGTTGCCACTATACCATTATTATCAATCTTAACAACATCCTTATTACTGGTATTCCAGCTTCCTTTTGTAGCATCACCGAACATAAGATTAAGTTTCTGACTCTGCGAACTATCGGTAGCATCCGTACCAAATTCAAGCTTTGTTTCCGTTTTTCCGTGATAATCCATGATGATTGCTTTACGCTCATCGGTATCAAAAATCTTGCTCATCTCTACACCGGTAGATTTTACGAGATACTCGTTCACGGAGAACATTATGTTTATGGTAAATGTAAATGTTTTTGAAACATTTTTTCCATTTATATTCTCAGTAATGGTAAGCGTCAGACCGACCGTACCATATTGAACTGCCTGAGTGTAAAGTGTACTGTTGATTCCGGTAGTCGTCACTTCAGCACCATAAGTTCCCGGAGTAGAACCAATCTGTAATTTGGTTGAATCCAAACTCTGCCATGTGTATGTCGTATTGCTATCCTGTGCTCCCGATGCACTTAACTGATCCTGTTTTCTACGCATGGTGTATTCCTGACCTGATGTCATCTGTCTGCCGGTGCTGTCAAGAACAACATAATCGCGGTCGTCATCTGCCGCCCTTGATGTAAAATGTGCTTTTGCCGCAAAGCCAACCACAAAAACGAACATAAGCATAACTGTCATTCCCGCCATGGTCTTCCATTTTTTCTTAATCTTATCCTTTAATCGATTCATAGTTCCTCCCCTGACTCAATCCGTCTTTTTATTTCTATCGGCATAAAAAGCACAAATTATTACATTCGGAAAGTGAAACATCCTGCATAAACTTTATGATTATGCACTATGTTTACTCATCCCAGTTATGAAAAACATCCTGTACATCGTCATCTTCATCAAGAAGATCAAGTGTACGATTAAGCTGTCTTATATCATTTTCATCCGTCAATGTGACATAATTTTGTGGAATCATCGTAACTTCAGCACTTGCCATAGGATAATTTTCTTTTTCAAGAACCTCTCTTACTGCTGAAAAATCCTCTGGTGCCGTGATTATCTCATATGCTTCTTCCTCGTCTGAGAAGTCCTCAGCACCCGCATCAAGTGCAAGCATCATAAGCTCATCTGCATCAACTTCTATATCATTGTCCTCAAGTTCCTCTTTAGAAATGATTATCTGTCCCTTCTCATCAAACATATACGATACACAGCCCTGCGTTCCTACACTTCCGCTTCCCTTTGTAAAAGCATTACGAACATTACTTGCAGTTCTGTTCTTATTGTCTGTAAGAGCCTTAACTATGATAGCGATACCACTCGGACCATATCCTTCATATGTAACTTCCTCGTAATTTACTCCGTCACCGTCACCTGCTGCCTTTTTGATACCTCTGTCAATAGTATCATTTGGCATATTGTTTGCTTTAGCTTTTGCGATAACATCACGAAGCTTGCTGTTATTTTCAGGATCCGGACCGCCATCTTTAACTGCTACTGCAATCTCTCGACCGATAATAGTAAATATCTTACCTTTTTTAGCGTCGTTTTTCTCCTTTTTATGTTTAATGTTTGCAAATTTTGAATGTCCTGACATTTCTCTATTTTCCTTTCTTTAATAACATAATATGATAATTTTCCACCATAACTAATTTATTTTAGCATTTTTCCTGCACTCTTGCAACCTTTGGCTACTTTTCTTCTTTTAAAAGCCTGTCTATCTTTGTCATAACTACAGGCACTTCACCCACGGAATGAACGGCACACATGACCGTATCGTCTCCTGCTATTGTTCCAACAACACCGGGCACTTCCAAATTGTCTATTGCCGCCGCTATCGCCATTGCCATGCCTGAAATTGTTTTTATAACAAGTATGTTTTCAGCCTGATCCATCCACAAAAAACCGTCTTGCAATACCCTTACATACTTATTGTAAAGATTTGTCTCTTTCTCCTGAAGAAGTGTGTATTTCTGGTGAACACCGTCAACAGACACCTTTGTAAGTTTTAACTCCCTTATGTCTCTTGAAATCGTCGCCTGCGTCACTGTAAAGCCCTCCTGTTCAAGCCTTTCTCCCAGTTCCTCCTGCGTTTCTATCTGATATTTGCCTATCAATTCTATTATCTTTGATCTTCTTTCAAGCTTCATATTCTCCCCCCTGATATTTTTTAGGATTAACCCTGTAAAAAACCAAACTGATTATTACAATTCACCGTTTAACTTTTCTCTCATCCTCTCGTAGAAGCCTATATCTGATAATTTTATCAGCTTCGTTGTCGCATGAGGAACTTCGAGTACAAGCCTGTCACCTGTTGAAAGTTCTCCTATCGTTCTCCCGTCAGCAGTTACCATTGCAAGGTCGACACCTACATCCTTTGTCTGACCTATCTCTAATGTTATATTTTCCGCAGCATCGACAACAAGACTTCTTTTATTTAGGGAATGTGCACATATCGGAGTTACGACCATCGCCTTTAAATTCGGTACCATAACAGGTCCTCCTGCCGAAAGATTGTAGCCTGTCGAACCTGTCGGTGTCGATATTATAAGACCATCTGCACGGTACACATCTGCAAGCTCATTTTCAAGATAAACTTTTACCGTTATAAGCCTGCCGCTGCCCCTTTTGCTTACCACTATATCATTTAACGCATAACATGACGAACGGCTGTCCGGCTGTTTAAAGTATGATATTTCCTTTAGCATCATCCGTGACTCTATCGTATAATCACCCTCAATAAGCTTGTCAAGTGCATCAAATACATCTTTATACTCAACCTCTGTGAGGAAACCGAGATTTCCGGTGTTTACTCCTATTATAGGAAGCTCCGTATGCACAAGGTCTATCGCCGCCTGTATCATCGTTCCGTCACCACCGAGTACAATAGCACATTCCGTCTTGTCGTCTATATGTCTTATATCAGTAAAATGTCTTATTCCTGCCGACTGTGTCAGCTTGTTTTCAAGTATCGTGCATACGCAGGCTTTATTTTCAAGATATTTTTTTATCTCAGATGCCTTCTCATAATTATCCTTTTTATCACTGTTAGTTATAATACAAAAAAATGTCATTTTTTTGCTCATTAGAGACTCTCCTTTGCAGTCGTCATACTTTTTATAAATTTATATATCTAATTTCAGATGTGCCTGCTCTACCGTTTCCTGTGCAAGCTTCTCATATTTTTCACTAAATATTTCCTCTGCCTTGCTTTTTTCTTCCTCGGTAATATCACATACAGTGTCAGTTCTGTTCGTATCCTTTTCTATGTAGAGAAGATATTCTATATTTCCCTCAGGTCCTTTTATAGGTGAAAAGTTAAGTTCAAGTACCTTAAAGCCTATTGCCATAGCGTATATCATGACATTTTGTACTACTTCAAGATGTACTTTTTTATCTCTCACCACACCTTTTTTTCCAACCTTATCCTTTCCGGCTTCAAACTGAGGTTTGATAAGACATACTACTCTGCCGTTATCCGCCAGCAGATTTCTCACCGGAACAAGAACTTTTGTCAGCGAGATAAAAGCTACATCTATTGAAGAAAATCCTATATTATCAGGCACATCCTCATGTGTTACATATCTGATGTTAGTCTTTTCCATTGACACTACTCTCTCGTCCTGCCTCAATTTCCACGCAAGCTGGTTTGTTCCAACATCTATCGCATACACTTTTACGGCTCCGTTCTGAAGCATACAGTCTGTAAAACCGCCTGTCGATGAACCTACATCCATGCATACCCTGTCTGCAAGCGGCACCTGCCAAAGTTCCATTGCTTTTTCCAATTTGTAACCGCCCCTGCTGACATATTTCATCGGAGTTCCTTTTACTTCAATCTCCACATTCTCATCAAATGTACTTCCTGCCTTATCTTCCCTCTGTTCTTTTACAAACACATTTCCTGTCATTATTATCGCTTTCGCCTTTTCTCTCGATTCCGCAAAACCTCTCTTTACGAGAAGTACATCAAGTCTTTCTTTTTTCTTATGCTCTTTCATGCTGCCTCCAATTAATCATTTACCATTCAAACCTGCTGTATAAATAATGTGTTGCATCATTGATACAATGCACCTGTAAAATCCATTATTTTTTCTGCTATACCCTCTGCATCTATCTTATATTTCTTCTTTAACATTTCAACACTTCCGTGCTCGATAAATTTATCCGGCAGTGCTATATTTCTTATAAATGGCATCTGCGGTGCATTTTCCTGATACCAATGAGAAACACTCTCTCCAAAGCCGCCTGTGAGGATTCCCTCCTCCATCGTTATTATATAGCGGTGGTTTCTGCCTATATCAGAAAGCATTTCTTCATCAAGTGGTTTTACAAATCTTGCATTTACTATAGTCACATCAATGCCATGCTGCAAAAGTATTTTTCTAACTTTTACAGCAGTTTCTACCATACTTCCGACAGCAAGCAGTGCAATATCAACACCGTCAGTTATTTTTTCACTCTTTCCGTACTCTATTTTTGTGTCATATTCCTTAAGTCCCGTATATGCCTTCCCTCTTGGATACCTTATTGCTATCGGACCGTCAAACCCTGCCGCAAATTCAAGCATTTTTTCTAATTCCAAAACATTTTTAGGTGCCATAACCGTCATATTGGGCATACTGTTAAAATATGATATGTCAAACATTCCCTGATGTGTCTCGCCATCACTTCCGACAAGCCCTGCCCTGTCAACTGCAAATATTACCGGAAGTCTGCCAATACAGACATCATGGAGAATCTGGTCATATGCCCTCTGGAAAAATGTCGAATATATTGCGACAACCGGTTTCATGCCTTTTGAAGCCATGCCTGCCGCAAAAGTAACAGCGTGCTCCTCCGCTATTCCGACATCAAAAAATCTGTCGGGAAATCTTTCTGCCATACGGTTTAGTCCTGTTCCTGACGGCATTGCCGCAGATATTGCAACTATTTTTTCATCTTTATCAGCAAGTTCAACCATCTTTCTGCTGAACACATAAGTATATGTCAAATATTTTTCTTTATTTTTAAGTGTTCCGTCACTCGGCTTAAAAGGTGCAATTCCATGAAAGGCTGACGGATCTTCCTCAGCCGGAAGATACCCCTTTCCCTTTTTGGTACAGACATGAACTATCACGGCTTTTTGCATTTTTGAGGCACTTTCAAATGCACTTACCATCTGTTTTACATCGTGCCCGTCTATAGGTCCGATATATGTTATCCCCATATCTTCAAACAGCATACCCGGAACAAAAAGTCTTTTGACTGCATCCTTTGCACCCTTGATACTGTCAGCAAGTGCATTTCCTATATGTGATTTTCTCAACTTTGTCTCAACATCCTCTTTAAACTCCGTATAATTGGTGCTTGTCCTGATATTTCCCAGATATTTTGACATTCCACCTACATTTTTAGATATAGACATCTGATTGTCATTGAGAACGATAACCAGATTGGATTTCAATCTCGCCGCATTGTTGAGTGCCTCAAATGCCATTCCTCCCGACAATGCTCCGTCACCTATAACAGCAAATACATTATTTTTTTCTTTTTTAAGTTCCCTTGCTTTTGCCATTCCTATTGCGAGACTTATAGATGTTGAACTGTGTCCCGTATCAAATGCGTCACAATTACTTTCACTTCTCTTTGGAAATCCACTCATTCCTCCAAACTGTCTGAGTGTGTCAAACCCCTCTTTTCTGCCTGTAAGAAGTTTGTGCGTATAACTCTGATGCCCTACATCCCACACCAGACTATCATTTGGAAAATCAAGACATAAGTGAAGTGCCATTGTAAGCTCGACTGCACCGAGATTTGACGCAAGATGACCGCCTGTCATGCTTATCTTGTGAACTAAAAACTGCCTTATCTCTTTTGCGAGCAGCCTGTACTCTCTAGGGTCAATCTTTTTTATATCATTCGGCTCGTTTATCTGATTTAATAATCGTCCCACTTTACTCTCCATTCTACTGCTTCTCTTTTTATAAACAGTAATCTATTTTCTTCTGTTTATCAGCTTTTCTGTCAAAGTATATAAAAACTCATTTTTTACTTCTAATGTATCAAATATCGAAAGTGCCTTTTCAGAATATTGTTTTACATCACTGTGAGCCTTTTCGATACCATAAAGCGCTACATATGTAATCTTGTCATTTTTTTCGTCACTGTGCACCGGCTTTCCAAGCTCTGAGGTTGTGCTTGTAACATCGAGTATATCATCCTGTATCTGAAATGCCATTCCTATGTTTAGTCCGGCTTTTTCCATAAGCTCTATGTCTTTGTCATCTGCTCCGGCAAGTGCCGCACCAACCATAAGTGATGCTTCTAAAAGTGCACCCGTTTTTAATCTGAAAATAAAATCAAGCTGATCTTTATCAGGATTTTTCCCCGTCAGTTCAACATCGACAACCTGTCCTCCGACCATTCCCGTTATTCCAGCCTTTTTTGCCAGTATCTCCAAAGCCTTAACGGCACTGACCTTATCCCTGGCAGCCATAACACCTTTAACAGCCGTTTCATAAGCATAATTTAACAAAGCATCACCGGCAAGTATTCCCATATCCTCACCGAACACTATATGGGTTGTCTTTCTTCCTCTCCTGTACTCATCATTGTCCATAGCCGGCAGGTCATCATGCACCAGCGAATATGTATGAATCATCTCTATCGCAGCCATAAACGGTTCAATAACTTTTTCGTCCTTACCGCCAAACATTATATATGACTGGTGCATCATCATCGGACGAAGTCTCTTTCCCCCCGCCATAACACTGTACTCCATTGCATCATATATAGTTTTCTGATATGACGGTGTTTTAGGAAGATAATTTTTTAAAACCTCTTCTATATATGAAATAATTTTTTCCTGCTCTTTCTTAAAACTATCCTGTTCCATTAACTCCATCTTCTAGTCCCCCTATTCATCATCAGTTTCAACAACCGTCAGTTTCTTTTCAACTTTATCTATCGTCTCATTACATTTTTTAATGAGTTTCATTCCATCTTCATATTTTTTAAATGAATCCTCAAGCGAAAGTTCTCCACTCTGTAATTCAAGTATAATATCATCCAGACTTTCAAAACATTCCTCTAATGACATTTTCTTTGCCGCCATATCTGACCTCCAAATCTCACGCTTTTTCTTTCGACGAGATAACAGCCTTTGCATATCCGTCTTTAAATGCAAGGTTTATCCGTTCGCCCTTATCTATATCATCTACTGAATTTATATTTTTTCCGTTTTCATCCGACACATACGCATAACCGCCCTGCAGCTTATAAAGAGGTGAAAGACCTTTCATTTCCTGTACATACAGTTCTAACTGATGTCTTGACGATATAAGTTTCTGCTTCATAAGTCCCTCTATTTTTTCCTGCATATCAGTAAGATACATTCTGCGCTCATTTATAAGATTTTGCGGACTTTCATGTGAAAGCATCGTCATATACCGGGCAAGTTTTAATTTTTTTATCTTTAATATATTTGCCATCTGCCAGTTCAAAGAATATTCTGCTTCTCTTAAGGCAATGACCGTCTCACGATACGAATACACTGCAAGCTCTGCTGCCGCAGACGGTGTCGGTGCACGAAGATCTGCCGCATAATCAGCTATCGTCGTGTCTGTCTCATGCCCTACCGCACTTATCACCGGCTTTTTGCAAGCTGCTATAACTCTTGCAAGCTGCTCATCATTAAATGCCTGTAGGTCCTCTATTGAACCGCCGCCTCGTCCTATTATTATCGTATCAACATCCGTTTTTTCAAAATATCTTATCCCTTTTATAATAGTATCTGCTGCCCCTGTTCCCTGAACTTTGGCGGGATATAAGATTATCTGCACATACGGATTTCTCCTCTTTGAGACATTGCATATATCCTGTATGACTGCCCCTGTTCCCGCCGTGACAACACCTATCTTTTTTGCATAAGACGGTATCTTTCGTTTTCTTGTATCATCAAAAAGCCCCTCCGCTAAGAGACGCTTTTTCAACTTCTCATATTCTTCATACAGCTTTCCTGCTCCCTCTTTTGTTATGCTCCTTGCATAGAGCTGGTATTTTCCGTCTCTCTCGTAAACACCGATATTGCCGTCCACAACAATACTCTGCCCTTCCTCAAGGGTAAACAAAAGATGTTTCCTCATGGATGCGAACATTACGCATGAAAGCTGCGATGCCCTGTCCTTTATAGTAAAATAAATATGTCCCGATGAATGATATTTACAATTTGACACTTCACCTTTCACTGAAATATTATTTAACATATAATCTCTTATAAACATATTTTTTATATACATATTTACCTGAGATACCGAACTTACCTGTCCCATCTTAAAACCTTTCTTATTCTACAAAAAGGGCAACATCAGTATGCTGCCCTTATAAAGAAATTTAAGCTACTCTGACACTTCTTTTACAACAGATGCAAGTATTCCGTTGATAAAACCAGATGCCTTGTCTGCTCCATATGCTTTTGCAAGCTCTACCGCCTCGTTGATCGCAACCTTGTTTGGAACATCCTCAACATAAAGCAGTTCATAAACTCCGAGTCTGAGTATCGTAAGCTCAGATTTTGCAATCCTGTTTATCGTCCATCCGTTTGCTTTTTCCTCTATCTTTGCGTCAATATCCTCTAAATTTTCAACAAGTTCATTGAATTTATCCCTGAGTTCTCTTTTATCTTTTTCATCTGCCATTTCTAAATCTTCAAGATAAATCTCAATCTGCGTCCTAAGTGACTCCTTATCATGAAATTCAACCTGAAAAAGCATCTTATACAAATTTTCTCTTATCTGTCTTCTAGTCATATATAACTCCTTAATTTTATGCGTCAAGATTTACGCCGGCTACTCTGACATTTACGCCTGACACTTTAAGTCCGGTCATAGTCTCTATCTGCTGGCTTACTCTGCTCTGTACCTGTTTTGAAATTTTTGGAATACTATAACCGTATTTTACGATTATCATCATATCTACATGAACACGACCCTCATTCATGAGCACACGAACACCTTTTGTATTTTTAACGCCAAATTTATTCATACCCGCCATAGAATTTACACCCTCGACCTCGGTAGCCGCAAGTGCTGCTATAACAGACACAACATCAGAAGCAATCTTTACTTCACCTATATCTTTTTTTTCCATAATGATGTCTTCTGTCATCTGTTCTTTTGCCATAATGTTTACCTCCTTCACTATACAAAACAGTGCATTATAAATTGCTGCTCACGATTTTCCCGCAAACAGCAACCGTTATGGTACTATTATAGCAAAATCACAGACTTTTGCAATATCATTTGACATTTACAGGTGTAATTACTATTTTATCAGCCGTAATGCCTGTTTTTCTTTTAACTATATCCTCTATCTGGGCTATCTGTTTATTTGTAAGCCCCTCTGAACTAACAATAACATCTGCATTTCCACTGCTTATGCTTACCATTGCATTTTCAAATCCTTTAGCCTGCAGCATAAGCTCTGCGGCATTTTCTTTTTCTGAAATCTTAGTCATGGCTGCCACCTGTTTAATTGCACTCTTTTTGTCAGCAGATGCAATCTTATCATCATTTATTATGTTCATAAGTGTCTCTTTATTTTTGGCTCTGGTCTGCTCCCTGTTAAGCTTTGACGATGCAAAATAATCAGAACCTATGTTATTTGAAACCATAACGGCCTCCCCCGGATTTTCCTCAGATGCCTGAACCTCGCCGCTGTCTGCCAATTCATAACCATCCTCTGAAGAAGCATCATCCTTTGACGATGCACTTTTCTCTTCCTTTGCATCAGAATCCGATGCCTGTTCATCCTCCGCCGAAATATCAACTGTCGTATCCTTAACCGTCTCCGGAACCACAGTTGTCTTAGCCGAAATACCATTCGTTGTAATCTTCTGCCCCGTAAAATTCAAATAACCTGCTGCAATTATCATCAAAGCCAGTGCCGTGATGACTATTCCGTTTTTACGACTTGATTTACTCATAATATAATCCCCATTTCTGCACACATATATAATATATATCAAGTTTGTGTCAAGTGTGCACAGACACAAATCTTGCGTGTGAAAAATCTTGCATATATGGATTTTTCACGCTGTCATTCTTGTTATTTTGATTTTATGTGACTCAATGTCAAATAATGCCCCTATCATCTCAATTATCTCACTGTCTTTTTTCCCGCCGTCCGCACCCTCGCACACGACAGCAACTCCTGCTATCTTAGGTGCGGTGACACTGACAACATATGGGTTTTCATCACCATTATTTTTTATTAGCACGCTCTCACTTTTTTTGCTGACCGAGTCTGTGTCTTTTCCCTTGTTTTCTCCTGTCTCCGTATCTTTAAGTGCAACCTTTTCCTCAGATGAAGCAAGCGTTACCATCACTTTCACCTCTCCCACCCCGTCCATACTCTCAAGCATCGTCTTTAACTTAATTTCCTGTTGTTTTGCATATTTGTTCATAATATCAAGTGCGTCATCTTCACTAAGTATATTTTCATTTTCCGTATTTTTTCCACTGTCACTCTCCTTTACCACACTGCCGCCGTCATACAGACTCCCGGCAAGTATCACAACACCACATATTATGATAATAACTATTCTGCCTATGCCAAAATCATGCATAAGACTTCCTTTTATTTTTTCTCCTGATAAATTTTTAAGCTTATCCTTTATATTTATTTCCAAATCTTCACCTTCCCCCCGTCAAGCATGTAGCTGTCACATATATCATTTTTTAGCCTTTTCTCGTTCTTATCAAGTTTATCCCTGCTCCCTGATATATCTGAATATGCTGCCACTGCACCATCTTTCATGCTGACATTTACCATGACTATTTCAAGCTCCTCGTCAGACATTTTTGTCTCAACATCAACGCTATTGCAGTCAACGCCGTCTTTTTGTGCCATCTTTTTTATCTGCCCCTCAATCTTTGACTCACACTGTCTTACAAGCACATCCCTCATCTTTCCGTCGGCTGTTTTTATACTGCCTATCGAATCCTTTATTTCTAAGCTATATATATTTTTTTGCAATATATCGTAATAATCATTATCGCTGCTCAAAAAATCTATAAAAGGCGTTATTACTATCAATATCATTATGAGTCCACAGAAAAATTGAAAATACTGTTTATATTCATCCTTGATAATAAGTCCTTTTAAGACAGAAGTTATGATAGTAAAAATCAAAACATTACAAATAATTTTTTCCATATTCATTTGGCATCCCCATTTCATACTAATTCACATTCCTAACACACTTTTTTCATATTAACTTTGTGTCAATATGTACAGACATAAATCTTGTTTATTAATTTGTCATTGTACTTATGACTGCTATTGATATTGCAAAAAACATCGCCGCAAGTCCCACGGCATATGCCAGAAGTTTTATTGCATCAGATGTCATCGAAAGACATTTGATTATCCGCTTGTCTGACACAGGCTGCAACACAGCCGAAAGCCCCTTATATGCAAACTCCGATACCCACAGCCTGATTAGCGGCATTGCACATATGATAATAAGCACAACTATCCCAGCCACACCGACTGCATTTTTTACAAGACTTCCTGCCAGAAGCACCGAACTCGCCGCACTGCTTATCGTATTGCCTATTCCCGGCACCATGCTGCCAACCTTTACCAGTGCGGAATTTTTTGCCTCTGCTGCCAGCGGTGCAATCATTCCCTGCACGACATTTACCCCCATTAACACGACTGACATCGTTTTCATAGAAAAACTCAATATATCTTTTACAAACTCTGCCATCTTTGAAAACATTTCCTCCTCTGACAACTGGTCTGCTATCCGAAGCCAGAAATATATCTTTACACCCGGCAGCACAAACTTCAACAATATAAAATCAGCAACCGTCAGCATAAGAAGTGTTATCTGGTAATAACCCGTCCCAAGTCCCGCCCCTTTTGTAAATGACAGACAGGTAAAATATGTAGGGGCAAGAACTTTCATAAAATCAAATATCTTTGTAAGCGTCTCCTCGGCTATTGTACTTGTCCGCATAAAAGAAACCGAAAGTACAGAAAAAAACAAAACATATATTGTATAAAATCCCATCTGTGCCACTCGCTTTCCCTGAAGCAGCTTTGAAAAATTTGTTATCACGGCCCCCGACAAAGCTATGAGTATTATATTTGTGTATAAACTCTTTTCATCATTAAGATTTGATACTATACCATCTGCTACCTGTTTTAATATGTTATTGAAATCTATGCCCTTTCCCGAATTTATTGTCTTTCCGACAAAATCCCCAAAATCAAAGGACTGGTTTTCAAGCAGCTTATCCATCGTACTCTGTATATCCCCTGACGATATTTCGTCCATAATGCCATTATATAATTCTTCATCATCGACGCTCTCCACACCTTTTCCTCCTTTAGACCGTTTATTTAACACTACCATAGAAGTTCTCCACTTCTATTGCATAGAGTAATACATAGATACAGAACCTTTATTTTCCCATAATACTGCTTATCGTCTCAAACAATGTTGTGATTATCGGCATACTAACTGCAAGTATCATTATCTTTCCGAAAAATTCAACCTGATTTCCTATCGCACTGTACCCTGAATCACGGCAGAGTGATGCTCCAAACTCTGCAATATATGTAATCGAGATAATCTTAAATAATATACCGAGATATACTGACTGTTCTCCCATATATTTATTTATCTTTGTTATCACCCTGATTATCTCAGCAATCTTCGATACAGCACAGCCGAGTATAAGCATACACCCGCTTATAATTATCAATGTTGAAAACTCAGGTTTACTTTCTTTTAAAGGCAGTGCGAGAAAAACCGCCATCACACCTATTATCGCTATTTTAAGCATATTTTCTCATCTTCCCTATCTTATTTTGTCAATTTTTTGATGCACTTTCTTTTTTTATTTTGACTGCTTTTTGATACATTAAATATTTTCCAAGTCAGCCATTTTACCCTATTGAAAACAATTTTTCCACTGTTTCAAACAACTGCTCTATATACGGAACTATCCATAAAAATACAAGTATAAGTCCTGCAAGACTCACCAAAAAAGCCTGTTCATCCCTGCCCGAATGTTTTAGAACAGTTCCAAGCACCGATACAAGTATTCCGACCGCTGCAATTCTAAAAATTAAATTTATAGTCATTTATCTCCCCTTTTAAAAAAGACATATTCCCGCCATCAGGCCTGATATAAGTCCCATAAAAATACATACTTTTTTCTGCTCTCTCATTTTTTGTCTTGCATCTGAAATATTGCCCTCTATTCTTTTTTCGTACATCTTTATCTCATTTATCTGTGAGTATATGTCAAGTGTTCCAAAACTCTCCCCAAAACGATATATTATATTTTTATCCTCAGCACTCAAAAGTTCCCAGTATTTGTACCCATCAAGATACTCTTTCCAAAATGTCCCTATAAGCCCCTCGTTCTTATATTTAGTCTGCTTTGACATCTCACCCCAGAATTTTTTTCCATATACACTCATATTTTCAATGCGGCTGCATATCTGCGACATACTTTCCGCTGAATAATTTATCTCCCCGGCTATCTCAATAAATATGGTCTGCCACTCCTCCAAAACCCTGACACGCAGCATATACCTCTCCCATGCATAAATGCCTGCCATAACACCTCCTGCTGCCAGCATTAGAAATCCTGCCAGTTTTACCGTTAATATATAACATTCCCCCTGTCATCAAATATTGCAGCTATCTGTCCCATCTTTCCTCTTTTCAGGACAATATAACGCTTAAATCTCCGTTTTCTCACAAGTTCACCTATCACCGGCTTGTTTATCACCTCATCCATATCAAGACCATGAACGGTCGCTATAACATTTATCCCACAGTTCATCACATACTCTATCGCCGCCGCATCATCCTTTGAGCCAATCTCATCGACCGCCACTATCTCTGGTGCCATAGAGCGTACCATCATCATCATGCCCTGCGATTTTGGGCAGCCATCGAGCACATCCGTACGGCAGCCTATGTTATTTTGCGGACATCCTAAATGACAGGCACCTATTTCTGAACGCTCATCCACTATTCCTACCGTCATACCCCTGTCAATCTCACTTCCATCAGCCGCTATACGCACAATGTCTCTCAAAAGAGTCGTCTTTCCGCATCTCGGCGGTGAGATTATAAGCGTGTTAAAAAATTCACTCTCATCCCTAAGATACCTCATCACACCTCTTGCACAGCCTATTACTTCATGGGACACTCTTATATTTATAAAAGAAATATAGCTTATATTTCTTATCTTTCCGCTGTCCCATATAATCTTGCCTGCTACTCCTACCCTGTGACCGCCCTCAACAGTGATAAAACCCTGTCGTATCTCCTCCTCAAAAGCATATCTTGAATAATTGCTTATATAGACCATTGCTTCTTTTATCTGTGCACAACTCACCCTGTAGCCGTTTTTTCTCTCTTTTGTCATCTCACCTCTGCACGAAATAAAATATTCCATGGAGTCGTACAATATCATAATTGGCATATTCACACGCAGCCTTATCTCCTGCAATTTTGAAAACTCAATATCACAAAACTTAAAAAGTTTTCTTATGTCAAGCGGCAGAAGTTTTATTATCTCATCTTTCTTTTTGTCCACCGTATCACCTCCATATCTGACATAAAACAAAAATACATCCCCCTAGTGTAGTGACATGTTGCTATTACACTAGAACTGTACAAAAAACTACTGCCAGTCATATTGCGTTTGTATGAACAATAACCGGCAACTCATCTACATCTTGTCTGTATAGTTACATTTATATGTCCGTCCATCTTAAATATGTTATTCACTCTCAATTATGTTAAATTTAATATTGCCATTCACACTTAAATGTCTAAATTTTTCAATATTTAATCACCTGATGTAACAGTTCACCTGATTGCTAAACATCAACAAGTTTATTGCTTATATTTATTAAATGCTGTATTATAATAATGCTGAAGTTTTTTACGCCCTTCTCTTTAGTGCCAGATATATAAACTGCCGCCATATATTTACAGATGTAAAAAACTAAATTTGATTTACAGCAAAAATATTATCATCCAAAGACTTGAAAGTGAGGTTACAAAATGGAATACGGATTAATTGGAGAAAAACTCGGACACAGCTATTCAAAAGAAATTCATGAAAGTCTCGCTGACTATACATATGAAATACATCCGGTCAGCAAAGAAGATTTTAATGATTTTATGAGTAAGCATGAATTTAAGTCGATAAATGTCACTATCCCTTACAAAAAGGATGTAATTCCTTATCTTGATGAACTTGATGAAAATGCAAAAGCAATCGGAGCAGTAAATACTATAGTAAATAAAAACGGAAAACTTTACGGACACAATACTGATTTCTCAGGGTTTATGTATATGCTCAAAAAGCATAATATCAAGATAGAAGGTAAAAAATGTGTCGTACTCGGTGACGGCGGTGCATCAAAGGCTGTTGTAGCAGTCCTAAAAAAAATGGGAGCAAAAGAGGTTATCATCGTCGATATTATAAAGACAGATTCAGCAATTACTTACGATGAATGTTTTGCAAAACACACAGATGCAGAATTTATAGCAAATACAAGCCCTGTAGGTATGTTCCCTAAATGTGACGCTTCACCTGTTGACCTTACAAAATTCCCTAAATGCGAAGCAGTTGCAGATGTTATCTACAATCCGCTTGAAACCAAACTTGTTGCACAGGCAAAAGAACTCGGTATGACAGGTGTAAACGGTCTTGAAATGCTCGTCGCACAGGCACTTTACGCCGTAGAATTTTTCCTTGAGAAAAAACTTGATGAGGCTGAGATAGATAAGGTTTACAAAAAAATATATACAGATAAACTTGCAGAACAGGAAAAATAATTTCTGCTTTTATATCGACATAACAAAACCCGACAGCAATGCCTTTTAACATTACTGTCGGGTTTTCTATATTTTATCAACATATGCTATAGATTATATTTATCTTATTTTGCATATCCATTCGGATGATTTTTATGCCACTTCCATGCTGTTGCAATTATCTCTTCAAGGTCTGCGTGTTCAGGTTTCCAACCAAGTATGCTCTTTGCTTTTTCGCTCGATGCGATAAGTTTTGCCGGATCTCCTCCACGGCGTGGTGAAATAACTGCCGGAATAGGATGTCCCGTCACTTTTCTTGCTGTCTCTATTACTTCTTTTACAGTAAATCCTACACCGTTACCGAGGTTGAAAACATCACTCTTTCCTCCGTCCATAAGATATTTAACAGCAAGTATATGTGCCTGTGCAAGATCTGTTACATGAATATAATCTCTCACGCATGTACCGTCTTTTGTATCATAATCATCACCGAAAATGCTTATTGATTCTCTCTGTCCGTTAGGTACCTGAAGAATAAGTGGAATAAGATGTGTCTCAGGATTATGAGCTTCTCCTATTTCGCCGCTGACATGAGCTCCACAGGCATTAAAATATCTGAGTGCAACATAATGAACACCATGTGCAACATCTGTCCACTTCATCATTTTTTCCATAGAAAGTTTTGTCTCTCCATATGGATTTGTAGGCTCTGTCTTGTCCGACTCAAGAATAGGAATACTCTCAGGCTCTCCATAAGTTGCTGCCGTTGAAGAAAATACGATTTTCTTAACATCATGTTCTACCATACTCTGAAGAAGCACCTTTGTACCATAAAGGTTATTGTCATAATACTTCAACGGATTTGTCATACTCTCACCTACAAGTGAGTTTGCGGCAAAATGAATGACTGCATCTATTTTTTCATTATCAAAAACACTATCAATAAACTTCTTATCTCTTATGTCTCCCTGATAAAACTTTGCTTTCGGATTTACAGCCTCAATATGTCCTGTCTCCAAGCTGTCAGCTATAACTACTTCTTCCCCTGCATCAACAAGCTCGCAGACTGTATGTGAACCGATATATCCAGCTCCGCCTAATACTAATATTTTCATGAAAACCTCCCTTTCTGCGATATAAACCGCAATGCAACATTTTATAATTCCCTGAGTAATAATTATATTCCAACTGTTTTACTATGTAAAGTTGAAATTCCTTAGAATTTTCTTACTGTAACAGTTCAGCTATAAAAAATAATTAACAGTACCGAACTTATTTATGGAATTATGAATATAATAAATTAAAGCCTAATCTGTTACTTTTAAAATCTGTCAAGCTCATCCAATAAAACCTGCTCAGATAAAATTTTTACTGACTTCATTCCAAATTTAACGGCACCCTCAACATTTTCTGACCTGTCATCAAAGAAAATGCTCTCGCTCCTGTCAAGCCCGTATTTATCACATAATGCCTTATAAATATCCTCTGCCGGCTTTGCTTTATGTATCATATAAGAGACCATAAGTCCGTCAATATCATCCATAAAATCAGCATATTCCGTGTGCTTCTTAAACAGTGATTCAGGATAATTCGACAAAATATAGATTTTATATCCTTTTTGTTTTAATTCATGAACCTTTTTCCACACTTTCGGTCTTGGCACCTGCATATATTCACCATGTCTTATAAACCATCTGATAACATCCTCATCACCAGGATATTTTTTGCAGAATATATCAGCAATCTCCTCATCAGACTTTATACCAAGGTCAAAAATATCCCATGTCCTGTCAGGATCATTAAACATCTGAGTTCCGACTCTTATGGCATTGTCCTCGTCAAGACCATAATCCATAAACATCTCTTTCCATCTGTAATCAAAAAGCACTCCGCCTACATCAAAAATAAGATTTTTAATCATATCCTTATAACCCTTTCTAATATACATCCATTTATTTAATTGCAAAACTAATTATCTAATTTCCGATTTTAAAACTACATATCTATACATTTTTTAATCATTTTCTTCTTTATTTATACATTGTCATTTAAAAAAATTATTTAATGCTTCAAACATAACAATCTTTATTCTATTTTCTCAATCCTTACACTGCTGTTTACAAGACCATCTTTCCATAACATAACATAAACATTAAATTCCACACTGTCACAGTCATAGACAAACTGTTCTTCTTTATATACAACAGCTTCCATACCGGCTTTTTCCAACTCATTTTTTCTATTAACAGCCTTATCCAGCAATTTTTTATTTCTTTCATCAAGGCTTTTTCCAAAGCTTCTGTCTGGATAAACTGCTGCCGCTTCTTCTATGTATTTCATAAGTAGTTGTATTACCTTTTTATGCTCTTTTCGCCTAAAAAGTTTAGCCATTTTTTTTGCATTTTTTATAGTCGGATTTTCTCCATATTGCAAAAGTTTTTCTTCTAATTCAGTGTCCCCTGCTTTTTTAGCAATTTCCATCATAAAATTATTAGCATCTTTAGATAGATGCCATTTATCCTCAAGCGGCACCTGATAGATATCAGGAACACAAGGATAACTGCAATAATTCAGCGGTGGAAACTGCTTTAAAGATGCTATCTTTAATTCATTGTCTGTGCAGGATTCTTTTCCTATATAGCACATCTTATCCCAGACAATAGCCACCTGATACTCAAGCACACGCAGATGTTCATAACCCTTTATCCAAAAATGTCCTATTTTCCCATAATTATAATAATAATTTTCAAGTTCCACATCATCAAAAAAGATTAAAAAATATGACTGTTCCTGCTTAATTATAAGTACATAACCCTCTTCTCTCTTTTCAAGTTCAATATCCGTAAACCCCTCAAATTTATCATTGTATTCACCGGTGTATTTTGCATTTTTAAATACCAAAAAACTTTCAACCGTATCATTCATAAGATAAATAATACGGAAATCTCCCCTGCCATTTTCATCAATAATATTTTTCTCATCAAGCTCAACAGGCTCAAACATTCCCTGCTCAATGAGCATATTTAATTTATCTATATTGGTCAGATTCACCTTATCTTTGCTCCCTCTTTACTTTTTATATAAGTTTTACGCATAAATCTTTTTGCGTATTTGTAACCTACGCGTTACTTATGTGTTACCTTTAGACCCTTTTTAGCACACCTTTACATCAACTTGCACAAAGGGCGCAATCCTTGAAAACACGGGGTTTCCATAGAATTACGCCCTTTTAAGAAATAAATTGAATTAAACTCTCTTAAGATATTCTCCTGTACGTGTATCGATACTGATACGGTCTCCTGTCTCTACAAAGAGAGGTACACTCACCTGTGCTCCTGTCTCTACTATGGCAGGCTTAGAAGCACCCTGTGCAGTATCACCCTTAAATCCAGGCTCTGTCTCTGTAATCTCTAACTCTACAAAAAGAGGCGGTTCAATAGCAAATACCTCACCATTGTGCGAAAGCATCTTAACCATCTCATTCTCTTTAACAAATTTAAGAGAATCACCAACCTGATCTGCTGTCATATCAATCTGGTCATATGTTTCTGTATTCATGAAATGATACATATCGTCTGCATATAAATACTGCATTTCCTGACGCTCAATGTGAGCCTGAGGACATTTCTCAGTTGGACGGAAAGTTTTCTCAACAACACCACCATTTTTGATGTTCTTAAGCTTTGTTCTTACGAATGCGGCACCCTTACCAGGTTTTACATGCTGAAACTCGATTACCTGATATACATTGCCTTCAAACTCAATAGTTAAACCATTTCTAAAATCTCCTGCTGATACCATTATCAAAATCCTCCTTAATGTGTGACTTCTGCGTCCCATTGTCTGCATCATAAAATGCGACAAAACTCTTTTACTATTTTATCCTATTTTTCAACTTATTTCAAGTATTTATTTTTCAGAAAATATAACATCTATGCCAATAGCATCGTTTCAAGCCTATTGCCTTAGCAAAACTAATATATAATACAATAACAATTAACTATTCCATTTTGGACATCGAATTCTCTTTTACTCTGGCAAAACTATTATATTAAGTAACAAAGAAAACACATTATGCATATTGATATTATAACCAGTTAGATTGCGAGTATTACCTGATGAACCGCGTTGCTTCTGTTATAAAACTCGATTATGCAAGAAAACAAGGACTTACGGGCAAAAATGTAGGTATTGCAGTTATGGATACCGGTATCAGCCCTCACCCTGATATAGTATATAATGATGGTCCTTTTGTTTCATTTTTTGATACCATAAATCACCAAAACAGACTTTATGACGATAATGGACACGGCACCCATGTCGCAGGCATAATAGCAGGAAATGGCATGATGTCTAATAAATTATATGAAGGCATTGCACCAGACTGTAAACTTCACATAATAAAAATACTTGACAAAAATGGTGAGGGAAACATTAAAAATGTGATGTCAGGAATCAACTGGCTATTAAAGAACAAAGACAAATACAATATACGGATTGTAAATATTTCCGTTGGAAGCGTATCCATAAAAAAATTTGATGAAAATTCTCCTCTTGTAAGGTCGATAAATACACTTTGGGAAGCTGGATTAATTGTCGTAACGGCTGCTGGAAACAATGGTCCGGCTGATTATACCATAGGTGCTCCCGGAAACAGCAGAAAAATAATCACCGTAGGGACATCTGACACTGTTTTTGGTAGATTTTCGCATGATTTTTCAGGTCGTGGTCCGACATCAAATTGTATAAAAAAGCCTGATATAGTAGCCCCGGGACTTAATATCATAAGTTGTAATAACAAAACAACCCCTGCCCTATACATCCCCAGAAGCGGAACTTCAATGTCAACCCCTATAGTAAGTGGATGTATTGCACTTCTATTAGAAAAATTTCCTTATATGACTAACAAGGATGTAAAACTCCATCTGAAACGAAATGGTATTAATCTCAAACTTCCACACACTAAACAAGGATGGGGCCTAATACGCTGTGATACGCTGTTAAGGTAAAAAGGGCAAAACCAGCGTTTTGCCCTCCAAGAATTGCTTCGCAATTCTCATTGGTGTCACGCTACTTTACGAGCTTTTTACTACTATATGTAAAAAAGACTATTGCAAATCGTAAAATCTAATATGCAACAGTCTTTTTACTTTTATTTGTTTTCTTCTTCTGCTTTTTTCGCTAAAATCTCATCAAGTTTCTTAATAAATTCACCTATATCATTCTTAGATAACTGTGCATCTGCTCCAAGCGACTCGCCTTTTTTCCTCATTTCTTCATTTATTAACGATGAGAAGATTATAACAGGAATATCCTTTAAATCAGGATCATTCTTGATAAGTTTAAGCAATCTGTGTCCATCCATCTGAGGCATCTCAATGTCAGTTACAACACATGCAACATTTTCCTTAACGGTTCCTTCTTCTTTATATTTCTGAAGAATATTCCAAAGCTCCAAACCATTATTTGTAGGAAGAATACGTGTATAACCGGCTTTTGACAGACCATCATAGATAAGTGTACTGAGAAGCTGTGAATCCTCTGCATATATAATAGGCTGATTGTTTTTTCTTCTATCTCCAAGTCCATCAATATCTTTAAGGTTGATACCTACATCTGGTGTAATGTCAGCAACGATTTTCTCAAAGTCAATTAAAATTACAAGTTTATCATCAATATTTATAATACCTGTAGTCACTCCCGTCTTTGCATTATTTATCATGCTGTCAGGCTTTATAATCTGTGACCAGTTTACTCTATGTATTCCGACAACTCCATTTACATGAAATCCTGATAACAGACCATTAAAATTTGTAACAAGAAACATATCCTTTGATGTATCAGTCTCTTCTTTCATACCAAGACATCTCGCCAGATTAATGATTGATATTGTTTCTCCTCTGGTACTAAATGCCCCCTCTACATTTGGATGTGCCTTAGGTACCGGAGTAAGTGGCTGGTATGTCATAATCTCCTTTACTTTAGCAACATTTATACCATAATAATTGCCACCGACCGTAAATTCAAGTATCTCAAGTTCGTTAGTACCGCTCTCTAATAATATATTTGTATCCATTATTGCCGACCTCCTCAGCTTTTCTTCTTATTATTGCAAAATGTCTGTATATACAAATATGCAAACTTTAATAATCATATATATTATATATTACATTATTAGCACATATTTGTAAACCGTCACAATCGACATAATAACGGTTAATAATGGATATTAAAATCAAAATGCTTCTATATCATATCCGCCCTTAAATATTTTTCCAGCTTCGAACCTATTACCCCATTTCCGTTTTTTCCATTCACCTTTGTAGTTTATACTATCACATCTTCCATACCACGATTCTATACATACAAAAGGTGCATTTTTCTTTGGTGGTGACCATAAAACAGAAATCGGAGCTGTTCTTACCCTCAAACTTTTGAATCAGCCTCCCATAAAAATTGCTGCTATCATTTTTTCTTATCAAGGACTTATCTTTTTGACATATCCTGTCTTTCGTATTAAAATATTATACAGTCACTAACATGCATAACTAATGTATGATGATCATCAATAAGGGGGAACTAATATTAATGACTACCAAACCATATAATAAAGATAATCTTATCCTGATAGGTATGCCGGGTGCCGGAAAAAGTACAATAGGCATTGTTCTTGCAAAAATTATTGGATATACTTTTATAGACTCGGACATCATTATTCAAAATGAAAAAAATATGCTTTTACACGAACTTATTGACAAATATGGTCTGGATGGTTTCAACTCGATAGAAAATGAAATCAACTCTAAAATAAATACCCACAAAAGCATTATTGCAACAGGTGGAAGTGCTGTTTACGGTAAAGATGCCATGACACATTTAAGCTCAATCGGTACCGTTATTTATCTTAAACTTCCCTACGAGGAAATTGAAGAACGTTTAGGGGATTTGACCAAACGCGGTGTCTCAATAAAAAAAGGACAAACTTTAAAATCGTTGTACAATGAACGCATAGTATTATATGAAAAGTATGCTGATATTACTATTGAGTGTTCTAATAAAAAAATTGGACGAATAGCCGAAGAAATAAAGACACTTTTATTTTAGATAGCATAACTATCTTAGTTAATATAATTATTAAAAAAATTATTCTACAATAAATCCATATAAAATTCTCTACTGAAATTTTATATGGATTTATTGTAGAGATTTTTTTATTTATTATATATGATTTATTAAATAATAACGAGCAATATTTACATTATATAATGTTCAAAAGCAGACAACAATATATATAAACATACAACAACTATATCTCCATTCATGTATATAGAACTTATATTGTTTATTCATAAAATAAGAATAATAAAAAAAAGAAACCTTACGGTTTCTAAATTACTGATACCTTCAAAACTGTATATTGAATATTTCGACTTCCTTTCGATTGCAAGAAAAATCTTCGTTCTATACTCAGATAAATGACTTTCTGTCATATATTTATCCTCGTTACACTCAAGCACTTGAGCTCCATGTCATTCGTATGCTTCGCATACTTCATGTCATTCCACTCAAATACCGGTCTGACTACAAGTCAAATCTGAAAACAAGTTTTCACTTTGCCTTGTCTCTCATCCCTGTGCTTTCGTTCCTTTGGTCAAGCCCTCGACCTATTAGTGACAGTCAGCTACATGTGTTACCACACTTCCACCTCTGCCCTATCTACCTCGTCGTCTTCAAGGGGTCTTACTGGATTACTCCAGGGATATCTTATCTTAAGGGGGGCTTCACGCTTAGATGCCTTCAGCGTTTATCCCTTCCAAACTTGGCTACCCTGCTATGCCATTGGTATGACAACAGGTGAACCAGCGGTTCGTCCAGCCCGGTCCTCTCGTACTAAGGCCAGCTCCTTTCAGATATCCTACGCCCGCGCCGGATAGGGACCGAACTGTCTCACGACGTTCTGAACCCAGCTCGCGTACCGCTTTAATGGGCGAACAGCCCAACCCTTGGGACCTGCTACAGCCCCAGGATGCGATGAGCCGACATCGAGGTGCCAAACCACTCCGTCGATGTGAACTCTTGGGAGTGATAAGCCTGTTATCCCCAGGGTAGCTTTTATCCGTTGAGCGATGGCAATCCCACTTTCATACCACCGGATCACTAAGTCCTACTTTCGTACCTGCTCGACCCGTCGGTCTCGCAGTCAAGCTCCCTTCTGCCTTTGCACTCTTCGAATGGTTTCCGACCATTCTGAGGGAACCTTTGAGCGCCTCCGATACCCTTTCGGAGGCGACCGCCCCAGTCAAACTCCCCGCCTGACGTTGTCCCCCGACCGGCTTACGGCCGCAGGTTAGAAACCCAATACTGCAGGGGCGGTATCCCAACAGCGACTCTGTAGCAACTGACGTCACTACTTCTCAGTCTCCCGCCTATCCTGTACATGCAGTATCGAATCCCAGCATCAAACTAGAGTAAAGCTCCATGGGGTCTTTCCGTCCTGGCGCGGGTAACCAGCATCTTCACTGGTACTTCAATTTCACCGGATGCATTGTCGAGACAGCGCCCAAATCATTACGCCTTTCGTGCGGGTCGGAACTTACCCGACAAGGAATTTCGCTACCTTAGGACCGTTATAGTTACGGCCGCCGTTTACTGGGGCTTAAGTTCGCACCTTCGACCAAAGTCTAAGCACTCCCCTTAACCTTCCAGCACCGGGCAGGCGTCAGCTCATATACTTCACCTTTCGGTTTCGCATAAACCTGTGTTTTTGCTAAACAGTTGCTTGGGCCAATTCTCTGCGACCTGCTTGCGCAGGCACCCCTTCTCCCGAAGTTACGGGGTCATTTTGCCGAATTCCTTAACAATGCTTCTTCCGTCGGCCTTAGGATTCTCTCCTCATCCACCTGTGTCGGTTTACGGTACGGGTTCATAATACACAATAGCGGCTTTTCCTGACAGCTTCTCCACACACTTCGCTACCCTTATGTTCGCTACGCTTCACTCTCTTGCATTATATGAGGGATTTGCCTCTCATACTGCTCCTTAGCTTGCACCGGTCTTTCCATTCCCGGCTTGTGCTTCGCCTCTGTGTCCCCACATTTCTGATATTATGAAGTACAGGAATCTCTACCTGTTATCCATCGACTACGTCTTTCGACCTCGCCTTAGGCCCCGACTTACCCAGAGCAGATCAGCTTTACTCTGGAAACCTTAGATATTCGGCCGATAGGATTCTCACCTATCTCTCGCTACTCATTCCGGCATTCTCTCTTCACTGAAATCCACTGCTCCTTTCGGTACAGCTTCGTCTCTCAGCGAATGCTCCTCTACCAATCATGCAAGCATGATTCCACAGCTTCGGTGTCGTGTTTTAGCCCCGGACATTTTCGGCGCAGGAACTCTCGACTAGTGAGCTGTTACGCACTCTTTGAATGAATGGCTGCTTCTGAGCCAACATCCTAGTTGTCTTCGAATTCCCACATCCTTTTCCACTTAACACGCACTTTGGGACCTTAGCTGGTGGTCTGGGCTGTTTCCCTTTTGACTACCCAACTTATCTCGTGCAGTCTGACTCCATCAGAGCATCTGGCTGGCAT
>LLKB01000001.1:398436-443436 GCA_001414325.1 Butyribacter intestini | reverse complement strand
CATTATATTTTATATTAATATAATAATTGTATATCGCACCGAGTAAAACTGCTGCAAGTATGATTATTCCAGCCGATATGAAAAATGCTTTTTTATTCTTCTTTTTTCTCTCTATTATTGCTGCCACATTTTGAGAACGCCCTACTAAACTTTCCATATTAATCCTCATTTCTGCACATGTTTTTTGTGCATAGTGTGAAATATTATATATGATTTTCACACTATTCTCCATTATTGCACTTTTTGTGCATAGTGGGAATTTTTTGATTTTCAGCCTTCTTCCCACTTCCGTTACTGTTTTAAATAATATGTATTTGCAAAACTATAATAATCTGTAATTGAAGCATACAAATATAACATATAATTAGTTTCGCAATCACCTACTAACATAAACAGCAGCTAATCATTCTAATAGAGAGTATAACTTATCTTTTTAGGCATTGCAATATTCTATATAATATTCCATCTTTATCAGGTAACAGTTCAATAAAACTAAAAAATCAGCTTTTTCTCTAATTAGCACTGCAGATTTATACGGCAGCTTATTAATTATCTTGCCGGAAGTTTTATAACTTGTCCTTCTCTTATATTATCACTATTTTGTATTCTGTTTACCCTTTTTACCATATTCATTTTCTTCAATGTATGGTATTGTCTCCATACTATCGTGCTTAATGTATCGCCCTCTTTTACTTTGTATTCTGCATAGTTTCTGTGCGAACCTGTTATTCGCTTTATATTTTTTCTGTTATTTATCGTCTGTCTTGCAGCCTTAGACATCTTTCCTGTTTTTTTAATTTTATTCACTTTTCCTGCCGTTTTCTTTCTTTTTAACCTGTCTCTTCGTGCTGTACTTAAACTATTATTTTTTCCGGTACCTGTATTTTTATCATTACTTTTTCTCTTTTTTTCGGTATCTGATGACTGTACGCTATTTCCTGTTTTTTCCTTTGTCATACTTATTTTCTTTGCATTTTCCGCTTTATCTGCATTTTCTTCTTTGTCCCATTCTGCCACTATTCCTGCTCCCGAAACATTTTTACTATTGTCATCATCTCCATATGTCGTTTTTACATATCCCTGCAATACATCCACACTGTCCTCAAGACTGTTTATTTTTGAAACACTCTCAATCATATAATTTCCGCCGATGACAAACATAAATGCAATCGCCATCGTAAGTGCAGCTATTGCCGTCTTAGAAACAGAATCTTTCTTTTCGTTTTTATTTACCCTATCGCGTATCACTTCGGTGACAACATCATCATACTCTCTGTCTACACTTTCATTTTGATTTTCTCCGAGCACAAAATCCTGCATCTGCGGATTTTTTTCATAGTAAACATAATATCCCGTCTGTTCCTTTAGATTTCCATCTTTCCACTTAAATATTTTTTCTTCACATTCTGACAGGTCAAACAGGAACAATATATTACTTTCCTTAGAAAAATATTTTCTTTGAATTATATTTATCGTCGCATCAACTTTGCTGTTCCACATATAAACACCACACACCCAGCCCATCACTGTCACTCCGGGAAAGTATTTATATATTTTCTCATATGCTTCACTCCAGTCTTTTTCTGATATGTCAGTAACTGCATCCGTAACATTAAAATCCACCCCTATTGCACCATATATAAATGTACTGCCTTTTGCAAGTTCCTCCCCCTCTTTTCCGAGCATCAGTATTATCTTTTCCTCACTCTGTTCCTTAAATATCTGTCTTATATAAGTCATAACATAATCTTCTATATAAATCGGTCCGGAATACGGGCTTTCCCCTATCTGACGGATATTTTCCGGTTTTTTCACATACTTATGTATCATATCTTCCACAATTTCATCCCCCTATCCTTTACCATGTACTCTTTTAGGATTACGATAACATTTCCGACAGAAAAATTTTGTCAAAATCCCTCACCTGGTTAATGAATATTTTTATTTTTATGTGGAATATTATTTATATAATATCTTTTTTGAAAGGTTGGATAATTTTAATGAATATGTTAAAAGAAACTAAAGTCTCTTATTTTAACCCTGAAACCTCTCTTGCTTCTTTTCATTTTATACACACTTTAAAAAGCTGTTATAAAGAATGTTTTTCTTTAAATAAACATCTTGTCATACTTTGTATTGGTTCTGACAGAGTCATAGGAGATTGTCTTGGTCCGCTTGTCGGTCATAAACTTTCATCTCTTTTAAAAAGTTCAGATATTTCCATATATGGCACTTTGAATAATCCCGTTCATGCAAAAAATCTCAATACGACGATAAAAAAAATAAGAGCAACTATACGAAATCCGTACATCATTGCTCTTGATTCTTCTCTTGGTACAAACTCTCATGTGGGTTGTGTCACTCTCGGTAAAGGCTCGCTTTCTCCCGGCATAGGCACGGGAAAGAGTCTTCCGCAGGTGGGTGATATTTATATTACCGGAATCGTTAATGAAAGCGGTATCAATAATATTGCAACTTTGCAGACAACACACCTTAACACTGTCATGAGGCTTGCTGATTTTATCTCCAGCGGTCTTTACATGTCTGTACGCCCCTCTAAAGCTCGATAAAGCGTAATCTCGTCAATATACTCTAAATCTCCCCCTATAGGAACTCCACTTGCAATACGGCTCACTTTCACCCCCAGCGGCTTTATAAGTTTGCTTATATATGTTGCTGTCGTGTCACCCTCAAGCGTTTTATTGGTGGCAACTATGACTTCGTCCACATCTTTCTGAAGCCGCACCATAAGTTCACTGAGTCTTATATCCTGCGGTCCTATGCCCGCCATTGGTGAGATTGCTCCGTGAAGCACATGGTACACTCCCTCATATTTTCCTGTTTTTTCATAAGCAGCCAAATCTCTCGTGTTTTCAACGACCATTATCTGCTTATGATTGCGCTTAGGATTAGCACATATAGGACAAAGTTCATCATCCGTATATGTGCAGCATTCCTTGCAATATTTTACATTTTTCTTTGCGTTTGTCATTGCATCGGCAAGCCCCTTGACCTGCTCCTGCGGCATATTTAGTATATGAAACGCAAGTCTTTGTGCCGATTTATTTCCTATACCCGGCAAATGTGAGAGCTGCTCAACAAGATTTAATATCTGCGAACTGTAAAAATCCATCTTAGAACAGACCTCCGAGGCCTCCGCCAAGTCCACCTGTAAGTGCTGACATCATTTCCGAACTTTCTTCTTCTACTTTGCGGAGTGCTTCATTTGTTGCAGCTACTATAAGATCTTCAAGCATCTCTATATCGTCAGGATCAACAACTTCAGGGTCGAGTTTTACTGATAAAACTTCTTTCTTTCCGGAAATTTTAACCGTTACAGCTCCACCGCCGGCTGTTGCTTCCCACTCTTTTTCTTCCATTTCCTTCGTCTTTTCTTCCATCTGTCTCTGCATACGCTGAGCCTGTTTCATAAGATTGTTCATATTTCCCGGCATTCCGCCACCTGGAAATCCACCTCTCTTTGCCATTCTATCTTCCTCCATAAATTATTTTTTGTTGACTGTTTTTATCTTCCTGACTTTCATTTCGGAAGCATTATTAAATTTCATCCAGTCCTTTATTTTTTAAACTGCACATCAAAGTTTATTTTATCGATTAAATCAGATAAATCCAGAGAATTTCTGCTCTGCTCAGGACTTACAAGTTCTACCATTATCCCGGCATCAACTCCTACGATATTTGATATGAGAATTTTTAATTCATCAAGATTTTTCTTCTCGTCCATATTGAAATACGCTTCTGCCGTCGCATCCGTAAATTGCAATATAAGGGTCTGCCCATCCTGTGATACTGTCTTTTTGCATATGTCCGGTGACAAAAATGACTTAGCAGTAACTGACAATCCTGAGACTATCTGTCCCCACTTTTCATTTATCTTTTTCATGTCATCCGATACCATCTTGGGAAGTTCCACCTTAGGCTTATTTTCCTCAGGCGTCTCTTTATTGGCTTTTGCAGCATAAACTGTATCCATATTTTCTGCACTTGAAGAATTTACTACAATGCCATTTTCAAGCTTCTTTTCTAAAGCATCAAGCCTTGCAATAACACTGTCATCCTGCGTGTTTTTCTCCATCTGAGGTACACAGAGCTTTACAAAAGTAACCTCGGTAAGTACACGCTTCTGAGTTGCATATTTTATCTGATTCGATAACTCTGATAATATACGAATATACCTTATAAGACCTGTCTCGTCAACTTTTTTTGTTTCCTGTTCCATCTGTTCAAGCTGTTCGGTTGACGCATCGACCATCTCACGCCCGGCTGATGACACTGATATTATCATAAGGTTTCTCAAATACCATATAAGACCTGTTATAAACTGATTTAAATCCCTGCCCGATATCATTATCTCGTCAAGAAGTTTTACACAACCCATAACATCAAGTTCTGCCATGCAGTTAAACATACGGCTATATACCGCCGTATCGACTGCACCAAGCACTTCTATAGCTTTATCGTATGTAAGTTTTTCACCGAGGTAAAAAGCTATACACTGGTCTAAAAGGCTGAGTGCATCACGCATTGAGCCGTCTGCGACTTTTGCAATATATCTAAGTGCTTTCTCCTCCACTTCTATCTGCTCACGCTGCATAAGGTCTTTTAATCTGTCGGCTATCGTGTCTATTGATATTCTCTTGAAGTCGTAACGCTGGCATCTTGACAATATCGTTATAGGTATCTTGTGTGCCTCAGTGGTAGCCAATATGAATATAACATATGCCGGCGGCTCCTCGAGAGTTTTAAGCAGTGCGTTAAATGCCGCCGCTGATAACATATGAACCTCATCGATAATATATACCTTATATTTTCCCTCTGCCGGAGAATACTGTACCTCATCTATTATCTCTCTTATATCATCTACGCTGTTGTTTGATGCCGCATCCATCTCAATAACATTCATCGAAGTCTGGCTGCTTATCTTTTTGCACATCTCACACTCACCGCAGGGACTTCCGTCTACCGGATGTTCACAATTGACTGCTTTTGCAAGTATCTTAGCAACCGTTGTCTTACCGGTTCCCCTTGTACCGCAAAAAAGATAAGCATGCCCGATACGGTCAGTCCTTATCTCATTTTTTAAAGTTGTAACTATATGATCCTGTCCCTTTACCTCGTCAAATTCACCGGGACGGAATTTTCTGTATAAAGCCGTATAAGACATAATACTCCTTTTTAGGTAAATTTAGGGGCAACCTTGGATTGCCCCTTTATTTCTTAGTTTTCAAAACTGAAATCCATTTAATCCCCGAAACAGATTCCTAAACCTTTTGCTTCTTTTATTATTGACGAGTCAGGATCGACCATCTTAAGTTTTCCTGCTACCTCACCAAGCGGAACCGGAACTATCTCGCCATCTTTAAAACCTACCATATAACCATATTTTTCTTTGATGATAAGTCTTGCTGCTGCCGCACCTAGTCTGCTCGATATAACTCTGTCATATGGGCAAGGCTCGCCACCACGCTGCATATGTCCGGGAACTGTAATCCTTACTTCCTGTCCCGTTCTCTCCTCAATCTCTTTTCCTATCTGATAAGATATTGACGGATATGGATTTGCCTTTCTCTTTGCCTTAAGTTCTTTCTTTGAAAGTGCTGCATCTTCTTTTGATATTGCCCCTTCTGCTACTGCAAGGATTGAAAAACGCTTTCCCTCTTTTGTTCTCTTGTCAAGTGCTGCAACAACCGAATTTATGTCATATGGTATCTCAGGAAGAAGAATTATATCTGCCCCTCCTGCAATTCCGGCATGAAGTGTAAGCCAGCCTACTTTATGACCCATAACCTCGACAATAAATACCCTGCTGTGCGATGCGGCTGTCGTGTGAATACAGTCTATCGCATTTGTAGCTATGTTTACGGCACTCTGGAAACCAAATGTTATATCTGTTCCCCAGATGTCATTGTCGATAGTTTTTGGAAGTGTGACTACATTTAAGCCCTCCTCACTCAAAAGGTTTGCTGTCTTATGAGTACCGTTTCCGCCAAGTATTACAAGACAGTCAAGTCCCCACTTTCTGTAGTTTGACTTCATTGCCTCAACTTTATCAAGTCCGTTCTCATCAGGCTCACGCATCTTCTTAAACGGCTGTCTTGATGTTCCGATTATGGTTCCTCCCTCGGTAAGAATCCCTGAAAAATCACTCGGTTTCATTTTTCTGTAATTTCCATAGATAAGTCCTTTATAACCCTCAATGATACCGTAAATCTCCACATCAGAATATGTCTGGTACAATGTTTTTGCAACACCACGCATAGTTGCATTTAAGCTCTGGCAATCTCCACCGCTTGTTAAAAATCCAATTTTCTTCATAAACTGCCGCCTTTCTTTTCATCAATATTTTCCAGTTCTTTTTCTCTTTTCTTAGTATAACCGTATTTCTTATTTACTATTTTACTCATTATAAAATATCCCGCCGCTGCTACAAGTAACATTATAAACAATACTTCGGGCGATACAATAGATTTTACATTCATTTTACATACCGTTCTAGTCAAGATGCCATATGTCATCATTGTACTGTGCTATCGTTCTGTCAGATGAGAAGAAACCTGCCATAGCTATATTCTTTATCATTTTTCTGCTCCATGCAGCTCTGTCCTCATAATCCTTAAACACCTGCTCTTTGACACGGATATAATCTTTTATGTCTAATAGTGTCATAAACCAATCTTTTGTCACTATCTCCATGTAAAGTCTGATAAGACTCTTCTTATTTCCGACCGCAAACATCTTTTTATCAATGATAAAGTCAACAAGTTTTGCTATCTCCGGATCTTCATCATAAATCTTTTCTGCTGAATAATCGGCTTTTGCATAATGCTCAATAACCGTATCACTCTTTTCACCAAATATATAGATATTATCATCGCCTACAAGTTCATGTATCTCGACATTTGCACCATCCTCTGTTCCAAGAGTCACGGCACCGTTTAACATAAATTTCATGTTGCTCGTTCCGCTGGCTTCTTTTGATGCAAGCGAAATCTGCTCTGAAATATCTGCTGCCGGTATTATCTTCTCTGCATATGTTACATTGTAATTTTCAAGCATTACCACTTTAAGGTATGGGCTTACCTCAGGATCATTCTCTATAACTTTTGACAGACAGAGTATAAGATGAATAATGTCTTTAGCGATAGTGTATGCCGGTGCCGCCTTTGCTCCAAATACAAATGTAATCGGTCTTGCCGGTTTGTTACCTGCCTTTATATCCATATATTTATGAATAATATATAGTGCATTCATCTGCTGTCTCTTATACTCATGAAGTCTCTTTACCTGAACATCTATAATAGAGTTTTCATCTATCTCAATATTTTCTTTCTTAAGAAGATAATCTTTAAATTCTTTCTTCTTAGTCATTTTTATATCGGTAATTGCTTTAAGTACGGCTTCATCATCCTTAAACTGCATAAGTTTTTCAAGTTCATTTGCATCTTTCTTAAAGCCGTCACCTATCTTTGATGAGATAAGCCCGGTAAGTTCATGGTTGCTGTGAAGAAGCCATCTTCTAAATGTTATACCGTTTGTCTTATTGTTAAATTTGTTTGGATAAATATCATAAAACGGTTTTAACTCGCTGTTTTTAAGGATTTCAGTATGAAGTGCGGCAACACCGTTTACACTAAATCCATAATGCATATCTATCCTTGCCATGTGCACCTGCTGATTTTCATCTATAATTGCAAGTTCAGGATTGTTATTATATTTTTCTTTTACTTTTACATCAAGCATCTTAATGATAGGCATAAGCTGTGGAACAACTTTGTCAAGGAACCAAACAGGCCATTTTTCAAGTGCTTCCGCAAGTATCGTGTGGTTTGTGTATGCACACATACTGCTTACTATATCGATTGCCTTGTCCATATCAATGCCTTTCTTGACAAGAAGTCTGATAAGTTCAGGGATTACCATCGTAGGATGTGTATCGTTTATCTGGACAACCGCATAATCGGCAAGGTCATAGAGATTACTTCCCTTTGCAGCCGCTTCATCAATAATAAGCTGTGCGGCATTGCTTACCATGAAATACTGCTGGTATATTCTAAGGAGCTGTCCCTGATAGTCACTGTCATCAGGATAGAGGAACAATGTAAGATTTTTTCTTATATCCTCTTTGTTGAAATAAATGCTTTCTCCCTGAACGATATTTTCATCAACGCTGTCAATATCAAAAAGTTTTAATGTATTGCACTTATTATCATAACCAGTCACATCTATCTCATACATAACTGAATTTACTCTAAGTCCGCCAAAAATGACCTCATAGCTTGTATCTGTTCTTCTAAGCCAGCTTTTGTCCTTTATCCATGGGTTTGGAACTTCTTTCTGAAGATTTTTATCAAACTCCTGTTTGAAAAGTCCGAGATGGTAATTTATTCCGACACCGTCACCGTTTAAACCAAGCGTTGCTATAGAGTCGAGGAAGCAGGCGGCAAGTCTTCCGAGTCCGCCGTTTCCAAGTGATGGTTCAGGCTCAATCTCCTCAATCTCCGCCATGCTCTTTCCATGCTTTTTAAGAGCATCTTCTACCTGGTCATAAAGTCCAAGATTTATAAGATTGTTTGATAAAAGCTTTCCTATAAGAAACTCTGCTGAGATATAATAGAGTTTCTTCTTTCCCTCAATCTTTCCCCTCTGCTGCATTGCATTTTTAGTAAGCTCTAATAAACCGTAATAAATTTCTTCATTTGTACCGCGTGATGCGATATTTTCAATTTCGTTTTCGTACATACTCTCCTACCTTTCTTTATTGATGTACTCTCGGTATCTTCTCAAAACGAAACATTTCGAGAGCACACTATTGTGCCGGACATATATTATCTGATACTGTCCATACTTTTTCACTTATTATCCAGTGTAATGGCATGTTGCTATTTAGCCAAATGACGCAGAATGAATTTTTCATTCTACAAGGCGGAAGAATGAGCCGTAGCGGGCTACGGCAATTGATGACAACGCAGCAGATGAAAATTCAGGCAAGTTATTTAGCTAAATGTGAACAGGTCAGTACACTAGTGTAATGTATCAATAACTTTTGTCAAAATGTCATTTAACAAAACTGATACCACGGGTTGCTACATGACTGTCTGTTTTTGACAATTACATCTTTATAATACCACTTTACATTTTTTACTACAAGAAACAAGACTTCCCCGGAAGTGATTAAAATCGACTTATTGTTATTGTTTACAACTACGGTACGGTCAGCAACGATTTATTTTTAATCCGATCTTAAATATAGCGTACTGTATCAGTGACTTCTATCAATGATACAACAAATTATATATTGATAATCCCAAAATCATATGCCTTTCTACCCGATATGATACTCTACAATATCCTTAAGTTTTTTGCGTGGTCTTGCATCAGGACTTTCATCGGGATATCCAAGTGCAACCGCTCCGATAAGCTGTCCACTCCTGCCTATGTAATCCGTAAGTTCTTTATAGGCGAAACAGGTATTGCCTATCCAAAGCGAACCGATACCAAGCTGCTGTGCACGAAGCAACATATTTTCTATTGCCGCACCGATTGAGAGACTATCACATATCTCCGTAAATCTGCCGTCCATATCTATCGTTTCCATAGGACTTACACCGTTTGTATTTAATACAAATACCACTATAGGTGCACTCATCATAATGCGAAGCGTGTTGTCCGCATCCGGCAGCAGTCTTTTTGAGTCTTTAAACAAAGGTTCTTTTAACTCACGCTTTATGCCTGCACGCATCTTTTTTAAAATTTCTTTCTTTTCTTCACCGCCATATACAAGAAATTTCCACGGCTGTCTGTTTTTACCTGACGGTGCAACTCTCGCCGCATCAAGGATTTTTTCAAGTATCTCGCCTGAAATCTCATCTTTCTTATACTTTCTTATGCTTCTTCTCTGATATATGCTGTCACACAGCACATTTTGGTCATCCTTGCCGTTATCATTGTCATTTATGTTGTTACTGTTCATTCCATTGTTATCCTTACTATTTCTCTTTCTTTTTGTTATGTATTTATGATTTGCTGTTTTTAGTTGTACATTTACATTTTTGTTCGCAGATAATTTACTAATTCATTTTTTTGTTGGTCTTAAAGGATTTATACTCCATCTAATGATAAAGATTTCTATATTGCTGCCTGCTTTAATCCTTGCGTAATTTTAATATTACCAAGGAACAGCGTAACAGTTCAGCCATAAAAAGATAATTGGCAATACAATGAGCTTGTTCATTATATTGTTAAGTACCTTTTTATGGTAGAATAGCCTTTCATTTCTGAAATGAGTAAACATAAGCTGCAAAGCAGCGACTGACAGCTCGCTGGCAGGTTTATGAATGTAAGAAATGAAAGGCTGAACTGTTACGGAGTAGCAGTGCAAATTGTGAATATCCGTTCCACTTGTCTAAAACATATGATATGATTAATGATTACAGGCAGCCCCATCATCGGACTGCCTGTAAGATTTGCAACAAGGCAGATATTCGTGGTACGCTCTGCTGTCTGCTACTGTTAAATTTCATAATCCATACACATCCTTACCGCCGTGTACGGTCTTACATAAGTGTCTGCCACGGCAACATGAGCCGGATGCTTCTGATAACCTTTAAGCGACTCCTCACTGTCAAGCTCACAATCGAGCATAACATCAGCATTTGACGAGCCAAGTCCGTCAATTACAACATTAACCTTTAAAAGTCCCGGTACTTTTCCCACAAGCGACTCAAGATTTTCTTTAATTCCCTTTTTTACACTCTCTTTATCCTCAATATCCTCTTTTAACTGCCACAAAATAATATGTTTTACCATTGTATGCTCCTTTCTTATCCAAATAATTTTTAGGCGTTTGCGAAACTATCATAACCTGCGATTAACACAACATATAATTAGTTTCGCAAACACCTGCTAAATAATATGTTTAGTTCCATCTGTTGCACTTATCTCCACTCTTGCATCTCCCGGATAAAACTTAATGGTTCTGCCAACCGTTCCCCCGGTCATCTGTGCAACAACCGGTATCCCCATTTCTGAAAGTATCCTCTTTGATTGTATAACATTCTGGGTTCCTATGTCCATATTTTTATCCGAAAAATCAAAACTAAACATATTGGCACCACCAATAATTTTTACTTTTAAATTTCCACTGTCTGCTCCACGGACACATAATGTTTTGTATAATCTTTCAATTCCTGTATTTACATATCTTTCAGGGCACATATCCCGACGACCATCCATATGTTCCATAGACCCGGCATAAGCATCGGGGAGCATTGCGTGCAGCAGTCCACCTATATGCAGCCCTTCATCGTACATACATATCCCGACACATGAACCAAGTGCATAAGTAACCAGCTCATCATTTTTTCCACCTGTTTTTAAATCCGCAATCTCAACTATTTTCTGAGCCATAACACGCCTTTCATTTTCATTTTTATTAAAATAGATATTTGCGAAACTAGTGTACTGACCTGCTGACTTTTAGCTAAATAACTCAGGATAAATTTTCAATCTGCAAGACGGAAGAATGAGCTGTAGCGGGCTACGGCGATTGATGACAACGAAGCAGATGGGAATTTATACAAGTTATTTGGCAAAATATCAACAGGTCAGTACACTAGCATCATCTGTAATTAACACAACATATAGTAAAATTTCGCAATCAACCATAATTTGCATTTTATTTGTATTTCTTTTTTCACTATTTTCTAATATTTATATTGTATTTGTTATACCTTATTTTTGTCCTGTTAGCAAGTGAGCAGACATAAAATCTAATATTTATGGTACTAATTCTCTGATTTTTATTGTAATTATCACAATAAATCTTTTATAAAAATAGATTTTTATTGTCACTTTAAACAATTTATTGATATTTTACTACTCTTTTTCATTGCAAAATATCCTAAAATGTAATAGAATATATTTTGAAAACAAATACAGCAAAATGCACGTCAATTTTACTGTAAATTTTTTATATAAGGAAAGGATGTATTTTAAAATGACTAATTTACCAAAAATGAAAATAGGTATCGTTGCTGTCAGCAGAGACTGTTTCCCAGAGTCACTCTCAGTAACAAGAAGACAGAACCTTGTAAAGGCTTACACAGACAAATATGATGCTGAGGATATTTACGAATGTCCGGTATGTATCGTAGAAAGCGAAATACATATGGTACAGGCTCTTGAGGACATCAAGAAAGCCGGATGTAACGCACTTGTTGTTTACCTTGGAAACTTCGGTCCTGAAATTTCTGAGACACTTCTTGCTAAGCACTTTGACGGACCTAAGATGTTCGTTGCTGCTTCTGAGGAAGACGGACTTAACGGAGGTCTTATCGACAACCGTGGTGATGCTTACTGTGGTATGCTCAATGCAAGCTACAACCTTAAACTTCGTAATGTTAAGGCTTATATCCCAGAGTATCCTGTCGGAACTGCTGAGGAATGTGCAGATATGATTCATGAATTTGTACCTATCGCACGTACTATTTATGCATTAAGCAACTTAAAGATTATCAGCTTTGGTCCTCGTCCACAGAACTTCCTTGCTTGTAATGCTCCTATCAAACAGCTTTACAACCTTGACATCGAAATCGAGGAAAACTCAGAGCTTGACCTTTTTGAAGCATTCAACAACCATGCAGGTGATAAGCGTATTCCTGATGTTGTTAAGGATATGGAAGCAGAACTTGGTGCCGGAAACAAGAAACCTGAAATCCTTGAGAAACTTGCTCAGTATGAGCTTACTCTCCTTGACTGGATCGAAGACCACAAGGGTTACAGAAAATATGTTACTATCGCCGGAAAATGCTGGCCTGCATTCCAGACACAGTTTGGATTCGTACCTTGTTATGTAAACAGCCGTCTCACTAAGAGAGGCATCCCTGTTTCATGTGAGGTTGATATTTACGGAGCACTCAGCGAGTTCATCGGAACTGTTGCAAGTGAAGATGCAACTACTCTTCTTGACATCAACAATACTGTACCTGCTGATATTTATGACGCTGATATCAAGGGCAAATTTGATTACACACAGAAAGATACATTTATGGGATTCCATTGTGGAAACACAGCTTCAGACAAGCTTTCATTCTGTGAGATGAAGTATCAGAAGATTATGGCTCGTTCACTTCCTATCGAAGTAACAAACGGAACTCTCGAAGGAGACATCATTCCTGGAGATATTACATTCTTCCGTCTTCAGAGCACAGCAGATGCTAAACTCCGCGGATATATCGCTCAGGGTGAAGTTCTTCCTGTTGCAACACGTTCATTCGGTGCAATCGGTATCTTTGCTATTCCTGAGATGGGACGTTTCTACCGTCATGTACTTATCGAGGGCAACTATCCTCATCATGGAGCTGTTGCATTCGGTCATTACGGAAAGACATTATACGAAGTATTCAAATACATCGGTGTAGATGTTGACGAAATCGGCTTCAACCAGCCAAAGGGAATGCTCTACAAGACAGAGAATCCATTTGCTTAATCTTTTGAAAGCTTTAAACTTTATTGCAGTCAATTGACTTTAATTAATTGAGGGCGATGGCATATTGCCATCGCCTTTTGTTTTAATTTCTGACTGCAAGTCACTGTTGACTTAATGTTGCTGTTTCCACTTTGGTACGATGAAATAATTTGATTTTTATTGTACCTGATATGAGCAGCAGGTTAATGATTTAATTTATGTTATGAAATGAGCTTATAGCGAAATCTGTTTTCGTGACTTTTTGCTCAGAAATGAGGTTATAATGAATTATTTAATTGGTATCGATTTAGGAACTTCATCAACTAAGACTGTTCTTTTTGATGAGGATGGAAATGTTATCGCTTCTGCCGGAAAAGATTATCCACTCTATACTCCAAACAACGGATGGGCAGAGCAGAAACCTGAGGACTGGCGCGACGCTGCCCTTGAAACTATCGCAAAAGTAGTTAAAGAGTCAGGTGTAAATGCTGACGATATAAAGGGACTTGGTATCTCAGGTCAGATGCACGGACTTGTAATGCTTGATGAAAACGGAGAGGTTATCCGCCCTTCAATCATCTGGTGTGACCAGCGTACAGAAAAAGAGTGTGAGGAGATTACAGAAAAAATCGGTGCAGAAAGACTTATCGAGATTACTGCAAACCCTGCACTTACAGGATTTACTGCTTCAAAAATCCTCTGGGTAAGAAATAACGAGCCTGAAAATTATGCAAAGTGTAAGCATATCTTACTTCCTAAAGATTATGTAAGATATATTCTTACAGGCGAATTTGCTACTGAGGTATCTGATGCTTCAGGTATGCAGCTTCTCGATGTTCCAAAGAGACAGTGGTCTGACGAAGTCCTCGAAAAACTTGATATCGACAAGAGTCTTCTCGCAAAGGTTTATGAGTCACCTGAGGTTACAGGTACTATTTTACCTGAAATTGCTGAAAAGACAGGACTTTCAACATCAACAGTTGTAGTCGGCGGTGCCGGGGATAATGCTGCGGCAGCAGTTGGTACAGGTGTTGTAGAAGATGGCAAGGCATTTACTACTATCGGAACAAGCGGTGTCGTTTTTGCTCACAGCAGCAAGATTTCAATCGACCCTAAGGGCAGAGTTCATACATTCTGTTGTGCCGTTCCTGGTGCATGGCATGTTATGGGAGTTACGCAGGCTGCCGGATATTCACTTGCATGGTATCTTGATAATATGGGTGTCGGATATAAAGATGAAGCTAAAGAAAAAGGCTGTGGTGTCTATGACCTTATCAACGCTGATGTTGAAAAGACACCTATCGGTGCAAACCGCCTTATCTATCTACCTTACTTAAACGGTGAGCGTACACCACATCTTGACCCGGACTGCCGTGGAGTTCTTTTCGGACTTTCAAGTATGCACACAAAAGCAGATATTGTCCGTGCGGTAATGGAGGGAATCAGCTACTCTCTTACTGACTGCAAGGATATTCTCTCTGAGATGGGTGTCGAAGTTAATGATATGATGGCTTGCGGTGGCGGAGCTAAAAACGGTGTCCAGCGTCAGATGATGGCTGATATGTTCGGATGCGATGTTAATACTGTTACTGCTACAGAGGGACCTGCTCTCGGTGTTGCCATTCTCGCCGGTGTCGGTGCAGGCATCTATGACAGCGTTGAAAATGCCTGCCGTAAGATGATACATAAAGACCCTGCTAAGGAATGTAAGACAAATCTTGAGAATAAGGCTAAGTATGATAAGTTCCATGAGATTTATAAAAATCTTTACGGATGCCTTAAGGAGCAGTATAAGGAGATAGCGAAGCTGTAGGATTGCTTGACTTGGCTGATTTGACGCAAGAAATGATATGAGATTTTAGACTCTGGGACGGCTCTCGCCTCGGAGAACATCAGTAGCAGTACCTAAATGAGCATAATACGCTCATTAAGTACTGACAGATGTTCAACGCCCATCGCTAAAAATTCCATATCATTTCTTGCTGGTTTTGAAGTAATTTACGATTTTATAATTACATTTGCATACATATAATATTTATATCATTCTATAACTATTTACTCTTATATTAATCCTCATTTCTGTAAACATTTTTTATGTCTGAAAAATTATATTTTTTAGACTATCCCCTCTTTCAAATTAAAACTCCAAACTATCCGCATTAAGCAGAAAATACTTCATTCCCATTATTACAAAGCCTTCCTCATTTCTCCAAGGTTTTTTCGTTCCATTCACTATCACAATCTTTTTAAACGAATCCGGAATATTTCTAAATGAATTAAATTCCTGCGTCTGCTTTTCCTCAGAAGTCATGTCATAAGCCACCTGAATATAATACCTCTGACTACCCTGATTGACTACAAAATCAACTTCAAACTGCTTTCGGATTGTTTTTCCTTCATAATTTTTTGCATATACCTCTACAATACCAACATCCACATTATAGCCTCTGATAAGCAGCTCATTATAAACAATATTTTCCATGATATGAGTAGGTTCCTGTTGTCTAAAATTCAATCTGGCATTTCTAAGTCCAACATCTGTAAAATAGTATTTCAGATGTGCTCCCACATATTTTCTGCCTTTAATATCATATCTGTCAGCTTTAGAAATCAAAAATGCCTCCACAAAATAATCTATATGGTTAGATATTGTCTTATTGCTGTAATTGATACCACATTCACTTTTAAAAGTATTTGATATTTTAGTTGGATTAGTAGGAGCTCCTATCGCAGAAGCAAGAATATCTACTAATGTATCAATCTCATCAATATTTTGAATCTTGTTTCGTTCTACAACATCCTTAATATAAACATTTGTGAAAATGTTTTTTAGATACTCAGCCTTTTGGCGTTCTACAGAGAACTGTACCACCTGTGGTAAACCACCATATATCATATATTCCTCCCAAGCATCATCATAATCCCAATCAAAAGCCGCATAGAACTCTGCGAAGGACAACGGATATATTCTTATCTCATCTCCTCTGCCTCTAAATTCAGTTACAATATCACTTGATAAAAACTTAGAATTACTTCCGGTTACATACACATCAATGTTACTGATACGAAGTAGGCTGTTCAGCACCTCCTCAAATCGTGACATAAACTGTACTTCGTCCAAAAGCAGATAATACTTCCGTTCATCTTTCATTGCATCTTTAATATGCCGGTAACACTTCTTTGGATCTCTCAACTCCTCATTTTCAATGCCATCTAAAGCAATCTCAATAATATGGTCATTATCCACACCACTCTCCAATAAATATTTCTTAAACAATACAAATAACAGGAATGATTTTCCGCATCTCCTGATTCCTGTGACAATCTTTATCATCCCATTATCTTTTCTTATCTTTAACTGTTCAAGGTAAGCATCTCTTTTAATCTCCATAAGCTTTGCTCCTTATTTTTGTGTATTGACACATTTTTTAGTAATAATATTATATCATTCAGTGTTTATTTAATCAATAGCTATTACTATTTTGTGTGTATTGGCACATTTTTATGCTGTTGTAAATCACAAAAAAGACAACGCATAACCAATTTATTGATTTGCGCTGTCTATACACACTATACCTATCTAAATAATCTTCCAATTCTGCTTGCAATCGACTTTACTCCACTTCCAATTTTGCCCGCAACTTTTTTACGGTAATCCCGTTCTCAACACAAAATGAATTTTTGCTTACCGTTCTTCCCGTAATAAGATTATAATATAATTTTAAAAATTCGAGTATTTTTATCTGTCTTATACAACTTTTATCACCCTTGTAATTATTTTTTTATTTGACTATATTGTATCACAGAACTTCGACAAAATATGTCGTTATGATATTTTTTCTTTTTTAAATTAGAGGGGTATTTGCATTTTCCTTTCTTCTTTGCTTTTACTACTCCTGCTGATGACACAGTTGCTATCTTTTTGTTGCTTGAACTGAAAGTTATTTTTGAACTTGTACTTCCCTGCGGAAGTCCATAACTTATCTTTCTCTTTTTACCTTTCTTTATGGTCATGCTTTTATCATCAGGTGTTATCTTTGATGGTTTTCTTATAATAACAGGGCAGAAAACTTTATTCTGCCCTGCTTTTTTCATATATTTAGTTGAAAAATTTCATCAAATTTACAAGGCAAAAGAACTTGTTCTCATACATCAAATTTGTGAACAATAAAATCATCAAGCATGGAGTGATGATATTTACAATCTGCTCTGCTGCTTGCTCATAATACTATTAGTGTACCAGCTTGTTGCATATTATATCGCATGAAGATTTTTAAGTGATATATCCATGATAGGAGCTGAATGTGTGAGTGCTCCACTTGATACATAATCAACTCCAACATCGATTATATTCTTTATGTTTTCCTTTGTGACATTTCCTGAACACTCTGTAAGTGCTCTGCCGTCTATTACTTTTATCGCTTCTTTCATCTGCTCAGGTGTCATATTGTCAAGCATGATAATGTCTGCTCCCGCCTCGGCAGCTTCTCTTGCCATATCAATATTTTCAACCTCAACTTCAATCTTGTTTACAAACGAAACATATGCTCTTGCTCTCTTAACTGCTTCTGTGATGCCGCCTGCTGCCCCGATATGATTATCTTTTAACATAACCGCATCTGAAAGATTGTATCTGTGGTTTGTAGCACCTCCGACTTTTACGGCATATTTCTCAAAAATTCTCATATTAGGTGTTGTCTTTCTCGTGTCGAGAAGCGTTGTCTTACTTCCTGCAAGAAGTTTTACAATGCTGTTTGTGTATGTTGCGATACCACTCATTCTCTGAAGATAATTGAGTGCCGTTCTCTCTCCTGAAAGAAGTGCTCTTATGTCACCGGTTACAACAGCCATAAGCTGACCTTTTTTAACTTCATCGCCATCTTTTACATTCATCTCAAACTCTACCGTATCGTCAAGAAGTTCAAATACTCTCTTAAATACTCCAAGTCCGGCAATTATACCGTCCTGTTTGCATATAAGCTGCACTTCACCTTTCTGGTACTCAGGCATTACCGAATTTGTAGAAATATCTTCACTCGTAATGTCTTCCTCAAGTGCCATCATAATATATTTATCTGCATTTAACTTTAATGTAATAGGATCATTCATGTCTGCTTTTCTCCTTATCTATCTCGTTTAAAACAAGTTCTTTATATTCAGCGGTTATCTTTTCGTCGTCATCATATAGGCTCATATCTATATCTGAAATATTGCTGTCTGCTTTTTTTGCAAACCTGCTTTCATCTGCTGCTTTCATCTTTTCCTGAATCTCATCTGCTGCTCTCTCTGCAAATACCATTGACTCTAGAAGTGAGTTACTTGCAAGTCTGTTTTTTCCGTGAACACCATTGCACGATGTCTCACCGACGGCATAAAGCCTTTCCATACTTGTCATGCTTGAAAGATTAACTTTTATACCACCCATAAAGTAATGCTGTGCCGGCACTACCGGAATACATTCTTTTGTAGGGTCATATCCCTCCTCAAGGCACTGCTTCATGATATTTGGAAAATGACTTCTAATAGTCTCCTCAGGAATCCTCTCCATAGAAAGCCATACAAATGGTGTACCGTCCTTTTCCATCTGTCTGTGTATATCAGCCGTAACAATATCTCTCGGTCTTAACTCATCGCAGAAACGCTTTTTATTTTTGTCAAGAAGTATTGCACCCTCTCCTCTGACCGACTCTGATATAAGAAATCTTCTTCCCGGTTTTTCAGAATATAATGTAGTCGGATGAATCTGTATATAATCTATATGCTCCATCTCAATACCATGTTTAAGTGCTATTGCGAGTGCGTCACCTGTTATATGCCTAAAATTCGTCGAATGTTTGTAAAGACCGCCAAGACCACCACAGGCAAATACCGTATATTTTGCTTTGATAACATCAATATCACCATCCGCATTTTTCACTATAAGACCATAACATTCATTTGTCTTTTCATCACATATAATATCCATCATCTTTATATGTTCTTTTATCGTAATATTTTTTCTTTTTAATGCATTGTCTAAAAGAGTGCTTGTTATCTCTTTTCCCGTCACATCTTTATGGTAAAGTATCCTCGGTCTTCTATGTCCACCCTCTCTTGTAAATGCAAGCTTATCACCGTCATGTTCAAATTCAACACCATAACCGATAAGTTCCTTTGCAATCTTTTGCGATGAACGTATCATGACCTCAACAGAAGCCTTGTTATTCTCATAATGACCTGCTTTCATAGTATCTTCAAAAAATCCGTCAAAATCACCATCATCCCTGAGCATACACATACCGCCCTGTGCAAGAAATGAGTCGCTCTTATCTGCCTCATCCTTTGTAATAACCAGCACATTTGTATCCTCCGGAAAATGAAGTGCACAAAACAATCCTGCTGCTCCCGTTCCTACTACGACAACATCTGTCTCTTTTACCATTTTATCACCTGACATCTTTTTATAATGTCTATAACAGCATACGCTGCCATCCTTTCCTTATATAAATGAAAATTTTCTTTACATTGTATCGAGTATAGCATACAAGCCTGTTTTAAGCAAGTTTACAGCATAAAAACTGCTATTTTTTGATAACAGTTCAGTCTCTCATTTTTTACATTTATAAACCTGCCGGCAAGCTGTCAGTCGCCGCAATGCAGCTTTTGTTTATTTACGCGAAAGCAAAATGAGGATGGAACAAATAAATTTGTTCCATCTGAGCGTGCTCGCGAGGGCTTTGCCCTCATATCAGAAATGAAATGCCGGACTGTTACTATTTGCTCATAAATGACATATTTATAATTGATTTTTTATTCATTTTGTTATATAATATGTATAAATTTATTTATATTTTTGTTTTTTAATGTTATTTTTGTTCATTTTCTTTTGGATGATTTTAAAATACAGTTTATAAATACTATTATGAAAAAATTTATAGATATGTTTATTTAACTAATATGCTAAATAAAGATTGGAGGCTTTATGAACATAAGAGATTTTATGGACTTACAAAAATTGCAGGACATTCAAGACAGCTTTTCAAATGCTACCGGTCTTGCAGCTATTGCGGTTGATAATGATGGTGAATATATTACGGAGGGGAGCAATTTCACCGATTTTTGTATGAAATACACAAGAGGCTCTGAACTTGGCAATAAACGCTGCATTAAATGCGACAATGAAAATCATGGTACATATTTCTGCCATTCAGGTCTTATGGATTTCTCTATAGATATTATGGTCGGTGATGAGAAAGTAGGTTCTGTTATAGGAGGACAGGTTCTTCCTTCTCCTCCTGATGAAGAAGAATTCAGAAAAAAAGCTGTAGAACTTGGCATAAATCCTGATTCATATATCACGGCTCTTCGCAAGGTTCCTATCAGAACTGAAGAACAGATTCACTCTTCTTGTGAACTTTTAAAACAGATTGTAAACCATGTTGTAAATCTTGAATATTTCAAGAATACAAACGGTGGTAAACTGAGTACACTCAGCGAAGAGATTAAACACGCAACTGATGTTATTCAGAAGATTAATACTAATACACGTTCGCTTAACTCTATTGCCAATAAGCAAAAGATGCTCTCGCTCAACGCATCTATTGAAGCTGCGAGAAGCGGTGAAGCCGGTGTTGGTTTTGCAGTAGTTGCAAAGAGTATGGGAGATCTTTCTTCTCAATCCGCAACTATATATAGTGACATTGAAAAATCTGTTGTTGAAATTACTTCAACTATAGAAAAACTTGCTTCATTATTTGAAGAAGAATAATTATATTGCTTTTAACTCCTTTGGAGTTTGACATAATTTGTTTTTTTGTTTTTTATTTTTCATGTGTTTCCTTGTAAAATAAGAGGTATGGCATCTGCCACACCTCTTATTTTCATTTATCCGTTTTTCCCCGAATATCTGCATTTCTGATTTATCAAAATAATATGCTCTCAAATTCTGATATAAGCCAGACGAATATTGTCAATTTGCTTCACAACCCGCCAATAACACTAATTGCTTTCAAATCATATTATAGAAAAATGCCTGATAGTTTTAAAATCTGAAATCTCTCTTACCATCATGTAATTCTTTGAGATATTCCATAGCTTTATTTCTTACATTTTCGTTTGGAACTTTGAGTATCTCCTCGGCAATAAGTGCCTCACCCTTTTTCTTTGTATCTTCTGAAGCATAATCTTCAAGATATTCCTTGAGTGTCATAAGTGCATTTGGCTGACAACAGTTTACTATCTGACCGCTCTTTAACAGAGACATAAATCTGTCTCCTGTTCTTCCTGCCCTATAACAAGCCGTACAGAAACTTGGAATATAACCAAGTCCGATAAGCCAGTTTACTACCTCGTCAAGTGAACGGGTATCGCTTACATCAAACTGCGATGTTGTCTCATCTCTGACAGGTTCAACATATCCGCCTACGCTTGTGCGTGAACCACCGCTTATCTGTGAAATACCGAGGTGTAAAACTTTTTCTCTTGTTTTCTGTGACTCTCTTGTAGATACTATCATTCCCGTATAAGGAACTGCAATTCTTATAACGGAAACTATCTTTTCAAATATATCATCAGGAACAGCATTTGAAAAATCTGCCGTATCAATATCATCTGCAGGACATATTCTTGGGACGCTTATTGTATGCGGTCCTACACCATGAACAGCTTCGAGATGCTCTGCGTGCATGATTATTCCGACAAGTTCATAGAGATATGTCTCAAGACCAAACAATACTCCAAGACCTACATCATCAATTCCACCCTCCATTGCTCTATCCATTGCTTCCGTATGATATGCGTAATTGTGTTTTGGACCTGTAGGATGAAGTTCTTCATAAGCCTTTTTATTGTAAGTTTCCTGGAATAATATATATGTTCCTATTCCTGCTTCTTTAAGTTTTGCGTAATCCTCAACCGTTGTGGCCGCAATATTTACATTTACACGGCGGATTGCACCATTCTTATGCTTGATACTGTAAATTGTCTTGATACTTTCAAGGATATATTCCAGAGGATTGTTGACCGGATCTTCTCCTGCTTCAAGTGCAAGACGCTTATGTCCCATATCCTGCAATGCTATAACTTCTTTTCTTATTTCTTCCTGTGTAAGTTTCTTTCTCGCAATATGCTTATTTTTAGCATGATAAGGACAATATACACATCCGTTTACACAATAGTTTGAGAGATAAAGCGGTGCAAACATAACTATTCTTCTGCCATAAAACTTTTCTTTAATATCAATGGCTATCTGTTTCATCTGCTCATTGCACTCAGGTATATCACACTCCATAAGGACTGCAGCCTCTTTGTGGGAAATTCCCTTTGCGAGTTTTGCCTTTTCAAGAATCGCATCTACAACTTCCCTATTGCTCTTGTTTTTCTTTGCATAGTCTATACATTCTAATATTTCCGCATCGTCTATAAATTCCTCTGCGTGCATTGATTTTGGATTGTAACTCATGTTTTTTTCTCCTTTTATTTTTTGGAATAAACCGCTTTGGCACTGACACCGTCTAACATTCCGAGTTTTCCTGAAACCGCACTTATCACATTGTTTGGTGCATCCATGACAATACTTATCACCGACACATTTTTTTCACGGTAAGGCATTCCCATCCTCCCGATAATATACTTATTGTACTCATGTAAAAGTTCGTTTACCTCAGAAACACTGTCCATATTTTCAACGATTATTCCAAGTATCGCTATCCTGGTTTCCATAAATAATACCACTCTTTCTAAATTTAAAAAAGCCATATCCCGGTAAGACATGACTTTTTATTTATAAACACAGTAAATTCAGCATGATATAACCATTCGACAATTATTTTCGATAAATATTTTCAATCTTAAATATACCGGTAATACCACAATAAGTCCAAACAGTGATGTATATGCCACTTTTACTTTACAATCTATAATTTATTTTTCATGCCTTTGCGTCAGGACTAACCTTTCGTTTCAGAGCCTTGAACAGTATAACACCATGATAAAAATTTATCAATAGGTTTTTATACTGACAACTGACGCCAAGAATATGTTTATAATTTTATGTTCAGGGACGCTTTCGCTCGGAGAACTGCATAACGGTACATAAGCGGTCACAATACGACCGCTAAATACCGATGCATTTCTAACGCCCTTCAATCAGAATTATAAACATATTCTTGGCTGACTATTGTAAATATATCAATTTTTATTAATAATATTGTATTTTATAATATGTTATTTATATTTCTCTCTCATAACACCACCAGTTTCCATCATAGAGCGTGCTTTCTCCGACTTTTATAAAGTTTAGACTTTTGTAGGCGGCAAGTGCTTTTTTGTGATTTTTGTCTACGAGGTAATGAGCACCTTTTATCCCTCTGTCCGCTATTATTTTCAGGAGTTCTTTTAACATCTTCGGTGCTATCTTTTTATTCTGCCACTCTGTTTTTACTACAAGTCTGGCTATTTCTACTGACGGTTTTAATGTTTTACTCCAACATTTTAGATTTTCTACTTCTTTGTCATCGTCTATTGATATAGCTCCGACTATTTCTCCCGTTTCTGTTTTCATGCAGAACAATGCATCTCTTTCTAAGTCTCCCCGTGCTATCTCCGTATTTGGATAATGCTCATCCCATGTGCAGAACTTTGAGCCTTTTGCCTGCTCATAAAGACCTGTTATTTCTTCTATATCACTTTCTGCTGCCTGATATAATTTTACATTTTCAGTCAATTTTTCTCTCCTGTCTTTTATCTTTTTATTAGGTAATTGCGAAACTATCATAAATCTTGATTAAATTGCGCAGATATAACAAATAGTGTTAGTCGGCATTTTTGTCGTCGTCAGCACTTAATCAGCGTTTTTTGCTGATTTATGTACTGCTACGAACGACAACATAGCGAAAGCGTGCCGACGATATTATTTGTTATATCTGTGCAATTGACACAACATATAGTTAGTTTCGCAATTATCTAATCTTTTTATTTACAAGTCTGTAAATTAACAATAATAAAAATACCCTCATATCTCAACTTTGAAATATAAGGGACATATTATAAACTATATCTATTTTTATCTGCTCTTTCCAAAAACAAGTATATTTTAACTTTTATTTAGAAAATATTTCTCACCACGGCTTTTAACTTACTTTCACCCGGTCAATAGTCGGTGTGACAGGATTTGAACCTGCGACCTTTGCGTCCCGAACGCAACGCTCTACCAAGCTGAGCCACACACCGTCATAACTGTTTATCAATCTTACCTCACAAACAACAATAGATATTATACCACTCTTTTTGCTGTTTGTGAAGTACTTTTTTTCAAGCGGACATTCCCTTGATGTAACAGTTCAGCCTTTTATTTATTAAATTCTGCTGCCTGCGTTCATATCATGATTAAACAATCTGTCCTCTGCAAGCTTCTCCCATTTTGTACCAGGCATTCCATAGTTACAATATGGGTCTATCGCAATTCCTCCACGCGGTGTAAATTCACCCATCACTTCGATATATTTTGGCTGCATAAGTTTTATTAAATCTTTCATAATGATATTCATACAATCCTCATGGAAATCCCCGTGATTTCTAAAACTGAAAAGATAAAGCTTAAGCGATTTGCTCTCAACCATTCTCTTGTCAGGTATATATGCAATCTTAATCTTTGCGAAATCAGGCTGTCCCGTAATCGGACAAAGACTGGTAAACTCCGAGCAGTTAAATTTAACATAATAATCATTTCCCGGATGCTTGTTTTCAAACGACTCTAGAACCTCCGGAGCATAATCATCCGGATATTTAGTTCCCTGATTTCCCAAAAGTGTAATACTTTCTTCCTGTTCTCTTGTACTCATTTCCAATCCTCCATTTTTTAATTTTCCAATGCCGGGTCTTTCACTCCGTTAAGCCTGAAAGCTTCTGCCCTGTCTATACAGGTTCCGCATACTCCGCAAGGCTTGTCTCCGCCCTCATAGCAGCTCCATGTATATTTGTATGGCACTTTAAGTTCGAGTCCTATCTTTACAACTTCCGCTTTTGTCAGCTTTACAAAGGGAGCTTCAACTCTAAGCTGGTTTCCGCTTCCTATATAAATAGCATCATTTATGGCATTATTAAAACTTTCTGAGCAGTCAGGATATGCGTTGCCTGCTGCATCATCAGCATGAGCACCATAATAAATAACTCCGCAATCCTTTGATAATGCGATGCTTGCCGCCGTTGACAAAAATAGTCCGTTTCTAAAAGGCACATATGTTGACACCGGCTTTCCGTCCGTCTTTTCAAGCTGTTTTGCATACGACTCTTTTGGTATGTCCACATCTGAATGTGATAAAAGTGAGCAGTCACTATACTCAAATATCTTTTCAAGGTCGAGTGATATATGCTCAACTCCGTAATATTCCACAATCTTGTTTGATGCCTCAATCTCCTTTGTATGTTTCTGTCCATACAATATAGACAATGCAATAACATTATCCTTGCCATATTTGTCGATTGCCATTCCGAGACAGGTTGTTGAATCAACACCACCGCTAAATAAAACTAATGCTTTCATTGAAATCCTCCTGTTGTAATAAATTTTGCATCTAAAAACTTACATATATAATTTTTACATATATAATTTTTCTGACATTCTCTTTTCTGAGCATTTTGTTACAAAATAACACTATATATACACTAAGTAATTGAAAAACTGGCGTGTATATCCTTTGCAATTTTCAAATTTGAAAAAACTTGCGCATATGGTTTTTTCAGACTATAATCTCATATTAAGACACACATCATCTTTAAATCTGCCGCTAAGATTATAAGTCTTTGTTGTTGCCTGATTTTTCTTTATTCCTCTTGCAGTCATACAGCTATGTGTTCCCTCTATTATAACTGCTACATCCTCAGTATCTAAGATTTCTTTTAAAATCTCAGCTATATCTGAACCTATTCTCTCCTGAAGCTGCAATCTCTTTCCGACCATATCAGCAATCCTTGCAATCTTGCTAAGACCGATAACTTTTCCTTTAGGAAGATATGCAACCGTCACTTTCATATCATACATAAGTGCAAGATGATGTTCGCAATAACTGAATATATCTATATCTCTCACTATAACCATATCATCACTGCCCTTTGCCGTACCCGCATCTTCATTAAATGTTTTATTAAACATCTTGGCAATCTCATGATTTGTATAATTCATGCCCTCAAAGACTTCCTCATACATTCTTGCCACTCTGTCAGGCGTTTCCTTTAACCCCTCTCTGTCAGGGTCATCACCGAGAGCCACAAGAATCCCCCTGATATGCTCCTTAATCGCATCCGTGTCTATCATGTTTCCTCCTTTCATACTCCCCTCTCTTCCGGGTCCCATATAAACTTATGCATCTGAAGCTGCATACGCACATCATTAAGTTTATTGTCTTTCAGAAAATCAACTATGTCCGTCAATTCTATCTTTCCGAAAACCGGACTGAATATTATATTTACTTTTCCTATCAGTTCATATTTCTCAATAATTTCTTTTGCTTTCTTTAAATCATTTACAGAAGATGCAACAAATTTTAAAGTATCCTTCTTTCTGAGAATTTTGAAATTATCTGTATTCATATATTTTTCCATGTCACTCTCAGGAAGTTTATAATCCATTGTAAAACTTACATTTTCAAATTTAAGAAACGGCTTTAAATCAATACTTCCATTTGTCTCAATCTCAACTCTTATATCCTTTTCACTTGAAAATGCTTCAAGCAGTTTGTCCGCATCTTTCTGTAAAAGCGGCTCGCCGCCTGTCAATGTCACATTTTTTATGCCTGATTTTTTTACTCTGTCAACAATCTGCTCTGCTGTCATCTCCGCAAATTCACAATCAGGCTTATTTGCCCACATCGTATCACAATAATTGCATGAGAGATTGCAGCCTTTCATACGCACAAATACTGCGAGTTCACCAGCTCTCATGCCCTCACCGTTTATACTCTCAAAAATCTCAACGACTTTAAAACTCATCGCTTGTCCTCCTGTTTCCATGCTTATCTGTTTTTACTGTTCACATCTGCGATATGAACGGTAAACCTTTGAATTTATTCCGAATATGCGGCACAATTATTTGGTGTCTCATACACGCACACTTTACTTACATTGTAACCTTTCTTTTTTACTTCCTCAAAAAAGAACTTTGAAAAGTTTTCGGCTGTCGGACGAAATTTTACAAAAATCATTCTGAAATTTTCTTCGTTAAGTGCTTCAACTGTTTTTTCCTTAAGAGTTCCCTCCTCAACAATAAATGCGTGGTCATAAAAATCTGTAATTTCTTTTACATCTTTCTTTAAATCACCAAAATCAACGCACATTCCTCTCTGCTGCCCCTCGGCAATAAGTTCCTCACAGGCAACATCTACGACTACTCTCCAGCGGTGTCCGTGCAGATTTGAACATTTGCCATCGTAGCCGTGTAAAAAATGTGCTGAGTCAAAACTGTTTTCTACTGTAAGATAATACATTTTTTCTCCTCTCGCAAAATAATATTTTTTATTATGAAAAAAGACAGACATAAAACTGTCTGTCTTTAATGATACTATATTTTCTGACCGCTTTTACAAATCGGTCTTTTGCACTCTAAGTCAAGGATATTCGCAATCCACTTCGCTACCCGCTCATATAAAATTTGTGCGAGCAATAGTCCAATAATATCTAATTAAATACAGCCCTAGTTTTATTTATAGACAGGATGGTACTAATGAACTGTCTGTTATACGAGAACTTACTATATCACATCTGAAAAATTAAGTCAATTATTTTGATTACATTACCATCTTAACTTCTGTTACATCTGTGAGCTTATCAGCAGGGATGTAGTTGTCATCCTGTTTCTCGCCGTTGATGTAGAACTCTTTAAATCCGCTCTGTGCTCCGTCCTTATTTTCTACCTTAATGATAACTTTCTTTCCGCGGAAGTTTTTCTCAAATGAGAATTCTTTCCAGTCTGACGGTACTGTAGGTGCTACGCGGAGTCCGTCAAGGTCAGGACGCATTCCGCAGATACCCTCTACGCATCCTACCATACAGGTTGATGCTGTTCCTGTAAGCCAGTGAACATGTGAACGACCGTGGAATGGGCTTTCGTCACCTTCTGTGTACTGTCCGTGCACATATGGCTCAAGTTTACGGACTTCTGCCTTATCATTCTGTGATGATGGTGAGCTTTCCTCAAAATACTTGAACGCTTCATTACCATTTCCTAAAAGTGCTTCTGCAAGTATAAGCCATCCCTGTGTCTGAGAGAAGATACCACCGTTTTCTTTTGTTGATGGTGGGAAAAGTCCTGCAAGTGCACCATCAAAGTAATGGTCTACATATGAAGGAGCCATTATCTTTGCACCGTAAGCTGTGTTGAGTTCTCTGTCAACTGATGCCATAGCCTTGTCAGCCTGCTCTCTTGTTGCAAGTCCTGAGATTACTGACCATGTCTGAGGATTTAACCACATACTTGCCTCTGGGTCTTTCTTTGAACCGATAAGCTCTCCTGTCTCTTTAAATCCACGGTTAAAACGGTCATCCTCCCACCAGAGTTTGTTAATTTTTTCTCCAATGTCTTTCTGCGTCTTGTCAAGATAAGCGATATACTCAGTATCATTCTTTTTCTCAGCAAATTTACGCATGATGGTGAATGCATAGTAAAGCTGCATTGCAACAAATGATGACTCTCCGTTCTTTCCGAGTCTTAAGCAGTCGTTCCAGTCTGCATGGAGTCCTGCCGGAAGTCCGTGAGGTCCGAGATGATTCATTGAGAAGTCTATAGCTCTCTTTAAGTGCTCATAAACACTTGCTTTCTCCTCAACATTTGACCATGTTATCTCCTCATCCATAAATGCAAGATTTCCCGTCTCTGATACATATTTGTAAACTGTAGGGAAAAGCCAGAGTGCATCGTCTGCACGATAAGCGGGATGTCCTGTCTCTCTTACATAATCCGGATCATCAGGAGTTCCCTCATGTCCTGCACGCTCATCATGATCGAAACGGACAAGTGGAAGTCCGCCACCATTGTTTACCTGAGCTGAAAGCATAAATCTAATCTTTTCAAGAGCCGCATCAGGATCTGTATGGATAACACCCTGAATATCCTGAACCGTATCACGATAACCATATCCGTTACGCTCTCCACAATAAACAAATGATGCTGCTCTTGACCATGTAAATGTAAGGAAACACTGATAAGCATTCCATGTATTTACCATGCTGTTGAATGCCTTACTTGGTGTGTTTACCTTGAAGTTTTCAAGTTTTGAATGCCAGTATTTCTTTAATTCTTCGATTTCTTTGTCGCATACTGATACATCTTCATATGAAGCTATTATCTCATCTGCAACCGACTCTTTATGTCTTCCTAAAATAAAGGCAAGTGTCTTTGTCTCGCCCGGTGCTATCTCAAGTGCAGTATGTAATGCACCACAACTGTTTTCGTTGTAATTGCATACTCCGTCACATTTTCCTCTTTCAACGGCTATTGGATTGCCATAGTCATGATAAAGACCGATAAACGCTTCTTTATCTCCGTTGTAAGATGTAACAGGCTGTCCTGCAAGACCGAAAAATCTCTCTTTTCCGTTGCTTCCGTCAGGACCTTTATACCAGTTAAGGTTTATCTGCTGATAAATCTTATTTTTTCTGAAACTTGTGTTTGTCGTGCATAATGTGTACTGGAGATTTACCTGATCCTGATTGTAGTTATCATCATTTGAAAGCTCAGCATATCCGAATACTGAAATCTTTCTAGGCTTGTCTGAATTGTTTGTAACCTTTACGCACCATACTTCATATACTTTATTAAGAGGTACATAATACATAGCTTCTGACTTGATACCTGCATACTCAGCGAACATCTTTGTGTAAGCCGTTCCGTGGTGAACCTCACTCTTGTACTCATTGAGGTCTTTTCCAACCGGCTGCCATGAAGCTGACCAGTAATCACCGTTTTCATCATCCCTGAGATAGATATAACGACCCGGTGTATCGTCACTGTTAAAGTGATAACGAAGAATACGTCCGTTTGCTCCACTCTTTACGAAGCTGTATCCTCCTGCATTGTTTGAAATGATAGCACCATATTCCGGCGAACCAAGATAGTTACACCACGGAGCCGGTGTATTTGGCTTTGTAATGACATATTCTCTGTTTTCTTCATCGAAGTAACCAAAATTCATTTAATAATTCCTCCTTAAAATAAACATAAATTTTCCGTATCAATTTTATAATCAACTTTTCCATTGCCTTTCACATCTATGATGCGACTTGCAACTATTTCTTTTCTATTATATGTTAGTCCTCAAACGGGTGTCAACATATATTATTGCATTTTATAACACTATTTTGATGTTTACAAGTGTTGCACAAACACCATAAATGAAGATATTATACAGTTCTTTGGTACACTCCCACTCAAAGAACTGCATAGCGGTACATAAGCGGGTATTAATTTTTTTTAACACTTACAAAAAATTTCATTTTCTGTTAAAATATATGTATAAGCACTTAAACAAACAACTTAATATTTTCGTTGTTTTAGGATTGGAATTTGCACTGTGATTTCAATTCTATTTATTCCCACGAAGGTAAAGTGAGGATAGGACAAATAAATTTGTTCCATCCGAACACACCTGCGGGTTTAACACTCACAGTACAGAAATAGAGGTAAATTATGTTTGAAACCGGAAATGTTGTTCTCCATCCTTCTGAGGGAGTATGTGAGATTGATGATGTTCGCAGCGAACGGTTTGACGGCTCTAAAAAGCGTACATACTATGTTATGCATCCACTGTATGCAAAGATTAAATCTACTCTTTTTGTCCCAGTTGACAGTGACAAGATAGTTCTTCAGAAAATGCCGACTAAGGATGAGATTATAGAGCTTATAAAATCAGTGTCAGTCGAAAGCATAGAATGGATAGACAACTCAACACTTAGGAAAGATGCTTTTATGCATATTATTTATAATGGCGACACTAAAGATATAGTCGCACTTATAGCAAAGCTTCATATGAGAAAGAAAGAGGTCGAGACCGCCGGAAAGAAATTTTCTGCTACCGATTCCAAAATCTTAAAAGAGGCTGAAAAAAGAGTATATCAGGAGTTTTCTTATGTACTTAATACAGACGAAAAAAATATCCCTGAATTTATTCTTAAATATCTTAATGTATAACTTTTAAAAAGAAAGCCCCCGCTTCTATTGCTCTACGCAATAGAAGCGGGGGCTTTCTTTGATAGCTTTAAAGCAAAATCTTACTGAAAGAATTTCTTGTTTACGGCATTTACAAGTGCATGAATTGATGCCTTGATTATATCTTCATCTGTTCCAACACCCCATGTGAGATTGTCGTTCTCATCTGTTATTCCGACATAACACATTGCCTGTGCGTTTGAATTTCTTGAAAGTGAGTGCTCCTCATATTCAGCGAGATGGTAAACTATGTCATAATGTTTACGGATTGCTTTACTTACGGCATTTAAACGACCGTTTCCAAGTGCCTCGACAATCTGTTTCTGACCGTTTTCTTCTATCGTAACTTCTGCTTTGATTCCACCCTCAACCTGTGTAAAGTGACACTCCGGTATATCAAATTTCTTGTCGATATTTTTATAATTCTTGCGGAATATCTCGAGCATATCATCAGGACTAAGCTCTGCGTGTGCATGGTCTGACACACCTTTCATAAGATAGCCGACTTCCTCACGCATCTTATCAGGAATCATAAGTCCAAAGTTCTGCTTGAGAACATATGCAACTCCACCCTTTCCTGACTGGCTGTTTATACGGATAACATCTGAATCGTAAGTTCTTCCAACATCTTTAGGGTCGATTGGAAGATATGGAACTGTCCAATACTTCTCATTTTTCTCCTCACGGTATGACATTCCCTTTGAGATAGCATCCTGATGTGAACCTGAAAATGCAGTAAATACAAGTTCTCCTGCATATGGCTGGCGCATTGATACTTCCATCTGTGTAAGTCTCTCGTATGTATCTTTTATTTTCTGCATATTGCTGAAATCAAGTTTTGAATCAACACCATGTGAATGAAGGTTCATAGCCATTGTAACTATATCCATATTTCCTGTTCTCTCACCGTTTCCAAAAAGCGTACCTTCGATACGGTCTGCACCTGCAAGCACACCGAGTTCGGCAGTAGCAACACCTGTTCCACGGTCATTGTGAGGGTGAAGTGATAAAACAACATTTTCTCTGTATTTGAGGTTTTTGCTGACATACTCTGCCTGACTTGCAAATACATGAGGCATTGCATTTTCTACCGTAGTAGGTATATTTATTATCGCTTTTGCATCTGCCTTTGGCTGCCATACATCAAGAACGGCATTGCAAACCTCAACCGCATACTCAACTTCTGTTCCGTGGAAACTCTCAGGACTGTACTCAAAACGGATATTTCCTTTTACATCCTTTGCAAGTTCTTTGAGAAGTTTTGCACCAGCAACGGCTATCTGCTTTATCTGCTCTTTTGACTTTTTAAATACCTGCTCTCTCTGTGCGACAGATGTAGAATTATATACATGAACAATTGCATTTGGTGCTCCGTCAATAGCTTCAAATGTCTTTTTTATGATATGCTCTCTCGCCTGTGTAAGTACCTGAACAGTAACATCATCAGGGATGAGTTTTCTCTCGATAAGCGTTCTAAGGAATTTATACTCTGTCTCCGATGCTGCCGGAAATCCTACCTCAATCTCCTTAAATCCGATTTTTACAAGCATCTTAAAAAATTCGACTTTCTGCTCAAGGCTCATAGGCTCGATAAGTGCCTGATTTCCATCACGGAGATCGACGCTGCACCAGATAGGTGCCTCCTCGATTGAATCTTTCTTCACCCAGTCATAACAGTCAACAGGTGGCATAAAATAACTTTTCTGATACTTTTCAAAACCTTTCATTTTGTTTCCTCACTTTCTCTATTTGAAATCTTAATTGTTTTTTGTGTGCCGGTTATATCATTTATAAATCTCCACCGTAGTTAAAAAGAGCAAAACCAGCGTTTTGCTTATGGTGTCACACTACTTTACGAGCATTTTCCTATGCAATAAAAAAACTCGCCTCTATATATCTTATACATAGAGACGAGAATATATCAAAAATTATCCACGCGGTACCACTCTTATTCATGAAAAATCATGCTCTCACCAGGTACATCAAAAATCAATACCCTGCCCTTATAACGGTGGGTTTCCGTCCTAATCTACTTTGACAAATACAAATATATGATAAATCATATATCAATCGCATCTATCGGTTCAACCGGATGCTCAAAGGTGAGTTCACTGTGTCACTTCTACTGCTTCGCATCAACCAGCAGCTTTCTGTATTCCGTTTGACAGTTACTATTCCCCATCACTGCATTTCAGCTAATACTATAACACAGTTTTTTTTTCTTGTAAAGCTAAAAATTTTATTTTGCACTTTCTAAGTAACAGTCCATCCCCCAAAAAGATAAGTCAATAATACATGAGCTTGCTCAATGTATTATTGACTTGTTTTTTGGGGCGGAATAGCCTTTCATTTATGAAATGAAGTAAACACAAGCTGCATAGCAGCGACTGACAGCCTGCTGGCAGGTTTACGAATATAATAAATGATGGGCTGAACTGTTACCTGTCTAACTGTTCACAAACCTTAGTAAGTATGGCACATTCGAGTCGCTTTCTCATTATCTTGCATGAAAGCTCATATGCCTTGTGAATATCGCCGTTATAAATATAATTGTTTGCATTACATCCGCCGCTGCAATAGAATTTTGCCCAGCAGTCACGGCACGATGGCTTTGAATATACATGACATCCTGCAAACTCTTTCTTAATATCAGTATTAAATGTACCCTCTTCAAGATTTCCCATCTTGTATTCTTCATGTCCAACGAACTGATGGCAAGGGTAAATATCTCCATCAGGTGTAATCGCAACATACTCATTTCCACTGCCGCATCCACGAAGTCTTTTTATTACACAAGGTCCCTGGTCAAGGTCTATCATAAAGTGGAAGAAATTAATAAATCCACCGTTTTTCTTTATATTTGCAATCTTATCAACAAGTTTGTCATATTCTGCATAAATCTTGTCAAGGTCTTTTTCGGTAATCGCATACTCAACACTCTCATCTTCCATAACAGGCTCAACCGAAACCTGGTCAAAACCCTGTTTATAAAGATGCATTACATCCTCTGAAAAATCGAGATTGTAGTTTGTGTATGTTCCACGGACATAATATTCCTTATCACCACGCTTCTCTACAAGCTTTTTATAATTCTTTACAATACGGTCATAGCAGCCTGTTCCGTCAACCTTTACTCTCATTCTGTCATTTACTTCTTTTCTTCCGTCGATAGAAAGAACTACATTTGACATTTCTTTATTGATATAATCAATCTTTTCATCATCAAGAAGCATACCGTTTGTCGTAATCGTAAAACGGAATTTCTTGCCATATTCTTCCTCTTTGCTTCTTGCATACTCTACGATCTGCTTTACAACATCCCAGTTCATCAAAGGTTCTCCGCCAAAGAAATCAAGTTCAAGATTTTCTCTGCCGACTGACTTTTCAAGAAGAAAATCTATCGCCTGTTTTCCTACACTGAAAGGCATAAGTTTTCTTCCCGTTCCAAAATCACCTGTCGATGCAAAGCAGTATTTGCAGCGGAGATTACAGTCATGTGCTATATGCAGACACATTGCCTTGATAGGTGATTCAACTTTTGTCTCTGCAAAATCACCATAAACATCATCCGAAAAGAGAAGTTTTTCATTGTAAAGCTCTACTATCTCTTTGTAAGTTTCTTCTATCTCTTCTGCCGAGTATCTGTCTGAAAGCTTTGCTTTCACATCTTTTGGACATTCCGCATCAAAAGGCGGCTCAACATAATCAAGCATATCATATGTTATGTCATCTATAACATGAACTCCGCCACTGTTTACATCTAATAAAATATTTACATCTTTTGCTTTAAACTTATGAATCATTATTTACTCCGTTTCTCAAAGTGAATGGCTGCTACGAAATCCCGTAACAGCCATCATTATCTTTTATCACTCTCTAAATATCCATCTTCCCGACTTTCAGTCAGGAAATATCCAATTCAGATAAATCTTTTCTTAACTAAAAAATCAAGAAACTTTCCTCGCCTTAAGCTCGGTCAATTATCTGTTATCCTCATTTGCACATTTCTGATTTCCTACTGTGCATGAAGTCTTGCAAGCTGACTGACAAGATGCCTGACATTTACCACATCCGCCTTTTTTTGCTGTTGCACTTAAGTTTGCCTTATTGATTGTCTGAATATGTTTCATTATGATCGTTCCTCCATTTTCTTATTGTCACCGTTTCGTATGGGCGGCAACTTTTTATTTGCATTTAAAATCTGCAAAAAATAGTTAGATACTTATATATTAACACATTTTAAGAAAAAAACAACCTTTTGACCAAAATCTACCAACATATTTTTATTTTCTACGGACATACTACTATCAAGATAAGAAATAAATCTTATCTGACACCCGAAAGGTATCAATTTCTGTTTGTGAAATAGAGGATAGAAAATCAAATCTTTCGGACACTATGTACTCCCGCAATCTTCTGAACTGAGAATTTCGAGAGTACATCACCTAAAAAAGGAGGAAAAAGATATGGCAAACAGTAATCAGAGTTCAAGAATGGAAGTACCACAGGCAAAGGAAAGTATGGACAAATTCAAAATGGAAGTTGCAAGCGAACTTGGTGTTCCATTAAAAAATGGTTATAACGGTAACTTAACTTCTGCCCAGGCAGGTTCAGTAGGTGGTGAGATGGTTCGCCAGATGATCAAAAAGCAGGAGCAGGCAATGTCAGGAAACTCAACAGAGAACAACTAATGTAGTGTATCAATAATACAATACACTAATACCTGCCGGAGGCACTGTCATGTTTCATAAAAAACAAAAACCTGTGCCGGAATCACTAATATACTTTTTACTTCACCTTAATCAGATGTTTTAAGATATAATGAAGTAAAATATTAGTAAAATTCCACTTTAATAAGACTGGCTGTCACTTAGTAGGAATCCTCCTAGGTGACAGCCATGTTTTTGTTTATAATGTTTTCCATCTCTTTTAACAGAATTTCATTCTCATTATGTTTCTTTATTGCAACACGGCAGTACCCGTGCATGATACCGTCAAAATTATCACAGTTCCTTATAAGGATATGTCTTTCAAGAAGTTTTTTATACATAGGAATGTCTGACTTAAAAAAGATAAAGTTTGCAGACGGCTCGTAGACCTTAAGTCCGAGTTTTTTCATCTCCTCATACATATACTCTCTTTCCCTAAAAACATATTTTCTCGACTCCTCGACATACTCCTCATGATGAACAACCTCCTTACCCGCAAGCTGTGCCACCGCTGAGACATTCCATGAAGGTAGCTGTGCATTGACTGCGTGTATCAGATCAGCATCACTTGTCATCGCATATCCTATCCTTATACCTGGAAATGCAAATAATTTTGTGAGTGCATTAAGTATGACAACATATGGATTGTACGGTATAAGACCTTTTCTGGTATGCTTTTGACAGTCTTTTACAAAATCCATAAAACACTCATCTATCACTACATATATCTGGTTCATTCTGCAATATGTAATAATATCAAGCATCAGATCAGGATCTATTAGCTTTCCTGTAGGATTGTTTGGATTACACAAAAATACCATATCAATGTCCGGAGTCAGATATGACATTATATCCTCCGCTACTATAAAATCCCTCTCAGGTGCAAGATGATAATATACCATCTGTGTATCTTCTGCCCTGAGTGCCCTTATATATTCCGAAAAGCTTGGCACAACAACAAGTGCTTTTTGGGGTCTTATCGCTCTTACAAGTCCATAAATAAGCTCAGAAGCACCATTTCCACATATAATCTGATGTTCACTTATGTTTTCTTTAAGTGAAATGGATTTTCTGAGTTCATAGCAGGTTTCTTCCGGATATACCTCACATATATCTCCAAGATTTTCTTTTAATTTTTCTTTTACATCTTCCGGCATTCCTAATGGATTAGTATTTACAGAGAAATCATAATTTATCGCTTCATCGTAAATATTTCCGCCGTGTCCTTTTGAATACATTTTAGTCCTCATTTCTGAGCAATCTGCTGCTCCATAAAAGCTATTTGTTTTTACTCATAAACAAATAGCCAGCCTTTATTATTTTAAGTATATTATACTATTTTTTAACCCTAAAATCCATAAAACTCACAATAATTTTCTAAATATTATAGAAATTATTGTGAGTTTTTTTCTAAAAGCTGTCCTGTTCTCTTATTTTTTTTATTTAAAACAATTCATATCACTTCATTTTCGGCTTAAATATAAGTGATGCGGCATATCCAAATATAAGTGCCGCTGATACCCCGACGGAACAGGCGGTAAAACCGCCTTTAAACAGCCCGATAAAGCCCTCTTTGTCTATTGCTTCTTTCATGCCTTTCCAAAGTGTATTGCCAAATCCAAGAAGCGGTACTGTTGCTCCTGCCCCCGCCCATTTTGAAAAAGGCTCATAAATGCCGACTGCCCCAAGTACGGCTCCCAGACATACAAGTATTACCATTATCCTGCCCGGCAGAAGTTTTGTATTGTCCATAAGAATCTGAACTGCCACACAGATAAGTCCTCCAACAACAAATGCAAGTATATAGTTCATTTTTATACCTCCGTTTCACCGCATTCAAGCACTACTGCATGGGCTATTCCCGGCACACTATCACCCTCATTAAAACTTACCGGTGACAACAATGCACCTGTCGGTACAAACAAAACCCTGTGCCATTTTCCACTTTCAAGCATTTTCAAAATATAACCTGCAAGCATCGTCGCACTGCATCCGCAGCCGCTTCCTCCCGCCTGAATATTCTGCTCTCTTGAATATATCTCTATTCCACAGTCCATATATCTGTCTGCTATATCATACCCCTTACTCCTCATTATATCTAAGAGAATATCCTTGCCGACAAGTCCGAGATCACCGGTTATTATTTTGTCATACCATTCCGGTTTTCTTCCGTTATCAATAAGGTTGCGGATAATGACATTTCCCGCCGCCGGTGCCATGCACGCTCCCATGTTCATACTATCCTTGACACCGAGGTCTACTATCTTTCCAGTAGTGATGCCTGTTATATGAACTTTATTTTTGTCGGACATATTGACCTTTTCAGCCATTTTCTTTGAAGCAATAACTACCGCACCGCTTCCGGTAACCGTCCATGTCGCCGCCCTCTTTCTCTGGTTTCCATATCCGAGTGGAAATCTGAACTGCTTTTCCGCACTTGCAAAATGACTTGATGTTATTGCAAGTATGTTGTCTGCAAATCCGCCGTCAACAAGCATTGAAGCGATGGAAATCGACTCGCCCATTGTAGAACACGCACCGTACACACCAAACATTGGTATCTCCAGTTTTATAAGTCCAAATGACGAAGCCATAAGCTGACCGAGAAGATCTCCGGCTATAATGTATCTTATATCCTTATTTTCCATACCTGCCTTTGACAATGCCTTGTTTGCAGCCATCTCCTGAATTTTTCCCTCAGCTTCTTCCCAGCTCTCACATCCTGCTTTGTCATCACCCAATATCTCATCAAAAAATTTCGCATAAGGTCCTTCCCCTTCTTTCTGACCTACTATCGCTGCCGATGAGACAATATATGGCGGATTTTCAAACCTTACGCTCTGTTTTCCAATCTGTTTTTCCAAAATGGCACCTCCATATTTTAAAACAAATCAAATTCCCCACAGGCGTGTTCCGGTAGACATTTTTATTTGTTCCAACCGAACTTTGCCTTTGCGAGAATAAATATTTGCGAAACTTTCATAATTATTATGAATTATTCGTTGTGCTGTTTTTATTCATCTTAAAAATATGATGTACCATTTTTATATTTTATATTCGTTTTTGTATGCTTTTATTTATAAAAAATATTCTCAGATTGTTTTTTATATTAATCTTCATTTTTTAATTTTTATTGCAAAGTCTAAAATGCTTACTTTAAAACTTGCCGCAAATACAAATATTGTCAATACAATTTTTTACTCTGCATATTGTCAAAAAATTAGCGGAGTTGCACTCCTCATAAATTCCTCGTACTTTACTTTATTTTCAAATACGCCCATCATCTCTCTTGTAAGGCTTATGCCGTCATTATGTGCAGGCATTTCTTCCCTTGCAAACCACTGTGCTTTTGAGAGTTCTTCCGTATCCATTGTGATGCTTTCGTCTCCATCAAGTTCCGCAAAATATCCCATCAGCACATTACTGTCATATCCCCACGGCTGACTCTTATAATAACGCAGATTTTTCACTTTAAGACCTACTTCCTCCATCACTTCTCTTTCAACCGTCTCCTCCACAGTTTCTCCTATCTCCACAAATCCGGCAATAAGTGCATATTTTTTATAATCTCTTGTTGCCGCATACTTTGTAAGAAGTATCTTGTTGCCATGCGTCAGAGCCACGATAACTGCCGGAGCAATTTTGGGAAATATCATATTTCCGCACTTCGGACAGCGAACCATTCTTTCTTTTATGTCGTGAAGTGTTTTTGCTCCACAGCGCCCGCAATATCTGTTGTCCCTGTACCAGACATTAAGATGCCATGCAGTCATTACCGCAAAACATAACTCTTTTGATGTAAGCTGTCTTAAATTTTGTATATTTTCAAACTTAAATCCCTCAAGATGTTTTTCATATCTTCTTATATAATGTTCAACCTCTCCCTCTCTTTCAGCATATTCCCAGCCTTTAAAAAGAAAATATCTCGTATCATCAACAGAAAATACATACTGATAATCCCCCTCAATATCACTACATCCAGGCATATGCAAAGTGTTATCCTCATCCCTTTTTACAAGAAAATTCTTTCCATCAAACACTATTGCCTTATCGTTTGCATCCGGTTTCAGATTTTTAAACTCGTTGTGAAATATGTGTGGCTTTATATCCTGTATCATTTGTTTCAATCCTTTCAAAGCATAATTTTAATAGGCGTTTGCGAAACTATCATAATCTGCGGTTAAATTGTGCAGATATAACAAAATAGAGTTAGTCGGCAGTTTTGTCGTCGTCAGCACTTAATCAGCGTTTTTTGCTGATTTGTGTACTGCTACGAACGACAACATAGCGAAAGCGTGCCGACGATATTATTTGTTATATCTGTGCAATTAACACAACATATAATTAGTTTCGCAATTACCTACATAATTTTAAGTCTAACAGATGTTTTTACACTTCAAGCTCTTTGTAATGTATCTTTATGCTGTTTTTTTCTACAACTATCTCTGCTTTTGCTCCCGAAACGATCGGCATCATCGGTGCTGTATGTCCTATGTCGAGATCCATTATTATCGGTACATTGTATTTTTCAAGAAGTGGATATACCGCATTGTATCTGTCCACACCCAATATCTCCTCATCAAGACACAGCGGTCTTCCTATAAGAAAACCTTTGACATATTTAAACCAGCCTGCATGGTCAAGCTGCCATATTGCCCGTCTTATTGCCATCGGATTTAAGTCGCATGACTCCATAAACCATATGATACCATCCTCTTTATACTTTTCGTTAAAATCCGATACCTTATCAAACTTTGTACCTGCAAGGTTTGACAGACAGTCAAGACAGCCACCGATAAGTCTGCCTGAAATTTCTGTTTTTGCATCATCTTTACCGGCACCAAACTTTTTAATCTCAGTTTTTTCCGTTACATTGTATGGCACAAGTGGATTTTCTTCATTTTTTAACGACTCTTTCTCCCACTTATCGTAACCATGTGCCATATTTGACTTTCCGGTAAGCAGTTCAAAAGTATCTTTAAGCGACGGATGCCACGGCTCCATTCCATATGCAGGTGCACATGGCGAATAGATAGCTGTTATATCGCATATAGTCGGCAATAGAAATGTAAGATTAGTGTTGTCCGAATAACCTAAGAACCACACAGGTTTTGATTTTTTTATCTTATCAAAATCCACATCATCCAATATCTCACACATAAGTTCCCCTCCGCCGCATGAAAAAAGAGCAGAAATCTCCTCATTGTACTCTCCGCACAAAAAAGAATTTATCTCCTTTGCACACTTTAAAGGTGTATTGCTTATACCAATACCATCCCCGGCATAACAATTCTGCCCTAACTTTGTTTTATAACCCATTTTTTCAAATGTCTTAAGTGCATTATTAAAAGCCGTTTTGTATGGCTCAATATTGCATCCAAACGAAGGAGCGGCAAAACCAATCGTACCGCCCAATTTTAAACTCTCAGGTATCTTCATTCTCTATCCCCCTGTTAAAAAATCTGCTGCATCCTCTGCATACGATTTTCAAATTGTGTGTAAAAATCTTCATTATTATATGGTTCTTCAAAAAATATTTTCAATATATAAAGATTGATTTTTTTCGCCATCTCATCATTATTCTGTTCTTCAAGAAAGGCTTTCATATTCTTAAGGAAATAATGCCATGTATTTATATAACTTTCATACTGGCTGAGATTTGGTATTGAGAGCCACTTTTTTATCTTTACTTTTGTCCTATTTTGCTTTGCACATTCGTTTACCTGCAAAAAATAGCTAAAACTTTCATCCTCATAAATCCTGCCAAGCGGAAAAAGCCTGCATATCCCCGGTCTGAATGAATGTATGCTGCATCTGCCATTCTCATCAAGGAAAAGGCAGCCTTCATCGGCTGCTTTTAAGTTAAGATGTGGTAATATAATCATGTCGGCGACTGACAGACTAAGTTTATCTTTGATAAGTTCACTAAATGTTGTTTCTAAATTTGTGGTAAGGCTGTATATATCATAGGGATCAAGTATTATCGACTCACCCATACCGTGACAGCATTTGCTGCATCCTGCACAATCTCCGCATCCAAGTTTTGCAAGGTCATTTGATGTATATTTTTTTCCGTCAGAAATTTGAGCCATGTCTACATTTCTTTCCATCACTCACCCATCCATTCCTTAAACATTGCTATCTCTGCCGCATAACCCTCATCGTCATTTGGTGTCTCAAGTATAAACGGCTTGCCCTTTAATACAGGGTGAAGTGCTACACGCTTCATGGCTTCTGCCCCTATATTTCCCTGCCCTATCTTCTGATGTCTGTCTTTGTGTGAACCGCAGACATTCATACTGTCATTGAAATGAACCGCCTTTAATCTATCAAGACCTATGACTTTGTCAAACTCCTCTAATACTCCGTCAAGGTTATCTACTATGTCGTAGCCTGCATCCCATACATGGCAGGTATCAAAGCATACACCGAGTTTATCATCAAGTTCCACTTTGTCTATTATCGTTCTTATTTCCTCAAAGTTTCTTCCTATCTCACTTCCTTTGCCCGCCATTGTCTCAAGAAGTATCGTTGTTGACTGCTCAGGTGTAATTATCTCATTTAATGTCTGTGCGATATATTCTATTCCCGTCTCCACGCCCTGTCCCGTATGTGAACCCGGATGAAAATTATAATAATTGCCCGGAATATATTCCATCCGCTTCATGTCATCCGCTATCATTTCTTTTGAGAATTTTCGTATATCCTCTTTTGCCGAGCAGAGATTCATCGTATATGGAGCATGTGCAACTATCTTTCCAAATTCATGCTCTTTTGCAAAGGCAAGAAATTTTTCAATATCTTTTTCGTCTATTGCTTTTGCTTTTCCGCCACGGGGATTTCTCGTGAAAAATGCAAAAGTGTTGCCACCAAGTTTCACGGCTGCCCTGCCCATTGCTGCAAAGCCTTTTGATGCTGATAAATGATTTCCTATATAATACATGGATTTCCTCCTTGTGAGTATTATGTGCTCTCAGTATCTTCTCAAAACGAAGAATTTCGAGCATACATTATTCTTATCTGATATTTTAAAACTTATTATCAATCCTTAAATTCATAACAAAGCAATTCACAGTTCTTTATCCCATACGATGCAAACTCCTCATTTGTCATATCGTAAAAATAAGAATTTACAATTCTTGCTATGCCGTTGTGAGCTACGATAAGATAAGTCTTATCCTTGTCCTTTTTCATCTCATCCAATATATTATAAACTCTTGCCGCAACTTTTAACATGGACTCTCCACCGTCAAAGTTGTCAACGAAATGATTTTTCGCTGCCGTAAATTCTTCGCTGCGTCTGCCGCCGCCCTCATATTTTCCAAAATTCTGCTCAATGACACGCATATCCGTGTGCATAGGAATTCCTGTTATCCCAGAGATATGTTCGGCTGTATTTTTTGCCCTTACGAGCGGTGATGCCACTATCTCATCTATTTTTGTGTCCTTATCTGCTTTTATATGCTCACCAAGTTCTTTTGCCTGCTCGTGCCCAAGCTCAGTAAGCTCAATATCCGTTGCTCCACAGACTTTGCCCTCAACATTCCATATTGTCTGTCCGTGTCTTGTAAAGTATAGTTTTGACATAATTTTACACTATCTCCATTCTTGCGTTTTCTTTTGCACAAATCTTGCGTCTGAAAATTGAAAATTTTCAGACTATCTCCTTAACCAATTCATTATAATCCTGCATGGTCGTGCAGTTTGGAGCGTAATCTATAAGAAGCTTGTTTGCTGTCTGTGCTTCTTTTGTTTTCACGCACTCTCTTATCTTTGTCTCAAATAGTTTTGTCCCCATGCTCTCTGCCGTTTTCTTAAGCTCCTCAAGCATATTTTTCTCAAGATTTGAGCGTCCTGAATATTTTACAAGCAAAAGTCCCTCTATCTTTAATGACGGATTTTGTCTTTTCTGTACGGCTTTTATCGTACTGTAAAGCTGGTTTATTCCCTGTAATGAATACGCATCCGCCGTAATCGGAATGATAACTCTGTCTGCCGCTATAAGACTGTTGTATAATACAACGCCGAGAGCCGGAGCCGTATCAATTATGATATAATCATAGCTTTCAACTTCCTCGATAGCATCTTTTAATCTGTAAAGTCCTTCAACATCACCGTCAAGCAGTTTCTCCGCTTTTATGAGCAATGGGTCCGATGCCACTATATCTCCGTTGTCAAGATGCTGTACTGCCTCCTCTAAAGGTATGCGGTCTGAATCGACCATTACATCATAAAGTGTTGCCTGGTCTTTTATCTTTGCCTGATATGTAGCACTGCTGTTGCCCTGCGGGTCAGCATCTATAAGAAGTGTCTTATATTTCTTTCCGAGTATTCCTGCGATCGTAGTCGCTGTTGTTGTCTTTCCTATTCCACCTTTTTGATTTGCCACAACAAATGTGATTGCCATTTTAATCCCCCCTAGTATAATAATGATGTAGTCAAACAAGACTACTTGGTTAATAAATTTCTATAAATCAGATAACAGAAGAAGGGATTCTTCCTTCATCAGATGTTATCCGTAATAATGATCATGTCTGACGGTTCCTGATAGACACCAGATAAAACATAAGGTATCATCTCTTAGGATAGGACAAAGAATGTATTCCTCCTTGGGACACTGATTATCTGTG
>LLKB01000001.1:256698-397823 GCA_001414325.1 Butyribacter intestini | reverse complement strand
ACTATCTCAAGAAGTGTGACTCAAAACCAAAGCTCGTAGCAATGGGCGCTGTTTCACATAAGGTATGCAATATGATATTTGCAATACTCAGAGACAACAAACCATTCAAAATCATTGCTCCTCAGGAGCATATCAAACAATACAATGCTGCCAAATGCGACATGACTGCATAAAATACTATGAACCCAATGAATCAATATCTTTCAAAAAACGATATTTTCACCAAGGGGAAAGTCCGCCCTTTTTTAGTCAAAAAACAAAATAATTTTTTTCACATCTAACTATTGACATTTATTAGCTGGACTTAAAATTCAATCTGTCCCTGAACTTTATTGTTTATAACATAATATACTGCATTTTCTTCAGGTTTGATATACACATTTACTTCTGTTATATCATCATCTGTTATCCCGCGGTTCTCTATTGCATCACGCCTTATAAGGCTGAGCAGGTTGTCTACTGAGCGTTCACGCTCATTATACTGTACTGTTATGTGCTTCTTTGCCGTTGCAAATCCACCTAATTTTTCTTCTGCACGCATGGCACTGATTTTTCTAGCCATTTTCTTCCCCTCCTTATTTAATCACCTTTTGTTACAGTTTAGCATAATAGTGATATGTATTTCAACCTTGCCCGCCGTAAGATACCTCACAATTTTTCCTATAAAACGCTATTCCACAATCTCCCTGACAACTACTGTTTATCGTAACTCTCCAAAAAGCTGTGTTTTACACCGTCCTTTTTGTAAGCAACTATTGTTTTCAGATTTACATTCTCGACACTTTTAAAAATGTTGCTCTCAATAAACGGATTTGTCTTTTTTAATTCTGCTATGAGATTTTTTATCTCCATTCTCTTTGAAACAGTGCTGCCATCTGTCCTACAGGTAGTACAAGTATCCGTAAATCTGCACGCACACTGTATAAAATGAAGATTATTGTAGTCTCTCCAATGCTTTATATCTTCCTCCCTTATAAGATACATTGGTCTTATAAGTTCCATGCCCTCAAAGTTCTGGCTGTGAAGTTTCGGCATCATTGTCTGTACCTGACCGCCGTATAACATTCCCATAAGGATTGTTTCGATAACATCATCATAGTGATGACCGAGTGCTATCTTATTGCAGCCGAGTTCTTTTGCCTTATTGTAAAGATAACCTCTCCTCATTCTTGCACAGAGATAGCATGGAGATTTTTCAACTTCATACACCGCATCAAATATTGTTGACTCAAATACAGTTATCGGAATATCCATAAGTTTTGCATTGTTTTCTATTACTTTTCTGTTTGCCTCACTGTAACCCGGATCCATTACAAGAAATACAAGTTCAAACTCAAATTTATTATGCCTTTTGAGTTCCTGAAAAAGTTTTGCCATAAGCATTGAATCTTTTCCACCTGATATGCAGACCGCTATCTTATCATGCTCTTTTACAAGTTCATAAGTATTTATTGCTTTTGCAAATTTTGAAAAAAGCTGCTTATGAAATTTCTTTCGTATGCTTTTTTCTATATCATCTTTCCTGCTGCCATCCTCCTCTTTTTCTTCTTCAAGCCTGATATTTTCAAGTATCCATCCTGTATATCCGCCCTCAAGACTGTAGGCTTCAATATTTTTCTGTTCTCTGAGTTTCCCCGCACATTCGGCACTAAACACTCCTCTTGTGCAATATATAACAACTTTTTTTCCTGCTGATACATCATCTATCTTTTCGTCTATTTTTTCCTCCGGTATATGAATCGCTCCCGGTATCATTCCATATCCGATTGATGAATCGTCACGCATATCGACAAGCACATATGACTCTTTGTCCCATGTTTTTATTTCACTGTATTTTACATTTATATCATCCATCGTTTTTAATTCCTCATTTCTAACATATGATTTTTTAATGTTATATTAACAATAATTGCATATTGCCGCTTTTATTTCAACATTTTTATTCATTCACCCTATATTCCTCTCTCGAAAATTCTATTCTTATCATAACAATAGCTACGACTGCTGCAAGTCCGTCCGCTATCGGTCCTGCATACATTATTCCGTCTATTCCCATGATAAGCGGCAGCACAATAACTAATGGAAGTAAAAAGATTATCTGTCTTGTAAGAGATAAAAACATACCGCCCTTTGGTTTTCCGATTGCCGTAAGGAATGTTGATGTTATCGGCTGCAAGCAGTTTACGCAGGTGCAGAATAAAAATATCCTGAAATAATTTACCGCAAATGTATAGTAAGTTTCATCCCCTTTTCCAAACACCGATATTATCTGTCTTGGAAAAACCTGAAACATTATAAACGCTATGATACACATTGTAAATCCGCATACCATTGATTTTTTGTAGGCACTTTTTACTCTGTCAAATTTCTTTGCTCCATAATTAAAACTTGCAATAGGCTGAAGTCCCTGTGACAGACCTATTACAAATGAGAAAAACATCTGGTTTACTTTTGTTATGATGCCGACACAAGCCACCGGAATATCCTCGCCATATACTGACATTGAGCCGTAATGTTTCAATGATTTGTTTAATATTATCTGTACTATCATCATTGCAACCTGATTACTGCACGGTGAACCGCCGAGTGCTGCCACTCTGCTTACATATTTTGTCCGAATGACAAGATGCTTTTTCTGCAATTTCACTGTTTTATAATGGAGCATATAAACCACTACAACAACTGCCGATACAAACTGACCTATTATCGTTGCAAAAGCTGCCCCTGCCATTCCCAGGTTCAGTCCAAAAACAAATATAGCATCCAGCACCGTGTTTATTACCGCACCTATAAGATTACATATCATTGCCATATTAGGATTTCCATCGGCTCTTATGAGATGACCGCCGCCAGCCGTAAGAATGACAAGCGGAAATCCTATCGCTGTTATCCTTGTATATGTCATTGCATAAGGAAGTACATTATCTGATGAACCAAAAAATAACAGCATTGGTTTTAAAAACATCTCGCTCACTATACATAAAACAAGTCCGCATAAAAATAACATTGCCGCAGCATTTCCGATATAGTAAGCCGCCGTTTTTTTGTCTCCAGCTCCCATTGAAAGATTGAATGCCGACGCACCACCTATTCCAAACAACAATGCTATGGCGATACAGGTTATCGACAACGGAAATGAAATGCTGGTTGCCGCATTGCCAAGTGAACCTACAGCCTGTCCGATAAAAAACTGGTCTACAATATTATATAGTGCCGTCACCAGCATGGCAATTATGCTCGGTACTGAAAATTTTACCAGCAGTTTATTTATCGGAAGCATCTCCAACGGATTTTCTTTTTTTATCTCACTCATTTTATCCCTCATTTCTCTCTTTATGTTTATTTTTCATATCAAGTGTACAAAGACACCAATTTTGTATTTTTTGCTAGTCAAGCGGATATTTGCAATTTGCTCTGCTACTTGCTTATAAAATTATTAACAGCTTTTACAAGTATATCAGAAATGACATACCTTATATCAACGGAAAAATATGCGTAAATCCTTAAATTTAACTCGGATTTACGCATATCGCTACTCAGTTATTTTACTTTTATCTATCAAATTTCCCCAGTATGCATAGACACCAGTTATTTTTCAAGCTGTCCTCTTTACTCCAGATATCATTCCAAATATTCCTGACAATGTTCCTTGCTCGACAGCTACCATAACAAACGCTATCGCAACTGCCACAAGTCCAAACCATGAAGACTTTATTCCGAATACCTGATTTACAAAAAACTCACAGGCAACTCCAAAATGGTATGTTATAAGTACGCTTCCGTAAAATTTGGCTTTATGACTAAATTTTTTGTCATGGCTGCAAATATATTCAACTCCTGCCATAGTAAACTGCTTGAGGTTGTTTGTTGAAAATATCGTCGAACAGTTATATCCGTAAACTCCCGAAAATGAAGTCCACTGGACTGCCGCCGCAAAAAATATCGGATACAGTGATACAATTATGTCCATATCTTTAGGAAAAAATCCAAGCATTATAAATGCAAATGCATCGACTACGACAGCAAGGTAGTGAACGCTTATCTTTGTAATCTTTTGCCATATAACAACAAGTGTCACACCTGCCATATATAGAAACACACCGCCAAGCCTTATAAAGAGGTCTAAAAAATCTGTCCCTACTATACTCATAGCTACATGGATAAGATTTGATGTCTGTGCGTTGCCAAATACATCTGCCCTGTTTAAAAGTGCATATGCTCCGATATAACCTCCTATAAAAGCCATTGTACAATGTAATTTTTTACGAAAATCGTCTGATACTTCACTCTCACTGTTCATCTCTCTGCCTCGATTCTATACTCCTGATGCCTGGTTAAAGCGTTCATTTGTGCAGGCACAATCACATTTTGGACTTTTAACACTTACATCATATATTGATTTTTTGTTTAATTTGAACAAAAAATATATTAAAATTAAGTATTTATTTGCTTTCACTTCATAAAATTAAGCGAATATATTATAGCAGAGCATTTTTTTAATGTCAAACCAATGCACACACTTTGAAATTTTCCCGTAACAGTTCAGCCCCTCATTCAAAAACTTTCATCTGTTTTTCTTTTTTCTCTCACGCAGTTCCTTAAAAAAATTTTTCATCATAATCTGGCACTCCTCCTGTAAAACACCATCAACAGAGTCTACCTGATGATTAAATTCTTTTATCTGAAACATATTTAAGATACTGCCTGCACATCCTGCTTTTGGATTCATGGCTCCTATCACTACTTTTGGAATCCTCGCCTGCACGATAGCTCCTGCACACATTGGACACGGCTCTAATGTCACATACATCGTGCACTCCTCAAGCCTCCAGTCTCCCAAAGCCTTACTTGCTTTTTTGATTGCGGAAATCTCCGCATGACCCAGAGTGCTGTGAAGCTTATTTCGTTTATTATAACCTCTGGCAATTATCTTATCATCATGTACGATAACGCAGCCAATCGGAACTTCATCTATCAACGCAGCTTTTTTTGCCTGCTTCAGAGCCTCTTTCATATATTTTTCATCATTACTCACTTTTCTTTATTCCCTATCCTGCCTATTATTCTATAACGGTTTTATCAAAAATAACTATTACTTCTTTTTTACTAAACTTGATTTAACAGCCTATTTCCTGTCTCTCTTGTAGAAAAACGCATATTGCTGGTAAACTCCTGCATATCTGTCACTCATCCACGCAGGCTTCACTCCGTCGTACTCCTCGTCTATTATCTTTTTCATCCACACATCTATAGGACACGCATCAAGGTGATGAAGTCCGAAAAGACTTATGCAGTTTGCAACTTTCTTTCCTATTCCTTTATGTTCCATAAGCATTTTCATACTATGCTCATAATCACACTTTCGCAATCGTTCAAAAAAGTCCGTATTTTCATGCTCATACTGACACATAAGCCATATATATTCATCACGATAGCCAAGACCAAGCTCACTAAGACTCTCCCTGCCACCGTTTTTCTCAATGTCAGCAAGATGCGGAAATCCGTATATCACATTTTCATTCTGCTTTATATCATTTGTCGTTTTATCGGCACATAATTCTTTTTTACTTTGTCCTGCCTCTTCCTTGATATTTTTACTCACATTATTTTTAATACTTTTATCTGCATTTTCCCTCATCGGCTGACACTCTGTTTCTTTGCACACTACTGCCTTGTATCTGTCGCAGACTGCTTCTATGCCCTTTTTGATGCGTGGGATATTATTATTTTGTGAAATTATGTAAGAAATTATCATCTCCCACAATTCCTGATTTAATATCCTGATACCACTTCCATAAGCCGCCGCTTCTTTTAAAAATGTATCATTGTCGTCTATGGCATCGATTATCCTGCCATAGTCAATTTTCATATCAAAATAATGTTCCCATATTTTTTTATATTCTTCCCCGGTGCATGAAAATTCAAATTTCTCCCCGGATTGTGCCACCGTCACCTGATGGTCATAGGCAGGGATAAGATATTTTCCCTCATCGAGTTTTCTCCATCTGAAACACTGTCCTGAGTCTGCTATCTGCTCCAGATTAAAATTTTTAATATTTATTATCATAAGAATCTTCCAGCCTTATATCTGTATTGTAGTCATTCTTTATATTTTTAATAGCCGCATCCGGCATAACAGAATTTATCATAGAACTACTGCTTCTGTATCCATATGCATTATTTCCCATTGAGAAATCCGAACCGCCGTTTCCATCTTTTAACTTGAACCTTGAAAGTGCAATTTCAAGTCCTCTTGCCTGACCCGACAATTCTTCACTTGCAGATGCACATTCCTCACTTGTAGCTGAATTTGTCTGTACCACCTGGGATACCTGTGTAAGTGCATCGTCTATCTGTGATGTAGCTGATGCCTGTTCATTTGATGCATCTGAAATATTAGCACTAAGTCCGTTTATCTTGTCTATCATTTCTGATATGACACCAAGTGCTTTTGCCGTATCCTCAACAAGTCCTGAACCATGTTTTACTTTTGCTATTGAATCCTCTATCATTTCTGCCGTCTGTTTAGATGCCGCGGCGGAACGACCTGCAAGATTTCTAACCTCCTCCGCCACTACTGCAAAACCTTTTCCCTGTTCACCTGCTCGTGCAGCTTCAACAGTCGCATTTAAGGCAAGAATATTTGTGTTAAATGCAATATCATCTATTACTTTGATAATCTTCTGTATGTTTTCTGATGATTCATTTATCTCATTCATAGCCTGAATCATCTCACGCATACATCTGTTACTCTCATCCGCATCACTCTTGGCATGGACAACAATATCATTTACTTCTGCCGCTTTCTGTGCATTGTCCTTTGTCTTATTTGCAATATCTGTTATAGAGGCAGAAATTTCCTGTATGGCACTTGCCTGTTCTGATGAGCCTTGTGCAAGCGTCTGACTCGCCGCAGCTATCTGTTCTGAACCTGTCGTTATCTGATTTGCCGCATTTCTTATCTTTGAAAATGCCATATTGTTGTCGGCAATAAGTTTTACTATCGCATTTCCGACTATATCATTTTCTGATTTTGGCTGATATGATACCGTCATATCTCCATCTGATATAAGTTTTAAAGTATCAGCCTGATTTTTCAGATTATCAACCATAGCCTGAAATCCGTCAACAAGGGCTCCAACTTCATTGTCAATCTTAGAAGGTGTTATATCAACATCTACTTCACCTGCCGATACTTTCTTTGCAACACCGGCAAGTTCAACAAGCGGATTGCGTATTGTAGTCATTATAAACCAAAATGCAACAAACGCATTAGCAAGTGCAATAATCATTATAAATGCAACAAAATAATCACCTTTTTTATTCTGTGCTATGACATAATCCTGCTTTTTCTGTGCATATTTATCTATTTCATTTATAAGCTTTTTAATATTTTCCTCCGCCTTATCTGCACTCTTGACTCCATTGTCTTTCAAGTAATTCCTTGCATCCTGTATTTTTCCGGCATCAAAATATTCAAGGCACTTATCTACATCTGAAAAATAATCATCTATATTAGTTTTTACTTTTTCATACAAAGTCTTTGTAGCAGAATCCTTAAGGTCGCCTTTTACCTCATCCATATAGTCATTTACGGTATTTTTGGCTTCACTGATATTACTTTTTGATGCTTCTATATTTTCATTATCACCAACATACATATACATTACATTTCTAAGCTGGACTTTGACTTCCTGAAACTGTGCAAATCCCATTGCCGCTTCACCCTGCGTCTTTCCATAATTCTCATAGAGTTCTGTCTCCGTCTCAACTGAATTGTTTCTCATAAGATAGCCACACGCTCCGACAATAAACATACTTAACATCATAAGTCCAAGTGTCATGATAAGCTGTGCTCCAACCGTCATCTTGCTCTTTTTCTTCATAATTTAGTATTCCTCCAATTCTTTTGTTACCGTTCATATAATAGGTGACTGCAACATCATATTCCCCTTGCAATACACTAATAAACTAACAATAGTCAATAAAACTCCATTGTGCATCAAAAACATACACATAAGTATGATAACACAAAACAAATCAGCCGTACATTTTTTCTTCTGATATATAGCATTTAATTTCACCTTTTGCTACTATATATTAAATGTGTGTGAAACTATCATTATATGATGCAAGGGACAAAAGCATATAGCAATGAAGCAATCCGTGACATTAGTTAGGGCAAAATACCTTTTGACCCAAACATCATATTATTGAATTAACACAACATAAAAATAGTTTCACACAAATAAACTTTTAAGAGGCACGCCATGAAAATACTTATATACCGCTGGAATTCATACAATCAGAATGATATTGAAAGTGCATTTAAAGATGCCGGCTGCATTTGTGATATTTTTAATGAAAAAATCTCAAACTATGAAAACGACCCGTCATTCTGTGAAAAACTTTATACCATACTTAAAAATGGAAAATATGATTTCTGCTTTTCCATTAATTTTTTCCCGCTTATATCAGGAGCATGTCATGATACTGACACCCTCTATGTAAGCTGGAACTGTGATGCACCTTTACTTGCAATGTATCACCGAAATGTATTTTTTGATACAAATATCATTTTTGAATTTGATTATAGCAATTTCATTGAGTTTCAAAATATGGGTGTTAAAAATATATATTATCTTCCACTTGCGGCAAATGTAAAGAGATATGACCAACTGCTGACTAAAAATAATCCATTTACCGAACCACCATTACCAAAATCCACTGATACTCTGCATGAATATACAGAAACTGACTCTGCCACTTACCCTGTGCAAAATTATTCTAAACCAGCACAACCTTTAACCGGATATGACATATCTTTTGTAGGAAGTCTGTATGATAAAAATTCGTATGATAAAATTCAGTCAGACCTCCCCGATTATCTTACGGGCTATCTTGACGGTGCCATTTTTGCACAGACTCAGGTTTCAGGTGGAAATATCTTAGAAAATCTCCTGACACCTGAAATTTGTTCCATGATAGAAGAAATCACGGATTACAAAAAAGGTGATGACTCATTCGTGACAACAAAAAGACTGTTTTCAACAACGGTTCTTGGCTTTAAGGCGGCATCTGTCACCAGAATAAACAACCTTAACAAACTTTCCAAAAATTTTATACATAAAGTGCACCTTTTCACCGACAGCGACACTTCCACGCTCCCGCTTATAACCGCACATCCGAGAGTAGATTACTTGACCGAAATGCCATTTATATTTAACAAAAGCAAAATAAATATAAATATGACAATCCCTAATATTTCATCAGGACTGTCATTGCGTGTATGGGATATAATCGGCTGTCACGGACTTTTAATGACCGACTTCAGACCCGAACTTTTAAATTTCTTCAAACCGGACGAAGATATAGTGATATATGAGGACAGCAACGAGCTTATCGACAAAACTTCGTTTTACCTGAAACACGATGAATTGAGAAACAAAGTCACTGACAATGCATATAAAAAAGTATCTGTCCTGCACACGACCGAAATCAGGATAAGCGAAATCATAAAAACAGTTAAACACACACGGTAAAATCTCATTCTCGTAAATGAAAACTTGTATATCTTTACAAAATGGGCTATCATATCTCTAACAGTTATTTTTTATAGAATATACTGGAATAAAGTGCAAAAAAACTATATATACAGTTTTTTTCACACATGATTTATGCTTTGCACAAACTTGCTATGCACAAAAAACTGTGCAGGAAATGAGGGATATAGTATGACAGAAAATAAAATTATTTTAGAAGAAAACAAGAATTATTATGAGCGTTTCAGCCTTGCTGTTGAACGAATCCGCATGATACACACTGAACTTTGGGACCAAAGTGTCACTCTTGCCGATAAACATCTAAACAGTTATTTTATAAAAACATCTTATTTTGCATTACAATTAAGCGAAATATACAACCTTTCAAAAAACAATATATTAAAAACACTTACTGAGTCTGAATTATTTCATCTCAATCAGGGGCTCTATGAAGATATTGACCCTGCAAAGTATGAGACAAGTTACACCAACCCCGCATATGCGGTTAAACGCTTTGGTGCCGAGACCGGTCTGTATCTCAGTGCTCTCTATGCAGAGCTTCACAGCAATATTCCTAATGCTATCGAAGAACGGCTTTTTAATCTTACAACTATATTTGAGCTTTTTATTGAGATATACAATCTTTTTGAGGACTCTGACTGCAAACCGGAACAAATAAGGTCTGCACTTTATTATTATTTCTTTGATTACAGTGATGTTACCATCAAGGCAGGTCTTAACGATATGCTCAACCCTGAAATGTCTTTTATCAAAGATATAATAATGAATGAAAATCTTGAGGACCTGAGATACCTCTATTTTTCAGGTGAATATGTCACTGACAATGAGGTAAAGACCGCAAAATATTTAAACAGCCTGCCTCAGGAAAAAATCGACTCTATAGCTCATACTTTTACACAGGGTATCATCAAAGGCTACAAAGTCTACAACATGGATATGTCAGGCAAGAAAACAGTCAATATCAGATACCCGCTCGGCTTTGAGCGTATCATAAAGTCTGCTGTTTTACAGTTTAGGGAAAATGGTCTTGAACCGGTTATCTACAGGGCTTCATTTGCGATAGGTTCACGCACCTCAATGTACAAAGTCGGTTTTCACGGTGCATCGGCAAACAAACAGTTTGAGTACGACCACCGCAACGACCTCGCACTTATATTTGATAAAGGTTATGCCGACAGACAGCTCTCTGAATATAAACTTGCCTATGAGTCAATGAAAGATGCAGCCGCAGAATTTGCCGGTCCTGCACTTATCGAAAGTTTTGGTGAGAAACCTTTTGCACCTGTTGAAAAAGACTGCCTGCCAAAATACAGTGATAAACACCAAAAGCAGCTTATCGCTTTCCGTTCTGAAAAAGGTATGCTCACAAACAATTATATACCACAGGATAAGATAAGCTTTACTATCATTGCTTTCCCTGTTCCTGACATCGGCAGAAAGTTTGAAAAAATCTTTGAAGAAACTGTAAAAGTAAATACTCTCGACTCAGATAAATACGAAAAAATACAAACAAATATAATCAATGCACTTGATAAAGGGGATTATGTTACCGTTACCGGCCGTGGCAATAACCACACTGACATGAAGATAAATCTCGTAAAGAAAACCGTCCCAGAAAAACAGACTGTTTTTGAGAACTGTCTTGATGATGTAAATATCCCTCTCGGTGAAGTCTTTACTTCCCCGGAATTAAAGGGTACTGAGGGTGTTCTTCATGTAACTGAGGTTTACCTTGACAATCTGAAATATAAGGACCTTGAACTTAAATTTAAAGACGGCTGTGTTACTGATTATACCTGCAAAAACTTTGAAAATGAGGAAGAAAACAAAAAATATATACATGAGAATGTTCTCTACAGACATGATACACTTCCTATCGGCGAATTTGCAATCGGTACAAACACAACTGCATATATGATGGGATTAAAATATAATATCTCAGGTCTGCTCCCTATCCTTATCGCAGAAAAGACCGGTCCTCACTTTGCAGTCGGTGACACCTGTTTTTCACATGAAGAAGACCTTGTGACTTACAATCCTGACGGTAAGCAAATGGTCGCTAAGGAAAATGATTTTTCTAAACTTAGAAACAGCGAACCGGAAAAAGCTTACTTTAACTGCCACACTGATATAACTATTCCTTATTCTGAACTGGGGGATATTGTGGTGCATACTGAAAATGATGAAAAAATCACTATAATCAAAAACGGAAGATTTGTGCTTGCGGGAACTGAGGCACTCAATGAGGTTTTTGAGGATTAACCAACGGACGCAGGAAAGGGATTATTATCAGACCTCATGGACGCTCCCGCTCCATTCAGCCACGATAATAATCCCTTTCCTGCTGTGTTTTGGATGTCGTTACAATGTGAAAAAAGCAGGATTTAAATTCAATCCCGCCTTTTTGTTATCTTACTGATTATGATTTGTGATTATTTTACTTTCACATTTTTTACTACACTGTATGTTCCTGTTGTCTTGCCTGATACAGCCTGCACTCTTACATAATATTTCTTATTTGATTTAAGTTTCTTGATTGTAAGGCTTGTGCTCTTTGTTGTTTTTGTTGTTACTTTTTTCTTGAATTTCTTATCTGTTGATACCTGTACTTTGTATGATTTTGCATTTTTTACTTTTGCAATTTTTACAGTGAGCTGTTTTTTGCCTGCTGTAAGTTTTGTTATTTTTGCTTTGGCAAGTTTTGCTGCTGTTGTTTTATTTTCTTTTGGAAGTGTATATTTTGCGTCATCTGATGCTGTGTATGCCACTTTTTCTACCGGAAGCATAAGTTCACTTTTTTCTGATGCTCTTACTGCTGCGTTAAGTCCTCTGAGAAGCTGTTCCGGCTGGAATGACATAAGACCCTCATCTACAGTATTTTTGTCTGTATCTACAAATCCGAGTGCATCATCGTAAAGTGTCACACCGTTTTTGATGAGGTCTGTTCCGTTTTCTTCTGCTGCCACATCAATATTAAATAATCCTGCTGTTATCATTATCTGAGCAGTTGTCCAAGCATTGCTTGCTGAGTATGAATCTCCGTATTTTCCGTCTGCTCCCTGCATATTATAAATAAGACTAAGTACCTTATCGCAAGCTTTCTTTACTGCCTCTTTATCTACACCTGCCTCGTCTTTTGTCTCATATGCATAGAGTGGCTGAATCTGCATTACCGCACTGTCAAGGCTGTTCCACTCAAGTGATGTTTTAATCTGGCTGTCAACATCAGATACGGTCTTGTTTACAAGTTCTGCTCTTGTAAGATAGTTGTCTCCTGTCTTTAACTCATAGTTATTTGAGTCAATTGCCATAAGTATCATTGTCTCTCTGCTGTAGATGCTTGATGCTTCGTAAATGCTCTTATCAGCAAGTTTTTCTATAAGATTAAATCCGTTTACATCTGATGCGTCTTTTCCAAGTGCCGTTACGCAAAGTGCAATCTTAGCATATGTCTGGCTTGCTGCACCATCTTTTAATATGCTTCCCTGTGATACATATTTTTTGTTTGTATCATCATAGAATTTACCTGTCGTTTTCTTTATTGCACCAAGCTGTGCCTTTACTTTTGCGTAAACTGCATCGTAAAATTTGTCTGCCTTAAAACCTGCTCTTGCAAGTGAGAATACTGTATAAAGTCCTGATGAATCTTCTACACCCGGTACATATTTTCCACTCTTAAATGTAGTATCATAAATCTTCTGTGCAAGTACATCCTGGGCTTTTTTCGCTTTTTCTGAATATACCGAATATCCAGCAGGATTTTTTGAAGCATCATCATTGAAGCATGATGCACTTGTATTGTAGTTGTTATAGCTGTAGATAAGACTTATCTTGTCATTATTGTTTACTTTCTGGCTGCTAATTCCAAGATTTGCATACTGTCCGTTTACAAAAAAGCCCCAATAATACCAATCGTTTCCGACATTATACATATCAAGGTCTGCTATTGAATCAAGGCTGTCACCCCATGATGAAGATGAAATCTTATAGTTATCCTTGTATGCTGATTTGTCAAGTGCTGTTTTAATAGCATCTTCTGCTACCGCACCCTCATCAAGCTGAATGGCTGTTTTGCTTACTGCTACTGCTGAGCCTGATGCATTCTTTCCTTCTGCTGCCACATAGACAACAATCTTTTCCTTTTCGTCTGCATTTGCTTTTACGCTTGTCATTCCAAACGCCGTTGTAAATGCCATTACTGCTGATAATGCAATGCTTATCGCTTTTTTGTTCCTCATCTTTTTACCTCCATAAATATGTTTTTTACATACGGTATATCCCGTATTTTATCTGAACCCTTTCTATTTTTTTAAGGAATGGTTCTCCTATTAAAAATACACATAATGCCGCTGTTGCCGCGTGCATTATATCATATGGCACTCCCGTTATATAAAGTGCCTTCAATGCGGCAAGGTTTATCCCTGTACCTTTTGTATATGAACTTTGCATTATAAGTGCCGCAAAATTCATTATGCCTCCATATATTATAAATATCACTAAAAATGTAAATACTGCCATAACTATACTGTCTGTTTTTAGTCTTTTCCGCAGCAAAAGACCGCCTGTTATAAGTCCTGCAAGACCAAATATATAAAGCATTATGCCTTTTGTGTCTGCCATATCCCTGCCGGTAAACACTACAAAGAGATACCCCGTCACTTCAAACAATATTACACTCGCAATTAATGTTATAAACGAGCTGTTGTTTTTTAAATCTTTCTTTCCTCTTAAGTCATATCTCACAAATACAACTCCGCTTATAAAACCTATAAGACCCCATGATACCATCTGCCACGGTGTCCACGGCCCCTGGCCGTCAAAAAAATTGCATATAAATCTTCCAAGTGCACCCGTCAGAAATCCGGCTTCAGGTCCTAACGCTATACCCGATAAAACTACCACCGCACTTCCACCATGCAGTGGAATTGTATGTGCACATAAGAGATTAAATGACACACAGAAAGATACCATCATCGCAAAAAGAACTATCTCCCTTGCCCTTATTGCCTTGTATTCAAAACTTACAAAGAACGGCAGCATAACTGCTACAAGCATAAACATACTTATAAACAGATAATGTTTCTGTCTTAATACATAACTGGATATATAAAGCAAAGTCGGTATCAGGATTATTATTACAAGCCATACGGATATTTTTCTTTTTAATATGTTCTTTTTTATCTTTTCCTCATCATAATTTCTGCGACTTACATATTTATTTCTCAAATAATTCCACCGCCTGTCTGTAATTTACCGGTAAACATATCCGTTTACTCTCCATCTGCCGCACATCTGTTTTTTTGTAAATCTTATTTCGGTTTATATCTGACTTTCTGTCATCCGTCACAAATCCATACAAATCTGCCTGCTCATCATAAATATCTGAAAATATCCTGCATATGTCTGTCGTATAAAAATAATTCTGCCTGAAAAATTCTTCCGCCGTCTGCATTTTTGTAAGTTCCCCATCAAATAAAAGCCCACATTCATCTGCATTTTCCGCGCAGAAATCAATATCATGCGACACAATCACAACGGCAATCCCTGCTCTTTTCATTTCATCAAACATCACGGCAAGCTTTTTCTTAAACTCCCCGTCAATTCCCTTTGTCGGCTCATCAAGCATCAAAACATCAGGTTTTAGCAGCAATACTTTTCCTATTGCAAGTCTCTGCTGCTGTCCAACACTTAAATCAAACGGATGCGAGTCTTTTTTTTCTGACAACTCCATTTTTTCAAGCATTTCTTTTATATTATTGTCAACAAACTGTGCTCCCTCATATAAATCCCTGTGGCTTTTAAATACCTCAAGCAGTTCATCATAAACAGTTATCTCAGTAAATACGGTCTGCGGATTTTGCGGCAGATATACACTTCTTAAATCTTTTAGCTTTTTAATCCTGCCGCCTTTCTTTTTGTAAATGCCTGCAAGTATTTTTAATGCTGTTGTCTTTCCAGAGCCGTTTCCGCCCATAACCGCATAAATTTTTCCACCTGTTATGTCTATCGAAAAATCCTTTAAAACCTCATTTTTTCCGTATGAAAAACTTAAATTTTCTGCTGATATTAATATATCTTTTATTTTTCTGTCATTTTCAGACTTTTTATGCGGTCTGATACCATCCTGTTCAGATTTGTTTTTTACCACCGCAGTATTATTCATACATTCCCTATCGTCTGTCATTTCTTTTTCAGACATTTTATTGTGAGCATTTATTTTAACAGATATGTCGTTTTTTATGTCCTCTATCCACAATTTTGCATCTCTTATCGTCAATGGCAGTTTTCCCATTTTACCATACTCACTCCAAAGTTTCATATAACCCGGAAGTGCTTCATAGACCTTGCTGGATTTTTCTTTCATTTGATGCACTATCGTTCTCACATCATCAAATCCGATAACTCTTGTGTCTTTCATTAGCATGACACGGTCTGCCATGTGAATAACTTCATGTACTCTCTGCTCACATATGAGTATCGTCACACCAAAATCCCTGTTCAATCTGAATATGTTCTGCAAAAATCTCTCACTTGCAACGGGATCAAGCTGCGATGTAGGTTCATCGAGTATCAGTATTTTGGGATGCATTACCATAACGGACGCAAGATTTAATATTTGTTTCTGACCTCCCGACAATTCATCAGTCTTTTTTTCATACCAGCCGCTTATCCCAAGATACTCTGACATTTCAGCAATCCGTCTGTACATTGTTTCCCTGTCAAATGAAAGACTCTCAAGTCCAAAGGCAAGCTCATGCCAGACCTTGTCCGTCACTATCTGTCCGTCAGGGCTTTGCCCGACATATCCTATCAATGCGGCACTCTCCCGGTCGTCCATAAACTCTATGTCTTTCCCGTCAAAATACATTTTTCCGCTGCCATGCCCTGTCGGTATCTGATTTTTCTTTGCGTGCCTTAACAGCGTAGTCTTGCCACAGCCTGAGTCCCCACAGAGCAAAACAAACTCGCCTTTTTTTATCTCGAAAGAGATATCTGTTATTGCATTTTGGGACTGATTGGGGTATCTGAATGAGACATTATCAAATTTAAGCATTGTGACCTCCTTTCCTAGTTTATAAACTCTAGGCAATTGCGAAACTCATTACATATTGTTAAATTTTGTGCAGTATATACAAAGTATAGTTTACTGAGAGTTTCGCAAACGCCTATTTATAAACTCTCGGATTCTTCTGAATGAAGAATTTTGAGATTGATTTTTGATATACAGTTTTCCTTTTACACTTTTGTGTTTAAAATACTTCATATATGTTGCAATAGTTTCTCAAGCATATATTTTTTACTTTAAAATTTACATTCATCTTATATCATATAAGTGCTGCACACATATATATACACTGAAATATGACCGCTGATACTGCCACCGCATCTGCTTTTTTTATTTCAATTTCCGGAAAGTAGTATGTTTCAAATCTTCCCATGCACAATGTGTATATTATCAATACAGATATGGCTATAAATGCAATCATGAATATTATATCCCTCTTTTTTATCCTAAATCTGTGGTAACTGCTTCTTCTGCCTGTTCCGTATCCTCTTGATTCCATTGATACAGATGTGTCTATGGAGTTTTCAAGACTCCACGATATGAGAATTGACAATTCTTTTGTGAATTGCTTTGCTTTGGGTATCATCCCCGTATTTTGTGTACATAACATTCCTATCTGTGCTTCATGTATCTCCCGCCATCTTTTTATCATCATCGGTATGAAACGCAGCACCATTGAGATTACAAGTGAAATTTTAGGTGATATTTTTCCTGTTATATATAGTATTTTTTCTGAGTCTGTCATGCATCCTGCCGTTACAAACCACAGTGACACCGCCATGAGCATTATTGTCATAAACAATCCATATATGATATTTTCCAATGTTACTGCCATATCGTTTACATAAAACAGAGGCGTTACTCCGTTGTGATTAAAAATTGGAAGTATTATCACTGAAAATAACATTATCGGAACGAATAACATTGCTGTCATTTTTAGTGCTCCTGTTCCCTTATGCCTTAATACTCCAAGCAGTGCCATCACAAACGACACTGTTATTATCACGGGATTTAGTGTAAACATTGTCATTATAAGCAGCATGATAAAATAAAACATACTTACTGCCGGGTGCAATTCTCTTAACAATCCTTTTTTCACTATACTAATCCTCATTTCTGCATATGTTTTTTATAAAATTTGTGTCAAGTGTGCACATATACAAATCTTGAATGTAAAAAATCTATATATTATCAACTTCCCGCCCTGCCGCTGCAGGTGTAAGTCCATTCTATATGCTCTCCACCTTTCAGTTTATAAGCCGATGACCCTACATTTGGCGTAACTCCATCAACAAGATAAAGCCAGCCGCTCATATCACCTGCCATCTTTTCATAGAGATAACCAATCCCCTTTACATATGAAGTTTTGTAAATTGGTGAGTATTCAGCATCATATGCAATCTTTTTTAGCTTGCATACAGCTGTGAGCACATCATATGCCGAAGAACCTTTTTTTATTTTAATGCTTGTTTTATCAAGCAGCTTTCCGCTGTCGGGCACATATTTTCTCGCATTTTTATTTAGTTTATCCATATTTGAAAGAAGAATAGTACAATCAATCGTCACATCACATTTGATATAATTTTTGTCATCTTTTTCATCGGTTGAATTTTTATCTGATACAGAAGTATTATCTTTTTTTGTATTCTTATCAGATGTGTTTTTCTTTGCAGCATCCTTATTTGTCTTATTTTTCCTTGTTGTGTTCTTTTTATTTGTATTTTTTTCTGATACATTACTCTTTTTATTTGTATTTTTTTCTGATACATTACTCTTTTTTTCCGTATTTTTATTTGCGGAAATACTTTTGTCATTCCTGGTATTACTTTTATTTTTTAAACCGATTTCTTTTTTAGATTTCTTACTCTCACCTAAACTTCCATTTTTTAGGGCATCTTTTTTAGAAGTATTTTTCTTTTTTAAATTCTTCCCCTCTTCTTTTTCATCACTTGCAATATCGCCACTATCTGTCTTATCCTCACTTCGCCCTATATCATTTTTATCATCCTGCTGCAAGCTGTTCTCATCCTCTTTAATCTCAGACGAGGTATCATTGTCAGATGATTTATCGCTTTCTTCGGCAACAATATTGTCATCTGCCATATCATGATTTTTAACCGACTGTATATCAAGCCTTGAAACACCAAGCACTAACAAAATCACTAAAACTATAGGAATGAGAAATTTTCTATAATTCTTCATATAAATCTCCATTCTTGTCTGCTTACTAATCCATATTCATGTACTGTTTTTCCTGACAAACACACATATGATAAATATTTGCGAAACTTCCTATAACATTAAAAAAAGACAAAATAAAAAATCCCCAATCGGAGATTTCTTTTTGTCTTTGCATAACAAAAAAACACTATCCGCTCTGATACTTCCCACCGAAGTAGACCTGATAAGCAAGGTAGCTAAAATCTCCTTGTCAGCAGGTCTCCTGGCTCGAACTCAACTGATTTTTTACCTTCCCATGAATTTGTCTGGCTATAGTCTTTTCACAGTGGCTTTAAACAAAGCATAAAACTCTTCATAACATATCATGCTACCTGCTCATAGCACTACTTGTATATTGATAAAGTCTTTATACCATGCACAAAAAATCATCCTTCTTACAGTAGCGGGGGCTGCTGCAGCATCTCACTGCATTCCCTTTTAAGTCTGTCTCTTTAACCTGCCTGCGGCGGCCGGCAAAGTACAGCTCACTGACAATATCAAAAAAAGTATATCACACATAATAAAAATTTTATATATGCCTTTTTAACAATAATTATTCATATAAAGAACAATCATTATGCAAAACTCCCTATCATCATACTCCATCTCGACTTCCCCATTATATTTTTGTACAACCTCCTGTACGCTGTTTAATCCGATTCCATGCTCTATCTTATTGCTTTTTATTGTCTTTAAAACACCATTCTTAGCATTTATTCTGCCATCATAACTATTTTTCAAAGTTATAAACATTGCTCCCGACTTATATTTAATATCAAGTTTTATATATCTGTCTTTATCAGGAATCTGTGCAGCTTCTATGGCATTATCAAGTATATTTCCAAGTACAGTCACCATATCTCCCATGTCAGCCTCAATTATTTCAGGCAGTTTTGTAATTAATTCAATGTTTATATCTTTCTCTGCTGCTTCACTCAATTTGTAATTTACAATACTGTCTAGCTGCACATTCCCACTATCACAATACATTTTCGCCTGGTTAATCTTACCTATCATCTGTTCAATATACTTTTTTGCCTCAACATTTTCGCCATCTTCATCAATCAATGATTCAAGCACATAGAGATGATTATTCATATCGTGCCTGATTTTTCTAATACTATCACTATTCTTCCGTAAAACCTCAGCCTGTTTTGCAGAATATATATTTTCACGCTCCATCATTTTTGTATGGATACTGTTTATATAACTTCCGGACATCAAATCATACATATACATTATAAGCATAAGTATAAACAATGACAAAAATACTGATATTATTTTTATATTTTGGCTTACATCTTTGCTCATATAAATCATTAATTCCATGCAATATATCAGCAAAATTACTAAGATTATAGATATATTAAATCCTATTGGAAGCTGCAATTTTGAATTAACATTTTTAAAGCTGGTCACAACACAACATAATAATATCTGCATTATACTAAGACAAATAAGCTGGTATGTTTCCCCAAAATATCCATTTTGAGTCATATTTCTATTGCCTCCATCTATTATTAGTCCAAGTACCAATTCACACATAAGTGGAAACATAAAAACCAGCACTACTGTTGACATTATTCTGTTTAATTTTTTCTCATAACAGTCCGCAATAAAATATAATATAATAAACGATGTAATCCCGTTAACCAGCGGAATCGGGAATAAAATATACTGTAAACTGCCTATAATATAACATAAAATATATGTAATCCCTGCTCTGTTTTTTTGCACTTTCAGTTTTCCAAGAAAAAAATTCATATACTTTGCCGTAACACCCAAATCCAGTGCATTTACAATTAAGTAAGTTAGTATATACCATATCTTATCCATTATCTTCCCTCTATCTTCATGAATTCTTTTCTTATCTGCTCTCTTTTTGCCTGACTTATCGGTATCTGTGTACCATCAACCAAAACGACATGATCATATGACATTATCTTTACAAAACGATAATTAATAAGATATGATTTATGAATCAATAAAAAATCATACTGTTTCAGATTTTCATATATTAGTTCGAGAGAATCATAATAATCATATTCTTCATTTTGCAAATGAACATAAATTTTTCTTCCCTTTCGTTCAAAATATAAAATTTTGCTTATCGGAATTTTATAAAAATCACGGCCTTTTTTAAATCTGAATAAATAATTATCCTTTTCGTTTATTTCCTCAAACTGTTCTACGACATTTAATATGGCACTCTCATCTATGGGTTTTATAAGAAAATTAAGCGGTCTGAAATCAAAGAGTTCCATAGCATACTCTCTCTGCGAAGAAACATAAACTATCTGAACTATTTGATTTTTAAGCTGCTGCCTTATATATCTTCCAATATCGACACCGTTCATATTTGGAAGTTGAATATCAAGAAACAGCATATCATAACAATATGGCAGCTCACCTGTTTCTATTTTTTCACAAAGTTCTACCCCAGAATAAAAAACATCAATATCATATTCTATACATTTTTTATCTAATATTTTAATAAGTGTCCGCTCTAAATCGGAACAAAACTGTGGTTCATCGTCACATATAGCAATCTTTATCACATTGTACTCCATTTCTATTACCGTTTGTCAAAAATATGTCAAAAAAAGTATAACATCATATATAAACTAAGTCAAAATGATTTATATCTGATATCCACATATTTTGTGCAACCGGAAACATTCTGATTTATTTCATATAACTCAAACTTCGCACTTGAATAAGTGCCTATGCACCTTGAAAATTCAATAATAACTGGCATAAAAATAGCATGAAACCATCTGGTTTTGGTATAATTGAGTTGCTAAAAACAATAATACTTCCGGAGGCTCATGCTATGAATAAAAGTATAACACAAGCAACTCAAAATGATAAGCAGATTTCAAAATCTATAAAAAGATTTTTTGCGAGATTTCATGTTTCTTCTGCTTTGAAAGCATCCAATGCCTACAAAAAGAAAGTGGGTCCAGTAATGGAAATTTTCCAGTATTTGTTTCTGCTGATTTTTTCTAACAGAAGCATGTACATGAACCTGATTATAGGACGAAATACGCCTGATTTTGCGAAGGATACTGTATATCGCTTTATGAAAATGATTCAGATTAACTGGATCCGCTTCACGACGATTCTTTCAGCCCGAATCATCAAGGATGCCATTCTTCCTTTAGATTCTGAGGAGCGTGCAAAGGTTCTCATCATTGAAGATTCCATGTTTGAGCGTAACCGTTCAAAAAAGTTTGAACTCCTTGCCAAAGTCTATGACCACGCAAAGCATAAATACCTCTTTGGATTTCGTATGCTTACCTTAGGATGGTCAGATGGAAATACATTCCTGCCAGTCAACAGCATTCTTCTTTCCACAGGAAACAGGAAAAACCGTATCAATGAAGCAACAGAAGTAGACAAAAGGACTGTCGGCTACAAACGAAGAAAGCTGTCCATGGAAAAAGGAACCCATGCAATGCTTACGCTTCTGGATATTGCTAAAAAAGCTGCAATTCCTGCAAAATATGTTCTTTTCGACAGTTGGTTTTCATCACCGAGCACGCTTCATGCAGTAAAAAATATGGGCTACGATGTAATCGGTATGGTCAAGAAAACACCAAAGATGTTCTTTCACTACAATGGCAAAGATATGTCTCTGACTTCTATCTACAACAAGAATAAAAAGAGACGTGGAAGATCAAGATATCTGCTTTCTGTAATGGTTGATGTTGTAAAAGATGGTGAAACCATTCCGGCAAAAGTAGTTTATGTCCGCAATCGCAACAAACGCAAGGAATATCTCTGCCTCATTTCCACAGATGTAAATCTGGATGAGAATGAAATCATCCGAATTTATGGGAAACGCTGGGATATAGAGGTATTTTTCAAGGTATGCAAAAGCTACCTTAACTTGAGCAGAGAATGCAATTCTCTTTCCTATGATGCAATCACTGCGCATACCGCAGTTGTTTTCACCCGATATATGATGTTGTCACTGGAAAGCAGGGAATGCAACGATAACCGCTCACTAGGTGAACTCTTTCTATATTTTTCAGATGAAATGTCTGATATCACATGGATACAGGCTTTTCAAATGCTGCTTCAAATGTTCAGAACAATGCTGACAGATAACACCGAGCTTTCAGATGAACAAATCACTGAATTAGTGGATGCATTTATGAGTACACTTCCAGTCATGCTGAGAACGCAACTGCAAGCTGTGTAAAATCTGAAGAACATTGACAACTGAATAACTGCCAGGTATTGAATTTTCAAGGTGCATAGCTAAAATTTATGTGCGAAGTTTGAAATTATTATTTAAATGACTCTGTAATGAAAACGAAAGCTGATTACTTATATCAGCCAGGCTCATATCCGTATTTGCAAGCAGATACGCCGCTTCTTTTAATTTAAGCTGCATAATATATTTTGCAACTGACATACCATAATACTCTCCAAAATATCTTTCTAATGACCTCGCACATATTCCACAATACCCAGCCAGATCGGTTACTAAAATTTTTGCTGGCATGATTACTCAAGATTCCGAAAGAACATTGTTGGTTTATAATTCAATTCCATTATACCAAAAGGAATAGATTTATGCCTTTTTTATTGCTTGTAATATTAATTTTTCAAGTTTTAACACAATTTATTGGCATGAAAAGTCTTAGTCATTATATAAAAAATCTGGTATTCTCTCATGAGTAGTAATAAGATACCATTTTCCTTCAAATTCTATATAATGGTTATTGTTACCGATATCAATATAAGTGAAATTCAATTGAGCATCGTTGGAAATACGAAAGTTATAAGCATCTCCACCATTAGAATCCCCAGGTGATTCACCTTTTTCAAAATTTTGATGTTTAAATTGCAAAGATAATACCCACTCCCTAAATTGTGGAATATCCTTTTTATCCATATTCCAACTTTTTTGACCACTACCGTTACTATGTAATACTTTAACTACAGAAACATCATTTGAAAAATACAAAAGTGAATTTTCCTTTTTAGTTGAAGAATTTGGTACATGAGAACTAGATACCAAAACCTCCTTTGAGGTTTCCTGTATCAAATTATTACTTGAATCTACATTCCCTTTACCAAAATTACCACAACCTTGAAACAAAAAAAATGAAAAAAAGACTAAAACGAATACTCTTCCTTTAGTAAGACTTTTCCTAATTTTCATATTTCAATTCCACCTCTTTCCTTTTTAAAATATTAACTCCAATCAATGAGGAGAAAAGAACTATAATAGCTAAAACAAACCCATATATATGAGTTTTACTATAATTATCTGTTTTATATGGCACACCTCCGTTTTCTTTAAGATTTTCCATTACATATTCTTCATTATATATATTACTCATACGCTCAAAAAAATCACTCACTTTATATAATGTTCCATTTTTTATATTGTTAATTTCCTGTGACATAAATGGTATCAAATACTCATTTTGTTCTGTTATAACAAATACTAATGTCATAAAATATCTATTAGAATATGTGTATTTAACTTCTTTTACATTTTCTTTTGTTGTGTTATTTATTATTTCTTCAACTTTTTTAGGAGAAACAAAGACATGTTTTGCATCGTTTAAAATGATTTCTTCCTGTAATTCATAATCTTCATCGGAGCCTTTTTCTAATACAGCAACTCCTTTTTGATTATCATTTGTTATATATGGTACTTTAACTCTACAATCTTTTGACAAAAGATCCTTATATGATTTACATTCTGCATATTTTGTAATCGGCAAATCAGATAAAATATACTCCGTATATGCTTCTTCGTCATTATAATTTTTAATTCTAAAGTCAACTTCTACAATTTGCTCTTGACTCTTTACACTTTCTTGATCATCAATAACTTCCTCCATGTTTTCTTTTACACTTTCATAAGAAATATTTTCTTTTTTATTTTCATCTTGAATATCATATTGATACTCATCATTTTTTGCCGATACATACTCAACATTTAAACACATATTTACAAGAAAAAATAAAACACAAAAAATAACAAAAGATCTATTAGCTATATTATTCATTACCATCACTCCTCAAATTATTCCTGATTCCAAACAGTACCATCATACTGCCTATTGCCAAAACCTGATTTAAAATTACTATATGTACATTTATTTATTGTCCCATCCCATGGATCATAAATCTGCAGATAATTTTTTCCACCAGTTATATCATATCCAATCATCGTAACAGCATGACCACCGGTTCTCGTAGAACCATTGTAATAGCCTGCTACTAATATTGTTACATTTCCGCTACTTACCTCCTTTTTAAGAAAATCAAACGATTTTACACTGGAGCGAGACAATGATGAATTAAAATAAGATTCTGTATTTCGACTAATATATACAGCAGCTTTTTTAATATCTGATAATGTCCCTCCCACATTGGGATAAGCATCTCTTGTTGTTCCCTTGATTTTATTTACCGCACTCTTTTGCGTTCTCGGATTTTTCATTTCGTATCTAACAGAATTTTCTGCCGATGCAGCCCAACACCAATTTGTTTTTTGTTGCTTTACCATATCGTAACTGAGTTTAATACCTTTTGCCTCTGCTATCACACCTACCATATACGCAATAGATACAAACATTGCAACAAAAAATAAACTTTTCAGATACTTCCCTTTTTTTGAATTCAATCTTTCTTTCATATTTAATATATAATGTATCTTGATACATTATTTCTCCTTTCTTGTATTAGTAACTCAAACTTCGCACATAAATTTTAGCTATGCACCTTGAAAATTCAATATCTGGTAGTTATTCAATTGTCAATGTTCAAACTTTATGCAGCTTGCAGTTTTGTTTTCAAAATGACCGGAAGTGCATTTATAAATGCATCCACCAATTCGCTGATTTTCACTTCTGACAATTCGGTATTTTCCGTAAGCATTGTTCTGAACATTTGAAGCAGCATTTGAAATGCCTGTATCCATGTGATATCGGACATTTCATCTGAAAAGTATAAAAAAAGCTCGCCCAGAGAACGATTATCATTGGATTCCCTGCTTTCCAGCGACAACATCATGTATCGTGTAAAAACAACCGCAGTATGTGTGGTCATTGCATCATAGGAAAGAGAGTTGCATTCTCTGCTGAGATTAAGGTAACTTTTGCACACCTTGAAGAATACCTCTATGTCCCAATGTTTTCCATAGATCCGGACGATTTCGTTCTCATCCAGATTTACGTCCGACCAGCCTAATGTAAGCATTCGAAAACCAAAGCGATATTTATGTTTTGCATGGTCATAGACTTTGGCAAGGAGTTCAACCTTTTTTGAGCGGTTACGCTCAAACATGGAATCTTCAATGATAAGAACATTTGCACATTCCTCAGAATCTAAAGGAAGAATGACATCCTTGATGATTCGGGCTGAAAGAATCGTCGTGAAGCGGATCCAGTTAATCTGAATCATTTTCATAAAACGATATACAGTATCCTTCGCAAAATCAGGCGTATTTCGTCCTATAATCAGGTTCATGTACATTCTTCTGTTAGAAAAAATCAGCAGAAACAAATACTGGAAAATTTCCATTACTGGACCCCCTTTCTTTTTGTAGGCATTGGATGCTTTCAAAGCAGAAGAAACATGAAATCTCGCAAAAAATCTTTTTATAGATTTTGAAATCTGCTTATCATTTTGAGTTGCTTGTGTTATACTTTTATTCATTGCATGAGCCTCCGGAAGTATTATTGTTTTTAGCAACTCAATTATATTAAAGCCAGACGGTTTCATGCTATATTTTTGCCAATTATTATCGAATTTTCAAGGTGTATAGGCACTTATTCAAGTGCAAAGTTTGAGTCATATAAAATATTATACTTTTATAATTTGATGTTAGGGTCAAAATACCTTTTGACCCCAACATCGTAATTTATTTATATCAACCTTAACCCTTTTCTCCTATCTTCACGAACCAAAAATTATTATCATCCATACCAAATACTGCACCATGTATGAAATTTTTGCCGTCAACAATACATAGTGTAAACATTCAAGCGGATATCCTAAATCCACTCTGCTGTCTTCTCATAATACTTTCAGACACAAAACAATAATCACAACTATGATGATAAATACAATGATAAAATTTCTCAAATATATTATCGTCTTTTTGATTCTCTGCTGATACTCTTCAATCTCGCCCAACTCAGCCGTTTTTTTTCTTATAAGACGATTTGTAAGTCTCTCGGAAATTTCATCACTGTCAAACATCCTGCATTTTTCCTCCTTTCTGCCGCAATTTATATCATTACCGTTTATCACATCTGCAATACTACGGTAATCTTATAACTCACTACTCCCGGCAAAAATACACCTATTTACAATGAAAATAATAACATATTTCATTGCATTTTTATGCAGGATGTAAAAAAACAAAGCGTTTTTGTAAGAATTTAAAGATGTAAGGCTTTTTATTTCTGCTCACACTTACATTATCCGGCAACACTCATTTTCAGGTAAATCAGATATTAGCTTTTCTCTATCTGCGTTTAAAGCCCTGCCAGTTCTCTTAAATCATTAATAACCTCTCTATCCATCTCATAACATTTTCCATTATAAAATACTTTTGACCCGGCAATCCCAATCTGCCATTTTTTGTCTTTACTTTTTATATAAATTACACTGACTCCCTCAATCAATTCACTTTTTACTTTTTTATAGCCGGCATTATTAAGGTATGAAATAAACTTTTCTTTGTCCTTATCTGCCATGACTTTATTTCTTACAGAACCAATCTCCATTTCTATCGTCATTTTCTCAGGCTTTGCAAAACCAAAAAGTTTTACTCCCTTTACCTTTTTGTTACTATAGACTGCAAAAATTAAGATAAGGCAAACCACAATGCATATTGCAAAAATTTTTCCTTTTTTCATGAAATCATTCCACTCCTTACTTTTTAGACAATGATTAGGTAATTGCGAAACTAAGTATATGTTGTGTCAATTGCACAGCTATAACAAATAATATCGTCGGCACGCTTTCGCTATGTTGTCGTTCGTAGCAGTACATAAATCAGCAAAAAACGCTGATTAAGTGCTGACGACGACAAAAATGCCGACTAACACTATTTGTTATATCTGCACAATTTAACCAAGATTTATGATAGTTTCGCAAATATCTATAGACAATGATGAAACCCATGTAAATACTGGTCCATTTACAGATGACTTAAAAGTTGTTTTTTCTCCTCGCCGTTTCACACTTTTTTAATTATACATTATCTTTCAATGTAATAACTATTAAACACTTACTTTCTATATTTAATATAGCATATGATTTGTTTTTTTTTATTTAATGTAAAAAAACAAATCGTTTTTGTAATAATTTAAAGTTTTTCTCTAAAAGCAAGCATAAATATCTGATTAAATCTGATTTTATATATTTTGCAAATCATATCAATAAATTCAAATTTACCTAAATATCATACACCGAATTTCTCACCTCGCCGTTAAGGAATGACTCAATATTCTTATAAACTTCCTCCACACAGCGTTTTCTCGCTTCTACTGCTGCCCATGCGATATGCGGTGTTATATAAACATTGCTTCTGTCAAGAATTCTGTTTAAAGGATTGTCGTGCTTTATCGGCTCGCCGTTTAAAACATCAAGTCCTACAGCTCCTATCTCGTCATTCTCTATAGCCTCTGCCAATGCTTCATCGTCTATGATACCACCTCTGCCGAGATTTAAAAGTACCGCATCTTTTTTCATCTTCTTAAATGCACTCTCATTCATAAGTTTACTTGTCGCATCATTTAGCGGTGCATGAATTGACACTATATCAGATCTTAAAAGCAGTTCATCAAACGAAACCTGTCTGTAATCGCTGTTACTGTTTTTTCCCGAAGTTGAATAATATATAACTTCACACCCAAATGCTTTTGCAATATCAGCAACACGCCTGCCAATCCTGCCAAGACCTATAATGCCCCATGTCTTACCTGCAAGCTCATGAAACTTCTCTGGAAAACAGCCGAAGCCGACCTGTCTCTCGTACTCACCTCTCTTTACATAATCATCATAAAATCTCGACTTTTCCCACAGATAAAAAAGCAGCGAAAAGGTATGCTGCACCACTGCCTCCGTAGAATAGCCGACAACATTAGAAGCCGCAATTCCACGCTTCTTTATATAAGGAACATCAATTGGGTCAGTTCCTGTAGCCGTGATACAGATAAGTTTCAGATTTTTTGCATCCTTTAAAATAGACTCATCCATCTTTATCTTATTCATAATGGCAATATCTGCTTCCTTGATACGGATTGCATTTTCAGCCGGAGTATCTACATCATATACAGTAACATCACCGAGCTTATCAAAAGCAGACAGATCCATGTCATCACCAAGTGACTGTGCCTCCATAAAAACGATCTTTGGTCTTTTATCTTTATTCATTTTAACCTCATTTCTTTATATGCTTTTACACCATGTGAAAAACATCTGCAATTAACCATTTTCCAATCCCACAATACATCTTCTATTTAATATGAAGTATCTCCTTTGCCCTCTCCACCTGCTCTTTTGTAGGCGGCTCGACATCCTCAAGGCTGTACTTGTAACCGAGTTCCTTCCATTTAAATACACCAAGCGTATGATAAGGAAGTATCTCAACTTTTTTGACTGTCTTTAATTTTGAGATAAATTCATAAAGTCTTTTTAAGTATTTCTCATCATCATTTATCCCCGGAACAAGAACATGCCTTATCCACATATCTTTTCCCTGTTTTGAAAGATACTCAGCCATATCAAGTATATTTTTATTTGTAAATCCCGTAAGTTTTTTATGCTCCTCATCATCTATATGTTTTATATCAAGCATAAATAAATCCGTGTATTTTAAAAGTTCATTGAACTTGTCGAAAAACTCCGGCTCTCTTGTAAACGGATTTCCGGCAGTATCGAGTGTTGTATGAATTTTGTCCTGCTTTGCAAGTTTAAAAAATTCGATAAGAAAATCTATCTGTAAAAGTGCTTCGCCGCCGCTTACCGTGATGCCGCCGGTCTTTCCCCAATAACTTTTGTATCTTTTAGCCTGTTTTAAAAGTTCCTCCGGCGTCTTTAAATTATCATAGTCATCCCCCGGAAGTTTCCATGTATCAGGGTTATGGCAATATTTACAACGCATATTGCAACCCTGTAAAAAGACAAGAAATCTCACTCCCGGCCCGTCTGCCGAACCAAAACTTTCTATTGAATGAACTCTTGCATATATCTGTTTATTTTCTGACATAATAATCTCCATTTCCTTTTTTTATAATCCTAAATCGCTTATAGTATAGCAGATTTGCTCTTGAAATTATACATAGCTTATTGATTTTTATCATTAAGTTATGAAAGCATCAAATATAGATAACAATATATTTATACATACAAATTGCTATTTGCATGATTGTAAAAATTGCAATCCATGACATAAATTTCAACAAAAAACTCCCCATCACCGCCTTTCCGGCGGCAATTGGGAGTTATTTATTTACTGCCCACACCTGCGTGCGTTTGGCAGCTATTTTTTCAATATCTATCAAGCGGATATTCGTGATAGGCTTTGCTGCCTGCTTGATAGTATTAAATGCCTTTTGCATACCATTTCTTCTTATACATCATTAAAAAGCATAGTACACTCGGCTTATAATTTCTTACATATGGTCATGGCAGGTTCTTGCGATTACATCGAGCTGCTGCTCTCTTGTAAGGTCAATGAACTTAACTGCATATCCTGATACACGAATTGTGAAGTTTGCATACTCCTCTTTCTCAGGATGCTCCATAGCGTCGATAAGTTTTTCTTTACCGAATACATTGACATTGAGGTGATGTGCTCCCTGGTCGAAGTAACCGTCCATTACCTGAACAAGGTTTGTCACACGCTCGCCATCCTCGTTTCCGAGTGCTCCCGGATTGATTGTCTGTGTATTTGAAATTCCATCAAGTGCCCACTCATATGGAAGTTTTGTGAGTGAGTTAAGCGAAGCTAAAAGTCCGCTCTTTTCTGCACCGTAGCTTGGGTTTGCTCCAGGTGATAAAGGCTCTCCGGCTTTTCTTCCGTCAGGCATTGAACCTGTTGCTTTTCCGTAAACTACATTTGATGTGATTGTAAGAATTGATGTTGTAGGCTCTGAGCGTCTGTATGTGTGATGCTTCTTAATCTTATCCATGAATGTTCCAAGAAGCCATACACCAATCTCGTCTGCTCTGTCATCATCATTTCCGTATCTAGGGAAATCTCCTTCTATCTCATAATCTTTTGCAAGTCCGTTCTCATCACGAATAACCTTAACCTTTGCATATTTGATAGCTGAAAGCGAGTCAATTACATGAGAAAATCCTGCGATACCTGTTGCAAATGTTCTCTTTAAGTCTGTATCCATAAGTGCAAGCTCTGCTGCCTCATAATAATACTTGTCATGCATATACTGGATGAGGTTAAGCGTATTTACATAAAGGTCTGCAAGCCAGTCCATCATGTCATCATATCTTTCCATTACCTCATCATAGTCAAGGTACTCAGATGTAATAGGTCTGTACTTAGGTCCTACCTGGTCGCCTGTCTTTTCATCAACACCACCGTTGATAGCATAGAGAAGACACTTAGCAAGATTTGCTCTTGCACCGAAGAACTGCATTTCCTTACCTGTCTGTGTTGCTGATACACAGCAGCAGATAGCGTAATCATCACCCCATACAGGCTTCATTGCATCATCGTTCTCATACTGGATAGAGCTTGTTGTGATGGAAATCTTAGCTGCATATCTCTTAAAGTTATCAGGAAGTTTTGATGAATAAAATACCGTAAGATTTGGCTCAGGAGCAGGTCCCATGTTCTCAAGTGTATGAAGGAAACGGTAATCAGTCTTTGTTACCATTGAGCGTCCGTCAACACCTGTACCTGCAACATCAAGTGTAGCCCATACCGGATCACCTGAGAAAAGTTCATTGTATGATGGGATTCTTGCGAATTTAACCATTCTGAACTTCATTGTCATATGATCGATAAGCTCCTGTGCTTCTTTCTCTGTAAGGATGCCTTTCTTCATATCTCTCTCGATATAAATATCAATGAATGTTGATACACGGCCTACTGACATCGCTGCACCATTCTGTGTCTTGATTGCTGCAAGGTATCCGAAGTAAATCCACTGGATTGCTTCTTTTGCATTCTTTGCCGGCTCAGAAATATCAAATCCATAAATCTCAGCCATTTTCTTCATGTTTTCAAGGGCACGAATCTGTTCTGCGATTTCTTCTCTAAGACGGATAACTTCGCCTTTCATGCTTCCGCTTCCACATTTGAGCTTGTCTTTCTTTTTCTCTTCAATAAGGAAGTCAATACCATAAAGAGCAACTCGTCTGTAATCACCTACGATACGACCACGACCGTATGTATCAGGAAGTCCTGTCATTATCTTATTGTGACGCGCCTTAAGCATTTCAGGTGTATATGCATCAAATACAGCAGTATTATGAGTTTTGTGATATACCGTGAAAATCTTTTTAATCTCAGGGTCTACTTCATATCCGTATGTCTCGCAAGCCTGAACTGCCATCTTGATACCACCATAAGGCATAAATGCACGCTTGAGAGGTTTATCTGTCTGAAGTCCTACTACTTTCTCTAAGTCCTTTAACGACTCATCTATATATCCCGCATCATGTGAAGTAATCGAAGATACGATTTTTGTATCCATATCAAGCACTCCGCCTTTTGCTCTCTCTTCTTTCTGAAGTTTCTGAAGTGCTCCCCAAAGCTTATCTGTAGCCTCAGTAGGTCCCTCAAGGAATGATTCATCACCTTCATATGGTGTATAGTTGTCCTGAATAAACTGTCTGACATTGATTTCCTCTTTCCAGAGTCTTCCTTCAAAGCCATCCCATTCTTTCATCTCTACCACGATAATTTCCTCCTGTATATTGATAAAATGTATAAATTATATTTGTTATGGTATAAAAATAACTTTATACCTGCAACAACTAATTTTTATCATGTATTTAACCTATAGTCAAGTATTTCTAATTAACAAATTTTCTCATATTATCTTTTTTATTGACAAAAAAAGTTTTTATGTCATTTTTATCAGCAACAAAACACCCGTAAAATAAGCATTACGGGTGTTTTGAGGAATTTTCTTTATTTACTTAATGAATAAATTATTTCAAATATTATATATTTATGATTAGTGTACGGTCAATCAATATTTACTATAACCATTATCTTCTAATGATATAATATTCTCATTTTCACTGTAGCTGCTCTGTCCTGCAAACTCTGAAGCATCAGGTATGCGGTGTGCACTGTTGTTAAATCCTGCACTATTTGAAACTCCAAATGAATCTATTTTTTTTGCCATACCTGTGTTTGTACCTATATTTCCTGACTGACTGCCATAATCAGGACCTGTCATTCCCGGATTATTTTTAAGTTTATAATTTCCAAGAAGCACCTTAAGGTTCTGAGCCTGATTTGACAACTGTTCACTTGCGGCTGCACACTGTTCGCTTGTAGCAGAATTATTCTGAATGACAGATGAGACCTGTCCGATAGCCTCGTCTATCTGACTGAGTGCTGTTGCCTGCTCAGTTGAGGACTCTGCGATATTGGCAACTATCCTGACTATCTCCTCAACATTTCCTGCTATGGCTGCAAGTTTTGAAGCTGTCTCACTTGCTATAACTGAACCGTTCTGAGTCTTTTCGATAGAATCTTCTATCATCTCTGCTGTCTCACTCGCTGCTGCCGCACTCTTTGCTGCAAGGTTTCTTACTTCCTCAGCTACTACTGCAAATCCCTTGCCATGCTCACCTGCTCTCGCTGCCTCTACCGCTGCATTAAGTGCAAGTATGTTCGTCTGGAATGCAATATCATCAATCGTCTTGATAATCTTTGATATATTTTCTGATGACTCTGTAATATCCTGCATTGCCGACATCATTCTGTTCATCTCATCTGTTCCGGCTGATGCCTCATCCTTTGCCTGATTCACAAGATTTTCAGCTTCTTTTGCTTCCTCGGCATTCTGCTTAGTTCTGGATGTTACTTCTGTAATTGATGCTGTCACCTGCTCAATCGCACTTGCCTGCTGTGTAGAACCCTGTGCAAGTGACTGGCTTGCTATTGCCACCTGCTGTGCTCCTGCACCTACCTGGTATGCCGATTCTTTAATATTTCCAAGCGTCTTATTATTTGAGTCAACCATAAGTTTAAACGCAAAACCAAGCTGATCTGCTGTTGTCTGTGGATTTATCTGCATTGAGAGATTTCCTCCTGCAACATCATTCGCTACGGCAACCTCTCTCTTCATTCTTTCAACAACTTTATTAAAGCTGTTTATCATTTTTCCAAGTTCATCGTTTGTCGTCGCAGCAATCTTATCACCTGAAAGGTCACCTGTTGAAATCTTTTCTGCCAGGTCGGTAAGTGCTTTGATAGGTTTTGTAAGAAATCTTGTATATGTAGTGGCAATAATGATAAAAAATACAAGACATATAAATGTTATAATACTCAAAACAACACTTGACTGCTCATTTCGTTTTTCAACACTTTTTCTTCCTGCATCACTCTTATCACTAAAATACTTTGATACGCTTGAAACTTCCTCGTCAACATCATCTGATACTGCTTTTACGGAATCATTGTATATCTTCATTGCCTGAGTATATTTTTTCTGTGATACAAGTGTCATTATCTGCTTAAATGCTGCAGTTCCGTCATTCAATATTTTTTTAACATTTTCAAGAGAAGTTTTAGCCTGTCCGTTCTCATCCGTCTTTGGAATAGAGTCTATAAGATCATCAAGCTCTTTTGTACAGGTTTCTGACGATTCCGTAATCTCTTTTGAAAGTGAACTCAAATCTATACCGTCATTTGCTGCATATGCATAGTCAGACAAAAGACTTTCAAGTCCTTTATAATCCTTAGTAAAAGTTCCTATATCAATGCATTTTTGTGTATATGTATCATATACCGTATTATATTTATCAGCTATTGTTCTCTGTGCATTTATTCCCATAATACTAAATACTATCAAAATAATTCCTGCGACTCCATATCCAATGAAAGTCTTTTTAGCCAAACTCAAATTCTTCATATGTTTTTTCCTCCATTTATATTGATTTTTATTTATTCTTCCTCTGTTTCATCTTCTGCTTCATCATCCTTTTCAGGCTCCGGGTCATTGATAAGCTTGTCCGGGTCAAGCAAAAGCTTAACCTCGCCGTTTACCCTGCCTATTCCAAACACATATTTTTTCGCCTGCATTACAAGGTCGCTGACGCTTGGCGGAGGAGTTATCTCATTTTCAGCAAAAGCTGCAACTTCATCAATCGCATCTACGATAAGACCTATGACTGTTGACTTGACATCTATAACTATAACGCAAGTTCTGTCATTGTATTCAAGTGGTTCTTTTCCAAACCTTATCCTTACATCTATAACAGGTATAATCTTTCCTCTAAGATTTATAAGCCCTATAAGATAATCCTGCGTTTCAGGTACTTTTGTTATCTGCGATAAGCCGATTATCTCATTTACATATTTGATTGAAATACCATATATCTCGTCCGCACACTTAAATGTCATATATTGTTCTTTTTGAATTTCGTCCTCAACAATAACATCAGGTATATCCATTTTTCCATCGGTTAAATCCATTCTGCACCTCCATCAATTCATCACAAGTCCGCCTGTGTCAAGTATCAGGCTGATGCTTCCATCACCAAGCTGCGTACATCCCGATATACCTTTTACTTTCTTTACATAGGAAGGTATAGGTTTGACAACTATCTCCTGTTCGCCTGCCAGCCTGTCAGCAAATACAGCAAGTTTTCTGTCCTCATGATTAAGTATGATAACTATTCCTTCTTCAATTTCTTCAACCGCATTATCAAGATGATAAAACCTGTTTAATCTGATAAGTGGATAACATTCCTCCCTTATCATGACATATTCTTCACCGTCAGGTTCTACTATAAGTTTATCTTTCTCAATGCGTATAAATTCTGTAACAGAGTTCGTCGGTGTAACAAAATTCGTCTCCCCGACAGAAAAAATTATTCCATCGATTATCGCAAGTGTGAGAGGAATCTTCATCGTCATAGTAGAACCCTGCCCCTCAACACTCTCAATGTCAAGCACACCGCCAACCTGCTGGATATTCTTGACAACAACATCCATTCCTACACCTCTGCCCGAATATTCGGTAACTTTCTTCTTTGTAGAAAAGCCCGGTGCCGTTATGAAATTGAATATTTCTTTTTCGGTAAGGTCTTTTTCTGTTCTGTTTCCCAAGAGTCCATTTGCCTTTGCCTTTTCAAGGATTTCATCCTTTTTAAGACCCTTACCGTTGTCTGATACCGATATCCATACCTGACCGCCCTCATTTTTGGCTTCGAGCACAACCTTTCCCTTTTCCGTCTTTCCGATGGCTTTTCTGTCCTCGTCACTCTCAATTCCATGGTCAACAGAATTTCGTATAAGATGCATGAGAGGATCTGAAATATGTTCGATAATATTTTTATCAACCTCAGTGTCCTCACCAATAACCTCAAGTTCTATGTCTTTGCCAAGCTTTTTGGATGTATCATAAACTATTCTGTTCATCTTCTGGAATGTATTTTTAAGCGGCATCATACGCATTGCCATTATGGCATCCTGAAGTTCTGATGTTATTTTTGAAAGCTGGCCTGCTGACTTTTGGAAGTTTGTAAGGTCAAGTCCCGGCACTTTAAGGTCAGGATTTTGCAAAACTACTGCTTCTGCGATAACAAGCTCTCCGATAAGATCCATCAAAAGATCCATCTTTTTAATATTTACACTGATAAAACTCTGTGCTTCACCTTTCTTGACCGGAGCACGCTTTGGCTTTTTCTTTGGCTTTGCTTTCTGCTCTGCCTTATCCGTTTCGTTTTCTTTTTCCTTTGTCTGTTTGTCAGCTTCTTCTTTTTCCTCCCGCGAACCGCCCGGCTTCTGGCTGTCTACAAGTATCGTAGGTTTCTCTACCGGAGCTGTGAGAACATCTCCTGCACTCGATGCCGGTTTACTCTCAGCCTCCACACAGAAATCAAGAAATTCATCACTGGTACACTCTTTTATCTCTATGTTTTCTATTCCTGCACTTGAATTTATGAGTTCAGTTATAGTTTGTGGTCCCTCTGTAGTCTGAAGTGCAATCCTAAAACCAAATTCAAGAACAACATCTGCACTGTCAGGATTTGAGATAATATCAGATGGCGTATAAAGTATATCCTCCGCAATCCCTTTAAGTGAATTGACAGCCATATATGCTCTTATGTTCGCCATCTCAGTTTCTTTATAATATGTAATATATATACTGTAGAACTTGCTGTCATCTGATGCCACAGGTGCAATATAAAAATGTGGTTTTTCACTTTCTTTTGCTTTTTCCTGTTTTTCAGCTATAACCTGTTCTGCGTCTTTATCTGATTTGTTTTGAATTTTCTTTAAAAACTTATCGAGTTTATCTATCAATGCTGTCGGATCTTCGTCAGGATCAGCACCATCTTTTATCTTTTCCAGTTCTTCTGTTATAAAATCCGATACTTCAAGTACATCATCAACAAGCTCGTCATGTGGTACATCATCAGGATGACTTTCTCTGATAAAATAAAATACATCTTCAAGTTTATGTGCAAGTGTTGCAACATTCTGAAACATCATAACTGCCGATGATCCCTTTATAGTATGCATGATACGAAATATCTCGTTTACATTGTCCTCGTCAAACTCTCCAACATCCTTACTTTCAAGACATATGTTTTCGAGATTTTCAAGTCCCTGCTCTGTTTCAAAGATGAACATATCGAGCATACCTTCGGTAATCATATCATCTCCCATAACACCCTCCTATTCTGTCTGTACTATTTATCCGGCCGTTTCATAGCGGCGGTATATCTTATTTTCCGTGTCCAAATCCCTTTTGCATAACATAAAAATTTATGGCAAGCAACCCAGCACGGTTCTAGTCAATAAGTTCAAGTTTACGAAGCACGCTCTCAAATTTCACCTGGTCGATAGGTTTTCCTGCGTATGCTACACAGCCAAGATCAAATGCTTTGTTTACATTTGCCCCCTCATTGAGTGCTGTTGTCATAATTATCTTTGCTCTCTGATCTTCCGGAATCTTTCTCTCCTGCTCAATATCTCTTATCGCTTTAAGTGCCTGATAACCGTCAAGTGCCGGCATCATAATGTCAAGGCACACAAGATCGTATGGTGTATCAGCGTCAAGTGCCATAAGATATGCATCTACAGCCTCCATACCGTCTACTGTAATATCACATTCACCAAATTTTGATAAAAATTTAAGCATAAACTTTCTGCTTGCAAAATCATCCTCTGCTATTAATATTCTCATAATTTCTTCCTCCTGTTATCTGGAATTTTTATATTTATTTCTATCTGTTTTCTATAAAAAAGTTTTACCATGAAACGATGTTTTGCTTGGACATCATTACTATGGAACGATGTTTTGACATCGTTACTATGGAATAGTATTCAAAATATTATATATTTTTGATGCTATATTCTCAAGTGGTTCCTGATATTGCACAGCCCCTATGTCATATGCAACCTTTGGCATTCCATAAACAACACAGCTTTTCTCATCCTCACCGATAGTGTGTGCTCCTCTTTTCCTCATGGCAAGAAGCCCTCTCGCACCATCCGAGCCCATACCGGTAAGTATAACACCGACAGCATCACTCGCCGCCGCTTTTGCAACAGATTTGAACAAAAAATCCACTGACGGACAATGACCGCTTACTTTTTCTGCTTCAAAGCATTTGACATAATATCTGCCATTCTCACGCATAAGCGTCATATGCTTGTCACCTGGAGCTATAAGTATCTTGCCATCCTCAACAAGGTCGCCGTCCTTTGCCTCCCTGACTTTAACACGGCACTCTTTGTCAAGTCTTTCTGCGTACATCTCTGTAAATCCCGGCGGCATATGCTGCACAATTACCGTTCCCGGAATATTTGGATAAAAATTTTTGACAACGCTGAGTATTGCCTCCGTCCCCCCGGTAGATGCCCCTATCGCAACTATTTTATTGTTGTATTTTCTTTTAAAATTATTTGGAGAAACCGCAATCTGCTTTTTCTTCTCCTCGGCAAGCTTATCATGATATGCCGCTTTTACTTTTGCAATAAGTTCTTCATGCACCCATTTATATATCGCCCCACCGTCCATATCATGCGGCTTTTGAAGATAATCAGTAGCCCCGTAGATAGCATAATCCGTCGGTGTCTGCTGCATCGAACTAATCATTATAACTTTCATCGGATGCTGCGGCATAAGTTTTTTCATAAATTCTATACCGTTCATCCTCGGCATCTCTATATCAAGTGTCATAACATCAGGATTAAATCTGATTATCATATCTCTTGCCTGATATGGATCTCCCGCCATGGCAACGACTTCTATCTCAGGATCTTCGTCAAGAAATTCCGACAACATTTTCCTAAACATAATCGAATCATCAACTACAAGAACCTTTACCCTCCTCATATAATCCCTCATTTCCTGTATCAGTTACTCCCGTATTTTTTGAAAATAACCTTATATTTTTCTGTATATCGACGGCTGTATATACTTAAATCCGGATTTTATCTTATCTATACTCTCCGTCGTACCGATAAAAAGATACCCTCCGTCTTCCATATGGTCATATATCTTTTTCAAAAGGTTAAGCTTTGTCTGATCCTCAAAATATATCATGACATTTCTCAGAAAAACCACTTGAAATCTGCCCTTAAACATTATGTCATCCATAAGATTAAACCTCTTAAAGACAATCTGTTTTCTGAGTTCTTTGCTTACCTGAAACTGCTCATCATTTATTTTTCTGAAATACTGTCTTTTCCATCTGTCGGGAATACTTTCTATCTGTTCCGTAAGATAAATCCCATCACTTGCTTTTTGCAAAACTTCCATTGAAATGTCAGTTGCAAGAAGCTGGGTATCCCAACCGGGCTCCATGCCGAAATAATCATTTAATATCATCGCTATGGTATATGGTTCTTCGCCTGTTGACGCTGCCGCTGACCATATCCTTACATCCTTTGTCCCCGCTTTTTTTCTCTTATCCAAGGAAGTACATATCTGCTAAGATATTCAAAGTGCATGAATTCACGCATAAAGAATGTATGATTTGTCGTCAGTATATTTATCATGTCGCCTGCCTCTTCACCATCCGGCGATGAAGCTATCCGGTTGATAAACTCACCATAACTCGTATAACCGTTTTTTAAAAGATAATTTTCAAGCCGTCCCTCTATCAATACTCTTTTATGTCCAAGCTCTATACCATAACGGTTATGCATATATTCAACTATCCAATTAAATTCTTTTTCTGTCAGTTTCATTTTTAGAAAATTCCCTATTATTTCCTGTTACGGATTAATGTTTTGTATTATGTTTTTATATTGATGCCGCATCTCAGATGCAGGTTATAAAATTTTATTTGTATCTTACATCTGAATCACATAGTTACAAGTACAAAATCCGTTCTGCCATCATCCTCTATGTTCATAACCATATAGGTTGGTCTGAATCCATCCTGTCTCGGTCTTGAAATACTTCCCGGATTTATGACTGTCACATCTCCACTCTTTTCAATAACAGGTTTGTGTGAATGCCCAAACATCACTATATCTGCACCGTTTTCCTTTGCAATATCTTTCATCGTCGGTATTCCAAACTCGCCGCCATAGTGATTTCCATGTGTTATGAATACTTTATGCCCACCTATCTGAATAAGCTTCGCACCCTGAAGCTCGTTACCATAATCACAATTTCCTTTTACCATCTCGACCGGACAGTCAACAAGCTCTCTTATCCTGTCAGGACTGCACTCCATGTCTCCAAGATGTATCATCATATCCATTGTACCAGACATATTTTTGACAGCCTGTATCAGGTTTCTGTTATTTCCATGAGAGTCACTGACAATAAGTATCTTCATCGCCATCTATAACACTCCCTCCAACTTTTTATACATCGCCGTAAGTGCACGGCCTCTGTGGCTTATCTCATTTTTATCCTCAGGTGAAAGTTCTGCCGTTGTGCATCCCTTTTCAGGAAGATAAAATATAGGATCATATCCAAATCCGTTTTCACCTTTTTCTTCATATCCTATCTGACCCTCTATCGTACCTCTGGTCGTTATTACATTTCCATCAGGCATAACGCAGGCGATGACGCATACAAATCTTGCACTTCTCTCCACGCCCCTGGCATCCTTAAGTAGCTCTATGATATGATTGTTTTTTACGGTGTACGGAGTATCTTCGCCCATATATCTTGCCGAATATACTCCCGGTGCCTTATCAAGATAATCAACTTCAAGTCCCGAGTCATCGGCAATAACGATAGTGCCTGTGATGTCGGCTATCGTTTTTGCCTTAATAATGGCATTTTCCTCAAATGTATCTCCATCCTCAACGATTTCAACATCAGAAAGTCCCTCGTCTTTAAGAGATACAAATTGAATATCATCTCTTTTTATTATCTGTCTTATTTCTTTCATTTTATTTTCATTGCCTGTGGCAACTATAATTTTTGTCATCCTCGTTTCTTCCTCCTGCTCATTTCTTTAAGAGACTTTATGATACCTTTATAAATTCCATCTGCAATGTCATACTGTCCCTTTTGTGAATTTATGTAACTCATATCCTTTCTGTTCGACATATATCCTGTCTCAACTATAACAGCCGGCATATCCGTATGACGAAGTACAAAAAGATCCTCTCTTCTTATACATTTTCTTGCTTTATTTAAAGAAGAAGCCTCTACGGTATCTAACAAAATATGTGCAAATCTGCGGTTTGTCATAAGCCTGTTATCACCTTTACGCTTTGCATAAAGTGTCTCGATGCCTGATGCCCTTGAATGAATATTGTCTGAAGCATTGCAATGTATGCTTATAAACAGATCTGCTTTTTTCATATTTGCTATGACAGTACGCCTTTTTTTAGTGATATATCTGTCCTCCAGCCTTGTATATATAACATTTATATCTGTCTGGTCTAACATCTGCTTCAGCTTTTTTACCATGGCAAGATTGCAATCTTTCTCTCTGTATCTGCGGTTATTTGACCTCGCCCCCTCGTCTTTTCCGCCATGACCGGCATCCACTACAACCGTAATATTTTTAAATCCTTCCGCTTTATAATCATCCTTATCAAATAAAGCATTTTTTACAGTTTTACTTTGCTTTTTTTCTTCATGCACAACACCGTTTTTGTTTTCTTCTTTTAATACATTTCTGCTTTTTGAAAGCTCTGCCGTATAGAGACAACTTACTATTACTAAAGCTATCAGAAGTATGCAGCTTTCAATAACTACCTTTACTCTTCCATTATTACTCATATACATCTAAGTATATCTCATTATAAAATGGCTTGCAATAAAAATACCGATATTACACCATCAAAAGGAGATATTTTCTTTTGCCACTTGCATCATACTGAGTTTTTTAAGGTAATTTGTGTAGGCTTTTTATATTGAAAGCCCTTATATCAGCGTTTATAATAAATAAGATAATGCGAATACATCATAATTGATACGGAGGACTTAAATGATTAAGAAAATTGATTTATCAGGAATTTGGAATTTTGAACTTGACCCTGACAAAAAGGGAATTGAAGCAAGATTATTTGACAAAGCAAAAAATGACACTATCACTCTTCCGGGAACCACTTCTATTGCCAAAAAAGGAACTTTAAGTGATAAAAAGGAAACGGGATTTCTGACCGACCCTTATCTTTTTGAGGGATATGCATGGTACTCTAAAGATGTACATATTGATGAGAGCGACACAGATAAAAATATCTTTCTTTTTTTGGAGCGAACAAGACTTACAAAAATATGGATAGACGATACCTTTGCAGGTGAATTTGACAGTCTCACGACACCGCATTATTACGATATTACAAGGTTTGTTAAAAAGACTGATTTTAGGATAACCGTGCTTGTGTCCAATGTGGATTACCCTACAAAAGGCGGTCATCTAACTTCACCGGACACACAGACTAACTGGAACGGTATCATAGGTGAAATTTCACTCCGCATATTTGATAAGATATATATTTCAGATGTTAAAACTTATCCTGATGTTGACAAAAAATCCGTGACCGTCATATTAAAAACAGTTAATGACATGGCGGAGGATAAGAAAGTCACTTTAAATGTCAATGCTTTTCTTACGGACATAAATGGAGACACAGGTATAAAAGCACCGGCAGCAGAGATTCAGGTTATATTTGCAAAAGGTGAAAGCACGGCAGAGTTTGAATACTTCCTCGGTGAAGATGCCGTTTTATGGAGCGAATACACACCTGTTATCTACCGTCTTGAGATTTCTTTATGCGGTTCAGACGAAAATACAGTCACTACTTTTGGTCTTAGAAAGTTTTCAACAACCGAGACTAAATTTCTTATAAACGGTGAGCCGGCATTTCTCCGTGGAAAACATGATGGACTTGTATTTCCACTTACAGGTGCAGTTCCTGCTGATGTGGACGAGTGGGTACGCGTTATGAAGATTTCAAAGTCTTACGGCATAAACCACTACAGATACCATACCTGCTGCCCGCCTGAAGCCGCCTTTATCGCAGCAGACCTGCTCGGTATTTATATGGAACCACAGCTTCCATTCTGGGGAACACTCACAGCACTGGGTGATGAAAACCACAATGAAACCGAGCAGAATTATCTTATCGAAGAAGGTTTCCGTATGTTAAATACTTTTGGAAACCACGCTTCATACTGCATGATGTCACTCGGAAATGAACTCTGGGGCAGCAAAGAGCGTATGGCTGAAATAATCACGGGCTACCGCAATGTAGACAACCGCCACCTATACACACAGGGTTCAAACAACTTCCAGCACACACCGGTTCTTCTGCCTGAAGACGATTTCTTTGTCGGTGTCCGTTTCAGCAAGAACCGTCTTATAAGAGGTTCTTATGGTATGTGTGATGCACCTCTCGGTCATATCCAGTGGGAAGAACCATCAACAACACACAATTATGATAAGGAAATAGTTCCTGATGATGAAAACTCCGGCAATGGCACCGATGCAGGTGAGGAGATTGAAATCCAGTACGGAACGGGTGTAAAAAAAGTCAAGGCGGCAAGTGCAGACGGACCGCTCATACCACACATCCCTGTCGTGACACATGAAATCGGTCAGTATGCCGTATATCCAAACTTTAAGGAAATACCTAAATATACCGGTGTATTGAAAGCAAGAAACTTTGAGGTATTCAGGGATAACCTTGACAAGAAAGGTATGCTCGACCAGGCAGACGACTTCTTCTATGCAAGCGGTATGTTATCAGTACAATGCTACAAAGAAGAACTTGAAGCTGCCGCAAGAAGCAGTCTTGTAGCAGGTTACCAGATACTCGATCTTCAGGACTTTCCGGGACAGGGTACGGCACTTGTTGGAATACTTGATGCATTTATGGACAGCAAGGGTCATATAACACCTGAAGAATGGGCTGGCTTTTGTTCAGATGCAATACTCCTTGCACAGTTTGAAAAATATGTCTACACATCAGGCGAAAACTTTAAAGCTGACCTTGCCATAAGATATTACAATCCTGAAAAACTCACCGGCAAAAAACTTCACTATGAACTTATCCGCCGTGATGTAAGTGCCGCAGAAACCACGGGCTTTGCCGTAAACGGTGAAACAAGCGTGGTAACAAGCGGTGATGTGAAAATTCCTGACGGAGCAAAAGAACTTGTTCAGCTTGGCGGGATTTCCTTTGCAATGCCTGAGACAGACAAAACTGCCGTGTATGACCTTATCCTTACGATTGACGGCACACCATACAAAAATAAATATGAACTTTATTGTTATCCTGTCAATGATGATGTTTTATCACTTGAAAATATCGCAAGCATAGGCGAAGGTGATAATCAGGTATTTATAACAAATGAATTTACTGAAACAAAATCACTCCTTAAGCAGGGCAAAAAGGTTCTCTTTATGCCAAATGAAGTAAAAGAAAGCCTTGAGGGATTTTATTGTACTGACTTCTGGTGTTACCCGATGTTCAGGGATATATGTGAATGGATGAAGAAACCTGTCGCAGTAGGCACAATGGGTCTTCTTATCGACAACAGGCACCCTGCACTTAACGATTTTGCCACGCACAGATACTCAACCCCTCAGTGGTATAAGATAGTATCTCACAGCCGTTGTGCAATACTTGATGATGTGACCGATAAAGATTACAGACCTATAGTACAGATGGCAGATAACTTTGAGCGAAACCATAAACTCGGTATCCTCTTTGAAGGAAAAGCTGGTGACGGAAAACTTATGGTATGCACATCAAAACTTGGAGAAATAGCAGAAAGCACTGAAGTAAAACAGCTTATAAAATCCCTTGTAAACTATCTTACCTCAGATGTATTTGCACCTGAAAAGGAACTTGACTTAGAGAAACTTGAAACTATATTTTAGCGCTATCAGGCATTTTCTTTCTGATATGCTGTGATAACAGCTAATAGTATTATAAACAGGCAACCGAACATACAACAAATATCTGCCTGATAACAAAAAACACCACCAGCTGGCAGATGCCAGCCGGTGGTGTTTTTCTTTACACATCTTAAGATGTGCGTTTATTTAAGAAATATTCACTGCTTTAAGATCCGGTTATTATTTAACCTTAACTGTTACAACAGCTTTCTTCTTGCCTATAGTTACTGTAATCTTAGAAGTTCCCTTCTTAAGACCCTTAACTGAGACAATAATCTTCTTGCTTGAAACTTTCTTCTTTGTAATCTTAGCAACTTTCTTCTTAGATGTCTTGTAAGTTATCTTATCAGATGTCTTCTTAGCCTTGTTGTAAGATGTTACCTTGAATGTAAGCTTAACTGTCTTTTTCTTCTTAACAGTGGCTTTCTTCTTGGCAGCCTTTACTTTCTTAACAGGGTTGTTGATAGTAACCTTGATAGTTGCTTTCTTAGTTCCGTTTTTAAGAGTAATCTTAGCTGTTGCTGCTCCCTTAGCTTTGCCTGCAGCCTTGATAGTAACCTTTCCTGCTGCAACAGAAACTGTAGCAACTTTCTTGTTAGATGTCTTAGCTGTAACCTTAGTTGTATCACCAAAGTTGTCAAGTGCTCTGTATGTGATTGTTGCACTCTTGCCTGCATTAAGTTTTACACTCTTCTTGCTTACAGAAAGTGTTGAGTAATCAATGTCAGGATTGATTGCCTTTTCAACTGTAAAGCCGTCAGTTGCTGATGTATATTTATCTGAACCAGCACTTGTAAGTTCAAATACACACTTACCACTATCAAATACATATGTGCGTCCTGCAAGGTCATAACCGTCAAAACGATGAATCTTCTGTGTATCAAGCTCAAATACATATAATGCTGCATTACTGTCATAAAGATTTGAATCTTTGCTGAATGTCATTCTAAGCTTAGATGCACCATCAATACCATAACCAAAGTACTGATTGTAGTTTGTCTCTTCATCAGCATCTTTATTATATGCTGCAACCTTTCCTGAAGGAAGTGTAGTCATGTCAGATATATTAAATACATCTACATCTGCATATGCATAATAACTAACATATGTCTCATCACTTCCTTTTTCTGCTACTACCTTATATCTGTTATTATCAAGTTTCTTGCTGTCATCACTTGTTGCGATTGCAGAAATTGTAGCTGATGTAGCTTCTGGTACTTTTACATACTCATCACTGACTACATCTTTCTTATACCATGTGTACTTCCAGTCACCGGCTTCTTTCATCTTTACACCGATGTCTACAGTATCACCTTTCATGACAAAATCTTTAGTCTGGCTTATAGTTCCCCAGCCTGCAAAGTTGAGGTAAACCTCATCTGAAACCTTGTCAATATCTGTTGATACTTCACATTTGTATGTAACAGATTTTTCATCATCTTTAAGTTCATTTAAATCACTAAAGAGTGCTTCTGTTGTATATGTTGCTGCCGTAGCACCATCAATCTTCTTGCCATTCTTGTACCACTGATATGTTGCTGTCTTGTCTCCAAGATTTGTAACCTTTGCAGTAAGAACTGCTGTCTCACCCTTTTCAAGACTTGTCTTGTCAGCCTTAACACTTACCTTAGGCAGGTCTGTACGAACAAGTTTAAAGAAAACATTTACAGTATATCCGCCATTTGAAATCACAAGCTTATAGCGTTTAAATGCATCTTTAGTCATCTGGTTAAGTGCAAGTGTGTCAGTTGTCTGACCCTGCATAATCTTATATGCACCTTTTTCTACATTATCTTTAGCGTAGAAATTATAGTGTGTATCTTCCAAAATCTCTTCATACCACTGATATGAGATAGCATCACCTGTTGCACTTGTCACAACCGCTGTAAGATTTGTTGAATCTCCAATCTTAGCCTTAACTGTCTTGTTGTAACTTGCACCGCCGCCATAAATGTCAAATTCATCATTGTTCCAGTCAACTGTGATAGCATCTGCCTCTGATACACTAAATGTAATAAAGTCTGTTAATTTACCTGCTTTAGCAACACAAGTATATTTACCAAAGTCAGATTTTCTTAAGTTTGTAAGGTTAAGTGAAGAACCAGTCTCGCCTAATATGGCATCTCCCTTATTATATGTATCATCGTCATCATCATAATATCCGCCCTGATACCACTGATATGTTACAGTGTCTGTTGACTCTGTACTGAGTTCTGTCGCAAATGTAACATTTCCGCCTACTGAACGATAGTAACCTGTCTGTCCATTGCCGACAGCACTTAATGTAAACTTCTTTGCTGCTGCATCTTTCTTTGATACCTCGAAATAGTGAGTGATAACAGGTGTATCATCATCTGCTGCACTTCCCTCGTAAATGCGAAGTGTATATCTTCCTAAATTGTCTTCCGTGATATTTGAAAGAGTAAGCTTTTCTGTTGTGCAGTCAAGTGCTCTCTCATAATCATACTCATATTTTGTATCATCTTTATGAAGTTTTTCAAATGACCACTTGTAAATAAAGTTCTTTGACTCAGGATTTTTAACAACTGCACCAAACTCTTTTGATGAGCCGAGTTCAACATCAATACAAGATGTACCTGAACTGTCATATGCTCCGTCAAGGTCAGTAAATGTTATGTCTGTTGTATCATATTTCTTTACATAGAATGTTACTGTCTTTGTCTCTTTTGTGAGTTCGTTCTTAACTTCACAATAATAATAATTTACATCAAAATCTGCATCCGTAAGAGATGAAATCTCATAAACTGATGTTGTATTTGCAAGTCTCTTCTGCACATAACCGTCACCGATAGTGTACCAATCGTCATCGTCTTCGTTCTTATAAGACCTGTGATTAGAACTACAAGCATACCACTTATAGCTGAATGTAGCTGCTGCATCATCAGAGCCGTTTACGACCTGCATCTTTACGCTTTCGCCGGCTTTCTTAATGAATGTTTTATTATCTGATTTTGTTGCTGCTGCATAAGCATAGAAATTATCATTCTTTAAAACATTAAAGGTAACTTTCTGACTGTGAGCACCGTTTGAAACAGTACAACGATATGTTGTAAATGCATTTTCATCCGCTATATTTAAAGCATAGTCAGCAGTTGAAACTGCTTTTCCGTCTGATCCCATAACATCAACATATTTGCCATATGAATCACTGTATGAGTCTTTTTCAATCTTCTCCCACTTGTAAGTAAGAGGATATTTTGCAGCATCTGCTGTCTCAGCAGCTACGCTTAATGTTACATTGTCACCTACATTCTTGTGATTGACAACATATGATGACTCTGATTTTACTGTTAAAGTATCATTTTCAGCCTTAACAGCCTGTTTGATATTAAACTCAAATTCTGCTGGCTTAACATCACTTATTACTGCTTTTGTCGTCTTGTCAATAACAGTGATAACGCATTTGTATTTTCCAAAATCATCTGCTGTGATGTTTTCTTTCTTGTAATCCGCTGTTGTGGCATCTTTAATATCTGTATATGCCTTTGTCTTGCTGTCATATTTCTGCCACTGATATGCTATGTCATATTTCTGATTGTTAGCTTCTGTATTTGCAATAGAAGCAATTACACCGAGGTCGATGGTTTCTCCTACTTCAAGAGTATAATTGTCCTCAGTATTCTTTGGAAGTGCTGCCGTAAATCCATTAAACTGCTCAAGATCTACATAGAACTCTCCGGATGCGACTGATTTTGCATTTGTAAGATCAGTCGTTCCTGCCTTGTATGCGTTATACTTAAGTCTGTACTCACCAAAATCAGATTTTTCAGCAGTATCTGTCACACTTGCGATAGTGTATGTATCTGCTGTTGCATCTTTTATATCGGTCCATTTATAATAAGTATATACATACTCATCTTTATCTTCATCATATACTGATGTATATCCATAGTCAGTATTAGTTTCCCATGTGTTTTCATCTACTTTGATCAAATGGTTCTTATTGTACTCATCTTTATCAATCTTAGTAAATTTCTGCCACTGATAATTGAGCTGGTACTGACTGTTCACAGATACCTTAGGTCCTGAAAGTGTTGCAGATGAACCTATTGCTGTTTTAAGTGCATTGTCTTTTGCATTAGATCTTGATGTACTTCCATACTTAACATTTGAATAATTCTCGTACATTTCAGGATCTCTGTTTTCAAAGAAAATAAAAGATGACTTGTCATATGTAAGAGTACCATTTGAAGCTGTTACCTTACACTTATACTGCTTAGATGTGGTACTGTCAAAATCTGCTGTCTCAAATTTCTTTGAGTAAACATTAGTCTTGGCATCAGTTATCTCATTCCACTTGCCATCTTTGTACTCATACCATGTGTATGTAAGTGAATATCCTGTATCTGCTTTTACATCTACAGTCATATTGTCTGTATCACCCGGTACAACATTATTTGATAAGCTGTACTGCGAATAATATTTTCCATCTGCATCATTTTTTTCTGCATTTTTGCCATATCCTGTCTTATTATTAACAGAGTATGGTGGATTTTCTACAAGCTGGATAGTTTTCTCAAATGAAGTATATAAACACTCTCCAACAGAAATCTGTATCTTAGCTCTATAACTTACATAGTCCGCATCTGTGCACTTATCTATTGTAAGTGTTTTGCCTGACTGTCCATCTATTGTCTTGTATGTTTTTTCTTTCTCATCATACTTCTGCCATGTATATTTTGCTGTTGCTCCGTTTATGGCTTCATATCCACTGTTTAATACGGCTTTTCCATCTTTCTTTGCATATGCCCAGCTAGAATTATCATCCGTTGTATATAAAGAATCTGAACCGACCTTATAAACCGTGTAATCATACTCAATTGACTGAATTTCAATGCCATCATATTTTACTGTTGCAATACATTTTAACTTATCATCAGTCTTGCTCTGAGGATCGATGACATTTGAATTTTTCAGATAAACTGAACTTGATGTCTGGTTGTTTATCTTTGTGTATTCTCCTGATGCATCAGCCTTATACCACTGATATGTGCATGAACCAATGGAATAAGCATTGTCAACAGTTGTTAATCCTGAATATAAATAATTGTCATTTGTGACAACATATGAATTGTCATCATCAGTCTCATATTTATATATTGCATACTGCTTATAATCTTCTGATTTCTTATAACTGTCACTTAATGTAAAGGCAAGTTTTACTTCACCACTCTGCTTTTTATCATCTTTATCATAATAATAATATAATAACTTAGCATAGATTTTCTTTCCTACTTTTACATCTGCTTTCCAGTCAGCAGATACCTGTTTATTCAATTTGTCAGAATAATCAACATCTTTTTCATCGGCACCGGCTTTCTTAAGTTCTTCCGCTGCCTTCTTTTTATACATATCTTCTATGTCTAATGATGAACTGGCTTCACTTCCAATGGCACTGCTTGTTGTACCTGTTGTAGCATTATAATCAAAATCAAAGAATAAAATAGTATCCGTATAAATGCTGTTGCCATCTTCACTTTCTAATGTCATATTGTTATATCTTGAAATAATAGAATTAAAATACGCCTTATTTGTATAGGTAAGCGTTCCTATCTTTTCTCCGCTCTCATCTTTGAGCGTTTCCTGCGTCTGGTAAGCAGGGTCATAGTCATAGCTCTTTGCACTCATTTTTCCCGATGCCGCAGCCATTTTTGACACAACTCCGACATTTGACGGTGCAAGCGACACTACCATCGCACCTGCCAGAACGAGAGATAAAATTTTTTTGTTAAATCTCATCAGTTTTCCTCCTTTTTGTTTTTAGATGTCAATTAGTTTCCGGTTGGCTGAATATAGCTCAAAATTATTGCAAAATATCACTGATAATAAGTGTATTTTGTTTTTCATACCTCCTGTTTTCCAAAATTTGCCAACTCTATATTTATTATATCACACTTTGTTCACATTTAAATGGTTAAATATTACAAATTAGGCGTTATTTGTGACAATTTTTTTATTATTTTATATATAAATCATGTATAATTGTTCATGTTGACATATATAAATTCAGATTTAAAACGCAAACATTTATTTATAATCCTCGATTATTTGTGACAATTTTCTCTAAATCTGTAACAGTTCAGCCATAAAAAGGTAATTGGCAATACAATGAGCTTGTTCATTGTATTGTTAATTACCTTTTTATGGTAGAATAGCCTTTCATTTCTGAAATGAAATAAACATAAGCTGCATAGCAGCGACTGACAGCTCGCTGGCAGGTTTATGAATGTAAGAAATGCAAGACTGAACTGTTACTTAAATCTTATTTCACAAACCTGTTTATACATCCTGCAATCTCAAATCTTCTCGGTCTGCTCATATCAGGCACACTTCCTCTGCCCGTAAGTGCTTCGACACCTTTTTTCTCCATAAGATTTTCAATATCACCAAGCAATAAATTAAGTGATATTTCCTTACCGCCGTATTTTTTTATAAGATATTCAAGTGCTTTTGATATAGCAAGCATCTGCTCTGCATCAGTTATCTGTTCCAGATACCTCAGATCCACATTCGTCTTGTTATATAAAAATCCGTCAGTGCCCATCACCTTAATCTTTGTCCTGTCATCAGATTTTGGAAGTTTTACTTTTCTTTCTCCGTTTATCTCTATCTCAGGATTTTCATTTATGTTGTCCATATTTTGTGAATTATCCGTACATTCAATACACATACCGTCTTTGGAAATCCCGTGCATTTTCAGAGGATAGTCTGCCGCTGCTTCTTTTGCCGCTTTTGTTATCTCCTTTGGCATATATCTGTCCATTTGTATGACCGTGTCAGCCACATGAAAAAAAGCACCACAGCTTCCGGCAACAAGTATCGTTGATATACCTCTTTGCCTGTAAAGCTGTCCCACCCTTTTTATAAACGGAACAATAGGTTCTTTAGCCGCTGATATGACACGCTCCATAAGTTCATCCCTTATCATAAAGTTTGTCGCACTCGTGTCCTCATCTATAAGAAAAAGCCTGCTCCCAGCTTCAAGTGCCTCAATAGTATTTGCAGCCTGCGAAGTTGAACCGCTCGCATCGAGTGTCGAGAAGTTTTTTGTATCTTTTCCATTAGGAAGGTTTCTTATAAAAAGACTAATATCTTCATTCTTAACGCTTCGTCCGTCCTCGGCACGAAGTTTCACACCGGTCGCATCGGTCACTATATACTCCCTGCCATCACCCGCTATATGCGGATATACGCTTTTTTCAAGTGTCTGAAGAAGCGTTGACTTGCCGTGATAACCTCCTCCGACAATAAGCGTAACACCTTTTTTTATTCCCATTCCCGTTATTTTTCCCTTATGCGGAAGTTCAAAAGTAACTCTCATCGATTCAGGTGACTTAAACAAAACAGCATTTTTCATCGGTCTTTCTGACACTCCGCTTTCTCTTGGCAAAATCGAACCATCCGCTATAAATGCCGCAAAACCGTTTTCGCCTACCGCCTTTCTCAATGTTTTCTGATCGTCTGAAAGTTCTATCTGCTCTTTTAACTTAACTTTCTCATTTTCCGTAAACAGCTTAAATATCCCTGATTTTTCAACAACACCCGGCAAAAGCCTGAACAATATCTTTTCAAGCTCTCCCGCATCTATCGAACGCCCTCCTGCAGGAAATCCCACAACAAATCTGAGTATTATATCGCCCGTACTCTCATCAACCTTGCACGCACTACGCTCCATAATCTCCTGCCCCGGCCGGCTTGCTGATACCATACCGCTCTTTCCTGAACCTTTTGCCTTAAAGCTGATTCCTGCAGCAAAAAAACTGAACCGTCTTAAGATAAAATCCTCAAAAGCCGTCTTTCTGTCATACCCGTTATAATATTCCTTTGGAAAACCAGCTGCCTTCCCTTTTATCTTCACACTTAAAGAAGATGGGGACGCAAACGGATCCCCCTGGATATGCTCAATATTTAAAATATACTTACCAAAATCATAACTTCCACGCAAATCCTTGTATGCCGGATACCCCCTGTGGTCAATTCTTCTCAATTCACTCTGTAATCTGTTCATCTAAAATTCCTCTTTTCTATCTATTGATATTTTTACCCAAACTGATGCCACGGATTGCTCCATTTCTATGCAATTTTCGCAATCCTGCAACCACATCCAATCTTATCGTCGGTGTTTGGCGGGTCAAGCCACCAAATAGCAATTTGTATGTAAACATACATTGCTATTTGCTTTTGACCCTTGCATCATATGTTCTTATAATTCTTAATTATATGATTATACATTGTCCTGACCGCCGGTGCCATAAAATCAGAATTCATCGTCGCTATCCCCACAATTCGATATGCATCAGGCTCTATCTGATAGCAGTCAACCTCGTACGGAATATCTCTCATTACAAGTTCGGGCATAAGGCATATTCCAAAGCCGTTTGCGACAAGTGCTATAGTTGAAAGATCATCTACCACATGATAATTTGACTGGACATTCAATGAGTTTTCTTTTAAGAAATTCTGAATATCTGCATCCGTCGACTCTCTCTGTGTAACAAACTGATGATTCCTGAGTTCGCTTATGTGCATTACTTCATCCGTATTTTTGTCAAACAGACCTTTTGGAACAACGCAGACAAGTTTATCTTTGTAAAGGGGTTCTATCGGAATATCGCCTGCACTCGACACCGACAAAAATCCAATATCAACAACACCGTTTTTCAGCCAATAAGAAACATCATCATATGTCCCCTGAAAGACTTCTATCATAATATCCGGATATTTTTTTTTAAATGAATTCATAATGTCGGGCAGCCAGCTTGTGCAAATACTTGAAAAGCACCCAACCTTCACCTTTCCTTTTTTTAATCCGTTAAACTCTGCTATTGCCTGCCATAAACTTTCATCACTGTTTAAAACAGCATTTACATATGGGAGAAGATTTTCTCCATAATTAGTGAGAGTAACACCTGATTTACTTCTGTTCAAAACAGAAAAACCAAGTTCATTTTCCATTGATGAAATCGCATGGCTTATTGCCGACGGCGTAAGACCAAGTATGTCTGCCGCCTTTCTGAAACTACCGTGGTCTGCCACTGTCTTAAAAACCTGATATGTTAATAATGTCATATACTACTCCATTTCTGTGCTTTTATTGTAAAACGGACATTCAAAATCCGCTTTCTCTGCCTGCTCATGAACGCAGCCGCTTTTTAACCTGTCAGTATAGAAATATTTATTCTGCGTTCAATTTCTTTTATGATACCATCTAAAAAATCCAAATACAAGAAAAGCCGCATAACTGCGACTGACAACCTGTTTGCTGATTTATAAATATAATAAGCAAACAGCTATTCTACCATAAAAAGATAACGCTTTCCAACCACAACGATTGCCAATTATAATAATTTGTGCTATATTCAATTTAATACCATCAGGCATCCAAAAGGTGCCTGATTTTTTAAAAGGAGGGACATCATGCAGCCTGACAAAAAAGATTTGGAATTATTTAAGAAATGGGTATCTGAAAGCAGCCATATAGTATTTTTCGGTGGTGCCGGAGTTTCTACCGAAAGCGGTATTCCTGATTTCAGAAGTGTTGACGGATTGTACCACCAAAAATATGACTATCCGCCGGAAACAATTTTAAGTCACTCATTTTTCATCAGAAATCCTAAAGAATTTTATAAATTTTACCGGGACAAAATGCTTATTGAAAATGCAAAACCGAATATCACACACTTAAAACTTGCAGAACTCGAAAAATCCGGAAAACTTTCGGCAATTGTCACTCAAAACATCGACGGACTTCACCAGGCAGCCGGAAGTAAGACCGTTTATGAGTTACACGGCTCAACCCTTAGAAACTACTGTGAAAAATGTCATAAATTTTACGATGTAAACTACATAAAAAACAGTCAGGGTGTACCTCTCTGTGACTGCGGCGGAATTATTAAACCTGATGTGGTATTATATGAAGAGGGACTTGATGATTCGACCATAAGCAATTCCATTAAAGCCATAGCAAATGCGGATATGCTTATCGTCGGCGGTACATCGCTTGCCGTATATCCTGCAGCCGGATTATTACAATACTACACCGGAAACCGTCTTGTACTTATAAACAAATCGTCAACTCCACTTGACAACAATGCAGACTTACTGCTACAGTGTGGTCTTGGTGAAGTATTTTCGCAAATTTGAGTTATCACTCATTTTGGCATACTTAGCCTGCGTCAGTATTTGTTATATCTGCAAAATTAACACAACATACAGACAATTTCGCAATTAATAATATGTACTCTTAAAATCTTCTGATTGAAGAATTTCAATATGTTTTTTTGATATACAATGACATTTTCGCAATGAAAATGGAAACAGTATATCGGAAATGCAGCCGAAACGACTCATTTTGAGAAGATACCGAGAGCACATTAACAAATTAAGGAGGAATATCATGAAATATTCATACAAAACAAAAGGAACCTGCTCAACACAGATTGATTTTGAATTAAACGGAGACATTGTATCAAATGTAAGATTTACCGGAGGATGCAACGGAAACTTACAGGGAATTTCATCACTTACAGACGGACTTACCGTAGAGCAGATTGAAAACAAGCTTAAAGGTATCAGATGTGGTTTTAAACCTACTTCCTGTCCTGACCAGCTTGCTATTGCCGTAAGAGAAGCATATGAAAGTGAAAACAAATAAACATTTTAATTTATGCTTATCTAAAAAAGAGTAAAACCAGCGTTTTGCTCCTGGTGTCACACTACTTTACGGGCATTTTCCTATACAATAAAAACAAAAAGTACCGTACCTGCATCAATTAAGATGTAAGTACGGTACTTTTTTAACTAATGACAATTTATTTAATAAGTCCTTTAATCTTTTTCTTGTCCTCAGCAGTAATTGTATCTAATTTAAGCACTGCCTCGACAAAGTCTGCTACAGAATCATTAAACCAGAATTTTTTAGACTGCTTTAAAAGATCTGTTCTGTAATCTTCTTCCTTACGAATAGGTGTATAGTATGTAATTCCTTTTTTCTCTGATGATACAAAGCCTTTATTGATAAGGTTTTTCAAAAAAGTATATACTGTAGTGTCTTTATATGTAAGACCATAATCTTCTTTTAGCTTTTCCATGACCTGTGCACATGTAACCTCACCTGTCTCAGCCTTAAGATCCCAGATACACTTCATTACAGTAAGTTCACACTGTGAAATTTCCGTAGTTCTTCTATTCATAGTAAAATTGCCCTTCCTTTCTTCCACTCTCTTTTAAAATAGTATGCCTTATCTTTGCACTTCATTTACATATTACCATATACATATAAAAAAATAAAGCAAAATTTACACTAATTAATCAAAAAAAACAAAAAAAATGTAAAAAAAGGCTGTTTATATGTAAAAAAAGTCAGTTTTCAATTTTTCACAGAATTTTAACAGCATGAGACACTGTCATCAAATTTATGCATTGTGTTTTACCAGCCATTCCCTAAAACTTTTCTTGTATGATTTGCTTATCGGTATCCAAGCTGAATCGCACATTATAACCTTATCACTCTTAAATACATCAACATAAATTGAATTGATAACAAAAGATTTATGCACACGGCAAAATTTATTATCATCAAGTTTATCAATAACTTTAGATAATTTATCATAAAATTCAACATCACCATCAAATGTCTTTGCCACAACTTTCCTGCCAATGCTTTGAAGATAAATAATATTGTCCTGTTTTATAATATGGTCCTGCTTAAGCCATCTGTAATGCAGATATTTATTTTTACCCGAAAATATACTGAAATATGTATCTAACATCTTAAAAAGCTTTTTTTTATCTACCGGTTTTACAACAAAATCAAATGGTCTTGTCTTAAACAGCTCCATAGCATAACTGGTATCTCCTGATATATAAACTATCTGAATTTTATTATTTTTTAATTCATCGCGTATCTGTTTGCCTATCTCAAAACCTTTCACATCTCCGAGGTCTATATCCAGAAAAAGTATATCATATTCATTCTGTGCTATTTGTAAAGCCGCATTTTCACCACCCTGAAAGATTTCCACATCAATCTCTTTATCATTTTCCTCTGCATATCTATACAATAGTTTTTCAAACAATAATGAAAATTCTATATCATCATCATAAATGCACATTCTCGTCATTTTACCCTCTCCAATCCTAAATAATGTTTATTTCATTACATTGTAATGTTTATCCAATCTGTTATCTTTATCAAAAAGATAATTATACTGAATCATTTCATATTCCTTCAACATCTCTGCATACTTTCCGGTACTTTCCTTATTGTCATGCAATACTCCATTTTTGTCATAAAATCCGGTTGCACTCAACGACGGAATTTCCTTATAAAGTTCCAGCAAATACCTGTTATAATCACTCATCTTAAGACCAGCCTTTTCAAGAAGCAGCGAAGAAAGATAATTTATGGATGTCCTCTCTATATTTTCTTCTCCTATATCATAATTTGCCCATATCATAAAAGGAATCAAGTGTTCTTTCATACTATCCTCCCTGCTAAACTGCACCGGATTTTTTCCAAATAGTTTTTCATAAAATGAATCCGGCAAATGCGGCTGATGATCTCCAAATACTAAAATGATAGCAGGCTCATCCGACTTCTTAAAATAAGTGATAAGCTCCTTTAAGGCATCATCCGACTTTCTCATAAGAGAAAGATATTGTTCCACTTGTGATGAAACTGAAAAATCTGTCACTTTCACATCACCTACATAGTCGAAATTGTATGGATTATGGTTTTGCATTGTAACATTAAATACACACAATGATTTGTCCTTTTTCTTATTCTTATACAAATCTATTATCTTTTCATAGTCTGACTTATCACTTATATAATCTCTTATAAGCAAAGGATTTTTAAAATCATCTATGCTTAAAAATCTGTCGAAATGCAATAACGGATATACTCTGTTTCTGTTATAGCCTGACGGGTTGTAAGGATGCACGGCAACCGCCTCACCATAACCTTTCTGGCTTTTTATGTTACTTATAACAGATGGCAGGTAGTCATCAATATATTGCAGATACGGATTTCCAGGCAGAAAAGTTTTTGTACATCCTGTCAGGAACTCAAACTCAGAGTTTGCCGTATATCCTCCATAAACTGATGATTCGGCATAACCCTTTACCACATTTTTATTAAGGCTGTCAAAAAAAGGCATAATTTCTTTATTTGTAGTGTATTTTCCTAAAACCCTTAAATCTGAAAATGATTCATTCATTACCATTATAATATTAGGATGTTTTTCTTGCAAATCCGATGTTTTTTTCTTATCCTCATATTTTGATAATATCTTATCGACTTTTTCTACTGAATAGCCATCAGGTGCATCTACCGTTGACTCTCCTGCATTTGCAACAAAATAAAGAAGATAACCATAGTCATTTATCCCTATACTGTGATCCCATGAAAGCGAACTTACATTATCAAAGAATGTTGCTGAAGTGTTCAGCCATACAACAAACACCGCAGCTATAAACAAGGCAGAAACAGATACACACATATCTTTTACATTAAAATACATTCTCTTTTTTGACGGCAGGATAAGGCTTATTGCAATTCCCGCTATACAGCTTAAAACTCCTGCAATAAGATAAATATCAACCCCATATTTATATCCGCCTGCAACAGCTGCCGCCGTCTTTATGGCATAAAAATCCATAAAAACTATACCATACCCTCTAAATGATATGACATAATAATTTGCTATCCCTATGAACATTGTCAAAATAAATGATATTAAAAATGCCGGCTTCATTCTGTGAAACAATGCGACAAGCACAATATTGGCAGTGGCAAACAATGCCATATTTTTAATTATAAGTTCCGTATTGAAATTATTGATGGTCTGTTTAAAAAATAATTCCAGTGATGAAAACTGCCATAATGTAAGCACCAAAAACAGCAGAATAACACCCAGTCTTTTTATATCGTTTATAAACTTTTTCCTGCCTGTTCCCATTTCCGGTTCATAACCAATGGCTTCATTTGTTGTTTCCGGTACATTTTTTCGGGCATCATCCTTTTTGTCATCATCTATTTTTTCACCCGCTGTCCAATTTTGCATTATTTTATTCCCCTTATCCGCTTTAATTTTTGTCTCTTATTCCTAAAAACGCCAAATGCCAGCCGTGCATTAATCATCACGGCTGGCTGATGTTATCCACAGTCCAAACACTATATGCTTAAACTGAATTCTACTATTTAATTTCCAAACGGATTAGAGAAGAAATTGCCAAATCCGCTGTCGTCACCACTGTCCGAACCGTTGTCCGAACCGCTGTTTCCATTATTGTCATAACCGTTACTTCCGTTTCCACTGTTTCCGTTACCCTGATTATAACCATTGCTTCCGTTATTACTGTCATTATTTGAACTGTCAGAACCGCTGCCATTTGACAAGCCGTCAAGAGACTTTGAACCCTGAAGTTTTACTTTTACTTTCTTCTCTTTATAAGTTCCATTGTCACTTCTCTGTATCGTAAGCTCAACTTCTGTTCCCTTGCGGTAACCGTTTGCTTTTTCCTTAAGACTTTCAATACTTCTGACATCCTGATTGTTGATAGCTGTTATAATATCTCCGACTTTAATGCCGCCTTCTTCTGCGGCACCGCCCTTTGATACTTCTGCGACATATACACCGCTCGGAATATTGTAGCTGCTTGCTTCACTTCCGACTGTTCTTCCTGATATACCAAGATAGCCTTTTTGTGAATCCGACAATTCTTCTTTGTCCTTAAGTTCATCAATGATAGGTGTTGCCTGTGAGATAGGAATCGCATAACCTACACCCTCTACTGACGAATCAGCAATCTTTGCTGAATTTATACCGATAACTTCACCTTTGAGGTTGATAAGCGGTCCTCCACTATTACCCGGATTGATAGCAGCGTCTGTCTGGATTGCCTTGATTGAATTTGTTGAACCGTCTGTCTCTGAAGTCTCTGTTATCTCTCTGTTCTTTGCACTGATGTATCCAACTGTAACTGACTGTCCGTAACCAAGTGAATTTCCAATTGCTACAGCCATCTCACCGACCTTAAGTGAATCTGAATCACCTACATCAGCAATCTTTATTTTATTCATTGTTGATTTTTTAATCTTTTTAAGTTTTACGGCTACTACTGCAAGATCATTACTTGAATCCTTACCTTTAACCGATGCTTCATATACCTGCTCATCAATAAACTGAACTGATATTGTCTTTGCTCCGTCAATTACATGATTGTTTGTTGCTATAAGAAGCTCGCTGTTACTCTGACCGATTATAAATCCGGTACCACTGCTCTGCTGTTCCTGCTGCTGACTATTTCCAAACAAACTGTAATAGTTTGTAGCCTCGCTTGTGCAAGTGATGGCAACAACTGCCGGCATTGTCTGCTCAACGATTGAAGACACATCATTTGTACCTCCGGCTATTGCAGCTCCTGTTGCAACCTTTTTGCTGCTTCCCGTTGTCGTTGTTCCTATCTGTTTACTTGTGGTTATTGCCGGTGTGTTTATACCAAGAACTTTACTTGAAAAGTAACATACACTTTCAAAACAAACCGCCGCAACAATGCCAAATACCAAAGCACACGCAGCACATATCAAAAGCTTTTTTCCTAAAGAAGACTTCTTGTCATCTTTTTTAGAAGATTTATTTTTCTCCTCATTATCATTAAAAGAATAGCTCTGTCCGTTTCCCCCATTGTTTCCATATGGATTTGTATTATTATAATTATTATTCATATTCGTTTCATAAGGATTAGCTTTCTGATACGGATTTTCATTTCTGTATGAAGATTCAAATCCGTTCTGTGTGTCATTGCTGCTTTGGTAACCCTGCTGTCTGCTGTCATTCATTGTACTCTCTGCATTATTGTTTCCTGCATAATAATCACCTGAATGTGTAGACTCTGCATTGTTTGCACCATTTTTATATGAATAACTGTAAACAGAATCAGCAGAACCATCTGTTTCTACAGAATTTCCATACTCTCCGGTATATTCATTCTGTGGCTGACCGCTATCTGTTCCATTTAAATTGTTGTTCTCATCCATCATCGGTACCTCCCTTTACTTTTTGTTACTGTCCACATCTATAGTGAGGCCTGTAACCTCTTTTTCTTATCTGTAAAACAGATTTTAGCAAGTTTTTGTGTTTAACTTGTGAAAAAAATATAATTTTTTCATTTCATATATTATATTAAATTTTATTGTTGCGCAAAATAATTATACCTTATATAATGATGCAAGGGGAAAATTCATATAACAAAGAAGCAATAAAAAGCTTCTGCCCAAACATCTATAATAATTAATGCACATACAAACATTTAACATTTTAGCACATTTTATTTTTAAAAGCCATAGGTTTTAAAAAGTTACAAGAGATTGAGAGGATGAAAAATTGATTAAAGAAAACCAGCGATTACTAAACATTTTACACATTATTGTTGATGCAATAATAATTTATTTATCGTTTAACTTAGCATATATCTTAAGACTTGATGAATTTAACAGCCCGCTTATCAGATGGCATATTATTTCTCCGCCGCTCGGATATTACAAGGATATGTCACAGTATCAGAATCTTCTGACTATGATAGTTCCCTGCTATCTCATCATATACGGTTTCTGCGGGATGTATGACCCAAAAAGAACAAGTGGCAGGCGTGCGGAGCTTTTCTGCCTTATCAAGTCAAACTTTTTTGGTATCATATACTGCCTTGCAGCACTTTACTTCTTCAAACAGTGGGATTACGCAAGACTTTTACTCGGCTTCTTTGCCTGCATAAATATTGTTATCGACTATGCTTTCCGACTTGTTGTTATTTCTATCTTAAGAAAAATGAGAAAAGACGGAAAAAATCTTAAACATGTCCTTATCGTCGGCTACAGCCGAACCGCCGAAAATTATATAAGGCGTTTAAGACTGCATCCTGAATGGGGTTACAAAATACATGGTATTCTCGATGATAACAAAAAAATAGGCGATGAATACCGTACCATCAAAGTTGTAGACAGGCTCGGTGCCCTTGAACATTATCTCTCATCAAATGAATTTGACGAGATAGTCATTACACTTAGCATCGATGAATATTCAAAACTTGAAGGACTTGTAGCAATCTGCGAAAAATCAGGTGTCCATACAAAATTTGCTCCTGATTACAACAACATCATTCCTACAAAACCTTACACTGAGGATTTAGATGGAATACCCGTTATCCATGTGCGCCATGTACCACTCAGTTCTTCATACAATATTGTATTAAAGCGTGCCGTTGATATTTTTGGTGCTACAGTCGCACTTATACTCTTTGCGATTCCTATGCTTATAACAGCAATAATCGTAAAAACAACATCCCCGGGTCCGCTTATATTCAAACAAAAACGAATCGGACTTCACAACAGGGAGTTTGATATGTATAAGTTCCGTTCAATGAAAGTTCAGGAAGCAAGCGAAGAAAAGAAAGCATGGACCACTAAAGATGACCCTAGAGTCACCCCTATAGGAAAATTTATGCGTAAGACAAATATTGACGAGCTTCCTCAGATATTTAATGTGTTAAAGGGTGATATGAGTCTTGTCGGTCCAAGACCTGAAAGACCATTCTTTGTAAATAAATTCAAGGAAGAAATACCAAGATATATGATAAAGCACCAGGTTCGTCCGGGCATGACCGGCTGGGCACAGGTAAATGGCTTTAGGGGCGATACTTCCATAACCGGCCGCATCGAGTGTGACCTTTATTATGTTGAAAACTGGACACTTGCACTTGACTTTAAAATACTTTTCCTTACATTTTTTGGACGAAAAGTAAATAAAAATGCTTACTAATATTTTTTTCACAAAGCTATTTGCTCTTAAACAGGCAGATAGCTTTGATTTATGGAGGTTTTTATGAAGATTAGAGGTAAATTGATTATTTCGTTTTTGATTATCGCAATTTTTCCGCTTTGTGCGGGTCTTGTCTGTTTTCACTTGATAGTGCAGAACCAGACGGATATATTATCATCTTATTACAGTACCGAAAGTGAAAATAGCTATGATTATGGTCTTGTCTTAAATCCTGTACAGCTTCTTTATAAACTTACCCTTAATGATTATAATAAACTTGTTACGCTTGCTGACGAATATCCTGACAAATTACTTGACAAAAATTTTTTAAATGATACTTCCCGCTCTATTTCCTCAAAGGATTCTTTTATTGTTGTATTTAAAGGTGAAAATGAATATTACATAGGCAATAAAGATTTTTATGGCTGTGTTTCCACGCTGCCGTCTTTTGGTGAATATTCCTACGGCAAAAACGATAATATCCTTATTGACCAGAAAAGTTCGACACTTACCCGTGGCAAAGACTTTTATTTTTCTGATGGAACTACGGGACAGCTTTTTCTTATAACAAAACTTTCTAATCTCATACCAAGGTGGGAAAGTTCAGTCAGAGACATAGCCATAGCGTTTACACTTATCCTGTTTATGACTGCGGCTCTCCTTATAATATGGCTATACCACAGTATCATAAAACCTTTGAACATACTTCGTATCGCCACAATGCAGATAGGTGCCGGAAATCTTGACAATCCCGTCCATGTAAATTCCTGCGATGAGATAGGTGTGCTATGCCGTGATTTCGAGGAAATGCGTATAAGACTTAAGTCAATGCTTGAGGAACGAATCCAGTACGAAAATGACACAAGAGAAATGATGAGCAATATATCACATGACCTCAAGACACCGCTCACTGCCATAAAAGGCTACTCTGAGGGACTTATTGACGGTATTGCAAAGACACCTGAGAAACAGCAGAAATATCTTAAAACCATTCATTCAAAAGCAAATGATATGACATATCTCGTAGATGAATTGTCGCTGTTTTCTAAAATAGAGCAGAATTCTATCCCGTACAATTATGTTACATTTGATATTTCAGAATATCTTGAAAATTATATTGATTCAATTTCTTTTGATTATGAGTCAAACAATATGAATGTATCTTATGAAAATAACGCACCACAGGGTATCATGGTATCTGCTGACCCTGAGCAGCTTCGCAGGGTTTTAAATAATATTACCGGAAATGCTCTTAAATATAAGGACAAAGAACATGGCAATATAAGAATTGCTCTTTCCTACAAACCGCACAAACAAAAAAAACCTTTATACCGCCAGATAAACAAGGATGGCACGGATGTAAATCCACCGGTAAAACCGGATGAATTTGTACGCATAGAAATCTCCGATGACGGTCCCGGAATTTCGGAAAAAGACCTGCCGAACATATTTGATCGATTTTTCAGGGCAGATGCGTCAAGAAATTCTGCCAAGCGTGGAAGCGGTCTCGGTCTCGCCATAGTAAAAAAGATAATACTCGACCACGGTGGAAAGATATGGGCAAAGAGTACACCCGGAACAGGGACAAGTATTTATTTTACATTGAAAGTAAAAGACGGGCAAAAATGATAATTGCCCGTCTTGTGGTATCACACTTTAAATCTGTAACCGACGCCCCAGATAGTCTCAATATACTGCGGTTTTGCCGTGCTTTCCTCAATCTTTTCCCTTATCTTCTTGATATGTACCGTCACGGTAGCTATATCACCGACTGACTCCATCTCCCATATTTCTTTGAACAATTCCTCTTTTGAATATACATGATTTGGATTTGATGCAAGAAATGTGAGAAGGTCAAACTCTTTTGTCGTGAAATTTTTCTCAACACCGTTGATATAAACTCTTCTCGCAGTCTTATCAATCTTAAGACCTCTTATCTCGATAACATCATTCTCCTGTGTTCCCGATGCCGTAAGTCTTTTGTATCTTGCAAGGTGAGCCTTTACCCTTGCTATAAGTTCACTCGGACTAAACGGCTTAGTGATATAATCATCTGCACCAAGTCCAAGTCCCCTTATCTTGTCAATATCATCTTTTTTTGCCGAAACCATAAGGATAGGCGTGTCCTTTTTCTCCCTGATATACTTACAAATTTCAAAACCATCCATCCCCGGAAGCATAAGGTCTAAAAGGATAAGGTCAAAATCCTCATCAACGGCATGGGCAGCACCCGAACTTCCGTCAGACTCAATGGCAACCTCAAAATCGCTAAGTTCAAGATAATCTTTTTCAAGCTCTGCAATAGCAGCATCATCCTCAATTATTAAAATTTTACTCATATCTATATCACCTTTCATTCTCACAAATTCACAGGAAAATGCAAAACCGCATCTGCTATTATCTTAACAGATGCGGTTTTGTATGTCAAAGCGACTGTCAATCGATGCAATGTAATTTTTATTTGCACTTCACCGAAACAGGCAAACTATAAACCTTGACACCGTTTACTTTTTTATATGCAGTAACATATATCTGCACTGCCCCCTGAAGTTTACTTTTATTAAAGCTGCATGAACTGTTTTTATAACCTGTGATGCTCTTTAATGTAACCTCCGTGTTTACCCCATCTTTCTTCACAAAATAATATACTTTGTAGCCGTCTGCTCCCGCAAGTTTATTCCAGCTCACTTTTATATTGTGACCTGTCTTTTTTGCCGTCAAACCTGTAACCTTTCCGGGTGCTTTTCCAAGACTTTTATATTTGTAACCGTATTTTTTAACATAATCCTCTAACTTTGTCTTGAAATATTCATCATCAGAACTGTAATAAAGTGTTTTATCATATCCGTGTACTGTTGCTCCCCTGCCAGAGCCGCACAGTGAAATATATCTCAAAGTTCCCGGAAGATATATATTATTTATCGCCGTACTGTTTGTTCTGAACAATGATACACTCGTAACACCCTCACTATAAGTAACCTTTTTCAATGCTTTACAACCGTCAAACGAAAGACTTTTCTCATAAGACAATGTAAGTTCCGTAAGTCCTGTTGCATTTGAAAATACACCCATATCCGCTGTTTTTATACCTTTTGGCATTGTATATTTACCTTTTTTAGCCTGAGGATATAATACAAGCTCTGTCATGTCATTATTATATAAAATGCCATCCTTAGATTTAAAATAACTGCTCTTCTCATCCGCTTCAATACTTTCAAGATTGCAGGCACTGCGGCTAAATCTGTCATATCCGTTATCACCATCATCTATATACATACTGCTTGTTATCGTCGATACATCATTCACTGTAGCAGGAAGTTTATATGAAGTTATAACACTTGGAAAAATAACTATTCTTGTCATGCCTTTATCATAAAGGACATTATCATTTACAAAAAAATTTTTATTTGTATCAGGCAGGATAATCTCATTATAATTATTTTTATCAAGACCTATCCTCTCATCTATCTCCTCTACATTTTCATTCAGCTCAAGTTTATCCATAGCATCAGGTATAAAATACAGCTTAGTAAAATCTTTTGAATACAAAGCACCGCCATATGAAGCATAGCAGTCATTTTTTTCAGATACGCTTATCTCCTTTAAACTGTCAAGTTCAAGAGAATATTCTTTTGTGAAATTCATCTTTACCTCTTTAACAGAAGCACCTAAAACAAGTTTTTCAAGAGCCGAGCATCCCTCAAGTTTTCTTATATCAAACTCCGTTACTTTATCATTTAAAATAAGTGCCGTAAGTTTTTTATTTTCCTCAAAACCAGCCGTAAGTTTTATATCAGTTACCGTGTCCGGAAGAATATATTCACCGGCTTTATTTTTCGGATAACACAAAAGTTTTGTACCATCCTTTGAATACCATACACCATCATCAATTTTATACACTTTGTTTTCAGGGTCAACTTCATATGATGCAGCATAATCATCACTGTTTAGACTTATACTTTCAACATTTTTGCCTATCTTAACTTTAAGATTTTTACAACCGTAAAAAACATCCCATTTTATTTTTTTCACACTGTCAGGTATAACAAAATAATTTAATTTCGTACAGTCGTAAAACAAATTTTCCGGTAATTCACTTGTATTAAATTCTCCCTGAACTTTTTCAAGACTCTTGCAATTTTCAAATGCGTTCTTTCCAATTTCACTTACCTTAGAAGAAATCGTGACATTTTTAATATTTGCACCTGCAAAGGCATATTCACCTATCACTTTAACACCCGACGGAACAGTATAAGTTGTATTCTTACGCATATTCGGATATAAAATCAGCTTAGTCTTATCCTTGCTGAAAAGTATGCCGTCTTTAACATAAAAATACTTGTTACCACTCTCAACCTTAATACTTGAAATACTGTGCTTTCCTGAAATTGTTGGGTCAACAGCTATACTCTTAATATTTTTGCCTATTTTCAAAACACCACTTCCACTGTAAGACCTTATTTCATTTTTACTGACTGAAACCTTAACAGCCGCCGAAGCTCCGTGACTATCTGCCGTCACACCAATCCCGACACAAAAAACACCAGCCGCCATCACAAAAAATAACTTTCCTAACTTCATAAAAACCGCCTCCTAAAACAATTAAATCTCATAAAAACCGCCTTCTTAAACAATTCTTTAAATCTCGTAGAAATTGCCTGTAATCACTGTCACTTGCACCATTGATTTAAATGAAAGCAATCTCTTCTTACATATAAAGACAGAAGTTAGAAAAAAATGTTGCAGGAAACAAAAAATAAATAAAATCAAAAATTTAAAATCCAATCAATCCTCATATTAATAAATTAATAACTTTTATATGGAAATAAATACAAAATCTATTATAATGTCTATGTTGTCACAAACCCAAACTGGACAACAGGGAGGGGTGTCATATATGTTGTTATCAATTATAAATGCTGTCATGGTAAATATATTAAGTTACTATATTTGCAAATGGTTAGACGAAAAAATCCAGTGACAATTAGCCTGATAGTTACTTTTCTATCAAACAAAAAAGAAAAACTCTCATAAGTTAGCGGCTTATGAGAGTTTTGTTTTTGTGCCATATATGACACTGTTATCAATTATTTTTGCTAATCCAATAATAACATATTCAATCAGCTATTTCAAGTATTCCCATATTTAATTACAAAAAAACATATTATACATAATATAACAAAAATAACTATATTCTCACCAACAAAACAGAAAGTCAGGGTGCATATATGTTCTGCAAGCGGCATTTCAAACACGCCGGCACTTGCGCACCGTATTTTGGTGCGTTAGTACCGCTGCGTGTTTGCATAGCAAAAGCGTGCCGCCTAAGAACATGTGTCACCCTGACTTTCGTCCGTCTGCCAAAAATCAGTTAAAATAAACCAACTCATCCTCCGGTTTCTGTGCCGGAACTATTTCCTCCGCATAAAATACAGGTCCTTCCTCGCCGTACTCAGCCATAAACTTGTACTCCATGCGTGCCGTTACTGTCACATACTGTCCGCTCTTTATCTGCGACCAGTCATCTGCCTTGCACAAAAATCCCATAAACTGAACATCATCTGCACAACAGGTCATTGCATATCTTCCAAATACCGCAAAACCTTTATCAAGTCCACCCGGTTTTTGTATCATTCCGGTAAGTTTTAATGTCTTTCCGTTGTATGTTTCCTGATGGTCTATCATATCGACATACCAGAGTCCGAAGTCACCCTCATTTACTTCTATAACATCAGCATTTACATCAAATGGCATTTCTTCTTTCATCTCATAAAATGCATCATCTTCTGACTCGTAAACTATCTGTGCACGAGGATTTACGGCTTTTACACTTCCTCTTATCGCAGATTTCTTTGTATTCTCAACAGTACATCTGTTTACGATTATCATCTCCGCAACCTTAAACTGTTCAACCATCAGAGACGGCATATTCTTCATATAAAGTGAAAATGTCTCATCATTGACAACATCAAGTGTCTGCATAATGACTTCCCTGTCAAAACAGATTTCCTCAAGTTCATCATAAAGCTCAGGAATTTTTGCCGCAGACCACATTCCATTGTACTCGATGATTATCCTGTCAGGTCTGTGTTTTTTTAGGAATTTCTGGATAACTTTTCCGTTGAAAGACTCCTCGTCCTCAATATACTCGCAGACAGCACAGCCTTTCTTCAGGTCAGCCTCCTCATATTCTTCCTCACCCTCCTCGCAGGCAAGGATAAGTGTCTTTATCTTATCATCAAACATATCGTCAACTATAAGATCTCTTACAAGACTTGTCTTACCAGCCTCAAGAAATCCCATGACAACATAAACCATCATTTCTTCTTTTCTCTTACCAAACATATTTTTCCTTCCTACTTACTACCTATAAGTTGCACATAACATTCTACAAAACTATCAATAAATCTTAGATTGTGCAAGTATAACAAATAATATAAGCAGACATTTTGTCGCCGTCAGTCCTTGATACGCATAAATGAATGCAATTTTCTAAGTAAAAATAATGTATGCTCGCATACGATTATTTTTACTGAAAATTATATGAGTGAAACGAACAGCGAGAAAATTCTATTTTCGAGCTATAGCATTCATTTTTATGTCAGTGTCTTTTACTGACTTACATACTGCTACGAGCGACAATATAGCGAGAGCGTGCCTGCGGTATTATTGTTATACTTGCACAATCAACACAGTATATATTTAGTTTTATATCTGTTTATGCCACATGAAAAAGTTCTTTTATAGCATCCTCATTGAGATTTGAACCGATTACGCATATTCTTCCTGTATAATCTGCGGCACCTCTTCTAAGCTCAGTCTCCTCAGGTACAAGGTCGAAGTGGAACCATTCACCCTCATCTGAAGCAACAATTCCCTTAGCACGGAGAACATCACCAAATGACTTATCATTTGCAAGTTTTGATACAATATCCTTAAGTTCTTCCTCTGTAAACTTGTGAGCTGTCTCAACACCCCAGCTTGTAAACACATCATCTGCATGATGATGGCCATGTTCATGGTGGTGTCCGCAGCCACATTCTCCGTCATGGTCGTGATGATGGTGCTCATGTCCGCAGCCACACTCCCCGTCATGGTTGTGATGATGCTCATGTCCGCAGCCACACTCTTCGTCATGGTCGTGATGATGTTCATGTCCGCAGCCACACTCTTCGTCATGGTCGTGATGATGTTCATGTCCGCAGCCACACTCTTCGTCATGGTCGTGATGATGATGCTCATGTCCGCAGCCGCACTCTCCGTCATGGTGATGATGTTCCTCAAGAAGTTCTTTCTCAAGCGTATTTACTTTTTCCATAGCATCAAGAATCTTCTTTCCATCTATCTGATCCCACGGTGTCGTGATAACAGAAGCTTCATCATTCTTCTCTTTTATCATTGTAAGAACTTTTGCAAGCTTCTCCTCTGAAACATTCTGTGTGCGGCTTAAGATTATCGTTCCTGCACTCTCAATCTGGTTGTTGTAGAACTCACCATAGTTTTTCATATACATCTTGCATTTTGATGCGTCAACTACTGTTGCCGTACTATTTATCTTCACATCATCTCCGATATTTTTAACTGCTTTTATAACATCAGAAAGCTTACCTACACCTGACGGCTCAATGATAACTCTATCAGGGCTGTATTTTTCAAGTACATCTTTAAGTGCATTTCCAAAATCTCCAACAAGAGAACAACAGATACATCCTGAATTCATCTCTGTTATCTGGATGCCTGACTCTTTAAGAAATCCACCATCTATTCCTATCTCACCAAATTCATTTTCAATGATAACAAGTTTTTCACCCTGAAATGCATCTGCTACAAGCTTTTTAATAAGTGTAGTCTTTCCTGCTCCTAAAAATCCTGAGATAATATCAATTTTTGCCATTTTTATAACTTCCTTTCTCAATTTTATTATATATTAATATTGTGATGCCACTGATACCGCATATCTATACAGTTACCACGTTCCTGCAAACAGCTCTAATCTTATTGCTATTGTCTGCCTGACATTTGCATCATATATCTAAAAATCTGCCTTAGTTGCTTCGTACATTGCTATACTTGCTGCTATAGGAAGATTTAAACTGTCTATCCTGTCTGAATGAGGTATTATGACCGACTTTCCTATCTTAGAAAACTCATGTGGAAGTCCTGTTGCCTCATTACCAAATATAAGTGAAAATTTACCCTGTGGCTTTACATCATGAAGTTTTATCTTTGCATCGAGCATGAACGGATATAACTCTCTGTCACCGTATTTTTTCATGTATTCATCAAAAGAATCAAAATAAACAAACTCCGTTGAGAATATTGCTCCCATAGATGCTCTTACTACTTTTGGATCAAATGCGTCAACGGCAGGCCTTATAATAGCCATACGGTTCATTTCAAAGCCGAGTGCACTTCTCATAATCGTGCCCATATTTCCTGCATTTGAAGGATTTACGAGAACTATGTGCGAACTATCCTTATCAAGTCCGGACTCAAATTTTCTAAACTCACCTATAACATAACAATTGTCTTTCTGTGACAAAACATTAAATATTTTATCCGCATAAACAACCTCTATATCTGAGTCCTTGCAAAGTTTAAGAAGTTTATCCAATGTGTCACCCTGCTTCATTGCCGAGTGAACAAATACCCGGTTCACATACTCAGTCTTAAACTTTAAAAGTTCAAAAGTAAGTGTTATACCAAGTGAATAAGACACACTGTCTTCCTTTCTGTACCTTTTATAAGCTGCCATCCATCATTCCTCCAATTCTGTCTTTACATCTTTAACTCACGGAAAAGAGAGGATATAAAAATCCTCTCCTAATCATTAAAATCCAAAAATCATTCTTCAATAAATATGTTTATTGATAATTCTCCTATATCAGATTCAAACGGAATACAAAACACCTGCTTACCGCTGCCTGCATAGTCTTTTCCCACACAATAATCCGGTGTCGTTATGTCTATAATAATACTGTCATTTGCAAATACCGTAGCCGCATTCCCTGCAATCATATTTCCAAGCTCTGATATGGCACTTTGTCCGATAGCATCAATCTCATTGACGGGCATCATCATCATCTTTGAAATAACCGCAAGTGCTGTTTCATAGTGGAGACTGAGAACAACTTCACCCTTTAAGGCACCGATAATTCCAAGTTTAATCAAAGAACTATCCCCCTCGTATTTATCATCTTTTACGAAAGGCTTACCCATCTTTAAATCAAGCATACATATATCTTTCATAATTTTACATACTGAAATAATAAACGGATTGATATGTTCTGCCTTCACTTAATCACCTACCTTTTCTTTTGTTTCATTTAAATGATGTTGGGACAAAATTTATTTTGCCCCTTGCATTATATAAATTTAATTATAACAAATCGTGTACTTTATGTAAATGAAATTTTACATCTAAAGTTTAAACACATCCCAGAACTTATTGCTTATATCGACACTTGACTCTGAGAGCCACTTAGAATACTTTTCTTTAAACATCTTCGTCTGGCGTTCTTCAATAATAGCCTCTTTTCTGGCATATGTCGCATCTTCGTCATTATCATTTTCACAATAAATGATGTAATATCCGTTTTTGCCTCCTATTACATTGCTCATCTTACCTTTTTTCAACGAAAATGCTGCATCTACGGCTTCTTTATCCAGAAGCTTTGTATCCTTTCCTATCGTAACCTCACTCTGTCTGCTTTCCGTATTGACAGCGGCATAGTCGGAAAAATTATCAGCCTTTTTCGCTTCTTTAAGCATCTCTTTCATTCTCTTATAAGTCTTTGCTTTCCCGGCTGCATTCATATTTACTTTTCGTCCGTTTTTGTCCGTTCCCTTAGTGATAAGCTCAATATAACTGATTTTTATCTGCTTTGCCTCATCATCGGTCACATTTGTATCCGCATCATCCGTCGCAACATAAAACATTTTGTTTGCAAGTATATTGTCCTCGAACAGCTCTTTTACGCTGTTTACATTAAGCTCATATTTTTTTCTGTCAGCTTTTGAAGCCTTTTCTATAAGCTTCTGTGCATCCTGCAATGCCTGATCCTGCTCGTCATTATCAAGAGTCACACCCTGTTTTGCAGCATTTACGCCAATAAGCTTTAACTGTGTAAGTGTACTTACGATTTCTTTTTTAGCTTTGTCCCCTATCGTTGTCTTATCATCAATCTTATATTTCCATAATTCACTTCCAAAGCTGCTTTCATATTGATTTTTGAGAAGATAACAGTAGTTTAACACTTCACTGTACTGAACACCGGCATTACCTACCTTTATCACATATGAATTTGCCGTAATATCGCCTCTTTCAAGACGAATTGTTTTTGTTGTCTCCGCTTTTTTATCTGCGGTCTTTGTACCCTCTTTTTTTCCGCATCCCGTAAATATCATCGACACGGCAAGCACGGCACACGCTGCCGCTTTTGTATATCTATTTTTTATCATATAGCCCTCCAATGCTTTTTATCACACTCTCAACAATATTAAATATTTCGTCTGCTGTCAACTTTTTTTCTTTTTTTATCATATTTTTTGACGGCATTCTATACATATTTCCAGAAACCGCCTTTTTTTTATCCTTTTGCATCATATATAAAAGATACGGCTCTTTACTTCCGGCATATTTTATTTTGCCCTGATATTCATCAAGCATTTTCTTAAGTTTTTCCGTATCCGGAAGTTTACCCTCATACAGATAAAACCTGACACCATCCTCTTTCTGTAATATCCTGCTTATATATGCCTTATGTGCATCAGCTTTAAGAAGTGCTACACGCAGCAGGTTATCGGCTGACTGCGGCATATCTCCAAATCTGTCGGTAAGTTCTTCCTGCATATCGTTATATTCTTCCACATTCTCTATCGCTGCTATCCTCTTATACATATCAAGTTTCAGGTATTCACTTCTTATATAAGTTTCAGGAATATACGCATTTACATTTATATCTATCTCTGTCTCAAATTCCTCAGAAATATCGGTATCTCCTTTTAGATGGTGCACTGCTTCGTTTAACATCTTGCAATAAAGGTCATAACCGACAGCCTCCATATGCCCCGACTGTGCTTCTCCGAGAAGATTTCCAGCTCCTCTTATCTCAAGATCACGCATCGCAACTTTTATGCCTGAACCAAGCTCAGTAAACTCTTTTATTGCGGCAAGTCTTTTTTCTGCAATTTCTTTAAGAACTTTGTTCCGCTTATACATAAGAAACGCATATGAATTTCTGTTTGACCTTCCGACACGCCCTCTAAGCTGGTAAAGCTGTGAAAGTCCCATCTGGTCGGCATTATCTATGATAATCGTATTTACATTTGATATATCAAGACCGGTTTCTATGATAGTCGTTGCCACCATAACATCTATTTCACCGTTGATAAATGCCATCATTATCTTTTCAAGCTGTCTCTCGCTCATCTGCCCGTGTGCATATGCAACATTCGCATCAGGCACGAGTTTTTGAATTTCCATAGCTGCCTCGTCGATTCCTTTTACCCTATTGTAAACATAGAATATCTGACCGTTTCTTGCAAGCTCCCTGTTTATTGCTTCTCTTATTATCTCAGGGTTGTGCTCCATAACAAATGTCTGGATAGGCAGTCTGTCAACGGGCGGTTCTTCAAGCACACTCATGTCCCTTATTCCTGCAAGGCTCATGTGGAGCGTTCTCGGAATCGGTGTCGCACTAAGCGTAAGAACATCCACATCGCCTTTTATCTGCTTTATCTTTTCCTTGTGAGCAACACCAAAACGCTGTTCCTCATCAACTATTAGAAGTCCCAAATCTTTAAATTCAACATCTTTAGATAAAAGTCTGTGCGTTCCTATTATTATATCGACATCACCTTTTTTCAGTCCCTCCAGTGCTTTTTTCTGCTGTGCCGGGGTCCTGAATCTTGAAAGCATCTCTACCCTGACCGGATAATCACCGAGCCTTTCCTTAAAGGTGTTGTAATGCTGTTGTGCGAGTATCGTCGTCGGAACTAAAAACGCAACCTGTTTTCCGTCATTTGCAGCCTTAAATGCCGCCCTTATCGCAATCTCCGTCTTTCCATATCCAACATCACCGCATATAAGCCTATCCATTACCTTGTTGCTTTCCATGTCTTTCTTTATTGCATCTATCGCATCAAGCTGGTCTTTTGTCTCGTCAAACGGGAACATATCCTCAAATTCAGTCTGCCATACAGTATCTTTTCCAAAGCAATAGCCTTTTGTCTGCTGCCTTTTTGCATAAAGAAGCACAAGTTCATTTGCGACCTCGTTTACTGCGTGTTTTACCCTGCTCTTTGTCTTTTTCCACTCAGAAGAATTAAGTTTATTTAGTTTAGGCTTCTTTACAACATCCTGTCCTGCATATTTTTGCAAAACATCAAGCCCCGACACTGGAACATAAAGGTTTCCGCCGTCACCGTACTCTATCTTAAAAAAATCTTTAGTAACATTCTCGACCCTTATCTTCTCTATTCCTCTGTATATTCCAAGTCCGTGTTCTTCATGTACGACATAATCACCGACATTGAGTTCATTAAAACTCTGAATTGATTTTCCGTCAAATTTTTTTATCTTTTTCTTTCTACGCTTCTGCTTTGCACCGAATATATCTCCCTCGGTGACAACAATAAATTTCTGTGCCCTGTACTCAAAACCTCTGCGGAGCCATCCGTAACTCGTCATAACTTCACCGGATTTTAATTCATCACCAAGAGATTCACGGTAAAATGCAGGAATTTCATATTCATTCAAATCTTTTGCAAGTCTCTCGGCCCTTATCTTTGAACCTGATAATATAAGTACCCTGAACTTTTCACTCCGCCACTTTTTTATATCCTCAATAAGCATCTCAATGTGCTGGTTATACGATGGCAATGATTGTACTGCTATATTTGCTTCATCTTTTACTTTAATTTCCTTAGGAAGCATATCAAGCAACGAAAGATACACTGTTCTTTTTTGTTCGAGCCTTGCCATGACATAAGACGATGAATATATGACATCTGCCTGTCCCGGCAGAATATAACCCTTCTCAAGTCTGCCCTGCATACTCTCCCTGAACTCACTCTCAACCGACCCCAGCTTTTCTATACAATGTATCGGTTCATCAACAAAAAATATCGTATCTTTATCATCAAACAGGTCAAAAAAACTGCTTGTCGATATATCAAAATATTTTGTGAAACTCTCAAGTCCCATACGGCCGTGGTACATATCAAAATTTACTTTTATCTGCTCTACAGTATCGGTAAGCCTGTTAATCGCATCATGATTTTTTTCTTTTCTAAACTTTCCAAGCATCTTCTGATATTCTTTTTCAATCTTTTTCAAAGCCGCCTTTAACTGTTCATCCGACAATGTCATCTCGGCGGCAGGTGTCACCTCAACCTTATCCATTCTCTCTATCGAACGCTGGCTCTGCACATCAAATGCCCTTATCGTATCAACTTCATTATCAAAAAATTCTATACGGACAGGACAATCCATAGTTATTGGAAATATATCGGTTATACCTCCACGGACGGAAAAATCTCCAGGCTTTTCAACCTGTGTCTGTCTCTCATAACCCATATCAACAAGTTTTTTTTCAAGATTATCCATATTCACAATATCGGTTTCTCCAATAACAAATCTTGAACTTTTTGAAGCCTGGCTGTCCATAATACAGTCAAGTCCGGCATCTATTGTAGTCACTATCGTTCCGGAATCATTCTTTAACATTGCATCGACAACTTTTAATCTCTCAGTGCTTATCGCACTTCCCTGAATGTCCGCACCGAAAAATATTATGTCTTTTGCAGGATAAAAGAGTACATCCCTGTCAAAGAGTTTGTAATCATCGTATATTTCCCTCGCCTTTATCTCATTTGAAGCAATAATAACTCTCCAGTGCTCTGAATGTGATAGTCCATATATCAGATGACACTTCTGCGTATCGATACAGCCTGATATATGAACTGGAAACTTCTCCCGCTCTATATCCTCAGCCACCGTTTTATAGGCATTTATCTCCTCCAACGGCTCTAGCAGTGTTTTGAGCAGCTCAGCCATCTCTTTTCCTCCTTTCATTAACCTTAACAACAAAACTCACAGACCCAAAATGTCTGTGAGTAATTTTAATTAACAGTTCAGCTTTTCATTTCTTACATTTTAATTGAATTTATTCATCGCCGTTCTAATCTCATCATCGACAATAATGCCACAAGCTTCGGCTGCATTGTCAAGTGCTTCTCTTATAACAGGTTCTTCATCCTTTGCAAATCGTCCAAGTACATAGTCTGCAAGGTCCCAGCCTTTTGGCTTTTCACCAACTCCTATGCGTATTCTCGGAAATACCTGCGTTCCGAGGTGGCTTATGATATTTTTAATACCATTGTGGCCTCCCGCACTTCCCTTTTCACGGATACGCAGTCTGCCAGGTGCAAGATTTATGTCATCATATATAACTATAAGTTCTCTCTCAGGGTCTATCTTATAGTAATCTACAAGTTCTCTCACACTCTCACCGCTTAAGTTCATATATGTCTGCGGCATCGCAAGTATGACTTTCTGTCCCTCTATATAACCTTTTCCGCAGACAGCCTTATGTTTCTTAATATCCATTGATATGTTATATTTATCCGCTATAACTGTTATTGCTGAAAATCCTATATTATGTCTTGTGCCATCATATTTTCTCTCAGGATTGCCAAGACCAACTATAATAAACATATTTTTCCTCTTTCCTGCAGCTGTTATTTCTCACCCATATGTAAAGTTTTACCCATGTACTGACTGAGAAACTCGCGGTCAACGACATGACGGTTATCCATTGTTTTCATTATGTCTTTTATCTTCATCTGCTCTGCAACCTTGCTGTCAGCAAGGTTATAAAGCTTATTATCATTGAAAGATAATACAAACGGCTCTAATACATTACTGTCATTTGCAGTAACTACAAGTCCTTTATCACCATTTGTAAACTCTACACAGACACCGGGACTTAAAACATTTATACTATCTAACAGTGCATCAACTATTTTCCTGTCAAACTGGTCTTCCATCTCTAAAAGGTATCTTATTGCCGCTATCTCCGATAACGGCTCATCACCAAACTTCATAGCTGTCATATTATCAAAACAGTTTGCGACTTTGAGTATCTCTGCCCCGATAACCTTAGGTACATTTTCTGTTGCCGACGGTATATCAGGATGCAGAAGCATTAATCCCGCTGACAATATCCTTTTTATATCAGGAGAAAGATCTAAATTTGCCTTGAACGCATCATATGAATTCTGATAACACATAGTTATCTTCTTTTCATCCTCCATTGTCAGATCTATAGTCTTTTTTCTTCTGATATTATTTGGTATTTGCAATCCGCCTATATCATGCAAAAGTGCCGCTGCCGTAAGATCAAGCTGTGTCTTAAATTCAAGACCAAGCCTGCTTGAAATCAACGCACACAATATTGCTGTATTGAGTGAATGTTTATACACATAGTCATCATTGCTTCTGATATTCTGTATAAAGTTAATCTTATGATGAAGTGAGCCATATTTTTTCAAAAGCTGGTTTATGAACTGATACATATTATTTTCTTTTTTACCCTCGGAATATGCATCAAGTATTTCTTTTATCTCAAATATAGACATAGCCTGAAATCTCTCAAACTCTATATCATCCTCTGACATAGGCGGTACCGGTTCGGCAGGCTCAAGTATATAAATTCCTATCAGTCCAAAATTGTTTACGCTTATGATACCTTGACTTGTAATTTTAGAATTGCGTTCATAAAGCATAACCCCATTTCTGTTATATATAGGTTTTGCAAGTCTCATCCCGGGTTTTAAATCTTCTGTTTTTACAAATAACATTTCTTCCCTCCACTTTCATTCTCTTTCACTTCATCATTTATTGTTTTTGCGTTTTTCAGCCAGATTATTTGTAACTCTGTTGTAAAGCTCTACCGCTGCGTTATATCCCATCTTTTTCTGTCTGTGGTTTACTGCTGCGGATTCGCAGATTATCGCAACATTTCTACCCGGTCTTATCGGAATCGAATGACACACTACCTTGCTGTCAAGAAACTCTATATACTGCTCCTCAAGTCCGAGTCTGTCATATTCCTGTTCTTTATTAAATTCTTCAAGCTTGATTACAAGATCTATCTCCTGCCAGTCCTTAACACTCTCAACACCGAAAAGTGCTTTTGCATCAATAATTCCTATGCCTCTAAGTTCAATAAAATGTCTTGTAATATCAGGTGAACTTCCTATAAGTGAGTTGTCACTCACTCTCTTTATCTCAACTACATCATCCGAAACAAGACGATGACCTCTGTGGATAAGCTCAAGTGCTACTTCTGATTTACCAATTCCACTCTCACCCATGATAAGTACACCCTCGCCGTATATGTCTACAAGTACGCCGTGAACAGAACATCTTGGTGCAAGCTCAGCTCCAAGCCATCTTATAAGTTCAGCCATAAACGGTGATGTCGCTTTGCGGCTTCTAAGAAGAGGTACACGATATTTGTTTGCAAGAGCAACTATCTCATCCTCTACCCATATCTCCCTGCAATACACGATACATGGTGGCTGCCCTTTATCCTCGCTTCCTGCCATGATTCTTTCCATCATTGCCACACTATGCTCCATGCCTTTCTGCTGCATATATGTGTGCTCTACATGACCGATTATCTGAATACGGCTTGAATCAAAATAGTCAAAATATCCTGCAAGCTGTAATGCCGGTCTGTTTACTTCATTTTGCGTTATCATAATGTCGTTTATATCGACATCCGGTGTGCAATTTTCCAATTTAAGTGCCTCTATCATATCTTTAAGAGACACGCTGTATTCTCCCTGCATCATTCCTTTGCTCCTCCTTGATGAAAAAATTTATAAACACTTGCCGCTGCTTTTTCATTCATACTTTCTACCTGTGCAAGTTCATCTATCGCTGCATTTTTTATCGCTTCTATTGATGCGAAATGTTTCATAAGAGCTTTACGCCTTTTCTCTCCGATACCCGGAATGTCATCCAGTATCGACTTTACCTGCTCTTTGCTCCTGAGTGAGCGGTGGTATTCTATGGCAAAACGATGTACCTCGTCCTGTATTCTTGTCATCAGGCGAAATCCCTCACTGTTTGTATCTATAGGTATCTCATGTTCATCAAAAAACAGTCCTCTCGTCCTGTGATTGTCATCCTTTACCATTCCACACACGGGAATGTCTATGTCAAGCTCTGAGAGAACCTGCATTGCTATGTGAACCTGTCCGACACCTCCATCCATCATTATAAGATCCGGAAACTTTGTAAAACTTCCAAACTCAGTAGAAAAATTTTTTTCATTTAACTGTTCTATCTCCATAAGACCATGACTAAACCTGCGTTTTAGTACCTCATACATACTGGCATAGTCGTTTGGTCCCTCTACTGTTTTTATCCTGAATTTTCTGTATTCACTTTTTTTAGGTTTGCCATCGTCGAATACAACCATTGAGCCGACCGATAAAAAACCACTTATATTTGATATGTCATAAGACTCAACCCGTGATGCATCTTCAAGACCCAGCCATCCTGAAATCTGTTTCATGGCTCCCGTAGTCCTCTCCTCCTCACGCTTTATCTTTTCCATATCCTTTGTGAGAACCATAGCGGCATTTTTATGTGCAAGCTCGACAAGTCTTTCTTTCTGTCCCTTTTTCGGAACAATGATACTGACTTTGCCGCCCCTTTTTTCACTGAGCCACTTTTCTATCAGCTCAGACTCCGTCACTTCATATTCTACCATGACTTCACGAGGAATAAAAGGTGTTCCGGCATAAAATTGTTTAATAAATGCCTGAAGCATATCATTTTCTTTCTCGCCGTAACTTCCCTTTAAGTGAAAATGATCCCTGCCGATAAGTTTTCCCTCTCTTATAAAGAAAACCTGTACTACAGCTTCCTCATTTGTCCTCGCAAGTGCAACAACATCCCTGTCCATTCCGCCAAAATCATTTATCTTTTGTTTCACGGACATTTTCTTTACACTCTCTATCAAATCCCTGCAGACTGCCGCCTGCTCATATTCCATTTTTTCAGATGCCTCATACATCTTTTCCTCAAGATATTCGATAACCTGCTTATAATCGCCCTCTATCAGCTTTAAAGCCTTATTAAAATTCTTGTTATATTCCTCTTTGCTGATATAGCCCTGACACGGTGCATTGCATTTTCCGATATGATAATTAAGACATGGTCTTTCTTTTCCTATATCTCTCGGAAGAACTCTGCGGCAGGTTCTTATCCGGTATATCTTATGTGCAAATTCAAGCGTATCCCTAGCAGCCGTCACATTCGTAAACGGTCCGAAATATTTGCACTTGTCTTTTTTGGGCTGTCTTGAATAAATAAGTCTCGGAAAATCCTCATAAACCGTTGCCTTTATATAAGGATAAGTCTTGTCATCCTTGAGCATTGTGTTGTATTTCGGCTCATACTCTTTTATAAGATTGTTCTCAAGAACGAGAGCCTCCACCTCGGAGTCAGTGATTATATATTCAAAATGGTCTATCTGGGAAATCATTCTCTCAATCTTTGGAGATACTCTCCTGCCCGCCTGAAAATACTGTCTCACCCTGTTTTTTAGGCTTATCGCCTTTCCTACATATATGATGGCATCACTCTTGTCATGCATCAGATAAACACCGGGCTTTGCAGGCAGTTTCTTTAATTCTTCTTTTATGTCAAACACTTTTTTTAACCACCTGCCCCTCCCTTTTTTATAACAGCAATTTATTAAAATTTTTCTTCGTCAGTGTCCTCTGCATTTTCCTTTGACAATGTAACTGTTTTGTTTTCTATGCTTTGAGCTTCCGTATTCTCTACTTCTCTGTTCTCTGCTTCTGCATTTTGAGCCTCTACATTTACTGCTTTTTTATCTTCACTGTCCTGTGCAGCTTCTTCATTTTCTTTCTTCTTTGAAGCAGGTGTCATAAATTTATTTATAACATTTGCAACACCGTCCTCATTGTGTGAGAGTGTTACATAGTCTGCCGCCTGTTTTACTTTGTCCTGTGCATTGCCCATTGCAACACCCATTCCGGCATATCTGAGCATTGGCATATCATTTATGCTGTCACCGACGCAGATAACTTTTTCCCTGTTTATATCGAGATAACGCATAAGTTTCTCAACTGCAACTCCCTTGTCAACATACTTTGGAAGAAGTTCAACAAAGTGAGGGTCTGAACGGAACACATTAACCTTGTCACCAAACATCTCTCTCATATGTTTTTCAATATTTTTCATGCTGTCAGGCTCACCGCTGAGCATTATCTTGTTAAATCCAAAGTTTACGACTTTGACAAAATCGTCTGTCTCCCTGACAGCAACATCACAAGCCCTCGCATCAGCGTCTATATATCTCGTCACACCATTTGCAGCGATAAGTTCTTTTTCGGCATCATTATAAACAGCTATTGAAACCTCTGCCTTAACTGCTTCTTTATATACCGGTTCTAATATCTCACCAGGAACCATCTGATTATAGATGCACTCACCTGTCTTACAGTTTACTACAGTAGTTCCGTTGTAAGCGATAACAAATCCACCGAACTTTTCAAGCTGTATTTTTGACGCATTTTTTCTGATACCTGCTATTGAGCGTCCCGATGCTATGGCAATCTTCTTACCTCTCTTCTGAGCATCAACGATTGTCTCTACCGTCTTTTCGCTTATCTGCTTGTCTGAATCAAGCAAAGTTCCGTCAACATCGATAACTATCGCATCATAAAGGTCACCCTCAGGTTCTTCTATTCCTTTTACTTTGCGGAATATCTTCATAAATTCCTTACCGGTGATTGTCTCATGCTTGATAAGAAATTCTGCAAGTTTGTCAAGTGCATCCCTGTCACCTCTTAAAAGCTCCTCAGCTTTTGCATAGCACTCTTTAAGAATACGCATAACTTCCTGGTCTATCTCTGCTTCTGTCGCATCACCACAGTTTAATACAGTTCTTCCGTCAAGATATTTATTCTGAACCGATTCTAGTCCTATCATTCCAAACTTGTCCGTCATTCCATACTGAGTTACCATCGCTCTTGCAAGTGATGTAGCTTGTTCTATATCATTTGACGCTCCTGTCGTGATTGAGTTAAATACAATCTGCTCTGCGGCACGTCCACCGAAAAGTGTCGTTATTCTTGTCAATATCTCATCTTTGCTCATAAGATACTTTTCTTCCTCAGGCACCTGCATAACATAACCTAAAGACCCCATCGTTCTTGGAACTATTGTAATCTTTTGCACCGGCTCGGCATCTTTTTGCAATGCCGTTACGAGAGCATGACCTACCTCATGGTAAGCAACTATTCTCTTTTCTTCTTTTCCTAATATCCTGTCTTTCTTTTCCTTACCTGCAATGACAACCTCGACCGCCTCAAAAAGGTCTGCCTGACTTACTGCTTTTCTTCCTGCACGGACCGCCATTATGGCACCCTCATTTATCATATTGGCAAGATCTGAACCTACGGCACCACTCGTTGCAAGTGCAATCGCATCAAAATCTACAGAATCGTCCATAAGTACATCTTTTGCGTGAACCTTAAGAATATCAACACGACCCTTAAGGTCAGGTTTTTCAACGATTATCCTCCTGTCAAATCGACCCGGACGAAGAAGTGCCTTATCAAGTACCTCAGGTCTGTTTGTAGCACCGAGTATTACAAGACCTTTCGATGAATCAAAACCATCCATCTCTGAAAGCAACTGGTTTAGTGTCTGTTCTCTCTCATCATTTCCGCCACCGTACTGGCTGTCCCTGCTCTTTCCTATCGCATCTATCTCGTCAATGAAGATGATACACGGAGCCATAGACTGTGCCTGTTTAAACAAATCTCTTACTCTCGATGCACCTACACCGACAAACATCTCAACAAAATCTGAACCTGAGAGTGAGAAGAAAGGTACTCCCGCCTCACCTGCAACCGCCTTTGCAAGAAGTGTCTTACCTGTTCCCGGAGGTCCTACAAGAAGTGCACCTTTAGGAAGTTTTGCACCTATCTCAGTATATTTTCCCGGATTATTAAGGAAATCAACGAGTTCATTAAGAGACTCCATAGCCTCCTCCTGTCCCGCAACATCCTTAAATGTAACACCTGTTGCCTTTTGCACATACATCTTTGCCGTGCTCTTTCCGACTCCCATCATACCGCCTGAATTTTTTGACATCATGCGGAAAACAAAAAACAGTCCGCCCCAGAGCAATAATATAGGCAGCAATGTTGTTATAAGCATATACATAAGGCTTGAAGAACCTGACGAAACTTCTTTTGAAAACTCAACATTCGCTTTTTCAAGCCTTGTTATAAGGTTATAATCCATTGATATAACACCTGTATAATATGTTACTTTATAAATATTATTTGCCTGCTGTGCCGGTGTTATCTTAATCTCATCTGATGTTATAACTACCTTTGACACCTGACCATTATCAAGCATCTGTAAAAACTGGTCGTAAGTTATCTCCTTATTTGAAGCTTTCTCAACCTGACTGTTCATAAATGAGAACATGAGAAATATAACTAATGCCACAACCAGACAAACTATTATGCTTCTTCTATTTTGATTTTTTTTCGGATCCTGATTATTATTATTTTCCATCTGCAAGACCTCCCCGTTTTATTCTATGATGTTGAGGTCAAAAAGTCTTTTGACCCTAACTGATGCTTAGGATTGCTTCATTGCTATCTACTTTTGACCCTAACATCATTCTATCCGTATTATTATAAAGCTACTTGCCGTATAAATCAATAACCTACAATCTGAATAAAATGTGAAATAATCTTTATAAAATATAAACCGCATACATTTTTGTGTATTTTATACAAAAAAAATCATAAATACTGTCATAAATACTAATTGAACAAAATATACTTTATGAGTTATAATAGAAGATATTTGTTATTGACAAATAAGAAAAACGATAATAAAAACATTTATTTATGAAAAGCAAAATCTACGACTAGCGTACTGTATCATTGATACACTGCACTAGAGTCGATAACAATCTGATAACATTTTTGGACATACTAAAAGTAATAAAATACAAGGAGGATATTTTAATGGCAGTCAAATATGTATTTGTAACTGGTGGCGTTGTTTCCGGTCTTGGAAAAGGTATCACAGCAGCATCTTTAGGAAGATTGCTAAAAATGCGCGGATACAGTGTAACAATGCAGAAGTTCGATCCATATATCAATATTGACCCGGGTACTATGAATCCGGTACAGCATGGTGAGGTTTTCGTAACAGATGATGGTGCTGAGACAGATCTTGACCTCGGACATTATGAGCGTTTCATCGATGAAAGTCTTACAAAACAGTCAAATGTGACAACCGGTAAGGTTTACTGGTCAGTTCTTAACAAAGAACGCCGTGGTGATTATGGCGGAGGTACGGTTCAGGTAATCCCTCATATCACAAATGAGATAAAGAGCCGTTTTTACCGCAATGACGGCTGCAAGGATACACAGATAGCCATCATCGAAGTGGGCGGTACGGTAGGTGATATTGAAAGCCAGCCTTTTCTTGAGTCTATCCGTCAGTTCCAGCATGATATTGGACACGACAATGCTATCCTTATCCATGTGACACTTATTCCTTATCTTAAAGCCTCAGGCGAGATGAAAACAAAGCCTACTCAGGCGAGCGTAAAAGAACTTCAGGGAATGGGCATCCAGCCTGATGTTATCGTATGCCGTACAGAACTCCCTCTTGAAGAAGGGCTTAAGGATAAGATTGCACTTTTCTGTAATGTTCCTACAAAGAGTGTTTTGCAGAATCTTGATGTGGAGACACTTTACGAAGCTCCTCTCGCAATGGAAAAAGAACACCTCGCAGATGTAGTATGTGAAAAACTCTGTCTTGACTGCCCAGAACCTGACATAACTGAGTGGCAGAATATGGTTGACACACTTAAAAACCTTGATAAAGATGTCACTGTCGCACTTGTCGGCAAATATACATCACTTCATGATGCTTATATCAGTGTTGTTGAATCCTTAAAACACGGCGGACTTGCACATAAGAGCAATGTCAACATCAAATGGATTCCTTCCGAAGAATTAAATGAAGACAATGCTTCAGAACTTCTCGGCGATGTCAGCGGAATATTAGTTCCGGGCGGATTTGGTGACAGAGGAATAGACGGTAAGATAACTGCCATCAAATATGCGAGAGAAAACAACATTCCATTTCTCGGTCTTTGCCTCGGAATGCAGCTTGCAATAGTTGAGTTTGCAAGACATGTTGTAGGTTTCCATGATGCACACAGTATCGAGCTTGATCCTCAGACCACACACCCTGTTATCCATCTTATGCCTGAGCAGGATGGTATCGAGGACATTGGCGGTACATTAAGACTCGGCTCTTATCCATGTGTACTTGATAAAACTTCAAAAGCCTATGAGCTTTACGGTGAGGAAACTATCCATGAGAGACACAGACACCGCTACGAAGTAAACAATTACTACCGTGAAGATTTAGAAAAAGCAGGACTTCTCCTCTCAGGCCTTTCTCCTGACGGAAGAATCGTTGAGATGTGTGAGATACCTACTCATCCGTGGTTTATCGCAACACAGGCTCACCCTGAATTCAAATCAAGACCAAACAGACCACATCCTTTATTCAAGGGATTTGTTGGTGCTGCACTTAAATATCAGGACGAAAACAAATAAAATGATGCAAAGGTCAAAGGCAGATAGCAATGCTGCAGTCCATGGCATCAGTTGGGGGCAAAATGCCATTTGACCACAACATTATAAGATATATGCATACAAATGAAGTGCCTGCCCCTGTTTTTCAGTGGCAGGCATTTTTCCTATACATTAAAACAAATTTTGTGTCTGTGCACACCCGACACAAATATGATATTAAAAAGTGTGCAGAAATGGGGATAAATATGAAAACAACAAACACTAACAAACACAACTCAGGCCGCCAGCCGTTTTTTATGGCTCTCGCCCTCTTTCTCTGTTGTGCAATTATCGTATGTATAACCGGACAGCAAAATGACGGCTATGCATCATCACAGAATAACACACAGGTAAATTCCGTGAAAGCGGCTGCCACTGCTGCTTCGGGAAGTGCTGTCTCCAGCGGAAGTGCTGTCTCATCTAAAGAGCTTCGCGGTGTGTGGGTGTCATTTTTAAGCTATAGCAGCAAGGGATACACAAAGAAAAGCTTCACCAACTACATAACAAAAGTTTTCAAAAAGTGTAAATCAAACGGATATAACACGGTATTTGTCCACGCACGAATGTTTTCAGATGCAATGTATCCATCTAAATATTTCCCGTGGTCAGTATATGCATCAGGAACTGCCGGAAAAAATCCGGGATTTGACCCGTTAAAGATAATGGTCGATAAAGCTCACGGAATGGGACTTTCAGTCCATGCATGGCTCAATCCTTACAGGATTTCTTCATCGACAACAAACATTAATACAATCCCAAAAAATTCATATGCATATAAATGGGCAAAATCTTCTTCAAAGGCAAAGAGAAGAAATGTATTAAAATACAATGGTGGACTCTATTACAATCCCGCAAAACCTGATGTGCGAAATCTCATTAACAACGGAGTAAAAGAGATAGTTAAAAATTATAATGTAGACGGAATACATTTTGATGATTACTTCTACCCAAATCTTGGAACTGCATACAAGAAAAACTTTGACCGACCTGAATATAATTATTATGTTAAAGCCAGAAAAAAGAGTGGAAAAAAATATTACGGCATCGTAAATTGGAGAAGACAAAATGTTGACCTGCTTATCAAAAAAGTTTACAAGACAGTAAAAACAACAAGAAAAAAAGCTGTCTTTGGTGTAAGTCCTGCCGGAAATCTTGACAATCTCTATCTAAACAACAGTTATTACTGTGATGTTAAAAAATGGATGTCATCAACCGGCTATATCGACTATATCTGCCCTCAGATATACTGGACATTCACACATACTGTATGCCCTTACAAAGCAACTTGCAAACGATGGGCAAATCTGAAAAGAAATAAAAATGTAAAACTCTATATAGGTCTTGCCGGATACAGAGCCGGTCTTTCAAAGTCACAGGCAAAAGCCGTGTACGACATAGGCTGGTCAAAAAGCAACACCATCTTAAAGCGTGAAGTTTTATATGGAAGAAGCACAAAGAAAGTCAGCGGTTATGTTCTTTTCTCATATGCCGATCTGAATAGAAAAGCAGCTGCAAAAGAGATTGCTAATCTAAAGAAAGTTTTTAAGTGATTTATTTGGCCAACGGATAACGGACGGAGAAGCCGTATATATAATTCCTCGATGGCACGCTTGTAAATGCCATTACAGAATTATATATACGGCTTCTCCTGTTTGTTATCATAATTTCAAAAATATTCTGTAACATTATTATAAAAGTATTTGTCTAAATTTAAAATGTGGAATGTTTATCTGAATGTGTAAAATTCTTTCTTAAAGCTACGATGTTCTCCGAGGCGAGAGCCGTTCATGAGCCTGAAATTTCACATCAATATATGCATCCTCTTAGAATTACTAAACAAGACATTCCCTATTGGTTCCGTAGAAAATGTCGTCCCTGCCTGCCATCATTTTACAGAATTTTTCTATTCTGTCCCAGTTATTGTTTACATCAAATTCATAGCTGTGTCCCCACACATAAAACAGCATCGGCTCATCCTCTTTTGGTTCTGCTTTTATGAATTTTTCGGCAAGTTCAAACAGCATTTCATCATCGTGGTGACAGGTTGCTTTTAATTTTATAGGTTCTTTTGGTATCTCAAACGAATGTGACGATTCTACTGTTCTTCCATATTTTATTCCGATTGATTTGAGATACTTGGCTACCGTATCATTCACACAGCCATACGCATATGCCATTCCTACCGGATATGTACCGTATATTCTCTCAATATTTTTCATATCCGTTATAAATTCTTTGTCAAGTTCCTCTTTTGTCATATCTGTTGGTGCTGCATGAGTAAGACCATGTGTTGCTATCTCATGTCCTTTATAAAGCTCGGCAAGTCCATCCTGTTTCATCCTGTTTATGTGCACACCCTCTATTTCAAAATTACTTTCAGGAGACTGTATTCCTGTATTTAGATTAAATGTTGCTTTCATACCATATCTGTTAAATATCTCAACAAGTTTTCTGTCCTGCTCTATTCCATCATCATAACTGAATGTAAGTGCTTTTCTGTATTTCATTATATCTTTCTTCCTTTCTGTTACATCATTATATACTTATAATATTGGGACAAAAAATATTTTGTCCCCCAGCTATTCTCATATACACTGAAATTTTCACATACACACAACAAAAAATTCTCTCTAAATATATTTGTATGTGGAATTTTTTCTATCGTAGTCTGCTTTATTTAATAATGTTTTTAATCACCCCAATATCATTTCCTGTGATTTCAGCTATCTGCTCTATCGTAAGATTAGCTTTATACATATTTTTAATAACTTCCTTTTCTTTTTTGTCCTGTTGCAACTGTTTCTTCTGAAAATCAATTATCTTATCATTTAGTTCTACATTCTTTCCCTTAAGTTCCGTATTCTCTCCTTCTAGCTGAGTATTTTTTCCTTCTAGCTGAATATTTTTCCCCTTAAGTTCCGTATTCTCTCCTTCTAGCTGAATATTTATTCCTTTAAGTTCTTTGTTCTCATCCTTAAGTTCATCTACCATATACTTTACGGTATTTTCATCTAATATTCTTAATGCTTCTGAATACATATCAAACACCTCCTCAGGTTTTACAAGATATTCTGCCATCTCGATATATATTATTTACCCTTTGCATATTGTCTTATTTTTTATTTTCTGAAAAGACAAACCAGCCACACGCTATTGCGTGTGGCTGGTATATAATTTGTATTATCAAGATAAGTTTATCAACTTTTTAAAGTTTTCCCTCACTATCGCTCGGTCAATTATTTAACTCTAACAGTTACCTTTACTTTCTTGCTTCCTACTTTGATTGTTACAGGTACTTTGCTAACTTTCTTCTTCTTAGCTTTAAGTGAAACAACTACTTTACCCTTAGAAGCTTTTGCTGACTTATATGTCAAATATTTCTTCTTAGACTTAGGAATTGTAACCTTAACTGTATCTGTTGTAGCTTTCTTCTTGTTCTGAGCTGTAACCTTAACTGTAACCTTAGCTGTCTTATTCTTCTTAACTGTTACTTTCTTCTTAGCAGCCTTAGCCTTAGTTGTCTTGTTCTGAACATAAATCTTAACCTTAGCTGTCTTCTTTCCAGCCTTAAGTGTTACTGTACCATAGTATCCCTTATATTTCTTAGCTTTCTTAGGTACTGTAATCTTTATCTTCTTGCTTGATGTAACCTTAACTGTAGCGTACTTCTTGTTTGCTTTCTTAGATACTTTAGCTTTGATTGTCTTACCCTTTGTATCCTTAGCTGTGTACTTAATAGTCTTAGACTTTCCTGCTGCGATAACAACCTTCTTAGCTACTGTAAATTTAGCTTTGCTCTTTGCAGGCTTCTTTGTTGGAGCTGTTGTTGGAGCTGTTGTTGGAGCTGTTGTTGGAGCTGTTGTTGGAACTGTTGTAGCTGGAGTTGTTGCTGTTGCTGCCGGAGCTGTTGCTGTTGCTGCTGGAGCTGTTGCTGTTGCTGCTGGTTTTGTTGACGGAGTTGTTGATGGCTTTGTAGCTGCTGTAACTTTAACAACGATTGTAGCAACTTTTGTCTTCTCTTCAACAACCTTCTCAACTGTCTTTTCTTCAACTGCTTTTGCAGCTTTCTTTGAAGATTTTAATGACTGTGTGTTTTTTGTTGCCTCTGTTGCTGCTGGAGCGTCTGTCTTTGCTGGAGCGTCTGTCTTTGCTGGAGCATCTGTCTTTGCTGGAGCGTCTGTCTTTGCTGGAGCTGTTGTTTCTACAGCTTCTTTTGTTGCTACTACAACTTTGCTTGCATAAACATCAACTATGTACTCTGCTGTTGCTGCATTTGTTGCTGCCTTTGCTATTGCAACAACACCGTTTGTTGCTGCACCAGTAAGTTCAACGCCTGCGAAAGTTGAAGGTTTTACAAATGTAATCTCTGCACTTGTTGCAACTTTTACATTTGTTTCAACTTTGATACTGTTTGTAGTACCTGCTGTTACTGCTAAAACCTGTTCTTTAGCAGATGCCTTTCCATCGCTTACATAAACACCTGAAACTACAAGTGCAGCTGTAAGAAACATAGAAAGGGCTTTTTTCATTCCTGTGGATAACTTCATTTTTCGTTTCCCCCTTAATATTGGTTTAATTTTAGTTACATCAAGGATTTTAGCATGGTTTATAAAATCACGCAATCGTAAATTGTCCTAAAAACTTTGTATATTTTTCATTATTATAGGCAATTTTCAACAATAGTCATATGTTATATGTGATTTTTCCACAATTCACTTTGATTTATATGCATTTTTTTTATGTAATATGCACTAAAAAGTATGGTATTGTTGTGTCATGACACATTTTTTTCAAATATTACATTTTTCTTAAGGTGATAATTAATTAGTAACAGTTCAGATATAAAAAGATAATTGGCATACAATGAGCTTGTTCATTGTATGCCAAATTCTCTTTTTATGCTAGTGTCCTGAACTGTTACTAATAACAATTAAAACTCAAATTTATTTGCAAAGTAATTCTCAAGGTCTTCTATCTTGATACGCTCCTGCTCCATTGAATCTCTGTCACGAACTGTCACTGCTCCGTCCTCTACTGAATCAAAGTCATATGTGATGCAATATGGAGTTCCTATCTCATCCTGACGGCGGTATCTCTTTCCAATATTTCCTCTGTCATCAAATTCACAATTGTATGTTTTGCTAAGCTTTGTATAGATTTCTTCTGCCTGCTCTGAAAGTTTCTTTGAAAGTGGAAGGATTGCAACCTTTACAGGTGCGATTGCCGGATGGAAATGCATTACGGTACGGGTATCTCCTCCCTCAAGTTCTTCCTCATCATATGCACTGCAGAGGAATGCAAGTGTCACACGGTCTGCTCCGAGTGATGGCTCGATTACATATGGGATATATTTCTCATTTGTCGAATCATCAAAGTAGCTCATGTCCTCACCTGATACATTCTGGTGCTGTGTAAGGTCATAGTCTGTACGGTCAGCTATTCCCCAAAGCTCGCCCCATCCGAATGGGAAAAGAAATTCTATATCAGATGTTGCTTTGCTGTAGAAAGAAAGCTCTTCTTTCTCATGGTCACGCACACGCATCTCATCTTCTTTGATGCCAAGTGTTTTAAGCCAGTTGATACAATAATCTTTCCAGTATGCAAACCACTCAAGGTCTGTGTCAGGCTTGCAGAAAAATTCAAGTTCCATCTGCTCAAACTCTCTTGTACGGAATGTAAAATTACCCGGTGTTATCTCATTTCTGAATGACTTACCTATCTGTCCGATACCAAATGGCACTTTCTTGCGTGATGTACGCTGAACATTTTTAAAGTTTACAAAAATACCCTGTGCCGTCTCAGGACGGAGATAAACCGTATTTTTAGCATCTTCGGTAACGCCCTGGAATGTCTTGAACATAAGATTGAACTGGCGAATTTCAGTAAAGTTGTGTTTTCCGCATGAAGGGCAGGCAATCTCATGTTCCTCAATATATTTCTGCATCTCTTCATTTGACCAGCCGTCAACACTTCCCTCTATCTCAATGCCGTTTTCCTGCATATAGTCTTCGATAATCTTATCTGCCCTAAATCTCTCATGACAATCTTTACAATCCATAAGCGGATCTGAGAAACTTCCAAGATGACCTGATGCTACCCATGTCTGAGGGTTCATAAGGATTGCACAGTCGATTCCTACATTGTACTTGCTCTCACGGATGAATTTCTTCCACCATGCCTGTTTAACATTATTTTTAAGCTCAACACCAAGGTTTCCATAATCCCATGTATTTGCAAGTCCGCCATATATCTCTGACCCCGGATAAATAAAACCTCTTGCTTTTGCAAGTGCAACCATCTTGTCCATTGTCTTTTCCATGTCGTTTTCCTCCAATTTCTGTTAGTTCGTTTTAAATTGTTTATTACGCACACAATAAGTAAACCATAACTATTATTGTGCATATGTGTACCCATTGTATAAAACCAACAGGTTTCCTGCTTCATTCTCCTTGCAACCGGCTAACTCCGCAGGTATTCAAACACTTATACAAAAATATACCATTGAACCTCATTTATTGCAATGTTTTCAGACAATAAAGTCCAAAGTCTTAAATTTATGCGGCAGATACCTTGCAAGATAACTTTTCATAAACCGCTTTAATTCATTGAGCACACTGTCAGTGACTGTAAAAGCATAAAGCTTTTCAGGGGTACTTGTAAGTATATACTGTAATGTGTATTTCGCATCTGCACTAAGCACTATCGGATATTCTTTTGAAAGCTTTTTGTCTTTTGCCGCACATTCCCGACAGATAAGACCGCCCTCTGAAAGATATACACTATGTACTTCCTCTTTTCCGCAGCGCAGACACCTGAAAAGTTCCAGCCCCTCACCTTCCGTCAGCATAAGACGCATCTCAAATATAACTCTTATAAGTTCAAACGATATTCTTCTGTTTTGAAGTGCACGCATAGTAATATACATCAGCAGAAGTTCCTCCGCCGCCTCAATACCCTCCCTTGAAAGATACTGTACCATTTCAGCAAAATATGATGCATAACACAATGCATCATAATCCGTCGTAATCTCTTCAAAATAAGTTTCTATATCTCCACTCACAAGATTGTAAGCATTTCTTCCCTCATAAAAGGTAAATTTTCCAAATGTAAAAGGAACCGTACACGCCGAAAGGGTGCTGTTTAATCTCCTGGCACCCCTTGCAAACGCTGATATACGACCTCTTTCTTTTGTGAGAACCTCCACCCTCTTATCAAATTCTTTCATCGGTGATGCCGTCAGTATCATCCCGGTAAATGTAACTGTCTCTGCCATCTTTTCTTTCCTTATCAGCAATTTCACTGTCATCAAAGCTGTTTCTTATCTCAGTCCTGTACTTAAGATAATCCTCTACGCTTCCAGTACTGACAAATCTCGTCCATAAATCCTCATCATGTTCCATCAGCTCCACACTCATATAAAGAAACCTCCTTTGTATTTCTATATCTGCTACTAAATATGATTTGTATGATGAAACAATTATATTCCTGCATTTATTTCCATATATGGTAATACACATTTAGATTTGAACAAACCTATTGCAAAAAACTATGTATATGTTTTTTCGGCATGCTATTTACTGCTCCAGCTCCTTACTGTCATAACCAAAGTTCTTCATAAGAAAATCGCTGTCTCTCCAGTCTTTCTTGACCTTGACCCACAGCTTAAGATTAACCTTACAGTCCAGCAGATTTTCAATATCTCTCCTCGCATCTGAGCCTATCTTTTTGAGCATACTTCCCTGCTTTCCTATTATAATACCCTTGTGGGAGTTTCTCTCACAGACTATCGTGGCATCTATATCTATGATATCGCTTCCTCTGCGTTCTCTCATCCTGTCAATGCCGACAGCTATTCCATGCGGTACTTCCTCGCTTAGATTTCTAAGAGCTTTCTCCCTTATCATCTCGGCAACTATCTGTCTCTCCGGCTGGTCCGTAATAGTATCTTCATCGTAATAGCAAGGTCCCTCCTCAAGATGACTGAATATAGTTTTCATAAGATCTTCCGTATTTTCACCTTTAAGTGCCGATACCGGAACAATGTCATCAAAATCAAGCAAATCTTTGTAAGTTGAGATAAAAGTGAGTATTTCTGCTTTTGAAACCGTGTCTATCTTGTTGATAACAAGAACCACGGGTGTGTCAACATTTTTAAGCTGCTCGGCGATATGTCTCTCACCTGCACCTATAAAGGTCGTTGGCTCAACAAGCCATAATATAACATCAACTTCCTTTAATGTACGCTCGGCAACGGATACCATGTACTCGCCAAGTTTATTTTTAGCCTTGTGAATACCGGGAGTGTCAAGAAAGATTATCTGTCCTTCCTCACCTGTATAAACAGTCTGGATACGGTTTCTCGTCGTCTGCGGTTTATTTGATGTTATGGCTATCTTCTGACCGATAAGTCTGTTCATAAGGGTTGATTTGCCGACATTTGGTCTGCCTATAAGGGTCACAAAACCCGATTTGAATTTCTTCATGTAAATCCTCCGTATATATACTATAATTATTGCGAAACTGATTATATTCTATGTTACTTGCACATCTCTAACAAATAATAACGCAGGCACGCTCTCGCTGCCTGTCACTCGTAACAGTACATAAGTCAGTGAAAAAGCAATAATATATAAATAATAGTCAGGCGGATATTAGCAATCCGCCTTTCTACTTGCCTGATATTCCTATGATAGTGGTTTGATTACTTCAAACATTGAAGCTTCATCTTTTATATGCTGCTCGTTTCCGATTACACAGATGTTTTCTGCATCTGCTACTTTTCTCACTGCGTCCGCTGTTTTTCTTATATCTTCTTTTGTGCAGGCGAGTATCTGGTCTCTCTCTTTTTGCAATACTTCAAGCGGTGTTTTTGTGAGATAAATGTTCATTGAACGTTTTCCATCCATTGCCGGTGTGAGCGGTGTGTCTAATCCGCTTATCGTTCCTATGATAGTTTTTGTGACTTCTCTCTCGTCTGCTTCATAATTTGCAAGGTAATCTGCTGCTTTTTTATATACTTCATAAGTTGCTGAGAGATTAGGGTCTCTATAGGATACAAAACTTCCTGAGCCGTCTCTTGTAAATTTGCACATTACTCCGTATGCTCCGCCTTTGACTCTCACTTCATTCCAGAGATAACCATAACTTAAAAGATGTCTTGTCACTGTCATCGCACCATCATTTACATCCGGTACATCTTTGTATGAACCTGACACTGCCGCATACTGTATTTCAGCAGGTGTTGAAAATGCTGTTTTTCTGTATTTCACATCAGGTCTGTATTTTTCAAGAGTGGAAACATCTGCCTTATTTTTCTTTTCAAAGTCGTCTAGTTTTCCGATAAAACTGCTCATTGCTTCTTCAAACTTAGCATAATCTTCATCATCACAGGTACATGATATAAGCATATTTTCTTTTTTAAACATTGCTTTTACAAGTTCTTCACAGCCTTTGATGAGTTTTTCTTTCTCCCCGTCAAAGTTTTCGTCAAGTTTTACAAGATAATCATAGTATCCTATTCCCATTGAATAGTCATTGTACCATCCGTCAACCGTAATTCCTGCCATGCTGTAACTTACCGCAGCCTGATGTCCGGCTGACATAAGACGCACTTTAAGTCTTGAGCGTGTCTCCGCCACGACTTCTCTCAAATGCTTCTCATCAGTGAACACTGTCTTAAACATCATTTCTGCCATAAGCCTTACAGTATCTTTTATCCTGCCTGCCAATGTCTTTGTCTTTACATCAAATTTAAGCTCTACATCCTCTGAATTATATAATGAATAGATATTTAAGTCAGAGCCAATACCACCCGAATAGAAATTAGTCTCCGTGTCAAACTCCCTGAATGTATGCTCTGTCGTATCCATATATCCGAGAAGTGTTGCAAGAAAACTTATCTGCGGTACATACTCCGAAAGACTGTTCACATCAAAAAGCATATCAAGATATATGATTCCATTTGTGTGTATGTCATGGTGAATAGTCTTTACTCCACATATCTGCTTTTCTTCATTGTGCAGCGGTCTTACTTTCTTTCTTATATCCTCCCTTTTAAGAAGCGGAATTTTCTCAAGCACTTCCTTAGGTGACTGCTCCTCCTGGTATGCTTTCAGAGCCTTTGTCTGTGCAACAAGCTCATCTAACTCCTCATCTGAGAGTGAAGCCTTGTAATCTTCAAGCTTTTTCGCAATTGCTTTCTCGTTTTCTAGTGCAAGTCCCGGCTTTGGATTCATCTCTACAAGAACTGCATGAGGATTGCCTAATATATATTCCTCGATAAGTTTCTCATAATAATCTGTTCCAAGTTTTTCTCTGAGATTTTTATATATATCTTCATATATAAGTCCGTCATATGGAAGCGTATCATCATAAAGCCATGTCTTAAATGTCTTTAATACATAGAGAAGTCCCTTTGGAAATCCCCCAAAGTCAGCCTCTCTCTCCCTAAATTCCGTACTGTTTATCGCAGCTTCAAGATCTTTTCTATCAATTCCCTCTTTGACGATTTCTTTAAGTGTTGACACTATTACCTCATAAAATTTGTCCCTGAGTCCCGGCTTTGCATTTTTTGTAGTAATACTAAACATACTCTGTCTTAAAATATCGCAGAAATCAGCATCTATATCTGTTCCGATACCTGCATCTAGAATTGCCTGTTTAAGCGGAGCACCCGGCATTTCAAGAAGTACATATGAGATAAGTTCAAATGCCCTGCACTTTTCCTGGTCGAGTGTCACATCCATTGCCGTACAGAATGAATAATATGTCTTTTCTGAGCAGTCTGCATCTGTTGCGACCGCATATTCTGTTGAAAGAACTTTCATCTCATCAAAAGGTTTCTGTGGCTCAATATGTGAATCAATCTCTATTGCCGGAAAATTCTTAAGATAATTTTCATCCATCCAGCTTAATCTTTCCTCTATATCAACATCTCCATAAATACAAATATAACTGTTTACCGGATGATAATATTTTCTATGGAATTCAAGATAATCCTCATAAGTAAGGTCAGGAATGTTTTTAGGGTCTCCGCCAGACTCATGTGCATAAGTATTATCAGGGAAAAGGCTGTTCATCGTAAATCTCTCTAAAACACTCTCCTCTGAAGAATAAGCACCTTTCATTTCATTGTAAACAACACCGTTGTAGGTAAGCGGTGCATCCTTGCTCTCAAGCTCATAGTGCCAGCCCTCCTGCTTAAAGATTTCCTCATGCTTATATATATTTGGATAAAAAACGGCATCCATGTAAACACTCATAAGGTTTGCAAAATCTTTATCATTGTAGCTTGCAACCGGATACATAGTCTTGTCAGGATATGTCGTCGCATTAAGATATGTGTTTAATGAACCTTTTACAAGTTCCACAAACGGATCTTTTGCAGGATATTTTTCCGAACCACATAACACCGTATGCTCTATGATATGCGGCACTCCGGTCGCATCCTTAGGTGGTGTGCGGAATGCAATATCAAATACTTTATTATCATCTTCATTGCTGAATATAAGAACTCTCGCACCACTCAATTTATGCTTAAGTGTAAGCATAAAGCTGTCAACTTCTTTTACATACTCTCCATTTACCAACTCATAAGTTTCAGGTATTTTTACTTCATTTAAACTCTTAATACTCTTAGCCATCTAAAGCCTCCTAAATTTATTTTTAATCATGCTTCTGCACCATTGTTACGGGCATCTAAAAATCTGATAAAGTTTTCTTCATTTAATGGTTTTGAATAATAATATCCCTGAAGAAAATCTCCACCCATTCTTCTAAGTATCTCAATGTGCTCCTCCGTTTCTATACCTTCTGCAATTATCTTTTTTCCCTCTCCTCTTATCATTGGCATAAGTTCATTCAAAAATTCATTATCACCACTTGCGTATGACCACAAAAGACTCTTATCAATTTTAACAAAATCAATAGGCATAAGCATTATGCTCGCAATATTTGAATAACCGGTTCCAAAATCATCAAGTGCTATCTTGGCTCCGTTTTCCTTTAACTTAGTAAGAGTTTCTCTTACCGCTTTTTCGTCGGTGAGCCTGCTCTCCGTTATTTCAAAATGAAATCTTTCAAATGGAATACCATATTTTGCGGCAATCTTTTTTAAATCCTGAACAAGATGCTTATCCTGACATTGAATAGGCGAAATATTGATGTTCATATCATTTATTCCCCTGTCAAATATATTGTTGTCAACAGCAAAACGACAGGTCTTTTCAAACATCTGCCTGCTTAACTGTATTATTGTATGATTTATCTCTGCCACATGAATAAAATACTCAGGGTTTATGTAATTATGTTTTCCATCTTTTAATCTCGACAAAACTTCAAGAGATGTAATCCTGTTTTTTTCAAAAGAATATATCGGCTGAAAATTTAACTCCAGGGAATTGTCTAGAATAGCCTCCTCAATCCTGTGGGCAACTTCCTTAAATCTTCTCGCTTCCTCAAGAGCTTCCTTTCTAAGATGTATAAGTTCATTTGGCTTGTGGTGCCCTTTATGATCTGACCTCGCATAGTGGATACGCTGAATTATATCTTCGGCATCATCTGAATCATCCGGATATGTCACATAATAATAACTGTACTCATGTGATAACGCCTCTCTCTTGACATTCCACTGATGCGGCATTACCTTAACCACTTTCTCATACAGTTTCTTCGCCATCTCCGTGCTGTCAACAAATACCGCAAATGTTGCTGCACCTATATGATATATGTTTTTATCCTCAGCCTTATAATATAATATTTCAGCAATCTGTCTCTGGACTTCCTGTAAACTTTCCTCATCGTATATCCTGCATATTGCATGATAATTCTGAACTCTTATAAGAAAACATGACACACTTTCATTGTAATCAATTTTTTCCCTGAGCACTTCCATAAAACCATTAAGATTAAATCTTCCTGTTCTTATGTCAAGATAATAATCAGGACTTTTCATTGAAAAATATAACAAAAATGTACACATATTTGCAACAATCATTGTAATTCCAACACTATTTTTATTAATGTTATCAGCAATCGCTGCCATTGTTATGATAATATCGGTTACAAGTATCATTCTGTATAATTTCTTATTTTTCTTTTTTCCTGACGTTTCGGCAACAGCTATCGTCATAAACATTGTCATCATATACAGCACATTCATTATGTTTCTCGCCATTCCAGAATGAATTATACCATCACTTCCTATATAAAAATACCACCCTGTCAGTGGACTTGTAACAATTAAAATAGCTGCTGCAAGGAAAATACCATAATTTATAACAGAATAAAAATTTATCACTTTTTTATAATGAAAAATTGATAATACATAACTGTTATAGCATACAATAAATATGATACCTGTCAAATAAACAAATATATTAAGCACACATATATAAATATCTGGTATTTTTCCCACAAAGCCACCGGCATAACACTGTAATGCACTTAAAATCGTATCAACAATAAGAAAAAAAAGCGTTTTCAAAAACTGTCTGTTGCTTCTTATCGGCAGACTTTCCCTGATAAAATATACCAAAACCAGTATAAGCAGCATTACAGCCGTCGCCAGTTCAAAATGTATATTATATATCATTTAAACTTCCTCCTTCCGCTAACTCTGAGAGGAATTTTTCTATACTGTCTTCCGGGATAAATTCAATTATTTTCTCTCCCTGAACATAATCGACATTCATCTTGGTAACCAATTTAAAATCCTCCTGACAACCAACTCCATCCAGACATACTATCCACCCCTTTTTTTTAAACATACGTATAAGATATATAAGCTGCATACTCTTTTCACTGCAGAATCTAGCTACCAGCTGATGACTTATCTTTACACCAGAAAAAGGCATATCCATAAGATTTTTAAGATTGCATGCTTTTATTCCAAAGTGATCCCATATAACAGAAACTCCGTATTTTCTGAAATATGCTATGCTTTTTGCAAGAACATCCTCAGGCAGTTCCACACCAATATATACTTCCAAAATTATATTTTCAGGATTTACGTCATATTCTCTTATATAACTCATAAATTCTTCACATATTGCTTCTGATACTATATGAAATCCGGCTACATTTACCCTGATATGACTGATTCCCTTTTCAAAAAGTTTTTCCCTTTTGGTAAACTTTAATATATTTTTTAAGAACATTATATTTACATCTCTGCTGCAGCCTATTTCTCTTGACATCTCCCAGACTTCCTCTATAGAAATTCTTCTGTCACCTGTCTTAATGACCGGATTTATCTCAAGTCCGTTTACCTCTTTTTTGCTAACATCATATACCGGCATACATTCAAGCTTACATTCATCATTCTCAAGCATTGACCTTATAAGTCTTATATTCTCAAGCTCTCTTTCTATCCTTTCCTTTACCTCACCATCATATAAGACAACTTCCCTGTCTAATGAATCCTCTGTTGCAATTTTTTTCATACTGAGGATAATTCGCAAAAAATCAGATAACGAATATTGTGAATCAACATTCCCCACAATGTAAAATTTATAATACATACTTATATTTTTATCATTTATCCTTATTGTCCCGGGAAGTTCATACTTGAGTTCATCATAAATTCTTTTGACATCTTTTTTGTTTTTTACTACTATTACATATTCATAACTGTGTATATGATAAACATTGTGCCGTCCACCAAATTTTCTGAGTAGTTCACCCAGAATAGCATGAACCTGGTTTATCTCATCCTCAAGACAGTAATTTGACATATTCTGCATACTGCTTGCACACACTGAAATACAATAAAAACTTTTATTATATTTTATTTTTTCCTCTATAACCTTCTTAAATCCTGCCATCGAGAAACAGCCGCTTGCACTCACAATATACATATCTACATTGTGTCTGATAAGGTAATATATTATGATTACTGCCGCAACACAATAATATATGAGCATAAGCTTCTTTTTCGGAAGATAATATAATTCTAAGAAACATATTATTACGATATTCCATGTCTGCATAAAGATATACTGTTTTATTCCAAGCTTTTTTCTTGTTTTAGTAAGTGCATAAATACCTGAAAGAACATAAAATATTATAACAACTGAAAACAATCTCAATGAATTTTCTTTATAATATATGATTCCGTTTCTGACATAAAAGATTTTTTTATTATAAATCGAAGCAAATACCGCCACCATCGTAATAACTGCAGGTATAAACATTATGACTACCACTTTTCTTTTTAAAAATGTAAGAGATAATGTCTGTGCAAGATAATACAGCCAGAATAATACTGATGCCACTATAACCCCTGCAAAAGAAAATGCCGTAAGTATGACGCTGACACTGTTTGAAAGCCTTATAAGTCCACTTTCTCCAAGTCTCTTTACCAACTCTATGGTGACTACTCCAAGTAATATATGCAACAGATCTGAAAAGAACCTGTTCCTGTATAACGGCAGCCAGTTTTTATAATGATAAAAAAAGGTTACCAGTCCTATCAAAAATAAAGCTACGATTTCATACGCATAGATATAATTTATCATTTTTTCCACAACTCTCCATTGTATAATGTATAACGGTCTTTACCCGTATTTTTTGAATGATATAGTGCTGAATCTGCCTTTTTATATATCGTTTCAAAATCATTTCCATCCTTTGGTGCAACCGAAACCCCTATACTGCTCGTTATATTGACAACATTTACCCCGTCCGTATAACTTCGCTGATTTGCCTTTTTAACCTGTTCAGCCTTTTTTATGATATACTCCTTAAGGCTCTCATCGTCAAAGGCATCGTACACTGAACAGACGGCAAACTCATCACCTCCAAGCCTTCCTACTAAGGCATCATTCTTGAAGATTTTGCTAAGCTCTGCCCCTGTGTCAGCTATTGCTTTGTCACCATATATGTGTCCTAAAGTGTCATTGACATTTTTGAAATTATCAAGGTCTACCATATAAAATATATAGTACCTGTCTGATTTATTTTCATTGAGAAGCAATCCCATCTTTTCTTCTATCGTCTTTTTGTTTAAAACACCTGTAAGCATATCATTTTCTGCTCTCTGAACAAGATTTTTCTCCATTGTGATCTGCTTTGAAGCATCCATAAGTTTACCTATGAAACATTTTGGGGAACCATTATCCTCTCTCTCCACAAAGCCTGACACCCTGTACCAGTCATATTCGCCGTTCCTGTTGAGCACTCTGACTTCAGATGTAAAGAAATCCTCTTTACTCTCAAAAAATTTTCTTAATCTGCTCCTTATAGATAAATCGTCAGGATGAATATAATCATAAACATCATATATAGCTTCACCCATCAGCGGTTTTGTTCCTTTATCAATGATTATCCCAAATTTATCTTTTAGTTCAAATTTTTTAGGATTAAAATAATATTGGAATATTATAGTCTTGTCAATTTTACTGACTGCATCATAAATCTTCTCAATATCCAATAACTTTTCCCTGCTTTTTACCGCAAATATAAGCAGCGTCATAATGCATATCAGATTAACTAAAAGTATCTTGATAAAGTTCATGCTTTTGCTTGTGATAAAAAACTCCGACAAATTATTTCTGCTACCTTTTGATACAAACATAAACGACCAATTATTTATATGTGTTGGAACCGTGGTCACTATATAGTTGTATTTGTTATACCTGAATAAAAAATCTGTCTCTCTTGCGTTCCTTATGCTTGTTCTCACTCCACTGTTGTCAATTCCTCCATATACCTTACATTCATTTAGATATGTAAAAATATTTGTATCTGCCGATATTTCAAGTTTTGAGCTGACATTCGTATCTGCAAGCACATCCCCACTGTCGGATACAATGATTACACTGCCATATTTTGTTATTCCTGAAGCAATAAGTTTATTCTTCAAATCACGAAGAAGCATTGAGCCTACGATTACTGCCCTGACTTTATTTTTATATATAACCGGTGCAAATATGTTTATCTCATCATTTCCCTCATAATTTATCGTTATCTCATCAGCCACATTTGCTTTTTTATCAAGTGCTTTTTCAAATCCCTCGCTGTTGCTCACGGACTTATAAAGGCAGTTTCCGTATAATCTTATACCGTTTATATCAAGTATGGATATATCATCAAAATAACCATTAAGCTCTTCAAATACGGCTGCAAGTTCTCCTCTGTTACTAAGATCCTGTTCGGAAATCCTCTCAGCAAGTATCTCCATATTGGAAATTCTTTCACTAAATATTTCTTCAAAATAAGCCTTTCCAATACTTGCATTGCTATTTACAACCTTTTTTATATTGCTTACATTATTTCCTCTAAGTTCTCTGCCAAAGCATACTACCGTGAAAATCCCACTTAATACAGATATAATCAACAGCAGATAACATATTTTTTTTAAATTTATCATCTTATTTTTTTTCATAATCCTGTGCCTCATTTACTTCCGTAAACTCCATACCTCTAAATGTATGTATTCTCCATTTTTTTAACAAAAACCATCTTTATAATATCACAATCTCTTCTATATCGCAATTCTTTGTATCGTTTTTGTAACAGAAATTGCTTCGCAATTCTCGTTGGCATCCACACTATATTACGAGTATTTTCCTATGCATCAAAAAAACGGAGCAGTCATATCTCTGCTCCGTTTTTTTGATGCATATCGCCGCTCATTATTTTTCAGCGAGTCCGCCTGTCATTTTTTTTACATAATCATAGATATACTTTCCTGCATCTTCGCCGTATTTTGCAACTATCTTTATGATGGCACTTCCAACTATCGCTCCGTCTGCTATCTTTGTATATTTATTTACCTGTTCAGGTGTGTTTATTCCAAAGCCGACTGCTGCCGGTGTGTCAGTCACCTCTTTTATTGATTTTACAATGCTTTCAATATCCGTCTTTATCTCACTTCTGACACCTGTCACGCCCATTGATGATACTACATAAATAAAGCCCTTTGCTTCTTTTGCTATCATCCTGATACGCTTTTCTGAGGTAGGTGCTATCATTGATATAAGATACATTCCGTATTTTTCCGCTATCGGTGCAAGTTCATCTTTTTCATCGTATGGAATATCAGGTATTATAAGTCCGTCTATTCCTATCTCCTGACATTTTGCACAAAATCTCTCATAACCGTACTTGTAAAGTGAGTTTGCGTACCCCATAAATACAAGAGGTATATCCGTTTTTTTACGAAGTGAGCTTACCATATCAAAAATCTTGTCTGTAGTGCAGCCACCTGAAAGTGACCTTATATTAGCTTCCTGTATAACCGGTCCTTCTGCTATCGGGTCTGAAAACGGAATTCCTATCTCAACAAGTGCAGCTCCTGCCTTTTCCATCTCAAGGATAAACTCCTCAGTCTTTTCAAGATTTGGATCTCCCGCCGTTATAAATGGTATAAATGCTTTTTTATCTTCAAATGCCTTACTTATTCTATTCATGTAAATCAATCCCCCTGTATCTTGCTATTGCTGCCACATCCTTGTCTCCTCGTCCTGAAAGACAACAGATGATTATCTGGTCTTTATCCATCTTCGGTGCTATCTTCATAACATGGGCTACTGCGTGTGAGCTCTCGATAGCTGCGATTATTCCCTCTTCTTTTGCAATATATTCAAATGCGTTTACCGCTTCCTCATCTGTCACCGGAACATATTCTGCCCTGCCTATATCTTTAAGATATGCGTGCTCAGGTCCTACTCCCGGATAATCAAGTCCGGCTGAGATTGAATATACAGGTGCTATCTGACCATATTCATCCTGACAGAAATAAGATTTCATACCGTGGAAGATTCCCTCTGTACCGGTTGCCATTGTTGCGGCTGTCTTGTCAGTGTCAACTCCAAGTCCTGCTGCTTCGCATCCGATAAGTTTTACATCTTTATCATTGATAAATTCATAGAACATTCCCATAGAATTGCTTCCGCCGCCGACACAAGCCATTACCACATCAGGAAGTCTGCCCTCTTTTTCAAGTATCTGTGCTCTCGCTTCACGGCTTATGACACTTTGGAAATCCCTTACTATTGTAGGGAACGGATGTGGTCCCATAACCGAACCAAGTACATAGAGCGTATCGTCAACTCTGTTAGTCCACTCTCTCATACACTCGTTTACTGCATCTTTAAGTGTCTTAGTACCGGTCTCAACAGGGTGTACCTTAGCACCGAGAAGCTCCATACGATATACATTGAGAGCCTGACGAATAGTATCTTCCTTACCCATGTATATCTCACATTCAAGGTCGAGAAGTGCTGCTGCCGTAGCTGTTGCAACACCATGCTGGCCTGCTCCTGTTTCTGCGATAATCCTTGTCTTTCCCATCTTCTTTGCTAGAAGTGCCTGACCGAGTACATTATTTATCTTGTGAGAACCTGTATGGTTTAAATCCTCTCTCTTAAAATAAATCTTTGCTCCGCCTAAATCCCTTGTCATCTTCTCTGCATAGTAAAGAAGTGAAGGTCTGCCCGCATATTCTTTGAGAAGTGTGTCGAGTTCTTTATTAAACTGCTCATCTTTCTTGTAAAATTCATATGCTTCTTCAAGTTTCTGTATCTCGTTCATAAGTGTTTCAGGTATGTACTGCCCTCCATGAACACCAAATCTTCCCTTACTCATTCTGTTTATCCTCCATAATCTGACTACATCATTAAGTTATATTCTCATCATAACCGCAATCATAAAATAATGTTACGAATTGCCACATCTATACACATTTTGCAAACACTTCAAATTTTCTTTCAGCATTTATCAAATCTGTCCTGCTTTTATAAGTGACTTTAAAGTCTCAATGCGGCTCTCTCCGGCACGCATCATAGTCTCACCGATAAGCACACCGTCAACTTTTCCCTGTGCAAGCTCTCTTATCTCTTTCTCACCTTTTATCCCACTCTCTGAAACAAAAGTAATATTATCCGGCACGAGATTTCTAAGTCTGAGACTGTTATTTATATCAACAGTAAAATTTCTTAAATCCCTGTTGTTTACACCGATAAGTCTTGCTCCCGCTTTGACCGCTCTATTAACTTCTTCTTCGTCATGCGTTTCAACAAGGGCACTGAGACCAAGTTTATCTGCTGTCTGCATATATTTTTTAAGACTATCATCATCAAGTATCGCACATATGAGAAGCACCGCATCAGCTCCGATAACCTTTGCTTCATATATCATATACTCGTCAACGGTAAAATCCTTTCTTATTATAGGAATATCTACCGCAGCCCTTATCTCTTTTAAATATTCGTTGCTGCCCATAAACCAATACGGCTCAGTCAGTACTGATATGGCACTCGCACCGCCTTTTTCATATTCCTTTGCTATCTCGACATAAGGAAAATCCCCGGCTATAAGTCCTTTAGACGGTGAAGCCTTTTTCACTTCACATATAAATGAAAGACTTCCCTTTTTAATCGCATTTTCAAACGGAAAACCAGTTTCAGCGTTAAGACTTTCGGCTTGCTGTTTCATTTCTTCAAGAGAAACTTTATTTTTTGCCTCGGCTACACGCTCCCTTGTCTTTGCCGCAATTTCTTCTAATATGTTCAATCTTTTCTCCATTTCTGTTTTTGTCTGTTAAACTCTTTCTAAGCACCTATTTTAAGACAATTTTTCTCTATAATATTTTCCAGGTCTTCACCAAGAACTTTTTAGCTTATATTCTCTTGCTTCCAATCTGCTTTATTTGTTGCTGTCCTCTATAAGCTGTTCAAGTTTTGCCTTAGCTTTTCCGCCTGTTATCATTTCTCTTGCTTTTTCAATTCCCTGCTCTATTGTAATTCCGTCTGTTGCGATATAGATAGCTGCTCCGGCATTGAGTAATACCGCATCCATCTTTGGTCCCTTAACTCCGTCAAGAATTTCTCTTGCTATCTGTGCATTTGCAGCAGGTTCTCCACCGACAAGGTCCTCTTTCTTGCAGCGTGTAAATCCAAACTGCTCCGGTGTTATCTCATAACTCTTAAACTCACCGTCTCTGTACTCACAAACTTTTGTCGGTGCTGAAAGTGAAATCTCATCAAGACAATCCATTCCATAAACTACCATAAGTTTTTTAAGTCCGAGATTTTTAAGTACATGAGCAAGCGGCTCCACAAGTTTTTCATCATATACACCCATAAGCTGCATATTTGCCCTTGCCGGATTTGAGAGTGGGCCGAGTACATTAAACATTGTGCGTATTCCCATCTCTTTTCTGACTGCACCTACAAAACGCATTGCAGGATGATATTTCTGTGCAAATAAAAAGCATATTCCATCCTCTTTCAAAAGTTTTTCGCTGTGCTCCGGCTCAATATCAATCTTAACTCCGAGTGCCTCAAGACAATCGGCAGTTCCGCATTTGCTGGACGCCGCCCTGTTTCCATGCTTTGCAACATGGACTCCTGCTGCTGCGGCTACGATTGCCGAGAGTGTAGATATATTAAATGAATTTGCCTTATCTCCGCCCGTTCCTACAATCTCAAGAGCATCACCCTCATTGTTAAAAGGTGTACATTTTGATGACATTACCTTTGCTGCCGCTGTTATCTCGTCGATAGTTTCACCTTTTATCGAAAGAGCAGTAAGAAATGATGCTTTCTGTGCGTCTGTTGCTTCCCCCGTCATAATTTCTTCCATTACCTGTGTCATGACCTCGTCAGTAAGGTCTTTGCCATTTACAAGTGCATTTATTGCTTCTTTTATCATGTTCAAACCCTCCATTTTTATATTCATATCTTAATATTTTCATACAAAATCTACAAAATCAGTTTTGTCATGTCATAATATTGCCTTTATAATCATCCTGCATATATCTGATACTGTATGTAACCAAATCGTTACTCAAAAAAATTCTCTAACATTTTCATGCCGTCAGGTGTCATTATTGATTCGGGATGAAACTGAACACCATATATTTCATAATCCCTGTGCTTTACCGCCATTACCTCACCGTCATCTGTGACCGCCGTTACAATAAGCTCATCAGGTATTGTATCTTTTTTTGCGATAAGCGAATGGTATCTCGCCACCTTTGCCCTGTCACCTATCCCCCTAAAAATCTTACAGTTCTCATCAAGTTTAACCTCTGACTGCTTACCGTGCATAAGTTTAGGCGCATATGTAACTTCTGCTCCAAATGTCTCACATATTGCCTGATGACCGAGACAAACACCAAGAATAGGTATCTTTCCTTTAAAATATTGTATAACATCCTCACATACTCCCGCATCAGCCGGCTTTCCGGGGCCGGGTGATATAAGAATATGACTCGGTGCAAGTTTTTCAATCTCACTTACCGTCAGCTCATCATTTCTTATCACCTTAATATCTGGATTTATCGTTCCCACAAACTGAAACAGATTGTAGGAGAAACTATCATAATTATCTATCAGTAATATCATATAAGCCTCCTTTTATATGCTTTCCTGTCCCATCGAAACCGCGTTCATAACTGCTTTTGCCTTATTGATACATTCGTTGTACTCACTCTCAGGTACACTGTCTGCAACAATTCCCGCACCTGAACGAACAAAAACTTTTCCATTTTTCTTAAATGCCGTTCTTATTGCAATACAGGTATCAAGATTTCCCGTAAAGTCAATGTAACCTATCGCACCACCGTAAATTCCACGCTTGTTATTTTCAAGTTCATTTATTATCTCCATCGCACGGATTTTGGGTGCTCCAGAAAGTGTTCCTGCCGGAAGTACCGCATCTACGGCATCAAGACTTGTTTTATCATCCCTTATCTCACCTTTAACCGTTGAACCGATGTGCATTACATGGGAATATCTCAAAATATCCATATAATTTTCTACTTCAACCGTACCGAATTTGCTTATCTTTCCTATATCATTTCTTCCGAGGTCAACAAGCATATTATGTTCGGCTCTCTCTTTCTCATCGGTAAGAAGGATTTTTTCAAGTTCATCATCCTCCTCTTTATTCTCTCCCCTAGGCTTTGTGCCTGCAAGTGGAAATGTATGGAGTACACCGTCCTCAAGTTTTACAAGCGTTTCCGGTGATGCACCCGCCACCTCTATATCATCACTGCTAAAGTAGAACATATAAGGTGATGGATTTATCGTTCTGAGCACTCTGTAAGCATTAAGCAGACTTCCCTCATAATCAGCCTCAAGCCTGTTTGAAAGCACAACCTGGAAAATATCTCCTTCATATATATAATGCTTTGCTTTTTCAACCATCTCACAATACTCTTTTTCGGTAAAGAGAGGTCTGAACTCTGATGTAATCTTTCCCGGATTAACCTCGACCATCTCTCCCGTTCTTATAAGCTCTATTATCTTATTTATCTCATCAACACATCTGTCATAATCTTCTCTTAAATTTTCAGTCCTTGCATTTGCGATAACGATTATCTTCTGGCTGAAATTGTCAAATGCGATAACCTTGTCAAAAAGCATAAGATCAACATCTTTGAAGCCCTCCTCGTCATTCGCATCAAGATTTAATTTAGGCTCACTGTATTTTATATAATCATATGAGAAGTAACCCACCAGACCGCCTGTAAATGTAGGAAGTTCTTTTATCTTTGGACTTGTGTATTCCTTTAATATTTCTTTTATCTTCTCACCCGGATGTTTAACTTCACTTACTTTGGTCTTTCCATTCTTAACCGTCATCACTCCGTTAGTACAGGTAATCTCTAACTTCGGATCGTATCCGAGAAATGTATATCTTCCCCATTTTTCCTGATTTTCCACACTCTCTAACATATAGCAGTGTGAACTTACGCCTTTTAGGATACGAAGCACCTGCATCGGTGTTCTTATGTCTGACATAATTTCCATGCTTATAGGTACAACTTTGTACCCTTTAGATAATCCTTTTGCTTCTTCAAATGTTATCATGCTTTGCCTCCTTAATAGCTTTCTAAATGAATCAGGTAATTGCGAAACTGATTATATGTTGTGTTAATTGTAAAATGGCAGGATATAATAAACTTTTGTTTACCTTGAATGAACCAGCTCGAAAACCGAAGTTTTCTCGCTGTGGTTTCACTTTTTTTCTTACAGTACACTTTTGTTTACCTTGAATGACCTCAGCTCGAAAACATAGTTTTCTCGCTGTGGTTTCACTCACCTAAACTCTTATAAAAAATACTTTGTATGTAAACATACAGTAGTTTTTTATAAGAGTTTAGGTTCATTCAAGGTAAACAAAAAGTCCTTGAACATTATCATACTTATATAATAATGTTCAAGGACGGTTATACAATAATAATATACCGCGGTGCCACCTTGTTTTATGGTCTGCCCACACTCTTAGCGAAATACTAACATATTCCCGGCAACTAACGCATGCCCGTGCGTCATAGAATACTCGGAATGAAATTCCTTTGACTATGCCCTCAGTGGTCCATTTAATAAACAGCTTTCTGCGGGTTCTCAGCATCCCCTGCTCTCTGTAAGTGCCTCTTTTATTTTTATCTCCACTTCAACGGTTTTGATTTATTTGATTATTAACTACTTAAAAGTATATACCCTTATAAAATGATTTGTCAAGTAGGATTTTTACCTTCTATCAACACTTCTTTGCCTTTAAACGCAAAACCGTAATAGTGGATGTTGTCTTTGTTTACTCCTTTTTTTATAAGCTCTGCGTCATAGTTCTTTTCTTCTATCTGCTTTAATGCTGCTTTGACTGTTTCTTCAAGCGAATTTTCTTTTCTCGGATTTATCACTTTAAATTCTATAATAATGCCAGGGTAGTGAGTATTGTTTTTATCCTTTGGTTCTAACATTATGTCATATCTGCCAAAGCCGCTTTCTCTGTTTGAGGTTATAATATAATTTTCTGTCTGGTCTACCATAAGACCGAGGACAAAGCCATGGTAAAATCTTTCCGGTTCTTCATCAGATGGTACATTTCCTGTGTCAAAGTAACTGATAGTTTTCATCGTTACTTTATTCATATACTCATTCATCGCCTCTACATCACCATTTATAAGTGCTTTTATAAACTCATTCGTTTCATTCTTTGCAGGAATAAACCACCTGATTATCATTTTTCTAAACATAAACAATATTTCTCTGTTTGTAAGAGCAAGTTCATACTCATTGTCACTTTCTCTTATCATGTTCAGTTCCTCTGCCGATATAACTTTAAGATATCCGCTTGCAAGCATAAGACTCCACACTGCATCCTCCGAGTAATCAAGTTCTGAAAATACTATCTGCTCATCAATCGGAACTTTTATATTTTTACCGCTAATGAGCGTTTCCAGCATCTTTTTTATATATGAACTTCCTTTTTGAATAAGATTATTTATAAGTCCGTTTGAACTTGATTCTGCCCAATATAATGCAACTTTCTTTTTATCCAGATAATTGATTATCGACCACGGATTATAAATATCCTTTTGTTCTCCAAATACGAAACCATCATACCACGCTTTTACTTCTCCCTTTTGTTCAGAAAGTCCAAACTCATCAAGTGCATTAAACACTTCATGCTCTGTAAATCCAAATGCAGTAGTATATTTCGGTGACAATGTTGTTACTACTTCAAGGTTATTAAGATCACTGAATATACTTTCACGGGAAACCCTTGTTATTCCAGTCATTATTGCCCGCTCTAAATATGGATTCGTCTTAAATGTAGAGTTAAAAAGACTTCTTGTAAAAGCAACCAGTTCTTCCCAGTATCCGTTTGTATATGCCTCCTGCATCGGTGTGTCGTATTCGTCAAGTAGGATAATGACTTTTTTCCCGTAATAACGGCTCAGATAATTTGACAGATTATTTATAGCCTCCTGTGCTGTCACAGTATCCATGCCATATGTTATATTGTTAAGATTATTTTTTTCTTCATCTGTTAAGCCATCCCAATCTTTCAAAAAAATATATTTTTGAATTTCATCACATATAACTCTTTTTATTCCTGATACTGCATCTGTATAATTATTTTGTTTTATCTTAGCAAAACTAAAAAATATTACCGGATATGTTCCCTGCAACTCACGATACTTTTCATCTTTCCAGATATCAAGTCCTTCAAACAGATCTCCCCTGTCTTTGTATTCATTTGAGAAAAAACATTCAAGCATACTCATATTCAATGTTTTCCCAAAACGGCGTGGACGGGTTATAAGTGTCACATCGTCTTTATTATCCCACCATTCTTTTATAAATGCTGTTTTATCTACATAAAAACATTTTTCTTTTATTATTTTTTCAAAACTTTGTTTTCCAATTCCTACAACTCTTGCCATATGCACCCTCCGTTTAATCTGCACCCAATTTTTCCGTAAATCTGTAGCTATATTTTAACATTCAGGTATATTTCTGTAAAGAAAAACAAGCCACTCTGAAGTACTCAAATTAGCTTGTTTTTATCTTTCATTATAAACTACCCATCGTCTACATTATCTGCTTCCCATTAAAATATCCCGCCATAAATACTGCTGACAATACGACCATGAGCTGATACAACTTTTCATGTTTTTTCAGGAATTGCCAAAATCCTCACACGACACTTTTTCATACGATATTTTCAATTTTGAAAATATCTACCGTAACAGTTCAGCCATAAAAAGATAATCAATAATACAATGAGCTTGTTCATTGTATTATCGATTATCTTTTTATGGAAGAATAGCCTTTCATTTATTATATGAAATAAACAAAAGCTGCAAAGCAGCGACTGACAGCTTGCTGGCAGGTTTATGAATATAATAAATAAAAGGCTGAACTGTTACTATCTGCCATCTATCAACACTTCTTTGCCTTTAAACGCAAATCCGTAGTGATGTATGTTTTCCTTGTTTACTCCACGGTTTATCAGTTCTGCATCATAATTCTTTTCTTCTATCTGTTTTAGTGCAGCTTCAACAGTTTCTTCAAGTGAGTTCTCTTTTCTTGTATTTATCACTTTAAATTCTATAATAATGCCCGGATAGTGAGTATTGTTTTTATCCTTTGGTTCTAACATTATGTCATATCTGCCGAAACCGCTTTCTCTGTTTGAGGCTATGATATAATTGTCTGTCTGGTCTACCATAAGACCGAGGACAAAGCCATGGTAAAAGTTCTCCGGAGCCTTTTTTTCTGATGTATGTTTTCCTGAGTCAAATGAGCTGAATGTATTCAATGTTACATCATTCATGTACTCATTCATACTTTCTATATCACCACTTATGAGTGCTTTTATAAACTCATTCGTTTCATTCTTTGCAGGAATAAACCACCTAAGTATCATTTTTTCAAACATTAACTGTATCTCAAAGTTCGTAAGTGCAAGTCTATACATACGAGCTTTTCTGCGGTCACCCGTTAGTGCATCTGCTGATATCACCTTGATATATCCACTTGCAAGCATCAAACTCCATACTGCATCCTCTGAATAATCAAGTTCTGAAAACACTATCTGTTCATCTATCGGCACATTGATTATTTCTCCTTTTAGAAGTGTTTCCATCATCATTTTTATATACGGACTTCCTTTTTGAACAAGATTATTTATAAGTCCGTTTGAACTCGATTCCGCCCAATATGGGTTATATTCTTTTTTATCTAAGAAATTGATTATCGACCACGGATTATAAATATCCTTTTGCTTTCCAAACATAAAACCATCATACCACGCTTTTACTTCTCCCTTTTGTGCAGAGAGTCCAAACTCATCAAGTGCATTAAACACTTCCTGCTCTGTAAATCCAAATGCAGTAGTATATTTAGATGATAATGTTGTAACCACTTCAAGATTATTAAGGTCACTAAAAATACTTTCTTTAGAAACCCTTGTTATTCCTGTCATTATCGCCCGCTCTAAATATGGATTCGTCTTAAATGTAGAGTTAAAAAGGCTTCTTGTAAAAGCAACCAGTTCTTCCCAGTATCCGTTTGTATATGCCTCCTGCATCGGTGTGTCATATTCGTCAAGCAGGATGATGACTTTTTTCCCGTAATAACGGCTCAGATAATTGCTTAATTCATTTAATGCACTCTGTGCCGTAACATCTGACATATCTTCCGATATTCTTTTAAGATTATTTTTTTCCTCATCTGTTAAACCATCCCAATCTTTTAAGAACATAAATGATTGATACAGACTGCACAATATCTTTTTTATTTTAGCTATGGTATCTTGATAGTTATTTTGTTTAATCTCTGCAAAACTTAAAAATATTACCGGATATGTTCCCTGCAACTCACGATACTTTTCATCTTTCCAGATATCAAGTCCTTCAAACAGATCTCCCCTGTCTTTGTATTCATTTGAGAAAAAACACTTTATCATATCCATATTCAATGTTTTTCCAAAACGGCGTGGACGAGTTATAAGTGTCACATCGTCTTTATTATCCCACCATTCTTTTATAAAACCTGTTTTGTCCACATAAAAACAGTTTTCTTTTATTATTTTTTCAAAACTTTGTTTTCCAATTCCTACAACTCTTGCCATATGCCCCCTCCGTTTAATCTGCACCCAATTTTTCCGTAATTCTGTAGCTATATTTAAAAATTCAGGTATATTTCTGTAAAGAAAAACAAGCCACTCTGAAGTGCTCAAAATAGCTTGTTTTTATCTTTCTCCCTTATCTATAATGTCATGGCAATTTTATTTTCTCTGCTTTTTCTCATCGGATGCAGTATAAATACAAATGCAAAGGCGAGCAAGCCGATTATTCCGACAATTACTCCCTGATAAAATCCTGGTGATACATATTTCATTGTTATGGTATGCTTTCCTGATGAACAGTCAAATTTGATAAATGAGCCTGCATATTTTGTATAGTCTGTTTTTTCCCCATCAATATATATTGTCCACCCCTCATCATATGGAATAGAAGTCATAATTTGATTTTGCCCATTATCCAATATTATCTCACCTGAAATACTATTGCCATTTTGCTTTTTTATTTTCAAACCGTGCTTTTGCAATGAAGCCGTTGTATTTTTAAGTGCCGCCACATCCAATTGTACAATATCCGTAAATGTCTGTGAGTAAGTATTTCCGTCATCAGCAGCCACTACCTGAACAGTCACCGTCTGTCCTGTGGTAAAATCGCCAAGATAAAGTGCACCTGTTTTTCGTTCTGAAAAATAATCACTTATGCGGTTGTTGTTTACATAAACATCCGCATAGCCTGCATTTGACTGCATATATAAATACATAGGATTATCTGAAACTGCCTGTATGCTATAAGTCCATGTATTTGCAGTGTCCTGTTTAACACTAAACTGACAGCCTGTAAAATAATTTACAGTAGTTCCGGTAACAGATGAAAGGTAATTGTTCTGATTTGCAAAAATTCCCGGCTGATTTAAATCAGGTTCAGTACATTTATCTGATACTGCATACGCAAAAGGAAGTGCCATGTCATTTTTATAACTGCTTCCGCCTTCTGCTGTAGTATCAAGCTGCGTATAGCATGATGCCGGCATTGTTTCATCACTTATCGTATATTTACATCCAAATATACTGTCTGTAAGCGGAGTTGACGAATATCCTGAATTCCAAAAATAACTCTGACCAAGACCAAGTTTAGGTATAAGATTATTTATATATGCATTAAATGCTGATGAATAATGTGTCATACCATGATAACCAAGAAGCATTGCATCATTTTTCGAATAATCATATCGCTGGTTTACTCTGTATAAATCATTGTCATTCTTTTTTATACCATCAACCAACGGTTTTGTCTTCCTTATAAACGATGTGTATTCTTCCATTTCGCCATAGCCAAATTCATTTCCAAGTCCCTTTATAAGAATTGCACCATTATTTGCCATTTCAATTAAAACACCAACAATTATAATAAATGCAGCCATTTTATACACATAATTTGGTATAATTTCCAGCAAATGCATTTTCAACTTTGCCTGACTTAAATCAATTGATATAAGTGTACGAAGTGCCATATAAATCAATGTAAAGCTAAACAAAAAAGCATACCTGTATGGAAACCAGTTTGGATATTGAAATCCGTGCCACACCTTGTCAAGTCCAACAAAATAAAAGCTCAATAAAAACAGGCATATCAATAGTATCATACCGATTTTTTCTCTGATATTTATATTTTTCATAAAGAAAAATAACGCTGCAAAAATAATTATCACGAAGCCGCAATATATTGCCGGAAGTCCTGTATTCGTAATACTGTCATATTTTCCATATAAGAACTTGGTAAATATTTTTGCAAACACAAAGTTTGTACTTTCAGCAGGTTCATAACCTGTATATACATCTGAAAGTTTTCCTGACATTAAATCCTTTAAAGAAGCTAATAGCAGTGGTGCAGCCAATGCAACAGACATAAGGCTTGTCATTATAAAATGTATCAAAATTGACAGCTCTTTTTTTATGTTTCTTTTTGAAATATCATATTGACTTACGATTTTTATAATAAAATAAAGTCCGGTAAAAATAGCAACCATATATCCGGTATAATAATTACTTATAAACAATAAAGTAAGACACAGAACATACTGAAGTCCCTTTGAACCATCAAATATTTTTTCAAGCCCCATAAGTATAAGTGGCAAAAAAATAACTGCATCCAGCCACATGATACTTAGCGAATATACCATTGTATATGACATAAAAGCATAACATATTGATGGAATTATTAAGCATATATTTAATATTTTTGACTTTGCATTATACTTGTCAAAAAGATATTTAGCATATATACAAAAACTGATACCACATAGTCCAATTTTTAAACATGTGAGAAACTCAATGGCAACAGGCATCTTTTCAACTGAAAAAAGCAATGTTAAAAAAGAAAACGGACTTGCAATATAATAAGCAAAAACACCTATATAATTTCCTCCCATAGAGCGTGACCATGAAAAAAATATTGAATCTTCTCCTCTTATAATATTTCTAAGAGAAGTTATAAATTCAACATACTGATTTTTCATATCCATTATAAGCATTGATTTTGTACCAAACGGATAAAAACCATTATTTTTCAAAATATAAAGCATCATTAATTCTGCCAATATAAATACACTTATAAACATAGGAAAATCTTTGTATATTTTCCCTGATTTCACAGTTTGAACTTTCATTGAATATCCTCTCATTTCATTAATAATTTTAAATAATAAACATGTTTGGCATATCAATTTTTATGCCATTCTTATTTACATCATCAGCCAGCCGGCATCACCGATTGTGAATATACGGCTGACCGTAAACATAAATCATTTTATTTTTTCTATATCATCTAAGCTGCTTTCTGAAACTATATAATGCGGTCTGTTTTTCACCTCTGAATAAGTCTTAGATATATATTGTCCCATAATTCCCATACAAAAAAGCTGTATGCCGCCTATCAAGGTTATGATACACACTGTAGATGCCCAGCCTGCAACAGGATCTCCAAATATAAGTTTACGAATAACAATAAAAATGATTGCGAAGAAATCTATAACTGTCATAAAAATACCAAACCACGATGCGATATTTAATGGAACATTTGAAAAATTGATAATTCCCTCAATAGCATATTTAAACAACTTCCAAAAGCTCCACTTAGTTTCTCCTGCAATGCGTTCATGATTTTCAAAAGGTAACCAATATGTTTTAAATCCTATCCAGCCAAAAATGCCTTTTGAAAAACGATTATATTCTGACATTGATACTATAACATCAACCATTTCCTTTTTCATAAGTCTGAAATCACGAGCACCATCAACTATATTGGCATCAGATATACGATTTATCAGTTTGTAAAACTGTCTTGCGAAAAAACTCTTGATTGCAGGCTCGCCTTTTCGTGAAATACGCCTTGTAGCAACACTGTCATATCCATCCTCCTTTATAAGCCGGAGCATTTCAGGCAGCAATGCCGGGGGATCTTGTAAGTCAGCATCCATTACCGCAATATATTTACCATGTGCATTGCAAAAACCTGCATACATCGCACTTTCTTTGCCAAAATTTCTTGAAAATGAAATATATCGTATATGCGGATCATTTTCTGATGCTGCTTTTAAAATCTCAAGAGTATTGTCAGAAGATCCATCATCTACAAAAAGTAATTCGTATGTACAGCCCATCGTTTTCATTGTTTTGTTTATTTCATTGAAGAAAACAGGAAGCGACTCCTGCTCATTATAACATGGTACAATCAATGAAATTTCATTAAGGATATAAGTTTTCAAAATTAACCTCCATAATTTATCTAATAATAATCTCATCCTCTTGTATTATAACATATAACCATCCATATATAAGTACCCATCACCGCATATAACACAACCATTGCAAATAATATTTTTCTCACAATGTCTTTAATGCCAAGAGTATTCTGAGGAACATTTCCCTCCGAACCAAAACAAAGCAAATTTGCCATAAGACATACCAAAAACATTGACAGGTACGGATGTTTTGCAATCGTGTTTATTATATTTTCAGTCATTTGTTTATTTTGACTCATGATATTCTTTCTCCGTATTTACATTCCATATATTTGTTTTATCAGTTACATTATCTTTTATTGCTTTTGCAGTATTTATTGCCGTAAGCATTGAGTGGTCCATATTGTTGTATCTGTGCTGACCGTTTCTTCCCACATAGAAAAGATTGTCATAACCGTCTAAATATGTAACCAGCTTATCAAAATCGCTGTATGTATCAAAATATGCCGGGTATGCTTTCTTTACTCTCTCCCTGTGTGCATCAAAGCCTGCATCCGATTTTATCACTTCCATTCTCACAAGCTCGTCTTTTGCAAATGCGATACATTCTTCATCAGTCATATTCCAGAATTCATCACCCTCGGCACAAAAATATTCAAGTCCAATCCAAACCGTGTCCTCAGGTTTTTCAACCATATACGGTGACCAGTTGTTAAATATCTGTATTCTTCCGAGTTTGTATCCTTTATCCTGAACATATATCCAGCAGTCGGGTACTATATCTGATAATGTTTTCTTGTCCGTCTTATTTACAAGTTCAAGTTTTTTTACAAGAAGTCCAACCGTAACAAAATCCCTGTATGGAAGTCCTGCCGCCACATTCCTGATATCGTCAGGCACATCGTTCATTCCCTCAACAAGGTCTTTTACAGGCATTGATGAAATAAATACATCACCTGATATTTCTTTTTCACCCTCCGGTGTATCACATATTACCGAAACTATCTTACCATCTTTTTTATTTATTTTTTTTACACTATGTTCAAATAAGATACTTCCGCCTTTTTCTTTTATCTTCTCTCCCGTAAGTTCCCAAAGCTGACCCGGTCCGTACTTCGGATACCAGAACTGTTCAATAAGTGAGGTCTCTGCATTTGAGTTGTCTTTTTTACCGAATATCTTAGAAAAAATATCTTTAATTATCGCACGGATAGAAAGTCCTTTAACACGCTGAGCTCCCCAGTCCGCCGATATTTCTCTCGGATGCCTGCCCCAGAGTTTTTCCGTATAGCCCTCAAAGAACATACTGTATAATACTTTTCCAAAACGGTTTATGTAAAAGTTTTCAAGATTTGTCTCAGGTCTTTTCTTTATACATGAGCCAAGATAACTCATTCCTGCCTTAAATGTAGTAAAAAGTCCCATATTTTTTATAGTCTCAGGTTTCATTGATATAGGATAGTCAAAGAAATGGCGATTGTAATATATTCTTGAAACCCTCTCCCTGACAAGCATTACCTCATCTTCCTTTTCAGGGTCAGGACCGCCTTTTGCAAACTCTTTTTCTCTGCCGAGCACCTTATCATCATAGGACGGTTTACCCTGTACCGGGAGTATATCAGACCACCACTTCATAATCGTATCATCTTTTGAAAAGAAGCGGTGTCCGCCAATATCCATCCTGTTGCCGTGGTATCTTACGGTCTGTGACTTACCGCCGAGCGACTTACTCTCCTCAAGTATCGTAACTTTAATATCATCATTATCCTTTAATAGTTCATATCCTGCCGTAAGACCAGCCGGACCTCCTCCAATTATTATAACATTTTTCATTTTTTCGTATTATTTCTTTTTAACTGTTATCCCTCATTTTATAACTCATTACATTTGTATATAACAACATTCTGAGCATCATATACCTTTTCTGCAATCTGTCCTAATCCCTCAAAATTAATCTGGAATTCGTCAGTTTCCACATCACTTACAAAAATATATGATACATTATATTTTTTATACAATTCCTTATTTCCAACCGGGTCAGCATACATATTTGCGACCTCACTTTTACGCTCCACCGTGTTAATTCCATGATAACATAAAAATGTATCAGCCCCACATACAATACTTCTTCCCGTCAATGCCGCAACTGCATTATTATGATTGTCTCCCGTAAGAAATACCGCTCTTTCATCAGTATTTTTTTCTATATATTCAGTTGCATCTACCTGTGCTTTTGAATACAGTTCATAGTCGGACACACATTCTCTCGCAATAGTCATGCCTGAAGAAAACACTCCTACAAACAGCAAACTTACCGCTAATGCACATTTAAGTATTATATTCCAATTTTTCTCAAATAACTTTATCACAAAATCTGAAACAATTCCACACATAAACACAAAAGCTACAAACAATAATTTATTATTGTCATATTCATTTGGCTGAAATACCACTAACTCAGCAATAAAAAATATCAATAACATTGGCGAAGCTGTTTGAAGTTCTTTTTTCTTTGCTGATACCCAAGCCGGGAAAAAAATTAAAAAAGTAATTCCTATATTTTTCAGATAAAATATAAAATAATTATCATTTGCATTAGACCAGTTAAAGTGGCTTCTCAAAAATCCATCACCTGATGCCTGACCAAATGTCCAAAATAATAACTGTGGAAGTGCAAATAATATTACTGGAATAAGAAATACTCCCCATGTTTGTATATAACTTTTAATAGTCGAATTTTTAAAACATAATACAATTTCTTTAACAAAAAGAACTGCTATAATGCCTAAGCCTGCAATCATTATAATAAAGCCATTTTTTTCTATCAATCCCGTCTTGTCATTATAAATTCTCAACAAAAAGAAAAATACTACCCAGATTATTCCAGCGAGTTTTAATAACAAATAACTTTCTTTTTCTTTATACATATCCCAAAACAGCCATACAACACATATTATACCCAGTGCGAGAAATGAATGGGTATGTATCATAGGTAAACCTGCTGCCATTATCCCGGCTATAAGAAAACTCTTAATGCTTCGATTTTCTTTTGCATAATATAAAAATGCAAGAAGCGGAAATAATACTGCCCAGCCAAACAAAGTCGCGCGTTGCGGAATTAACATATTTGCTATTATCTGCGCCCAGCGATAATTGTAATCGCCAATACTTGTCGGTGTAAAATAAAACTCTGTAAAATTTTTAGAAAAATTTACCTTATTTAAGAAGTGTATAAAACCAAAACCTCCATCGTAGAAAAATAATATAAATGCAACAAAAGCTACCGAACCTTTTTTGAACCAAAACTTAATAAAACAGTAAAATCCGCCAAAAACCTGCATTACTGCAACAAGCATTGGGATAATATATGCTACTCTGAGTGATGCTCCCAACAGATAAAGACTCGAACTTATACTGTCACTTAAGAACGGATATGCAAGTTTTACTCCCGGATAAATAGAATATTCCGGTGGAAATGTATGCTGTTTTGCAATGCTTGTGATAAATCCTATATGCATATTCATATCACTGTAAGTTGCCTGTCCCGTATGTAAACTCCCGTCTGAATTCAGTAATATCGTGTGCGTATTCAGACAATAAGCAAATATTACAAAACTTGCAAAAATAATTATAGATGCCGGATTTTCGCACAAAAATCTTTTCCATTCCATCGGTTTTTTATAAGTATTTACAAATCCATGTCCCCCATTTGTTTTCAATATAACTAATATAAAAACAAGCACCTGAATAACCAAAGCACATATATGTGCCTCAACCGTAAAATCCATGAAAAAAGCAAATATTATCGGCATCCATTGAAATTCAAGTGTTCCGAAAACACTTCCCAAAAGACATTTAAACATAATACTTAACTTTTGACTATTCAGCAGTCTAAACATTATAATTATACCACTTATAACAAAGAACATATAATACAGAACCGCTGTAATATTTCCTATACTCCCCTCTGACATAACTTAAACTACCTCCTTCTTCCAATACAATGTAAGCGAAGCACAAACTATCAATATCGGTACATAGTTAGTAAAATATCTTCCGCTTGTTTCCCATAAGATTAAAAAGCATAGTATCCCAAGCATCGCAAGTCTTGGAGCTGTGGGAAAAATCGATTCTCTATATTTAACTTTGCCAACAATATCCCTACCCGCACCAACAATAGCGAGCAGATATAAAACTATCAATAACCCTGTTGAAAATGACTGATATTTGCTATAATTTTTTCCCGCATATAAGATATAATCATGAATACCAGTTTCATTCGCCGGTGTATCGTCTAAAAAATCTGACAATGCATATGTTCCATCGCCAAAACAGATTACCGCTTTGTTAGTCCAAAGTTTAAACAGACCTGATACACCCAGTTCTTTAATTCTCTCCATAGCCTTTTTACGGCAGGCTGCTGACCTTTCATTTACATCATATGACCTTGTATATTCATAGTCCTCCGGATTATAATAACCATTATTTTGCAATCCCATCATTATCCAATGCCAATATGGTGTTTTTAAGTTCTGATATTGTTCGTCACTTATATAATTTTTATAGATATTATGATTATATATTGACACTGCTACACCGTAAAATGCTAAAGAAACAACTAATATCAACAACACTTTCTTCCACGAAATACAAAGAAATGCATCTATGACTACAGCTATCAAAACTATAACAACGGTAAATTTTATCATCATACCTATAGTCAAAGACACCCCCATAGTTACAAGATATATTATCTGTTTCTTTTTATCGTTTTCATCTTTTAAACACAGATACAAATAATAGAATAACACCGGAAATATTAATGATAACGAGTCTGTATAAAATGCCGCACCCATAAAATAAAACGGAAAACATAATAAAACTAAGATTAATGACATCAAAGCTGTTTTAGAACCTGCTATTTTTTCACAGATAAGTGAAACAATTACGGCAGTTCCCGTTATAAGTGCACTGTTTACAATTATTCCTACCGCAAAAAAATGCTTTATGCCAAATAATGATGCAATTTTAAATACAATATGTAAAAATCCCATTGAGCCAAGATTATTTGGAAAATAACCAAAATACTCATAAAAATTCGAGAAATTCCCCTCATTAGTCCATTGAATTGCTCCGCTATAGATTGCATCCATATCAAATGACGGTGTAAATCTCAAAAGAAATCCCATTCTAATTAAAACAATATAATATACGATTGAAAAAACAATCAACACTTTTTTAAAATGGCGGTCAATCTTTTCCTGAGCAATTTTACTTAATATAAACATCCCTATTGCCACTACAACACCGCCAACCATCATCCCCGGAAGAAGCTTGGTTATTTTATATGAATGAATCTTATCCGCAAACATAATATTTAATGATATATATCCAAAAGCTATAGCGAACAACACATAGCTGCACTTTGTAAGTATTTTCCCTAGACTCTTCTCTTTCATCCGTCACCTCTCCTTATCTCGTGGTAGTTGAAACCGCTTCAATAGCAACGCTTCCACCTCTGACTACTTCTATTCTGTTTATAAAAGTTTTATTAAACAAATCTATTATATCATTAACTTTGCCTTCTGTCTCCACATATCTTACAATAACCGATTTTTTTCCATAGTCAGCAATCTCAAGATGGTCAAAAGAATTTACTATCCTGAATATCTCATTCTTATCTTTCTCTGTACAGCTGTTTATCTTGATATATACAAGTTCCGTCTTATGGATAGGAATATCAGAAAAATCCATAACCTTGATAACAACAACATTTCTGTTAAGCTGCTTTTTAACCTGCTCAAAAGTCACATCATCCATAGTCATCTCTATAGTCATTCTCGAAACAGTAGGGTCCTCAGTCTCACCCACTGTAAGCGTATCAAGATTGTAAGACTTGCCCGCAAAAAGACCGGAAATCTTAGCAAGAACTCCTATCTGATTTTCCACATAAAGCGAAATACAACGTTTCTTCATTTCCATATCACAATCATCCTTTCTATTTTTTCTTATTTTTTCTTATCAGTTCATATACAAACCATATTTTGTAAAATTTTCACTAAATTATATTTGTGCAATCAACACAACCTAAATCTAATTTTACAAATCTTAACAATCCATAATCATATCCGCAAGCGTTTTTCCCGTCGGCACCATCGGCGATACATTTGCCTCTCTCTCTATCACGCACTCAATAAGTGTAGGTCCCTTTTTAAATTCAAGCGCATAGTCAAACGCTTTCTTTAATTCTTCCTCTTTTGTTATCCTTATCCCCCTTGCTTCATAACTCTCAGCAAGTTTTACAAAATCAGGTATATATTTCGGACAGCATTTGTCCTTATTCATACAGTCACGGTTGCAGCTCTTTCTATATGTAAGGCAGGTACTTGAATATCTCTTGTTAAAGAAAAGCTGCTGCCACTGTCTTACATTTCCGAGATAACCGTTATTGAATACTACTACAATGACAGGAAGTTCATAAACCATAGCTGTCGCAAATTCCTGAATGTTCATCTGCATACCGCCGTCACCTGATATTGCTATAACAGGTCTTTCAGGATTTCCTATCTTTGCTCCTATTGCCGCCGGAAATCCATACCCCATTGTTCCGAGTCCGCCCGATGTAAGAAGCTGTCTGTTTGTCTCTATATCAAAGAACTGCGTTGTCCAGAGCTGGTTCTGACCTACATCTGTGCTTACGATAGGTCTTTCAAAGTTATCATTTATGTACTTTATTACTTTTTCAGGTGTAAGTCCCTCATATTTATCCATGTTTATAGGATATTTTTCTTTCCATTCAAGCGTCTGTTCTACCCATTTTTCTATCTTGAGCGGTGCTCCGTACTCGATAAGTTTTTCTATGGCAAGTTTTGCATCTGCTACTATAGGAATGTCTACGACAATATTTTTTGAAATAGAAGCGGAGTCTATATCTATATGCACTATCTTTGCATCTTTTGCAAATTCACTTATCTTTCCCGTTATCCTGTCATTAAATCTTGTACCTATGGAAATAAGAAGATCACATTCACTTACCGCATGGTTTGCCGCATAACTTCCGTGTATTCCGATGTTTCCAAGATATAATCTGTGCTTTGATGATATTGCACCTTTTCCCATAATGGTCGTTATCGCAGGGATGCCCGTCATCTCGACAAGCTCTTTCATCTGTTCGTTTGCCCCCGACAGATTTACTCCTCCTCCGAGTAAGAACAATGGCTTTTTTGCCCTTTTCATCATGCTCACGGCTTTTTTTATCTGTCCAACATGGACACCCTCACTAGGCTTATAACCTCTTATATTTACTTCCTCAGGATATTCTTCACTTCCCATCGCAACCTGAATATCTTTCGGTATGTCAACAACTACAGGTCCCGGTCTGCCTGTTCTTGCTATGTAGAAAGCTTCTTTTATTATTCGTCCGAGGTCCTCTCTCTTTCTTACTGTTACGCTGTATTTGCATATACTGTTCGTTATTCCTACTATATCTACTTCCTGGAACGCATCATTTCCCATAAGGTTTAGCGGAACCTGACCTGTAAAGCATACAAGCGGAACGCTGTCATAATTTGCTGTAGCAATTCCGGTTACAAGGTTTGTTGCACCCGGTCCGCTTGTGACAAGGCACACACCTGTCTTTCCTGTTGACCTTGCATATCCGTCTGCCGCATGGATAAGTGCCTGCTCATGTCTTGGCAGAATGACTTCAATATCATCCTGGTCGTACAGTGCATCAAAAAGATCTATCGCCTGACCTCCCGGATAACCGAAAAGTGTATCAACCCCCTCCTCTTTCAATGCCTTTACAAATAATTCAGTTCCTTTAATCATAGTTAAACACCAAACCTTTCTTATATAAGTAGTAACAAAAGTCTGCTTTGCAAACTCAGTGCCGCTATCACTGCATCTTTCATCAAAAAAGCCCTAAACTGACAAACAATGTCAATTTAGGGCGAATATTTTCGTGGTACCACCTAATTTCAGATAAAATCTGCACTCATCCGATACTCAGATAAAAATCTTTTATATCGTTTTCCATATAACGTTGGAAAATCCGTTGAAGCCTACTTGCATCGGTCTGCAGCAAAACACATTTTGATACAAACATCATTGATATACGGATATATAAAATCTGCTAATCCATATCACTGCTTTCAGTTCAAAGCTCAAAGGCTACTTCCATATATCAGATACAAGGATTTTCACCATACATCCTCTCTCTAGGGAATCTTAAATATATGTACTCCTCCTCATCACAGCCATCACTTTTAAATTAATTGTCCAAATTTCATATACTATCGACCACAACCTGCCGTGTGACCGCTAATAATACTGCTTAATTGAAAAAATATTAACATAATCCTTTTTAGTTGTCAAGGTTATCATCCGGCTCGACAACAATCTTTACAGGCATTCCCTTTTGAGGACTATATCTCTTTTTTATCTTTGGAACTGCCGTCTGCATCTGCGAATCAGACTTGATATCCTTAAGTTCATCATTGGTATCGTCTGAATTTTCATGCTCATCTGTTTCTAAGGCTTTTACAGCTTCTCTCTCAAAGCTGCTCTCGTATTCCTCAGTCTTTTTGTTTTTGCCGGACCTTGTCTTAAATTCCTTTACGACCTCATCCTGTGTTTTTAAAGCATCTGCCTGTTCATCTGAGCTTTCTGTTTCTGATATATCGTTCTTTGTTTCGACATTCTCTATGTCATCATCTTCTTCCGCCGCAGCTGCAATTTCTTCTGTTACATTTTCCAATTCTGATATATCCTGTTTACTGTCAGATATTTCTGCATTATCATCGTCCGATACTCCCTGCTCTGTTTCTGAAATATCTGTAATTGTTTTACCATCTTTATCTGCTATATCATTGCTGCCGTCCAAATTTTCATCTTCGTTTTTTTCTGATTTTTCAGATGTTTCATCACTTTCCTGCTGCTTGACATCATCTGATGTTATCTGCTCTGTTTTTTCCTCTTTATCTTCATCTGATTTTTCTGCATCATCACCTAAATTTTCAAATAATTCATCTTCCGCCATTTCTTCGTCCTCATCGACAGGACCTTTCTTCATTGCAACAATAGCTGCAATTACCTTGACTGGCACGCCGATAAGTAATATCGCATCAACAATAAGAGTGATATAGTAACATTCCGGAAGGAACTTTTTGATCATAAACCACGAACCGAGCGAGTTGCCTAAAACATTTTCTATGATAACAGGTACAAATTGATATATCACTATAGGAAGTGCAATATGAACAACCACATCCACAATAGTCTTAACTATGCCAATCCCTTTATTTCTTGTTCTTCTATACCACCAGCTCATCATGAACATAGGAAGAAGTGACGCAAAAAATGCAATGACATATACAACATCAAACTCAATATGCGGCATCATGACTGCTTTTGAATCTATTGTTCTCGCTTTCTCGCCTATTGCAAGACATACAACATTTGACATAAGTTCAGAAATTACATCATTACCTGAAATTACATCAGATGTGTCAAAAAGCATAGCAATTCCAACATCTTGACCCGGTACGAGAAAAGCTGCCGAAATGTAACCATCTATAGCTCCTGAAACATAATATACATCCTGCTTGCCGACTTTTGTTTTTATCCATCCAAGACTTGATGTTCCATTTGTTCCGAATATTGTTTTTCCGCAATCTACACCATCAGAATATATTTTTTCAATCTGATCATAAGAAAGGGTCTGTCCACCCGCTGCGAGATACATACTCAAAACATTTCCCATGTCTTTCGCATCTGAAACAATGCCTGTAGCTGAAACTGCATCCCACTCTTTGTCATCATTGCTCACTGCTCTTTTTGCAACCGGAAGCCCAAAAATATTATCATGACCACCCACAATATCTTTTCCTGACATTTCATCGGTAGTATATGTTGACTCAAGTTTTAATGGTTTTACTATCTTTTTCTGAATATATTCTGAATAGTCACTTTCAGACACAGCTTCTACTATTTTTCCAAGTATCGCATAGTTTATCCTTGCGTCCTTATATTCTCCCTTTTTTCCATCCGGAGCAGGAATCCTGTCACCCTTTATACTCTGTTCAGCAGTATAGCCGCTTGTCTGTCTCAAAAGCTCCTCAACTGTCACATCACTATTTCCATCAAATCCTGTAACCAGCTCAGAAACACTTGTGTCAAGTTTTAGTTTTTTTGAATCCGCAAGCTGCAATACGGCTAATGAGGTAAATACTTTACTCACTGAACCAATCTTTAAATCAGATGTTGTCTCCGGCACATCTCCAAAAGATGCACTATACACCTCTTTTCCGGATGTTACTATAGAAACGGAACCTCCCGGTATCTTTGCATTTGATAACTGCCCCATAATATATTTTTCAATATCACTTTCATGATAACCCATCGCTGATGCAGTAGTCACAAATGATAATGACAGCACAAATGCCAGCATAAATGTTAAAACTTTTTTCTGCATGGTATATTCTATCCTCCACCATTATTTTTTTGTCTCTATTCACTCCTCTGAACAGTAGCCATTTTTCTGCAAGTACATTTTATTACTGTTTGCATTAAATCTACGAACAATAAGCATTTTTTATTTTATCACAAAACTATATGTTTGTAAAAGAAAAAAACTCTGCCATCTCACAACTAATGTGAAATGTAGGCTGCAGTTTACATAACAGATGCAATCTGCAACAAGCGCAGAGTTTTGTGCTTTTTCAATCTATATCCATATCTTCCGGTCTGCTTTCATAACAAATTATGCTGCAACGAAGTCTCCTAATTCACGAATAATCTGATTTGCTTCAGCCGGTTCACAGTTTCCTGTCATCCACATACTGTTTCTAAGATCCATAGTCATAATGCCAAGCAAAGATTTTGCATCTACATAATAACTTCCACAGTATAAGTTAAAATCAGCATCGTATTTTGAGAGAATGTGAACAAACCTGTTTACGTCAGCTACATCTCTAAACTTAATGTTTACTTTGTTCATTACAAAAACACTCCTTTTCATCTCAAAAAAATACATTTTACAACTTTTCACGCTACTATATCATCAATGAAACTTTTGTTATATACATTTTCTACTGATTTAACTACAAAAAATACTGTTTTTTTCTGTTTTTTTCTATTTTTTCCCTTTTTGATACATTTTTCTATATTTTGCAGGTGTGATACCATTTTTTCTTTGAAAATATACACTAAATCTGCTCTGCGAACTGAACGCACAAAAACTGCTTATCTCCTGAAGAGAATAATCCGTAAATTTTAACAGATATTCACTTGATTTTATTTTTTCATCAATAATATACTGTTTAAGTGTAACTCCTTCAAACCGGCTGAACTGTTCTGAAAGATAATTTGGTGAAACCCCTATATATCTGGCAATATTTCTTACCATAAGCTGTTCGTGTATATGAGAGAATATATAATCCTTAACCTGATGTATCAATGGATTTTTTATGTTTTTTCTATTTAAATCATGCACATCCCTGGCATAATTAAACTCGGCTTCCCTTACAACCCGTTCTATCTCTACCGGATCATTCATCTCTTCTTCTATATACATTATATATCCGTCAGCCATTGAAAATGCTTTCTCCGCATTTAATCCACCCTCTATGGCACACCTTGAAGCACAAGTTATAACCGCTATCGCAACATTTTTTATACTCCTGACCTGATTTTCCGCAAGTTTCCCTATCTCACCCGGATAAACCTCATTTATACTTGCTTTAAGTCCCTCTATATCGCCACGCCTTATACTGTCATGTTCCCTCTGCTCCTGTGCATATGGATTATGCAGCTTTCCATTCTCCTGATATTCAAATATATTCTCTGTTATAAACTTACTGACAGAATCATCAAGAACTATGTTCTTTGTCCAGAGATCACCTTTACCTATCATTTTACCCGTAAGTTTATTCCATATAAGTATTATCGCAGATGTATATGTGTCCTTGGGACATTCAAGTATATCCTGGTTGCGATTTTCAAATTCACTGTAAAGTGCAGTCTTTCCTATAACAATAAATTCTTTTTCTGGCTCATTCCACATAACGCATACAACAACACTTGTATCAATAAGTATAATATATGGGAAATCTTTCCTTGACTTTTTAATAATTTCTGAATATAGTTTTAAATCTTCTTCTCTCGATTCAGATAATTGCTCTTTTACATTTCCATTTTCATCAAATATCGCAATATGAGCCCTCACTATAGGCATCATATGCATTAAGAAAAACTTATCTTTCATATATACCAGTCCTATTATCCGATAATGATAAACAAAGCGGAATCTGCTGTCTTTGCACAATATAACTCCTGCCATTTATTTTAGAAGCCGTATTGTCTTATTAATTCAAACATCATTTTCCGCTTTTATTTATAGTTTGTAATTTATTGTCAGTCAGGCAGATACCCGCAATCTGCTCTGCTGCCTGATAATGTTAAATGTTGTTAGCTAATGCTGCTGTAATGATTGCCATAGAATAAACCTCTGATGCATTACATCCTCTTGACAGATCATTAACCGGTGCATTAAGTCCGAGAAGTATAGGACCATATGCCTCAAAATTACCCATACGCTGTGCAATCTTGTATCCGATGTTTCCGGCATTAATATCAGGGAATATAAATGTATTTGCGTGACCTGCAACCTCTGATTCAGGACACTTTGTCCTTGCGACTCTAGGTGATACGGCAGCATCAAACTGAAGCTCGCCATCTATAGGAAGATCAGGGTACTTTGCTCTTGCTTTCTGAGCTGCATTTCTCATCTTGTCAACATCTTCTCCCTTTCCTGAGCCATGTGTCGAATAACTTAAAAATGCAACCTGCGGATCTACACCGAATATCCTTGCACATTTTGAAGCCTCACCTGCTATCTCTACAAGTTCATCCTCAGTCGGTTTGATATTTATCGCACAGTCACCCATAGCGATAACCTCATTTTCACCTGTAGCACTTGGTCTTACAAGTATAAAGCATGATGATACGATACTGTGTCCCGGCTTTGTCTTTATCAACTGGAGTGCCGGACGAACCGTGTCAGCCGTTGAATATGTAGCACCACCAAGTAATGAATCAGCAACACCCATTTTTACAAGCATAGTTCCAAAATAGTTTGCCTGTGAAAGAACTTCTCTTGCCATTTCAGGTGTCATACCTTTTTTCTTTCTGATTTCACAGAGCATTTCAACCATCTCGTCCATCTTCTCATAATTTTCAGGATCTATAATCTCAGCACCTCGAATGTTAAAACCACACTCCTCTGCTGCATCCATAATCTTTTCTTCATTTCCAATAAGAATAGGATGAAGGAAATTACTTGCAAGTAATCTTGAAGCAGCCTCAAGAATACGCGAATCCTCACCTTCCGTAAAAACGATCTTCTTTGGACTTTTCTTTAAAGTGTCTATTAACTGACCAAAACCAAACATTCAATCATCTCCATTTCTAAATTTTATATATATAATTATGTATTATTGAATACCATGCCTATTTTCGTATAATTTGATAAAAAAGTCAATATAAACAATGCCAATTTGATAAAAAAATGCAATAGGGGTATGATATGATTATATTATGTAACAGTTCAGCCATAAAAAGTTAGAACTGTTACCAGATTTAACAAAGCGAGGTATTCCTATGTCACCACAATTTCCGGCAACCATATCTGCCGACCAGAAAAATATGATATTTGAAAATATGTCAGACGGGGTCATAACCCTTGACTCTGACGGCACAATAACTTATTGCAATTCAGCAAGTCTTGAAATTTTAAGAATTTCATCCAAAAAAGATGTTCTTGGACAGTCCTTTAAAGAACTTTTTATGAATAACAAAAAAAACAAAGCTTTCAACAAACTTTTCCGTGAAAGTATCGACAAGGGAAAAGTAATGCCAAAAACTTCAATAAGATACCGTTTTGGCAAAGAAAAAGAAGTACACTATTTTAATATAGATATAAGTCTTTTAAAACCATCGCAGACGGAACTGTTTGACCCCGATGCCGATTATAACCCGGACACCGGTTTTAACGGTATGGTGATACTTATAGAAGATGACACCGACAAATATAAATTAAGACAGCATGAACATGACTGTGCTTTTATTTTTGCAGGTCTTATACTCTGTATCAGTGTTTTCCTTATGACATGGAGTCTTTTGCAATTTACTTTACATATATATTTAAAATCCTCCGTTTACACTCAGATTATAGAATGTATAACCTTTTTGCTTTTTCTCGTTATAGTCTTTATGACAAGCTTTTCAATGCGTGACATAGGACTTATCCCACGGAAAAACACAATAAAAAAAACGATTGTCGAGTCTCTATCCATAGCGGCTGTCGCTTCATGCATACTTTTGTTTAGCAAAGCCATACTTATGTTACTCGGTTACAAAATAAAGGACTACTATATAGGTGGTTCGCTCTCAGGTGTCTACACCTATGTATTCACCGCCTTTGTTCAGGAATTTCTTGCCCGTGGCGTGATACAGACAAGTGTAAAATCACTTATGAAAATACGCTTCCAGAAATTTTTCAGCATATTTTTAACTTCTCTGCTCTTTTCACTTATGCATATGCCTTTCGGTTTCTATTTTATGATGAGTGCATTTTTACTCAGTATGGCTCTCGGATATGTATATGAAAGACACCAAAATCTGTGGGGATGCGTGTTTTTGCACTGGTGCTGCGGCTATCTCGCCATGTGCCTGTATTTTTAACTCATATCACTTCAACCTTATAAAGATAATCAGCAAGACATTTAACTACTCATTGTATTGTTAAGTACCTTTTTATGGTAGAACTGTTACATTTATTGTAACTGTTATTCCAATCTTGCATTGTGAATATCCCTTATAAATGTTATAATCTTAATACTTTACAGATGATTGTGAAAATTTCATAATATGTAATTAGATTGTGCAACTATAACAATAATGTTAGCAGTGCACTTTGTCACCGTCAGCACTTAGTCAGCGTATTTTGCTGACTTAGTACTGTTACAAGTGACAGGTAGCGAAAGCGTGCCTGCGGGATTATTTGTTATAGTTGCACAATCAACTCATAATATAATTATTTTCACAATCATCTGTTTACACTTAATTTTGGAGGTATGTTATATGAGTAAAAAAATTTTATTTCCTCAGATAAAGGGACTGCTCCACGGCTCAGACTATAACCCTGACCAGTGGCTTGACCGCCCCGACATTCTTGAAAAAGATATTGAACTTATGAAAAAAGCAAAGATGACAAGTATGTCCGTAGGCATATTCGCATGGGCAGCCTATGAACCGTCAGAGGGCGAGTTTCATATGGACTGGCTCAAAAACATTATGGATAAACTCTATGAAAATGGCATCTATACCATTCTTGCAACACCTTCAGGTGCCCGCCCTGCCTGGCTTGACGAAAAATATCCTGAATGTATGCGTGTAAATGCCGATGACCACCGTGCACACCACGGTTTCAGACATAATCACTGTATGTCATCACCTAAATTCAGAGAAAAAACCGGTATCATTATAAATAAGATAATCGACACTGTAGGCGACCATCCGGGACTTGCAATGTGGCATATATCAAATGAATTTGGCGGTGAGTGTTTCTGCCCTCTGTGCAAAAAGAAATTTCAGGACTATCTCGCTGACAAATTTGACCACGATATAAATAAGTTAAATAAGGCATGGTGGACAAGCTTTTGGAGTCATACATACAATAATTTTTCACAGATAGAACCTCCATATGCCAACGGTGAGTTCAGCATAATGGGGCTAAATCTCGAGTGGAAACGCTTTACCACATGGAATACTACTGATTATATGAAGTCAGAGATTGAAATCCTCAAAAGGAGAACACCAAATATTCCTGTCACAACAAACTTTATGCAGCTTTTCCCAGGGCTTGATTATCGTGTGATGGCAAAAGAGCTTGATGTTATTTCATGGGACTCTTATCCTTTCTTCCATAATAACTATGAAACTTTTGCCGACACAATGGCGAGAAGTTCTTTTGACCACGCAGTTATGCGTTCAATGAAAAAAGACCAGCCTTATATGCTTATGGAAAGTGCTCCGGGACTTGCAAACTGGCACAGATACAACAAACTCAAGCGTCCCGGTGTGCATAAACTCTTTTCTGCACAGGCTGTAGGATGTGGTTCTGACACGGTACAGTATTTCCAGTGGCGAAAGAGCAGAGGTGCTTTTGAACAGTTCCACGGTGCAGTCGTAGACCATCTAGGCACCGATGATACCAGAATATTTAAAGAAGTTGCCAAAGTCGGAGAAATGCTTGACAATCTCTCAAAGGTAAAGGGAACACTGGTAAAACCTAAAGCAGCACTTCTCTTTGACTGGGATAATATGTGGGCTATTGAAAATATGCGTGGACTTTCAGACGAAACAAAAAATTATCCTCAGACTTGTGCTGACATTTACCATGAATTTTTAAAACTTGGAATAGACATGAATGTAGTAGCATCAGATGATAATCTTGACGACTACAATGTAGTTGTCGCACCTATGCTATATATGTTAAGACCGGGTGCAGCTGATAATCTCAAAAAATTTGTAAAACGAGGCGGTCAGCTCCTTGCAACATATCTCACGGGTTATGTAGATGATAACACACTCTGTTTTCTCGGTGGTTTTCCAGGCAACGGACTTAGCGAGCTATTTGGCTTAATAAGTGAAGAAATTGATACACTTTATGACTGCGACATAAATTCAGCCACATTCACAAATGGAAACAAAGCCAAAATCCGTGATTATGCTGAAATTCTCCGTGTATCAGATGCAGATGTTATCGCAAGATATGACAGTGATTTTTATGCCGGAACTCCCGTTGTAACACGAAAAACATATGGTGATGGCAAATCGTACTATGTTGCTGCAAGGCTTGATATGAATGCAATGTCTGAGCTTTTCAAAACTATGCTTGAAGAAACAGAAACACCATACTATGTACTCCCCGATGGAATAGAATATCATAAGCGTGAGGACGAAACCGGTGATACAATAGAATTTTACCTTAATGTGACTGATAAAGAATTAAGTTTCAGCACTATATCAGGTGATAAACTTACTTTAGAGCCATATGGAGTAAAGATTTTTTAATTTAACATTACAGATTTTAAACAAAAATTTGTAATTTTTCCAAATTAATTTCAATGTAAAAATTCAAACAAAAAAACTACCGCTTTATTATAGGATAATATTGCGGTAGTTTTAATTTCCGGCAGCACTTTTTTATTTGCCTCCATTTTTATTTTTTAATTCGATGAATCTCAGCTCATCTTCCAATTCACATTTAAGTTTGAACGCTTTAACAGTCTGATCAGAAGACATATCAATCAGTCTCCCATATTTCATAACATACGAACAAAACTCAATCTTCTCTTTTAATTCTTTAACTTCCTGATTAACGTCTGCCATAAGACCTACCTCCCGAAATTTCGTTACTGTTCACATATATGATGTGGCTAATAACTATTTTCTTTTGTCATAATATAATACCACAAATCTGAAGCAATTAAAATATAAAATTTAATTTTATTGCTTAAATTTTTTCTAAACACTCTGTATCACTCTATTTTATCTCCACTCGTTTTCTAGTGTATAATTATTCACATATTCAGTATAGATATTAATACTATACATTCATTGTCTTTTCATGACTAAACTGTGGCTTATCATCTGATTGATTTTTATGTAACTATTGCGAACAGTCCCGCTTTTTGATAAGATTTATCAGTAATCAGATGTTTTTTGATAAATCATATCAAAAAGCGGCTGTTTGTACCTGAGCAAACACAAATGGCTTTTATATTACAAATACTAATTCGTATCTTAGCTTAATAACTAATCATTGCTCGGAAATGAGGATAAAATGAACAAAAAAATGAATCTTGGTGACTTAAAAGCCGGTGACAGTGCCAAAATAATATCCGTGGGCGGTGAAGGTGCTTTAAGACAGCATTTTCTCGATATGGGACTTATAAAAGGAACTACTCTCTCTCTTATAAAACTTGCACCTATGGGTGATCCGCTTGAATTACAACTTCACGGATACGATCTGACACTTAGACTTGACGATGCGAAAAAAATTGAAGTTGAACCGATTGTATCCGATAAAACACCGAAGAAAAGCAAACCACACAAGTCGATTCCTCATCCAGGATTTGGCGAATATAATGAAGAACATAAAAAAGAACACCACAATCCTCTGCCTGATGATGAAGTATTGACTTTTGCCCTTGTCGGCAACCAAAACTGTGGCAAAACAACACTTTTTAACAGACTTACCGGTTCAAACCAGCATGTAGGGAACTTTCCCGGTGTAACGGTAGACAGAAAAGACGGTGTGATAAAAGGTCACAAAAACACCCTTATCACCGATCTGCCCGGTATATATTCAATGTCGCCCTATACAAGCGAGGAAATAGTAACCAGAGAATTTATACTGAAAGATAAACCGAAAGGTATCATAAACATTGTCGATGCCTCTAATATAGAAAGAAATCTGTATCTGACAATGCAGCTTCTTGAACTTAATATTCCAATGGTCATTGCCCTTAATATGATGGACGAGGTAAGAGAAAATGGTGGTGCAATACATATAAATGAGATGGAAAAACAGCTCGGCGTCCCGGTAATTCCTATATCTGCTGCAAAAAATGAAGGCATAGAAGAACTTATAGACCATGCACTCCATGTAACAAAATATCAGGAAACACCTATAAGAACCGATTTTTGCTCTCCTGATGATAACGGCAGTGCCGTCCATGCTTGTATTCACGGAATTATGCACCTCATCGAGGACAAAGCCAAAAAGGCTTATATCCCTGTACGATTTGCAGCATCAAAACTTGCCGAAGGTGACTCTCTTATCAAAGAAGCCCTTAACTTAAATGAAAAAGAGTCAAATATACTTGAACAGATTATCCAGCAGATGGAAGAAGACAGAAAACTCGACCGTGCAGAAGCCATAGCCGACATGAGATTTCACTTTATATTAAAAACCTGCGATGGAACTGTTGTAAAGCCACACGAAAGTAAAGAACATACGAGAAGCCGAAAAATCGACAAGGTACTGACCGGAAAATACACGGCACTCCCAAGTTTTGCCATCATAATGGCACTCGTATTCTATCTTACATTTAATGTAATCGGTGCTGCACTTTCAAACCTGCTTGAACTTGGTATCGAGTTTCTCACAAATGCTGTCGACAAAGCTCTGACATCACTCAATGTAAACAGTGTCCTTCATTCTCTTGTAATTGACGGAATATTTAACGGTGTGGGAAGTGTACTCAGCTTTCTTCCTATTATAGTAACATTATTTTTGTTTTTGTCATTGCTGGAGGACAGCGGTTATATGGCTCGTGTCGCATTTATCATGGATAAGCTTTTAAGAAAAATAGGACTTTCCGGCAGAAGCATAGTCCCTATGCTCATAGGCTTCGGCTGTACAGTTCCCGGTGTTATGGCAAGCAGAACTCTTTCCTCAGAACGCGACAGAAAAATGACGATACTGCTCACACCTTTTATGAGCTGCTCGGCAAAACTGCCTATATACGCATTTTTTGCAACTGCGTTTTTCCCCGGCAACGCAGCACTCGTCATGATACTGCTCTATTTTATTGGCATTATTTTTGCTATAACTGCCGCACTGATATTTAGAAGAACACTCTTCAAAGGCGAACCCGTTCCCTTTGTTATGGAGCTTCCTAACTATCGTATGCCGGGCATAAAAAATGTGGCTCAGCTTTTATGGGAAAAAGCGAAAGACTTTCTCCAGAAAGCCTTCACCATAATCTTTCTTGCTACAATCGTCATATGGGTATTACAAAATTTTGATTTCAGATTCAATGTGGTAGAAGACTCAAAATCAAGTATTTTAGCATCCATAGCGGGCGTTATCGCTCCTGTCTTTTCGCCTGCCGGATTTGGCGACTGGCGTATATGCACGGCACTTATCTGCGGATTTATGGCTAAAGAAAGCGTGGTATCAACACTTTCGGTACTTATACCAAAAACATCATTTTTACTCGGAATCATATCACCTGTAAACGCAATGGCACTCTTAGTATTCTGCCTCTTGTACACACCTTGTGTTGCGGCAATAGCTTCAATAAAGCGTGAACTTGGTGGAAAATGGGCATTGCTTGTCATATTGCTGCAATGCAGTATCGCATGGGTTGCGGCGGTTGTTGTTAATCTCGTTGGTGGAGTAATCTGGTAAAAATATCACGAATAAAGTAATAAAAATAGCAGAAAACATTTAGAATATAAGTGTTTCTGCTATTTTTATTACTTAAATATCAAATGCATATTGGAGTTTCTGCGTAATTCCTTAACATTGCAATTTTTACGCAATGCCAACATAACAAATCATTTATTATTTTTTTTTAACTATAAAACATACTCCGATAACATTCTGCCTATCTTTCCAATATCCACCGCACCCTTAAACTAAAACTCTATCTGCTCCCCAGCTATCAGTAAGCCGTCAACCTCACTGCGAACCTCATCATTGCTTATCGGTTTCAAATTAAATACACTGTCCTGATTAAAATTTACTGCCATTTTCTTTCTCCCTTCGCTGAATTATAAGAAGTAAATTGATACAAATATTATACCTCTATAGCCATACTTTGAAAAGTGGACTTTATATAATATTTCATTTATGAAATGAAGTAAACTCAAGCTGCATAGCAACGACTGACAGCTTGCTGGCAGGTTTACGAATGTAATAAATGAAGGGCTGAACTGTTACTTTTTGATTCATATAATCATTATGCGCATATTGCAAATCATTTTTGCATATGCTATAATGTCAATAGACAAAAGGAAATAATAGTCCATGACGGACAGCTAACGAAAACCCCGAAAGTGTGCAAGACTTTCGGGGTTTTCTATTCCTATTTTGGTATGGAAGGCTTAATACCATAGGTTAGTTACCAACTATTTGTCTCCGTCTAACCATTTGTTGATGCAGTGACAAACTACACCAGCCGCAACGGCAACAATAAAGGAAATAATAATATCCATGACAAACACCTCCCTTCCTTACCTGTCTGGGAGCGGTAACAGACATATTCTATCATATAAATTCACAAATTTCTACAAATTAAAATCACACTCTTCCTTCATACCCACAAACACCCATTCTTGGAGAATTGCATATTGGCAACAAATATCCTTCTTCATCTGAAAACTCATCATTTTCTTTATCATGAGCTTTTTTTAAGCAATCTTTGCACCAAAAGGCTGTTCCATTATTATATCCAAACGGGTTTACCCATCTAGCTTCATTCTCTTCACAGCTATTGCAAATTATTTTAGGAGGATTATTACGAGATAAAATTACAATCTTATTATTGTGTTTTTCCCTCTCAATACAACTATTTACGCTAAGGACTAATCTCGTTGTTGAACCAAAATCATATTCATACGAAAAAGTATCTCCCACCCCAACAACATCTTTCAATTTGTACTTCATGTTTTTTGAAGGTTTCCCCCAAAAAAGTTCTGTATCCGGACAGCTTTCATACTGTACACCATTGCATATAAACATGCTGAGATGGCAACAACATTCCACCCATATATCACGCAAAAAATCTGCTTTTCCTTTTTATATTTTCTTTGTCAAGCTCTTTTTTTCTATCTTTACATGCTTGTAAATGACGAAGCATTCCACTTTTGGTATATTCTTTTCCACAGTATTTACAATAACCTTTAATTTGTTTAACCATATTATCTTTCACTCTCTTTCTTAAAATTTACTGCCATTTTCTTTCTCTCCTCCGTTTGATTTGGTTTTAACATTACGCATCTGCTTTTCCATTGCTATTCATTATCATCCATCCTAGTATAATAATGATGTAGTCAAACAAGACTACTTGGTTAATAAATTTCTATAAATCAGATAACAGAAGAAGGGATTCTTCCTTCATCAGATGTTATCCGTAATAATGATCATGTCTGACGGTTCCTGATAGACACCAGATAAAACATAAGGTATCATCTCTTAGGATAGGACAAAGAATGTATTCCTCCTTGGGACACTGATTATCTG
>LLKB01000001.1:0-256140 GCA_001414325.1 Butyribacter intestini | reverse complement strand
TAAATTTGAAGGCACCAAGGTTCAAATGTCTAAGCGTGGTTCCGCCATCGCCAGACGTGTGATTCACACATTAACCCTACAAAGCATCAGTATCTCCCGTAATGGAGAAGCTAAAAATCCAGTTCTTCGCGAATACTATCTCAAGAAGTGTGACTCAAAACCAAAGCTCGTAGCAATGGGCGCTGTTTCACATAAGGTATGCAATATGATATTTGCAATACTCAGAGACAACAAACCATTCAAAATCATTGCTCCTCAGGAGCATATCAAACAATACAATGCTGCCAAATGCGACATGACTGCATAAAATACTATGAACCCAATGAATCAATATCTTTCAAAAAACGATATTTTCACCAAGGGGAAAGTCCGCCCTTTTTTAGTCAAAAAACAAAATAATTTTTTTCACATCTAACTATTGACATTTATTAGCTGGACTTATGCTGCGTCCCACAGCTCCTTAAACTTCCCTGCCGTAAGTGTTCCAATAGCCGGATAAAACACACATATTTCTCTGACTTTACTTGCTCTTATGTCCTCATAACAACGAGATTTTGATTTCAAGCTTTCAGCTTCAATCTGTTCCTTCGTCTCAGACATGACTTTTAAAATCTCCTGATCTGTCATATTTCTCACCTCGTATTATCTCTAATTCCTTATCTATATCTTTTCCGGTATATTCCGCTAATAGTTTGGAAGAAATATTGTAAGTCCATATTGACGACATTTTAACGCAAGATCCAATATTTAATGCCCCTTGTTGCATCGCTATCCTTACGAACTGCGGTGACGCTCCAATGATTGCCGCTGCTTCCGCCGTACTTATTCCCTTAGCCATTCTACTATCACCTCCCTCTTGCCTTTTACCTCTGTCCTCCCTATACTCTAAGTACAGGCTATTGCAGTAGCCGAGTACCTATTAAGAGTATCCTTGACTGGATAACTAAACAGTTCTCATAAGTTACTTACGGTATATACATTCATTTTTTATTAAATGAATGTATATACTTTAAATTTGTATGATAATAGTATCTTCATTCACATAGCACGAAACACCTTTATACTCTATTCTTCCAAGCAGCTCAGCCATGTAATGACTGTTATTCACTCCTTTATCACATATATGAATTTCTTTTTCATTGACATAGGTAAGAATAATAGTTTTATTTTCCCAATTTTGTGGAAAATTTGATTTTACATCCTTAAACTTTCCTGTATAAACTCGTCCCAGTTTTTCATCAAATTTATTCATCAGTTTTTTAAATTTCAAACTAAATATCTTATAATAAATTCTGTTCACAACTCCTCACCTCTTTCCTTTATCACATCAAGCCGTCTTTTTTATATCTCTGGCTGCCATTATTCCCTGAATAGAAATACTGACTTTTTCTTTATCTCTGTTTATGCTATAATCAGAAAAACTAAAGGAGGTTTATCATGAAACATATTTCATATTCTTTTAGCGATTCTGATACAGAAGCTATCACTTTCGCACTTACCCTTCTCCCTTCACTTGGATTGGAAGATACACAAGCCCAGGCAACTATTAACTATCAATGCTGTTGTTCTGCCATAGAGAAACTTGTTAAGCACGACACGAATATAACACCTAATGAATTTCGTGTTATATTCGCTTCACTCCAAGCCGTCCAATTTATTAACAGTGGTGAATTTAAAGTAGATTTTGAAACAAAACAAAAATGTAGTGCTTACTTATTCACTGTCAATAAACTTGTATCTGTCTTTGATAAGCAAATGTCGTAGTCATAGCTTATGTTTACTTCAATTTCATTTTCAAAATTACTATTAACAAGCTGTCGCAATCTTTCGGCAGCTTGTTTTCTGTCTGGTTGCTTTTTCTCTGTCATTGTTTTTTCTCCTTTCTTGTATCTTGTAAATATATCATAGTCTATCTAAGATACATTGTCAATACTTTTTTGTATCTTGTGTGTACTTTTTTATTGCTTTTTACTTTTTTTCGTGTTATGCTTTAGAAAAAGGAGGTGAAAATAACAATGACACAAGGTGAACGAATTAAAGAAGTGCGGAAATCTTTAAAATTAACATTGGAAAAATTCGGTGAAAAAATAGGTGTTAAAAAAAATGCAATTAGTGCAGTTGAAAATAACCGCAATTCACTTAGTGAACAAATGGCAAAATCCGTCTGCCGTGAATACAATGTAAACGAAACATGGCTTCGCACTGGTGAGGGTGAAATGTTTTTACCTGTTAATCGCAAGACCAAAATAGAAAAACTGACAAACCAGCTCTTATCAGAAGAAAGCGATTCTTTCAAAAATAGGCTAGTATCTGTACTTGCAGATTTGAACGAAAACGAATGGGAGTTTCTTGAAAAAAAAGCTATGCAGCTATGTGGAATTGATGAAGAAGATGACATAAACAAATTATATAGCGAACTTCCGGCAGGCAAGGACATAGAAAAGGAATATCCGCCTGTTAATTCAGACAAGAAAGATGTCGGATAAAAAAGCACCCGGCTTATAATCATTAGTTAAATTGAATCATTATAAGTTGTGTGCTGTTTCTAAAATTAAGATTGTAATACAATGTATTGTTATATTTGCAATATATCGCATATATTTTGATACTTTTATAATGTATGTACTTTCTTTTTATCATCTTTTCACGACCTTCCTATTTTAAGCCGGGTGCAGTGAAAAGTATAAATTTAAAAACTCCTTTTAATATATGCGTATAAAATATATGTATCTTTCTATTGACATACGCATATTTTATGCGTATAATAATTATTGTAAGGAGGGTAAGCAATGACATCAAGAGATATTTTAAAAATTTTACGAAAAGATGGCTGGTATATTGTAGACCAGGATGGCTCACACGCTCAGTTGAAACATCCGACCAAACCCGGAAAAGTCACAGTCCCCATACATGGGAGCAAGGATATTCCTCCGGGAACACTCAACAGCATACTTAAACAGGCGGGGCTTAAATAAAGCCCCATGCTTGCCACCTTACACTCAAAAGAAAGGAGCGATTGCTTATGTTAAATTTAACTTATCTTGCATTATTAGAACCTGGTGAAGATGGATGCTATGGTATTTCATTTCCTGACCTTCCGGGATGTTTCAGTTTCGCCGATAATCTTGCCGAAGCTGAACAGATGGCAGCCGAAGCCGCCGAACTTCACATTTACGGTATGGAAAGAGATGGTGAAGCTATTCCTGAACCATCCACATCACTTTCAAAAGATATAACAAAGGATATGCTGGTGATGCCTGTCACTGTTCACCCTGACCTCTATCGCATGAAGCGTGACAATGAGCGTGTAAAAACAAACATTACACTTCCAGCGTGGCTCAAAAGAATGGCAGAAGAAAAGAAAGTAAACTATTCCCGTTTGTTAGAATCTGCTTTGTTGGAATATCTACAGCTCCCAACAGCAAATAAATGAAAATACAAATAACCGCTTCCTGCAAGAAGCGGTTACAAATATTACCTACAAAAAGTGTAGTTCATATTTAAAAAAAGCCTTTATTATTATATCATGAGCCATACTTTTTGTATAGGCTTATTTTTTATACTCTTTTTTAAGAAAGTTGGTGTTATTATGGATAATAAAAAAACAAAACGGCGTGCAATGCGTCTGCCAAACGGTTACGGATCTGTAAAGAAATTAAGTGGTAACCGCCGTAATCCGTGGATCGTTACTAAAACGAACGGGTGGGAAATAAATCCCGATACTGGTAAAACAATTCAAAAGAAAATAATTATCGGGTATTACCCAAGCCGCCAAGCCGGATTGCAGGCATTGGCAGAATATAACGCAAATCCTTACGATGTAAATGCCGTCAAAATCACTTTTGCAGAAGTATATAATAGGTGGTCCGAAAAAAAATATAAGGAAGTTTCAGAAAGTAATATAAAAGGCTATAAAGCTGCTTATAAATTGTGTTCCTCATTAGAAAATATGCGTATGATAGATATCAAATTGTCACACCTGCAAAATGTAGTGGACAATTCTGGCAAAAACACCCCAACTCTTAGAAAATTAAAAGTATTATGGGGACAAATGTTTGAGTATGCCGTAATTAACGAAATCATAACAAAAGATAAAAACATTGTTGAATATGTGGATATAAAAGCTGCTGGCAATCCGAATAAGATAGATCGCTCACCTTTTACTGATGATGAAATACAAAAAATTTGGAATAATGTAGATTTTAATGAATATATGACTGTTATTCTTATGCTAATATATTCCGGTGTTCGTGTTTCTGAATTATTAGAATTAAAAAAGTCTGATGTGCATTTAGACGAAAAGTGGTTTAATATTCGCCATGCAAAAACTCAGGCTGGTATAAGAGCAGTTCCTATCGCTGATAAAACTTTTAAGTTTTTTGAGTATTGGTATAATAAAAATAATTGTGAGTATCTCTTAAGCACTCCCGACGGTGCACACTTTGAATACAGAAATTATTATGATAGTTATTGGAAACCTTTGTTGCATGAATTAAATATTAAGCACCGCCCGCATGATACCCGCCACACTTGCATTAGTCTTTTGGCTGCTGCCAAAGTATATCAGACAACTATCAAAAAGATTGTTGGTCACTCTGGTACTCAGACGCTTACTGAGCGCGTTTATACACACTTGGATATACAAGAATTATTGGATGCCATCAATCTTATTTAGTGTTACCTATGCGTTACCTATATGTTACCTATATACTTTTTTTCACGCTTTTTTGCAGTGTTTTATATTTCTGCCATACCAAAAGAAAAATCCCACAAACATAGGCATTTGTGGGATTTTTCTTTAACTTTTGCAATTTTGTAAAATCTCTTTTTATTATCTCTTTGAGAACTGTGGTGCTCTACGAGCTTTCTTAAGACCGTATTTCTTACGCTCTTTCATACGTGGGTCACGAGTTAAGTAACCAGCTTTCTTAAGTGCAGGACGGAAATCTCCATCTACTGTAAGGAGAGCTCTTGAGATACCATGTCTGATAGCTCCTGCCTGTCCTGTAAATCCGCCACCACGAACTGTGATGATAGCGTCATATTTATCTGTTGTGTTTGTAGCCTCAAGTGGCTGACGAACGATAATCTTTAATGTTTCAAGACCAAAGTACTCATCAATGTCTCTTTTGTTGATTGTGATTTTACCTGTACCCGGTACTAAATATACTCTAGCAATACTGCTTTTTCTTCTACCTGTTCCATAAAATTTTGCGTTTGCCACTGTATTTTCCTCCTCTCAATTATGCTCTCTCTTTGATTTCTAATACTTCCGGCTTCTGAGCCTCATGTCCGTGCTCTGCACCGGCATATACATGAAGTTTTGTAAACATCTGACGACCAAGTGGTCCCTTTGGAAGCATACCTTTTACTGCATGATCTATAACATACTCAGGCTTCTTAGCGAGCATTTCCTTGAGTGTTGTTTCTTTCATTCCACCAACATAATCTGAGTGATTGTAGTAAATTTTCTGGTCAAGTTTCTTACCAGTTACTTTAATCTTGTCAGCGTTGATAACGATAACATAATCACCTGTATCAATATGTGGTGTATAAGTAGGCTTATTTTTACCTCTTAATACATTTGCAACTTCTGTTGCAAGACGTCCTAATGTATGTCCTGTAGCATCAACTACATACCATTTTCTTTCAATTGTGGATGGGCTAGCCATATAACTCTTCATCCCAGTACCTCCTAACTTATTCACTTAGAATCTTATCTACTACATAAATTAATTATACTGCGCGTAGATGCTCTACCGGGGCTTTGGTTCAGCATGTCACACGCCACATTTCACTATTTTACAATATTCTTGTGCATAAGTCAAGTATTTTTCGCTTTTTATTCCTATTTTTTAATCTCTATCAACAATTTATCTATTTGAGCAGTTTTATATCAACATCACGCTCACTCACAGCAGAATATATCCTCAAACCACCATTTCGATAAATAATAGAATACTTATAACATTACTACTTTGACCCTCTCATTATATTGTGATAAAATTCTTATTAAATGATGTGTGGTTTTAAAGATATTTTAATCACAACTAAAACTACAGCTTGCGGCATTGCTATGTAAATTACAATGTAAATATGCAAAAAGCAAAAAAACTTGTAAAAGAATTATAGAAGATGGGGGATTTAATTTTATGGAAAAAATCAATATTGACAAACTTATTTCAGAGATGACACTTGAAGAAAAAGCTTCTCTTTGCTCTGCCGCTGATGCCTGGCACACAAAAAGGATTGACAGACTCAACCTTCCTTCGGCTATGGTTTCGGATGGTCCTCACGGACTAAGAAAAGAGGATGACAGTCCTGCACATTTCGGACTTCTTGACAGTATTGAAGCCATCTGCTTTCCAACCGCTTCTGCCCTCGCCTGCTCTTTTGACAGGGAGCTTATAGAAAATGTTGGAAATGCTCTTGGTAAAGAGTGTCAGAGTGAAGATATATCTGTTTTGCTCGGACCGGGCATTAATATGAAACGCTCACCTTTATGCGGACGAAATTTTGAATATTTTTCTGAGGACCCTTATCTTGCCGGCGAGATGGGTGCTGCTTTTGTAAATGGTGTGCAGAAAAATGACATTGGTACAAGTCTTAAACATTTTGCCGCAAACAATCAGGAATGGCGCAGAATGAGCATAAGTGCCGAGATTGACGAGCGTACGCTCAACGAGATTTATCTTACTGCTTTTGAAAAAGTCGTAAAACAGGCTCAGCCGTGGACTATAATGTGCAGCTACAATCAGATAAATGGCGAGTATTCATGCGAAAATAAAATGCTCCTCACTGATACATTGAGAGACAAATGGGGGTTTAAGGGGCTTGTCATGACTGACTGGGGTGCAATGAATGACAGAGTAAAGGCTCTTAAGGCAGGACTAGACCTTGAAATGCCGTCAAGCCACGGTGAAACAGATAAACTTATCGTGAAAGCCGTAAATAATGGCTCGCTTGATATGGAAACTTTAGATACTGCCGTCAGGCGAATACTCACACTTGTTGATAAGTCACTTATCTCAAAGGATAAACATTCCGGTTTTAAATACGATATGGAATGGCATCATGAGATTGCAAAGGAAACTGCTGAAAACTGTGCCGTTCTTTTAAAAAATAACGGTGCACTCCCACTCAGCAAAAACCAGAAGATTGCATTTATCGGCGAATTTGCTGACAAGCCCCGTATTCAGGGTGGCGGTTCAAGCCACATAAACTGCCATAAAATAGACAGTGCATTAAATTCGGCAAAACAGTTTGCTGATGTTACATATGCTAAAGGTTATAATACCGATAATGACATTACTGACGAGACACTTTTAAACGAGGCGGTTAATGCTGCAAAAAATGCGGATATTGCCGTGATTTTTGCCGGACTTCCGGACGCATTTGAAAATGAAGGCTTTGACAGAAAACATATTGATATGCCTAAATGCCAGAACGAGCTTATAGAGGAAATATGCAAGGTACAGAAAAATGTTGTTGTTGTGCTGCACAATGGTTCTTCCATTACTATGCCGTGGCTTGACAAAGTAAATGCCGTTCTTGAAATGTATCTCGCCGGAGAAGCCTCAGGAGCAGCAGCCGTCAATCTTTTGTTCGGAGTGGCCAATCCATCCGGAAAACTTGCAGAGTCTTTCCCTCTCCGTATTGAGGACACACCTGCATACTTAAACTTCCCAGGCAACAGAGATAAGGTAAATTACAACGAAGGAATTTTTATCGGTTACAGATATTATGATAAGAAGAAAATGGATATACTTTTCCCATTTGGCTACGGATTAAGCTATACTAAATTCAGATATGATAATATGAAAATAAACGGTAAGAGTGCATCAGAAAATAATTTTTCATTTAAAGATAACGATAATGTAACAGTCAGCGTTGATATAACGAACATCGGCGAAGTCGAGGGTGCCGAAATCGTGCAGCTTTACATTGAAAATCATATAGATGAAGATAACAGACCGGTTAAAGAATTAAGGAATTTTGCCAAAGTAAAACTTGTTCCCGGCGAGACAAAAACGGTCACATTCACTCTCGGATTCAGAGCATGGGCATATTATAATGAAACAATACACGACTGGTATGCACCGTCAGGTGATTATAAGATACTTATCGGAGCATCATCAAGAGATATAAAAGAAGCAAAGAAAGTATCTGTCTTATCTACAGTAACAATTCCGTTTGTCGTAAACAAGGCTGCAACCTGCGAGGATGTAGAACGATTTGCCAAAAACAAAGCTCCTCTTGACGATATGCTTATGAAATGTGTAAAAGCACAGCATAAAGAGGACTCTGAAAAGACATTAGAAGAAGAATTAAAAGACCTTAAATGCGGTTTTGGCGGTGTCCCTATTCACTCAACACTTTCATTTACACCTGATGAATTAAAATATGAAGATATACAGCAGACAATTAAGGCAATAAATGAATCTGAAAAATAAAGTGTGACGGATTACTCAAAAAATGTCGGAAACCAAAAATTTCCGACATTTTTTAATCAAATAACTATAATGTGAAACTTATCTATTCATTTCCATAAAAATAATGTATGCACACACACTGCTTTAAAATTTTTAATCTAACCTCCCAATTTTATCCCTGCGTAAGCATATTTATACCACCGTATGAAATTTCAAGTGAAAGTCTTGCCGCTTTAACCGCATCCTCAAGTGTATCTGCTGCCGCAAGAAACCCATTCGGATGACAAAATCTAAGCGTTTTTATACCACTTATCTGCCTTAATTCATCTGCGTCCTTTCCGCACCATTCCTCAGGAAAATCGCATACAAGCGTATTGTCATCCGCACTTAACGGAACTCCCTGCACACTGTAACCACCTCTGTTTGACGGATAGACAACATATTTATATCCGCTGTCAATAACTGCATTTTTCCACGGAGCAAATTTAGATAACACGAGTACCTCGCCATCACATTTTTCCATGTCAGCCTTTACAAGTTCGGTTGCCCTCAATATTCCTGCGACCGCATTAAAATGATTTACAAGTATCACTTTTGCAAATTCTACGGCTTTTTTAAAGCAGCCGTCATAATCCTGCTCAGTATCCCATCCCGGATTAAACTCACCTATTATCTTTGCTATATCATTGTCACATCCCGTATTGTCAGACTCATCAAGTGGCTGTATAAATTTTTCATCAAACCTTGCCGCTTCTTCTTCGCCGACACACGCCGCTCCGAACTCTCTCCACAAAAGACCGAACGCCGCATACGGACAGCCGTTTTCTCTGTACTCCTTATCTTTCTGGTGATGATCAAACTTGCCTCTGCCAATATCATATATGATACCGTCAAAGTCTTTCGGAACTTCAAATCCCCTTATCACCTCAATATCAGGTTTTATCATTTCAAGAAATGCTGTTGCAAAAACATCATCTGAATGAAATTTTGCACCATGCGTAAAAGCTTTTGAAGGAAGCTCAACTTTTCCCTCAAATATTTTTTCATCTACAACAAAACTCATAATAAAAACCTCCTTTTTTTAATGTACTCAGATAATTGCGAAACTAATTATATGTTGTGTTAATTGCACAATCTAATCAAGGATTATGATAATACATTTTAAAACAGGCACCCTACAAAATCCAAAACTTTAAGGGTGCCATTTAAAATCTAATTACATTGTGCATGACCTGACAACCCGGCCACGCTTTCGAGTGAACAATATCTATGCAAGTTCTTTGTCAAGGTTTTCTTTGATTGCCTTGATAAAATCCTGACTGTTAAGTACCGTTACATTCTCAAGTGATGTGATAAGTGCAAGATCTTTTGTCATCTTTCCTGACTCGATTGTTCCAAGTGTTGCTTTTTCAAGCTTTTCTGCAAATGTCATAAGCTCAGGAATGTTGTCAAGCTCACCTCTCTTGCGGAGTGCTCCCGTCCATGCAAATATCGTTGCAACAGAGTTCGTAGATGTCTCCTCACCTTTGAGGTGCTTATAATAATGTCTCTGAACTGTTCCATGAGCAGCTTCATACTCATATACTCCTGAAGGTGATACAAGCACTGATGTCATCATTGCAAGTGAACCGCAGGCTGATGATACCATATCACTCATAACATCGCCATCATAGTTCTTACAAGCCCAGATAAATCCGCCTTTTGCTTTCATAACACGTGCTACTGCATCATCGATAAGCGTATAGAAATATTCTATGCCTGCTGCTTCAAATTTATCCTTATATTCTGCTTCATAAAGGTCATTAAATATGTCCTTAAAGTTGTGATCATAAATCTTTGAAATAGTATCTTTTGTGGCAAACCATAAATCCTGTTTTGTATCAAGTGCATAATTGAAACAAGCCTTTGCAAAACTTGTGATAGATTTGTCAGTATTATGTATTCCCTGGATGATGCCCGGTCCGTCAAATTCCTGAATAGTCTTGCGTATTTCTTTTCCGTCCTCGCCCGTAAATACAAGCTCTGCTTTTCCCGCTCCCGGTACTTTAATCTCTGTATTCTTATATACATCACCGTATGCGTGTCTCGCAAGTGTGATAGGTTTCTCCCAGTTCTTTACACAAGGAGTGATTCCTTTAACCTGAATAGGTGCACGAAATACTGTTCCATCGAGAGAGGCTCTGATAGTACCGTTTGGTGACTTCCACATCTCTTTAAGATCATATTCTGTCATTCTTGCTGCATTTGGTGTAATAGTCGCACATTTAACAGCAACACCGTATTTTTTTGTAGCTTCAGCAGAATCAATAGTAACCTGGTCGTCTGTCTCATTGCGGTGCTCAAGACCAAGATCATAATATTCTGTCTTTAAATCTATATATGGAAGTAAAAGTTCATCTTTAATAATCTTCCAAAGAATACGTGTCATCTCATCCCCGTCCATCTCTACAAGTGGCGTTGTCATTCTAATTTTGTCCATCATTTAACCCTCCGATATTCTATTATGTACTCTCGGCATCTTCTCGAAACGAGTCATTTCGGCTGCATTTCCGATATACTGTTTCCATTTTCCCGTCGTACCGTTCCCGCTTTGCTTAACGGCAATACGCATCTGCACAGCCTGTCACTTAAGTATTTTATCATATTTTTTTTATTTTGTGAAGTGTGGCTGTCAGTCAATGTCTCAACTTCGACAATAAATGTCTAATCTTTTTTCTTTTTACCCAGTCAATTTTTAGTCATTTTTCACAAATCCACATAAGTTTCTTTGTCATATTTCACAGTTTTTTTCATATTTTATTGACTTTTTATCCCCTGCCGTTTACGATACGGATATGTGCTGCCTGTTGCTATCAATCATATTCACATACAGGGCACAGCAAGTGTTATAACTGCCTGTTTTGATGTGAACAGCAGCATAACAATATTATCGCAGCCTTCCGTTAAGGAGGGTATTATGAAATCGACCGATTCAAAAAAATTATTTTTTCACAATAAACTTATAACTTTATTTCTTATTGCTGCAATCTGTATCGGCATCATGCCTGACAGTGTCTTAGCAGCATCACAATATCCCGTCATCATTTTGACAAGTTACAACAGAACGCTTAAGATAGGTGACACTTTTTATCTTGCCGCATTCACCTCAAACGGCAGTATTCCGACATATAAGAGCACGAGCAGTAAGATTGCTTCCGTAACTTCGCTTGGCGAGATTACGGCGAAATCTCCCGGAACTTGCAAAATAAATGTCAAATCAAAAAAAACTGAGGTCAGTTGTAAGATAACAGTAAGCAAAACAAAGCTTGTTTTATCCAAAAAATCTGTTTCAATAGAACACGGTGAAAATTTCAGATTAGATGTAAAATCTTCCACAAAATCACAGATTACTTATAAGAGTAACAAAACAAGCGTTGCCGCAGTTGACGATTCGGGCAATATAACAGGCTGCAAACCGGGTGATGCGATAATCACCGTAAAAGCTGACACTTCAACGGCTTTGTGTAAAGTCAAAGTAAAGACACCGACAGTTAAACTTTCACATTCTTCTCTGTCTCTTTATAAAAATCAGTCAGCTTCAATAAAGTGTGAAGTCTCATCAGGTCTTGCACCCGTCTGGAAATCAAACAAGCAAAGTATAGTTTCCGTAGATGAGAACGGTCTTGTCACTGCCCACAAACACGGCAGTGCGGTCATTAGTGCCACTGTTGACGGTGTTAAAAAAATATGCAGTATCGAAGTTAAATCTCCTGTCATAAAACTCAACCATTCATCATTAAAACTAAAACCAGGCGAAACTAAGACTCTCACTGCTTCTGTTTCGTCAGGCAACGCTCCGACATGGACTTCTAAGAAAACAAGTATTGCCACGATAAATCAAAAAGGTGTAGTTAAAGCAAAAAAAGCAGGCACGACCATCATAACCGCATCGGAAGATGGTGCATCTGCTTCTTGTACCGTCACTGTAACAAAGTAACATAGATAAATTTTTCATTTAAGGAAGGCTGCGATTTTTTCATTTTTATTTTAATAACTGTTTTTTATCAATCTTTCCCGTGTCCTTATTGTGCGGCATATCATCGAGAATAATTATTCTTCTCGGCATCTCAAAGTGGGCAAGTTTTTTTCGCAAAAAAGCATATATTTCTTTCTCTAACTCATCCCGTTTCTTATCATTTTTTAAATATTTACCTTTTACACTCTCTTTAAGTGCCACATAAAGCGTGAGTATATCTCTGTCCTTTTCCAATATCACAACAGCCTCGCTTATTTCCTCTTTTTCGCTCACCGCCGCTTCTATCTTCGCTTTTGAAACTTTCCTGCCCCTTATCCCCACTATATCATCTGAACGCCCGTCAAAATACAGATTGCCACAATCATCCATATATCCTCTGTCTTTAAGCGTAAACGGACATTTCACTCCATACACATGAAAATCATTTGTGACATATATCTCCCCTTCTTTTACGCTGACATCAACTTTCGGAAACGGCTTACCTATAAGATTTCTCTTTTCCGTCATATTCTCATCCGTTACATATGATATATAATTCAACTCGCTTGCACCATAATACAAAATAACTTTCGTATCTGGAAATATCTTTTTTAAACTTTCTGCATCTTTTCTTCCCAGACTCTGCGAACCAGACAATATCATTTTTATATTAACATTCTTCTCCTTAAAACACTCCGGTATGCACATTAATTTTGATGGAATAAGATAGATAGTGTCTGCTTCCCACTGTTTTATGGTCTTTTCCCACTGTTTTGGATTAAACCTGTTTTCCACAATGGTAACTGCCCCTGCATATAGCTGTGCCATCACAAGATTTAGATTGCCCGTAAAAGCAAGACTTCCCTGCACAAACAATCTGCTGTTTTCACCAATCCCGAATATCTCATTTTGTATAGGAAAGAAATCAGCCCAGCTCTCATATGTTCTGTAAAGTATCTTTGGCACGCCTGTCGTCCCCGATGTCATTACCGCCATACAGACCTCATCCGGTATCTCATTGATTTCAGGCAGTTGTGTCATATCTTTTTGGACTATCATCGGTATATCTCCATTTTTATTGCACGCAATAAATAATATAAGCTGTTCCAAAAAAGACTCACTTTTTATCATATAAACTTTTCGTCCGGACTCCGTGCACTGTCCAAGTTTTTGCCACATTCCTTTAACTGCGGTTCCATAATTTCCATCCGCATTTATTTTTATCTTTTCTGCATATTCATCTGCCGCTTTTTCAAGTTCTTCATATGTATATGGAATTCCGTCCTCTACAAAAGCAAGTTTATTTTCATCTTTTTCACATAGCATCTTATAATAATTCATTTTCTTTCCCCTGTCCTTTAAACTATCATAACTTATATAAGTCTGGTTTCCACAATCCCCTATTTTTTCAATAATATCGCACTTCCTACCCCGCCAGCCGCCGCAATACCACACACGGCATATCCGCCGCCTTTTAACTCTAATGCCCTTAATGCATGAAGTGTTATAATCGCTCCTGAAGCTCCATAGGGATGACCGTAGGCAAGTGCACCACCGAAAACATTATATTTTGATACCTGCTCCGGAAAAGTCCTTGCAAACAATACATCTATAACGGCAAATGCTTCATTACATTCATAAACATCAATATCCTGCGGACTTAAGCTGTTTCTTTTAAGAATTTTCTCTATTGCGGCTATACATGACTTAGGACTCCGATCAGGTGTTCCTCCTGTCTCCGCAATATCGATAAATTCTCCCTTGATTTCACAATTATTTTCCCTGACATACTTTTCCGAGCACAAAATCACAAAAGCCGCACCGTCATTTGTAAGACACGCATTTCCTGCCGTTATTATATTTCCATTTTCAAGTATGGCTGGCAGTCTGTTCAGCAGTTTCTCACTCATCCTGTCACGGATTCCCTCATCTTTATCACATCCGTCTGTCACACTCACGACAATGTCCTTTAAAACACCTTTATCTCTTGCTTCTTTTGCAAGCCTGTGGCTTCTAAGTATCCATTCATTCATTTCTTCCCGTGATATTTTTTCGTCTGCCGCCGTAAGTTCCGCACCCTCTAACATCGCAGTCTGACGGTGTGTACCCGGCATAAACTTCGCCACCTTATACCATTCATCTCCAAACTCTGCATAGTCCGGATGATTAGAATTATATGCTCTTTTCGGTGCAGTCGAACTACTCTCAAATCCTCCGGCAATAACAATATCTGCCTGTCCTGCATCTATCTTTGCCGCCGCAAGTGCTATACTCTCCAAAGATGAACCACATTGCATATCAACCGTAAACGCCGGAGTTTCCACCCCAAACACCGTCGAAAGTGACATGACTCTTGCTATATTTCCTCCTGCACCAACAGCATTTCCGGCAATGATACAGTCAACTTTATCTATCCCCGTCCTCTCTGCCAGCCTGTCAAGCACACCTGCACCAAGCTGCTCTGCAGATATATGTCTATACATACTGTTTTCAATCCCTATATAACTCCTCAGCCCGTCAATTATATATGCCATAAATACTCCATTCTCTGTTTCTGCCGTGTTCCACACTTATGAAGCACCCAGAAGCCTATATTTAAAATTTTTATAACTTCCTCTTACATTTTAACTCAAATCCGTTAAACACACTATCTGTATGCCTGCTTTTTTAATCTCCCTTGCATTTTATCTCAAACACTTTAATTCCTTTGTTCTCATCGCTGCCACAACCGCTTCTTTGCACCATTCCCGTAATCATATTTCCATCTCTATACAAATATATCCTCTCACCTGCAAAAACCGGAAGAATATATTTTATCTCAATCTTAAATGCAGACTCCATTTTTTTATTGTCATAAGTGGTTTTATTTTCTTTTCGTCTTTTTTTTAAGTCAAAAATATCTTTATCTGTTTCTTTTCCAAACAAATCTTTATCTTCAAGAAATTTTTCCATAATAAGAAATCCGGGTACTACTGCTTTCTCATTTCTGTGTATCGGATTTTTATCATCCACGCTCTCCACAAAATCAATTATCTCTTTATTTCCAAAAAGCATATCACAAATTTTTCCGTTACTTTCCACTCCCATGTATTCGTCACTTATATGCTCTTTATCTTTTGCATCACTATCCGTAATGCTGTCTTTTATCCTATCCGCTGGTGAGTTAAATGTATTTTCACTGCTGCTTATTAGTTTTATAAGATGTATATCAAGTCTAATTTTAGAACCATCCAAAAAACTCTCACTAACCGACATAAGTGCATAATTCTTTTTCTGCCTTAAAATTTCTGCTGCCAGCTCATCGTTATAATATATACAGTCACTTAAACGGCACTTAACTTTATCAGCATCATACCTGTTTCTATCACAATCCCCATTATCCATTTCAGAATGTCCTGTTTCTGTCTGATTACACTTATTAGATATTTCAGAACATCCCGGTTCAGCATACTTATTTCCCATTTCTGAATGTCCTATTTCTGTCCTAAGACAAATATTTTTTATTTCAGGCTTTTTTAATTCAAGACTTGCTTTTGCTATGACCCAGTTTGAAAAACCCGGGATTTTAGAAAAAGCTGCAAAATATCTTCTTAACAATCCATGTTCCATATAAATCCTCTTAACCGCAAAAATTTAATTTCTGTATATTTTATCCCTGTAGCATATCAACTATTACCATTCACACCTTAGATATATTTTGTCGATATGCATAATTGTATCTCAAAAACTTCCAAAAAAAGTATATAATTTTGTCTTATTTATGTCAACCCATATAATTTTTAGGTTGACAATCTAATTTTACATCTATATACTTGCAAATAAATAATTAAATGTTTGCGAAACCATTATAATCTTTAATTATAGTTTCGCAAACACTTAATAACACTTATTTAGGAGGAAACAAATGAATAACTCAATAACTAAGAACAAAACAACTTTTACAACCCAGAATCTCGTGCTTATGGCACTTTTTGCCGCCGTACTCTGCGTATCGGCATACATAAGCATCCCTCTTCCAAACGGAAGCCATATCACGGCACTTAACTTTGTAGTGACACTTATCGGACTTGTCTTTGCCATTGAACAGTCATTCTTCATATCTCTTGTATGGCTTTTACTCGGTGCTGTCGGTGTACCTGTATTTATCGGCGGTCAGGGTGGAATCGGATACCTGCTCGGTCAGTACGGCGGATACTCTTTCGCTTTTGTAATTATCGCAATTGTACTTCCAATCGTCTGTAAACGCACATACAGCAGAATATATTTCACAATAGCAGCTATTGTTTCAGCAGTATTTGTAGACCTTTTCGGAACTTTATGGATAATGATAATCGGAGGAATCAATTTTAAAGCGGCATTTATCGCAGGCTTTGTACCATTTATCGCACTCGATACCGTGAAAGCCATTGTTGCCGCTTTTATTGCTCCTTCATTCAGAAAAATATTAAACAATGCCATAGATTAATGTCATGATGTTGATGTCAAAAGGTATTTTGACACCAACTAATGCCACGGATTGCTTCATTGCCGTGCAATTTTCGCAATCCTGCAAACACCTCCAATTTTATTGTCGGTGTTTAGCGGATCATTTTTTCATACATCCTTTACACCCGGCACAACCTGCCGGGTTTGTTTTTGTCATGTCCACCGAATAATCAAACATTGAGGACAGTGAACATACAGCCTGTGATGAGATACCCTCACCTGTTCCCGTAAAGCCAAGTCCCTCCTCGGTTGTTGCCTTTACATTTACCCTGCGAACTTCGATATTAAGCGTTTTTGCTATATTTTCCCGCATAGTGTCAATATAATCCCGAAGTTTCGGACGCTGTGCTATCACGGTCGCATCAATATTTTCTATAATATAACACTCCTCATCAAGAAGCTTTCCAACCTCACCAAGAAGTTTTATGCTTGATATTCCCTTATATCTGTCATCCGTATCAGGAAAATGTTTTCCTATATCTCCGAGTGCGGCCGCACCCAGAAGTGCATCCATAATAGCATGGAGAAGCACATCTGCATCCGAATGTCCAAGAAGCCCTTTTTCATATGGTATATTCACACCGCCTAATATAAGGGCACGCCCCTCGACTAATTTATGAACATCATAACCCATTCCTACTCTCATATTAAACCTCATTTCCGTGCAATATCATCCGCACTTACATAAAATTATTATAATAACATTACATTTACCATTCACACTGTTATCATTACGATTAGCCACACCATACTATTTTCGGTACAAAAACAAACGAACCATAAATATACGAAAATCCCCTGAAGCATATGTTTCAGGGGATTATATAGTAGCGGGAGAGGGATTTGAACCCACGACACCACGGGTATGAACCGTGTGCTCTAGCCAACTGAGCTATCCCGCCATATTAAATTATATCAGTGAAAACTCACTGTAATGGGACCTACAGGGCTCGAACCTGTGACCCTCTGCTTGTAAGGCAGATGCTCTCCCAGCTGAGCTAAGATCCCTTTTTCGATGTCGTGTGTTTTTGTCTTGTCTCACGCGACTTCCTTACTATACCAGACAACGAAACATATGTCAACACTTTTTTTTAATTTTTTTTATGGCTGAATAGCCTTTCATTTATGAAATGAAGTAAACTCAAGCTGCATAGCAGCGACTGACAGCTTGCTGGCAGGTTTACGAATGTAATAAATGAAGGGCTGAACTGTTACAATTGATGCACCTGCCCACAAAATTTGTAAACTCTTTCCAATTCGTATTGACTTATTTTTATTTCAGCTTATTATTATAAATAGTCTATAGAAGATATGCTTTGTTCTATAACAGCATCCAAAATCTTCTTTCAAAATAATGTGAAAAATCACGCAGGATTTGTGTCCGTGCACACCCGGCACAAACCTGATAAGTACAAAAAATGTGTGCAGAAATGAGGATTATTATGAACAAAAGAACCGTAAACATAAGCAGTCTTGTACTTTTACTGAGTCTGCTTTCACTTATCACTACAATGTGTCTCTACTACCTTGTACCTATGCACTATGTGTCTGTTATATTTGCCGGAGTTGCATCAGTACTTCTTGCACATTTTTTCTTAGAGTCATCTCTGAATTATGATTACAACTTTTTACACGCAGCAAGTATGACTGTTTCAACGCTTGTCTTTGCCATAGCTATATATGTCATTCAACCAAATGAATGGATATGTTTTGATTTCTGGCTCCCATGTCTTGTACTTGCAAACTGGATTATTCCTTTCCTTTATTGCACGCTTCGTGACCTGTTTGACAGAGGGCCAAGATTTGACGGCTACCATAAATTTTTCAATCGTATGTGCATTTTCTTTACACTGATATATATTTTCGTGATTGCAAAACAATATTTTATAACACCTATTGTCCCGCCATATCACAGCCTCAAATTCGGTGCACACAACTTTATACCTTTTATGGCTACCGGAACTTACATTGAACACACATTCAAAGCAGGTAAAAGCATAAATGAATTTGTCTTTTATGCATTACAGCTTGTCTGCCTGGGTATTCCTTTCGGTTATCTTTGCAGGGTTGCACTCAGAAAATTAAATTTTGTGTTTAGGATAATCATATACATCCTTTTCCCTGCTGCCCTTGAAGCCGCACAGTATATGACAGGACTTGGCCGTGGAGATATTGATGACTGCGTATTCTCCCTTATAGGTATTTTCATCGGTGTTGTCTTATTCCACATTATGAACGGTGCTTTCCAGACTATTGCCACACGCGATTTTATGATAAGCAGAGCACAGCAGAAAAAATATCATTTTTAATTTTAAACCAAGAGGTCACGGATTATCTCAAGATATTCCGTGACCTCTTATTTTCATCTAAAATTTTCTATATTCATTTATATCTTTTACAAGTATCTTTATGCCGCGAATCGTATTGTCAAATACTCCACCCTCATAAAATGCCTGCAATACCATTGCTATCGGAATACCAACTATAAGTCCGAGCATACCTATAAGCCTGTAAAAAATAAACATTGATATAAGTGTCAAAAACGGACTCATACCCACACTGTCTCCTATAAGCTTAGGTTCAAGTATTCGATGCACAAACAAAGAAATAAAGTATGCTGCCACAAGTATTACCGCTGCTTTATAATCACCTGTTATTATCTCATAAATTGCCCACGGTGTAAGAATTATTCCCGTTCCCAAAAAAGGAAGAAAATCCAGAAATGCCGTAATAAGTGCGATAAGTGCCGCATATTTTTGTCCCATTATCAAAAAAATTGTAAACAGTATCACAAATACTACTATCATTATCTGAAAGCAGGCTTTAAGGTACCCACCTATAGCCTTTACGATAATATCCCTTATCATCTGCCAGCCTTTTTTTATCGACTCCGGCATATGAGCTGCAACTTCTTCTTTTATCTTGTCGTGGTCTGCCACAAAGAAATATGTCATCATAAGTGTAAGTATCAATAATACAAAGAAGTCAATGAGCGAACTTGCAACATTTCCGACTGTCGATACCGGACTTGTCTTAAGTGATTTTAACGCAGTTAGTATATACTCGTTGAGCTGCACATTTTTCTTTCCCAACATACTCTGTACATCTGCCGGAATTATATTTATCTTTTCGTGAAGGACGCTCATCGCCTGCTGGATATTGTTTACTACTGACTCATATACGCTTGGCAGGTCATCTATAAGCAGACTCGTCTGCACAACAATAAACGAAATAATACCATATATAGCCGCACATATCAGTGCAAGAACAAGCACTATAACTATTACAGTTCCATGTTTTCTCATTATCTTTATCTTGTTTTCAAGAAATCTTACAAGCGGATTTGCAATCATTGCTATAAACCATGCCACTATCAGCGGCAGACACAGTCGAAACAGCGGCGGTATTGCAAATATTGCAATAAGTATAAATGCCAGGCATACAGCCAGGTGAACACATATCTTTTTTCTTAACTCCCTATTATTTTCTTCCAATTTTTATTCCAATCCCTTTCTATATTATTCATGCAACTTTTCTGACATAATGATATTGTAGCATAAAGTCATGTATATTTTTTACATATTAAAAAAGTTTCATAAAATATTTATACTTTGTTTAAGGTATTTCTGCTATTCTTATATATGCAGTGTACAAGGTTATTGTATCCAAGCTGATTTTACTGTAAAATAAAAAAGAGCAAAACCGGCGTTTTGCTCCACAAGAATTGCTTCGCAATTCTTGTTGGTGCCACACTACTTTACGAGCATTTTCCTATGCTTTAAAAAAGAGCAAAACCAGCGTTTTACTCACAAATAAATATTTTATTACGCAAATTTAGGTAATTGCGAAACTATCATAATGTGAGATTAAATTGTGCATCTATAACACAACATATAATTATTTTCGCAAATACCTATTACATAAATTATGTGAAAGGATTTACACTATGAAAAACATTTACTTAAAAAAAGTATTCTGCGGTGCACTCGCAGCAGGTGTTGCAATAGCAGGCTTAAACGCTCCCGTGCAGACAGATGCGAAAACAACAACCAAAAAAAGCATAGACAATATGTCTGTAATGTCAAGAGTTGTCTCAAAAAACAACGACGGACTTCTCCGTTATTCATATGTTGATGAAAACGGCAAAAAAATTGATTTTAACGGTTCTTCCGCTTCCCTTCCTTCAACACGAAAAAAGGCAACTTCTGTCCCATCATCATATGATCTTAGAAATTACGGACAGACAACCTCTATCAAAGACCAGGGTGTTACAGGAAGCTGCTGGGCTTTTGCCGCCGTAAAAGCCATGGAATCAAACTCTATATTAAACGGACTTAACACCATTGAAACTGCTGACTATTCAGAAAGCCATCTTACCTGGTATTCATACAATCCTATTACAAACACACAAAGCCCTATGTATGGTGACGGATGCTCTATTAAGGGTACAGACCTTCCATCAGATGTATTTAACCCATTTGGTCAGGGACAGACCTTAAACGCTTACGATGCAGGCGGAAATGCACTTTCAGCCATATTCACTCTTGCCGCATGGTCAGGTGCCGAAAAAGAAGAAGCAGCACCTTTTAACGCTGATACAACAGACAAAGAGCAGGAAATGATAAATACTATGACGGCAAACGGTGAATCTTTGCGATATGATTCATATGTTCATCTCCAGAATGCAGATTGTCTTGACTACACTACAAGAAGCACTATCAAAAAAGCCATAATGAACCAGGGTGCATTAAATGCATCACTCTACTACGATGCATCAGGTTTTGAGACAAACACAAATTCCGGTAAATCTTATTATCAGACTACATACACCGGAAATATTGCAAAACAGGCTGCAAATCACTGCGTAACCATTATCGGATGGGATGACAGTTACTCAAAAGACAACTTCAAGGAGGGCAGTCGTCCATCCTCAAACGGCGCGTGGCTTATAGCTAACAGCTACGGAACAAAGTACAATGACGGCGGATATTTCTGGCTCTCATACGAAGAACCGTCAATAAGTGATATTTACACAATGGCAGTTGAAACTACAGCAAACTATGAAAATATATATCAGTATGACGGAAACGGCTGGTCTGATGCAGTAAGTATTCCCGGAAATGACTTTACCGGTGCAAATGTCTTTACAAGCAGTTCATCATTTGAAGAGACATTAAATGCCGTTTCATTTTACACGATAAGCGACAATCAGAAATACACGATTAAAATTTATAAAAACCTCACCGGAACCACTCCTGACACCGGTACTTTAGCAAGTGCCTGCACCATATCAGGTACAGCAGATTACAATGGTTATCACACCATAAAACTTCCAACAAGCTGCACTCTTTCTCCGGGAAGTAAATTTGCCGTTGCGATTACATATAAATATGATGCTTCAACAAAAAATCAGGCTTATATCCCTATAGAGGGAAGAAGTGAGTTAAACAGCGGTGTGCTTTACTCTTATGCCAGCGAACCGGGACAGAGTTATCTTTACAACGACAATTCATGGATAGACTGTGCCACATATGATGACAGAACTTTAAACAATATTCCTATAAAAGCATTTACCTCAAACGGTATTGCTGCTACAAACACTAAAGTTTCCTTCTCAAAAAAATCAGTAAAAATCGGAAAAGGAGAAACTTATACACTTAAAGCAAAACTTTCTACGAAAACAGACAGCTCAAGTATAAGCTACAAGAGCAGCAACAACAAAGTTGTTTCAGTAAATAAGACTACCGGTAAGATAAAAGGACTTTCAAAAGGAAGTGCACGCATTACCGCAATATCAAATGACGGAAACATTGCCACTTACTCAGTTAATGTTTACAAGGCACCAAAGCGTATTTCAAGCCGTCCTTACAAGAGAAAAACTGTGCGCCGCGGTCATTCCTTTACGGTCAAAGTCAGATTTTCAAAAGGTTATTACAGTAAAAAGATTAAATTCTCATCTTCAAGAAAATCTGTTGCTACCGTAAATTCAAAAGGAAAAGTAAAAGCAAAAAGACGCGGCAGAACAACTATCACATTAAAAGCATTTAACGGTAAAAAAGCCCGCGTACGCGTAACAGTCAGGTAAAAAGGACACCGCTATATTACAACATTTTCCTAATTCCATAAAAAACTAAAAAACAGCGTTTTGCCCTCCAAGAATTGCTATATAAGTTAATAATTCATATATATAGTTATAAAAAGAAGGAATAGATATTTGATTATCTATTCCTTCTTTTTTGTTTCATCCTTTTTTAATGCTTCCGCAAAAAATTCCGGACACATATCAATCAGTGTCGAGCCTCCCTGATCTTTTCTGAACAAGTCAAGTATCGGTTTCATAACACGCTCAAATTCCTGTGGATTCTTTGATAACTTTAATATCTCAGCCGTATTTACCGCATCAGCAAGTGCAGTATGCTGTGCCCCTTTAAAATCATAATCAGCCGATGATACTGCCTGCTTAAGCTTAATCCTTTTGTCTATTCCGAGCAGCCTGCTATACTCTTCTTGGAAATCAATCCAGTTTTTCTCCATCTTACGGAGTGTCTCCGACTGATATTCCTTAAATGCCGACTCCGTCTGAAACTGCCTTATATCTGCCATGCTCCATGAATAAAATGTCACTGCACCACCACCTATCCACTTTTCAAAATCCTGCATGGCATCTTTAAATCCCGGTGCACCCTCAAGTTTTTCATCCGTTATCCCGGTCAATTTGATAATATGAGAATCCATTTTTCCATAATCAGGCATAACATAAGACTGATACCTGTCAACTTCATTAAAATCATCATCCATCTTCACGGCACCAATCTCAATAAGTTCATTTGCCAGTTTCTTATCATCTCTGTACTGTTTTTTTATTTTGTTCATCTCAAGGTCTATCATTATATGTTTCAACATTCCACCTCCTTATGCGGTATTTTAAAATTCTTTAATTATGTTAAATTAACTTATTGTTCATGTCAATCATATATTTACGAACAGCACCTAAATTGACTTATACTTTATTTTATGGTATAATTTTACTTGTAGCGTTTTGTACAGATTGGTGTCATACCAGTCTTTTTTGAAAGGAACAGGTGAAACATGAGTCAAGCAGATATAAGAAAAGTTAAATCTTCGGTTGATAAAAATGTCGGAAACAGAGTTAAAATCCGTGCCAACCGCGGAAGACATAAGATTGATATTACAGAGGGTGTTATCAGCGAGACTTATCCAAGCATCTTCCTTGTTGAAGTTGAAAACAAATTAGATGATACAGTACAGACAGTATCTTTCAGCTATACAGATGTCTTAACAAAAGATGTCCAAATGCAGCTTATCTGATCTGTCCGATACACATAGGATATAAAGGCTGTCCATACAGGACAGCTTTTAATTTTATACTTCCATTTCTATTTTAGTTCCAAATCCTTCTTCTGAAGTTATATTTAACTTTCCTCCGATTTCCTTTATTGAATGATTTATAACATCCATTCCAACCCCTCTTCCTGAATAATCATTAGGAATATCAGTTGTGCTTATGCCATTCACCAATAAAAGCTCCATTATTTCTTCTTTTTTATACTCTTCCGGTTTCTTTTTTAATACACCTGCTTTTTGAGCTGCTTCAATAACTTTTCCGCTGTTTATACCTGCACCATCATCTTCGACTGTTATCATGATATTTTCATTTTCATTTTGAAATTTTATTTTTATCAGACCTACCGGTGTTTTGCCAAGCCTCTCTCTTGTTTCTAAATCCTCAATTCCGTGGTCAACCGAATTTCTTATCATGTGAATAAGTGCCGTTGAAATCTTGTCGCGTTTATACTTGTCTATCATAATATCCTCGCCTTTAACTAAAAGACGGACATTTTTGTTTAAAGCCGCAGACATCTCATCGACAAGAATTTCCATCTTTTCCGCCACAGCAGTAAAATCCCCTTTTGTAAAACCTTTAGCCACATTGCTAAGTTCTTTATTTATCTCAACAAGACTGTTTATCTCAGGCAGTACTAGTTCATAATTTTCCCTGTCAGATACTTTCTTAAGCGTCTTTATCACACTGCCCATTTTCGTAATGTTTAGCTGAATTTTATTTAAATCCGACTTTTTTATGACTATGACTCCATTTAAGTCCTTATTTTCATATTTTACTACCCTTTTTTCTTCTTTATCCGATTTCTCCACCGGTACCTGAGCCCCCGGAATATAATATATCTGTCTTTTCGCTTTTTCCTTTTTATCAGCCGTCTTTTTACCTGTTATCTGAGATTCATCAAGTTCATACTGTTCCTTAAGATTGTCTACATATTCAGAAATATTTTTTGACAGTTCTTCCGGTACATTTTCCAGTGCTTCCCCTTGAGCAATTTTATCAAGCTCCTGTTCAACAAAATCTACATATCCGCAAAACACACCGTCAAAACGCTCTGTATCCTCAATCACCTTAGGACCATTTCTAAAACAGTACAATAATCTTTCAAATTTTTTACTTAATGCCGCTATACCGTCAAACAGCATCATTGTGGCATCAGCTTTTATTGTATGGACTGCACGGAAAATTTCCTGTATGAGTTCCTGACCATATATATCTTTACCAATATATTCTGAAAAATTTCTCTTTAACTCTTCTACAAGCCTTGAACTTTCTTCATAAAATATTCCCATCATAGAGTCCATTGCCTTTCCTCCTGCCTGTATAAATTATGTACTGTATTTATGTCTCTCCTGTTTTTCTTACAGCTCACAGGATAACTGTTTCTGAATCTTACTGAATATATCTATTATATCCGGATCAAATCTCCTGCCGGCTTCACTCTTTATAATCTCAACACTCTCCTCCCGCGTATATGCGTCTCTGTAGCTTCTTTCACTGTTCAATGCCATAAATGTATCTATGACCGCTACTATCCTCGCAGAAAGGGGTATATCTGTGCCTGAGAGTCCCTCCGGATAGCCTGTTCCATCCCAGTTCTCATGATGATATTTTGCTATTTCGACTGCCATCTCAAGATAACCGTTTTTATTTTTGTCCGTATTTATCTTTTGCAAATAATCTGCTCCAACCACCGTATGCCGCCTTATACCTTCCAGCTCATCTGCTGTAAGATTGGTGTTTTTATATGCAACTGCATCGTTTACGGAAAGCATACCTATATCATGTAACAAAGAAGCAGTCTCTATCTTATCAACGAAAGCACTCGATATTTCCTTATCAAACTTAGGTGAAAATTGAAGACTTATGGCAAGCATACGACTGTTTGCCGAAACCTTATCAATTCCTCTCTCATAAATGTTTGCACGCATTTTTAAGATTTCTGCAAGTGCTGCAAGTACATTTTTCTGTTCTTCATTAACTCTCGTTATCTGCTCATTTACTACCTGATGAAGTTTTTTGTTATACGACTCCATCTCCTGCTGCATTTTGTATATCTTAAGATGTGTATTTAACCTTAATGTTACTTCCTCTTTTTCAAAAGGCTTTGCTATATAATCGACAGCTCCAAGTTTAAACCCTTTTATCTTATCTTCAACAGAATCAAGTGCTGAGATAAATATAATCGGTATATCCCTGGTTTTTATGTCAGCTTTCAGCATGGCACAAAATTCAAATCCATCCGTGTCAGGCATGGATATATCCAGCAATATAAGCTGTGGTGTCTTTCTTTCTATGGCTGTCTGTGCCTGCCTGACACTTGTGACCGGTCTTGGAATACATCCGGTCTGCTTTATCATTTCGGAAAGAATAACAAGATTAGTAGATATATCATCCACTATCAGTATATTTGGCTGTTCATTCACATGTATGTTCGATGCCACGCTAAATCACCGCCTTTCCAACTGTAATCTAAACTCCTCTATAGCCTCTTTGAGAACATTGTAATCATTTAAAGCTGCCTCATGGTCGCCTTTTCTGACCGTCATCTGAAGTCTGAATGCCTTTCTTTTTAAATTCATAGGGTCATCAGCCACAAGCGTTTTTATGGTATCCGCAAAACCGTTTGCCTTGTTCCAGTTTTCCATTTCGATACAGAGGACAAGCTTTTCACAAGTATCGGTAATTGCTTTCATATTTTCATCCGAGCCGAGTTTATATAATTTATTTTCTGTTTCCTCCGGCTCAGCAGACAATGCATCTCCATAATTAAATGAATATTCTTTCTTTTCTGTTTCATTTGCATTGTTCCCGATACTGTTTTCAGATTCCTGTAATACTACTTTTTTCACTTTTATTGAAAATGAAAATGTACTTCCTTTTCCTTTTTCACTCTCAACATTTATATCTCCACCCATCATTTCAACAAGACTTTTAACGATGCTTAGTCCAAGACCCGTGCCACCAAATTTTCGTGTGATAGATGCATCCACCTGTGAAAAGCTCTTGAACAGTTTATCTTTTTCCTGCTCCGATATTCCTATTCCTGTATCCGTAACCATGAAAAAGAGCTCTATCTCTTCACCCGTCTCAACACTTTTCACAACATTAAGATTTATCTGACCCAGTGATGTAAATTTTATTGAATTGGACAAAAGATTGTTTAAAACCTGAGTCACTCTAAGCTCATCACCTATAAGAACCTCTGGTATATCCTCACCTACATTACAGATAAGCTTAAGTCCTTTTGACTCTGCCTGTGGTCTGTTTAACTTTACAACATTATCCATCATGCGGTAAAAATCAAATTCTGTGTATTCTATCGTAAACTTACCGGCTTGCAATTTTGAAAAATCAAGGATATTGTTTATGATCTTTATCATATTTCTGCAGCATTGCTCTATAAGTTCTACATTTTCACGCTGTTCTGAATCAAGCTCAGTATCAAGGAGATTTTGTGCAAGTCCCAGAACTCCATTTACAGGGGTCCTAAGCTCATGTGTAACATTTGCAACCATCTCATTACGCTCTTTATGACTCTCCTCAACTTCTATCTGTGCTGTCCTAAGTTCTTTTTTTGCTTCTTTCTGCTGTACTATATCATGTATTATACAAAATCCATAGCAGCCTGTATTCTCAGGAAGTCTGGCAAGATATGCAACAACCGAAAAACAAGTCTGGTTTTTCCTGTATGCCACTGTTTCAAAACTGACACCATACTTATGACCTATAAGGTCTATACAACCGTCTTTGACCGTCATGCAAGTCCTGAATATATCCTGAATACAGATAGTCTCATCCATATCGCATCCAAGATTTCTACACACTGCATCATTTTTTTCACAGACCGTTCCGTCTGCGTCAAAATAAAGTATCATATTGTTCGTCTGGCTGAACAATGCTTTGTATCTGTCTGTGCCTGTCTTATATTCTTCATTCACACCGGACACCTCCATTATAGCAGCAGCCCTCATATGTAACAATGAAGGCAGCTTGCAAACCGTCATGCAAAAAAGAGTTTATTACTATTTATTTGCACCACAGCAATATTTATATTTTTTACCGCTTCCGCAAGGACAAGGGTCATTTCTTCCAACCTTCTTGTTTTTAACAATAGTTCCTGACTTTTTCTGTTCACGATAAATTTCTTTACGCCTTTCTACAGAGAGAAGTGTGTTCCACTGTGGAAGTTCATATAACCACTCTGCCTTTGCTTCAACCATGTTGTAATAAAGTTTCTCAAGGTCTATGTCAAGCTTAACTACCGTATCAGCAGTCATGTCCTCGATAGGATTTGGCTCTTTAAGGCTTTCATTTATGCCATCTAAAAATCCAACCATATAGTTTAATTCCATGCCATACTTTTCTGCAAGTTCCCTGACTGTTCCTGTAACTACATCTGATGGATTTGCAAGAAGCTGTTCATATATAGCTTTCTCCTCTTTAAAATATTTATCCCAAATCGCCTTTCCTGCTTTTGAATTAATCTCTACGCCATATGCGTATTCTCTCCAATCCTGTAATAATCCCATAATAATTCCTTTCCTGCTTTCCTGTTTTCTTTGTTCTTTACTAAGGCACATTATACCATACATTTAACTGCAAGGTCAACGAAACCATAACTATATTTTTGCAAAGTAGTAACAGTTCAGCCCAAAAAAGATAAGTCAATAATACATGAGCTCGCTCAATGTATTATTGACTTGTTTTTTGGGGCTGAACTGTTACGCAAAGTAAAAGAGAGATTGCGATTGCAATCTCTCTTTTGGAGAAGGTATTTTTGTTACTTATGGGGTGTAGCAAAAACTATATAATGTATTGGGGTTTACGATTATTAGTATAACAGGTTGTATAAATAAGTGTGCACAAACTTGGTATATTTTTTAAAGAAGTTTTTGTGCATATTTGCCATGATTTTTTCGCATTTATCATTTTTGTCAATCAAAAGTCATTTTCAGTCTTTTCTATTGTGCACATTTACAATATAGCGTAATGACTTTTTTTCATAGTTCCACAGAACAAACTAAATTCCTTACAAACTGTCAGGTTCTACATCAACCTCTTCTGAAACAGCTTCTTTCTTTTCAAGTACAACTCCGTCCGGCTCAAATAATGCTTCAAATTCTTCTCTGTCTATCCTTTCTTTCTCAAGAAGAAGTTTCGCACATTTATGAAGCACATCCATATGTTCCTCAAGTATTGATTTTGCCTGTGCATATGCATCATCTATTATTGCTTTTACTTCGTTGTCGATAGTCTTTGCAACATCTTCACTGTAGTCTCTGCTTGTGCGTCCAAAATCTCGACCTATAAACACTTCATCCTCATCAGCATAATTTATCATGCCGACATTTTCTGAAAATCCATATTTCGTAACCATCGCCTTAGCTGTACTTGTCGCCTGTTTTATATCCTGTGATGCACCTGTTGTGATGTCATCAAATATAAGCGACTCCGCAATTCTTCCTCCAAGACTTGCAATGATGTCCTGCTTCATCTTTCCCTTTGTCATAAAAGTCTCATCACGCTCCGGAAGAGGCATCGTATAGCCTGCTGCCCCTGAGCCGGTAGGTATTATGGATACCATGTGAACCGGTCCCACATCAGGAAGTACATGGAAAAGTATAGCATGACCTGCCTCATGGTAAGCCGTAATCTTCTGGTCTTTCTCTGAGATTATCTTACTCTTCTTTTCCTTGCCTATGCCTATCTTTATAAATGATTTGCTTATATCTTCCTGTTCAATGAACTTTCTGCCCTCTTTTGCACAGACGATAGCCGACTCGTTCAAAAGGTTTTCAAGGTCAGCACCCGTAAAACCTACTGTAGTGCGTGCAATCTTCTTAAGGTCAACATCATCGCCAAGCGGCTTGCCCTTTGCATGAACCTCCAGGATTTCTTCTCTTCCTCTTACATCAGGTCTGCCGACAGTAACTTTTCTGTCAAATCTTCCCGGTCTTAAAATAGCAGGGTCAAGTATATCTACACGGTTTGTAGCAGCCATAACGATTATTCCCTCGTTTACACCAAATCCGTCCATCTCAACAAGCATCTGGTTAAGTGTCTGCTCACGCTCATCATGACCGCCGCCAAGACCTGAACCTCTCTTTCTTGCAACGGCATCTATCTCGTCGATAAACACAATACAAGGTGCATTTTTCTTTGCTTCCGCAAACATATCTCTTACTCTCGATGCACCGACACCAACAAACATCTCCACAAAATCTGAACCTGAAAGGCTGAAAAACGGTACTCCTGCCTCTCCTGCCACTGCTTTTGCAAGAAGTGTCTTACCTGTTCCCGGAGGTCCAACAAGGATGATTCCTTTAGGAATACGTGCTCCTACATCTGTATATCTTCCGGGATTTGCCAGAAAGTCAACTATCTCCTCAAGTTCTTCCTTTTCCTCCTTAAGACCTGCAACATCCTTAAATCTCTTTGCGTGCGGTTCTTCAGGGTCTATTCTTCTGGCTCTGCTTTTTCCAAAATTCATCATCTTTGAATTTCCGCCGCCTGAATTTGCAGATTGTGCAGACAGAAATGAAAACAGCAAAAATATTGCGACAAAACCAAGACCATACGGAAGAAGTGTCGTTATTACCCATGATGTCTTTTTTACATCACCAAGTTTGTACGATACATTCCACTGGTCTAAAAGTTCCTGCACATCTTTTACATCTGATACATAAAAATCAACATTTTTTCCTGATTTCAATTTGACTACAACCTCACCTGTCGGTATCTCCTGGTTCTGGCTTATGGAAGCACTCGTGACATTACCGTTGCCGAGGTCTTTTTTAAGATTAGCAATGCTATAAGAATCACTGGAACTGCTTTCTATGTTGCCTGAAAAATAAACTGCACAAAAAATCACAGCCAGAACAAGCAAATAAAAACCTATTCCACTCATCTTCATCTGTTTCTTCATGAATTGTCTCCTCTACCTTTTATTCTATGATGTTAGTTTCAAAAAATATTTTGAAATCAACTGATACAATATATGTCCATTGACACTTGCATCATTTTATTCCTCAACGAAATCCAAAATCCCAATATAAGGAAGATTTCGATATTTCTGGGCATAATCAAGTCCAAATCCTACAACAAACGCATCCGGTATCGTAAAGCCTGTATAATCCACATTAACTTCCGTTTCCCGTCTGTCAGGCTTATCGAGCAATGTGCAAAGCTTAAGGCTTGCAGGGTTTCTTCCCTCAAGCATTTTCTTTGTCATGCTAAGTGTATTTCCTGAATCAATTATATCCTCGACTATGAGGCAGTGAAGTCCGTCAATCTCCTCATCAAGATCCTTATTTATCTTAAGTTTACCCGTACTTTTTGTCTCATTGCCATAGCTTGAAGCTGACATAAAATCAATAGTTACAGGCACCGTAAGCCTTTTTGCCAGTTCACAGCAAAAGAAGATACTGCCTTTAAGTATGCATATAAGATGAATCGACTTTCCTTCATAATCTTTGCTTATCTGCTCTGCCATCTCCCCGATTTTCTTATTCAGAACCTCCTCCGAATACATAACACTAATTTCTTCCTTCATCATTTCCGCCTTTCTCTAATAAATGCTCGCACAAAGCACTTTTTTAGTATTTTCATCAATGTAATAATATGCACTGCATCTTGCAAGCTCCGGAATCCATAAAATATGACTTCCTTCCGCAAGCACAAGTATATCTTTTCTCTCGTCAGCCGGCACTTTGCTGTCTATAAGCACCCTGCTCAGCTTTTTCTTTGCTCCATCCGTTCTAAGCCACATATAATCCCCCTCTTTAGGGCATCTCAACTTAGGCATATTTTTTATCTTAGCATAATCAAACCATTTCGTACAGTCATTTTTTTTGATAATGTCTGTCATTAAGTCATTTTCTTCTAAATGGAAACGAATCGTATGACTTGTATTATTTGTAAATGTAACATTGTACTCCTGTCCCTCGGATATTCTTTCTTCATATATCTCCTGAGGACTATGTGAACTGTGATACCATTTATCCTTGTGGGACATCAGCACAAAGTCATAATATTTTGCAACAATTATATCGTATGGGAGGTCTATTTTTCTCCCTGTCTGACCGTTTAGCAGCCTAATAAGAGAGTCTATATGCCTTGCAGTTATATCCTTTCTTCTGCCGGACATAAATTCTATCATACGCATAAAAATCTCCCTTTGCAATACGATATGCAGCTTTTTCATCTCACTAAGCCCCGCTCTTATCTCTTTAGGAAATGACTCCTTACACACTATGACTCTGTCCCATACAGCATCAGTCTGTATATCGATAAACTCTGTAACATCCTGAAGATATGATGCTGTTTTTGCGATATGACTAACTGTCTCTTTTTGAAGATTTTCCTGAAGATATGGTATAAGATGGTGTCTTATCTGGTTTCTCGCATACTCGTCATCATTATTCGTGGAATCTATACAGTAATTCTGACCGCTTTCATCGAGATAATCAAGTATCTCCTGCTTTTTTACCGAGAGCAGCGGTCTTATGATGCAGCCGTTTTTTGCTTTCATACCGCCAAGTCCCCTGAATCCGCTTCCTCTTATAAGCTGGAATAATACCGTTTCCGCCTGGTCGTCCTGATGATGTGCCACGGCTATCTTATTGTAACCAAGTTCCTTTCGCATCTTATCAAAACATTCATAGCGGTACACTCTTCCCGCCTCTTCCTCAGTCATTGACAATTCATCTGCCATCTGTGGAATATCCTTGTAAAAAACTTTATACATCACATTTTCTCTTTTACATAGTTCCTCTACAAAATGCTGGTCATTTCCGGCTTCACTACCCCTTATTCCGTGATTTACATGAACAAAACACAATTTCAGATTATACTCTTTTTTTATGTGTATCAGATATAAAAACAAAAACACGGAATCCGCACCGCCAGACAATCCTGTCACGATGCTATCGTTTTTTTCTATAAGGCCGTTATCATCACAAAATGATTTTACCCTTTTGTAAATATATTTATTCATCGTCTAGTTCTCCCATACTCCGGCGACTATAACACTCATATCATCAGACACGGCTCCTTTATTTCTGCTTACCGCTTCATCAACAATAGCCTGAGCCATATCCCCCGGATTGACAATCTCTATCTGTTTAATAAATTTTTCCAAATTGTATCTTTCCTGCGAAAACATATCCGCAACACCATCTGTCATCATTATAACATAATCTCCCGGATACAGACTCATCTTGCCTATATATGGCTCTGCATCAGATACCACACCCATAGGCAGCGACTGACCCTCTATACAGTACATCTTTCCCTGATTAAGCACATATGTACCCACAGCACCGTTTTTCAAAAAACTGCACTCTCCCTTATACAGATTTATAAGAGAAATGTCAAGTGTCGCATAATTTTCAAATTCCTGGTCAGACATATACAGCGAATTTATAAGCCTTATCGCTGATGTCTGCGAAAATCCTGCCTCCGACATTTGTTCCAGAAGTTCTATAACATTTTTACTGTCATCAAACGCACTTGTCCCACTTCCCATTCCGTCCGACAATGCCATCAAAAGCTCACCGCTCGGAAGATTTATCATTGAAAAAGTATCTCCTGACACTGACTGGCCATCTTTTGTGAGCCTTGCAACTCCTGTGAGCACCTTATATTTTGTCTCCTCAACAAAAATATATTCGCCAAACCCGGTATCTATTACCTTTCTTGATGCATCTGACGGTTTCAGCCTTTTCTGCATGATATTACTCATTATCTTAGATAACTCCGTAGCAGTTACAAGCCTGCCTTTCACAGTTCTCGCATTCATGATTATCTCTATCTGCCCGTCCTGTTTTTCATAGGCATATATATTTTTACATATAACCCTTTTCTTTCTAAATTCTTTTTCAAAAGCTTCTTCAAGCTCTATTGAAAGCCGCTGCATCCTCGGTAAACTGTCAAGCATATTTTTTACTGCCGCACTTATCTCTTTCATCTGATTTGCAACAGCTTTTCTGCTCTGTTTCACCCTGTTTCTGTACCCTATAATATTTCTTGCTATATAAAGATTTTGATTTGCCTCCTCCAAAAATCTGTCACAGTGAATACACTCCCTTGCGAACTCAACCGGCATCTGCTCAAGCGTTATGCAGCCGTCAGGCGATACACTAAGTGTCTTAAATTTCTCCGGTCGGCATATAGCCGTCTGACCTGAGCACTCCTCATACTTTTCACATCTGGTGCACACATTTTCTGACATTTCCCTGAAAATCTTTCTTATATCACGGCTCTCCATATACCTGTTTTCCTCTGTCCCATCTGACATCATTATGGAAATCCTGTCAAAAACATGAGAAAAATCATTGAGCCTGTTGCCGATTATATTTTCATATTCCTTATCTCCTGAACTTTTTCCGCCTTTAACATAACAAACTATCTCGCTAAATAACTTCGTGAGCGACAGCACAAGACCTGTCCCAAACATCAAAAGAGCTATATCATACTCGTTATAAGGAAACATATACAGCTTTAGTCCACCGTAAATAAGAAATGTTACCGCTGCAATAAGTGCCGCATGAATCGTCTTTATGCGTATTCTCTGTCTTTCCAGCGTATCGTATATAAGGAGCATCGACAATATGACCATGCTGCCGCACAATGCCATTTCCATAGGAAGACCCAAAAACATTCCTGCGATAACGCAAAATGCCAGAAGAAGTCTCGCCTTAGCCTTTTCAAACACCGCCGCAAAATATGCCACTCCGAGTACACACATACCACATATTCCTACCTGACCTGCAAAAAAACCTATTATCATCTGCAAAAAAAGTTTTTTCCCGATATACTTCATTATACTCTCCTTTTCACGCCTGCCGGCAAATTTATAAAAGAAAGTATATATAATCAAATTGGCATATTTTGTCAAAACTCAACCTCAAAAAAAGAACTGTTTTATTATGAAGTAAAATCATAAAACAAACAGCCCTTAATATGTCATTTTAATGTTTCGCAATCTTAGCTCACTTTGAGTCATCAGGTTCAAAGATAACCTCACCCTTATATACCAGACCCAGACGCTCTCTCGCAATCTGCTCTACATACTCGTCCGTGTCTACATACTTCTCAAACTCTTTAAGATCTTCTTTGCGTTCATCAACACTTTTTTTCTCTTTTTTAAGTTCAGAAATCTGGGATTTGTACTCTCTGCACTTTGCATCTAATGCTGACTTATGATAAAGAACAGTAAAACAAAGCACTGCACATAATACTATAATCCCTGTAATCGTAAATTTATTCATATGTTTTTTATGACCATAATGCTGGCGTGCCATGTTATCACCATCCTTTCCGCAAACGCCTGTTCTAAAGGCTTTTACGACTTTTAAATATGTTCTTATCATACACCTTTTTTATGATTTTTTCAATAATTTTCTTTGCCGGAGTATATATTCCCTTTTCATATAAAATCATCCCTGCAAATAGCATAAATACACCATACCATCTTATTATTCCGGAATTTATCTCATAAAAAATATAAAAAACGGGAATCGACAGTGCCATCCAGAATAAAACATCAATGATTATCTTTAAAATCATATTCTTTTTCAAAAATAATTCAAAAATCCTGACAAAGCCGTACAAGAACATACACACCATGCCGCAGCAGGTGCTTGCGAGCAGATACAAAACCTGTCCATGTATAATCTCACTCATTGAAAAAGTCTCCCAAGAAATGATGCTGCTTTCTTTCCAGCTTCCTCAACATCAGAATACGCAAAACTATCTATCCTGCCGTCAACATCAACCTCACCTTTTTCAAGTGAAAGACGGTTTACATGAAGTTCGTCACCTTTTATAAGAAGAACTCCCTGTTCCGTTTCTAAATATACTTCCTTTGCATCAAACGAAAGCACATCCTTAACCCCTGACATAACAGCCGACTTTCGTGCATTCAGATACACTTTATGTACTCCCTTTGCCACACCGCCCTGTCGCTGTAAACTTTTCTCTTCCAAAAAAACACCCTCCTTGCATCTTTTTATAAATCAATTAGGCGTTTGCGAAACTATCATAAATCTTGATTAAATTGTGCAGATATAACAAATAGTGTTAGTCGGCATTTTTGTCGTCGTCAGCACTTAATCAGCGTTTTTTGCTGATTTATGTACTGCTACGAACGACAACATAGCGAAAGCGTGCCGACGATATTATTTGTTATAGCTGTGCAATTGACACAACATATAGTTAGTTTCGCAATTACCTATTTTATAAATCAATATATGCCGGAGAGTGTTTTTTATTACAACATTTTGTAAAGCTCTTTTGCCGCTTCCTTATTATATGTTTCCTCGATGCTAAGCACCTCTACTTTAACCTGTTTATCACCAAAACTTATCTCAATGATGTCTCCCGGTTTAACATTCAAGGATGCTTTTGCAACCTTTCCGTTTACCGTAATCCTGCCGGCATCACACGCTTCATTTGCTACCGGTCTTCTTTTGATAAGTCTTGAAACCTTTAAATATTTATCTAATCTCATACTATATCTCATTTCTGCACACATTTTTTCATATGAGATTTGTGTCGTGTGTGCCCAAACACAAATCACGGGTATCAAAAATATATTTCACAATATTTTAGAAAAAGGGCGGGTTCAGATACAACGAAAATCAAATATTTGAATATTATAATTACTCGTTGTACTTAGAACCTGCCCTCAAATTCAAGTCTGCCTCAAAATACAAATCTTATCTTATTTGTTTACAGCGTCCTTTAAAGCCTTACCAGCTTTAAACTTAGGAGCCTTAGAAGCAGGAATCTTTATTGTAGCACCTGTAGTAGGGTTTCTTCCTTCTCTTGCTGCTCTCTCAGCAACTTCAAATGTACCGAATCCTACTAACTGAATCTTCTCTCCAGCCTTTAATTCATCTGTAACCACATCAATAAATGCCTTTAAAGCTTTTTCTGAATCTTTCTTTGAAAGTTCTGCTTTTTCAGCTATAGCTGCTACTAACTCTGTTTTGTTCATGGATAAATCCTCCTCGATATTTGTATTTCCGTAAAAACTTACAAATCTATTTATACCCTCATTATCCCCTTTTGTCAAGGTTTTTTATGCTAAAAATCCCATAAAATCAAGGTTTTTTAGCCTTTTTTCATATTTAATGTCACCCCTCCATCTGTTTGCCTAAAAAACTTGCCGCAACAGCTATCATTTTTTGCTCTGTTTCCCCAAATTTTCGTTCTGTATTTTTATTAAGAAAAACAATAGAACCTGCCACATCACCATTACATATAATAGGAGCTATTGCTTCAATATAATCTCCCTCCATGTCATCTGCCACCCTGCAAAACTCCTTTTTACTGCTGTCTGTCAGGATTATCTTTCTGTCAAGAGCTGCCTTTTCAAGTTCCCTGCTTATATGCTTTCCCACCATATCTTTTTTCACTCCGCTCGAAGCCGCAATAACCATATCCCTGTCCGTCACTATTACAAGATAACCTGTTGTCTGTGACAGTGCATCAGCATATTGTTTTGCAAACTGTCCTATATCGCCTATCATCGAATATTTTTTAAGAATAACCTCTCCTTCTCTGTCAGTATATATCTCCAGCGGATCTCCCTCTCTGATACGCAAAGTACGCCTTATCTCCTTTGGAATAACAACTCTTCCTAAATCATCTATTCTTCGTACAATTCCCGTTGCTTTCATATCCCGGTTATTTCCTCCATTTCTTTTTTTCTATGAATATGCTTTGAAGTTATTATGTGGAAATTTCTGTTTTATTATGCACATAAAAAGTAACAGTTCAGCCATAAAAAGATAATTGGCAATACAATGAGCTTGTTCATTGTATTGTTAAGTACCTTTTTATGGTAACAGACAAATTAACCTATTGAATTTGCAAAAACTTTATGTTAAAATAAATGAAGTTTTTCAAAGAACATTGCTAAATATGTAGCAGACAAATATTTATATATTTTTAAAGGCGATGACGGAACAAGTAATGTTATCCTGCCATCCAGAGAGAACGGCATTTTGCTGTAAGCCGTTTATGGGCAGATTTCATGAAAACCACTCCCGAGCCGTGCGTAGAAGAAATATTTATCTCAAAATATTTTGAAGCGTGACCGTGTAGCTGCGTTATAAGCTGTAAAAGACATTCCAATTATTTAATTGATGTTATTAGCATAATTTAAACGGATGTACTTTTCTGAGTTAAAAATTAAGGTGGAAACGTGCGTAAGCACCCTTAGATATGATTATATTATATCTAAAGGTGTTTTTTGTTTTCCCAAAAATCAAAAAAGGAGATAAAATCAATGGTAAACTTTAAAAATGACGAACAGTTAAACACATTAAACCATTCATGTGCTCATCTTATGGCACAGGCTATCAAACATATTTACCCACAGGCAAAATTCTGGGTTGGACCTGTAGTAGCTGAGGGATTTTACTATGATGTAGATCTCGGCGAGGATGTTATCCATGATGATGACATCGCTAAGATTGAAAAAGAAATGAAAAAAATCGCAAAATCAGGAAAGAAGATTTTCCGCCGAGAAGTTTCTAAAGCAGAAGCCTTAGAGATGTTTAAGGACGATGAATATAAACTTGACCTCATCTCTGACCTTGAGGATGGAAATATTACGGTTTACGACCAGGGCGATTTCACAGATCTCTGCCGCGGACCTCATGTAGACAATGTAAAGCTCTGCCGCAACTTTAAGCTTATCCGCCATTCAGGTGCTTACTGGAAAGGTGACAGCAACAATAAGGTTCTCCAGAGAATTTACGGTGTATGTTTCCCAACTCCAGAGGAACTTGAAAATCACCTCACACTTCTCGAAGAAGCAAAAGAGAGAGACCACAGAAAAATTGGTAAAGACATGAACCTTTTCATGGTCGATGACCTTGTAGGCCGCGGACTTCCTATGTTCTTACCAAAGGGATATACAATCTGGCAGGAACTTGAAAACTACATTAAAGATAAAGAAAGAGACCTCGGTTATCTCCATGTTATGACTCCATGTGTAGGTACAGTAAACCTCTACAAAACATCAGGTCATTGGGATCACTACAAAGAAAATATGTTCCCTCCTATGGAAATGGAAGGTGAATCATTTGTACTTCGTCCGATGAACTGTCCTCACCACATGATGATATATGCAAACAAAAGACATTCATATAAAGACCTCCCTATTCGCATCGGTGAGATTGCACATGACTTCCGTTATGAATCAAGCGGAACATTAAAGGGAATTGAGCGTGGAAGACATTTCTGCCAGAACGATGCCCATCTCTTTGTAACACCTGAACAGATAAAAGATGAGTTTACAAAGGTTGTAGACCTCATTTTCAGCACATACAAAGACTTTGGTATTGAAAATTACCGCTGTGTACTCTCACTTCGCGACCCTGAGAACAAAGAAAAATACCACGATGATGATGAGATGTGGAACAAGGCAGAATCTGCACTTCGTGACGTAATGAACGGACTCGGCATTGAATATACTGAGGAAATCGGAGAGGCTGCTTTCTACGGACCTAAACTTGATGTTAATGTTCAGCCTGCTGTCGGAAATGAGATTACACTTTCTACCTGCCAGCTTGACTTCTGTCTCCCTGCAAAATTCAACCTCTCATACATTGACAGAGACGGCGAAAAGAAAACACCTGTTGTACTTCACCGTGCAATACTTGGTTCACTCGACCGCTTTATGGCATACATTCTTGAGGAGACAAAAGGAAATCTTCCTACATGGCTTGCTCCTGTGCAGGTTCGTGTAATGCCTGTTAAGACAGATGATGACTCACTTAACGCTTACGCAAAAGAAATATGTGACGCACTCAAAGCAAACAAAGTCCGTGTAGACCTCGATGACCGTTCAGAAAAACTCGGTTACCGTATGCGTGAAGGACAGATTCAGAAAGTACCTTATCTTCTCGTTGTCGGATTTAATGAGAAAGACGAAAGAACAGTTTCATTCCGTCTCCACGGTGAGAAAAAGACTACTGTTCTTCCACTCGATGAGTTTGTTGAGAAACTTGACACTGAGATTAAGGGCAAACTCAGAACACATATCGGGATGTAGTAATAACTGAGCTTAAAATACACAAAACAACGGCAGGAGTACTGTGTTACTCCTGCCGCTGTTTATTTTATATAGGTAATTGTTAAACAACTATCATAATCATTGATTAAATTGTCTTACAGGCTTAAAATAATATTTCATGGCACTCAGATAACCTATCGTCAGAACACTGCTCAAAGAATTTTCGTCATTATACCGTATAGAAGAAGCATACTCCATGTGAACCTGCTCAATCAGTTCAGCCACGGCATCTTCTTCTAAATCAAGCGTTGCATTTAATAATTCATCCGATTTTTTCTGAAATTCAATCAGTTCATTCCACTGTTTCCTTTTGACCGCTTTTGTAAATTCCTGTCTTATCTCCTCATTTGGAATAAACGCTATCCTTTTATCCTCATCATACCCAAGATAACCAAGATGAATAAGATATGTCAGTATATCGTCCTTATTTGTAAAATTAACCGCATCATTCTGAAAAGATGATATATCAACCGGGGCAGCATTTCCCGAAAGCATCTCAATCACTGATGACCTCAAGCCGTCAAAATCCATATTTATCAACGGAACTACCGCTTCATAAGTTCCGGTCTGCGACCAGTAGCTTTTAAACTTTTCTTTCATCATACAGCTCACTACCCTTAAACATTGCCCGGATTTACAAATCTCCCCATCTTGCCACCTCCAAACAGTTTTGGTTATCCGACATCTTATTTCTCTTTTGTTAAGTATAACATAACAATATATAATAATGTTATATTTTATTTTGATATTTGTAGTTATAAAATTTACAATTAGATGCAAAATGCCGCATACAATGGAACAATTTTTTTATTATCCTCAAATGCAAAATTCTTTGCTGAAATCTTTATGGCATAGCCAGGCTTATAAGTGTCCATATAAATTTTTAAACTCTTTGCTCTGGTATTGTCAGCTGATTTCACCTCTATAGGAATAAGTCTGCCGTCACGCTGAATAATAAAATCCACCTCAGCTCCACGCGCCGACTCCCAATAATATGTGTTATAACCATTTATGCTAAGCTGCACATTGACATAATTTTCTGCCATACCGCCCTTAAAATCATTAAGTTCCTCCACCATATATAAAATATCGTTCGCAGCCAAATCTTTTTTTGCACAAAGCAGTCCCAAATCCGATACATAAATTTTAAAAGCATCAATATCACGATAATTTTCTAACGGCTTTTTAATCTGCTCCACCTTGTAAACCTGCGATACTATACCGGACAGACAAAGCCATTCAATAGCATTTTCAAACTCGGAAGCCCGTCCGCCTTTCTTAATAAGTTTATATTGAAAGCGTGTATTCCTCTTTGAAAGCTGGACAGTGATATTATCATATGCAAGCCTTGTTTTTTTGATTTCATTCAAATTATTATACTTACTCATATCATTCAGATAACTTGCAAGTATCGTGTCCTGTGTATGACGAACAAGTATATAATCCCTAGTTTCTTTAAAAAGCATTACACATTCAGGCATCCCACCAACCACAAGATATTGGCGGTATAACTGCATTGCTGCATCATGTAGTGCCGACGGCATCGGACTGTCTGTCTCGAAGCACTCTCTTATCTTTTCTACAAGACTATCCTCCCCCATAGCCAACATAAATTCTTCCATATCCATAGGATAAAGAGTTTTCATATCCACCTTTCCGACCGGAAACGAAAACTTTGCCCTGTTGACTGCTACACCAAGCAGACTCCCTGCCACGATTATATGATAATCAGGAGCATCCTCACAAAAATATTTCAAAGAAGTCAATGCCCTCTCGCAAAGCTGCACTTCGTCAAACACTATAAGCGTTTTTTCTCTTATAATAGTCTGTCCTGCAATATGTGATAAAATCGGTATAAGATAATCCGGACTGATATTTTCCTCAAAAGTTTCATTTAATTTCGGATTAGTCTCAAAATTAAAATAAGCGACATTTTCATAATTTGTACGCCCAAACTCAAGTATGGAATATGTCTTGCCAACCTGCCTTGCTCCCTGTAAAATAAGCGGCTTACGATGCTCGCTTTCTTTCCAATTTTCTAAAAATTCTGCAATCTTCCTATACATAACCAGCCCCCCGTTCTCAAAGATACTGACTATAGTATAAATAAAATTCCTGTGAAAATCAATGATTTTTACAGGAATTTTAACATTATTTTACACGAATATTTTTATATTTTCTACATTATTTGGCATGAATATCTTTTCTACAATTTTTGTAAATAAAAAAGCTGTCGGCTGACTCTGGTCCGGTAAATAAAAAACTTCCACAATACATCATCATTTAAGAAATTCGTAAGAAATATCTTTGGAAAATATCAGACTTTTAGTTTAATATATAATCATACTTAAGCTTAAGCAAAGGAGATTCCTATGGAAACTATAAATATACTTGTCGTTGATGATGACAGAGAAATTGTTAATGCTATATGCAAACTGTTAGAAAGCGAGGGTTACAAAACCTTAAAGGCTTATGACGGTTTAGATGCTATAGATATTTTAAATCAGAATACGGTTCATCTCATAATACTTGACATTATGATGCCAAATCAGGACGGACTTACAACTACCATGAAGATACGAAACGAAAAAAACATTCCTATTATATTGCTGTCAGCAAAAACGCAGGAAAGTGATATTGTTCTCGGTCTTTCAATGGGTGCGGATGATTATATATCAAAACCGTATGCTCCGTCAGAGCTTCTGGCAAGAGTAAAGTCACAGACAAGGAGATACTTAAAACTCGGTTCATACGGCAATATTTCTTCAAACGAAGAAATCATAACTAATCTCGGTCTTGAACTGAATGTCACAAAAAAACAGCTTTTTGTCGATGGCGGGGCAGTTAAGCTTACGGCAAAAGAATACAAGATTGTCAATTATCTTATGCACAATCTTGGACGGGTATTTTCAGCAGAAGAAATATATGAACATATATGGAATGAAACTGCCTACAGTGTTGAAAATACGGTTATGGTACATATAAGACGAATTCGCGAAAAGATTGAAATAAATCCAAGCGAGCCAAAATATTTAAAGGTGGTGTGGGGAATTGGCTATAAAATTGAAAAATATAACTAAAACTAAAAAACTGCCCGTACTCAGGTCAAAAAAGAAAAGTATATCAATATTAACTTACATTTCTGTATTTATTCTTATCATTACCGGAATATTATTGATATTATTTGCACGAAACGGAATTTACCGTGATGCTTTATCTGAAACTGAATATGGACGCTCGGCTGCATACGCAAGACAGATATGCAAAGATATTAAAAAAATATGCAGCTACGAAAACAATGCCGTTGACGGTGCGAAAAAGAGTAAGGAAATGGGCAGGGATTTTTCTTATCTGTATGCAAAAATGTATATAAGTGAAAATGTCGATATCTTCATCGACCACGAAGCCTGCAACAATGAGATAAATTTAAAGATGCAGCAGCTTTCAACTACTATAAAGCAGAACAAATTGATGCTCCAGACCTACAATATCCAGCGAAAAGATGCACTCACAAAATGTATTACTGAAAAGTTTGATACATCAACAACACGTGTAGTCGCCGTTTCAAATAATACGAACCTTATTCATTCGGATATTCTCGAAACAAACGATTATGACTATGAAGATGTGTTTGACTATGAAACAGGCGATTCAGCAGTAATATTACTGATATATAACACTGATATATTTAACGCTCAAAAATCACAATGGCAGACCCTTTGCACCTGTATAAAGATAATAACAACGCTTGCCGTCATATCAGCACTTTATCTTTTGTATATCCATCTTTTCATGAAAGGATATATAACATTTTACGCAAAGGCATTGAGAAAATTTCTTCACAATATACGGATATTTATTACGGGGCATATATATTATGCGCTGTGCACCAAAAAAGGCGTTAAATTCCTTTTTATAAGCTCAACTATATTGGTTGCACTGATTGCCGTTTTTCTTATTATATTTACAATGCTAAGAGAATATTTTATAAATCTTATACCAGTCGGTTACTCATTAAATACGCTTTCTGACTGGGTTCCGGATAAATGGTATAATCTTGCTTATTATGTGACAAGTGACAGTTACTGCAGACTGTGCTGCGGCTGTTTTGTAATATATGTTTTAATTTTTGCAATCTACCACTATTTTTCATCAAAAGTCATAAGCTCCTGCAGCCTGCTTGAGAAAGATATTGATGAAATCTACAATGGAAACTACAAATTTGATACGGCAGACGCAGCAGACAGCACATTTTATGAGTCAATATTAAAACTTTCAAATATAGGTGCAGGATTTGAGAAAAGTCTCGCCGAAAAGGTAAAAAGTGAACGCATGAAAACGGAACTTATAACAAATGTCTCACACGACCTTAAAACTCCGCTCACATCAATCATAAGCTATGTTGACCTGCTTGAAAGACGCGACGACCTGCCGCCTGAAGCAGTAGATTATATAGAAATAATCTCAAAAAAAGCCATTCATTTAAAGAAAATGGTATTTGATGTATTTGAACTTGCAAAGACGGCAAGTGGTGAACTTGTAATTAAAAAAACAAATTTAAGCCTTAACAAACTCATCGTCCAGACTCTCACCGATATGGATGATGCCGTGCAAAAAAGCGGACTTGACATTAAATTAAAAATGCCTGAAAAAGATATTTTCATAAATTCGGATGGAAGCAGACTTTACCGTGTAATGCAGAACATTATAGGAAATGCACTTAAATATTCACTAAAAGGAACACGGATTTTTATAACTGAAACCACCGAAGAAAGTACAGTGAAACTTATACTCAAAAACACTTCATCTTATGAAATGGATTTCACGGAGGAAGAAATACTCGAAAGATTCAGCCGCGGTGACAAGGCAAGAAACACAGAAGGAAACGGACTTGGACTTTCGATAGCCAAAGAATTTACAAATGCCTGCGGTGGCACATTTAAAATAAAAATTGATGGCGACCAGTTCAATGTAATCATCGTTTTTCCCATTGCAGCCGATAAAGACTGATACAAACACTTAATAAAAATTTTTCTTCATAGCTATACTTTTATGATGCAAGGGGCAAAATACCTTTTGACCCCAACATCAATTTTATTGTAACTTTAACTCACAATAATAGCAAAAAATGTGCTGATGTCTTTTTATGGCAACAGCACATTTTATCTATAAATATTCATTTTTTTCATTTATCAAGCAGGTATTCTAAATCCGCTCTGCTACCTGCCTGATATTGTTAAATCATAAGCCTGACTTACTATAATATATTCACTAATGATGTACTCCCTAATACATCATCAAATGCTTATTACTTACCTTTCACTGTCAATGTGACATTCTTTCCGGTTAATTTAAGCGTGTATTTATTTCCCTTCTTACTCATAACACTTGCATCTAAAGGCATATATGATTTAACTCCATTTTTGTCCGTGCAGATAAGATACTCTTTCTGCATGGCTTTGATATTCTTAAACTTCATTGTTCCTGCACTTGTAGTCACCGATTCATAACCTGTACAGTCCGTAAACATCTGTACCCAATAAGCCGGGTCCGTATTCATATATCCGACACCAATATATCCAAATTTTGCATTGAGTATATTTGCACGGTCACGCTTAACATTCATCCAGTCAGACACGACTTTAGCTGCACTGTGCTGACCTTCTGCTATGTTTTCAGCTTCATTTTGATGCGTAAATTCTTCCGAAATTGCAGAGTATGCTGTTTTGCCATTTGGACGGGTATGGTCATACAGCAATACAATCTCTTCTTCACGGGTATCGCACGCTTTCTGCAAAGCCTCAGGCATAGTAAACAGCGGAAGTTTATTCGCAAATCTTTCTTTATTTATGGATTTTAGAACACCCCATTCATTGTTATCAACCGAAATCTCATTGTTTGGATACTTTGTCTGCACTTCGGCAGCCGCTGTCGATAACTTATCATTTGCTGCACCTATCTTCTTTGCCGCTTTAAGTATCGAGTTTACTTTGCTCTTTGTGCGGACTCCATTGTAAATCTTTACATTATTGTCTCCATTTACCAAAACAAAACAAGGCATATCAAGAGAATCTGACTTTGTATAATTCCAGACAAATTCCAGGGATGAATAATTGTCAACACATCCATAAATAGGAACCTTCGCCTTTTCTATGGCAGATTTTATGATTTTCTTCATCTTTTTTGAATAAACGCAGTCTGTCTTTGTAATGAGCAGCAGAAATTTTTTTCCTTCACGCGAATATGCATCCGCTTTACCGACCGTAATCTGGGAATAATATTTTGAACTCATATACTTAGGTGCATCTGTTTCAACCGGTGTACCTTTTTTGATTGCCGGAAAATTTTGTTCCAGTACATTCTTACTCACAAGATTTACATAATCAACCGTTGATGTTTTCTTTTTAACCGCCTTAGTAATCTGAATCGCATTTGAACATTCCCATCCGCCAAGTTTCGCAGCCATTGCTGCTGCCGATGCCGCAGGATAAATCTGTGTCATCCACATAGAACCATCTGTGCGTTCAAGCAGAATTGTGTTTCCACTCTTATTATCCATCCGGTAAGAACTTCTCGCAACATTTGGCAAAAGATTAAGATTAGGCATTGTTTTTCTTCCTGTTGTAGTATTGATTGCACTAAATATCTCACTTCTGTCGTGAAGATAATGAAACGCAGTTGATTTCTTTTTAAAACTTCTTATAGGCGTGCCATCATCTACATCATTGTCAAACACATATGCATAACCATCAAGTCCTCTGTAACCGCCCGGTACATCTGTGAGATAATCAACTCCTGACTTAAGTACAACAGGTCTTTCATTAGAACAATGATTGTTTACGAGCATAGATACAACATTGCTGTCCTCAGGCACAAATCCGGCAAAGTTTCCATTGTCAAATCCTGAAGTTTTTATGCTCTGATACACTGGAAATATATGTCTTATAAGAGACTTTGTACCTTTACTATCCGTCATAGTACCCATATTTTCAGTATCCTGTAAACCAAATGCCCACATCTGACCGTCAGCATTTTCAACAAAACCGGTCTTTGCAACTTCAATAGTTCCAGTCGCTGAGTTGATTGAATCTTTCTGCCTTGTGTAATACTCATACGGAAAAACACGCACTGCATTCGATGTTAAAAGTTCAAGTTTAAGATTAAGTGTATAAGATTGTGAAAATGACCCCTTACTTGGATCCATCGTATATCCACCGATTTCAACATCTTCTACCCAGCGATAGAATTTACCGTTTTTAGTACATACACCACCCGGAACGATAGTCTTTACATTTTTCAGCTCTCCATATACAAGTCCCTTTTTATAATATTTTTCTTCGCCGAGGTATGTGTAACCCATCGTGAAAACGCCGTCATTTTTCAATACACCGATAACTCTGCCATAGCGGTGTTCAGAAAATGCTTTACAGTCAGCCGCTATTGTCTTTCCGCTTTTGATTTCTTTTACTTCTCCGTCATTTGTCAGATAATGCAGCATACCCGCCTGTTTAACACCTTTTGCAAGCTCTTTCATTTCATAATTGCTTGAAATACCATAGAGTGTACCATCTGAAGCTAAAACTGTTCTCCTTGTAACTCCGTCAGCCACCGAAATAACATTCTCCGAGTAATCCGTAACATTCTCAACTTTGTTCATGACACTTGGATCTACATCACCTTTTTTGTGTCCGACCTGATAATATGTATTATCAGGAGCAATAAATTCATTGACACTTAATATGTTGTTTGTCATGTACTGTGGTGTGCCCTTAAGCTCAGCATTTTGTGTATATTTATAATCTAATTTACTGTCTGTAGAACTTATAAAATTATCCGCAACACTTTTGTCCTCCAGCCATATATGTTCAGCATTAAAATGCGTATAAACACTTGAACTCTTATCGTCTGTTCCTTTAAACAGATTGTCCTGTGTTGAGAAAAAAATGGAACAGGTATATCCCTGCGGCATGGAACAGGTAACAAACTGTCCGTCAGGTCCTGCTGCCATGATAGCCGCAGCCGGACTAACAGTTCTGACAAAGTTTTTGTCTTCGTCATAAAGGTCAACAGAAATAATGATGCTGTCCTTTGTAAGCCACTTCCTCGTATTCTCATAAATCACTGCATTAGGATCCCCCATTACCTGCAGATAGTCATTTTCTTTGAGGTCGAAATATTTCATTATATCAGCCTTTTTCAAAGTTCCAACAGTACCAAGATAATTTATCTTAAAAAACTGTCCCTGCATCTCACTTCGCTTAAGTTCATCCGCAAATATAATGGTCTCTGCTGTTTCATCCTTAAATCTGGTACCGATAGAAAAACTGTAACTTACTCCTTCCGTAACGCTGAACGGACTTACCTTTGCAGAATATGCCTGGTTGACCGGAATGTATCTGTCAAATAAAGTCTCTGTTTCCTTCGCTGCAGACCTGCGTGCCGGCATAATCGGCAAAACACTAAAAAACATAACCAAAACCAATAACAGCGACATAATACGCTTCTTCATACTTATCACATCTCCTTTCTTAATCCCCAAAACAATGCCACGGATTGCTTCATTGCTATCTGCTTTTGACCCTTGCATCACATTATACTACCCGCCACTCTTTTATTGTGATACCCTGCACGAATCGACCCAAAATCCGTCCAAATCTACCCCCGAAATTCACAAAAAAGACAAAAAGTTGTTTATAATTAACTGAAAAAAATAGCAAAAACAGCGTTTTGCTCCTGGTGTCACACTACATTACGAACATTTTCCTATACATTAAAAACAGGCTGTACACTAACGATTAAAAATCATCAATGCACAGCCACATCTAAAATCTTTCTACATTTTGAAGACTTAGGAATTTACAATCTACTTATGAGCATAACAGATAAAGAGGTTTTTAAAGATTATTATAATGACACTCTCGGTGAGCTTATAGAATATGATAAAAATAACGACAGCAATATACTTGAAGTTTTAAAATATTATCTTGAAAATAACGGCAGTGTGCAAAAAACTGCGGAACACTTTTATGTGCACCGCAATTCAATAAATTACAGATTAAACAAAGTACAGGATATACTCGACATGGATATATCTGACCTCGACAACTGCATACAATTGCGGCTTGCTTTTATGGTAAGAGATATGCTTGACTGATTACTCTTTCTCAAATATATCTCTTTTTCTAAATTTCAGATAACCCCATATAATACATATCAAACTTGCAGCTATCAGAACAAAAAAACACTGAACCGTACTAAATCCACTTTTAAGTACAGGCTTCATACGGTATGGCATACCAAGATTCCCAACCAGCAGCCACGACTTCTTATAGGCAGATGCTACAAGCCATATAAACATTATAATAAATACATACACCGGTCTGATATACAAACTTAACACCATCTGTATAATACTTAAAAACAATGCCATAAGTAATGGCAGGATTAACACCGCCACATATAAATTTCTATTCCCAAATTTCATAAAAGACTCGGTTGCCTGTGATTTCATAATATCCAAAGTCGGTTTAAAATTTACAGCAACATTCCTTAAAATACAATAGATAAGTACAGTACAAAAACTCACAAAAAAATAGCATAATGTATAACTTATACTCCACATCAGCTTGCTTATCCACCAGTTTAACCTGCTCTTAGAATGAACAAGAACCTGATAACCCCATCCTTTTAAATCACTCAACATATAATTGTTGACACCGATAAGCAAAAAAGTAATAAAACATATCCATCTTATCGGAATTACAAATGAATTATACCAGTCAAATTTATATGCTTGACAGCCATCTACAAGATAAATCCAATAATCCATAAATGTACCGTTTGATATATTTTCCGTTTTCTGATGTTCTATAATTGATGAGTGTATCCCCGTGCAGGAAAAAAATGCTGCCAGAACCGAAAGTATAAGATAAAGTTTTCTGTGCCATATTCCCTCCAGCCAATCATGCTTAAACATCTTCATTATTTTCACTATCCGTCACCCCTTTTCAACAATCCTGCCCTGCTGCATACAAATAATATCATCTGCAAGCAACTGCATTTCCTCTTTATCATGGCAGGCAACCAGAACTACCCTGTTTTCATCACGCAGTCCAAGTATCAACTGTCTTATCTGCTCAACTCCCTCGCCATCAATCGCATTTATCGGCTCATCGAGAAGTACGATCTCAGGACTTCCCATAATGGCAGCCGCAATGCCAAGTCTTTGTTTCATTCCAAGTGAATATTTTCCAAACTTTTTATCTGCCGCATCTTTAAGCCCGACTTTCTCCAACAAATCTTTTATCTCTCCATCAGACACCTTATCATCAAGCATTGCGAGCATTTTCAGATTTTCATATCCCGAATATCTTGGCAAAAAAGACGGGTTTTCAATAAGAACCCCTATACTTTCAGGTATTGAAATATCCCTATGAAGCACTTTTCCATTTATGATTATACTTCCGCGTGTCGGTATCACAAGTCCTGCTATACTGCGCATGAGCATCGTCTTTCCACATCCGTTTTTTCCCTGAATACCATATATCTTTCCGCCTGTAAGCGTTATATTTACATTGTCAAGAATAACATTCTTCTTTATTTCCTTATAAAGGTCTTTAATCTCTATTTTCAAAACTTCTCCCTCCCAATCTTATAATCAGCACATATTTACTATTTTTCACATCCATATTGCAATAAACAATGATTGCATTCCATACCGTCCAAATCTTTACCATTTAACAATTTTTCACACTATCCGCTCCCGCTTTTTATTCAGCACAACGAAAAATCCGAAGCACAACAGTATTGCGGCAAAAATCTCAGTAAATACAGAAAACATACTTCTTCCCTTTATATACTCTGTCATCATAGGATTCATAATATTGGACGGAACATATTTTTCTATTTTTAATTCCATTGCGACATAATCAAATGAAATGTTAAATAAAAATGGAAAAAACATTACAAAAAGACTATTTTTAGCGGCAAATGAAACACATAACGATAATGTTGCAAAAACACCGCCACAAAGCATTATGATAAGCAGATATACTCCAAAATAAAGAAACGGTTTTTCATAATACCAGTCAGACATATTGTTTAGCTGATTGACAAAATTATGTCTTGCAAGCTGATTTGGTTTTATTGCCGGAACATAAAGTAAATTCATCATAAAGCTAAAGACATAAGGAAGTCCCGCTGCAATTCCCCCTGAAATAAATGTAACTATGAACTTACATACCAGATAAATCTCTTTCTTCTTTTTGATATATATATTTTTTAAATATCCTGAGTCCTCATCTTCAAAAAAGCTTGTCCCAAACGGCAATACGGCAATTATCGGCAACAGATAAAAATAAACTCCATTCCAAAAAGTGTACTGTTCACCGCCTATAAATCCCTCAAAAATATTTGCAGGATATATTCCAAGCACACTCTGACCTGCCTTTAACAACTTAACAGCTTCTTTATCCGTTATGATACCACCATATTCATTATGCAAAAAACATATACAAAATGCAGTAAAATGACCTGCCGCCAATATAAGTGAGATTAAAAAAGCCGCTTTGAAACCTCTACCCTTCATACATCTTTTCAATTCAAATCGAAACATTTTATCACCTCACCCTCATAAATATTCCACCGGCTGCCTGACCTTTTTCCAGATTATAATTTTCACTGTCAGCATCCGCTAAACTTATATACAGCTTTTTACTATCATCCCCAATATAATACCTATAAGATTTATCCTTATCGTTATGATTTTCAGCCAGATAGAATATACTCTTTACATTGACCTCAGAACCGGCACCAACCGTATAAATTGAACTGTATTTTTTATACTTAACATTTTTGTCCATACTCATAAAATAAAATTCTGTAGTCATTTTTCCGATATAATTATGTAACATTGGATAAAAGTATATTGATCTGTCGCTTTTTGTGTCATTGACAAATGTGAAATTCACAACAACAATACTAAAATCTGCTTTCTTGTTGCCATACCTGTCAGACCAGATTATTTTATCATCTTTCCCAATGCAGGCTTTGTTAAACGGTTCTCCATCAACATCCTCGCCAAGTTCCTTATATCCACTAAACTTTTTCCGATATATCTCACAAGACTCCGCATATACCTTAATACCATTTTTTACATATGGTTCATCCTGTTTTAATATGGTGTTCTCCTTAGTGTCAGGCAATGAGACTTCCTCGGTATCATTTTTAACGAGGTCCTCATAGATAAGTTTCGCATCATCATCCGCTTTTACATATTCTGTATGCGACAATTTTATATTTTTCATCACAGGATACCCCGATACCATAATAGAGTTATCCATATTTTGCATATTTTTATAAATGTCTTTATCAAAAACCCTGTCGCTTATCTGATATACCAGTTTAACCTTATATGAACATTGGGATTTTACGCCTATCCCCGAAGCCTTATTTATGTATTCCACCTCTGTCGGTAAAAAATCAAAAGCATAATTTTTATCAACATACAGTTTATATTCAAAATATGGGATTTCTTCTGTCTTATCACCTGTATTTGTAACTTTTAGAACAATAAAAAAGATTTTCTTATATGAGCGTAAAACATCATTTCCCCCATCAAATTTTTCATAATAACTTCCTTTATATGTATATAAATCCCTGATTTCAGGATATTCTTTAACATATTCTGCCACATCATATAACTTCTGCTCCGCCACCTCAATTTTAAGATTTCCTGCCTGCACAGATTTACTGTCCGAAACATATTCAACCTCAGCCTTAGCATTGTCTTTGTTTACATATGATATACGCACCATATAACAACATACCAAAATAATGCTGACAAAAGTCATAGCTATGTATCTTAATTTTTTGTTCATTTTACCACTTCTCCTTCTTAAGTTCCCACCTTATTATACGCTATATTATTATCGTTTTAGTAATTATTTTTATGACTTTTCACTACCAACAACATGTGGATACTTCTTTGACGAATCAGGACTCCAGCAACCATATGTAGCACCTTTATTAGAATTTGTACGCACCCTCAATGCAACTTTAGTATATGTACTGTCTTTTTTAAACCAGTTTACTATACAGGTATGCGAATATATAGGAATAGTAACATATTCGCTAAACTTCTTAGATTTCTTTCCAGCATCATTTGTACCTCTTACCATAACTGATGATGGTATTCCATATGATGCTATAGCATATACATAACCATGTGGTTTATTGCTGCCATTATAATTTTTAATTCTAGGTGTTGTATCCTTATAATCTCCATCTTTTTGATAATCATAAGAATACTCCTTATTCTCATAACTTGACGCTCCTGCATAAACACTTCCACTTAAAACAATGGATGATGCAACAGCTACTGCTGTTATCCTTTTTAATATCTTACTGTATATCATACTTTCCTCCATTCTATCCTCACTCCACACTATAAGTCAATTTGTTTCGTTTGACATTTTTAAAATAATAAATTTTTCAGTTACCTTAAACTTTATTTTTTCCAGACATTCCTCCTTCTTTGTAATTTTCCCTCAAAATACACATATATCTTTCTCCCAATTCAAAACATTATCACTTTTTATATTATTTGTCAAATACTATTTACTAAAAGGTATTTATGCTATACTATTTATTATAGTTTATATTGACATATAAAATTAATTGTAATATTATTAAATAGTGTGCTATATCTTTTTGAAAAATGATGACATATTGCATTAAATATAGTACACTGTTCACAGAAAGGTGAATGATTATGCCGAAAACAACGAGAAACAAAAATAATATAAAACATGGAACCATAGAATTAGTTCTATTATTGCTTTTGCAAAAAGAACAAAAATATGGCTATCAGCTTTCTCAGGAACTTTCTGACTTTAGCGAGGGAAAGTATGAGCTTAAGGAGACTACCATGTATCCGACATTATATCGTCTCACACAAAATGGTTACCTAAGCTTTGAACAGGTCAAGGTGGGCATCAAAAGAACCAGAGTTTACTACCTTATTACCGATGCCGGTCGCGAATATCTGCAAAAAATCATTGATGAATACAATACAATAACACAGGCAATCAGTTTGATTATGCAGAAAACCGGAACCATCTCCTGACTGAAATCTGATTTTTAATATATAAACACAACTACGGGCACTATAAAATATAAGAGGAAAAATTATGAAACATAAAAAAAATAAAGCACTTAAAAAATATCTCCATGATGTTAAAAAAGGCTATCATGGCAATTATAAATCAAAAAAACTATTTATAGAACAGTTAAAGGACTCTTTAACAACATATACAAAGGAAAATACAGACTATACATATGAAGATTTACAACTTACATTTGGAAATCCTCAGGAATTAAGCACTTTCTCCGAAATACCTTCAAAAACTGCTACAGTCAAAAAAGCATTTCGTAGAATAACCGTATTTTCTATTATTACAGTCAGTATATTTCTTATAGTACATACTGCTAAATACTTTTATGGTAAATGGGATTATTCAAGAGGATATGATATTGAAATACAGGGGGCTCCTGATGAGATTGACAATAATATAAATCCTTTTACCCATGAGACAGATCCACCTGCAATAAAAACTTACAATTTTGGAACTGACTATGCTAAATAATTTATGTATAAGGAGAACTATTATGAAAAAGAGATTATTAAAAATACCAATGCCACTTGTTTTAGCTATTACCTTTATATTTTTATCGTCAACAAACGCATCAGCAGAAAGTATATCCACAGAAATACCATCCTCTATTACCTACTATGATGATGGCAGCTATGATATAGAAACCTGTTATCCTGAGACTATGGAACATAACTTTCTTTTAAGTACCGCTTCTGCTACGGAAACAAAATCTCATTTCAAAAAAATAAAACATTATGATAATAACAATAATGTTTGTTGGACTTACACTCTAACAGCATATTTTACCGTTAATAAAGGGGTATCCGTAAAATACAAATCATGCACTGGTTCGCTAAAAATAATAAATAACAAGTATTCATTTTACTCAGAAAAACACGGCGGTTCTAATAATAAAGCAACTGGTACAATTCAAATAAAATATAATGGTTCAGTATCATCCCACACAACAACAATTACCTGTACAAAATATGGAAATTTTAAATAAAACAGGAGCAGCTATATGATTACAGCACGACAGATAAAAAAAATAGTAAAACAAGCTTACCCTTTCAATAAATATCCTTTTGCTGAAAGGCGTAAATTACGCAGACTCCTTACTGATGAAATACTCAGTTATCTTGAAGAACACCCTGATACTACATTTGATGATTTAAAAATGCTATTTATCAATGAAGAACTTGCTTTTTTATCTGACACACCAAAATTTCAGATTAACCTAAAAATTTTATTTTTGATTTCTATAATAATTGTTTTAATTTGTATAATTGTTATATTTATTGCTAATCAACTACATCCACCTATATATTATTATAGAATAAAATAAATGTGCTTAACACTTATTAGTTATAAAATATTTAAAACAAAGACCGTATATATCGTCACTTATATATGCGGTCTTTGTTATTTTTCTGTTTTATTTTCAGTTCCGAAAATATCTACCGTCCATCTATCAAAACTTCCTTATTTCTAAACGCAAAGCCGTAATGATGGATATTTTCTTTATCTACTCCACGATTTATCAATTCTGCATCATAGTTTTTTTCCTCTATCTGTTTTAATGCAGCTTCTACAGTTTCTTCAAGTGAATTTTCTCTTCTTGGATTTATCACCTTAAACTCTATGACAATCCCCGGATATTTTTCACTCTGTTTATCTTTTGGTTCAAGCATTATATCATATCGTCCGAAACCACTCTCACGATTTGAGGTTATGATATAGTTATCTGACTGGTCTACCATAAGTCCTAAAACAAAGCCATGGAAGAAATTCTCAGGTGCTTTTTTATCTGATGTATGATTTCCTGAGTCAAATGAACTGAATGTCCGTAATGCTACATCATTCATATACTCATTCATACTTTCTATATCTCCAGTTATAAGTGCCTTTATGAATTCATTTGTCTCACTTTTTGCCGGACTAAACCAGCGGAGTATCATTTTTTTGAACATAAACAATATCTCACGGTTTGTGAGAGCAAGTTCATACTCATTATCACTTTCTCTTATCAGATTTAATTCTTCTGACGAAATAACTTTCAAATAACCGCTTGCAAGCATAAGACTCCATATGGCATCTTCTGAATAATCAAGTTCTGAAAATACTATCTGTTCATCTATTACCACATTGATAGTTGAGCCATTTATAAGTTTTTCAACCATCATTTTTATATTTGAACTTCCCTTTTGCACTAAGCTGTTTATCAAACCATTTGAACTTGACTCCGCCCAATACATTGCAATTTTTTTCTTATCCAGATAATTTATTATCGACCACGGATTATAAATGTCATTTTTACTGCCAAATCTAAAACCATCATACCATATCTTAACATCATTCTTTTTGCCAGAAAGCCCCTGCTCATCTAATGCCTTAAACACTTCTTCTTCTGTAAATCCAAATGCAGTTTCATATTTTGGAGTCAGTGTTGTAACTACCTCAAGGTTGTTAAGGTCTGAGAAGATACTCTCTTTCGATACTCTCGTTATACCGGTCATTATCGCTCGCTCCAAATACGGATTTGTCTTAAATGTTGAATTAAAAAGGCTTCTTGTAAATGCAACAAGTTCTTCCCAATATCCATTTACATATGCTTCCTGCATAGGCGTATCATATTCATCAAGAAGTATAATTACTTTCTTTCCATAATATCTGCTCAAATAATTTGAAAGGTCAACTATTGCTTCCTGTGCAATAACATCGCTCATATCATAACTTATATTATTAAAATTTTCTTTTTCCTTGTCCGTAAGACCGTTCCATTTTCCGATAAAAGCATACTCCTGATATAAATCAAAAATTATCTTTTTTATCTTCTCTATTGTCTCTTTATAAGTTGTCTGCTTTATTTTTGCGAAACTAAAAAATATCACCGGATATGTTCCCTGAATTTCACGATACTTCTCATCTTCCCATATCTCAAGTCCCTCAAACAACTCTCCTCTGTCTGCATATTTATTTGAGAAAAAGCATTTTAACATACTCATATTTAATGTTTTTCCAAAACGGCGTGGTCTGGTTATAAGAGTGACCTCATCTTCATTTTCCCACCATTCCTTTATAAAACCTGTTTTATCAACATAAAAACAGTTACGCTGTATCATTTTTTCAAAATCCTGATTTCCTATACTTACCGTTCTTGCCATATAATCCTCCTTCTCATTATCTTTTATAACCAGATAATGGTAATTACGAAACTAATTATATGTTATGCTAATTACACAGACTATGATAGTTTCGCAAATATCTATACAAACAAATAACATTTCAGCAATCCACAACATTAGTTATATAGCAATATAGTAACATTGAAGATTAATAAAGTAAAGCGGACATTCGCAATCCGCTTTGCTACCTGCTCATAACACTAATGCAAAAGGCACATCAAACATAATATGCCTGATGTGCACTACTCCTATTTTACTATCTTATAATATGCCCTCGATGTCACCTTAAATACAAGATAATAGATAACGGCAAATACTATTATCGTGGCTGCCAGACATCCTGCAAACAATTTTTCATTATTAAGATTTAGCATTTTAAGAATTCTGTTTACCATCGGAAATGCCGCTGTCACATGAACTGCTGCCGCAAATATCGGAAGAACAAATACTATCCTTATCTGTGATTTTATCGTATCTTTTACTTCCCTGCTGCTCATTCCGACCTTTTCAAGTATCTGGTAACGCTCTCTGTCGTCATATCCCTCTGTAATCTGTTTGTAGAATATTATCATTACCGTCACTATCAAAAACATTGTTCCGAGGAAAATTCCAAGGAAGAAAAGTCCACCATATAAAAGATAAAAATTCTGCTCATTTTCCTGTCTGCTCTCAACCCAATATGACGAAATTTCCTTTTTGTCATTTTTATTTTCCTTAAAATACTTCTTGACTGCATTGTCTATCTTTTTATAAGCCGCTGCTTTCTGCTTTTTATTTCCGGATTTAAAATCAAACCTGATTTTATTTGTATAGTAATTTGCCCCCTTTCCAAGCATTTTTTCCTGCATATCATATAATTCCTGCACACTTTCATCATTATCAAGAATTATATATCCCAATCCATTAAGTGTGCTTATCATATATAAATCATTATCTTCCATATGTTCAAAGCTTTTATTAACTTTATAATTCTTACCAAATATTTTTATATCTTTTTTATCGTATTTTTTATTTAAAACAACTACTGCCTCACCCTTTGAAATGTTCCCTATTTTATCTTTAAAACTATTATCCCTTTTGATGAAATCATCTTTTGAAAGTATATAAAAGAGATATGAGTTCTGATATGATAAATGTTCTTTATCAGTTGTAAAATTATCTCCCTTTTGCCCTACAAAAACTGATAAATACGAAAACGCTTTTTTATTTTTTACTTCCGCACTATCAATTTCATCAAATATGGCTTTTTCTATTTCACTGCTTTTGTCAATTACACTGTTATAGTCAACCGTGACACATACATCGTTAGGATACCTTGCCATAAGTTCATCCTGTATTCCGACATACATACTCACCGTTGTTGATATTACTACAAGCACCATTGTTGAAAGAATACATATACTTGCAAGTCCTGCCGCATTCTGTTTCATTCTGTAAAGCATACCTGAAACTGCCATAAAATGTCTCTTATTATAATAAAACTTTTTATTGTTTCTAAGTAATTTTAACAATGCGATACTTCCCGCCGTAAATAACGCAAATGTTCCGATTATAACCAGCAGCACGGCAACAAAGAAAAGCGTAAGTACATTAAGCGGATTCTCAGTTGTTATCGCTATATAATAAGCTATTGCAAGGCATACTACTCCAACTATTGTCATAAAAATCTTTGTTTTTGGTTCTCTCTCACCTACATTTGTGCCACGAAGAAGTTCAATAGGATTTGCCAGTTTTATCTGCATAAAATTGTATAAAAATGTCAGCAAAAATAATATTCCAAATGAAACTACACATAAGATAATTCCGTGTATATTAACAAAAAATTCTACTGTCTTGTGTATGCCTATAATTCCATATAAGACCATAAGGATAAATTTAGAAAATACTATTCCCACGATAATTCCGCATACCAGAGAGATTATTGCAGAATAAATAGTTTCTACAAAAAGAACCTTTGATAAATGTCTTTTTTCCATTCCGAGAATATTGTAAACACCTATTTCTTTTTTCCTTCTTTTGATGATGAAACTGTTTGTGTAAAACAAAAATATATATGAAAATATTACTATAATTCCGACACCAAGTCTGAATATGGTTGCAAGACTGTCCGCCCCCATTATTTTATTAAGTCCTTTATTGTCACTTAAAAATGACATCATATAGAGCATTGCAACCGTAATTATACTTGAAATTATATATGGTATATAAAACGGTTTGTTATTAGACAGATTTGTCTTTGCCAGTTTAAAATATAATTTACCCATCTGTGATTACTCCCTTTTTTAATTCTTAATCGTTCACTTTGTCTCCTCCGGTTGTAAGTACCGTCAGCGTATCAGAAATCTTTGCATAAAGCTCCTCATTTGACAGACCACCTCTGAATATCTGATGAAATACTTCACCATCTTTTATAAATAAAATCCTGTTTGCATGGCTTGCCGCCTTTGTGCTGTGCGTTACCATAACTATCGTCTGACCGTTTTCGTTTATCTCATTAAAAAGTCCTAATAGATCATCTGTTGCCTTTGAATCAAGTGCCCCTGTCGGCTCATCAGCAAGTATAAGTTCCGGCTCTGTTATAAGTGCCCTCGCCACTGCCGCCCTCTGTTTCTGTCCGCCGGAAACCTCATACGGATATTTCTCAATTATCTGTTCGATACCAAGCATTTTTGCTATCGGACGAAGTTTAGTTTCCATCTCATTATGTTTCTTTCCCGCAAGCACGAGCGGAAGATATATATTGTCTTTAAGTGAGAAATTGTCTAGCAGGTTAAAATCCTGAAAAACAAAGCCTAGATGCTCCCTCCTAAATGCAGAAATTTCCTTTTCCTTGACCGTTGAAAGATTTACTCCGTTTAAAAGCACATTGCCGGCTGTAGGTTTATCAAGTGCCGCCAAAATATTTAACAATGTTGTTTTTCCTGAACCGGACTCTCCCATAACTGCAACATACTCACCTTTGTCTACGGAGAAATTGATATTCTTAAGTGCCTGAACCTGATTGCCCCCAAATCTTGTAGTGTAAACTTTCTTTAAATTAGAAACTGATAATATTTCCATGACTTCCACCTTTCTTATAACAAAGCTTTTTAAACATTTGCGAAACTATCATAATCCGCAAGTCAAACTGATATTCGCAATTCGCATGACTTGCATTGCTTTCTGTTCTGATATTATCCTAACAAAAAAGAGAAATGTCTGCTATCGAAACAGCTTACATTTCTCTTTTATTTCTTACATTTTTGTAAGATACACTCTCACTTTTGTTCCTTTTTTCTCCTCCGACTCTATCTCCAATCGGTGTCCGAGTTTATCTGCTGCCTGTTTGCACAGATAAAGTCCGATACCGGTTGATGTTTTATTTTCGTGTCCGTTATAACCTGTATATCCTTTCTCAAACACTCTCGGTATGTCCTCTGCACTTATGCCTATGCCCTCATCTGCAATCTCAACAAAAATTATCCTGCTTTTACTTTCTTTTTCAACTCTTTTTTCAATTCTGTGAAAAACATTTTCACAATTTTTATATTTTAGTTCTTCTTTATCAACATTATTTAACGCATCTGTTTTTAATGTGTTCATTCCAATACTAATTGTTATGCTTCCAGACTTGGTGTATTTAACCGCATTTGATAAAAGCTGCTCTATTATAAATCCAAGCCATTTTTCATCACTCACCACTGTTATGTCAGTCCCATCATAATTCATGGCAAGTTTTTTTCTTATAAATATCTTTGCATATTTTCTTATCGACTCTCTTATCACTTTGTCCAGTTTTACTTTTTCAAGTACAAAATCATTTGTTTCTGATTGCACACGCTGATATTGAAGTGCCATTTCCGTGTATTGTTCTATCTGAAAAAGTTCATTTGACAATTCTTTTTTTAATTCACCAAAACCCAGATATATCTTTTCTAATTCATCCTCTTTGTTATCTGTATCTATATATTCAGTGTCTAATCCGGTGGCATTTATACTTTCTTTATATTCATTCTTTAATTCGACAGCATTTATATTTTCTGCATATTCAGTATCTAATCCGGCAGCATTTATATTTTCTTCACTTTTATTTTCGTTATCGGCTGCAAATTCAGATATATCAGTCTGCAATAAAAGACGCATTGCTGCTATCGGTGTCTTTATCTGATGCACCCACATCCCGTAATATTGCAGCATTTCACTGTCTGCCTTATCCTTGTCTGCTTTTATTTTTTTACGGCTTATTATCTGATTTTCTACGATTTCCTGATACAACTGCTCAACGCATTCTGAAGTCTCAGGCATATCAGACTGTTCATCAATATCAAGCAATGATATTCTTTTAAGCTTATTGTATTTGATAAGATAATTTATAAAGCCACTAAAAAAGACTATTATAAACACCATACTTTCAAGAATAACTCCATATATACAGTCATTTTGTTTCATGCCAGAAAGCCGCATAAATACCATTTGAAATAATATAAGGACTGCACAAAAAACAACCCATAATACATTCGTTTTTATATATGATACAAATATCTTCATAATATTTTCCATTTTAACCTGGCACAATGAATAATTGATACATTGAATACACCTACACTTTCGATAGTACATTTATGCTCAATTTATCAAAGATTTAATTTAGTTTATATCCAAGACCCTTCTTTGTCATTATAAAATCATCAAGACCTATTTCCTTAAGTTTTTTTCTAAGCCTGTTCACATTGACTGAAAGTGTATTTTCATCTATGTAATCATCACTCTCCCAGATTTTTGCCATAAGGTCATCTCTTGATACTATCTTTTCCTTATTTTCCATAAGTGTCTGTAAAATCTTAAGCTCATTTTTTGTAAGCTCTATTTGTTCATCTTTATAGTTAAGTGTCGCATCTGTAAGATTAAGTATCGCATCCCTGTGTGATATAACACTGCTGCCCACCGAAAAGTCATAACTTCTTCTTATAAGTGCCTGTATCTTTACCGTGAGCACATCAAGGTCAAACGGCTTTGAAATAAAGTCATCTGCCCCCATATTCATAGCCATAACTATGTTCATGTTATCGGATGCCGATGATAAAAACATAATAGGAAGTTTTGAAACTCTCCGTATCTCACTGCACCAATGATAGCCATTGTAAAATGGAAGTTTTATATCCATAAGAACAATGTGCGGTGAATAATCGGTAAATTCTCCCATAACATTTGACAAATCCGCCGCTATATGCACATCATACTGCCACTGTTCCAAATGTTTTTTAACCGTCCCTGCTATAATATCATCATCTTCAACAATCATTACTCTATACATTTTTTAAGACCTTCTAAAACATCTTCATAATGCTCCATAAATACTCTGTGATGCTTCATTGCAAAATCAACATCCCCATTTTTGACCGACTGTTCAATATCCGCAGCCTCCTCATGGAGTTTTTGAGCACCTATTGTAAGACTTGTTCCCTTGACCGCATGAACTTCAATCTGGTAATCTTTCCAATTTTGATTTTTAAAGTTCTTCTCAATAGAAGCTGTCATCTCCCCCTCGACAAACTCCCCGACAACCTCCTCAAAAAGTTCCTCGTCATCTCCACAGTACATAATACCGGTTTCAATGTCAATCTCCGGAAGTATGCTTTCAATCTTTTCGATAAATGTCATAATTTTTTCCTCCTGTCACTTAATCTATAATACTGTTGTTATATTTTTATCAGCTCAGCAATCAATAAATACTCAACTGTATTTCTCAATTTTAATCGTTCCCCTATATGTAAAAAGAGTGTGGCAAAACCACACTCTTTTTATATTAACCGCAATCAATAAAAAAATCAACTTCTTATATCATTTTATCTACTTCACCAAGCACTTCATCCATAATATCCATCGCTGCCCTGAGTTCATCCTCTTTTATGATAAGCGGAGGTGCCACGATTATGCAATTTTCATGTGAATATGTAGAAAATCCTTTTTTCTTAAGTGAACCGATTATCTTACCCATTGTATTGTCCGGGTCTGAGTTGTACTCAACAAGCGGTTCTTTTGTTGCCTTGTCCTTTACAAGTTCAAGTGCTGAGAACAGTCCCTTGTAACGGACATCTCCTACACATGGATGCTTTCTCTTTAATTCCTCAAGAATTTCTCCGAGTATCTTGCCCATTGCCTTTGAATTTTCAACAAGTTTTTCCTCTTTATATACATCAAGTGTTGCAACACCTGCCGCACATGAAAGCGGATGTCCTGAATATGTAAGTCCACAGAGAAGTTTGTGGTCATCAAAATATTCTGCAATCTTCTTTGACACGATTACACCTCCGAGCGGTGCATATCCGCAGGTTACACCTTTTGCAAATGATACAAGGTCAGGTTTTACATCCCAGTTCTGGAATGCAAAATACTCTCCCGTTCTGCCCCAGCCCATCATGACTTCATCACATATCATCATTATTCCGAACTCGTCACATATATCTCTTATTCCCTGAAGATAACCGTCAGGAGGAATGATACATCCGTTTGAACCGGTAATTGTCTCACATTCGATAGCTGCTACCGTTTCAGGATTTTCATAGATTATCTGCTCTCTGAGTTTTGCAAGATAATATTTTGTTGCCTCTACTTCTGACTTAAATTCTATAGGCTCTCTGTAGATATACGGGTCGAAGAATTTAATATATCCGGATACGCCGTTTGTCTCACAGTTAAATCTTCTAGGTTCACCTGTAAGATTTCCTGCACCCATTGTTGAACCGTGATATGAACGATAGCGGCTGAACACCTTATTTCTTCCCGTATAAAGCCTTGCTATCTTCAATGCATTTTCATTTGCATCTGCACCGCCTAATGTAAAGAATACTTTTCCCATATTATCAGGTGCAAGCTCGATAATCTTTCTTGCAAGCTCTGATTTTACATCAACGGCATAACCAGGTCCGATAAACGGCAGTTTGTGAGCCTGCTCTGCTATTGCATCTGCAACTTTCTCATTGCCATAACCGATATTTAAGTTTACAAGCTGTGAACTCATATCATAATATTTATTGCCGTCGGCATCATAAAAATAAATTCCCTCAGCTTTTGTAACTACCATCGGGTCAAGTGTTCCCTGAACACTCCATGAATGTAATACATGCTCTTTATCTAATGATTTAATCTCTTCCTTTGTCATATCTCTCATAATATACCTCTTTTCTGCACAAATCTTGTACCCTTAACTTTTATTTCCACAAAGCATCATATATTTTTAATACATCATCTTTTGTAACATCTTTAATTGTATTTCCGGGACTTCCGCTTGCCAGTGCATCATCCGCCATCTTATCAACAGATGCGAAGAATTTTTCCCTGTCAACTCCATATTCCTCAAGTGTAGGAATTTCACAGACTTTACAGATATTTTCAACAGCATCCAGAAACTTTTCTGCTGCTTCTTTGTCACTGTCCGTCTCTGCCGCAACCTTAATGGCTCTGCCAAGGTCTGCAAATCTTTCGTATGCTCCGTCAAGTGCAAATGAAAAACATTCTTTCATAAGCATTGCATTTGACATTCCATGCGGCACATGAAACAATGCACCTATAGGTCTGCTCATTCCATGAACTATCGTAACTGATGAGTTGTTGATAACAACCCCTGCCTCAAGTGCCGCAAGTGCCATCTGCTCTCTTGCTTCTTCGTTACTTCCGTCATTGTATGCAATCGGAAGATATTTGAAAATCCTCTTTACTGCAGATACTGCAAATGTGTCCGTAAGCAGCTGAGCCTTTCTTGAAGTGTAACCCTCTATCGCATGGGTGAGTGCATCGAGTCCCGGTGCCGCTGTCACCGATTTAGGTGAGGTCAGTGTAAATGTATAATCAATAATCGCAACATCAGGCATAAGCACCGGCCCTTTGAGAAGCATTTTTATATCTTTCTCACTGTCTGTGATAATAGTAAACCATGTCGCTTCTGAACCTGTTCCCGCTGTAGTCGGAATAGCTATCATCGGCGGTACTTCATTTGTAATAATCTTTCCCATATAATCAGGAATTTTTCCTGGGTTTGTGACAAGTGCTGCAATAGCCTTCATTGAGTCAAGCGGACTGCCACCGCCAAGTCCTATAAGAAAATCGCAATTTTCTTCTTTATAAACTTTTAAGCCGCCCTCAATCATCACATCAGTAGGCTCTCCGGTTATATCTGTATAAATGGCATATTCTATCGACAATTCATCAAGAATTTTTGTTACTTTTGCGACATTCCCGACTTTCTCCATAACTTTACCGGAAACGATAAGTGCTTTCTTTCCGGCTTTCTTAAAAACATCTTTTGCATCATTTAATGCTCCGGCACCTGAAATAATCTGCTTAGGCATAACAAAATTACTGCTCATCTTATCCCTCCATTCATTTATTCTACATTTAAAAAGCAGACAACTAAGGCATTTATCATTACTCAACCGCCTTTGGTCGTCTGCTTTGTTTTTGTTGAACATATAATATCATCATGTCAGATAGTTTCATATAGCCATAATATACAAAGTATTTTGCACCGATTTGTTCACTATGGACAAATCATTTTTTCACCTTCAAAATCAACACTGCCTGCCACACCAGACCTCAATCATCCCAGATAATGCATTATCTTAAATGCAAGCCGCAGATTAAACTGTACCGTCACATCTTTAAGGTCTATATTCATTATCTCCTCTATTCTTTTTATGCGATACTTCACGGTATTTCTATGCACATAAAGAGCGTCCGTTGCCGCCGCTATATTGCAGCCCTGTTCCAGAAAAACCTCCAATGTGTGAACCATGTCACTCCCATTTTCATCGTCATATTGCATAATTGCTCCAAGTGCCTCCGTCAAAAGATTGCGAAGCACCTTATCATCGGACAGATTAAAAAATATCCTGTATATTCCTATCTCATCATAATATCTGAGATTTCCCGTCCCACCATCTGTCTTTATAACTTTGTTCGCTTTTCTCGCTTCTGTAACACTCTTTTTAATAGAATCTGCTCCAATAAATACTTTTCCTATTCCCATGCTTACAGAGACATTTTTTCTGCTGTATCTGAGATTTTCCTCAATTTCCTTTCTCTTCTGACGCATCAGCTTATGAACCTTATCACCGGCTTCAAGCTCGATAACCGCCGCCACTCCATCTTCCTCTTTCAGGTAAAGAAGCTGGTTCTGCCTGACAAACGACATTCTGACTGCCCTCAAAAGCTGTTCCGATATATCGTCATTTTTTGAATTAATGGAACTATTTTCATTCTTGCTTTCACCGTTTTCATTAACCTTCTCAACAGATTTTGTCTGACTGCTGTTATCTTCCGCCTCAACACTCACATAAACAGCGATATGCTTCTTCTCTGCATTATATTTAAAAAGCTCTATTCTCTCCAATGCTTTCTTTTCATCTTCATAAAGAAGTTCCGTCATAAATTTTTCAACGGATTTGTTTGTCTCCTCTTTACTATATTTATCATAATAAATCTGTGAAATTATCTCCGAAACATGAATTTCATAAGGCAGTGACAGCAGCGGAAGATTAAGCTCATTGGCAAGCTCGATAATATCATCCGTCACTTCCTTAATATATGGTCCAACCTCAAGCACAACACCAGCCACCTGTTTTTTTGACAGCTCACATATTGCTTCTGTCAGATCCCTTTTCACATCACGAAAAGCAACACCACTCACAAAAATGAGTTCTCCTCTCTTGACCCAGTCCTGTGCCTCTACTATCTCAACGACATGAGCACCCGAAATCTCCCTGCCAAGAATAGACTTGCCTGCAAGAAGCTTTGCCTTTTCCAGTCCCTTAAGTTGAAATAATTCATCGTATGTCATTCTTTACTGTCCTCCATGCATCAACTTACTTAAATTTTTCTGTCTATTCCTTATTCATAAAACGATCCCATTCCTGCGTATCGTGATTTGCTTTCACTACAAGCAGATACGAAAATTCCTCATATTCTATCTCAAACTCATAAACATTTTCACCCGCAATTTCATCCCTCTTAACCGTTGCTTCAAGCATATATTTATCTGCAAGCAGGTCAAATGTCTCCTGATACTTATCTACAGGAATTATCTCGTCAGGTATCTCCCTCTGGAACACACCATCGGCATTGTAAACTTTCACTCCCTCTTTAACAAATGAAGTAACTACTCCGTCCTGAAGCTTCAATACAAGGTCATTTGTACGCATCTCACGAATATCCCTGTTGCAGGAATTGTCAGCAGCTATCATAACATTGTCAAGATATAAAAATACATGACCGCTTTTAATCTCTATCCCACTTATATGAGCCTCGTCAAAATTAAACTTTTCAAATTCATCAACTGTTCTAAAATTCATCGTATTTCCTCACTTCCTTATATTATGTACTCCCGGTATCTTCTGAACGAAAAGTTTCGAGAGTACATATATTATCTGAAAAAGGGACACCCAAAAGATGTCCCTCTGTCTATATACTATATATATAGCGCTCAGTCTATTTATAATCATCAAGATGAACAACAACATCTCCGAGGTCAATAGAGTTTCCACCAACTGAAGCTGTAGACACCTCTTCTTCATCCTCTGATTCATCCTCGCTGAATTCAATGTTTATATCGCCGTTGTCAATCATAGACTGGAAAGCCTCAACTGCTGTCTGTGCAATATCGTCATCCTCGATAGGTTCAAAATTAGGATCTCCGTCCTCATCCTCAAAATATCTGAAGATAAGCACCTCTCCCTGACCGCTCTCAATAGCTTCCTCATCCTGTTCCATAGGCATAAGCACGGCAAATTCATAATCAGGATACTGCTCCTCAAGCTGAAAAACAGCCATAACTGCTGCTTCTACTTCGTTTCCCTCCTCATCATTGAGAGTGATAACTGCTACTTCCTCACCATTGTTGTTAAAAAATAAGTTTGCATTTCTATCGTTCATAATAATCTCCATTTCTTCACTTTTTATAAATAGTCCCTTGCATCACAATGTTAAACTATATCAGAAGTATATCATATATGTATGGCGAAAAACAATAAAATACTGATTATTTAATGAAATTTAGTAACAGTTCAGCCATAAAAATATAATCGGCAATATCTAAGCCTGCTCATTGTATTGCTGATTATATTATGTATCATCCTATTTATTCATTATTTTTTCTTCTAAGCTCATCACGCTGCTTTTCTGCAATAAACTTTTCGATACCAAATGGCTGCCTAAGGCTCTTGCATCCGACAACAGTCCTGCCGTCCTCAAGGCTCTCCTCCCTGACAACCTCTCCTATAAATACCATCGGAATACGCTCCTTACCACCATGATAAAAAACTGCTTTTATCTGCTGCCCTACCCAGCCGACAATTCCATCTATTTCCTCACTTCTTATAACAAGCGAAAATCCGCCTATACTTACATCCTTAAGTATAGCTTCCGTAGTCACATTGATGCTCGCTAACTGTGCGTTGACATAACTCCCCACATATACTCTGAAATCATCTCTCCTGTTTACCTGAATACCCTCTTTATCACAAAGGACTATATGATATTTTTTATTGTCGAGCATCGTTATCCCTACCTCGACATTTATATACTTCTCCGGTAATGGTTCAGTTTCGACAACTATATTCTTAATAATATCATTATTTGAAAAATTTAAAATCTTATCATCATGCTTAATCGGCTCAACTATTATATGACCTTCACCTGCCTGGACAATGCTCGTATCAAACTCAAGTGTATTAAGACCTGCACTTGCTGTCAGATGAACTTTTGCACCACTCTGCATCTCACTTAATTTTTTTCCCATCTCTCGTTCCTCTCTAAAGTCGTTTTCCCCCCCCATCAATACAATTTTAAACCAGCACAAATATTTGTCAATGATTTATGCCGGCTTTACACAAACTTTTTTCGGAACGATAATTGATTAGTTTAAGCCTGCGATGCGACTGATGGAATAAAATTAAACAGATGCAAAATAAAGGTACACATCATCAAGTGTCGGCAATGTTTCTGCAAGTTTAAAAATATTTCCGTCAAATTTTTCTCCAATAACCCTGATACTTATACCCTCCTGACACTGACGCATATTGCTTACCACATAATCCTCCTGTATCTTTTCAATCTCACCGGGCTTACATACAAATTCCCTCACATATGGTTTCACATCGTCAAGCCAGACCTCCGGAGTTTTACACCCCACTAACTGTCCTTTTTTCATAAGTACGATTTCATCGGCAACACACTCTACATCGCTTATAATATGCGTCGCAAGTATAACAATCCTGTCAAGAGCCTCCTTTGCTATAAGATTTCTCATGGCAATACGCTCATTCGGGTCAAGTCCCGCAGTCGGTTCATCAAGAATAAGCAATGATGGATTTCCGAGAACAGCCTGTGCAAACAACAGCCTCCGTTTCATACCACCTGAAAGCTGTGAAAATTTCTTTTTCATATGTTCCTCTAAATGCACCTGTCTCAGTAAGCGTAATATCTGCTCTTTCACCGAAGGTTCTTTTAACGACAACCCCTTTAGGACAGCCATATACTCCATAAATTCCTGTACTCTCATACCGGGATACCCGACTGACTCCTGCGGCATATAACCTATCCTTTTTCTATATTCTTCGGGAGTAAGTCTTATATCCTTTCCATCAGCAAGTATAACTCCCTCATCCTGTACGAGATTACATGACAATATTTTTATCAGTGTCGACTTTCCTGCACCGTTCTCCCCAAGAAAACCATACAGACCGTTTTCCATATGTAATGAAAAATCATTTAGCGCAACAACATCTTTATATCTTTTAACAATATTTTTTATATCTAATACCATTTTACTCACCATCCCATAACATTTAAACAGATATTTGCAATCCGCTCTGCCTGCTATTTGCTCATAACATTATCAGCGGAAGCGTCATCAATATCCAGCTTATCGCAACTGTCAGTATCTTTCCGTGCACAAGTTTCTGAACCACCCTTACTGCCATACCTGAAACTGCCAGATATACGGTTCTTATGACATAACTTAAAAATGTCACCTGTCCTATACTCAAAAATTCTATATTTTTAAGTGTTCTTATACTCGCCGCAGAAGCACCCATATCCCCCACTTGATATGCCTTTGACACCTGAACTATCCACGGTACATAAATGATAACTGCCACAATAATTCCATATATGACATTTAATATCATCTTTCTTTTATTTATGCTTTTTAGTCCGTATTTTGTCGAACGGCACAACACATCTGTCCCATACCATTCCTCCATTCCCCACATTGAAACAGAGATAAGAACTACAACTAAAACACCTAAAATATCACACCATCTAAGATAACTTCCTGGTATATTCCTGCCAAGCAGCATAAGATAACCTTTTTCATATACAATATGTGCATTTTTCTTGGTTTTAAGGTACTTTGAATAATCTATGATTTTTTTCAGCGGCTCCATTTTTTCAAGTTCATCTGATGCCGCTTTTGCCGCAAGTTCAGTATATTTGTCACCGTTTAATTCCAAATCTTTCTCTAAATCTTCCAGTTTTTTATAAGCATCAGAAAGTTTAATACATTTCTTATCCGTGCAATTTCCATGATATTTGATGACATATTCACGATAATAAAAATCAGAAGAAGCAGATAAATTCTCCTGTGGCGGATAATAAAATACAAACACTGCCACAACAGCAAAAAACAGAATTGCCAGACCTCCTCCATATTTTAAACTCTTAACACTTTCAAAATAAATAAGAAACTTTTTTAATCCGTTTGTGCCTTTTTTATTTTTCTCCAGAGTTCTTACCTGAAAAGACACACCCGCTGATGCACTGCTTATATTAAATATCACAGCAAGCATTGCTACAAACAATATAAGTGCATATATCAGCCATGCCATCATATAATCAACAGGCTTCTCAAAAAAATTCAAAGCATTATACCCAAACATGAGCATCTGCTGGTCAACACATCTCAACGGATTAAAATAACTAAAAAATGCCATATTACCTGAAAGCGGTATTTTTAACATCAAAAACAACAACGCTGCCGAAATGATAATCTCACTTAAAAATGTCAAAACCGGAGTTTTTATTATTTCTGCTATAAGAAAAAACAGAGTATATAAAAATATAAATCCTATTATCTTAAATATAATAAAAAATACAGTATATAAAGCTATCGTAAACTCTCCCGCAACTGCCTGATACCCCCGCACGGATTGTATCAGTGCACCCCAGCTTGAAAAGCCATACTCTCCTGTATATATAATAAGTTTTATCAAAACCGATAATCCGGTCAAAAAACATACAAGACAAAGACCCACGACCCACTTTGCAAATGTTGTTTTTTTAGTTCCATTTACCGAACCTGCAAGCAGACATCCCATACTTGTCTCACTCTCAATAGTAACAATCCTAAACACTATAAAAAGCACCATAAATGCTATTACAAAGTCCGTAGTATCAGTCTGCATAAACAGTTCAATACCCCTTGAAGCTGAATATCTGACCTTTGATGCGTCAAGTTTCTTATAAAGTTTCTTACACTTTGCCCTTACCCTGCTTTGAAAACTATCCTGTTTTTCTGCCAACAGCCCTCCGCTTGAACCATTTTTAAGATTATCAAGATAATTCTTATAACTTTTTATATTTTCAAGTTCCTCAAGTACAGTCTTATTTGCAGCATAAGAACCCGAACCAGTATTCAGACTTTTTTCCTGTTCCTTTTCAAGTTTCTTAACTGCCTTATTTATGTCGGTTTCATATATGCTTTTTGAGATACGGCAGTAGTCCTTTGGCTGACACTTCGCTGCATCCTGCACATTTACCGCATTATAATAAGATATAAAAAACGACAATAATAATATTGCAATAATAATTCGGCAAAAAACATCAAATTTGCACACCTTTTTAAATTCCTGCTTTATCAAACCCATAATAAAATCATCCCCACATTGACTTATACTTCTTCACACCTGTAATATCACCTTTAACAAAATCGTAAAGTGCGATATATGAATACTCCGTTTTCTCTCCCTCCGCATTTGACAGATAAACTTTATCCTCATAAACGGCACAAAGGATATAATCTCCCTGTGCTATTATGTTCATCTCGTCATTTGATGTATCATATCTTAAATAAGTTCTCTTTTTTGTCTTTTTATCATATGACATAAAATACGCATACTGTTTATCCGTGCTTTTTACAGGTATAAGGTTGTCACCGCTTATCTTTTGAGTCTCTCTGGTATTTTCATCATAATATAAATTGTCTTTTCCCGTATTATAAAATAATTTTCCTGAAACATATAAAAGCGTATTATTATTTCCATAACCGTCTAACGAAACTTTTTCTTTTCCTGATTTTACATCAAGACCTTTAACAAATTTACGACTGTGCTTTCTTTCATAATACTTGTCAGACTTATGTTTCAGAACATCTGAATTAGATACATTTGAGCACACATAAGACATATATAATGTATCTTTTCCCATAACCATTCCGTCAAACGAAAAACCGTATGCTTTTGTCTCAAAATAAACATTGCCCTGTTCACTGCCAGTATCATATTTGTATATTCCAAGTGTAGTTTTAGAAGCATCATCAGTATAATTTTTATACATATATGCAATATATACCGTATTGTCATGATACAAAGCCTCAAAAATATAGTTTGCCTTAGGAAGTTTAACAAGTTTTTTCCTGTTTTGTCCCTCAAGATCTTCACTATATAATGAATAATCCTCACCTGTATCCCCAGCACCGATATAATAAATTTTATCACCACGCTTTGCAAACCCTGTGGTGTTTATATTATCTACATATGCCCCACATTCCTCTGTTCTCGACTTTTGATGCTTACAATTCGGTCTTGCACAAATAAGTCCGTCTTCATTTGCAGCATTAGAGCAAAATCTCATATAATTGTCATCTACATACAATATACCATCTTCAAAATACTGCTCTGTATAACCGGTAATGCTGTCATGCAACTGAGCCTTTTGCTCAGATTTTTTATTATCCGTACTTTTCCTGCTGCCAAAGTTTATCTTAACCACGACACACACTAATGCAATTACAACAATACCAACTGCCACAAACAAAAATTTATTATTTTTTCCCGTTCTGTTTTTCAACTTTATACTCCTCCACCTGTGCATTTAACTCTTTTACTAGTCGCTCTGACTTCTTTGTTATTTTTAATTTTATATCATTATACATCTTTTTGCCGAAATCTGCTTTTTGCCAACAGTCCTGATACATTTCTAGTAATTTTGTATAAACCGACAACTCTTTCTTTAAATTACTATAATCCGGATTAAATCCAGCAATAGCCGACTTTACCCTAAGTTTTGATGAAAGACACTTCTTTTTATATACCCTCATATCTGTTGCTTTTGCACCTTTCAGCTGAAAAGTTCCATCACTAAGACCAATCGCCGCAGGCTGATATATAATACCGTTTTTCACTTTATCCTCATCCACAAATCCGTCTGCATCAGTGAGTTTTGATTTATCCGCGTCACCCCATAACAGGATATTTGCAAGGTCATCATCAGTACGCAATGCCTTAAGAAGCAATAATGCCTTATCTTTCTTATCAGAATTTGCACATACGGCAGTTCCGATACCTATATCATTTGAAATAGCAAATTTTCTTTTCTTATATACCATATCTGCATTGCCACTGTCATCCGTAACATTAAACATCATTGCAAACTTACCTGTGTCATACTGTTCTGACTCATTATCATCTGTCACACCATTATCATCCATACCATGTTTAATATACTTCTTAAGATAACATTTATGTAAAAATGATAAATACTCATAAAAACCTTTCGTATTAAAAGGATTAGTTATCTCCCCTGTTTTCACATTATAAAATAGTCCGTCTTTATATGTATAAACTTCTCTTGAAGTCATATCCTGAAAAGAATTTATTGAAGGAAAGCCTAAAATCTTAGCAGCATCTTCCTTAAGCTTAAGTCCGTCCATTATGCTAAGTAACCCTGCCCATGTTCCATTCCATGACTCTATCTTATCCTGAGATATATACTTTTTATTAAAACCAATCACATTTGATGGTGTATATGACATATTTTCATTTGGCAGAAAATAGTTCTTATTATCAATCTTTGCACAGTCCCATATTTCCTTATCGTAAAGCTTATATACTGCATTGCCATCAGATGATACAAGCCACTTTTCCAAAGGATAAAAATATCCTTTCCTGATAAATTCTGTCATCTCGCCGGGATAATTTTCATATTCCCACCCACAAAATGCAATATCCGTCTTTTTTTCTTTGATTGTTTTCTCCAATGCACTATGATATTCCTTCGGACTGTTCTTTACATAATCATTTTTAAGATAATTAAATCTGACAGAAACATCATAACCTTTCTTATACAATGCTTCATTTAGCTTTTTCACATTATCTTCAGGTACTTTTGCCCCATCCTCAAGAGTCCACACAACCTCATTGTCAGATGTCTTTTTATCAGACTTCAAAGGGGCTGTCTTGCTGCCAGCCCCACTTGAATTACATGAAGTTAAAATAAGTGCAGATGTTAAAAATACTGCTACTAATTTCTTTTTCATATATTAATTACTCCTCTTTAATATGCAACTGCTGTATGCCCTGTGCCAGTCGAACCCGCATAACTTGCATAATGTGATGATGAAACACTAAGGCTTATTCCATTATTAACGGCTTTAAACCCAACTTGCGCAATTGAACTATAACTCAATTTACTACTTGTTACAGGTTTTTTCTGTTTACCATTAACAGCACATATATAAGTTGATGTAACTTTAACTTTTATCCATCCATCATTACCTGTAGTTCCAGAAGCACTCGTTCTAGTTATTTCACTATTACAAAATACATTCTTTTCAGAAAGATGTATAATCGTTGATTTAGTCTTTGCACACCCATACTGCGGAACCAACATAATACTTAATGCTACTACTAATGACATAATTACTTTTACTGCTTTTTTCATAAATTTCACTTATCCTTTCTCTCTTAAATTAAATAACTATACATGACCATGTATTTAGATATTACATCTTTTTAATATTTTTGTCAACAATATTTTTATATTCAAAATATTGACTTTTAAATATTTTCTTTTACAATAAATACATATTTAAGTATTATTATAAACTACATATACGAAAAAAAGGAGTTTACCATGATCTTCAAAAATAAACTACGCCGGAAATATATGTCACAAGTCAAGGCATTTTTTCCTGTAAAAGCTAAAAATGAACGAAAATTTTTAAAAATAATATCAAACTCAGTAGATGATTACTGCACAGAACACTCTGATGCAAATATACAGGATATATATGAACAATTTGGTTCTCCCCAGGAAACCATCAATAACTATATAATGACAACCACCGACTCCTTAAAGCCATATTTTAAAAAAGTCAAACGGGCAAGAACTTTTAGATATATCTCAATCATCCTTATAGCCGTTATTATGATTGCTTCAACTCTCGAAGTAATAAAACTGCATAATGACTACAAGACTTTAAAAGATACAGCCATTTACGATTACGAAGAAACCATAGAATAACACAATATAATAAGGAGGGTTAATATGAATTCCGAAAAAAAGACTAAACTATGCAAAGAATATATATCGCAGATAAAATGCTTTTTTCCTGTAATTCGTCAAAATGAAAAGAAATACATAAATTACATTTCAACTTCAGTTAATGATTACTGTATTGATAATCCGGATGCTGCTATAGAAGATTTATACAATATTTTTGGTTCTCCACAGGAAACAATCAACAGCTATATGTCTGAAAATCCAGATAATATTGTACCATATTTTAAAAAAATAAATGTTAAAAAATGGATAATCAGAATTTTGACATTTTCGCTAATTGCATTTTTAATTGTCACCTCAGCGTCAATTTGGTACTATCACAGAGCCGATCAAATTTTTGAATATGAAAAAAATTTAATTGAACAACTTAACAACAAATAAATTACAAGGAGTCAAAATCATGAAAAATATTATTACTATTATAACCACTTTAGCCATTATATTAACTGCACCGGTAAATGTTTCTGCACAAATGACAAACAGCACAGATTTTAATTCTCAAATCATATATTTAGAAAATGGTGACTATCTTGAAACAAAAATTCAAAGCGAGCAAACAAAATTACCACTTTCTGAAATCAGCTTATTTACAAGAAGCACAAAACAGATTACAAAGACAAAAACCAGCACATATAAATCAGCTAGCGGTAAAAGTATGTGGTCAGTATCAATTACAGGTACATTTACCTACAATGGTTCAAGTGCAAAATGTGTATCATGTTCACATAGCTCAAAAACCTATACCACAAACTGGACTATAAAATCCATATCATCATCAAAAAAAGATAACTCTGCCACTGTAAATGCTGTTGTCGTTCATACATACAATAATACTTGCAAAACTAACATAAATAAAAATGTTACGATAACCTGTTCTAAAAATGGTACAATCTCATAAAAACTATTGACATTATGCTTGTTTTTATATTACATTATTGTATCATAATGTATGTGCATAAATTTTGCACACAGCAGAGTTTCAAAGAAACTCTTAATATGAACGCATAAGCGTTCATTGTATCATATTAAAAAATATTATTTAAGGAATGGCAGGGATTTTATGGCTGCAAAGAATACACTTACAACCGGCATTGCAGAATTATTAATACTATCTATATTAAATGAAAAAGACAGCTACGGATATGAGATTTGCAAGATTATCAAAGAAAATTCTGATGGTCTTATCTCTCTCTCATATAACACAACATATGCTGCAACCTGCAAGATGATTGATAGCGGTCTTGTTACTGAAAAAAATGTAAAGGTTGGAAAAAAACGCACTAGGATTTATTTCCATCTCGAAGATAAGGGGCGGGACTACTACAACAAACTATACGAAACTTATCAAAATATGTCACTGGGCGTTGATAAGATTTTTCACAGTTTAAAAGAACAAAACGAGGAGTAAACATTTCATTTTATCGCTGTTCATTTGCACATAGCTTTATATCACTGACTACAAAGCTATGTGCAATTTTTTATTACTGACACTCTCACGAAGTATTTTTTATGTTCCAGGAAACTTCTCGTTTCCTGGAACATAAAAAAAAGAATCGCCTGGAGAAGCGATTCTTAAAGGAGAAGGTATGAAAAAAATTTAAGCACTTATCAAATGATTCCGTTTCATTTGATGGTTATATATTACCTAACTATTATGAATATGCAATGTTGTTTTTGTTAATAGTTTGTGAACATTAGCATAACATTTTATTACAGATATTGTCTTTTGTGTATTTTATCATTATTTTTGTGTATTTAATCTCATTTTTTTACTTTCTAAAGAGATTGCAACAGTTCAAACTTTTGTCTGATACGAACTTTTTCAATTTTTTTCAAAAAAAGCTTGCTTATTCCCTAAGGTTATATGGTAATTTTATTACAGATACCAAAAACAACAGTTTAATATCAGTCAGAAATGAGGGATTATTATGAAAATCAAAGAATTATCAAATTTACTTAATGTCAGTCAGAAAACCATACGCTACTATGAAGATTGTGGATTTATAATGCCACTTACACAAAATAAATCAGGCAGAATTTTCAGAGATTATGACGAAGCAGCAATAACCCAGTTGAAAACAATTATCGGACTGCGCAAGCTCCGTTTTTCCATTGATGAAATAAAAGCTTTATTTGCTGAACCTGAAAAGCTTGCTGAAATATGCAATACGCACAGAAATAATCTTGAACGTGAAATCGGCGTTATGACTCAGATATGCAAACTTCTTGATGATGTTGATTTTAGCCATATAAATGAAGCCAAAGACCTTACTGAACAAGTTGAAATGCTCCGCCGTGAAACTATACTTGATGACTATTTTTCCGATTATGACCTCAGCACTTTTGATGAACCTTTTACCGATTATGATTTACGCAAACAAAAAACTGATGAACACAAGGAATATTCAAAATTGGTTGCATCCAGCTATTATTTCGCACATCCAAAAGTAAAAAGCAATCTTCAGGGAGGTGCTATAGGAATTCCAAGATAATGTATAAAAAGGCAAAAACAGTGTTTTACCTCTGCAAGAATCGCTCTATGATCCAAGCAATTTCCTATTACTTAAAAAGCCAGCCCGGCAGACAAACCGCCGGGCTGGTTATAATCAAGCTTATATTTCTGATACGCTCTACGACTTGCTCATAACACTATCAATTTATTATATGTAGTTTGTGAACAATGCCATAATATTTTATTACGCATTTAATTTTTCGTGTATTTTATCATTGTTTTTGTGTATTCCAGACAATTTTCTCCCCTATGAAATCATAAATTTTTTGCTGTTCTTTTAATATTTTAAAAATAATCATACCTATTAAAATTCCAATTCCATTAAGTATAATATCGTCCACATCAAATATTCTGCTCGGATAAGACAGCAGTTTGTCAATGATAAGCTGTATTATCTCAATCCCAAATGAAAATAATATTGATTTAAAAAATAATACTTTATAATTAACTTTTTTACTTAAATACCCTATAAGAACAGGCATTGGCATTAACAGTATAATGTTTCCTATCAACTGTATATTTATAATTCCACTATTCTTAACAATATCAATAATATCTTTAAAGGGTATTAACTGGCAAAAATCCAAGATGCTGTTTTTACCAGTTCTCATTTCAGACGGAATTATTCTGATAGGAAAAATCGTTACACTTATCAGCAACATGATATATAACTCAATAATCCCTATGTAACACAGTCTAATCCTGTGTTCTCTTTTTATAATCCTGACTAAAAATGTTATGATAAAAACAACCAAAAACGCTACACAAAACAACGGTGGATGTATCGCAATCGTAAACATGGCTTCTCCCTCCCTCAAAATTCTGTTAATATCTTTAAGCAACGCTTTAATTATATCATTAATAATCAATCTTTTTCAATAATATTTTTATTATCAAAGCATTTTAATAGAGTTATAATATAACTTTATCATTAAATCAAAAAGAACCATCATATCAAAAGATACAATGGTTCTTTTTTCAATTGTGTAAATCACACAAAAATTAGTCTGTTGTATAAGGCATAATTGCAACGTGTCTTGCACGCTTAACTGCAACTGTTAAAGCTCTCTGATGCTTAGCACAGTTTCCTGTAATTCTTCTAGGAAGAATTTTTCCTCTTTCAGAGACATATCTCTTTAACTTGTTTACATCTTTATAATCAATTACATCATGCTCTTTATCTGCACAAAAAGCACAAACCTTTTTTCTTCTACGCATAGGTCTTCTTCTTGCGCCATCTCTATCGCTCTTATTGTAAGCCATGTCGAAATCCTCCTTAATTTTTCCGTAATGTTTTGATAAACATTAACACTTAAATGGTAATTCCTCTTCGATGGCATCCGGAATGTTCATAAATCCGTCACCTGCTGCCTGAGTAGGTTCCGGTCTTGTTGGAGCTGCGGCCCCAGCCTGCTGGTATCCACCGCCTGCATTCTCTGATGCTGCTGCCTTACTCTCAGCAAATTCCTGTTCCTCTACAACTACATCTGTTGTATAAACACGATTGCCATCTTTGTTTGTGTAGCTTCCTGTCTGGATACGACCTGTTGCTACAATCTTTGTGCCCTGATGAAGATATCTCTCTGCAAACTCTGCACCTCTGCCAAATACTACGCAGTTGATAAAGTCTGCTGTCTGCTCATCTCCCTGGCGTCTAAATCTACGATCTACTGCAAGTGTATATCTTGCAACGGCTGTCTGATTTTCTCCCGCTGAATATCTTATCTCAGGATCTCTTGTCAGACGTCCCATTAAAATAACCTTATTCATGAAGGAAACACCTTCCTTTCTTATGCTTCCTGTCTAACGCATAAGTATCTGAGAACATTGTCCATGATGCGGACTGCCTGCTCAAGCTGTGCAGGAACATCTGCTTCTGCATCAAACTGGATGAAGTAGTAGAATCCTTCTTTCATATGCTGAATTTCGTAAGCAAGTTTCTTCTTGCCCCATTCCTCAACATTTGTAATGTTACCGCCGAATTTTGTGACATATTCTTTTGCCTTCTCGACAGTAGCTACTCTTGCATCGTCCTCGATCTTTGCATTGACAACTAATGCTAATTCATATTTGTTCATAGCTGTCTGTACCTCCTTTTGGTCTCTGGCTCTCTTCATGACGCCGACTTTGTGTGATAATTCAAAATCGATGTGTTTCAACACACTTTGTCCTAACAGAAAAGAGCAAGGAAAAATTTAACGTATCACAGTTTCTTATCATACCACATTTTTTTATCTCATGCAAGCATTTTTTCATACGAAACCTCTAAAACCTTTTTCTACCTGTTTTCTCGGAAGCATAACCTGATGATTGCAGCCGGTGCAGCAAAGTCTTATATCCATTCCGACACGCTTTATCTCCCATGCGTTTGTTCCACAGGGATGCGGCTTTTTCATCTTTATTATGTCGCCTATCTTAAGTTCAACCTTGTCTGCCATCTTTACTACTCCTTCATCTCAACATTTTGAATTTCATTTATCCAGTCATAGTAAGCCGTTGTATCTTTTGTCACAGTGCTCATTTTTATTCTCTTTGCACTAAACAATGTGGCTTTTTGTTTTTGAAATACCGGCACTTCTACTGCCTGCTCAAGTATGTTGTTAAAGACTTTTTTATAAAGCTTTTGTTTTCTCCCCATTTTTACGGTGGCATCGGTCTTTTTAAGATATGTTGAAAATTCAGGTATCTTAATTCCAAACATATTTGTCTTTGACATATATTTTTTATAGAGGCTGTATCCGTATGATGTATCTGTTTCAGCACACCACAACTGTGCTTTATTTATAAATTTCTTTGAATTCATCTGTTTTTTTGTTACTGATACAATCTTAAGGTTAACCCCTATATCTTTAAGCAATGCAGATGTTTCTTTTATCATCGGATAGAGCATATTTTTTCTTCCATTTTCAACATATATCCTGTATGTTTTAGATGCTCCCACCGGAATACTTTCCAAAACACCGTCTTTAAATGTGTATCCTGCTTTTTCAAGATATTTAGTGGCTGCATCCTTGACCGCTATCCTTTTATCTTCGTCTGTCATATCATCATTATATATTTCTTCGCCATCTATTGTGTCACTGTATGCCCTATTATAATCCTCATCACCTGTATTTGGTGAAAGCCATGATTCTGATGTGTAAGGATAATTTAATATCTTTACCTTACCTGCAAGTTCTTCTGCCCTCTGTATCCTCTGTGCACTTATAGCAGAAGCTATCGCTTTCCTGAGTGCTTTTGACTGTTCAGACTCACTCTTGTTTGCGACACGCACATTCTTTGCATTTATTCCTACATAACTGAATTTCTTATCAGAAGTAAAACTTGTATTTATATCTGAACCGTATAATTTCCCATTTGAGTTCGCTTTTGCTATCCACTCAAGGTCATCTCCGCTGATGTTTCTGTCCAATACATCAACTGTTCCCTCCGTTACCTCTGTCACTTCCGCAACATGATTAACAGTTTCTTCGTCAGATGCATTTTCGTCTTTTGCCTTATCGTCTCCTGCTTTGGCATCTTCATTGTTGTCCTGAGTCTTTTCATCTTCACCTGCTGCTTCTGCCTTTTTTTCCTCCGCTATAACTTTAGCAACACGCTTGTTTGCTTTTTTTAGAATACCTGACATTTCCTTTATCTGCACAAATGCCGTTTTAGGACAGCCGTTAAAATAAAGCTCATTGTAGGTGTAATAAACTATCTTTTTTTCGTATTTTACATATCTGTACGGTCCTGCTCCCATAGGAGATCTCTTATTCGCACGAACTGATGATATATCACCTTTTTTAAATCCAAATCTGCCTTTTTTATAATTATATTTCGACTCATCACCATAATAATGCAGCGGACATATCGGTATTTGCAATGCTTTTATTGTATCATCACTGTAACCGTCTGTTGTCAGGGTAAGACTGTATTTTCCGGTCTTTCTTATTCCTGATATTTTTCTGACTTTTTTATTTTTCCTGTATTTTTGAAGTCCCGTTATTTTCTGTTTACCTATCTTCTCATCGCCCTTATAAGATTTATCACAAAATGCATATAACGAAAAAATAACATCATCTGCCGTTACATTTTCGCCGTCACTAAAAAGCAAATCATCATCAAGCTTTATCGTATAAACCGTTCTGTTTTTCTTCTTTCTATACTGTACCGATATATCAGCGGGACCATAATAAGTGTACCCATTATCATTGTAGAGCCTTACTTCTCCCTCGACACCTTTATAAACCGGTTTTCCTGCTCTGTCATTTGTGACAAGATATGCCTGTGTAAGTCTTACTACCTCTTTGTCACCTGCACTTTTAGCACTAAACGGATTAAAGTTTTTATTTAACTTATCACAGCCTATCACTATAGGCGAATCTGCCTGTCCATCACCTTTTCCGCCCGCCTGTGCACTTCCTTTTTTTGTTGAAATTGTCACCTTTGGCTTCGGCTTTGGCTCTTTTTTAACTTTCTTTCCACAACCTGTCATACCTAATATCATAGAAAGGCATAAAATTACACTTATCGTCTGTTTTATTTTACTTCTCATCTTCCACCTCTGAATTTATTTTAGCATTTGCAAAAATGTTATGATTTTTATATCAAGCAGATGCTTGCAATCGAAGCAGCAGACCTGCTTAATAGTATTAAATCTTCAAAAAAGCAAACGGGTCATTTTTATCACTGTGAAGAAAATTTATAAGAAGATATGCACCTCTTATAGTCGCAATCTCCTCTTTCAATATCTTCTTTACCATTGCCTTATCTGCAATAACCACCTCAATGTCCTCTGATGCTTCATTGCCTGAATTAGACGGCTCGCCTGTGGCAAAACCAAACACGGCAGTATCACATTCATCTGACATACCCTGATTTTGCGTAAATGGTCTTTTAAGACAGTCATCATAATCGGTAAACGGCTCAAATGTAAGCCCTGTCTCCTCTTTCATCTCCCTTATTGCAGTCTGCTCAGATGTTTCGCCCTCATCAATAAGACCAGCCGGAAGCTCATAAATATACTTGTTTATAGGATATCTGTACTGTCTCACAAGAACAATCTTCTCCGGATCATCCTTAAGCACCGCATAAATAACCGTACCATCTGCTTTCAGTTCACCCGTCTGGCACATAAGGTCACCGTCTTTTCTTCTCGTTGCAAAATAATACGGATGCTCCCTGCCATTCCTATCCACGGCATTTAACTCGTACATATTCAAAAATTTATTGTCCGTCTGCTTCTTCATACCTCTTACATGTTCTCTATCACTCATATTAATCTCCTTCTAAAAATCCTACTACACTTCTTATCCAAATTCATATATCTGCGAAACTTTCTTTATATAAAATTAAATTATGCAGCTATAACACAACCTATAATCAGTTTTGCAGATACAAATCAGTGCATAATAATGTCCGCATATCTTCCATTAGTGACTTTCACAAGATCATCCGGTTTCAAAATTATCTGGAGTCCTAATCTTCCTCCACTGACAATTATCTTCTCATGCTCTTTTGCACTCTCATTTATGACCGTCGGATAATTTTTCTTCATTCCTATCGGTGTGCAGCCGCCTCTTATATATCCCGTAACGGCATTTATGTCTTTTACATGCACCATCTCTATATTCTTCTCACCGACTTCTTTCGCAGCTTTCTTCATGTTTATCTCTTTGTCAACAGGAATCGCAAAAACATAATATTTGCCGCTTTTTCCGACCGTAACGAGCGTCTTAAAACTCATATCATAACTCTGTTCAAGCATATCTGCTATCGACACGCCATCCTTAAAATCATCACATTCGTATTTGTTAAGTTCATATTCAACCTTATTTCTGTCTAGAATACGAACTGCATTTGTCTTAACTTCCTTACCCATTTTATCTCACGCCTTTCAATTTTATTGATAATATTTTTATCTGAACGCACTGTAGGAACTGCCCTTTTTCATTGCTTTTCTGCAATCTGAAAGTTCACTTACCGTCACTAGCTGATACCCTCTTTTTACAAGTGTCGGTATTATCTTTTTCGATGCATCTGCCGTACTTTTGTATAAGTCATGCATAAGAACAATATCACCATCTTTAATATTTTTCAAGACGGCATCTGTCACCATTGCGGCATTTCTGTTCTTCCAATCCTTGGTATCAAGCGACCATATGATGACTGGTGTGTTTATTATCTTATCAATAACAGCACTATGATTTCCTCCGGGCGGTCTGGTAATGATAGTCTTTTTCCCAATTACTTTTTTAAGAACATTGTTTGTGCCGTTTATCTGTTTTTTTATCTCTGCCCTGCTGCATCCGGTAAGAATTTTGTGTCCATATGTATGATTTCCAATCTCACAGCCCATCCTGTCAATCTTTTTAACGATGCTCTTATACGATGCTATCCTGTTTCCAACCTCAAAAAATGTTGCAACTGAATTATTCTTTTTCAATATATTAAGAATGGTATTTGTATTTTTTGACGGACCGTCATCGTATGTAAGTGCAACAAGTTTCTTTTTTGTATTAATCTTTCTATACAATGCCCCGGACTTTCTAAAATAGCACATATATCTGCCTATCTTCTTTTTGCTGCATACCTTGACACCGTTTTTTCCAAAATAATATTTCTTTCCGTTGATATTCACAAATCCCGTGTACATCACACCACTGCTTGTAAAATAATAACCTTTTCCGTTGATGTTCCTATAGCCTATCGCCGCCGCTCCATTGCTTTTGAAGTAGTATTTCTTTCCATCTATCTTCATCCACTTGTTTTTTACCATTTTTCCATCTTTATAATAATACCTGCCATTTGCATTTACAACAAATCCGTTCTTACTGCTGTTAGGACTTTTTGTCGGCTTTACTGTCGGTTTGATAGTAGGTGCAACCACATAATCAGGTTTTATCGTCGGTGCTATTATGACACCGCCCGATGTTGTTTCAGACGGCTCTGCCGCCCCCGGTGTCGCTGTCTTTGTAACAGGCATTTCTGTCTGTATAGCTGCATCACTTGCCACCTGTGCCGTATTTACCATATTTTCAGAGTATGCAAAAATATGTTTTGGTGATATTTTTTTGTTAAAACCGCCGCTTACCGTCACGACCATTGCAATGCACAACACAATGCATATTATTTTTTTCTTTCTATTCATAAAATTCCTCCTAAAATCAAAGTTAAGCAGATACTTACAATCCGCTCTGCTCCTGCCTGATAGTGTTAAAATAAATTCATTAAAGCATAAACTGACAGCAACTATCAAATTTGTGCAATATCAGTCAGAACTTATCTTCTCAAAAATCAAAATCTCCTGATATATCAGCAAACATAAATTCCACAAGTTTATCCATATCATCATAAATGATACTTCCAAGCCACAATTTTACTGTCATTGCCGTTAATGATGACACAGGCAATACTTTAAAATTTAATTTATCATAAATCTTTACACTGTCATAATCAACGCTGTCACCCGCCCCATATATAAATACAGGGATATTTCTCTTTATTGTTTCAGCCGCAAACTCCTCAAGCCCCGGATTTTTGCTGCACATAGTTCCTGAATGGTAAGTAAGATGAATAACCGCTTTCACATCATCAGACAAAAGCCCGTATGCCATCCCCGGAAAAGGCTTTATAATCTGTATGTCCGAAAAACTTTTGTCAATATCTGCCTTTTTCAATATAATATCGGCTATATCAGGTTTTTTAAACAATGCAGGTTTTTCTTTTGATTTATCTGTAAATGTTCTACTATATTCTTCTGATTTATCGTCTTTTATCGTCATGTCATTTTCTGATGATTTATAGTCTGCTTTCGTATATGTTTTGTTCTTTCTATATAAATCAACTTTTGTATTTTTGACAAACTTACCATCTTTAAAACAACCATACTCAGAATTTTTTACGCTGAATACATCATCAGTGTACGCACAATGCTCCATCACTCTTGTTCCACGGTGAATACGCTGTACATCGCCCGTATTATAATAGGAAACAAATAAACCGTTTCCATATCTGCCTTTGACAAATTCCACGGCATATGCGAAATTGATAAGTCCGTTTGCACGCTTATCCTCAAGCACATAGTTTGAGGATACCAGCACTATCGGTATCGATACATCGTCAAACATATAGCCAAGCATAGCCGAAGTGTATTGCAATGTATCAGTCCCGTGCGTAATAATTATCCCATCGTATTTTTCTGACTCAATCTGTTCCTTTATATATTTTGCAAGAAAAAGCATTGTTGAGCAGGTATTATTTTCACTCAGTTCCTGATACGGTGACTCCATAACAAACTCTATTTTTTCAGTTTCAAGTCCCGAAAACAATGAACCTGCACATTCATCATCTTTAGTTTCTCCTGCCTTGCTGCTTTTTATCTTCTCCTCGTACATATTAATAAGCCTGTATTTTTTATCAGCATCAGGTGCGGCATAGCCGTCTGTAATCGTACTTCCAATAGTTCCACCTGTAAAAGCGACCAATACTTTCAAAATCCAAACCTCCGTTTTTCGCTTTTTAAGACATTGTACCCTATTTTCAGCAAAAGGTCTAGTCAAGCAGATATTCGCAATCCGCTCTGCTACTTGCTCATAACACTATTAGCTGCTATCGCAACATATCAGAAGGGGCTTATCCCCTCCTGATACAAGAAAGTCCCACCACTTATTGCTCTATGCAATACAAGTGTGGGACTTCCTTGATAGTGTTAAATCTTGTCGAACATATGCAGTCCGTCAGATTTTCATAATATACTCTGCTGCTTGCTCATAACACTATTAAAAATTAACTTTTTCTTATCATTCCAAATATTTACTTAATCATGCACAAATCCACTTGTTTTGATTTATTTTTGTGGTATATTTGTAATATAATGCAAGAGGCAAAACACCTTTTGGCACAAATATAATGATATATCAATTTTTTGGAGGTAGCATTTTGAGTAATAATATTTTATCAAATTTAGAACCAAAATCAGTATTTAATTATTTTGAACAGATATGCTCTATACCACACGGTTCAAGAAACACTAAGCAGATAAGCGATTTCTGCGTTTCTTTTGCCAAAGAGCACAATTTAAAATATTCACAGGACGAGTCTAACAATATCATTATCTGGAAAGACGGAACAAACGGGTATGAAAACTCTCCATCCGTTATCATCCAGGGGCATCTTGACATGGTATGTGAGAAAGAGCATGACTGTGATATAGACTTTGAAAAAGACGGACTTTCCCTTATCGTTGATGGGGACGATATTCATGCCGACCGCACAACCCTCGGCGGTGATGATGGTATTGCTGTCGCTTTTGCACTTGCAATACTCGATTCAACAGATATTCCTCATCCTCCTATCGAGGCTGTTTTTACTGTTGATGAAGAAATCGGTATGCTCGGAGCCGCAAGTCTTGACTGTTCCCCTCTAAAATCAAGAATAATGTTAAATCTTGACTCAGAAGATGAGGGTTCACTTCTTGTAAGCTGTGCCGGCGGTGTTTCTACTACTGCACATCTCCCTCTCACATTTGAAAAAACAAATGGACTTACGGCTGAGATTACAATTTCAGGTCTTGTCGGAGGACATTCAGGTACAGAGATAAACAAAGACAGGGCAAACTCAAACAGACTTATGGGAAGAACTTTATATGCTCTTTCTAAGAAATATGATTTTAGTCTTGTGAGTGTCAACGGTGGTCTTAAGGATAATGCCATACCTAACAAGACAACTGCTATTCTTATTCTGACAGACGCCGGTGTAAAAGATGCTTTTTCTTCTTCAGTCTCAGAAATGAACGATACTTACAAACATGAATATGCTGTCACAGACCCATCACTTTCAGCCACGGTATCATTTAGCGACAACACTTCCGCCGATGCAATGACAAAACAGTCTACTAAAGCGTTTATCACAGCTCTTGTAAATCTTCCGGGTGGTGTTCACCGCATGAGTCACGATATTGACGGGCTTGTTCAGACTTCCCTTAACATGGGCATATTAAAAACCACTGAAAATGAGATGCAGGCAAGCTTTTCTATCAGAAGCAGCGTAAGCAGTGAAAAGTTTATGCTTATGGATATGATTTCATGTCTTATGGACTCACTTGGCGGCTATATCACAAACTTTGGTGAATATCCTGCATGGGAATTTAAAAAGGAATCACATCTTAGAGATGTAATGTCTGAAGTATTTGAAGAACAGTACGGTTACAAACCTATTATCAATGCACTTCATGCCGGTGTTGAGTGTGGTCTTTTCTCTGAAAAACTTCCCGGACTCGACTGCGTATCATTTGGTCCTGCAATCTATGATATTCATACGGCTAAAGAAAGACTTTCAATAGAAAGTGTCATAAGAACATGGAAATTTACGCTTGAAGTTTTAAAACGACTTAAATAATCATACACCCTTCACTCATATGTATAACGAAATGTTCGTATAACGAATTGCTCGTATAAAAAAGAGTCCCCATTGGTTTGATCCAATGGGGTGGGGTTGAGGGGTATATCTCTTCGTTGCTCTGTTGCAACTATGTCATTAGCTTATTTATATGTCAGATTTTTATATCTTATCTCTCTGACAATTATTATTATACATATTTTTTCAGAAATTGCACCCCTTTTGTAAAATAAGACAAGTTTTTGTAAAATATTACATTTTTCTTCTTTTTTCGGATGCAATCGGCTTGCAAAAATATACATTTTCTCAGGTAAATTTATAAGACTATCACCCGATTTTGTAGGCGTTGTATTTCTCTAGTAATATGTCCGGGTGATAGGAAAGTTTTGCTTTTCTTAAGCCTTCTTCTCCATCATCTTCCTCTCTGTTTACATATTTATAACCCTGACATTCATGCAATACAAATTGTTTATTTATCATAGGGTATGCACCCTGAACATCAGCGTATGCCTTTTCAAAATGAACAACAAATGTATCATCATTTAACGGCTCACCAATCTCAAATGCAACGACCTCGCCATATTTTTTCAGCACACCGCCGACAAGTCCAAGCCTTTTATAATCAATCAGTGCACCTTTTACAACATCATATTCATCCTGCACTTCCTGACTCCATGCATCATCATCATACTTTTTCTGAATCCAGTTATTGTTCATATCTATGCATTCATGTACATTTTCACTGTTAAGCTTTTCATATTCCCAGTCATCATCATCCATAAATCTCGCAATATGATTTCTCTTCCCATGAAATTTCTTTCCTGAGAGATTTGCAAGATGCTCTGTCTCGTAGATATAATCAAACATATCCCTGTCAGCCTCGTATCTGAAGTGTTTCGGATACCACTCCTTAAGCTGTTCAACTTCGTAATCGAGCAGTCCATAAAGGTGTATCTGCTCTCCCTTAGCCTGACCATATAAAAACAACTGCTCCAATGCTTTCTTTTTATCTCCGTTTCCAATAGGAAAAACATACATAGCATCATTCTCGGCATAATATCTCAAAATGACACAATCGCCCTCCGTGGCTATCTGGGTCGGAAAATATTTTCTCCATAAATAATTGTTGGCAAAACAAAACTCGCAGGCTTTTTTATTATCTTCCCTGAACTTTTTGTCAAGCCAATCCCTGTCACTAAGTTCTATATCTCTAAAAATCATTCTAATCTCCATTTCCGGTTACTGGTAAATTTCTATATTATTTTATCCCTGCATCCTACTATTATATACATTTAACACATTCTTGCAAGTGCAAAACTGCGTTTTTTCGACACCATACACTTGTATGCTATTTATGCCCGCCATATGCACAATGCATATCTACATCAATGGTAAACTTATAGCATGACTTCTCCGATATTATATATAGGTTATATTTTGCATTTTATTGAAATTTTTAACAGGTGATTGCGAAACTATCAAAAACTGAAATTAACACAGCATATAATTGGTTTTGCAAATGACTATTTATTTTTTAATCATATAAGGAGGATTTACACATGGCTATAGATTATTCAATTACAAAGTCATATGATATGTATTTTCGTGATTTCTACTCGATTGACAGAAATGCTTCAAAAAGTGAACAGCGTGCTTCATATAAAACAAATAAACTCGCTAAAGCAGACTCAAGTGCAATGACAAAGATTTCAAAAACACTTCGTAAAATGGATTTTTCACCGGACAACGGCAATGATATATTTTACACCGTAAAATCCTTTGTAAATGCTTACAACAATCTTATGGAAAGTTCGGGCTCATCAAACGAGTATGATATATCGCATCCTGAAAAATTTATCAAAAGTCTTACAAAAGACCAGGAAAAGGCTCTTTCTGATATTGGAATTACAATATCGGCATCAGGCAAGCTCAAACTGGACGAGGATAAACTTATGGAAACTAAACCTGCCAAAATTGGTAAATTATTCTCAGAAGACAGTGAATTTACGAAAAAAATAAACTTCTATGCAAACAAAATTTACCGTGCATCAAACCGCATAGATGTGACATTGTAGGTTATTAAGTTAAAATTTAAAACAAATATTGGAAGTTTTTGGGACTCGTTTATCTTATTGGATTTCATTCAAAAAGTACCAATCGCTTTCAGATTTTGCTTACTTTCCGGCTAAAGTCAAAAATACATCATTTACTTTTGTCTCAACAAAAAAGTACCATCAGGACGACCACTTACCCGTCTGTCCCGATGGTACTTTTTTATATTAAATATGCTTTTTTGGTATCAAAACCCATGCACGCTCAAATCTGTTTATAATTAAACAAGTTTAGCTACATTAAGTTTAACTCCAGGTCCCATTGTAGAAGCAAGTGTAAAGCTTCTGTAGTACTGACCCTTTGCTGAAGCCGGCTTAGCCTTTGTGATAGCTGCGATCAATGTGTTTACATTGTCTGTAAGCTGCTCTTCAGTGAAAGATACTTTTCCTACAGGAACATGAACGATATTAGCCTTGTCAAGTCTGTACTCGATCTTACCTGCTTTGATATCGTTTACGGCTTTTGTTACATCCATCGTAACTGTTCCAGCCTTAGGGTTTGGCATTAAGCCCTTTGGTCCAAGTACACGACCAAGACGACCAACAACACCCATCATGTCAGGAGTAGCTACAACTACATCAAACTCAAACCATCCATCGTTCTGAATCTTTGGTACGAGTTCCTCGCCACCTGCATAATCAGCACCTGCTGCTAATGCTTCGTCTACCTTGTCACCCTTAGCGAAAACAAGAACTCTTACTTTCTTTCCTGTTCCGTGTGGTAATACAACGGCACCACGAATCTGCTGATCTGCATGACGTCCGTCTACACCAAGTCTGATATGAGCTTCAACTGTCTCATCAAACTTTGCTGTAGAAGTTTTCTTTACAATACCTACTGCTTCTGCAACATCATACTGCTGAGTCTTATCGTACAACTTAGCAGCCTCTACATATTTCTTTCCTCTTTTCATAATAATAAAACCTCCTGGTGGTAGTAACGGCGGGTTCTAAGACATACCGGAATTTTATGTATGTCGCCTCCCACAACGTTCAATCTATAACAAATCTTCCTATGCGATATTCTTTTTAAATATTATACCTGATTTTTGCTTATTATTCCTCTACAGTAACACCCATGCTGCGTGCTGTACCAGCGATCATGCTCATAGCAGCTTCAAGGTTTGCAGCATTTAAGTCAGGCATCTTTGTCTCAGCAATTTCCTGGACCTGTGCCTTTGTGATTGTAGCAACCTTAGTCTTGTTAGGAACACCTGAACCAGACTGGATGTTACAAGCTTTCTTTATAAGAACTGCTGCCGGTGGAGTCTTTGTGATGAAGCTGAAGCTCTTATCCTGATATACAGTGATAACAACAGGAATAATCATTCCTTCCTGTCCAGCCGTCTTAGCATTGAACTCCTTTGTGAACTGTACGATATTAACTCCGTGCTGACCAAGAGCAGGACCAACAGGTGGTGCTGGTGTTGCCTTTGCTGCAGGAATCTGTAATTTAATATATCCTTCGACTTTCTTAGCCATTTTTAATTTACCTCCTAAATAATAAATACATGGTAACAATCTGAAACTGCATTGCTTTAATTAGTCACAAACTTTTACATCATTAAAGCTCAATTCAGTTGGTGTCTCACGACCAAACATATCAATATTTATCGTGACTGTTTTGTTCTTGAGATCTATCTGGCGAACAATACCAACCGTATCTTCCCAGATGCCCGATGTGACGATTACAGAATCGCCTATGCTAAATGGAGCTTCAGCTACCGAACTCATAAGTCCCATGCTTGCCACTTCCTCATCCGTAAGTGGAACCGGCTTTGATCCCGGACCAACGAATCCTGTAACACCGCGAGTATTTCTGACAACATACCATGTATCATCATTCATAAACATCTTTATCAAAACATATGCAGGGAACATTTTCTGCTGAACAAGCTTTTTGCTGTCCTTTCCTTCCCTTTCAACCTCTTGCATAGGTACATATACCTCTAAAATCTGATCTTGAAGATTACGATTTACGATAGTATTCTCTATGTCTGCTTTTACTTTATTCTCATACCCTGAATAAGTATGAGCCACATACCAACGCGCTTCTGTATCTGCCATAATCTATCACCTTAACCCATCTGAATAATCTTATCAAGGCCTGTCTTGATAACAAAATCAAGCAGAGCAATGATTGCGCCCAAAATAACTGTTACAATAACTACCGCAGTAGTTTCTTTGATGGTTGTCTCCTTGTCAGGCCATACGATTTTCTTGAACTCTGACTTTAATGAACGGAAAAAACCACCTTTTTTTCTCACAGATTTATCTGTTGCAGATTTATCTTTTACAGGCTTGTCTGCTTTTTTTGTATCAACAGCATTGTCTGCCTGTTTATTTTCTGCAACTGCTTCGTTCTGTAATACTTCTTTGTTTTCGGAATCTCCCATAACTGCCTCCTACTGTAACAAGCATTGCTTGCATATTTACTAAGACTTATTTTGTCTCTTTGTGCATTGTGTGCTTTCTACAGAATCTGCAATACTTCTTTGTTTCCATTCTGTCAGGATGATTTCTCTTTTCCTTAGTAGTATCATAGTTACGCTGCTTACATTCTGTACATGCTAATGTAATTTTTACTCTCACAGGTTTCACCTCCATATAATATTTTGTGTTACGATTAGTTCTGTTTTCATGGCTTTTTACCATGACCTTTTTCTTAATATCGCTAAAGAATTTTAGGCATAAAAAAAAGACCTGTTACATCGCTTATCAAATATATCACAAAAATGCACCCCTCGTCAAGTGGTTTTTGGGGAATTTGTAACTGGTTGTAACAGTTCAGCCATAAAAAGATAATTGGCAATACAATGAGCTTGTTCATTGTATTGTTAAGTACCTTTTTATGGTAGAATAGCCTTTCATTTCTGAAAGGAGGGCAAAGCCCTCGCGAGTGCGCTCAGATGGAACAAATTTATTTGTTCCATCCTCACTTTACTTTCGCGTAAATAAACAAAAGCTGCAAAGCAGCGACTGTCAGCTCGCTGGCAGGTTTATGAATGTAAGAAATGCAAGGCTGAACTGTTACAACTAGTTCACGGACGCTTAGAATGGATTGTGGTATATTTTTACATATTTTCTAATAAATACTAAATGTTATATTATTAAAATGTTTTATATTTTTTGTATCTGCTTTTATATATACTTTAATATTACAAACTCATTTGTCAGTATTTCACTTAACAGATAATGAGAAGTTTATGTATGAACAGTAACGATTATTTTTATCTTTTTAGTATAATTTTTTTCTTTTACACTTTTATATAGATATTTTTTTGTATATAATAATACTTGCTTTTTGTTATACACTCAATATATAAAATAGTATTTGCTATTTTTTTGCAATTAACACGATATATAAGTAGTTTTGCAATCACCAAGCACCTATCTACTTATTATAGGCATTTGCGAAACTATCATAAACCTTGATTAAATTGTGCAGATATAACAAATAATGTTAGTCGGCATTTTTGTCGTCGTCAGCACTTAATGGCAGCGTTTTTTGCTGATTTATGTACTGCTACGAACGACAACATAGCGAAAGCGTGCCGACGGTATTATTTGTTATAGCTGTGCAATTAACACAACATACAATTAGTTTCGCAAATACCTACCATTATTTATAATGAAAGGATTTTAAACATGAATTTACAAGATACAAAAAAACGCAATGACATTATCCTTATCATATGCGTTGTCGTCGCCGCTGTCATTTGTTTTGCGGCTTACAAGTTATATTTTAATAAATCAGGTAAGTTTGTCACAGTTAAGGTTGATGGCAAAGTTACCGCTTCTTATCCCATTGATGTTGACAAGACCGTTACGATAAATGGAGTAAACGGCGGTAAAAATGTTCTTAAAATAAGCGGCGGTACTGCCGACATGACCGAAGCCGACTGCCCTGACCAGACCTGTGTTAAAAAGCACAGTATAAGATATGAGGGCGAGACTATCGTGTGTCTGCCGCATAAAGTCGTGATTTCCATTGACCATTCTTCTAATGACAAGACAGATGATGATGCACCTGACGCTGTAGTTAAATAACAAAAAAAGCCCCATCACCCAAGGGTAATGAGGCTTTTCTTCGTATCTTACCAGACAATCAGCAATAGTAATTAAACAACATTCCGCTATAAAGCGAAGTGATATAGGAGTAACCCACACCCTCTTTTGTGTAGTTTGGGTATGAGACAAGAAGTTTGTCTACATACTCCATAGGGTCAAGTTTTACACTCTCACTTTTACCGAGCAGGCGTTTTGATAAATCCGAATCTGATGCAAAAAGCTTCTGCATATCTCCATCGTTAATCGCCTGAGTTGCAAGTGATTCATCTATTTTCATCGTGCCGTCTTCTTCAAATAAAAGACCACATGATTCCATCTCTGACTTGAACGGCTCGACAAGATATTTAAGTTCTGACGCAAGTTTTGATGTCTTGTTTGTTATCTTTGCGTACTCATCTGAGCCCTCTATCATATAATTGTAAGCATCTTTTACTTTATTTAGGCTCGTAAGTATCTTCTCACTGTCGGGTCTGTACCGGATACTGATACCGTCACCGTCAATATTTGTTCCCTTTAATGATACCCTGAGTGCTTTTCCAATGGTAAATTCATTTGCCAGCGTACTCTTTTCTACGCCATCCATATAAAATTTTGAACTTGTTGCACTCTTTTCCTGCTCATTTAATCCAAAATAATCGACTATCCCCAGCTTTCCGTCACTGTTTCTGTCAGTGAGTGTAAATATCCTCTCGTCTCCGCTGTTTCCCGTTGCATCGGAAACAATATTCATCCTTACTCTGTCATCGCTATCATTTGGAACGACTCCAACATTCAGACCGATATTTGCTTTATTTATAAATGACGCAACTCCATTCATAACTTCCGCATTATCCGAGTCTTTTTTAATATTATACTGAAAATCATACATATCATCAAGAACACTTATCCTGAACTTGTATGTTCCCCCCGGAAGACTCTGGCTTGAACCATAAACCGGATTTCCAATGTTATACTGTGGAGTGGCAAGCTTCTCAACTTTAAGTGAAAACTCATCGGGAAGTTTTTCCTCGTCCTCATCTACTATTTCAACTCCGACTTTTTCAGGATCAGATGCATATGCTTTCTTCTTAGAAAAAACACCATCTGCTGAAGTGTCTGAAAGCTCTTTAAGTCCTGTCCCAAGAAGCATGGACGACTCTTTGACACCAAGTGCATATGACTGTTTTGCCTCTGTAAGCCTAACCATATATATCGGAGATGTCTTTGTTTTTTTAGCAATCTGATTTACAACACTTCTAAGTTCTGATGCTTTGTGTGTATCATATTTAGTCAGCTCTTTTGGTCGATACTGCGTCATCAGATGATTATAAACAGCGGTATCCATCTCAAACATCCCCTTTCTTTTTCATTTACTATTTTCATTTTCCTTATTTATAATAACTCAGATAAAAATTTTCATCTAAAAAATTGTACTCATTTATAATATAACACAACTTTTATCATTTTTAAAGGGGGAGAGAAATTTATTTTATGGCTGAATGTAACAGTTCTGAAAATATCTGTAATTTACTTACTCGGCAAACACTACTTCTTCCAAAAACTTTGCAGCATCTCTTATGCAGTCCTGGCAGCTTCTTAAGACAACTCCTGTTTCCACACCTTTTAAGTCTTTGCAGCGTGTGGCTTTGTTCTGGTCAAGGAATTTTTTTAATATCTGTCTTGAATAACTGTATGTTTCTCCTTTACTTACAGGATTTTCAAGGTTTCCGCAACTTTTTTTCATTCCTGCTACAACACACGCACCGGTAAGTGCACCGCAGGTTCCTTCCATGCCGCCCATTCCAAGTCCTAATGCTTCTGTTGCCTTGAACATTGTTTCCTCGTCCATTCCGACAAGGTCACAGTATGTGCAGGCAACCGCCTGTGCACAGTTATATCCTTTATTGTGTCTTTCTATTGTTTTCTCTACTCTTGTTTCCATGTCTTTGATTTCCTTTCTTTTATCTTTATTCTTTCTTCGCTGCATATCCATCAGTCCTTTACCGCAAGTTCTGCAGGTGGCCTTGATATTATCTTGTTTACCGGAAGTATGCTGAGTATTATGTTTATTGCAAAAATAATGATTATCAGCAGCAGAACCGCCCACCACGGATATATCATTTTTATCTGAAGCGATGGCACTTGTGCCATAAATTTTATAATACTGCTTGTTATCAATGCCCCCGGCAGTACGGTGTATGCACAAAGCATCATCATTTCGAGTACATATGCCTGTAGTATGCTTCCCTTTTCTATTCCAAGAAGTCTGTAAACCGTCAGTTCTTCTATTCTCGAAACAGCATTTGATTTTATTGAAAAGTATATCATTATAAATGCAAGTACCGCAAGTGCGATTGTGACAATATTTTTTGTACCAACATTCATTTTACGCTTTTCCCTATATTTATTAAGCTGATTATTGTATTGGCATTTTACACTCGCCGTAAAATATTTTTTTCTGTAAGCTGATGCTTTTTTCTTTAAATATTTTATCGCACCGTCTACATCATCAGTATAAACATCAAATGACTTTGAATATGCATTATAGGTAGTTCGTATATTTTCGCAGTCCTGCTCATTTGCAATATAATCTACATTTATATCATCATCGAAATACCCTACAATCTCAAATGTTCCATACCTCTGATCCGTAAACAAAAATGAACCCATCATCTTATCCTGATTATATATGGATTTTCTCGCAAGCACTTTTTTGCTTTCAAGCTTAGTATCTGATTTTATTCCACTGCCTTTTTTATCCGCATAAATCCGTTTCATCTCATCAAGTGAAGCAAGATTCATAGCAGAATATGAAAGACCTAGCAGTTTATTTTCTTCAACAAATATATCCGGTTCTCCTGTGTCGGACACTCCTGTTATCTTAAACTCAATCTGATTTGCCGGTGATATTATCGTTGTTCCGATAAAATCATCAACTTTTTTGTATAACGGTGCTATGGCACTATCCGATTTCATAAAGTTTTCAAGCACCCATTTATCGACTACCGCTTCATCCCTGTTTTCCGGCATTTTTCCACATATAAGTGATGATTTTTTCAAATGTTTATTTGAAATAAACGAATATCCGCTAAGTTTTGCAACACTTCCCCCAAGCTGACTGTATCCGTTATATTTTACCGCCATATCGCAATTTGCAGAAATAAATATATCTGAATATTTGTTTTCCTGCTTTATTTTTCCGATAAAATCTTTCGCCGCTTTATTGAGCTGATCGTCAAAAACCCCCTCCACCGGACTTAACTGCACCGTAACAACATGAGAATCACTTTTCACAACACTCTGTTTATCTATCGACATACGATTTGTAAAATCCGCCGCACCTACGGATAACAGCACTGATACCATCAAAAGCGTTCCTATCATAAATGCCTGTTTTTTTCCGAGAAGTTTTAAATTTTCTCTCGCCATTTTTACTATCTCCCTAAACGGAAGCTTTGCAGTTCTGCCTGCTTTTGGCTTTTCAAGCGAATAATCTATCTCATCGACACTGCTTATGTCTATCTGTGGCTTTTTGTCATCCACCATCTGACAACCTGACTCCTCCCCTTCAAAAGCTATCTCTGTGTCAGAAAGATTTTGTATGTAGAGTTTTCCGTCTTTCCATGCAAAATTGAGCACTATCTTGTCAGTCTCATTTTTTATTTCATTCCCTTGATTTTCCTTATCTTGTGCAGCCACAGTTTTTATTTTTTCACTTATATTTTCTCCGGATATTATTTTACTATTTTCTTTATCCGCATTACCCTTTATCTGCCGGCTGTCCTTATATATATTTATCCTAAAATCATCATTTTCCATGCTCTCTTTTGAAAGCTCTCTTAAATATATATTAGAGTCGTCCGCCTTTTCATAGCTTTTTGTAGCTTTATTTTTATAATCTTTCTTTACCTGTCCGTCCTGTATCTCGATTATCCTGTCAGCAAAAAATTTTGATATGCGTTTTTCGTGTGATACAACTATTACAAGACATTCCTTTGAGATATTTCTCAAAAGACTCATAGTGTTTATCGTGTTTTCTTCATCGAGATTTCCAGTCGGCTCATCGGCAAGTATTATTGATGGTGCTTTTACAAGTGCTCTTGCTATAGATACTCTCTGCTGCTGTCCACCTGAAAGTTCGGAGACAAGTTTCTTTTTGTAACGCCCCATATTTAAGGCATCCAGAACATACTCCGTCCGCTCCTGCTTCTCCTCATCCGTCATATCATAAACGCTAAGTGCAAGTTTTACATTATACTCAACAGAGTTATCCATCAAAAGATAATAATTTTGAAATATATATCCGAATTTGTCATTTCTTATTTTTTCTATCTTCTTTGGCGAATATCTGTTTACAGTCTCACCGTCATAATCTATCTCACCATCGGCAAACACATCAAGTCCGCCTATCGTATTTAAAAGCGTTGTTTTTCCCGAACCGCTCTCACCTAAGATTACGACAAGTCCATTATTTTCAAACTCCAGATTTATATCATTTAACACATGGAGTTCATTATTTTTTCCTTTATTAAAATATTTATTTAATTTTTTAACTCTGATCATCCTTCAAGCCTCCCTCCGGTACAAGTCATGCCGATATTTGCAATCCGTTCTTCTGCCTGCTCATACATCAATTCTTAATCATTCGTTGTACAAGTAACTTATTAAACGCTTTTACCGTAACACCACACAAGATAAGATTATACACTATAAAAATCAGATAAAATGGTATCGTATAATAGGCAAGCATATCAATCATTACACGGCTGCCGCACAATGCGATAATATTTGCCGCCACTATCACAAAAACAATCGTGACCGCACAATACGAAAACATTTCCATAATACTTATCTTGTTTATCGTATTTAACTTCATACCTATAAATTTAAGTACAAAATAATCTTTAATCTTAATCTTCATGAGTGAACGAAGAATAAATATTTCAAGTATAATAAGCATTACAAGAACTCCAAGTGCTATTCCAAGTGTTACAAGCCGCTCTGATACTTTTTCATCATTATATTCTCCAAGTGACATTCTATAGGCACTTACAGCCTCATAGTTTTTATCAAGCTTTTCAATACTTTTTATAACTTTATCCGTCTTTGCATAATTGCTGATATAAACCGCTGCCTGATTGCTCTCATTCTTGAAATACTTATAATAAAGATGCTTTGAAATTTCTATAAACCTGTCCGAATAATCAGTCACTTCTTTTGTCACTTCAAGCACAAGCTTATCACTCTCTCCTGTCAGCTCACCATTTTTATCTTTTTTGGTGATGGTAAGTCTGTCTGTTCCCATCATCGCAGTTGCATCTTCATCGTATGTTTCATCATAAGTACCTAAATTATTTAATGTAACCTGTGTATTGCATGAAGCTCTTGCTTTTTCGCCGGATGGCACTCCATTCCTATAATCATAATCTCTGTCTTTTGTGTCCTCATCCTCAGTCATGTCCGCACTACTGTCATACAGGTTATCCCTTGTTTCACTGTATATCGGAATCAATTTGTAACTTCCCTGATAACTGTCTGTCTTTGTATCATACATAAAATCAATCTTAAATTTTGCTCCATCAGCCGATGATGAAAGCATATTACAAAGACTTTCAGCAAAATATGCCTGCTCTGTCTCTTCCTTAAGGCAACCTGTAATTTTCATATCCTCGTAGTAATATCCGTCCATTCCCCAAATGTTTTTTGCCGTAAAATAAAACCTCTTCGTCGTTCCGACTACTGAACTGTCCTTTGAATATACGACAACCTCGTTGTTTTTCTTTGGAAGACTTCCTTTCACAAGGTCTGATTTTGTAATGCAGCTAACCGACCTCATAAACTTATTTTTTTTGATAAAATTAACATTCATATCCTGTTTTACAGCTTTTTTAATACCTTTTGCAAATGTCCAGTTGTTCTCCGACTGTGTACGGATGCTATATGAAGATGATGAATCATCCGGATCCAATGCACCATATGATGAACCATCTGACTCTACCGCACCATATGAATATTTATAATCCTTTCCCTCCTCGCAGTAATAATTTATATCATCTGCCTTGTCGCATATATCTGTATTTTTTACATATTTTATCTTATTCAGTTTTTCTATATCACTCTTATTAAAAGATGTTCCGTCTTTTTTCCTCACGGATATTCTCGTCTTATCACCGTTATAATAAACTGAATCGTCATATTTTTTTGTTGATGAATCATCAATATTGGAATATATCTGACCTAAAAACAAGAATGATGCAGTTGAAACAACCATAAAAAACACTATAAACAACAGCCCTCTTAATTTTTGTGTAGAAAAGTTTTTCCACGCAAAATACCTTGCGATGCTGTTTTCTTCTTTCCTCTTTTGATTTAAATCTACCTGTGTGTTTTTCGGCTGATTTCCTAATTTTTCCCCGGCATCCGCATTTTTATCATCACTCGGCTGTTCAGCTTTATAATTTATCCTCTTATCCGTATTTACTGCCACATCAAGCACTATCTCACCATCATGTATCTTAACCTTTCTCGTCACATAGTCCTGTGCCTGTTCATAATTGTGAGTTACCATGATAACAAGTTTTTCTTTTGATAATTCAGCCAAAAGTTTTATTATCTGAAGTCCAGTCTCGCTGTCAAGGTTTCCTGTCGGCTCATCCGCCATGATAATATCCGTCTCTTTTGCAAGTGCTCTTGCGATGGCAAGTCTCTGTTTCTGACCGCTTGAAAGTTTTGAAGCCCTGCTTTTCTCAAAACCTTTCAGTCCGACTTTCTCAAGATATTTTAACGCCTTTTTCTCTGCTTTCTTCTCGCCGACACCGAGTATAAGGAGTGCACTTATCATATTGTCGAGTACGGTATAGTGACCTATAAGATTGTAATTCTGGAAGACAAAGCCTATCTTATTTCGGCGGTACGCCTCCCAGTCGTCATCATCATATTGGAATGTAGGCTGTCCATTGACATACATCTCGCCCTCGTCGTATGTATCAATACCACTTATCACATTTAAAAGCGTCGTCTTTCCACTGCCACTCTCTCCGGTAATGGCAACAAACTCACCTTTTGAAAATTCAAGATTTACATTTCTGAGTGCCTGTGTGACCGATGACTCAGAATAGTAATATTTGTATATATTCTCTAATCTTATCATTTTACTCCTCCCCTTTTTTCATTATGCTTTTTTGTGTTTGTAAAACTGTCATAATCAATGATTAACACAGCATATAATCAATTCAGCAAACAACCTGCTTATTTATTTATAACGATATATAAGCTGACTTTGACGCAATATATATCCACAAAATATTGCTGCAATCAATACAAAACATTTGAAATCTAAATCTATCATATCATTTCTTACATTTATAAAAAGCCACAGAAATCAGTGCTGTTTTGTGCAATTTGTTATACAATTTGAATATAAAATAGCAAAGCAATTCTCATTGGCATTACATTACTAGCATTTTACTACATTAAAAAAGAAGCAGCACGAAAAAAAACGCACTGCTTCTTTTTTATTCTTTATACTAATATCTTTTGCCCTCTTCACTTTTACCTAAAAATCTCATTGCACTTTGTATATCATCATCACTATAAGATTTTTTTGCATATATGTGAAGACCATTTTTCCTTCTACATTCAGGACATACAGAACCAAAATCTATGGTTTTTCCACATATCTGACAATGAATTGGTGTAATATTTTCCCCTTCTTTATACTGAATACGACCTTCTTTTATCCATCTGCGGACTTTTGAAACAGGTATTCCAAAATGTTCTGCAACATCTATTTCTTTTACTTCATTTTCCCGGATATAATCTTTTACTTCCGCAAACAAATTCAAATCCTTGCACTCCGGACAAAGGTCATCCTTATACACCTTATTTAATATACGACCACACTGTGCACATTCATGCACATTTTCATCCAGCTTTTTCTTAAAGTCTTTTCTGTCAAGTGTCATGTGCAATCCCTCCAATTCATCTGCTGTATAGTATATGCAGACAATGACATACCTTATAGATGTAACATTACGGTCTGCAATAAAACAAATCTAAATGTTATGATTATTTACCTAAAAACTCCTTGCCACCCATATACGGTCTGAGTGCCTCAGGAATACGGACATTTCCATCTGCCTGAAGATTGTTCTCAAGAAATGCGATAAGCATTCTAGGTGGTGCAACAACCGTATTGTTGAGGGTGTGTGCAAAGTATTTTTCACCATTCTCGCCACGAACACGAATCTGAAGGCGGCGTGCCTGTGCATCACCAAGATTTGAACAGCTTCCAACCTCGAAGTATTTCTTCTGACGAGGTGACCATGCTTCAACATCAATAGATTTAACCTTAAGGTCTGCAAGATCTCCTGAACAGCACTCAAGTGTGCGAACAGGAATATCAAGACTTCTGAACAGGTCAACCGTATTCTGCCATAATTTATCAAACCACATCTTGCTTTCTTCAGGTTTACATACAACTATCATTTCCTGCTTTTCAAACTGATGTATGCGGTAAACTCCACGCTCCTCTATACCATGAGCACCTTTCTCTTTTCTGAAACATGGTGAATAGCTTGTAAGAGTCTTTGGAAGCTCTTTCTCATCAACAATAGTGTCGATAAATTTACCGATCATTGAATGTTCACTTGTTCCGATGAGGTATAAATCTTCTCCCTCGATCTTGTACATCATGGCATCCATCTCAGCAAAGCTCATAACACCGGTAACTACATTACTTCTAATCATAAATGGTGGTATGCAATATGTGAATCCTCTGTCAATCATAAAATCTCTGGCATATGAAATAACTGCTGAATGAAGTCTTGCAATATCTCCCATAAGATAATAGAAACCGTTTCCTGCAACTTTTCCTGCTGCATCAAGGTCTATACCATCAAATTTTTCCATAATCTCTGTATGATATGGCACTTCAAAATCAGGAACAACAGGCTCACCAAATTTTTCAATCTCAACATTTTCGCTGTCATCTTTACCTATAGGAACACTAGGATCGATAATGTTTGGAATGACCATCATTCTCTCTTTTACTTTTTCCTGATACTCTTTTTCAAGTTCTTCTAACTCCGCAAGTTTTTCAGCATTCTTTGAAACTTCTGCTTTCTTTGCCTCAGCTTCTTCTTTCTTACCCTGAGCCATAAGTGCACCGATTTCTTTTGAAATTGATTTTCTTGAAGCACGGAGTGCATCTGCATCCTGCTTTGCCTGTCTTGACTTAGCATCGAACTCTATAACTTCATCTACTAAAGGAAGTTTGTCATCCTGAAATTTGTTTTTAATATTCTGCTTTACAATATCCGGATTTTCTCTCAGAAATTTTATGTCTATCATTTTTTATCTCCTTTTACTTCTTTTGTCATTTTAATAGTCATAATCATACGGCTTTTCAAAGCTAAATTTTAAAGCCGTTTATAAACGAATTTCGCTGCCGGCTGCATCATGCCTAAATGTCACCCGACATCCATTTTATTTTACACATATTATCGAAATATTGCAACCTGAAACATTGACTGTCATCCCACAGATGTAAACAGCAAAAATATTTTTCTTTCCTACTGCACTATTATAAACAAGTCCCAACTGCTTATTGCTCTATTCTGTAAAATCAGGAACTCCTTTTATAAAATTACAGTTCTTATAAATTTGACAGAAAACATTTTTCAAATACATTTGCCCTGACTGCACCGTAATACATATCACCCTCAAACATCTCGCAGCCTATCTTTTTGGCAAATTCCTCATGCATAGGTGTGTGTATTCCTCCGCAGGTAACTGTTAGACCAAGACTCTTTGCCATCTCAACGGTCTTACTCAATATAATGCACTCTTTCTCCGATGTCATGTATTCATTGAAATACTCTCCGTGGAACTTGATTCCCGTTACATTTAACTTTCTGATAGAGTGGATAGCCGTGTGGTCTGTTCCAAATCTGCTTATAACTACATTGTAACCCATGCCGCACAGCTTCTCTATTGCCATTTCAAGCACCGTTGTCATGTCCGCAAGATACCTCTCCTGAATTTCTATGATAACATCCTTTGGTTCAAGTCCGTTCTTTTCAACAACAATATCATCTATTTTTTTGACAACATTATGTATTGAAAGCTCGCTCGCCGTCATTTCTATTGAAAACGGCACGATTTTGTTTCCAAGTTTTTTCCATGCCCCGACGCTGCAGCATACGGTCGATAAAGTAGCCAATGCAAAACTGCTCAGTTTTCCGCCACGCTCGATAAGTCTTGTCAATTCATCAGATTCAAGGACATGACCATCCTTTAACTGTACTCTTGGAACAGCCTTGCAGCCGACAATCTTTTCCCTGTCACCTTTTATTCTAGGCATATAGCATATCTCTATATCATTATTTCTTACCGCATCATAAACTTCACTTATTGTTTCTTCTTCCTTGAACTGCTCACTCTTAAGGTCATCGGTATATATCGCATAATGGTTTCCACGAAGCCCTTTTATACTTCTTCTTGCCATATCTGCCTTTTCAAGCATTTCAAGCAGTTCACAGTCTGACTCCTGAACAAGATAAATTCCCGTGGTAGTTCCAAACTCTATATTTACATCCTTTTCTTCTTCCTCAGCAACATTTCTTGCTCTTACCATCTCGGACATCATACGCAGAAGCTCTTTGTGACTCTCATATTTTGTGAGCAATACAAAATAATCTCCGTCAACTCGTGAGCAAACACCCTCTTTTGCAAGATTGTTGAGAAGTGTTTTTGAGAATTCTTCCAAAATCCTGTTGCTTATTGAAAAACCATAATGATGGCTGAATTTTCTAAACTCATTTATATCGGCACATACAAGTGCATAATGCTCTTTTTCTTTTCTCTTACTAAGAATTTTTTCTGCCTTATTCATAAATGAAGCATACGGCATAAGTGATGTAATATTGTCCTCAGCCTGTGCCTGTGCTGACTTAGCCATATTTACAAGCTTGTTGCGCTCTGAAATCTCTTCTCTCTCATGGTCGAGTCTTGATGAAATTTCTTCGGCATTATCTACAAGTCTGGTAACCGTATAAATTTTATCCGGCTTATCATTGCCATTATCAGATACAGACACGGCACATATCTCAACATTTCTAAACATTGAACTGTTATCTCTTATCCTATATATATAGCGGCTGCTTCCAATATTTTCAATTCTGTTTTTTACATTCTTTTCAAATATCTTTGCATCATCCGGATGGAAAAGTTCAAGCATCTCAGGCATGTCATCCCATGTCCTTAAAAAGTTTTCTTTTGAAAAAGATTCGCCGAGACTTCCACTCCTCGTAAAAGTTTTATTATTTATGTCATATGTCCACATAGTCTCCTTTAGATACTCTGAGACATACTTAAATCTTCTTATATTCTCCTCAAACTCTGCCTCCATGCTTTTTCTGGATGTAACATCCATAAGAACACATAAATATACATCCTCACCGCTCTCATCATCAATCTTGCGGCCGTTCACATAAAGCCATTTTGTATGACCGGTCTTGCCAACGATGCGATGCTCAAAACCAAGAAGACCATTGTTCTCGACAGTCGTTCCAAAAACACTCTTAACCATCTTCATGTCAGCAGGATAAATTATTTTATCACAGTAGTCTCCAAAATTTATATGAAATTCGGCTCTCGAATACCCTGACAACATATAATATCCGTCATTGGCATAAAGAATCTTCATATCTTTCATACGGATTTTCAAAACTCCTCCCGGAATACTGTTTGCGATAACATCAATCTCATGTTTTGCCTTAAACATATTTTCAACATTGTTCCTGGATTTTGTTATGTCCAGGCAGGAACAGAAAAATCTGTTTTCCGACATATGTAACAGGGTTTTCGCTGAAATTGAAAGCCATGCGGTAGTCCCATCTTTTCTTTTTACCCTACATTCAATGTTTACTGCACCGCCGGCTGCAAACTGTCTTGCTATAAGATTTTTAACTTTCTGTTTTTCTTCCGGCAGGATTACAGCCATAAGACTGTTTTTGAACTTCTCCTGAAACTCCTCTTTTGTGTATTGTAATATTGAATAAAATTTTTTACTTGCATATGTTATTTCCATTTCGCCGCCCGGCTTTGAAATAAAGAATGCACACTCTGACACCTCAATAAGCTTTTCAAAAATTTTTCCATCCATATTAATCCCCCTTATTCAAACCTAAGACACCTTTTCTTTTGATACAAACTTAAGTAGTATCTCCTTAAAATCATCAAGTTTTACCGGTTTAAACATCCAGCCGTTCATTCCCGCTTCTTTATATTCTCTCTCTACACCCGTAACCGCATTTGCGGTAAGTGCTATGATAGGAACATCTTTGCAATCTTGCGAAGCCATATTTCGTATTACTTTCGTGGTCTCAATGCCATCCATTTCAGGCATCATATGATCCATAAATATCATATCATATTTACGCTCTCTTTCAAGTGCCTTAATAATTGCACCGCCACTTGAAAACACCTCTGCCATAACACCCAGCTGCCTTAACTGAGTTACCGCAACTCTAAGATTAACCTTGTTGTCATCAACAATTGCAACTCTTATATTTTTAAACATATCACCCGAAACTTTCACGGCAGAATCCTGTTTTTTAAAATTTTCTTCCTTAATATTTCTATTCGTATTTCCTCTAACATCCCCGCTTTCTTGAGCTTTCTCAATGTTATTATCACTGCCATTGACAGCCTTTTGTCTACTCTCAGGCTGATTATTTTCTTTATATGAACGAGACTTATCAACTTCAACATCTGCATTATCAAGCTTTATGAGCGAATTATCTGCATGACCATTTTTTAACAATTTTCCAATGGCATTAATATTATACCCGTCCAATTTTTCTTCAAATAAGACTCTGTAAATTTTGAACAAATCATAGGGCTTTCTTATATATAATCCCGGCATCTCGTTTTCTTCAAAAACAGTATAAAATTCAAGCAGAGCAATGTTTTTTATCTTTTTTAACAACTCCTTACTTGAAAATTTATTTTTAACCCTAAGATAAGCATTATAATTGTAAACAAACAATTTTTGTTCATCTGAATATATATTATACACTTCTCTGCCTATCTCGTCTATGGAATTAATACAAATAACATGTAGATTAAGCTGTTCAAAAATCTCTATCAAATGCGTTCTGCTGCTATAGTCATTTTCATATAAAAATATAGTCTTATTTCTGTACTTATCTGCTGCCTCCCGTCTCAACTCCTCGCTATCATCATTGCATATTCTCTGGTTAATCCTTGCCGTAAAACAGCTTCCAACATTGTACTCACTCCGGACTTCAATATCCCCACCCATAAGCTGTGCTATTTTTTTTGCAAGTGCCAGTCCCAGACCAGTTCCCTCACGCTTTCTGTTACGCATAGCATCAACCTGGCTGAACTGATTGAACAATTTACCCATATCCTCTTTTTTAATACCTATACCGGTATCGCTAACGGCAAAACTCAGTTCAATATTGTTCTTATTGATCTGCTTTGAGCGTATATCAAGTTTAATCTTTCCCGAATCGGTAAATTTGACTGCATTGCTCAATATATTGATAAGGATCTGGTTAATCTTAGCATAGTCACCGTACATATATATTGGGATTCCTTCGGACATAGAAACCTCAAACTCAAGTTTTTTATCAAAAATCCTGGCAGAAATGACATTTTCAATCCCCTCTATAAATGAATCAAAACGATACTCAACAGGACAGAGTTCCATTTTGCCCGCATCTATCTTTGAAAAATCGAGTACATCATTTATAATGGACAACAATGACTCTGCTGCCGTCTGTATCGTTTCTACATATTCATGTTCAAGTGGCGTGAGTTCACATTTTTCAAGAATATCTGCCATACCGCATATTGCATTCATAGGTGTTCTTATCTCATGTGACATATTTGCAAGAAATGTTGACTTTGCTCTATTTGCCTCCTCAGCAGCCTGTCTTGCCTCAATCTCCTTGTGGTTTGCCTGTCTGATAAGAATATTGTTTTGCAATGTCATCTGCATAATAAGACATCCTAATGCACTACTCGCACCTATAACTACAATTTCCGGATTAAGCATCTGTGTAAGCATAGCTGCAAAACTTAAAAGCATAAACCATATTGTGACAAGTTTATAACGGCGTTCTAAAACACTTTCTTTTGAAAATGCCTGCACAATAGCTGCTGCAAAGTAATAAACTGTACATACTATAAGAACCGGCATAAATGGTCCACGCCGGTATCCCTCACTGACCGAATAACTAAATAAGGCATCAGTAAAATAATCTGTCCATATCATAACCTGCTCTATTATCGCAGGAATCGCCCAAAAAAGCATCTTTTTTCTTATGGTCTTTATATCTCGTGCCATTGATACTATATAAAAAAAGTACATACACGGTATCAAATGCTGAAAAGTATATCCAACCATCTGACCAAAATAATTAAGACCTGTCATATCCGGAAAATACTTTCTAAGAACTACTGTTGAAAACATATCTGTCACACAACTTGCCAGACAGATTATCTGAAAATATCCATATATTCTCCGTGAAAGTTTATTAAGTTCAGCAACCCTGTAATAATATATTATAAGAACTATTAACACAACTGATGATGCTATGTAAAAATCATAATTCCATTTCATTAAGAGTTTCCTCTCTTTCAAAAAAGTTTAACCCTTTTATATCCTTTTATATAATGATGCAAAATGTCTTTTGCCACAACATCATATAAAATTCCATTCACACCTGGTATATTGTATCAATGATACAATACACTAATTACAATTCTAACATAACACAAGTCTTACATCAACGATTCGTATCACCCGTAGATGATAAATTTTTGGCGGTTTAATGTTGTCATATATATAGCATGACTTTATCCGTACTTCCGTCATTGATAAACCAGAATTCAGGTTTGACGCTGTCATATATGCATCATGGCACTCAACGGGCTGAACTTATTTTAAGTAATCACGCAAATTCTAATCACTGTTGTATATACAGCATGGCACTCAATGGGCTGAACTTATTTTAAGTAATCACGCAAATTCTAATCACTGTTGTATATACAGCATGGCACTCAATGGGCTGAACTTATTTTAAGTAATCACGCAAATTCTAATCACTGTTGTATAAGCCTGACAATCTGTGTCAGGCTTTAATTTCACCGACACATTTGTATAACAGTGCCTCGCATCCCTCTTTTACATCTCTGTATGTGTCATCAAAATTTCCCGTGTACCACGGGTCGGCAATATCCCTGCCACTTCCCGCAAATTCAAGAAGAAGCGACACCCTCCCATCTGGGTCACCGCCAAAAATACGCATCATATTCTTATAGTTCCACTTGTCCATTCCTATTATATAATCAAATTTGTTGTAGTCACTCTTTGTGACCTGCGATGCAAAATGCGGCTGCATCGGTATGCCAAGTTCGTTCATCTTGCGAACCGTGCCACGGTGCGGTGGATTGCCAATTTCCTCCGTGCTGGTTGCTTTTGAGTCGATGAAAAATTCATCGGCAAGACCGGCATGGTTTACCATGTCCTGAAAAACGAATTGTGCCATTGTGCTGCGGCAGATATTGCCGTGGCAGATGAATAATACTCTAATCATAAAATTCTCCTGTTCTGAAATGCCCTGTAATGCCGTGTGTAGTAGTCAAATCGTAGTCAGTTAAGGGGGTTCAGACTACGGATGGGGGTGTGCATTATTTAACAAAAGGGTGTGCTAATTGATTTTACACACCATATAATAAAACTATTATTTTTATTGAAGAATAACTCCCCATCAATAGTATTATTCATTTTCTCCCGGAAGTGCCAACTTTTCCTTTTCGCCAAGTAGTGCCGCACTATTTTCTTCACTCTGGCTTCTATTCATACCAAGTGCCAATGTCTGATTCTGTATTGTTTCAAGCATTCCGGCTGTAATCTGTCCTGTCTGCTCTAAAATCTTATCTTTACTCTGTAAAAATCCCTCAATGATCTGTGATTGTCTTTGAGAAATAGCTTCTATCTGATGAGTATAATGCTTAGCTTGTAATGCCATATCCTCTTCAATTCTCTTCATATAAATCTTATGAGAAGGCGAATCTTCCTCGTATTTTTCAAGAATTGACAACAGCTCAGGTAGTTTCTCTGTATTATATCTATCATCATCCTCTTGAATTTTTGTTCCCAATTCATCATAAAAATTCTCAATATCCTTAACCACCTGCAAAGAGCCTTTCTCAATGATGAGCAATCTTTTCTCAGCCACCTCATTAAGTTTCTCCTGTAATGTCAAAATTGTCTGTGCCATCACTGTCAGTCCTTGTGCTCTCGCCTGCTCTAAAGCAATCTGGCTCTCTGTTTCAAATTGAAGGATATCCAATCTCGCCTGTTTCATAATCTCAATACGATCAGTTTCCATATGTGCAAGACGAATCTTTGTATCAGCCTCAATCTCTGCAACCTTTACTTTATCCGGCTCATATGTAGTGGTAGAACGACTTCCACCACCACCTGAACTTCCACCACCAAATAAACTCTTAATCGCTCCACCAATTTTTCCTAAAAGTCCCATATTCTTATCCTCCTGTTCATTTGGTAATTTCCCCAGTAATACTCTTTCAACCTGATTACTTCTAAATCTTCCTAAAGTACATACATTAGCAAAATGCTCGCAATTATTAAATGCTAAGTGATATCCCTTATCTCCCAGACAAGCTCGTGCATATGTAACAATCTGCTCTGGTGAATACAAATCTAGAAATTCTTCATCCGTGTATTCTTTAATTTCCAAAATGCCCCCCTTTAAAAAATAATCTAAATCAGACGATATCACTTCCGGTTTCGACCAATCCAATATGCTGTCATCCTCTTTTCCTGTAAAATGAATCACTTCTTTATCAGAAACATATATTCCATGATGAGCATATAATCCACCTATACGCTTAACTCTGATATGATCCCCCATTTTAGGCTTTCTCTGACTCCAGCTTTCTTCAACCAAAAACTCTACATTTATCACTGGTGACTTTGCTATGATATTATCATTCATAGGACTTTCCTCCTACTGTTTCATCAAATCCTTACGCATTTTGAAAATAAGAGAATTATACTCCTTTTCACGCCTTGCCTTTTCTTCACTATACGCCTTTACATCTGCAAGATAAATATCATAATTCTTTTGTTTCAGCGAAGCAAACTCATCCAAAATGGTATGAGATATCTTCTGCAGATCATTATCCGCAACAAAATCTAAAATCTCATCTATCTGAATATCCAGCAAACTGTTTGCCCAATTCAAAATCCAAACCCTATCCTCTACATTCTTACAATTAAAAATAATATCCTGTAATGACGACTGAAACATTGACACATATTTATAAATACTACTCTCTGTTTCAAATTTATCCTGCAATTCTCCACCAGCTTGAAACGCAAATTTCTGATAGATACCTTTTCGTTCTTCTTGATAAAAACTGTCAATCTGATTTTTATATTCCTCCAAAACTGCGATAAGCTGTTCTGGAACAGAAGTTTCTAATTCGCTATTGGTTGGCATAGAACCTCTTAAGCCTCGTTCAATAACGGGTTGCATCTTTAGTTCAATGGCATATCTCAACTGTTGCCAATCCTGATACCAGCTTGACCATATTTTTTTTTCGATTCCATCGTCTTCACAGTCATGTTTCATATCTTCTTTATATGTTGTTTTGAATACCCTATAATCTTCTGTCCAACTCTCCCATAAATTTATTGCATTCATTACAAAGGAATGATTATCCTCAAAGTATTCAATCTTTAGCAGTGCATTTTTTATAATCTTTGCCGTATTTTCTGCTATAAAAGAAAAACTTGCTCTTTTTTCCTGTTCTAATTCTGCCAACTCACATATAGAATTTACGCCCTCGTCAATCTCATCTATTCTGTATTCCAAATCATCTGCCTGTTTCTTTACAGCAAGAATCTTTGCTTTAATACTATTCATCCTAAGTGAGAATTTTTTCTGGAAGAATCTCTGTCTATTCCGAAGTAACGCATTCTCATCTTTCGTAAGATTAGGATTATCTTCATATTTCTTTGAAAGCTTAAGACTGATCAAATTAAAATCCTTTATTACAGAAGCCTTCTCGTCTTCGTAATAGTCTAACTTTTCCATAAGCTCAGTACACCACTGCTGCACTGCCTGATAATACTTGATGATGGAATCGTCAATTGCCTTTATATCATACTTCGCTAATAATGCTGTATAGTCAAAATCTGATGAAAGCAATGTTACTGTCTGAAGTTCTTCAATCTGAGATTGAAGTTCCTGCAATTGAGCTAACAACTTCGGCTTCTCAAAATATATTTTTTTGTATAATTCAGTAATTTCTTCATCATCAAAGATTGGCCATAATTCATTTTGAGTGAACAAATCTAAAGTAAATTGTAGTCGTTCTTTTTCGGTATAATTAGGATTATTAGGTGAAACATTTTCTTGATAATCCACGCCTTCAATTAGTGTTCTTGTCATAGGTAACCAACAAGAAGATTCTGTGCATCCATAATCCGCTTGAATTCCATACATTCTTTTCCTATAATTGTACAGCATAACAGAAGTATTATTATGATCTTTAACTCGTAATCTACTACATACAAACCCATTATTTAATATTTCATGTGACCCACTTTTATTTATTGAATATGGAAAAGTATAATCATCCAATAAATCTATTACTTCTTTTTGACATGGAATATCCCATTTTTTGAATCCATCAATCTCATATTCATATATCTTTGAGTATGATTCGTTATATGCATAATATTTTCCATTATCATCTTTACAGCAATTATAATATGCTAAATTAGGCCATAAAATTCCCGTATCTCTATCCATCAACACCTTCGTTTTATTCTTAAAAAAATACCATCTCTGATTCTTAATCGCCTCAAGAATCCTGTCAACTCCGGTTCCTGACAGTTTAGCAATTTCTTCATTTATACTTGATATTTTTCCATCTAACTCATCTAATCTAGAAGACATTTCTTGTCTTTGTACCAAGCACTGTGCATGTTCAAGATTTAATTCTTGTATTCTCTTTGCATTATTTTCATTCTCTATCCCTTCACAAGATTCCTCTATTTCATGAATCTCTATTAATAAATCATCTCTTTGCGTTTTTAATACTGATAAATCACTCATTTCGCACTTTCCCCATTCTTTCATATAAAACTATATGGATTTTGCATATCAATCAAATACATACATTTTATTTTTTCAACGCAATAACTATATACCTGTTCAAAAGGTGCCTGATAATTATATGTATATAAACTAATATCAAAGTTATATTTGTTACAAAGAATTTTAAGAGCCAATTGATAAATTTTTAGTTCTAATTGTAACAACGCCTTAGCTTCTCCTAATTTGGAATCAAAATCATAATTATTAGGTTGAACAAAAATACTAGCATGAATATACTTATTAGTTTCCTTTAATAAACCATTTTTTAAAAAATCAAGTTCGTTACCAAATCCATTATCCTTTGCAATGTTTAACTTTGACTGTATTGTGAAATCACCTCTATAACAATATTTTTTAAATTTTTCATTGAAACTATAGTTGTGACGATTCTCCATATATTGAAGAACAGTTTTATACTCGTTTACATAAACTAAATTATATAAATCAATCAATGCCTCACTTGTAATTCTAATGTTTCTTTTAACTGGTATAAATCCCATTGAATCCTCTTCAAAAATCAAATTTAAAAAATATGAAATATCTGCTTTTACATTTTCCTTGATATAATAAAACGATTTAAATTCATCAGTAATAAACAAATTTCCACCTTGACACATCAAATATTTATGCAACTGACCTATAATAAAATCATTAAAACCTATAAAACAATAAATTTCTTGAGTAGGTGCATATAATCTTTTCAAAACATCCTCTCCCCCTTTCTCCAATCTTTCTATTCTCCTATAGAGCAATACGACCATCTTGTGAACGCTCTGCATCCGTTGGAATCGCCCATTCTCTTCCTAATTTTGCTGCTCCACCTATCTGTCCATTCAAACACATAGCTCGTACCCTTCTTGGAGTTACTTCCCATTTTTCAGCAACCTCGTTGATTGTTATATATCCGTCAATAGTTCAATTACCTCCAACATTAAAAAATGCACTGCTATTTTAGCAATGCAATGAACGTGCAACTGGATACCACATACTTGCTTATGTCCTATAGTTTTGCGTCACATCCTTTCGAATGTTTTGCTAAAATCTGATATATGTATTCTATACCTTTAATGAGATTTTATCAATCCCTTTTAGTGCATTATTCCTAAGTACTATCAATAAAAATGCCTATATATAGTGATTTTCACTATATCTTATCTTTATGGAACAAAAAGCTGACGCCCAAGCATTTCTGCCTGAGTGCCAGCTATCAATCATATTTTTATTCTAAACCATCTTGAACATATTCTGTTTCAAAGGCTTATCGTCCTTGTCCGAAAGTCCCATCTCTTTTCTTGCATTTTCCAACCCCTGCATCTTCTGAAATTCTTTCTCTGCATCCTCAAGTCCAACATGGGTGTAAACATTAAGTGTCACGGCAATATCCGAATGTCCCATCAGATACTGTAGTGTCTTAGGATTCATTCCCGATTTCGCCATATTGCTGCAATATGTATGACGGCATACATGGGGTGTGATATTTTGCATCTGTACCCGATAAATATCATTGTATCTGCCGACCATATTATTAAATCTGTGTTCCCAGTGCATAGCAACCAGTGGCATTCCTATTATACAACGAAAACACACTAATTGGTAGACTAAATCAATATTTTTTTATTTTAAAACTTTTCCTGCACCTACCGCAGATACACTGTTTTTACTGGTACTTTCAATATTGGCTTTGGAATCAGTTCATTCAATAAGATTCCTGTATCAGCATTTTTTATCCGGAATAACTTAGAAATCTTTAAATGCTTTTTGACCATGCTGCCCACAATGGCTCTAATTACTTAAATGGTCATTGTTTTGTAAGTCTGATGCTCTGCATACCGGTTTGGAAACACAACAGGATTTCCTGTCTTGCTGTACCTTTAGGTTACAGGATGTGGCAGAAAAAAGAATCAAAACTGCAGCTTGCCGCATCTATGGTCCGCCAGATTATGCCTGAATTTTCACAAAAGAAAAATGTTATCGTCCTTTGTGACAGATGGTATATGAAAAAGAGTCTTGTTTCCGTTGTTGACGAATACCCTAATCTTGACCTGATCGGTAATGCAAGGTCAGACTCTGTCATTTATGATCTGGCACCGGCACCCACAGGCAGTTTTGTCATAAGTGAGGGCATCCGTAAGCAGATATTTTTCACTGGTTTCGTACAAAATATCGAAACCCAAATAAAATCAAAATCCGTGATAAGTGCTATAAAACAAGCATTTAGGAAACATGGGGCCATTTATAAAGTTGTAAAGTGGTACATTTTTATATAATATTTTTTGTACATTCAGTCTTGACATTTTATATAGCCACTTTTCATAGATTACTGCTAACGAAAAGTGGTTGTTTATTCTTATTTTACAAATTATTATTCATAATTTCCAAATAATTCTCTGGGAAACCAATCAACTCCAAATCAATATCATTTCTGTATTCATCTATCACTGTTTCCACTATCTGCACCAAAGATTTCTTACTCTCTTCATCTGGAAGTCTTTTTAGCAAGACTAATGTATACGCGAATAATGAATTATTCTTTATTTCTGGATGTTTTCTCAAAAATGATGTTGTAAACTTTGCCGGAGGATTAAAATCTGTATTATACATTCTAGACGCATGTGCACATTTGTTTCGTAAAACCGATAAACAATGAAGATGATTTTCTAATGTATCTCTTCCAACACCAACCATATGAGCAATGACATCTTTTTCTGAATAATACATAGAGCTGTATAATTTAGACATATTAGAAAAAGACATTAATTCTACAATAACCCACAACGGCATTTTGCTGGAGTATTTTATCTTGTGATGTTTCACAATCAGACTATCTTTGTAATAATTTTTCTCCCTGCTGAAATTTTCCATAACTTCCTTGTAACCCTTTTTGTTATAGAAATTATTTTCATCGTAATGCTGATCATATGGGGCTTCCGTACATTTGGCTATTGAAAATCCATATGCTATCTGAGTCCTATAATATACTTCTGCCTTTTCGATATACCGCCGAAATGTATCACGCAATATTTCATCTACTTTATATAAATGATACACCGTTTCAAAAGTAGTTCCTTCAAGATAGTCACTACCAGAAGGCTCTTGTCTGAATTGCAAAGCATACCCCGTAAAACGATAATAATTTACTCTTTTTAATATATCTTTTGCTTTTTCTCTATCAGCGACAATCATCCCGTGAGCTATTAACTTATCTAACTGTTCATCAAAGGTCAATGGTTTTTTCAAATCCATAAAATCTCTCCTTAACGTAAAAAAGCTGAGCACACGACTCAGCTTGGTCCCCAATGTCCAAAAGACTTCGGGCAACTCTGTTACATATAGTATATTCAAAACTCAGAAAAATTGCAATAGTTTTTATATTTTTTCCGCATTTTCATCGTTACAAGTTCTATTACATTGCCTGTAAGTAGTTCATTACTACTAAGAATTTCTCCCCACACCTTTGCATTTACCCCGATTCTGCCATGAGCCTTAGTAGTCGAAACCGTAGTAATTCCGAGGCTTTCCGCCATATTATGCCGTACTCTGCCCCAGTCTGCGAAGATATGCATTATCATAAAACTGGAGTGCCGTGGCAGATGAAAAGTACTTTTATCATATATCTAAATCCTCTCTAAACGCTTGATTTTACTGTATTTTCGGCACTTACAACAATTCTGCAATATTTCTGTGATAGTGCTTTTGTTCACATTTTCAGCATAATTTTTAATAACTTTGCATAACTTGTCCTTCATTTGGGCTAAATTCTGGGCTATTTTCATACCTTTTATCCCACGACTTTTTATCACATTGATAATAAAATTATAATTCGCCTTCGTATTATGCTTTACACCTCTTTTTTGACTTATATACTTTTGTACCAATTCTAATACCGTCATATTCCCACCATTCGTTGTAACTACATCTCTCAATGCTTTCTCAACTTCTTTTTCTTTCTCTCTAAGGGAAATGTCCTTGCGTTTACCCTTTGGGTATGGATTAGATTCAGTCAGTCTCCAACTATATACCGACTTCCTTTTTCCAAACGCATCATTATATTTATAACGGCATCTTCTCTCACCCCAGTTTCACAGCATCTCTCCTGCCATCTACCTGAAGCACCGCCTTGCTCGTCACAGCATAGCTGTCCCCGTTTTTCAGCCATTTAACAACTTTTCCGTCTTGCAATATCAGCACTGCCTGTTTGGAATGACTTTCAATATTGTATTGCTTTGCTGCTGCATCAAATACTATCCTGCAATTATTTTCTGCTATGCTGTCAATTCCTCTAAGACTTCCGGATTCTAATGCTTCCACTGCATCAAATGTAGTTCCTATGGTTACTGATGCATCTTTTCCGTCTTTTAAATTCCATGAAAGACCATGATAAATGCCACTTCCATTGCTTATCACACCCGTAACAGGCTCGCCTGATACTTTCTTCTCTTTATTTTTACTGTCTTCGTTGTTTTCTTTTTTGTTATCATCATCTGAACTTTTATCTTTTTTGGTTTTCTTCTTTTTCTTTGTTTTGCGGCGTGTTTTTCTGCGTTTTCTTCTATATGAACGATTATTATCTCCATCGTCACCGTCATTATTGGTATCACCTTTTCCGCCGTAACCGTATCTGCTCTGTCTTTTATCAGGCTGCCTGTAACCGCCTGTTATCCAGCCTGCTATTATAAATAGAAGTGCGATTACATTTAATATCGTAAACAAATAAACACCTATTTTCAAAAACGGTCGAAGCGGTGTGATGCCAAACACGATAAGAAGCATTTCCGCCACCACGACAAGCGTGAACAAGGTCGGCATGAACATTGTCTTTTTTCCTTCCGCCATAAACAGCATGAACATCGAAAGAAAACATAAAACTAACGGAACGGCTATTGCCACGGCACAAAATACGAGTATATTTGCACCTCCTGCATGATTTATATAAGAAACACTGTCCCTTATATCTCCCCATGTATATGGTGCTTTAATTACATAATTTTCTGAAAGTCTCCCCTCTTTAAAGTATGTATATCCTGCTTTTCCCCCTGTTTTTATGACCTCTATTCCTGAAAGTGTCATATTTCCATCACCTGCATTAAATTTACAGAATGGAAACAAAAGAGAAAGCAGTGCCAGCAACAATAAAAGCCCTGCTATATTTTTCATCAATCGACCATGTTTTCTCATTAAAAATCTCCTCCCTAAGTTAGGTATTATCATAATAATTTAAACACCTGTTATCATATTTTTGCAAACACCTGTTATCATATTTTTGCAATCACCTGTTATGCGTAAAAAATATAAGTTTATAAATTCTAAATGCTTATCATTATATGAATGTTCATAACAGTTCAGCCTTAAATGGCATTTCAAATTTTACGAAATAAACAAATGCCACATTGCATCGATTAAATGTGGGAAATTAAAAACTGAACTTTTATAAACAATCTACACTCTTGTATAATACAACAAATTTCTTTAATAAAAAATATATTTTTCCTTATATTTTTATTAAGATATAACATTTCAGATATAAAAATATAATTGTTAAACCACGGTCTGCTCATTATATTATCAATTATATTCTTATGTTAGAAAAATCTTTCACTCTTGAAATGAGCTCAAAACCTAAGTGTGCACTCAAATGAAATAAATAAATCTTCTCCGTCAGAGCATTGATTTCGTGCAAATAAACAAAAATTGATGTGATACCAGACTGAGAAATACTCACATTTCCACTCAGATTACCACATCAATTTTTCATTTAACTGCCAGTCTTTTTAATATTTAGCATTTTATTGTACCATCACGCTTTTCAACTAGCTTGTCTTTTTACTTTTAGTATTCTGTTTTACAATTACTTTTTGTAAATCCTGTTTTTTACGCTTTATATTTACTTAACAATCGGTGCAAATCTTATTCTTATCTGAGGAAGTGACTTAAGTTCTGTATAATAATTTGTCTGCCAGTCATCTCCCTGAGTCTCGTCATTTTCTCCAGATGCCGGTGGTGCAAATATCTTAAGTGTCATATCTTTTGCTCCGTCAAGCGGCTTTTTGAAGAATGCACTCATCATGTCTACACATTTTACGCCCGGTGCTTTATAGAACCAGTGTCCGTTTAATTCTATCATAAGGTTCATGTCTACATTGTCATCATCAAAGTATGCTTCACAGAATACAGGATTGCTGTCAAAGTGAAGGTCGATTGCTACTCCGTCGGCATCTTCCGAACCACCCCAGCGGAGTTTTGCGGGAAGTTCTACATCTGAGCCTGTTTCCATTGACGGACTGAAGAAATCGTCATGAATGATTTCTCTATATGTATCCATGAGTGGCTGCTCAATTCCAACATCTTTGTTGTTTGGATCTTCTATCTCAAGTCCGAGACGACCTCTGTCCCTGAACTGATACATTGTGAAGCCTGAAAGCCATTTCTCGTCGTCTTTTTTAAGCATTTCACAGAATTCTTTGAGCATTGATGCCTGATCGTACGGTCCTGTTACATCACCGTCTGAGTTAAACTCGGACAATACCATAGGCTTTTTAACTCCGTTATTTACATATGTGTATCTCTCATAGCTGTTCTTTGCAAGCTGATATATCTTGCTTACTGCATGGCGTGCAAATGTTGTACCGCCTTCTTCTGCAACATCATATGGCCAGCCCCAATGAAGTGCCATGTATCTGTCTACGGATACAATATCTGCTGCCCTTGAAGCTTCTGCAAATATGTCTTCCATCTCCATCTTTTCGTCTTCAAGTTCCTTACATCCGTCAAGACAGATGATAGTCTTAACATTTGGAGCTTCTTTTCTGATTATCTCACTTGCGTGTTTGAAGAATGCTGCAACTTCCTCATAACTTGCTCTCTTGTTGAATGAGAACCAGTTTCCTGTTGCTTCATGATTTATACGAAGCTGAACCCTGCCGAATGTTCTAAGGTCTTTTGCGATTGCCACAAGATGCTCGTCTGATACCTTAGGGTCGATAGTCATTGTAAGGAGTACATCCTGTCCATGTCTTCTTACATCTCTCATGCAGGTAAACGGCTCATCATCTAATGTACCGTTAAGTCCACCCTTATATGTAAAATAATCATCATACGGGAAATCCCATGCAAACTGTACTGACGGGTCAGCATGAACAACACTTGCTCTGCCCGGCCACCCCTCATCATTCGGATAATAGCAATACATAAGATTTATCGCTCTATGCGGTCTGCCAAGTTTCTGTAAAATATAATCCTGATTTACATATTCTCCACGCTCACTTCCATCACCAAGATCAACAGCACACTGTGCAGGTCCCATATGAAGTGTTTTTGCCTTTAATTCGCTCATCTTTATCCTCCAATTTTGTTTTATGACATTTTTGCGGAACATATCTGTCACCTTTTACACATTAAGCACGACTGCAACAATTTCAGCCTATATTATTTATATAGCATACAAAGTATGCATATTAATATCCATTTCTGCACTCATTTTTTGTACATAGAAATGTATATCTGCCCATGTTCCATATATACCATCATTTTAATTGCGGCATCCATAAATTACAATGTAATTAGGCGACTTAAAATACACGAAATATTACATAAAATGATATAAGAGTCAAAAGCTGCCGCAATATATATTTATACAAAAATTGCATAAGCCTACAGCAGCAAACAATATATGTTTACACTACTAAATACAAAGATATACAACCATCTTATCCTACCTGCATACAACCGTGCAATTTGCACTCTTTCCGTTTTTGGTGTATGCCGTTATGACGGCTTTTCCTTTTGCTTTCGCCTTTATCTTTCCTGTTGTCTTATTCACAGTTATTATTTTTTTATTGGAAGATTTAAAGTAAATCTTTCCCGAAAGTTTTCCGGCATATTTTTTATATCCCTGCAGATATGCAGTCAGCTTTTTACCTGCTCCTTTACTTATATTTATCTTGCTCTTTGACAATTTTACTATCTTCACATCTGCAAATATATTTTTGGTATATTCATTTCCTGCAGTTGATTTTACATACACGGTGTACCATCCCGGTTTTGATGCATTTATTGTAAATTTCTTACTGTTTACATATATGTATGAGCCATCATCATCCTTAAAAAATGATGCCGCTTTTTTCCCCTCTGCATATTTTACGGCTGAAACATTTCCGCTTATCTGCACATTCAGCTTTTGTTTATATTTTTTATATATGCTTTTTGAGGAAGATATTTTTATATTTCCTGTTTTGGTGACCGTGTCAGACTGCTGTTCCGGTGTCTCAGTTACCTGTGGACTTTCGGTAATAGTCGGTGTTTCCGTTATCTGAGGTGTCGGCGTTTGCATCACATCAGGTATCGGCGTTTCCGTCACATCAGGTGTCGATGTTTCCTGTGGTGTTTCTGTTGCCGTTGTCCCTGATTGTCCATCTGTTATTTCAGGGGCAGCCGTTATTGACGGTGCTTTCGTTGTTTCAACAGGTGTTTCCGTAACCTTCGGTGTTTCCGTTGCCAACACTTCGCTGCTGCTTGAAGCTGAAGGCTGTGGTGCCGCCGTCTGTGTTGGTTCTGCTGTTGCCCCTGCTGTCTGTCTATATTCCAAAGCCGCATTTACTACCTTTGATGCATCCGGTATTCCCGCATATGTTACATAGTATTTTAAATTTGACAAAAGTTTCATGTTGTCTGTATTACAGAGCAATTCTTTAAGACCTTTCCCGTCAATATTTCCCGCCGCCGCTTTTGCAAGTGCTGCCACACCTGCCACATACGGTGCGGAAAATGAAGTTCCCCATTCACAGGTATAGCCTCCGCCAACGGCGGTTGTATATATTGCGGCACCCGGAGCACACATTTCAACTTTTCTTGTTCCATAATTACTAAACCAGCTAAGGCTTCCATCCCACTCTATACTTCCGACAGTAATAAGATTATCTTCACTATATGATGCCGGTGTATAAGTCAGACGGTCTATATTTTTTGATTCATTTCCTGCGGCAACAACAAAAAGCATATCGCTTTGTGCAATAACATTTTCCATTATCATATTGTTGAATATGTCTGCCATTCCCGACTCGCCGCCCCAACTGCAATTACATATATCCGCACCATTATTGTCAGCATACACTATACCCTGTATAAGTGTAGACATCGTTGACTCTCCCTCCGAATCAAGAGCCTTTACAGGCATAAGCTTTATGTCTATGTCAGAAGCAATCCCGACAACTCCCGTATTATCGTCAGCCGCCGCTAGAACTCCTGCAATCGCAGTACCGTGACCGTTATCATCATATGGATTATTTCCACTATTAGTAAAATTCCAGCCTATCGTATCATCCGTATATCCGTTTCCGTCACTGTCACTTCCATTTTCAGTTTCATCTGAATTTTTCCATATAACATTTTTTATCTCGTCATTTGTATAATCTATTCCCGTATCTACGACCGCAACTACAACTGAATCATCATTCTTAGAAATCGTTTCAGATGCATTATTTATTGCTGTCCACGCTTCTTCGGCATTCAAGTCCACACCCTCTACGGCAGTAATATTCGAATCTTTATATTCGCTGCTCGGACTTGTAAATGTTCCGTTATTTTTCAATGCCCACTGCGAGCCGTCAGCATAATAATCCTTTGTGCTCCCGCTTGATTTTACAGAAACTTTATTTGACGATGTCTCTGAATTTGATGCAATTCTTACCTTATAATCCGGCTGTGCCGCCTGAATATCAGAGCCACATCTTTTTGCAATATCTATTACTTTTTTTATATATTTTTCTGACTTTATCTTATAGACCTTTATAAGTTCAGTTACATCCTTTTCTTTATATGCATATTTTTTTATTTCTTTAGGTTCCTTTGTTCCCTCTCTGTATTCAATCATAATGCGGTTGTCATTTTCTTTATATGCATTTTCATCATCAACGATAACCGCCTTGTCTGATGTCTTATTGTCACCATCAGACTTTTTACTTTTATAAGACACTGTCTGCGTATTGTTTCCACTACCCGAATATGTACTTTTCTGTACCGTGTCACTGCCATACTCTACTTTACCGCCTGCACTGACACTGCCTGTAGCAAAACTTTTCTCCAAACCTACATCCGGATCTGTATTCGATATACTTCCACCGCATACCTCCTGCAATCCTAACGATAAGGTAATGATAACACCAGCAATCGCAGATATTTTTTTAACGGACTTTTTCCTCATATAATGATTCCTCCTTTATGAAATCCATATGCACTCTCGAAATCTTCCGAACGAAGAATTTCGAGAGTACATAATCCATTATAATCCCGGTTTTTGTCATTATTGTGAACTGACAAGTTTTTAATACAATATGAGATTAACAGTTCAGTCGTTCATTTCCTACATTCACAAACCTTCCTGCAATTATGCCGTTATAAAAACCACTTATTCCTCACACTACCTCATCAATCATGCCCTCATCAAGATATTTATATTTCTCTGGTGCCTTGTTAGTCAAAATATGCATATCTCCGAAGTTTGCAAATTTCACTGATGTCACATTGTCAAATTTATCAAAATCGGCAAGAAGATATTTCTGATTGCACTGATTTATCGCTGTTTTTTTGACAAGAGCCTCATTTGCATCCGGTGTCGTAAAACCGTGTTTTAAACTTATGCCGTTAGTTCCAAAGAATCCTTTTGTGAAATTATAATTTTGTATCGACAAAATAGCTTCATTACCTACTACCGCCTCAGTTGTTCCTTTCAATTCTCCGCCAACAAGTATTACATGAAATCCTGATACGGCAAGTTTTTTTGCGTGTGCAACGGCATTTGTAACAAATGTTGCTTCTTTACAACTTATATACTCAATCATATAACCTGTTGTCGTACCTGCATCAAGATATACAAAATCCGTCGGTTTTATAAGTTCCGCTGCCTTTCTGGCTATCTGTCTCTTCTCTTTTTCATTTACCCTGAGCTTTTGTGACACTGAAAGTTCTTTCGCCGTGTAATTGGAATTTACGGCTATAGCACCGCCAAACACTTTTATAAGTTTATTTTCTTTATCAAGCATTGTGAGGTCACGCCTTATCGTTGATTCAGATATACCAAGAGAGTCTTTTATTTCGTTTACTGTTACGCTCTTTCTCTCCTCCAGCATTTTTAATATCATCTGCTGACGCTTTTCTACTAACATTTTATCCCTCGCTTTCAACTTTTAACCCTAAAAAACCCCGTGGCAACCATATTTTGATATACCCGGGGTTTTCTGTTTGTTATGTCTCTGATTCGGTCACTTGCGACCAAAAACATCAAATCTTTTTCTTAACATTTAATTTCGTAATCTTAAATTTCTTATACTGATTACAGATTTTCTTTCATAAATGCAGAAATCTTTTCGTATGCTGCGTCCTCATCTTCACCGTCAAACTTAAGTACGACTTCCATGCCGCCTTTAATTCCAAGTCCCATAATAGTAAATATTTTCTTGCAGTCTCCTGACTTTCCGTCTTTTGAAATAGTTACGCTGCTGGTAAATTCCTTTGCAAGCTTTACAAGCTCTCCTGCCGGACGCGCGTGTATTCCCTGTGGATCTGTAACCGTGTAAATAAATTCTTTCATAATATAAATGCCCCTTTCATTTAAAATATAATTTTAAAATTTTGAATCATTACTTTTTTAACATATAATCCATAACCTGTTTCTTCCCTTTAAGTAGTTTTATTTTATCATATTTATACTTATCGGTCAAAAAAATTTTTACCATATTAATCTGTACTTTGACTTAATGCTCTATGATACTTTTTTCTTAAGTACACCAAGTAATACTGTTGAAATAACTGTTCCTATTACAAGTGCGAGCAAATACATCCATGAACCTCCGACAACCGGAAATACAAAAATTCCACCGTGAGGTGCCATCAATGTGCAGTTAAATACCATGCTGAGTGCTCCTGCAACTCCCGAACCTATTATACATGATGGAATTACACGAAATGGATCAGCAGCCGCATAAGGTATCGCACCCTCTGTTATGAACGCAAGTCCCATTACAAAGTTTGTAGGACCGCTCTCTCTCTGCTCTTTTGTAAATTTATCTTTAAATAACATTGTTGCAAGTGCAATAGCACACGGTGGAGCCATACCACCTATCATAACTGCCGCCATAATATCATAATTTCCGGCTGCGATAGAATTTATGCCAAATACATAGGCTGCTTTGTTGAATGGGCCTCCCATATCTATAGCCATCATTCCGCCTAAGATAAATCCGAGTGCTATCTTACTTGAACCGCCCATGCTTCCAAGCCATGTATTAAGTCCTGTGTTTATAACACCCATAACAGGCTCTACTACATAATTCATTGCGAGACCCATTATCAATATTCCTACAACAGGATAAATAAGTACAGGTGCAAGTTTTTCAAGTGCTTCCGGAAGTTTCTCACAGCCCTTTCTAAGAAGAAGTATTACATAACCTGCGAGGAAACCTGCCACGATAGCACCAAGGAAGCCTGATTTTCCGTTGTATGCTATCATTCCACCAACAAAACCAAGTGCAAGTGCCGGTCTGTCACCGATTGCCATTGCTATAAAACCGGCAAGTACGGGTAACATAAAGTTAAATGCAAGTCCGCCGATACTCTTAAACATTGCAGCAACAGGTGTTATCGTACCAAAGTTTGAACGGTCTTTAACCGATAGTGATGAAATGTCAACTGACAATCCGTCGATAAGAAATGCTATCGCAATAAGGATACCACCACCGACTACAAACGGAAGCATATGCGATACACCGTTCATAAGCTGAGTATAAATCTTATGTCCTACACCGCCGCCTGAGGTTTCTTTACTCTGGCTCTCCGATGCGTTAGCCGCATGATATACCGGTGCGTCACCGTTTACTGCTCTCTCTATAAGTTTGTCAGCTTTATTTATTCCGTCTGATACCTGACATTCTATAACTTTCTTTCCGTCAAATCTCTCCATCGGAACTTTTGCATCTGCGGCAACTATGATACAGTCAGCCTCTTTAATATCATTGTCTGTCAAAACATTTTTCGCTCCGCCTGAACCTCTTGTCTCAATCTTTACATTGACTCCTGCTGCACTTGCTGCTTTCTCAATTCCCTCTGCTGCCATATATGTGTGTGCAATACCCGTCGGACATGAAGTAACTGCAAGAATTTTCTTTCCTGACTCGTTTGAAACATTTGTGCTCTTAAGTCTCTCGTCAATATCCGGATTTTCGTCATCTGCCTTGTCTACGATTGAAATAAACTCATCAACTGATTTTGCATTTCGTAAAGATTTTGAAAATTCTTCGTCCATCAAAAGCACTGAAAGTTTGCTCAATACATCTAGATGCACATTATCCTCTGTGTTCGGTGCTGCGATAAGGAAAAGAAGTGTAACCTGATCTCCGTCAATTGAGTCAAAATCCACACCATCTTTTATAACCATTGCGGCAAGTCCCGGTCTGTCTACCGCATCACATTTTCCATGTGGGATTGCTATTCCTTCGCCGATACCCGTTGTGCTTTCTTCTTCTCTTAAGTAAACCTGTTTTCTATAACCCTCTCTATCGTTTATCTTGCCGCTCTTTACCATAAGGTCTACTGCCATATCAAGAGCTTCAGATTTAGACTTAGGTGACAAATTCAGGCTTATACTCTTAGCATCTAATAAATCTGTTATTCTCATGCTCATCTCCATCCTTTCTTTCTGTAAAAACATTAAGATTGTTTATAAGTTCATTTACTTGGCAATATGCTTTAAATCTACTCTCTTAAGCGACTCCTCAACTTCCTGCTTTGTAGCAAGATAATCCGATGCTGCACTTGCACCGCCTGTTGCCATAGCCATGCTGAACGCATAATCAAAATCTTTCTTTTGCAGCCATCCTGCTATAAATCCGGCAACTGATGAATCACCTGCTCCGACTGAATTTTTAACTACGCTCACCGTCGCTTTGGTAGCAACTACTTTTCCGTCCTCGCTCAAGAGAACTCCGCCTTTTCCTCCCATAGAAACAAGAACATTTACTGCTCCCATCTCCTGCAGCTTCTTTGCATATGGAACCACATCTTCCCATTCTGATAACTCAACACCAAATATCTCTCCAAGCTCATGATGATTTGGCTTTATCAAAAACGGATGGTACTTCAAAACATTTAAAAGAAGATCTTTTGTCGCATCCACTATAATCGTAACATCTTTGTCCTGAAGTTTTTTCATTATCTGCTCATAAATATCTGAAGGCATTGTAACCGGAATACTTCCTGCAAGTACAAGAATATCTCCCTCACCGAGCAACATCAATCTTTCCATAAGTTTATCTAACTGCTCTTTTGGAATATCAGGTCCCTGTCCATTAATCTCCGTTCCGTCAATAGATGAAAGTTTCAAGTTTATTCTTGATATTCCATCTTTCATTTTTATAAAGTCTGTATTTATACCTGTTTCCTCAAGTTCTCTGACAATCTCATCTCCGGTAAAACCTGCTACAAATCCAAGTGCTGTACTATCAATACCGAGATTTTTTAAAACGATTGAAACATTCGTGCCTTTTCCTCCCGGAAGCATCAGCTCACTTGATGTACGGTTCGTATATCCGAGTTTAAAATCATCAACTGCAACGATATAATCCAATGATGGATTTAATGTAACCGTATAAATCATATGCTATCCTTTCCGCCATAAATTTTTAAGTTAAAAATTTGCTTACTATTCAAACAAAAGATTTATTTTTCAAACAAATCTAATATACGCAAAAACAATTCAGCTATGCGAATTAGTTTGAATAATAACAAATGTTCATCTTTAATCGTTTACGGCTGTTTTTGATTTGTTGAACATATTATATAATCATATTCGCTCAAAATCAATCAAACTAATCCACAAAATATAACCTATTTTTTTGTGCAATATACACAAAAATATTATTGTTTTTATAAAACGCTTTCCATAACAATTACACAAGAGTAAAATATCCCATGTTTATTATCCACTATTTCAAGTGTTTTATACATAATAATTGATTTCAACAATGAATGATTATGACCGATTTTGATTTTTATATATTTATATAAATAAATGATTTTAATTCCTGATTAAAGATTTCCAAATACATTAGTATAATCCACAAAATATGTATCGCTTTTTATCAGATTTTTTTAGAACTGGTATAAATCAATTTATACACAAAAAAAGCCTGATACAACATCAGACTTCCGAACATATCCAATGCGGAAGAAGGGACTTGAACCCTCACGTCGTTGCCAACACTAGATCCTTAGTCTAGCCTGTCTGCCAATTCCAGCACTTCCGCATTTAACCCTTAACAAACTTAAGTATCGTTTGTCACGAACAAGATATATACTACCAGCTTTTTTTACATTTGTCAACACTTTTTTATTATTTTTTCAGCCAAACTGTAACAGTTCAGCCCAAAAAAGATGAGTCAATAATACATGAGCTTGCTCAATGTATTATTGACTTGTTTTTTGGTGCTGAACTGTTACGCCAAACTTTTTAAATATAAATTTAATGTTTTTGATACCCCTATATACTTGTTTTACCATACACTACAATGTTATAATATATATGGATGTCTTTATCTGAAAATAGGAGGGAGATGATAATAATGAAAACAAAAAAACTATTTACAGCTAATTTGCGTCCCGGAATGATTGTTGCAGAATCCGTTTATACATATAACGGTCGGCTCATCATTCAGGAAAACACTGAACTTACACCGGATATAATTAGCAAACTAAAACACTATGCCATTAAAACAGTATATATACTTGTTAATGATTCACCCGAAAAAACTGAAAACACCAACAATAATGATAACGACAATCAAAAACCAACATACTTTGAACGAATTGAGCAGTCAGAAGATTTCAAAAAATTTCAATCACAATTTGATTCATGTCTTATAGGATTTAAAAAGACATTAAATGATATGATAATAAAAAGCAGCGACGGTCTTGTCGATGAAATGATTTCAGAAATCGAAAGCATACTTGAAAAATCCAGGAATCCACTTCATCTTCTTGAAATGATGCAATGTATGCGCGGATACGATGATTTGACATATGCCCACTCTATAAATGTTGCACTTATATGTAATGTTATTGGTACATGGATGAACTTAAGTAATGATGATATTGAAACGCTTATGATAGCAGGAATGTTACATGATATAGGAAAATTGCGTATTCCACCTGAAATCATCCAAAAACCCTCAAAGCTTACCGATAACGAATATGCTATTATCAAAAAACATCCTGAATATGGTTATGAAATCCTTTCAACCAAAAATTTAAACTCTAAAATAAAACTTGCTGCACTTCAGCATCACGAACGATATGACGGCAAAGGTTATCCAAATGGTTTAAAGAGAAATGAAATCGATTTATTTTCAGGTATTGTCGCCATTGCAGATGTTTATGATGCAATGACCGCCAACAGAGTATATAGGAAAGGAATTTGTCCGTTCCCTGTCCTTGAACATATGGAGCTGCAAAAAGAACTCTACGAACCGGGAGCATTATATAAATTTATTGAAAGAACTGTTGAAGCCTACATCAATACAGAAGTAAAATTGTCAAATGGCGATGTTGGTCGTGTTGTTTTGTTAAATAAAAACTTTCTTTCAAGACCTATTGTCATATCAGACACAAAAACATACGATCTTTCAAAAGATTTTCATCTGCACATTGATGCATTGCTTTAGAAGTATAAAATTCCAAAAGGATATGTAGTCAGGCAGATATTTCCGGTAAGCTCTGCTTACCGGTTTATAACACTATCAGAAAAACTTCTCTGATAGTGAAAAAACACCATAGAATACAAGATTTAAATGCTGTTCACACTCTGTTTTAAAAACTGATAATTGCAGCTCTAAATCTTAAATTCTATGGTGTTTTTATTTTATAATTTCGGCAGATATATGAACATAAGATATGCCCATCTTATTATCATACCGGTAATAATGATAACTATCTGAAGTATAATATCAAACCATTTTTTCTTTACTTTCTGCTCTCCGGTTTTGGCATCTTCTTCTATAAGGTCAATTTTTGGTGAACACCTCTTTATCATCCAGATATAAAATCCAAGAACAACAAAGTATCCCAAAAACATAACCGCCCCTAAAAGCTGTGACAAGCCATCTCCTTTAGGACTGTATGCTGCTGCACTTCCCGATGCATTTGTAAGTTTCGTAAAAGCGGAGTAAAGATAATCAAGAGAAATATATCCCAATACCAGACTGATAATAGAAAAAATCAATCTTCTCCACCATTTCATCATGCGATAATTCCTCCTGTTTAATACTTATTATGCATGTTTGCTATGCATACTTGCTATGCATGTTTGCTATGCATACTTGCTATGCATATTTGCTATGCATGTTTGCTATGCATACTCATCAAAATTCATTCCGGATAATATCATGCTGTCTCTTTCCATCTTTGAAATCTCATATGGATTGTTTGTATTATTATATGAGACATTCTGTGCATCTGCATATTTTGACCTGACTTCATCTGCTTCTTTAGTGTCATATGTCTCACTTGTCTTATCATTTCCATAAACAACAGCATATTTTGACTTGTCCTGTTCGCCATCAACAGGCTGTGTGCTTTTAACCTTTGTTACCGGAGTAACAGGATTGTTCTGTATCTGGTTAAAATGTGAATTTCCATATGTATATATACTGCTGATATTGTTCATTCCATTGATACCACTTATCTGCATAAAAATCACTCCTTGTCAAATTCATATATAGACTTATCCTAAACCATCTTAATATTCCTATATAATCAATTATACTCTCCTTTTTTCTTCAATGCAAGATAGTTTCTTGTATGTTCATCTCAAATGGCTTTAATGTAATCTGTTCTTTCCCGATAATGACTTTCTGCTCTTTTTCGGTATTGTTAAATATAAAACGCCACTTTTTATCACCATAACGATATGTAACTTCCACACCTTTTTGAAGTCCGTCTATTATGTCAAACTGCTGCCTTTTGGCAATCTCCCTTGCAAATCCTATACTTGCATCACGATTTAATACTGTACCAAAATAATAGACTTCTCCATCACCATATTTATTTCTTGTGACAGCCGCAAAATCTTTATAAAACTGCTCATCATATCTTGCAAGCACTTCCACATTTTCGTTTTCTTCTATTATATCGCACCATCGTTTTCCAATAATTTTCACTTTTCTTATTTCTTCATTTGAATTTACATCGTTGTCACTATTTAATGCATAGTCTGATTTTTCAACTTCCTTATTTTGGCTTTCTAAATTATATTGTGATGTTGCATTTTCTTCTCTTTCACTCTTTAAGGCATACTTCGACTTTTCAGCAAATTCATCCGACAATCTCAGCCTCACTTCCATACCATCAGGCAACGCTTCATATTCAGTCACTTTTATTCCCGTGAGTTCGGAATATATCGTCGGCAGTTGTTCCATAATACATTTATTATTATAATCCCTCTCACCTGAACGATTCGTTAAAATAACGGCAACTCCATTATTTGCCGCTCTTTCAAGTTCTTTTAATGTCTCCGCACTCTCAACGAGCATTGTCGGTGCAATGACAATTTTATATTTGTCAAGTCTCTGTGTTTGATTTATAATGTCAACTCCAAGTCCCAGACAGGTAAATGCATCATGCCACTGTTTTAATTGCTCAAGATAATACATTTTCTCCGCCTGATGCTGATTTTTAAATGCATACTCATTGTCAGATGAATACAGTATCGCAATCTCATTTCTGCATATTGTTCCCGCAAGATTTTGGATTTTTTTAACCTCATCGCAAAGTCCACAAAACTCCTTATATCTTCTCCCAGGCACATTGCTGTGGTCTATTATCCCATGCCAGTACATCTCAGCACCAGAAACAGCCGTGCGCCATCTAAAATGCACAACGGCATCCGCACCATGTGCGATTGCCTGAAGTGAATACCCCTTTAACATTCCGGGTCTTGTTGTAAGTGACATAGGCATCCAGCTTCCGACACTTCCGCTTAGCTGTTCCATAATCCAGAAGTTTTTATTTTTTATGCCACGCATCAGGTCAAGGTGAAATGCGTGCGAATACAATGTTTCATCATCTTTTGGCAAATTTGTAAGCGGATAATTGTCATATGATACAACATCAAGATTTTCAAACATATCATAAAAATCAGGCATATTCTCACATAGCCAGTTGTTTGTCGTAATAAATTTATCAGGAGAGATTTTTCTGATAATGTCCGACTGAAACTTAACATAATCGCAGGTGCTCTCAGATGCGTATCTGTTAAAGTCAAGGTTAAGCGAGGGATTCAGCCATTTCCCATTTTCATTCATCGGCGGCATAATCTGTGAAAAATCACTATACTCACCGCTCCACACATTATTTCCATATGCCTTATTGACCGCCTGTATCGTACCATATTTCTTCTTAATCCACTCCCTAAAAGAACTTTTACACACATCACAACAACAGTGATTTGCCTCAAGCTCATTGTCAATCTGATAACCTATAACATATTTATTATCCTTATATCTCTCGACCATATGCGTGATTATCTTTTTAGAAAGTTCCCTGTAAACAGGGCTGTTCAAACACCTGTGTCCTCTTATCCCAATGGAAATCCTATTTCCCTTTTTATCAATCTGGATAATCTCCGGATACTTTTTAAAAAGCCACTGTGGAGGTGTGTTAGTAGGCGTACACAAAACAACATATATATCACGGTCCTCAAAAAGTCTAACCGCCCTGTCAAGCCACTCAAAATCAAAATCGCCCTCATCCGGTTCAAGTCTGCTCCATGCGAACTCAGCCATACGGACAATTTTAACGCCCGCCTTATGCATCATATCCGCATCCTTAACCCATAGTGACTCATCCCAGTGCTCCGGATAATAGTCCACACCGATATTTATTCCCACCGGCAATTTAAACTTACTATCAGTCATCAAAATTTCCTTTCCTTATCAAAAAACTACACCGCAAAGTCTTAAAAAAATCTCTTATAAAAATCATTCACTGCAAAACTGTCAAAATCTCTTATCAAAAAACTTCACTATGAAACCGTCAAAATTTCTTATCAAAAATCTCCATTGTAAAATTCTCAATACCGTATATAGGCTTGCAAGTGGGTTGCTAATTAACACAAGCAGGCATTGTTGTAACCGCCGGTACTTAAGTGCTGTCTTTCAGCACTTTATGTACCGCTGCGAGTTACAAATAGCGAAAGCGTGCCTGCGGCTGCTAATTACAGCCACTTGCAAGCCCTCTCAACCTACATTATTTTCACTCAAGCTTTTTTATCTCAATCAACTGATCACGCAGCTTCGCCGCCAGCTCAAAGTTAAGTTCTGCTGCCGCCGTATGCATCTGTTTCTTAATCTTTGCAACAAGTTTGTCAATCTCCTTCTCACTCATCGACTCAATATCCTTAGTTATATCCTCGCTGCTTGTCTCAACTTTCTTTGATATACTGATAAGATCTCTTACTGCTTTCTTTATTGTCTGTGGCGTAATGTCATGTTCCTCATTATACTTTGCCTGTATCTTTCTTCTTCGGTTCGTCTCATCTATCGCATTTCTCATCGACTCCGTTATAACATCTGCATACATGATAACACGACCATCAGCGTTTCTCGCCGCCCTGCCTATAGTCTGGATAAGAGAAATCTCCGAACGCAGAAATCCCTCTTTATCAGCATCAAGTATTGCAACAAGCTCTATCTCAGGTATGTCAAGCCCCTCACGCAGAAGATTTATACCGACAAGCACATCAAACACATCCATTCGCATATCCCTAATTATCTCTGAACGCTCAAGTGTATCTATATCTGAATGAAGATACCTCACCCTTATGCCTATCTCCTTCAGATAATTCGTCAAATCCTCTGCCATCTTTTTTGTAAGTGTGTTTATCATTACTTTATTTCCTGCATCAAGTGTCTTTCTTATCTCACCCACTAAATCATCAATCTGACCTTTGACTGGTTTTACGGTAATCTCAGGATCAAGAAGACCTGTTGGTCTTATTATCTGTTCAACTCTTGCAAGCTCATGCTCTTTCTCATACACATTAGGTGTGGCTGATACAAAGAGCATCTGGTTTATGTGGCTTTCAAACTCGTCAAAATTAAGAGGTCTGTTGTCAAGTGCTGACGGCAATCTGAAACCATACTCAACAAGTGTGTTTTTTCTTGAACGGTCACCTGCATACATTCCTCTTATCTGAGGTATCGTGATATGTGACTCATCAACCATTATAATAAAATCATCAGGAAAATAATCAAGCAGTGTGTGAGGCGGCTGTCCCGGTTTAAGTCCCGACAAATGTCTTGAATAATTCTCTATCCCCGAACAAAAACCTGTTTCACGAAGCATTTCTATGTCAAAGTTTGTTCTCTCTGAAATCCTCTGAGCTTCAAGAAGCTTGTCCTGACTCTGAAATTCTTTTACTCTGTATTCAAGTTCATTTTCTATCCCAATAATAGCTCGATTCATGTTGTCACGGTCTACTACATAATGAGATGCCGGAAATACCACCATGTGCTCAAGTTCTGCCTTTATCTCTCCCGTAAGCACATCTATCTCAGTGATTCGGTCAACCTCATCACCGAAAAATTCTACTCTTATTGCATGTTCTGACTCTGAAACCGGAAATATTTCCAAAACATCCCCTCTCACCCTGAAAGTACCACGCTTAAAATCCATATCATTGCGGGCATACTGGATTTCAACAAGTTTTTTAATAACCTCATCCCTGTCCTTCATCATCCCCGGTCTGAGCGAAACAGTCATGTTCTGGTAATCAATAGGACTTCCAAGACCATATATACATGACACACTCGCCACAATAATTACATCTCTTCTCTCAGTTAAAGCCGCTGTAGCCGAATGTCTTAATTTATCAATCTCATCATTGATCGATGAATCCTTTTCTATATATGTGTCCGATGACGGAACATATGCCTCAGGCTGATAATAATCATAATAAGATACAAAATATTCAACTGCATTTTCAGGAAAAAACTCTTTAAACTCACCGTAAAGCTGTGCTGCAAGAGTCTTGTTATGTGCGATTATAAGTGTGGGCTTGTTGAGTTTCTCTATAACATTTGCCATAGTAAATGTTTTTCCCGAACCCGTAACACCAAGCAAAGTCTGAAACTGGTCGCCCTCCTTAAATCCTTTTACAAGTTCCTCGATAGCCTGCGGCTGGTCACCGGTTGGCTTGTATTCTGAATGTAATTTGAATTTTTGTTGTGAATTTTGCACAAAAACACCTCCCTAAAATTTTATAAATCAGTGTACGACAGTAAAACTACAGTAGATACATCAACGCTTAGATTTAAGAGCTATTGTAAGATAATCCAATGCAACATTTATCTGATTATCAACTTTATAACCGCTTTCTTTCAAAGCAGTCATTTTTCCGTTACTTTTAACCTTTATATCAGGCTCAAAACCTGTTCCGTGTATATTTATGCCCTTAGGAGTATAATATTTTGATGTCGTGAATTTCAGTCCTGTTCCATCACGGAACGCAAATGATGACTGTACTATTCCTTTTCCGAAAGTCTTTGTGCCAAGAAGTTTCGCTTTTCCATAATCTCTGAGTGCTCCACAAAAAACTTCAGAAGCACTTGCAGAATTGCCATTTACAAGAATAACTATCGGAATCTTTATTTCTTTATCATCCTTTGTGTAATACTCCTCTGCTACTCCGTTCTTATCTTTTGTATATACCACAAGTTTCTTAGGAAGTATCTGATCCAGCATATCAAGTGCGGTGTCCAAAAGTCCACCTCCGTTATCTCTGAGATCTATGATAAGTCCTTTTTCATTTTTCTTTTCCAAACAATCTACAGCACTTTTAAACTGCTTCTTAGTAACTGTTTCAAAGGCACTCACCGAAATATATCCGATATTATTATCAAGCATTTTGTATGAAACAGTATTATCATGAATCACTTCTCTTTTAATATTGAAAGTGATAGGTTTTTTATTTCCTTTTCTCATCACTAAAATGCTTACATTTGTTCCTTTTTTGCCTTTCATTTTTGATACGGCATAAGAACTATCCTTTCCCTGGATATTTTCCCCATCAACCTCAACAATAATATCTCCTTTTTTTATTCCCGCTTTTTCTGCCGGGCCACCCTTTACAACGCCTGCCACCTTTAAAGAATTATCGTTTTTCCCCTGTGATATATACGCACCTATTCCACAAAATTCTCCTTTTGTCTTTTCTGAAATATCCTTATATTCATCCTTTGTATAATATGCAGCATATTTATCATCAAGTCCGCTTACCATCGCCTTATAAATAATATCTCCCATTTTGCCATAATCTATATCATTAAGGTAAAATCTGTTTATATACGACGACAATATCTCTGCCTTATCCTTTATCTCTACTGCCTCTTTGGACATTCCATTCTCATCCCATTTCAGACCTGCCGCCACATTGATTTTTCCTGCATATTGAGCAATCGTCAGTGCACTCAACAAAACTAATATGCAGCCTGCCGCCCCCATAATGACTCCGCGTAAAAAATCAAAATTAATATCTGTTTCTCTATCTCTGTCCATATTCATGTCTATTTCTCTCCTGTCAATTTATATCTACATTTGCGAAACTATAACAGTTCAGCCTTGCATTTCTTACTATCATAATCTGTAATGAACACAACATATAACCTGTTTCGCAATCATTTAAATATTTATATGATGATAACACAATATAAAGAACTTTTACACCTTTTATTTATGCACATTTGCAGGTATTTGCAAAACTATCATAACCTACGATTAAATTGTGCAGCTATAACACAGCATAGCTAAACAATAACAAAACCCCCGAATACACCAAATCAAAGAGTCAGCTCTTTGATTTTGGTACAATCCGGGGGAGATATTATCTTCAATGTTTAAAACTCAAATGTCTCCATATATTTCATGTACTTAACAACCATCAACGCTATCTTAAATGTGATAGCATCATCAAATACTCTGAGGTCAAGTCCCGTACTCTTTTCAAGCTTGTCTAATCTATATACAAGAGTATTTCTATGGATGTAAAGCTGTCTTGATGTTTCCGAAACATTAAGACTGTTTTCAAAGAATTTATTTATCGTTGCGATAGTCTCATCATCAAAATCATCCGGAGTATTTTCTCCAAAAATTTCGCCGATAAACATCTTACACAATGGCATTGGGAGCTGATATATAAGTCTTCCTATACCTAAGCTGCTGTATGCAATGACATTTTGGTCACTGTAGAATATCTTTCCTACATCAAGTGCCATCTTCGCTTCTTTATATGAGCGTGAAACATCTTTTATCTCATTCACAATGGTACCAAATGATACATGCACACTTATCATTGCTTCAGTGTTGAGCATATCGAGAATGACATTTGCCGTCTTTTCCATATCCTCATAACCTTCTTCTTCTTTTAACTCTTTGACAAGAATGATATTTTTTTCATCTACCTGCGTGATAAAGTCTCTTGACTTTCCTGCAAACAATCCCTTAACCGTCTCTAATGCATTTGAATCTTTTTCATCCTTAGTCTCAATAAGAAATACTACTCTGTTTACACTTGTCTCTATATGAAGCTTCTTTGCACGATTATAAATATCTACGAGAAGGAGATTGTCGAGCAAAAGATTTTTAATAAAATTGTCCTTGTCATAACGCTCTTTATACGCAACAAGAAGATTTTGAATTTGAAAAGCTGCGAGCTTTCCCACCATATAAACATCATCACTGTCACCCTTTGCAAGAATAACATACTCTAACTGATGATCATCAAAAACCTTAAAAAACTGATATCCCTGAAGCACCTGACTATCTGCTGGAGATTCAACAAATGCCATAACAGCATCTTCGTACTCTTCGACATTGTTTATAGTTGTGGCAAGTGCCTTTCCTTCTGTGTCCATAACACAAATATCAATTCTGGTAATATTTTTAAGTCCGTCTATAGTAGTCTGTAAAACCTGATTAGATATCATAAATTCCCTCCAATATCTGTTGATTATCTATTTTAATTTTAATATATTTTTTCACTCCATTAGTTTACTATACCATCAATTTGCACAAAAGTAAATACTTCATAAACAATATATCCATATTTCACATATTATTCCATATAAAAATTGTGCATTTTAACAAAAACAAATATATTTTTACATTATAATACTCTGTAACACACAATTCTCATTGACTCATCTCTATATTACGAGCATTTTCCCAGACATCAAAAAATGCCGCTATACCCAAAGTATAGCGACATTTCTATTTGTATGTTTCTCACATAAATTACATTTTTAAATCTAATTCAAAACACCTGCTACAAACTAGTTTGTAATAACTTTCTCTGTTTCTTTATCAAATACATGAATCTTGCTTGTATCAAGTGCAATCTTAATAGTATCACCAGGACGAGCTGTTGTACGAGGATTTACACGAACTGTAATGTCAAATCCTTCAACTGTGAAGTATAAGAATACCTCAGCACCAAGCATTTCGTAAACTTTTACAGTAGCCTCAAGAACATTGTCTGTACCATTGTTTACATAGATTTCCTCATCCTTAATATCCTCAGGACGAATACCCATGATAACATCTTTATCAATGTAACCGCCTTCAACAAGCTTTTCTGCCTTTCCTTCAGGGAGTTTAACTGAGTATGTACCAAACTCAAGTTTAACATCTGAACCATCTTTAACTGCTTTACAGTTGATGAAGTTCATCTGAGGTGATCCGATAAATCCTGCTACGAATACATTGCAAGGTTTTGTATAAAGATCGATAGGTGAAGCAACCTGCTGCATAACACCATCTTTCATAACTACGATACGAGTACCAAGTGTAAGAGCCTCTGTCTGATCATGTGTAACATAGATAATTGTAGCTTCAAGTCTCTGGTGAATCTTAGAAATCTCGATACGCATCTGAACACGAAGTTTTGCATCAAGGTTTGATAAAGGCTCATCCATAAGGAATACCTTAGGATTACGAACGATTGCACGACCCATGGCAACACGCTGTCTCTGACCACCTGATAAAGCCTTTGGCTTACGGTCTAAGAGATGCTCAATATCAAGAATCTTAGCTGCTTCATGAACGAGTTTGTCAATCTTCTCCTTTGGAGTCTTTCTAAGTTTAAGACCAAATGCCATGTTATCATAAACTGACATATGAGGATAAAGTGCGTAGTTCTGGAATACCATCGCGATATCTCTGTCCTTTGGCTCAACATCATTTACAAGAGTATTTCCGATCCATAACTCACCTGAAGAAATTTCTTCAAGACCTGCAATCATACGAAGTGTTGTAGACTTTCCACAACCTGAAGGTCCTACGAAGATGATAAACTCTTTGTCTGCGATGTCAAGGTTGAAGTTTTTAACTGCCTGGAATCCGTTTGGATATGTTTTACAAATGTTTTTTAAAGATAAACTAGCCATTATATGTGTCCTCCTAAATTTTACAACTCATTTTACTATGCAGTACCATAATCATGTAACAATACTGCCTGTGATTCTTCTACATATAACCAAATCATTTGTTGTAATTTAGTTATAATGTTCTTTTTTCGTGACTCACATTTAACATGGTTTTATAATACACTATCTTAAAATATTTTACCATAGGACAATTAGCCAAATAAATTTTACACTTTTTGTGCAAAGAGTATATATTATTGCGTTTTTTTCGTTTTATCATGAAATGTCACAATAAACACCGTCTAAAACTGTTTGTTTTTACCAATAGATTGTTACTTTTTAGTAAAAATGTTCAAATCATTGGTCATTTTTTGTGTTATATCTGTCTATTCTTTTACTGAAAAACTTTGCTTTCATAAATTTCTGCGGAATTCTTTCTATCGCAAACTTTTCATAAAGCTTTGTAAGACCTATCTTTTCAATCCATACCGGCACTTTTTTCTCTTCTGCCATAATTATCCCTGCAACGCCTCCGATGGCGATACATATCTTTGCATTCAGAAGTTTAACATGCTCTATTATCCATTTTTCCTGAATACTGCTCTCCAGATCAACAAGAAGTATATCCGGCGTGCAACTGTTTATCTCATTCACTATCGCAGCATCCTCTATTTCTTCAGAATAAACACAATCTCCTGCCACTTTCAATTCCGGTTGATTTTTTTTACAATAATTCCTAAGATTTTCGACATCTTCTTCACTATCCGCTACTATGTAAATAACCCTGTCCTGTTTCCAGAGATTTTCAAGCATCACTCCAAAACTTTTGCAGCTTACAACCATTCCGCCTGCTTCAAGCATATCAACCTTATAATTTGTAAGCAATGCTTCCTCACCTGGCAGAAAAAGTTCTGCCTTATCTATTATCTCATGATATTTGTCATCTTCTGCCGCATGGTTTATCATATCCGCAGAGGCAAATAATATCACATCCATTTTATCATCTTTAAGGTATTCATTTATTTTTTCAATAAACACATCATTGCTGAGCATATCAATATCAATACCCATTATTTTTACTGATGACTGCATATTTTTTACCATGCCTTTCATTCTATCTATAAACTTTACAAACTTATCAGCCTTAATCATTCCTGCATTTCAAAAAATGCACGTCACTTTAATTATGGCGTGCATTTTAATTTTATCCGGTGTTTAATTATTTGCATCATTTGTTCCTATTATAATCTTTATATCATAACCGCTTTCTACGGTACCTGTCTCGATAACAGGATTGCTAAAATACTGTGCTAAATCCTTACCTGCACCATTTTCTTTTACGATAATCTTTGTCTGTGTCAAAGTTTCTGCAGAATAATCGCCTATTTTTTTCACCTTAAATCCGGCACTCTCAAGTTTTGTCTTTGCTGCTGAAGCAAGACCACTTATCCTGCTGCCGTTGAGAACAAGTATGTTCTTGCCCTTTGATGACTTTCCTGAACTTTTTGACACTTTCTTAAAACTCTGAGACTGTGTATATGATGTAGTATTTTTTACAAGCTTATTTATAAAAGTTTTTGAAGCTTTTGTATCTATCTGAAAAATATTCTCTGAATACATTCCCGGTATTCCCCAATAATGGAAATATTCAGGATTGAGCTTCTCGTAACATTCTACATAACCAATCTTATTATATACGGTAAGATTTGAATCAACTCTTTCATACTGTTCCTTTATAAATTCAGCAATCTTAGTCTGATCTCCATTTAAATCTTTAAGCTGTTTTAAATAAGACTCACTTGCTACATTTATCTTTTCAGTTACCGTGACACTTTCATTACTGCCTGATGCCGAAAGCGACTGCGGCTTAAACTTAACATTTACATTTCTTCTCGAATAATGATTTACATATGTTTCCTGATTGATAACCGTATAGTAACTTATCTTTATGCCGAGAGCCTTTTCAATAATAAGCTCACCATATCCGTATGCATCTTCATCCTTGTCAAAGTACTGCTTAAGTCTTCCTAATCTTACAATCTGCGGTATTTCCTGATTTACGGTACTTAATCTCTGATACATATCAGTAGGTATAGTATAATCCGTTCCTACCGGAATCGTTATATAATCCATATTATTTGTTTTCGTATTGCAAATCTCAAGCATGAGATGTGAAATCTTCTTATCGTTACTTACATATATAAGATTTTTAGAAATCTCATCTGTCTGGGCCTCATCCAAAATATCCTTAATCTCATTTGAACTCGTTCCAACCTTTTCAGAGTTGTTTGAGAGAATCGTATATGAAATCTTATAACTTGCAAAGCCCACAGCAAGTATGATTATTATGCCCAATACTGACTTTAATAAACTCAAAGCAAATATCTTTGCCACACTTTTCTTTTTCATAATTGTACCTTTCTATCTTTGATTCTTTATGTATAATATCAAAAAACATATGATACATTATAACAAAAAAAAAATTATGTGTAAAGCAAAAGACTTAATGTCGTAACTTTTTTAACCAAATCGTAATAGTTACTCTATTTTAATAATGTGATTTATATGGTATATTAAGTGTGAAAAATCTATATATAAAAGATTTTTTGCACTATGCACAAAAAATATGTGCAGAAATAGGAACTAATATGAAAACGAGGTTTTAATTTATGAGCAAAACAGTTATAGTGACGGGTGCATCCCGTGGCATAGGACATGCTATTTCGCTTTATTATGCCAAAAAAGGATTTAATGTATGCGTATGCTGTCACAAAAATGCAGATATGCTTGACTCATTAAAAGACGAGATAGAAAACATTGGTGCAGATTGTATGACATATGTAGGAAATATCGGCATTTTTGAAAATGCCGCAGAATTTTTTTCTCTTATAAAAGAACGCTTTGGCAAAGCTGATATATTGATAAACAATGCCGGTATTTCATATATTGGTCTTTTGCAAGACATGACACCTTCAGATTGGAACAATATAATAACTTCAAATCTCACATCTGTCTTTAACTGCTGCAAACTTGCCATTCCGATTATGCTTGGCAGCCATGAGGGTAAGATAATAAATATATCATCCGTCTGGGGCTGTGTTGGTGCCTCGACGGAAGTCGCATACTCAGCTACAAAGGGGGGTATTAACGCATTCACAAAAGCTCTTGCGAAAGAACTTGCTCCAAGTAACATACAGGTGAATGCAGTTGCCTGTGGTATTATCAACACCGACATGAACAGCTTCCTTGACGCAGACGAACTCGCCGCCGTTATAGACGAAGTTCCTGCCGGAAGAATCGGCACTCCCGAAGATGTTGCAAAAGCCGTATATGACATTTCTGCTACTAGCAGTTATATGACCGGACAGATAATAAGACTTGACGGCGGCTGGATATAAAAAATAGCACAACCGGCGTTTTGTCATAGTATCCACACTACATTATAAGCGTTTTCCTATACATTAAAAAATCCCCCTTAAACAGATTTACAATTTTTCTGCTCAAGGGGGATAATTTTCTTACATCTCTACATAATAATCTCTTGTCTTGACAATTTCCTTCGGAACCTCAATCTTATCTTTATCCCATACTCTGAATTTAAGGTCATACTCTTTTGTCTTTTTACCTTTCTCTCTGTTGTATCTTGCCATTGCGTCCCTAAACAAAGGCTGCTCTTCAACTGAATCTCTAAGATCTTTGGCAAAAGGACAATATGTAGCCATAATTTCCCTCACCGGTTTGCTCAAAACGATTCCTCCATGAGCTTCATGCTTAATCCAGTTCTCATAGTCAACAACAAACACCTCACGCGTATTATTTCTGCATTTCTGAATCTGCATTTTAAGCTTGTCCTTTTTATCCTCTGACAATTCCCTGTTTTTCTTATAAAACTGAATAAAATCACTATACTCACTTGTGAGAGATTTCACCTGTATGTTGTTCCACGCTGCACCCTGTATCGTTCTGCAAAGCTCCCATCTGAATCTTCCGAACAGTTTAACCATTGCCGCATCAATATCCGTGTCAAGAAATGCCGGCAGCAAAAATCTCCCTTTTGAATTTCTTCTTCTTCCGCTTATCTCCTGCCACATGATAGGATTGCTTCCGGCTATAGGGAATAAAATAAAATCAGGAAAAACTTCCTCGACTATATACTCTTTCTTTATACCCTCTGCATCTCCTTTGTATAATCCCTCTCTGTAAAATGCAGAATAATCTATCTGCAGCAATCTGTGAACTGCCGCATTTATCCTGTCTCCAGACATAAATGTCTTTAAGAGCGATGATGCACAACCGTCTGTAAACAAAAACGGAACAAATGCCGATACCTGTCCGTATAAAATACGGTGGTTCGCCTTGAACATATTATCTACCTCAAATTCAAACTTTGCGTTTTTATCTTCTGCAAGAGCATTTACCTGTTCTTCTGATAGTTCACCCGTTCTCTTTCGATCTCTTAAACTCTCCGCATAATCAAGATCAAACTCACTCTTTGACGGCTCTTTTCGTCCCTCTATAATTTCAGTAAGCCACTGTTTCATATCATATACCATACATGATGCATTTCCAACATCATGTCTGTCTATGGACAAAAGCTGTTCAAGAAGTTCTTCTGAAAGAAGCTTTTCGCTTATAAAGCCATACCTCAGAAACAAATCTATTATTACCGGCGTACTTTCTGATGATTTATAATCTTTAAGAAATACCTTTTTGTATATCTTATAATACATCTTTGTAATATTTCTTCTGAGCGTTCTTGTATCATCATCGGTCAGGAACTTGTCTCTAAGTTTGTCAAAATCTGTGATATACTGCTCAAAATCTAAAGCTTCTTCTCTTTCAATCCCTGAATAATCAAGTATAAAGGAAAGTGAATTATTCAACTGGCTTATGTCCTGATATTCCATCTCTGTCAATGCTATATCAGCATCATTACCGTCATCGTTTTTAACATCTGAATTTAAAAGACTGAAATATGTTTCTTCCATAAATTCATGGTCTATCTCAAGATCGACACCCGCCTTGTCGAGCATCAGATTTTCAAGCGTATTTATATAATCTATAATATCATCAAACAAAGACATGACATTGCCAGACTCTCCACCTATATGCTGAACCGTATTTGCAAGTTGAAATACCTGCATATAAAGACTTCTTTCCTCTTTGACAAGTGGCTTTGAAAGCAGCTTTAAATACTCTGTTCCTCTGCCACATTCAGCTATAATGGCATTTACAAGTTTTATCTGTTCGAGAACATGATATACTGATATGGCTGAGCTTGCTCCAAAATATGCCTTTTGTATATCAGGTGCTATCTCACAGCAAGCCCTGTAATACATTATCTTGTCGATGTCTACATCACCCTGTTCATATTCCTCAATGTCATCTATTGAGCGGATATTATCAGCTTTAATCCCTGCTTCTTTTGCTATCTCTGTATATCTTGTACGACCTGACAATAAAAACTCATAGAGTTTGTCAGCCATTGCCGTTATTTTCTCATATGTTATAGAAAGTTCACGAATAATACGGCTAAAAGAAGCTACCATAAGCCCTGCATAGTCCTTGTTTGCCTTGACAAGACTTCTTACTGCTTTGCTTAGTCTCATTTTAGGAAATGCATATATAACCGCATTTGTCTCTGCTGTATATGTAATCCCGTATTTATCTCCGACAAGGTCACAAAGTCCAAGAAAATTTCCTGAACCTACTACTATATTTGTCCCCTCTGCACTCATCCTTATGCGGCCTTTTACTACAAGACTTACCGATGATATTTCATCACCCTGTTCATATATTATGGTATCCTTTATAACCTGATTTATGTTATTTAGCTTTAATTCCGCCTTCAATTCTTTCTTTCCTCCCTCTATCAACTCACATCCAGTCTGCTGTTCCCACTCTTTTTTAATTTCATACCTGCTTTAACGCAGGCAGCAATACTTATTCTATTATACAATCTAATAGCTTTATCGTCAATTTAGTAATACCATGCATTTCCAATTTATTCGACTTTTTTCGTTAAAAAAGAATACAATACTTTTTCGCTTTACTCCTCTTTTTTTGCTAAATAACAATTCAATGTATTTTCGTTTCATTAATTTTTCGCAAAAGAAAAATAAGTTGCTTGCGACTCTTTCGCACTTGAGCGGAATACACATCCTCACGGGATGTTTTTTATGTTATAGAAAACAAAAAATTTCCTATAACAAAAAAACAAGGCTAAAGCCTTGCTTCTAAAATAATATATATAAATCCGTGCATCCTGTTTTGAAAATGTCAATGTAACCGTTACCCCGGCAGTTAGCTCGGCTCCGGCTACCTTACGGCACACGAAAATTCTCACTTAGTGCTGCTAGGTTCCCCTCCTGACACGGTTCATGAGTTTTCATTGCGCAAGACCAAAGCGTCAACGCCACTTACCGGGGGCAGCATTGCAAAAAACAAGCCCTCGACAAGACATCACCCCTGCTATAGCGGATTGCAGGTTACAAGGAGCCGCTAACTCCCCGGCTAGCACGGAAGTTTTTACTTCCCACAGTCAAATCTTTAAAATTTAAGATATAAATGTTTACTTCATTTTCTTTTAAATGAAACTATCTTTCATTTGTAATCTATAACAATACCATTGTAAACAATTTTACTGTTATTCAAAAATAAGGAAACCTTATTAAGATTTCCTTATCCAAACAGATTCATATCTGTCAAGCAATGCGGAAGAAGGGACTTGAACCCTCACGTCGTTGCCAACACTAGATCCTTAGTCTAGCCTGTCTGCCAATTCCAGCACTTCCGCATTTCGTTCACAACACATTCGTTTGTCACGAACAAGACATATATTATCAGTTTTTTATCCGCTTGTCAACATCTTTTTTCAAATTTTTAACACAAATTTGTAACAGTTCAGCCCTAAAAAAGATAAGTCAATAATACATGAGCTTGCTCAATGTATTATTGACTTGTTTTTTGGGGCGGAATAGCCTTTCATTTTATAGCACATACAGGCGAGCACTCCACAAAATATTCCAACGATAACACCCGCTAAAACATCACTCGGATAATGCACACATACATATATTCTCGACAAAGCCATGAGTATTGCAACCACGAGAACCACTATTCCAAGCCGTCTTGTATTTCTGTCAGCCAGTATTGGCACTACTGCAGCAAATGAACTTGCAGTATGCCCGGACGGAAATGAATAGTCTGGCTGTGGCTCTATAAGACATCTTATATCCTTATAGGCATCATAAGGTCTTGTTCTTGCAAATATATTTTTTAATATTCCATTGCATATCACCAGATCGATTATGAGTGCAATAGCACATACGATTCCAGTCTTTCTTGTCTTTTTGCAAACCAAAAGAAAAATCGTCAACAATATCCATATCAGTCCATAATTTCCTAAAGATGTGAATACTTTTACAATGCTGTTTAATAACTCATTTCTAAAATGCCCCTGTATATAATATAGTATATTTATATCTAAATCTGTAATCCAAGAAAACATTTTTTCCTCCATATATAATCTATGTACTCTCGAAATTCTTCATTCAGAAAATTCCGAGAGTACATATCTCTATTTTTTAACCAGATGGATATTCGTGGTATGCTATGTATGTCACTTGCTCATAACACTATCAGCCGCTATTAAAGCTACATAATATTTAGACGATAATCTTTTTTACATTTGCTTTCTTACAACCCTGTACTCATCGCCATTCCTGTAATAAGGACAGGCTTCCCATTTGCCTGTTATAAACCTTACATAATCGTCCTCATCCATGTTTACATCACACACATACTCTTCATACTCCTCATCATATGTATAATTTGCACATGTATCACATTCCGCCATTGTTTACCTCCATCTGTTTTCTATGTACTCTCGGTATCTTCTCAAAACGAATACATTTTTACTGTTTGAAATGAATGTCAGCTCATATAATTTTCATAAGTATAACATAATCCACATAATTTTTACAATAATAATGTCCGCTATCATTTTGCAAGCGTACAAACCCTACATAATTTTTACAATAATGACGCTCGCTATCATTCCTGCAAGCGTACAAACCAATGCCCCCGGCAGTATCCAGCCTGTTTTTTGAAATGGTTTTTCTTTGTTGTTTCCTGTTGCCAGCAGATATACTGATATTGTGTAAAATATCGTTTCAGAACAGCTCATCAATATTGATGCGAGCAGACCCTCATATGTATCTGTACCAAATTTTTTAAAAATATCCAAAAGCAGACCTGTTGCGGCAGATGATGAAAACATTTTCACTAGCGATAAAGGAACCAGTTGTGACGGAAATCCTATAACTGAAAGTGGCTTTGCAAGTATATCTCCCACCACATCAAGTATTCCCGAAGTTCTTAAAATCCCCACGGCAAGCATCAATCCTATAAGTGTCGGCAATATCTCATATACAACCTTAAAACCGTCTTTAGCTCCTTTTGTGAATGCAGCAAACATATCAATCTTGGTGCTCAATGCTAAAATTACAATACCAAATATGACCATCGGTATCATTAGATTTGACAAATACGCTATCATACGACACTCCCTCCCGGAATTCTCTAATAATTCCATTGCAAAAATCTAATTCCTTATGTATAATAAATACTTGAGTGATTACATTTTTATGATAAAGGAGGTCCCATGAATACAGTTTTTATCGCAGATGATGAATTAATAATAAGACAAGGTATCAAATGTATTATTGATTGGGAACAACTTGGTTTCGAGATAATAGGAGAGGCATCAAACGGAGTAGATGCCCTTAATTTTATTTTGAATAAACATCCGGATCTGGTACTTATGGATATTCGTATGCCTAAAATGCTTGGACTAGATGTCGTCGAAGCAGCCAGAAACAAGGGATTTAACGGAAAAGTCATAATACTAAGCGGCTATACGGATTTTAAGTACGCACAGGCCGCCATTAAAAACGGTGTCGATTACTATCTTACAAAACCTATTGACGAGGATGAGCTTTACGAGACAGTTGATTCCATCCGCTCACAGATAAGTAAAGAAGCAGAAGATAAAGAAACCTTAAGCACTTATCGTGATAAAGCAAAAAGCATGATCCTTTTTGACATACTTACGGGTACTTCGACTATAAATAATATAGATGACATGAACATAGATGCCGACATATATCAGGTAGTAATCTATGAAAAATACAGTCATCACGCTACTGAACTGCCCTATAAGTTTTCTGATCTTTTAAAAGTAACAAACAAGAGAAACAGTTCTTATGAAAGTATTGAAATTGATCAAAATGAAGTCATACTGTTAAAGGGTGCATTTACTTTACACAAATTCCAGGAATTTTTGGATCACTATAACAGAGAACAAAAACCTCAGGAAAATTCACCTCTTGACTCCTTATTTATAGCATATGGAAGCGAAGTTCATTCTATCGAAGATGTTCACATTTCTTACCAGCAGGCACATAAGCTCCTGCAAAGAAGATTTTTCTGTGAGGACAAGCAGCATACAATAGGCTGGGACGAACTTCCGAAAGAAGAATATGAAAACACTTACGACATTTCCGATGAACACCTTCAGGAATATTGCGAAAAACTTACAGGTTATATTCAGGCTTCAAAACGTAATCAGATTGCCGAGACACTTCATGAACTTGAACGAAATCTGTTTTACTCGACAAGTGATATTTCAAGGATAAAACTTTTCCTCACAGATTTATATCTGTCAATAAAGGAGAAAATATCACACTTATATCACAATGCTAATATTCCATTTCCGGGCAACACAGAGATTATAGACTACATTGGTGACAAATACTATCTTTACGAGATTATGCTCTACTTCACCGAGCAGTTTGACATGATAACAAGAACTATCGGCAATCCGACAAGCGAAGGTGTCATGGATGACATAATCCACTACATAGAGCACAATTATATGGACAATATCAAACTCGAAAATATTGCTCCTCTTTTTGGATACAACAGCTCATATCTTGGAAAGATATTTAATAAAAAAGTTGGCGAGGGCTTCAATGTCTTTGTAGACAAAGTAAGAATAAAACATTCAAAAGAGCTTCTTTTGACAACAGATTTAAAAGTTTATGAGATTGCCGAAAAAGTCGGCTACAAAAATGTTGACTATTTCCACACAAAGTTTAAAAAATATGTCAAAATGAGTCCTGCCGAATTTAGAAAAAAGAGTAAAATTGAAAGAATATAATCATCAACATATTTGACAAAAAATAGTCACTATGTTATTCTTTTATACGATATTTTAAACTTACAATATCATGTAGATGCGGATGTGGTGGAATTGGCAGACACGCAAGATTTAGGTTCTTGTGCCCTGTGGCGTGCAGGTTCAAGTCCTGTTATCCGCACTAAAAACCCCCTGTGAAAATCACAGGGGGTTTTTTTGTGCGGGTAGAGACCTTGAATCTGGATTCAAGGTCTCCGCTCCGCTTCGGTCGGTGCATTGCCATCGTCCACCGGACGATGTGCACCCTGTTATCCGCACCTGATAAATCCGTAAACTGCACAGATTGTTTTTGTATAGGTATAAATCTTGAATCTGGTTTCAAGGTCTCCGCTCCGCTTCGGTGCATAGCACCATGTTATCCGACCTTGATAAATCCGTAAACTGCACACTTGTTAAGACTATAAAAGAATTTAAAGGTATGAAGGCAAACGATGTTGTAAAATATATTGAGGGTGAACCATATGTTGGCATAGTCCCTGTTGAACCCGGCAGTACCAATGCAATTTTTAATGATAACTCTAAAATAGCCGGACTTAACACTGAAAACTTTGAAATCAATGAGGGCTTGATAAGATTTGACATAATCTTTTATGTTCGAGTGCCATCAAAGTCAGGTAATAACTCAAATAATGAAAATGGAATATCTCAGGTAATTATAAATATTGAAGCACAAAAAGATGAACCAAAGAAATATCAAATCATAAACAGAGCTGTTTTTTATATAAGCCGGCTTGTATCATCACAAAAACAAAGAGATTTTATAAACATGAACTATGATGATATTAAAAAGGTTTATTCGATTTGGGTATGTATGGGTATGGAAGAAAATACAATGTGCCATATACATCTCACAAAAGATGACCTCATAGGAAAACATAACTGGCGCGGCAACCTTGATTTATTAAACATCGTAATGATAGGAATATCTGACACCCTGCCTGAACATGATAATACCTATGAAATGCATCGTTTACTTGCCGCTCTCTTTACGAACACATTGAACGCAAAGCAAAAAATTGATATAATAAATAAAGAATATGACATACCTGTTGAAAGCGATATTGAGGAAGGAGTGAGCATTATGTGTAATTTAAGTCAGGGTATCGAGGAAAAAGCACTTGAAAAGGGCAGATCCGCTGGCATTGCTCAGGGTAAGACTTCTGCTCAGATTGATATAATCTTAAATATGTATAATAACAACTTCACAATAGAGCAGATAGCATTAGCCACACAGTATGATGTTGATAAAATAAAGGAAATCATTCAGAAAAATTAGATTTGTTGTCATTTTTAGAAATCTTAATAAAAAGAGACCATCCTGCCATTTTTACATTCTGACGAGATTGTCTCTTTTATTATAATAATACCTTACTTTTATATTCATCACAAAATTATAGCTGACACACTATTCTATTTATCCTCAAGATAATCATTCCCCCAATTACACATAGCATCAAGTATTGGCGAAAGTGTTTTCCCAAAATCAGTTAATGAGTATTCCGTCTTAGGTGGGACAACAGGATAAACTTTTCTATGCATCAATCCTGACAGACCATATGATGTTAGAAGCAACCGAGCTCGGTCTTGGCAGTGTATGGATATGTTATTTCAAACCTGATGTAATAAAAGAAGAATTTAATTTACCGGATAATCTTGAACCTGTAAATATTCTCGCAATTGGATATTCAGATGAAAAACCGGCTTCTTTAACGCGTCATGAAGAAACCCGTATGCCTTTATCTGATTTGATTTATTATTGCAAATAATAATATTATTGTAAATAATAATATTATTGAAGAACAATTCTTAGTTAAAAGTCCCCTGCTTTTATTACTCTACGCAATAAAAGCAGGGGACTTCCATAATAGTGTTTTTTATGACAACAATTCAGCTATCTTTACATTTTTTCTACGCCAAGCATTACTTTCTCGCCATTTATATTCCACTCTTTTGTGAATCCAACAGCTCCGTCATACTTAGTTTCATTCGCAAGCACCTCTGACTTAATCTGCTCCTCGTTTTTCTTTACGATGTCAGATATCTTGTCATTGTCCTGCATTGATACACAGATATGGTCCATTACCTCAAATCCTGCGTCTTTACGCATTGTCTGGATTTTACTGATAACCTCACGGACAAATCCCTCCTCGATAAGTTCAGGTGTGAGATTTGTGTCGAGTACGACTGTTATTCCGTGGTCTGTATCTGAAATGTAACCCTCCATCTGTGCCGCTTCGATGAGAAGATCATCTTTTTCAAGCACTTCCTCGTTTCCGTCAACCGTGATGGTAAGGTTTCCTTTTTCGTTAATCTCTGCCATTGCTTTCTGACCGTCAAGTCCTGCAAGGATTTCCTTTACATTGTTTATCTGTTTTCCAAATCTGCGGCCGAGTGTCTTAAGCTGTGGCTTGAAGCTGTATGTTGTAAGCTCGCTTACATCCTGTGTGAGTACGGCTTCTTTGACATTAAGCTCGTCCTTGATAATGTCCATATAGAACTCTGAAAGCTCTGCATCTGCTTTGATATACATTTTTCCGATTGGCTGACGATTCTTGATGTTTGCTGTATTACGGCAGGCACGACCGATTACTACGGCTTCAAGTACAGTCTCCATATCTTCTTCAAGTTTCTTGTCGATATGAGCCTCATTTACCTCAGGGAAGTCACAGAGATGTACGCTTTCAGGTGCATTTGCATCAAGAGTGCATACAAGGTTTCTGTAAATATCTTCTGTCATAAACGGAATCATAGGTGCTGCTGCCTTTGAGATTGTTACAAGTGCAGTATAGAGCGTCATGTAAGCATTTATTTTATCCTGCTCCATTCCCTTTGCCCAAAATCTTTCACGGCAGCGTCTTACATACCAGTTACTCATCTCATCAACAAAGCTCTGGAGTGCTTTTGCTGTCTCAGGAATACGATATGATGCAAGATTTTCATCAACTTCCTTAACAGTGCTGTTAAGTCTTGATAAGAGCCACTTATCCATTACCGAAAGTTTGTCATAGTCAAGTGTATATTTTGTTGCATCAAACTCATCAATGTTTGCATAGAGTACAAAGAATGCATATGTGTTCCACAATGTACCCATGAATTTACGCTGTCCCTCCTGAACTGCCTTGCCGTGGAAACGGTTTGGAAGCCACGGAGCACTGTTTATATAGAAGTACCAGCGGATTGCGTCAGCACCGTATTTATCAAGTGCATCAAATGGATCTACCGCATTTCCTTTTGACTTACTCATCTTCTGCCCATTCTCGTCCTGAACATGACCGAGCACAATAACATTCTCATAAGGAGCTTTGTTAAACAAAAGTGTTGACTCTGCCATAAGTGAGTAAAACCATCCTCTTGTCTGGTCTACTGCTTCAGAGATAAACTGTGCAGGGAACTGAGCCTCAAATAAATCTTTATTTTCAAACGGATAATGATGCTGTGCAAATGGCATTGCTCCTGAATCAAACCAGCAGTCGATAACCTCAGGTACTCTCTTCATTGTCTTACCACAGTCAGGGCATTTAAATGTCACTGCATCAATATAAGGTCTGTGAAGTTCAACCTTTGCATCGTCAGGATTTCCACTGCGCTCTGCGAGTTCCGCACGGCTTCCGATAGATTCCTGGTGACCGCAGCCCTCACACTCCCAGATATTGAGTGGTGTTCCCCAATAACGGTTACGGGAAATACCCCAGTCCTGAATATTTTCAAGCCAGTTTCCGAAACGACCTTTTCCGATTGAATCAGGAATCCAGTTTACCGTATTGTTGTTGCGTACAAGGTCATCTCTTACCTCTGTCATCTTGATGAACCATGACTCTCTTGCATAATAGATAAGCGGTGTATCGCATCTCCAGCAGTGAGGATAATCATGTTCAAACTTAGGTGCTGCAAAAAGCTGTTTCTTTGCATCGAGGTCTTTTAATACCTCAGGGTCAGCTTTCTTTACGAAAAGACCTGCAAACGGTGTCTCCTCTGTCATCTCACCTTTTCCATTTACAAACTGTACAAATGGAAGATCATAGTTGCGTCCTACTTTCGCATCATCCTCACCAAATGCAGGTGCGATATGAACGATACCAGTACCGTCTGACATAGTTACATATGTGTCACAGGTAACGAAAAATCCCTTTTTGTGCTGCTTGTCTGCACACTCTTTTGCACAAGCGTAAAGCGGCTCATACTCTTTATGCTCAAGTTCTTTACCTGCAAACGTCTCAAGAACTTCGTATGCTTTTACACCGTTCTCCTCGTCAGCGAGCTTACCGAGTACATCGTCAAGAAGTGCCTGTGCCATATAATATGTGTAACCATCTGCTGCCTTTACCTTACAATATGTCTCATCAGGGTTTACACAGAGGGCAACATTTGATGGAAGTGTCCACGGTGTTGTTGTCCATGCAAGGAAATATGCATCTTCATCTTTAACCTTAAAACGGACTACTGCTGAACGCTCTTTTACAAGCTTGTAACCCTGTGCAACTTCCTGTGATGAAAGAGGTGTTCCACAACGAGGACAATAAGGAACTATCTTAAATCCTTTATATAAAAGTTTCTTGTTCCAGATTTCTTTTAATGCCCACCACTCTGACTCAATAAAGTTGTCATCGTATGTTACATATGGGTTATCCATATCAGCCCAGAAACCTACCGTACCTGAGAAATCTTCCCACATACCTTTATATTTCCAAACTGATTCTTTACATTTCTTGATGAATGGCTCCATACCATACTCTTCAATCTGCTCTTTGCCATCAAGACCAAGCATCTTTTCAACTTCAAGTTCTACCGGAAGACCATGTGTATCCCATCCTGCTTTACGCGGAACCATGTATCCTTTCATAGTCTTATATCTTGGAATCATATCTTTAATAACACGCGTAAGCACATGACCGATATGAGGTTTTCCGTTTGCTGTAGGAGGTCCGTCATAAAATGTATAAGTAGGGCATCCCTCTCTTGCTTTCATTGATTTTTCAAAAATCTGCTGGTTACGCCAGAATTTGCCGACATTTTTCTCTCTGTCAACGAAATTTAAGTCGGTTGAAACTTTTTCGTACATAATCATTTTCCTTTCTTAAATAAAGTCAAGTGGATATTTGCACTCCACTTTGCTGCTTTCCTTAATAATGTTAAAATAAAAAAGCTCCCATCCCCAAACAGGATGAAAGCGTAAACTATCATTAACCACCTATTCTGATGCACATTGTCTGTTCCAAATCCACTGCTGTTCATACATATAATGTAACAACAGCACAAATCCTATACAGACAGGATACATGACCCATATAACGGTAGGAACCGGCTCAGTGTACTCAAATATTTTCCACCTGCAACTCAGGAGTGATATTCCCATTTTGTCAGATACCCGGTTCGCACCATCCCGGACTCACTGTACTCTTTCCCAAAAAGGTACTGTCTCCGTCTCAGTCTTTAACATATGTGTTCATTTTATATTGCATCTTAAAAAAAGTCAAGTAGTTGTGTTCTCCACATATATTGCATCGCAAAAATGTCAGGCATTTATGTTATCTAATCACATTCAAATTTCTCATAAACTGATGTAAAGTCATTTTCAACGACCGTATGAGGTGCTATCGTAACACTTATATAATCTTTATCATTATTAAGGTCAATATCTTTACCATTGCTGATAAGTCTGACGATAGGGCGAAGCGGATTTGACGAGTTTGCCACAACTAGTGCTTTCTCGCCATTTGTCATGGTAACTTCTATTCCTTTTGCATAGACCGGAACAGCCTCAAGAAATGCCTCAACTGCCTTTCTGTCAAACAGCACATTACTTCCACCCATAAGATACTCTATCGCCTCTGACAAAGCATACGGCTTTTTGTATGGGCGTTTTGAAGTGAGTGCATCATAAACATCTGCAACATGAATTATCTTTGCATACGAAGGTATCTCATCACCTACAAGTCTGTCAGGATAACCCGTCCCGTCCTCATTTTCATGATGGTGGAGAACACCCTGTTTTGTCCTTGCCGGCATAAGCCAGTTCTGGTCAAGAATATCATACGAATATCTTGCGTGCTCCTGAACCAGTCTGTATTCTGCCATCGTAAGTCTCGCTGGCTTATTTATTATAGCAGGGTCTATCTTTGTCTTTCCAATGTCGTGCATAAGTGCCGCAAGACAAAGTTCATATAAGGATTCCTCGTCATAGGACAGATAAATGCCTATTATTGTTGATATAACAGCGACATTAACTGAATGTTTGTATGTATAGTTGTCATAAGTTCTAAGATCCTGGATGTCAATGGATATACTTTTATCTTTATCAAGAAGCTGACTGACAATATCTTTTGCTATTGTTTTAAGGTCGTCTATATTTCCGTCTTTTACCGCCTGTGCTCCTCTGTTTCTCAGTTCGACAGATATTACTTCATCTATCTTTATTCCTCTCGATAATTCATCCTCAATATAAACTCCCTGATAACCTCTTATAGAAAGTCTTGTGATATACTCTTTTGTAAGTTTTGTATTAACTGAAAGAAGTATTCTGCCTTCATCATCAAATACCTCTTTTCCTAAAATCATTCCCGGTTTTGTTTTCTCAATGCTTATGTATCTCATTTATCTTTATCATTACCTTTCCTGAATAAAAAACTTACCATATATTTCCACAATACCAAAGGCTATTATATCCACTGTATTCCTTAAAATCAACCACTACTTCCAAATATTTTAATATTATTAAAAAAACAGTCATAATAATTTCACATTTTGCTGTCGAACACTGTCTGTTCATGGTATAAAAATACTTTTTAAGCATATCTACAGTCAAGCGGTTATTCGCATTCTTCTCTGCCGCTTGCGAATAACACTATCACAGCATATCAGAAGATGGCTAAACCCATACTTGATAGCGTTAAATTCCAAGTTTCTTTAAAAATTCCTGTGTTCTCTGGTTTTTAGGTGCATCTATCACCTCTTCAGGAGTTCCCTCCTCTACGATAACTCCTCCATCCATAAATACAACCCTGTCGGAAACCGCTTTTGCAAACTCTATCTCATGGGTGACAACTACCATTGTCATTTTTTCCTCAGCAAGACCTTTCATTACTCTTAAAATTCCCGCTGTTATCTCCGGGTCAAGTGCTGATGTTGGTTCATCAAAAAACAACATCTTAGGTTTTAATGCAAGTGCCCTTGCTATCGCAACTCTCTGCTGCTGTCCTCCGGAAAGTTCACACGGATATGCATTTTCCTTATCTTCAAGACCTACCTTTTTAAGAAGTTCCCTTGCTTCCTTAAACACTTCATACTTTGCCCTTTTCTGATTGCATATCGGAGCATCTGTTATATTTTTAAGTACGGAATAATGCGGAAAAAGATTAAAATTCTGAAAAACAAGTCCGAAATTCTGCTGTGCTTCTCTTATAATCTTTTTTTCAGGATATATGGCAATGCCTGTCTGACTTTTTACCACTTCCTCCCCGCAGTAGGATATATCTCCGTCATCTGCCCTTTCCAGGAAAGTCGCACACCTGAGCAATGTTGATTTACCGGAACCTGACGGTCCGATTATTGATACAACTTCTCCCTCTTTCACACTTAAACTTATATCTTTTAAAACCGTTTTTTCATCAAATTTCTTTTTGATGTGATTCATTTCTAATATGTTCATATTTATCCAAACCTTTCACATATTTCTATCTGCTTACAACACTTAAACACCTGTCTTTAACCCATACAACAGCAGTTCTGCCATATTCCTAAACTCCCACCTGCAAACTTTTTCTTCTCTATCTGTAATAGTCAAATTTCTTCTCTATCAGTTCCATTGCATATGCCACGATAAAGTTAAATATATAATAGAACAGACCGGCTACAAAAAGCGGCATAATAGATGCCATACTTGACGACACCTGTTTTGCAACGGTAAACATCTCCGTATAAGCGATTGCAAATGCCAGTGAAGTATCTTTTACAAGCGTGATAACCTCATTTGTAACAGGCGGCATAATCCTCTTTACCATCTGTGGGAATATTATCTTAAAGAATGTCCCTGCCTTGCCATAACCGAGCACCTCTGCTGCTTCTCTCTGACCTACAGGTATGCTCTGTATTCCCGAACGGTAAATCTCCGCAAAGTATGCTGCATAGTTAAGTGCAAATCCTATGATAACGGCATAAAAACGATACGAATACGGAAGTTTGATATTAAACAGATAATGCGGTCCGTAAAATACAACAAGAAGCTGGAGCATAAGTGGTGTACCACGCATTATTGATATGTAAATCTTCGCTATCCACTGTATTATCTTTATCCTTGACATTCTCATCGCCGTAAGCGGAAGTCCGAGCGGCATTGAAAATACCAGCGTGAGTAAAAATATAAGAAGTGTTGCACCCATACCCTCTGAAAGCCGTAATGCAATATTTATAAATCCTTTTTTCTTTGTATTTGAAGAACTCTCAGGTGCAGCCGTTTCATTCGCATTGTCTTTCTGCGGTGCAGGTGTAATCTTTGCTACCTTAGGAACTTTTCCACCGTCAATATATGTCTTATTGTCAAGACTAAGACAAGCACTGTCCTCAAGTTTCCATTTTTTAACTATAGTACCAAATGTTCCATCCTGCAGCATTTCAAGAAGTGTCACCTGAACTTTATCACGGAGCTTTGTATTTCCTTTCTTAAATCCGATGCCATACTCCTCCGACGAAAGTCTTTCATCAAGCATCCTATACTTGTCCCCTGAAGCTTCAAGTTTGTACGATGCAACACCTATATCCATACACACCGCATCTACCATGCCGCTTTCAAGATTCATAAACGCAGAATTGTAATCTCCGACTTCAGTTATCTCTTTCATTTCGCCGGCAAGCTTTTTATTCTCATCTGTCGCATCATCCCCCTTAAGAGCTGCAAGTGCCGAAGAGTCCGCCTGCACACATACAATCTTTCCTTTAAGGTCACTTAATTTCTTAATATTGGAATCTTTATTTACAATAACTATCTGTGAATTATCCACATACGGAGTTGTCCATGTATATAATTTTTCCCTGCCATTCATGGTAAAACCATTCCATATGCAGTCAATATTTCCGACCTTTAACTCAGTATCTTTAGCATCCCAGTCAATCGGCTGTTTAACAAGCTCCCATCCATTTCTCTTTGCCACTTCTGCAGCAAGGTCAAGGTCGAATCCCACATAATCACCGTCATCACTGAGATAACCGTAAGGCGGAAAACTTGCGTCAAATCCCACAACAAATTTCTGCTTAGCGTCTGCTTTTATTCCCTGTCCGAAAATAAACATAACGGCTGCAAAAAACAACATAACCTTAACTATACTGCCGGTCTTAAAAAATCTCTTGTCCATCATTTCCATCCAATCTGTTTTTATTTTTGTTATTGCTAATCATTTGAAAAACTCCCGCTTTTGTCTGGTATCTTTTTCAATATATATTACGCATCTTTCATATCATAGCATAGTTTTAATGTTATGTGAATTTTTTTTCATTATTTATATCGCTATACAAGTAACAGTTCAGCCCAAAAAAGATAAGTCAATAATACATGAGCTTGCTCAATGTATTATTGACTTGTTTTTTGTGGCGGAATAGCCTTTCATTTATGAAATGAAGTAAACACAAGCTGCACACTAATGAATAAATTTTATAAAATTGCAGCATTTAAAAAGCAGTCTTTCCACATATGTCCATTGCCTTATAAATAAACATATACCGGGATGACCGCTTTTTATCTCATCAGCACAGCAATTCTGTTTTTATCCTATCGCAATCCTGATTTTTATTTATCCGTATATCTCCTTGTATTTTTCAAATCCTCCGTTAAGACTTACCACCGGATAACCGAGTTTTACAAGATCCCTGGTGGCAACTATACTCTGATTTCCTTTATCACAATAAAGAATAATAAGTCTGATACCCTTTTTATTAAAAATCTCCCTATCCTCATTTGTCACATAACTTCTTGATAAAATTCTTCTTATGTCCTTTTCCAGCAAATCTATATCAATCCAAACTGCCCCCGAAATGTGTTCGGCATCATAATCTTTTTTATCCCGCAAGTCAAAAATCAATACATCGCTCCTGCCAAGATACTCTTTAAGCTGCTTTGACGGAAGGATGCGGATAGAATTTTTAATATTATCGAAGTTCATAATTTTGTGTCTCCATCATATATTTTAAGTATAAATACTAAAGGGTCGGTCGCACGGGGCACTGTTTATACAATATGCAGATAATAAATCTGTCATTAACATCTTCATATCGTATAGATTATACTTATTGCGACAACCTCGTATAATTTATTTTATGAAAAAGCTCTTTCATATGTGTATGATTATAAAAATAAAAAATATACATTTTTCAATCATTCTAACAATAGATTCTTTATGTTTAATATTAGAATATGTCTAAAAATAAGTGTAGCAATCTGTAAATACTATTGCAAATATGAATTTTTTGTAAAAAATATTGAATTTTTCTTCATATTTCATTAAAAAATTGTTGCTATTTTCCAAAGTTATGCTACAATAATGCTTGTAGTTTACTAACATGTATAGCTGTTTTAAATATTCCTGTGGAGAGGGTGTGCAGCTTTCAGCTTATACATTGTTTATTATTTGTTCCCACCTATTTATAAAGAGCCAGCCGTTTCGTTCGATAGAAACGGCTGGTCTTTTTCTTGTCATTTTTGATATACTATTCTTTAATTATTATTACTGGATAAGTGACAATGATTTCATCAAAAATATCCATCCCGTAAGCGTAACCGATGAAAATAATGTGGTACTTACCACTATACTTGCTGCAAGTGTGTCATCACCGTCCATATTTTTTGCCATTATGTATGATGTAGGTGTGCATGGTGAAGCAAGCATTATCACTATCGCAATGAGTTTCTGGTCACGGAAACCAAAATATGCTGCGACAGGCAGAAAAATACCTGCAAGAACGACAAGTTTTATAAGTGATGCCGCCATAGTCGGTTTAATCTTTGCAAGTGCTTTTCTGCCCTCAAATGTCGCACCAATTGAAATAAGTGCAAGCGGTGAAGCCATAACTGCGAGATTGTTTATCGTCTTATCAATCATTCTCGGAAAATTTATATTTAAAAATGATGCGGCAAGACCGAAGAAAATTCCTATTATTATAGGATTTTTAAGTATATTTTTCAGTGCGTGTTTAATCCGGCTGTTATCTCCAAAATTTTCCTTATTGTTGCTTTCCAATGTCAAAATAATAACTGCAAATATATTGTAAAGCGGCACTGAACCGATTATCATAAGTGGTGCCATGCCCGATGTTCCATAGATATTCTGAATAAACGCTATACCTAAAATAGCGGCACTGCTTCGGTATGCTCCCTGAACAAACGCACCTACCATGCTCTTATCTCTCATAAATTTCTTAGCAAGAAACCATACCACGAGGATTGAGGTAAGCGTCGCAATAAAACAGAAACCGACATATTTAAAATCAAAGTTCTTTCTTATATTTGTATCTGCAAGATCTTGAAATACAAGGCACGGCAGGCACGCCTTGAAAACAAATTTATTTGCCACACTTGCAAAATGCTCGTCTATAAGACCTATCCTTTTGAAAAAATGTCCGAGGACTATCACCGCAAAAACCGGAACCGTCGCATTCAGACTAAATAAAAAATTGTTCATTTTCTTAACCTCTTTCAATGATTTATTTATAGGATAGAAGTACGATAATAAAATGTCAATGGCTGTTATAAAAAATGCCACTCCCCCCGATATTATTAAATATTATCATTTCTAAGTGTCTCGATTACATTATCTTTTTTAATCTTTTTCATTGTGTATATCATGCTTGCAAATACTACTATAAATATACTTATCACAACGACCACTATGCTCTGCACCGGAATGTAAAATCCTACATTAAATCCCTCACTCATTACATTGAACATTGCATAGGTAGCAATTACCGCCATTATAATACCAAATATAAGACCTTTTATTCCATAAAATACACATTCATAATTCATCATTTTATTCAGACTCTTTTTTGTCATTCCGACAGATTTCAGCATTGCAAATTCCTGTCTCCTTAAAAGAATGTTTGTGGAAATTGTATTAAATACATTTGCAATAACAATCAGTGAGATAAGTACGATAAATCCATATGAAAAAACATTGACTATCATTACCATCGCATTACTTGTTTCCTTATCATGTGTATAGTCAGCTATATAAGGTATATAATTTTTTAACTCACCTGACATTTTTTTATTTATGAAAGCCTTAAGGTTTACTTTTGCCTCTGAATGTTTTTTTGCCTTAAAAGCAAATGTGTAATAATTATTTTTTACAACTCCCTTTGGCATATTTCTGATTTCTGAATATGGTTTCACTATCGTTAGGACATTATTATCACTTGCATCTCCAATACAAAGTGGAAGTTTCTTATTACATCTGACTACACTTACATCCTGTGACGCAAATGCCTCTTTTCCTGAATAAACCTTACTCTCCGCACTTTCTCCATCATCATCAGGAATCTCAAAATAATACTGGCTGAGTTTCTTATAACTATCTACATTACCAAGTTCATAACCTTTCTTTTCCTTTGCCTGATATATCTTTATAGCTGCATCTGATTTTATAATGTCATATGAATAATTCTTCTTTTCGTTTTCATTATAAATTGAAAGATGAGGCCATGCCAAAGCATTTGTATTTTTTATATTGTTTTTCTTTATATACTCATTATATATATCATCTTCAAGATACCATATATGAGAATCTATCCTTATGATGCCCTTTTTCTCATCGATCATTTCCGGATTCATCTTCTTAAGACCGTTAAGATACTCGCTGTCTACATCTTTTATATTTATTTCGGCAATTACATTATCATACATACTATAACCACCATCATCTATATTATCTACTCCCTTAAATCCCTTTAACGCATTTTCAACCGTCTTAAAACTTTTTTCAACCGCACTTTTTTCAACTTCCATTGACAAATCCGCCACCGTATTACTGCCATAAAGCTCCAAAGACTTTGACATATACGAGGTGAAACTGTTCACCGCCACAAAAAGTGCCGTGCTTATGGCAATAGAAATCACCATCACCCTCTGTTTTCGCTTATTTCTCTTAAAGTTTTTGTCGGCAAGCTTCCCTTCAAAACCAAACAATCTCCCTAAAAGAGGATTTACTTTTACATTTCTTCTCTTAAGTCCCATACTTTCATTCTGTTTAAGAGCCTGTAATACCGTTAGTCTGACGGCTTTTACTGCCGGTATGAGTGCCGATACCAATACTGTGATAACCGTTACTGCTACGGCTGTAAGCACCCCCGCTACAGATATATGCATTGTAAGTGAAATTCCAGAAGTTCCCGAATCTGTAAACATCATCGCAAACTGATTTCCCAGAAGATTTAATGTAATACCTATTCCTATTATGCCAATCGGAATCCCTATTATACAAAGTATGCCCGCCTCAAAAAATACACTTCTTAATATCTGTTTTCTTGTCGCACCTGCTGATTTGAGAAGCCCAAACTGTTTTGTTCTCTCACTTATGGAAATTGAAAATGCATTATGGATAAGTGACACTGACGCAACCATTATTATTGCCATAAGTATGCCTGCCATAGCATATAAAAGTCTGTTGTATGTGTGGTTTGACGACTCTCCGTAAAATTTTAAAAGTACGCTGTGTATATAACCGGTTATCTCATCTTCATCCGAACCTGCATCTGCTTTCTTTGCCTTTTCAAGTTGCTTCATAAGTGTCTCAAATGTCCCCTCCACTTTTGAAACATTTTTGCATTTAAAATACATCGTGTAAGATTTTGGTGATATAAGACCGCTTTTTGTAAATATCTGCATATCATTAGATGTATCACCATTACTTGTGACCACTTCAGAAAAACCTGATATTTCAAACTCCCTGTCTTTACCATCAACCTTTAATTTTATTTTGTCCCCTATCTTACTGTTTTCAAAGTAAACGCTTCTTGCCATATTAGTCATGATTATCTGAGAATTATCCTTTGGCATATGTCCGCTTTTAAGTTTCACTGTCAACATTGCCCTGAAATTGTCATCTATTCCTGAAAATGAAATATCTTTTGACTTTCCCTGGTTCTCGTATATCTCTACATAACTTTTCTCGCTTATGTCTGCGGCTTTGTCACATATCTCCTCTTTTGACTTTTTATCAATATTGTATATCTGCCCCTGCCACTCCCCCGACTGCTCTACTACAATATCAAGCATATAATTCTGTAAACTCGTTATTATACTTGTTATTGAAACAAACATTGCAGTTGCAAGAATAATGCCAAGTATTGTGACAAATGTACGCACCTTATTTTTCAAAAGCGTCCTGAGAGTAAATCTGTTTATGATGTTCATTATCTGTTCACCTCATCTCTCGTGATGTGTCCGTCCTCGATTGCAATTATCCTGTCAGCCTGAAGTGCTATGTTTTCATCATGTGTTATCATGATAAGTGTCTGGTTATATTTTTTATTTGACTTCTTTAAAAGCTCCATTATCTCCTGACTGTTCTTGCTGTCAAGGTTTCCCGTCGGCTCATCGGCAAGCACAACTGACGGTGAATTCATAAGTGCCCTGCCTATTGAAACTCTCTGCTGCTGCCCTCCTGAAAGCTGGTTAGGAAGATGCTTCTCCCTGCCGTGAAGTCCCAAAAGAGCAACCATCTCCCGTAAACGCTCCCTGTTTACTTTTCTTCCGTCAAGCTGAACCGGAAGTGTTATATTCTCAACAACATCAAGCACTGGAATCAGATTGTAAAACTGATATACAAGACCGACCTGTCTTCTCCTGAAAATAGCAAGCTGTTCCTCATTCTGTTTAAAAACATCCTTACCATCCATAAAAACTTTTCCCGATGACGGTTCATCAACAGCACCTAATATATGAAGCAATGTTGATTTTCCCGAACCTGACGGTCCTATGATAGCAACAAACTCGCCCTTTTCTACTGAGAATGAAACACCATCAAGTGCTCTTACTTCATTCTCTCCCTTTCCGTAAACTTTTGTGAGATTTTCTACTCTTAAAATTTCCACTCTATTTCCTCCATTCTAAAAACTATGTACCTGTTTTTGTCCCTCGCTTCATGATATCATGAACGCATTTGCGTTCATATTAGAAGTTGCTTCGCAACTTCATAGTGTGCAAATTACATGCACAAATTTATGATACCATGAGTCCAAAAGGACTCATATTGAAAGTTGCTTCGCAACTTTACTATGTGCAAAATACATGCACAAATTTATGATACCAATTTAACATATATAAATTACAACAGGGTGACTTTTAAATGACAATATTGTCACTTTAGGAATAAATAACAGAGCGGATTGCGAATATTCGCTTAATATGTTATACTTCCAATGTATAATTGAAATGAAAGCAGGATGTGATTTTCTGATATTAGATGCCCTCTGGTTTACAAAGGAGGGTGATGCCATATGAACACAATGGAAGTCTTGACTTTATTGTTAGTCATTTTCTCGGCTCTGTCATACATAGACAATCATAATAGCAAAAAGAAATAGCATCCCTGACCGCCTAAAGTTGAGGATGCTATTCTTAATCATCTAATATACTGAGGGCAAATCGGATATCACATCCGATTTGCTTTCTAAGTAAATTATACATCAGGGTACTTGAACTTTCAAGTACCCTTTTTAATTTTTCACACTATTGCTTTATAAAACCTTATATCAAATGAAGTCCCATGCCCTACCTCGCTCGTAACCTTTATCGTTCCGTTAAACTGCGTTATAATACTTCTTGACAGTGCAAGTCCAATGCCTACACTTTCACTTTTATATTCCATTTCAGAACTTACGCTTAAATTTCCGTTATCCTCATAAACCGCTCCGCTGTTCTTAGGTTTATCCGGCTTATTCTTACTTTTTCCTTTATAAAATCTCTCAAATATATGTGGCATATCCTCTTTTGCAATACCCGTTCCATTGTCACTTATGACTATCCTGCTATATAACGCATTTTCCTCACAGCTTACCAAAATCTTTCCTCCCTCAAAACTATGCTCCATACAGTTTTTCAATATGTTTCCCAAAGCCTCAACAAGCCATTCTCTATCGGCTGTCACTTTTGAGTTTTTCTGATATGAACGCTCAAAGCTTACACCTCTTATATCAAGCGGTATCTCTATAAGTGAATATGCCTCATCAATAACTCTGCTCATTTCAATATCTTCAATATCAAAGTCGACCATGCCTGCATCAAGCCTTGATATTCTAAGCAAAGCTGTTATCTGCCATTTTATCTTTTCGGCAAGTGTCATTAACTCCCTTACAAGAGCAATTCTTCGCTCGTATGTAATATCTTCCTCACGAAGAAAATTTAGGATAAGATTTATCGAAGTGAGCGGCGTCTTTATCTGGTGTGAAATATCCGCTATCGAGTCTGCAAGAAATATTTTATCATTCTGAAGCCTTTCGGTCTGTTCCCTGAGTTTTATCACAAGTTTTTCCACCTCATCGGAAAGTACAGAAAGCTCTCCCTCTCTATACTGCTCAAATGACAGATGTTCATCCCCATGCAATATCGCATCTATTTTATCACTTATGCCCGCAAGTCTGTCATATCTTCTTTTGGTAGTAAACACATTTACACCAAACTGTATAAAGCCTGCCACACATACTACCGCTGCCACTTTTGTATTCTGCTTTGACAAAATGTATGTGACAATAGCCGCTGCTGCCACAATAAGCAGATTTATAAATCCCCACTTTTTAACCTCACCATTTCTCCAAAAATTCATTTTATCCCTCATTTCTACTTCTTCTACAATTAAACTTTTGCGAAACTCTTGTAAGCTATAATTAAATTGTGCAAATATAATAAATAGTGAGTTTCGCAATCATCTATTGTTACAGACACCTGTATCCCATACCTCTGACTGTCTTTATTATCTCTGGTCTCTGAGGGTCATTCTCAATCTTTTCCCTGAGCCTTTTTATATAAACAGTCAGCGTATTATCATTCACAAACTCTCCTGACGCATCCCATATCTCCTCTAACAGTTTATTTCTCGACAATACATTTCCTTTATTTGCGGCAAAAATCAGAAGAAGTCTGTATTCTAAAGCAGAAAGAAAAATCTCCTCGCCGCTTTTTGTAACCTTGCCGCCCGTCGTGTCAATCTTCACATCCGCAAGTTCTATAAAATTTGAGATGCGTCCGCTTCTTCTAAGAACACTTTTTATCCTTGATACAAGTTCTCTCGGTCTGAACGGCTTTCCGATATAATCATCAGCTCCCATATCAAGCCCCATAACGACACTGTACTCATCACCCGAAGCAGTCAGAAAGATAACCGGAATATCCGTGTTCTGCTTAATCGCCGTACACACAGCAAAACCATTGCCATCCTCCAGCGAAACATCAAGAAGCACAATGTCAACATCCTGCATATGCTCATCAACATATAAAAGTGCATCTTTCTGCCCCGTTACACTGTTTACTACAAAGCCCTCGTTATTTAAAAACTCCGTTAAATTTTTTATAATTTCTTTGTCATCCTCGACTAAAAGGATGCTGTATAACAGATTACCCATAATTTCCTCCTTACACCACCAAATTCGTAATCCACACGCCTTTTTTCACAAGAATATATCCAAGCACAACCTTTATTATATCCGCACTCTGCACTATTATATAAATCGTAAGTATCGGAAGTGCTGTAAATTTACACAGCACAAACGCAAGCGACACGGACACTACCCATGTAAAAATACTGTCAAACAAAAATGTGATTACCGTTTTTCCGCCTGAGCGAAGCGTAAAGTATAACACATTCAAAAATCCCTGCAGCGGAAAGAATGAAGCAGTTATTATGATAAACCACTGTCCCAAATGCCTTACCTCGTCTGAGGTATCGTAAAGCTTTGGAAAAAATCCTGAGCCGGCAATCAGTATAGCAGTGAGGAACACGCATATTCCTGCGGTGAACCACATAAGTTTATTTGATGCCTTTTTTGCTTTCTCAAATTTTGATGCTCCAAGATACTGTCCTGATATAATTCCTACCGCATTTCCCATTGCAATAAAAACAACATTCAAAAGATTACATATGGCATTTGATATGTTCATCCCCGCTATAACTTGCAACCCTTTAATTGAGTAACACTGCGTCATCGCTGCTATACCTCCCGACCAGAAAAACTCATTTAAAAATATAGGAAGCCCCTTTATTATGATTACCTTTACTTCACCTATTGAAATCTTAAGTGTCCTATATACGCCTCGTAAAAATTCGTATTTTTTTATGCTTAAATGTGTCCAGATAACGACAACAAACATCTCAACAAATCTTGCAAGTACAGTCGCTATCGCCGCACCCTCTACGCCAAGTCTCGGAAATCCAAACTTTCCATATATAAGAAGATAATTAAACACTATATCAATAACAACCGATGCTATACCTCCGACCATTGGTTTTATGCTTTCGCCCATCTCCCTTAAACTTCCCGCATAAATCTGTGTAAATGCAAACGGAACAAGACCGATAAGCATTATATGAAGATAATCAAGTCCCAAATCAAGCGTCTGAGCCGAATTTATCCCGCCGTCACTGCCGTGCAGATACAAACCTATCATTTTGTCTCCTGCAAAAATAAAAGCAGCAAGTCCACAGAGCGTAATAACCGCTGTTATCCAGATTTTCAATCTGAATACATTCTGATACCCCTTTTTATTGCCCTGCCCGAAATACTGTGCTCCATATATTCCGGGACCTGACAAGCCACCAAATATCGCCAGAAAGAATACAAAGACAAGCTGACCTACAATAGATACCGCTGTCATACTCTCAGTACCCAGACTTCCAACCATAAGGTTATCGACAAGACCAACCGCATTTGTGATACCGTTTTGTATCATCATTGGGACAGCAAGTGTCATAGCCTTTTTATAAACTGAATTTCCTTTACTTTTTGTTCTTACCTCACTTTTGTTCATTTGTATAAGCTCCTTAAAAATCACATATAATAAATCTTTTTGTGCTATAAAAGACGAGAGGAAAATCCTCTCGTCTTTATTCTTCATATACCTATTCTACTCATCTTTCCTAAAAAATACAAGCATTATTTAAACTTTATACTTATGAGATGTAACAGTTCCGTCCCTCATTTATTAGTTTCGCAATCACCTATTCTATCCCCGTATTCTTTAATTTTTCCTTAAGATTATATTATTTATGATTTAATCTGCAACATTTTACTTTTTTTCCTGTTATTATATGTGTGGGAACAAACTTATATATGCAGAAAAGGTCTGTTGTCCGCAAAGCAGACCTTTTCTGCAAACAAAAGGAGGTAGAATACCATGAAAAAAAATAATTTATTAAAAAAACTAACCGCTAATGCCATAGCAGTTACAATTATCATATCGACTGCATTTTCAAATATAAACCCTATATACACTGAAGCAGCAAATAAAAAGCCTTTTGTAGATGTCAATGATTATGGAATTTTGACATCATGCAATACCAAAGGAACTTTTCACATTTCCAAAAATATAAGTGCCATCTCTGCGAATGCATTTGACGATGCTCATATAACCGAGTTTACGGTTGACAATGACAATCCGTTATTCAAGACTGTAGACGGTGTATTATTTACCAAAGACGGCAAAAGACTTATAAGATTTCCTCAGGAAAAATCCGGAACATACACAATTCCTGCCGGTGTTAAGACCATTTCCCAGTACGCTTTTAAAAAATCCCGCAAACTGACAGAAATAGTCATTCCTGACTCTGTATCCAACATAGGAGAAGGTGCTTTTTACGGATGCCGTTCCCTCACAAACATCACACTTCCTAAAAAAGTCACAAAAATCCATCCATATACATTTTATAACTGCCTGTCATTAAAAAACATAAAACTAAACTCAAGCATTAAAAGACTCGGCTATAAAGCTTTCAAAAAATGTAAGAGCCTTGAGTCATTGACAATTCCAAAAAACATTACAAAAATAGAATCTGAAACTTTTAAGGACTGTGAAAATCTGAAAAAGGTCGTTCTTCCGTCAACACTTGAAACGATAGCATACAAAGCTTTCAGTAATTGTAACAGCTTAAACACTCTGAAACTCCCAAATGGACTTGAATTAATCGATGACTATGCCTTTTATGCCTGCAATAGCCTAAAATCAATAAAACTGCCCGACAATATCGACAAAATATATGATCATACCTTTGCTGATTGTAAAAATCTCAGTTCCGTTTACATTGGAAAAAACACCACTATAATAGGATACATGGCATTTTCCGGCTGCACATCATTAAAAAACATCACAATTCCCGCCAATGTTGAAAGTATTTCAAACACTGCTTTTGACAATTCCATTGAAACATTTAAGGTATCGTCTGACAGCACAAAATTCTCTGCATCCAACGGAATTTTATACAATAAAAATAAAACCACAATCAAAAAATTTCCTTGTCTCAAGTCAGGAAATTATAAAATGCCAAACACTGTGAAAAAAATTGCAAGCAATGCTTTCACAAACTCTGAATCATTGAAAAATATTACCTTTTCAGATAATATTACTATTTTATATCTGGATGAATTTAGAAATTCAGGAATAAATACAATGCATCTTCCTGCAAAGCTTGAATATGTCGCCGGAAATTCATCATACTTGAAAAAACTTACAACCATAACCATTCCTGAAACAAACAAACGCTTTTTTACATATGATGATGTATTATATTGCTATTATGATGTTCAAAATTATGTATCTTCAAATGCAAATTCAAACTGGAACAGTGCAGCAAATGCGGCAAATTGCAGTATGCTGATATATCCTACGGCAAAAACCGGAACAGTAACACTTTTAGAACAGACATACTCCACAAATATTCCATCAGAAAACAGGGCATCTTATTTTAAGACAACATCTGTCACAACCGGAACAGCCTTTTATGCTTCCGATGGCGGCACACTCACTGATTCTAAGAAGACAATAATTTATGAAATTCCCGGCAAAATAAAGAAAATATCACTCGGCAGTAAGATGAAATATATCGACACTATTTACAACAACAAAAAATTTCTTACTGATATTAAGAGTTACAGCGTTTCTTCACTCAATAAATATTACACAGCCAAAAATGGTGTTTTGTATAACAAGCACCTCACAAAACTGCTTGATTATCCTTCACAGAGAACAGGCAGCTATGCATTTCCAGGCACCGTAATATCTATAAATCAGACAGCTTTTAAAAATGCCGTCAAACTTAAAGAATTAAAAATAAGTAAGAACATTGAAAATAATAAAACACTTTCACTTATAAACTGTAATTCTCTCTCAAAAATAACAATACCTGAGGGATCTGACTTAAGAAAATTAACTTTATATTTAAACGAAAAGGTCACACCAAAACTTATCTCAATACCAACATCACTCATCTCATTTAAAATGCATGGTATATCAGATAAAATGGGTGAAGTAACATCAATACAGGGATTTACAAATACCTGTGCCGACAAAGCCGCAAAAACATATAAACTAAAATTTATAAGCAAAGGTGTTGTTCCTAAAAAGGTAAGAAAAGTCAAAGTCAAAGCTTATATAAATGAAAGATATGTCAAGATAAGCTGGGCTAAAGCATCCAATGTGAGTGGCTACGAAATATACTCTGATGACAACGATACCAGATATATCAAAAACAATAAAACAACAAGTACAAACATATATATAGGAAAAAACGGCTCAATCATACTGTATATAAGGGCATACAATATTGTAAACGGCAGGAAATTATATTCAAAAGCAAAGAAGCTGGATATATATCTGAATTAACAATAAAACTTTAACATTACAAATAGATGCACATTACTAAAAATGTATGTTGTAAAAAAGGCACACTGTAAAAAAATATACATTGCAAAAAATGTATGCTAAAAAGGAAAGGCATATTACAAAAAGAGATACTGCACTGTAATCAACAACAACTACTGTGCAGCATCTCTTTTATTTATACTCAGAAATATACTTTTTCGTTCTTAGCCAGGCAGATATACGCAATACGCTCTGCGGCTTGCTCATAACATTAAATCTACCGTTTAATTCAATTTCATAACTATCCGTTCAAAGGCATAAAAAAAAGCGGGTGATGGGAATCGAACCCACGTATCCAGCTTGGAAGGCTGGTGTTCTACCATTGAACTACACCCGCGTCAAAGACAAGAACTATTATAACACATTGTTTGAAAAATGCAAGAGGAAATTTAATTTTTTTTAAATTTTTTGTAACAGTTCAGCCATAAAAAGATAATTGGCAATACAATGAGCTTGTTCATTGTATTGTTAAGTACCTTTTTATGGTAGAATAGCCTTTCCTTTCTGAAATGAGTAAACATAAGCTGCAAAGCAGCGACTGACAGCTCGCTGGCAGGTTTATGAATGTAAGAAATGAAAGGCTGAACTGTTACAATTTTTTTATAACCAAATTTGTGTTAAAATAAATTTCAGAGAAAAACAAGCACATCCAATTATGATAACATACCATAAAAATGGATATTTAAAAAGAGCATGACAAATACTATATTTGGTGAATTGCAAAACTAATCATATGTTGTGTTAATTTCATAAACACATAAATTGATATAAGAAATGAGGAATATTATGGAACAGGCAAACAAATATATCAAAAATATAATAAACACCCAGCGTACTTTTTTTAACAGCAACAAAACAAAAGACATTACATTCAGAAAAAAAATGCTTTGCAAACTTAAAAAAGCAATAAAACATAATGAAAAGAAAATACTTAGAGCACTTTATCACGACCTCGGAAAGTCAAAGGCTGAGTCCTATATGTCAGAAATCGCAATGGTCTACCATGAAATAGATACCGCACTTTCCCACATCGATAAATGGAGCAGACCAATGCACGCAGCGGGTACCTTAAGTACATTCCCTGCAAAAAACTATATTTACAGCGAGCCATACGGTATAGTCCTTATCCTCGCACCGTGGAACTACCCTGTCAATCTGTCACTCTGCCCTCTGGTCGGTGCGATTGCAGCAGGAAACTGTGCCATTTTAAAATGCTCAAAAAGCAGTCTTATGACCTCAGATTTAATTCAGGATATTATTAACAGTACATTCAACAATAGTTATATATACTGCACGGACGCAGATATAGATTACGATGCGGTTCTTAATCAGAAATATGACTATATCTTTTTCACCGGAAGTCCTGCTGTGGGCAAACAAATAATGAAACAGGCAAGTGAAAATCTCACTCCGATTTCACTTGAACTCGGTGGAAAAAGCCCTTGTATAATAGACGAAACTGCTGACCTTAAACTTGCTGCCAAACGAATAGCATGGGGCAAATTTTTAAATGCAGGACAAACCTGCATCTCCATAGATTATGTACTCATACATGAAAAAGTTAAAAATACATTTATAAAAGAACTTTTCAGAGAGATAAAACACCGTTACAAAAACGCTGCATTTAACAGCTCTTATCCAAAAATAATAAACAGACACCATTATAACCGCCTGAAAAAACTGCTTGCATCAGAGACAAAAGTCATAGGCGGCATCTGCAATGACACTGAACGAAAAATCTCTCCGGCAATTTTACCTGACACAGACTTTGACAAACCGGTAATGCAGGAAGAAATCTTCGGACCACTTCTGCCGATAATAAGCTATCGCAGTTTAGACAAAGCGATACAAACCCTGAAAATAAAAGAAAAACCTCTCGCCTGCTATGTATTTACAAAGAAAAAAGCCACCGCCAATAAGATAATACACGAAATATCTTATGGCGGAGGCTGTATAAATGATGTTGTCATACACATCTCAAACCACAATCTCCCATTTGGCGGAGTAGGAAACAGCGGTATCGGCGGCTATCATGGAAAATATAGTTTTGAAACATTCAGCCATAGAAAGAGTATTGTCAAAAGCAGCGGTAAATTTGACATACCACTCAGATATGCACCTTACGGAACACTTAAATACCACCTTTTGAAAAGATTTTTGTAAAATACAGCCACTTTATTATGTGAATTTACAAAGCAATAGAATTTTATAAGCACTTCCCTGTCATTACTATGACAGGTGGTGCACTTGTTCTTATATCACCACACTCTCATTATTCCTTACTGCCTCATTCACAACCACATCAACCTCATCTTTGTCATCATCAACAAGATATATCTTATGTAAAAACAGATTTACACTCTCGCCCTCCTCAATAAGTTCCTGACCTATAGGTCTGTTTGCGATTACAATCTCGTTGTGAACTCTTATCCTAAGTTCAAGTCCATTTCCACGGAATGAAACCCCCTCTACTACTCCTTCCTCTGTCGTGACAGGATACGGATTAAATTCATTCTTCTTTCTGACCGTAATAAATTCAGGTCTTATAACAGCTGTTTTTCCGTCTGAAGCACTATGAAAACCATTAAATGAAACATAATCTTTTATCAAAACAGGTTCACCCAAAAACTGAGCCATGAACGGAGTTTTAGGATTGCCGTAAACCTCCACCGGTGTCCCTACCTGCTCTATTCTTCCCTTATTTGTCACAATAATCTGGTCTGCCACCTCTATTGCTTCATCCTGGTCATGCGTTACAAAAATACTTGTTATCCCTACCCTGTTTATGAGTTCCCTAAGCCATGACCTTAATTCCTTGCGGACTTTTGCATCAATAGCCGCAAATGGTTCGTCAAGCAGAAGAAGATGCGGCTGCGTTGCAAGTGCCCTCGCAAATGCGACACGCTGTCTCTGACCTCCTGAAAGCTGTGTCGGGTATCTCTTTTCAAATCCTCTCAAACCGACAAGTTCAATAAGTTCATATACACGCTCTTTTATCTCTGCCCTGCTTTTTTTCTGTATTTTAAGACCAAATGCTATATTGTCATACACAGTTTTATACCTAAATAAAGCATAATTCTGAAATACAAAACCGATTTCTCTCTTACTTGCCGGAATATTATTTACCTGTTTTCCATCAATATAAATCTCTCCTGAATCCGCATTTTCAAGACCTGCCAGAATTCTTAAAATCGTTGTCTTTCCACTCCCACTCGGTCCTAAAAGACCTATAAGTTTTCCCTTCTCAACTGAAAAACTAACATCATCAGATGCCTTATAATCGTTAAATGTCTTATTTATATGCTTAAGCTCGACATACGCTTTCTTATTGTCCTGCATACTTATACCTCACTTCTTTCATACTACTGACTATTTAGAAATTTGTGAAACTATCATTATCTATTATTAAATTGTGCAATTAACACAGCCTACAATGAGTTTAGCAGCCACCTATTCCATACTTTTTTCAAAAATGTTCTTTAAAACGAGAATTACAAGTGCCATCACCACAAGGATAGCCGACATTGCAAACGCTCCCGTAAAGTCAAATGCCTGATACAAAAGTTCTATGTAAAGCGGCATTGTATTTGTAATCCCCCTCAAATGTCCTGACAACACGGAAACTGCTCCAAATTCTCCCATTGCTCTTGCCGAGCAGAGTACAACTCCATATAAAAACGCCCATCTGATATGTGGAAATGTTATCTGGGTAAAAATCTGAAATCCGTTTGCTCCCATAAGTGCGGCGGCTTCCTCCTCGTCTGTCCCCTTAACCGTCAAAACAGGTATGATTTCTCTTGATATAAAAGGAAATGTGACAAATATTGTCGCAAGGACTATTCCGGGAACTGCAAATATTATCTGAATACCCCATTTTTCAAGGAAAGGATATATCGCACTCTGCCTGCCAAATGTAAGTACAAATATAAGACCGGCGATTATTGGAGAAATAGTAAGCGGCAGATCTATTAAAGTCGATATAAGTTTTTTGCCACGAAACTTAAAGCGTGTTATAAGCCATGCCGCAAAAATTCCAAACACTGAATTTATGATAACTGTTATCACAGTAACCTTTACGGTAAGGAAAATTGATTTAACTGCATATTCATCCGTAACCGATGAAACAAAAACTTTCCACCCCTCCCTCAATGCTGTATAAATGACATACACCAGCGGAAGTACAAGCATTACAATTAAAAATACGATGCTGACTCCAATCAGAAGCCATTTAACAAAACCTTTATTATTTCTTATCTCCAATATCTTCACCTCCATGAAAATCAAATCCCTGATACATTGAACATAAATTTATTATTTGTTCGCTGTACTAATCAATTCCACTTACGATTTTTGATGTATGACTTTGTATCAATGCGTTTATAAAAAGAATTATAAATGATATAAACAGCATGACAAGTGCGATAGATGTTGCACTCGCATAGTCAAACTCCTGAAGTTTAGCCATTATCATAAGCGGTGCTATCTCTGTTTTGTATGGAGTATTTCCGGCAATAAAAACAACACTTCCATACTCACCTATACATCTTGCAAAAGCCATTGTAAAACCTGCTATAAGTGCAGGGCGTATTTCAGGAAATATCACACTAAAAAAGATACGGGTACGGGAAGCACCAAACATTGCTGCCGCCTCCTCATACTCCTTTTCCACCTTTTCAAGCACCGGCTGAACACTTCTTACCACAAATGGAATTCCTATAAAAACAAGAGCCACAGTAATTCCAATCCGTGTATATGCAATTTTAACTCCGATTTTTGAAAAAATCTGTCCTACCCAGCCCTCAGGTATTGTAAGATGCGTAAGTGCAATACCCGCAACGGCTGTAGGCAATGCAAAAGGCATCTCGATAATTCCATCCATAATCTTTTTGCCAGGAAAATCATACCTCACAAGAACCCATGCGATAATCATTCCCATCACAGCATTTATCAATGATGCAGTCAGTGCCGTCAAAATGCTCACCTTATAACTCGCCAGAACTCTCGGTCTTGTCACTGTCACCATAAAATCATGCGGTGACAGTTTAAGTGAAAAGAATACAAGCGAGCATAACGGAATAATAACAATAAGTCCAAGTATTGCCATAACAATTCCAAAAGATAACCCGAAACCGGGAATCACACTTCTCTTACGCTTCATATCAAACTCCATTTCTAAACAACTTAATGTTAAAATGTCATGCTAATTAATTTATTACTACTCATATAGCATTTTGAAAAATAACATTTATTTGCAGTCTTTTTCTAAAATCCTATTTTTCCTCATAAATTGAGTCGAAAACTCCGCCATCAGAAAAATGTTTCTTAGTTGCTTCACTCCATCCTCCAAAATACCCGATATTAGTCAGGTCAACATCCGTGATTATCCATTTATTATCCTTTGGAAGTTTATCAATGGTATTGCCACTGCCCTTATAACTGTACTCTTTCAAAATCTTTTCATTTGAAGGACGGTAGTACCACTGTGCTTCTAACTTCTGAGCCTCATCAGAATACAGATATTTCAGATATTCCTCAGACACCTTTCTTGTTCCTCTCTGGTCTACAACCTTATCAACAACTGCAACTGTCGGCTGGCACAAGATTGAAACAGACGGAACGACAATCTCATATTCTCCCGGATGCTCATCCAATGAAAGAAATGCTTCATTTTCCCATGCAAGCAAAACATCGCCCTGCTTATTCTCAACAAAAGAAGTCGTTGCACCCCTCGCACCTGAGTCGAGAACAAGTACATTCTTATAAAGCTTCTTCATGCTCTCTTTAATCTCGTCCTCACTCTGTCCCTGCTTTTCAAAATAATACCATGCGGCAAGGTAATTCCATCTTGCACCACCGGAAGTTTTAGGATTTGGTGTAATAACCCCCACATCATTTCTAAGTAAATCACTCCAGTCTAAAATCTTTTTAGGATTTCCCTTTCTGACAAGAAATACAATGGACGATGTGTACGGCGAGCTGTCACGCTCGAACTCATTTACATAACCAGCATCAATAAGTCCCGCATCCTTTATTGCATCAACATCACCTTCAAGTGCAAGCGTTACCACATCCGCCTGAAGTCCGTTTGCAACCTCCAAAGCCTGCTTGCCTGAACCTCCATGTGACTGAATTATTGAAACATCCTGCCCAGCCTTTTCCTTCCAATGCTTTTGAAAGATTTTATTATATTCCGCATAGAGCTCTCTTGTCGGATCATAAGAAACATTTGTTATCTCAACTTTTTTAGAAGAAGCATCACTCTTTTTGCCATCTGTTCCTGCACTTGAACCGCAGCCTGTAAGACTTCCTAATGTCAATGCTGCTACCGTAAATAATGTAATAATCTTTTTCACTCTCATAATCTGCCTCTCTTTCCCCGCCCGCATTTTTTAATTGGTATAAATCGCTAAAGCGGTTTGTTTTTTTCTGATGTTGAAATAATATTCGCAAATGGAGTCAAAAACAATCAGAATATGTGAAATCGTTTGCAGATTTGGTGCATGGCAATCAAAAATTTCTTTTAAACCGGCTTTTTTTGTCAGAATATCCGACTTATATAAACACGAATGACAGAATGTTGTGAAATCGTTTGCAGATAAGAAAAATAGGATGTTTCCGAAACAGACAGAACATTTCTTTTGTTAAAAATAAGCTACTTTATGAAAAAAAAGTCAATTATAAGAAAATATACAGAGAAATTTTTGTAATATTGATGACCAGATGTTATACTCTAATTATTATGATTATCTGTGATAAAGATAAACTTGACGGAAAACGCTGCAATGCTGCTCCTGACTTTGTTATTGAAATTGTTTCACCCGGAAATCCTGCTGATGATTATATCCGTAAACTATATTATTATAAAAATACAAACTATTTTGCATAATAAATAATATATTTAATATTTTCAAATACAACGGATAACTGATACATTGAACAAGCCTGCAATTTCAACAGTACATTCATGCTCAATGTATCAAAGATTTAATTTTCGTTATACCGGCCTTATAATTATTCATCCATATAAAAACTCATCACCATACCGCTATTCCGATTAAATAAATAAGCATTTCCATGATTATCTTTATATGCACTTAAACACCCTGAACTGTCGTATCGCTCAGGCAATTTTCCCTCAGTAATCATAACCGCCTTACTGCTTTTCTTATTATTTTTACTATTCTTATTATCTGTATATATTACATCCGAGTTTAAAAAGACTTTTGCAAATTCAACAATTTTATTAATCTCAGTATTCTTATCTGTATTTTTCGCATTTCTAACTGTACTTTGATTTAACATACTTTCCAAAGTTCCATCACCATTAAAATATAAGTCCAGATAGAGATTATCAGCCTTGTTTTTATTGGTAATGCTGCACGATATATCCCCCTGTTTAAACTCAGCCAGATACATTTTTCCATGCCACATCATTTCCTGATACACTTCTTTAGGAAAAACCTGTCTGACTTTCTTTAATATAGAAACAGCAAGTGGATTGCCGCTTTTATTTATCTTATCTATAGAATAAATATTTTTTGTAATTGGCACTATATCATCACTATCCATGTCTGTTTCATCAGCGGTTGAATTATCTTTAATATTATTAATAGCTTTCTCATTATTAGAAGTGTCTGCGGCTTTAATGTTACTATCTATTTTGTCACCGTATGTCATTTTATTATTATCTGGACCAATCTTTTTCTCAGCAATAATTTTATCTGGCTTATTGGCATCAGTCTTTACCGCAGCTTTTGTCAGACAGGAAACACCCACAATCACAACAGCTATCGCAGCTACAACACTAACCCATTTTTTCTTTGCATTAAATTTCATAATATTTTTCACTCTCTTTCTTATGTCTGACTCGCCAAAAGCCGGCAGCCCTGCATTAAAATCCCCCGTTTTTGTCGCAAGTTTCAATAATGATGTACTATAAGCTGCACGAATATCACTTTTACTATTTTTCAAAACATATTCATCACAACTCATTTCCATGTCACGAATCATTACAAAATATGCAAACCAGATAAGCGGCTGAAACCAATAAATTACACATAAAATATAAGCACAAATTTTAATAATCTGGTCTTTTCTGCGTATATGATACTGCTCATGCTTAAGTATATATTCCCGTTCCTGTTCACTTAAATTAAATGGAATATAAATCTTAGGTCTGACAATTCCAAGAACAAATGGAGTGCTGATACATTCACTTTCATAAATATTATCTTTTCGCCTAATCGCCATCAAAACAGTTTGCTTTGTCCGCCAAATCAAAAACAGATTTCTTACCAATAAAACAATACAACCACAAAGCCAGATATATGCAGTTGTTGTAACAGTTAAAGACTGTGAAATATTTTCTGTTCCTGCCGTATTATTCTGATTTTGTTTTGTTTTTTGATTTTTATTTGTACTTGAAACATTGTCAAATTTGCTTTTATTACTGTCTTTAGTTTTTTGATTTTTTTCATTATAGGTTTTATTTTTATCTGCAAAGTTTTTCGCATTTAAAGGCAATGAATGATGTTCAAGAAATGTATCTGAGACATTATTTAGCAAACTATAAATACTTATAGGTGAACTTAAACGAATAGGACATAACAGATAAATTCCGACAATCGCCCACAAAATATAACTGTATTTTTTAGGTGCTCTGCGAAGAAACAATCGCACCGCAAAAACCGTCAGAATCACAACACAAACGGCAATACTGTTATGTAAAAGATATACAAAAATATTTTTTAACATTGAAAACTCCCCCTATTTAGTTATTGTTTGCGATAATTTATTTCTCACTGTAATCATCTATAATCTGCTTAATTTTTTCTGCTTCTTTTTTAGAAATCTTCTTTCCACCAAGAAATGCGGTCAAAAATCCCGGCAGCGAACCGTCAAAAGTACGCTCAACAAAATAATTAGATTCATCACGCTGCACACGCTCTCTCGGAATGATAACTGAAACCACTGCATTTTCATTGATAAGATACCCTTTTTGTGCCAACTTTTTGATAGCGGTATATGTTGTCGATTTCTTCCAGCCAAGCTGCTCATTACAAAGTTTAACTAACGCTCCCGAAGAAACCGGGGCATTATCCCATACAATAGTCATAAAACGATAGTCACTGTCGCATAATTTTAAATATTCCATGTTTTTGATTTCCTTTCAATTTATGTTTTTTATATTTCCAAATTCCTCGTTTAATATCTAAATAATCTTTTTATAACCCGGCAGACATATCTGATTTTGGCTCAGACAATTATAAATTAAAGCTGATATCCACATTCTGCTATGCTGTTTGCTGGTACCCTATCAGCTTTTGGTCTATAGCGACCGACCTTTCAATTTAAGACAAGTCTACAACAACCGACCTGGAATGTCAATGTTTTTTTGCAATTTAAAGTTTTGGCAAAACACAAATCCTGAATATGAAATTTTACTTTTTAACTATTTGTATCAAGAAACTGGTAACAGTTCAGCCATAAAAAGATAATTGGCAATACAATGAGCTTGTTCATTGTATTGTTAAGTACCTTTTTATGGTAGAATAGCCTTTCATTTCTGAAATGAAATATACAAAAGCTGCAAAGCAGCGACTGACAGCTCGCTGGCAGGTTTATGAATGTAAGAAATGAAAGGCTGAACTGTTACAGAAACTGATGTGATATCAAAATAACTTTATTTACTCGCTCTACACTGCATGGTATAATCCAATTACAAGTATGAAAACCATTGTATGCATTTTATTCAGAATGGAGTGATTAAATGAAAAAGAACAGAAAATTTATGAGCATATTACTTGCTCTCTCTGTTGCCATAGCAGGCTGTCCGGCTGCCTATACCGCAGCAGATACGACAACACAAACCGAAAACACAAGCGATTACGGACGAAAACCTGATGACTCGTATATCCACCGTTCGACAGGAGGGAAAAAATCCAGACCATGTCGAGCAATGACTACAGCAAAGAGGCATGGGGAGAAGGATGGCACGCACATCCAAGCAATACCTTTCTCGAAGAAAATGAAGACGGTACATTTCTTCGCATCTCTTTCTTTGACGATGAGGGCGTATTTCTTGAAACCTATGATGCAGATTTTAACTTTGTTTCTTCAAGGCAGCTTACCAAAGGGATTTGGACAGCCAGAGGATATTTCAAGGGAAAAGATGCCCGCTACATAGTATATAAGCAGAATAATTACAAACAGTCTGATGAAAAAGAAGTGGTGCGTGTTGTAAAGTACGATGACAATTGGAATATTCTCGGTCGATGCAGTATTTCAGCAATAAACACCTATGAAGCTTTTTCATCCGGCAGTGTAAGAATATTGGAAAGTGACGGTATTTTATATATTCATGCAGCTCATACCATGTACTCTTCGGGTTCACTTACGGATGATGCACACCACCAGGCAAATATGACACTTGAAATTGATGAAGCTACCATGAAAAAAGTCGCCGATATGACTGCAGTAAGCAATCCAAAGACAGGGTATGTCAGCCATTCCTGGAATCAGTTTATCCAGGCGGATGATAATTATATCTATCGGCTGGATCAAGGCGATTTTTACCCGCGTGCGATTTCTCTTTCCAAGCAAAAGAAATACTATGAAGGCATTGATATGAATCATATAGAGGACCGCAAGGATATATTTAATTTTTGCGGAAAAGGACAGATTTACACGGGTGTCTCTATCGGTGGCTTTGAGCTTATCGGTAATACACTGTTCACTGTCGGAAACTCGATTGATCCAAATACAACCGATAGTATATTGAATATGGTGAAATGGAGAAATGTTTTTGTCAACCTGACCGACAAAGACCCTTTCAGCACAAAAACTTTATGGCTTACCAATTACACCGCCGATGATAAAATCCTTGTCCATACCCCGCATACGGTTGTCGTCAATGACGGTATGTATGTTCTGTGGGAGGAGGGATACTGGGATCAGGAGAATAGCGATAACTATGCCGTCCTCACAAGAATTGCAAAAATTAAAAATGACGGCACGCTCGATGGAAAAATATATAAAATATGCGGTCGACTGACCGACTGCAAACCAATTCTCACAAAAAAAGGGCATATTGTCTGGTATATGACTAATGACAGTTCCCCGGTCTTTTACGATGTAGAGCCTGCCCGTCTTGATGACATCTGTTTTGATGGCAAAGGATATATCCTTTTATCCGGAACAACAATGAAACTGTCTCAGGACACCTATACAGATATAAACGACGGCAAGACTCATGCCTACAAACCTGATGTTGAAGTCTATTATAAAGGAGAAAAACTGACCCCGGACAAAGATTATACACTTTCTTATGAGGATAACTATACACAGGGAACCGCTTATGCCGTAATCACCGGAAAAGGAGTGTTCAGCGGATGGAATAAAACGGCATTTACCATCCTGCCCGCCGAAGAAAACACATGGGAAATGCCAAACTGGTGGGGTACGACAAAACCAACCCAGACGCCATCTGCATCTGCAGCTCCAACCTCAGCCCCGGAAAATACACCTGCCGCTGCAGATACGGCAAAACCAACTAAAACACCATCACCGACTGCTACAAAATCACCTGCCAATACCCCTGCAGCCACACCGTCTGCGAGACCATCTTCAACAGCAAATGTAGTCCCGCTCTTAAAAATAACAAAATTGAAAACCAGCAGGCAGTCAGGAAAAAGATTGTATGTATCGTGGAAAAAACCATCACAGGCGAAAGGATATGAAATTCAGTATGCACAGAGCAAAAATTTCAAAAAGAAACTGAAAACCGTGAAAAAATATTTTTCTACGCCATCCTATGTGACATTAAAAAAAATGCAGAAAAAAAAGACCTACTATATCCGTGTCCGTGCATATACACGGGTACGCGGAAAAAAAGTATATGGCAAATGGAGTTCCGTGAAAAAAGTGAAGTATTGATATTGTAATATTTTTTAGTGATAATTTAGCCAATAATTTTAACATTTTAACAAAATAAATGCCGAAAGTCCTTATAAGCACAGGCTTTCGGCATTTTAATCTTTTATTTTTATGTTATTTCTAATGCTGTTTCATTCTATACTTTTTACATCTATTACATTTGCTGTTGCAGCTTCCATTCCTCCCTCAATACAGAATAATTTGCCATGTCAACTATACCCTGATTATTCTTACCTGACTGCCGCAAAGTTCCCTCATATTTCATGCCAATTTTCTGCATAACACGCCCCGAGTTAGGATTATCTATATCATGTCCGGCACAAATTCTGTTTACACTAACTTCTGTAAAGAAAAATTCCAGCAACCGTTCTGCTGCTTCTGCCGTATAACAATTTCCCCACCATTTACGACCTATAACCCAGCCTAATTCTACGCTATCAATTTCATCAATGATTTTTACAACAGATATATTTCCGATAAGTTCATGTGAATTTTTTAATGCCTTATCCCAATATTTATCATAAAAGTTAATTGTTTTACTCAGAAACAATCACTCGTGTGTTAAAATACTGTTCCTGAAAATAAATCTGTCTGTTAATCTCCTCTTTTGTAAAAGTCATATTTTCCGGTGCAACCACCCATTTTTCTTCCACATCATCTATTCGATGAACAACTGCAATGATTTTTCCAGTAAACTTATCTACAGCCTTATCAACTCCCAATATATAAGCATCCTGTTCCTCCCCGTCAGGTGCGATAATTCCTTCTATATAACCATAGTTGACCGGATAATACATATCTTTATGTTCCGGGTGATAACTTCCCATTGGTCTGTCAACGGTCACAGTCACTATTTTTCCTATAACTGAACTTTGCATTAATATTTGCACCTCCTTTGAACTCTCCATTATCTAAAACTACTTCTAATCATCGTTTTCCACATTTTCTATACTGTCACGAAGCTCACTTAAAGACATACCGTCTTTAGTAAATAAGTTGCATAGCACCTATATGAAAGAGGTATATTAGTTGGAGAATTTAATTCCCTCAATCTACTCTCTATATCATCCCTCTCTGTCATTCCAATCTTAACCCATCCGTCAAGACATGGATTTGTTAAGATATACACAAATCCTTTTTCCATTTAAAACCTCCTCACCTGTTTAATATTACAATTTTGTTGTCAAAATACTATTCTTAAAAGCAAAATTGCCCACACTATTTTCTCAATATATCTGCATCATTCCATGATTTTCTAACTACTTATAATCCTGTGACACAGCCATAAAATCACGCTTGCCTTTGATATAATCCTGATATGCAAGTTCGGGGTCTTTCCCACGAAACACTGTACAAAGTCAACACATATCGCAATCGGCAATGCACTTGAAAGTATTTTTAATATATTGCCTTCTTTCCTCTATCGTAGAACTTTTTAAATCCGGTGCTCTCATAAAATATCACCTACTTCACCATGCCTGAATTACTTCTGTATTCCTCGTTTAACTGACGCAGCTCTTTTTCTCCAATAATATACGGCTCATAAAATGCATCGACCGAACCGCCACCTAAATTGTCACAGCCGTTGCAAAAATCACAGGCTCCACCGCATTGATTAAGCCCTTCCTGAACAATACGAATTCTTTCTTCTTTTGTTGTATCCTTTATCAATAAACTTTTAATCTCCATGTTCTGTCATCCTTTCTTAAAAAATATAAATTCTAAGACTCCTATTTGCATTATACAACAAAAACTAACGCAGCAAAATACCCCATAAACAGATTTGGTTTCATCTACCTTTTCTGCTTAAGGGGTATCGTAACTCCAACATTTAATGGCTTGCAGCCATGTTATCTTTTTTTATAAAGAATCAGTTCCGGATTTGTTAAATCTGCATCATATGTGCAAACCATAACAAAATCCATACTTGCAAGAACTCCAAAATATCGTTCGCCACCAAATTCACACTCCAGTTGATTTCCTAAATATGTTTTCTGATTATCCAAAAATTTCACCCTCATTCCGTTTGGCAACGGGTATTCAAGGTTTATATCCCGTCCAACAAGTGCATTTAATTTCTCAACTTTCGGCATCCCCTCTATATGAAGTTCGTTTATTTCTGTTATCAGTTGATTCTTAAACTCCTCAAACTGTCCATTGTCACTGAGCTCATCATATCTTTTCCAATAATCTAACTTTGGAAGCATTTCTTTCATATACGCACGCGCCTGTTCCTCAGTGAAGTTTTCATTTACCATATTTTTTGCACATACATCAATCAAATCGTCCATATCACTGTAAGTATAATTTCCATCGGCATAGCACCATTTACAATAGTCCTCATTCAACGAGCCGTCACTGTCACGGCTTATAATCGCATCATCTTCAAGCGGCATTCCACAGCACTGACAGATAAGCTGTCTCGGTGCACCTAAAAGCGTATTAATAGAAACATCAAATTCCTTTGATAATAATTTTAATGTCTCCGTATTTGGAATCGTTTCTCCATTTTCCCAGCGGGATACTGCCTGTCTCGTAACCATAACCTTTTCAGCCAGCTCTTCCTGCGATAATCCTTTTTGGGTACGAAGTTCCAAAATAATTTCCCTTGTTTCCATCACATCACCTCCGTTAGGGATATAATAGCAGAAAAGCGGAGGGTGGGAAAGCAACTTGTTGTTTCGGAGAGGTAGGCGAAATATATTTGCAATTAACAATTTTATAATACCAATTACCATTATTGAAGTATAGGAATTAGTCTGATAATTCCTAAAGCCGCCGCATCTTGTCCAATTTTCATCTATATCATCTTTTCTCCGAATAATGGCTATAATTTCACCTGCAAATACTTCTCTATCAATTTCGGCTGTATCAACGGATATGTCCAATTTTCAGGCAACTCATCCATAAGCACAACTTTCTCCATCTCACTATGTAATTCTTTCACAAATTCAGTTATCTCTGCAAAACAAAGCAGTCCAAATGTTTCCTCTCCAGTCTCATTTACTCTGTTCTTACCGGTTACTGAATATACACATATCGGTTTTATCTCAAATTTGATAGCTCCAGTCTCTTCCTGCAACTCCCTTTTTGCTGTTTCAAAAATATCCTCCCCAGCTTCTCTATGCCCTCCCGGCACTTCATATGTATCTCTTTCTTTATGTTTGCAGAAAACCCACTTGCCATTACTCTTTGAGATAATCACTGCAAATTTCAATAGTTCATCATTAACTGTATCATAAAATTTTACTTCAATCACTTTTCCCCTTCCCATTCCAGCATAAACTCATTCAGAAATTCCTGCATTACAACCTGTCTATGTTCTGCAAGTTTCTTTCCCTCAGTCGTATTCATCATGTCTTTTAACAAGAGCAACTTTTCATAGAAATGATTGATGCTTGTAGAATCTTGATTATTCCGATACTCTTCTTTGTTCATTCCCATTTTAGGTTTTATTTCCGGATCATAAATCTTTCTTCCCCTACTACCACCATATGCAAGTGTTCTGGCAATTCCAATAGCTCCTATAGCATCAAGTCTGTCTGCATCCTGCACACATTTTCCTTCTATGGTATCAGGTACGACTGAATCAGCTCCTGCAAATGAAACCTCATCTATAATTTTGCATACCACCTCTATCCTTTTACCATCTATTTTGTTAATTGTCATAAAATCAACTGCATTTTTCTTGGTAACATAAGTGTCCGGAGAAAGCTTAATATCGTCCACATCATGTAACAGAGCTGCCAACTGCACTGTTTTAACATCTGCATTTTCCTGTTTTGCGATTTTAGCAGCCAGTTTATATACTCGTATCGTATGATAATAGTCATGTCCACTGCTGTCTCCCGAAAATATATCTTTTATAAATTCCATTTCATTATCTGTCATCTTTTCTCCTTAGCAGTCTAGCAAAGTAATTCTTCCAGTAATTTTGTCTTACTCATCATTTGCTTTTAGCATAAAATACATCTGTCACAATAGTTTCTTCTATTATATCACAAATTTGCAAAGGTCAATTGTAAAAGTTAATTCCGCTTTGTAAGACTTACTTCCACCTTGTAGAACTAAATTCCATGAGGTGGAAGTTTTTTATTCCCAAAAGTATGGTTTTTCTATCAAAAATGCTATATAATATATCAAAAGCTGGAAAAATGCGCATCAAAATGAGAAGTCGAATGCACATGTTCATGATAAGAGTTAGTGAATTCCACCCCTAAAGAGAGTGTTATGGAGCTCATCACAACTGCGTAGGACTCCGGCCTTTTTATTGTTAATAAGGACATTTCTGCTGATACAGAAATCTTTATTCTTACTTTGTTTGGCTGATTTTCATCAAAATAGTATTAATCAGTCAAAATAAGACCAGAAGTGTGCGATGCACAAAGATAAAGAGCAGGGGGAACCCGGCTTTATTATCTGTTCTTAAGTAATTCCGGCTTAAGGATGATTTCGTTTGGTACTATTTTGTGAACGCCGAGCAAATCTAATATTTCTTTGCCATAGTAGAATTCAAACATTTCATAAGGTGATTTGTCACCAAGTTCAGGACTTTCATATGAGTTGATGTGGTCCATCATAATATCTATTTGTGACTGGGTGTACTGCCCAAGGTCAGTGGATTTTGGGATAATTCTTCTTATGAATTCATGATTATTTTCACAAACTCCTTTTTGACCGGGAGAAGATGGATCACAGTAAAACAGCCGAGACCTTATCACTCCGTCTGAGTCAGCTTCAATACCGAAAGGATCAGAAAATTCAGTTCCGTTGTCGGCCAGACATATTGGAAGTATTTTGGTAAAGTTCTCAAAACCAAGTAATTTGTAAAGAGCATCAAATATGTCAGTAACAGATTTAGAGTCATTTGCGTCTCTTAAAAATGCTAATTGAAGCTTGGGAAGTACAAAGTGAATGGTAAGTAATACAGAACCGCCTTTTATACCTTCTATAGAATCAAATTCAGCAACAGGTTGCGAAGGATTGTTAGCAATTATGTGATGAATGGACTGACCGTTTTTAAGTAAAGGACTTATGACAGAATCAAGCTGTTTCAATTCATCTTCGCAGAGATTAAAGCCAGAACGTGATTCGCTCCGCACCAACTCATACTCTTTTTGAGCTACAAGAGCTTTATAGAATCTTTTCTCGAGGGTACAGTTGTTTGACATATCACATCCATTACATACATACGGAGCCTTAGATAGTTTAGGACACTCCTCCTTGGAATAATCAGCACAAGAGGTTGTGCAATGATCACAGACGCTGCATTTGTTGCGGCTTTTGTGGCGTTCGCAAGAGATGCAAACATAACCGTGATGGGAACAGTGTCTTCTGTTAAGGCAGTCGTTAAAAGGTTTATAAGGAGCTCCTTTCTTTTCGAATACGATATGGGATTTCACTTCTTTGGATACAGTAGTACAGTCCTTAAGAATCTGTTTACCAATGGCTTTAAAACTCATGTTTTCATTAAGGGAATGTTCAATTACATATCTTTCATCTAAAATTAAATGTTTATTCTTATTCATATTCATATATATCTCCTGTTCCGACCGGAGCTTAGAGATGGATGAACAGGAATAATATAACATTAAGAATAAGTAATTTCCACACCTGATATTCGGAAGTAGTAACTTCCACGACAAGTCATATAGGGGTGGAAATTAGTTTTGCAAATGAGGTGTTAGATAATGCAGGTATAGAGCACAAATAATTTCTTGAATTTAGCAAAGCATTGTGGTATATTAATCGTAAAGAAAGGCATCCGCGGGAACGGATGCCTCTCAGGAGTCCCACTCCAAAGGTGGAGTTTCCCGAGCGAGCTTATTTCTCTATAAAGAGACGCCTACTCTGGTTGCGACAGAGTAGGCATTTTTATTTGCGCTTGTTTCTCTTATCGAGAAAGGCAAGCAACGCTAATATCAAGCTGCCGAAGGACATCAGCAAAGCCAATAGTAAGCGCAAAATATCCCCACGGATAGCACATTAAAAAATATTATGCCATAATTAGATTGTCTCAAAAATTGGAAACGTTCACTCCAGTAATCTTGAAGTTTCTTATTCAATATTGGAGCCGTTTACTATAACATTACAAAAAGCGAGGAGAAAATATATGGCAGATAAAAAATTATACTATGATAAAATTTATGGTCTTGTCATGCAGTGCCGTAAGAGCGGTTTGTCAGATAAGCAATGGTGTATTAATAATGATATTGCACCAAGTACATTTTATTGGTGGATTAAAAAGCTCAGACAACAGGCCTGCTATGAGATACCAGAACACAGTTTCAAATGTAACACTAATATAGTTACTGAAAAACAGGATGTTGTCTGTGTAAATGTGTTACCAGAAGCAGCAGAAAACATAACATTGTTTGCGGAAGAAAATGATACACAGATAGCACCTATTATGTTTAAATATAAAAATGCAAGCATAACACTCCAGGATGATTTTAATGAACACACATTAAAAGGACTTCTCACTGTATTACAGGAGGTCTCATGTTAGGGGATATATCTGCTCTGGACAATGTTTACATAGTCTGTGGCAGAACAGATATGAGAAAACAGATCGATGGCTTATGCGCAATAATAGAAGAACAACTTAAAATGAATCCACATGAGAACAGCATCTTTCTATTTTGTGGCAGAAAAAAAGACCGCATAAAAGCAATATATCGTGAAAAAGATGGCATAGTTTTATTATATAAACGACTTACAGGTTCAGGCAGCTATAAATGGCCACGCAATCAAAATGAAGTAAAAAGTCTTACATGGAAACAGTTTGAGTGGCTTATGGATGGTCTTGAAATAGAACAGCCAAAAGCGATAAAACCACCTGTTAAAAAATGAATCAACCCCATAAAAACAGGCATTACAGCTATCTTTTTACTCTAAGATATGTTATAATAATTGTATCAAATCGTGGAGGAAAATCTGATGTCTGTTGATGCAAAAGATATATTGATAAGGGAATTAAAAGATTCACTTAATGAACAGAGAGAGTTAAACAAAACTCTCCAGTCAGCTTTAAATATCAGTAATATTCAGGTTCAGGAGTTGACTGTTCAGGTCAAACTTCTTAATGAACAGATTGATTATATGAAAAGAAAACTGTTTGGTTCATCACGTGAAAAAATGGAGCAGCAGACAGATGGACAATTATCATTTAATCTTTCCGATGAATCAGATGAAACAATTGAAGAATTACCGGCAGCTGAAGAAGAGATAGTCGTAAAAAAGCATATAAGAAAGAAAAAAGTTACTTTTGCTGAGAAAACCAAAAATCTTCCGGTTGAAATCAGAGAGATTACTTTACCAGAAGAAGAACAGATTTGCTCCATATGCGGTACACACTTAGAAGTTATAGGAAAAGAGACTGTGCGCAAGGAACTTGAATACATACCTGCAACTTTAAAAGTTGTGGAATATGTCAGTGTACATTATGGTTGTCCAAAATGTAAAATAGATGAGGAAAAACCAAATATTATACATGCTCCTGTTCCACCGGCACTACTCAGAAGCTATGCATCGCCATCAATTGTTGCCTGGGTGATTTACTCAAAATATGTTAATGGGATGCCATTGTACCGTCAGGAAAAAGACTGGCTGCAGTATGGTTTTGAACTTAGCCGTGCAACAATGGCTAACTGGGTTATAGAATGTACCGATAAGTATCTGCGTGTATTGTACGAATTTTACCACAAACTGCTGTTAAGCAGAGAGTTTGCTATGGCAGATGAAAGCCCTATACAGGTTTTGAAAGAGGAGGGACGCGAAGCAACGGCAAAATCATATATGTGGCTATTTAGAAGCGGCGAAGATGATACCCCACCGATAGTTTTGTATAAATATGCATCAACGCGTAGAGGAGATGTTGCGAAAGAATTTCTGAAAGGTTTTAATGGATATCTTATGGCAGATGGTTATACAGGCTATAACAAAGTGCAGGATATAAAACGCTGTTGCTGTTTTGCACACATAAGAAGATATTTCTTTGATGCCATACCTAAAGGGAAAAATCGTGATATCAGTTGTCCGGCGGTGCAAGGTGTAGAGTATTGTGATAAGCTGTTTGCATATGAAAGACATTTTAAAGAAAAAGGTTATTCATACAAACAGATAAAAAATGGTCGTCTCAAGAAAGAAAAACCGGTAATTGAGGCTTTTTTGTCATGGCTTGAAAAGCAGAAACCCATTAAAGGCAGTAAATTTGCCACAGCAGTTACATATGCATTAAATAGAAAAGAACATATGATGACATATCTCGAAGATTGTCGCTGCAGTCTGAGTAATAATTTAAGTGAACAGAAAATGAAATCATATGTTATAGGTAGAAAGGGATGGCTTTTCAGTGACAGTCCTGAAGGTGCAGAGGCAAGTGCCATATCATATAGCATAGCCGAAACAGCATTAGCGAATGGATTAAATGTATATAAATATATAACATATGTATTAGAGAAACGACCTACTGAAGAAATGGCAGACAGTGAATTAGAAAAGCTGTTACCATGGAATGATAAAGTTTTTGAAATATGTAAAATCGAAAGATAGATAAAGAAAAAAATAACTTAGCATAAAGAGTAAAATAATATTTATGCTAAGTTATTTTATAATGTACGCCTGAGTTTTTTGCGCTTACGATGATTCAGCGACCATGATTCAAATGGCTTAATTGAAAGCTGTTTTGATAAGATATTAAGCTCAATATTAACAATATCAGGTTCATTATCTAATATTACATTAGCATAGTGAGAAATGTTTTTTCTTTCATTGAAATCAAATGAGCAGTATAGCTTAAAGAAAGAGTCTAATTCTGCACCAATACTTTGTATTAATAAGGCATATTCATTTGAAAATGTAGAAAAATTTGAAGTAGATAACTCTACATAATTAAATGTAGTCATTAATTTTTTCTCAAGCATTAAGTAGTATCCCCAAAAATTGTTTAGAAAATCTTGTCTACGCATCCTATTTATTCCATTCATTAAACTGATTTTTTTATGAAATTCATATATGGAATTATTTTATTGCATTCAATATGGTCTGTATCATTGGCAGATTGAATAGAATATATGAAGTAATAAGGGCTAGAAAAATACCTACTGCAGAAGAAATCAAGGTTTTGTTTTCTTCATAGCGTGTAAATGAGAGTATGAATTCAGAAATACCCTGAAAAATATCAGTTAGAATCAATAAGATAAGTGCAATAATAAGTATATACACAAGATTTCTGTATTCTTGTGTATCTGTAACATCATTTGGAAATTGTCCTGCTATTAATACAAAAGTATTTAGAATTAATACAAGTAAATTTAGTATTCTAATCATTTAATTGCCTCCTTTCGCAACTTTACTATTATATAGCTACACCATATTGATCAAAAATCCATATTTGACCAGTTTCAATCATTTTTGTTAAATATTTTTGCTTTACTTCCTCTAAAAACTCAGTAATAGCATCCGGATGATTTTTCAAAAACAATTGTATATGATTTTCAATATACTCTATTCTAACATTTGCATCATTTAAATCATTTGGACATCTTTTCATTTTCTCATCAATACTATCAAATCCTTTAAACTCTTCAAGTAGGCGTTCTTCCGTCATCTCTATATATTCTGGATTTATATCTATGCCAACACCCCTACGATTCGTCTGCTGACATACTCTTAAACATGTCCCTGAACCGACAAAAGGATCCACAACTACATCATTTTCTTTACTTGAAGCCAATATCATTCGTTCATACAATCCTTCTGGCTTCTGTGTAGGATGTTTTTTTCGATTTTTGTTACAATAATGCATATGAGAAAATTCCCAAACATTTCCAGGATTCGCACCTCGCATATTATTTACCGATCGATAATATTTTTGCGGAACTCGTATTGCATCTAAATCAAATACAAACTTTTTTGCATTTTTTGTAAACATTAAAATATCATCATGTCTCGGACTAAACCCCTTTGTTTTACCAATTCCTTGTGTATAATACCATGTAATCCAGCTATTAAATGTCATGCCCAATTCTTGTTCCAAGATAATATATATATAAGAAATATATTTCATTCCCATGAATATATATATTGTACCATCAGGCTTTAAAACCCTCTTCGCCTCTTTTAGCCAAAGGCGACTAAACTCAAGATAATCTTCAAACTTTAGTTTATCCTGGCTAGTTCCATAATCTTTATTTAAATTATACGGAGGATCTGTTACTATAAGATTTACAGACTCATTTTCCATTTTCTGGAGTTCTGCAATGGCATCTCCACAGATTGCTTCTATTCTTTTATCCATTTATTTTTCTTTGCCTCATTATAAAAATCTTCTATAGTTCTTTTTGAACTATGTAAATATTTACTATCCAACAATTGACACATTTCCCATGTTGTTCTGTATTGATATGTAATATAATGGATATCTTTTATCTGTATTTGTCCAGTTCCTAATGCTGGATTATAGTTAATATCTGCATCACTAATAAATTTCAAATCATATGCGTTATAATCAACAATTTCCATGATTCCATCCATTAATTTTGTTTTTTCGTTTCTTTGAACATATACTTTATGTTTAATTGAAAGAATTACAAACATAAAATCTGGATCTTTTACATATGCAGTTCTAATTCTACTAAAACTTGTAATATTAGGTCCCTTTCCGCTATTAGGAATATCATCTGCTGTAGCCTTAACATCAACATTTCCAGTAATAACTCTATTACATTTCTTGAACTGCAATATGATATCTGCCATTCCTAAACGTTCTTGTGCCTCAACATTTATAAGCTGAAATGGATTATTCATATCATCACGAATACCTGCAAATACTTCCCCCGCCCATGCTTCAATCATTGGGCCTGCAATTTTGTTTATATTTTCTAATGGCAATCCCATTCTAAGATTTGTGTTAATAACAATTCGATTATCTCCCTTTTGTCTCTGCCTATCCAAAATTTGTGTTATCTGTTCAATAACAAATTCACTATCTTCTTTATATGATTCTGACTCTACAGGTACTTTAAAGTTCATATCTTCGTATTTCATTTTCTACCTCTTCTGATGTTCAAATACTGTTCTTATAATTGTATTGAATAACATTTTTTACTGAATTATTCTTTATAATATTACCATGTATTCTTTATTTCAGCAAGCCTATACCATTCTCTATCAGCAGTGAAGAATAAATTTTTGTAATCATCTACAATATCTCATTTTTTTACAATATTTTTCTATTTCAACATTTCCACATTGATTTCATGCCTTTATCCACAGTCACAAGATATAGTTTCCCATATTTTATATGGATTTTTTTATTTATTTTAAAACTTTTTCTGCACCTACCGCAGATACACTGTTTTTACTGGTACTTTCAATATTGGCTTTGGAATCAGTTCATTCAATAAGATTCCTGTATCAGCATTTTTTATCTGGAATAACTAAGAAATCTTTAAATGCTTTTTATCATGCATGTTCTTATGCTAAAAGAGAATTTTATTGTTTATAATACTAGCAATCTGAAATAGTAGAAATATTGTGGGGGGGGCTTTTTAATAACTTAAAAGTGGCATAAATAAATGATTTGAGTGGGGCAGCAGAACAATTTTATAAAATGTAATGAGAAGGAACCCGTTAGAAATTGGTGCGATCACGAAAGATGAGTACAATGAATGAAGGTTATAATTATCCGGCGAAGGTATAAGAAACTGGATAATTGCATATTTTAATAATGGAGATAAGGGGAAAGGAAAAGGTTTTTCTTGAAATCATGAAACAATCGTGTTATATTATTAGTAGAAAAGATGCCACCGATAGACGGTTGGCCCAGTAAATTATAAGTGAAAATAGCCGCTCAGTTTACCAGACCGGGGCGGCTATTTCTGTGTCTTATCAGTATCCTTACCAAGGGAATATCCTAATCCAAAGCTTACCACTGCGATAAAATCAATAATACTCATTGGCTCAGCCCTCCTTTCGTCAGATTCCCAAATGGGTTTCTATGTAATCGGAGGGTCACAGTCCCTCCGGAGAGGGCCAACCGCCTACCGTTATGGTGGCATCCAATAAAATTCTAACATATCGTATCGCTTTTTTCAATTATACTTTTAAAATCCGCACGATCTGCACAATTCCAAAATGCAAGGGGAGATGGAACATTACATTTCTTTGGATTCCCAGAGATATTTTGCGCCATCTAACAGTGTAATAAGTGCTTTTAGCATAGCTGTGAAATCTTCCTGCAATTCGTTGATCTCATCTTGAAATAAAGCGACGTCTTTGGGTATAATCTCCTGACTGTCGAAAGAGAAGATGTTTTGCTCCAGATCAAGAAGTCGCTGGTACAGTAATTCGACTTCATCAACTAAAGGAAGGATCGTCTCCTTTTTCCCGACAACACAGATACGGTCGTATAAGCAGCTTCTTGTATAAAAGATTTTCTTAGGAAGTCCGCTTGCTTTGATACGGGCTTCGATTTCTTTGCGCTCATATGGTGATGGGCGAAAACTGATTGTTTGGTTTTTATGCACATTGCTCATAGTCATTCATCCTGAATCAAATGGTGTGATTTATCATTTTGCGTGTTGTCTGTTCATGACCAGATACAACTCGTCGTGAATAGTAAAACAAGTAGATCATATCGAATAGCCAGTAGCAGAAATTGCTACTATTTTGCTACTAAAAATCTGCAAAATAGTGTGTAACAGCAGGAATATGCAACAAAAATCAGAACATTTACCGCAAAATACGAAAGAATATTACGGGATGACTAAACCCCCGGGACGAGTTTGAATAATTTTTAAAAGCTCGCAAAGCCTAGTAAAATTGGCATTTGCGAGCTTGATTTTTGCCTTGTGGTACTATTTTGGTACTAAACAGTAATTATTAGATTAGTCAGTCAATATTTGGATTGATCCAAATTGACGAACGATACTGGGATTTTCTTCTGGATATTCTTTTAACAGTATTTTGTAGCCAGAATCAAAATAGGCTGCAGGGAATAGACTACTAACTGTTAGAAATTCATTTGTACCAAGCCATTTAAATCCTAATTTTGAAGGTATTTTCGCAATGCCAATTATAAGATCACTATAATCAATGGGATATGTATTGGTTTTACGAAGCATATATGCATGTTGTGCATGAGGTCGTAAGAAATATGATGGAAGAGATTTTCTTAAATCAACTAAACGCGACTTTTTGCCTTCGTATACTCCTTTGTATTCAGAAACAGTTATTGCGTCTGTGGCTACAAGAAGAATATATGAGTACTCATTTGGGGTTTTGTAAAAATAAACATACTCATGAGAATTTATTACTTCAGATTTAGCTTGGTGAAGTGCAAACCATAGGGCAACCCAAACATTATCCACTACGTCAATATGAGATGTTTTGATTCCGTAATGCTGTAGTAGAGGTTCTAAAATTTTGCGATCATATTGTTTAAAAGATTTAATGTTTCTTTGAATGAAATTCATCTTTTGGTTATAGCTTGCGGTGATTGAATCAAAACGTGTGCGACCTCTGTATAAGGAAGGTGTGAGCGAACCATTGAAAAGGTCTGTTTGTCCACGTAAGAATACATTGTGTTCCAAATTATTCATATACTTGCCATAGCCAATAAATTGTGTTAAGTCATGAACAGTTTCGATAGTGTAGATGTTAATTGATTCACCACATGATAATATTATCGGTTCAAAAGTAATGTTTGAAGGCGTTTTTTTCTCAAAATTTAGTACTTTGTAGAGCATAGTTAAATCTCCTTTCTTATGCCTGAGGCCATGTAATTTTCCATTCAAAATATTCATTTGGAGAAATCTCTCCGTTATTTAATTTCGTTTTTATTTCACACCATTCCGAAAGGAAATCATTTACCAATCCATATTCAAAAGTTAATGCGACAGGTGAGCCTGCACTTTCATAATCATCTTCATTGTAAGTTGGTCTGGCATCCTCGGAAGGTTTAGCTGGAGTCATTGCAGTCAGATGAATCAGGTTGCCGGGAGCTGTGTACTCTGGGAATCTTGTTCCTTTTCCACGGGCAGGAAGTGATGAGGCACTTTCTTCAGGTCTGTTACTTTATGCATCATACCAGCTCCATTTCATCTTCCATTTTTACAAATCCATATTTTTCATACAATGGCCGCCCCATATCTGTTGCCTCTAAGGCTATCTGCGACACGCCCTGTTCCCTCGCATCATTTACCAGTAAATCCAATGTATGAAATGCAATCCCCTGTCTCCGATATTCCGATGCTGTATACATATTCATAATATAAGCCTTTTTACCTGTTGGATTATGGTAGGTCGGCATAACCTGATAAAAACTCAATCCACCAGCTCCCATAAACTTTCCGTTATCATACACCAAATATGCAATATGCTCACCGCTTTCCAACGCACGCCTATAATAGGCATATGATTCTTCCTCAACAACAGACATATCCTCATCATCTGACAACTTATTTGCTGCACGAAGGACAATTATTCTTGTTCTTACCAATTCATCTATATCTTCCATTGTTGCTCTTTTACATTCAAATCTTTCTACCATCCTACACCTCTACCAGCAAAGACTCTCCTTTTGAATAATCTCCACTTGTCCATTGCCATTGTTCAGAAAGTTCTATTTTCTCGTTTTCTTGTACAGTTGGCACACTATGGCACTTACCTGTCTTTATTTGCATATTCTGATTCATGTGGTGATACACAAAATCAAGTTCCCAATTACATAAAACCGATCCAATCAACGAACCTTTTAATATATCTCCACCGCTATATTCAGCCCACAATAGATTTCCATTCTGATGATATGTAAAGTTGGTCTGTTCACCAACCTCACCGTTTTCAGAATTCATTTTGGGAATAAATTTTCTTCCATCATAATTTATATCTGTCGAGATTTTATGAAGTTCCTTTTCCATAACCTCATACGCAAGTATCACTCCATTTTCTACAGGATAACGCTCATGCATTACAGTCACAAATCCGAGCTTTTCATAAAGGGCTGCCGCCGGAAGTGACGCATCCAGATATGTCTTATCAAATTTTTCGCCAATCTGTTCTTCAATATTTTTCATAATAAAAGTGCCATATCCCTTTTTCTGGTGTTCCGGAAGGACATAAACTCTTGTAATGTGATCATCCACAAAACAACCTGTTGCTACGATTGTTCCATCTATTTTTAGTACACTTACATAACCATTTTTAATATCCTTTTCTATAGCATCCTCTCTAATCATTTTTTCATCCAATCTATATCTTAAAGTTCCATCAACCCGTTTTCGTCAAAGTAATAAATATTCTCTTTCTTATGTCCATACTTTGAATCTGGAAATGCTATGTGCGGTTCAAATGTAAAATATTTTACATCAGCAAGTTTGGTCATATTACCTTTTTCAATGTAAACTCTATCACCTTTGGTTTTTACAATGGAATGCCCCAGATTGCCCATAAAATCAAGATTCACAAATCCATTTTCTACGATGTACCTATTCATATGATAGTACAATTCCTCAAAGGTTGTTTCCTTCGTGGCAAAACGCAATAATTCTATATGTAATTTTTCTTCCATCTGCAGACCGCTTTTCCATTCCGGATTTTCAATCAGCCCTATATCCTCTACAACCTTACCATTTCCCACAATAATAGTTCTCGCATAATCTCCCCAGATATTCCCCATCTGCGGACTTAAATCAATGGTTATTATATCGTTGTTTCCTATAACTCTATTCGAAGTTACATACTACTTACCAGATACAGAAACAGTTGTTTCATCTCCTGCAAATACAAATGCACCAACATCCCAATACCAGAACGAATCTGCACCCAACTCTAACAGTTTTTCCTCACAAAACTTTCGGATCTCAAGTAAATTCATTCCCGGCTTGATAATTTTTTTAATGTATTCTATAGTCTGTTTCGCTACCAGCTGTATCCGACTGTAAGACTGCCTTTCTATCTGCAGATACTTTTCAATCAATTTAGGCTGAATCAACGGATACGTCCAGTTTTGGGGCAACTCATCCATAAGCTCAACCTTCTCTATCTCACTTTCCAGCTGGCCTGAAAATTCCGTTATTTCCGCAAAACATAATAATCCAAATGTTTCCTCACCGGTCTCATTTACACTATTCTTACCCTTGACGGAATAAACGCATATTGGCTTAATATCAAACTGTATGGCACCTGTTTCTTCCTGAAGTTCTCTCTTAGCAGTTTCCAAAATATCCTCTCCAGTTTCTCTATGCCCTCCCGGCACTTCATATGTATCTCTTTCTTTATGCTTGCAAAATACCCACTTGCCGTTACTCTGTGAAATAATTACTGCAAATTTCAATAGTTCGTCATTAACTGTATCATAAAATCTTACTTCCACCATATTTCCTCTCCATGTACATATCTATAATATTTCATTCTCAATAAAATCCGCAATTCCCTCTTCATCATTTGAACCAATTACAATATCCGCTCTCTCTTTTACCTCATCAATCGCATTCCCCATTGCAACACCTGTTCCACATAATTCAAGCATTCCGATATCTGCATAATCATCTCCAAATGCAATAATTGAATCTGTACTAAATCCACATACTTCCGTAATCTTCATAATTGCGTTTTCTTTCGTCACATTCTTTTTTGTAAACTTGTACCAAAATCCATCAGAGAAACGAATACAATCACAATCAGAGAGACTTCGAGCCAGCTTATCTGCCTTATCTTGATTAAATATCTCAACACACATTTTTAATGAACATTCGTTAAAATCTGAAAAATCTGTATAAATACTATCTCCCCAACTCTTATCTAACTTCTTAGGATCTATTTTATAATTCCAATAATGTGCATCTATTGTGTCTATCGTAATTTCGCAATCATTTCCACAAATATTTCTTGCCATGTCAATCATCACATTCGTTTCTTCTTCGGAAAATTCTGCCCTATAAATATATTCTGTTTTGTATTTTACTAATGCACCTCCACTCGATATTAAAATATCGGGCATCAATTCATTTAAAAATACCAAAGAGTTTTGCTCACTTCTGGAGGTGGAAACACCTATCAATATATCATTTCCCCTGCATTTTTTTAGAGCTGATAATGTTCTGGTTGATATTGTTTTGTCACTCTGTAATAAAGTTCCGTCTAAATCAAATAAAAGAAGTTTGCATTTCTTCATATCATTTTTTCCTTTTCATTCTTCTGAATAATTACATTTGCATCAATTACTCTCCCCACAAATAGAGCCAAACTAGAGCCATTTGATAAAACAAATGCCGGAAACCCGCATGAATACAGGCTTTCGGCATTTCTGTCCGTTATTCAAACTCTACAAAGACTAACGCTTTTTGTTTAGGAATTATTCTCTGTAATGTTTCTCGTTCTTTTGATTATTTGATATATCCATATTATCCTGCCTATACGAGCTAATGTTATCATTTTGTTATCGGCATTGATAACACCTACTCGATAACTGTGGATAATAACTATATGTAGCATGTCAAATTATAAGCTATTTTGCTTAGAGATTCAACACAAAACTGAAATTTTACTTTTCCTTATATTCATCTGGTATTGCTATTTGAAATGTTTCACACAACAGCATCACATCATGCACATCATTTTTATCGTGTTCATATCCCAAATGAAGCATTACCTGACTCAATGGTTCAATACAAGAAACAGTTATATCTCCAACTTTTCCAATACCGGAAAAAGTTTTTGATGGAAATATATCTCCCTCATAAACAATTCCGTCATCTGTAAATTCAAAACAATGTAAATCAATGATTCTTTGTTTATCATCTTTCCAGACAGTATGACCATCCGTTGTATAATCAGTATTTACTTCCTCAAATCCATGCTGCTTAATCACATAAATATAATCATGATAATGTTTCAGTTCAACAAACAAATCAATATCATTGTGTATTCTTGATTCTCTTTTAAGAAGTGCATCAACACCCCATCCGCCATCTAAATATACTTTAATTTCGTTTTGCAAAGCATATTTTATAATTTCACATGCATCTTCTGTACGTACCATAATCTATCCTCCAAATTCAAATCTTTGTATGCTTTCCAACTCACTAAAAGCCTGAAATTTGTCAGTCTTTCATCCTTTTTGTTATCAATCACCAATTAGCTGTAATCCATTAGGATTTAGCTGATATATTTTATCGCACACCTCTTCAATATACTTTCTATCGTGAGAAATGCTAATGACAGCCCCCGGAAATTCTCGGAGCATTTTTCTTATTACCGGACCGGACAATGGTGAAAAATTTCTTGTCGGTTCATCCAGAATAAGAACATTTGCACCACTTAAGCTCATCCTCAAGAGAAGCACTTTCGCCTTTTGTCCGCCTGATAACTCCCGAATCGGATGCTCCATTTCATCTGGTGTGTATTTAAGTGAACCAAGGTATGTTCTAATTCTTGTACGCTCTTCTTTATCTCCTGTTTTATCAAGGTAATCAACCGGTGTAACATCCAAATCCAGCAGGTCTTCATAAGTTTGAGGCATATATTCTGCTTTAATGTCATTCCGATTTAGGAGTTCTTCCGCTATCTTTTTTAGAAGAGTCGTTTTTCCTGCCCCGTTGGCTCCTATCATACAGATTTTTTCTGAACCTTTTATTTTTAAATGAATTCCTTCTGCTAAAATTCTTTTGCCATCCGGAGTCACAAGCTTTGAAAGTTCATATTCTATGACCGTTTTTCCTGCGGGAATGTGTGAGTTTTCATCCCCTAATTTGACAAAGATTGCTTCTTCCTGTTCCGGCATCTGAGTCATATTTTCATCTTCTTTTTCAAATCTTCGTTCCATTGCCTTAACCGTATGCATTTTGTCCTTTAAGTTTTTGGCAACAGACGGTGCTTGTCTGGTACAACTTCTTAATGCACCTTGTACACTCTGCATAACTCTTTGATATTTTTCATCGCGAATCTTTTTCTCCCTACGGTCACTCAGTGCCCGCTGTTTTTGGATTTCAAATTTATGAAGCCGTTCTTCCACATAGCGTCTATAGGGAAGCTTTGCCACGGTATATCTCGCCTTTGTTTTTCGTATAATCTGCTCGATATGTATCACCATGTTGGCAGTACGCTCTATCAGCGTTTCATCGTGTGAAATAAAAAGCACAATGTGCTTCCAGTCATTTATGATTTTTTCCAGTAATGTAAGCGTCGCAATGTCGATGTCATTGGAAGGTTCGTCCAACAACAGCACAGAAACATCGCGAATGAAAAGCCTCATAAGTTGTGTCTTGACTTTTTCGCCTCCTGAAAGACTACCCATTGTCTGGTTACTGTAGAAAAAATCATTTTTCATTCCAAATTTTCCCGCAATAACAGACAATTCTTTAGGCGTTTTCTCCCAGAATATTTCCTCTTCAGAAAAATATTCGTATATTGTTTTTTCCTTATCTTCATCGAGCATCTCCTGCGGAAGATAACCAAGACGTTCGTGTCCCATTATCCTTTCCCCATCTGCTTCTATATAGTTTTCTACAAGCGACGGATTGTATATCCACTTCATTAATGTCGATTTCCCATTTCCCTCTTCTCCAATAATAACTGCCTTATCTCCATCATTTAGCACAAGGTTGAAATCATTAAGAATTATTCTCAGGTCTTTTTTATGTGTTAAATTTAATTTTTTTATCTGCAACATTAAAGTTTCTCCTTTTCGAAGTCTGAGCCAATTATTATTTTGAACACACAAAAACGAGTCTTTTTTGCATACGCAAAAATAGACTCGCTAAATAGACCCTTATTTCTTTTCCAAAAGGAAAACAAAGGAAATGCCTCTTGCGATAATCCAACTTAAGCGTACACAAAACAAACCTATTCTCTACAGGCTCAATAACTATATGTGTCTTACTTAAATCAAATTATCTATTAATCATTTCCTCACCTTACACAAAATGTGCCTTTCTTTCTTCTAATGGCAATACTATCATACTGTATTTTTTGTGTCAATACATTTCACCTTATGGAAGTGCAAATTAAAATTTTCACTTCCTAATTATACATCCAACCATTACGAAATTCAATCTTTCACAACCTCTTTACAACCACAACCACAGCACTCCAGCAAACGCAGGAGCACCATACCGTAAAACGCTTATGTGTAAATCAACTCCGTTCCTACAACTTCCCTCACACAAGCCTGAATATTATTCATTCTTCCAATCCATTCGTAGGGATTATCTTTCTTTAATTGTTCCGTCACATCTTGTCTGTCGGCATATTCCTTTACCAGTCGAAGAAACATATCCTCTGCTTGCTTATCGACTTCTGCAAGATAACTATGCAGCTTTCCGCTTGTCAGCAGGTTCATATATAACACTTTATAGTGTTCCTTTAAATGCCTTGCATGTCGTTTCCCCCATAAACCAATCGGCTCTATTTCTTCTTCGGCTGGTACTGTGATGTTCGGCAATAAATAATCACCCACCTGTCTATAAGTTCCGCCCATTTCTTCAAAAATTGTCTTTGTCATTTTCCTTTTCCTCCTGTGATTTTTGTCTATCGTGATCGTGTATTATCACGCTTGCGACCTTTAACTGTTCTTGCCTGCTCCAACAAATCATCTATCTGTTTGCGACCAAAAACCTTACGGAGCAGGCTGTAATCTTTATTTTCTGCTTTTAGGATTTTGTTTTCTTCGGTCAATCTTTCATTGACTTTCTCCAAACGCTGATTGGTGCGGTATAACTGTGCATTCGCTGTATTCAGCCTATGATAGTTGTCCCACCCCTCAAAGCAGCGGGCAAGCACCGTTTTGACAAGTTGCTTCAATTTCCTTACAACCGGCTCTGCCATTTTGGTTTTATATGCCTTTGCAGTCATAAATTTCTCTGGTTCTGGCAACTGATATTTCGGTGCAGTATCAAGCTCTATTTCAAGATTTGACAGCTCGTCTTTTGCCTTATCATAGTTCAATACTCGTTCCGACAACACATCAAATTCAATCTGTTTCTGCTCGATTTTCGCACCTAATGCCGCCACTTCTTTTTCTCTTTCCTGCTTTTTATAATCCAAAACAGAAAGATGTTTTTCGTGTGTGCCTAAATGTTCCCACTCAATCCCATAACGTTCCATCACCGCCGCAAGCTGTTCTTTTTCGGACTGTATCCATTGCGACCACTCCGTATCGCCACGACTGCCGCCCTTAAAACCTTGCGTTGCAAGAGCCTGCTTTAGTGACACTCTTGTATCAAGTCCACGCTTGCTGCCTGTGGTAAAAGGTACAAAATCTATGTGCAGATGTGGTGTAGCTTCATCCATATGCAGATGAGCCGAGAACACCCGAAGCTGTGGATTTCGCTCCTGAAAACCCTGATAGTATTCATCTAAAATCTGCTTTGCCAGTTCTCCGTTTTCCGTATCGGCGTTCATATTTCCCTTACCGCCCACCTGTAAAATGATTTCGTGGAACGGTTTTTCCTGCTTGGAACTTCGGATTTTTTCATAATAATCTTTTATCTTTCGGTCTGACCTTATCTGCTTGGCATTGTATCTTTCCAATGCTTCATCAAACAATTCGTGATAAACTGTCTTTATATTTTCATTGCAGTAGTCGATATTGAGATGAGTACGAGTTCCGTCTACATTTTCTGCTCGGAACTTTCGGCTATTGTGATTGACCGAGCCTTTACCGACCATTGCACTTATCGTTCTCTGCATTTTTTCATCTCCCATCTGTAAATTTCAACATTCTCAGGTTTTGTTACTTTTGTCAAAAGTAACGCAAAAGCACTTTTGACGGGTACACCCATCAAAAATGCGACCTGTAAACAGGTTTTGCGTTCTCCGAAGGCTCTCCGAGGGGTGAGCGTGTGCCGGTGGCACACACGCCTGCGAACCGACCGAGCCAGCAGGCGAGACCAAAGAGCCGCCTTTGAAAAGGCACTCTCTGCACACTCCCCTAAACTTTATCCGGTGTCAAAGTGTGACGATGGTGACAATGTTTTTCACAGCGTGCTGCTCTCAAAAACATTGACACCTTTGACACCGTTTGTCACGCCGTCTGCTCGGTTTCTTTCCAAAGTGAAACCTTTCTTCCGTCGTGTGTGCGGCTGTTCTGATAACGGATACCGTAATCACGAAACAGCCTGCTTGCGTTGATACTGAGCCTTAAAGAAAGTACATTCGGCTTTATATCCACCGCAAGCCTTTCGCAAAGTTCCGAAGCAGTTCCTTCCCATCTGTCACTTTCCGAAAAGAGCGTATCCGCTATCTTCTCAAGCAGAGGTTCGGGCGGTTCTTTCCACATCTCCGTTTCCGATTTTGCAAAGTTCCACACCAATCGCTCGCTGTCCCTTACAAGATGGATTTTCATATCCTGCTGGTCTCTGCCAGCAACATCAAGTGTGGCATTGTTGGAAGTACGCTTGTCCTTACTGAGAACAAATGCACCGTCTGCCGCACCCATCAGACCATTCGTGCCTGAAATCATATCGAATATATCTTCCGATTTTTGTTTGCGTGTATGATGAACAATAAGCATTGAAACCTTGTAACTGTCTGCCAACGCTTTCAGCCTTGCCACAACATCATAATCACTTGCGTAGCTGTAATCTGCTCCGCCTGCTTCACGCACACGCTTTAAGGTGTCTATGATAATCAAGCCTGTGTCTGGGTGTTCCCTCATAAACCCTCTTATCTGTTCTTCCAGTCCGCCATTGACCGTTTTACATTCCGTTGCGAAATACAGATTGCCTGTCTCCTTTGCACCGAACATCTGAAACAATCGCTTCTGCAAACGTGGGTAATCATCTTCAAGGGCAAAATAAAGCACCGTTGCCTTACGCACCTTATACTCCCAAAGCGGTGTGCCTGTGCTGATATGATAGGCAAGCTGTGCCATCATAAAGCTCTTTCCCACTTTCGGGGAACCTACGAAAAGGTAAGTTCCCCTTTGGAGCAGACCGTCGATAAGTGGTGTCTGAACCTCAAACACCGTATCATACAGCGTTGTCATTGATACTGTTTTCAGATAGGAAGGGTCTAACTGTCTGAGTATTTCCCTTTGCATTTCTTCAAAAGATTGCTCGTACCCCTTGAAATCCGTATCCTGATTGACTATACTATTGTCAGTACATTTGGAAAGTGACTGTTCCGCATCTGTTGCCGCAGATACATTTGGAATAGTCATTTCTTTTTTATTCTCCATTCGCATCCTCTCCTTTCAAACCGCCGAGAATAATGGAAATCAGTTCTATTACACTCAGCAGTTCATCATCCACACCTTTTCCTGCTTCAATCCTTTTCAGTTCCGCAAGGACTGTGGCAAATTCCGTTTTCAACGCCTTATACACTCTCGGATTGCCCTGTACCACCACATCCTGATTTAAGCAACGGCGGTAACAATACTCCTGTTTTGGCAATCCTGATAGAGCTACAGCTCTGTTAATGAGTTCGTTTTCTTCGGGCGATACTCGAAACCCTACTGTGATATTCCTCCAACGATTTTTGTTATCTCTGTTCTTAGCTGACATTTTCAAAATCTCCTTTCCCTAAATCATCTAATTTTTCTGCCATCTCAATCTGCTTTGACGGAAAGAGGTGTGCGTACTGATAAGTAATATCAATACTTTCGTGACCAACTCGGTCAGCAATCGCCACCGCAGAAAAGCCCATATCAATCAAGAGTGAAATGTGGCTGTGACGGAGATCGTGAATGCGGATACGCTTCACGCCTGCCGCCTTTGCCCCTCTGTCCATCTCGTGATGAAGATAGCTTTTCGTCACCGTAAAGATACGGTCTTTCTTCTTCAATCCGTAAAGCATACCGAGATATTCTTTCATTTCCTCACACAGAAACTTCGGCATTTTAATCGTGCGGTTGCTCTTTTTCGTTTTCGGAGAAGTAATCACATCCTGCCCTTTCAAACGCTGATAGGATTTATTGATTGTGACTGTTTCCTTATCAAAGTTGAAATCTGCCGGAGTCAAAGCTAACAGCTCGCCCTCTCGGATACCGCACCAGTAAAGCATTTCAAACGCATAAAAGGAAACAGGCTTGTCCATCATCTCAAAAGAGAATTTCTTGTATTCTTCCTTTGTCCAGAACAGCATTTCCTTGTGTTCCTCACGTCCCATATTTCCCACCTTTGCCGCAGGATTGGAACGCAGTTCATAGTAGCGGACAGCGTGATTGAAAATGGCGGACAACTGATTGTGCAGCGTTTTCAGATACGTCTGTGAATAAGGCTTTTTCTTCTCATCACGATAGGCAAGCATTTCATTCTGCCAAGTAATAATCTCCTTTGTGGAAATCTCGCTGATTTTCAGTTTCCCGAAATACGGAAGTATCTTTGTGCGTATGATATGCTCTTTGGTAAGCCACGTGTTTTCCTTCAAACGGTTCTTCACATCATTGATATAAAGCTCCGTAAAGGCTTCAAAACTCATATCAAGGTCTGAAGAAGTCTGCAATTTGAACATTCTTTCCCATTCCTGTGCTTCTCGTTTGGTAGCAAAGCCACGCTTGCATTTCTGCTTGCGTTCCCCTTTCCAGTTCACATACCTTGCCATCACATACCAAGTACCGTTATCTTCATTCTTAAATACCGGCATTTACATTTCCCCCTTTCCTGCTCCGTAGAGCCTTTCGTAAAAATACTGGCGATTTACACGCCCTGCAATCGTAATAAAGCCCTTTGCTTTCAATTCCTCATTTAATTGTCTGATGAGTTTATATGCATAAGGTTTTGATACGTTTAGTTCCTGAGCCACATCTTCGGCTCGGATAAATCTGTTTTCCATATCCTTTTTCTTCCTTTCTTAAAATAATTTTTTGCTTGCCGCTTTCTCCGTGTTAAAGTTCCAACAGGCACTCCTGCTTGTCGGCAGGCGCTGTGCTGTCCCAATGCACCGCAGTACATCAGGCGCTCGCTCGTATAGGGGTTCCCGAAAAGTCGGAGACTTTTGGGGAAGAGGAGGAGCAGTGCAGCGAATGAGCTTTTGTGCTTGCACACAAGCGAACGATACGGAACTTGCTCCGACGAGGTCTTGGCGGTTTGGCTTTTCGGACGGTCATTCAGTTGTCGCATTAAGCATATTTGTTTAATTCGTAATTTATTTTACTAAACATATTTGCTATTGTCAAGTGGTTGCAAAGAAAATATTAAACATTTTTGTTTCGGTTTTTCTTGACTTCCACTAAACATTTCTGCTATACTTATTTCACTAAATATAAAAGGAGCGTATCATTATGGCTATCAGCGAAAGAATACATTTTTTCAGACTAATGCGTGGTATGACACAAAAGTATCTCGGTACAGCAATCGGTTTTCCAGAAAAGAGTGCTGATGTGCGTTTGGCACAGTACGAAACTGGTACACGCAAACCGAAAGCAGACCTTACAAATGCATTGGCACAGGTGCTTGATGTTTCTCCACAGGCTCTTGATGTTCCTGACATAGACAGCTATATCGGTCTTATGCACACTCTGTTTACCCTTGAAGATATTTACGGTCTTACTGTCAGTGAAGCAGACGGAGAGGTATGCTTAAAGGTCAACAAGGACAAAGGCAGAGAAGCATATGAACTCCTCAAAATGCTGTATGCTTGGAAAGAACAGGCAGACAAGCTATCTTCCGAAGAAATCAACAGAGAAGAATACGATAACTGGCGTTACCATTATCCAGAGTTCGACACCACACAGCGTTGGGCAAAAGTTCCATCACAGGAATTAAGTGACGCTCTCGTGGAAGCATTCAAAGACCACTTGAAAGATAAATAAGCACCTACAGGACCTGCCACTGGCAGCTCCCTACAGATGCTTTGGCAACGACAAAAAAGCCCTTAACTATGGTTATTAACCACAGCTAAGGGCTTAGTTTATAATATGGAATTTGTTCAGAGCCAAGCTCCGAACTTTAGTCTGCAAGCCACCTGTTAATTGTTCCGTTACCCATAAACCACTGGATAACAAGAATAATGGCACTTGCTATGACTGTTATCAATTTGTTATCAAAAGACTAATCGAAATCGCTGAAACCCGCATAAACACTGGCTTTTTTAAGCAACTCGATTTATTCAAACTCTATCGTTCCAGGTGGCTTACTCGTCAGATCATAAAATACTCGATTGACTCCTTTCACCTCATTTATAATTCTACTCATTACTTTCTGAAGCACATCATATGGTATCTCGGCACTGTCCGCTGTCATGAAGTCTACCGTATTTACTGCTCTTAATGCTACTGCATAGTCATAAGTTCTCTCATCGCCCATTACACCTACTGAACGCATATTTGTGAGAGCGGCAAAATACTGTCCGATGCTGCGGTCAAGTCCTGCATTTGCGATTTCTTCGCGATAGATTGCATCTGCCTCCTGAACTATCTTAACTTTCTCGGCTGTTACTTCACCGATAATTCTGATTCCAAGTCCCGGTCCTGGGAATGGCTGGCGGAATACAAGATTTTCAGGTATTCCAAGTTCAAGTCCTGCCTTGCGCACTTCGTCTTTGAAAAGATTTCTGAGTGGCTCTATTATTTCCTTGAAATCTACGAAATCAGGAAGTCCTCCTACATTGTGATGAGATTTGATTACTGCTGATTCTCCGCCCAGCCCGCTCTCTACCACATCAGGATAAATTGTTCCCTGTGCTAAGAAATCAACTGCTCCGATTTTCTTTGCTTCTTCTTCAAAGACACGTATAAATTCTTCACCAATGATTTTTCTTTTCTGCTCCGGTTCTGTTACACCTGCAAGCTTGTCATAATAACGCTGCTGTGCGTTTACTCTTATAAAGTTTAGGTCAAACTGACCGTTTGGTCCAAATACATTTTCTACTTCGTCACCTTCGTCTTTTCTGAGCAAACCGTGGTCTACAAATACACAAGTAAGCTGTTTTCCGATGGCTCTTGATAAAAGTCCTGCTGCCACCGATGAGTCTACTCCGCCTGATAATGCAAGTAAAACTTTTCCATCTCCTACTTTATTGCGTATTTCTTCTATTGATTCTTTTACAAATGAATCCATTCTCCATGTGCCTGCACATCCACATACTTCGCGCACAAAGTTGTAAATCATCTTTGTTCCGTTTTCTGTATGAAGAACTTCCGGATGGAACTGAATAGCATAGAGATTTTTGCTTACATTCTGTGCTGCTGCTATAGGACAATCGGCTGTCGAAGCTGTAACCTCAAATCCCGGTGCTGCTTCTGCAATTCTGTCAAAATGACTCATCCAGCATATGGATTTCTTTGGAAGATCTTTCTGAAGCACTGAATTGTCAGTAAAGTTAATCTCTGTCTTTCCGTATTCTCCGACCTCCGGAGTGATTACCTTGCCGCCAAGCACATGCATCATAAGCTGTGCACCATAGCAAAGTCCAAGTACAGGAATTCCAAGTTCAAATAATTCTTTTGAGTATGTTGGCGAATCTTCTTCATAACAACTATTTGGTCCACCTGTAAGAATAATTCCTTTAGGAGCCATCGCCTTGATTTCTTCAATTCCGGTACGATAAGAATATATTTCACAATATACATTGCATTCACGGACACGTCTTGCAACAAGCTGATTGTACTGCCCGCCAAAATCAATGACTATTACTTTTTCCTTATCCATTGATATTCATCCTGCCATTTATAAGTATTTTTTATAAATAGCTTTTCCTTTCCTTAATTTTCGTAAAACCCTTATTAACTATTATAAATTAGGCTCATAACAAAGACAAGAGTTAATTTTAATTTTCACATGACATTGGTAACAGTTCAGCCCAAAAAAGATAAGTCAATAACACATGAGCTTGCTCAATGTATTATTGACTTGTTTTTTGGGGCGGAATAGCCTTTCATTTATGAAATGAAGGAAACTCAAGCTGCATAGCAGCGACTGACAGCTTGCTGGCAGGTTTACGAATGTAATAAATGATGGGCTGAACTGTTACTGACATTGACTGTATATGTTATTGTTTACTTACAAACCTAACACTAGCCGTCAAAGTTATGCCAACTGAAGCTCTCCAAAAATCAATGATACAGTACACTAATAAACAGCTTAAAATTATTATTTTAATATTCAATTTAAACTATCTGCCTAATTTTCTCCACCAGACTAACATCTGCCGGCAGCCATTCTACCTCATAAATCTGCTCCTTTTGAAGCCATCTCGCCGCCTCATGTTCTTTTAATTCAAGGTTTCCTGACACCACCTCACACCAAAAACATTGCATTGACAAATGAAATTTAGGATAATCATATTCTACGGTTTTTATGTAATCCCCTACTTTTATTTCCGTTGCAAGTTCCTCCATTATCTCTCTTTTTAATGCTTCCTGTGGTGTTTCTCCTTCCTCTACTTTTCCTCCCGGAAATTCCCAGCCTCCTTTAAATTCCCCATATCCTCTCTGCGTTGCAAATATTTTCTTTGGTGTATTTATATTGTCACATATTACTGCTGCAACTACATTTATTATCTTTTTATCTGTTTCCATAATCGATTTTCAATTCCTTTCCACAATTTAAATCATTTTTACATTCTTAATCCACAAAATACTCGTAAATATCCTCACGAACGGAATGTTCCAGCTTCATTTTAAAATTCATTATAGGAAGTTTCTGCCCCTTATCATTTTTTATTTCCGTCTGCATATAATCAACCGGAGAAACTTTTCCCATATAATAAAAATCTGTTCCTTCTCCATCACTTTTCTTGATAAATAAATATATTTTTAACCCGATTTCTTTATAATTTATAATCTTCTGACTCTCCGGACTTTCAAGACTTACCTTGCTTCTTGTCATCCAACTGAATAATTGATTATTAATAAACCGGTCTTCATATTTTGTGCTATTTGCAATGTCCTCTTTCTTCTCATATGTTACAAATATTGGACATGTATTATGCTTAATCCTGTAACCATAAACTGTTGAGCTGTCATCATGTTCCCAATTTAATATCCTGCATACATCTTTTCTTGAATATTTTTCATATAATACAAGATTGTCCTCATCATGATTTTTAAATAAATCCTCATAACGCCTCAAACCATATCTGACAAGACACTTCATTTCATTTACAAATCGGGTATTATTAAACAACGAATAAAAGAGTGTAGCCCGTCTTAACATCCCATTTTTTGCTTCATCCGTACTTATAAATTCTATGTCATTATACCGTTTTTTCTCTGCTGGTGCATTTACAAATACTTTTCCCAAAACATTTAATGCCGATACATAATCTGACTCACGATATTTCTCACCTTTTTCTTCGAGAAGTATTTTGTAAGTTTCCAAACTTATCTTTTCATTATTTAAAAGGCTGCTAATCATCAAAAGTTCATGTATCCTTTTTCCATTTACAAGCGATGATATAAATTCCAGTATTGCTTCCTCCTTATCGCTAAATGAAACAGTAAAGTCTTTATCTACTGATTTTACAAACTGGTCATATGATTTTGAATATTGAATAAACAACATCGGGTCAATCTCACCATACTCATAAAAATCAAATACATTTGGTATTCTGCCAAGTTTGTATTTTAGAGCAAAATATTTTTCACGCAATAAATTCTTTGTTGTTTTTGAACTGTCAATAGATTCAAATATCCTTTTTTTACTTATCTCATCAAAATGTATTGTAGACTCACCCGGAATTACTCTTGAGCCTTCTCTTACATATTTGCGGATTGTGTCCTTGTTATATGTTCTGTCACCTGACAATGCAATAGGAATCATAAAATTATTCATATAGTTTCCTATAAAATCAAGTATTACTACATATTCTTTGCCATCATATTTTCTAAGACCTCGCCCCAACTGTTGTATAAATACTATAGGCGATTCTGTTGGTCTTAACATAACAACCTGGTTTACTGCCGGCACATCAACACCTTCATTAAATATATCAACCGTAATTATATAATCAAGTGCATTTTCAGATTCATCCTGTTCAAGCCTTAAAATAGCTTTTGATAATTATTTGAAATAAATTCCGGTCTATATGCAAGACTTGAATTGTTTGCATAATCGACAAATGCTGTATTAAGCCCTGCTTTAAGCTTTTCTAAATTTGTATTTTCTTTCATAATAATTCTCATTTCTGCACACATTTTTCCTTATCAAGATTGTGTCAAGTGTGCTAAAACACAATCTTTCTATTACATATCCATTCTACCAATTTTCACCTTTTCAAGCAACCACAACCACTTTATGCTATAATACCCATAGGTAATTGTAAAAATTCCCACAAAATGAGGTATTATAAATTGAAAAAGAAACATACAAACCACACATTGAAAAAGGCAATATCCCTAACTGTTGCCACAACAGTTTTATGCACTGGCATTTTTACACCTGATTTTTTCAGCACACAGTCTGTCACGGCGAAAAACACATCACAAAAAACAATTACTGTTACCGATAACTCTTCCACTACGACAACTTTAGGTACAAACATAACACAGTTCACTGCCAAGGCAGTAGACACGAATACAACAAATACAACAACAAATGTTACTGCAAAATCTACAACTATCAACATTCAGGACACAATGCCTACAACAGACACAACTACTACAGAAGCCCCGGCTTCAACACCAGCAGCAACTAAGAAACCGACACCTACTAAAACACCGGCAACAACTAAAAAGCCGGCTGCCACAAAGAAACCTGTTGCTGCCACAAAGCCACAGAAAAAGAAATCCAACATAACGAAGATTACTATCAGTGCTGCCGGTGACTGCACTCTTGGTTCTGACTACAAATCGCCATCCGGTGTTAATTTCTATGCCAAGTACAATGAGAAAAAAGACCCGTCTTATTTTTTTAAGAATGTAAAGAGTATTTTTAAGAAAGACAACCTTACGCTTGTCAATTTTGAGGGTACTTTGACTAAGAGAAATACCCGTGCAGACAAGACTTTTGCTTTTAAGGGCAATCCGTCTTATCTCAAGATTTTACAGAAAGGCAATGTCGATGCGGTTTCTTTTGCAAATAATCATTGCCGTGATTATGGCGAAGGCAGTTACAATGATACTATTGCTGTTTTTAAGAAAAATAAAATGCCTTTTGCTTCTTATGGTAAAGTTTCCGTTTATAAGACTAAAGGAAAGAAAATTGGCATGATTGCCGTTAATGGTCTTGATGGTGTTTCATCGAGCGAGCGTTTTATAAGCAGTGGTATAAAAAAACTGAAAAAGAAGAAAGCTGACCTTATCGTCGTGAGTATGCACGCCGGCATTGAAAAGACAAGTATTATCAATGATGTTCAGAAAACTATCGCACACTGTGCTGTTAAGAAAGGTGCAAATCTTGTTCTCGGCCACCACCCTCACACTTTACAGGGCATTGAGAAGTACAAGGGTGCATATATCGTTTACAGTCTTGCTAATTTCTGTTTTGGTGGAAATACAAATCCTGCCGACAAAGATACGATGATTTTCCAGCAGACTTTTACCTTTAAAAACAAAAAGCTTAAGAAAACTAAAGATGTTAAGATTATTCCTTGTAAAGTTTCATCTTCAAACAGCATTAACAATTATCAGCCGACACCGGCTAAGGGTGCGGCTAAAAAGCGTATTATTGCAAAGATGAACCGTTTCTGCAAGCCTTATAATTTGAAATTTAAAAACAACGGAAAGCTTCGCTAAATAACCGAACCGAAAGTTGAAAGCAAAAAGTACTTCTTAACTGCAAAACAAAAAGATTATTAAAAACAAATGCACATAAAAGTTTTAGCTGCAAAAAAGATTGCTAAAAACAAATGCACAAATACTTTTGCTTGTATAACGAAAAAGCACTTATAGCTGAAACCATAAACAAAACCAGCCGCCAAGTAATAAAAATCCTACCTGTCGGCTGATTTATTTTTTCATACGATAATTTTCTTAGATAATCTGATTTATTTTTATCTAATAACATCATCCTATAGCATTGATACCTATTTTTACATTATCAGGCACATAACAGTGTGGATTGCAAATATCTGCCTGTCAACTGATTTTTATACCACAAATCTGCTCATATCATTTACAAGGGCTTCTGCCTGCTGTTCCATCTCATCACAACTCTGTGCAACACCTGTCATAAGAGCTTCAAGTTCCTGCGAAGACGCTGTCACTTCTTCTGTCGATGCTGCCGTGCTTTCCGTTCCTTTTTCTATGTTTGTTACCTTAACTGATATATCCTGAACGGTGTCTGCCATATTTTTTGTTATTCTGTTTACATCAACCAGCTTTTCGTTTGTAAATGAAATTCCACTAAATACCTTATCAAACTGTTCTATTACCTGATGGGTATATGCAGCATTTTCCTTGTTGCTGTCGACTACATCTTCTATGTCATTTTTACATTCTTCAAAACTCTTTGTCAGAGAATCTATTATTTCTTTTATGTTACTTAACTCAGATGATGTATTTTCTGCAAGCGTCTTTATATTACCTGCTACGACTGCAAATCCGTGACCTGCTTCTCCTGCACGTGCTGCTTCTATACTTGCATTTAATGATAACAGATCCGTCTGCGATGCTATTTCTTCTATCACATTAAGTATTTCTGTCATGTGTTTTATGGCATCATTCGTGTTGTTTATCTTTGTGGCAATTCCTGAAATCTGGCTTGTCATTCCATGACTTCCTGCACTCATAAGTTCAACTTTTTCTTTCATTTCATTGCTTGAAACATTAAGTTCATCTACATATTCGCTAATATTGTTTACACTGTCGCTCATTTCCACGCCACCCTCTGACATGATTCCGACATTTTTAACTATTTCACCAAGAAGATCCGCCTGATTTGTAACATCCGTTGCTACATGTTCAATAGCTTTTGCAACCTGCGATGTTGCGGACAATGCTGTCTCCGTCTTATCTTTTATTGCATCACTATTATTTTTTACCATATCGGCTGTATCTTTTGCTTTTGATATACTTCCTCTAAAAGACCCTATAGCAATGTTTGTATGCTCAACCATCTGACCAAGCTCAGTCGGTCATTTTTTGCGGACAGTTCATACATGCTATCCTTTTCTGTTCTCTGCTCCTGCGTTTGCTCTCGTTTGATTTCTCCCTCCGTATCTTCTTGGCACAAGCAGGACAATACCTTGATGCACCAGAGCCCGGGACATATTCAACGCCGCACACCGTACAATTTTTAGCGGGCATTGCTGCCCACCGTTTTGTAGGTATGATATGTAATTCATCGACAAAGCCGATGAATTTATAGTAAATCTTGATTTCCTGCTTCACTGTTCCGTCTGCCATCTTCTCACGCTCCGAAACAAGTATCTTGTCTATGAGTGCGTTTATAACTGTTGCATCCAGTTCTTTTAAGCCTTGATAATTTCGGATAAGGGCGAGGAAGTCACGGATTCCCCGTGATTTCTCGTAGCTTTCATTAAGAGTTTCCGTCACCTCTTTCAGCCTTGCTTCAATTTCAAGCTGCTCTTTCTGGTATTTCCCCGACATCATCTCAAAATTCCGCTCGGTAATACGCTCCATGACCTTATCCTCGTAGAGAGAGGAAAACAGCCTGTCCAGTTCCGCAAGGCGTTTGTTCAGCTTCTTACGTTCTTTCTCTAATGCTTTCGCCCTGCTCTGGTCTGTTTCCGTGAGCCGCTTTTCTATGGCCCTGACCGCCTTTTCATCATTCACTGCCATATCCGCAAAACAGTTGATGTCGGCAAGAACGGCATTGAATAAATCCCTTGCTTCTATATTGTGGGCACTACACTCGCTTCTTCCGTTTCTTGCATAATTATTACATGAATACTGTACACAGTCGATAATCTCTGGGCGTTTCCTCCTGTGTACGTTCATTGCCCGCAGAGCACATCCGCAGTCCACACACTTGATAACGCCTGCAAAAATATTTACAAATCCTCCCTTGTTCTGTGGAAGCCTACGACTTGTAATAAGCTGTTGGACAATATCAAATTCCTCCTGCGTGACTATTCCCTCATGGGTATTGGGTATCACTTCCCATTCTTCGGGCAGCTTAGAGGGGCGTTTCTTGCTTTTCATATTGGCGGCAATCCGTTTGTAGCCTACAAGATTTCCCGCATATATCGGGCTTCTTAAAATGCTCCTCACGCTGTTCCCACTCCAAATATAGCGTTTGTCCTCGTTCCCCTCAAAATGACGTTCAAAGCCTGTTTCGCCACGCTCCGCCGCATAAGCGGCAGGGCGTAGGATATGCTGTTTATTAAGATGTCTGCAAATTTTGGCAACTCCATTCCCTTTTAATGCAAGGTCGAATATCTCTTTTACAACATGTGCCACTTTATCATCTATCAGCAGATGGTTGTGGTCGGCAGGGTCTTTGATATAGCCATAAGGGGCGGTAGTTCCCATGAATTTCCCCTGTTGAAACCTCGCCCGATATGCCGATTTTATCTTAACAGATATGTCAGCGGCATACATTTCGTTTAAAATGTTGCGGAAAGGCGTGATGTCCATAGCAGATTTATTCAAGGTATCTACGCCGTCATTGACCGCTATATACCTCACGTTATGCTCTGGGAAGAAAACTTCCAGATATAACCCACAATCAAGATAGTTTCTCCCCAGACGGGATAAATCTTTCGTAATCACGCAGTTTATCAGACCGCTTTCAATGTCTTTTATCATATTCTGGAAACTTGGTCTTTGGAAATTTGTACCAGAATAACCATCGTCCACATACGTTTTTGCTATGTGCCATCCCTGCTTTTTCACATAATCCGTGAGGATGGATTTCTGTGTCGCAATGCTCGCACTCTCGTTATCCGTACCATCGTCTTTAGATAAGCGGCAATAAATGCCGACTAAATAGATTTTCTTTTCTTCTTTGATTCCTGCCATACTGTAAAACCTCCGTATCTGTCCTATCTGTTTTCATGTCCCATTGCGTACATTCTAAGCGGACAGCCCCTCATTGTCGAAGGTGTCGCCCTCGGCAATCTTCTTCCGAATATCCTCGGAGATAATCGGGACAAACGCTTCTGTAACGGTCTGTGTGCCGACATATTCACGGCTGATTATCATCTGCACTGGTGCTTTTGGCACGATACGCTTTCTCTTTTTATCTGCTTTCTTATCCTCGCCCATACTTAAATCTTCCTTTCCAGACAGGGCAGGGAAGAGTTTGGAAATGTCCCCGCCCTGCCAATCAGATACCATTAATCCTCGCTGTTTAATTCTTTCTGTAATGCTTTAAGGAGTGCCGCCGCTTCATCAGCGTTCAGCGTGATTCCCTTGCCGCACTTTTCACGGTTCGGGGAAAAGCTGCGGATGTCATACTTCGGCTCTTTCCCATTCCATGAAATGAGATTGATTTCCTTTGTGTAGCCACTGTCGCCCGTAGACAATACTGCGATTTCCTTTACGATTTCATACTGGATTTCTCTCATTCTCCATACCTCAACTCTCTGTATTTACTTCCCGAAAAAAGAAGATTAGCGGCTGTCACGGTTGCGTTTCCTCTGCAACTCACGCTCCAAAAGTTTGATGATGGTTTCCTCCATCTGCTTCGGCGTTGTGTTCTTCGGAAAGTATTTTTTCAGCTTGCTTGTGTTGATTTTCAAGGTTTCTTTCTGGTTGCCCTTTTCCTCCGTCATAATCGCAAATATCGTATCCATGTCAAGCCGCCCGCTCTGGCTTAACTGTTTCATCCGCTGTGCCTGTGAGAGTGAGGGCGTTGCTTCTTCGCTCTCCATCGTGGCAAAGAGGTTTTCCTGCTCGTCTTTCTTCAAGAAGGACAGTTCCACCGCAGGCGTGAGGGCGATTTTCCCCTCGTCCACCATCTGCAAAATCGGCGGTATCAGTTCCGTCAGGCGGATAAAACGCTGCACGGTCATCCTGCCCACGCCGAAGCCCTGTGCCACCTTGTCGTCCGTCCGCAACTTCGTCACAACTTGTGACGAGGTTAAGTCTGTGCGGAAACCCTGCCGCTTCATGGCTTCGGATTTCATCTTGTAAGCAAACGCCCGCTCCGATGGCAGGATATTCTCACGCTGCAAATTGCTGTCTACAAGGGTGATGATGGCTCGGTCACGGTCTAAGGGCAGGACAAACGCAGGCACGGTATTTATCCCTGCAAGTTCAGAAGCACGGACACGCCGCTGTCCTGCAATCACTTCATAACCGTCCCCGTCCTCTTTCGGGCGTGTGATTATCGGCGTGACAATGCCAAATTCCTTGATGCTTTCCGCTAACTCTGACAGTGTTTCATCTTCTGCCACATGAAACGGATTGTCGGGGAACGGGTACAAGTCTTTGGTCTTTAACACCTTAAAATCCTGTTTCTTCATTCACATATCTACCTTTCTTTCGCTCTGCTTCTATGATTTTTCTGCAATTCTTCCAACACTTCGGGCGGTATTTTTGACAGCAGCCGCCCCATCTGCTCGTTGGTTCTCTGCAATTCAAATATCTTCTGATTCGCTTTCTGCACCTTTAGTTCCTGCTCGTACTTTTCATCACGCATACGCCCCGCATAGTCTGATTCCTGCCCAATTCTCTCTTTCAAACTGTCGATATACGCCTGCTGTTTCCCGATTTCCTTAGAGAATTTCTCCACGTCTGGCAGCCATGCAGAGAGTAAATCTAACGCTTTATCCCTTTTCTTCCCTGCGTTAAAGGCGTTGATGTCGGATAGGGCAGACACGATTTCTTCATACTGTTTATCAAGCCTGCCGCCTAATTTATAGAGCCATGTGGGGACGTGTTTCCGCTTGGTTTCCATTGAGGACTGCCCCCGTTCAAGCTGATTCCACCGTGAGGACATCCGCTCATGGTAGGCGGTCTGCCACTCGGATAATGATTTCTGGTTGCCTAAGATAGCTTTCGCTGACAGCTTATTGTCTGGCGTAATCGGCACAAAGCAGAGGTGCATATGGGGCGTTCTCTCGTCCATATGGACGACAGCGGAGAGGATATTCTGCTTTCCAACACGCTCCGAAATGAAGTCAAGAGCCGTCTGGAAATACGCTTTTTGTTCTTCGGGCGGTAACTGGTTCATAAATTCTGGTGAAGCTGTGATGAGCGTTTCCACCATCATCACGCTGTCTTTCCTTGTCCTGCACCCCGCTTCGGCTACCATGCGGTTAATCTCTTTCTTGTAGGTGTACTTTGGTGGTGCTATGAGATGGTAATTGTTTTTAGAGCGTTCCATATCTATATCTGGGTTGCTTTTGTAGGCTTCTTTCTTCCGCTCGTTGTGGCGTTCACAAGCCGCAACGCCGCCCGCTTTTCGTTTCTGGAAACGCAGGATTGCATAAGGCATAGGCGGATTCCTCCTTTCTTTCGGCGGGTGACCGTCCTTTGGGGTGACAGCGGTGACGGTGGTGACAGCAGTTTTGGGATACCCCCTGCCGACTGCCGCAACTGTCACCCTCACCCCCTGCATGACGGTCATGTCGATGATGACGGTGTTTTTGGGATACCCCCCTCGCAAGAGCCGTCACCGTCATGCCGCCATTCTTTTATCCGAAGCCGTAAGGCGTAGGATAGCAGGGCACAGCCCTGCCTTAAGGGAGTCCAGAGGGAACGTCTGGCACACGACTTTGCAGGGCAAAGTGTAGTGTGTTACACCCTGTAAACGCAGTCGGAAAAATCGGAATGATTTTTCTGACCGCAGGGGTGGTTTTACACGACCGAAAAGGGCGAGTAAATCTCACGCCTGCATTTTGCGTTTACGGGGTGTTCTCCCGTAGGGATGACAGCGGCAGGGTATCCTAAAATCACTGTCACCACCGTCACTGCTGTCACCCGCAGGGCAGAGCCGCCAGCTTTACATGGCTTTAAGCGTCAATGACAGTAACAGGGGGGTATCCTAATATCGCTGTCACCACCATCACCGCTGTCACCCGCCCTCCTTGCAAGGGCAATCCGCCTGCCGTCTTTCCTGCGGCTGTACTGGTAGCAGATACGGTTCTCGCTTAAAAATGTGGTGCGGTATTCATTCAGCCATTTCGTAATCACCGTGGGTATGGTTTCCGTTTCCCCCATAGCGGCTAACAGTTCCGTTGCCGTGCCTATCCATTCTTCCTTATCCCTCATAAAATCCACCAACCGAAAAAGGACATCTGGTATCGTTTCTTTCGCAAGCTGCTCCTGCGTTTTCCGCTCCACAAGCTCCCAACGGCAATCACGGAAACGCAGCGTGTATTCCTGATAAGGCGTGTCCCTGCCCGTCACATACAGCTTGGCGGTGTCAGACGCACGTTTCTCCTTTTCCAGAACAAAGGTAGCGTCCGCACTCCCCGTTAATCCTGTCGTCCCAGACACCTTGTTGAACACGTCGCTGTCATTCTGCTTTCGGATGTGGTGTACGACAATGACCGCCAGAGAGTGCCTGTCGGCAAAGTCTTTGATGAGGGAGATGTCCCCATAGTCGCTTGCATAGGCATTGTCTTTTGAAGCTGTACGGACTTTCTGCAAGGTATCAATGACAATGAGCCTGCTGTCTGGGTAATCTTTCAGATAATCTTCAAGCTGCACGATAAGACCGTCTGACAGCTTGCAGCTTGCCACGGCAAAGTGGAGCCGCCCGCTTGCTTCGTCCGTCAAACGAAATAACCTGTCCTGTATGCGGCAGAACGTGTCCTCAAGGCAGAGGTAAAGCACATCGCCCTCCATTGTCGGCATATCCCATAAAGGGATTCCCTGCGACACGCATAAGCATAGCTTCAGCATGAGCCAGCTTTTGCCTATCTTCTGTGAGCCGCAGAACAGCGATAAGCCTGTCGGGATAAGGCTGTCCACCACAAAGGATGGTTTCTCAAGCGGTTCATAAAGGAGCGTTTCGGCGTTGACTGTCTGTAACTTCTGCATGGCTTTCCTCCTTTCGGGCGGTGTCTTTGTTTTCGTTGCACATAGGCGTTGACCTCCTTAAAAATAGATTTACTCCCACGGAAAAAAGTGAGAGTATGTAATGCCGCCAATCCCACACAAATAAAAAACAGATTTCTTTTTCGGGCGGTGTCGGTCACGGTTGGAGATATTTCTTCAATTTCCGCCTTTACTTTCTCCTTTGCAATCGCAACAGATTTCTGTATTGCCGAAGCGGTGCAATGCTCCATAGCGGCGATTTGGTAAAAATTGAACTCATACTCGTAGTAGAGCAGGAAACGCCGCCTTTGTATCTCTGGAAGGCTCCCAACCGCCTTATAGAGCGTTTCATTCCGTTCTTCCTCAACCATGCGTTCATCAAGGCTCTTAGGCACACGCAACGCCCGTCTGTAAAGGGTTTCGTCCCATACCTCGTTAAACTCCCTGTGCCGCTCGTCCCATTAGAAAAGATTCCTGTTCCTGCGCTCCATCTGCCGAAACTCCATAAAGAACTGTTCCGACACTTCCAACTCGTGGGATTTGCCCTGCCCGTCCTTAAAGCTGATAAAATACCTTGTGCCGCTTTCCGTGGATTCCTCCCGAAGCGTGTATGCCTTAACCCTGTATGCCATCCTGTTGTCCTCCTGCAAAAAATGAGTGAGGGGATTTCCATCCCTCACCCAGTAGCCCGCAGGATGGCAGGCTGTTTTAGAAGCTATAAAATTTTCCGCAGCTTCTTCCGCAGATGGTCTAACCTCGCATAGATGGCACCAGTCGTCAAATGCACAAGCGGGGCAATCTCCTTTGTGGAATACCCCTGCATTTTCAGCAGGACGATTTTCAAGGTACGCCCGTCCACCGTGACTAATACTTGATAGAGATTTTCGCTCTCAATCTCTTCCAGTAACTCCGCAACCGTACCCACTTCCGCCTGCCGCTCCCTGCCTGCCATGTCCTCAAGATATTCCGCAACGTCATTCGTCCATCGGTAAAACCGCCTGTTGGAATTGAAGTCTGCCCTGTCCGCCATGCGTATCTGCTCAATGGTCGCTTCATCAACGCCGCACTCACGCAGCAGCTTTTCCTCCGCTTCTTTCCAGATACGCCATTTCCTGTCCTCCCGTCCGTGGTTGTATGCCATTCTTACTTCCTCCAATCAGAATTGATTGAGAGGGCAGAGAAAAGCCCCCTCATCTTCCCAAAGGAAAAAACAAGGGGGCTGAACGCCTTAAATTTTAATTTTCTATTATCTTTCTTAGTTTTATTAGGATTCTGGCTTTGCGTTTGTTTACAACGCTCTGGGTTATGCCCAACCTCGCCCCGACTTCACGCTCGGAAAGTCCGTCAAAAAAGATTGCCTGTATCAGCTCCTGTTCACTATCCGACAGCAAAGGCAGGGCGGCTTTCAGCCTGTCCACCATGACCGCATTGACAACGGTTTCTGCAATGTCCACCGCTTCATCAGTGATAAAGTCCAGAGGATTCCCCTCGCTGTCCGTAAATCCGTCGAGAGATAGCAGTCTATTCTTTGTATCTAATTTTTGCAGATAACGCCACCGTTCCTTGTCACGGTAGAAGTCTGTGTATTGCTCCCTCACGACTTCAAGCAGACAGCCTTGAATGGGGATAAACAGCTTGTCCATATAGGTCTGGTCGGATTCCCTGCAACGGCAGAACTCCGTGTAGGATAATTCCACATAGCCGCCACTTTCTCTGATATATACCTTTCTTGGTGCATATTTCACCATAAATACCTCCCATCTGAATTTTTGAAATGTAAAAAATCCAGATGGAGAGGCGGAGAACGACACCGCATATCAGAAACAGCCCTACGGCACTTTCCAACAAAAATCGACAAAAGAAAAACCGCAAAGGCTCTGTGACCTTTACGGTTATAGGAAATAGTAATTCTATTGTATGGAGATTGTACTTCTACTTTCAAGGTGAGAAGTACCGTTGCACTGGCAGAAATTTTTTTAACTGGTTTCCTGCCGTTCTCTGATATGCTATGTATTGATAAATTTTGCTTCGTATGAGCAGATAGATAACTGCCCGAAAAAAGGACATAAAAAAATCCCTCCAAATTTAAAAACAAATTCAGAGGGTAATTTAGGGTATAACAAAATAACCCACCCGAATATCGTTTTTTTTATTTGGTGAGTTTGTTCTTTCAAATACGAAACAAAAAGAGCCGATGATTCGTGAATTGTTCCACAATTTCATCGGCTCTGCGTCTTAAGCGTCTGGCTCTTTGATGACAGTTATCTTCAAGTTGTCAACTTTAATCAATCTTTCTTGTCTGCATTTTGGACAATAAAGGGGATAATTCTCCAAAACAGTGTCCTTCCTAATTTTATTACGGGTTTTGCTCCCACAAACAGGACACAATATCCATTCGCATTTCATCATAATTAGTCTCTAATCCTTTCAAATCTCATTTTATATGACTTTTGCAAGCTGTTAAGCTAACTTGTGGAACATATGCCGAACCTTATCTATACGGCTATTCGGGCGGCGGGGTTGGCAAATAAATTTACCAATAGCTGGCTGGTATCCTTTTAACTCTGTCAAGCAGACTCCCTGCCCATTTGTGAAATAAGTTAAATCGTTCCTGTATTCTTGAATACATCTAGCAGGGATTTCTCCTTTCAGAATGACCTCGTCATTCTTTATCTGAGTACTTACAATATCTGCACAATACCTTGGAGCATCATGATACGCCCGTGAGAGATATTCCTGCGGTGCATAAATTTCAAAGTGGAGATATGGCTCTAATAGTTCTGTCCCTGCTTTTTTTAAAGCCTGCTCCAATACGATAGGGGAAAGCAGCCGAAAGTCTGCGGGGGTACTTACAGGACTATAATACAATCCATATTCAAAACAGATTTTACAGTCTGTCACTTTCCATCCATACAGCCCCTGCTCGCAGCCATAAAGAACCCCCTCCATAACCGCATTTTGGAACGATTGATTTAAATATCCAAGTGAAACTCTGCTTTCATACTGCACTCCGCTTCCAATAGGGAGCGGCTCTATGGACAACCCGACAGAAGCCCAGAAAGGATTTGGCGGGACTTCTATGTGGATGGTATATTCTGCTTTTCTAAGCGGTCTTTCCATATATATAACAGTAGGCTCTTTTATTTCTGCCTCCACATGATATTTTTCCTCAAGGATGGCACAAATGACTTCCATCTGCACTTTCCCCAAAAAAGAAAGTATAATCTCATGCGTTGTAGTATCCACATAATATTTTAAAAGAGGGTCGCCATCTGAAATTTCTGTAAGTGCCCCAAGCAATATTTCCCGCTGTTCAGATTTCTTTACTGCAATCGTTGTTTGGAGCATAGGGAGAGGATTTTCAATAAATTTTCTCTGCGGCAACAGCATTTCGTTCCCCAAAATACTGTTTAGCTGCAAAACATCATTTGGTAAAATTACAATATCACCAGAGCAGGCTGTATCGGATGAACATAATTCCCCGTTTGTCGGAACACACATCTCTGTGATTTTTATTTTCTCTTTTTCAGATATTCTAATAACATCCCTCAAATGCAATGTTCCGCTATATATACGCACATAAACAAAACGCCGCCTTTTCTCTGAATATTCAATCTTAAAAACCTGCCCGCATAGTTCAGATTGACCTTCAGGCGTTGATGAATAAAATTTACTGGCAATCACTTCTATAAGCTGCCGAATCCCCAGATTGTTTTTAGCGCTTCCGTGATAAACGGGAAATAACGTTCCGTTTTGGAATCTCCTGTTTTCTTCCTGTTCCAGTTCTGACATTTTAAACGGTTTCCCTGACATATATTTCTCTAATAGTTCATCGTTTCCCATAATTACCGCATCCCACTGTTCCATATCGTCATTGTCCGTTACATTTATATGGGGATGCTGCCCAACCTTTTGCTTCACTATAATTTCCGAAGAAAGCTTTGCTTTCATTTCTCGATATACCATTGGCAAATCAATCCCCTCTTGGTCAATTTTATTGATGAAAAAAATTGTCGGAATCTTCATTGTCTGTAGTGCATGAAACAGTATACGGGTCTGTGCCTGTATGCCATCCTTTGCAGAAACTAATAATACTGCTCCGTCTAATACGGATAAAGAACGGTATACTTCCGCCAAAAAATCCATATGGCCTGGCGTATCTATAATGTTGACTTTTACATCCTCCCACTGAAAAGATGTCACTGCTGTCTGGATAGTGATTCCCCTTTGACGCTCCAAATTCATTGTATCTGTCCTTGTTGTGCCTTCATCTACGCTCCCTAGTTCTGCAATTGCACCACTGGTATACAATAAACTTTCCGTTAATGTTGTCTTTCCTGCGTCAACGTGAGCCAGAATGCCTAAGTTAATTATTTTCATGTGATTTTCCTCCTATCAACACCCAAAAAAGGGCATAAAAATACCCAGTGATAAATACTCCTATCACTGGGTAAATAACTCCAATAGCCCCAAAACACTTATATGTTTTCGGGCATATAAAATTACATGATAAAAGTATTCTTAAACTGGGTACAAAAAACTAAGCCCCATATTAAAAGTGAAACGGGACTGCTACTTTTTGTTCCCACTATCAAATTGACAGTTTATTTAAGAATACCTTGCCGCATATTTATTAACTCCTTGTATAATACTGAATCTAATTATATTCCTTAACCCTTTATTTGTCAAGCTGACAAACTAAAGCAGAAAAAGCGGCAGGATTTCCCCCTGCCACTAATCATCTGTTTATGCAAAAATAATTTCCTTTTCCACAATCTCCCTCGCACAAGCCCTTATGTTATTGAGGCATCCTGTCCATTCTAAGGCGTTTTCTGCCTTTAGCTGTTCCGTTATGCCCTGTGCCTGTTTCATACCCTCTATGAGCCTTTCAAAGCGTTCCTGTGCCTGTCTGTTGATGTCGGCAAGGTAGGCGTTTAGCCTGCCGCTTGTAAGAAGATTGGTGTATGTAACTTTACGGTACTGTTTTAGATAATCTAAATGCCGTTGCCCCCAGATGCCTATTGCCTGTTCTTCTTCGGCGGGTACAGTTAAGCACGGTATCAAATAATCCCCTTGCCTTTCGTATTTGCCGCCCAGTTCCTCAAATAATGATTTTGCCATTGTCTGTTACCTCCACATTCTTTTTTATTTTGAATGTCCGCAAAATCCGTCCTACATCATCTGATCTCTTTATAACGGTCTCATCAAGACTGCTTGATAAATCACCATGTGCAACTGATTCAAGTTTACTGCGTACTTTCTCGATTACTTTAACAAGCCGCTTTATGATTACATATGAAATGACAAGCATCACAAGAACCAAAACTATACCAACAACAATAAGGAAATTTGCAGAACCATTGAATATTTTAACTATTCTTCTTAATCCGTCTGATTTATTTACAATTTCGTGAATATCATCGGAGTATATTCCTGTTGTAATAACCCAGTTCCATTTATCAAATTTCTGACTGTATGCAACTTTTGGTGCTACTGTTTTTCCGTCAGATTTTGTAAAATAAAACTCATTAAATCCGCCGCCCGACTCGGCAGTTTTCATAATAGACTGAATTATCTTCACACCATTCTTGTCCGTGAGGTCATATCTGTTTGTCCCCTCCTGTTCAGGCAGGATAGGATGCATGACAAGATTATAATCAGTGTCATCAACCCAGAAATACCCTGAATCATCATCACCATAGCGGAGATTACGCAATGCTTCAAGAGCATCCTTCTTTGCAGTTGCCTCGTCAATCTTTCCTGAATCACTAAGATTATAATAATACTCAATAGAGCTTATCGCCGACTGAACCTCTGATTTTACCTCTGTCTTATATGACTGTAATGTATTTTCATACAAGACATCTTTCATTCTGTCCTCAATATTGCCAAATATCATAACAGTCAAACCTACTAATACAAGGCAGGTGATAAATACGATACCGGCAAAAAATACGCTCAATTTTCTGGCAAGTGATTTTTTCATACCTAGTTTTCCTCCTTACTGCCATAGTTTTGTTTTTATAATATGTGTATAATTATACTACCTGTTTTTCAAAAAATCTACACTTTTTTGCCATTTTCACCCATTAATTTGATTATTTCACCTTTTTGATACCTTATATCAAAAAAGACCTGCAAGCTGATAACCATATCTGCCTGTCGTTCTTTCCTTTCAGACATTATTATATCCTGAATAATTTTACTACGCCTTAAATATCTTTTTATACACCGCCTTTTTACTCTTAGGATATGTAAATTTTGCTTTTTTCTTTATTCCTGAAAAAACATTTTTTCCTACGCTTTTCTTTGTAAGTTTTGTTGTCTTTATCGTAATCTTACTTATTTTACTGCTTTTTGCAAATGCCTGTGTTCCAAAAGTTTTTACATTTTTTCCTATTGTGACGGTCTTTAACTTCGTGTACTTATAAAAAGCCTTTTTGTCTATTGCTGTCACCTTAAATTTAATTCCCGAAATGATTACATATTCAGGTATTGACAATTTTGTTATCTTTTTTGATTTACTTCCCGTGCATGACACCTCAAATTTCTTAGTCTTTGCGACAACGCCTGTTACTTTATATCTGATTCCTTTAACAGTAACTTTTTTGCCTTTTTTCGGATATTTCTTTTTCTTGGAAGTATTACTGCCTGGTGAATCTCCACCACTTGTTCCGCTGTTATTATTGCCGCTGTTACTGTCACTGCTATTATTACTGTTGTCGTCACTGCCGTTTTGGTCGTCAGAGCCACCTGTTGCAGGTATTGTCTGAATATCAGTCCTTGCATCACATCTCATACAATGGATTGACTTTTCCCCTGCGGTATTTTTTGTTGCCGGTTTATCTATTGTGTAATCACTCTCCCATGCATGACCCAATGCCGGTACTGTAAGGGCACTTTCTTTAAGCTCTGCTATTCCCTGCTCATCGCAATACAGTTTTCCACATCCGCTGCAACTGTAGTATGCCACTGTTCCTGTTTTTTCACAGGTTGCCGATACCGGTTCATGATATTGCATTGTATGAATATGTCTGCTCTTTAAACCACTCTGCACCGTTACATTTTCTTTTTCACGGATAACATAATATCCCAAAGCATTGCTTAATGTGTTGACAGTTATCTTTGATGTATCCATATCTCCGAAAAGTTTATCTTCTATTACCGGGACTGTCTTAGGATAAAAGTTTATCTCAACAAGGCTGCTGCAGCCTGCAAATGCCTTTGTTCCGATTTTCTCTATCTTTTCAGGAACTATTATCTTTGTAATCTGGCTTTGTCCCTCAAACGCCCCTGTTTCTATGGATGCTACCGGATATTTAACATCACCTATTGCCATTTCTTCTTTTATCTCAACTTCTCCCGTCAATGTTTTTCCGGGAATGGCATCTGCTTTAAATGTCTTGTTTCCGTTTATATCTTCATCAAATGTATAACGAATACCTGAATCATCGATATAACTTATGTCGCCACATACATTGCATTTTCCGTCAACATATTTATGTCCTGTTTTTTCAATCACATTTTGTGCAGTTATTACTTCTCCACAGACTGAGCAATGCGACCCCTCTGTCAGTCCGTTTTCAATACAGGTTGCTGCTTTTGCACTGTCCGTAACTGCCTGACTTGTATGTACTTCATCAGTTGCTTTTGCTATGCTAAATTCTTTATTTACGCTGCCTTTAAAAATGCCTATACCGTTTATCACTGCTTTTGCAATTCCGGCTGTTTTATTGTTTTCATAGCTAATGGTATAATCAACATCTTTTTCAAGAACGGTATCTCCGTCAACCGTAACCGTAACATCCGGCTTACATTCCCCACCATTATATGTGTACTGTGACTGCGACAATGTCACATCCGCATCTGCTATATTAAGACTTCCTTTTTCCCCTATCCTGAATATATAATTCTTTGCAATTCGGCTGTTATATTTTGGATAAATCTTAATACCACAGACTCCGTCTTTTTTTATCTCAAGTCGGTTCACGGATGAATTGACCGTCATCTCCTCCGGAACTGACACTATGTTACTGTTTGCCGTTTCTATCACTACATCATTATAAGTGCTGTCATCCAAAACACTTTCAGGCCAGCAGTATATTTTTGAGCCACTTTTTAAATCCATCGGCAATGTTTCGCTGTAACCTCTCTCCGTATGTGACTCATTATTCCACTTTACATTAAATGATGACGGCGGTGTTATATGCACACTGTCACCACATACCGAGCATACTCCGGTTCTTTTTCCGTCCGACTCCACATCACCGTAAACATAATCATGTGCTTTCTTTGGAATATTCTTTTCCTCCGTATAATCGCATTTGTCACAGTAATAAGTTTTCTTTCCCTCTGTCTGACAGGTTGCAGGTGTATAATTCTTTATTTTTTTGTTGTGTGTGCATTTTACTGTTATATCTTTAGTTGCAACAACCTTGTCACCCGATTTTGCAGTTATAGTAACTGTTCCGTTTTTTATAGCAGTCACTACACCATCATCAGTGACTGTTGCAATACTTGTGTCCGACGATGAAAAACTGTCAATCCCAAGTGCCCAAAGACTTCGCACAGCATTGTTTCTCTGAATTTTTACCCTCACCGTATAATTCGCCGTAGCATCGGTATTTATCTCACTATCGCCCTCTATTGTGTACTCTTTTATGTACTGGTCTGCAACTTCTATTTTCTGCATTACATCTTTCTTTGCTCTAAGCATAGACTCATCAAGTCCCTCTTTTTCCGACAATTCCGTTGCAAGTGTATTTGAAAATCTTCCAACTTTTGAATAGAAATCTCCACAGCCTACATATTTATATTTAGGATTTATTATGCTTGTATAATGTCCTGTCTCCTCACCTGTCGGATTTTCCTTTACCCAATACTGTTTTTCCATATAAAACTGCATGATACCCTCACCCATATCTGTCGTATCGTTGTAGGCAAGGTCCTCAGCACTTCCGGAAATCCCGTTATAACTTATGGAAAATGTATTTTTATCGTTGAGACGGTTATGCCCCGAATCCATAAACGCATATGCTATTCCCGCTTCAACAGCCCTTATCTTAGCCACACTTTCTAAATCTCCTGACCACTTCAACGGCACATAATCATCAGCGGTAAGCATACGCTCAGGATTTCTTGGGTCAGGTACATCTCCCTCTTCGCACGCCTCCTTACGGATTTCGTTAAGCTTATCGAGAGCCTCCATTGCCTGACTGTAATAAGTACCGTACACACCAAGCAGAGTACATCCGTCAGAAGCCTCACTCACATCAGTATCCAAAATCTCAGCCGACTTGACATCAGCTTTAACATCAGCATATCCCACCGGTAAAACAAGCGAGGCACACATAACAAGTGACATAATGACAGCAATAAATCTTTTCTTCATCATTTGCTCCTTCCTTATCTAAATACATATATTTTTTACGATACTATCATAATACGAAATTAAATTATGAAAATATAGCAAATAACACAGCATATAATAAATTTTACAAGCATATTATCTAATCGATAATACCATGAATTGTTTCCAAAAATACGGCAGGCAGAAACGGTTTTGTAAGATAATCTTCTACACCGAGTTTTCTCGCCTTTTCTATCGTATCATAATCTCTTGTTGCAGTTATAAATGCAACTTTTACATCTGAAAATTCACGGATTTTTGCAAGTGTCTCAAAACCATCCATCTCAGGCATTTCTATGTCGAGCAGTAAAAGAGCGATTTCATTTTCTTGCAGTATCTCTATTGCTTCTTCTCCACTCTCCGCCGTAAGTATGTTATACATAGGTTCATCCTTGCATATTCCCTTTACGAGCATAAGGTTCATTTTCTGGTCATCAACCACAAGTATCGTTCTTTTTAATTCATCCGTCTGCTTCATCTCATAGTCTTTGTCCTCATCTATCATCTGAAGCATAATGTCTGCTATATCAGGGTCAAACTGCGTTCCTTTTCCCTTTTCTATCTCACTTCTGACTACATCCTGTGGAAGTGCATTTCTGTAACTCCTGTTTGATGCCATCGCATCATAACTGTCTGCAACGGCTATTATTCTTGCTATCTCAGGAATATTTTTTCCTTTAAGACCACTCGGATAACCCATTCCGTCATAATGCTCATGGTGATATTTTGCACCTATGGCTAAATCCTTAATCCTGCGTATTCCTTTCAAAATATGATAACCTGTCACGGGATGGAGTTTAATCATCGAAAACTCCTGATCCGTAAGTTTTCCCGGCTTATTTATAATAGCATCGGGGATTCTTATTTTTCCCATATCGTGCAAAAGTGCGACTCTGTATATCTCATCCTGCTCTTTTTTCGTCTTTCCCATTCTTCCCGCTATCATTTTGCTGTACTTTGCAACTCTGACAGAGTGCCCTTTAGTGTATTTGTCCTTTGCATCAATTGTTTTTGCCAAAGCCTGCAGCACACTATCATTTATCTCCTGCAATTCATCATTTGTCTCATCAAGTTCATTGAGAGTGCGTCTTGTCACACGCATCGACATTGTGCAAAATACAACTATTATCATGTAGAGTACAATACTCAGTCCCACATCATATATAATAAGATTGCTTATTTTTTTATAAAGAACATCATTATTTATTATCATAACCGCATACCACTCGTCCATAACAGAAGTCGCGAATACGGTTATATGTTTTTTGCCCATTTTATAACTAAATGTCTGGTTCTTTTTTGAAACAATCTTCTTATACAAAACAGCCTTTTCTCCTTTTGATATATCACTTCCAATATTTTTTTCATCGGAATGTGTTATCACAAGCCCTGAACGGTCACACACAAAACCATACCCCTGTCCGTTTAGTTTTATAGCCTGTGTCTCCTGCTGCAAAGTTCCAAGTTCAATATCAAGAGATATGACACTTTTCTTATCCTCCAAAAGCCGGCTTATCGAAACCATTATTGTGTTAGTCTGTGCATCAAGATACGGCTGAACAAAAGTTGACTCACCATTCGCTTTAACTGCTGCCTTGTACCACTCTCTGTCCTGTGGCACATAATCATTTTCCGGCTGCCATCCTATACCATCGAGATACTCATCGTTAATAACACCATAAATTCCTGTAAAATTTACATCAACATCCTCTTTGTAATACTTTGACTCCTGTTTAAGATAACTGAGTATATCGTCATTACTGTAATTTTCCCTGAGCATATACTCGATATTTATCGCTGTAACTTCGACCGCATCCATACCTCTTGAAAGATATGCATCCATCTGTTCTTTCTGCTGTTTCAATGCACTCTCTCCAAGTGAAAGTGTATCATTTACCGACTTTTTGTAAAATGCCTGTATCGTACAGAAAGATAATATTGCTATCGCCAGAAAACACACGATAAGTGTGGCAATATACTGCCTTATACTAATTTTTTTCATATTTCCTTTTCCCCTCTCAAGTGCTTATCTCCATTTTAAAAATCCAGTTATCCTAAATTATACCAAAATATGCTGATATTTGCCATAAGCTAAACTTACTTTTTATGGTCGAAAAGTGTAACAGTTCAGCCAAAAAAAGATAAGTCTATAATACACGAGCTTGCTCGATGTATTATTGGCTTGTTTTTTTGGGCGGAATAGCCTTTCATTTATGAAATGAAGTAAACACGAGCTGCATAGCAGCGACTGACAGCTTGCTGTCAGGTTTACGAATGTAATAAATGAGAGGCTGAACTGTTACCGAAATGTTACTTTTTACAAGTTAAAATCATTGACATTTTATATATTTTTGATATTCTAATCATAATCTATAGTTAAATAGGAGGTGTTATTTGTGCATGATATTTCAGATATTAAAATCATTATAAAACCAATAGCTATACAATATGAATTAAAAAAGGTGTTTCTATTTGGCTCATATGCAAAAGGCAATGCTACTCCAAACAGCGATATTGACCTTTTGATAGAAAAAGGAAAACCACTTTCTTTATTAAAACTTGCCGGATTACGCCAGACATTTCAAGATAACCTAAATCTCCCCGTAGATTTAATAACAACCTCTGGTATTGACCAAGATTTTTTAAATGAAATTCACGGAACTGAGGTATTATTATATGAAGCATAAAGACATAATCATATTAAAAAAAATCATACAATATTGTAATGATGTTGAAGAAGCCTGCGTTATGTTTCAAAATGATTTTGAAGCATTTAAAAATCAGTCTGTATTCAGAAATGCTACCTGTATGTGCATTTTACAAATTGGAGAATTGTGTAAAATAATATCACCTGAATTAAGAAATACAGAAAAAGAAATTCCATGGAGAGAATGGTGTGGCATACGGGATATTTTTGCACATCAATATTCAAATTTAGACTATGACTCTGCATGGGACACAATACAAAACGACTTACCGGAATTGAAACTAAATTTACTAACAATTTTACTAAAAAATAACTAACAAAGAGTCGCTTGCGACTCTTTCGCGCTTGAGCGGAATGCGTAGCATTTTTTCTTTTCCGCGAAATGCGCATCCTCACGGAGTGTTTTTAATGTTATAGGAAACTTCTCGTTTCCTATAACATTAAAAAACGGAGCTGTTTGCTACAAACAGCTCCGTTTTACTTTTTATAAATCCTCTAAAATATAACTCTATCTTCAAAGATTAAAGACGTTTCATAAGTTCTTCTCTCTGAGCCTCAAATCCAGGCTTTCCGAGTAATGCAAACATATTTTTCTTGTAGCTTTCTACACCCGGCTGGTTGAATGGATTTACTCCGAGGATATATCCGCTGACACCGCAGGCAAACTCATAGAAGTAGAAAAGCTGTCCGAGATAGAACTCGTTCTGCTCCGGTACTTTTACTACAAGGTTTGGTACATTACCGTCTGTATGTGCAAGCTGTGTTCCTTTCATCGCACTCTTGTTGATGAAATCAAGTGTCTTGCCTGCAAGATAGTTGAGTCCGTCAAGGTCAACTGCTTCTTCCTGGATAGTAATATCGTATGAAGGTTTTTCAAGTTCCATGATAGTCTCAAACATGATACGGCTTCCGTCCTGAATGAACTGTCCCATTGAATGAAGGTCTGTTGTAAGGTCAACTGATGCCGGGAAGATACCTTTCTGGTCTTTTCCTTCGCTCTCACCAAAGAGCTGTTTCCACCACTCTGCTACATAATGGAATGCCGGCTCATAGTTTCCGAGAATTTCAACACTCTTTCCTTTGCGGAGAAGAATATTTCTGACTGCCGCATATTTTAATGACTCGTTCTCGTCAAAGTCTTTATTTAAGCAGATTTCTCTCATAGAAGCAGCACCCTCCATAAGTTTTGTAATATCTGCCCCACTTACTGCAATTGGAAGAAGTCCTACTGCTGTAAGCACGGAGAAACGACCTCCTACATCATCAGGTACAACGAATGTCTCGTATCCTTCTTCTGTTGAAAGATTCTTAAGTGCTCCCTTTGCCTTATCTGTTGTTGCATAAATTCTCTTGGCAGCTTCTTCTTTTCCGTATTTCTTTTCGAGCATTTCCTTGAAAATTCTAAATGCAACAGCCGGCTCTGTTGTTGTTCCTGATTTGCTGATAATGTTTACAGAGAAATCTCTGTCTCCGATAACTTCAATAAGCTGTGAAAGATATGTTCCGCTAAGACTGTTTCCGCAATAATAAATCTCAGGTGTTTTGCGTATTTCCTTAGAAACGCTGTTGTAGAAACCATGTCTTAAAAACTCGATTGCAGCTCTCGCTCCAAGATATGAACCTCCGATACCGATTACGAGAAGAACTTCAGAATCAGATTTAATCTTCTCTGCTGCTTTCTGAATGCGTGCAAACTCCTCCTTGTCGTAATCCACCGGAAGATCAATCCATCCTAGAAAATCATTACCTGCACCTGACTTGCTTACAAGTACATCCTTTGCATCCTTTGCAATCTTTGCCATAGACTTAATCTCGTCCTCTGACACAATACCATTTGTTAATGAATAATCAAATTTTACCTGTGTTCCCATTACTCACTGTCCTCCATTTCTGTGTTAAAACACCTTTAATCTAAAAAAAAATCTCATTTATTATAAGCGTGGAAAAAACAAAGCCCACCCTTATATAATATAAATAAACCCTAATGATTTCAAGGTTAATTTTTCAATTTATATTAAATTCCCTTGAGTTTTAAATTAATCATTTCCTATAATCAACAAAATAAACTGTTACGATTTAAAAAGCCATAATCTTATATAAAACATAAATTATGTTTCAAAAATCTACCGTTACTCACACTTACAATTTGTTCATAACAATTCCATTACTTAATATACGCATACCCATATACAATGGCAGCCTTAATACAAAAAGCCATTCCCTGTAAATTCCATACCACAATGAACACTCTCCCATAGCACAGCTCTGAATGAGGGAGAATTATTCTGACCGAATGGCGTTGGAATGCGTCGGCACTTAGCGGGCGTATTTTGCACGCTTATGTGCCGCTACGAATTTCTCCGAGCGAGAGCGTCCATGAGGTGGAATAATCTCCCTCATTCAGAGCGTCCCTTTAGCCATTGTCTACCTCTTGTATTCCAGATTTCCAAATTTCGTGTACTGCGACAACCATGCAAGTTCTACCGGTCCTGTCGGTCCGCTTCGCTGCTTCGCCACAATAACCTCTGCCACACCTTTCTTTTCCGAATCGGGATTGTAATATTCATCCCTGTATATAAACATTACAATATCCGCATCCTGCTCTATCGCACCTGATTCACGCAGGTCTGACAGCATAGGGCGTTTATCAGGTCTTGATTCAACGGCTCGTGAAAGCTGCGACAATGCTATGACCGGAACATTAAGTTCCCTTGCCATAACCTTAAGTGAACGGGAAATATCTGATATTTCCTGCTGTCTGCTGTCACTTTTTCTCTTGCCCGCTCCTGTCATGAGCTGAAGGTAATCTATTATCACAAGGTCAAGTCCCTGCTCTATCTTTAACTTACGGCACTTTGAACGAAGCTCTGACGCTGTGATACCTGATGTATCATCTATAACAAGATTTGAATTACCTATCTTACGCACACTTCCGACAAGCTTGTCCCAGTCATCATCTTCAAGGTCACCTGTACGGATTTTCTGCGAATCGACCATTGAATTCATGGCAAGCATACGCTTTACAAGCTGTTCCTTGCTCATCTCAAGGCTGAAAAGTGCTATCGTACTGTTACTATGAAGTGCAACATACTCTGCAATATTTAAGACAAATGCCGTCTTTCCCATAGCCGGTCTTGCTGCTATAAGTATAAGGTCAGACTTCTGTAAGCCTGCTGTTTTTGCATCAAGGTCCCTGAAACCTGTCTCCAGTCCTGTTATGTTTCCTTTCTGTTTTGCTGCTTTTTCAATGCTGTCAAGAGTTCTTAAAACAACATCCCTTATCGGCTCAAACTCACTTCCGCCACGCTGCTGTATAACATCAAACACACTTTTTTCCGTATCTTCCAAAATGTCCTCTAACGGCTGGCTGTCCATGTAACAGTCTTTTGTGACCTGCTCGCTGACTCTTATAAGCCGTCTTAAAACTGCTTTCTCATGAACTATCTCCGCATAAAACTTTACATTTGCTGATGTCGGCACACTCGCCAAAAGTTCTCCGAGGTACTCAACACTGTAAAGTTCCGGTGTAACTTCCTTTTCACGAAGCTTGTTTTGCAATGTGACAAGGTCTGCACCGACCCCGTCTTTATACATTTCCACAAGTGCATCAAAAATAATGCCATACTGCTGCTGGTAAAACTCATCCGATGTCAACAACTCGGAACATACCATTATGGCATCCGCATTTAACATCATGGCTCCGATAACGGCTCTCTCCGCTTCCACATTATGAGGTGGCAGTCTCTTTATAACTTCTTCTTCCAATTTTTTACCCCTTAAGCTTGTTTTACGACAACTTTAAGTTCTGCCGTTACTTTCTGGTGAAGCTTTATCTTTACATTGAAAGTTCCCGGACTCTTGATAGGTACATCAAGTTCCATCTTCTTTTTGTCGAGTTCGTAACCAAGCTGACTCTTTGCTGCTGCCGCAATTTCCTTTGTCGAAACAGAACCGAAGCTTCTTCCGCCCGAACCTGTCTTTATCGAAACTGTCACCTGTTTTTCTTCAAGTTCTTTTGCAAATTCTTTCGCTGCATCAAGCTTTTCTTTTGCTATTCTTTCCTCATTTTTCTTCTGAAGTTTAAGCTCATTTAAGTTGTTTGATGTTGCTTCAACACCGAGCTTTTTCTTTAATATAAAATTTCTTGCATAACCGTCATTTACCTTAACAATCTCGCCTTTTTTTCCAAGAGATTTTACATCTTCTAATAATATAACCTGCATTTTATCCTCTTTTCTGCACACTTATTTTGTGCATCCCAAGTTTGTGTCAAGTGTGCGCAGACACAAATCTTGTATGTGAAAAATGTATTTTTCACATTTTATATTTCTCCTTCCTCTATCATCCTATCTATTTCCTGTTTTATCATGTTTTTGGCTTCTTCAACCTCGACATTTTCAAGCTGTGCACCAGCCATATTTATATGACCACCGCCGCCGAGTCTTTCCATCATAACCTGCACATTCACTTCATCTATTGAGCGTGCACTTATGTAGACCTTTCCTCTGTATTTTGTGAGCACAAATGATGCCTTTACATTACTTATGTCAAGAAGCGAATTTGCTATCTTTGACGCAAATACCGTTGGCGACTCGATTCCCTCACTCTTGCTCTCAGCAATCGCAAATACACCCTCATAAAGCTCGGTATCCTGTATAGCTGCAGCTCTTATCTTATACTCGTCAATATCCTCCCTGAATGCTTTTCTGATACGGACGGCATCGGCACCGTTTCTTCTGAGATATGCCATTGCTTCAAAGGTCCTGACACCTGTCTTGTTGGAAAAATAATTTGTATCTATCATAATGCCTGCATACATTGCTTCAGCTTCGGCAGATTTTAATTTAAGACCACTGCCAATATATTGAGATATTTCTGCAACCATCTCACTCGCCGATGATGCATACGGCTCAATATAAAACAAAACTGCTTTGTCTATTGCATCCCCCGCCTGTCTGTGATGATCTATAACCACAACAGACTGTGCCTGCTCGATAAGTTCCGGACACTCCGTATAACTCGCCCTGTTTACATCCACGATGACAAGTACAGTATTTTCATCGACGAGTTCTTTCGCTTCATCGCCTGTAATTATCATATCTTCTTCATATTCTTTTGTATAAAATCTGTCTCTTATAGGCTTGACAGACTGGCTGACTTCATTTAATACAACATTTGCCTTTCTGTTAAGAGTCTTTGCTATACGGTATATTCCTATTGATGCTCCGAACGAATCAACATCACCTATAGAATGTCCCATTACGACAACTCTTTCCTTGCCCTCTATCAGTTCTTTCAGAGCATGGGCTTTCACTCTCGCCTTAACCCTCGTGTTTCTCTCTATCTGAACACTCTTTCCACCATAGAATTTTTCCTGGTCGATTGATTTAACAACTGCCTGGTCGCCGCCTCTGCCGAGTGCAAGGTCAATAGCTGCACGGGCAAGATCGTATCTTTCGACAAAGGTATCTCTGCCCACACCTATACCGATACTTATCGTTGCACTTGACTCATTTCCAAGATTTATATCTCTTATTTCCTCTAAGATAGCAAAACGGTTTGAACAGATTTCCGAAAGGTAACTCTGCTTAAACATAAATAAAAATTTATCCTTCTCGAGTTTTTTGGAAATTGCATCTATGCCCTGCATATATTTGTTTATTTTTCTGTCAATAAGAGCCATTATAAGCGACTGTCTTATCTCGTCAATACTGTCGATAAGTTCATCATAATTATCAATATACAAAAGACCGACAACAAGATTTTCAGCTTCACGCTTCTGTTCAAGCTCCATAATATCAGTTTCATCATACAAAAATACAGATATGAGCCTGCTGTTGTCCATAAGCTGATTTATATCCGTCTTTACAGTATCGCCCTCTCCTGCATTATCCGACTCAACAAGCTTCATGACAACACGATAATATTTATCTTCGGTTCTTACATGAACCACCTTGACCTCATCGGAATCCGGAAGACTGTCTAAAGTAATCTCCTCAAATATATTTGCTATATTTCTCCTTGCAGCTTTTTTATTTACAATGACTGATACAAACTCATCATTTCCCCAGAGCATATGACCGTCTTCACTCAATATGGCAAACGGAACAGTAAGTGTTTTCATCATACGCATCTGCATTTCACCGTAATTCGTAGCAAACTCGATGAGGTCTTTTTTAAGTTTTCTTCTGCCTGAAAAATTGATAAGCCCCGCTATCATAAGATATAAAATCGTATATCCGATACCTATCACACCACTTCTCACTGATACCGAAAAAAGCTGTATCGTCATCAGAATAAGTAATATGCCAAAAAACAGGGGCCATCTAAGATAAGTCTTAAGATTCCCCCTAAGCCTCATTCTATGTTTCATTCTATACATCAATCTCCATTCCTGTGCATAATCAATTATATGATAATGCACATACTACTGTTAGTCATAGTATAACATTAACAGTTATTTACCGTCAATCAATGTGGATTTAAGCTGTTTTTGCACTGTAACTGCTTCACACCCAAAGTACAGCCACAATAGCTTTAAGCTGCTATTTTTCCCATCTGCCCGAAGCACCACACGGAAGTACAAGACCATTTGATGACACCGGAAGTCCTATCTCCTCCGCCTCAACTTTACCGCCTATTTTTTTTACAAGTTCCGTATTTAACATATATGAAAGAACTGCCGGCTGAAGTCCTGTTGTATAAGAATTTATCAAAAAGAAAAGTGGATCATCCGACAAAATCTGCGTACAAAGCTGTATGAATGGATGTATCTTTTCCTCTATTTTCCAAATCTCACCTTTAGGACCTCTGCCGTAAGATGGCGGATCCATGATAATCCCATCATACTTGTTGCCTCGTCTTATCTCTCTTTCCACAAACTTAACACAGTCATCCACAAGCCAGCGTATAGGTGCATCTGAAAGTCCCGATGCCGCTGCATTTTCCTTCGCCCATGTCACCATGCCTTTTGATGCATCAACATGTGTAACACTCGCTCCTGCCGATGCTGCCGCAAGTGTTGCACCGCCTGTATATGCAAAAAGATTTAAAACCTTTACCGGTCTTTTTGCATTTTTTATCTTCTCTCCAAACCAGTCCCAGTTTACCGCCTGCTCTGGAAAAAGTCCCGTATGTTTGAACTTAAACGGCTGGAGATTAAACACAAGTTTTCCATAATTTATCTGCCATGTATTTGGAAGATTGAAAAACTCCCATTCACCGCCACCTTTGTTGCTTCTGTGATAGTGTCCGTTCATCTTCTTCCAGCCTTTCACCTTTTTAGGTGTGTCCCAAATAACCTGCGGGTCGGGTCTTACAAGAATATAATCTCCCCATCTCTCAAGCTTTTCTCCACCTGATGTATCTATCACCTCATAATCTTTCCAATTATCTGCTATCCACATATATTTTCCTCCATTTCATAGTTATATGTACTCCTTTTAGTTTTGAAATTTCAGTTGACTCCTCCTTTTTCTGAGCCGTATATTCTTCACATTCCTCTTCGTCAGGATATGGAAGACTGATTTCAAAGCAAAAATCAGAGCCCTTTCCCGGCTCACTCTGAACTTCAAGTTTTCCACCCATAAGATGAACAAAATCGTTGCATAAACTCCTATATGGTACTGTGTCAAATATTTCTTCTTAGTTTTTATTCAGAAATTATTCTTCTTATACCATCACTTTTTATTATAACATTTTGATGCACAAAAAAAAAGATATAGACACCGCAATGCCTATATCTTTGTAACAGTTCAGCCTTGCATTTCTTACATTCATAAACCTGCCAGCGAGCTGTCAGTCGCTGCTTTGCAGCTTTTGTTTATTTCATTTCAGAAATGAAAGGCTATTCTACCATAAAAAGCTACTTAACAATACAATGAACAAGCTCATTGTATTGCCAATTATCTTTTTATGGCTGAACTGTTACATATCTTTTAAATTTGATTACCGGCAAGTCAGGCAGATATTCACAATCCGCTCTGCTGCCTGCTTAAAACAGGATTAGTGTGCAAGTATAACTTTCTTAGGACATTTAGCTGCACAAGCCCCACATCCCTTACACTTACTCTGGTCTATATGTGCAATATTATTCTCTACATGAATCGCATCGAACTTACAAGTCTTTTCACAAAGACCACATCCGATACATCCTGTATCACATACTGCCATAACCTTAGGTCCCTTATCTTTATTTGAGCAGGCAACCGCCCATTTTGCATCATACGGTACAAGCTCGATAAGTCCGTTTGGACATTCCTCTGCACACTTGCCACACGCAACACATTTTTCTTTATCAACTATTGCAACACCATGTTCTACATGAATCGCATCAAATTTACAGGCTGCCACGCATGAACCAAATCCCATACATCCGAATGAACAAGCCTTATCTCCGCGTCCCGGTATTGCTGCTGCTCTCTTACAATCTGAAATTCCATAGTAGTTTGCCTTGATGCCTGCCTTGTCACAAGTTCCTGAACATTTAACATATGCAACCATCTTTACGCTGTCTCCTGCTGCAACACCCATGACATTTCCTATCTTTTCGGCAACTGCTGCACCACCTACAGGACACGCATTTACAGGTGCTTCACCTGCTGCGATAGCCTTTGCCAAAGCATCACATCCTGCATATCCACAACCACCACAGTTATTTCCCGGAAGAAACTCTCTCACTTCGATTTCTTTCTCATCAACAGGAACTGCAAATGCTTTTGCCGCAAATCCTAAAAGGAGTCCTATAAGAAGACCTATCAAACCAACAACTACCGCTGCCATTATTACGCCTGTCATTTATACTCCCCCTTTCTATACAAGACCTGCAAAGCCGCAAAATGCTATTGCCATTAAGCTGGCTGTTACAAGTACGATTGGTGTTCCCTTGAAAGAATGTGGAATATCATTAAATTCGATTCTCTCACGGATACTAGCCAATATAACAATAGATACAAGGAAACCAAGTGCCGTAAAAAGACCTGTAACAACACTTTCTATAAAATTGCAGCCGTTTGTGATGTTGTTAAGTGCCACACCTAAAACTGCACAGTTTGTTGTGATAAGAGGAAGATAAACACCAAGTGCCTCATAAAGAGGTGGCATAAATTTCTTTAATACCATTTCAACAAACTGAACAAGAGCCGCAATTATAAGGATAAATGCGATAGTTTCCAGATACGCAAGTCCCAAAGGAACAAGAATAAAATAATATATCGGATAAGTAATGGCAGATGCTATCGTGATAACGAATGTAACTGCCGCACCCATACCTGCTGCCGTTTCAACTTTCTTTGATACACCGAGGAAAGGACAGATACCGAGGAACTGACTAAGTACAACATTACTTACCAACATTGATGAGATCATAATCACAAATAAATTCACTTAAATCAATCCTCCTTTTTCTGAGCTTCGGCTGCTTTTGCGGCCGCCTCTTTTGCTGCTTTAGCCTTTGCTGCTGCTTCCTTAGCTGCCTGAGCTTTCGCTGCCTTTGCTGCAACTCTCTCAGCTTCAACAAGACCTTTGTTTGCTGCACAGCTTGAACCTATACAGCTTGCACAGTTACCGCCACAGGCGATATTTGTATCATTTGTCTCAACATTTGTTGCAGAAGGCATCTTGAGTTTATTCTGCAATGCCGTAAGGAATGAGAGCACAAGGAATGCTCCGGGTGCAAGTACGAAGAATGTAATATGATAATCCTCAGGAATGAACTGATGATTAAATATAGCACCACTTCCCAAAATTTCACGGCAGATACCGATACATGTAAGACCAAATGTGAAACCAAGTCCCATACCAAGTCCGTCAAATATTGATGGAAGTACAGGATTTTTAGAAGCATAAGCCTCTGCTCTACCAAGAATGATACAGTTTACAACGATAAGCGGAATATAAACACCTAATGCTTTGTTGAGTGACTGCATATATCCCTGTAATAAAAGCTGTATTATCGTTACGAATGAAGCAACGATTACGATGAATGCCGGAATACGAACCTTATCCGGAATAACTTTTCTAAGTAATGATATAAATGCATTGGAAAGTATAAGAACTGCCGTTGTCGTAAGTCCCATGCCAAGTCCGTTTATGGCTGAAGATGTAACGGCAAGAGTAGGACACATACCAAGCATCATTACAAAAGTCGGATTTTCGGTAATAATACCGTTTTTTAATCTCTCTGTACAAGAACTCATGTCTTTACCCCCTTACTTTCCAGTCTGAGCTGCGACAAATTTCAGAGCTACATTGACAGCTCTTGTCACGGCTTTACTTGTAATGGTAGCACCTGAAATAGCATTAACTGTGCCGTTGTCTGCACTTCCGCTGCCATCCTTTACAACTGATAATGTTTTGTCTGATTTCATTCCTACATACTGGCTGTTCCAAGTCTCTTTTGTCGAATTCTGACCAAGACCAGGTGTCTCGTTGCTCGCATCAAGAATCTGAATGCCTACAACCTCGCCCTCATTTGTGATACCAAGTGCAATAGTTACTGCTCCGCCGTAACCTTTTCCGCTTACTTTAAGAACATAACCTGTCTGTGAACCGTCTTTAGAAGCTGTTCTTGCCTCGATAAGTTCTTCGCTTGTATATGAGAATGTATCATCATCGATCTTACCTGCTGCAACATCCTTTTGGAATGATTCAACAGCTTTTGTAAGGGTGTCATCTGCTTTAAACTCTGCATCCTTATAAACAGCAGCATACGCTTCATTTGTAGCTTTCTCGTCTGCGGCTGCTATAGGTCCTTTTGTAATTGTATAAACTCCACCGAGCAAAACACCTGCTATAATTGTTATAACAAAAAGCATAATCGCATCATGCATAAGCGTTGATTTGTTTTCATTATTTGCCATCTTTAATTCCCTCCTTTCCAAATGGAACAGGAATAGTCACCTTTTCAATCAATGGAACTAACAGGTTACAGATAATGATGGCGTAAGAAACACCCTCTGCTGATGCTCCGAAAATACGGAATATTCCCGTAAGAACACCGAGAAGTACACCGAATACAATCTGTCCCTTTGGTGTGATAGGACTTGTAACATAGTCTGTTGCCATGAAAAATGCACCGAGCATAAGACCACCGCCACAGATTTCAGCAGCGAGATATGTAAGGTCAAATCCGCGTCCGCCAAATATAAGTGCAAATATTGCAAATATTCCGATATAGCATACCGGAATTCTCCATGTGATAACTTTCTTTATAAGAAGATAAGCTGCACCAATAAGAAGTGCAAGTGCTGAAGTCTCACCTATAGTTCCTCCGATAGTACCGAGGAACATCTTGAGAACACTTGTGGCAACCTGTGTCTTGCCGTCACCTGATGCAAGAAGATCGGCAACCGCTGTAGCCTTGTCTCCGTTTTTGATGATTGCAAGCGGTGTAGCTCCCGTAACACCATCATATGTAAATGAAGTCATCTTTCCGGCAAATGAAATCATAAGGAAACATCTTGCTCCGAGTGCCGGGTTCATAAAGTTCTGACCGAGTCCTCCGAAAAGCTGTTTTACGATGATTATCGCAAATACACTGCCGAGGATAGCCATCCATACCGGGAATGTTGATGACAGGTTGAGAGCCAAAAGCAATCCCGTAAGTGCCGCACTTCCGTCACTTACCGTAACCGGAAGCTTCATAGCCTTCTGCCAGATGTACTCAGTAAGTACAGCCGTAGCAACACAGGCTACAATAAGTATCGCTGCCTTTAAGCCGAAGTTAAATATACCAACGGCAGTAGCAGGCATAAGTGCGAGAAAAACATCCCACATGATACTCTTCGTAGAAGATTTGTCACGAACATGTGGCGATGATGAAATATTTAATAAATTACTCACCTTTTATCCCTCCTATTTCTTTCTTCTCTGAGCTGCCACATACTGACGAGCCTGCTTGAATGTCTGTGTAAGAGGACGCTTCGCCGGACATACATATGTGCAGCTTCCGCACTCATAACACTCCATGCCGTTCAGTTTTACAAATGTATCATAGTCATTGTGCATAGCAGCCTGCGCCATCTTCTGAGGTACAAGGTTGCCCGGACAGGCCTGAACACATCGTCCACATCTGATACAAGCTGTCGGCTCATTCTCTGCAACTTCATCTCTTGTAAGTGCCAAAATAGAAGAAGATGTCTTTGTAACAGGAACATTGAGATCAAACATTGCAAATCCCATCATAGGACCACCTGATATAATCTTTGCCGGTTCCTGCTTAAATCCTTCACCCTCTGCCACAAGGTCTGCATGATTGCATCCTATACGCACATTTACATTGATAGGTGTTTTAAATGCATCTCCCGTAAGTGTCATGACTCTCGTGATAAGAGGTGTCTGTTTACAGACAGCTCTGTAAATAGCGATAACAGTAGATATATTATCAACGATACATCCCGCATCAGCCGGAAGTTTTGCAGAATAAATCTTTCTGCCGGTGATAGCTGAGATAAGAGTACGTTCACCACCCTGTGGATACTTTGTCTTTAAAGGCATAACCTCTATACGGCTTTCTCCCTGGGCTGCCTGCTTCATCTTCTCGATGGCATCAGGCTTGTTATCCTCGATTCCGATAACTCCCTTTGCTTTGTCAAAAAGTTTGAGTATTACCTTAAGTCCTCCGATAATCTCCTCCGGACATTCAAGCATCTGTCTGTAGTCAGATGTAAGATAAGGCTCACACTCAGCACCGTTTACAAGAATATAATCAATCTTGTCAGGCTCTTTTGGTGTAAGTTTTACATTTGTCGGAAAACCTGCACCACCCATACCTACAATACCAGCTTCCTTTACGATGTTGCGAATTTCATCGTTTGACAGCTTGGTATAATCTCGATCTTCACCAAGCCCCTCAATACCGGTGTATTCTCCATCATTTTCAATAATCACGCAAGTTGCCTTAGAGCCGTTTAAGAGCATCCTCGGTTCAACTGCCTTTACAGTTCCAGAAACTGAGCTGCAGATATTTGCTGAAATAAATCCGCTAGCTTCACCAATTTTTTGTCCAACGAGCACTTTATCACCTTTTTCAACAACAGGTGTTGCCGGTGCACCGATATGCTGTGACATAGGAAAAACCATATCACCCTTAGGCATAACAGTCTTTATAGGCAGGTCTTTGGACAATTCCTTTCCCTCGTAAGGATGAACACCCCCACGAAATGTTGCTTCACTCATTCTGGTTCCCCTTTCTTTATAATTTTTTATATTTTTTGCCCCATATCACCAAATAATATATGTATGAAACATATGCATATTCAATGATTTTCATATGTACATTCACCCTATTGTTCCTTATGACAAAAAATATAATATCCCGACTTTTATTGTACCATTTTACCGAGAATTGTCAATCTGAATGGTGAAAAGCTAAACATAATCGCCAAAAACCATTTTAGCAACTGTCAAAAATATATCAATAGACACAGGCAGACCATCAACTTGCCATAAAAGTAATTATTACAAATGTAACCAACACCATCTAAAATACGATATGATTAGTGAACGGCTAAATACAGTAGGAAAGAAGGTGAAAATTTGGAAGACGAAAAAATCGTTCAGTTGTATTTTAATCGTGATGAGAATGCAATTAAATATACAGCAGATAAGTATAGCTCAAAACTCTGTAATATTTCTTATAAAATAATCAGAGATACATGTACGGTGCAGGAGTGTGAAAATGATACATATATGGAAACTTGGAAACGAATACCACCGAGCAATCCAAAGGATTATTTTTTTGCTTTTCTTGCCCGGATTATTCGTACTATCTCCATTGACAGATACAGGAAAGAAACCAGCCTTAAAAGAAATTGCAATATTGTTGAACTGTCTAAAGAGCTTGATAACTGTATTCCTGCAATTGATAGTGTTGAAAGTGAAATTGAAGCAAAACTTCTAGGTGAAATGGTTAGTCGTTTTTTATATACATTATCAGATGAAAAACAGATAATGTTTGTGCGTAGATACTTTTATATGGAGAGTATAGCTGAAATTGCAAAACATTTGTCAATTACCGAAAGCAAAGTGAAAACTTCACTGTTCCGAGTACGCGGCAAGCTTAAAATCTATCTTGAAAAGGAGGAATTTCTATGAATATGGACAAATTATATTGTATTGGTTATATTGATGACGAACTCATTGAAAAAGCTGATAAGTATATTTCAAAAAAAAAGAAGTGTACTTTTAAAAAATTGACTGCTCTGGCAGCAAGTTTTATAACAATATTTCTTATCTTTGCAGCTCTTATTTCATTTAAGAACAAAAATACCATAACAGCATATGCATATGTAACAAATGAAAAAATCACTTCAACCGCAGCAGTAATAAAAACCGGAACCATTAGTGACAGTGGTGAAATGAAAGGCCATCAGCTTATTTTTTATATTTTAGGAGAAAATATAGAAAAAATCAGATTTTCCTGCAAAAATCAGCAGCTTGATTTCAAAGACTGGACAGAAAAAAGAAACGAATATGCAAATGCACAGAATTTTGAAATTTCGTATGGTAATAATAAAAAAGAATACAAATACCTTACAATTTCATGGATACCAAATAAAACTATTAGTGAATTAAGTGATAATGAAAATGCAAAAATCAAAAATCTTGCAAAAGAATTGAAAGAAGATATAATTGTCATGGAGGTTACTTTTAAAAATGGAAATACAGCAACAAAAGCTATATCAATTTCACTATCTGATAATGGAAAATTTTTAGCTTCATTTAGTGATTACAAAATCAAAAAAACAGATAAATTTGTCAGGCGTTCAAATGATAAACCTCTCAATAGTACTTATATTGATAAAAATGAAAATACAAACAAAATATCTTCAATAAAAAATGAAAGGAAATCAGTATATAAATTATCAAAAAAACAAATTAAAAAAGCTGAAATTGCCGCAATCAGATACTATTCAAAAACCATCTTTACAGTAAATTACATTAAATTTGATAAAAAAGGCAGTGCAAAACTGCATGGTAAAAAATATCAATTTATCGTAAATGTGAGCAAAGAAGGTATTATACAGAACCCGGACAGAATGATAATTTTGAAAAAAAATCGCAAAGGCATATGGAAAGTTACAAATGAAGGTTATTAGCGAAAAGTCAAGATGAACTCCCCTGATAGTGTAAAAACAGGCATAAGTAACATTGCGTATATGATGTTCTGCTTATGCCTGTTTTTATTATTTACTAAGCTGCTAACGGGATTTGAACCCGTGGCCTCCGCCTTACCAAGGCGACGCTCTACCTCCTGAGCCATAGCAGCAATCACAAACAACATTATATATTATTTTGTATTGTATTTCAAGTATTTTTTCTCATATTTTAAATTTTCCGTAACAGTTCAGCCATAAAAAATAATTGACAATACTTGGGCTTGCTCATTGTATTGTTGATTATCTTTTTATGTTAGAATAGCCTTTTATTTCTTAAATTCATAAACCTATAAACAATTTGTCAATTTTTGCAATGCTTCTGTTCTTAATTTTCTATGTATTCTTTCTTTATAAGTAATAATAGAATAATCTAAGCTGCTTATACCATAAACTGGAAGTTATAGTTTTCCTTACTTCTATAAATCTTCATCTTCTTTATCTTTTTTTCGTTTACTGCTACGTGAACTATCTATTCCTGCTCCAACGGCTACACCGATAGCAATTCCCAAAGGAAGATTATCTAAGACAGTTCCAAATGCAACACCTAAACATAAACCAATTGCCATATACATAATGACACCTCCATAAATCCCGATTTGTGCCAATTCATCCCATGAACCTAAAAGTTCAGAAAGTTCTTAACACTTTGCTCTAAAAACTAAGTTCCTCGTGCACTTTATGTTTGCACATATACATATTCTTGTCTGCTGCCGCAATGACATCCTCCAGATATTTTCTTTCACCGATTGCATACCCGACAGATGCGGAAACCGGAAAATTACAGCCTTCTGCCGCCTTTCCTATCGCCGACTCCCATCTTTTTAAAATTTCCTGCACTATCTCCACTGTTCCATCGTTTATTATCATAACAAACTCATCGCCGCCATAACGAAAAGCCTCATCCTCTTTTCTAGCTGAACTGCGAATGGCTTCTGCCACTTTTATGATAAGCCTGTCTCCTGCAATATGACCGAAATTGTCATTTACATATTTTAGCCGGTTTACATCCCAATAAATAACCGCTATATTTTGTGAATCATATACTTTTTCATCCAAAAGTGCAAGCAGCCTGTTTTTATTATATAAACCGGTCATTTCATCCATACTTGCCTTAAGTTCCATCTGAACAGCCTTTTTCTGCGAATTTCTTATAACCTTATTAACACTGTTTGAAACATAAGCAAAAGCAACCGCAAGAAAACAACGCGGCAGGACAAAATATAGACCAATAGTAAAGAAAGGATTCGGATTTACCTGAGTCATCAGAAACTTTCCGTCCTTTTCAAGATGTCCTATCGAAGTAGCCGTAAGAAGTGTCATGTTTGCATCACAAACACCATAAAAATAGCCCGCATAAGTAATGAGAATTATGCTGAAAATAGTAAGTACAAATGTAAATACCGATATTCTCTTTGATGTGTACATTCCCGCTATAACAAGCGGTATCATAATAATGATAATCATATGATAAGTCAGTGAAATACTTGCTGCATTAAACACACATATAATTGCAAATATACTTAAATACTTTGTTTTTGGATTATCCAACCCTAGTACCAGCAAAGATACTATATGTATCAACAGAAAAAAACAAGCGATAATATAACCTGTAACAAAAATCTTTTTATCTACAATAAAAATACCTGTCGCATTTAAAATTTCTTCAAATGTATATATAATCATGCAAAATAACACAAAACGAAATGTGTAAATGTTTTGTGCCACATCTTTTTCATCACTTATAGGACTTTTCCCAAATATCTGACATAAAATGTCTTTACATCTGTCCATTACTGCTCCTTATATTAATATAATACAATCATCTGACACTGCAGCAAAAATAACTTTGCTCCAACTGATGTCACATAAAACTATTACAATAGTACTAAATCAACATACATAACTTTTCTAATTACAATGAAGTTGCTATAACTATAATAAAAACTGCCGCTATAAAAACAAGACTGAGTATGGCTGCCATACGACGCCTTTTTTCAAATCCCATTGATGGTGTATAATCCTTTTTACTAAGCAGTTTCTTAGCCTTGTCCGCCTCCCAGTCATCAACAAATATCTCAAACTCTACCTCTGTATTTCCTGCCATCACACTAAAGTTTTCTTTCTGTCTGCACGAAGCATTTATGCCGTTTTGTGATAGTTTATTCACGACAGAGTCTGCCTCAACCGAATTTGATGCTATGTAAATATTTTTCATAATAATCCCTCCTTTACTCCCTAATGTACTTCCATGTCTTTAAAGCAATTATGCTTTACCCAAATTATGTTAGGAAACTCCACCGTCTCCAGCCGATAGGAGTATAATATTTTCCGTTTAATAATATATCCGGATTTCTATATTATTTTTATTTTACTGCATAATGATAAAATTAGCAATTTTTATTTTATCCAATCTTACCTTTTATCCTTTGCAATGCGTTGTCTATTGATTTAGGAGATTTCTCCATATCTGCCGCAATCTCCTGATATGTCATGCCTTCAAGATACCTTTTTAAAACTTCCCTTTCCATTTTACTAAGCTTATCAAACATCTTATTCTGCATATCAATGGCATTTTCCCTGTCTATCATGATTGCTTCAGGGTTTGCTATGTTATCACTTCCCGATGATATTACCGTTCTGTCACCTGCCAGCTCGTCCGCATCGCTAAATTCGTCAGAATATATTGATACATATGAATTTAACGGCTGATTTTTTAGTCTGTTGGATTTTTTTATTGCTGAATAGAGCTGTCTTGATATGCAAAGGTCGGCAAAGGTCCTAAACGCTGCATCCTTTCCAACCTGATAATCCCTGACAGCCTTAAAAAGACCTATCATCCCCTCCTGAATAAGGTCATCCTTATCTCCGTCTATAAGAAACAATTTTCTTGTTTTCTGGCGTACAAGCGGCTTATATTTCTCCAAAAGATACTCCATCGCAGCATTTTCCCTCTTTTGTGCTAAATTTATTATGTCATTTTCAGACATTTTTTCAAACTCCATCATTTCCCCCATTTCTTAAATAATTTATTTGATTTCACCCTTTTTTAGCCATTCTTTGTCTTACTATTTCATATGAAAGCACACCCATAGCTACTGATGCGTTGAGCGAATCAATGTCTCCGAACATAGGTATTGTTGCAACAAAATCACAATTTTCTTTCACAAGGCGGCTCACACCCTCACCCTCATTTCCTATCACAACACCCATCGGACCTGTAAGGTCAAGCGAGTACATGCTGTCACCACCCATGTCACCGCATACAAACCACATTCCCTGTTTTTTTAGTTCATCCATTGTCTTTACAAGATTTGTAACTTTTGCGACCGGTGTATAATTTATCGCACCTGCCGATGCCTTTGCAACCGTAGCCGTAAGTCCTACTGCTCTCCTTTTTGGAATTATAACTCCGTGTGCCCCAACCTGATTTGCTGTTCTTATTATAGAACCGAGATTATGCGGGTCTTCGATATTATCAAGCAAAATAAGGAATGGCTGCTCATTCTTTTCCTTTGCTCTTTCAAGCATTTCCTCCACCGTTCCATATTCATATGCCGCTGCATAAGCTATAACACCCTGATGTTTTCCTGTCTCAGACATTTGGTCAAGCCGTTCTTTCTTCACGAAATTAACTATACAGTCTGTCTTTTTTGCCTCTCTCAAAATAGTGCGTACCGGTCCGTCCTGACAGCCGTCAAGCACAAACAGCTTGTCTATTGTTTTTCCTGCTCTAAATGCTTCTAAAACTGCATTTCTGCCCTCTATTGTCAATTCTTCGTATCTCATATTTTCCTCGCTTTCTATTTTTATATTTCTATCAAATTAATTAAGACAATGTATATGGAAGTAACTCCGTTTTTGTAAGCCCTTCTTTTACAAGTTCCATTGCCCTGTCCATCTCATGTGACAGATACAGATACCCTATAAGTGCTTCAAACCCGGTTGCTATCCTGTAATCTGTTATTGATGCATTTTTAGCTGATGTAGCCGATTTTGCGTTTCTTCCATGTTTGAATATCGCCATTTCTTCATCTGTCAGACTGTCTAATATAGCATTAACTACTTTCGCCTGTGACTCCGCTTTTACGATATTACTTGTCATTCTGTGAAAATTTTTCACCTTGCCATTTCCAAGATCAAGCACTATCGTTCTTATTATTAAATCATAAACGCCATCACCAATATAGGCAAGCCCCAAAGCCGAATACTGCGATGGTTTAAGTTTTCCTTTTCCAAAAGTGTCCTGCACACTCTGTAGAAAGTTCTTTTCAGTCTTATTATCTTCTTTATTGTTTCTTTCCTGTTTATTTTTTTCTTCGTGTGTCAACTCAGTTATATTTTCTTTTTCCATACATATCCTTTCCATCTTTTAAACTTAACTTTTTATATATTCTTTTTAACTGTTTTAATTATTTCACTTTGTTGATTTTTGCAATCTCCTTTTTAAGCATTTTAGCTATTTTATGTCCTTGATTTTTATAATCTCTTTTTTACTTTAACTGTTATATGTCCTTTTCTAATTTGTAATTATAGTTTTTATTTATCTCTTATCAAAACGATAAATTTTTTATTTTTAAATATAACACAAAAGACCCCAATGATCTATCATTGAGGTCTATATAGAGGCGACTAACGGATTTGAACCGATGATCAGGGAGTTGCAGTCCCATGCCTTACCACTTGGCTAAGTCGCCATAACAAAAAAGTGACTCCAACGGGAATTGAACCCGTGTTACCGCCGTGAAAGGGCGATGTCTTAACCGCTTGACCATGGAGCCATAAATATTATTATATTAAAAAATAAACTCCCCGAGTTGGGCTCGAACCAACAACCCCACGGTTAACAGCCGTGTGCTCTACCATTGAGCTATCGAGGATTAGGTTTATACCCTAAAAACTGTACATTGATTATATCATGACTTCCTTTTGATTGCAAGAAGAATCTTCGTTCTACACTCAGATAAATGACTTTCTG